>JACZWU010000010.1 GCA_022571985.1 Candidatus Zixiibacteriota bacterium | reverse complement strand
AACTCATCCGGGCATACAATAACACACCAAGAAAATGTCTGGACTTTCGAACCCCAGCAGAACTATTTTGGAATAAACCGTTGCACTTCAAATGTGAATCCACCTTCCCGCCTGCGCGGGAATGACAAGAAGAGCGGGAATGACAGAAAGAGATGGAATCCATCTTGATGCCATTACCCTCAAGGAAAGCTTATGATAGCCGCTCGAATAATGCTATTCGCCTGCGTAATCTTCTGGGGCTGGTCGTTTGTGGCTACCAAGATAGCGCTTGAATATGTCACACCTGTCGAAGTAATGGCGCTGCGGTATTTGTTCGGACTGCCGGTACTTTTTTTGATACTTCTCTCTAAGAAGATTAAATTTAAATTCGAGAAGCGCGACTACAAAGGCATCATACTCGGCGCGATTATAATCACGATTCATTTTTTGATTCAAATCACCGGCATAAATTATACCACGGCTACCAACACCGGCTGGATAATATCCGTCACGCCGTTGGTGATGGCGGTATTGGCATATTTTATATTAAAAGAACAAATCGGCGTTAAGCAAATTGCCGGAATAATTATTGCCACCATCGGAATTATTTTAATGGTCTCAAAAGGCGACCTGACAGACTTGGGCTGGCTTGGTTCGGTCGGCGACTGGTTAGTTTTGGCTTCAGCTCACACCTGGGCGTTTTATACTATTGCTACACGAGATATCTCGAGACGAGGAAGTCCATTGTTAGTTTCAATTGCCGTGTTAACTCCCTCGGCGGTTGTCATATTTATATATGTACTGTTTACCTCAGACCTGTCAAAATTTGCACTGCTGCCGCTTGAGCCGCTATTGGCTCTGATGTTTCTGGGAGTGTTTGCTCTCGGACTGGCGCATTGGTTCTGGCAGGAAGGCATAGCAGCTTTGGGTGCAGCCGGCGCCGGGTTTTTCTTGTATTTGGAGCCATTGGCCACGACTGCTCTGGCTGTGCCGTATCTGGGCGAAAAGTTTGGGCTGTATGCTGCCATCGGCGGGGCGCTTGTTTTGGCAGGGGTTTTTGTGGCAGAGAAGAGGGGGCGCAACGTAAACGTTGATTAATAAGGGGCAGACGAGACGTCTGCCGCCCACAGAACTGTCTGATTTATAAGATGGATTCCAGCCTCCGCCTCTTATAGGGACTAAAGCTGGAAAGGCAGAAAGGAACTTGAAAATGAATTCTGGCACTCACTCGTATGAGCGGATAGCGCGGATGATTTCGCCGGGGCTTTGCACTTCTAACAATTCATGGCGCAGCGATTCGTACTGCAGAATTTCTGAGAGGCTCTTAAAAACTTTCAAATATAAATTGTCTTCATAGGGCGGTGCGGCCATGATAAAAAACATACGTGCCGGCTGATCGTCGGGGCAGTCAAAATCATAGCCTTCACTTGAGCGAGCAAAGGCTATCATAAACTCTTTGGCCTGCATCGAGCGTATATGCGGAAAAGCAAGGCCGTGGCCGATAGCTGTAGTTGCTTTTTTTTCGCGATTGATAAAATCTTCGTAAAGTTTCTTGCGGTTACCGATGCGGGAGTCGTTTTCCAGAAGACCAACCAGTTCATCGAGGATCTTTTCTTTCCCTGCGGTGCGCCAGCGCACTAAAGAGCTTGATTCATCCGGCGGCTCGATAACGGTTTCCATCTCGAGCTTGATTAAGTCTTCTGTTAAGTATCGCGATATATTCATAATGCTAATTTTGTTATCGTCATAATCACAAAACCCTGAAATAAGGCCGAAAACAGCCGTTTAGTCAAGGGCACTTTTTCTGATAATAACTTTAAACATTGTAAAGACATTCCACGTTTATTATATTAGAACTGCATACTTAAGGGGTAGAAAATGAAGCATTCAAAAATATATATTATATTTTTTTTCTCGTTGGTGGTCTTGCTGGTAAGTTGCGACGACAAGTCATTAAGTCCGGCTGGTCCAAAAGACCCGAATTTTTCATCAACGCCTATGGAGAATGAAGAGGCCGAGTTGGCTGCGCTGCATTTGTCAGGAAAATTGATCGCACCGTTGCCTCTATACGAGCAGATAAAAGAAGAGTTGGAACTGATAAGGGAGACCTGGTCAGATTCTATAGTGCACGTGAATATCTTATTTGATCCCTACTGGAAAGTAAGCAATATTCGTATATATGTAGATTCTTCGACATATGACAGCATGAATTTGAATCAGTATCATCACTGGGACAGTCTGAACAATTTTTATAGAATTGACACCATAACATTTTGGCAATATTCATTTGTAGACCAGCAATGGGCAAATCTACACTTTGAGGGTAGACTCAATCCTCTTCGTATGGTCGATATGTATGCGGGATTGCCCGGTTTCATCCGGGTGACTTCCGTTGTTACAATTCCGGTTGGTGGTGGTCCAATCTTGGTGCTGTTACGTGACCGTCATACTATCAAATATTTTTTCAGCTATGCCTATGGAGATTGTCCTTCTGGCTGCTTAAATAGCGAGATCTATTATTTTACAATTGAAAAGGGCGAACCAATCTATCATGGTCTTTGGAAGAGAACTATTTTTGAATCTTACCCGACTCCACCCAAGTGGGCTGATACTGCGACTGAAGCATTCAAGCAATATATAGCAACGAATTACTGGCCATAGATATGTAACGCGACTTTCCTTGCACTAAAATACCCTTTCTTGACTTAATCGCCTAATTTATATAACTTTATTTTGATAGAATATGATGCGACAAGCCCTTAAATATTTCGCGGTCAATATCGCTAAGTACTTATACGGCAATGAGTTAGAGGGAAATTATTGATCTCGTTTTCTGAGCTTAAACGAACACATACCTGCGGCGAACTCAGGCCGTCCGATATTGGCGCCGATATCCGCTTAAATGGCTGGGTCAATGCCAATCGAAATCTGGGCGGCGTTCTCTTTTTAGACCTGCGCGACCGCTACGGAATTACGCAAGTCGTTATCAATCCCCAGGCAATTGCCCAAAAAATGATGGCCGACGCTGAGCGCTGTCGCAACGAATTCGTGGTGGCGGTAAAAGGCAAAGTGGCCGAGCGACCCCAAGGCACCAAAAACGATAAACTCAAGACCGGCGAGATTGAAATCAATGTCGAAGAAATTTATATTCTGTCGGCCTCAAAAACTCCGCCGTTTGAAATTACAGATGACTGCAAAGCCAACGAACAGCTGCGGCTCGAGTACCGCTATCTCGACCTCAGGCGCGGTCCTCTGCAGCATAACATACACTTAAGACACAAAGTCGCCCTGGCAGTGCGCAATCATCTGGATAGTGTTGGTTTCTATGAAATTGAAACGCCGATGTTGATTCGTTCTACTCCCGAAGGCGCCCGCGATTATGTGGTGCCGAGCAGAACTTACAACGGCAAATTTTATGCTCTGCCGCAATCGCCTCAGTTACTAAAACAGATTCTGATGGTCTCCGGGTTCGACAAATATTTTCAATTAGCGCGGTGCATGCGCGATGAAGATTTACGCGCCGACCGCCAGCCTGAGCATACTCAGATAGATCTGGAAATGTCATTCGCTACCCCTGAGGATGTCTTTGCGGTCATAGAAAAGATGGCGGCGGTTGTCTTTGGCGAGGTTATGAATATCAAAGTCAAAACTCCCTTTCCGCAGTTTACTTATGAAGAAGTAATGAATCGCTGGGGTAGTGATAAGCCGGACCTTCGTTTTGATATGGAATTAGTTGATTTGACTGAGATTGTCAAAGACTGTGATTTCAAAGTTTTTGCAGAAAATGTTGCCAAAGGCGGGGTTGTCAAGGGCATAGTTTTAAAAAGTGGCGGCAGCTACTCGCGCAAAGAAATCGATGACTTAACTGACAAAGCCAAAGAGCACGGCGCCGGCGGTTTGGCCTATATTCTAAGAACAGAAAGTGAAGATAAGTCGCCGATTCTCAAATTTATCGGTGAGTCAGTCAAAGACAAGCTCTGTGAAAAAGCCAAAGTTGCCAAAGGTGATGCGCTCTTTATTGTCTCAGATAAGAAAGATAAGACAGAATCAATTCTGGGGCAGCTTCGTCTGCATTTAGGCCGCAAGCATAACTTGATAGACAAAAGCCGCTGGGAATTTTTGTGGGTAAAGGATTTTCCGCTGTTTGACTATAACGAGGAAGAAAAAACATTCGACGCCATGCATAACATCGTTTCGCATCCCCACGAAAGCGATTTGAAACTGATAGACGAAGGCTTTGATACGAACATTCCGACTGATAGTCCTGAACATCCCTGGCGCCGGGCCAGAGCCTTACAGTACGACTGGGTCATAAACGGCTGGGAGATTGCCTCGGGCGGACAGAGAATCAATCGCAGGGATTTGCAGGAGAAAGTCTTAAACATATTAGGTATCGATAATGCGCGCGCTGAAAAAATGTTCGGTTTTTTGCTGCGGGCTTTCGAATACGGCGCGCCGCCGCATGCCGGGATAGCGGCAGGACTTGACCGCTTAGTAGCGCTGATGACCGGCAGCAGTTCAATCCGCGATGTAATTGCCTTTCCGAAAACAGCCAATGCGGTTTCGCCGATGGACGGTTCCCCGACAGAATTAGACGCCGATCAGCTCGAAGAGCTGGGCTTGACCATAAAATCTTCACAGAAAAATTAGCCGGGCAAATTATGACTGTTAAAACAAGCGAAACTGTTCAAAGAAATTTTGTAGTCGAAGGCATAGACGAGCGGCTGCTCTTTGGCCAGAACGACGTAATCCTGCGGATAATTGAAACCCGGCTGGGCACCAGGATAATCGCGCGCGGAGACAAAATAATTGTCGAGGGCACGTCTCCCGATGTGGGGAAAACGCTTAGAGTAATAAGCGACCTGGTCACGCGCATCAAGCAAGGAGAAATTATAACTGAACAGTATGTCAACTATGCTATTGGGATGGTGCAGGAAAATGGTATTGGTCCGGCTGCTTCTATCGCAACGGAATCATTACTCTCAAGCTCACTTAAGAAAAATATAAAGCCGAAAACTGTCGGACAAAAAGAATATGTCGAACTGGTTGATAAAAACGATATCGTTTTTGCAATTGGCCCGGCCGGCACGGGCAAGACCTATCTGGCAGTGGCGATGGCGCTGGCCGAACTTAAGGCCAAAAAAGTCGAGCGCATCGTCTTTACCCGACCGGCGGTAGAAGCCGGTGAATCACTTGGTTTTTTACCCGGTGATGTGCGCGCCAAAGTAGACCCTTATTTGCGGCCAGTCTACGATGCCTTATATGATATGATGCCAGCGGATAAAATCAGAAAACTTCTTGAAATTGGAATTATCGAGATTGCTCCTCTGGCTTTTATGCGGGGCAGGACATTAAATGAGTCCTTTTTAGTCTTAGACGAAGCCCAGAACACCACCAGCCCCCAGATGCAAATGTTCTTAACCAGGCTGGGTGAGAAGTCAAAAGCCGTTATTACAGGCGATATTACACAGATTGATCTGGATGCGGGCAAAGCCTCGGGTTTAGTAAAGGTTCAGAAAATACTTGGAAATACGCCCGGTATAGGATTTGTTTATCTTACCGAAAGGGATGTTGTAAGGCACCGTTTGGTGCAGAGCATTATTAAAGCATATGAGAAGCACGAATCAAGGTCCAGAAAAAATCGCTAAAACCAATTCAATATAAACAATGTTTTCATCTCCGCTTCTAAAATTAAAAAGAGCCATTAAGCGCACTCTCAAAGTACAAAGCGCCAGCCGTCAGATTCATAAAGCCGATGCCCGCAGTAAATTTCAGAAGCTGGCTATCCTGCTTATTTCGGCAGTACTGATAGGCGTGTTTTATCCGGGAGATGAACTTCTTGAGCCGCTTGATATGCCGCGCGCCGGAGATATTTCCTACGATGATATAGAAGCTCCCTTTCGCATTCCGGTAACAAGAACCGATAAAGAGATTAAAGAATTACGAAACGAAGCCCGGCTGTCGGTGCCGTATGTTCTCGATTACGATACAGGCATCGTCACTAATACGATTGAAAATCTGCACTTGTTTTTCAGCATGATTGATTCTCTGAGCGCGAATTTACGAAACCGGCCGGAATTCGCCGAAGATAAACTTGTCGAAACAGTTTCGTCGCGCTTTCCGATGATGAGTGAAACGGCCATAAGGCGGTCTATTCATATAGAATCTTCAGAAATTGTCGCCTTAGCGCTGGAGAACATATTCTTAAATGAATTCTATGAAATTGGAATGATTTCCGATAAGAATGTTCTTTCAGACCCTAAGATAAAATTTGTCATTGTCAGAAGGGGCGAAAAAGAGTCGCTTCATAACCGGAAAAGATTAATCGATGTTACTGAAGCACAGACGATATTACTGCAGTCGCTGGAAAAATTGAACGACATTGAATCGATCGACGTAGAGTTATACAATCTGGTCGGCCGCTCTTTTTTACATCCCAATCTGTATTATAACGCAGCCGAATATCTGGCCAGGCTGGGGCAGGAGTTTGAGCAAATCTCTGATGTTAAAGAAGTCGTTAAACAGGGGGATATAATTGTCCGGGCCGGCGCCAGAATTACCAAAGACCAGGAAAGAAAAATTGAAATAATGACTGAAATACTGCAAAGACAGGCTGTCAAAGATGGCTGGTTTTATGCAGCAGTGCCGGTGGCAGGAAGAATATTGTTAACCTTTCTGGCCTTAGGCATTCTGTTTTTGTATCTGTTTTATTTTCGCAGTGATGTTTACAATTCAAATAAGAAACTTCTGGCAGTTCTTTTAGTCTTTGCCATTCAGCTGGTCTTCGTAAAATTTGCGGCCAACTTTGATATACCAATTTATGCTTTTCCGGTAGCAATGCTGCCAATTGTAATCACTGTCTTGTTTGACGCTCAAATTGGAATAATTTCTGCCATCGCTCTGGCTCTGCTGCTTGGTGTCATGCACCGTTTTGATTTCACCCTGACATTTCTGACCATTTCAATGGGCACAGTAACAAGTTTGATATCAAGCGAGGTCCGCCGCCGCACGCAGTTTATAAGAATCGTAATGACAACCGTGTTGTCCTACATGATTTTCGTAATAATGATTGAAAGCCTCAAACTTAATCCGGCCGGAGATCTGCAAACATTGCTGCTCTATGCAGCTGGCTCTGGCTTTGTCTCTGTCGTACTGAGTATTTTCTTTATACCTTTTGTTGAGACTCTTTTCAGTATTACCACTGACCTGACTCTGCTTGAGTTGTCAGATTTAAATCACCCACTGCTAAAGCGGCTGGCCCTCGAGGCTCCGGGCACTTATCATCATTCGATATCAGTCGGCAATCTTTGTGAAGCGGCAGCCAAAGCGATAGATGCTAACCCTCTATTAGCTCGAGTCGGCGCTTATTTCCATGATATCGGAAAAATTGAAATTCCGGAATACTTTGTAGAAAACCAGCTAAGCGTAAAATCCAAGCATGAGCAGCTGACGCCAACTATGTCGGCCTTAATTCTTTCTTCTCATGTCAAACGCGGCCGGCAGCTGGGAGAAAAAGAAGATATACCGGATGATGTTTTAAACTTTATAGAAGAACACCATGGTACCATGGTGCAGACTTATTTTTATAACAAAGCTATCGAGCAGGGCAGCGACCCCAAGGAGATCGACAAGTTTCGTTATCCCGGGCCAAAACCACAGATAAGAGAAACGGGTATCGCCATGCTGGCAGATGCGGTCGAAGCCGCCAGTCGTACTCTTGATGACCCCAAACCAGCACGGATAAATAATTTGATTCAGAGAATAATCAACGATCGCTTCGAGTCGGGTGAGTTAGATGAATGTCCGCTGACATTGCGTGATCTGGCGAAAATCAGAGAAGCTTTTTCTTTGATTTTAATTGCGGCTTTCCATCGCAGAATAGAATATCCAAAAAGAAAGGAGGCATCGGCCGAAGTCTCATGATGAAGCTTTACATTTTTAAAGAAGTTTTAGTGAGAGTTCCCAGGCAAAAGATTTTCAATCTCTTTGACAAAATTATGAGCAAAGAAACCGAAACAGACGCAAGCAGCGGAATTAATCTCGTTTTTACCACCAAAAAACGAATCAGGCAGCTCAATAAATCTCATCGCCAGATAGATAAAGCCACCGATGTCTTGTCGTTTAACCTTGATGACTCAAACGGAGATGACTCAGTTTTTGGCGAGATATACATCTCTACCGCTATCGCCAGAGTGCAGGCTCCACAGTTTGCTAGTACTTTCAGCAACGAACTTTTGAGGCTCTGTTGCCACGGTCTTCTGCATCTATTGGGATATGACCATTTGAAAAAACATGACGCTGTCAAGATGCAAAATCGTGAAACATATTTTATGTCACAATTAAAGGCAGGTGACAGCTGATGTGGTACCAGTTGTTGTTCTTATCTTTGATAATACTCTTTTATAGCATTGCCTATAGGGTTTCTCTTTACTCACTGG
The DNA here is from genome assembly GCA_022571985.1 of Candidatus Zixiibacteriota bacterium. Taxonomy (GTDB): domain Bacteria; phylum Zixibacteria; class MSB-5A5; order GN15; family FEB-12; genus JACZWU01. Next base: position 91,904 of record JACZWU010000010.1, on the reverse strand, counting down.
CAGTAAATCTTGACCCTGACGAACTTGAATCCCTCTATGACAAAGTCAGCATAGGCCAGAGGAAGTTTCTGGAGCGTTTAGCCGCCGACCCGCAGGAATTTGTTCAGGTCGCTGTAATCTATAAAGCTATTTCACTGGTTGTCATAACGGTCGCGGCAGTACTTTTTCTTATCTCTACTCCAATCGAGATGATATTGGTAGAAATTCCTATCTGGTCCGTGTCTCTGCTTGCAGTCTGGATCGGTTATGTTTTGATAGTGGAGTATCTTCCCAGGCGCGCCTCGCGAACAGCAATCAATTCTAAAATGATAAGAAAACTCTGGTATCTCAGAATTATTACCTTCTTGATGCTGCCTATCGTAAAAAAATACCGGAGCGTAATTATCAAAGCCAATGCTGCCGAACCGGTGACAGAAGAAGAAAAAGAAGAAATTGTCGAACGCGCCATCGAATCCCTGGCTGAACAGGCGGGAATCGGCGAGACATTGGTTGAAGAAGACGAAAAAGAAATGATCGGTCAGATATTTCTCTTAGACCAGAAAGTTGTCCGCGAAGTAATGATCCCCAGAGTCGAAATCACCGGTATCGAAAAATCGATGTCGTTTAAGAAAATTCGCGAAGTTATCTTACAAGACGGTCATTCGCGTTATCCGGTTTATGATGAAGTGATAGACAAGGTAATCGGCATGATTTATGTCAAAGACCTCTTTAATCAGATGCCCGGTCGCGGCGAAACTTTCGACATCAGCCGTTATTTACGTAAACCATATTTTGTCAACGAAACCAAAGTCATCGGCGACTTGCTGCAGGAATTTAAAGTCGGCAGACAACATATTGCAATTGTCATGGACGATCTCGGCGGGGTCGCCGGATTGGTAACGCTGGAAGATATTATCGAAGAGATAGTTGGTGAAATTCATGACGAGCATGATACTGAAGAAGAAGAGTTCGTCAAACTGACCGACGGCCGCTACCTGATTAATGCTACTATGCGAGTGGAACGCCTGCAGGATTATCTGGACACCGACCATGATGAGGGGGACTATGAAACAGTCGGCGGGCTGCTATATAACCTGGCCGGAACAACCCCTGTTGTCGGACAGAAACTTAAATGGAACGATTTGGAATTTGAGATCGACAAAGTAGAAAAGCGCCGCATCAAACTGGTAAAAGTCTCAACCGAAAGTACTTAACATTAAGCTAAAGAAATTGAATTGTAGGTCAGGACCCGCCTCCTTGGCGCGGTCCTGACTAATGATGCATACCTGAATAACCCAACAAATACCTTGACACAAGCCCCGTTTTTAGCAAATTAGAGTAGAAATACTCTTATCAAAAAAGTCTATTGAACTGCAGGTTGTTCGTCTTTGATTAGTCCAGCAATAGTTCACTAGGTCCATCTTAATGGGAGGATATAAGATGAAAGCTTCTACATCTAATTTATTTCTAAGCGTAATAATTTTATCTTTCATGTTTTCGGCAGCGTATTCCCAATGCCCACCAGCCTACACTTTCACAGGCGAGGCGCATGGAGATTTCTTTGGGCTTTCGGTAGCCTCGGCGGGTGATGTCAATAATGATGGTTATAGTGATTTAATCATCGGTGCCCCAGCAAATGAAGCTGCTGGCAAAAATGCCGGGCGTGTCTATGTATATTCCGGCTTAACAGGAGATATTTTATATGTTTTCGATGCTGAGGCGGCCCAAGACCGATTCGGCTATTCGGTAGCTTCGGCGGGTGACGTCGATAACGACGGCTTTGCGGATCTGATAGTTGGTGCTATGTGGAATGACGCTGGCGGCTATACTGCCGGCCGGGCATATGTTTATTCCGGTCAGACTGGAAATATAATTTATATTTTCACAGGCGAGGCTGTAAGTGACAATTTCGGAGCTTCTGTTGCATCGGCCGGTGATGTAAATAATGATGGATTTGATGATATTGTCGTCGGTGCTTATTCAAATAGCTCTGGTGGTGATCTCGCCGGGCGAGCCTATGTTTATTCTGGTCAGACGGGTGAGGCTATTTATGTCTTCACCGGCGAGGCTCAAGGAGATTTATTCGGTTTACCGGTAGCTTCGGCGGGTGACGTAAATAACGACGGCTTTGATGATATTATTATAGGTGCTAATATGCACGACTCAGACGGACCTAGTGTAGGTCGGGCTTATGTTTTCTCCGGACAGTCCGGTGAGGCTATTCATATCTTTGATGGTGAGTCTTCTGCTGACTTGTTCGGACTAATGGTATCTTCGGCGGGTGATGTAAATAACGATGGCTATGATGATATAATGGTTGGTGCTCATCTATATAGATCTGGTGAAATTTTTGCTGCTGGCCGGTCCTATGTTTATTCCGGCTTGACAGGCGAGACAATTTATGTTTTCACAGGTGAAGGGGTTGGAGAATTTATGGGTCGCATGTTTGCTTCGGCAGGTGACGTGAATAACGATGGTTTTGATGACCTATTAATCAGCGCTTCCATAAATGACACCAATAGCCTTTTCGCAGGACGGGTTCTTGTTATTTCCGGTCAGACTGGTGATACGCTTAAGGTATTAACAGGCGAGGCAACAGGAGACTATTTCGGACGAACGGTAGCTTCGGCTGGTGATATAAATAACGATGGCTTTGATGACATGATAGTTAGTGCCAATTACGTCGATGACTACGGTAATAAGCTCGGTCGGGTGTATGTCTATCTGGGTGGAGGTAGTTGCTGCTGCCTGTTTGATAGAGGCGACCTCAATGGTGATGGTAATGACGGCAATGTTCTTGACTTGACTTTCCTTGTAGATTTCATCTTCCGGGGCAGCGGGGACTCTGGCTATTGTCCGGAAGAGAGCGATTTAAACGCTGACGGAGAATCAGCAAATATTTTAGATTTGACATTCCAGGTAGATTTCATATTCCGCGGCGGCCCTGCTGCTGGGTCATGTCCATAATATAATCGCAGGTCAGGACCCATTCGGTCCCGAGCGTACGAAGTTCCGTGGGAGTCAAAGGGCTTGTCGTCCTGACTTTCGATTTTCCCCTAATTAATCCTAAAAAGCCTTGACAATCAGGCCTATTTTGTGCAAATTGAAGTACAAATTCTTTAATTACGAGTCCAGTGGGCTGCTGATATTTCATCAAGAATTATAATTACGCAGCCTGAAATAGAGTATTAAGTCCGTTTCAACAAAAGGACATACTGTGAAATTCTCGAAACTTAATTTTTTGCTATCAATTATGTTTCTCGTTGTGGCTGTATCACCTGCCCATACTCAGTGCCCGCCGGTCTATATCTTCACAGGCGAGGCGAAGGGCGACCAGTTCGGTATTTCGGTTGCTTCGGCTGGTGATGTAAATAACGATGGTTTTGATGACTTGATCGTGGGAGCTTGGCTTAATGACGCCGGCGGCACTTGGGCCGGGCGAGCCTATGTCTTTTCCGGTCAGAACGGTGATACAATTTATGTCTTCACTGGTGAGGCAGCAGGGGACAACCTCGGCTTTTCAGTTTCCGGCGCTGGTGATGTGAACAACGACGGTTTTGATGACCTGATTGTGGGGGCACCCCATAATGATGCTGGTGGGTTCCAAGCCGGACGAGCGTACGTCTTTTCCGGTAAGACGGGTGATACAATTTATATTTTCACCGGCGTGGGGGCACTTGACCTGTTCGGTCGTTCGGTAGCTTCGGCCGGCGATGTAAATAACGACGGTTTTGATGACCTGATTGTGGGAGCTATTCTTAGTGACGCTGGTGGGTCCTTTGCCGGGCGGGCAGATGTCTTTTCTGGCCAGACAGGTGATACAATTTATGTCTTCACCGGCGAGACCTCAGGTGACGATTTCGGGGGTTCGGTTGCCTCGGCCGGTGATGTAAATAACGATGGTTTTGATGACCTGATAGTGGGAGCTATTTTTAATGACGCTGGTGGCAACAATGCCGGGCGGGCCTATGTCTTTTCCGGTCAGACGGGCGACACTCTTTTCGTTTTCACCGGCGAGGCGGCAGAAGACCGCTTCGGTATTTCAGTTGGGACAGACGGTGATGTAAACAACGATGGCTTTGCTGACCTGATTGTGGGTGCTTCAATGAATGACGCTGGAGGCACTGACGCCGGGCGGGCTTATGTCTTTTCCGGTCAGACTGGTGACACTCTTTATGTTTTCACCGGCGAGGCGGGAGGGGACAGGTTCGGTCAGTCGGTAGCTTCGGCCGGTGATGTAAATAACGATGGTTTTGATGACATAATAGTGGGAGCTCATCGTAATGACGCTGGTGGCACTGGCGCCGGGCGGGCTTATGTCTTTTCAGGTAAAACTGGTGAAACAATCTATATCTTCTCCGGCGAGACTGAATTTGACGGGTATGGTAAGTCAGTTTCTTCGGCCGGTGATGTAAATAACGACGGTTTTGATGACTTGATTGTGGGAGCAGGCGGCGGTCCCGGCGGGCGGACCTTTGTCTTTCCAGGGGACTGCTGTTGTATTGGAATTAGGGGTGATGTAAATGGCGATGGTAATGATGCCAACATTCTGGATTTGACATTCATAGTGGATTTTATATTCAGGGGCAGCGGGGATTCTGGACCCTGTTCCGTAGAGGGTGACTTAAATGCTGACGGAAATTCATCCAATATCCTTGATCTGACTTTCCTGGTTGACCGAATCTTCCGCAGCGGTCCGGCACCGGGACCGTGCTAATAATGTAATAGTAGGTCAGGGCGTATTCGAGGCAGTCGAAGGGCAAATGCAACAGAAGATGGATTCCAGCCTGCGCTGGAAAGACAAAAGAGATAATTTAGGCAACTTCAACTTTGGCAGGAAACTCTACTCCGGCAAACCATTCTATTTCAAGCTCAGGAAACAGATTGTCGCGCCTTTGACAATCACTTAAGAATTCTCTGTCGTCACCCGTGAGTGATTCTCCGGCGATTATTTTGTCTGCGAAGCTAGCAAGTTTTTTGAAGTCTTCATAATGTTCTTTTAAACGTAGTTCGGCGTAATCGCTGGCGGCTTTTGTTGAAATAAGAAACTGCCAGTCCGAGGCAGACATCAGCATCAGCTCACGACCCAGCTGAAGTAAAATATCTTTCAGTTCGTTATCGCTCTTGTCGGTCTTTTCAGTCCAGTAGCGGGCTAGCTCAACCATCTTGCTTTCAGATTGATAAACAAGTTTCCAGGTCCATTCGTTTTCCTGGTTCAGCCAGATATAATGATGATTGCCTTCGCCCCAGCTGCCTTCGGGGAGAGATATAACTCGACTCGGTTTTGTTTTTTCTAGATAGTCCGAAAGAAAAACAGTTTCGATATTATGCGTTTCTTCGATTTCCGCAAGCACTTGTTTTAAGAACATCGGTCCTTCAAACCACCAGTGTCCAAAAAGCTCGGTGTCATAAGGAGAGACTATAATCCCGGGTTTGCCCGATATGCTATGATACTCTCCCAAAAGCTCTTTGACTTTCAAAACAAAGTCTGAGGCGTTCTCGGCAATGCGACCAAGTGCAGCATCACGATTGTATTCTGCTTTTTCGTCCAGCTCACTTTTGGCCGAAGTTACCGACCAGTATTTGTGACCGCTCGGCCAGCGTTTTTTGTGGAATTCAAGATAGTCGCTTTCCCCGGGATAGCCATGCTTGCCCAGCCAGACCAGGACACCTGTTTCAGGATTGCGCGAAAAAACAGCGACCGGTTTTTTCCGGGGGTCGGATGCCACCAGATAAACTTCATAGGGAGTCTTGTCTTTTTCTTCGGGACGGTTTGCCACACTTATTTTGTATTGATCAAACAGTTGCTGCAGGCTTTCAAAGCGGTCAAGATAGGCGCCTATAGCTTCGCCGCCTTTGAGCAGGGCCGAATCGACAATGAAGAATTCAATACCGCTTTCGCTCAAGAATTCGTCGGCACCTTTGCGCATTCTCGATTCTTGTTTCCCGTTTATAGGCACTGGTGGTGTCCAATTATAAGATGGACGATAGGCACACTCCGGCAGCCAGATTCCTTTTGGTTTTAGTCCGAAATGTTTTTCATAATTTTTGACCGCTGCCTTGGTCTGCACCTGTAGTGATTCATCTTTTGACAAAAGCGGATAGTAACCGTGGGTGGCACCGCAACTGATTATTTCGACCAGTCCGTCAGACTGTAATTTTTTAAACTCGCAGACGATATCCTGATTCAGCCTGTCGAAATGTTCAATCGCTGCAGAGTACCATTTCTCCCAAAAGCGAGCTATGTCCAGCAGGTTATGCTGATCTAAACCTATAAACTCATCAATATCATCTCGGGCAGATTTTAATTTTAAATTTAAATAACTGATAAATTCTGTTTTGAAAGTCTGGTCGCTGAGCTGCTCGCACAGTACAGGGGACAAGCCGATGGTAAGTTTAGGACTTTTACCCTTCGCCTGAAGCTCTCTTAATATTTTGATTATCGGCAGGTAGGTTTCGGCAGCCGCTTCACAAAGCCAGTCAGAGCCATGCGGCCAGCGGCCATGCGACAAGACATAAGGCAGATGCGAATGTAAGACAAATGCAAAAGAGCCTTTAGTCACCGCTTTTTTCCTCGGCGTCGGTTCTGGTCTCAAAACCAATATTTCTGGAGTCCTGGCCGGGGAGGCCATGGATTTTTATTTCTCCATACTGCTTTTCAAATTTTTTGAGATTATCGTCAAGCGCCTTTAAAAACAGCTTAGCGTGCATTGGTGTCATGATAATACGTGATAAGACCTTTGTTTTGGGCATTCTGGGCATAACCCGGGCAAAATCTATTATCATTTCGGTCGGAGAGTGCACAATCATTACCAGATTGGCATAGATTCCTTCGGCTTCTTTATCTCCAAGCTCGACACTAATTTGTTGCGGACGAGGCTGTTCCATATTTTATTGCCTTTCTAAACAATTGAATTAAATAGTTTTCTTTCTTGTACTAAAGTAACAGCTTCGGTCGCTTAGTCAAAGGCTTTTGCGGAAACCAGACAGACTGAAGCAAAAAGGAAATAAAAAAAAGTTGGACCTGCGGCGAATCAGAGAGATTATAAGCGGATTTGGTGATGCCAGAGTTTTGATACTGGGCGACATTATGCTCGACGAGTATATGTACGGTTCTGTCGACCGCATTTCGCCGGAAGCACCGGTACCGGTTGTAAATATTTCATCAAGCAAGATTCTTTTGGGCGGCGCTGCCAACGTGGCTGCTAATATTTGCAGTTTAGGCGGCGAAGCTCTGCTATTGGGTACAGTCGGAGATGACGAGGCTGCTTCTAAAATATCCCAGCTTTTAAAAACTGAAAAAATTTCCGATGACTTGTTAGTAACAGATTTGACACGATGTACTACTATTAAAACCAGAATCATAGCCCATAGCCAGCAGATAGTCCGAGCCGACAGAGAAGACCGTCATGAAGTAAATCCGGACGTTGAAAAGGAAATAATCAGCAGGTTCATGTCGGTAGTCGACGATATCCAGGCAGTTATAATTTCCGACTATGGCAAGGGAGTTATCAACCAGTCTCTGCTTGAGAAGCTGATGTCTGTCTGCCTTGAAAAAAATATCTTTGTTGCTGTCGATCCCAAAGAAACTCATTTTAATAACTACCAGAGGGTTTCACTGATAACACCAAACCATCATGAAGCCGGCTTCGCCTATGGCAGGCGCATTCATAGTGAAAAAGATTTGCTGGAAGTAGGCAAGGGACTGCTGAAACGTCTGCATGCCAAATCTATTTTAATAACACGCGGTCCCGATGGAATGTCGCTGTTTACCGAAGATTCCGAGCCGACACATATTCCTACCTTTGCCAAAAAAGTTTATGATGTTACCGGTGCCGGTGACACGGTTATTGCAGTCTTCGTAGCGGCCACCTGCGCCGGTGCGGATCTGGTGGAATCAGCAATCGTAGCCAATGCCGGAGCCGGGCTTACTGTCGGAGAAATCGGCACAGCTACTGTAACTATAGACGATTTGCGGCAGGAGCTCGAACATAATATAAAAGAAGGCAATCTATTTCCGGAAGCCGAAACAGCAAAATATTTTTAAACGTAAACGCGCAGAATAGAACTCGAAAAAATTAGCTGATGAAACCTGCCAGACCTGTTTCAAAAAAAAATCTTCCGGCACTCTTAACTAAACTAAAGAAGCAGCGCAAAACGATAGTCTTCACCAATGGTGTTTTTGACATAATCCATCGCGGCCACATCGACTATCTGCACAAAGCCAGGTCTCTCGGGGATATTCTTATTGTCGGGATGAATTCAGATTCGTCGGTCAGGCGGCTCAAAGGGAAGAAGAGGCCGTTTCAAAAACAAGCTGACCGGGCTGTTATCGTAGCCAGTCTCAAACCGGTCGATTATGTGGTTTTGTTTAGCGAAGATACTCCTGAGAGGCTGATTGAATTGATCAGACCGGACACTCTAGTAAAAGGAGCCGATTACAAAGTAAGTCAGATAGTCGGCGCCAGGTTCGTAAAATCTTACGGCGGCAAAGTTCGGCGGGTACGGCTTACAGCTGGTCGCTCCAGCAGCAAACTTTTCAAGAAACTATCCTGAGAGAGCTAATCAGTCAGCAGCAGAATTCTGCAAAGCCTTGATTTTTAAAACTTTCACGGCGATATTGACAGCAACCTATGTTTACTTTAGATAAATTTATCGAAGCCGATTCGGATTTCGGTAACGATGACAATGATTTTTGGCCAATACAGGCGGAATCATTTTTAAATGACAAAGATTATAAGCGGACGATAGAAATTTGCGAAGCAAATTTAAACGACTCGGATGTTACTCTGTCGGGCCGGATAATTTATGCTCTGGCACTCTATCATCTAAAGGATTTTGACCAGGCAGCGGATCAATTTTACGATGTTTTGACTAAAGACCCCGATAATCTCACTGCCTTAAAATATCTGGGAGATATTTATTACAAACAGGAAAATGTTGTAACTGCTCTGGCCAGTTATAGCCGGGTAATGGAACTGGATCCAGACACCCGGGGCTTAAAATGCGAAGTCGCCTTTGCCCGAACAGAAGAGCCGTCTTCAATCAAAATTGTGAAGCCCCCCGAAACTACGCAAACTGTAAGCGAGCTTCCGGCCGACTCACCATTTATGACAGAGACCATGGGGGATTTGTATTTAAGACAAGGTCAGCCAAATCTGGCACTTGAAATATTCAGGGAGCTCAGTCGCCGCCACCATGATTCGCATCTTAAGATGAAACTGGCTGAGGTCGAAGAATTTATTGCCCGGAAGGAAAAAGAGAATGTCAGTTAGCAGAATTTCTGCTCTCAGAAAAAAGATTAAGTCAGAGAATCTTGATGGTCTGATAGTCAATCACCTTGACCATATCAGATATTTGAGCGGTTTCACCGGGTCGTCCGGGCTTTTGATTGTGATGCAAAATGCAGCCCATTTTTTAACTGATTCCCGCTATACTATTCAAGCTGCTAAACAGGTCAAGGGAGCAAAAGTTCATGTAGTTCCATCGGAGCCGATCGGCTCACTTAATGGATTTAAGTGGCTGCAGCGCAAAAACTTAAAGCTCGGAATCGACTCCGAGCATATGTCTGTCGCCAAGCGAAAGTCGCTACAGAAGAAAGTCCCGGCAGCGCTTTTGACCGAAAGCGAGTCTCTTTTAGCAGATTTGGGCTGGATCAAAGATTCTGCTGAACTAAAAAATATCATAAAAGCCTGCGAAATAGCAGATAAGGCCTTTGCCAGGATTTTGCAGCTGGTCAAGCCGGGCGTTTCAGAAAGAGAGCTGGCAGCAGAACTAGAATATCAAATGCTTATGCTTGGCTCCGAAAAACCGGCTTTTGAAAGTATTGTAGCCTCCGGATACCGCTCAGCTATGCCCCATGGCTTAGCATCAGCCAAAAAGGTCAAAAAAGGTGACTTCATAACCTTTGATTTTGGGGCAACGGTCAATGGCTACGTATCTGATATGACCAGGACTGTCGTAATGGGCAAGGCAAGTTCAAGGCAGAAAAGGATTTACAATATCGTCCTGAGAGCCCAAAAGGCTGGGGTAAGGAAAATAAGAGCTGGTATTGCAGCCAAATTAGTTGATAAAGCCTGCCGTGATATTATTGCCAGAGCAGGTTATAGCAGGAATTTCGGCCATGGCACCGGGCATGGCATCGGCTATTACGTGCATGTCGGACCAAGCTTATCACCTAAGTCCGATGATAGCCTGTCGGTCAACCAGGTGGTTACTATCGAGCCTGGAATATATATTTCTGGCTGGGGTGGAGTGAGAATCGAAGATGATGTAATCGTCACCAGAAAGGGCGGCAAAGTGCTGAACAAAACCTCAAAAAACTTGTTGGAGCTCTGAGCCAAAAGTTATATAATTTTGTGCTGGCAAATCACGCGAATATTTAGGCGGCGGACAGATGCTTCCGATAAAATATCTTGCCGGGGATAAAAGAAGTGAGAGAAAGTTACATTAAAAAATTAATCAGGCTGGTGGAAGAGTCTGATATTGAATCACTCGAAGTCTCCAGCTGGGGAAGAAGAGTCAAAATTGTCCATTCCAATAATTCTGCCTCAAACGGTTTCAGCCGTAATCCCGTGGCTGCTGAGGCGATCGTAAAGCCATTACCGGCGCAACCAGCAGCTGAAGTTCCTGCCGAGCAGCCGGCGCCAGCCAAAACCGTATCAAATCTCAAAGCAATCAAGTCCCCAATGGTGGGTACTTTCTATTCCTCTCCCTCGCCCGATTCTGACCCGTATGTCTCTGTTAACCAAAGGATCAATACTGGCCATGTAGTCTGCATAGTCGAGGCCATGAAACTCATGAACGAAATAGAGTCTGAGTATAGCGGCCGGATAGCTAAAATCCTGATAGAGAACGGTAAACCAGTGGAATTCGGCCAGGAGCTCTTTTTACTAGAGCAAGATTAATCCTTCTTCGTTTCTGCCGATATTATCTATAAGCAATTAATTATCAGGGGAATCCATGACTTTAAAGCAGATGCTGGTTGAAATGCTCAACCGCAAGGCTTCAGATTTACATATTCGCGTAGGTATCAGACCTCATCTCAGAGTAAACGGTATGCTGGAGCAAATTAATACTGACCCGATTTCTATTGAGCAGATGGATAAAACTGTTGCCCAGATTCTAAATGAGAAACAGCAGGAAAGATTTCATAGAAAACATGAAATTGATCTGGCGCTTTCGGTCGCCAAGCTTGGCCGTTTTCGTATAAATCTTTTTCGCCAGAGAGGCACCAGCGGCATTGCTATCCGGGCGGTCAATACGCAGGTTCCGACTTTTGACGAATTGCATCTGCCCGAAATTATGAAAAAACTGACAGCGGAGAGACGCGGACTGATAGTTGTAACCGGTACGACCGGCTCAGGTAAGTCGACTACCCTGGCATCTCTTATAGAAGATATGAATAACAATCGTTCTGATAATATCATCACGATTGAAGACCCTATTGAGTATATCTACCGGGACAAAAAATGTATTATTGCCCAGCGCGAAGTAGGCGGGGATACCGAAACATTCGCGACTGCTCTCCGGCATGCTTTCAGACAGGACCCGGATACAATTTTGATCGGAGAGGTGCGTGACCTGGAGACAATATCCATCGCTCTGACTGCCGCCGATACCGGCCACTTAGTAATGACTTCATTGCATACCTTAAATGTGGTCGAGACAATAACCAGAATTATCTCTTTTTTCCCGCCTCATCAGCACCAGCAAATACGTTTGCTTCTGGCAGGAACCCTTAAAGCAATTATTTGCCAGAGGCTCTTAAAAAGAACGGATTCGCCGGGGCGTGTTCCGGCAGTAGAAGTGATGGTAAACTCAGGCGCTATCAGAGAATGTATAATTGACCCGGATAAAACGATAAATATTCCTGATTATATTGAGCAGGGCGGCACTCAATACGGTATGCAGACTTTTGACCAGTCAATCATGAAACTTCACAAAGATGGCTTAGTATCTTTTGAAGAAGCAATGGCAAACGCGACAAATCCGGATGATTTTGACCTGCGCTTAAAAGGAATTACAGGCTCTTCCGACCGCTGGCAGGATGAAAAGGGAGATGGAGCCTCCTTTGGCAATATGGGCGGCTCAGGCAAGATTGATATGACCAAATATTAGCGCAGCAGCAGCGGCATCCTGATATAACCATTCTGACAATTCAATGTCTTCTTACGGCCTTGATGTATTTATTTATCCAGGCCATTTCCAAAGCTTCCACAAGCGATTCTATAGATTGCAGTTGATTGATATCCTCAATTAAGCTATATTAAAAAGTTATATAAAATTCTTGGTCTGCCCGGCTGAAACAGTCATTTGGGCTGCCATGCTTAGGAGAGAACAGGTTTGTTTAACAAAGTTTTGATAGCCAACCGGGGTGAAATAGCCCTTAGAATTATTCGTTCCTGTAAGGAATTAGACTTAAAGACAGTAGCAGTTTATTCCGAGGCCGACCGCGACGCCCTGCACGTCAGATTTGCTGACGAGGACGTCTGTATCGGGCCTCCACAGCCGAATCTCTCATATCTGGATCCTAAACGGATAATTGCCGCAGCCGAAGTTACCAACGCCGGTGCTATCCATCCCGGCTACGGTTTTTTAGCAGAAAATGCCGATTTTGCAGAAATTTGTGCTTCCTGTGAAATCAAATTTATTGGTCCTACTCCGGAGCAGATCCGGAGTTTAGGCGATAAAGTCAGAGCCAAAGAACTTATGGCCAAAGCCGGCCTGCCGGTCATTCCCGGTTCCGACGGTATTGTTTCCACTTTTGAAGAGGCCACCGAATGTGCCAAAGAAATCGGCTTTCCGGTTCTTTTAAAAGCAGTGGCCGGCGGCGGCGGCAAAGGCATGCGTGTCTGCCGCGACATAGCCGAGCTTGAACGCGGTTTTCATCTGGCTTCAACCGAGGCGGCTAACAGCTTTGGTAACCCGGATTTATATCTGGAAAAATTCCTGATCAAGCCGCGTCATGTTGAGATACAAATTATAGGCGACAGTTTTGGCAATACTGTCCATGTTGGTGAACGTGATTGCTCAATTCAAAGACGCCACCAGAAACTTCTGGAAGAAACACCATCGCCTGTCATGACTGCGGAACTTAGAAAAAAAATGGGTGAAGCCGCCATTCTGGGCGCAAAGTCTGTCGATTATCACGGGGTCGGGACTATGGAATTCTTAGTTGACGCTGATTTTAATTTTTACTTCATGGAAATGAATACCCGCATACAGGTAGAGCATCCCGTTACAGAGGAATCTTACGAAGTTGATCTTGTCAGAGAACAGATACGGATTGCCATGGGTGAAAAACTTTCGTTTAAGCAGGAAGAATTAAAACCGAAATGGGCCTCAATAGAGTGCCGCATAAATGCCGAAGACCCTGATAAGGATTTTCGTCCTGGTCCCGGAGAAATTACGGGACTGCATGTGCCGGGCGGTTTTGGCGTACGCATTGACAAAGCGGTTTATACCGGCTACACCATTCCTCCCTTTTATGACTCAATGATTGCAAAACTTATAGTCCGGGCAAAGACCCGCGGAGAAGCTATAAAGAAAATGCTATGTGCCTTAGACGAATTTATCGTTGAAGGAGTGCCGACAACGATTTCTATTCATAAAAAAATTCTTAACGACCCGGATTTCGTGTCAGGCAAATACGATATCAGCTTTTTAGAAAACATGATTGAAAGAGAAAAAAGAGTCGGGGCTCTTAAGCCGGTCAAGCAGGAAAGCGAAAGCACGGCTGACTCTGCCGAGTTAGTCAAAGATAATTCGGCGAATAAAGGCAGCTAAAAAAGGGAATTGGAGATAAAGAGTGAACGTACCGTCTGAGTTGAAATACACCAAAGAGCATGAATGGGTCAAAATTGAAGGTAATATTGCGACTATCGGAATTACGGAATTTGCCCAGAGTGAACTGGGCGATATCGTTTTCGTAGAACTTCCGGATGTCGGTTCAGCGGTGGAACTGATGAAGTCTTTTGGTACTATCGAAGCTGTTAAAGCTGTCTCGGACATATTTTCACCGGTAACTGGTAAAGTGACCGAGGTGAATGAGATATTAGACTCAGACCCTATGATTATTAACCGGGAGCCGTATGAGTCCGGCTGGATAATGAAAGTAGAATTATCTAAGCCGTCAGAGATTGAACAATTACTCGATGACTCCAGTTACAAAAGTATCATAGCTGATTAAAAACATTTTAACAGGCGAACAAAAAACAGAGCAAATGTTAAGGACATAAATGCCATTCATTCCCAATACAGATAACGACAGACAGGAAATGCTTGAGAGAATCGGCGTAAAGAGTATTGAAGAACTTTTCAGCGTTATTCCTGATGAACTGCGCCTCAAAGTCCCGCTTGATATTCCAAGTATGTCAGAGATGGAAATTCTGTCACATTTTGAGGAACTGTCAAAAGAGACCAGAACCGACCTGGCCTGCTTCGCGGGCGGAGGTGTATATGACCATTTTATACCGGCGGCTCTGCCGGCAGTTCTCAGCCGTCCGGAGTTTATGACGGCCTATACTCCTTATCAGCCTGAAGTTGCCCAGGGCACTCTGCAGATTATTTACGAATTTCAAAGCCATATCTGCCGCCTGACCGGAATGGAAGTCGCCAACGCCTCGATGTACGACGGTGCTTCGGCAGTCGCAGAAGCGGCACTTTTGGCCATTCGCGTTACCAAACGTAATAAAGTTGTAGTTTCTGAAACAGTCAGTCCCTTGTACCGGGAAGTTCTCAAAACTTACTTGAGCGGTCTGGATATCGAACTGGTGACAGTGGCACTAAAAGACGGCCACAGCGATTTAACGAGGCTGGAAGATACACTGGACGAAAACTGCGCCTGCTTAATATTGGCACAGCCGAACTTTTTTGGACTCTTAGAAGATGTCAGCTCAGCCTCGGAGTTAATTAAGAAAGTCGGCGGCAAGTTAGTGATGTCGGTCGATCCGATAGCCCAGGCGGTTTTGAAAACACCCGGAGAATATGACGCCGATATTGTGGTCGGTGAGGGCCAGCCGCTCGGCATACCGCTCTCATTTGGAGGGCCTCTCTTAGGATTTTTTGCAACCAAAAAAGAACTTGTACGTTATGTACCTGGACGGATTGCCGGCCGCACCAAAGATGTAGACGGCAAAAGCGGTTTTGTTTTGACTCTTCAGACAAGAGAGCAGCATATCCGCCGTGAAAAAGCAACCTCGAATATCTGCACCAATCAGGCTTTGTGTGCTACCGCAGCGACTATTTATATGACCTTGCTGGGGAAAACCGGTCTTAAAAAAGTTGCCCTTTTGTCGATGGAAAAAGCGCAAAAGGCGTTTGAAGGGATCACCGCTCTGGAAGGTTATGAGCCATACTTTAAGGGCTCGTTTGTCAGGGAGTTTGCTCTGCGGACGCCGGTCCCTGCTAAAAAAGTTATTGAGACATTAGTTAACCAAAATGTTTTACCGGGAATCGATGCCGGCAACTGGTACAGCGGCCTGGACGATTGTTTGATTGTCGCTGCCACCGAGAAAAGAACAGAAACTGAAATTGATAAACTTGTTGAAGGACTAAAGGAGTTGTCGGTATCCAGTGTATTGTCCAGTATGTAAAGCTGAATTATCGGGCGATCTGCAGACCTGCTATGTCTGTGGCAGCGATCCCAAAAACTCTGAGCCTGAGACTAAAGAGTGGGTTATGCTGGGTATAATAGAAGATAAGATGCTGGCAGATCTGGGACTGGAGACTCTCAAATCCTGTGACATACCGGCAGTTCTGTTTTCGAAATCCGGTTTTTTCGGCAATGTCGGGCTGCCATTGGCGCCCTTTCATTCAAATTCATCAGCCGGGTTTGAAATTTTAGTACCCGAAGAATACGCCGACCAGGCCGCCGAGACGCTTGAAATGACGCTCGGTGAAAAATGGCACAGAAAGGAATAATTTTAATGGTTTTATGTCCCAACTGCAATTCTGATTTTCAAGCCGATATCATAATTTGTCCGGAATGCAGCAATGAGCTTATTGAGCAGCTTGAGTCGACCAGACCGGTAGCCGAAGCTCCTGATGACAGCTGGGTAGTTGTCGGCAAATTGAGCGGTACCAGGATTTTGGAACAGGCCAAGCGCATAATGGATTCTAACAATATTCCATCGGTCATGATTCCTGCTACTTTTGCAAAACCATTCGATGCGCCACTGGACGATGACCGCCTTGCTGAACTGTCCGGTTTTGATGATGAAAGACTGATGATGGTCCCGCGTGATTTTAAGATTGAAGCAAAACTAATTATGAGAAGTTTCCTAAAACAGAAAATGTTTTAATAAATATTTATATGAACCAATTATTAAATGAGGAGAGAGTTATGAAAAAGCGGTCAACTTTGCTAATTATTGTCTCGCTGTTTATTTTAAGTCTGTCAGCCTTTGCTCAGGATGCTCAAGAAGTCACCAAAGCACCCTATGTGGAAGGCTTTGAAAAGGCCAAAGAGATAGCGGCCGATGGCAGCAAGCCCATCATTATTGATTTTTACACAGACTGGTGTTTCTGGTGCAAGAAATTCGACAAAGAACAAATGATAACCGCCCAGGCAATAGACTATTTCACCAACGAAGTAGTAATGGCCAAAGTCAATGCCGAAGTAGATACTGTTTTAGCCAAAAAATTCGGCGTAAAGGGTTACCCGACCTTTGTGCTTACTTCAAGCAGCGGTGACGAGATAGACCGCATATCCGGTTATCTCGAAATCGATGAATTCATCAAAACTATGTCTGACTATCAAAAAGGCATTGGTACTTTGCAGGCGGTGCTTGCTGACGCCCTAAAGAGCGAAGACCGTGCGTTGTATTATACATTGGCTGACAAATACAAGTATCGCGGCGACTCCGAAAACGCCAGAGTATGGTTTGATAAAATATTAAGCGGTGCCGACAAGGATTCTCTTTCAGGCGAAGCCTCAATGGCGATAGCAGACATGATGCGCCGTAATAAAAATGATGACGAAGCCATGGCAGCCTACAAGCAAATAATAGTCGATTATGCTGGAACCGAGTTTGAAGGCAAGGGCATGCTCTATGTCGGGCACTCGCACCGCCGCGGCAAAGAGTTTGGCAATGCCATTGAAGCTTATAACAGCGTTATGGAAAAATATAAAGGCTTACAGTTTGCAGAAGAGGCAGAACTTTACATTGCAATTACCTACAAGAGCAAAGGGGATACCGCTTTAGCTATAACCGCCTATGCCAATTTTGCGAAAAACTGGCCGGAGTCCGAAGATGTAGAATATGCTAACAAACAGGTTAGAGAACTCAGAGGTGAATAATTCTTGAAACCAAGATCATTTGACGACGGCAAACTAATTTACGACAAGTCCAAAAGCGGCCGGACAGGATATACTCTGCCTGAACTACTCTCTGCTGAAAAGGAAATCTTATCAGCTATCCCTGCCGAGTTCAGACGCACGGCAGACGCCAAACTTCCCGAGGTCACCGAGCCGACTGCTATGAGGCATTTTGTGAATCTGTCGGTCAAGAATCATCATATTGACAGGGGTTTTTATCCTCTCGGTTCCTGCACCATGAAGTACAACCCCAAGGTCAACGATGTAGCCGCTTCAATGGCAGGCATAAAAGACCAGCATCCGCTTAGTCCCAATAGCGCCACCAGTGGACTTTTGAAAATAATGTGGGGGCTTACAGAGTTCCTGCGTGAAATCTCGGGATTTGCAGGGCTGTCGCTGCAGCCGGTCGCCGGCGCCGCCGGGGAGTTTGCCGGACTGCTTATCATGCGGAGCTATTTTAAAAGCCGCGGAGAAAAACGCACGAAGATAATTATTCCCGACTCCGCCCATGGCACGAATCCGGCCACGGTCGCCTCGCTGGGGTTTACCACAGTTCAGATTCCGTCAAATGAAAACGGCGTAATATCACCCGCCGCGGTTGCCGAAGTTATGGACGAAACTGTGGCAGGTCTTATGACCACCAACCCCAACACGCTGGGGATTTTCGAAACGCATGTTAAAGAAATTGCCGCTATTGTGCATTCAAAAGGCGGCCTGATGTATATGGATGGCGCCAACCTTAATGCCAATATGGGTATTTTCCGTCCGGGCGATGTCGGCTTTGATATGATGCATTTTAATCTGCACAAAACTTTTTCTACACCGCATGGCGGCGGCGGACCCGGCGCCGGCGCTATCGGCGTTACAACTGAACTTGAAAAATATCTGCCCTTTCCCCATCTTGAAAAGGATTCCGGCGGCAACCTGTTTCTGAACTTCAAACGACCTGATTCAATTGGCAGGCTGCATTCTTTTTACGGGAATTTCGGAAACATCGTCCGTGCCTACGCTTACATCTTAAGCCACGGCGGCAAAGGACTAAAAAGAGTAAGTGAGAATGCTGTCTTAAATGCCAATTACCTGAAAGTTCTCTTAAAAGATGTCTATGAACTTCCTTACGATGTTCACTGCATGCACGAGTTCGTCATTTCCGGCAAGCGTCAAAAAAAGAAAGGCGTCAGAACCTATGACATCTCCAAGCGTCTGCTTGATTTTGGTGTACATTCACCAACCAATTATTTTCCGCTGATAGTTTCCGAAGCTATGATGATTGAACCGACTGAAACCGAAAGCAAAGAGACACTCGACTATTTTGCCGAAACAATGCTCGGGATTGCACAAGAAATTGAGGAGTCACCGGAAACAGTCACCACCGCTCCTCATACTACGCCGGTACGGAGGCTGGACGAAGTGGCCGCGGTCAGAAATCTGGATGTTGCTTTTATTGAATAGCAAATTGCCTGTTTAAATTATATGCCGGTGTTCGTTGTTGATAGATTTAATACAAACGCACATCGGCATTTTTGATTATGATAACTCTGGAAAACGTTACATACAGGTACGGGCCGGAAGAGCGACCGGCACTCTTAAATATCAGTATAAATATAAAGCGCGGTGAAGCAGTCTGTGTTATGGGCGCCAACGGTTCCGGTAAGTCCACCTTTGCCAAACTCCTGGCAGGTTTAATCAAGACAGAGCAGGGCAGATACCGGCTGAATTTGCCGGACGACTGTCCCATTCCTGTCGGGCTTCTTTTTCAAAATCCGGACAATCAAATTATTGCTTTAACCATAGAAAAAGAAATTGCTTTTGCCCTCGAAAATCTGGGTATAGCACAAGAGGAAATGGAAAGACGCATCAAGGCAGTCATCACAGACATGGGCATTGGACATCTTCGGGGACGGCTGACCTCGGAGCTTTCTACCGGAGAAAAGCAAAGACTATCACTCGCTTCGCTGCTTGTGGCCAGACCGCCGGTGCTGGTGCTCGATGAACCGTCATCTTATTTAGACAAACAGGGGACAGAGCTTTTTAATTCGCAGCTTGAAAAAATTCGCAAAGAAAACCCGCAGCTCACGCTGATTCACATTACGCAATATCCGCAAACGGCCAGAAAGTACGAGCGATTGATAGTTTTTTCAAGTGGCCGCATTGAAGCTGATGGCAAGCCTGATGAAATTTTAGCCGATAACGATTTGTGCGTCAGGTGTGGCCTCAAGTTTGATTTCAACAGCCACAAAGAAATTTCTTTACCGGACTTAGGTTCAAGTAATTCTGACGACAAACAAATTGAAACCATCGAGCTGAAACGCCTGAGTTTTGATTACCCGGACGGTAAAACGTTAATAAAAAACCTGAACGTAACTTTTCATAAAAACGAAATCAGCGCAGTTGTTGGTCCCTCGGGTTCCGGTAAATCAACTCTGGTAATGCTGCTCTGTTCGTTATTAAAGCCGGACTCAGGGGAACTGAATTTCTTGTCAAGTTCGGCAAAACTCTTAAATCGAGCTGAAACAAAAGGCAAAATTACAGCAGCCTTGCAGCAGCCAGAGAGGCAGTTCTTTCTAAACAGCTGCCAGGACGAAATAAAATTCGGACCGGAAAATCTGGGCATGAAACTGGATAACAAACAGCTTGAGGCTCTCTTTCATCTGTCCGGCCTTTCGTTTGAGCTTTTCAAGTCGCGCGACCCGCTGATGTTATCTTTGGGTGAAAAAAGGAGACTTGCCTTTTCAGCTATTTTAGCTATAAATCCGGACTTTTTAATTTTCGATGAGCCGACCTGCGCCCTTGATCCCGAAGGCGTCGGCAGGTTCATTTTGCTGGCCGAAAGCCTCAAAAAAGCCGGGATGGGAATCATTATCATCACCCATGACCAGGAGCTGGTAGAAAAATTGGCCGACAGGATTGTATCTTTAGACGGCAGAGGCAATTACAGGCGGATGACACGAAATTCAGCACCTGAAGCGCAAGAAGCGGCCTCGAATAGTTAGTCTTCGAATAAAGGAAGTAATGATAAAGTTTATAATCTTTGTTCTCATAATGGTTTTCTCAATTCTTAACGCCGTTATAGGATATAGGTACTCAAAGAAAAGGGAGGATTTCGGGATTCTACCTCGTGACCTCGCGTTAGTTGCGTTTGGTATGACTTTAGTCTTCTTTATAATGTTGATTAAGTTCTTGTACAGCATGGGATGGTGGCCAGAATAGGAAACTGACCCAGTACCGCTATTCCGGCAGGCTTGACTGAGCCCTGATATTAGTTATACTCTGCAGAACTTGCTGCCGATGCCGATATACGGCATAACCCTAACCCTTTTAAGGTGGTACGGAGATGCTGCTAAAGGACCTGAATATGAACCCGCAATTTCTCAAAATCCGGCTCAATCGTAACAATTCAGACGCATCATACTTAAACTCAAAAATTGAATCTTTATCGGCGGAGAAGACAGCTTGACTCCGGGGCCAAACATAATCCTTTCAGATAAAAAGATAAGCCGTGCTTTAACACGCATTTCCCACGAAATACTGGAGCGCAATTCCGGAGCAGAATCATTAGTAATTATCGGTATTCTGACCCGCGGTGCGATACTGGCCAAAAGAATCGCCGCCACCATAAAAGAACTCGAGGGCGTCGAAGTACCGGTCGGACTTATGGACATCAGTCTGTACCGTGACGACGTCCATTCCAAGCTTGAGCAGCCGATAGTGCAAAGAACTGATATTCTTTTTGAAATTCGCGATAAGAACGTCATTCTCATAGACGATGTGCTTTACACCGGCCGCACAGTCCGGGCGGCGCTTGACCAGATGGTAGATTTTGGCCGGGCCAGGACAATTCAGCTGGCGGTATTAGTAGATCGCGGCCATAAAGAGCTGCCGATAAGAGCTGACTATGTCGGCGCCAATATACCTACTGCCATGGATGACCAGGTGGTTGTCAATGTCACAGAGCTTGACGGCAAAGACGAAGTTTATGTAGAAATTGCAAACGAGAGAAACAGATGAGCCAGTTAAGTTCACGGCATCTTTTGGGACTAGAAAGCACTCCCAAAAGCGATATTTCGCTGATACTGGATACGGCTGAAACGTTTAGTGAAGTCATAGAAAGAAAGATTAAGAAAGTGCCGACTCTGCGAGGCATTACTATTGTAAACCTGTTCTATGAACCGTCAACCCGCACCCGCATTTCATTTGAACTTGCTGAAAAAAGATTATCTGCCGACACCGTCAATTTTTCGACCTCAACATCTTCTGTTAAAAAAGGCGAATCACTGCGTGACACTGTTCAGAATATCGAGGCGATGAAAATAGATATGGCCGTAGTGCGGCACAGCTCTCCGGGAGCGCCGTATTTCCTGACCAATTGCATGGAAGCCAACATAATCAACGCCGGTGACGGCAGTCATGAGCACCCTACTCAGGCGCTGCTTGATATGTTTACTATGCGCAAAAAATATGGCCGGCTCAAAGGTCTCAGAGTGCTGTTGGTCGGCGATGTCAAGCATTCCCGTGTAATCCGCTCGAACCTCTGGGGTCTGCAGACGATGGGCGCCGATGTGGCCCTGTGCGGTCCTTCGACCTTGCTGCCGCGGGAAGTTGAGCGGTTTGGCTGTGATGTTTATACCAATCTTGATGAAGCTTTAGAAGGCGTCGATGTTGTCAATGTAATGCGCATACAACTGGAACGCCAGCAGGCCGGGCTGTTCCCGTCGCAGCGTGAATATACCAACTTGTTCGGCCTGACCAAAGACAGACTAAAAAGGCTGAACAAGAATTTTACTATCATGCACCCCGGCCCGATTAACAGAGGCGTAGAAATCTCAAGCGAAGTCGCCGATTCTAAAAACTCGGTGATTCTGGAGCAGGTTACCAATGGTCAGTCAGTGCGCATGGCCGTCTTGTATCTTTTGTCCGGGCGCAAGGAAGAATTAGCTTAAACATGGCAACAAATAAATTTGACATGGTCATTCGCGGAGGCAAAGTTATTGACCCCGAGCTCGGATTCGGCAAAGATGCCACTATTTTAATCAACCAAGGTAAAATCGCAGGCATTGAAATCGAATCTGCGGAACTAAAAAAACAAATTGAAAATCTTCCTGAAGACAAAATAGTCGACGCCTCCGGCAAACTGGTGGTGCCGGGTCTGGTAGATATTCATGTGCATCTTCGGGAACCCGGCCGCGAAGATGAAGAAACAGTTGTAAGCGGCTGCCGCGCCGCCGCCGCCGGGGGTTTTACTACCATCTGCTGTATGCCCAACACTACTCCCCGCATTGATTCTCAAGAAGCTGTCAAGTTTGTGCAGGACCGCGCCAAAGATGCCGATGCTCGCGTCTTTGTGGTAGGCGCCATTACAAAAAATATCGAAGGCAAAGAACTGGCAGAGATTGGCGATCTGGTCAAAGTTGGGGCGGTCGCTATTACCGATGACGGTAACTATGTGCAAAATCCGGAGATTATGCGAAGAGCTATGGAATATTCGCGCATGTTTGATATCCCGGTGATGGAACATGCTGAAGACCAGTTTCTGACTATCGGCTCGGTCATGAACGAAAGTTTCCAGTCTACCCGGCTGGGTCTGCCGGGTACGCCGTCGGTGGCAGAAGAAATAGCAGTTCTGCGTGACATCGCTTTGTCGCGCCTGACCGGCGCCAGCATTCACATTCAGCATCTCTCCACCAAAGAAGCGGTTGAAGCTATCCGGACTGCCAAAAAAGAGGGCCTGCGAGTTACATGCGAAGCCACCCCTCATCATTTGATTCTTACCGATGAAGAAATAGGCAAAGAATTTAACACTAATTTGAGAGTAAATCCTCCTCTGAGATCGGCTCGTGACCGGGATGCGGTAATTGAGGGTCTGATCGACGGTACCATCGACTGCATCGCCTCAGACCATGCCCCTCATTCGGCTGAAGAAAAAGACTGCGAATTTGACCAGGCACCTCCGGGAATGATAGGCCTTGAGACTACGCTCGGTCTGATAAAAACTTTCCTGATAGATAAAGGACTTTTGAGCTGGGCTGACGCCATCAGGAAAATGACAATTAGTCCGGCTAAAATTTTGGATCTGAAAGGCGGAACTTTAGCGGTTGGCGCCGAAGCCGATATCACTATTATAGACCCGGATAAACAGTGGACAGTAGATCCTAAAAAGTTTTACTCATTGTCCAGAAACACGCCGTTTGACGGTTATAAGCTATCGGCTCAGGTCTATAAAACTGTTCTTGGGGGCCGGATTGTTTTTGAAAGATAAGAAATAAATCAGGATTTTTGACACCAAACTGTTGGTAAGTCATATAAACATTTAAACATTGTCGTCTGTATTCAAAATAGTATTTTTGAAAAGTCACTGAATCGACTGGAGAGAATTTAATTTTGTCGGATATTACAGCAAGCAAAGAGCTGGTTACTACCATAGTTCCTGCCTTAAACGAGGAAGGCAACATTGAGGAATTCTGTATTCAATTTGAAGAAATGCAGAAAAATTCTAGTTTCACTAATGAATTGATATTTGTCGACGATGGCTCAACCGACAACACCATAGCCAGACTAAAAGAGGCTTCCTTAAAATATGATTATGTCCGCTACGTCATTCACAGCCGCAACCGCGGCCTGACTGCCGCCCTGCAGACAGGTTTTGACATTGCCAAAGGAGATATATTTGTTTTCTATCCTGCGGACTTGCAGTACAAACCGGAAGATATTCCTTTGTTGGTTCAGCCTGTTTTAGACGGAGCCGACATCTGCACCGGTTGGAAACAGGGCAAATATAATAAGAAACTGGTCTCATTAATTTATAACTGGATTTCAAGAACGCTGTTCAGACTGAATGTACATGACTTAAATTCTGTAAAAGCTTTCCGCCGTCAGATTGTGGAAAATATTTTCTTAAGACGGGACTGGCATCGCTACCTTATTGTACTGGCAGCCGAAGAAGGTTACCGTATCTCTGAAGTAAAAATTCCGCTCTATGACAGGTATGCCGGCAAGACCAAATTTTCATTCTGGAGAATTCCGGTGGGTGTGCTGGATATGTTCGCAGTCTGGTTTCAGATTAAATTCTTAAAAAAGCCGCTTTTGTATTTTGGTCTGTTCGGAACCGTATTATTTTTATTGGCTCTAATCACAGGTCTGGTGGCTGTCTATTTTAGATTGTTCGAAAACGAAGGCTATCGTCCGCTGCTTTATCTGGTCATTCTGCTGGCCGGATTGGGAATGGGCTTTTTTGCGATGGGCTTTGTTCTGGAAGTGCAGACAGCCTTAAAAGAAGAAGTAGCGGATCTTCGTGTTAAACTCAAACGCTCGTTTGACAAACTATTAGCAGAAAAAGACAGAACTGATTGATTCTAAATGTTTCTATTGAGTAATAAATGACATCAGTTCAGACAGGCCAGAAGCACAGTCTTAAGTCTCAGGCAATTTTATTTATCAAAATAATCTTAGTAGCAGCTGTTTTTTATTTTTTATATCTGCAGGTCAGCACAAACTGGGAAGATATCAGCAGCTATGACTGGGAAATTGCCAGCCCGGCCTACCTGGTTTTGTCTTTTGCAGCAGCTTTGTTTTCACTTTTTCTGTTTTCTTCTACCTGGAGCCTGATAGTCAGAGGCTTTGGACACCGGCTGAGACTGCCGGTGGCTTTTAAGATTTCATATATTTCGAATCTGGGCCGATATCTGCCGGGCAAAATCTGGCAACTGTTCGGAATTATCTATTACGCCGGATTGCATGGCCTGTCGCCGGAAAAAGCTACCGCTTCATTTATAATATCTCAAATTTTTATGAGCGCTTCGTCGTTTTTGATTCTGGCCATAGCCGCCCAAATCGAGCCGCTGATAATTGTAGACCAGATAAGGATTCTGGGGGATAGTTTTGCCTATTTGTTTACTGCCCTGATGGTAATTATTTCCCTCTCAATTATTATCTGGCCTAACCGAATATTATCAGTATGCAATTACATATTGAGAAAACTCTCCAGACCGGAACTTACTTTTTCAATGGACAAAAGAGTTGCCCCGCTTGTATTTGTCGGTTATTGTGTCGCCTGGATTTTTTATGGAGGCGCTTTCTGGCTTTTGATACAATCATTGGCACCTCAGGAGAATTTGTCGCTGATTTCAGCCATAGGAATTTTTGCCGGGGCCTATCAGATTGGATACTTGGTCTTATTTGCTCCGGGCGGGTTCGGACCCAGAGAATGGATGATGAGCCAGATGCTGATGCCTTTTTTACCGGGAATCGCGCCAATAATTGCTATATTGTCAAGGCTATGGACAATAGTTATAGAAATCGCGGCAACCGGATTGTCGCTAACAGTTAAGAAGTAATTTTATGGCACAAAAAGCTTTAATAATTTTCCCGACCTATAACGAAAGGGACAATATTGAAAAAATTGTCCACGCCGTATTGCCATTGGACCCGCGTATTCATGTGCTGGTAGTCGATGACAACTCACCGGACGGCACCGGACAAATCGCTGACCGTCTGACAGAATCCGAAGAAAAAGTATTTGTGCTGCATCGCGAAGCCAAGCGAGGTCTGGGAAAAGCTTATATCGCCGGATTTAAGTGGGCCATCGAAAGAGATTTCGATTATATTTTTGAAATGGATGCAGATTTTTCACATGGCCCTGAATATATCAAAGATTTCCTGCGTGAAATTAAGGAATATGATCTGGTTATCGGCTCACGCTATATTTCCGGCGTGAATGTCATTAACTGGCCGATGTCACGGCTGCTCCTGTCATATTTTGCAAATATGTATTCACGAATCATAACCGGTATGCCTATCCGCGATGCTACCGGCGGCTTTAAATGCTTCAGATTAAATGTTTTAAAAGCGATTGACTTGGATGCTGTTCAGGCTTCCGGTTATTCTTTCCAGATAGAGATGAACATGCGTGCCTGGAAAAAGGGATTCAGCATCAAGGAAATTCCGATTGTCTTTATAGACCGGGTGGCCGGCAGCTCTAAAATGTCAAAGAAAATTATGCGCGAAGCAATCTGGATGGTCTGGTGGCTGCGCATCAAAGCGATCTTCGGGAAGTTGAATTAATCTCCGGTGCCGGTATCTGCTGCCAAAGTTTCAATAATCATTGTAACTCACAATTCTCTGCCTGTTTTAGAAACTTGCCTTAAACATCTTCAGGTTGCGGCAGAAAGAATCGAACACGAAATAATCGTAGTTGATAACAACTCCTCGGACAACAGCCCGACCTTTGTTAAGAATTTCTGTCCTCGAGCCAAACTGCATCTGAATCGCCAGAACAAAGGCTTTGCGTCTGCCTGTAACACCGGCGCAGAGATGGCAGAGTCGGCTCTGCTTTTGTTTCTGAACCCGGACCTGTTTTTAGACCAGCCCGCCATCGCAGAACTATTAGATAGCTTTTCGCGCTCAGAGCGGGTTGGCGTTGTTGTCGGCAGACTCAGATTCCCCGATGGAAAGTTCCAGCCGACCTGTCGCCGGCTGCCGACGATCTCCAACATCCTTTTTTCCCGTCGGGGGGTAATCGGCTTATTTTCTAAAAGGAATAGCAGATATACTGAGCCGGATTATGATAAAATCACTTCTGTCCCGGCCGTCGCCGCTACCTTTATGATGATTTCAAAAGAGCTGTTTAAAAAAATCGGCAGATTTGACGAACGGTTTTTTATGTATATGGAAGATACCGATCTTTGCAAGAGGCTCGTAATGGCCGGTTTTAAAAATTACTTTGTGCCATCAGCTGGTGCTGTTCATGATTGGGGCGAAGGCAGCCAGGCAGGTACTCTTAAGAGAAGCTTTTATCATCATCTGTCGCTGTACAAATATTTTAATAAGCATCGCCAGGACTGGCTGGCGCGATTTGTTCTGCCATTACCGTTGCTTGTTAATTTTATTTTTGTTAATCTGTTGGCTATGATTAGAAAGATATTTCGTTAATAATAATGTCAACAGTCAATCTGCTCATTACTATTACGGTCAGCCTGGTATTGTCTGGCTTAGCTTTGCCCTGGGCGATAAAGTTAAGCGAATCTCAGGGCTGGGTTGATCTCCCCGGAAAACATAAAAGGCACAAACGTCCGGTGCCTGTCGTAGGCGGGCTGGTATTATTTGCTGCGGTCTGGCTGACAGTGGTCGTGGTTCTTTTTCTGGAGCCAGGCCTGACAGCTGAGTTATCATCAACTTTGTTTTACATATTTTTTGGGGGACTAATAATTGTTTTGGTCGGTTTTTCAGACGATCTTTCGCCTTTGCCGGCCTGGGTAAAACTTTTGGCGCAAATTGCAGCAGGCTTAACAATTTACATGGGCGGACTGCAGGTAGAGCTGCTGACTACTCCCTGGGGGAGTATTGATGTTGGCGGCTGGTCACCGATTATTTCAATCGGCTGGGTGGTCATACTCACTAACGCCATCAACTTAATAGACGGGCTCGACGGTCTGGCTGCGGGAGTTTCTTTAATCAGCGCTGTGACTATGTCGGTTATAGGTTATATGTATGACATCGGGGCCTCGCTGATTTTCTTATACGCCATGATTGGCTTCTTGATTCCGTTTTTGTATTACAATAAATACCCGGCCCGAATTTTTTTGGGTGATTCAGGTTCAATGCAAATAGGTTATTACTTTGCAGTCGTTTCTTTAGTATTCCCGCTTAAGTCATTTACTTTCACAGCTCTTTATGTGCCGCTGCTGGTTTTAGCTGTGCCCGTTTTAGAAACAGCTTCTTCGATTATCAGGAGGTTAGCAGCCGGCAAAAACCTCATGAAAGCAGACCGCAGGCATCTCTTTCATTACCTGGCTTTAGGGGGCTTATCATACCGGCAGGTGATTTTGGTGTTTTACTCTCTGGCCGTCATATTCGGACTCTTTGCCCTGGCCATGTTCTTGTGGGACAGGGTCTTGGTGTTTACGCTGTTAGTCCTTTTTATGGTTGTAATTCTGGGCCTGTTTCTTATCTTGGTAGCCAAATTGCCCTTTTCAAAAAGGAAAAATTAGCGCTTGTAAAAGGGCAGGAATGAAGTTTTATGGCAGAGAGAGCACATTTGGATTTTGAAAGACCAATCACCGAACTGGAAAAGAAAATTTCAGATATGAGAGATTTCTCTGTCGGCGAGTCGGTAGAGCTCAGCGGCGAGATAGCCTCACTCCAGAAAAAGCTCGAAAAACTGCGCGGCGATGTTTATTCCAAGCTTACTCGCTGGCAAAAAGTCCAGATAGCCAGACACCCCCTGAGACCCTATGCTATGGATTACATACGGCTATTGTCAGAGGGCTTTCTTGAGCTGCATGGAGATCGGGGCTTTGGGGATGACAAAGCCATGGTCGGAGGATTTGCCAGAATAGCCGGCAAGTCTCTCATGATTATCGGACAGCAAAAAGGACGTGATACCAAAGAAAAGCTAATTCATAATTTTGGGATGATGCACCCTGAAGGTTACCGCAAAGCTCTTCGGCTTTTCTACATAGCCCAAAAATTTAAGACTCCTATTTTGATCTTAATCGATACGCCGGGGGCCTATCCCGGCATAGAGGCTGAAGAACGTGGTCAGGCCGAGGCCATAGCCCGAAATATCCGTGAGATGGCTATATTGGAAGTGCCGATTGTTGTGGTTATTATAGGTGAGGGAGCCTCTGGAGGAGCATTGGGGATCGGTCTGGGAGACAGAATATTGATGCTTGAATACGCCTGGTATTCAGTAATATCTCCTGAAGGCTGTGCTGCTATTCTGTGGCGGGATGCTGCCAAGGCACCTGATGCTGCTGAAGCGCTCAAAGTAACTTCACAAGATGTCCTGGACCTGGGAATAATTGACCAGATTATTCCGGAGCCGTCTGGAGGTGCCCATAACGACCCTGAAAAGACAGCTGAGAGTATGAAAATAGAGATACTGAAGAGTTTTAACGAGTTAGAGAAACTCAGCGCAGAACAATTGATTGAGCAGCGAATCAGAAAGTACAGAGTAATGGGTGTATATGACGAATGAGTATAATGATTATGTGGACAGATAATGACAGTTTCTAATGATTTACTGGACAAGCTGGCTTGCCCGGTTTACAAGAATTGGTGAATAAGACGATTAATTATGTGGACAGATAATGACAATTTCTAATGATTTACTGGACAAGCTGGCTTGCCCGGTTTACAAGAATTGGTGTATAAGACGATTAATTATGTGGACAGATAATGACAATTTCTAATGAATTACTGGACAAGCTGGCTTGCCCGGTCTGTAAGAAAAAATTAAACTATGAATCGGATAATAACTGTTTAACCTGTAAAATATGCTTGTTAGCGTTTCCAATTGTTGATGAGATTCCGGTTTTACTGGTCAGCGAAGCAGAAAAGAGAAAGTAAAGGTAGAGTAGAATGAAACTTTCTAAGTTTTCAGAAGAGAATCTGATAGTTTTTGACCTAAAAGCGGATTCCAAAGAAAGTGTTATTGAAGAATTAGTAGATCTCATTAACGTTTCCAATATGGTCTCAGACAGAGATATGCTCTTAAAAGATATCAAAGACCGTGAAGAACTGGTAACCACCGGGATAGGCTATGGTGTGGCGTTTCCACATGCCAAGACAAGATCGGTCAAGGGCATAGTAATCGCCTTTGGCAGAAGCAACGAGGGCATAGATTTTGAGGCGATCGACCATAAGCAGGTCAATCTATTCTTTATAATCGCTGCTCCCGAAGATGCTATTGGCGCACATCTGAATGTAATGTCCAGACTTTCATACTTAATGAAATCCGAAGAAAACCGACAAACGTTAATGACAGTAACATCTCCGGGCGAGGTTCTGGAGTTAATTGATCAAGTTAAGTAGTGAGAGCTATCGGCGCTAAAAGCCGGATAAAATGAACCAGATTTCTAACTTATTTCCAAAAAACTGGCGAAACCTGCACTTCATAGTGCTGGTTTTTTTTTCAATTCTGCTTCTGTTTGGCGGCAAGAATATTACTGAGCCGGCCAGCCGGTTTGTCATCAGCTCGTTCTATTACCCTTTCTTTAAGATTAAGAATTTCATGATGGAAATGACTGCGGTTGCCGCAGAAAACGACCTGCTCAGGGAGCAGTTGGTGAGCGCCAGTAGCCGTATTGCGGGACTTGAGGAAGAAGCCCGCGAAAATGAGCGGCTCAGGAATCTTTTGGGTTTTGAACCGCCCCTCGGCTATTCGCTGGTACCTGCTAAAGTTATTTCTGTTACTTTCGACGGGGCTTTGCCGGTATCGGCAGTTATCAACCGCGGGTCCAGAGATACAGTAGCGGTCGACCAGCCGGTTGTTAACCAGAGCGGACTGATTGGGCGCATAACCGAGGTTTTGGGAAATTTTTCGGTGGTGCAGCTTCTTACAGACCCGGCCAACAGAGTAGCTGCCAGAATTGCCGAAACCCGAGAAATGGGTATCGTAAAGTATAAAACAAATGAAGGTCTGGTGCTGGACAACTTTCCGGTGCAGGGTACAATTCATGAAGGGGACTTGATTGTTTCTTCCGGTTTAGGGGGGGTCTATGCCGCCGGTCTGACAGTCGGGACTGTCAGGGAAATTTTTCGTCCCGATGACGCCCAGTTTTGCAAAGTTATGCTCGACCCTGCGGCCAAATTTGGTTCTTTGGAAGAACTTTTTGTTTTGAGGCCTGATATCAAATGATTCGCTATATTCCTTTCGTACTCTATTTACTTTTGATCGCGATGAATGAAGTCATCTGGAGAGATTTTACAGCCTTGTACATGATCGCCATCAACGTTCCGGCGATGCTGGTTGTATTAGTATCAATTTTCAAATCAGAGCTAACTGCTGCCTGGTTCGGTTTTTTAGCCGGTATGGTTATGTCAGCCGGAAATCCTGACGGAATGGGCTGGCAGGCTTTGTTACTGGCCACGATCGGAATCGCAGTATTCCACGTGCGCGAAAAACTTAACTTAGAATCCATTTACTCAAAGGTTTTGTTGATGGCTGGCGCTGTCTTGCTGCACAATCTATTGTCCATACTAATAAACGATCTAAACAGAATTCTGTTTTTAACCTGGTCCTACTGTCTGCCCAGTGCGATCTATACTTCTTTAGTCGCCTGGTTGTTTTTTCTGTTTAAGGAGAAAAGATTTACTTTAGAAAATATTAAATCGGTCTTCTAATGATATTTGGCAGAGAAAAGTTATCAGTTGCCGAGCGCTCGCGGTACGCCATCGGATTTGTCATTCTGATTGTATTTTTCTGTCTGGCCGGGTTGGTACGCCTGCAAGTATTTGAGCATAAAAAGCTTTATGAAATGTCTCAAAAAAACCGCATAAGAGTTCAGCCAATTCTTCCCAAGCGCGGTCTGATATATGACCGTGAAGGCCGCATAATTGTCTACAACCGGCCATCTTATACGGTCTCAGTTATTCCTGTTGAAGAAGTCAAGTACAGGACTCTGCCGCAGCTTTCAACCCTGATTGGTTTTGACACAACCCGTATCAGAAGCAGAATCAAAGCAAACACAGTCAGCCGCTATCAACCGGCAGCCATAAAAAGAGACGTGCCTTTTGAAACGATAGCCGTCTTAGAAGAACAGTACAATCGTTTTCCGGGTGTCAGTTATCAAATGGAGAGTGTCAGGCACTATTCAGAAAGATTAGGAATTGAAGCTTTTACCGGGTATGTGGGTGAAATCTCTGAAGCCGAACTCAAAGCAAGCGGAGCCGAAGATCTCCGTCCCGGTAACGTAGTTGGCAAAAGGGGACTTGAACGTCAATACGACCGGCTCCTCCGAGGGCTTGAAGGTACCGCTCTGCTTGAAGTATCCGCCAGCGGTCAGATTATCGGTGAATACAAAGAGGAACTGCCCAAGCAGCCAACACCCGGAGCAGATCTCTGGCTTACAATTGACATTGATTTACAAAAAGCCTGCGTGGCAGCCATGGATACTTTTTGCTGCGGAGGTGTAATAGCCATGGATCCTCGCAACGGCGAGGTTCTGGCGATGGTATCATTTCCAAGTTACGACCCAAACATTTTTTCCGGTGTGATTCCGGAAAGTTTATGGCAGGCGATATCTACTGACAGTACTCACCCGCTGCTGAACCGGCCCTTAAGAGGGCTCTATCCTCCGGCCTCACCGGCCAAGTTAGTGACTCTGGGAGCCGGACTTGAAGAAGGCCTGGTGACAGCTCATACAACTTTCAAGCCTTGTGTGGGAGGCTATCAATTTGGCAACAGGTTTTTCAGGTGCTGGAAAGCCGGTGGACACGGCAAAACCCAGGCGATAGAGTCTTTGGAGCGCTCCTGCGACGTTTATTACTATCAGCTGGGAGTAGAGCTGGGTATTGACAAGTTGTCCTACTACTATGGTCTGAGTGGCTTTGGCAGTAGGGTGGGAATTGACCTCCCCGGCGAATACAAAGGTCTGAATCCAAACATTGCTTACTATGACTCGACTTTCGGCAAAGGTCGCTGGTCAAGAGGATTGGTGCTTAACCTTGCGATAGGGCAGGGGGA
The DNA here is from genome assembly GCA_022571985.1 of Candidatus Zixiibacteriota bacterium. Classification (GTDB taxonomy): domain Bacteria; phylum Zixibacteria; class MSB-5A5; order GN15; family FEB-12; genus JACZWU01. The sequence goes on along the minus strand of JACZWU010000010.1, from coordinate 59,145 downwards.
GCTACTGGTAAATCTGCTTCAGACTGCTCAGTTTTATTGCGGTGTGGTAAATGGCGGCAAAGTATACCGTCCGCATCTGGTCAAAACAATTTATTATCCTGACAAGGCTCCGGAGACCATTACTCCGGAGCTGTCATTTAAGCTGCCTTTTTCTGAAAGGACTTTAAGCATTCTAAAAGAAGGTATTCGCCTGGTTGTTGAGGGAGAAGAAGGCACGGCGCGTCATCTAAAAAATACAAACTATTCCATAGGCGGAAAAACAGGAACGGCCGAAAACCCGCACGGCGAAAATCATTCCTGGTTTATTGGTGTGGCTCCTTTGGAATCGCCCGAAATTGTAGTTGCGGCAATTATCGAAAATTCCGGTCATGGCTCCGAAATTGCGGCACCGATGGTCGGCAAAATTATTGAAGCATTTATGAAAAAGAGAAGCAAAATTAATGATTTTATTCTGGCCGATGAGTCTGAAAACAAAGGCATAGACGATTGATTCTTAACTACAAAGAACTGGACTGGCAGCTCATTACTGCGACTCTGCTGCTATCACTTATCGGAGTAGCTATGATAATGTCAGCCCAGCACTACGCCGATTCTACTTTTAAGCAAACTTACTTTGTCAGGCAGCTTATCTGGCTGGCGATAGCGCTGGCTGTATTTGCGGCAGTTATTCATTTTCCTTTCAGACTTTATGACTTCAGCTCTTATCTTCTGTACGGTTTGGCCCTGTTACTTTTGGTTTTAGTTTTCTTTGTGGGTTCCTCGCGGATGGGTTCTTTTAGATGGCTGTCTGTCGGACCGATGAATTTTGCGCCATCAGACTTAGCCAAGCTGGCGCTGATTTTTGTTCTGGCCAGATACTTCGCCTATACCAAACTTCCGCCTGCCTCTAAACGCAGAATGGCTTTTTCGGCAGTTATAATGATGCTACCTGTTATGCTTATTCTCAAGCAGCCCGATTTGGGTACCTCAATGGTTTTTCCGGTAATTCTTTTTGCAATGTGGTACTGGTCGGGGCTGTCTCCATTTTATCTGCTTTTGATTTTGTCGCCTCTTGTTTCTATTATCGCCGCCTCACATTGGATAGCCTGGGCTATATATCTGGGGCTGCTCTTCGTATTTCTCTTTGTTTACCGGCCGGGGCTTATTTTTGGTATTTTAATATTCACCGCTAACCTTGCCACCGGCTCGATAATGCCGCTGATGTGGAATCGTCTGGCAGAATATCAAAAACTTCGTATCCTGACTTTTCTTGACCCCGGTACGGATCCTCGCGGAGCAGGTTATCAGATTATTCAGTCAAAAATAGCAATTGGCTCGGGCGGTATTTGGGGGAAGGGTTTTCTGGAAGGTTCGCAGGCTCGTCTTGATTTTTTGCCGGAGCGGCATACGGATTTTGTCTTTTCGGTTTTGGGAGAAGAATTTGGATTGTGGGGAGCTATTATTGTCATCGGTTTGTTTGCCTTTATTTTCATAAAAGCCATCAGGATTGCCGCCAAATGCCGTTCCAAATTTGCCTCCAATATTGTCATCGGAGCTACCACCCTGCTGCTATTTCAGTTTTTGGTGAATGTGGGCATGACCCTTGGCTTTATGCCGGTTACCGGGTTGCCGCTGCCTTTTATGAGCTACGGCGGAACATCATTAGTATTGGCCTGGTCGCTAATAGGACTAATTGTTGCTGCCGGATACAGGTGGCAGGAATATTAGTCTGTTAGTGCATTGTATCAAACACCAAATTTATTTCACCACAATAATATTTCTCTTCCAGATATTCCTAAACAATATATATTCGCCGGAACTTCGGTAATGAACGAATGAATATAAAAAGCAACAGAGGTATAATTCAGCTAATTTTCGGTGCGGCCTGTATCAGCTTTTCGCCTATACTTGTCAAGCTGATAGGAGTTTCTCTGATGTCGCCAACTGCCATTGGTTTTTGGCGATGTCTATTGGGTGCGCTAATTCTCTTCTCCTGGGCTGCTATAAGTAAAAAGTCGCTGATGATAGAGCCATCGATAATGCGCTGGACAGCGCTTGCCGGATTTTTCTTTTCATTTGATCTTTTCTTCTGGCACAGGTCGATAATATATGCCGGTGCCGGTCTCTCCACTATCTTAGGAAACACGCAGGTGTTCGCCTCGGCAATTCTGGGTTATTTTATTTTCAAAGACAGACTAACAGTCAAATTCTTTTTTGCTGCCATATCCGCTATGGTTGGAGTGGTGTTACTGGCCGGGATAGGCAGCGATATTGAGTTTAGCGATCTTTATTTACGGGGGATAATCTACGGTCTGCTGACAGGGCTTTCTTATGCTGCTTATCTGGTGACAGTCAAATACGCCGGACATAAGCAGAAGCTGCCGGATTTTGTTACTCTCATGGCCTGGATTTCTCTGTATACAGCTCTTTTTATGGGTGTTATGTCGGCAATCGAAGGCCAGGATATTCTGCCGCCCGATTTATATTCCTGGGCGGTTCTTGTTGTATTAGCTCTATTAGTACAATCGATAGGCTGGAGAGCCATTTCCGAAGGCTTGTCAAAAATTGAAGCTTACCGGGCGGGCTTGATTCTCCTCTTGCAGCCGATTCTGGCTACAGTCTGGGGGATAATAATTTTCAGCGAAAGTTTTACTATCATGCAGTTGCTCGGAGCTGGGATTACTCTGGGGGCTATTTATGTAGGTTCACTAAAAAGTTCTTCTGATCATTTAAACAAGAAAGTGCAACTATAGAGCTGAAATGAAAAACTCACTCCTAAAAATTATAATTTACTATTGTGCCCTAATTGCATGTGAAATATTGCTCGTAGGAGTGTTTTTTGATTCGGTCCAAGCTTCACCCTTCTATTCGGGTTGGGTGTTTTTCGGGTCTTTCACTATATGCTGGGGCTGTGTGGTAGTTCTCTTACAAGTATATGATCGTAGAAAAAAGAGATTTGTTGAAGTCAGAAAGGACCATCATGTTGGTTTCATTGCAACAGTTGTTGCAATTGGAATTGGTGGATACTTTACCGATTTTTTGGGTTATTTGTTTTTCCCATTATTGTGGATTTCCTGGGTCTTTTTTCTCTATACAACAGTATTAATCGGGATTAAACTTTTCAATCCCGCCGCAAAACAAAATTTGCAATAGCTTTCAGACTAATCGACTAATACTTTTTCCAGCCGCTCTGTAATATAATCAACATCGCTTTCGTCAATTATTAGCGGCGGGGAAATCCTGATAGTATGCCCGTGGCTGTCGTTGCAAAGCATGCCCAGCTCCAAGAGTTTATTACAGAACGACATGGCGTCACCGCTTTTAACTTCAATACCGATAAACAGCCCGCGTCCGCGGACTTCTTTGACATGCTTCGAGCGGGAAGCAATATCTTCTATTTTGCTTTTTAAAATCTGGCCGATACGCTCAGCGTTTTCATGAAGTTTTTCATCTTCAATTACACCCAGAGCAGCTATGCCGGCTACGCAGGCCAGGGGGTAACCGCCAAAAGTAGAGCCGTCGCGGCCGGGCTGAAAAACCAGATCCATAATTTTAGAGTTAGTCACAAAAGCCGAGACAGGAGCCATGCCGCCAGAGAGAGCTTTGCCTAAAATTATTCCGTCCGGCAGAACATTTTCATGCTGGAAGGCAAACATCTTACCGGTACGTCCCAAGCCGACCTGGATTTCATCAAATATCAAAAAGATATTATGTTCATCAGAAAGTTTTCGGATTCCTTCTAAGAAACCCGCTGGCGATATATACATGCCGCCTTCGCCTTGCATCGGCTCTACTAAGATGCCGGCAGTATTGGGGGTTATGGCTTTGGCAACTGCTTCAAGGTCGCCGAATGGTACTGTCACGAAGCCGGGTATCAGCGGACCAAAACCATCTTTGTACTTTTGTGTAGAGGAGATTGAAATAGCGGCCATTGTCCTGCCGTGGAAATTATTCTCAAAAACAATTATCTCCTGTTTGCCGTCGGCAATGCCTTTTTCCAGATGTCCGAAACATCGGGCGGTCTTGATAGCTGTCTCCACAGATTCCACACCGCCGTTTTTGGGGAGAACTTTGTTGCCGTTGTCTCCAAACCTGGGACCCATCTGAGGCACCAGCTTGGCCAGTTTTTTTAAAAATATGGCGAGAGAATCAGTATAAACGACATTTGAAATTACCGAAGCGTAGTTGTTCTGCAAGGCCTCTACCAGCGCTCTGACTATAGCCGGATGATGGTGCCCTTGGTTGACTGCCGAATAAGCGGCCAGGCAATCCATATATTTTTTGTCTTCTTCATCAAATAGCCACTGTCCCTGAGTTTTGCGGACTACCAGCTCCACCCGGCCGTAGTGGTGAGCGCCAAAAGTACTCTCAAAATCTATGATTTCCTTATCAGATTTATTGCTGAATCCCAGAGCGTTTTTTGCCATTGCTTCTACGTTTGTCATCTGATTTCCTCACTATAATCTTTAATACTATAAATCGACTTTCAGGAGACTCAAAATAACAGTTTTTTTAAGATTTACAACATCTGGCGATGGCAGTTGGCTCTTGGTGGTTTTTGAGCCATAAAACAGGCGGTCTGTAAGCTTAAGAGTTAACTTGAGTTACAATTTAAGACCAAAATTTGTTCTTCAAAACTGCTCTTGCGGCCTCAGAATTTGACGCATGAGGCGAAATGATTTCTTCGCTCTTCTTAGACAGTCAAATCCTGCTATATTAAATTCGGAGGCAATTTTAGAAGAATATTGATTAATTCAGAACAGATTAAAAATTTGGCATATAGCTGCGGTTTCGACCTCTGCGGCATTGTCAGTCCCGATGATATCCCGGAGGCTCAAGAGCAGTTTGAAACATGGCTGTCTAAAGGCTATCACGGGGAGATGAGCTATATGGCCAAAGAGCCGGAGCGGCGCAGCAGTCCGCGGCAACTAATGCAGGGAGTGCGCTCTATCATTATGCTGGGGCTGAACTATTATCAGCCGGATTCAAAAGAATTACCAAGCGGCTATGGCATTGTTTCTAAATATGCGCGCGGTAAAGATTATCACAAAGTCATTGCTAAGAAAACCAAGAAGCTAATTTTAGAAATAGAGAGGACCTCTGATGGCACCAAAGAAACTGGCTTCCGCTGGTATGTAGACTACGGCCCCATGCTTGAGCGCTCTTACGCCGCCAAAGCCGGACTGGGCTATATTGGCAAGAATTCTCTGCTGATAAATAAAGATTTCGGTTCCTGGATTTTTCTCTCAGAGATTTTGACAACTTTAGAACTTGAACCGGACAACCCCTATGGGATTGACCACGGCCAGTGCGGCCGCTGCACAATGTGTATTGTCTCCTGTCCGACTAGCGCGATTCTCGAAAACGGCGTTATTGATTCGACCAAATGTATTTCATATCTGACAATTGAAAAAAAAGGCGATATATCCGCTGACCTTGCTGCAAAAATGAAACAGCGTCTCTTTGGCTGTGACATTTGTCAGGATGTCTGCCCTAAAAACAAAGCCGCCCAGTTTACGGTTCATCAGGAATTTGTCGGTGGCGGTGTGGGGGAGTATCTTGATCCTGCTATAGTCGAAAGAATACAAACCAGAGAAGAATTTTTGGCGCTGACTGCCGGAACTCCGCTGACCAGACCAAAGCTTGATGGCTTAAAGAGAAATGCACATATTGCTGCCACCAATGCCAGAGCTTCAAAAGAAAAACCGGTCTCATAAAAAACGTAGAAAGAATTTTCGATGACAAAGGCAAAAATAGCGCCGTCTATACTGGCGGCAGACTTTTCAAAATTAGCAGACGAAATCAAAGAATGTGACAGCCTTAAGGTCGACTGGCTACATCTTGATATAATGGACGGGCATTTTGTACCGAACATTTCATTTGGGCCGGGCATCGTTAATACAATCGATAAGCTGACAGATAAATTTCTCGATGTACACCTGATGCTGAGTGAGCCGGAAAAATATTTTGAACCGTTTGCCAAAGCCGGCGCGGACCTTATAACCTTTCATATCGAAGTTCACCCCGACCCACTTGCTCATGCTAAAGTATTAAAAAAGATGGGCATGAAATCCGGGTTATCGCTCAATCCTGCGACCGACATAGAAAAAGTGCTGCCCTATCTTGAACATTTTGATTTGCTATTGGTGATGTCGGTCAATCCCGGTTTCGGCGGGCAAAGTTTTATCGAATCTGTCATTCCAAAAATAGAAACAGCCCGAAGGCATATCGACAAGCACAAATTATCTACTATGATTGAAATCGATGGCGGCATTGCTGAAAATAATGCACAGCGCGTAGTCGCTGCCGGCGTGGATATCTTGGTAATCGGTTCATCTTTTTTTGGGGCGAGCGACCGCCAGGCGCTTACCAGACAAGTGCAAAGCCTGAAACGGCAGCCTTAATACCATGAAAACCGCTGTTATTTTTGTCCATGGCCGCTATCCGAAAACAAAACTTGGTTTCTACAAAAAGCTTTGTCGAGGGAAATATAAAATCGCAGCCAACGGCGGTCATAGGTTTTTTGAACTTTCGAAATTAACGCCGGACTTAGTAATAGGCGACTTTGATTCATTAAACAAAAAACATCTGGCTAATTTAAGCAAACGCACAAAAGTTATTTCGCATCCTGTCCAAAAGGACAAAACCGACAGCGAACTGGCGTTCGAGTACTGTTTAAAGCAAAAATTTAGCAGCATTGATATAGCAATGCCGCGGGTAGGTCAGCCGGATCATTTTATGGGCTTGATATCGCTACTTGCCAACCCAAAAATAAGAAAAGCAAAAGTCCGCTTGGTTAATCATGAGTTAGAAATAAAGCTTATAACCAATCAAAAACTCAAATTTAACTATTGCACCGGCAATCTGATATCTGTTAAGGCAGTATGCAATCCTATCAAGCTGACTTGTACCGGAACGGAGTATGATGTCAAAAATTTGACAGTCCAGCCCTGGGAATCTAAGGCTTTGCGCAATAGAATCCGCCTGAGCAAGGCGACTGTCGAGATCAAAGGCAGGGCTTTGCTTTTCCATTATTGGGGGAAATAATTGAGTTTTTCTGCTCAGAAAGATCGGGTATTAAGTGACAACGTCACTTTAAAGTGGCAAGGCCACCTTGACGAATAGCTGGGGAGAGCTATATTGGCCTTTCTGAAGAGCCGCTGTGATGCTTTAAAAGCTTAAAGTTTGCTTGTCGAACGCCGATTATTTAGACTTTAGATACTGGGAGATAGTTCAACGGTAGAACGCGCGGCTCTGAACCGTGTAATCGGGGTTCGAATCCCTGTCTCCCAGCCATAAAACTTTTCCTATGCTTAACTTAGTACTTGACAAGAAGTTATCATTTTCGGATGTTACTGAAAATGGCTTGTGCCAAATTTGTGCCAAACGATTATGGGAAGAATTTATCAAAGAATTGGGAAAAGGGGTAAGAGAACATGGTACGCAGACTATACCTATCAGGGGCGTAGGTATCGCAAGAAAATAGGTCCCTCTAAAAAACTTGCTGAGTTAGCCTTGGCTGATATTGAGCTTCGAATCATGAGAGGAGAATTGAATCTGTCAATGACCGAAGTTAAACTCAACGATTTTCTCAAGGAGTTTGACGAATTCTCAAAGGTAAATCACGCTCAATCAAGTTACGTGAGGTACAAGAACATATTTGCGAATTTTGAGCAGTTTCTTGAGATGCGGAATCAATCGATGAATCTGAGTCAGTTGACACCTAAACTGTTCGAAGAATACAAGGTGTGGCGACGTACAACCCCGCTTAATAAAGGCATCATTGCAAAATCAAATACTGTCAACATGGAACTTAAGACACTTCGAACTTTGATGAACTATGCGATAAAATGGGAATACTTAAAAGTCAATCCTACCAGAGGTGTAAATAAATTAAAAGTAAATGATGCAAGAATGCCTCGATTTCTAACAAAGGACGAGATAAAATTGCTTCTGGATAATTGTGGTGAAGAACTTTATCCGATTTTCTTTCTACTGCTTAACACCGGTATGAGATTGGGCGAGTTAAAATATCTTACGTGGAACGACATTGAAATTGAACAAAGGAGAATCAAAATACAAGCAAAAGAGTATTGGAGTCCGAAAACTGGCGAACGTGTAATTCCAATGTCAGAATCTGTTCAAAAATTATTCGTTGAATTGAGAGGAAAGCGCGTGGGGAAGAACGACTTTATATTTGAAGGGAAAAATGGTGGTCCACTTACTTTAAAGCTAAGAGAACGTCTGAAAACAATTTCGAAACGCTGTGGCTACCCAGACGTTACTAAGATTCATACTTTGCGTCACACGTTTGCAAGTCACATGATTATGCAGGGCATTGATTTACCTACAGTACAAAAACTGCTTGGACACTCTGATGTTAAGACGACAATGATTTATTCACATCTTGCTACAGACCATTTATCTGATGCAATGAATAAGCTCTCGTACAAATGAACTAGATTGATGAATTCAAAGTGCAACAAGCTCTTGTTTAGTTTAAATAACATACTCGCCCTCCATTCCGCACAACCCTTCAATGCTATGAATCTCAATTACAAAATTTCCAAGTAATGTCTCAGTTTGTTCAAGCCACGCTTTAATTTCTTCCATGCTCACATCACTAAACAGCATCAAAGCAATTTTGGGCTTAAGGAATAAAAGTGCTGTTTCGAGGGAAGGCTCGAAAACTAAATAGTGAAAATAATCTGAAGAAATTGATTCATTTACAGTAATTTTTGTTCTCATTAAGACGTTCATAACTTCTTCGCATTCGAGTTCATATCTCCAAGCCAACCAACTTGCACGCATTCTTACCATTGCATCAGAAACTTGATTGTCTTTCATGAAATCCTCCTAATTTACATTCTAGTTTCGTGGGTTCTTTATCGAAATTCGTCGAAAATGCCGACCTTTCCTTGATTGTTTATCTATCCAACTTATCACCTCACTTTCTTTAAACCGAAGGAGCTTGCCTATTTTGAAGTGCGGTATGAATTGCTGATGAGTCCATTGGTAGATCGTCGATTTTTTTACACCCAGCAATTGAGCGACTTTTGATGCTGTCAATAGTTGGTTCATTTGACTATGGAGCTTTCCTAACACAATAATGAACGCCTGTTAAGGAACCGAATCTTCTACCATAACACCAAGCTCCACACATTGAGGAAATTACGAGAGGGCAGAAGTGCCCCCCCGTGTAGTTGATTGTGTAGTTTATAGAAAAATCAACAGAGTACTCCTCGGGAAAGTACTCATCCTCATATTTGTAGAACAATTTCGTCAGCAAAGTGGAACTTAGCTTATTAACAGCCAAGCATTTAACTGTGAGGAAAGTTGGTAATTGGTATGTAGTAGTTTGTAATAGGTTAAGAGTAGATAGTAAATAACTAAGAGACTTTAATAATCCGTTATGAATTAGTGATAAGGAATTACAGAATCTCATTGCATTGGTCCTCCGGCCAATACTTCCAAGATTGTATCAACAACGGAATATTGCAGGAATTGTGGCATCAAGCGTTGGTTTGGAAACTTTCTTACAGTATCTCTGACTAGCACCCGGTACATTTTATTCTTAAAGATACAAGGTGAAAGTCTCTGTCCTCTAAAAGGAGGTCCCCCATTTGCGATTGAAAATTGTTGATAGTATTTATGACGGTAGCTCATCTTTGATTTTATTTTATAAGTACAGGCCATAAACAACTCAGCGCCATCAAACGCTCCACCGTAAATCTTAAATTTGATATATATGTTTTCACGACCTCCCCAGCTTATTCCGCGTTCAACATCGTAACAAATGGCATCATATTCGCCTGGAAGGATTGTGGTAGGCATCTCTTCCGCTTGTACTAGTTTCTGATTCCTTTCTTTTCGGCCCCTATCATAATTGGACAGTTTCCGCGTACAAATATTGACTCTCTTGTTCAATCTTCTACTTTCCTATTCAAAGTCGTCACACCCGAGAGCAGGAACAGCAAGGAGCTACCTGCTTCAATTCGAGGATTTCACAAAGTTTTGTATGTCTTTATTTCCATTGCTTAGTATGAATATAACAATACTAACCGGGAGGAATTTGGGAGTAGCATGGGGTATATCGTGGGAAACAAAAAAAAATGAAAAAAATCGGTATTACTAAATACTAGGAGAAAAATTAATCTAAAATTATTCTAACTGTTCCTCTGCGTTTTCCTACAGCCACAATGGCTTTAAATATTAATCTGTCGGTAAACGCATCACGCAAAGTCACTATTTTAGAGTCAGGTCCACAAACTTTATCGATTATGTAGTCTTTGCTGACATCAGGGGTCCCATTTTCATGGGCTTCCCACAAAATCTTGACAATTTGGGCCTCTCTAAAACTTAAAGTATGCTCGATTCCTGCGATCCTGACGCACCGAAAGTCAGGTCCTTTAGCAGAGGATTGGTGTCTTTGCCGATTAACGGATTTCCCTACATATGCGCAATCTTTATTTACTCGAAATGATAAATACGAAAACATTGATTTTCGAAATTCTTCATATTTTGAAGAAACTAGATGACACTTTTTAAGAGCAGTTGCAACTCGATTTAATAAATCATGTGGGACTTTATTGACAACACTTATGTATTTATAATTGTCTTGATTTATAGGCTGGTCCATATAATAACCTAATGTAATAATATCGTTCGAGTTTGCTAATATAATTCTTCATTCAAGCCACGTGTATCTTTCCGTACTTTATATGCTCACACTCACGAAATTGCGCTTCCCAATGTTGAAGATCAAAATCAGCTAAATGAAAAGCTACTTTGTGTGGGTATTGGAGTATGTGTTCAAGTACAATTCGGTGCCATGCAGAAATGTTATCTGAAAAAGGTTTTTTGGTGTCTTGGTCAACATCTCGCTCCCCAAAGTACAATCGAAGCAATGCCCCTTGACCGGTCAACGGTCTGTAAAATATATTAAGATTCTTGCAAAGAGTATCAAAGTCTTGTCCTGTAACAATGTATTCAATGATGGGATCAATTTTGGGTCCCATTGTTTGTAAAACTGGATGGCTTTCCAATGCTCTAATCCTTTGTTTTAATGACACAGGCTAATTTCCCGCTCTGTCTGACTAAGCGAAGATTCAAGTTCGCTTAATCTCTTTTCAATTTCTCCTTGCTCTCTTGCTTTCAAGATTATTCCTGTCAAATATCCGATGGCATTAGCAATGCGGGGATTAATTTCACTTCCTCTCACTTGATTAACGGTTTCTACTAACAAATTTACTACGTCTTGTGAAGATCTGATATGGACAGTATCCAGCTTGAGCGTAGTCGTGCGAATTTTTCCCCGTTTACCTCCGATTGAACTAGCAGTTTTTCTCTTCTGCAAATTCGCGGGATTATGAAAGTAACAAAATTCTATGCCAATTTGTGGAGGTGACTTGCATTGATTTCCGCTTATAGTGAGCGACTTGCATATTTGTGAGATGTGTTTCATGCATACCCTCTACCCACTACTTTGAAGTATGTCAAGCAAACAAGCATCACATTTTTTGCTACTGATTAGAAACAAGTGTCTCAGAATTGGCACATAATCACTTCGATAAAGATAAGTGCTTGGGGTGAAATAACTTATGGTGGTAGGTTGCGAACTCTTAGTTCGAAGCCATGAAATCAAGGATTGGACAAATTATAGACGCGACTTGCCGTTTGCCATTGCCCTCTTCTTTTCAGCACTCTCTGAATCGCTTTTAGGGTCCATTGATGATTCAAAGTAGCCGTAATTCTCGGTTGCTAGAATTGTATGAGAGAGTAGCCAGCGGACGTTTTCCCAAGCTATCTCGGATATCATATCCCTATAATGCTAAACGCAAGCTCGGTGTGCAATGGCCAATACTTGATCCATCAATGAGTCGGGATTGAGAGTCCTTGACTGTGCTGAGCTGAAAGCCAGACTCCCAATTCCTTGAGTGCGTCTTTGACAAACTCCTCCGCCTTGCTATGAAGCAGCTTAGTGTAAGTACGCATATCGTGCTGAGCTGTCGACGGAAGACCAGTGAAGAACGTCGGATCTATCGTTATTTCGCATTGCGGGTACTCCGCTGGTTGATCAGGGTTCGCTAGCTGAAGACTGCCAATTGAAGGGAAAAAAGTGTTAACATGAATGCCCTTGTTTCGCATCTTTTTAAAGCCGTTGGTCCATGTATCGACCGACAGATTAGAATTGCCTGGGAAATAGTAATTGTCGGCAATGAGGGCCTCAAAAGAGTTTTTCCTACCATTGCAGTCCATGGCCAACTTCCGAAAGCTCACATCGTCGATCGGTCTACTATACGCCACAGCATTGGCAATCTGTGCTAAAGAGTCTAACGTACTTGACAGGCTCGCCAAGTATCCATCCATTGCAAAGTTAATACCTAGGAAGAAATCGTCTCTACCGTTATATCGTATTGATGCAATTTTGGATCGCACCTCTTCTGCCTTCTTGAGCGCGCCGGGCTTGACAAAAATAGTGTTGGGTTCCAAGTTCTGAACAAAACCATAGTAGATCTCACAGGTGTCAAACCTGCACTTCACTGATTTGTTCCATAACTGTATCAGTCCGTACAATTCTCCGAAGGTCCTCAGACCCAGATGATTGCGGTTGTTGAAACCTTGTGTTGAATCGAAGGCCTTTACCGACTGGAGAACATCTTGGAGAGCGGAATTCATCTATCTCTCCAGATCCTCTTCCTCATCACGTTGCATCATGACTTCGATTTCCGCACTCCAGGAATCCAGAAACGTCTGAACTTTCTTAGATTTCTTGTTGAGGGTCCGGTACTTCTCAATCAACGTCATGTGTTGAACATGTGACGGGAATGGCTGTCCTAGCTTCCGGGAACCTCCGGTGGTTGAGATGAAGGAAGAATACAGCTGACTTCTAATCTCCTTCCGACCATATCCCTTCTTGACTATCCGCATGGACAATTCGTAAAAGGTGTCACCGAGGGGAATCTGATCGAGCAACTTGGCAATTAGAAGCAGTTGGCTCTTTTGGGGTCGGACCAAAATCTTGTGAAGAGTTTCCAGGGTCGCGGGCTGAACATTCTTGTTGCAGGCCAGGCCGATCAAGCGGGCTATCCAGTAAATGCCGTAGTGCTTGACGTCCCATTCCAAGACACGTGACACAAATTCATTTTGCTTCTCGTCGCTCACTCTCTGAAACAGAGTACCAAGCTCATATGGGAGGGGATCGTAGCTCTCACGTTTGGTTCTTTCGGGTTCAAGGCGGAGTTGAAAGAATTCGAGTAGGTCGTCAGTACTGTGTTTCCATAATTGGCGAAGCAATAATTCCAAGTAGTAATTGGACGAAGTGTCCCAGTCAATTTTCGGGAAGTCAATTAGGACAAACAGTATGTCTTTAAGAGATTTTCTTCCTTCAACGTCTGCCCATTTTGCGGGATAAGTAGCCTCTTGTATACCATGAGCCAGACCTTTTAGGATTGAAGAGGCCAAGTCTTGAGATATATGAGCGGCCAATTTTTCATAAATCTTGAGTACTTTTGAATAGTCACCAAAATTGTAAAAGTACCAAAGTGTCTCGGACGCGAGTATGCGGATCTCATCGTCGGCACTTTCGATCAATGATTCGATTGTTTCAAGGTCGCCAGTTTCGAATTTTTCATATTCATGAAGTTGAAGGCTGGTTAATATGAAGATAGCTGAGTTTTTGTTAAAATCATTTCTCAAAACTTCAACAGTATTTTGCCATTCTTCAATACCATGAAGCCTTATTCCACAAAGCAGGTACCCCAGGGACCTTATCAGTTGAGTCGAAAGGCTCGAGTGCAAATACAAATCTCTTGCAAAAGTATCAAATACCTTTCTTGCGAAGTCAGTTTGTGAAATGCCGATGGTTTGTAAGAAAATTCGCATTCCAGGTGCATAGGAATTGCCAGCATTGTAAAAACTATCCAATGTCTGGATAAATTTTCTGTGATCGTTGCCACAAAACTTAATAACACTATCTACTAAGGGCTCCAGTTTTATTTCAGAAAGTTCCCATGACTTCTTACCGAAAAGCAGATGATACAATTGCGCTTCAAACTTGTTACTTAGTTTGTCCTTTAATGGACCTATTGATTCAACAATGTTTTTCAATCCAGTTCCAGCCAGTAATTCAAGAATTTCGAGAAACCAATTCTGCGTATAGGGATCTTCCTCGTCGGAGTGAGAATTAATGAACGTAAGAAATTGCTTGAATTCGCTCTCAAGATCAGGAGTCAATGAAATGTGGCGAAAGACATCTTGTAATTCAAAAAGGCACCTATGTCTGAAGTCTGCATTCTTTGATTCCTCAAACGCTTTGAACATTAGGTGTAGTGCTCTTCTTCTGACTTCAATCAAATTTTTATCGTTTAATGGAAGGCGGTACTCTCTCCACGTTACAACACTTTTGTCGCCCGACCACTCCGAAGTAACTACTTTCATCTTGAGCAAATTTGGAGGGACCGCCAAACATCTGAATAGGAGGTCAATATCAGTTTCTTCTTGAAGCATGCGCTCAACAACATCAAGTGTCTCTTGATTGAAACTAGAATCGTAAATTGCACGGCCACTCTTCACAAGGAAATCTCGTCCATAATAATAGCCAGTGAGGTTTTCTACAGATTTTGACAAGTAGCCTTTCCACGGATGGACATCTTCGTCGAGTTCAGTTGAGATGCGTAGAAGCAGTTCAAGTGCATCACCGAATTGTTCTTTATGTGCTGCTATAGGTTCGAGAATACCCGTGAGTTCTTCTAAATAACTCATTCTGTTGAGCGTAAGCTCGCCGAATACCAGGTGCTTCTCTACCTCGTCATCCTTGGGTGTTGCATCGAAAAGTGCGTGGCAGAAAGCAAGTGTCTCTTTGGGCCGATAGAATGCGATATACTTGACCCAGGAGATGACATTTGTCGTTTCCTTGATTGACAACCCTTCAACTGCTGGAGCCAGGGACTCTGCGAACGCCTTGAGAAACTCGCACTCCTCGGCGTCTTTGATATGCATGCCTCCTTCAAAGAACTTGTGGAATATCGGCCACCAATTTTCCTTTGAGATGATCTCACTGATGTCATCTGCCGTTGACACCTCCAGATTGGGGAACTTCTTTTCGGGATCTGGGTGCAGATTCGTGTTGAGGAAGAGGTAGAACTTATGATCCGGTCTGGCACTCAAATCAGGCGCGATTTTCTGATCAAATTTCTTTTTCAAAGAAGCTTCTAGCCCGTCGGGCTGTTGCTGAGGGCTAACAAAGATAAACCGATAATAGAAGTTCTCATGCTTATCGTTTTGCCACTCCACCCAGAATATATCCTTGGAAGTGCAGTTCTTAATAGAATCTACGCTTAGTAAAGTATGAAAAAAGATCAAGTTAGTGACTAGACTCTCAAAGTCGTATGCGCCTTGAATTCTTGTCAAATCAATCTTGTGGTCGGGCACGCCTTATCTCCAGTCCAATGTTTTGTACAGCGAAATGTCATACCTACCGATGCTTCAGCGGTAATTTATAGAACAGTCCAAACCGGCACAATCAGTTTTTTTAACTTAGGTGGGATATTGTATTTGAAGCGTTATTCCACAGCAAGAGGCCTATGACAGGTTTGAAATCCAAATATCATATAGACAAATAAGAGCTATGACTAAGACCAATCTAATGGTAAATTGATAATATAGGGCACTTATTGATGTTTTAGTTGTGAATAGAAATCATAATATAGGCTGTTAGGAGTAAATTAAAATGTTTGAACAGACTTTTAAGAATATTGATGATGTCCTTTACAAGGACGCAGGTGCGGATAGTGAATTAGACTACATTGGCCAGACGTCTTGGCTTTTATTCCTTCGGTATTTGGATGATCTCGAACTCGATAAGAAAGATGAAGCTGAACTTAAGGGGAAGAAATATAGTTTCATTCTTGATGAAGAATACCGTTGGGCCAATTGGGCAATGCCGAAAACAGCAGACGGTAAACTTGACTATCAGAAAGCTATGACTGGCCCTGATTTGGTTCAATTTGTCGATAGCAAACTTTTTCCCTATCTCTCAAAATTCAAAGAGAAGGCTGACGGCCCTCAAACTATCGAATACAAGATTGGTGAGATTTTCACTGAGTTGAAGAACAAAATACAAAGCGGATATAATCTTCGCGAAATAATTGAGCTTGCCGATGAACTACCATTTCGATCTACCAAAGACAAGCACGAGCTGTCCCATTTGTATGAAAGCAAAATTAAAAATATGGGTAATGCCGGGCGTAACGGAGGGCAGTATTACACTCCAAGGCCGCTCATTCGTGCCATCATTGATGTCGTGAACCCACAAATCGGGGAAACGATTTATGACGGGGCTGTGGGTTCTGCAGGTTTCTTGTGTGAATCCTATGCTCGCATGACTAAGGACAGAGATTCGCTAACCACTACTGATTTGAAGACTCTTCAGGAAAAGACCTTCTACGGTAAGGAAAAGAAAAATCTGGCGTTTATCATAGGTATAATGAACATGATTCTGCATGGCATAGAAGCCCCCAATATCATTCATACCAATACCCTGACTGAGAACATTCGGGATATTCAGGAAAAAGACAGATACCGTGTGATCATGGCCAACCCTCCCTTTGGTGGTAAAGAACGGAAAGAAGTTCAACAGAATTTTGATATAAAAACAGGCGAAACCGCTTTTCTTTTTTTACAACACTTTATTAAGATTCTCAAAGCCGGTGGTCGTGCAGGTATCGTCATCAAAAACACATTCCTGAGCAATACGGATAACGCCTCTACGTCTTTACGGAAGCACCTGCTCGAAACTTGTTCTCTGCATACTATTTTAGATATGCCTGCAGGTACGTTCTTGGGGGCAGGAGTAAAGACAGTTGTGCTGTTTTTTGATAAGGGAAAACCGACCAAACAGATATGGTACTATCAGCTTAAGCCTGGTCGTAATATGGGCAAGACCAATCCGCTGAATGATAGTGATATGGCTGAGTTCAAGAAACTACGAAAAAGTAAAGCTGAGAGCGAGAAAAGCTGGACGGTGAACATTGTCGACGTTAACACTAAGACCTATGACTTGAGCGTAAAGAACCCCAACGCACCTGAAGAAGCACCACTCAGATCTCCGCAAGAAATTCTTGCCGAAATGGAAACGCTGGATGGCGAAACAAAAGACATATTAGCGAGCATCAAAGAGTTGATATGAAACAAGATTGGAAAGCAAGAGAATTTGAAAACTGTCTTGATACAGTTAAGACAACTTCAAAGATACCCAAAAAACAATTCTTGACCGAAGGGGTGTATCCAATTATTTCTCAAGAAGATGATTTTATCAATGGATATTGGGACAACCCTAAAGATGTGTTTAAAGTGGAAAGACCGATTGTTATATTTGGTGACCACACCAAAAAGGTAAAATACATTGATTTTGATTTTGTTTTGGGTGCTGATGGTGTAAAAGTACTGTTACCAATTAAAAGTATTGATGCTCGCTTTTTCTTCTATCAACTTCAATCAATCCCCATAGATGATTTGGGGTATGCGAGACACTATCGCTTACTAAAAAACAAAAAACTTTCTTTTCCCCTACTACCTGAACAAAAGCGCATTGTTACCATATTAGATACGTGCTTTGAAGCAATCGACAAAGCCAAAGCCAATGTCGAACTCAATCTGCAAAACGCCAAAGAACTCTTCCAAAGCCAACTGAATCAAATCTTCACCCAAAAAGGTGACGGTTGGGTTGAGAAGAAGATGTTTGATTTATGTAGCATTATTACATGTGGAGTGGCATCAACGCCAAAATATGTAGATGAGGATATTGGTGTTCCATTTTTATCGGCTCAAAATGTTAAAAATGGAGAAGTGCAATTAGATAAGTATAGGTTCATCTCCAAGAAATTCCATCAACATTTAACCAAAAAAAACAAGCCTCAAAAAGGAGATATTTTATACTCAAGAGTTGGTGCAAAGTACGGAGAAGCAGGTGTAGTTGAGCATGACTTTGAATTTAGTGTTTATGTAAGCTTAACACTTATCAGACCAATCGCAGACAAACTAAACAATTACTATTTCAAATTTTATTTGAACTCACCTTTAATAAAATCCTTGGCAAAAGCGAGTATTCAAAGTTCGGGAGTCCCCAATCTAAACGTAAATGTAGTCAGAGAATTTCCAGTAACCTACCCGTCTCTTTCTAAACAAAAGAAAATAGTTAATACAATTGATAAATTAAAATCACAAACCCGATCTCTTGAATCCAACTATCAGAAAGAATTGGAGGCATTAGACGAGCTCAAGAAGTCAATCCTGCAAAAGGCATTTAAAGGCGAACTGACTGAAGCTGAAGAAGTAGCCGCATGAGTATTAGTTTCAGTCAACCCACTATTTTCGGCAAGCGAATTGAGCACAAATGAAACAGGGTTGGGAAATGAGGCAATTAGGCGAAGTTTGTGAAGTAATTGCAGGACAATCGCCAGCGAGCAAATTCTACAATTCGGAAGGAATAGGATTACCCTTTTATCAAGGAAAAAAACAGTTTACGGACAAGTATATAGGTGATCCCAATACTTGGACATCCCGAATTACAAAGGAAGCATTTGAAGGCGACATTTTGATGTCTGTACGTGCACCTGTTGGACCAGTAAACTTCTCAAAACAACATATATGCATTGGAAGGGGACTTGCCTCAATAAGAGCGAGTAAATCAATTGATAAAGAATTTCTGTTCAATTTCCTTTTGAAGCATGAGAATGAAATAGATGGCAATGTAGGCGCCGTATTCAATTCGATTAATAAAGCTCAGATAGGAAGTATTCCTATCCCCGTCCCACCCCTACCTGAACAAGAGCGCATAGTTGCCATATTAGACATTTGTTTCGAAGCAATCGACAAGGCCAAAGCAAACGTAGAACGCAACACCCAAAACGCCAAAGACCTCTTCCAAAGCCAACTGAACCAAATCTTAGCCCAAAAAGGCGACGGGTGGGTTGAGAACAAGTTGGACGAACTGACAACGAAAATTGGCAGTGGCGCAACTCCAAGAGGTGGTAAAACATCTTATAAAGAATCAGGGGTTCCTTTAATTAGAAGTCTCAATGTTTACGATGATGGATTTCGGAAAAGAAATCTTGTATTCATTGATGATGAACAAGCATCAAAATTAGATAACGTCGAAGTTAAAATGGGTGATGTATTATTGAATATTACAGGAGCATCGGTAGCAAGATGCTGTGTTGTCCCCAAGGAATACTTACCCGCAAGAGTTAACCAACATGTTTCAATAATTAGAGTGAAGCCGGAAATTATGACCTCAAAGTATTTGCACTATTCGCTAATATCAGATGACAACAAAGATTTACTGTTGGGTATCGGTGAGCAAGGTGCCACTCGCCAAGCAATAACAAAAGAACAGATCAAGGGCTTTGCCGTCAGTTATCCTGCCGATATTTTTAACCAAAAAACAATGGTTGCTCAACTTGACGATTTGAATGAGCAAACTCAATCTCTCGAATCAAAGTACCGACAGGAATTTGACTCTTTGGACGAACTCAAGAAGTCCATCCTGCATAAAGCATTCAACGGCGAACTTACAGAGACAGAAGAAAAGGCCGCATAAGAATAGAAAATGAACGAAGCAGAAACCAAAGCCACCTATATTGACCCGGCGTTAAGAAAAGCCGGATGGGGAGTAGTAAATGGCAGTCGTATCCGCATGGAATTCCCTATCTCAAAAGGTCGCCTAATCGGTCACGGTAAACGTAGTAAACCCGATTCTGCCGATTATGTCTTGCAATACCGCAATCGTAATCTCGCTGTTATTGAAGCAAAGTCAGACGAAAAGCATTATACAGAAGGTGTTGGGCAAGCCAAGGACTACGCTGGTAGGTTACAGGTTCGCTACACCTACAGCAGTAACGGGTTGAAGATTTACGGTATCGATATGCAGAAAGGCAAAGAAGGGGATGTGGATCATTTCCCAAGTCCCGATGAATTGTGGGAGATGACCTTTGCTGAAGAAGATAGCGTAAACAAGGAAGCTGGCGAGTGGCGGGATAAATTTCATGAGACACCTTTTGAAACCCGAAGCGGAACATGGCAACCCCGCTATTATCAAGAAAATGCCATCACCAGAGCGTTAGAGTCAATAGCAAAAGGTGAAAACCGCATACTTCTCACCCTTGCCACCGGTACAGGTAAAACCGCTATCGCATTTCAAATAGCTTGGAAATTATTTCATAGTAGATGGAACCTGCGAAGAGATGGACAGAGAACACCCCGAATTCTGTTCTTGGCCGATAGAAATATCTTAGCAGATCAAGCATTCAATGCGTTCTCAGCCTTTGAAGAAGATGCTTTGGTGCGAATCCGTCCGGCAGACATCCGCAAAAAAGGCAAGGTGCCAACCAACGGTTCTGTTTTCTTTACAATTTTCCAAAGCTTTATGAGCGGAGACAATGGCGAACCTTATTTTGGCGAATACCCTAAGGACTATTTCGATCTTATTGTGATCGATGAGTGCCATCGTGGTGGGGCAAATGATGAAAGCACCTGGCGAGCTATCATGGAATATTTTAGCCCGGCAGTACAGATAGGTCTCACAGCGACACCCAAGCGGGATAAGAATATTGATACTTATCAGTACTTCGGCGAACCTGTTTACATCTATTCTCTTAAAGAAGGCATAAATGACGGCTTCCTGACACCGTTTAGAGTGAAGCAGATTAGTACTACGGCTGATGAATACGTCTATACCCCTGATGATACTGTGCTTGAAGGTGAGATTGAAGAAGGCAGAATCTATACTGAGGCCGAGATTAACCGTGTAATCGAGATAAAGGAACGGGAGGAATATAGAGTAAAGTTGTTTTTGAAAATGATGAATCAAAATGAAAAAACAATTGTATTTTGTGACACCCAACTTCACGCTCTTGCCGTTAGGGATTTGATCAACCAACATGCTGACAGCACGGATTCAAGCTACTGTCAGAGAGTGACGGCAAACGAGGGAGAATTGGGAAATCAGCATTTACGGGATTTTCAGAATAATGAAAAAACTATTCCTACTGTGCTTACCACATCTCAAAAACTGAGCACTGGTGTAGATGCCCCGGAGCTTAAGAATATTGTTCTCATGCGCTCGGTAAATACTATGATAGAGTTCAAGCAGATCATTGGTCGAGGTACTCGCCTGTTTGACGGTAAGGATTATTTTACACTATATGATTTCGTGGGTGCACATAAACACTTCTTGGATCCTGAATGGGATGGAGATGCTCTGCCCTGCGAAACTTGTGGTGAGGTTGTCTGTGTCTGCGAAGGTCCAGCACCGAAGGAATGCAAAAAATGTGAACAGACTCCCTGCGTATGTGAAAAGCCTCCTACTGAACGATGTTCAATATGCGGAAAAGCGCCCTGTATCTGTGATAAAGTTACAGGGCCAATAATGATAAAAGTGAAGCTGTCTGATGGCAAAGTGCGTGAGTTGGATTCTATGGTACAGACTCTTTTTTATAGTCCGGATGGGAAGCCAATTTCAGCCGAAGAATTTTTACAATCAATGTTTGGTTCTTTGCCCGATTTCTTCAAGAGCGAAGCTGAATTAAGAGCTATTTGGAGCAAACCTGACACACGGAAAAAGCTCTTACAAGAATTAAATGAAGCCGGATTTACTCAAAGTCAGTTACAAGACTTACAGTCTATGATTCATGCAGAAGAAAGTGATTTGTATGACGTGTTATCTTTTGTGGCATTTAGTACAAATCCTCTGAAGCGAAGTCAAAGATCGGAATTCGCAAAATCACATTTTGGGGATTATGAATCTAAACAAAGAGTGTTTTTGGATTTTGTTTTAGAACAGTATGTTGAATCTGGCGTCAAAGAACTTGATATTGCAAAACTTCCAGAATTACTGACTCTAAAATACAAAGCTATTACTGATGCAAAAAGAGAGTTGGGAGATATCAATTATATCAGAGATACATTTATTGGATTTCAAAAATATTTATATGAAAACAGAGCAGCGGTTTGAATAGTGAATTAGAATAGACAGGAAGTGCCGGTCTTTTCAATACAGAAATAGACGAGACTCGAACCAAAGGTCAGTTGAATGACAGTCAGTTGCACGAAAACTCCATTCATTTGTGAGGTACAGTAAGGATTAAATCAAGTATTCGGGCAAAGACTTAATGTGATTTGGCTCTATTCTGGCACAAATTTCGGTGCCTCTACGTAACACCCACTGAAGAGCCATGTTATGAGTGCAAGGTTAGAACCTTTGGTTCGAAGCTGCCTTAGAAGCTCCGACAGCAGGACAATCTCATAACTTTTCATCCGGATATGGAATATCTTCTTCTTTACCGACAGTAGCGGACAGCCTCGGAAAATTTGAAACTCACAAACAGTGCTATAATAATATTAGGTAAATATTTGCAAGCCAAAAAGTGCTAGGAATGCAAATGAGATAGAGAGTTCTATGAAATCAAACTCCAATATGAAGCACGATCAGAAAACATGAATGAATCTATGGGAGTCTTTCTGTTTCGACACTTGCGGCACATCAAATCGCAAAATGTTTTGTACACTTATGGCAATTAGAGTTCTAGAGATTTGCCTTAATCTCGGTGAGTTTTAGTGAGAATCTTTCGCTACATCCAAGACTACTAGAGGCAATATCCAGATGATGTATGAGATTTCGGGACCATCTGCCAGTAGTTAATTTTGCCTTCAAATAAGCAAAAGATGCGTTCAAGATTGTCTCGTCAGCCTCGTGCATTAACCATATAAGTTCGCTTTGTATCAATACACCCAACTCGAACTGTTCCTCAAAGTTCTTATTTAACTTGTCAACTATCGCTAATGCACGTAGCGGTTGCAGGTGCCGTTTCAAAAAACGCGGCGAAAGCCTCTCGACCTCTCGACAATTCAAATCGAGATAAAGACGCTTATCAGAGATAATCTCTAATTGAGGAAAAAGGAAAGCAACGCTATTTATTCCGAAATCAACTTTCGAAATGCGAATACGCCAATCTTGAACTGTACAGGAATGTGTTCCAGGTTCTTCCCAAGTCCATAAGTCAATGCATCCTAACTCTTTATCAATAATTTTGGTGCCGCCAAAAGTGTTTTGGCGAATATCAAACCTCTGACTTCGAGAAAGATATCGTATCCCAGAAACCTCTGAAATTGCAACAGGAATGCAAATATCTAGGTCTGCCCAGATAGAAGAAAGAGTCTCCACATTCTGTGCAATCTCTCTGGCAATAAGATTATCACGCACTGCCCCCCCTACGATGGCCCAGCAAGGCACTCCTTTTAACAAGTCTTTTATGCACGTACTCTCACAAAAGTCACGAAACAGTTCTTGGACTTGTTCTATCCTTCCATCAAACTCAGATATGATTTTGTCAACACTATGCATACATAATTCAGACTAAGAAATCTTGAGAAAGGGTTCAACTAGATTTATACAACAGATTCCGGCAATAGTTTAGAAAACCCATGTTAATAAGTTCTTTGGCTCCAACATCAGGTCTGGATGCCAAATCGTTTTTTTCTGTTAATATCACATTAATCATATTCTTACGTATACTGCCATTTTCGTCTCTCTTAAGCAAATTTTTTGATGTCACAAGTACAAGATCTTCTTCCGTGCTCCAACAGCTCTCCCAATTGTCTAGTAGATTTGGTTTACCGAGCATTCCGTAAATTTGACTCAGTGGAGGCTTTATCAATATTGCAGACGAATCATGCCAAAATTTAAAGAGTGGCAACAGCTTTTCTTTTGAACTGATTAGTGCAGTACGAATTGGGCTTTGCTCCTGCAAGAAACAATCGAATGCATGCCTGGAGCTTGTTCCGTCAAAACGGTACACTGTCTCAAGAGTGTCAATTTTCATGCCTTTCATGCCTACCAGCTCGTATACGGATTTTGCGACAACAATTAATTCTATCGGAGTATTTTTGTCATCTACTGCTTCGGGATTTGTTTCCAAGTATTTGAGTGATGATCTTGGTACAATAGCAAAATCGAAGCTGTTACCTCTTCGCTTTAGGTACTCGAGCCAAAAGGTTGTTGAAGCAAATTCCTTTGAGACTAAATTGAATTTCATCACACAACGTATGCTGATTAGAAATGAAGATACGTTTCCTGCTATAACGGCCATCTCTACATCATTGGGCAGATCCTCCTTCTCATCACTCGGTTCCGGAATAGGGCTTTCAACGCATTCCTTCATAAGAGAATATGCAAAAGCATTTTGCATCTTCCCTTTATCCATTAGGACCTTCTCTACCGTTCTTAAGTGATCGAATTTATACTCTTTGGCCATTTGCGCGGCTCGAATGTGTGTTGAGCTATCTGATTTGAGGTCGGTGATTAGGCTCGGAAACTGGCCTAGGTTTTCACAGATCTTGTCTAATTGTTCCCTAAACCACATCACAATTTCTGGACCGAACGTGTCCAGAGCTGTGCACAATTGGATTGATTTTGCACCAACAGAAAAGAGATCAAGAACCTCTCCTATGTTACATACACCGCCAGAAGCAACGACTGAGGGTGATAATTGTCCATCATAGTCATCATTTATGACGGAATTAACCATATTGTAAGTTTCAAGGAATAGTTGCTCACCCACGACCACTCCGTCCAACTGACTGTTTCGGTTCTTGCGCAGAAGGGAAGGCGGTACTAAACACTTCATCGAATTGGCGACAATAATTCCTGCATTCGCTGAAGATATTATGCTGACCAATTTCTTAAATTGATCAGTTCCTATAAGTACTACCGCCTCACGTGGAAGCTTATAAAGAATAGGTAGGTCAGAAAACTCCTCAAGAAATAATTCAATGTCAGCAATGATTCTCTCCAACCCCGATTCAACAAACTGGCTGATTGGTCTAAACGCAAATTTGCCATTAAGCTCAACAAAATCATAGTTGCCGATATTGAGACCGTTAAGGATCATCGGGTAGTCCTCTAACTGCAAGACACTGAGCCCGATCTTACAATTTTTGGGCAGAATGCTCCTTGCATGCGTTGTCATATTAAATGTCGTTGCAATATCCCAGAATTCCAAAGTCCTAGGTCCGTCGTGGAACTTCCCAAAATTATTCCCAACAGAGTCAATCAACCATTCACTAGTTCTGCTCAGTCCTGGCTTATCCTTTCCGTCCCCTCCATTTAGTATTGAAGTAGTTTTGAGAGTCAAGGCCGCTGGCGCCACTTTGGCCAATCTTCGAAACGCAGCTTCAGTAGATGTCCAATGAGAGGATGCAATCATGAACGGATCCGATAGGACGAGCCCCTTAATTACTTCTATATTTGTATTCACATTACCTCTCGATGAAAATTAGCTTTTCCAATTAGTATCGATTTGATGACAATTCTCATTATGCCAAAGATTTAGCTATCAATTTCGAACCAAATTACTCATTGTAGATATAGATAGTTTCTTTTTATCTTCGGAGCATAACATATAATATACAAATATGCAACCATCGAAGGTTAACTAGACTCGAACTAAAGGCTCTCTAAACGAAAGTCGGTTGCTAAAATGAGAAAAAACATGTATATATTTCTACGAAAAGCCATTACCAAGGTCACTGCAAACCGCAACTTTACTCAGGAGAACAGATGTCCTACCTCATTATAAGGCTAAAACGCAAGCTCAGATTACTGGACAAACAGTATAAAGATGGAATAATAGACATCGGTAGCCATATGAGACAAAAAACGGCTTTGGAGACTGAGATATACGAGAATACATTCGAATCAAATAATTCCATATCAACGGGCAGTATTATCCCCGAGGAAGATTCCTACTTCGATCAGTATAGTGAAAGATTGAGGCAAATTTTCTTTCGTACTTTACAGAAGCAACTCTCCTCGTCCACTCCAAATATGAAATCAATGATTACATACCAACCCTTGCTTCAAGATCCCATTTTCAAGGAGCGTATAACGACGCGTGGAGTAAGGAACTTACAATTATCTCAAGAGAACTTCCCCTTGAGTTGGTCAGAATTGAGCGGTCTAAACTTGGCATCGGTTGAGAAGCATCTTAGAGAAAAAGAGATTAAAATTTATTGTCCTTTCCCGCTTCTCACTTTTGTATCAATAGTTTCTTACATGCGAGATGTACTTGGTTACATATTAGATTTGCGATATCAGTTTACAACCATGGAAGGTGTAAATAGGGTTGAGAGGAGAATTGAAGATGTTGATGTATTTATCGGCTCAGAAATACAAGCTGCCAAAGTTCTCAATAATCCAAAGCAGTTTGGTGATGCCGTTCCGGTTATGATGATTCCACCCGGAGAAACTCCCATCTTTTCACATTCTCAAATGAATAAGCGTCGAGAGCGTAACTCAGGAATATACTTTGCTCAAGAGGGAACAAGCGCACAAGCAGACATCTATCGAAAAATTATGAAAAGAAACTTGAATCCCAGAAAAGTAAAGATAGAAGTAGCTGAGAAAATCGAACATCAGAAAATTATCAGAGCGTTACCAAACGAGGCGCATATAGTCTCGTGGGAGCCGCTGACTTCAGTTTTTATCGACTATCTGGAACCGTCAGCGTCAATTGAGAGTACATCTCGTCTCGATTACATTTTGTTTTTTTCAAAAAGTTTTGTCGCAAAGGATTTCCCTCTAGCAAGAGCATTTGTTGTTGCGTTTTGTAATGCATGGTATATCTTGCAGGGTGACACTGAACTAGCTACCGACTTGATAATGTCAAATGAGAATGTGATAGTTGGCTTCAAGCGATTGTATGGAACAACTAAGCAGGTAACAAATGAAAGCAGCACATCCTGAAGGAACGGAATTGATAGCTGAACTAGTCAAACTTCAGTCTAAGGCTAGGGCATTAAACAATCGCTTAGAAGAGCTCAAAGACATCTACCAGGCTGGTGACGAAGATGTTGGCAGAATCATACGACTTCGTACTTCTATAGAAGAGGAACGCTTCGCTTTGCTGGACAACTTGAATCTATTGTTGAGCGATAAAAATACACCGCAGTTGCTAGACTCGATTAGGGCTGTACAGGAAAGGCAGAGCGAAAAACTTATAAAGGATAAAATGGAACAATTATCCCTAACCCAAAATTGGGGAGAGGGTTTTCTCGATAGCATAAAAAAACATAAAGGTGACTTGGTGGACTTAATAATTACAGCTGCCATCAAGTTATTGTCATGAAATCTCTAATAACATTATGAATTTATAATGTGCGTTCTGAATTACTCATGGGTTACGAAATCGAATTCAATTGGATTTTAAAAATCGATACCGCAGAGGACTTAAGTCAAGAGTTATTGAAAGCAGGTAGTGTTCTTGATTTTCACAAGAGCGGTAGAAGAATTTATCCTATTGGCATTCCAATAGAATTAGTAAATGAAAAATGGGATGTTATAGCGGAAGTGGTTATTCTCGAAACCACGATCGGTCACGATAAAACGAATGGTAGGTTTAAAGTATTGAAGATTCCGAAGCAACAATGCAAGAGTCTTTATTTTTCCTACAAACGTCAAAAGTTATTCTGATTCCCTGTTGATAACATTTTATACTGAATGTTTATTGGAAACGTTCCGAGTTAGTTTCGTTAACTGTTTTTGAGACACAGTATTAATTTAATAAATATCTCGTAAGCTTGAGAGAAATATTGTAGTTCTTTTTCCTCCCCGGATTGTATGCTTTGCGAACCATCCTGATTGAACTACCTTTGATTTGTTAGATTCTTAAGTCAAGAATCGTAAATGGCTTTCAACCCCTTTTTATATATGACTCTTATCAATTAGTACAATGTTCTTGCTACGCTTAGACTTGATATAACTAAAATGTGAGTCAAGAGACTCTCCTAGAAAGAGCTTGATAGAAAGGGAACAGTACGATATATAATAATTATGGGAATATTTGATTTCTTAACATACGCATTGGTTAAAAATTCTGAGGATAAGGAAACTCAATCAAAAATAGTGAAGATAAATAATTGCTCTTTGAGTCATGCAATAAGCGAATTGGCTAGAGTTGAAAGAAAAACAGAAGACCTTGAAAGGCAAAGAAACAATTTGCATAGGTCAATCACCGAAGGAAAATCAGAACCTAGTTTAACTGCTGGGGTTGCAGATTCAATGCTTAATGATAGTATACAAAGAAATCTAAAATTAAGAGACTCAATAGCAAGAAGAATTGATCAAATCTCCAAAGGAGACGTATAGAACGGGATTCCCCCGGTAGGACTCGAACCTACGACCCGCTGATTAACAGTCGGCTGCTGTACCCGTTTTCTAAATCTCAATGTAGAGTAGTTCTCATGAACTTGAAACAATTTGGCACAATATTGGCACATAATTAAAAGTCTATCTGTAACCCATTTTGAATTACCATGTTGCTACTGCAGTCTTAGAGCAGGAAGTTCGGAACTGCTGCAAAAGCTCATCCCACAAGACGATCTTAGAACTTTTCAGCCGGTTGTGGAGTAACTTCGACAGACAGGATGAGTCCAAGTTCGAAACATTCTTGCTTTTGCCAAACGAGTCTCTCTCTGAAGAATCTAACTCTAACTCTGGATTGAAATATGGGGGGCAGGTCACCGCAGATAGGACAACTGCCCGGTCCTTTTTGAATGACCTCCGGGTGCATTTGACAAGTAAATTCCGTCCACTGACCTGCTGTTAAAGGAGACTTCAGTTCAATTGCCAAACAGCTGAACATTAATGCTAATGATCGCCGTCATGATGTTCTTCTTCTTCCTCAGCATGCTTGGCCAGAAAACTAACTTTCGAGCGGTATTTTCCGAGAACCTCTACCGTTGCTGCTTTGTTCTGGGAGTCGCCAGCTTTATCGATTTCTCCAAAGAGAGCAATGAGCTCCTTGCACGTTTTTTCAACTTCGCTTCGATCGTCCTCTGGAAAATCTTTCGAGCTTGGCAGAGACTCGGCTAACAGTGAAATTTTAGTAGCAGCAGGGTGGACTTTCAAGAGATTGTCGGAATCAATAAGTGATTGTATTTCGTCCAACTGAACTTCCATCATCAATACAATACTGCCATAATTCAAAAACGGATACTCAAAACCTTTAACGTTGAAGGTGCCTTTGTCTGACTTGATAATCACCACCGCGCTGAAAGCGACATTATCACCTGCAAATTCAAAATCCACCTCGAAATACGATAGGGCTTTGCTGGTCTGGTTCGTCTCATCATGTTCGTGAGAATCGCCATCATCATGTTCGTCAGCTTCACTTGCGCCATGCCCGTGTCCGCTCTCTGCGCCTCCGTGTGAATGCTCAGGCTTTCCAACGACCAGTTCTACAGAGTTCTTACCCTGAACGATAATCTGGCCGCCGTAAGCGAGTTTTCCGCTTGAGAGAGATTCATCAGGTGTTACCAATTTAGCTTTCAGGACAATCTTTTCTCCGGCTTTAGTCGTGGCTATAATCGTACAGCTACCGCTGGCGTTTACCTGAATTCGATCAGAATCTCCGAGGTATACCTTGATCCAGCCTTCTGCAGATTTTGCTTCATTCGCAGCTAAAATCAGGCCCATGACTGTTAGTGTTAAAATTAGTCGTTTCATTTTGTTCTCCTTAATTTAGTTTATGTTAATTTTCCTGTTCTTCGTTTTGGCTGACGAACAGCTTCAGGGCGTCCACAACTGTTTTCATCTTCTGGTGAGCTTTTATCGTTCCCTCCTTATCGCCCGAATCGCCGGCTTTGTCAATTTCGGTAAACATGCCTGCCAGTTCTTTCGATTTGATATTGATATCCTTTAGCATATCCACCGGGACGTCGCCCTTTGCCAGCTGCGGAAGTTTTAGCGCGATGTCGCGAATCTTGGCGGCCTCCCTGTGCACATCGCTCAGCTCACCTTTTTCTATCAGCTCCGTGATTTCCATCAGATGAAACTCACACTGCTCTAT
The DNA here is from genome assembly GCA_022571985.1 of Candidatus Zixiibacteriota bacterium. Lineage (GTDB taxonomy): Bacteria > Zixibacteria > MSB-5A5 > GN15 > FEB-12 > JACZWU01. The sequence goes on along the minus strand of JACZWU010000010.1, from coordinate 29,263 downwards.
AGCCGCCACATATGTTGCAGGTGCCTTCGTGTTCCTTTCGGCATCGTCATGAGCCTGCGATTCCTGCTTCTTTTCACTGCCGCAGCCGGCGATAAAAAGTGCCGTCAGGGATAGCATTACTAATGTCGCTCTGAAAAGAAATTTCATCAATTACCTCCTGGTATTGTCTTGTTGTTCTTTTTGTTCAAGTCTTTTGGCCATGGCGTAAAGTTTCGGAGGCACATGCAAATGTTCTTCATCCAGCTCGTCATCTGCGCCTGGCAGAACAATTGCTTTTTCACCGAATTTCAAAATGAGTGACGGAAAAACAAGTTGCACCAAAACTGTGGCACTGACAAGCCCTCCGATAATAGTAATGGCCAGGGGATGAAGAATTTCTTTGCCGGTGTCTCCTGCCCCCAAAGCAAGAGGAATCAGGCCCAGAGAAGTCGTAAAGGCGGTCATCATCACTGGGGCCAGCCGTTCCATTGTCCCTCGAATAATAACATGTTCGCCAAAAGTTTCCCCTTCATATTTTATTAAGTGCTGATAGTGCGTAATAAGTAAAATACCGTTTCTCATTACTATTCCGGTAAGAGTCAGAAATCCAATCAAGGACGCTACAGAAAGAATGCCATGGCTAAATATGTATATGGCAAGCACCGCGCCCACGAATGCCAGAGGCAGGTTTGAAAGGCAAAGAAGTGCCCCTCGCCAGGACCCAAGTGCTTTCATGAGCAGAACGAATACAGCCAGTAAAGCGAAAAGCGATAAGATGTAAAGCTGCTTAACAGCCGCCTGCTGTGCTTCAAACTGGCCGCCATATATTATCCAGTAACTCTCCGGCAATTGTAAAGTCTCCTCCAGTTCCTGGATGTCATAAATGACACCGGCTAAGTCCCGGTCCTGCACGTTGCACGAAACCACGATTCGCCGCGCCACGTTTTCGCGGTTAATGGTGTTTGGCCCCGCTGTCTTAACAACTTCTGCAAAAGTCGCCAAAGGAACAAGTGTTCCATCAGGTGCTTTTATAAGCGTGCGTCCGATTACTTCGGGATCGTTGCGGGACTCTTCGTCGAACCATACTACCAGATCAAATATTCTTTGATCTTCGAGCACCTGAGAGGCGACTCGTCCTCTCAGAGCAGTCTCCAGAACTTCCACAACTTCTTTTTTGGTCAGGCCATAGCGCTGTATTTCATGATAGTCGAAGCGTATTTTAATCTGTGGAATGTCTACTTGCTGCTCAACCTGGATATCTACCACTCCTTCGATTTCGGTCATCATGTCATAGAGCTCTTGTGCCTTTCGTCGTAATGTCGCCAGATCCGGCCCGAATATCTTAACCGCAATTTGGGCTCGTACGCCGGACAGAAGATGGTCTATTCTATGAGAAATCGGCTGTCCCACGTTCACCAGAACTCCGGGAATATAAGCGAGCCTCTCTCTTAACTCCGCCATCACTTCCTGATGTGAGCGATCACTTTCCGATAGTCGCACGTCGATTTCAGAATAGTTAACATTTTCAGCATGCTCGTCAAGCTCGGCACGGCCGGTGCGGCGGGCTGTTGAAATAACTTCGGGTGTCTTGGCGATTATTCCTTCAGCTATATTTCCTAACCGGTTTGACTCCTGCAGAGATGTCCCGGGAGGCGCAACTATATTGACGGTAAAAGTACCCTCATTGAAAGGAGGTAAAAACTCTCCTCCCATGAATGCATAAGCAATTAACGACACAACTAACATTGCAGAGAATCCTCCCACGTATGCCAGCGGACGCAAAAAAACTATCCTGAGAGCCTTTTCGTTCCATTTTTTGAACCACTTGAGAACAAACGAATCATCTTCACTATCCATGATCTTTGCTTTGGGAAGTAAATAGAAGGAGAGTACCGGCGTGATAGTAAGAGAAACTACCAGCGACGCCATAAGTGAAAGAATATAGGCGTAGCCAACCGGCGCGAACATTCTGCCCTCAACTCCGCCGAGCGACAGCAATGGAACAACGACCACGGATACAATCAGCGTTGCGTAAACAACAGAACCCCTGACCTCAGCAGAAGCTTTGTAAACAACAACCAGAGGAGGCTCGGGATTATCTTTGGCGCGGTTTTCCCGCAGCCTTCGGAACACGTTTTCCACTCCTACAATGGCGTCGTCAACAAGTTCCCCTATCGCCACAGCGATACCTCCTAACGTCATCGTATTAATTGTTATATCAAAGGCGTGGAACACTAAAGCAGTAATGACAATAGAAAGGGGAATAGCGGTGAGGTTAATTATAGAAGTGCGGAAATTCCAGAGAAAAAGAAATAAAATTATGATAACAAGAACGGCGCCGTCCCTTAAGGCTTCAATCACGTTTTCGATAGCCGAACGGATGAATTCTTCCTGCCGGAAAATCTCTTTATGAATTATCAGGTCTTCCGGAAGGGTCGCCTGAATATCTCCTAAGATGTTGTCGACTTCTTCGGTAAGCTGAAGCGTATTCGTTCCGGGTTGCTTTTGAATAGCCATGATAACTGCCGGCTCCCCGTTGACGCTGCCGTCTCCCCGCTTAACAGAGACTCCGAAGCGTACATCAGCTACGTGCTTCACAAGTATGGCGCCGGAACTTGTCGGCTTTACCACGGCGTTTTCGAGTTCATCCAGCGACTCGATTCGACCCAAGAGGCGAATAAGATATTCCTTTCGGGACTCGAGAACGAATCCACCACCGGCACTGACATTTGCGGCTTCGACAGCCTCAACCAGTTCATCAAGGGTGACGCCGTACAGCATCAGTTTTTCGGGACTGGTGATCACCTGATATTGTTTAAGTCCGCCGCCCAAAACCGTCACTTGAGAAACTCCCTGAACTGCCAGTATCTGGGGTCGAATAGCCCATTCTGCCAGCGTCCTGATGTCCATTGGGGACGTTGCTCCGTCGACACTAGTAATTCCGACCAGCAATATCTCACCCATAATGGAAGATATTGGCGCCATAACGGGATTGATCCCTTCACTCAATTTTTCTCGCGCCAGCTGGAGGCGTTCGGCAACTATCTGGCGGTCAATATAGATATCTGTTTCCCAGTCAAACTCAACCCAGACAATGGACAAGCCAATGCCGCTCGCAGAACGAACGCGGCGGACGTTGGTGGCGCCATTCATCATCGACTCGATAGGAAAAGTAACCAGAATTTCTACTTCTTCGGGCGCCAGACCCGGAGCTTCTGTCATAATTGTAACGGTGGGACGATTAAGGTCCGGAAGAACGTCCACTCTGAGCTCCGTCATCACGTAACTGCCGTATAAGACTACAATGAGAGAAAGAGCGGTTATCAATAGCCGGTTCTGGAGCGAATATGCGATAACTTTATTGAGCATCTTCTACCTCACTGCCGAGAATGCGTTGTTTAGTTCATTGACTGCCTCGACTACTACTGAATCACCGGGAAATAAGCCATCGATGACCTGGGCGTAGTGAGCATCTTCTAATCCTGTTATTACTTCGACCCTGCGGAATGTTTCGCCGTCCTGTACAAAAACGTACCTTTTGCTGCTGATATTAATAAGAGCACGTATCGGAACTGCAATTTCTTTAATCCCCTCCTGCTCTGTGACAATATGAATATCAAGATGCATGCCGGGCAGTAAGGCCATATCTTCATTTTTGAGATCAGTCCAGACCCGCAGTGTTTTGTCGTTGCCGGCGAAAGAGGGGTGGAATAGTTCTATCTTTGCGAGCCATTCACGACCAGGGTATGCCACAGCACGGACGATGATTCGCTTGATTTCACCCCCATCCAGTACTTGTGGAGCATCCTGGGCAAATAGCACCGCTTCAACTGAGATAGTCGAGATATTTGTAATTTCATAAAGCGGTTCCCCGGCGCTTACAACCCTGCCAACTGAAGCACTTTGCTTGGTAACGAAACCTGAAATCGGTGCACGAATAGAGACAACGGGTATAACCCGCCGCGTCTTCAGCAAAATATCAATAGTATCGTCCCTTAATCCTATCAAGCGGAGCGTACGCCGCAGGCTCTCGTATCGACTGGTTAATTCATTTGCTTCGCTTTCAAGTCGAAGCAGCTGTTTGCGAGCCGTCATCTGGCCTTCAGTAAGGTTGCGGATAAGTTTGACCTGATGCTCTGTATACTGAAGTCTGACCGCGGTTTTAATCAGATCGAGTTGAACGCTGACAAGCTCCAGGCTGTGAATGTCGGCCAATTTATCGCCGGCATTGACGTATTGCCCTAAAGTCGAGCGAAGCGCATGCACTTTCCCTGATACTCGGAGAGCAACCTCGGCAACCTGACCCGGAAGAGGAACCACCCTTCCGTTAACCCTGATAGTATTATGGATTTCCCGGATATCAATTTCCTCTAAGCGCAGAGCAATGTTTTTCGCCGCGTCTTCACTTATGCTAAGCACTCCCCGGACGAATAGAGCGGCAAGTTCATAGTTCCCCGCAGTAATTACACGGTCACCGGGATAGACACCCTCGAGCACTTCAATGCTATTCCCCTCTTTTAATCCTAACACTAAATTCTGCATCTTGTAAACGCCCTCTTCCAGCTCTACAAAGCAATAGCGTTCGGCTCCGTCGGTGACCACGGCTTCTTTGGGAATCAAGAAAGCATCAGGTACAGTCGAAAGTTCGACTTCAACCTGTCCAAACATTCCGGGGCGCAGGGATCTGTTACTATTATCAATTACTGCGTAGGCGTGGAACATTCCGTCTTCTTTATTCAGCACCGGAAGTACAATGTCAATTGTAGAGACGAGAGCCTCTGACGATTTGCTAAATTTCAGCCGGATAGGCTGGCCTTTGCGAATTAACCCTATCCGGTCTTCTGTTATTTTAATATCTACGGCAAGGTGTCTGGTGTCATGAATTTCGACCAGATGTTCGTCGGTCTCTACCTGACGACCGACAGTTATATCCAGTTCTGTAATATATCCAGACTGGGGAGCGAGCAGGGGGAAATTGTCGACAATAAGGGAGGAATCCTGGACACTGGTCAGGGCTTTCTCGTTTATGCCCAGAGCCCTCAACTTTTGGGACAAAGAATTTATCGAGACCTTGGTAATTTCCCTCTCAGATTCAAGCATTTGCGAGTCTTTTCCGGAAACTATTCTTTCGCCCAGAAACTGGGCGCGTTTCAGCTCTTGCCTTATGAGCCCAAGTCTGATTGTTTTGTTAAGAAGTTCGCGCTGAAGGCTCTCTAACTCGATGCTGCGAATTATGGCAAGCACTTCTCCCTCTTTCACAAATTGCCCGGGCCGTACATTGATTTTATCCACTAGACCTTCAACCAGCGATCCGGAAAACGATCTGGCTCTGAAATCGAGAATAAGTTCACCCGGTAAAATCAGAGCGTTCCGTATGTCACCAAAGGTGACTTCTACTGTCTTAAGCCCGATAGCTTCGCGGGCTTGAGGCTGGAGAATAAGTCTTCCTTGAGCATCTATTTCAACGCCTTTTGTGGTGATTGCTTTATGTCCTTCGTGAGCATCTGAATATCCAGCTACGAGGACCGCCGCCATAAAACAGATCACATATAATAAAATTCTCATGCTGATTTTCCTCATTATTGAGCTCCTCGCCCGGAATCAGAAAGCGGAGGGCCGACAATAGCCTCCAGTTTAGCTTCAGCTTCAAGGTATTCGTACTGGATTTCGTAGTAATTTTGGGTAACTTCGACAAAATCATCCTGAGCCCTTAAGACCTGTGTCATTCCCACCTCGCCAGCTACGAATGCTCGTTCGATGTCGGCCAGGTTCTGCTCTGAAAGTATGGAAAGCTCGTCCTTATAAACTTGAAGGATTTCCCTTAAAACACGGACCAGCTGTGCCACTTCACTAACTTCCACCAGAATTTCGCGACCGAGAGCATTGAGACGCGCCTGAATTATTTTAACCTCAGACTCGGCCTCACGGATTTGCCCGGACCTCCAGCTTAAAATCGGAAGTGGCATGCTCAGTTTCAGTCCAAAAAATCGGTCTCGATTGATCTGCTGAGTTGCTCCAGACCCGGCCAGATCGTCTGATTGCCTGTAGAAAAACTCTACATCTGCGCCCGGCCAGATTAACGCTTTTTCGAGACGGACTTGAGCTTCGGCTCCCTGTAATTCCGCACGCAAAGAGGCAAGGTCTCCCCGGGAAGTGATTGCCCTTTGCAGTAGAGTAGTATCATTTAATTCCTTTGTTTCGCGCGGCAAAAATTCTCCGGCTGTATTAAATCGGGCCCCGCTTGGCAGTCCCAAAAGCCTGGCAAATCTGGCATGCTCAAGCGGCAGTTGTCCGGAGATTCGCCTGAATGCGTTTGAGGCCTGGTGATATTCAAGTCGCACGAAATTCACCTGCAGCTCGGGAATCTGCTGACTTCTGAGCCGGGCTTCGGCGACCTCCATTAATCGCTGAGTTACTTCAAGCCGTTTTCCGGCGAGTTCTATATTTTGCTTAAGGAACTGCAACCCATAGTAGGCCACCTTGACCCTTGATCGCAGGTTCCACTCAGCCTGTTTCAGCCTTCCGGCAGCGCTCAGCACTCCGCTTTTGCCGATTCGTTTGCGCCACCCTTTTTGACCGCGTAACTCAAAAGTCAAAGCCAAACCCAGCTGCAAGTCCCGAACGCCTTCATTGGCGGTGTATTTATCGCCTTCATATTCTAATTCAAATCGAGGATCATAAGTGCTTTGCCTGGTGATTGCTGCTCTGGCACGAGCCAGTCCTGTTTTTTCTCGTATGGCCAGCAGATCGGGATTTTGCCTGAGCGCAAGCTGAACCGCCTCATCAAGAGTCAGCTTGATAATGGAGTTGGAATAGAATTCGGAATTCTCCAACTGGCCGGACAATCCAGAGCTCTTGTCGATAATGTCCTGACTTGAGGCCAGTACTGGGGTTATCAAAACAACCGTGGAGATAACAATCTCAAGCAGCACTTTTCGTTTCATCTCAATGCCTCTTCCAATCTTGATCGAAAGTGCCTGACAAGGCTGATCCAGCCTCAGGGCGACTTCCGATCGATTTTTGACTCTCGTTTCCAAACAATGTTTCCATAGCTTCCATTTCTCTTTTTCTACTATTGCTCTCTTCGTTACCCCTCAATGACCTTTGTGCAGAAGAAGAATACATGCTGTGTATTCTTAAGTGCACTACAATTATCCCATGAAGGTCACAGAAATCTTCTGGAAGTCCAGGACAATAACCGCTGAACATCTAGTTGCCGATAAAGACAAGCTCATATTGTCATGACATAGTCACAACGATGCAATAGATGTAGCTGGAATTCCAGATGCAAATAAATTGTATATGTGAAAAATTAACTCAACAGAGCAATTCTTGGGTTCCGAGACCGGACATAGCTGTAGGCCGACTTGTCAACGTAGTGGGCGAATGACATCGCAGAGAAACTAAATCAAGCCCAACTTTAATATCAGTCGATCTGATAAAGGAAATACTAGTATATAAAGGAAAGCTTTTAGCAGAAACATTTTCTCTTTTTGGTGGAGTGCTCTGAAAGCGCTCACAGTTTGCCGGATATGACTGATCACCCGACTTACATTCGCACTGCTGGTGCCGGCCAGTCTCCTGACAAGTTTTCTTTTGGGAAAAAGGCTCTTTACCAGTGACTCCACAGAATCCGGCGTGCGTTTCATCACAACCACAGCGCACAATATGTTCGCCGTGATGGCTGCCGTCATGGTTACCATGACCATGAACAGCCGTATTCTGTTCTTCTGCGGCAACCACGATGTTTGAACATACTTGCTCAGAATTCAATGTATCAGTCGCCAGACGGCTACAATGTCCACAAACATTCGGTTCTGCGTTGGAGAATATGAGTAATCCCAAGGATAGGGAAAAGAACACGTATATAATATAGGATTGCCGCAAACGCGTAAATATGTTTCGAGGAGTAACCATAGCCTATTTCAATCTAACCTACTCTTTTATAAACTCCAAAAGACGTGCTGAGTTCCACAATGTGCCTATCGTCAAGGCAAGTCAATCAAATTTTTCCGAGAATCCATTGAAATCTCCTGCTTAACTAAATTCAAACCGGGCTGTTGGAGTACAGGTTACATTACTTCTTATCGTAATCGGTAAAAAAGCCTCTCTACTTTAGCAGAAGCTACTTTCAAGTCCAAAATTTCATGGGAATGGAATTTTTCGCCAGTCTTATTTCTAGCTGAATGAGGCTTATTTACTACTCTGTGACTTGTCTTTATTCGCACTCTTAGAGCGATTCCAGTTGGAGCAAATGTACTGATATTATCTTACGTACAGCAGTGACCTGTTCTATGGGCTTGGACCTGAGGATTAATTTTGGTGGAAAAATGTGGACAGAAAATAATGTTTGTCGCCGAAAATGCAACATGGTCAAAGTATTACTTGACTCCAGCGATAGCAGAATTAATTTTACAATCGGTGCAAGAATATTTCGCAATTCATCTCGTTTGATATGAAGAAAAGTTTGAATTGAATAATAATTTTATTGCTGAATAGTATTGAAGCTAAATAGGTTCGTAGCTTCAAGCCTGAGAAAATTGAAGTCAGCGGGGAATTTGATGAAGGCAATCTGATGAAGATGGCTCCTTTTGTTTTTCTTGTTCTTATTTTGGCTGGACTTGGATTTTGTACAACAACCAGAACCACAGGCCAGTACGCAAAGATCAATGGAATACGAATTTTCTACAGGCTTTACGGCGAGGGAGAACCTCTTCTACTTCTCCACGGCGGAATGGGTTCATCCGATTCATTCAAGAGTCAAGTGGATTTCTTTGCCAAAGAGTATAGTGTAATCACACCTGATAGTAGAGGTCATGGCAGAACAAGTGACGGAGACCAGCTTATTAGTTATCAGCTAATGGCTGATGATATGTTTAAGCTTCTTGATCATTTGGGAATTGATAGTGTCTATGTAGTGGGCAAGAGTGATGGAGGAAATACCGGCCTAATCATGGCAATTTCGTATCCTGAAAGAATCAGGAAATTAATTGCCATCGGTTCAAATTCCCGCCCAGAGGGTACTAAGGACGATTACATGGATATGATCAGCCGAATGACAGCGGAGACAGCAGGGCGAAATATTATTGAGAATTATGAGAGCCTTGCTCCGGATCCTCATCACTTTTCCATATTTTTTGAGAAAGTAAAAACAATGTGGTTGTCAGCTCCAAATATCAGCCAAGAGCAACTGACTAGCATAAAAGTACCAACTTTGTTAGTTGTAGGCGATGGCGATATCATTAAATTAGATCATACGGTTGAGCTTTTTGAATCCATTCCAAATGCGCAACTTTGCGTGGTCCCCGGGTCATCACATTACGTTCTTGATGAGAGACCAGAACTCTTGAATGGAATTATCAATGAATTTATCAAAGCGCCAGTGCAAAAGTAAGATTGATCAGTACAAGGATTGTCTTGAATGAGTCGCACAAGCCCAACTTTGTCTGATTTCTCAACTTGTGCTGACCCCCAACCCACTTGCTTGCGAGAAGAACTTCTGAAAGAAAAGATGCTAACTATAGCCCTAAGTAACCCCAAAGAAGTAACTAATCAGGATCTTAATAGTTCGAATAACGTCCTCGCGGTGGAGCTTGGTTGAACTCGAATTAGCGCTTCTGTTCCGAATAGATGCTTTGATAGTGCAGTTGTTTTTGTGCCTATTTTGTGCCAATCGTTGGTCAAAACAGACAAAAAGAGATAAAACTAGACAAAAGAATACAAAAGTATTATTTGATGTAACATCTTGAGCCCCAGTGCAATTGCCTCGTAGTCATATACTTACGCTAATACGCTCTTAGAATCCCTGTCTCCCAGCTTACGTTGCGGAACAAGGACTTACACCCCAATATGCCCAAAAGGTGACAGGCTTCTTTATGGTTGTTTCTTTTCCGGTAGGATTCGAATCTTTTGTACGACCTACATATACTAGGGTCGTAGGGGGCGCAATTCGCCTGAACCGGTAACACGATAATAACCGCTGTCATTCCACAACAGCGCTTCAAGTGAATGAATTTCCTCAAAGGGTATATCCACAGCGAACACGCGAGAGTCATATAAACTCAACACACTGTCAACACCTGTGTGTCCAACGACAACAGCGTCGGCTTCAAAATACTTTAGAACACGGTCTACCTCCGCAGTTGTCGCCTGTTCATAACTGCCCTCCATCGCAAGGTGATACCCACGATACCAAAGCGGTCCCAAACTCTTCGTGAGAAACATTGACCGTTGATTAAACAATAACTCTGGCGCCGGAAGGTCGATTAATTCCCGCATTCGATGATTTACCTCTGAGATGCTGAACGCGCTGTCAATCATCGCCGGAGAAAGACCACCATGCATAAACAGAATATCATTGAGCCGGACTATAGTGTTCTTTGAGCGCAGCCAGCGACCCAGCTCCATGTCTGGCCCAAAGAGATCAGCGTAATTGATTCGGTTCCGTCTGGAAATGCCGCCGAGATACTTTTCGTTCACATAGCGCAGATCGCCGCGCAGAACCATCAGCTCATGATTCCCCAGTAAGTAATGCACAGCACCTCCTGCGGCTTTGGCCTCAAGCTCAAGTTGATAGATAAGCCAGAGACACTCGGTGACTCGGTCTCCTCGATCGAATACATCGCCAACAATCACTAAGTGGCCGTTTCCCCAAGTCCAGTGGCGGGCGCTATCGATCATATTGATTTTCTGTAAAATTTCAACGAAATACTCATACTCGCCATGAATATCACTCATTGCCAGAATTCGAGAGACTCCGCTCATAATTTCTGGCTTCTGCCTGTCGAGCTGAGGATGTAAAGTGTAAGTAATAGTATCGTCCCACGCGAATCCATTGAATGTCAGATGCGGCTGATAGGGAAGCTCCCTGCGAATAAATTCCCCATCGATGAAATAGAGAACAACTGCAGTAGAGTCGTCCCGCCAATACACATGGGGACCGTCATCATAAGAAATTTCTTCAGTGGTCGAATGCAGGACGTTTTGAGACGGGTCAGAATATGCAATCTCCCGTACTAAGAGCTGAACGAGGAGTACCAAAAGGCAGGCGTGCAAAACCAATCTATTCATAGAAGTCATTGTATCAATATAACTGCACATCTCATAACGAGTCAAGTTGCGAAAATATGTAGTTCTGGAATAATCCTCTTCCTGGCTTTTGTCTGGTCAAATAGAAAGTTTTGAACAGTTTTGGTTTAACCCGGATTATAACTTGACACGTTTTGGCACAATTCACAACGTCCAATCGTAACGCATTTTGTTTAACCATGTTACGTGCGTAGTATTAGAGCAGGTAGTTCGAATGAATTTTTCTGTTCAGCGCAAGTAAAAACCATTTCAATCGAAGAGCCATCCTTGATTGTAGGCGATGCGCTTGTCACTCTTCTTGGTACTGCTGGCGCAGTTTTTCTAAAGTCGATGCGTCAGCTAAGGTTGTAACATCTCCAAGCTCTCGTCCGGTAGCGATATTACGCAAGAGACGACGAATAATTTTCCCCGACCTTGTTTTGGGTAGATCATCAACGAACATCACTCGCTCTGGTCTCGCGAATTTTCCGATTTTCTTGGCGATCCATTCCCTCAGCTCCTCGGCAAGTTCTTCGGTATGTTGTTCTCCCTCTCGCAGACTAACGAAGCCGACGAGTCCCTCTCCTTTGATTTTATGCGGGACTCCAACTACTGCGGCTTCAATAACCGCTTCATGTTCTATAAACGCGCTCTCTAGTTCGGCAGTACCGATGCGATGACCAGACACATTCACGACGTCATCAACTCTTCCCACAATCCAAAAGTAACCGTCTTTGTCACGATAGGCGGCATCCCCGGCGAAATAGTATTTACCTTCCCAGCGAGACCAGTATGTATCTATATATCGCTGTTCATCACCCCATATTCCACGCATCATAGCGGGCCACGGTTTTCTAATCGCCAATAGGCCGCCGCCTTCACTTAATTCTGCGCCACTTTCATCCAGTACGACTGCATCGATTCCATAGAAAGGTAGAGTTGCTGAGCCAGGTTTAGTTGGAGTTGAGCCGGGCAAAGGAGTGATTGAGATCGATCCGGTTTCAGTCTGCCACCAAGTGTCAACAATCGGGCAACGTTCGGCACCAATTGTCTTGTGGTACCAGCGCCAGACTTCAGGATTGATGGGTTCCCCGACAGTGCCCAGGAGCCGCAGTGAAGACAGGTCTCGTGGCTTGATCCACTTGTCTCCCCAACTCATAAACGCGCGAATAGCCGTTGGTGCGGTATAGAAGATGGTGACTTTTTCTTGTTCGACAATTTCCCAGAAACGGTCCGGGTTAGGATAATTCGGGGCGCCCTCGTACATGATTTGCGTAGCCCCATTCTGCATCGGGCCGTAAATCACATAACTATGGCCAGTGATCCAGCCAATGTCAGCCGTGCACCAAAAAATATCATTATCCCGCAAATCAAATACCTCGCGGGAACTGACAAGCGTTCCCAGAAGGTATCCCGCATGTGTATGGAAAATTCCCTTAGGTTTTCCGGTTGTACCGGAAGTATAAAGAATGAAGAGCGGGTCTTCGGAGTCCATCGGCTCTGGCGCAACAAACTCATCGCCGTCAGCTACTAAGTTTTCATAATAAACGTCCCGACCTTGCTTCATCTCATGAGAAAACACATCACCGCCTCGCTTTACTACCACGACATTTGTAATAGTTTGCGAGCCGTCCACCGCACTATCGACAATATCTTTTACTAGCATTTTTGAGCCACGTCTCCAACCACCATCAGACGTTATTACCACACTGGCACCACAATCATCGATTCTGTCTCGTAGTGATTGAGGAGCGAAGCCTGCAAACACGACACTGTGAATGGCACCGATTCTGGCGCAGGCCAAGCAGGCGATGGGCAATTCAGGGAGCATTGGCATATAAATGGCGACCCGGTCACCGCGTTTTACTCCGAGTTTCTTCAACCCGGAGGCGAGTTTGTTGACCAAAGTGTAGAGGTCACGGTAACTCAGCGTTTTCTTTTCGCCGGGTTCACCTATCCAGACTAGCGCAGTCTTCTCGGCTACCGGGGTGTTGAGATGTTTGTCGAGACATTGCACGGAGGCGTTTAGTTTTCCGCCGACGAACCAGCGAGCATGGGGACGATTCCACTCCAGGACTTTTTCGTATTTCTTTTCCCAGACCAATTCCCGAGCCAACTCACCCCAGAATCCTTCAGGATCCTCCACGGAATATTTCCAGCGCTTCAGATAGACTGACATGCTGGGAGTGCCGGTTTCACCCGCCCAAGCTGGTGGCTGGTAAATTTCGCCTTCATCTGAAACACGAGATAAATCGCTCAATCGTTCAGTTTCACTTTTCTTCGCTTTCATTCAATCACTCCGCACTGGCTACGCAAATGTCGTTCGAGTTAAAATATCAGAACTACTATGTTGCTTCGAGATTTCTTGAAGCTCCCCATAAGTCACATTACTTTTAGAAAAGTATCTTTGTTCAACTTTCAATCTTTTTACAACTCCGCTTACTACTTCGCTTGGGGTAAATTGCATATCCAATTAATTATATGTACTATAGCGATCCGGTCAAAGGGAAATTTTAGTCCCGCAGACGACTCTACTCGAATGTCTTGCTGCTTGCGCCCAGATTTGGAGTTCGTCACAGATTGTTGTGCGTCGGTCGCTCTATAGAGGGAGCTTTGTTTCTCCCAAAAGCCGAAGATCATTAAGGCATGACAGACAAAAAGAGACAAAACTATACAAAAGAATACGAAACTTCTTTTCAATGTAACCATTTGATGTGCAACGTAATTACCTTGTTATCATATACTTACACAGTGATACCTTCAGAGTCCCTGTCTCCCAGCCAATTATCTTTACATAGGCCTTGCAATTTGCAAGAATACATCTTATAATGTAGCACTCTAATACATTTTCATGAGGTACGTCCATTCGATAGTGGACGGACACAAGGCTTGGCAGGGGAGTCACCAATCCATAAAGGAGGAGCATATGGACTTTGATAAGGTAATAGCAGATACTGTTGGTGCAATCATAACAAGTCTTGCTCAACGAACTACAAGTATAACTGCAGATAAGGTCAAGGAAATGATAACGCGCTTGGCAGACAGAGATCAAGACTTCAAGCGGCACATGAATGTGCCGGAACTAATTCGGAAGATTGGTGACGATAGCGGAGGTGCGGATGAGGACGCTTACAATGAAGACAAGCTGGCCCGCTATCTAGAGATTCCAGTTCGTGACCTTGCTACTCTAAACCCTGATACAATCGAAATTGATGTAATTTACAATCATGTAAAATTGGAAAAACTCTTTAAGTTATGGCTGGAGGAATGGGGATACACGGTTGAAATAGGACCGACTTTGAAAGGACTTGAAGGAATTGAGTATGTTCCTGACGTCTATGCAACTCTAGCCAATTTACACGATTCCTATGAGGTCTGCATAAACTATGTTTGCGATCAACCTCCGAGTGAACTAAGAGTAAAGGCTCTCCTCCAAGATATCGAAGCGTATTCCGAGAGAAAGGAATCGTTTTCACAGGGAGATATTTTCATGATTGTGACTCCGAGGCAGAATTTTACGCAGACGGCTCTTACACACTTGTCCCTGCAAAACATGCAGGAAAAGTATTCTATAGTTCCATTGGATGGTGCAGATATCGGCAAATTAATTGACAAGACATCGTCAGATGGACGAATGCTATCGCTACGAAGATTAATCATTGATGCGGATGAAGAAGCAAGACTAGGTCGAAGAAGATTACCAAGGAAATGGAGTAGCAGTGAGGAATAGCTGATGTGAAATGGAGCCAAGAAGAAATCCGAAGATAGTTGATGAACATTACCATGTTATAGGTCGCTCGAGTTGACTGCAAGAAAGTTCAATATGTGTCTCACAATCCCAGCTTATTAGTCAGGTTAACCCTTTATTGATACTAACAAACATTTGAATTTATAAAGTTAACTTAGTCAGGATTGATTCGTCTTTAGCATCTATTAGACCAAGAGGTTCTGGACTCATCTCTCCAGTTGCAATTATATCTTTGAAAACAATAGATCTTTTAATAAGTCCTTTTTTACAAATATAATCATAAAATATGATGTCCTCGTCCCAAACATTATCGGTATCAATATCAAATAGCCATTGTACTTTAATACATACGAAACTACCTACAGGAACTGTTACTTTTTCATAGTTAATAATCTTTTTATCAATAAGCCATGGGTTTCCAGAATTTCTAAATGTCCATTGTGATCCTATATTAATAGGATATTTTAAGCTTTGTATTGGAGGGGGATTTTCAGATATTGAAGAACCTATGAGAACGTAATTTTTGGGGATGGCATTAGTTATATAAGATGTAATCTCTCGAATGTTATTGAAATATTTACCCTTGAATAAAAATCTATTGTTAAGAGAAGCTTTCGGTGTAACATATGCCGGACCACTATTCCCGTAAAAATATAAACCACTATCAAGATTGGCATAAAATGAATTGGATACCAACGGTCTATCATTCTCATTTAGTGTCTCTTGAAATACAAAAACATCAATGGCATCAGGAGTAGGTTCTCTTCTTATGATTTCTATAATTACTGAAGATGTTATATTGATGTCATTATATTGATCATCGTTTGAAGAATCTGGTCTAAAATTAAAAGATGAAAATGTTCTGTCGTATTCCCATTGATTGCCGACTTTTAGCGGATAAATAAAACTGCCATTGCCCGGGGGACCGATAGGATCTTTATCACAGCTTGTTATTAAAATAATTGCGAAAATTAACAAGAGCAGATTTAAATGTAATTTCACTTAAACTCCATATCTGTTTAGCTATAACATAGCACTTTATAACGTATCTTCCCAGCAATTTATCCTACCAAAAAGTCCATATCAGCCGCTTTTGGCAGAAAAAAGCGCAGTCCTAATCTTTTGCTCTAGTTTCTTCCAGCCTGCTACTACCGTTCACTCCTTGCCAGTCAGCCGATTCTGCAAGCCGATTCTTACAAAATAATAGTTGCAAACTACTGTGTTCGAATCAGTTTTTGAGTGAAGTTCCCCCCATACTTCCACCGGCAATCCAGCCGGTGGTCCAGGATGACTGAAAATTAAATCCGCCAGTGACACCGTCGATATCCAGAACCTCACCGCCAAAATACAAGCCCGGACAGATGCGGCTCTGCATTGTTCTGAAATCGACCTCCTTTAGGCTCACTCCACCGGCGGTCACAAACTCTTCTTTGAATATGCCTTTGCCGGTAACCAGAAAAGTTGCTGTTGTCAACTGTTGCGCAAGTGCCGTCAGAGCCACTTTGGAAATATTGGCCCACAAGAGCGTGTCAATAATACCGGCGGCAGCAGTTGCCCGAGTCCAATAGCGTTTGGGAATGTCAAAAAGCGGCTGTGATACAACACGCTTTCTGGGATGTCGTTTTTTACGCAACAGAAATTCGTTGTACACCGATTCCATATCATGTTCGGGCAGAAAATTCACAGTTAATTTAGCCTTATAGCGGCACTCGTTTAACGTTCGCGCCCCCCAGGCCGACAGCTTTAGAACGGCCGGACCGCTTAGCCCCCAATGTGTTATCAATAATGGTCCTGTCTGCGACAACTTCTTATTTCCCCCGGTATCCAATTGTAATCGCACCCGACTAAAACTGATACCGGACAAATCATTCAATCGCTCGTCCTTAGCTTTGAAAGTAAAGAGCGATGGTACACAGGGCACTATGGTATGCCCGACCGATTCAGCCAAACGATACCCTTGCGGGCTGCTTCCACTAGCGATCATGACTCGATCAGCAGCGATTGACTCGTCGGTATACAAACCGATGATGAATCGAGAGGAGTTACCATCCGATGTTACGGTAATTGTCTTCACTCTCTTTCCGAGTCTTATCTCCACTCCGAGTGATTTTGCAACTGACAGCAGGCAGTCTATAATTGTCTGCGATGAGTCTGTGATCGGGAACATGCGCCCGTCCGGTTCCGACTTAAGTTTAACACCGTGCCGTAAGAAAAATTCCACGATGTCGCGCGGCTGGAAAAAAGAAAACGGCCCTCTCAGTTCCTTGTGACCACGTGGATAGTGTTTAACCAATTCAACCGGATCAAAACAGTTGTGAGTGACGTTACATCGCCCGCCCCCGGATATACGTACTTTGTCGAGTGGCTCATGGGTGGCCTCAAGTACCGTAACGCGATTCTGGCTTCCGGTTTCGGCTACTCTAATCGCTGCGAATATGCCCGCTGGGCCACAGCCGACAATGACTATATGCACGGGGAAAGGCCCTTTGAATTCACTTGATTCATCGCGGATAGTATGCCTCCAAAATTTCCATCTCCATATTGTTTGGTAGATAGTTAATAAGAAGCAATTTGACAAACATTTTACAGTTGTCTATTTGTCTTTTTCACGAGACACGTTCGGCCAACGAGATCAAGAAGCGATTATTGCCACAACTTATATTTTCTGCCATCTAAAATATACTATTATACGCCAGAATAAACAGACAACGCCCCCCACTCCACTGAGAATAATTCCGAATCATGGCGTAAATCTGATAAATCAGGTTGATAAGAACTTCACAATATGACACGACAGCCCCGGTGACAGACAACAGCGGGGCTGTCTTTGTCAGTAAGCTTTGCTCCCTGTATTGTACAATTTCACTAACTTTTTGGCGAGCGAAAGCGTAGATTTGGTTATAGGTTTCTCGCTCCACGGCGTGACCATAAAGGGCTTGGCACAATGGACAAATCGAGTATATTATTCTGAGTCACAGGGATGGTCGACTGCCAAGCAATTTAGTCTGCAATATAACTTTCGAAAGGAGA
This sequence comes from Candidatus Zixiibacteriota bacterium, assembly GCA_022571985.1. GTDB lineage: Bacteria > Zixibacteria > MSB-5A5 > GN15 > FEB-12 > JACZWU01. The sequence continues at coordinate 11,439 of JACZWU010000010.1, read as the reverse complement.
AAGTATCATGAAAAAAGCATTTTATCTAACAGCACCGATTCTGATTTTAGCGCTCTTCGTATTAGGCTTAGGCTGTGGTCAGGGAGCGCCTACTTTTACGAGCGCGAACGAGCTTGTTCCGCAAATAGACGCGCCTACTGTTTCAAGCAACGACGAGTCTGTTCCACAGCTGACCCATGGGGTCGAAGGAAATCCAACCGGCAACTGCTGCCCGGAGGGCTTCGACTTCGAAGCTGGGATCGGGGATCCTGCAGATCGTAATGAAGATGGCGCGGTCTGTCGAAGGGTTACAGCCGGAGGCACGATCACTATTGATAACAACGCTACTGGCGATTGTTGTTCTCCGTTTATTCCTCCAGGCTGCGTCTAATCGCAGTGCGGCAGGGTTAGACCTTTCCGGCGCTTGCCGGCGTCGGGCGCTGAGCACGAATCGTTATAAGATTTTTGTTGGTTGAAATTTGAGGGGAGCAAGCCTGTTAGCTCGAATGAGTCAGACTTGCTTCTCTCTGATTTTTAAACAAAGTAAATGATCATAAGCTAATCTGAGAGTGCGTTTTCCCATTGCCATCCAACCGATTCTGCAAATCGTTTCTCACAAAATAATTGTACATCAACTCAGCAATTTTCCTGTTTCCTTGCTCAGTCAAGTGAATACCATCCTTTTGAAAAAACTTAATTATATCCTCCTGAGGCAGTCGATCAAATTCCGCATGAAGGTCTATGAGCAGCACATCTTCTTTGGCACTAATGTCACGTACTGCCTGCACATACTTCTTATGTATCGGGACCAGTTCGTTCAAATCGTTTAGCCATCGCTCCGCCAGATATTCAGGCTCTTGCCCTTTTTTATGGGATGACGGGGCAGTAAGCAGCAGAGGAATAATATCGTTATCTCGAGCTATCTGAACCATTTGAAGAAGATTAGATTTAAAATCAGCAAGCGAAACTCTCTCTGGATCTCGCTCATCCTGCTCAGTTACGTTTCGCTTGAGAATGAAGATGGCTTTGTTAAGAAGCTGCACAACTCGAACATTAGAAAAGACTTCTAACTGCAAGGTCGAATATTCCAGATTATATTCACCCATGTTTTTGTCTTCAATACCAAAACTAGTCCAGTGGTCATTCCAGCCGTAGTAAATGGTTACAAAGCGCGGCAGCATGGGTAAGACATCACGCTGTAGCTGCTGCAAGCCCTGATAAGAACTCCAGCCGGCTACTCCCATATTTACAAAAGTGAAAGCAGAGTTGGGGTTTTGCTCATAGATAATCGATTTTAAAAACTCATCGTACCTGCCAAACTCCGTATTTGAATCCCCCATGAAAACGACTGTTGGTCGTTTTCCTTTCCAAGCAGCCACCCGGGTAGAATAGTCTTTGGGAACCCATAATAGTTCTTTGTCAAAATGATATAAATTCTTGAGTGTGACAGGATCCGGCCAGCCGAATTGAACCTTTGTCGGGTAGAGCGCAAATTCGAAACCAAACAGCCGCAGCGCAATCTCTCCTGAGATGACAGCAAACAGCAGGCTAAAAATAAGAACGAGGACTAAAAGAAATCGTCGTTTAAGATTAGTTCTCATAAATTGGCTTAACTCAATACTGTACAGCGCTTTTTGAACACTAACTTAGCATACTAAAATGCGTCCCACAATGCCAGCTTAGAATTATGAACCCAAAATTATTACAATAAGATTAATCCGATAACCAAATTAAACTCCCAACCCCTTAAATCGCCATATAACGACTTCAGCTGAGCGGCGCAGCGAGACTTCTTCATATCATTTTCGCGCTGAGGTTGCGTCCGCTCCAGCGAATTGTTTTGTGGCGCCCTTGATGTGCGAAGTCAACACTCGCTGCAACTGTCTAATGCAACTCCCTTGATCAGGAGCCTACGCCTCAGAATCCGCTGCCACCGGCTCCTTCAGCCGCAGCAGGACGACTCCCATGGCTAGCACCCACCCCAGGAAGGTTCCCGAGGCTAACAACCAGGGAGGTCTGATGTTGCTGTCAAACACACCCGAGAGAAGCGTCACCAATGCCAGGTTCACCGCCACAGCTATCAGGCCCAGCCACCCGATCCACTTGGGCACCACCGACGTCCGTAGAATGGCGAAACTGAAGAGGAGTACGCCGATCCCGAAGATAAGCACGTACCCTACGCCCGCGGCTAGCCAGCTTGTTTGGCGGAGGGTGTCGAGCATTACCTCCAGGGCAGGCCTGGTGGCTGCACTGGCTTCTGCGATGCCCGGCACCAGTTCATAGGCGATACCCAATCGGATGAACGCATGGGCAAGGACAAAGATGATACCGGTGAGGAAGGCCACCACCGCTATCAAAAGCAGAGGTCCGGCCTGGCGCAGGGCCTGGTAGAACCCCAGGACGGCGGCCATAGTCAGCACAGGGAACAGGATATCGAACCAGTGGCCAGTCACAATGTCTCCAAAACCAAAAAAGATGCGCGCCACGATAGCGCTTACCACCCCCAGGATGGCACATATACCGCCGACTCTGACAAAGCTTATATTTCCCATTGTTGCCTCCTTTTTTGCTGTAGTAAGTTCCTTTTAGCTGTGCGCCACATAACATAATACTAAACAACGTATTTTCAAGGCAATTTATCCTGCCAAAGAATTAATATCAACAATCAGCAAGAGGAAAAGGGCAGAATCCTGGACACCTACTTGAATATTTCATACTTGACAAATAGTTCTCTATTGTCTTAAACTTGGTATGTAGACTGCCCCAAGCGAGTATAGGTCAGGAGGTTTTCAATGCTGGTACGACTGGAGCACGCAAATCTTTGCGTCAAAGACATTGACGTAATGATTGGTTTCTTACAAACTGCATTTCCCGATTTCCGGGTTCGTGGAGAAGGAAAAATAAAGGGCGACAGACGATGGCTTCATGTTGGCACTGATGACACCTACATCGCACTGAATCAAGCCAAGGCAGACGCCCAGCGAGACTGGTCGCCATACTCCGGGGTTCCGGGAGTGAACCATCTCGCCTATGAAGTAGATGACGTCGACTCGTTGCGAGAAAGGCTATTAGCCGGTGGATTTAAGGAGTCAACAGTACCCAATAAACATCCATTCAGGAAGCGTGTCTATTTCTACGACCCCGAAGGAAATGATTGGGAATTCATTCAGTACTTTTCAGAGATTCCCGCAGAGAGAAACGACTATGATTTACCCAATGCATAAAAATTGAGATAAATCCTGAAACAATTCTCTCTCCAATTTCATTTTGTTCCTATTTAATGGCGAATTCCTGATCTCCAACCCGCGTGTTTTTGTATTACGATCCCTGATCAAATTCACTAATATTACCTGAACATTGATTTATATTATGACTAAACCAAATTCTAAATCTCAGAAAATGACGATAGACGCGGAGCATTGGCTGGAATTATACGGCGACATACTTTTCAGGTACTCGTTTCGGTATGTTAAAGATAAACTGACCGCCGAAGATCTCGTTTCGGAGACACTTCTGGCCGGACTCAAAGCACAAAGTAGTTTTGCAGGTCAATCAACCGAACAGACCTGGCTGATTGGTATCTTAAATAACAAAATCATGGACCATTTCAGGAAGTCGAAGCGCGAAGTAAGTTTTGACGAGGCCGCTATTATTTCAGACAATATAGACGAAGACTTTACCGAATCAGGACAAGATTCTGGAAGCTGGAAGCCGAATCGCCGACCGGCCGAATGGATGGTCGATACTGACGATCCGGTGGAAATCAAAGAATTCTGGCTGTATCTCAACAATTGTATTGAAAGTCTGGATATCAGGCTTTCAATGGTTTTTGTTTTAAGAGAACTGGAAGAAATAGACTCAAAAAATATCTGTAACGCTTTGTCAATTAGCCATACTAATCTAAGAGTTATGCTATACCGTGCACGAAAACAGCTCCGGCTCTGTCTGGAGAAAAACTGGATAAAGGCAATGCCTGATGACAAGGAATGAAAGAATATAAAGCTATGAAGTCTCTCATGAAAATAATGAATTACGTTATGCCAGATTGCAAAGAAGTGGCAGAACTTGCTTCTTTTTCGATGGACGAGACCCTGCCACTCAAAAAGCGCGCAGGATTAAAGCTCCATATTATGATGTGCAAATTCTGCCGTCGGAATTACAAACAGCTGTATTTGATCCGAAAGTTGATCGGCCAAAAGCTAAGAAGCGACGACGTCATTGAAGCAGAAGCTGACATCCATTTGTCCGAAGAATCCCGGCAGAGAATTTCAAGAGTATTAATAAGTAACGATATAGACCAATCGTAACCCCCGCAATCCCTTGTCTATCAACAGGATAGTAAAACATTGTAACATTTAGCTCAGTTCTCCGACCAATTATCTGAAGGCAATTAAAATTGAAATTGCAAAAATAACTAATTTTGGATAACTGCAACAAGTTCGAAAGGAGAATCAAAATGAATCGAACACAAATCACAAACGGAGTAATCGGCGGACTCGCCGGAGGTCTGATCTTCGGTGTCATGATGGGTATGATGGGGATGCTGCCGATGATAGGCAAAATGGTAGGATTTCCGTCCGCTACGGTCGGCTTTCTAGTACACATGATCAATAGTGCCGTTATCGGTGCCGCTTTTGGTGCCGTCTTTGGGCGTTTTGCAAATCGAATCGGCAGTGGTGCAGGCTTCGGAATAGCCTATGGTGGATTCTGGTGGCTGCTCGGTCCTTTAACTTTGATGCCGCTATTTATGGGCATGGGTTTTGGAGTTAACTGGAGTCTGGCTGCTGCAGTAAAGATGCTTCCGAGCCTCTTGGGCCATGCTATTTACGGGATTGTGCTGGGAGTAGTGTATGGAATTCTCGGCCGAAAAGCTGTAGTTAGGGCAGAAGTTTCTGATACAGAGCTATCGGCTGCAGGAGAATAATAGCTGAAAAAGTTTTCCCGGCGATAAGCTGACAAAAAAACAGGTTGTCTCTATTAAAGAGACAACCTGTTTTATTATCTATAATCTAATTGTCTTGACTAATTGCCGCCGATGGGAAATGAGACACCAACAGATAGTGAAAAACCGCTGTTTTTCATGTCATCTGCGATTCCGTTATCGTCGACAAAAGCCCACTCGCTATTAGTAATCGCCGTAGCAAAACTGGCATCGTCAAATACTGTGGTCAGACCTGCGGTATATCTCAGGTCCAACAGCAGCGTAGTATTACCCATAGCAATACCCAGCTCACCGCCAATAACTGCGGAGAATTCGGTACTGGTCAGGTTAGAAATATCGAGTTCTCCCAAATCCAGGGCATCACCGCCCAGAGAACCTTCTTCACCGGTAAAGTTGCCGCTGACATTCAGGCCAAGAGCAGGTCCGAAGTAAAAACTGGGCTTGAGGTTGCCTTCGGTAGAAAATTTATACTTTAACAGTACCGGGATTTCCACATAAATCAACTTGATCTGGAGCACGGTCTCGTAGTCTACACTATTAAAAGTATAACGGAATTTCGTTTCCATTCCTTTGGTCGAATAGAAAAATTAGGGCTGAATAGAAAAATTAGGGCTGGTATGAATAGTCAAGAATGCACCACCGACCAGACCAATGCGGGCATCATTATCAACTTCTACAGCACCTGTGAAAGTAGTCAGCACGGCTGTAATTAAGTTGAAAATTGAAGGGTCCCCGGACATTTTGGCCCTGTTTCCGCCAAACTTGAAACCGAAATCCATCGAGCTTTGGGCTGAGACTGCGGAAGTCATCAGAAAAGCCAGAACAAACAAAAATGTCAGCATTTTTTTCATGCGTTCCTCCTCCTAAGGTAAATACGCTGGTTACTATTACAATATTTGCTAATCCACATCAATTACGCTCTATACAGCTCGAACGCTTTTCAGTATTGCCACTTTTGACCTTAAACAATGCCAGCAAGCTCTATCTGTAGATTAGATCTGCTAATGGCTACTGAATGGCCGAAGTTTAGCCCAAATGCGAACCTGTGTCAAGCTCGAAAAACCGCCTTTATTTGCCCCTGGCGCAGAATTTGGCGGCTTTTTGGACTCGAGACAATGACCTTGCAAAGTTGTAATGCGAGGCAAAAATTAACACTGAAGCCTCAATATATCCACATAGGCCCGCTTAGTGAAGTTTTTTGGCTAATAGGCTTGGTCTGGTCGGGGGCCGGTGAGCAAGCTGCCACTTGACTTAAATGAGATGTTCGTGCAAAATAGAGAGTGGCAATTAGAAGAGAATAACTTTCTATGGGGAGGGTAGATATCTTCATGCAAAACCAGATTAGCAGAGGTTTCTCATATATATCGTGGTGGTGCCTGCTCGCTTGCTATTTACTTAGCTGTCCAGCTACATTTTCCGGGAAACTCGATTCTTCTTTTCCGGAAATAATGAAATCAGATTTTGGTGATTCTATAGCAATCCCTTTCGAACCATTGCGGGTAGTTTACCCTGACAAAGGAAAATTCTCAGAAAAAAGATGCGTAGTGTGGCTGAGAATATTTATAGGTGCTAAAGGCGTTGTTGCAAGTGCTGAGGTTATAAGTTGCAGCACGCCTGATTATGGCTTTGAGAAAGCTGCTATACGAGCAGTCGAATACACTCGCTTTGGGGCTAAGTGGGATGGCCCTTATCCCGTAGATTATGTTGGTTATTATCCTGTCAGTTATACAGACCCTTATTTGCAAAGAGGCCCATGGCCGGAATTTCGAACTAAATATGTTGGGGTCGGGTTAGACGCTCCCTTATTAGATCCTGTTAAGATGGGTAATATGGAATATCCAAAGATTGCTTTGGGCCGTCTGATCGAAGCGGATGTCTACCTGAAAGTTTTGATAGACCAAAAGGGGAAACCCAAAAATATCAAAGCACTATATTCTACTGTCAAAGACATGGGTTTTGAAAAGGCTGCAGCAAAAGTTATTAAGGGATCAGTCTTTCAAATTAAGAAAGTTTCAAGGAAAAAAACCAAGTATAGAGCTTACACGATGGTTTCCTTTAGATTTACTGATGAACAGATTGGTGCTGCAGGTCTTCCGGGCATATCGGACGAAATTATGATTGATGAAGCAGCCGAAGTAGTCTACGAGCCGGCACAAAAAGTGCCGATTCATGCTTTGTATGCCGGCATTTCAGATTCGGTCTGGCTCAAAGCTTTAGTGGATAGCACCGGAAGGGTAGTAACAGCAAGATTATACAGTCCAAGTGAGCACATTATCCTAAATGACGCCGCCCTCTCAGATGCCAAGCGGAAACAGTATCGTTCGGCAATAAGGGACGGTAAACCTGTTTCAGCCTGGATAAAATATCCGGTTTACTATTTTGGCAGATTCAAACAATCAGAAAAAGAGGAAATCACTCAGAAAAAAACTAAAAATACTCAGTGGCCTGTTTACGAGCATGCCGATGTTGAACATCCCGAAGTTTTACCAAAATTTAAACATTTCCAACGTGCCATATACCCGGCGCAGCTTGACCGAGATGGCGTAACTGGCAGAGTGAAAATCGCGGTTCTTATCGGAGTTGATGGTGAAGTGCTGGAGATAAGAGTTCCCAGGTCCAGCGGCAACGAGATGCTTGACAGCGCCGCAACAGCCTCGGTCGAAAAGATAATATTTGAACCCGGTCTGATTGAAGACAAACCGGTAAAATCCTGGACTTCCTGGGTAATAGACTTTTCACCTTATTCCAAGACTGTCATTTCTCAAATCAGAGAAGACAAAATTGAATTACCAGAAATGATTTACGAAAGAAAGCCAATCTACCCCCAGTCAACAGATGAAGATGGTATAGAAGGGCGGGTTTGGCTCAGGATTCATGTCAGCAAAGATGGCTCTGTCTTAGAGGCAGAAGTTTATAAATCAAGCGGACTCAAATCACTTGATGCTGCGGCACTGGAGGCAGCTCCTTTCCATAAATTTAAACCTGCTACGAAAAACGGAGAGCAGGTATCGTTTTGGTTTATGTATCTAGTAGAATTTATAATTGGAAATGAGTTAGATTAATTAATCTTTATTTACGATGAATTCACAACACTACCTCAAAGACACCATTCTCCAGCTCCGCAAATACAAAGAAATGGCGGAAAAGGCGATGGCGCAAATTTCAGATAATGATTTTTTCACAGAGTTATCTGACATAGATAACAGCCTCGCCATAATAGTCAAACATATGGCCGGCAATATGCGCTCACGCTGGAGAGATTTCCTGACTTCAGACGGCGAAAAGGATGACCGCCACCTCGATACCGAGTTTGAAATCTACGGCAGCGACAGCAGTAAAGAGTCCCTGATGCAAAAGTGGGAAGATGGCTGGGAATTATGTTTTGAAGCTATCGAACTACTAAATCCCGAAGATCTGGAAAAGACAATTTATATTCGGGGAGAGGCACATTCTGTTTTAGAAGCGATCAACCGTCAGCTGACTCACTATGCCTATCATGTCGGGCAGATTGTTTATCTGGCCAGACATTTTGCCGGCGCAAACTGGAAATCGCTGAGCATTCCCAAAGGCGAATCAGATAGCTTCAATATTTCCAAATTTGGTGAAATTGGTAAAGAGTAAGTAACATCCCAGCATACCGGCTAAGTCTACCGTTTAACTTATTGCGCAACAATGACATGTCCTATTTGCGAATTTCTTGTTGGAAATTTTGTACTTTCTTGATTTATTGGAACTCGATTACAGCTAAAGCTGTTTAATGCTTCATATGGTGAGTCCGAAGCATCTGGTTGCTTTTACTTAAGATGCTGACGGACGACCCGGAAACAATCAACTTTAAGGAGGTTTAAGTGTTTGAAAAGACAAAGACGTTTGGATTGCTGGTGGTGATAACTGCAGTAGCTTTTGCATTGTTATCTGGCCCCGCTATTTATGCCCAGGAGCATCCGGAGCACCCTACGAAAGCTAAGAAGGTTCCATCGGAAACTAAGGTTAGCACTGTTACAGTTGACCAGATGGCCGCGGCTATGACTGCTTACATCAGCTCCGACTCCGAACTCAAAGGCGGCTTCTTTTTGTGCTACGACGCATCGGCCAAGAAGCCCTTGCAGCTAACTCTGGACAAAGTTCACAAGGAACGTTTGTCGCAAGTAGGTGATAACCTCTTTTTTGCCTGCTCTGATTTTAAGAGCGCCAGCGGCAAAATGTATGACTTGGATTTCTTTATGGAATCAAAGGACGGCCAATTGGCAGTCACTGAAATTATGATTCATAAAGAAGATGGCAAGGCTCGTTACAGCTGGTTCGAGAAAGATGGCGTCTGGGATAGAAAATAAGTCTTATTAACTGTTTTAAACACAAATCGATTTTGCCAATTAGAAAGAGCTGTGTGGACCTATAGCTATGAATAGTTTCAGGAAATTTCTGATTGGCTTACCGCTGGTAGTGGCGGTGGCAAGTTTGGTTGTCCTGCTTAGTGTGCCCGAAAGTCCGGGGATCACGGTCGACACAGAGCTAAACTTTACTTTTACCTATAAACTGAATATCGACAAAATCCCAGATGGCTCAAAATCTGTCGAGATATGGTTACCGCTGCCGATTGACAATGGCTACCAGAAAGTTCTGGACTATAAAATAAGTTCCGAATTGCCCTATCAGTTAGATGTTGAACCAGAATACGGCAACCGTATTTTGCGCTTTTCATCAGGAGAAAATGTCCCCGAAGATTTGGAAATAACCGTGGACATAAATGTCATACGTTACGAGCAGGATGGCTGGAATCAAATACCATATGCGGCTTCAGATGACACTCCCGATTTGACAAGATATCTGCTGCCGGATATTTTGGTTCCTATCGACGGACCAGTTGAAGCGGAGGCAAAACAGGTTGTAAATGGTTCTATGACGACCTTCCAGAAAGTAGAAGCGCTCTATCATCATCTCTTTGAAACGATGAAATACGACAAGAGCGGTATCGGCTGGGGCAATGGTGATGCTCTTTATGCCTGCGAGTCCCGCAAAGGCAACTGCACCGACATTCATTCACTTTTTATCGGAATGGCTCGTTCCCTGGATATTCCAAGTCGCTTTATAATGGGTTTTCCGCTGCCGCAGAATAAGAAGAGCGCAGAGATTCCCGGTTATCACTGCTGGGCAGAATTTTATATGGAAGGCCGGGGCTGGGTGCCGGTCGATATTTCAGAAGCTATTAAACATCCCGAGAAAAAAGATTATTTTTTCGGTCATCTTGACGCCCATCGGGTGGCCTTTACTACCGGCAGAGATATAAAAGTAAATTCAGGCGAATCATCGCACACTCTGAACTATTTTATTTATCCGTATGTAGTGATAGACGGCCAGCCTTTCGACGGCGCCAGCTACAATTTTTCATACGTTCAGAAGAATTAGCAGGTAAAGACGACACAAGTCAATTCTAGCACGGCCCCGGCGCAGGGCCGCCACGGAAGATGAAGTCTACCAGGAAAGTCAAATCAAGGATGTTTGCTGGCGTGCCATCGGAATTCAAATCAGCTTCCTCATCACATTCAGCCGGAGGTCCTCCTCGGAAGATCCGATCAACCAGAAAAGTCAAATCAAGAATATTGGCGTCATCACCATCGCCATTTAAGTCGCCACGATTACCGACACAGCAAGCCAAAGAGTTCTCGGTCCATTGTGCCAGATACGCCGACACTTTGCCTCCGGCGATTGTGAAATATCCTCCTACAGTCAGATTATAGTCATAAACTGTAAGGGCATTGACAGGTGCATTTAGTCCAGAGCCCAGAGCCGACCAAGAACTGCCGTCCCAGGAAGCTGTATAGTTGGCAGGCACACCCCCGGCAGTGGTAAAAAATCCCCCGGCTATCAGCTGGTTGTTATAGACAGTGAGAGCAAAAACCCAGAAATTCATCCCCGTTCCCAGAGCCGACCAGGAACTGCCGTCCCAGGAAGCTATATAGTTGGCAGACGCACTCCCGGCTATCAGCTGGTTGTTATATACAGTGAGAGCAAAAACCCAGTTATTCACCCCCTTTCCCAGAGCCGACCAGGAGGTGCCGTCCCAGGAAGCTACAAAGTTGGCTGATATACCTCCGGCTGAAGTAAAGTCACCCCCGGCAATCAGCTGGTTGTCATAGACCGTAAGGGCATAAACAGATATAAAGGTACCACCAGCCATTCCAGTTCACAGAGCCGACCAGGAAATGCCGTCCCAGGAAGCTATAAAATTGACAGTTTCTCCACCAGCAGTTGTAAAATCTCCGCCGGCTATCAGCTGACTGTCATAAACGGTGAGGTCATTGACAAAGCCATTCGGGACAGGTCCAAATGCTGACCAGGACAATCCGTTCCAAGTAGCCATAAAACGGTATAAAACTCCATAGAGTACAAATCCTGCTACCAACAGTTTGTCGTCATAAACTGTCATGCCTGTCGGTGAATGATGTGCCCCTAGACCCAGGTCTGACCAGGACGAACCGTCCCACGAAGCTAAGGTACCTCCACAATTTTCAAATCCT
>JACZWU010000017.1 GCA_022571985.1 Candidatus Zixiibacteriota bacterium | reverse complement strand
CACTCCCGAATCCGGAAGTATCAAAGCAAATGCCGGCGATCCCTCCACATGATTCAAGCCAAAACCAATTGCCGACTATTTTTTCCAATTCAATTTCAGGAGGTTGAATTGGCTCAACGGCCTTATCTCCGCATGAAGTCGTTATGAAGATAGCCAGGCAAGTCACTAGAAATACATTTGCTCTCATCTTGACCTACTTTATTAGTTAGTTCCTATAATCGACAGTTTATTCTAACTAATAAGACGAGAATCGTCAAGGAAATGTTTAATCCCAGCTCAGGCGGCTCCGCGAGCAGGTAAATGGGTTCGTTTTGTTATATACTGAAACAAGTTCAGCACAAAGTTTTAACATCTTTTTTTCTTATCTTTCTTGTTCAAGCCAAATCGTGATTGCTTTCTATTGAGACGCAGCGAAGTATTTTGGAGGAATTTGGTGGGGAATTTGTTGGCACAAGCGACTCAAAGGCAGGGCACCCGTCAATTAAGTGAATTTGTTTCCTTTCGAACCGCTTCTAGATTTCTCGGCACGCAGTCCATAAAAGTAAGCGATTTCAGTGGCGTGCAGAAAGGAATAACCTAACGTAATAAGAAGAGAAAGAGCAACCCACATTAAGGCAGAATATAGGTCAGCTGCGATTAAGTTTATTAGTTGAGCAAGAAGTAATAAAAGAACGAAAGCAACTAACATAACGAGATAAATAATTAGACCTTGAAGAAATTGAAAAACCCATATTCGGCCTCCAAATCCACGTGTTAGTTCGAAACTGGATTTGATTGCTGCGAACGGATTTTGCCTATTGACTAAAGCAAACTCATCTGCCCAAAACAACCGAACTCCTATGATGATTCCAGGGATTACAAATAATAATATTCCCACAAATGCAGCCATAATGGACAGTACCCATGTGGCAACAGTTGGCAAAAATCGAACAATTGCAACTTTATAAATATCTACAATCGGGTGGCCTATATGTAAATACGAAATCAAGATATTTATAACAAAGAATGCATAGACACTAATTATGACTCCAGTGGCCCAAATAGTAATATCCGCTGCTTCATTTGAACCCCAATTATGGTCTTGCAAAAGCAAATGTCCGAACAAAGCAAGACCCGCGAAAGGTAGGGCAACTCTCTTAATAATGTCTGAGAGCGAATGAAGCCACAATTTCCATCCTGTTACAAATGGATGCCTAAGACCATTGACTAAGTCTTCGTTGGAAACAAGTGTATTTTCCCTAACTGAAATATCAGAAATATTACCATGCTCAAGGCGTTTACCGGTCAAAGCGAGATGAGTGCTTATGCAATGTTCAGAACAAAAGTCGAGCTCCAATGCTATTACTGTTTGACGACAGTCGTCACAAATGAGCCTTGCGCAACGATCGCATAAAGTAGTTGCTTGTATTTTCGGATGATTGATGCATGATGTGTGGTCACCGAGATATTGTGACATGATACCTTTCGGGAATTAAAATTGGTTTAACATTCAACTATACTCAGCTTTCTGATTTTCTACCAGCATTTTCTTTTGGGTGTTATAAGAGCTGTGGAAGTAGTTTTGTGGGAGGTAGATTGGGCTTGTCCTCATCTACCCCTTTGTAATTTGAATCTGAATTTCCTGTACATATCAACGGCTGGATTCCGGATCAAGTCCGGAATGACGGCGAAGATGGATTCCAGCCTCCGCTGGAAAGACAGAGTCTCGTCTAAATTTGTTTTCTGTTCAGCACTGCGGCGGAGGCCTGGTCGCTGGGTAAGATAATCATTTCGGCGATTTGGACATGGGCAGGGCGGGTGGCTACCCAGACCACTGACTCGGCAATATCCTTTGCTTCAAGAGCTTTGTAGCCCTGATAGACTTTTTTGGCGCGTTCGGCGTCGCCATAGAAGCGGACTTCGGAAAACTCTGTCTCGACCAGTCCCGGGTCGATCGTCGAAACTCTGATATTCTTGTCAAACAGATCCATTCTCATGCCTTTGGTGATGGCATCAACGGCATGCTTGGTGGCGCAGTAAACATGACCTTTGGGATAGACTTCGTGACCGGCAATCGAGCCGATATTTATAATATGCCCGCTGTTTCTTTCGACCATACCAAGCAGAACCATCCGGCTGACATAAAGCAGTCCTTTGATATTGGTGTCTATCATATCTTCCCAGCCATCGGGGTTGGCCTCGAAGATTTTGCCTAAGTCCCGCGAAAGACCGGCGTTATTCACCAGAATATCAATCGACTGATAGCTTTCAGGCAAGGATGAGATAGCTTTTTCGACAGCATCACGGTTTCTGATATCGAGTTTGATCAGATGAGTTTCGGTCTTTAATTCTTCCGCTAATTTTTGAAGCCTTTCGAATCTGCGGGCTATTAAAATCAGCCGACAGCCCTGTGCCGCAAATTCTCGAGCGATGGCTTCGCCGATTCCGGCCGAGGCTCCGGTTATGAGTACGGTTTTGTCTTTGAGGTTGGTCATATTATAGTTTTTCTCCAGTTTTTTCGTTACTCGTCTCCCTGAGCGTAGTCGAAGGGGGCGAGCAAGCTGGCCACCCATACAGCTCAAGATGGATTCCCTAACTTCACAAACGAAGTGCAACACCTTATTAAGGTGTTGTTATGGGACAAAGATATAAACAAATTACCATTGAAGAGAGATGTGAGATTTCCCGTTTACATTCCTCGGGGTGC
>JACZWU010000009.1 GCA_022571985.1 Candidatus Zixiibacteriota bacterium | reverse complement strand
CGCCAATCGCTTCATCGAACTCATCCGGGCATACAATAACACACCAAGAAAATGTCTGGACTTTCGAACCCCAGCAGAACTATTTTGGAATAAACCGTTGCACTTCAAATGTGAATCCACCTTCCCGTCTTCACGGGAATGACAATTGGGGCGTGGGAATGACAAGGGGTTCGGGAATGAAAGTTAAGGCAGCGATTTTTCTGTAAATGCTGTTTTACTAGTTATAATCACAGGAAATGCGGTTGTTGTTTTATGACGCAACCATTAAGTTACGTCATTCTTGCGTATGCGAGAATCCAGTCCCTAATACAAACACAGAATTAGCGAAGGGGCAGATTAGGACACGCTATTGGCGGCCGCCCACAAAAGATGGATTCCAGCCTTCGCTGGAAAGTCACTGACCTAGTTCTTGTAGGTCAGGACCTTTTAATGGTCCTGACTCTTCTTGAGTAATTAGTCAGGAAGACAAGCTTCCTGACCTACACAAGATAACGCGTTTAGTAGCATAGCATCAAAAAATTCAGCACAATTTCCCTACAACAAGTTTGCAGTTAGTGAATCGGTTATTTAAGTTATAGCATGCCACTGGCTGAAAACAGAAGATTTCTCAGTATAGACTACGGCGAGCGACGTATCGGGCTGGCCAAAAGCGACCCCAGCGGTACTATTGCTTCGGCTTTGATTACAATCGAAGTCAGCTCTATGGCTGAAGCTGTTAAGGAAATTGCCGAGAAAATAGGCGAGATTGAGCCCGACGGGATAGTCATCGGTTATCCGCTGCTTATATCAGGGGATAAAAGCGAAAAATGCCTGGTAATCGATAAATTCGCCGAAAAGTTAGCAGAAATTTATGATAGACCGATACATAAAGTAGACGAACGCTGGAGCTCGACCGAAGCAGCCGATATAATTCATGCTCACGGTAAGAAAACAGGCCAGGACAAAGGACGAATAGACCGTCTGGCGGCGGTAATTATTTTGCAAAGATTCTTAGATGGAGAAAGCTGACACGAAGAAATCGACACTTAAATATATAGCAAAGTTAGCCGCAGTCGTCACTATGGCCGCGCTGCTGCTTAGCGCTGTTACCTACTATTATCCGAAAAATATCGGTGATAAAATTGTCATTGTCATAGTCAAACAGGGGGATAGTTTTACAAGCGTAACTGGCCAGCTTGTTGATGGCGGTGTTTTGTCTTCAAAAGTTATGCTTAAAATTCCTGCCAGAATTTTTGGCGTCGACAAAAAGCTCATTCCCGGCCGTTACGATTTCACCGGAAAAAATTCTTACTCAAGTGTTCTCAAAAAACTCGGGCAGGGGGACTTTGTTCGCATAAAAGTTACTATCCCTGAGGGTGCCACCATCTGGCAGACTGCGGCGCTGCTTTCCGATAGTCTGAAATTTGAAGCTGACTCGCTGCAAGCTCTCAACAAAGAGACTGAGTTTTTAAGCGAGCGTGAACTTTCGTATCTTGAGGGCTATCTTTTTCCCGAAACTTACTATTTCCCCTGGGGCTCATCAGCCCGCGAAGCTGCTGTGATCATGGTCCAACAATATCGATCTATGACAGACTCTATCTGGCCTGAAGCAATAACGGCATCTTTAACTAAAGAAGAGATTATAATTCTGGCTTCAATCATTGAAGCCGAAACAGGCGCTGGCAACGAGCGTGAGCTGGTATCTTCGGTTTATCATAATCGCCTTAAGAAAAAAATGAAACTCGATGCCGACCCGACTGTCATATATGGTTTGGGCGGACTCAAGCGGCCGCTCTGGCTGAAAGATTTAAAAAAGAGAACCCCTTACAACACCTACTTAAATAGAGGCTTGCCACCCACTCCCATAAATTCTCCGGGGCTGGCAGCCATCAAAGCAGCGCTATATCCGGCTGAGACAGATTATTATTATTTTGTGGCTGACAATGGTGGTAAACATCTGTTTTCAAAAACTAACGCCGAGCACAATCGTAACAGGCAGCGTATCAAAAGAGAACAAAGAGAAGCCAGCGGAAAATAATCAGGCTGTCTGTTTCTTTTTTACCAGTTTGCTGGCGAAGCGGTCCAGAAGCGCATCAGAGTCGCCTTCTTCAAGCATCACAAAGGCTGTCGGATTCTGAGAACTAAACCCGACCAGTCCTATAACTTCACCTTCAAATTTCAGAGGCCTCAGAGCAAATGACTGTGTCAACGGCTCCAGCAGAAGTTTTTGTTCGAAGAAATTGCCGCTAAAAGAATTACTAAAGCTCTCAGTATAAAGGATACCGTCCTCAATTACTTTTTCAAAGAGCGACTTATCCGGCGGCAGGCTGAGAGAAAGGCCATCGCGCTTTTGACCGTTGGTCCAGGTAGAAATTGCCGAGAGCGAGTCATCTTCCTGCTTTAAAACCAGAACACTCTTGCCGATTTCGTATTTGTCTTTTAGATGGTTAGTGATTTCAAAAAAGATTTCGGCAGGATCGCTTTCCTGTTCAAGTACCTGATTAATATCTCTTACTCTGTCGTTTGATGTGGCGGCAGAGACAGATGACGGCATAGCTGCGGTCTCATTGATGTTGTTCATCTGAATAAACCCCCAAAGCTTCAGTTTTAGATTCTTCGTTTCTTTGTAACTTAAATTTTCTGACTTTTCTCCAGAGAGTGGTTCGGCCGATGCCCAGCTGCAGGGCGGTATGAGTGAAATTCCAGTTGTTGTCTTCTAAGGCTTTGGTAATATGCAGCCGCTGACTGTCCGCCAGCGAAGACTTTTGATCTCTTTTTGAATCAGTTGCCGAAGCCAGGCTTCCCCTGCGGTGGCTGGACTCAACGAAGCTAACCGAGACGGCATCGAGATTCTTTTCCTGACAGATCGTAGTTGCCCGCTTCAGGCAGTTTTCCAGTTCACGCACATTTCCGGACCAGTCATGTTTAGATAGTTTTTCAATTGCCGCAGAAGTTATCCCCAACGACTGACTATCGCTTTCAAAAGCGTACTTTCTTAAGTAATACGAAGCCAGCACTTCGATATCTTCAATCCGATCAATCAGCGACGGAATCGAAATCTCAATCGCCTGCAGCATCTCGACTAAGCGGTTGTCGACCAAGTTTTTCCTGACTAAGTTATAAAGCGGCTGGTCACAGGAAAAAATTAGTCTGGGCATGGCCGGCTGGTCGTCTGATAAGGATTTATTCTGATTTAGCGCCATGAGCTGAGTCAGCAGTCTTTGTGAGTCTAAAGCCATACTTTCAAAGTGAGAAATGAAAACTGTAGAGGCATCCTTGCTGGTTGAATTAAATATTCTATTTAACTCTGTTTCGATAAATTCCTTGCTGGCGCTGGAACAGTCGATAGTGTTGAGTTCGTTTTTGCGGCGCAGAGAATGATAATGAATGATATTGGCCAGAAGGGTCTTACCGGTACCGGTTTTCCCCGAAATAACCACCGGGATATCACACAGCGCCATTTGCATGGCTGTCTTGCGAATCCGTTCAATTTTCAGGGAAACTCCGATAAAATTGTCAAAGCCGTAGTTCATGGCTATCTGCTGGCGCAGCATCATCAGTTCGCTCATGTTATCTTTTGAGGCGGTTATTGCCGTTATTTTCGATAGCAGAATGTCGCTGTTGATCGGGTTTAGCAGATAGTCGGACGCTCCTGCATTTATAGCTGCGGCTGCCAGTTCTTGATTTTCCGGATTTATTGCTGCCAGAATTTCGGTATGGGGGAATTTGCCGGTCAATTGTGATATAGCAGAGAGCAGCTCGCTTGAGTCATTATCTATCATCACTATCATTACCGGATAGCTTTTTACGCCCAATTCGGCGTAGGCGCTTTCGAGACTGGTAACTTGCTTAAAGCGGTGCAGCAGTTCGGGCATTGCAATACTTAATGAGCTTTTCTGGTCTGATTTTATATCCAACAGGAGAATATCAATTGGAGTTTTTCTGCTACTTGTAATCATTGATTTTGTGTTCCTTGAAATTTATAGAAAGTTCGCTTATGAGGGCGTCGGCGCTATCAGAAATATCATTTAGCGAAAACCGCAGATTGCCTGACAATTTTGCCGCTAATTTCCACCATTCATCTTCTTCTATGTCGATTTTAGTCACAGATTTGCAGTTAGTCGTGAACACAATTTTCAAATTGCCGTCAGTAGAAGAAACCAGTTTCATGGTAGTTTTGCTGCCTGTTCCAATTTCTGAGCGATGGGTCATTAGTATCGACTGCAAAATCAGCCGAACAGCAGCCTTAAAGTTTGACAGAGAACTACTGCCTGTACCGGTTGAATCAGAATCATCACAAATCTTTGCTATCTGACAAGTAACTAAATCCAGTTCCGCAAGAATCGTGTCGGAAATCGCCAGGTGCAGATTTTTTTTCAGCAGTGTATTTAGGCGGCTGGTATGAATATCTGTGGCGGTGACTTCGTCTATTACCTTTATAGACTGAGCTAATGATGACTGTGTTGTCGCCGCTTCATTTGGCAAAGATAAAGAAAATGATAAATTTTTGTATTCGCTTTTATTGTCATGGGCGCTGATTTCGGTAAAACTTATCAGAGAAAGATATAATTCTCCGGCTTGTATATTATCAAGCTGCATTTGGGTAGTTCCAAAAAGTTTGAGAAAGGCGCCTTTGGCGGCACCAAATTCTGTGCCCATTATATCCGAATCACGAATAGCGGTGGTTCGGCAGAACTCTTTGCTGCAGGCGATAACTCTGCCCGATGTCCTGCTCACCAGCATAGCGGAGCACTTGTTAAATTTGAGATGGATGCTCAGCGCGGTCTCTTTAATTGCCTGCCAGTCTGAAAAAATAGCAACAGCCAGCCCCTGATGTTTCATTAAAGGGTCGCTGATGGCTAGCTCTCCCTGCTGAACAGAGATTATCAGGTTCGGGTCACTCTTGTCGACTGCTTCAAAATAAACCGTTTCATTATCTTTACTGATTATTGGTCTGGAGCCGGCAGCAAAGGCGGCGGCGATCATTTCAGTTTCGTAGCTGCTTAGACGGCCGTTTAACATTAAGCCAAGAAGTGCTGACTCGACTGCTACGGATTGATGCTCATCAGCAATTCTGCTGACCGAATCAAGCATGCTGTCGGCATTGCTTAAGGTACTCAGCGAGGTCTCTTGATTTTTAGTAGTGGCCATATTCTATTTGTATGTTTCAATTTGGGACAACTACCAATAATATCGGGCAGATTGCAGAAACCTTAACATCCTTATCCCGGGTGCATAATCAGGGCAGATAATGACTTTTTGGGGACTTTTCTCTTTGTTCTTGACAGATTAAGGCCAGCACCGTAATATAGCCTATGCCACTATCAAAAGAGCAGGTTGAGCAGATAGCATCTTTGGCCCGGCTCAAATTATCCCCAAAAGAGATTGAAAAGTTTGCCAGTGAATTGACTCTGATTTTGGACTATGTTGAGCAGTTGGCTGAAGTTGATACCGCTGGGGTCGAACTAAAAGACCAGTTTATAACAGCGGAAAATGTCTTCAGGGAAGACAAAAGCCGCAAATCACTGAGCCGCGATGAAGCTCTCTCAAATGCGCCTGATAAGGACGAGGAGTTTTTTAAGGTGCCCAAGGTTATTGGCTGATGTCGTTTAAGACAGTAGGCGTTATACCCGCCCGGATGGAGTCTAAAAGGTTTTATGGCAAGGTTTTATACCCTTACAAAGGGAAGCCGCTTTTGTTCTACGTTTATAATGAAGTCTCAAAAGCAAAGAGGGTTGACCGGTTTGTGGTGGCCACCGACAGCCAGGAAATCGAGTCAGAAGCCAGAGAATTTGGAGCGGAAGTGATAAGAACCAGCGGCAGGTACAAGACCGGTTCGGACCGGGTTGCTGCTATTATGAAAGAAATTCCGGCAGACTTGTATATAAATGTTCAGGCTGACCTCTTCGGACTGAAATCTGCTGTGCTTGATAGAGTAATAAATGATTTTAGCCGGGATTCTAAGCTGAAATACGGAACTCTGGCCAGAAAAATAAGAAATGACCGCGAATTGAAAGACCCCAACTCGGTAAAAGTAGTATTAAAGAAAAACAAAGAAGCCGGCTGGTTTTCAAGGCAGCCGCTGCCTTATCTGCATAGACCTCTGAAGAAAACATTAAGCAGTCAGGCAGACTATTACTATCATATAGGTGTTTATTTTTACCGCCGGGAGGCTCTGGAAGAATTTGCCGGCTGGCAGCAAACGCCGTGCGAAAAGGCCGAGTCGCTGGAGCAACTACGAATACTTGAAAATGGCCGGAATATGCGTGTGTTCTTGACTGAAACAAAAACTGTTTCCATAGATGCACCGGCAGATATATATAAACTTAGAGGGTTACTTTAGAAATGTCAGAAATGCATAAAAAAGCCAAGTACATATTTGTGACAGGCGGCGTCGTCTCATCGCTGGGAAAAGGGATTGCGGCCTCCTCTATAGGCCTCTTGCTGCAGAAAAGAGGAATTAAAGTAGGCATTATGAAATTTGATCCCTACTTAAATGTTGATCCCGGCACCATGAATCCGTTTCAGCATGGCGAAGTATTTGTAACCGATGATGGCTCTGAAACAGATCTGGATATCGGCCATTATGAGCGATTCTTAAATCAGTCGCTCTCCAAGCACAACAATGTTACTACCGGCCAGGTATATAACACTATCATCAGCAGAGAGCGGCGCGGTGATTATCTGGGGGCAACAGTACAAGTAATTCCTCATGTGACTGAAGAAATCAAAGAGAGAATCAGGAGACTTGAAAATATCGAAGACCGCCCCGATGTTATTATAGCCGAAATCGGCGGAACTGTCGGCGATATCGAATCACTTCCTTTTTTGGAGGCTATCCGTCAGCTGGCACAGGAAAGGGGGCATGATAACACTTTGTTTATTCATGTGACGCTGGTTCCCTACATAACCACGGCAGGTGAGTTTAAGACAAAGCCCACTCAGCACTCAGTACGTGAACTGCGAGAAATAGGTATTCAGCCCAATGTTCTCTTATGCCGTTCGCACGAGCCAATATCTGATGAATTAAGACAAAAAATCAGTCTGTTTTGTTCGGTGCCCACCAGTTCAGTCATAACTGCCGAAGATGTGCCATCGATATACGAAGTACCGCTTAATTTCCGCCGCCAGAAATTAGATGATATAATCTGCAAACATTTCGGCTGGGAGATTCCGGAACCAGATATGGCAGCATGGGAAGAGATGGTCTCAAAAATTAACAATCCTGAGCATCACATAAAAATCGCAGTTTGCGGTAAGTATGTAACCTTAAAAGATGCTTACAAATCTATAATAGAAGCCTTTGTTCATGCCGGAGTTGAAAGCAATGTGGCAGTGGAGCTGGTTTGGGTCAGCTCTGAAGAGATCAAAAAGGAAGGCGCCTACAAATTCTTAAAAGATGTCGACGGGCTTCTGATTCCCGGAGGCTTTGGTGAACGAGGTGTGGAAGGGAAGATTGAAGCAATCCGCTACGTCAGAGAAAACAACATTCCGTTTTTTGGAATTTGTCTGGGTATGCAGTGTGCCGTCATTGAATATGCCAGAAATATCTGCGAACTAACCGATGCTCACAGTTTTGAATTTTATCGCGATTTGAAACACCCGGTCATCCACTTGATGGCAGACCAGGAGGGTGTCACAGAGCTTGGCGGTACCATGCGGCTCGGTGCCTATCCTTGTATACTGGAGGAAGGTACCAAGGCACAAAAGAGCTACGGGACCGATGAAATATCCGAGAGACACCGTCATCGCTACGAAGTTAACAATGCCTATCGCGATATGCTTACAGAAAAGGGCCTGTTATTGTCCGGTATTTCACCCGATAAAAGGTTAGTTGAGATAATTGAACTTTCTGACCATCCCTGGTTTGTGGGAGTACAGTTTCATCCGGAATTAAAGTCACGTCCGACAGCTCCTCACCCGTTATTCAGAGACTTTGTGGCAGCTGCACTGGAGTATCAGCTTAAAGATATTGATACAGCAGATGTGGTGGTAAAACGTACACTCCGTTTCACAAAAAGCACCGAATAACAGGGCTTAACAGCAGCATTTAATGTTTTTGCCTGAGTGATTCGTGGCCGGTTGACATCGGCTTAATCTTGGGCTATTGTTGCTCTCTGCTATACAGAAACAGCAGAATAAACCATATTTAGCGGAGCAAAATTGAAATTTCTTTCGATATTCCCGGGCATTCTTATTCTGGCATCTCTTGGCTGGTCTCAAGATAGCCCCCTGCCTCAGTTTGACCAGCCTCAGTCTGACCAGCTTCAGTTTGACCGGCCTCAGTTTGACCAGCCGGTAGATGCATCCAAATACATTATCCGTCCCGGAGATGAACTGTCGGTAGTCTTTTTAAAAGCTAACATCAAGCCGCTGAAACTTACAGTCGACCCCGAGGGAAGAATTGTTGATGAAAACCTGGGGATGATAACCCTCTCACATCTGACTTTAGAGCAGGCCCGCCAGACACTCAGGCAGGCATTGAAAGAGCTCTACAGAGTTGAGCAAATCTCGGTCTCCATCACCAAGCCAAGAAAAGTGCACGTTTCCATTACCGGCGCCATTGAAAATCCCGGGGTATATACCGGTTACTCTTCTGAGCGAATTTCACAACTGATAAAAAAGGCGGGCGGAATTTTAGAAGGTGGCTCGTCCAGGACAATAAAATTCAGCGGGGGCCCTAATGAAATCAGAGTTGATTTAGACTTAGCAGAATTCACAGGTGATATCATATCAGACCCGTGTCTCTATGCTGGCTATACTCTTTATGTTCCTCGAAAGTTGAGCCAGAGAGTACAGGTGGCAGGCGAAGTTAACTTCCCTCGAGAAATAGAACTGATTGAAGGTGACGATTTGCAGCGGCTGATTGCCTTAGCTGGCGGATTGCGAAGCTGGGCAGACTCCGGGAATATTTATCTGCTGAGATCAGGTCAAAAATTAACTGAAAACATAAATGAGATTAAAGCCGGCGACATTATAATTGTGCCCTCACTGGAGTTGTCTGATGCCTTTCGGCAGCTGGCTGCTTTTGGCGCGGTCAATAATCCCGGCAGATACTCTTTTGATAAGGCTGGTTCCCTTAAAGACTTAATCAGTTTAGCCGGAGGCTTTAAAAAGACAGCTTCAAAAGAGAGAACAACTCTGTTCCGCCTGGCACTGACAGATGAAAAGGGACGTGTTTCACCCAGGCGATATTCTATTTCAAATGCTTTTGGTGCTTCTGAAAGCGAAAGTAATTTTTCTCTTTTGCCGGGTGATTCAATCTTTGTGCCGTATTTTGTGGGTTATGTAGAAGTGAGCGGCAACGTGCCGAACCCGGGGACCTTTACATTCATAAAGGGCAAAGATTCAAAATACTATATCTCGCTAGCCGGTGGATTCCTGCCGGATTCCGATGAGGCTATGATTGAGATTTTTCATCCGGCTTCTGGAATTACGTCAACTCACTCGACAGCTGTTCATATTGACGATGGCTGCCGGATAATTGTGAATCTGCTAAAGGAAAAAAATTGAACGACACTCAGCCCTCAAATTTTTTAAGCCTGCTTGAGCTAATGGCCAAGCGAAGCCGCTTTATAATAAGTTTTGTGCTGATTTGCACTCTTTCGGCGGTAGTGGTATCATTAATTTTACCAAAATGGTACGAGGCCACGGCCACACTTCTTCCTCCAAAACAAGTGACAGTTTCGGTCGGTGGGCTGGGGGATTTTGCCGAGGCTGTCTCAGTTACCGGCGGCCTTAGCCTGCCGGTATTAGTGACACCTTCGGATGTATATGCTAAAATGCTGGCAAGCCGCACAATTGCAGAAAGTATAATCAATAAGTTTCAGCTGCTGGCTCTTTATGATACAGATAATTTTGATGAAACGTACGAAGAACTAATGAGCAATACTGATTTTAGAGTTACAGCTGAAGGTCTGGTGACTGTTTCTGCCGAGGACAAGTCGCCGCAGCAGGCAGCAGATTTGGCTAATGCTTTTGTGGCCATGCTTGACAGTATTAACCGCAATATTGCTGGACAAAGAGCTAAGCATAATAAAGATTTTATTGAAACCAGACTGAGTCAGATTAAACAGGAATTGGATTCGGCCCGGACATTGTTCGAACGATTTCAGATAGAAAACAAAGCTGTAGATTTTGAGCAGCAGACCAGACTTGTAACCGAAAGAGCTATAGATTTAAAAATCAGACAAGCCGAGGCCGAACTTGAGGTCGAAATGGCGGCGCTGGAACTTGGCCAAAGCAATCCAAAACTTGTTGAGCTTAAAAACAAAAGCAGAATCATTTCTAAACAACTGGACAGACTTGAAAACGAAAACCTAGACAGCTCATTTTTCTCGGTTCCTATTTCAGCGATTCCTGCCCTGCGCGGGAAATATGAAATGTTCTATAGCCAGGTCAAAGTGAACGAAAAGCTATATGAAATTCTCTTAGAGCAGTGGGAACTCTCAAAAATACAGCTGAGTGAAAATTCTCCGACTATTTCTGTTCTGGACCAGGCCCGGGTGCCGTCAATCAGGAGCCGTCCCCAGAGAACTTTGATTGTCGTGGCTTCTTTTGGATTTTCTTTGATTATGGCTATATTTATGGCAGCTGCGGCAGAGTATTTTGAGCGCTTAAGAAAAAGTAGTCCGGAGCAGTATTTAATGGTACAATCATTTATTGATGCCTATTTTGGCTGGCTGCCGGGAGTAAAAAAGAAAAGTTCTTAAAAAATTTTATGACTGATTCAATAATTTCAAAGACAGCTTCAATAGGCGACAATACCAGCTGCGGAAATTTCTGTACGATTGGCGAGAATGTCAAAATTGGCAACGGCTGTACAATCGGCAATAACGTTGTGATACATGATGACAGCCGCATTGGAGATAACGTCCGCATCGACGATGGCTCTGTAATCGGTAAACTTCCCATGCGTGCTGCCAATAGCGCCGTCACCCGCGATGATGAGCTGCCACCCTGTAAAATCGACTCAGACTGTATTATAGGTACCCATGTAATAATATATCGCGGCTCCGATATCGGCACAAAAGTATTAATAGCGGACCTGGCTACGATTCGTGAGCAGGTCATTATCGGCCAGGCGACAATTGTCGGCCGGGGAGTGGCCATTGAAAATAAATGTAACATCGGAAAATATGTAAAGCTCGAAACCAACGTCTACATCACAGCCTATTCAGAAATCGAAGACCGGGTATTTGTGGCGCCCTGCGTAGCGACTTCAAATGACAATTTCGTGGGCAGGACCAAAGAGCGCTTCAAGCATTTCAAAGGTGTCATTATAAAAAAGGGCGCCAGAGTCGGCGTCAACGCTACTATTTTGCCGGGCAAAACAATCGGCGAGGATTCTCTGGTTGGTGCCGGTGCTTTAATTACCAGTGACACCCCTCCTAAGAAAATAGTGGTGGGTGTCCCCGGGAAACCGCTGCGCGATGTTCCCGAAGAGCAGCTACTCGAAAATCAGGGCTGGGATGACGAATAAACACAGGCAGTAATGGCAGTACCACTTTTAGATCTAAAAAGACAATACGCTTATCTCAAAGAAGAGATGGACGCGGCCATTGCGGAAGTTTTTAAAACGGAACTTTTTATTCTCGGTCCGCAAGTTTCTGAGCTTGAGCAAAAGATTGCCGAATACTGCCACACCAAATATGCAATCGCCGTGGCCTCTGGCACAGACGCCCTGCTAATAAGTCTGAGAGCCTGCCATGTCGGCCCGGGTGATGAAGTAATCACCGCCGACTTTTCGTTTTTTGCCAGCGCCGGAGTTGTTTCGCGTCTTGGTGCCAGCCCCGTTTTTGTAGATATAGAGCCTGACAGTTACAATATAAATCCTGAACTTTTGGAAAAAGCAATCACACCTAAAACAAAAGCGATCGTACCGGTTCATATTTTTGGACAGACGGCGGATATGGACCCGATAATGGAGATTGCTAAAAAGCATAATTTGAAAGTCATAGAAGATGCGGCGCAGTCTATCGGAGCCGAATATAAAAGCAAGCTCTCTGGCTCGATTGGTGATCTGGGCTGCTTTTCGTTTTTTCCGTCCAAGAATCTGGGCGGTTCCGGTGATGGCGGTATGATTGTAACCAACAGCGAAGAGTTATACGAGAAGTGTAAAATGCTGCGCACTCATGGCGAGAAACCGAAATATTATCACCGGATAGTCGGTTATAATTCCCGCCTTGATACTTTGCAAGCGGCGACACTTCTGGTAAAACTTCCGTATTTGCGCAAATGGTCAGAAAAAAGAATCGAACATGCCAGGCGCTACGACGAAGCCTTCAAAGAAGTTCAGGCGGTCACCACCCCCAAAGTAATGGATTATAATACCTTTCATATATATAACCAGTACACTCTGGCCTCACCAAAACGCGAAAAGATAATGGCCGGCTTAAAAGATGCGGAGATTGGTCATGCCATATATTATCCGGTTCCGTTTCATAAGCAGGATTGTTTTGCCGACCTCGGCTGCAATCCCAAAGATTTTGAAGTAACAAACGATGTGACCGAACAGGTTTTCTCTATTCCGGTTTATCCTGAGCTGACAGACGACGAGCAAACTAAGGTAATTGAAACAATAAAGAAGCTGGCTTCTTAACAACAATTCAAATATCCTCAGTTCATGGACAATAGTCCTTCAAAATTTAAAAGCAGACAAATCAGCGGAAATCATTGGTATAAAAATGTCTAAGCGTCGCATTCTCATATTCGGCTGGTCGGATTCGGTGCACGTGCAGCGCTGGTGCGAGGGTTTGAGCCACAAACATTTTGAAATCAAACTGGTATCAGTAGGTGGAGGGCCGCTGTCATCTGTTGAGACAGTCAATCTTCATAGAAAAGGCAAGCTATCATATCTCAGTCAGCTTTCACGCGCGGCCAAAGAAGCAGATTCTTTTAAGCCAGATCTGGTACACGCTCACTATGCCGCCGGAAACGGTCTACTGGGGCTGAGCTGCCGGGTGCGCCCGCTGCTGGTTTCAGTCTGGGGCAGCGACATTGACAAAAAATCAAACAACTTGATAGCACGTCTTATTACAAAAAGGGTTTTAAGAAAAGCTGACCATATAACTGCTACCAGCAGATTCTTAAAAGAAGAAACGGAAAAACTGATTGGTAGTGCAGATAATAAGATTAGTGTAATCCCTTTTGGCGTGACTATCCCTGAGAGTATTGTTGAATCAAAGCAGAGTACGGCCATAAAGATTTGCTTTATCAAAAATCATCGTTTGGTCTACGGCGCGGATATTCTCATTAAGGCCATGGCTGAAGTTCAAAAACAAATCCCGAATATAAAATTGAGTTTGACCGGTGCCGAAAACGCTCAGACCTCTGTTCTAAAAAAACTCACCGAAAAACTTGGGCTAAGTGATAACATACAGTTTGTCGGTCATATTAATCACAGCGGGATTTATTCATTCATAAAAGAGCATGCCTTTATGGTGATGCCCTCGCGCGCCGAAAGCTTCGGGGTGGCAGCAGTAGAATCATCGGCCTGCGGGCGGGCGGTAGTAGCCTCCAATGTTGGCGGAGTCCCTGAAGTTGTAATCGATACTGAAACCGGTATACTGGTGCAGCCGGAAAACCATATGGCACTGGCCAAGGCAATAATCGAGCTTGCTAAAAACCCTGAAAAATGTCGTCAAATGGGCAGAGCCGGTTATGACTTTGTTGAAGAGAATTACGACTGGGAAAGTTCGCTTGAGGCTATGTCGAAACTTTATGACAGATTGATATATGAGTCAGCGCAAAACTACAAAGACGATTCGGCTGTTTGATATGAAGCTGTCGAGCGCAGCCAAAAAAGAAGTCAATAATGTCATGGCTTCCGGCTGGCTTTCTACCGGCAGCAGAGTTGCAGCATTTGAAAAAGAGCTCTCGAAATTGCTAAACGTTCCTTATGTAGCAGCAGTCTCGTCGGGCACCGCGGCGCTTCATCTGGCGCTCGAAGCCACCGGCGATTTAAAAGATGCCGAAATCATAACTACACCGTTTACATTTGTAGCCACGGTTGAAGCAATAATGTTAGCCGGTGCAAAAGTTGTGCTGGCTGATATAAACTCTGATACGTTGAATATTTCTGCCGAAGCTGCCGCCCGGAAGATCACTAAAAAAACAAAGGCGATTGTTCCGGTAGACATTGCCGGATTTCCGGCTGATTATAGCGCCCTTAAAAAACTCAGCAAAGCTCATTCACTAAAACTTATTTCTGATTCGGCACACGCACTCGGATCAAAATACGCAGGCAAGACTATGCCCGAGCTGGCTGATGTTTCTATTTATTCTTTTTATCCGACCAAAAATGTTACCACAGCCGAAGGCGGCGCGGTCGCCTCAAAAAACAAAAAGCTTATCGAAAAAGTGAGGCTCTTGTCCAGGCACGGCCTGAGCAGTAACGCTTTTCAGCGGCAAAAATCGGGCGGCTGGGGCTACGATGTGCCTGCATTCGGTTACAAAGCCAACCTCTCAGATATCCACGCTGCGCTTGGGATTGGCGAGCTGAAAAATTTTGAAAAAAATCAGCAAAAAAGAAAAAAACTGGCGGGCAGGTATCTGCAAAACCTAAGTCAGCTGTCGGACTTTATCAAACTACCGCCGGTTGCAGCTGAGATTTGTCATTCCTGGCATCTGTTTATTATTCAGCTTAATTTCAAACGCTTAAAAATTGACCGTAACAGATTTATAGCTGAAATGTCAAAACTCGGTGTCCAGTGCGGTGTCCATTATCAGCCGATATTCGAGCTGTCTTACTACCGCCAGGCTCTGAACTTAAAAGCGAGTGATTTCCCCAATGCTGCCAGAGCCGGAAAAGAAGTAGTCAGCCTGCCTCTTCACACGCTTCTAAAGATATCCGATATTGACTATGTCTGTGAGTGCCTGTCTCATATTTTAGGCCGCAACCGGCGCTAAATTCTCTTGCAATCGTTATTGTATAATCCACAATTATATTGTATTAAGTAAGTATGCCGGCAAATTTACCGCCCCAATTTTACGAGCTCGACAGAGAATTTAAGGCCGAAAAAGATACGCGCGAAAAGCTGCGTATGGCCCAGGAACTGCTGCGCATGATGCCTAAGCATAAAGGCACGGATAAACTTCAGGCCGAATTCAAGGCCAAGATTTCCAAACTTAAAAAACAGATAGAGACCCCCGGCAGCGGCGTTCACGGAGCGCGTCAGGTCGAAGCCTTTGACCATATTGTCAAAGAAGGGGCCGGGCAGTTTATACTTATCGGAGCGCCAAACTCGGGCAAATCGTCACTTCTGGATTCCCTGACTCATGCCAAACCGCTGGTGGCCGATTATCCCTACACTACCCGTGAGCCGATGACCGGCATGATAGCCTTCGACACCGTGCAGCTGCAGCTGATAGACACACCGCCAATTTCGCCTGATTCGTACGAGAACTATCTGGGCGGTCTAATCCGCAACGCCGATATTACTGTAATTGTAGCCGATCTCTCAGCAGAGAATATGATAGATGATCTGAAATTCATAATCGATAAACTCCAGGAGAAAAGAATTGTCTTAAAAGCAAAAGCGTCCGACAGATCCGACGACCCGCGCATTGTCTGCAAGAAAGCTTTTGTCTGCGCTCACAAGTTTTACGAAGATGAGAGTCACCATAAGCTAAAAGACTTAGAAGAACTGTTTCCGCATTTTGCCATGGTTGCCACTTCAATACTCGACGACGACAGCCTCGACGCCTTTAAGATGACCGCTTTTGAATCTCTGGGCGTGATGCGGGTTTACACCAAGCGGGCAGGGCATGAACCGGATTACAAAGACCCGCTTATATTGCATCTGGGCGGGACAGTCGAAGAGGCCGCCAACGAGCTTCACAAAGATTTTGCCAGCAAACTGAAATTTGCCAAGGTTTGGGGCGAAGGCAAATACGAAGGCCAGAAAGTACACAAGGATTTTGTGCTGGAAGACAAAGACATACTGGAATTCCATATCTGATTTTGAATCCTTAAAATCTACTGCCAATTATGCGCTTGACTTGGGAGCGAGTTAGGCCAAGATTTAGTCTATGCAGTTTCCCTTAAAATATGATTATCGGGATATCCTGAGCGCTCCGGCTTCGGCGCTGGCCGCCAAACGGATTCTGGTGATGACGCTATTTTTGTGTGCGGGGCTGGCGTTATACGACCTGTTTTGTTATGTCGCGCTGGCAATCGATGGTGAAAAAATAGGGCGGGCTTTTTCGGTCTACGGTTTTTTCCCGTTTGAAAATTTCAGCTTTGGCGGCTTAGCCGCTACTATCGTCTATTGGGCGGGCGTAATACTCGCGCTGCTGGCA
Source organism: Candidatus Zixiibacteriota bacterium (assembly GCA_022571985.1). GTDB lineage: Bacteria > Zixibacteria > MSB-5A5 > GN15 > FEB-12 > JACZWU01. The sequence goes on along the minus strand of JACZWU010000009.1, from coordinate 107,402 downwards.
GTCATGACCGGCATGACAGCAGTGGCCGCTTTTGAAATTGAAGCTATTCGCGGTTATCCCTTTTTAGGCATCAGAAAATCGATTGGCTTTGCGCTTGACAGATTCAAGCAGCTCTTATTGTCAGAGATTTCGATAATCGCTTTCGTTCTGATGATAATTTTTTTTATATTTATTTATGGCTTAATTGGCCGCATTCCGTTTATCGGCGAGTGGGTTTATGCAGCGTTTTTTGTCCTGCCTGGATTTGTCATAGCTATCTTAACCGTTTTCATTGTTCTGGTTTTTATTTTATCCGTACTGCTTTTACCGGCAGTGGCGGCGGCGAATCGTAGTGGCGAAACATTCGACTCTATCTTAGAAACATTTTCGACTATTATCCGCCAGCCGGTTCGCTGGACTTTTTATACCATAATATCCGCAGCAGCGGCCAAAGTGTTCGGCTTTGTATATGCTTATTTTGCTTTTCGGGCGGTGCAGTTTTTGACCTGGTCAAGTTCACTGGGCGGCGGTGACAATATCTCCGATCTGGTCAAGAGCGGTGTTAATCATCTGCCGGTCAAATCCGATGTCGCCGTCTATACGTTTAACATCTTTGAAGGCATAGACTGGGGCATTAGCGTCGCTTCGTGGTCGAGGGGCAGCACAGCCGACAGCGCGGTTTCGTACTTTATGGCGTTTATGCTCTTCGTAATTTTTGCTTCGATTTTCGGTTATATGTTTTCTGTCATAGCCACCGCTCAGGCGCGGGCAGTGGTGATTATCCGCAAACTCAAAGACGACTACAACATCGCCGACGAAAAACCTTTGTTTTACCAAGAAGAGCACGTCAACCCGAAAGTTGACGAGCGGCCGGAGAGTGGCCAGTCGCAAAATTAGATTCAGTTTAGTTCCCAAATGCAAACCATCCGCTCAATAACTAAAATGCAAAAAGCCGCAAAGCAGTTAGCTGCCAGAGGCAAAACAATCGCACTAGTGCCGACTATGGGCAATCTGCATGAGGGGCATCTGTCGCTCGTTAAGAGAGCAAAGAAATCTGCTGATGTTGTCATCGTTTCTATCTTCGTCAATCCCAAACAGTTTGGCCCCAAAGAAGACTACAAAAAATACCCCCGCGATGAAAAAAACGATATGGCCAGAATTAAAAAAGCCGGCGGCGATATTGTCTTCATCCCCAAAGCGATTGATATCTACCCCGATAACTTTCAGACTTATGTTACTGTCGAAAAACTGAGCAAAACACTCGAAGGTAAAAGCCGGCCGCAGCATTTTCGGGGGGTGACTACGGTTGTCGCCAAACTGTTTAATATCACCCGACCCGATATCGCTGTTTTCGGAGCCAAAGATTTTCAACAGGCGATAGTATTAAAACAGATGACCAGAGATCTGGGCTACCCCCTAAAATTTGTAATCGCGCCGACTGTGCGTGAAAAAGACGGCTTAGCCATGTCCTCCCGTAACAGATATTTTACTGCCGAACAGCGTCACCAGGCTTGCTGTCTCTATTACGCTCTTCGCACGGCCCAAGAGATGGTCAAATCGGGCATCAAAGATGTCAGAGCTTTAAAAGGCGAGATGCGGGCGGTCATAAAGGCGACTTCGCCAAAAGCAAAAATAGACTATATAGCATTTACAGAATTTGACAGCCTCAAACCGGTTTCCAGAGCAGACAAATCTACTATTTGCAGCCTGGCCGTCCGGCTGTATAATGTCCGGCTGATTGATAATATGCGGCTGTAGGTATTGAGCTAAGAAAAGGGGCATACGAGGGCACGCCTTTGGCGGCCGCCCACGGAATAATGTCCGGCTGATTGATAATATTCTGTTGTAGGTCAGGACCCGCCTCCGTGGCGTGGTCCTGACTCCCTGGTACACCTTTCGACTCCCACGAGCAAGTGGTGACTATGTTCGCTCAGGATGACTTGTAAGAACGTCCGTTGCCCTCTAACCAGGCTAGGCTTGATTTGCTATGCACTTTAACTATATTCCCCGTCTTATGCAGATAACTGTTTGTAAATCAAAAATTCATCGGGCGACCATAACCGGCGGCGATACCGGCTATGTCGGCTCTATAACCATAGATTCCGATCTGGTCAAACAGGCCGATATGGTACGTTATGAGCGGGTTCAAATTTGTAATGTGACCAATGGTGAGCGCTTTGAGACATATATTATTCCCGGTGAGGCCGGCAAAGGTGAGATAATCTTAAACGGCGCTGCCGCCCGCAGGGGACTTCCAGGGGACATAGTCATAATAATAGCTTACGGTATTATTGAAAAAGATGAAGCCGAGGGGCACCAGCCGGTGGTTGTCCATGTTGACGCCAATAATCGGCCGGTCAAAATCTGATTTTGAAAAAAGTCAGAGACAAAAAGATTACTTTTAATAATTTCAAATATGTCAACTAAACGGGCAGCCGTAATACTTGCCGCCGGCAAAGGCAAACGGATGAAATCGGACTTAGCCAAAGTTCTGCATCCGATTAACGGCCGGCCCATGATAAGAGTTCTTTTAGATGAACTAAGTAAGCTCGAATTTGAAAAGATTGTTATGGTCATAGGTCATCAGGGTGAAGAAATCAAAAAAGAGCTGGCCGATTCAGGCGTACAGTTCGTCTGGCAGCGTGAGCAGCTTGGCACCGGCCACGCGGTACAGATGGCCGCTGAGATTCTCTCGGATTTTGATGGCACTACTTTAGTGGCGCTGGGTGATGTTCCTTTTTTGTCTGCGGCAACCATAGAAAATCTGTTTGAAATTCACCAACAGTCAGCATCAGCAGCGACCTGTTTATCAGCCGATTTCGATGATCCCACCGGCTATGGCAGAATTGTCCGCATAAAAAATACAGACCAGTTAGAGGCTATAGTTGAGCACAAAGAGGCTACTCCGGAAATACTTGAAATTAAAGAGATAAACTCCGGTACTTTTTGCTTTGATAATCAGCAGCTTTTCAGATGGCTTAAAGAAGTCAAAAGTGACAATGCCCAAAGTGAATACTATCTGACTGATGTTATTAAGCTAATGAATGGCAATGGCTTAAAGGTTTCGGTGGTCAAAGCTGAAAACCGGGACGAAGTCTGCGGAATCAACTCAATTGAGCAGCTTGAAGAGTTAGAGAAGAAATTCCGAAACAGGGCATAATTTTCATGTTTTTTTGACACAAATAAGAGCATAATTACGTTTAACTATTGAAAGTTATCTTGCCAGCCGATAATTATATGAAACGGGTTTTATATTGACTAAACGACAATTTCCACATAGATTTATAGAGATTTCAGTTATGAAAAACATATTTACAATTTTAGCATTGGTCCTTTTGGCCCTGCCGGTTTCGGCTCAGTTTGTAGAGCAGGCTCAAACGAAACCTGATATAGCCAGAGACAGTTACGGGGCTCCTCCGGTCGAGACGTCTTTTTCGCTGCTGGACCTTTCACGAATCAGATGGTCGCACAGCTATTCGGTTACATATTTCTCAGGCGGCGTGGGTTCTTCTTCTCTGGGAATTTTTAATACTAATATTTTCTATGAGCTTTCTTCGAAGCTGTCGTTAAATATGAATCTTGGCATTGCCCACGATCCCAGCTCGCTCTGGACTGGTGGCAAGACCAGTAATACGACTTTCCTGCCCGGCTTCACAATAGACTATCACCCCTCCAAGAATTTTCAGATGAGTATTTCGTATCAGGAGTATATGGGTAACCCCTATTACAATTCTAACTATTACAGAAGGGGGTTGTTCTCCTACAGGTAAAGAGCCAAAATAATAATAGATTTTTTTTGTTTCCCGATTCGCCCCGTTTTCCCACCTTTGTAAACAGTCAATGTCAAATAAGATAAATATATTTCAACCAGGCAAACTATCAAATCTCAGGAGAGTCAAGGCAGTTCTTCGTAAACTTAGATATGCCGGTTATCTGGCAATTATTCTGGTAGCGGCCTATACGATTTATGAGATAACGTTCTTGATAAAGCTGACTTCTGGTATTACCGTAGAGAAGCAGGTTCCTGCAAATCAGGCTGATGTTGAGATTGTATATGCCAAAGGGAATCTGTTAAGCGCGGAATTTGTGGCCAATAAATTGACAGACTATAGGGGTGAGGATTTGGCCATATCTGTTGTTGGTATGGAAGCGCTCGAAGGTCGCTTATTGCACAAAAGTCTAGTGATTTCCCGCCAGAAGAATACAAAGATAGCTGAATTGGTTGCGGAGAAAATAGGTATTGATAATTCCAAAGTTGTCTATAGAGCACCGATTGATATAGATGTGTCACCGGCAGTAACTCTGGTATTGGGAGAGGACTTGTCGGTAGTTGTTGAAGAAATAACTAAGGAGATTTGATTTAGCAGTTTGAAAAAGAATTCGCCTCTGGAACTGGCCCGAATGGCCGGTCGTCTGGCTCTGGAGAAAAAGGGTTTTGACGTTCGTATATTAAAGCTGAAAGAATTATCTTCAGTTTGCGATTACTTTTTGATAGTTTCCGGTGAAGCCGACCTTCATGTCAAGGCTATCGCCGAATCTGTTGTAGAAGGACTGAAAAAAGCAGGCGAAAGGCCAATGCATGTGGAAGGAATGGCAGAAGGAAACTGGGTGCTGCTTGATTATATAGACGTGATAGTTCATGTCTTTAGAGAGCCCACCAGACAATTTTACACCCTGGAAAGACTTTGGGGAGATGCGCCGATAGAACAACTGGCCGACGAGGCCCTGGCAGGTTAAGAGATAATCATTAACATTATAATAGCAGGTTACAACTATGGAAGTAGCGGAACTTAAGACTAAAACTATTGCCGACCTTTTGAAGATGTCGGAGGATCTGGATATTCCGGGTGTTTCGGGTCTTAGAAAACAGGAGTTGATATATAAAATCATGGAGGCCGGCTCGGCCTCGGACAGTACTATTCTGGCCGAAGGAGTACTGGAAATTCTTGATGAAGGCTACGGATTTTTGCGCTCGCCTGATTATAATTATCTGCCGGGACAGGATGATATTTATGTCTCACCCTCGCAAATCAAGAGGTTTGACCTCAGAACAGGTGACATAATCGCCGGACAGGTGCGTCCTCCAAAAGATAGCGAACGTTATTTTGCTCTTCTCAAAATCGAATCGGTCAATTATGAAGACCCCGATGCCGCCAAACATAAAACATTTTTTGACAATTTAACACCGCTCTATCCGGAAGAACCGTTTCGCCTGGAGCTGGGTCCCGAAGAATTGACCACCCGTATAATCGATTTGATGTGCCCGATCGGTAAAGGTCAGCGTGCTTTAATAACTTCACCTCCCAAAGCCGGTAAAACTATTATTCTTCAGAAGATTGCTCAGGCAATTACTACTAATCATCCGGAGGTTAAGCTTATTGTACTTTTGATAGACGAACGGCCGGAGGAAGTAACAGATATGCGCCGCTCGGTGCGGGGTGAAGTGGTTTCATCGACTTTTGATGAACCGGCAGACAGGCACGTGCAGGTGGCTAATATGGTCCTGGAGAAGTCAAAAAGATTAACCGAGCACGGGCATGATGTCGTTATTTTGCTTGATTCAATAACAAGACTGGCCAGAGCACATAACTCGGTAGTGCCTCACTCCGGCAAGATTCTCTCCGGAGGTGTAGACTCCAATGCTTTACACAAGCCAAAACGCTTTTTTGGCGCGGCCCGTAATATTGAAGGAGGTGGTTCGTTGACTATCATTGCCACGGCGTTAATTGAAACCGGTTCACGTATGGATGAAGTAATTTTTGAAGAGTTTAAAGGAACTGGTAATATGGAACTGGTGCTTGACCGCCGCTTGTCGGACCGCAGGATATTCCCGGCCATGGACATAAATCGTTCGTCGACCCGTAAAGAAGAACTGCTGATGCCGGACGATACTCTCACAAAAATCTATATATTGAGAAAATTCTTAGCGGAAATGAATCCGATCGAAGCCATGGAGTTCCTGGTAGACAGAATGAAAAAGACAAATTCCAATGCCAAATTCCTGGCGTCAATGAAAGACTAACTGGAAGACCAGCTGAAAGACTATTCTATGTTAGTCTTTGGGTTTTTTGTCTCTGATTTCTTTGTACATTATCAGGCCGTCGCTGCCGACTGCAAAAAGGTAACTGTCGACAAAACACATATCCAGTATAGTTAGTTCGAGCGGTGTCTCTTCTTCAGTCCAGTTAATGCCCCCGTCAATCGTCACCATCATGGCCCCTCTACTTCCGGCAACATATCCATATTGACTGTTTAACAAGATTGAGCTTAGAAAGGTTTTTTCTTTATCCTGGTCTTTGTTATGCCAGGTCCTACCGCTGTCGTTAGAGTAACCCAAAGTTCCTTTGGGTCCGGCCATAATGCCCGTAGAGCCGTATATGGAAAATGTTCTGGCCGGGGTGCCCTCAAGCGTGGCTACAGACTGCCACGATTTGCCATCGTCATTTGATATGTTCAGCCGTCCCATGGCCATGAAATACATTTTATTTTTTGTCCTGCTTTGCTTAATCTCGCTATAAGCAAGTCCCGAGGCTTCGAATTTCTCCCAGTTCTTGCCACCATCAACAGTTCTCACTGCAATTCCGTTAAAGTTGTTTGATTCCAGAGGGCGCATGCCCACCGCAACGCCGGTGAGAGCGTCTTTCATTTCAATATCAAAAAAGATTGCCCCCTTATCGTCAAAAGAAAGATCAATCCAGCTGGCGCCGCCGTCGCTGGTTTTAAAAATGGAGCCAAGATGTCCACAGGCCCAGCCGTTTTGACTGTCTTCAAAATAAAGTGCTTCTATCCGGATGTTTTTGATAATCTCAGACTTCTGCCAGCTTTTTCCTCTGTCTGAGGTTCTGAAACAATAACCGCTGGCAGTTACTACCAGACCGCTGTCGGCGGTTATCATTACTACATCAGTCAGGTGGTCATAAGAGGGGAATTCTATAAGCTGCCAGTCCTGAGAATAAGCGCCTGTGCTGGAAATAGCCAATGCAGCCAGCAAAAGCAGAAATCTGACGAATATCGTTTTAATTGTTTCCATCGCTTTATCTTTTTACTATCCCAACCTGTATAAGTTTTAAGAAATTATGTTTATGTAAGATAATCGGCTTAACTTTGATGTCAAATAAGCAGTTATCTAAGAAATTTGCCTATGGATAAATCACCGGTAATAGATATAAATAACGTATATCTCAAATCTGACCGCAGAAAGCAGATATTTAAGAATCTGGATTTCAAACTAATGCAGGGCAGGTCTGCGGTAGTATATGGCCCCCCCGGTTCAGGCAAGACCAGTCTCATAAATCTTCTTTTGGGGCTGCAGAAACCGAGTTCGGGATCGGTTGAACTGTTTGGGCAGAATATCGGCAGATCGTCAAAGATGAAACTGAACAAAATACGCCGGAAGATTGGCGGAATCGGCGGCATGTTTGAACTGATTCCGTCGCTGACAGTTTCTGAAAATATAGCCTACCCGCTGGTGATTACAGGCGAAAGAAGTAAAATCCGTAAAGAACGACTCTTAAAAATGTTGACTGAGTTTTCTCTGATAAAACAGGCTGCGGAGCTGCCGGAAAAACTGACCAGAGTAGAGCGGACACTGGTACAGTTTGCCAGAGCTTCTATTGCCAATCAGCCGCTGCTCATAATTGACGAACCTTCGGCCGGGCTTGACAGCAAAACTTTCAGCCGTTTGTCCGAATTCTTAGTCCGGGCCTCGTTTTCTGGCAGGTCGATGATAATACTGACCTCGGAACCGGGCACCAAGCAAATTCCTAACTCAGATTTTTATCAGCTCAAGGGAGGGGGGTTAGTCTGACCAGACTTGGCTATATTCTAAAGGAGCTGCTGAGAAATATATATCGCAACCCGGGGACTTCGCTTGGCTCGCTGCTGTCATTAACGCTGTTATTCTTGCTGTTTGATATTTTCTGGATAAGCGCCGATACTTCCGACAAATTTTACTCATCACTGCTTTCTGATTTACAGATGCACGTCTATCTCTCTGAATCACTGACCGATTCTTCGGCGGCGCTGTTATCAAGCGAATTGACTGACATTGACGGCATTAACGCCATTCAGCTGGTCTCAAAAGAAATGGCCCGCAGGGAGCTGGCCACTCTGGTTGGTACTGATCTGCTGATTGGTTATGACAATAACAATCCGCTGCCACGTTCTTATATTCTGGGTTTTGAGCCGGGTTATTTGACTGTCTCGAAAATGGAAGAAATAGAAAGTGAAATTATAGGTATACCCAATATAGATAAGGTAGAGTACAGCCGCCAATGGCTGCAAAAGGCGGAATTTACCCGGTCGATAGTTTTGAAAATTGGGCTGCTGCTGGGCGGACTGATTATTCTGACAACTCTGATAACTTTCGGTAACAGCATCCGCTTGATGACACGCGCCAGAGCGGTCGGCTTTACCCAGATGCGTCTTTTGGGAGCGGGCAGGATGTTTCTGGCGATGCCATTTTTATTGGAAGGTTTTCTGATGGGTTCTGTCTCTGCTGGCTTAGGCTGGGGGACGATTATTTATTTTTACAATCGCATTGCTTTCAGGCAGCTTGAGATTGTAATGCCTTCGTTTGAAGAGATAGTTCTATTCTGTCTGGCTATGGGAGCGCTGGGAATATTGAGCGGCTTTGTAGGCGTCAGAAAGCTGCTTAAATAATGAAAGCCGCCGGCAGTTTAAGCAGAAATTTGATATTAGTTATATTACTGTCAGTTTTTATAGCGCCCGCCCAGGCAGCATCCAAAAAAGACATTCTGAAACAGCGCGAAGGCTTAAAAGAGATTCAACAGGAAGTTGAGGAGAGCCGTAACAAATTAAATCTTCTCAAAAAAGAAGAATCCACGGTTCACAGGAAAATCTCCAAATTTGACCAGCGCATTGAATCCAACAAGAAAGTAGTCCGCAGATTAAACCACGAACTGAGAGTGCTCCAAGAAAATGTAAGAAATGCCCAGGAAAAATTAGAGAATTTACAGGTGATGCTCAGTCGGGCCATAAAACGTTACTTAGGAAATATCAGACAGTTTTATTTTACCACCAGAGAGTTTACAGAGACCGGCTGGCTGGACCCCAACAAAGAGACAAATCTGGAAAGGCGAATTATTCTGCTTTCGGCTTTTGCCAGTTATGAATCGGACAATCTTACCAAAGTCAGCGATTTTTTGAATCAGACGATTGAACAAAAGAATCAGCTCAAAGGTGAGCGCAGTAAGGTTAGAAGGCTTAAACAGTCCAAAGAAACGGCGACTTCTCTGGAGAGGAGCAAAAAAAGCAGGCAGCAAAAGGAACTTCAGAAACTCCGCCGCAAAAAGACACAGGAGTCAGATCGCCTGATAACTCTGGAGCAGGCTGCCAGAGAGATGGAAATGATTTTAGTCAGGCTCGAAAAGGAACGGCGCAAAAGAGGCGTTCGCAAGCGCTCCGATGAGCCTTCATTTTTTGCCAGCCTGAAAGGACAGCTTCGCTCTCCATTTAGTGGCCGGATTACGGTACAGTTCGGCAAATCAGTGGACAAAACGACTAATCTTAAGTCTTTTTCACCCGGAATAAGCATCCAGGGCAGAGCCGGTCAGCCGGTTTATAGTATAGCAGCCGGTTCTGTAGCCTATGTTGGTGATTTGCGGGGCTACGGTAATTTTGTTATTATAGATCATGATGGTATTTATTTTACAACCTATGCGGGCATTGCCAGCGCAGAGGTATTAAGCGGAGAACTTTTAGCAGGAGGCACCAAACTTGGTGAAGCTGGTCCCGAAGGACTGATAAAATTTGAGCTTCGCAAAGGACGTGAACCTCTGGACCCGATAGAATGGATTTCAATTGACGCATTTTGATATAGAAAAATTTCAGCCCAAAGCCTGGCAGATTTTATCCAGGTCATTTAAGAACAACCGTGTAGCCTCGACTTACCTGTTTCATGGTCCCGAAGGCTGTGGCCGCTGGGCGCTGGCTATTTCTTTTGCAGCTCTACTGAACTGCGAAGATTTGCAGGCTGGCGGCGGCTCTCATGCTGCCCCTTGCGGCAAATGCGGCTACTGTTACCGCATTTTATCGCTGAATTTTGAAGGTCTCTATTTTGCCCTGCCTCTTTCGCCTCATAAAAACGCTGACCAGGCCGCAGAACTGACCATCGAAATTCTAAAGACAAAACGGGCTGAGCCGTTCAGTATTATTTCATCGAGTAAATCGAGAAATATCCCTATCGATACTGCCAGAGAAATCCGCAGGAGCCTGTCTCTAAGGAGCAGTCATGATATAACCAGAGTGGCGATTTTTTATGAAATGGAAAAAATGCGAGAAGCTTCGGCTGATGCACTTCTTAAACTTATCGAAGAGCCGCCGCCAAGGACGGTTTTGATTTTGATTTCCCGAAGACCCGAGGCTCTATTGCCGACTATTCAGTCGCGTTCACAGAAAATCAGGATTAACCGCGTCCCCAAAGAGGCGGCTGTAGAATATCTGCAGTCTGCTTACGATTTAAGCGATAGCCGGGCTAAGCTGCTCAGCCGGATCAGCGATTATTCACCGGGCAGAGCGATCGAATTGATAAATGAGCAGGGGGATGCTACTGAGAGGGGGGTAGGTCTGCTTCTTTTCAAATCTTTGTTAGAAGAATCCCCGTATCAGACTGTCTCTCATATTAATGAAATGCTTGATTTACGAAACAGGGGCGAGATTGACAGTTTGCTGGGTCTGTGGCAGTCGCTGCTTCGTGATTGTGTCAATTACTCTGTAATCGGCGATGAAAACGAACTAATCAATACCGATTTTACCAGTGATATCAAAAGACTTTCCGGTCGCATCAGAGGGAGTGAAGCCGCTGCCAGTATGGCCGATGATATTAAGAATACGCTTGAAGATTTGAGACGTAACAGTCATATTCAGGGAGCGCTGACTTCGCTGACACTAAAACTTAAGTCGCATATCGGTGCGGCAGCAAATTAGAAGGCTAAAGCTAAAGATAATGGGCAAATAATGGCAGATTTATTTTTGATAGAGTTTAAGGGGCACCGCAAAGAGTATTTCTTAAATAAATACTATCATGACATAAATAAAAATGACAACGTCATCATTCAGGCCGAACGTGGGGAAGATGCCGGAATAGTTAAACAGCAGATCGGCAGCGATGCTAAAATCAACACCAGTTCGCGGCCGCGCTCGATACTTCGCCCTGCTTCAGAAGAAGATATTGCCAGAATTAAGGAAATACAGGAGCAAGAGGCTCAATACAAAAAAGAAGTTATCCGGATTATCCGCCGACATGGCCTGGTCATGAAAGTAGTGGATGTTGAACTTCAATTTGACGGCAACAAGATGACTGTATTTTTTACTGCTGACCAGAGAGTAGATTTCAGAGCTTTGGTCAAAGAGCTTGCTTCAGCATATAAAACGAGAATAGAAATGAGACAAATTGGCGTCAGGGACGAAGCCAGGCGCGTGGGCGGCTACGGCATTTGCGGTAAAGAGCAGTGCTGCTCCTCTTTCTTGACCAAGTTTACGCCTATTTCTACTCAGGATGCGCGCGTTCAGGATTTGCCGCTCAATCCCTCGAAATTATCAGGCAACTGCGGCAGACTGCTGTGCTGTCTCAAATACGAAGTAGATATTTATAAGCAGACGAAGAGTAAATTTCCTCACCCGGGCAAATTTGTCTCAACAATAAAAGGTGAGGGATTTTTAGAACGAGTGGATTATTTCCGTGAGGAAGCCATTATCAAGAACTCCGAGGGAGAAATCTTCCGTGTGAGCGCAGACGAAATCAATAAAGCTGAAGACCGTCAGGAGACAGAAGCAAGCTCAATCGCTATTCCGGAAGTATCTGCATACGATGAGAGTAAGCAAATTGAAGCCGCCAGCGAAGAAGAACTGAAGAAACTTGATGAACCGGACAGTGATTAACCAATAGTCAGGACAGAAACTTGCCAAACCCTTTTTATGTGACAACACCAATATATTACGTCAACGACCGTCCCCATATCGGCCACGCCTATACCACGATTGCGGCAGATTTCCTGACGCGATTTCATGCTCTGGCCGGACGTGATGCTTTCTTTTTGACGGGGACCGATGAGCATGGTTCCAAGGTTGCCGAAGCTGCCCAGGCCGCCGGGCTTTCTGAGATAGAATTTTGTGACAGAACGGTTGATCATTTTAAGAAAGCCTGGGAAGGTCTGCTGATAAATTACAGTTACTTCATCCGGACAACCTCGGAGCGCCACAAAAAAGCAGTCTGGAAAATACTTGATGCCATGCGCCAGGCCAAAACCGATGACGGACAGGATGCCGTGTATTCGGATTATTACGAGGGTCTCTACTGCACCGGCTGCGAAAAATTTATGACCGAAAAAGATCTGGTGGACGGAATCTGTCCGCTGCATAACCGAAAAGCTGAGCTTATTAAAGAGAAGAACTATTTTTTCAGGCTTTCGGCCTACCTGCCAGAAATTAAGCGAAGAATAAAAGCAAATGAATTGCTGATACTTCCCGAAGAGCGCCGGCGCGAAGTGCTCGGTCTGATTGACCAGAACATTGGAGACTTTTCGCTGTCCCGTGAAAAAGTAAAGTGGGGCATCCCGCTTTCATTTGACGATTCGCAACTGGCCTATGTCTGGGTTGATGCTCTGACTAACTATATTTCTGCAATCGGTTATGCCGATGATACAGAAAGTTTTGATAAATGGTGGAACGGCGCTGAGGTAGTCCATCTGATGGCCAAAGATATTCTAAAATTTCATTGCCTTTACTGGCCGGCTATGTTGCTGGCGGCCGGAGTCAAAATTCCTGATACTGTTTTCCTGCATGGCTTTTTTACCGTCGACGGCGAAAAAATGTCAAAATCACTGGGAAAGAAAATTGACCCGCTTGATATGGTCAGTGAATTTGGCGCCGATGCTACCAGGTACCTGCTCTTGACCCAGTTTCCCTTCGGAATCGATGGCGACATTCAGGTCGACCGCTTTACCAGGCAATATAATTCTGATCTGGCCAATGATCTGGGTAATTTTGTCTCAAGAGTAGTCAAACTGATAGCTACCAATTTTGACAGCAAACTTCCCGATCCAAAAAAAGATCTGAGCGGTCTTAGAGCACTGATGAGCATAGCAGAAAAAGTTCCGGGCAGCGCTTATGCGCACGTCAAGCATTTTGCGCCTGACAAAGCCATAGCCGAGGCTATCAATTTGGTCAAAGCCGGCAATAAGTATTTTACCGATACTGAACCCTGGAAACTGGCAAAAGAAGGCAAGACCGATGAACTGGGTGGGGTTCTTTATGCCTGCTGCGAAATTATCAGGATTGTTTCGATCATGCTTCACCCGATTATGCCCAATAAGATGCAGGAGCTGCGTTCGGTCTTGAGTTTAGATGACTCAACTCTCAGCCTGAAAAACGCCCAGACATTTTTTGAGCTTAAGCCGGGCACAGAAATTAATTTGAAAGAAGCTATTTTCCCGCGCCTTGATGTAAAAAAAACTGTCCCGGCTAAAGCTGATGAAAAATCGTCGGGCAATTCAGACAATAATGGCCTGCTGGACTTTGCAGAATTTGCCAGAGCAAAATTGAAAGTGGCGGTAGTAATTGAGGCAGAAAAAATTGAAGGCACCGACAAACTTTTGAAATTGCAGATAGACCTCGGCACTGAAAAAAGGCAGATTGTTGCCGGAGTAGCCGAGTTCTATTCTCCTGCAGAGATAAAAGGTAAAAAGATTATAGTAGTCTCTAATCTGAAGCCTGCCAAAATCCGGGGGGTAGAGTCCAACGGCATGCTCTTAGCCGCCAAAAGTGGCGGGAAACTTACGCTCGTTTCACTGGCCTCGGACCTGCCGGCTGGTTCTGATGTCAGCTGATGATTGATTCGCACTGCCATCTTTATATAAAGAACTCCACCGAGCAGCAGGACCAGCTGATAAAAGAGGCTCTAGCTGATGGCATCAGCAAAATTATCAATATCGGCATTGATATTGAGACATCGCAGTTGTCGCTTGATCTGGCCGAGAAATATGACTCGCTTTACTGTACGGTTGGTATCCATCCGCACGATGCCAAAAAGCTAAACGAACAATCAATTGAAAAGCTGCGGCAGTTAGCGGCACACCAGAAAGTCGTGGCCATAGGCGAAATAGGTCTGGACTTTTACCGCAATCTTTCTCCTAAGCCACTTCAATACGCAGCTTTCGAAAAACAGCTTGAACTGGCCATAGAATTAAAAAAACCAATAGTGATACATACCCGTGAGGCTCTTGAAGAAACAATCGAAGTTGTAAAGAAATATGAAACCGACCTTGTCGGCGGTCTGTTTCATTGTTTCCCCGGCGATGCGGCTGACGCCGAGCGTGTTATCGAAATCGGATTCTCTGTTTCGTTCGGAGGGGTTATGACTTTTAAGAATGCAGATATGGCCGAAGTGGCCTCACAGGTGCCGCTGGAAAAAATTATACTTGAGACTGATTCTCCTTACCTGACTCCGGTACCATTTCGCGGCAAGCCGAATCGTCCGGCTTATGTAAAGTACGTCTACCAAAAATTAGCCGAGCTGAAAAACTTGCCGGTTGCCGATATCGAAACGATAATTGACAGAAACTGTGTCAAGCTTTTTAAGCTGGAAGAAACATTCGCAGGTTAAGCATGACGGGTATCAGACCCAAAAAACGTCTGGGTCAGCACTTTTTAGTATCAGAGAGAATCGTTAATTCGATTGTTGAACTCATCTCAGCTACGTCTGAGCAGGCCATTGTAGAAATTGGACCCGGTCAGGGCGCTCTAACCTGGCCACTCTCCAGAACAGGCGCCAGACTGATAGCAGTCGAATTTGACCGGGTGCTGGCCGCTCAATTGAGCCGAGAGTTTGAAAAAAACTCAAACGTGACCATTCTCAATCAGGACTTTCTCAAATTTGAACCTCAGTCGAAAGACTTAGATAAATTTATTCTGTGCGGTAATCTGCCTTACAACATCAGTTCACCGGTTATTGACTGGACTGTGAAAAATAGAAATAGAGTTACCAAGGCTGTTTTCATGCTTCAAAAGGAAGTCGCCCTGCGGCTGACTTCCTCTGCCGGCAGCAAGCAATGGTCGCCTCTGGCTATATTCACTCAGCTCTACTACGATACCAAGCTCTGTTTTACTGTATCACCCCAAAATTTTGAGCCGTCTCCAAAGGTTGATTCGGCGGTAGTGACTCTGGATATCAAAGCAGAGCCGGAAATCAAAAACGCAGTCAAATTTGAACTATTAGTAAGAAGGTCGTTTAAGCAGAGGCGTAAGCTGCTTTTAAACAATCTGGTGCCTGATATCATATCGGACAGTAAAACAGCCGCCAGAATTTTTATGGAACTAGGATTAGGGCCGAAAGTAAGAGCAGAAGAGATTGAAAGTTCTAAGTTTTTAGAATTGACTGAAAAGCTGGTGTCCCTTAAGATTCTTTAAGCATATTTTTAAAACTGATACAGGAGAAAAAAATTGCCTGCACTTTCTGTAAGCCTGGACATGATCGGGGTACTGCGCGAGGCTGGTTCTCAAAAAGAGCCGGATCCCGCACAGGCCGCTGTTTTAGTGGAACTTGCCGGAGCCGATGGCTTGTCGGTGCAGCTACGGCGTGACCGCAAATATATAAGGGACAGAGACCTGTTTATTCTAAAGAATATCACCAAGACTAAGCTCGGTGTAGAAATTCCTCCAATCGAGGAAATTCTGGACAGGACCATTGAGATAAAGCCGCATTCTGCCACAATAGTGGCCGAAACAACCGACAGCGACAGCCCTGTCACCACGGTCGATTTGCACAGCGGCGAGATGGACTATAATGAACTGGTCAGCCGTTTTAGTGGTTCCGGAATCAAAACAAATTTCTTGATCGAACCGGAGATTGAAGCAGTCAAAAGTGTTGCCAAAACCGGCGCCGATGGGGTTCTTCTTAATTGCATGGGCTACGCCGACGCGGCCGATAATAACGAAGCCAGGGAAGAACTTGACAAGATTGACCGGGCGGCACAAGCTGCTTCACGACAGGGTCTGATAGTTTACGCCGGCAGAGGTCTCGACTATAAAAATATTTCTCCGCTGGTGGAGCTGGGATACATTACCGAACTGGTAATAGGCCGGGCAATTTGCGTCAGGGCGCTGTTTGTCGGCCTCGAAAGAGCTGTCAGTGAAATGATTCGCACGATAAATGACTCTCAGCGGTCAAATCCGGGTTAACAAATGAATGTCGAAAGTGCCGGGGATAAAAAGTTTAGTTTTAAAGTCACCGGCGACTCCACCAACCAGCGACTCGACTTGTTTTTGAGTTCGAATGCCGAACTGAATCTCTCCCGGAATCAAATTCAGAAATTAATCAAAGATGACAAAGTATTAGTAAACGGACAGCTTCCTCAGAAAAGACGGGCTCTCTCTGACGGAGATATAATTGAGCTTACTCTGCCTCTTCTGAAAAAATCTGAGATAACAGCCGAAAATATAGAGCTGGATATTCGTTTCGAAGATGAATTTCTGGCGGTGGTCAATAAACCGGCCGGTATGGTAGTTCATCCGGCAGTCGGTAATCGCAGCGGCACTCTGGTAAATGCACTGATGTATCATTTTGAAAATCTTGCTCAAGGCGGCGGGGCTGAGCGGGCAGGCCTTGTCCATCGTCTGGACAAAAACAGTTCGGGGCTGCTTTTGGTGGCCAGGACAGATGTTGTCCATAGAGAGCTTCAAAAGGCGCTGCAGGAAAGAGGCATTAAAAGAGAATACCTGGCACTGGTTTGCGGACGTCTGAAAGATGCCAAAGGTCTGATAAAAACTCATATCGACCGCTCCAAAAAAGACAGAAAGAAAATGGCAGTTACCAAAACATCGGGGAGAGAAGCTATCACCGAATACGAACTCAAGTTCAGTTACAGAAGCTATCAGCTTCTTAAACTTTCACTGCTGACCGGCCGTACTCATCAGATTCGAGTTCACCTGGCGCATCTGGGGCATCCTGTTTTTGGTGATCCGGAATATGGCGGCAGGGAAAAATGGCACAGGGGCATTTTTGCTCCGGAGAGACCGCTGGCTAAAAAACTTTTAGAAATATTATCCCGGCAGGCTCTTCACGCCCAAAGACTGGAGTTTGTCCACCCGGTAAAACATGTCAAGGTGATAGTAGAGTCAGAGATTCCTGCCGATTTTCAGAAAGTATTAGACCTGCTGGAAAAAGAGGGTTGCTGAGCTATATAGTGCCTTAGCAGGTACAAGTTGACATCGTCCGCAGGCCGCACTATATAGCGCTATGGCGGTAAATCAGGACAAATCAAAAATGACCTACGCCGAATCGGGCGTGGATGTCAAAGCCGGAGAAGATGCGGTTGAGCGTATTAAGAAACTTGCGGCTGAGACTTTTAATGAAAATGTACTGCATGGACTGGGGGCCTTCTGCGGCTTTTACAAGCCAAATTTTGACGGCATAACCAAGCCGGTGCTGGTTTCATCGGCCGACGGCGTCGGTACAAAACTGAAGCTGGCCTTTATGACTAACCGGCATAATACTATCGGTGAAGATCTGGTCAATCATTGCGTCAATGATATTTTAGTGCATGGCGCCCGGCCGCTATTCTTTCTGGATTACATCGCGACCGGTAAACTTGACCCTGAAGTTGTGGCAGAAATTGTCAGCGGCATTAGCCGGGGTTGCTCGGCTCATAAAATACCACTGCTCGGAGGCGAAACTGCCGAGATGCCCGATTTTTACCAGTCCGGAGAATACGACGTAGCCGGGTTTGTAATCGGCATCGTCGACGAAGATAAAATTATAAACGGCTCTGCTATAAAAGAAGGCAGCCTTGTTCTGGGCCTTAATTCCAGAGGGCTGCATACTAACGGATATTCACTGGCGCGGAAGGCTGCTTTTGAGATAGCCGGATTTAAGCATGACGACTTTATTGAAGAGCTGGAGACGACGGTTGGCGAAGCGCTGCTTCAGATACATCTGTCCTATGTTTCAGCTGTTTATCCGCTTATCAGTAAATTTGAAATACTGGGCATGGCGCATATTACCGGAGGTGGGATTCCCGGGAATCTAAAACGAAT
Organism: Candidatus Zixiibacteriota bacterium; assembly: GCA_022571985.1. Lineage (GTDB taxonomy): Bacteria > Zixibacteria > MSB-5A5 > GN15 > FEB-12 > JACZWU01. Next base: position 89,372 of record JACZWU010000009.1, on the reverse strand, counting down.
TCTGCCTGAAAAACTTGACGCCGAAATTGACAGAAATTCATGGCAGACTCCGCAGGTTTTCAAATGGTTACATAAAATAGGTGAAATAGACGACTACGATATGTACTCTGCTTTTAATATGGGCATAGGCTTCGTGATTGTAGCGGATGAAACTAACGCCAATAATATTATAGAAGAAATTGAGGCTGTTCAGATTATCGGCAAGATAGTGCCGGGCTCGGCTAAAGTTAAACTCGTTTAGTAATAATATTGCTCAGTAGAAATTAAAGAGGTGTCCGCCTGCGGAATTTTTTCAAAAAGATTTATCTATTTGTAATACCTGCTGACAGAGCAGTTAGAAAAAGACGTCTGGAGCTTTTGCTTTGGGCGTTTTTGCTGTCGCTTTCTTTTTATCCTGAATATTTTGGATTTCTGGCCTGGTTCGCGCTGGTCAGGCCGATTATGATTCTGGTTAAACTTGAGGGAAGAGAAGCCTTTCAGGCGGCGTTTTTCTTTGGCTTCTGTTTCAATCTTTTTTCTATGTACTGGATAGCCATGGTGACACCGCCCGGAATGATAGCCGCCGTATTCTTAGTTTCTTCATATTATGCCATTGCACTTTTGATATTTAATAAGGTTTACCACATCAATAGATTTGCAGGTTTTCTGTCGCTGCCTTTTGTATGGGTCGGTATGGAAAATTTCCGGTCATTGACCCAGTTTGCCTTTCCCTGGAGCGACTTAGGTTATTCGCAGTCATATTATTTGTACATAGCTCAGATTGTATCGGTCATATCAGTAAGCGGTCTGTCGTTTTTGATAGTGACTGTCAATCTGCTGCTGTACCAGCTTTTCAGAAAAGAATTAAGTATAGAAAAAAAGCTGACTTCAATCTTTTCATCGGCTGCGATTATAATTGGTCTGACAGCCTATGGCTGGGTAACCATGCCGGTTATTCCGATTGATGGAACTATCAAAATCGGCATGCTGCAGGGTGCGGTGCCGATTGACGTCAAGTGGGACAAGCAAAGCCGCCAGTACAGCCTCGACCTCTATGATTCGCTGACTCAAAGCATAGCAGATACCGGCATTGTGCTCTATGTCTGGCCGGAAACATCGGCGCCCTGTTACCTTTCAAATGACCCCTGGTGTGCTGACGAAGTCAGGGAGATTGTAAAAAAATCAAACGGCTATCATCTGGTAGGCGCTCTGGGGGCTGAGTTTACCGGCCCCAATCAGTACAAGTCCTACAACTCCTGTTATCAGTATTCGCCGCTGGGTCGGCTCGAAAGCCGCTATGACAAAGTTAAGTTAGTGCCCTTTGCAGAGCAGGTACCCTATCAGGAGCAGCTCTGGTTCTTGAGAGCGGATGCCCTCAAAAAAGTTCTGACTTTTATAGAAACCTACGATGTTACCTGGTGGTCGGACTTTTATCCGGGCGATTCGGCTAAGCTGTTTGAACTTCCTGATTACTTCTATGGTCTGCTGCTTTGTTTTGAATCGACTTTTCCTGATTATTCCCGACAATATGTCCTGGACGGCGCGGAGTTTCTGGTAGGCATTACCAATGATACCTGGTTTGGCCAGTCGGTAGGTATTTATATGCATTCGCGAATTTTTCTGATGCGCTGTATTGAAAACAGAATCTGGGGTGTCCGGGTGGCCAACAGCGGCATCAGCTATATAACAGATGGCTATGGCCGGATAAGAGAGCAGCTTCCCGTTGGCGTAGTTTCAGCCAGAGTCGGAAAAGTCGGTGAATTCCAGGGCTATTCGGCCTTTACCAAAATAGGTAATTTAACCGGCAAATTGTCCTGGTTGATAACCCTGGCCCTGGCAACTATATTCTTTTTCAGATGGCTGCTTTCAAAACTATTCTTACGAAAACCCTGACCGGCATATTATTTCCGGCGATTTTTCTGCTCGTCATGCAGCCTGTTTATTCGCAAGAGCTGCAGTGGACCAGCCTTACTTCGTTTAAAGAGGTCAGACGGATGAACCTGATTGATGACACTGTTTATATGGCCACCTCGGGAGGTCTGATGATATTAGATGCTGCCGCTGTCATCACAGCCGGGCGGCAGTTCACCAATGTCGACGGGCTGGGTACAACGGACATTACAGAAGTAATCAAAGATGCCGGCGGCGTAATATGGATTACAGGTTTCGGCCGGCTGATTCGTTATGAGAACGGCTTATTCGAGCCGCGTCTGTTTATCGACCAGGATAACAATCTGTTGCGCTTGCATAGTTTGGCCGATGATGGCAATTTTATCTGGGTCGGCAGTGAAATCGGACTGGTGCTCTATTCAAAAACTATCGATGGCGGTCAGATTCAGGATAGCTATACCTTATTTGGTAATCTTAATCCATCACCCGATGTATTCGATATTTTCATCGATGGCGACATAATCTGGCTGGCGACATCGTCAGGTCTGGCTATGGCCGACAAGAGTAATCCGGTCCAGCTTAAAGCGCCATCGTTCTGGACAACTTACGACTTGGGAACGTTCCCGGAACTCGCCAACGACACTATTACCAGAGTAGAAAAATTCGAAGGCTCAATATATATCGGAACAAAGAGAGGCATGTACCGCCTTGACAGGAGTGTGACCGATACGTTCGTTGTTATGCCTTTTGGTCAGACATCACCATTTGCTGACTTAAAAGTAGAAAACGATTCGCTCTTTTTCTACAGTTCAGCTGCTTTCGGGGTAGTCAAAGACTCTGCGGCAGTTACACTGTCTACTACAGGATTGCCAGCGCTGCCTGCCACCGGCACCGGCACCGGCTCATTTCGCTGGTTGGGCGTTGCTGATATCGACATCTATCAAAACTCTGGCGGATCTTATCAAATTTATCCGTTTACAGGAACACCGGGCAATGATGTTACAGATCTGACAGTCAATGCTCAAGGCGTCATAACTGCCGGGTTCAATTTTAAGGAGGCAGGCAAATATGTAAACGGTCAATGGTCCCCTATTGACATGAACAGGCAGAGCACGGTCATCACTCTTGACCCCTCCGGAAGTGCCTGGATAGGGACTTTCGGTGAAGGCCTCTGGTTAAACGGCGACAATCTGATGAAAAACTACGATGAAAATAATACTACTATGATTGGCAACAACGACGGCCCGGCGGGGCCTGCTTTTGTGGTGATTGCAGATATGGTTATTGAAGGGAATTTTCTTTATGTCGCCTGTTTTCGCGCATTGAATATTTATCCGGTGGCGTTTGTAAACCTGAACAATATCAATAGTCCCTCAAGCTGGGATTCACTCGGTTTAATCGACGGCATCAGCAATGAATTTGTGACCTCGATTGACGCCAGAGGACAGATAGTCGTAATCGGTACAGAAGATATCGGTCTCTACCGGTGTGATTTGAATGTTAACTCCGCCGACACCTCGCGTAGCGTCTGTCAGCTGATGACCGAAAGCAATTCATTTCTGATTTCAGATGTGGTTCGTGATGTTGTCTTTTCTCCCGACGGAGAACTCTGGGTGGCCACAAATTTTGGAATCTCCCGCTATGATTTTGGCATTGAACGTTTCGTGGATGTGACCCTGCCGCCGGGCATAGGCCCGGATATCAAAGTTATGGAATTCGACAGTCGCGGTAATCTCTGGGCAGGTGCGGCCAACGGACTGGTCAGATTTGACGCGGCCGGTGGAAAAACAGAAACTTTTAATAGTTTAAATAGCGGCCTGGTCTCAAATAACGTAAGTAAAATTCACTACGATGAATTTACCGGACAGACGTATATTGCGACCGATGTCGGTATAAGCGTCATCAGTTCGACTATCGGGACGCCTACTTCTGAGTTAAAATCGGTAATGCCTTTTCCAAATCCTTTTATCATTGATTCTCCGGATGACCTGCTGGAGTTTAACTACGCCGGCAGCGGGGTTCTGAATTTATATTCAGCCGCTGGCGAATTGGTCCGGGAGCTGAAAATAGGTCAGCGGTGGGACGGCCGCAACGATAGCGGCGAAAAGGTTGTCTCAGGAGTTTATCTTTTTGTAATTGCAGATGACGAGGGAAATTCGGGGCGGGGGAAAATTCTTTTAATCAGGCGCTGATGGATATCTCAATAGTATCATTAGATGATTCTCCCGAAGATTTCATCGATAATCTGGCGCCGGACTTTTTTTTCAGCTCGGCCAATTTTGCCCGGCTATGGCGTACTTTGGGTGGTAATCCGATCTGCCTGCTTCTGCGAGTAGAAGGACAGACTGTCGGCTGTATGAATGCGTTAGAATTCGGCGTCGGGCCGCTGAAAGCTTTTCAGGCTATGCCTAACGGCTGCTACTCAAGATTACGTGTCGCTGATAATTGCGAATTGGATATGACAGCAGCTTCTAAAAAGATTGGTGAAGCTATAATTTTAAAAGGTTATCGCCGGTCAATTATTACCGATTTCTACGGCCGCTACTCTGGTCTTAACGGATTTGACTCTGCTGAGCAGGAAACTCTCTTAGTTGATATATCAGCCAAAGACTGGCAGCCGCCTGATTCAAAATTGAGACAACAGATTAAAAAAGCCGCAAGCGAGGGTATTGAACTGGCTGACTTTGAGGCGGACAAACATTTAGTCGGCTTTATGCAGCTGGTGAAGCTGCATGAAAAACGCCGCGGAGTAAAATCAAAATATAATCAAAAGTTCTTTACTGCTCTGGCTGAGATTGCAAAAAATGACAAACGGGTAATATGGAAATACTGCGAGCGTGACGGAGCGCCGGTCGCCTCAAGTATTTTTTTCCGAGAGGGTGATTCTTTGATTCACTGGCAGATGTACTACGACAAACAATTTTCAAACCTTCAGGCTACAAAGTATATCCCTTATGCTGTGGCACGAAATTCGACCGGTTCGGGGGTCAGGTATTTGAATCTGGGGGCGACGCCTGCCGGAGCTGAGGGTGCCGAGTTTTACAAGTCTAAGTGGGGTGGCATATCGGTGCGCTACAAATGCTACACTCATACTAATTTACTCGGTAAAATCTGGTGAGTGATTCACATCTCAGAATAATGCTTCTGGGGGATTCAAGGTCCTTTCATCTTGAAAGATATCTAAAAGAGCTAAAGAAGCAAAACTGCGAGGTTTTGTTTTTGTCGCTTGAATCCGGCCACGTTCCGCATGTACTGCTAAAGAGTATGGGACCGTTTAAGTTTCTGCATTATTATTTGAGCGTCTCAGAGTTAAGAGAAAAGATAAAGGAATTTGCACCCGACCTTATCGACGCTCACTATGTTTCGGGATACGGACATCTGGCAGCGCGAGCTCTAAAGCAATCAGCTATTCCGCTGGTTGTGCAGATGTGGGGTTCGGATATATTTATAGTTCCGAAAAAATCCTGGCTGCATAAGCGCAAAGTTGAGCTGGCTTTGTCTATGTGCGAGGTTGCCATAGGCGACTCAGCTTATTTAGTAAACAAAGCATGCAAGATTGCCCGTCCCAAACAGACTGCCAATATCCAGTTTGGTATTGAAGAAAGATTTTTAAAACTGCACAAGCAGAGCTACGAATTACAGAAACCTCTCAGAGTTATCGTACCCCGTCCGCACGAACCGGTCTATAACAACAGCTTTATACTATATAGCCTGGCGCAATTACTGAAAGACAAATTGATTCGCATTTCTTTCCCTAATTTTGGTTCACGACTTGAAGATTTTAAAAGAGAACTGGCAAAATTGGGCTGCAGCAATGTTGAACTATACGATAAGAAAGAGAGGGAAGAATTCTTAAGCTTTATGTCGGAACATGACGTCTATCTGTCAGCCGCAAAATCAGACTCTTCTCCGGTCAGCCTTATAGAGGCGATGGCTTTAGGGTTAATACCAATAGCGGCAGATATTCCGGGCGTGCGCGAATGGCTCTCAAATGAAAACGGCTTTTTGTATGGTCAAGATGACAAAAGCGGCTTGAATGAAATTTTATTAAATATCTGTTCAGCTCAAAATTATTACGAAAAGATAAGAAATAGCAATCTTCTTAAAGTAAAAGAGAGAGCAATGTTTGAAATTAACGTCGCCGAACGGATTAATATCATGAAACGACTGGCGGCTAAAATTGCCACATAACAAAGGCAGAGTCCTTTTGATATGCTATTATTTCCCGCCGCTGGGCGGGGCAGGCATAGGCCGTACTTTGTCGCTATTTAAAGAGCTGGGCGATTTTGGCTATGACTGCCATGTGCTGACAGTAAAACCGGTCGTTTACCGCATGTACGAAGATGAACTATTAGAGCAGCTAGACAGTTCAAGAATTTTTCGTTCCGGCTCGATTGATCCACAGAGGCTATTGTATCTGCTGGGGTTTAGAAAAATTAGCAGTAAATATGCCGATAACAGCCGCGCTGTCTCCAGATCCTTTTTTCCGGATTCAAAAGTGGGCTGGGTAAAGCCTGCCATGCGCAGGGGACAAAAGCTGATAAACAAAAACTCTTACGATCTGATTTTATCTTCGTCCCCGCCGGTCTCTGCTCATCTGGTGGCCAGAGAACTTGCAGAAAAGAATAAAATTCCCTGGATTGCTGACTGGCGTGACTACTGGACCTCGTTTAAACCGGAAGATCTTTATAACGACGAGTCTCATGTCAAAAAGTGCAAAAAACTAATTGCAGCATTAAATAATACGGCCAGAATCGCAACGTCTGTTAACAGCTCGTTTGCCAAGTATGTCGGTGCAAAGAAGATAATTCAGAATAGCTTTGATAAAGATGACGCAAAGCTATGGTCGGGCGATTATAGAACTGATAAATTCGTGATTGGTCTGTTTGGAACACTTAGTGACCTGACCCCGGTCAGGCCGCTGTTTGAGCTGCTTACTGAATTAAAAGAGCAGTCAAAAGATGTTTTTGATAAAGTCAGCTTGTTACAGATTGGTCAGGTCGACTCTGACTGGCTCGACAGACAGCTAAAAGAATACGGGCTTGCTGGCAAAATTGAAAAGAGAGGCTACTTACCCCGACAGCAGGCCATCGGAGAACTCAATTCTGCAGCACTGTTATATCTGGGATTATCTGAAGAGCATGGACTCGGTATAACGACCGGCAGAATCTATACGCTCTTAGCTTCGGGAAGACCGCTGCTGGCCTTCGCCGGTAAAGAAAGTGAACTGGCCGGATTGCTTAAAGAAGTTCCGGGTAGTTTTGTCTTTGACACTGAAAATATAAACAGCGCCTTGCAATTCGTTAAGCAGTTGATAGAAAAGCATGACAGTGAAAATAGCAAAATCTCACCAATACCTGAACATGCGCGAAACTTTTCTTCGACAAATATGGTCAGACAGTTTGCTGAACTTTTTGATGAAGTTTTAGGAAAATAGTATCTTAGCGCAAAAGAACCATCTTTTTGACTGCTTTGAAATTCTCAGATTCTAATTTAAAGAAATAGATGCCGCTGGCGGTTTCATGGCCGGCATTATCAAGTCCGTTCCATCGGAATTCGTAATGTCCGGCAGGCAGCTCACGCTCTACGATGGTAGCTACTCTTCTGCCGGTAATATTAAATATAGAAAGGGTCACGCCGGACTTCGAGGGCAGGTCAAAACTGATTGTCGTAGACGGATTAAACGGGTTGGGATAATTTTGATAGAGTGAAAAAGTTTTCGGAAGGCCGTCTGCTTCTTCCTCAATTGAAGTCGCCACTCCGCGTAAAAATTTTGTTTCGGTAATTAGCAGTCCGGTTTCGTTTATTACTATCGAATACTCAGTTTCAGGATCAAAGGGATAGACGATGTCAGCTTCACCGTTCTGGTCCGTTAAATATCTTCCGACTAACCGGTTATCTGTACTCAGTACAACTGTTACGCCTGAGAGTGGACCGCTGCTCGCAGAGACGCTGACTCTTATGCCATACTGCAAATTTTGAACCGAAAGTTCCGGCCGGATGGGAATATCGACAAAGATTTTCAGGGTCGGGTCGCCGTAGAAATTTTGCCCAAAATTTAGGTCGCGGTAATAATAGTACGACAATTTGGAAGCATACATCGCGGCCGTTGCAGGCAGTTCGGGGTGTGCAAACAAAGATTCAAAGAATGCCTTCTGCAGATGATAGCTGCTTGATACCCAGCCCCAGCGGGAATAAGCAATTGCCGCCACAGCTCCCCGATTTTCTAAAGATAGAAGCTGCTCTGTAATATTCAGATTAGGATCATTGACTGGAGGCTGGTCAAGGTCGAAGCCGCCTATATTACAGGAAAGTGAATAGTACAATCCTGTTTTGTTGTTTTCAGCAAGGTTGGCAAAATTGGCATGGTTGCTGCCGGTAGCTGATGTAAGAAAATATGATTTTGGCCAGTTGTTATAATTGGCCGTTTTGACGGCGAAGGCATCGCTTTTGCCGTGGGCGATGACATTAACCAGATTAAAGCCGCCTGACAAAATATCCAAAAGCGACGCAGCCGGTACGTTAGTAGGCTCAGGGTCGCTGCCCGAAAAAGACTCAACGCCATTTACTGTATCAATAAAAAAGTAGTCAGGGAAAGATTGTGCTATCTGCCGGTGCTGGCCGCCGTCGGAGAAATCCCGCATCTGATCTGACGAAAAGAAAAACGAACGTGTCAGATAGTCGAAATCTCCGTTACCCGGATTGGTTTCATAGATGATTAATTTGTTGGTGTAAGCTGAAAATTGCTCAGAGGAATTAAAAGGCAGCCGTCCGACCAGCAGCTCCGGAGTCAAATAATTGAGGTCAGTCAGTTTCTCTCCCCAGATGCCGTCATTGTCACTATCCCAGTCAATTTCAAGATCAGCAAAGTATAGATCCGCAAGCTGTAAATTCTTCATATCAGGTATAGAATCTATATAGTAGTGATAGGCGTATCTGACTGGTAAAACAGTTTCGTCACCGGCCAGCAGCAAATATTTGCCGCCGTTGTTATGAAAAACTTTGAGACGGTTGCGAAGTTTTTCGGCGTCGTCGATTCCTGAACCTGCATAGGCAGCGAGAATATCTTCGATAGTTTCCAGTTTAGTGACAATACCGGTTTTGTTCTTGTAGTCAGCCAAAAGTTGCAAATCGGGCAGAAGAGATCGCGAAGTTACAATCAGATATTCGGTGTCACTATTTGAAAGACTGCTATTATTACTTTTGAATTTGTCTGAAAGAGACGCCAGAGACAAAGAACTATTAGCTGTCAGCTGCGCTGCACTCAGCAAAACGCCGTCGACTTTAATCCGGTAACTTTTGTTAAACAGAAAATTTGAAGCCGAGTCAAAACTGACCGGAAAGACAGCCAGCAGGGCGTAGTTCTCATTGGCTATTGTAATCTGGCTGATTTCAAACGCTTTTTGACCAAGCCCGTCCATGACAGTTGCCGGTCTGATGAGTGCATATTCATCCGGGTCATCAGAAGTTGTCATGTCGGACTCAATAATAGAACGGTCGCCTAAATTCTTAATAAATTCTATTTCATTTATCTCTACTGATATAGCGGAGAGCGACGAATTTTTTTCCAGTAAAATAAGATATTGCCTGACTGGCAGAGAGAACTGTCCCACTCTCAGATTATCAAAATCAGCATAAGTAATTTCATACTCTTCAATACTGACAGTAAGCTCGGAGCTGCTAAACTCCAGGCTGTTAATCTGAGAAGAGGCAACTGCTGGGCCGGTGAAAGCTATCGCCAAAGCTAAAGCTGTCAGGAGCAATGATTTCATCTGTTCCTTATTTTGTTTAAGTGCTGTCTATTAATTTTCGGCAGAATTACGGATTAGCTGCGGTAATCTCTATTTCTAACTCTGAATAATTTTAAGTAGTTGAATAACATAGAAGTGCGAGGTGCACGTTTGTGTAGTTTGCGGGTGAGAAGTGCCGGTTTTGAGAAGCAAGTTGATGCTAACTCATTGTAATTTAGCAGCTTTCAATCTTAAATTGATTGGTCAAGAGAAAACTGTTCCGCTCTGTTTTGTTCAGGTCCAATGAGATACTAAAATTCAAATTTGTTACTCCCGTTAGCCGTTGAGGAAAAATAACTTAACAGCTAAACTTTTTTTAAAAGCAGATCAAAAACCACTTGACTTGTTCGGAGAAAATGTGATAATTATGGCCAATTCTGGTATAAATTGGTATAAATTGGAGAATTACTTGGCTGGCTTTTACGGACAATTCAAAACCAGTATGGATGACAGCGGGCGTTTTGCCCTGCCGGCCAAACTTCGCTCAGTCTCAGGCCAATCAAAAAAGTCCCAACTTTCAGGAGAACTTGTCCTGACCAAAGGGCTGGAAGGCTGCCTGAGCTTATATCCCAAAGGTGAATGGGACTCAGTCCAAAGCCGGCTATCAGCGCTCAATTTTACCAAGCGGGATTTTAGATTTTTCTCAAGGTGGTTTTATTCCTCGGCTGCACAAATGACTCCGGACCGCAGCGGCAGAATGGTCATTCCTGCTCATCTCATTGCCGAAGCCGGTCTTAAAAAAGAGCTGTTAATAATCGGTGTTAATCGCTGGGTCGAAATATGGAACCCGGAAAGATATGAGTACTACTTAAAGCAGTTCTCCGGAAGTTTTGAGGAGGTTGCGGAAAGACTTTTCTCCGGAGATGAACCCAGGCCGGAATGAATATGAGCATCAGCCGGTACTGGTAGAAGAGATAATAAAACTGCTGATAACTGACCGCAGTGGTTTCTACATAGACTTAACAGCCGGACTCGGCGGACACATAGCGGCGCTGGCCGGAAAATTAGAGGCGGATGCAAAACTTTTTGGAATCGACAAAGACAAAGAAGCGCTTGAGAGAGCAGGAGAAAAGCTCAAGACTCTCAAACAGTCAGTTGAGCTCAAATGGGGCAGCTATGTTGAAATCAGTGCTGTCATGGCAGAGTTTGGGGTCGATGGTTTCGATGGAGCGCTTCTGGATCTTGGCCTGTCGTCGCTGCAGATTGATAAGGCCGAGCGCGGATTCTCTTTTTCAAACGATGGTCCGCTGGATATGCGTTTCGACAATGATTCCGCGGTTTCGACGGCAGCAGATTTAGTAAACAATTTAAGTGAGAGGGAACTGACACAGATATTCAGGGAATACGGAGAAGAAAGGCGGTCGAAATTTGTGGCTGCCGGCATTGTCAGGGAAAGACAAGAAAAAATGATCCTCACTACTTCACAACTGGCTGATATAGTCAGATCAGAAATCCATCCTCCACATCAGGTAAAATCTTTAGCCCGAATCTTTCAGGCCTTGCGTATAGCAGTTAACTCGGAACTTGAGGCTCTTGAGTCAGCTCTTCCAAAAATTGTAAAATGTCTTAAAACCGGCGGCCGGCTGGCGGTCATATCGTATCACTCGCTTGAAGACAGAATAGTCAAAAATTGTTTCAGGAATCTTCTGGGGAGCTGCACTTGTCCGCCTGATTTCCCGGTCTGTGTTTGCGGCGCCAAAGCGACGGTAAAGCTGATTACAAAAAAGCCGCTTTATCCGGCAGATGCTGAAATAAGTTCAAATCCGCGGTCGCGCTCGGCCCGCCTGAGAGTTGTGGAGAAAATAGCCTGATGCGACACGCCGTGCGACAGTTCAAAGAAATTGTTGATATAAACAGTTCCATAATTAACAGACTTTGCAAGAACAGATATTTTCCGTATGTACTTTTGACAACGGTTTTTTTGGTGGCGGCCTCTGTCCATATCTGGCAGAGAGTGCACGTGCTGAGACTTGTTACCGAAGTCTCAGAACTTACCAGAGAGAATATCAAGCTTGATGATGTTCTTAAGAAAATAGATTCAGAAGTTGCCCGCCTGTCAATGGCTACCCGTATAGAAAAATACGCTATTGACACTCTGGGAATGATTCATGTTCCGGCCGATCGTTTATATACGCTTATTCCGGGCGATAAGACGAGACATGACAAGGGCGACTTAGAAGCAATGTCCGAGGCGGTCAGGAGAATTGTCGAATATCTGCCGGTAACTTCAGAAAATATGGCCATGGCCGGTGAGCCATCGCAGATTAGAATTGACAGTCCAGGCGCAGCGGGTAGCGGCAAGTGAAAAGAACAAAACTTGAGAAGATACGGCTTGGCTTCATATTTGTATTAGTTGTTACATTTTTTTTAATAGCGCTGACCCGTTTGGTGCATCTTCAGCTGGTCCACGGCGCCCAATACAAAAAAATAGTAGAGCGGCAGTCCAGCGGTAAGGTTGCTATCCCGGCCGCCAGGGGACTGATATATGACCGCAGCGGCCAGCTGCTGGCCAGCAATGTCTATGCACCGTCACTATACGCCAGCCCTTCTACCAAAAAAGAATTAGAAACCGTGGCCGGCTTTCTTGATGAACATTTTGGTCTAAAAAAGGGCAGCTCGAAAAAGAAGTACAACCTGGCTGTTAACAAATTCAGCTGGATAAAAAGACAGATGCCCGATGAATTGTCACATCGTATTTCGCAAACCGCTCCGCGCGGACTTTACCTGCGTAACGAAACCATGCGCAAGTACGCCTTTGGCAATGTCGGCAAACAGATACTCGGCTTTACAGATATTGACAATGTCGGCCGCAGCGGTATTGAACTGTCATTCGACTATATGCTGGCAGGAGAAAAAGGCTGGGCGGATATCCGGCGCGATGGCCTGCGCAACACTTTCCGGGTAAAAGAGCAGGCCCTGGTAAGACCTGTCCCCGGCGAGTCGCTGGTTTTGACAATCGACTGGCGCATGCAGGAAATTGTTGAAAATGAACTCAAATGGGCAGTAGAAAAATACAAGGCCAAAGCAGCCATGGCAGCCTTTGTTAACTGCAACACCGGCGAAATTCTGGCCATTGCTCATTTTGATCCCAGTGAACAAAACCGAGATAAGCCGTTTAAGCTGCGGGCAGTAACCGACCAGTTTGAACCGGGCTCAAGTTTTAAAATTTTCTCGGCGGCAGCAATTCTGGAATCCGGAGAAATTGATTTTACCGACTCGACTTACTGCGAAAACGGCAGATGGAAAATAGGCAAAAGAACCCTGCGAGACTCCGAAGAGCACGCCTGGTTAAATTTCCGGTCAATTTTTGAGTTGTCCAGTAACATTGGCCTGGCCAAGAACGCCATTAAGACCGGCGGGCGGGAAATTTATGAGACCGCGCTCAAATTTGGCTTTGGTAAAAAGACAGAAGTCCGCCTGCCCGGCGAAAGCCCCGGCTCGATAGTCAGGGCAGTTGACTGGTCGAGTGAAAGTGTCACCGCTTCGCTGGCTATCGGCTATGGCGTGGCAGTGACCTGTTTACAGATGGCCGCGGCAACCGCTGCAATCGCCAATGGCGGCACTTTATATAAACCGACAATCATAGTCGGTCAGGTTGATGAAGACGGCACCGTAGTCGGCAAAGCTTTACCTGTTGCCGTCAGAAGTCCTGTCTTAAAATCGACTGTTGATACTTTGAAATCTTTTATGCGCGGCGTTGTCGAAATAGGCACCGCCACCCGGGCAAATTCAGAACTAATAAACATAGCAGGCAAAACCGGTACAGCCTGGATGGCTAATCTTAAAAAAGGCGGTTACTACCGAAGTAAGCATTTGGCCAGTTTCACCGGCTTTTTCCCCTGCGAAAATCCGGTCGTTGCCGGGGTGGTTGTGCTGCTGAATCCCAAGCCGGTCTATTATGGCGGCTGGACAGCCGGTCCTGCCTTCAAACGCATAGTAGAGCGCTGGGGCATGCTTAATCCGGATAGAATAACCGGCTCTGGTAAATTCGCACTTACCAAGTCTGATAAAAATATTAAGACAGTCGAGATTCCTAACTTGATAGGACGCGATGTTGTCCTGGCCGAAACGATGGCAGCCACCGGCGGCTTCGCATTCCGCCCTGATAAGGATAGAGGCGTGGTTGTCTGGCAGTATCCACCGGCTGACAGGCTGGCGTTATATGGAGACGACATTTTGGTGTCGGTTCAGCACCGGGATTTGCAAGAAAAAGTTTTTCCGGATCTTAAAGGTCTCTCAATCAGAGAGGCGGCGGCAATTTTGTCGTTTTTAGGTATAAAGTATGAAGTAAATGGAAAAGGCAAAGTGGTCAGACAATGGCCTTTGCCCGGGAAAACAGTTAACGGCAGTGCGGTTTGTAATGTTCACTGTGGCTAATTTTTGGAGGAGATATAAAACTCAGGGATTTAATAACGGATGTGGAGAAGGCGCAAGTGACCGGAAATGCTGATCTTAACATAGCAAGTATCGAATACGATTCCCGTCGTATCACCAGTGATGCACTGTTTGTGGCCATCAGCGGAGAGAAATTCGACGGCTACGATTTTGCCGAGCAAGCCGTTGCAAATGGTGCGGTGGCACTGCTCGGTGAAAGGGACGTTTGTCCTGCTGCCGCGGCTCATGTCATGGTTCCCAACGCCCGCCAGGCGATGGCCGATGTGGCTGCTCGATTTTACGGCTACCCGGCAACCAAACTAAATCTGTTTGGCGTGACAGGTACCAATGGCAAGACCACCACTTGCTTTTTAATCAGGGATATCTTAGAGGCGGCCGGCCATTTTACTGGTCTGGTGACTTCCTCTGTTTACGACACTGGCAGTGAAATCATTCATGCTTTGCGCACCACACCGGAATCCCTGGACCTGCAGCGGCTGCTCTTTCAAATAAGCAAAAATTCCTGTGACAGCGCGGTCATCGAAGTTTCTTCGCATAGTTTAATCATGCACCGAGTAGATAATGTTCTATTTAAGACGGTGCTGTTTACCAACCTGACCAGAGACCACCTCGATTTTCATGAATCAATGGAAGAATATCTCAAGGCCAAAGCACAGCTCTTAAATCATCTTACAGATAATGATTCAGCCGCTGTAATAAATATAGACGTGCCCGAATTTGTGTCGCTTATGAATTCAGATGACATAAACTTTGTGACCTATTCACTAAGTAATCCCGAAGCAGATATTTATTGCAGCAGCTATCGCATTGAGCCGTCATCGACAAAATTTGATTTGATGACGCCGACCGGCATGCATAATGTCAAGCTGAACATTCCGGGACGGTTTAATCTGATAAATGCTGTGGCTGCGGCCGCTGCCTGTCATAGCGGGGGCATAGCAGACGAAGATATCGTCAGTGGCTTGGAGCATGCCGTACCTGTGCCGGGACGTTTAAACTATATCGATCAGGGTCAGCCGTTTGCGCTCTATGTAGATTTTGCGCACACGCCCGATGCTCTGGAGCGCGCCTGTGAAGCCGTCAAAGAACTTTCAGCGGGACGGCTGCTGCTTCTTTTTGGATGTGGCGGTGACCGTGATAAAGGCAAGCGTCCGCTGATGGGCGAAGTTGCCGGCAGATTAGCGGATTTTGTCTGTGTGACTTCGGATAATCCCCGCAGCGAGGACCCGCATGCCATTATCGAAGATATAAAACCGGGCTTGTCAGGCGCAGAAGTAAAAATTGAACCTGATCGCAAGAAAGCGATAGGCACAGTTTTGAAAAAAGCTCAGGCCGGAGATGTCGTCCTGCTGGCCGGCAAGGGAGCAGAAAAATACCAGGAAATTGAGGGCAAATTTATTCCTTTTGATGAGATTGACATAGCCCGTCAGGCGCTCAACGAATTGGGATACGACCAAACAAGCGAAGTGGAGAATTGATAAAATTGGGTTTTGAAGAGCTGGCCAGAGAGATACAGGGGAAACTCCTGCCTCTGAAATCAGTTAATGACATTTTTGAGGGAGTGTCGATTGACAGCCGGGTTGTTAAATCCGGGCAGCTGTTTATAGCTATACGCGGTGATATAAACGACGGACACGCCTTTATTGATGAGGCTCTCAAAAAAGGCGCCCGTGGTCTACTGGTTGACAATTTATTCCAGGAAACTGCCAGCGCCAGTCAAAAAGCAGCCGTGGTTGTCGTTGAGAATACGCATGAAGCGATGATGGATCTGGCCAGAAATTACCGTAACAAATGTAAGGCCAAAGTGATCGGTATAACCGGCTCCAATGGCAAAACCACCACCAAAGAATATGCATTTGCGCTGCTTAAAGCGGTTGAAAAAGATGTTTATCGTTCCAGCGGTAATCTCAACAATCTTTTTGGTGCGCCGCTGGCCATTTTTGCGATGCCACAAAACAGCAGCGTGGCTGTTATGGAGATGGGCATATCTGTAAAAGGCGAAATGACCAGGCTGGTCCGGATAGTTCAGCCGGATCTGGCTCTGATTACAAATATAGGTCCGTCGCACCTTGAATTTCTTTCAAGTGTTAGGGATGTTGCCCGGGCAAAACTTGAAATTGTGTCATCAGAACAATCTGACTGCCCGCTAATCATAAACGCCGATGACCAGCTGCTTGTAAAAGAAGCCAATAAAATTAAGTCCAGCCTGATAACTTTTGCAATAGACGCTCGAGCTGATTTCAAGGCAGATTCATTTGAGAAAATAGACGACTCAAAGCAGAAAGTTACCATCGACGGTATGACTTTTATGCTTAACTCCATCGGGCGTCATCAGGTTTATAACTTTCTGGCAGCTTATGCCGCGGTTCGTACACTCGGTTATGATTTCAAAGATGTAGTGACAGAACAAATTGAGCTGTCACCAGCGCCAATGCGGGGAGAGACCTTAGAACTAAACGGAATCCGTATAATAAACGATGCTTACAATGCCAATCCCGATTCGGTCAAAGCCGGTCTGGAAGCGTTTGAATCATTAGCGCACACCGGGCGGCGAGTTCTTGTTCTGGGCGACATGCTGGAGCTTGGGGATGAAGCAGTTAAATATCATGAGAAACTCGGAGAATCGCTGAAGAATTTCACTTTTGACCTGGCCGTTCTGGTAGGACCGCTAAGCGGCGCGGTTATTGATGGCGCTGTCAGGGCCGGTATCGACAAAGAAAAACTTGTCGGCTTTGCTGATTCATCGGCAGCGGCATCAGAAGCCTTAAATCTTCTAAAACATGGAGACCTTGTTTATATTAAAGGCTCACGCGGCATCGGTCTTGAGAAAATTATTGATGTTCTCGATTCCAAAAGGGGGAATGGCTGATGCTTTATCACCTTTTGTATCCTCTGACAAGTGAGATTTCCGGATTCAATATATTCAGATACATTACCTTTCGCTCTGCCGGCGCCATGGTGACGGCCATTATTATATGTCTGATACTTGGCCCGTTATTTCTGCGACTCTTAAATAAGTTTCAGGTTAAAGAACATATCCGCAGCGATGGTCCGCAGAGTCATAAGTCAAAAGAGGGCACGCCAACCATGGGCGGACTGATAATCTTGTCCGGCATAATTATACCGACTTTGCTCTGGGCAAATCTTACCAACTACTACGTGCTGTTGGTGCTGGGCGTCACTATCTGGCTGGGACTGATTGGCTTTATGGATGATTTTTTGAAAGCTATAAAGCATAAGCCAAAAGGATTGGTCGGGAGGGTGAAGCTGGCCGGGCAGGTTATTCTGGGGTTTGCGTTTGCAGCGGGACTGTCCTACTGGGGGCCTCTGGATATGTACGATGGCACCACGACTATTCCGTTTTTTAAAAATTATGTACTGAATCTTGGCGTTTTTTACGTACCGTTTATAGTCCTGGTCATTACCGGTTCATCGAATGCCGTTAATTTGACAGACGGCCTCGACGGTCTGGCTATCGGGCTGAGCGCTATTTGTTTCGTAACCTTTGCAGTTTTAGCTTACATATCGGGCCGCGCCGATTTCTCAAGTTATCTTCAGATAAATTATATTCCCGGCATAGGTGAATTAACAATCTACTGCGCTGCGGCCATGGGCGCTGCCGCCGGATTCCTATGGTTCAATTCGTATCCGGCGCAAGTCTTCATGGGCGATACCGGCTCACTGGCGCTTGGCGGCGCTATTGGCGCGATTGCGATACTGTTAAAACAGGAATTGCTGCTGGTAATAATCGGCGGCGTGTTTGTTATAGAAGTTCTTTCGGTGGTGTTGCAGGTATTGTCATACCGTTACCGCGGTGGAAAAAGAATTTTCAGAATGGCGCCGATACATCACCACTTTGAGTTACTGGGCTGGCCGGAGCCAAAAGTCGTCATCAGGTTCTGGATAATTGGAGCGCTGTGTGCACTGGTTGCACTGGCGACACTAAAAATACGATGAACGCCAGACAAAAAATATACGGACGCAAGATAGGAATTATCGGCATGGCTCGGAGCGGCACAGCCTGCGCCCTTTTGGCTAAGCGGATGGGCGGTGAGCCGTTTGTCTCCGACTCAGCTGCTGATAGTAAGCTGACCAAATCAATGTCAGCCTTAGCTGCCAGTAATATCGTTTTTGAGACCGGTGGTCACTCGGATAAATTATTGAAATGTGACTATCTGGTGGTTTCTCCCGGCCTGCCGGCTGATCTTGAGATTATCAAGAGCGCCGAAGAAAACGGCATTCCCATATTTTCTGAAATAGAGTTTGCGTCATGGGTATTTGAGGGAAAAATATGCGCTGTCACCGGCTCCAATGGCAAGACGACAACAACTACTCTCATAGGAGAAATGCTGAAAGCAGCCGGACTAAAGACAGAAGTCTGCGGTAATATCGGCAGGCCATTTTCAGAGATCGCTGATTCTTCTGACAAAAACACCATCGCCGTAGTCGAGATTTCAAGTTTTCAGCTTGAGCGAATAGAAAACTTCCATCCCGATATTGCCCTGATTTTGAACATGACACCCGACCATCTCGACCGCTACGAAAACTTCGAAGAATATAAACAAATGAAACAGCGCCTCACTGAAAATCAACTCGCAGCTGACAGTCTGATACTAAATCAGGATGATAAAGAGATCCGGTCTGCGAATATTAAAACTAAAGCAGACATTCAATTCTTTACCACGACTGCAGACAGCGGCGCCAGGTGTTTTGTCAAAGACAATAAACTTTTTCTGAATAAAAATAGTTCGCCGGAAAAAGTAATCACCGTTTCAGATATTCTTATCCCCGGACCGCACAATGTCCAGAACGCCCTGGCAGCTGTTGCCGCGGTCAGCTTCTTTGGAGTTAAACCTGAGACAATGGCAGCTGTTCTGAAAACGTTCCGCGGCGTGGAGCACCGTCTGGAACCGGTTGGTCGGGTTGCCGGAATCAGTTTTGTAAATGATTCCAAAGCGACCAATGTCGACTCAGTCTGCTGGGCATTGAAATCGTTTGAGCAACCGCTCTACCTGATAGCGGGCGGCCGTGACAAAGGCGGCAAATTCGCGTCAATAGCAGATTACGCCAGAGGCAAAATTAAAGGGATTATCGCCATCGGAGAAGCCAAAGAACTGATATTTGATGCCCTTGGTCATGACTTTCAGGTGCAGCCGGCTGATAGTCTGGAAAGCGCCGTAAAGCTGGCCTTTGAACTGGCCATCCCCGGCGAGGTGGTGCTGTTGTCACCGGGCTGTGCAAGTTTTGACATGTTTGAAGATTACGAGCATCGCGGTCAGGCTTTCAAGAAAGCTGTGGCGTCTTTAAAAAACGGCAAGGAAAAAGATGAAACGGTTCTCAGTTAAAAACAGAATCGACGAGAGACTTTTGCTGGCCTACCTGATGGCCGTCACGGCCGGACTGGTGCTGATTTATTCTTCATCATCAATGATTGCCGAGAGCCGCTTTGGTTCACATGCTTTCTTTTTTAAGAATCAGCTGATCTGGACAGTTCTTTCATTTGCGGCAATCTGGGTAATATGCAAGCTGGACCTCAAACGTCTTGCTGTCTATTCGGTTCCGGCTTTGTTTATTACGCTGATATTATTGGCGGTTGTTTTCATGATGCCATCCCGCAATGGCGCCCATCGCTGGCTCTTCCTTGGTCCCTTCACCTTGCAGCCCTCGGAATTGTTCAAGTTTGTTATGATTATATTTTTGGCATTTTCATTGTCCAATCACAAACGTGATCTGAAAAAACTTAAAAATCTGCTGTTTCCCTACTTGCCGATTATAGGCACGGCGCTGCTTATGATTCTGCTGGAACCCGATCTGGGCAGCGTTATCGTAATCTCGATTACCGCCCTGCTGATGTTTTTTCTGGCAGGAACTCCCATGAAATACCTTTTCGCAACAGCTCTGCCGATAGCCGCTGCCGCTTCGTTTTTTGTTTTTCTGCTGGGCTACAAAAAAGAACGTGTGATAGACTATCTGGCTGCGATAGGAGATCCCCTGAGCGGTTCTTATCAAGTTAAACAAGCCGCACTGACGCTTGGTTCAGGCGGACTTTTCGGAACCGGCCTGGGTGACGGCAGACAAAAACTGTTCTTCTTACCGTATCCGCATACTGACTTCATTTTTGCCTCGGCCGGAGAAGAGATCGGACTGGTAGGACTGACATTGCTGCTGTCGATAATGTTTTATTTGCTATGGCGCGGTTTGAAAATTTCTGCCGCACAGCCGGACAGATTTGGCTATTTGCTCGGGGCCGGTATGGTTGTCACTCTCTTTACAAGTATCGCCATCAATATCGGGGTAGTGACGGCGCTGCTGCCGGTTACCGGTTTACCGCTGCCGTTTATTTCATACGGCGGCTCATCTCTTTTGATAAGCAGTGCGGCAGTCGGGGTACTTTTAAATCTTTCACGGAAAGCAAGCAAAATATGAGCCAGCCTCTTTCTGTGAAAATTCTCTTTGCCGGTGGCGGTACCGGCGGACATCTCTATCCGGCCATAGCCATTGCTAATCGCATTACCAGCGTTCTAAAAGACAGAGCCAGGACTGACATAGCTTTTGTGGGCACCAAGCGCGGTCTGGAATACAGATTGGGGGATGAACTCGGTTACCCGCTTTATCTGATCAGCATGCGCGGCATAACTCGTTCATTGACTCCAAGAAATCTGTTCGTGCCGTTTATGGTTGTGCTGGCGCTGATACAGTCGGCTTTACTGCTGACAAAATTCCGGCCTGATATGGTAGTCGGCACCGGTGGTTATGTCAGCTGGCCGGTCTTGAAAATGGCGGCACTGCTGGGAATTCTTACAGTGCTTCAGGAGCAAAACTCGTTTCCGGGAGTGGCCACCAGAAGCGCTGCAGCCAAAGCCAGACGAATTTTCCTGGGCTTTGAAGAAGCTAAAAAATATCTCAATTCTGCCGCTCCCATGATCGTGACCGGCAATCCGGTTCGTTCGGAAATTGCCAATGGCTCGCGCGAGCGTGCGCATGAACAATTTAAACTTAATCCGGACAAGAAAACGATTTTGATACTGGGCGGCAGTCAGGGCGCGCGCGCAATCAACAGGGCGGTTTATAAAAGTTTGGAAAAAAACAATTGGGCGGGGGATGTCCAGCTGTTATGGCAAACTGGAAAAAGGGATTACACGGAGGTGAATCTTAAAGCGACAAAACTCAAGTGGGATGGCGCCCTTTTTCCTTTTGCCTCTAATATGGCCGATGTTTACGCGGCTTCTGATATCGTCATCGCCAGGGCGGGAGCGCTGACTCTGGCCGAACTGATTGAATGTAACCTGCCCTCTATTTTGATACCGTTCCCGTATGCGGCAGGCGACCATCAGAAAAAAAACGCCATGAGTTTGTCGTCACGCAACCGGGCTGTGCTGCTCGATGAAAGCAGGCTGGCTGATGTGGATATTTTGAGCGAGGCCGCGGAGCTCTTGAATTCAGAAAAGTATGTTCAGATGAAAAATGCGCTGGCTGAACTGACCAAAGACAGAAAGCCGGCGGTCGAAGTTATCGCGGACGACATAGTTTCTCTGATAATTGATTCAATTGATGCAAATGAGGCCGGGAGTGAACATTGAAAGTTGCAGCAGAAAAGAGCGCACAGATAAAGTTCAGACTTGGGAAAATTATGTTTGGTAATATAAAAAGATTGTATTTTGTGGGCATAGGCGGAGCCGGCATGTCGGGCATCGCTGAAATTCTGCATAACCTCGATTTTGAAATAGCAGGTTCCGACAGTACTCTCTCAGAAATTACGACCTATCTCGAGGAGCTGGGACTGACAATCTACGAAGGACACAAAGGCTCCAATCTTGGTGACAGCCAGGTTGTAGTAATTTCTTCGGCGGTCGGTGAAGACAATCCCGAGGTAATTGAAGCCCGTCGCCGCGGTCTGCCAGTTATCAAACGTGCCGAAATGCTGGGCGAGCTGATGCGCCTCAAATTCTCAATAGGTATAGCAGGTACCCACGGCAAAACGACCACGACTTCGATGATTGGCCGCATCCTGCAGCAGGGAAATTACCAGCCGACTTTGATAGTCGGTGGAATCGTTGCCGAGCTTGGTACCGGTGCTGCTCTTGGTGCCGGAGATTACCTGGTGGCCGAAGCAGACGAGTACGATAAATCATTTCTGGCAATGTATCCCTCGATGGCGGTGGTGACCAACATGGAACCTGACCATCTCGATTGTTATGTTGATGCCGACGATCTGTTTCAGTCATATCTGTCATATATGAACCGCGTTCCGTTTTACGGTACGGTTATCATTCCGGCTGATGATGAAAATATCAGACCCTTAAAAGAAAAAATCGCCCGGCCATACTCTACCTTTGGAATAAGTTTAGATTCGGATTATAGGGCGACTGAAATAGTCAGAACAGCAGGCCGGACCACATTTAATATCAGCCGCAAAAAGGAACTTCTGGGTCAGATAATTCTGCACATTCCGGGACAGCATAACGTGCTTAATGCTCTGGCGGCAATCGCAGCCACAACTGAGCTGGGTGTGTCGTTTACGACAATCAGTGATGCCTTGCTGGCTTTTAAGGGAGTAGCGCGGCGCTTCGAAATCATCGGAATTGAAAAAGAAATTACTGTTATCGATGATTACGCCCACCACCCCACCGAAATAGAAGCTACTATCGATACCGCCAGAGAATGTTATAGCGGGAAAGTTATCGTAATCTATCAGCCGCACTTGTACAGCCGCACCCGCGACTTTATGGAGCGGTTCGCAGAGACGCTCTCAAAAGCTGACAAGACCTTGATGGTTGATATCTATCCGGCCCGTGAAGAACCAATCGAAGGAGTGACATCCAAAGCAGTCTCGGATTTAGCAGCCAGTAAAGGTATTGGAGACCTGGAATACGTCGGACCCAAAGAAAAGGCTCCGTCACGTGCGGCCGAGATAGCCAAACCAGGTGATGTGGTAATAGTGATGGGTGCTGGCTCTATAACATTAATTAAGCATAAAGTTTTAGAAGAAATAAAAAAGAAATGATTCAGATTAGTAAAAAAACCAGACTGTCTGTCTATGCCATTATCTTCTCAATGATGCTGGCAGTAGCTGTGATTAGTTTTACTGATATTTCCACAATTGAAGCGGTTTCACTGGGCGGGACAGCAGTCAAGGGCTGGCCAGCAAAGTATAACCTGAAAAAGAACACTTCGGTGCTCAACCAGCCTTACGACAAATTGACAGAACGGATGCTCCGTCCGGACAGCGCCTTAAAAGTCGAAATTAGCTTCAGCTGGCCGCACACACTCAAATTGGAACTAAACTCTATTACTCCCTGCTGCCTGCTGCTGGACAAAAAGAGTGGCCGCATTTTTGGTCTGGACAAAAACTGCAGAGTTGTGCCGCTGGCAGAATCTGCTGTCGATTGGGAAAGACCTCTCTTTACCGGCATCGACAATATAAAACTTTATGAAGTCTGTTCGTCTTCACGCCTCAGGCGCGTTCTAGAGGCTCTTGAAAAGTTGAGAGAGGAAAACATCAACTTCTACCGGTTGATAGAGCAGATCGATTTTGCAAAAAATAATCGGATTGAAATTATTATTTCGGGTCTTGACCATAAAGTCTGGGTCTCGGTAGACCGCACGCTGAGTGATCTAAACAGATACCTCGAATTCATTTCAGGTTTTGAATTGGATCTGGCAAATATAAAACTGATAGACATGCGCTTGGAGCAAATGGTCATTACCAGGGAGAAAGGTGCTTAGATGCCATCAGAAAAGTTAGTTGCAGCACTTGATATCGGCTCTACTAAAATAGTTGCACTTGTCGGCGAGGCCGACGAACAGGGCGGTATCTATGTTATCGGTCACGGCGAAGCTCCTGCCGAGGGGCTCCGGCGCGGCATTGTTGTCAATATGGAAAAAACAGTGCGTTCTATTCGTAAGGCGATTGATGATGCTCAGATGGTGTCGGGCACTGAGATTGACAAAGTAACTGCCGGTATTGCCGGGGAGCACGTGCGTTCAATAAATTCTCATGGCGTCATTGCGGTAAGCCGCACAGATAATGAAATCACCGCCTCGGATGTAAACCGGGCCATAGAGGCGGCTCGCACTATCGCCATACCGGTCGACCGCGAAATCATTCACGTTATTCCGCAGGAGTATAATGTCGACGGCCAGTCCTGCATCAAAGACCCGGTTGGCATGAGCGGAGTTCGTCTGGAAGTTGAAGCCCACATTGTAACAGCTTCTGTAACCACTGCCAAAAATATCTATCGTGCCATGGAACGCTGTCACCTGACGGTCGACCATCTGGTGCTGGAGTCAATCGCACTGTCGAATGTGCTGTTGTCGGACGTAGAAACCGAAAGCGGCGTCATATTGGTTGATATGGGCGGGGATATCTCAAATATCTCTGTATTCTACGACGGTGCCATCAGGCACACAGCCGTTATTCCCTTAGGCGGTAGAAATATCACCAACGATATAGCGATCGGGCTGAGGACATCAGTAACCGATGCAGAAAACATCAAGATTGCCTATGGTTCGGCCATCGGCTCCGGCGTTGATGAAAAAGAAACGATCACTGTCGGTAAAGCCAACGGCAAACCTCTCAAAGAAATCTCCCGCCGGGTGGTAGCCTCAATTATAGAGCCCAGACTTGAAGAGATTTTGTCGCTGGTAATGCGCGAAGTCCGCCAGGCAGGTATGAGCGCTCTCCCCACAGCAGGTGCAATTCTGACCGGCGGCGGTTCACTTCTGCCGGGTGTCACAACTTTAGCCGAGCAGGTTCTTGATATGCCGGTACGTGCAGAAACATTTGAGGGCATAGACAGCACGCCCGAAGAACTGCAGGGTCCGCGCTACGCTACCGTGCACGGACTTTTAAAATACGGCTTTCAGAATGAGCCGCTGGCGACTGGTAAAAGAGAAAACTTTCGTGGTATTGTTAGAAAATTTGAAAATTGGATTTCAAGGCAATTTTAAACTCATAGTCCAGGAGGGACCGATATGACTGAGAAAAAACACCTTTTCAATTTTGCGGAAGACTTCATTGGTTACGCAAATATCAAGGTGATCGGCGTGGGTGGCGCCGGTGGCAACGCTATCAATCGCATGATTGAAGCGGGACTGCGCGATGTCGAATTCATCGCTATCAACACCGATGCCCAGGTGCTCGACCAGAGCCGGGCCGAGAAAAAAATTCAAATCGGCAGACAGACTACCAACGGACTCGGCGCCGGAGCCAATCCGGAAGTTGGCGCCAGGGCTGTTGAAGAAAGCCGCGAAGAGCTGGCCAAAGAAATCGGTAAACCTGACATGGTCTTTATTACAGCCGGCATGGGCGGCGGTACCGGCACCGGTGCGGCACCGATAATAGCAGAAATTGCCAAAAAGGCCGGAGCACTAACTGTGGCAGTTGTCACCAAGCCGTTCGTATTTGAAGGATTCAAACGCGTCAAACGGGCTGAGACCGGACTTGATGCCCTCCGTAATCATGTGGACACATTAATAACAATTCCCAACCAGCGCCTGCTCGATTTGGTCGATAAAAAAACCACGCTGACCTCGGCCTTCAAAATTGCCGACGAAATTCTACATCAGGCCACCAAGGGAATCTCGGAGCTGATTACCATTCCCGGCCTGATTAACTGCGATTTTGCCGATGTCCGCACCGTCATGCTTGAGATGGGCGACGCCCTGATGGGCACCGGTATCGGCAAAGGGGACGAAAGAGCCATCGATGCTGCCCGCCACGCTATCTCGTCACCGCTGCTTGAAAACGTCTCAATCGGCGGTGCCAGAGGGGTGCTGATAAATATCACCGGCGGCGAAGATATGACTCTCCATGATGTCAATACTGCCACCTCGCTCATCTACGAAACTGCCGGAGATGATGCCAATATCATTTTCGGAGCAGTGGTCGACCCTACTATGAAAGGCAAAATAAGAGTTACCGTCATCGCTACCGGCTTGGGTGAAAAACAGGCAGCCAAACATGTAGCCCAAAAGAAAGCCGCTGAGATTGAAAATGTTTCCACCGGAGAGCCGATGTCGCTTTTTGACAAGGAAGCAGCAGTCCCCTCGCGTCAGGCTGCGGCCGAGCCGGTAGAGGCAGCTGCCGCGCTGCACGCTCCTCAGCATCCTGATTACGAAACCAACAGACTGCACAGAGTTGCCAATGGCAGCACCAGCCGTCAGAGAGTGCCGATGTTTTCCGAAGATGACCGCTCCATACCGGCTTATATAAGAAGGCTCGATAGTGACAATTAGCCACATTGTGGCTATCGAAATTTTGTAGAGTGGTTCCTCCTTACTGAGTCGCTCTAAAAGATCTCTGGTTCCTCCACAGTGCCGTCGGCTTAACTACCCTGCCGGCGGCATTTTTTTCGACCCAAAACGTTAAATTCCACTCCTGCAAGCGGTTGCCCTGCAAAGACTTTTTTTAGAAACAACTTGACAACACTCTAATCTTATGTTAAATAAGGCCTTAAGAAACGGCAAATTGCAGGTTTCTTAGGTCACATTAATCGACTGCTGAGACAGTCACATGTGGAGGCGCTTAAAAATTTAAGCGCAAAAGTATTGAATAGACTTAATTGCTCAAAAGATTCGACACTCTTCCGGGAGAAAATCAGTTTTACTGATTTGACTCCCTATTTTTTTATAAAAGACATTCCAAATCGTAGACAGCAGCAGCCCGGTAGAACCAGAGATTGGGCGGCTTATTATATAACTAATATTTTGTGGAGGTGTTAAGTGCGCCATTTTGAAGTAGTAGAGGGCAAGTTCACCAGAGTCACCGAGATCAGATCGAAACTCTTTAAGTCAGCCAGGGATTGGTTTGAGAAGAATGATTTTACAGAAATCAGCGTGCCGCACATTACCGGCGCCACCGGCTCCTGCGAGTGGTTCCCCAACGCCATGACAGTCGATATGTTCGACGCTGATGGCAATCAAACCGAAATGTTTCTGCGCCAGACCGGCCAGCTTTACCTTGAAGCCTTTACATTGGCCCATAACCGGGTCTTTACAATCGGGCCGTCTTTCAGACAGGAGAAAAAAGTAACCGACCGGCACCTCTGCGAGTTCATTCTGATAGAATTCGAAGGCCGCGATTTCGAACTCGACGGTCTGATGGACAATATCGAATCGCTGCTGCACAGCATGTTCAGAACCGCCCACACGGTTATGCCGAACGATATTCTGAAAAGATTTTTTACGATGTCCTTTAACCGTATCACTTACCAGGATTCTATAGACCTTCTAAACAAGAACGGTTTTACAGTTGAATACGGCGATGATTTTGGCTCAGCCGAAGAAAAAGCTATCTGCCGGATTCTCGACGGACTGCCGACATTTATCACGCATTACCCCTCGGACCCAAAACCGAAACAGGGCGGCGTTATAAAGTTCTTCTCGATGAAACGCGACAACGGCATAACCCTCTGCTGTGATCTGCTTCTGCCCGAAGCCGGCGAGTCGGTCGGCGGCGCTGTCCGCGAAGGTAACGCGGCCCTGTGCAAGAAACAGTTCGAAGAGTCTTACATGTATGACCACTTAATCGAGCGCAACGTCGACCCGAAACAGTTCGAATGGTATTTCGAAGTGCTGCAGCACGGCACCGGTCAGTCATCGGGCTGCGGTATCGGCTTTGAAAGAGTAGTGCAGTCGATACTGGCTACAGAGATGGCCGATGTCAGCATCAAGACAGCCGTCGAACTGCCCCGCTCACCGGATTTCCTGATACCGTAATATTGAATCTATAGCCTGACACAAAAAAGCCCCGACGAAAGTTGGGGCTTTTTTATTGCCTTTCCAACTTTAGTCCCGTGTAGTCACGGGGCGGAGGTTGGAACCCATCTTCGCTTTTCTGTCTTTCCCGCGAAGGCGGGAATCCATCTTCAAATGGCTTCGTTTTGTCATATTTTACTTTCCCACTATCAGAACCTGTAGGCTTTTTGCTCTTGTCGCAAATTCACCCAGCCAAAGTCATAGCTGCTCTATATTGGGGTGGCGGAGTAGTTTGCCGTGATTTACGAGTTAATTTGAACTGGGAAAGAATCCCACCGCAAGCGGATGGGGCACTCGGGCTCACTCGTTCGGAATATGCGAGCTTCACGAAATGACCTCAAACCGCTCAATGGTCAAAGTATAGGGATGATTGTCATGACCTTCGGGGGCAACATAGGTCAGAACACCCTCGACTCGGACCTGCTTCTCAGTGTCCTGCAACTTTGAACGTAGTTCCAGGAGTTGTTCGTTCTCTTTCAGAATGAACATGAAGTCTGAGCCAATATTCTTTAGAACTACAAAATCGCCATGCTCTTCGACCGCTCCCACTACGATCGCAGTGATTTGCCTGGGTGTAAAGCCTGCATCGGCAACTGCGTCCTTCAATCCCTCAACAACGATAGACTCACCTTTCTTCCCTTTTAGCGTCGCAACACCTTTATCAATGTTGATTATCACATCGTTAACGCCGTCGATCTTTTTGAGTTTCTTCTCAAGACCGTAGGCACAGAACGGGCAGGAGAGCCCGTCAACCCTAATGCCGACCTCCTCCACCTGCGCATTGACTGCCGGTGAAATCCCCATGCCGAGAATCAGCATGGATACCGTTAGTGCTATTAACTTCTTCATGATTTGATTGTCCTTTCTACTAATGTTAGTTTGATCTCTCATTCTCAGTTATTTTTTCTCAAGTATTTGATATCGCTTTCAGAAAACTCCTTCGATTCTAAAACACTAATATCCTGGTTCCAAATGAGAGCGTCCAATCGGTAGCTAACTGGGTACCGTTGGGCTCGTTAATAATGGGGTATTGAAATGACGTCTCCACCAGCCAGCCTCGACCTCCAATGTATTGGAGCCCTGGAGATAAAAAGAGTATCGTTCCTCCCGAATTGTCAACCTTGGCGCCGTTTACTTCCCTCTTAGCGACGGTAGTTCCATTAAGCTCCAGATATCCGTTAATCTGGGGCGAAGGATACGTTTCATAAACCGCGGGTAGCAAACGATAACCCAGCGCAAGATTGTAGGAAAAGCTGTTGCCAAAATCCAGGGAGTCCCTGGACGTATTAACATTGTATATGCCCTCAATAAACACTCCAACACGCTTTTCAAGCCAACCAGCAACGGTTGAAAAGAAATAGTCCGTCGATCCCGTGCCCAGCGCTGGCTGAGTATCCTCGTCACCTGTTGGAAGTTTTACTCCCGCCTTCGAGGCTACTCGGATAGTCTTGTTCTTCCGGTCGAATTGGTAGACCAAATATTTCGCGGACAGTTTTATGTCACCAATGCCGGAGCTGGAGACATCGCCTGTCGTTTTATCGAGGTTAATATTCACATAAGGGAAAATCAAACCTATTTGCAATTTGTCGGAGTACAAATTGTACGGTATCGCCACCGGCGTAACCCATGAAGTAATACTCCTATCTAAGGTGTCGGCTATTTCTTTACCATCGCGCAATAGGGTAGCTTTGCGGGTAATCTTACCGAAGCTTCGAATCCCCCCTCCCGACACTCCAAGCATAATAGGCGTATCTGTGTTAATCGGCGGACCCTGTGCAAGAGCATCAGTGAGTGGAAGCAGAATTGCACAGGATAACACTACTTTAATCAAATTGCGCCAGTTAATCATAAAGTAGCCGGACTCTTTTCTCATTACGTTTTTTATTTTTTCACCTTTTGGCAAAATATGGACTAAACAATGTTTCATAATTAACCATCCAGCAACCGCAAAATTGGCACAATAGCGTATGACATAAAAACACCTACGGCGTAAACGACAATCGAGGTCCAGAGCATCGCTCTGGAGAATCTCCCGGCAACTTCACATCCCTTGCCACCGGTTATAGCACAAGCTACGGCTCCCTTCGGACGGAAAGAGAGCAGAGCATTAAACGCGATCAGAACACCCGCCACCAGAAAAATCCAGCCCTTATGTTGAGATAACGGGGCCAGCCACGGAAAAGTTGACATCAAACCAACCACGGCTGATCCGCCGGCGATGGCAGCCAGTGAGGCCGGCAAGGCACAGCAGATTAAGGTGCCTGTGGAAGTAAAAAGCGCCAGAAAACTGATCACCTTTTCTTTCACGCCACGCCCTTCCTGGTTTGGGGCTGTAGCTTTCATGGCCTCACTTCTTTCAGTCATTGTTTTTTCCTTTCGATAAATCTTGAATGATTGGGCACAGATCATCACTGTCTGTCTTTTCACAATCACAAAGTAATTTTGATAATGTTCTCTTCCAATTATACAGGCTTTCAATTTGAGTATCAATGAAACTGAGTTTGCTCTTAGCTATACTCTTGACCTCATCACGACACGTGATGTTGCCGTCAGCAATCGCCAGAAGTTCCTTGATTTCCCCCAAACTGAATCCGAGACTCTTGGCATTCTTAATAAAAGTTAACCGCTCTACATCAGTAGAATTGAAAAGCCGATAACCAGCCTCTGTCCTTTCTGGCTTCCTCAGGAGTCCCTTTCGTTCATAGAATCGCAGGGTCTCTTTATTGACTCCAACAGCTCGAGCAAGGTCACTTGAATTTAAATGTGTTGTTTCCATCGTTTTGTTCTCTATTCATTACCTGTAACACCCTGTACTATGATACAGGGTTCCGATTGCCTTAAAAAAACCAAAAAAATGAAAAATTCGACTAACTTATTGATTCTCTTGTCGTTATAAGCCGGCAATTGACGAGAGCTGGGGTGGCCCGCCGTTAATGGTGGGTTTCTGTACAATTTCCTCCACAAATTTCCAACCAAATCTCCCCAAAATAACAGTAGGCCTTACAAAAGAAAGGCCTATAACTATGTCCACAAGCGAAAAATCCGCCCGCTGGCGGACCAACCGTCAAAATGCCCCAAAATCAACCGGACCCAAAACCGAAACCGGCAAGAAAAACTCCAGTCAAAATGCCATCACCCACGGTCTGCATGCCACTGACATTGTCATCAATTCCCCCCATCTCAAAGAAAGCCAGACAGACTACGACCGGCTGATCGAATCCCTTTTCGACGAGCTCAAACCAGTCGGCGTTTTCCAGGAGCATTTAGTACTCAAAATCGCCAACTGCATCTGGCGCTACAGACGCGCCATTAACGCCGAAACCGCCACCGTAAACGACCAGCTGACCGCGTCTTATCTGGAACCGCTTCCCGTACTGTCAGACGATATTGATTCACCCGACCAGCCCAGCGATACTGCCCTTTCTCGCTCAATTCCAGTCGGTTACCGTGGCCGAGCCTTGCTCCGTTATGAATGGCGGCTTGACCGGGAGCTTTATCGTACATATCAGCTCTTTAATCATTTAAAACTGATGGAGAAATCAAATTCACTACCAGACTTAATATCCGAAAAGTAAAATATAACAAAACGAACCCATTTAATTGTGTAAAGATGGATTCCAAAACAAGTTTGGAAAGACAGAAAAGGCGAAGATGGATTCCAGCCTCCGCTGGAAAGGCAAAAGAGGCCTTCCATTCTGAAACAATCTGCCCAATTATCTATTGGAATTAACCCATAATTTCAAGCTCAACTGTTTCAGTTCGGCACAGGTAAGCTACTGATATGCATTGGTTTACACATAATCAACCCTGTGGCATAAAAGCTGCTATTCATTATAGTGGCTATTCCTGTAATGTAGAGGAAAAGGGGTAAGAGCTATGTTAAGCATCAATAGTATGAGCATCGTTGGGTTGAGAATCGGGAACGATATCAATCGAAGTTCCAAGAGTCTCTTTGGTTCAATGGAAAAATTATCTTCCGGATTAAAAATCAATCGAGCCTCAGACAACCCGGCCGCGCTGGTTATTTCTGAGCAGCTGCGGGCGCAGATTGCATCATTGGGGCAGGAGATTGAAAATATCAACGCCAATATGAATAAGTACTCGACTGCCGACGCGATGGTCGGAGTTATGCGCGACCAATTGGTAGATATGCGCGCCATGGCGGTAGGGGCGGCTAATACTGCTTTCAATTCTCCCGAAGCGCAGATTGCTTACCAGCGTTCCGGCGAACTTCTGGCCGACAGTTACAACCGTCAGATTGAAAACGCCGAGTACAACGGCAGCAAGCTTTTTGATGGTTCTGAAGGCTCGGTGGCGGCAATCGACAAAATGGCCAGTATCGATTTCAGTACTGCCGCTACGGTCGAAGCTTCAATTGTAGAAATCGATAAAGCAATGGCGCAGTTAGATATCGTTCAGGTTGAAATCGGTGCAAAACAGAAAAATGAGTTTGAGTCGCTGCGGGCATCCAAGATGGTAACGCGTGAAAATCTGATAGCGGCCGAGTCTTCTTTGCGCGATACCGATTTTGTATTAGAGTTTACCAATATGATAAAAGCATCTATGCAGTTGAAAATGGGCTTGGCGCTGCTGTCACATTCCAGGATAAATGCACAGACAGTTTTGAAAATTTTCGCATAGGAAGATCCCCACCTCCCTCTGTGGCTATGGGATGGCCCCTTTTGAGAGTCCGCCGGGTGTTGCTCCGCCCGGCGGGCGTTTTTTATCCAGTAGCGAAGAATCAATGCTGTCTTTCCAGCTTTAGTCCCTAAGAGGGGCGCAGGCTGGAATCCATCTTCTGTCAAGTGAAGGGGCAGATGAGGACATCTGCCACCCACAACAATGTAGTCGGCATCCTTCGACTCAGCTCCCGAGGCAAGACTCGGGACTAAAGTCAGGATGACTGTATTCTGTCATTGCGAGAAGTTCCGATTTCTATCGGGACGACGCGGCAATCTCAAAGTTGTCGAAACCATCCCGAGTACGTGAGGTTTCGACCTACTCACAAAAAAGAAACCCGCCTCCACGGCGGGTCTCAAAAGAATCTAATTCTTAAAAATTTTTGAAATCTAAATTAGCCGGTATTGGAAGCCGCAGTCGAAACTTTAGGGCGGACAGTTCTGACATTTTTGGTCACTTTGCCGGCCTTGATACAGGAAGTGCAGACTTTGATTCGTTTCGGGGTGCCATTTATCATTGCTCTGACTGACTGCAGGTTCGGGTACCAGCGCCTTTTAGTCGTATTATGGGCGTGAGAGACATTATTCCCGAAAGAGGTCTTCTTACCGCATATTTCACAAGCTTTTGACATATTTTCATTCTCCTCAATTCTCAAACAGAGAAAGGCTAATTTACATGATTATATCAAAAAGGCAAGAAGATATCTTGTGACCGGCTCTTAAAATCGGCCTAAAGCGAGCTTTTTAAGCCTCTATTTGACTACTTTATAGCTTTCGTGTATTATTGGCAGTTACTTTAATATTTCGACTGGAAAACCAGAGATTAAACAAGGAAACCGATGCTCGACCTGAAACTGATTAGAGAAAACCGAGATATGGTCAAGGCCGGAATGGCCAAGAAACATTGTGACGCAGATATCGACAAGATTGTAAAGCTCGATGAAAGCCGCCGTGAAATAATCCGGGAGACAGAGTCTCTTAAAGCCAGACGCAACGCTGCTTCAGCTGATATCGCCAAAAAGAAAAAAGCAGGTGAAAATGCTGACTCTGAAATAGTTGCAATGAGAGCAGTCGGCGAACAGATAGCGAGCTTAGATAGCAAGCTACTTGAATTAGAACAGGAGCTTCAGGATAAAATGTCCTGGATTCCGAATATGCCGCATGAGACAACTCCCGAAGGCAAAGATGAAAATGACAGCGTGCTGATTCGTGAATGGGGAGAAAAGCCAGAGCAAGATTTCAAAGTTAAGCCGCACTGGGAGATTGGTCCGGAGCTTCGGATTTTGGATCTGGAAGCAGCCGCCAGAGTGTCGGGCTCTGGGTTTTATCTGTTAAAAGGCATGGGCGCCAAACTTCAGCGCGCTTTGATAAATTTTATGCTCGATTTGCACTCAGCCGATGGCTTCACCGAGTGCGTTACGCCCTATATGGTCAAAAGCCACAGTATGCACGGCACCGGCCAGCTGCCCAAGATGGCTGATGATATGTATAAGACTTCTGATGATTTGTGGTTAATTCCTACAGCCGAAGTTCCGGTTACCAATATGTACCGTGACCAGATAATCGACGGCAAAGAGCTGCCGCTTTCTTTGGTTTCTTACTCTGCCTGTTTCCGCCGTGAATCAGGAGCAGCCGGCAAAGATACCAGGGGGATGATACGGGTTCATCAGTTTGATAAAGTTGAAATGGTAAAAATCGTTCGTCCCGAAAATTCGTATAATGTTCTGGAAGAACTGGTCAAGCAGGCGGAAAAAGTTTTGCAGCAGCTGAAAATCCAATATCGGGTCTGTTTGTTAGCTGCCGGGGATATTTCTTTTGCGGCCGCAAAGTGTTATGACATAGAACTCTGGTCGGCTGGTGTAGAGAAGTATCTGGAGATTTCTTCGGTTTCAAATTTCGAAGATTTTCAGGCGCGGCGGATGAACTGCCGCTATCGGGATGAGGACAAGAAAGTCAAGTACGTGCATACCTTGAATGGCTCAGGCCTGGCGCTGGCCCGACTTATTCCGGCGATACTGGAGAACTATCAAAACCCGGACGGAACTGTGACAATTCCCGAAGTGCTTCGTCCATATATGGGTGGTGCCGAAATAATCAAGTAGATGTCAGATAACTCAATCAAAGCCAGACGCACAGGCGGTTTGTATATAACAAAATCGACCCTGTTCAAGGTCTACTTACTATTGGGAGTAGCCATAGTTTCAGCTCTGTTTATCTGGTATACTTTTGGGGTAATTGAAAACCTTCAGCGAGACACCCGCTCTCAGGTAGAAAAATTTGTCAAAATGTGGCAGCTGGCGGCCAACTCGCCCAATACCGGCAGCGCCGAACTTCAGTTTATATTCGATGAAATTATCGTCAAAGCCACTTTTCCAATTATAATTTTGAGTCAGGAGCACGAACCTATTCACTGGCGGAATATACCTGGTATTGACCCTGCCGACACGACTTTTGTCACAAAAGAAGAGCTGAAAAAAATAGCCGCCGAAA
The DNA here is from genome assembly GCA_022571985.1 of Candidatus Zixiibacteriota bacterium. Lineage (GTDB taxonomy): Bacteria > Zixibacteria > MSB-5A5 > GN15 > FEB-12 > JACZWU01. The sequence goes on along the minus strand of JACZWU010000009.1, from coordinate 54,391 downwards.
TGCGCCGTGAGCATGACGAGTTCCCGCTGCAGTTTGCAGAAAACTATGTCAATTATTTCTGTTATGGGGATTCAGAAGTTATCGAGCAGCTGAAGTTGATGCCGTTTATCGAGATTGGCATAGTCGTTTCATTCATGCTGGTAGCCCTGATTGGTTTTCAGAACATAAAGCGCAGCGAAGAGCGTTATATTTGGGTGGGCATGGCCAAAGAGACGGCGCATCAGCTGGGGACGCCGATTTCATCGCTCATGGGCTGGCTGGAAATAATTAAGTCGGAAAAACATACTGATGATTCAAAAGTCAGGAGCGAAGAAGTTGACGAAGCTTTAAATAATATGATGGTCGATATTAACCGGCTCGAGCGTATTGCCAATCGTTTTGGTCTGATAGGCTCGAAACCGGAACTTGCTCCCCAGGATTTTAACCAGCTTATTCAGCAGACAGTTGACTATTATAAAAAGCGGCTGCCATTGGAAGGACAGGGCAGAACACTGGAGTTTAAGGCCGGAGAAATCCCGCCGGTGGCAATAAGTCCGGAATTATTAAGCTGGGCCTTTGAGAATATAATTAAGAACGCTCTGCAGTCGGTTGACTCAAAGTCGGGCAGAGTTGAAGTAAGATCATTTTTATCTGCCGACGGCCGGGATGCTGTGGTAGAAGTATCTGATAATGGTCAGGGGATTCCGGCCGGCGCCGCTCGAAAAGTTTTCAGACCCGGATTTACTACCAAGAAGCGCGGCTGGGGACTGGGTTTGTCGCTGGTAAAAAGAATAGTAGAGGAATCACACGGCGGAAAAGTATTCTTAAAGCGTTCCAAACCGGGTGAAACTGTTTTTGAAATACATTTACCTTTAGGATAGACAGAGTAAAGTTATTAGTTATGGTACTGAAAAAAGATATAAGACGCATACTTTGGGTTGACGACGAAATAGATTCTTTTAAACCCCATATTCTCTTTTTGGAAAAGCGGGGCTACGAAGTTAAGGCTTCTATGTCGGGCGACGAAGCGATAGAACTGGTAAGCAAGGAGAATTTTGACCTGGTGCTGTTAGATGAAATGATGCCGGGCAAAGACGGACTGACTACGCTTGAAGAAATAAAGGAATTAAACCCGCATCTGCCGGTGGTAATGGTCACCAAGTCCGAAGAAGAGTCCCTGATGGATGACGCTATCGGACAAAAGATCGATGATTATCTGGTCAAACCTGTAAATCCTTCGCAGATTCTTATTGTTATTAAGAGACTGCTGGACTCCCGCAAAATAATCAGCGGCAGTTCTATGAAGCGCTATATAACAGAAATAAATAAATTTAATGACAAGCTTTATGGCAGAATAGAGCCTGAAGACTGGTACGAAGCTGCCCGGATTTTATCATCATGGGATTTGGAACTGGACGCCAATGCCGATGTCGGGCTGGCGCAGACACTTGAAGGCACCCGCAAAGAATGGAACATCGAATTTACCAAGTATATTGAAAAGAACTATGTCAGCTGGCTCCGTTCCGATAAGCGGCCGCTGCTGTCGCCCGATATTACGTCGCGTTATATCGTGCCTGAACTCAAAAAGAAAAACAAAGTTTTGTTTATAGTTGTTGACTGTATGCGCCTTGACCAGTGGATGTTAATAGAACCGCTCATAGCCGAGTTTTATAACATTAACAGAGAATATTATTTTTCCATATTGCCGACAGCTACGCCGTTTTCCCGCAACGCCTTGTTTGCGGGAATGTTTCCGGATGAAATCCACAGAGTATATCCGGAAACTTATTCAGTTAAGGACGAAGGTTCTTTGAACCGTTTTGAAAGCAAATTTTTTGCAGATAATTTGTCACGTCAGGGAGTCAGGCCGGCCGGTTCAAAATATGTCAAGATTTTCAATAACACCGAAGGGGAAGAAATTGCCAAGCGCATTTCAGATTACTATGAGAATCAACTGGTCACCTTTGTATTTAACTTTCTGGATATCTTAGCGCATGGCCGCTCCAGTAACGTTATCTTAAAGGAAATAGCCGGCACCGAATCAGCCTTCCGTTCACTTATGAAAAGCTGGTTTGTTCATTCACCGCTTTTTACTATTCTGAAATCGTTTGCCAAAAAGGACTTTACCTTAGTAATAACATCAGACCACGGCTCGGTTTTCTGCAATCGCGGCACCATAGCACATGGCAAACGGGATACCTCGACCAACCTGCGTTATAAGTACGGTGATAACCTTAATTCTGACCCCAAAGATTCTGTTTTGATAAAGAAACCGGAACAGTGGCGGCTGCCATCAATGACTCTGGCAACGACCTATATTATAGCCAAAGAAGATTTCTATTTTGTCTATCCCAATAACTATAACGAGATGGTCAGGCATTTTCAAAAGTCATTCCAGCATGGCGGCATTTCTTTAGAAGAAATGGTGGTACCGCTGGCGGTATTAACCCCGAGATAACAGTTGCCCAGAGTACTCAACATAATATCCCACTCCGAGGCGGAAACTTTTGCACTTGGAGAAAAGATGGCTGCAATGTTTCCCGATGGCAGCCTGGTTGTGCTTAGCGGCGAGCTGGGAGCAGGCAAAACTGTTTTTGTAAAAGGTCTGGCCCAGGGCATGGGTATTGAAAAAGATACCGCGACTTCTCCGACTTTTAATATCGTACACGAATACCACGGCAAGAGAGAACTTTATCACTTTGATTTGTATCGTCTGACAGATATATCTGAACTGGTCGAGATTGGCTGGGACGACTATCTGGAGCGCCAGGGAGTTGCGGTTGTGGAATGGGGAGAAAAAGCCGGAGCGTTGCTTCCTCAAAAATATTACTTGGTAGAGATTAACAGTTTGAATGACAACGATAACGACAATGACAATAAAATTGACAATGAAAATGAACGGGAAATTAACGTGAGTTTGGTAGAGAAGTGACAGATTTCAGTAACGAAAATATTCTGGCAATAGACTGCTCGGGTAATGAACTGAAGCTGGGTTTAAGGTTTGGTCACGATAGAATCGTTAAGCTCTCTTTAGAAGCCGGTCGTTCACACGGTCAGCTAATCATAGAAAAGATATCGGACTTGTTAAAATCGGCCGAGATAAAAGTCGAGCATCTCAAGGCGCTGGTAGTATCTACCGGGCCGGGCTCTTTTACAGGCCTAAGGATTGCACTGGCAGCAGCTAAAGGCATGGCTACAGCTCTTGACATTCCGGCGGTCGGCGTCTCTCTTTTTGAGATCGCTGCCTTTAAGCTAAGTAATGCAGAGCAAGCAGTTACTGTCATTGTTCCATTCAAGCGTGACTCCGTTTTTGCGGGGGAAGTAAAGTCTGGGAAATTTGATAACAGCAGCATTAGAGTTGTGCTCATGAAAGAGCTCCAAGAAAAGTTGTCAGGATCGGAAGTTGTATCGTGCGGTTTTGACGAAGAGAAAATTCCAATCGAAGTCGAAACAGTTCTGACCGGCGGTTCGGTTTCCTTTGATACTGCAGATTTGTTACAGATAGGCTTTGAGAAACTTAAGAAAAGTAAAGTTCCGGATATTGTCGATTTGGAACCGCTCTATATTCAAAAATCACAGGCAGAAATAAATTTTGAGCAGGCTCAAACAGATAGAAATTAAGTACGAAATTAGAGGGCTGAAATCTTCGGATATCAGCGATATTCTGGCTATAGAAAGCGTAAGTTTTCCTGACCCCTGGCCTAAAACAGCCTTTGAAGAGATTATCCGGCAGCCCGGACATGGCGGCCTGGTGGTCGTATCTGACTCAAGATTAGCAGCTTATGCCTGTTATCTGATTATTGAACATGAGGCACATTTGACCAATCTGGCCGTAGAACATTCCTTCAGGCGAAAATCTGTTGCCAGCGGGCTGCTTGAGCGTATTTTAGATATCGCTATAAAGAAAGAATGCGAGCATATTTTACTGGAAGTCAGGCCGCAAAATAAAAGCGCCATCGCATTTTATGAAGATGCCGGATTCAAGTTGCTTTACAGCCGCCCTAATTATTATCGTAATCCGGTAGAAGATGCACTGGTGATGGTCTATTACTTTAATGAATAAAACTGGCAGTCTCTGATTATGGAATGGTTTAGAAAAGCAAAACCGGGCATAGATTCACAGGAAAAGAAAAACATTCCTGAAGGTCTCTGGACCAAATGTAATTCCTGTGGTGAAATTATCTATACAAAAAAGATTGAGGAACTGCTCTGGGTCTGTCCGAAATGTGATTATCACTTCAAATATACCAGCGCCAAATATATCGATTTACTCTTAGATGACGGTCGGCTTGAAGAATATGATAAAACTCTGAGCAGCAAAGACCCGCTTAAGTTTCGTGATTCCAAAAAGTATACTGACAGAATAAAACTGGCCCAGCAGAAATCCGGAGCGGTTGACGCTGTTATTGTCGGTATTGGTAAGATTGAAGGTGGCGATGTTTCCTTTGCGATAATGAATTTTTCGTTTATCGGCGGCTCGATGGGTTCTGTTGTTGGTGAAAAAATATCGCGCGCGATAGAAAGGTCAATAGACAGAAAAATTCCGCTTATAATACTTTCTTCTTCCGGCGGCGCCAGAATGCAGGAAGGGATTTTATCGCTGATGCAAATGGCCAAGACTGCATCGCTTCTGGCAATCGCACACAAGAAGAAAATCCCCTACATTTCTATTTTAACCAACCCGACTACTGCCGGTGTGATGGCTTCTTACGCTTCTTTAGCAGATGTAATTATTGCCGAGCCGAAAGCATTGCTTGGTTTTGCCGGACCGCGCGTTATTCAGCAGACAATAGGACAGGAATTACCTGAAGGGTTTCAGTCGTCTGAATTTTTTATGAAAAGAGGCTTCGTTGATATGATTGTATCAAGGAAGAACCTCAGACAGACGGTTGCCGGACTTCTGGGGCATATGAGAGACAAAAATTGAGCAAAATTTCTTATAATTCTGCCGAACGGTTCTTGCTATCACGGGAATTTTTCGGCATGAAGCTGGGGCTGGAAAACATTACCGAGTTTCTCCAGTCAATCAAAAATCCGCAAAACGAATATCTGACCATTCATATCTCCGGCACTAACGGCAAAGGTTCAACAGCGGCTATGCTGGCGGCAGTCTTTGAGGCACAGGGCTACAAAACCGGTCTGTTTACTTCGCCGCACTTAGTTGACTTCAAAGAACGTATCAAAGTAAACGGCCAGAAAATACTCCGGAAATCATTGGTGTCATTTGTAAATAGTTACAAAAAGGAACTTATCAAACGTAAACTTTCTTTTTTTGAAACAGTTACCGCTCTGGCTCTGGAATATTTCAAGAAGTGTAAGGTCGAGATTGCTGTTATAGAGACCGGTCTGGGTGGGCGGCTTGACGCTACCAATGTCTTAAGTCCGGCACTGACTATAACCACCGAAATCGCTTTGGACCATGTTGATATTTTAGGAAAGACAATTCGCAAAATCAGCACAGAAAAAGCCGGTATTATAAAGCCGGGACAACCTCACCTGATAGGGGAGCTTCATAAAGAAGCAGTAGAAGTAATGAACAACAAGTGTGCTTTGTTAAAAGCGCCAATCTATAAATTGCAAAAACGAGATTATTGTCTCAGCAAAGATGGCAGGAGTATTAGTTTCAATGACGGTAATCTTCAAATTTCAAATATCTCGCCGTCGCTTGAAGGGGTTCATCAGTTAAAAAATGCAGCTCTGGTTATAAAAGCGGTTTCGGTCTTAAGACAAAACGGCATCTATCTGACAAAAAAAGCCATAAGAGAAGGGTTGGCAAGTACGGTCTGGCCGGCCAGATTTCAGGTTGTGTCTCATAAAAACAGACCTGCACTAATATTTGATGTAGCTCATAACTCGAGCGGCGTCAGGGCTTTTGTGGATTCATTTAAATTGCGTTTTCCTGCTAAGAAAACAAGAGTAATCGCCGGATTTGTAAAAGATAAAAACCATAAAGAAATATTGAAAATGCTCTCAGAGATAAGCTCCGAGTTTGCTTTTGTGCCATTGAAATCGAAAAGATCAGCTGATATCAATAAACTCATAGCAGAGACCGATTTCAAAGATATCCCGGTCAGCAAATTCGGCTCTGTCGGGCCTGCCTTCAGAAATCTAAGAAAAGACGCTGCCCCTGACGATATTATAACAATAATAGGCTCTCATTATCTGATTGGAGAGTTTGTCAAATTGTTTGGGGAAAAGTGGATAAAAGCGCAAAACAAAAGCACGAATCAACCGAGCTCGGTTCAAAGCCGGAGAAAAAATCCGACCAGCTTTCCCATACCTCCCCGCCAGCAGCTGATATAGATTCCCTTATAGCGGTAAATCAGCAGCTTAAGCGGCAGATTTTTGATTTTTACACTATACTTGAACTAAGCCGGAATTTTAACGCTGTCTTAGATTTAACTTCTCTGCTGCAGGTATTTCTGCGGACTCTCTGCTCTCAAGTTGGCTCCTCTAAGGCCTGTGTATTTCTAAAAAAAGAGTCTTCACAAAAACACTTTATACTCGCCGGTTCAAGCAGCAAATTAAATCTCGCATCTTCGAGCCCGGCTATCGAAGAAGATTCGGCTTTAGCTGTTTTTGTCAAAGATGCCAACCGGGCAATTGCCGTGGAAGTTTTAGTCAAGCTTGACAATAGCCATAACCATAACAAAGAAGAGCGTGATATTCTCAAACAGTTTAGAGAGGGTCTGGTGCTGCCGCTAATGAACCGCGGCCTGCTTAACGGGCTGCTCTTCGTCGGCAGGAAATCAGAAACCGAGCAGTATACTTTTACATCAGACGACGAGGAATTCTTGTCAATTTTATCCAGCCAGATTGCAGTAGCTGTGGAAAACGCACGTCTGCACGAAGCCGAAAAAAGAGCACTGGCGGAACTTCAGACAGCTCAAAAGCAGTTGATACATTCGGAACGTCTGGCTGCATTGGGGGAGATGTCGGCCAAAATAGCGCACGAAATAAACAATCCCCTGGGAATAATGAAAAATTACCTGCTGATGATAAAAAGGGCTAAAACTAAGCCTGAAGATGCCTCGAAATATCTGAAAATAGTCGGGCAGGAAATAGACCGGGTTGCGTCGATTGTAAAAGAACTGATAAATTTTCACCGTCCGCAAAATGTGGAGTTCAAAATAATAAATGTCCTGCCGGTCTTAGACGAGGTAATCGAGTTTCTGGCCCCGCAGCTGAAAAATAAAAGCATTGAAATCATCAAAAAGTACTCTCCGAATTGTCCCAATGTTGAAGCCTCGGCCGATAATTTAAAACAGGTCTTCATAAATATCATAATGAATTCTATGGATGCCATGCCGGATGGCGGCAAGATTGAAATTGCAGCGAACAATTTTCATGATAATCTGCAGATTCTGATCTGCGACAGCGGCTGCGGTGTTCCTGAGGAAATTCTTTCATCCATTTTCGAGCCGTTCTTTACTACCAAAGACGGAAGCCAGGGAACCGGTTTGGGACTGTCTGTCTGTGCCGATATCATTAAGAAACATAACGGCACGATAAGTTTTAGAAACAGAGAAAAAGGTGCCTGCTTAGAAATAACTATCCCCGCAGCCGAGGCTTGAGAGTAATGCCAAAAAAAGTTGAAAAAATAATAATCATCGACGATGAAAAGCGGATGTGCGACTCGCTCGCTGCTCTTTTATCCCAGAGCTCTTATCAGGTAAGAACTTTTCAGGACCCGCTGGAGGCAATGAAGCTGATAGAATCAGGGGATGTAGATCTGGTGGTTACTGATATCAAAATGCCCAAGATGACGGGACTTGATATTCTCGAAAAAGTACGAGAAAAAGATGAGCACTTACCGGTTATATTGATGACGGCTTATGCTACTTTAAGCTCGGCTGTTGAAGCAATCTCAAAGGGCGCTTATGACTATCTTTTGAAGCCGGTAGAGTATGCCCAGTTTGAACTTGCCATAAAGCGCGCGCTGGATAAGAGAAATTCCGACAAGTTTCGTCTTAAAATAGTTGACGATCTAAAAGAATCAAACGACAAGCTCAAGCGCCATGTCAATGAGCTTAACGCTCTTTACGAAGCCGGAACTTCGATAGGTTCTGCGGCCAACTCGACAGAGCTACTAAAGAAGATTGTCGAAATAGCAGCAAAAGTAACCGAAGCAAAAGTTGGCTCGGTCATGCTCTTAGATGATGCCGGCGAATATCTGACAATTGAAGCCGCGATTGGTCTCTCAGACAAAATAATTGCCACAACTAAGCTTCCCCTGGGAAGTTCTATTGCCGGTTTGGTTGCCCAGCAGGGCGAACCGATGATCATTGATGATGTCGAAAATGATGAAAAATTCCGGCGCATGAACAAAGAGCGTTATGGAGCTGCCTCGCTGTTGTGTGTGCCTCTTAGAATTCAGAATAAAGTTCTGGGCGTTATCAACATGGCCAACAAGAAAGATGGCGGCATATTCTCAGCCGCTGATTTGAGGCTTCTTACAACATTTGCTGGTCAAGTAGCAGTTACAGTCGATGACGCCAACCAGTTTGAAGAGAACCGCCGGAGGCTGGCCGAGTTCCGGATACTGCATGAGCTGAATTCGGAACTGCCCAAAGTCAAAACGATGAATCAGTTCCGCCGCCTGTTAATAGAAAAATTAAATCGGGTGGTTCAAATTGATTGCTCGATCTGGTTTAGTTATGAAACTGAAACTGGTCATCTGGTGCCCGAAGCTGCCAGCGGCATTAAAGATATCCCGGTGACAGAAAGTGGCGGCATCGACTTAGACAAAGTTAACCCGGAATCATTAAAGCTAAGTGTGCCGGAGCTGAAGAGCTTGGATTACAATAATATTAAAGAGCTGACAGAATACCTGATTGAAAAAATAAAATCCGGTAACAATCTTCCCTGTCCCAAGAGTGTGAATATGGCTATTCCAATTGCCAAATCAGGAGAGCTGGCCGAAATAGTTATTTTCGGTGCGGACAAAGAACGTGCGTACGATGATGCCGATGAATCGCTGGCCCGTTTGGTTATATCTCAGGCAGCAATCATGTATGAGCGCGAAAAGTCAATGCTCAATGCCACCCGCCTGGTTACAATGGGTAATATGATTTCCGAGATATCTCACGATCTGCGCAAACCGCTGACTTCACTAAAAGGCACTCTACAAATTGTACGCAAGAAATGGCCAAAACTGTTCGAAAAAAGCGAATACTTCAAATCCGCTGAGGAAGAAATTTATCATATGAATGAACTGGTCAGGGAGCTGGTAGATTTTTCCAATCCCAACAAATACCAGACTAAGAAAGTAGATTTAAGGAGTATAATCGAGTGGGCAGCAGATTTGACCGGTCCGGATATGCGAAAAAATAAAATTTCTTTCAAAAGGAAATTTTCTAAAGCAAACTGGGAACTGATTGTAAACAAGAACCAGATTATGGAAGTGATGCTGAATCTTTTCTTAAACGCGATCGAGGCCATGCCTGACGGCGGAGAATTAGCTGTAACAGGTATAATAGAGCGGCCCGACCACAAAAAGACCGACTACCTGGCTGTGAAAATATCTGATACTGGTGTTGGTATAAAAAAGGAAAAACTTTCTCGTATATTCGAAAGATATTATACCACGAAAGATACCGGAACCGGGCTCGGGCTGGCGGTAGTAGAGAGAATAATCTCGGCCCATAACGGAACTCTTAAGGTTGACTCTACCGAAGGCCAGGGGACTACCTTTACCCTGTATTTTCCGCTGTCGTCATAAATTTAAGATTTGCATTTTTTTGCTTTAAAACCGCAACAAGTTATAAGATTGCTCTTCATTATCTGAAAAGAATGCCGATATCTCTGAATATCAGGACGATAAACTATGCCTAAGAACAAAACTAAAATACTCGTAATAGATGATGACCCAAAAGTCTCCTGGATTCTGTCCGAGGGACTTTCCTCAAACTTTCATTTCTTGAGTGCCAGAGACGGGATTGAGGGCATCCAGATGGTTGCCACCGAGAAACCCGAATTGATTCTGCTGGACATCAAAATGCCCGGCATGAGCGGTATTGAAGTCTTAGAAAGACTCAATAAAATCGAAGACCGACCGGAAGTAATCATGGTCTCCGGTCACGGCGAAACCAGTTACGTTGTGGAATCTGTTAAATTAGGCGCTGCCGAGTTTATCAACAAGCCATTCGATGTTCAGGAAATAGAGATTCATATAAACGGCGTCTTAGAGAGAAAGAAACTCAAAAGCCAGGTCAGCAGTCTCAGGGCGGAGATTCAGGCCTCTACTTCTTTCGGTGCCTGTATCGGTGATTCTGAACCGATGCTCAAAGTGAAGTCGATTATCGAAGAGGTGGCCAATTCTGACCTGACGGTATTAATCAGAGGCGAGTCCGGCACCGGTAAAGAGATAGCCGCCCGCATGCTGCATCAATCTTCGGATCGCAAGACCCAGCCGTTTGTAAAAGTAAACTGCGCCGCCATCCCTCGCGATTTACTTGAGGCTGAACTGTTTGGATATGAAAAAGGCGCATTCACCGGCGCGCACAGGACCAAACAGGGAAGATTTGAATCCGCTCACAAAGGGACCATATTTTTAGATGAGATAGGCGATATGCCGCTGGAGCTGCAGTCAAAATTACTGCAGGTCTTAGAGCAACATGAATTTGTTCGAGTCGGCGGTATCAATAATATTCATGTAGATGTTCGTATTGTTTGTGCTACCAACAGAGATCTGGAACTGGCAATTTCGCAGAAAGAATTCCGCGATGACCTCTTTTACCGCCTAAACGAAATCACTCTGCAGCTGCCGACTTTGCGTGAAAGGCCCTCAGATATAACTTTGCTGGTCGACTATTTTTTAGACAAGTATTCTAAACTCTATGAAAAAGAACCGATTCAGCTTTCATCAGCTATTCTCGATAAACTTATTTCATTTCAGTGGCCGGGAAATATAAGACAGCTGGAAAATATGATTAAACAGGTTATAGTAAGAAACGACGAAAATATCATCCATGACCTGATTGAAGCGGCCGGAAGACATCCGCTTCCTTCGGGACGTTCTTCTCTTGCGGAGACACGAGTCGAGACCGACTTTTCCGATCTGGAAAATCAATATGCGATGAAAGAAAGAATCGGCCGTATTGTGGCCGCCGAAGAAAAGAAACTTATTTCAGATGTTCTAAACAAGACCAACTGGAACAGGCGCAAAGCCGCCAAGATGCTTGAGATAAGCTACCGCTCACTGCTCTACAAAATCAAAGAATATAAACTTAACGACGCCAAATAGCCGGTATCGTTTCTGCCCAGCAGCTACTCTTCAACAGCTTTAGCATCGCCAACTTTTATCAGTGCATACTTGAAGTTATTGGGTAGCAATAGGTTGTAATGGTCAGAAAACTAGTGCAGGGGCTAAATGGAATGCATCAAGAGACATTCTTATTTATGAGAACTAAACAAATTATTGACATAATTCGTCTATTTGGTATCATATAATTGATTGCTTAGTCCAAATCAATTTTCGGAGGGTTAAGTCATGTTTCGGCATCTGTTTTTAGAAGAAGTTCAACAAGGATTTTACAAATCGTCAAAATTCTGGTCTTGTCTTCTTTTCGTCACGATTTTCTTATTTTCTGTTCCGCTCTTGACACAAGCTCAGGACCCGGGCATTCCGGATACAGTCAGAATTGAATGTGATTCGCTGATTGTGGGAAGGTCTCTTCCTATCACATTGACTATTGTAAATGATGAACCTGTTCCGTACTACAATCTTGGATTTGTGCTGACATCAATTGATTCTGGTTTTGCCGTTTTTGATTCGGTAGTCTTCGTCAATCGGATGTCAGATCCCTCGGTGTTGCAGGTGAGGTGGGTTATCCCAAAAGATTCAAATGGTATTCCTCCTGATAGTTTACTTTTGGCTGCCTACAACATAGTTGGCAATGAACTAATTGAAGGGAATTCTGCAATCATGCAAATATATATGACTGGACTTAGCACGGGAAAAATGAAAATCGATAGTGCCTGGTTCCCCCCTGGAAATCCTTTCTGGTTCATTCTACCGGGACAGAATGCCATTACTCCCCAGTATGCAGCGGAGGAAATAATTGTAGTGGAGGGATTTGCCGCTCCCGAAGTTAATGTTACATATTTATCAAATACAAGTGACGTAGGTGGTACGAACTTCATTTTTGATCTGGGTGCGTCCTCACCTGAGGGATTTCCAGTCTCCGCGAGCCTGGAATCTTTTTCGAAATTCGATGATGGGTCTAGTTTGCCTGCCAACGTCCCTATATTTGGTTATAATTCAGGCACGGGTCTCTATGACTTCTCTTGGAATAGCACAAGCAACGATATTGGCGTTTGGCGCGTGGTAATATCTGCTTGTGACTCTGTGGGCAGTTGTACAACAGAAGAAGTGATAATTCAGGTAGTCGCCAGCGCAAACTATTTGATAGATTTGCAAGTGACAGAAAGCCCCGGATTCAATTTGCCTACAGCTGTTGGATATGGCAATTTTGATAACGATCTGGAACCTGAAATAGTTTCATCAGGACTGGCATACTTATATACTTCACCTCTTTCTCTGTATGATAATGTTGGAAACGGAATTTTTCAAGAAGCTTACATATATGAAGATCCAAATTATCCGCTTCGTGGGCTGGAAGTCGGATACTTAAACGATGACAGCTTTTTAGACGTCATATCATTTCAATCTTCAAGTGGACCTAATAAAATCTCTGTTCTTTTGGGAGATGGTCAAAACGATTTTCAAACGCCAATATTTTCTTCTTTGCCAATACACTGGGCTCCCGTAGCTGCACTTGGTATATTCAATAACGATGAGTTCCTCGACTATGCGATTGGTGGGTATGATACACTATATCTGTTTTCTGGGTCAGCTACATCTGAATACACTTTTTTGAGCAAAACAGATGTTGGAGATTCAATCATGACTCTATCTTCATCAGATTTCAACAATGACGGATACGACGATATGGCAATTGGTGTTAGAACGGGTCTGAAAATTTATCTCGGCGATGGTGCAGGTAATCTTTCACTGCAAGCTACTTATTCGCAAATGTTTGGTTCTGTAAATATTGAAGTAACCAATCAAGGTTCTGATTTTAACGGCGACGGCATTTATGACCTGTGCATCGCCACACCGTCAGTAGGAGACACCAGCAGCGAATTGGTAGTTTATCTCGGTAATGGCGACGGTACTTTTGAGCAAAGGATAGTTCGTACGGTGCTTGGCCAAATAGCTGCCAATATGCCGGCAGACTTTAACGGCGACGGCTTGCTGGATATCGCTTATTTAAACAGCGCCCATAAATATTTGGCACTTATCTACGGCGATGGTAATGGAAACTTTACAAACGAACTTCGTTTTAATGTACCTAAATTTGATCCGTCTCGATTGATTTGCGCTGATTTCGATATTGATGGGGACGTTGATATTGCTGTAATTTCATATACCATCACAAAGGGGTCGTCAATTTTTTACTACGAAAATCAGAGTAATCCGGCCGGATTTTCTGCTTCTTCGATTACAATACAAGGAGAAGACAATGCTCAATTGGAACTGATATCTCCAAGTAATAAAGTCTTAAACAGAGTCAGCAGCACCATACCAACCGGCAGCTACTATCGCCGGAACTTAAATCAAAACGATATTCTTGATGACTACGCCAGCATGAGTGTCAGCGAAAGCGGCAATTATATTTTGTCAGTCAAGCCCGACCCGACTCAACCAATCAATACACCATTTACAGCTGAGTTTACCGTTAATGGCAAACTCTACCGGCTGGCCAAAGATGCGAATATGTCTGCCGGGGGATATGAATTTAATGTCAATTTTTCCGGCAACTCGGGCTACGCGCCTAAATCAGGCAGCTTCATCTATATTAATCCGCCGTTATTCGTCTGGCCGAACAAATCAAGTGTTGATTTTCAGCTTGCAACCGATCTGGCTTTCGCTTCGGTAATAATCGATACAACTATCGCAACCTCATCGTTTCAGCCTGCAGAGGCTCTTTTGATTTCTGACACCACTACCTTTTATTGGAGAATAAGACCTACCTCTGAAACTGAGTATAGTCCCTTGAATGTCTTTAGTCTGCTTCCATCAAGCCCGGGTTGTGGTGATATAGACGGGCTGGCTGGTCCCATTAACATTCTTGACCTGACCTATCTGGTGGACTTCATGTTCCGGGGTGGTTTGGCTCCAGTCGATTTAAATCTTGCCGACCTGACTAATGACGGCAATGTTAATATTTTAGATCTGACGTTTATGGTAGACTTTATCTTCAGAGGTGGCCCACCGCCGCCATGTTAAGGATTAAAGCCAAATTAGTACTCTAAATTACTGCTAATCTATATAAATTGACAAAAAACAGTAATTTAGGTACGTTTATTGCTTAGGTGAGGGCAAGACTTAAAATGTTCGAGGATTTATGGCTATCACAAAACGATTGTTCTTCATCTTTTTTCTCATAGCGGCTGTATTGCCTCTATTTGTAGTTGTCCAGTCAACAATTGCTGCTGAGACCAAAAAACTGCCTGTTCTGCATAGAGTAAGCGATATTCCTGCTGGCAAATTACAAGCTGGATATGCCCTGTCTTCTGCAGATACTTGCATTGTCAGACATGACGCTGGTATAAAATTTCGAATTGACGGTTGGATTATCGGAAACGAATCGTATCTCTCCTATCTTGACCCGGACGCAAGCTGCGATTTTGCCTATCCATTCACAGTTACAGAAATAAATATGCCCATGGCCTTTGATTCCGCTACACCTTTAGAAGTTACAGTTTATGTTACCGAAGTAGATTCATCAAATCCCAGCTGCCCAACACCCGGAACAGCAGTAGCTACTTCTTCTGTTCATAATTTTACTGTTCCCGCAGCTGGTGTATATGATATCTGGGTTTCCCTGGACACGGCAGTCGTAGTAAACGGACCGTTCTTTGCAGGTTTCTTTATATCGAATACATTTGAATCAGCTGTTAATCCCAGTTTGCTTACAGATAACTTTCCTACGCCGTGCGTTTCGTATAACTTCTGGAACACAGCCATTGGGTTAGTTGACTTGGACACTATTTCAATTGGCGACTTCAGCTTTCCCGGTAGAACAGTTCTATATGCTCGCGGTTTTCCCGGGGTTGTCGATTGTGACACGGCCGACACGGCCATAATTCCGCCGACAAAATGGTATGCGGATGTCGACGGTGATGGCTACGGAGACCCTGCCAATACTACGCTTGAGTGTCTGCAGCCATCGGGCTATGTTTTAGACAGCAGCGATTGCGACGACAGTGACTCGAGAATCAATCCGACCACAGTCTGGTACATTGATACTGACGGTGACGGCTTCGGATTAACCGACTCTACCATAATATCCTGCACGCAGCCTTCAGGGTTTGCTCTGGACAGCCCGGACAACTGCCCCGACAGACCCAACCCCTCTCAGGCAGATGCCGATGGTGACGGCGTTGGGGATGCTTGCTGTTGTATAGGTAACCGCGGTGACATCAATGGAGATGGAAAAGATGCTGATGTCCTCGACCTGACATATCTTATTGATCGAATCTTTCGCGGCGGAGAAATTATAAACTGTCCTGTAGAAGCAGATTTAAACCTCGACGGGAATTCCGCAAACATACTCGATTTGACTTACTTAATAGATGCTATTTTTCGCGGCGGTTTCCCTCCCGGACTGTGTCTGTAAAGTTCCGTGGGCGACCAGCGCAAGACTGGTCCTCGTCTGCCCCTCATTTGCAGTACGCGGCCGCCTATGGCGTGTCCCCATTCCAGTGGGCGGCAGATGTCCCCATCTGCCGCTTTTTGATTTGCTGGGCAATCCAATTATCAGTCACCCTGTTGTCGAAGGGTCAATTCAAACAACAGTCACCCTGAGCTTGTCGAAGGGTCAAAGGGATCGGCTTATTCCCTTGACAAAAATAGACTAAATTCATACATTTATACCGATAGCGGGGATACGATTTTAAATTCTTGAGGGCTTATGACTGTCGCAAAACGAGTGTTTTTCATCAATTTTCTAATAGTGGGTTGTTTGCTATTTAATTTTTCTCTAAGAGCTCAAACAGTAGTAACTGATTCCAACTTGATATATTCAGCTTGGGTAGCTTCCCATGAATATATTGTCGACCAATGGCCAGATTCACAATTTATCTGCTGGTCATCTTTCTCTGAATTCTCTGACTATACGGTTAATCATCCAGCCGGTAGAGCTGGTTTTGTACTCACTCAGAACGATAATGGGAATTACGTAGCTAAGGGATATGCTCTTAAAAATTCTTCGAATGATGGATATTTCGCATATTGGTGTGAAATGCAATATGATTTTGGCTGGGCTTTCGTAAATCTCAGCGGTGTTTTAGCTGGCTCGTGGTTTACCGGAAATAAGGATATTTGCGATTGTAATCCAGACCGAGGGTATGTTTCAGATACTTCGAGCATAATTATAGTTCCTGGTTGGTATATATCTGAGCAGGCAGCTTTAATTTGTTCAGAAGCAGGAGATACGATAGTTATAAATAATTGCCCTGGTTATGTTTTCGATTTCGACGACGACGGAGTTTCTGATGCCTGTGACAATTGCCCCATTGACTTTAATCCTTCTCAAGCAGATGCAGACAGCAACGGTGTTGGCGATGCTTGTTGTTGCATAGGCACCAGAGGTGACCTGAACGGTGATGGTGACGACGCTAATATTCTTGATTTGACATGTTTAGTTGACATCATTTTCCGCATCGTTGGTAGTGGCTGTCCAGGAGGATGTCCTGTTGAAAGCGATGTTAATGGTGATGGCAATGCGGGAAACATATTAGATTTAACATACTTGGTTGATGTTATTTTCAGGGGTGGGCCGGTGCCGCCGGCTTGTCCGTAGTGAATATTAGTGGGCGGTAGAACCCCACCGCGAATTAACTCATGAATCACTGCAAAATACTGCGCTGCCCTAAAATAAAGCGGCTATAACTATTCCCGGGGGAATTTGCGTTAAAAGCAAAAAGCCAACAGATTCTGATAACGGGAAAGTAAAATATGACAAAACGAACCCATTGATGAGCGGTACACCCTTCGACCCCGGTTCGGGACTGGCGCAGGCTCCCGAGGCAAGACTCGGGACTAAAGTCAGGGTGACTATTGTATTAAGATGGATTCCCGACTGCTCCCCGTGAGTACACGGGACTAAAGCGGGGATGACAAGTAAGGAGGGGATGACAAAATAGCAAAGATGGATTCCAGCCTGCGCTCCCGAGACTACGCTCGGGACCAACGAGGTGGAAAGACAGAGGAGGTCGTTGGAAAGACAGAAAGGGGGGCGACTATTGGGGAATTACCAGCCCAGGACTTGTTCTAAGTTCTTGTTGAGTTTTTCGATGCGCTCGGTGTAGTCTTCTTTTTTCTGTTTTTCGCGGTCAATTACTTCTTTGGGGGCATTGGCCAGGAAATCGGCGTTGGCAAGTTTCTTGGAAACTTTCTCTAACAGATTTTTGAGATTTGTCAATTCTTTTTCAAGTCGTTTCTTTTCAACCTCTACATCAATCAAGCCTTCCAGCGGCAGAAATATCTCGGCGCCTGATATAACAGCCGATGCCGAAAGCGGCGGTTTTTTTATATTCGTACCGACATGAAGTTCTTTGACTTTTGCCAGAGAGCGAAAATAATCAATATGCTGCTCTAACATTTTAGCCAGCCATTGGTCATCAACTTTAACATAAAGGTCAGAAGTCCTGCCCGGATGAACGTTAAGCTCAGAGCGCATAGAGCGCACGGCCGTGACTACCGCCTGAATCTGCTCCAGGCTGCTTTCGAGTTTGTCGTCGATGTGGCGGCCATCGCTGGTCGGCCAGGGACCAAAGGTGATGGTCTCTTCGCCGCCGATTTCATCGCCAACAAGTTCCAGATATGTTTTCTCGGTTACAAACGGAATAAATGGATGCAGCAGTTTGAGGATTTTATCAAGCACGTAGACCGCCACGCTTATAGAGCCTTCGCGAATTTCTTCGCCCGGGGAGTCCGGTTTTATCAGCTCGATATACCAGGAGCAGTAGTCGTTCCAAACAAAGTTATACAAATGTTTCGAGGCGGCCGATAATCTGAACTCGTCAAAGGCCTTGTCTACGTCCCGGATTGTTTTTTCCAAGCGGGACAAAATCCACTTATCGAATATAACTAAATCTTCGTCATTGACAGAATCAAGGTTTACCTGTTTGCCTTCGGAGCGCATCATTACAAAACGGGAGACCTGATGAAGCTTATTCACAAAATTCCGGCCCGATTCAAAAGTGGTTTTTCCAATCCAGGGGTCCTGTCCGTCGGGCGTGGCCAGTATCAGCGAAATACGGGTAGCGTCGGAACCGTATTTGGCAAT
Source organism: Candidatus Zixiibacteriota bacterium (assembly GCA_022571985.1). GTDB lineage: Bacteria > Zixibacteria > MSB-5A5 > GN15 > FEB-12 > JACZWU01. The sequence goes on along the minus strand of JACZWU010000009.1, from coordinate 36,053 downwards.
CATTTCCAGCGGGTCAATGCCGTTGCCGAGTGACTTCGACATTTTGACGCCATGTGCATCGCGGACTGTGCCGTGAATGTAAACATCGCTAAACGGGGCTTCGCCCATGAATTCATAGCCGGACATGACCATCCGTGCCACCCACAAAAAGATTATCTCCGAGGCGGTGCAAAGAACGCGGGTGGGGTAAAATTTCTTTAGTTCTTTGGATTTTTCCGGCCAGTTCAAAGTAGAAAAAGGCCAGAGCCAGGATGAAAACCAGGTGTCCAGCACGTCTTCGTCCTGCACTAAAGTTTTCGGGTCGTAGCCTTTGCATTCATCTTTGGTCGGTCTGTCGACTGAGATAAATATTGTGCCGTCCTCGGCGTACCAGACCGGAATACGATGTCCCCACCAGAGCTGGCGGGAAATACACCAGTCGCGGATATTTTCCATCCAGTGCAGGTAAGTTTTTGACCAGTATTCAGGATGAAAGCGGATCTTCCCGGATTTAACAGCTTCGGTAGCAGGTTCGGCCAGTTCCCGCATTTTCACGAACCACTGTTCGGAAAGATACGGCTCGACAATTTTATGGCAGCGGTAACAGGTGCCAACCGAAAGGGCGTGATCTTCGATTTTCTCAAGATGACCTTTTTTGGTCAGTTCTTCGACAAGCTGATCCCGCGCCTCGAAACGGTCGAGACCTTTGAACTTGCCGGCATTTTCGTTAAGTGAGCCGTCGGTATTGAGAATATTTATCTCTTCGAGATCATGTCTTTTGCCGATTTCAAAATCGTTGGGGTCATGTGCCGGGGTTACTTTGATAACACCTGTGCCAAAATCTTTATCGACATAGCTGTCAGCGACTATGGGAATTTCCCTTTCGAGAATGGGCAGTATAACAGACTTGCCGACATACTTGGCATAACGTTCGTCTTTGGGTGAAACAGCCAGAGCCGTATCGCCTAACATTGTTTCGGGCCGGGTGGTGGCGATTGTCAGAAACTCATCAGAGCCGCGCAGCTTATATCTTATATACCAGAGTTTGCCATCTTTATCTTTGTGTTCGACCTCGTCATCGGATAACGAAGTCTGGCAGGACGGACACCAGTTAACAATTCTGTTGCCGCGGTAGACCAGCCCTTTCTCGTATAGCGCTTTGAAAACATCTGCTACGGCTTTGGAAAGTTTGTCATCCAGAGTAAATCTGGTTCTGTCCCAGTCGCAGCTGAAGCCCAATTTCTTGAGCTGATTTAAGATTTTCTCTTTATTGCTGCTGGCCCATTCCGAGGTACGTTCTATAAATTTTTCCCGTCCCATTTCCCGGCGGGTAGTGCCTTCTGAAACTAATTTTTTCTCAACTATGACCTGAGTGGCAATTCCAGCATGGTCGGCTCCGGGAATCCAGGCTGCTTCAAAGCCCTGCATGCGCTTGCGACGAATTAGAATATCCTGAATGGTGCCGTTTAGGGCGTGACCCAGATGCAGAACGTCGGTGACATTCGGCGGCGGGATTACTATTGAATAAGGCTCTTTAGAGGAGTTTTCATCGCCGTGAAAATAGCCTTTTTCAATCCAATTATTGTAAATGCGCTCTTCGATCTCAGCCGGAGAGTAGGCTTTGGCAGTCTTTTTTGAGTCGTTATTATCTTTCATATACGTACATATTATTTTAATATCAAATCATATGGCATAACAGAAAAAATCCGCCCGCGGCGGACTTTTAAAGAAACCAAGTATAGGAATGCTCTTCTTTATTGTCAAGCTGCTCGCATTTTAGTTAAACATTACAGATATTATCGACAGTTATGAAAGATATGAAAGCAAAAATACTCGACCCCAAGACACCTCCCTTTGAGCGGCTGAAACTGACTATGGCCTATTTGCGCTCAGAAAAAGGCTGTTCCTGGGACAGGCAGCAGACTCATCTTAGTCTTTTACCCTATCTGATCGAAGAAACCTATGAACTGGCCGAGGCTATTGAATCTGAAGATACTGAGCAAATTAAAGAAGAATTAGGAGATTTTCTCTGTCAGGCAATTTTTCATGCTCAAATTGCCTCTGATAACGGCCATTTCGAAATTGATGATTCTATTAATATGATTGTCGAAAAACTGATCCGGCGTCATCCGCATATTTTCAAGGAAGAGAAGGACTTAGAGCCGCACGAGGTTCGTAATCAGTGGGAGCAAATTAAAAAAGGGGACAAGGAAAAGACTAAAAAATCGAGCCTTTCAGGGCTTCCCAAAGAAATGCCGGCCCTGCTCCGGGCTTTCAGGATAGGGGAAAAGGCTGCTGGAATGGGCTTTGACTGGGAAAAAGCCGAAAATGTGCTGGGAAAAATAGATGAAGAGATTTCTGAGGTTCGGGCAGAATTGGGCAAAAATTCTCCCGAAAGGCTCTCAGAAGAGATTGGAGACCTGCTTTTTGCGGTGGCTTCATTGGCCAGAAAAGCCGGTATAAACCCCGAACTCGCTCTCAGGCAATCGCTTAACAAGTTTCAGGTGAGGTTCGAAAAAATGGAAAAGGAAGTAGACAAGCAGAAAAAAAAGCTCTATAATCTTTCCCCCGATGAGCTTAACAAGCTTTGGGAGGATAGTAAGAAGCGATAGCAGGGCAGTTATCATGCTTTAGCAGTTATTTGGCGTAAATTATGAAGGGATTTCAGGGGATTTTCAAGTTGACAAGAGAGTAAAAAAACAACGATGTTTTTGTTGTAAATCAAGCGGACCAATGCTAATATTGGCGCGATTTGGAGGCGCTTTGTTGTGCTTTTTGGTATTACATCTGTGGTAAGGTTTTGTAAGAAAGTCAAATGAAGCAATAGATTTAGGAAGTACAGGTTCGATAGTACTGTGAAAAGGAGGATTGCCTATGACCCAAACCATTACTTGTGATTAATCTTAAATTGATTACGTCACAGTCGCTGGCCAAAATATGAATTAGGCCGGTATTTCCGTTAACTAACTTTTTGAGAGGAAAGTAAAGAAATGAAGAAATTGATATTTATAACTTTAATTTTAAGTCTAATGCTAGCTATGTCGGCTTTTGGTAGCAATACCCGTACGCTGACAATGGGTAACAATAATATGATTCTGGTGGATGACGCCAATATCTGGATGTTTCCATCACGTATAAACGATTATCCTGGCCTGGCCATTGCTGAAATAGGCTCAGGCGATGTCACTCAGTTTGGTGTCCACTGGAAACTTGGTGACGAAAAGTCTTGGGTGCTGGCAACTTACTTTGATAATATGGGACCAATGTCTCCGGCAGTTTTCGTACCATTCGACAATGCCTTGCTTGATAACCGCAGAATACATTTGTTTTATGGCCGCACTATGAGTTCTACCAATTTTGGCCTGAGATTTTCTGTGACTCAAAGTGGCCAGGAACTTGTAGGAAGCTACAATGAATCGTTTTCGTACTATTTGCTCAATGCTGGCCTAACTGCTGATGATGGCAGCTGGGATATTGCAATTTCTTTCGGATTGGGTGACTGGACTGATGAAACTGGTGCTGGCATAACCGAGACGTCACCAGATGGCTATAGTGATTTCATACTGGAAGGTCGTATGTTCTGGGATCAGGGACCGAATTATACTTATGTACCGCATGCGTCAATTGAATTCCATAAGATCGGCATTCAATTTGATGTAGTCAGTGTTCCTACTTCGCTAGATAAGTTCTCTACTTTTGTATTCGACCTTGGAATCGGTCAAATCTATACACCGAGCAATAATGTTGAAGCAGTACTTGATTTTGGTATTAGATTCAACCGCCTGAAGTTTGAAGACATCGATCTGCTTGATGCGACAAATAATGCAGAGAGCAATTTCAATACTACCAGTATATTCTATTTCAAACTTGGCCTTGATGCGGAAGTATTCAGCTGGATGGATGTTCGCTTTGGTGCAACATCTTTCTGGAACAGGTTTAAGCAGGAAAATGGTATAGACTTTAAGACCAGTAGTGCTGCGAATGACACCTTTCTCGGCTTTGGTTTTCACTGGGGTAATTTCCACGTCGATACCTATGCCGACCCGCAGTTGTTCCTGGAAGGCTTTAACTTCATTTCTGGTGGAAATCAGAACATGAATTTCCAGATCAGCGCCGTATATGAAATGCTATAATAGATACTTCCAGTCTATTTTCTAGATAAGAAGCCCGGTCGTCTGGCCGGGCTTTTTTTATTGCCAATTATTCGATTCGTTTTGCCGAAGGTTGGGGTTGTCCTGTATTCTCAAAATAAAGATGGATTCCCGCCTGCCCCGCGACCTCGCGCGGGATTAAAACGCGGGAATGACAAAACTTTAGCAGCAGTTTATTCTACCAGTTCTTTGGCGAACCGGGGCAGTAGGAATGAACCGAGATGAATATCTTGATTATAATACTGCGTTTTGTGGGAATATTTAGCTAAACGGGCTTTATCAAAATCATTTATCGGGTCATATTTTTTGCTGCAAAAAGCGAATGACCACAAGGTCGAGGGGTAGATGGGCATAAAGCAGGTGTACATTTTTACTATAGGGAAAATATCTTTTAAATTATTGTACATCAACTTTATTGTGTTCTGATTAAAGAATGGTGATTCAGTCTGTGCGACCATTATGCCGTCGTCGTTGAGTCTGTCAAAGACTGTCTGGTGGAAAGTTTTTTGAAAGAGGTCAGCTGCCGGACCAATCGGGTCGGACAGGTCTAAGAGAACAATGTCAAACTTTTGATCTGATTCTTCGACGAATTTCTTGCCGTCTTGAAACTTCAAATTTGCACGTTTGTCAGCAAGACCTTTGGTAAGTTTGGGGAAGTGTTTTTTGGAGACTTCCACCACCATTTCATCAATTTCGCACATAGTGCAGCGCTGGACTTCGGGGTGTGTTAAAACTTCAGTAAGACAGCCGCAATCGCCGCCGCCGATTATGAGGACTTCTTTTGGTGAGGGGTGGGAAAAAAGCGGTACGTGCGCCAGCATTTCGTTATAAGCGTTTTTATCATTATCAGCGACCATCAGAGAGCCGTAAAGCACCAGCATTTTGCCAAAATCTTTATTCTGGAGGACTTCGATTCTCTGAAAAGGAGAGACCAGAGATTCTAAAACACGCTCAATTTTGAGCGTCAGCCCTGAATTGCCATTGTGCAGCTCGCTGTACCAGACATTCCAGAGGTCGTTCATACCTTCTTCGGCGATGTAGACGTCTTCGAGTTTCTTTTCCATAAGCTCTAATCTACGACGACGTAGTCGGGTCTTTTTAGTGAGTTAAAGCTTGAGCCGGAAACTTCACAGTAAGCGCCGGTTTTTGTAAAAATAAGCTTGTCACCAACTTCGTGCTCCGGTATCAGCAGGCCGTCGTACATTACATCAAATGAATCACAGGTAGGACCGGAAAGCACAGACAATCGCGGCTGCCCTTGTCTTTGGGTTATGACAGGATATTTGCACTGGTCATATAGCTGGCCGGAGAAAGTAGAGTAGAGGCCATCATCGAGATAGTACCAGATTTTGCCGTCACGAAAGGATTTACCTATGATACTGCAAACGAGGGTAGCGGCAGAAGCAGCAATATATCTTCCCGGTTCGCTGATGATTTTAATGTCAGGTCGAATCTGCTGGTCGAGAGCCTCGGTAATCGGTTTGCAAAATTCTTCAATTGACGGTACCGGTTCAACGTAAGCAACCGGAAAGCCGCCGCCTATATCCAGCACCCGACTGTCAAATCCATTGGCGTTCAGTTTATTTATCAGCCGGTGTGCGGTTCTTATCGCTATAATATAGTTGGCACTATTGGTGCATTGCGAACCGATATGAAAGCTGAGGCCGTAGTATTCATGGCCGGCTTCGCTTACTTTTTGAGCAAGAGGGAGCACGTCCTCGGTTCTGCAGCCGAATTTGTACTGAAGATTAACCACGGCGCTTGTGCTGGTACTTATACGATAGCGAATCAATATTTTTAATCTTCGGTCGGTATAGCGGTGAAGTTTCTTGGCTTCTTCAAAATTATCAATCACGAAGGTGTTAATGCCGGCAGCGATGGCGCCGTCAAATTCATCGACAGACTTAATCGGGTGAGTGTGAATCAAATCGGGGGGATTAACACCGATAGCTAGAACTTTTTTCATTTCACCTAAAGAGCAGACTTCGAAACTGCCGCCTCTATTATATATTTCTCTTAATATCGCCGGGTGGTTGTTTGGTTTTACGGCATAATGAATACGCACTCCGGGCAACGCAGCTTTGAGTCGGTCATAATTTCGTCCGGCCTGCTTAGCAGACAGCGCCAAAAAAGGTGTCTTGAACTGATTTAAGTCAACCTCTTGGCCCTGCACAATAATATTGTGCTGAGTAGTTATGATATCCTGTAGTAATTTAGTAGCATTGGTAGATGGCATCTGGATGTTCCTGAAATCTTAGCGCGATGTTACTGCGTTATCGAATTGAATTTGGGCCGGTTTATGGGCCAGAACTTCGTCTGTTTCAGACGGAATTCCCCGTTTCAGCTCATAGACATGAGCCTCATCAGAGGCCAGCATTGTTTTCATATGGTCATAGGCTTTGTAGGGGTCGACCGTATCGCCACAGGTGAAGAAATCCACGGCGGCATAATTATATTCAGGCCAGGTATGAATAGACAGATGTGATTCGGCAATGACTACAACGCCTGAGACGCCCTGAGGATTGTACCGATGAAATACTGAGCGGACTATGGTGGCGCCGGACTTTCGCACTGCTTCTTCCAGGCAGTCTTTTAAGTAATCAACATCTGTCAGTCTACAGTTGTCGCAGTTAGCGAATTCAGCGATCAAGTGTCGTCCGAGAATTTTCATCTGGCACCTCCTTTGGGCGTTAAAAGTTTCATAACTTACATCTGTGGCGGAGTGGTTACCCATAACAGGTCAACTCTCGCTGCGCTTTTATTCGATAATTGGTGTGGTTTGTCAGACTTAAAATAAAAACAGTGTTTACTGGGCACTTTGTATTCATCTTTGTCAATAGTCAGGGTCGCTGTTCCCTTGAGAACATAGCCAAACTGCTCCCCCGGGTGCGGTGTACTTATTTCAAGTTCTTCGCCAGGCTCAAGACCGACCATTATGGGGTCCATCAGATTATTAGTCGAGCCGGGAATCATCAGTTCAAAATTTGCAGCGCCTGTATCAGAAATCTGAATAGCCTCTTTGGGAGAGAAGACCACTTGGGGCCTTTTTTCTTCGGTAAAAAAGGCAGGTATCGAAATTCCCAAAGCGTCCAGAATATCTGCCAGAGAGTCGAGCGATATTGAGGTTTGCTCGTTTTCCAGCTGAGATATAAAGCCTTTGGTAAGCCTGGCTCTGTTAGCCAGCTCTTCCTGAGTAAGGTCTGAAGCCAGTCTCAAAGTCTTGATTTTATCCCCGATTTTTATATCAATTAAGGAAATTTTGCCTACTCCTAAGTTTAATAAACTAAACCTTTTAGTTTAATAAAGACTTGCCAAGATATTGATTTTCTGAGTGCTGTCAAGTGTTTTTGACAGATTTTGTGAACAAATTCCTAAACTAAGGGCTCTTGCTAAAGAAGCCAATTCATTCAGTTGTTTTTGCCTATCCTTACTTGCCAGAGCTTCCAAATAGATTAAATTGGGCGTCATTGTTTTAAAGTTACAAAGTTATTGAGTTACTGAAACAGATAAGGAGTCTGAGAAAATCGAAAAGTTTGATATAGTAATAATAGGCGGCGGTCCCGGCGGTTATACGGCCGGAATAAAGGCAGCTATGAAAGGCGCCAGGACAGCCGTAGTGGAGTATGACAAGCTCGGCGGCGTTTGCTTAAATCGTGGCTGTATTCCTTCTAAAACATTGATTGCAACGGCTGAGCAGTACCAAAAGATGAAAAATGCTAAGAGTTTTGGGATTAATCTTGAAACTCCGCCTGTTTATGACTGGTCGGCTATGCTTGACAGAAAAAACAAGATAGTATCCACGATGGTCGGGGGAATCGGGCAGCTTTTAAAATCTCACGGAGTCAAACATTTTGACGGCTGGGGCAAGATAGCCGGCAAAAATCAGGTTGTTGTCATTGATGAAGATAACGAAGAGACAAAAATCGAAGCCAAAAATATCATCATTGCGACCGGTTCCAGAGCGGTCAATTTGCCGCCCTTTCCGGTCGATGGAATCCGTATTCTTAACTCAGATCATTTGCTTGAACTCGAAAATCTGCCCGGTTCGATGTTTATAATCGGGGCGGGTGTAATCGGCTGTGAGTGGGCTTGCATGCTCTCTCTTCTGGATGTCAAAGTTACCATAGTCGAGATGATGGACAGAATTCTGCCGATGGAAGACGCCAACAATTCCAAGATACTGGCGCGTGAACTCAAGAAACATAAAGTAGATATTCATACCGGCACCAGGGTCGAATCAATTAACCCGAGTGCTAAGGGAATAGTCGCCAAGTTATCCGGCGGCATATCTGTCGAGGCAGATCAGGCGCTGGTAGCTGTCGGGCGGGCCTTTAATACCGAAGATCTGGGGCTGGAAGAGATTAAAGTCAAGATGAACAAGAACGGCTCGATACCAACCGGCGATGATATGCGGACGAATGTCAAAAATATTTTTGCCATTGGCGATGTCCGCGGTGAAATTCTGCTGGCTTATACTGCTGTTCATGACGGAGTGGTGGCGGTAGAAAATGCCTTAAACGGCAAATATAAGAAAAATTACGCCGGCGTGCCGTCTGTTATTTTCACCCACCCCGAGGTTGCCTCAGTCGGCATCACAGAAGAAGCGGCCTCTAAAAAACATAATGTCGTCACCGGTAAGTTTCCTCTGCGGGCACTTGGTAAAGCTCATGCAGAAAATGAAATAGCCGGTGAGGTGCTGGTTATTGCTGACAAGAAGACAGACAAGCTTTTAGGGGTTCATGTCTGCGGCGTGCACGCTACTGAGGTTATTCACGTGGCGGCACTGGCGGTAAATCAAGGGCTGACAGCTAAGCAGCTCGGCTCGCTGATTTTTGGCCATCCGGTGATTTCTGAGGCAATAATGGAAGCTGTCCATGATATTCATGGCGAATGCGTCCATTTGGCTAAGAAGAAGTCTAAATAGCCGTCTGTTCTGCGATAATTTAGATTCTGCATCGCATTCTCTGCGACTGCTTAACGTCATAATATTAAACAGGTTAGTGCGCCTGGCCGTCAATTCGTTTAGGAAGAATGGCGCAAGCAATGCGTCCGTAAGATTCCTAAGATTCTGCCCAAAACCTAAACTGTTGATTGTTAAGGCCTTGAATGGCTTGCGGGCATTTCAATCGGGGTTTTCTCGGTTTGGCACAAGAGTTGTTAATAATAACAGTGAAGTTTGAAATATCTCTCAGATAATTTTGGCGGTGAAACGTATTTGAGAGATGGGGATCGAGGAGTTCCATTGTGAGGGTGGAGCTCCTTTTTTATGGTCATGAGTTTTGATTAAAGCAGCTGTCGTCTCTGGTTTGATTGGGGCAGATGAGGACACGCCTTTGGCGGCCGCCCACGTAATTAGGGTAGCCGCTCATGTGCTGACATCTCAGGCTTGAATCTTGACTATGCCGATAAATTGGTTACTTTCAATGGCCTGCAAATTGACTAAGATGGCGGCGTAGCTCAGTTGGTTAGAGCAACGGAATCATAATCCGTGGGTCCGGGGTTCGAGTCCCTGCGCCGCTATTTATATAAGTCGTTGGTATGCAGTGCAATCCCCTACTACAAAGAGGCTTACGCCGTAAATTGATAGGGAACTATTGGGACTTCGGTTATCCACTTTCAACCAAAATGAACCAAGAATGACCCAAGTTAGGACACTTTTTGGGTCACTTTTTAATAGCTCAATTTTCCGATAGAATCTGATAAATGCTTAGGCGCAAAGTGCAAGTACCTCATTGTGGTTTTTATGTCTTGGTGTCCCATCAGTTCTTTGATTGTACCGATGTGAACGCCCTCTTTTGCTAAGGTTGCGCCGAATGTATGTCTGAAGTCGTGAATCTTACCTGGCGGCAAACCACAATCTCTAATAACTTTTTGAAGTTGTTTGTAATAGGCATGACCAGCGCGCGGGAAGAGTACGCCCTTCTTCTTCAGTTTCGTCAGGTAGGGTTTTAGCTTTGGGCTGATAGGGATTGATCTGACCCTTTTATTCTTAGTTTCTCCCAGGACTTGAATTGTATCATCCCGGATAGACTTCCATTCTAACTGACGCGCTTCACCTAATCTCATTCCCGTGTAGGCCAATAATCTAAAAAAAGCACTCAGTTTTTTATCGTCTTCAAAGTACTCAAATATCTGACTTAGTTCTTCTGATGTGTAGATTCTCTGGGGAAGTCTTTCTTGGTGTTTGGTTTTGAACTCGTCCGTGTCCAGCAATAGATTATTCTCTATGTAGTAACGAGTTTTACACCACCCCATAATTGCTGAAATTGCCGATTTGTATCTATCCCAAGTGACAAACTTATTCCCCAGAGTTCGTGAATTGGGAGACCGATAAAGAGGGTGATTTTCGAGGAAGTACATTTGGAATGCCCTGATGTGTTGGATTGTGATTCGTCTGGCCGATTTGGCATCTGTGTATTCTGAAAATATGTTTAGTCTCAGTCTGTCCGACCTAATTGTTGATGGTCGCTTTTTACCAGTAGCCTCAGCCCAGCTCAAATATTCATTTATTTGGTTTTGTAAAAGTGCATCATCCGGGATTACACCTCGCTGAATAGTATTGATGAAGTTTATGGCCGACTGTTTTGCGTCTCGGTGTTTATGAGCAGGGAACTTTTTACGACTCTTTCTGCCTTCGTAATTGAAGTTTACTCTGTACCCACGGTCATACTTAATCGGTTGAGGCATCTTTCATCCTTTTAATGCTACGGTAACAAAGGTTGGTGACTAATGGTCCAAGGGCTAAGTATATTAGATCGAGTATCATCCGTCATCCTTTGGATTGGCAGCCAAGTAGTCGTTGATGAAAGTGTCCATTAGGTCACTGACCATGTCAGACATCGCATCCTGAAAATCTTTCTTGGGTGAACCACCCAAGTATGAATACGACCAAGTAATTGCTTCTACGGTAGACGTATTTTCCCAAGGTTCCCCGGCGATAATCTTGTTTGTTACTGCGCGACTCATGACGACCAGATCAACTACTGACAGGCTGATAGTATAAAAATAATAATCACCGAAAACTTCCTTGGTATCTAAGCGCATCACATGTAAATTGATTCTAAGCATGGTTTGTAGATAATAATCTACGACAGCAATGCCAGATTTTCTGCATGCCAGCTCAACTTTGGTCTTGAGCCATGTTTTGTCGATAATCCCTAAGTATATTTCGTTCCGTGCGTAAATATCAGAGAAAACAAAAAAATTGGGCGTGCCTTCTAGCGATTTCACCTGACGCGACAACATCTGACCTTGGCCTATCTGAACCAGGCTTACAAACACAATGATACTAATAAGCGCAGTCTTCATATCACACCTCCTCCGTCACAAGTAATTTAAGTCGTAAGTCCATTTCTCTTTCACTTCTATATAACTATGGTTTACACCGGCTACACCCATCGAACCCGCGACTACAATTCTCCTTTTTTCATATATCCAAAACCAGACAATTTGTAGTTTGGGCAGAATCAGATGACCCTGAGTAGCAAATTGCAAAGATAGTTACGTCAACACTGCGTATCAGGGCAATCAGAGCAGCCCATAAGGACTTTATCTATATTCAATAATGTATCGTGTATGTCGTCTTTATGAAAGCCAATATTTGTGAACAATATTGATTAGTGCTGTGAGAATATCTTGATGTTATAGTTTACATAATGCGACGTTTTTACTTATCTTCCGATACACTTTTCTTTACGCTCTTTGACGAAGAGGGTACAACTCTCATTTCCAACTCCCAGTATGGTAAATTGGGACAACACTGTTATAGACGGTTAGACACTTTTTGGCAAATAGTGGGACAGGGCGACGATGAATAGGATGGTGATACATCATGGGACACTTTTATTATGACGAACCGTTGTAAGTTGTTGCTATGTAACACAACGCCGAGGAATCATAATCCGTGGGCCGGGGTTCCCTTCGTTTCACTCAGGATCTCCGCTTGCGCTTCGACAAGTCCCTGCGCCGCTATTAATTTTTAACAATATCATTAAAAATTTCGTATAATCAACTAAGCTTTTATGTCCATTAATCTAAAACGAGAAAATCTATGAACAGAGTTATAACTCTATCTGGACAAACTAGAAACTCTATCACAAAAACTATTTCAATACTTTCCGATTTAGCGATTTTAACGACTAACCCACTAGCAGTTATTATTCTAATTTTATTCGCTGTGTTTTGTCAGGCATCTTCTCTAAGTGCGCAGGGAGGCGAACAATATTCAGTTCGCAGACTGCAAGCGTCAAAGGTAGCAAACACAGAAGTGAAGATTGACGGATATTTGAACGAAAACCATGGCAAGAAGCGGCTATTGCAACTGGTTTCACTCAGCGTGACCCAAGTGATGGCAGCCCGGCAACCGAAAAGACCGAAGTCAGGGTATTGTATAGTAACGACGCCATGTATGTCGGTGTGCGGGCATTTGATTCGGAACCTCGGCTGATAAGTAAAGAAATTGCCCGCCGGGATGTGTGGGCAGAATCTGATGAGATTGTTATCTATTTTGACTCTTATCACGACCGGCGAAATTGCTTTGCCTTTGCTGTCACTCCAGGAGGCTCCTTCCGGGACGGAATTTTCTTCGGAGACTCTGAAGATAATCCTGATCTTACCTGGGATCCCGTCTGGCAAGTCGAAACATCGATCGACAGTCTTGGCTGGACTGCGGAGTTTCGAATTCCTCTTTCGCAGCTTCGATTTAAAAAAGCGCATACGACCTGGGGATTTCAGGTAAATCGCTGGATTCAACGCAAGGCCGAAGAAACTTTTTGGGCACCCACTTCTAAAGAAGCCAGCGGTTTTGTGTCGCTATTTGGCGTGCTTGAGGGATTAAATGACCTGGAAGCGCCGACCAGGCTGGAGATTCGTCCCTATACCGTAGCCAGCAGCAGAAAGAGACCACAAGGAACCGGAATCTTTTACGCACCTTCCGATGAAACCGACTTTAGCGGAGGGTTGGATATAAAGTACGGCCTGACTTCTAACCTAACTGTTGATTTGACAATCAATCCGGATTTTGGACAAGTCGAGGCCGATCCGTCGGAAATAAATTTGACTGCATTTGAGAGTTTTTTCTCAGAGAAGCGCAGGTTTTTTGTCGAAGGCTCCGGACTATTTAACAAAGAAGCACCGGGTGGACAGATTTTTTATTCACGCAGGATTGGAAGACGTCCACGGGGATTCGCCAGTCCGCCATCTGGCGGAACGATTGAAATTCCGGAGGCTTCAACTATCATAAGTGCGGCAAAAGTAACAGGTAAAACGGCCGGTGGTCTCGGTGTCGGAATTTTGAGCGCGTTCAATGCTTCAGAAGACGGAGTATTTCGAGACTCTTTGGGAAGTATTGTTGGTTCAGCAGAGATTGGTCCGTTTACGCATTATTTTGCCGGCCGGATTGAACAGGAATTTAATCAAGGAAATAATATTGTTGGTATGTCGGTCACTGCGGTCAATCGAAATCTGAATGATAATCTCAGTTTTATACCATCAGCCGCCTATGTAGGACTGGCTGACGGGGTTCATAGGTGGCAGAAGAACAAATATGCATTTCGTTGGCGTCTGGCTGCAAGCAACATCCGCGGCAGCCGCGAAGCTATAACAAATGCTCAGCTTTCACCGTTTAGATACTATCAACGGCCTGATGCCGATCACGTTGAGCTGGATACTACCAGAACGACTCTTTCCGGCACTTCGTTCAGCGTAAGAGGAGCAAAAGAGTCCGGCAATTGGCAATATTTCGCATACTACGAGCGTACCAGTCCCGGATTTGAAATTAATGATATGGGCTTTCAGATCAATGCTGATATGCAATTTGCAGAAACGTTTCTTAAGTATATTCAATCAAAGCCGAAAGGCATATTACGGAGTTTCCGTTACGACCTTGGGACTAATACCGGACTAACTACAGCAGGAGAACACAGGTGGACATGGTTTCGGCCGATTCATGCCATCGCAACTTTCCATAATAACTGGACGATAGATTTTAATCCTATAGCCATAGAATGGCAGCCTCTGGCTATTGGTAAGCTCCGAGGCGGACCGGCTTTGCGGGGAGACTTGTGGCACAATAGTTTTATTGGAATACTATCAGACAGCAGAAAGCGATTGTCCTTTGAACTATGGTCAAATATTGGAGGTAATTTTAACAATAGAAAGTCTTTCTATGACATCAGCCCTTCTATAAGAATACGACCAAGCGCAATACTCAACGCAAGTTTCGGATTAAGTTACACTTGGAACCGTGATCCGATCCAGTGGGTCGGCAAGTTTGATGCACTTGGTTCCACCCGTTATGTTTTGGCCGAAATCGAAAATCGACAGTTGCGCATGACAATGCGGGTTAACTGGACGCTTAATCCGACTCTTTCTGTTCAGTTGTATGCACAGCCGTTTGTGGCGGCCGGAAGCTACAGCAGATTTAAGGAAGTTGTAGATCCTCGTGCCAAAGAATTCTACGACAGATTTCGAATATATGATGATGAAATCGATTGTGTCGATGGTCAATGTGACGTTGACTTAGACAACGATGACACTGCAGATTTTTCGTTTGGCCAGCCTGATTTTAATTTTAGTGAAATACGTTCGACTCTGGTGGTTCGCTGGGAATACAAACCGGGCTCGGTTTTGTTTTTCGCCTGGCAGCACGGAAGAAATAATTCACGCTCGGACGGTTCTTTTAACTGGAGAGATGATCTGAGTGACGTTTTATCAACCGCAGCCGACAATACTGTGCTTGTCAAAGTAAATTACTGGATCAGCATTTGAGACTGCTGGCAAGTGTCCGGGGTTCTGAGTCCCTGCGCAGCTATTTTTATGAGAGTCTAAAATATTCTAAATCACTCAGAACAGCCCGGCAGAGGTGGTGGCCCGCCGCGGAACAGAAAATTGATTAAGTACCTGAGATCCGAAATATTTGGAACACCGCAGGAGCCGTCAAAATCAAAGGCATCTAAACGTCCTGGTGCAGACTTTCCCCGAAACAGCATATTGATAAAAACTGTAAGTTCTGCCACACTGACATTACTGTGCGGGTTTGAATCTCTGGGATTATGTCCAATGATCTGAAAACTGCCGGCAATATTGAAAGGAGTATTGTCTGTGAAACTTCCTTCAATACTGTATCCAAGTGTGGTGGTGTCCCAGAGAATCACGTAATCTTTCAGGAAATCATGAAGCAGCACCTCAACCTTTAGGGCGCCACCAAATGACGTCGTGACTGACACGTTTAACGGTCCCAGATGGCCGTTAATTAACAGGCTGTTCCGGTCAATGTCATTCGATGTATAGGGAGTTAAAAACTGCATAAGATAGATTGAGACAATAGCAGAGTCTCTGGGTTTTGAATCTGCGGCATTGAGTTCGTCGGGTTCAATAGCAATGTTTAGTAATTCAGGTTCGTCCCATTCAACAACTGACCATTGGTGTATATAGGGGTTAACGTTATGATTTGGAAGGGTATTATTCCACTTTCCTGCTGGTTGTCTCGGTTCCCTTCCACCGTATCCCCAGATTGATGTTACAATTTCAATGCCAATGTTATTGGGTTCCGGAGGTGCCCAATTGGTATAGTCAAACGGCTCTCCAGTTTGCCAGAACCATTCATTGTTTACATATATACCGCCAGTAAAATACTGATCGGCTATTGATGTTTGTCGCGGCATACCCTCAAGCAATTGAAATTGAATAAAGTCATTTTCTTCCTGCGATGTGATACTCGCTAAGTATCCCGGTTCCCCAAATCGCACTAATGTAGGAACAAGTACATTGGCAGAATCCCAGATCAATATCTGTTTCAAAATAGCATAAGTATGGCCGTTGCCGCCGTCTGATTTTTCCCACTTGGTAATCTTTACCAAGCTATCTGCAGAACTCTCGGTGGTGTCGGGTTCGTCCCATTCAACAACTGACCACTGAATAGCATATTGGTTGAAGCTGTCATCCGGTAGAGTATTGTTCCACAGTCCGGCTATGGCGCTTCCTTCCACTTGATGATAACCCCAGATAGACATGACGGTTTCCACGCCGACATTATTGGGCTCGCCTTGGTTCCAGTTAAAATAGACAATTGTTTCATCCGGCTGCCAGACCCAGGTTTCGTTGACATAAATCCCACCAAGATAGAATTGGTCTAAGAGAGAGGGCTGGTCAGGAAGATCATTGAGAACCTGATTTCTGATAAAATCGTTTTCTTGAGGCGTAGTAATAGTCGCCAGGTAACCCGGCAAGTCATCACGAATTAGTGCAGGCACTAATGCGTCAGCCTCTGTCCAGTTCAGGGTCATTTTCAGTACAGCATAGGTATGGCCGTTGCCGCCGTCCTGGTGTTGCCATTTAATGATTTTTACCAGGGAATCTGCCGGGTCTGCAAAACACGGGTTACAGACGAAGGCGGCTATAACAATTGTCAGTATTAGTGATTTGATCTTCATATCAGCGCTCTCCAAGAGATTAGAGAATTACAAGAAATTGGATGTAATTTTAGACATTCTCAATATAGTAAACCGGATAATATTTGCAACACTTAATATAGGCACAGACCGGCTGTAAGTATGATAGCTATGACCTCAATTAAGAGGCCATAGCTATA
Source organism: Candidatus Zixiibacteriota bacterium (assembly GCA_022571985.1). Taxonomy (GTDB): domain Bacteria; phylum Zixibacteria; class MSB-5A5; order GN15; family FEB-12; genus JACZWU01. The sequence continues at coordinate 19,334 of JACZWU010000009.1, read as the reverse complement.
GAATATTCTATGGACCGGTATAAGTTATACAGCGGTATCCGCAGCTGTTTACTAAATTTCTGAACATCCCGGCAGAGGTGGTGGTCCGCCTCTAAAGAGGAAATCAACGTAATATGTTAAATCAATGATGTTGGCTATTCCGCAGGAATTGTCCACATCGCTTGTTTCGGGAACTAATGGTTCAGAGCCGCCTCTGAATAAATAATCTACCAGGGTTGTCAGATCGAGAATATTTGCACCGCCGTCCAGATTGACGTCCCCAGCGATATATCCTTGTATCTTCACGATGGCGTCATTTGAAAACGATGTGTTATTTGAGAACATCGCAGTTATATTAAATGATTCTATGGTCATGCCCCACATGAAGTCGTAGGTGTTTATGAAATCATCAGAATTAACCGATATTTTCACAACGCCGCTTTTGAATTTCGGGTGCGATGAAACGGCAACTACCGAAATGGGAGTTACAGTATTGTTAATAACAATGCTGCCGTAGTCAAGCGTGTTTTCATTATAGATATTCTCGTCACCCTCAAAGTTGCCTAAGTATATTTCAACCGTCGCAGGTATTTTTGTATGAGCTGAGAGAGCAGAGACCGGTTCAGGTTCTATTATTGATTTAGTAGTATCGGGTACATCCCACTCAATAATAGACCACTGAATAGTAAACGGATTGAAACTATTATCCGGCAGGGTGCTGTTCCAGGTTCCGGCGGCTCGTCTTTCATCCGTTTCATTAACTCCCCAGACGGCGATGACAGTTTCGATGCCTTCGTTATTTGGCTCATAGAGTGACCAGTTAGTAAAATCGAATGTCTCACCTGATTGCCAGCCCCATTCAACGCCATCATAAACGCCTCCCAGGTAGAACTGGTCGAGTGCCGATGGCTGACCGGTAAAGTTTGCTAAGATATGACTGAGTATAAATTCATTTTCTTCAGCCGATGTAATGGTGGCGAGATATCCTGGTTTCCCCAGATGATCTAGGGTAGGAGCAAAAGCATTGGCATCGGTCCAGTTCAGAGACACTTTTGTAATGGCATAAGTATGATCGTTGCCTCCATCTAAAGACGACCATGAAATTATGTTGGCAAGTGTATCGACCAGGAAATTGGCGGGATCAGGTTCACCCCACTCAATGACCGACCACTGCAAAGCGTACGGATTTCGACAATCATCTGGCCAAGTATTATTCCAGCCTCCCGACGGACGTCTGTCGTCCGTTTCCCCAAAGCCCCAGATACCCATTACTGTTTCGTCATAAAGATTATTGGGTTCTGTTGGTGACCAGTTGAAGAAATTCATAGTTTCTCCGTTCTGCCAGGCCCATAGTCCGGCTGCCTGAACAGCGCCAACATAGAACAAGTTTTGCAATGATGGAAATGGTTGATGTGAGATACCAGAGAGTACATTTTGCAGGATGAAATCATTTTCTTCAGCAGATGTTATAGTTGCCAGATATCCGGAGTTTGCTTCGTGCATGAGAGCAGGAGCCAAGGCGTCAGCCTCAGACCAGTTTAAGGTTATGCCTATTATGGCATAGGTATGTCCGTTGCCGCCATCGGCTTCGTTCCAGGTGACAATGTTAATCAGTGTATCTGCGCCTGCGGAGCAAGCTGCCGTGTCAAGATTTGATTCACCCCATTCTATCACTGACCACTGTACGGCATATTGGCTGGAGCTGTTATCTGGTGAAGTATTGTTCCAGCCTCCAGCCGGACGTCTCCAGTCAGTTTCGCCATATCCCCAGATACCGCTTACAGTTTCTATCCCGATATTATTAGGCTCGGTAGGAGACCAGTTAAAATAGCAGAACGATTCGCCGTTTTGCCAGTTCCAATCGCAGCCATAATCAACTGCTCCGGTATAAAACAAGTTTTGCAGCGATGGAAAGGGCTGATTGGTAATACCAGAGAGCACATGCTGGACTATAAATTGGTTTTCAGCAGGAGAAGTAATTGTTGCCAGATAACCGGGCAGAGATTCATGTTCTAAACTTAGCGCAAAAGCGTTGGCCTGCGTCCAGTTCATTGTCAGACCTATAACTGCATAAGTATGACCGTTGCCGCCTTCGGATTCAGGCCAGGTTACCAGATTGATAATTGTATCAACCGGGCAGGGCTCAGTATCAAGGTTAGAGGTACCCCATTCTATAACCGACCATTGAACAGCGTAGGGATTAGAACAATCGTCGGGCGAAGTATTGTTCCAGCCACCGGCCGGGCGTCTGCTGTCAGTTTCGCCGAAACCCCAAATGCCGGTTACGGTTTCAATGCCGATATTATTGGGCTCAGTCGGCGACCAATTAATAAAGCAAAAAGACTCGCCGTTTTGCCAGGTAAAGGCATAGCTTTCGCCAGTACCTCCAGTATAGAACAAATTTTGGAGCGAGGGGCTGGGTTGATTTTGTATTCCGGCCAGCACGTTATGTAAAATAAAGTCATTTTCTTCCTGAGAAGTAATTGTCGCCAGATAACCGGGCAGCGCTTCGCGCGTAAGTGTAGGTGCCAGGGCGTTTGCTTCTGTCCAATTAATAGTCAAGCTTATTACAGCATAAGTGTGACCATTGCCGCCGTCAGCTTCAGGCCAGGTGACAATATTAATCAATGTATCTGCGCCTGTGGAGCAAGCTGCAGTATCAAGATTAGCTTCACCCCATTCGATTACCGACCATTGTACGGCATATTGGTTGGAGCTGTTATCTGGTGAAGTATTATTCCAGCCTCCGGCCGGGCGTCTGTAGTCAGTTTCGCCATATCCCCAGATACCGGTTACAGTTTCTATCCCGATATTATTAGGCTCGGTAGGAGACCAATTTAAATAACAGAATGATTCGCCATTTTGCCAATTCCAATCGCAGCCATAATCAACTGCTCCGGTATAAAACAAGTTTTGCAGCGATGGAAAGGGCTGATTGGTGATACCAGACAAAACATGATTTAGAATAAACTCGTTTTCAGCAGGAGAGGTAATTGTTGCCAAATAGCCGGATTCGGAATTTTGCAATAATGTCGGCGCAAAGGCGCTGGCCTCTGTCCAGTTCATTGTCAAACCTATAACAGCATAAGTATGACCGTTGCCGCCTTCGGATTCAGGCCAGGTTACCAGATTGATAATTGTATCAACCGGGCAGGGCTCAGTATCAAGATTCGAGGTACCCCATTCTATAACCGACCATTGAACAGCGTACGGATTAGAACAATCGTCGGGCGAAGTATTGTTCCAGCCACCGGCCGGGCGTCTGCTGTCTGTTTCACCGAAACCCCAGATACCAGTTACGGTTTCAACGCCGATGTTATTGGGCTCAGTCGGCGACCAATTAATAAAGCAAAAAGACTCGCCATTTTGCCAGCTAAAGTATATGCTCTCGCCTGTACCTCCAGTAAAGAACAAATTCTGGAGTGAGGGGCTGGGTTGAGTTGTAATTCCGGTCAGCACGTTGTTTAGAATAAAGTCATTTTCTTCCTGAGATGTAATAGTCGCCAGATAGCCGGGCAGGGCATCGTTGCTGAGTGTGGGGGCAAGGGCGTTGGCTTCTGTCCAGTTAAGAGTTAAGCCTATTACAGCATAAGTATGGCCATTGCCGCCATCAGCTTCATTCCAGGTGACGAGATTAAATATGGTATCCTGGTTGGCATGGCACGGTTCCGTATCCAGATTGAGATTTCCCCATTCAACTACTGACCATTGTACAGCGTGCTCATTAGAGAGGTCGTCGGGTAAAGTATTATTCCAGCCTCCGGCCGGGCGTCTCCAGTCAGTTTCGCCATGTCCCCAAATTCCCGTTACATTTTCAACGCCGAAATTATTAGGTTCTGTAGGTGCCCAGTTCATAAAGCAGAATGACTCGTTTGTCGACCAATTCCAGTCGCATTCGGGCTGGGTGCCTCCGATGTAAAACAAATTCTGCAGCGATGGTTCCGGCTGGCTATTGATGCCGGCCAGCACGTTATGTAAAATAAAATCGTTTTCGGCTTGAGAAGTTATAGAGGCTAGATATCCGGAGCTGCCAGCCATCTGTAATGATGCTGCGGTCGCACTGGCGTCTGTCCAGTTTTTGGTGACGGCAAGTACTGCATAGGTGTGTCCGTTGCCGCCCTCGGCTTCATTCCAGACAGTAACATTGATAAGGGTATCAATTGAATGAGCTGTTTGTGTCAAAGAGCAAATAGCGGCTGCCAAAACGACGATTAAGATTGCTGCTTTTCTCATAATGTGGCACCTCCCGATAAATTGAACTTATGAAACGGCAAATTATCTTAACTGCGACAAGCAATACAGATATAATAATAGACCACTATTTCATCAATAAAAATAGTAGTTTTGTTCACACAATTGCTGTATTAGTTCTCGGTACAGCCTGGTACGGGTGATGGCCCGCCTCTAAATACATAATCAACAAAATATGTAAGATCTACGATATTGGCTTTGTTGCAGGAAGCGTCAACATCGCTTGTCTCTGTTAGTATTGGTTCAGGTCCGCCCCTGAAAATATAGTCCACAAGAAACGTGAGGTCAATTATATTAGCGGAGCCATCCAAATTTACGTCCCCAGCGATATGTCCTTGTATTCTCACCATCGCATCATTCGAAAACGACGTGTTATCCGAGAACATGCCGGCGACATTGAATGATTGTTGTGTCATACTCCACATAAAATCATAAGTGCCTAAAAAGTCGGCAGCATCAACAGAGATTCTCACTACACCACTTTTGAACTCGGGGTGTGATGAAATAGTAACTATAGACTGGGGTATAACAGTGTTGTTGATTACAATACTGCTATAATTTACACTACTTTCGTTGTAAATTTCCGGATCACCCTCAAAATTACCAAGATAAATTTCGACCATAGCCGGAATTTTAGCATATGCCGAGATAGCAGCAACAGGTTCAGGTTCAATTATTGATTTAGTTGTATCGGGTTCGCCCCATTCTACTACCGACCACTGCCTGATATAAGGATTAACTTCAAGGTTCGGCAGAGTGTTATTCCATTTGCCGGCAGGTTGTCCGCTTTCCTCAAAGCCCCACATGGAAAGTGCCGTTTCGATTCCGACACCATTATTAGGTTCCCCCGGTGCCCAGTTGGTGAAATTGAACGGCTCTCCGTTCAGCCAGCCCCAAACTGCACTCAGTTCTTCTCCTCCAAGAAAGAATTGTTGGGCAATTACCGGCTGAACGCCAGCACCACTTAAAACGTTGTTCAAAATAAAGTCGTTCTCTTCCAGTGTAGTTACAGTAGCCAAGTACCCGGCCATGCTATCCATAGTTAAAGTTGGTACAATGACACGAGCCGAGTCCCAGGTAATAGTCATTTTGAGTAAAGCGTAGGTGTGTCCGTTGCCGCCTTCGGCTTCGTCCCAGGTAACTATATTTACCAAAGTATCTTCTGAACCCTGGGTTGTGTCGGGATCACCCCATTCTACTACCGACCACTGCCTGATATAAGGATTAACTTCAAGGTTCGGCAGAGTGTTATTCCATTTGCCGGCAGGTTGTCCGCTTTCCTCAAAGCCCCACATGGAAAGTGCCGTTTCGATTCCGACACCATTATTAGGTTCACCCGGTGCCCAGTTGGTGAAATTGAACAACTCACCGTTCAGCCAGCCCCAAATCGAACTTTGTTCTTCACCGCCAAGAAAAAACTGCTGTGCAATTACCGGCTGTACGCCAGCGCCAATAACGACGTTGTCCAATATAAAGTCGTTCTCTGCCTGTGAAGTCGCAGTAGCCAGATACCCCGACATGGTATCCATAGTTAAGGTCGGTACGATGACACGCGAAGAGTCCCAGGTAATGGTCATCTTTAGTATGGCGTAAGTGTGTCCGTTGCCTCCACCAGTTTCACTCCAGGTGACAACGTTAAATAGAGAATCTACCGGATCGGCAAAACAGGGACTGCTGATAAGTGTGACTGCAACAATTGTTAGTAGAAATGATTTGATTTTCATACTTGCTCTCTTTCCCGCTGAGTGGCGGTTTTACCTAAGACCCAAAGAAAGATAAAACGTTAAAAGATATGGTTTCAATTCGATTATGCAAGCCCTTTTTAAGTGTTAAGCAACACTGCCTGGTAACCAGCGTATACCAGAATGTGTTGTATTGTAAGTAGTTAACCCGTCAAGCGGCGACCAGAACGCCCGCAGGCAGTGGCATAAGAGTTGACATTTTCGTCTTTAGAATAATATATTGTCTCTCAGATCACGATAACATTTCAGGAGTGAAATATACATGAAGATTTTTCATACTGTTATTCTTCAGGTTTTTTTTCTTCTTAATTTCATCAGCACGGCCCTGGCCGGCAGTGGTAATGAGACGGACTCGCTGGCACTCAAGCAAGGCATAATCTCGGCGGTTACTCTGACCACAGATGAGATTCGTTCACTGCCTTATAGGACGATTGAAGAATTAATCGGGCTGCAGAACGGAGTGGTTGTTATTCAGGATAATGTTCGTCAAGCCGGTTCGTTTGCAATTCAACGAGATGCGATCAATTCATTTGAATTGCATGTCAGGGGAGGACGTGATTACGAAAACGGCTTTTATCTTAATGGCACCAGAATAAATGACCCTATGACTGGTCTTTACATTGGTTCTATCAGTACCTACGCCTTGAAACGATTAGAGTTCTACCCCGGATATATGCCCGTAAGATTCGGCAATGCCAATTCGAGTGTAATTAGTATGCAGACTATGTCCGGCACGGACGAATACAGAGGCTTTGCCGAAATTTATTCAGACAATTATATCGGTTCGGATTTTGGTCAGAATTATTACACGGCAGGAATTAGCGGCCCTATGCCCGGTACGAACAAAGGCAGAATATTTGGTCTGGTCGAACGTCGCCAGCTTGATGACAGGAACCCATCCTGGATAACCGACAAGTCGCTGCCGGAAAGTCCCAGCAGGCTGCCAAACAACTGGAACGAAAGCTGGGCCTACCATGCTAAACTGGATTATGATTTTGATAAGCAGTTAAGCATTAGTGCGCATCTTGATGGTTCCAACAGCCAATGGAGCGAGTACTTGCATTCGTACTTGTTCAATATAGAACATACTCCCTATCACGATGATGACAACTTGCTTATTGGCGGCAAACTGCAATACAAATTGGAACCTGAGAAGACAAACTTATCACTTAGTGTGTCGTATTTTAAGTCCGAGCGTTTTGTTGGCGACGGTGTTTACCGCCAAGACCTTTGGGCCTACGGCCGGCCAGCCGGCAACCCCGGAGCTCTGAATGGTAATTTGTTCAGGTCGTTCGATGATCCTACGACACCTGTTATTACAGACACAATGACAGTTGACGGACAAGTTCGCAGTTTTGTTATAGGTGGTGACGAGGGTCATGTTTATGACGATTATTTGAAGCATAAATCCGAAGTGTTGAGCCTAAGAGGACGATTTCAACATCAGTATTCGGAAACTCATAGTGCAACTTTAGGAATTGAATACAGTAAGAGTACTATTCGCTACTATCAGCACTTGATTCCAACAAGAGTTTGGAGCGGATTAACAGCATTAGGATTTCAGGATGCTATCAATTACGGCTATGATGAATTTGGCAACGAAACCGACCCCAGTAATTGGGAGAATGAAACCAAACATCCGACCGAGCTGTCGTTCTTTATTGAAGATAAACTGGATTATGGCGGGGTTGAACTAAGGGGTGGCGTCCGTCTGGACATCTTTGACTATGACGCACTTGCTCCTAGGAATCTGGCGCTTCCGCTTGACCCTGACTCGCTGCTATTCGACACAATCTTTACCAATGATACTTCGTTTATGACTTTAGATCTGCAAGATATGGAACAAGTTGACAAGTTTTTCAGACTATCAACTAAGTGGTCCATTCATATTCCAATAAATGATGCACTAAATTTTCGCTTTAGTTCAGGTTTTCATTATCAAAAGGCTCCGTATAAATTTATTTATAATGATTATGACTATGTAGAATTTAAGATCATTACTGGCGGTTATTATATTGCAACGGGAAATTCTGCCTTGGAGCCTCAAAAGAGCAGATTTATCGAAGCTGGTGCGCGATATAATTGGGGCAAAACTTCTTCTATCGAGATAACTGGTTACTTTAAAAGCCAAGACGGTAAGGTACAGGTTTACAATCAGCTTTCAATGCCGACTTCATACGCTACATACCGCAATTCTGATGAAGTCGATGTACTTGGTGTAGAACTGCTTGCCAATATTCAAACGGCAGACTATGCCCGACTTCGCTTGGGCTATACTTATTCCGATGCTAATGGTTCCGGATCTTATCCGACTTCATTTGGAAATGTTGCCTGGGTCAATTCAAATGTGCCTGTTTCAACTCCACCGCTGGACTATGACCAAACTCACAAACTGATAGGAATGTTTGAATTGGATTTCAGGAACAAAGAAGGCGAGGGATTAAGCCGTACTAGTATTCTCGACGGTCTTTTTCTAAATCTCATTGTTAGGGTCGGCAGCGGCTTGCCTAATACTCCTTTTCAGATTTTCAACGACGCCACGCTTTTCCCCTTTAATCCGATCCAGATAGATACAAGAAACTCAAGACAAGGAGACTGGACCGCTACTATAGATTTCAAACTTGAAAAAACTATTAGCCAAGGCAACTTTGATATTACTTCTTACGTCAATGTAGTTAATCTTTTTAACAGAGCCAATGAGTCCGATGTCTGGAACGGCTCCGGTTTACCAAATACTACCCGTTGGTTAACCACGCAGGACGGACAGGCATTCATTCAAGCTAATAGCCAGCCTGACCGGACAGGTTTGACCGGCGAACAGAAATACCAAATCAAACAGCAGCTGCCCATAAATTACTGGAACCCGCGGCAGTATTATTTCGGCCTAAGAGTTTCGTTTTGAGACAGGCCGAAGGCACTACAGTTTAATAAGTTACACAGCCTCACAGAAACCGGTTGCATAAAAATAGGGGCGTTAGTATATTTTTTATAACATATACTATTCCAAATTTTTAAGGGAGGTAAATGATGCGTTATTTCGTTATTACTTGTCTTGCACTTACACTTCTTTTATTGTCGATGATTTCAATTGCAGATGCCAAAGATCCGCTGCTGTTCACGTTAGACGGGTCGAGCTTTAACCAGCAAAGAGGCAGAGCTGTTGCCGGTGCTGGTGATGTCAACAATGACGGTTACGATGATATAATTGTGGGAGCGCCCTATGTGGGTCAGACAAATTTCACGGGCATGGCTTTCGTCTATTCAGGTAAGACGAGAGAATTGCTTTATCAGTTCGAGGGAGAGGGCTTGCAAGATGAATTCGGTCGTTCGGTATCAGCGGCCGGTGACGTCAACAGTGACGGATATGCCGACATCATAATAGGCGCCGCTCACAACGATGCGATGGGCGAAAATGCCGGACGAGTATATGTCTACTCTGGACTGGATGGTCAAGTATTGCATATTCTGGACGGGGAAAATACTGCTGACCTTTTCGGTCGGCGTGTTTCATCGGCGGGAGATGCAAACGGTGACGGCTACGCCGATTTCCTCGTAGGCGCGCCTGGCAATGATGATGTTGCAATTGGTGCCGGTAAAGCATACATCTATTCGGGGAAAACAGGAGAGATTATTCATACTTTTGTTGGCGAGAATGAGTACGACGAATTTGGAAGGACCCTGTCTTTTGCAGGCGACGTCGATGCGGATGGTTTTGGGGATGTCATAATTGGGGCCTGGAAATATAGCGGGTTGCTAGAAATGGGAGGTCGGGCATATGTGTATTCTGGTAGAACCGGCGCGGTCATTCACGTCTTTGACGGAGAAGCTGTTGGGGACTATCTAGGCAGAGCAGTTTCATCAGCAGGCGACGTAAATAACGACGGTTACGATGACTTACTCTTAGGCACTCCGTTCAATGATAAAGCGGGTTCGGGTGCCGGAAAGGTTTATGTCTTCTCCGGTAAAACTGGGTCTGCGCTCTATACCTTTACGGGCAAAGCTGAACATCTTGGACTCGGCATTTCTGTCTCATCGGTCGGGGATATCAATGGGGACGGATATGACGACGTAGCGGCCGGGGCCTATGGAAGCCTTTCGCCGGACATAAATTTGGGCAGTTCCTATATTTATTCCGGTAAGGACGGACATATCGTAATGAGTTTTGAAGGCGAACGCAAATATGATGCCTACGGCCAGGCTATTGCCGGAGCCGGTGATGTGAACGGCGACGGATTGGCTGATATTATAGTAGGTGCATATAATCATGATGTAATTGAAAGCGGAACTTTTTACGCCAACGGCGGCCGTTCCTATGTCTATTCCTATTGTTGTGTCGGCAACAGAGGAGACGTTAACAATGACGATGGCAACGCCAATATTCTTGATTTGACATACATAGTCGATTTCATCTTTCGCGGAGGAGAATCCGCCATTTGTTCGCCGGAAGCCGACATCAATGGTGACACCAATTCATCTAACATTCTGGATTTGACTTTTCTGGTCGACTTTATATTCCGCGGTGGCCCGGCACCGGGGCCGTGCTAATAATATAAATTGTAGGTCAGGACCAGACTCTGGGGCGGGTTCTGACGACTGTTGGTAATGTTCAGCAGTTGGCATCTCAAAACCCCCTGAGAATTCGACAATTTAATCTTGAAGAATAGAGAAAATTGATTATCTTGAATTGAGATAGGGCAGCAACGTGGAGTCCCCGACTTATTCCGGCCCGAAAATGAGACCGTGCATATGAAGCTGAAACATCCAGTAATTATTATTTTATTACTTCTGGGATTATCAAGTCCGCTTAGAAGCGCCAAACCTCTTTGCGATTCCAAAGCAGAAGATATTTACAGCCAACAATCGGTGACTCAGATAGAAAGCGCATATTGTGTCTCGTCTGGCACCTGCGGAGGAGGGACGTCGAATTATAGCGAGCCCGAAATTAACGCTGTCTGGACTGGTCCGACAGAATGGATGAGCGGTAGCGCTTGGGCCGGAGAAACTTTTAACTGGAGTATTTGGAAAGGAGTTGACTACTCATGCACTAACCTCGAAACCGGAGACTATGTTAAAGTAAGTATTGTTTTTGACACCGGAGCTGGCAATCAGACTTTGTGCCAAACCTTTCGATCAGATTTTCACCCGGACTCGGTTGGAGCAGGAGTTGGCACTTTTCCCGGCCAGGCCTGGGATATGACTGACCCGCTCAACCCGCGGAGGTTAAATATCTGTTTTAGTGAATGTGCAGTAAGTATAGCTCCGAACCATCAATGGGACCCGGACACTTCAGGATATGGTAATTACGAATGGCTGTATATTATGCTAAGCGACTACGATGGCACGGGACTGACATATGCCACCTCGAACCCATTTGACAGCGGTTCAGATATGGATATCCTGTACTTCTGGCGGTCGAGGGTTGCAAAGGGACATACTTTTTTTGAAAGTCATCCGTGCACGCTAACAATTTCTCCTATCCATGTAGCTGATTTCGAAGCCAGGCCGGACAGCTCTAAAATGTATCTCAGATGGTCTTATACCGGTTCGGAAGTGGTTGACCATTTTGACATCTATTATGGTACATCTTCACCTGCCAATATTATTGCGGCGCAGGTTCCGGGAACACCGCCTGCTTACACTCATACCGGATTAGAAGTTGGGCAGACTTACTTTTATCGGATAGAGGCAATAGATTCGATGTCTATTCTAGTTGGGGAATCCAAAGAAATTGAAATTAAGGCACGTATTGTTGCAGAAAATATGCGGCTAATTGGTATTTGGGACGGTCGCAGCGGCACCGACGCTTATGGAGATTGCTGGGGCTATACCGACTCAGCTACCGGGAAAGAGTACGGACTGTTGAACCATCGGAGTGAAGGAGTAAGCATCATAGATCTCAGCCTGGATCCGATTGACGAAGTTGGGTTTATGCCAGTCGTAACCGAAAATCCAGACTGCCATGATGTAAAAGTTTATAGGCATTATGCGATCGTGGTCGCCCAATTTGAACCGGTGCAGATATTTGACATCTCGGATGTTACTGCTCCGGTAAAAGTCTCTGAAATTATTCTTGATGGCGGCCTTGGTGCGCATAATTGCATGGTCGACGGCGACTATTTATATGTTGTCGGAAACGAAGCAACTGGCGGACTGGAAATTTTTGATATTTCCAATCCGGCGGTACCAGTAAAGGTGGGTGAGTTTCAACCGTTCTATTATCACGATGTTGACATTTATAACGACACTTTGATCGCACTTGGTGTTTACGGAGAGGGAATTGACATCATTGATGTAAGTAATAAATCCGCACCGTCTCTTATCAAACGATTTAATTACCCAGGTTCCGGGGCTCACAACGCAGAATTCCTGCAAGGAATGAATTATGTAGCGATTGGTGATGAGATTGGAACGTCAGGAAATCACACCAGAATTTTTGACCTTCGCAATCTTGAAAATATCAGCTTAGTTTCCGAGATAAATATAAGTTCGCTGGCAGTAGTGCATAATTGCTACGAAAAAAATGGGATATTATATATAGCCCATTATTCGCAGGGGGCACAGTTGTACAACGTCATCGATCCGGAAAATCCTGTCAATATAGGCTATTATGACACCTATTTACCTATTGGATTCGACAATGGAGGCGCCTGGACAGTTTACCCATATTTTGAGTCAGGGAGAATTATTGTTTCCGATCAGTATTCGGGCTTATTCTTATTGGAGAAAACAAAACCAGACTCTTGTATGATTCAAATGCCGGGTGATGCCGATGGTGACAGGGATATTGACGCAAATGACGTGACAGCATTGATTAATTTTTTGGCAGAAACTGGTCCTGCACCTTATCCGTTAGCCAATGCTGACTACAACGGCGATTGCATTATCAATTTGCTTGATGTAAGCCAGCTTGCCGACAATATTGCAATGGGGATAGTGCCGCTGCAAATAGTCGATTGCACCTGTCTTGAACCGATCATTGCTTGTTGTATAGGTAGCAGCGGAGATATAAACGATGACGGTAGTGATGCTAATATCCTTGATTTGACTTATCTGGTTGACTTCATCTTTCGTGGCGGCCTTCTCGCACCTTGTGATGAAAAAGCTGATTTGAATAACGACGGCACACCATCAAATATTCTTGATCTAACCTACCTTGTCGACTTTATATTCCGCGGCGGCCCGGCACCGGGGCCCTGCTATTGATATGAATTGTAGGTCGGGAATCTTTCTTCCTGACATGTTTAGTCTTAATCGTTAGGACCACGCCAAGGAGGCGGGTACTGACCTACAACAGATTTAGGAGGGGCAGATGGGACCCGTCTTACGCGGGCCGCCCACGAAATCCTGACCTACACGAGAATGACACTTCGACCCCCGTCCGGCAAAGCGAACTTGGGACTAAAGCAAGCTCAGGGTGACGATTGTATTACGTATCTAAACTATTTCTTTCCGAACAATCTGCTCAATATCGTGCCGCCGCCGCTGTTGCCGGCGAATTCTGCTGTCTCTGCTATGACTGCGGCGCCGACTGAGTCGCCCCAGACATTGACTGTCGTCCGGCAGCGATCCAAAAACCAGTCAATTGCAAATATCAGACCGATGCCTTCAAGCGGAAGTCCGACAGCATTTAAGACCATGACCATCATCACAGTGCCGGCGTGCGGTATACCGGCAGCGCCAACAGAAGCAAGGGTCGCAGTCAAAAAGATGATTACCTGCTGGCCGAAGGTTAATTCTATTCCCCAAATCTGGGCGATAAACATAGCCGCCACAGCTTCGTAAAGGGCGGTGCCGTCCATATTGATAGTCGCACCCAACGGCAAAACAAACGAAGCGGCACGGCTGTCGACTTTATTCTTTACCTCAACCGATTCGATTGTAATCGGCAATGTCGCTGAGGAAGAAGCAGTCGTAAAAGCGGTTGTCAAAGCCGGTCCCATGTTTACAAAGTAGGGGAAGGGCTTTCTGTTGCCCAAATATTTAAGTAATAGCGGCAGGGTTATCAGGCCATGAATTGACAGGCCTAAAATTACAGTAAACGAATACCAGCCAAGACCAGAAACTAACTGTTCGACCGAGTCGCGGTTTTGGGCAATGATGGTGCCTATCAAAGACATAACGCCCAGAGGTGCCATATAAATTATCAGGTGGACGATTTTCATCATAGCCAGGCTGAAGCCTTCAAAGAAACTTATAACCGTTCTGGCTTTTTCACCGATGGCCGAAAGCACTCCGCCCAGCAGCAGTGAAAAAACTATCAGCGGTAAAATCTTGCCGTCGGCGGCGGCCTTGAAAACATTTTTGGGAACGAGCCCGATGATGACATCAATTATGCCCTTTTTATCACTGGACTTGACCAGATCCGGAATCTCGGTCTGCCAGAGTTCGACCCCGCTGCCCGGACTAATGATATTGACCAAAATCAGGCCGACCAAAACCGACATTCCGGTAGTGGTCATATAGAACAAAATAGTCTTGCCGCTGGTGCGGCCAAGTTTGCTGATATCGCCCAGCGAGGTGATGCCCACTATCATAGTGGCGACAACCAGCGGAATAACTACCATATTAAGGGCGTTTAAAAAGATCGTACCAATAAAGGCGGTAGCCAGGAAAACATCTCCAAGCCAGAGCCCGCCCATCACGCCCAGGGCAGCTCCTGCTATCATGCCGATAAGAATAATATTGCCACTTTTGCCGGTCATAAGATAAACTCGCTTTCTGGTTGATTTGCAACGGCCTAATAATAGGCATTGGCCAAAATCGGCACAAACTTAAACTTTCGGACAATTTTTGGTACTTTTTGACCGAAAATCAGTAGAATAATTGATGAGTCACAGCAAAGATCACATACTCAGAGGCGATGAATTTGCGGCCGTTCTCCCAAGAGAGCGCTCAAAAACTAAGCTGATAATTGAAGCCGGCCCTGACCCTTTTGCGACCGGCAGGGCGATTGCCGCAATCTATAAACGAAAACTCAGTAAGACCAAAGAGAGTCAAAATAAGACAGACTCTGTAATTTTGATCGAGTCTGCTCAGCTCAGTTCAGCATATCATAAATGGCAGAAGTTTCTAAGACTAATACCGAGCGCAGGTTCGATTGAAATAATTTATACTGGTTCTGGCTCATTCATAAAGAGTGTCTTGCCCTTAGTATTAATCGGCAGGTTTTTTGGCAAAAAAGTCAGCCTGTTTTATTATCCAGGGGAGTCAATCGACAGCAGCGTCTCACGTTTTCATGGTGCACTCTTATCAATTTGTAATAAAGTTTACGTAGCCAGCAGATTTTTGCAGCGACAGCTGCTGAGGCAAAAAATCGCCAGCAAACTCTACCTGCCTCCCTGTGATGCCAATATTTATGAGAAAAAAGAGATAGTTTCGGTTCAACCAAGCCTGCTGGTAGTTGAGCCAGACGGTCAATTGGCCGGTCTTTTTACTCTGTTAAGAGCGTTCGAACTGGTGAAGCAGAAATATCCCCGGGCCGAGCTGATTGTACTGACTCATAAGAAACATATAATAAAATTGCTGATGAGTCCGGCAATGAGAACCCTGAATGGTGTTGACTGTCGGGCATTGGACGACTCCGATTCCCTGCGGAAATCGTATGCCGGTGCAGATCTTTTTATAAACTGTTCGTCTTCAGAAACTGTATCGGTCGCCATGACCTGCGCCATGTCGGTCGGATTGCCGGTAATAAGTTTCGACACCTCCGGTTCCAGAGAATTGATTGAGCACAATCGGAACGGTGTGCTGGTCAGGCATAATGCTGTCGGCGGATTGGCAGGTGCCATTATTGACCTTATCGAAGCGCCTGAGACAGTTGCCAAAATATCAGCTGAGGCCAAAAAGCTGCCAAAGCCTTAGAATTATTTCCTCACATCACATTTTGCCATAAAACCAACTTTTTGCTTGAAGATTTTCCGTATCAAGCTATCATTCGTTATTCTAAAATAAGCCAAAATAAAGGGAATACAGTTGCCTGTTAGAAAATCGAAATTCAAAGTTGCCATCGTAATTCCGGTTAAAAATGATGAGAAACATATCAGCCGCCTGCTGGATCAGGTTTATCTTCAGGATTTCCCGATGGACAAAATCGAAATAGTAGTGGCACTGGGTTATTCACGAGACAATTCCCGAACTGTAGTAGAAAAATTCAAAAAGCGCTTCGGCTCCTTAAAAATTCTGGATAACGCAGGCGGTTTGCAGGCCTCGGGCTACAATCTTGGCATCAAGAACACCACAGCGCCATATCTGATGACGCTTGATGTCCGCAGCTATTTTCCGACCAAAGATATCATCCGCAGCATGGTCGAGACTTTTGAATCGACAGCGTCCGATTGTCTCTGCCGTCCGCAGCCTCTGGCGCCGCCGGACAGCAACGAATTTCAGATTTCAACCGCCCATTGTCGCTCATCTATATTAGGGCATCGTCCGGGGCAGGAGATTTTTGAAGGATTCGAGGGGCCGATTGACCCGATTGCTTCAGGTGCCATGTATCTTCGCTCAGTTTTTGAAAAAGTAGGTTATTTTGATGAATCATTCGACGGCTGCGAAGATGTCGAATTTAACTACCGCTTAAAACTTGCCGGACTAAAATCTTACCTGACTCAAAAAATACGACAGGCATATTATCCGCCGGAAACTTTTCGCGAACTATGGACGCAGATGTACCGCTATGGCAGGGGGCGCTTTCGGTTTGCCAGAAAACATGACGAGTACTCCGTAATGCAGTGGCTGGCCGGGTTTGGGGTGGGCGTGTTTTTTATCCTTTTGGTTTTTTCTTTTTTCTCGACGACAATGTTTGACTATTTCAGGCAGATGGTTTTCGTCTATCTGTTAGTGGTTATATTTTTTTCCGGATATCTGGCCGTGCAGCGGCATTATTTAGGCTGTTTGTTATATGGTCTGGTTATTTTTCCGGCGATTCATTTCGGGCTGGGGCTCGGTTTTTTGAGACAGCTGTTGTCGCACGCCTCAAAAAACTAAAATAGAGGACTTAAGAAAATGGCGCAGTACAGCTACTCAGCATTAAACTTATTTGAGCAGTGCCCGCAGCAATATAAGTTCAAATATCTTGACCGGGTCGAAGTACCCGTCCGTATTTCCGCCGACCTTTATCTTGGTGATGCTGTGCACCGCTCGCTCAAAGATTTGTACAAGCATGTCTCAGACGGCGTCGAATATCCTCTTAAAACATTGCTGGAAACTTACCATGCTCATTGGGAAAAACCGAAACGGGCGCATATCGTACCTTCAAGCGAAATGTATACGATTGATGATTACATTCGCATCGGCCGCGAGATGCTCGAAAAATATTATAACAAGTATCAGCCCTTTAACGACGGTGTTCTCTTAGGTTCTGAAATGAGACTGAGATTTGAGCTGCCCGGTACGCCTTTTAAGTTTACAGCTATAATTGACCTGCTTCTTAAAAGAGAAGACGGTACCATCGAAATCCGTGATTTTAAGACAGGTAACAAAATCTACAGCCACACAGAAAAAGGCTTTTACTACCAAATGGGCTTGTATCGCCTGGCATTAAAAGCGACTCACCCGCAATACGAGAACGTAGAGCTGACTCATTTCTATCTGCGCAAAGATGAAATTGTCAGATACCAGATGTCGGCCGACGAGCTTGACGTGGTAGCGGGCGAATACAGAAACGCCGTGCTGGAAGTTCAGGACGCTGCCCGTCTCGGCAACTATAACCCCAAAGAAGGTCACTACTGCAGCTACTGTGAATATTTTCAGCATTGCCCGGCCAAGATTCATAAGCGGCTGATGAGTGATGACGGCTCTGAGTTTGCAGATATGGATGAAATTGAACGCGCCAAGAAGGCCAGAGAAATTGCCGATCGTTATGTTGAGTTACACACCAAGAATAAAGATATAAAATCAGAGCTTGATGCAACAAAAGCAGAGATGGTGGAGATGGGCAAAATTACCGGTCTGACTTCGTTTGATGCCGATGGCGCTTCTGTCAAAGTCTCTATCAAGCAGACCGAAAAGTTTGTGACCAAATCCGAAAGCGCCGAGGCCTTTGCCGAGCTGGTCAGTAAAATCCGTGAGCTGGGCTACGACGAGTATATGACGGTCGACACTACCGCCCTCCTAAAAGAAGCCTACCTGAAAAAACGGCTGCCGGAAAACGAACTGGAGATATTGAAAGAATTTATCCGACTAAAAGAATCAGCCACCGTGCGGGTGAATTACAAAAAGCCGGGGGAAAATGAATAGGTTTAGGAGCGTCACCCTGAGCGGAGTCGAAGGAAAGAAGTGTGATACAGGAATGCACGGAGGTTAAAAATCACGATGAGAAAGACACTTGAGGATATATTGAAGATTGAAACAAATAATTGGAGTAAGAAAACATATAATGAGATTCTGACTATGGAAACGCCGTTTTCTTACGAAAGCAATGCCGGTAATATTTCATATGAAGTTAAGGTATTAAAACTTGAGCAAGAAGAGAAATATATTCGATTGGCAATTGAAATAAACGATGATGGGATAAGTTCTCTTTTCCCCGTTTCTGGAACCATGTTTTTCTATGCTGATGGAAGGGTAGATTATTGAATCAATAAAGAATTGAGTCACCGTTCGCTGGGTGGCCCACCATTCATCGTGAGTTCCTGTGCGTCATACTGAGCGGAGTCGAAGTATGACAGAGCATGGTTCGACTCCGCTCACCATGACAATTATAATAGAAGATGGATTCCCGCCTGCGCGGGAATGACGGAAAAAAAGATGGATTCCAGCCTGCGCTGGAAAGACATAAGGCTCGGGGTGACTGCAAGAAAGATGGATTCCAGCCTTCGCCCCGAGATTACACGGGACTAAAGCTGGAAAGCCAAGATATTGAAGCACCAATAGACCTGTAACTTTTCTGATTGTTCTGCGTAATCTAATCTGATACTTTTTTAAGCCTGATTTAAAATTAATTTTGAAAGGATACTATCCTTATGAGACCAAATACAATTAAAGACAGCCATCAATCTACGAGGAAGGTGCGCGAACAAGTTATGATATTCGCACTTGCCTTTGTTTTCTTTTTGCTTGCAGGCCAAAGTACTATTCGAGCGCAGATTCCGGACAAGTTTGAGAACCTTAAAGTTCTTCCACAGGATATCACGAAATCCAAATTGGTCGGTATTATGAAAAAATTTACATCGGCCCTTGGTGTTCGCTGCGTGAATTGCCACGTCGGCGATGCCAGTATTGGATTTTCCAGTTTTGAATTTGCATCGGATGAGAAAGAACTTAAGACCAAAGCGCGATTTATGCTTAACATGGTCAATCAGATAAACAGTGAGTTACTGGTTAATCTCAACACATCTGAGCGAGAGAAGCTCAAGGTTCAATGTG
>JACZWU010000014.1 GCA_022571985.1 Candidatus Zixiibacteriota bacterium | reverse complement strand
GCACCCCGAGGAATGTAAACGGGAAATCTCACATCTCTCTTCAATGGTAATTTGTTTATATCTTTGTCCCATAACAACACCTTAATAAGGTGTTGCACTTCGTTTGTGAAGTTAGGGAATCCATCTTTAAGTCTTTCTTTCTTTCTTCTTAGCCGCCGGAAACAAAACATTATTGAGTATCAGCCGGTAGCCCGGACTGTTTTTGTGCAGGTTTAAATCGGTCGGCGGGTCGTGGATCAGGTGACGGTAATCCTCGGGGTCATGGCCGGACATAAAGGTAAAAGTGCCGCGGCCGAGATTGCCGTGGATATAGCGCACCTCGTCATAGTTATCCGGCTGTCCCAGTATCATGACATGTTTTTTGAGAAACGACTTTTTAAATCCGGTTGTCTGCCCCATAAAACCATCAACGGTGTTAGTGTGATTCTGCACTAACATAGTCGGGACCGGGTCAAGTTTGGCAGCAAAATCAAAGAGATAGAAGAAATCGTCGTCCCGGCGCGGAAAGCGAATCATCCGGTCGGGGTACGTATCGATATTAGAACGACGGTATACCATCGGGTCAAACGAGACCTCAAAATTCTCAAAGGCAAATGTTCTTGAAAAGTTAAGGTTATCCTGTGCGCCGGGGTCAACCGGGTCGCCGTCGAACTCGCGCGGTACTATATCAATTTCGGCTGCGGCTAAAGCCATATCAAAAGTTTCCGGAGCCGAACACATCGAAAACAAAAAGCCGCCGCGACGAACATATTCGTAAATTGTCAGGGCAACATCGCGTTTCATATGGGAGACTTTGCTGTAGCCAAGTTTGGCGGCCATTTCTTCGTTGGTTTTGACATCGGCCTGATACCAGAGCTGCCCGCGAAAGGCCCCGTAAAATTTGCCATACTGCCCGCTGAAATCCTCGTGGTGACAGTGCACCCAGTCGTATTCTTCAAGCGCGCCTGAGAGAACTTCCTCATCCCAGATGACATCGTAGTCTATTTCGGCGTAGGTCAAAGCCAGGGTGACAGCGTCATCCCAGGGCTGCATGGTTGGCGGCGAATAGACAGCCATTGTCGGCGCTTTTTGAAGTTCGACCCGCTCCATATTTTCTACTTCGATTCGGCGGAAAATATCAGCTTCCTGCCCGGACGTTATTTTTTCACTGGTCACACCCATCAACAGACAGAGGTTAGCCACCGCCGGTGAATAGTCTATCAGGAACGAGCCACCTTCGTAGTTAAGCAGCCACTGGGCTTTTTTGCCCATTTCGAGAGCTTTGAAGACTACCCCATAAGCCTTGAGATGATCGGCCTGGGACTTGTTCATCGGGATGTAGAGCGACGCGGCCTGGGGGGAGGTGCAAATCAATCCAATTATTACCACTAAATTGAAAAATTTGATACTGGTCTTTTTCATCATATTCTTATACTCAAGTTGGAATCAAGCGTTTCTTTTGTTTAGGTATCGGCTTCTTGGATTCAAGTTAAACTACAGTCATCGAATCTCTAAGACATCTAGTCATCATCAGATTCATCATCGGGTAAATCTATATAGTCAGGCAATTCTTTGTTCAAAATTACAAGACATAAAACGTCACTAATTGATAGTCCCTTTTCAAGCCAATTTTCTACTCCAATTGATTTCCAAGTATAAACTTCTTGATTACTGGAATTCGCTTTGGAAAGAACTTCCCTCCATTGTTCGAGGTAATACCATTTCATTCCGAAATCAAATATCAATGACTCGCTCGTCATATTCTAATCCTCCCTCCATAATTTTCGGTACTGCCCTTGCCCGAGAAATTCTATAAGACCCAAATCTCTAAGTTCCTGTAATTGTTGCCTGATTTTATCTTTTACATATTGGTTTTCAGGATATTTTTGTTGTAACGAGTTCTCGAATTCGTAAATATCTGACAACTCAAAATTATCTTTCGGGAGTAGAAGTAGACATTCAAATACTGCCAACTTCCAACCATCCAAAGTCTCCTTAATGCTCTTAGTTCCGCCTGTATATACGTCCATAAATTCAGAGGATTGCTCCAAATCAATCTTAGGCATTTTAATATGTTTTTCTTTGGGAACCTTGCTTAGAATCTCCCTAGCAGTACTAATCTTCTCGAAGTCTATGTCGCCCGATTTTTCATCTTTAAAGAGCTTTCGAAAATCATCAGCAACCTGATCCACAAGAGACGAATCGGTAATCAGTACTCCATACTCATAATTATTTAATAATCCACGTGTAGTAAGGTTCGCTGAAGTAATAATAGCTTTTTCGTCATCAAAAATATAAGTCTTAGCATGCAAAGATTGATGATACCTCAGATTCCCACTTTGCTGGAGAATGGACTCAAGTGCATCTAGGTCAGAGGCCCCTTGATGAAAGTTTGCTAACTTGAAGCTACTTATGACGAATAACTCGGCATCATTACTCTTCGCCGATAACAGTTTGTTGGTAGCGTTTGATTTAATGTAAGGACAAGATATTCTGATTCTTTCGCTAGCTGTGCTAACACAATCCAATAATAATTCTTGCCAAGGGTTTCGAATGAACTCTATCGACATACCGAAACATAACTACTTTTATTACCTCGGTAAATCACAGATTTCCCCCTACTCCCCCACTTTCAGGGCGGCTAAGAAGGCTTCCTGGGGGATTTCGACTTTGCCGAACTGTTTCATCTTCTTTTTGCCCTCTTTTTGCTTATCCCAGAGCTTACGTTTGCGGGTGATATCGCCGCCATAGCATTTGGCCGTGACCTGTTTGCGCAGAGGCTTGACCGTGGCGCGGCTGATAATTCTACTGCCGATAGCAGCCTGAATGACAACTTCAAACATCTGGCGCGGTATCAGAGTGCGCAGCTTTTCGGTCAGAGCTACGCCCCAGTGATAAGCTTTGTCGCGGTGGATAATGACCGAGAGAGCATCGAGCGGGTCGCCGTTTACCAAAATATCAAGTTTGACCAGATTGGAACGCTTATAATAAGGAATGCCGTAATCAAACGAAGCATAGCCTCGTGAGACAGATTTCAGCTTGTCGTAAAAATCAAAAATTATCTCAGACAGCGGAAAGGCGTATGAAATAGTTGCCCGTGTCTGCGAGAGATACTCGGTGGTTTTGTATTCGCCGCGGCGCTCGGTGGCCAGTTTCATAATCGAGCCGACATAATCCCCCGGCACAACTATCTGGGCATCGACAAACGGTTCTTCGATATGGCCAATCTCCCCCGGCGGCGGCATCTGAGCCGGATTGTACACCGAAACTATTTCGGCTTCAATCGCCCGGCCTTTTTTGTCCACGCGGCCGGATGTATCTTTGTACACCCGATACTCAACATTGGGGACAGTATTTATAATTGTCTGGCCGTACTCGCGCGCCAGCCTTTCGCTAATAATCTCCATATGCAACAGCCCCAAAAACCCGACCCGGAACCCAAACCCGAGTGCCTCAGACGACTCCGGCGTAAATGTCAGCGATGAATCGTTTAACGTCAGCCTTTCGAGAGATTCACGCAAACGGCTGAAATCTTCGGCGACGGCCGGATATAGCCCCGAAAAAACCATCGGCTTAACCGCCACAAATCCCGGCAGCGGCTTAGCGGCAGGACGCTTGGCATGAGTTATAGTGTCGCCAATTTTGGTGTGCTCTAACTCTTTGATTGAGGCAAAAATATAACCGACCATACCCGCCGAAAGTTTTTTGAGCGGTACGTTTGACAAACGAAGATAGCCCACTTCATCGATATCATAAACGGCATTAGTCGACATAAATCTGACTTTGTCATCTTTTTGGATTGTGCCGTTTACTATTTTAACAAACGGCATAGCGCCGCGATAGGTGTCAAAAATTGAGTCGAACACCATCGCCTGCAGGGGTGCTTCGGGGTCGCCTGTTGGTGCCGGAATCCGGCTGATAATAGCTTCCAGAATTTCACTAATACCCTCACCGCTTTTGGCCGAACAGCGCAGAACATCGGACTCATCGCAGCCCAGAAGTTCTGCAACTTCTTGTGCCACTTCGTCCGGCTTGGCATGGGGCAGGTCAATTTTATTAACGACCGGCAGAATGTCTAAGTTGCCATCTAGAGCCAGATATAAGTTGGTAATTGTCTGCGCCTCAATCCCCTGTGAAGCATCGACCACCAAAATCGCCCCCTCGCAGGCCGCCAGCGAACGGCTGACCTCGTAAGTGAAATCGACATGGCCGGGAGTATCTATCAGGTTCAGGATATACTTTTGGCCGTCTTTAGCTTTGTAATCGAGCCGGATAGCGTGGGCTTTGATAGTTATGCCCCGCTCGCGCTCCAGATCCATCGAATCCAGTACCTGCTCTTTCATCTGACGTTCAGGCAGAGTGTCAGTAATCTGCAAAAATCTATCGGCCAGAGTTGACTTGCCGTGATCGATATGGGCGATTATCGAAAAATTTCTAATGTGTTTAGTCATATTGGGGAGTCAAAGTAGATGGAATTAAGGCTGGTGTCAATTAAGAGTTGCGGGGCAGTACTTCATAATTTGCTCGATTCGGATTTCAAAAATTGAAACAAACAGCACCACAATCCGTAAATCCTATAATTGTCATATAATTTCTACGCTTCTCAACAATTTCCCAGGGAAAGGTAGCTTATGAAACAGTATTCTATACTTTGTCTCTTCGTTTTGTTCCTTAACTCCGCTGGAGTTTACGCCAGTGATACCGTTCCCGAACAATATGCCGCCACAATCCAGGAAATTTCTGAGTGGATAAATGATCAAATCAATAAACAGAAATATGTCGGAATGTCAATTGGCTTCATTGAAGGTGACTACATGTGGGCCGAAGGCTTTGGCCTGGCTGATATTGAGAGGCAGGTGCCGATGACTACTCAATCTGTCCACCGCCTAGCCTCAATCAGTAAATCGATGACGGCGGCCGGCGTGGTCCTACTTGTACAAGCAGGAAAAATAGACTTAGATGCCGAAGTCCAGACCTATGTTCCGTCTTTTCCGAGGAAGAAATGGCCGATTACAGTCAGACAACTTCTCGGTCATATTTCCGGCATAAGTCATTATAAGAATTTTGAGACAGAGTCTAATCATACTAAACGATTCACTACCGAGGAAGCGCTGGCCATTTTTCAGGATTGGGACCTGCTATTTGAGCCGGGTACTGGCTACAGGTATACAACCTATGGCTACAATTTGTTGGGAGCAGTAATCGAAGGCGCCACCGGCCAGTCCTACCGCGAGTATATGACCGAAATCGTCTGGGAACCTCTGGGGATGACATCTACCCGCACCGACGATATCCAAGACATAATCCTGAATCGTGTCGCCGGATATACTGATCAGGATGGAAAATTCTATAATTGCCGCCCGGTAAGCACCACCATGAAATACGCCGGCGGTGGAACAGTATCAACGGTCGGAGATATGCTCCGCTTCGCCAGAGGACTAATGAACGATGAGACACTCGAAAAGCATTGGCTTGACAGCATGTGGACTCGGATGGCCACAGACTCTGGCTATCAGACGTCCTACGGAATGGGTTGGCGTATCTCCTATGACAGCCGCCACTATGAAGTATATCACGGCGGAAGACAGGATGGGACCAGAACATTCCTTTGGCTAATCCCCAGCCGGAAGCTCGCTATTGCCGTACTCTGTAACTACAATAATGCAGACCGCTTTACTCCGGCGCGCTTGTTGTTCGAGAGTCTGTTAGAGCGTCCGTTTGTACTCCCCGGTGTTTATTCCACTCGGCCGGAAGACGCCGTGCGAATCACCTACCTGAGCAAAGCTGTCAACGCGGGATGTGCTTACTACGACCGCTATCGACAATCCCTGACCTCAGACACTGAACGTATCGCCTCGGGATTCCACTACCTCAATGAATCACTTAAACCGAAAGAGAAAGAAGCCGTAGAGAATCGTATTGACAAAGGCCTCTGGCCAATTACGGATCAAACCGTGCTTTGCGCTACGTCATTTATGGCGGATGTTCTGGCTCGTCAGCACGGTGATGATTACCTCTGGCAATATCACCGAGCAGGCATCATCCAGATTTGTAATGACTATATTGAACATTATCGAAGTGAACAAGGCTTCAGTCAAAATCTCCGCTTTTCTACGCTAATAGAGGAGCTTGTGAAAAATGCACATAGAGACTGGCTGGCCACCTGGACAGTAGAAGTAGAAAACCTGGATATTGAGAATGACTACATAACCGCTGAAACTGAAACTTTCCTGCGCAAAGTCTTTCATGGACGAAATATCTGCCCCGACCTGGCGACCCCGCTGTCACAACGGGCCTGGAAAGAATTATTCGCGAACAATATAAACGATGCTCTTCGTATCGGGAATCTTGCCGTTAATTTGTTCCCGCAATCAAGCCGCTCTACTATCGAGCTGGGAATTATCAATATAGCCGACGGTAAAACTGAAGCAGGAAGTAAGCTAATTCATATGGCCCACCGGGACCTACCGGGTGGTGTTAATCAGTCGAGACTAAATACTATTGCTTATGAATTCGCCGGTAGTGGCCAGCTGGAGATCGCTCAGAAAATACTCGGGGTTGCTATAGAACTGTTTCCTGAAATAGCAAATTTGTACGATAGCAAGGCTGAAATGCACTTGATGCTTGGAGATACCGCAACAGCTATC
Organism: Candidatus Zixiibacteriota bacterium; assembly: GCA_022571985.1. GTDB lineage: Bacteria > Zixibacteria > MSB-5A5 > GN15 > FEB-12 > JACZWU01. The sequence goes on along the minus strand of JACZWU010000014.1, from coordinate 5,225 downwards.
AAGCTTTACAGCAAGGCACTGCAAATCAACCCTGAACTGCAAAGCTCAAAAAATATGCTGGAGAAAATCAAGCGTTCAGATTAGGAAAAAAATCGTAGGTCAGGATGACTTGCCGTGATCGATATGGGCGATTATAGAAAAATTCCTAATGTGCTTTGTCATATTGGGGAGACAAAGTAGATGGAATTAAGGCTGGTGTCAATTAAGACTTGCAAAGCCGTCATTGCGAGGACCCGCCTCGGCGGGGACGAAGCAATCTCGATTCATGAGTGGAAGTTGGAGTCCCCTCATGGCGGGTACTCTAACCTTGACTTTTTCTTCCTCCGAAATATTTATCTATTACTTTTTTGTCGCCAGAAATGTGAATATCTGGCCGTTTGTTTATTCGGGAATAAATCTCTTCAAGTACTTGCTTTCGATTTGATATACTGCTGCTTACCAGTATCCTTGTGTGATCTGATTTTAGATTTACATGGTCGTCGTATACTGATGCACTTTTAATGTTAGAAAAGTCGATTTTTCTAGTTCGTATGTCTCTCAGCTCAACATATAATTCGGTAATTGTCAATTGATATCTAAAAAAAGAGAGCACAAAATAAATGAAAAATATGAGAGATGCAGGTCCAACCACAATTAGTCGTCTAAAATCTGATTCTAAATTCCATTCAGAAACAACATATATCAGACTTGCTAGAAAAAAGACAGCTCCAGATATACAAATTATTTTGGATAACTTTGAATATCCGACTTGGAAATTTGTATCCACAACTCACTTCAGCTTTTCGGTCAGCTTTTCTTTGAATTCGTCTAGAGCGATATCAAAATCGAGATTGCCGTCGTGCGCTATAGATATCTTGCCGGTCTCCTCAGATACGATTACCACTACGGCATCGGAGACTTCTGTCACTCCCACCGCCGCTTTGTGGCGCATGCCAAACAGTTTGCGATAACGCGGATTGGTGGTCAGAGGTAATGACGCTGCCGCGGCTACTATCTTTTCGCCCGAAACAATCACAGCGCCGTCGTGAAGCGGAGTATAGGGCGTAAACAGCGTGACTAACATTTCAGATGAAATTTCCGCTTCTATTTCTTTGCCGGTTTCGGAAAAATTGCGAAGCCCGGTCTGGCGTTCGATTACTATCAAAGCTCCGTTGTTTAACTCCGACAAGCGCATCACCGCTCTGGTTATTTCTATGATTGAGCGCCGCTGCTCAAGCTGTACAAAGCGTCTCAAAAAACGGCTCTGACCAAACTGCGCCAGCATCCCCCTCAGTTCTGGCTGGAAGACTACCACCAAAACTATCAGACCGAACGTGGCCAGATTTGAAAACAGCCAGGTCAAACCCTCTAATTGAAACCAATAGGAAAAAAAGGCCACGCAAAAAATCAGAAACAGACCGACAATAATCTGAGATGACCGCGTGCCTTTGGTCAGTTTTAGCAGCTGGTAAAAGATGAATGAAACTATCAGGACATCGAGCAGGTCTTTTAAGCCAAACTCTATGAATTCATACTGGAATAAAGTCATATTTCTACTCTTATCGCCTTTATTACTTTGATGGCCTCAACCGTCTCGGCAACATCGTGGACTCTGACAATATTGGCGCCATTTTGAATTGCCAGTAAGGCTGCGGCAATTGAACCGCCGATGCGTTTCGTAGCTTTTGAAGCAGTCCGGTTTATCATGCCGATGAATGATTTTCTGGAAACACCAATCATAACAGGCAGCGAAAAACTTTTAAAAGTCTTTAAGTTAGCCAGAATCTGGGTATTATCATAAAGCCGTTTGCCAAAACCGATGCCGGGATCCAGAATAATTTTTGATTTATCTATTCCGGCGAGTTTGCAGAATTCAATTCTGTCCCGGAAAAACTGCTCAATTTCGCCAACACAATCATCATAATGCGGGTCCTGCTGCATCTGGCCGGGAGTGCCCTGCATATGCATTAAGACTACCGGAACCCTACAGTTGGCCACCACATCGGGCATGGCTAGGTCAAACTGCAGAGCAGTAATATCGTTGACAATATCCGCTCCGGCCGAGATGGCTATTTCTGCAACTTGTGCTTTATAAGTATCAATAGAGATAGGGATATCGGATTTTTTGCGGATTGCTTCGATTACCGGCATGACCCGCTCGATTTCGGTCTCGGCGTCTATCGGCTCTGCACCGGGGCGGGTCGATTCGCCGCCGATATCGATTATATCTGCCCCCTGTTTGATAATTTCCATGGCTCGACGCACGGCTGTACGGGGTTTGGCATATTTACCGCCATCGGAGAAAGAATCGGGCGTAACATTAAGTACCCCCATCACTAAGGTGCGGTCAAAGGGCAGCTCGCGGCCGTCTCCGAATGGTATGACGGCTTTGATTTCTTCAGGCCTGTTTAGAACTTGCTTCTGCATGGCTATTCTAAATTATCGGTTCCAACGCCCAAAGGCAATAGAAACTGGGTTGAGCAAAAAAGATGGATTTGCAGTTGCTAATAGCCTGAGAGCATGGGATACAGATCGAACTTTCCTTTTGTGCCTTAATCAGATAGAATCAAGCTGACCAGAATCTCTTGCCTAAGAAGCACTGAAAGCTCCAAAAAAAAGGGAATTTTTTGTTGACAATGTTTTTTACTATTCCATAGCTGCTATAGTAGCTGGTTTTATGTGCTCTAGAGAAAGTCGAAAAGCCTGGGTTCATTAAGGATAAGGGATCCGGGGTAACTGTTAATTACATACAACGAGGAGAAACAACAATGAATCCAAGAACAACAGGTAGCCATGCGGCGAGCACGGCAGCTGATCAACTGATCTTTGGTAACCTCAGTGAAGCGGGGACTTACCTGTGGAACGAAACAGGCCACCTGTTTCGTGTGCCCGAAGATGCGGTCAAGGTCGGACGCTCCCCGCTTATCGAAATCCTGGGCAAGGAGCCGATAGTGGTCACCAAGCTGAGTGATGATCCTTACATGACCATCACTAAGGCGCGCATGACCGCGGCCGATCTAGACCTGGGTGTTAACTTTTAATTACTCACGCCGTGATGCGTAAAGTGGAAACTGTATCTATCTCTGCGCCGAGGGGGAATCAGCCATCGCATTCGCTGCACTCCCCCCCGGCGCCTTCACGGCGAGTTCCCAGGGGCATCACCGCTCCGGCTCAGAGTGGGGGCTATTTCGCCCGGGACTGAAAGTCGAGGGGAGGGTTAGGGTGCCTTTAGTTTACGATCTAACTTTAGATGTTTTCCTAATGGCAACTATGTCGCTGGTCGCCTTGACTTGATTGATAAACATCTTAAAACTGTCACGGTCCATTATATACCTCCTGTGCTTTTTGATTTTCGTTCTTCATACACTTTGTCAAACATACAAAAAACCCTGGGTCATATTTGCCAAAGGGCTTGAAACTAATGACATGCGGGGAGGCCGGGATTTGAACTTGCTCGGCTGAATTACAGCATTCTTTTGCTGATCGCCTACGTGGTCTTGACCGGTTCTTTGGCTTTTTCGGGCCTGTTTAGTACCTGCTTCTGCACAGCTATTCTAAATTATCGGTTATATTGCGCAAAGACAATAGGAAGTGATCGCCACAATTACTACCCAATTGATTCGATTTACAACACCTTGGGGCCAATTTCTGCGGTGCCCCACCCCTTGGGGTGGGATAAGTAAGTAATGTCAGCTTTAGGCAACTATTTGGTTCGATATCTAAACCAAATTACAGCAACCCACCGCAAGCGGTGGGGCACCCGGCTCGATGTCCGCATGGCTATCAGATAGTCTCCCCGGCATAAATGAACCGAATGAATAGGATTGGCACCCGGCAACATTAATGCGGCGGAGGAGCGTGATGTATGTGATCATGATTGCTCTTACTTTCTCAGTTTGAAAATGTTTTCTTTCAAATTTAGTATGTGCATATTGCCAAGATTCAGTAGCGATTTGCAGGCAACATCAAAACACAATTGTCGAAGTAGCTGATTATTTTGAGTAATTAATCCACCGTACAAAGTTACAACTGCGGAAGGTAATGCAAGCTCGTGTAGTGCTGTTAGCGCACCAATGTGCTGGAAATATCCTCCAATCACTGGAGTGAAATGAAAATTGAAAGATTGTGGTCTAGAATCAGGTGTGGCATGAGTTATTCCTTCTGACAAAGCCTTGTACCTGGCATCGTCAATGGGACAGAATTCAGTGTCGTCATTCTTATCGGAAATTTGCATTGATTGTATCTTTACTCTTACTTGGCTGGGTCTGTAATGTTTTTGACGCTCTTTCTTTGTCATTTTTTTCCACTTACTAAAGCTTGAAGGATCATGCGCAAACAGGCAGAGCAAATTGGCAATTTCACCAATGCCACGAGAAAGAACTAAAGATTCATCGTAGTACCCTAGTAATAGTAATCTTAACGAACAAACCGAACTATTGAGACCTTTTCCAATTAAGTATTCCGCAACGTGATCACCTTTCGCACAACCCCACCGGCAAGTTGAGATTTCACTTTGGACAAAGAAATTGACTCCAAGATTTTCTATTGTCACTGGTGCTTTTTCACCAAAAGATTCAATAAATTGTTTACTATTTTTTTCAGTATCTTCTGAATGACTAATAATTCGGTTTATTATCTTTGTTCCATCTGGCAATTGTATATGCCCATATTTCTTCTCTTTTATGTATTTGGCGTGTTCTTCATTGGAAATCATTTTTTGCCCTCACAGATTCTTCTCTTTCAATACTGAATCATTTGTTACAGCGGGGAGGCTGGGATTCGAACTTTCTCGGCTGAATTACAGTATTCTTTTGCGGTTGCTTACGCCGTCTTGGCCGGCTCTTTGGCTTTTTCGGGGTCGCCCGATGACTTGCCGATTATTTCGTCGACTTCCTTGCTGTCGATAATCTCGCGTTCGAGTAGCGCCGCGGCCAGAGCGTGAAGCTTGTCGATATTTTTGGATATAATATCAGCAGCAACAGTTTCTGCCTTTTCGATAAACTTCTTAATTTCTCTGTCGATTGTTTCGGAGGTGGCTTCGGAAAACTCTTTGGGGCGCTGGATTTCCCGTCCCAGAAATATAAGCTCTTCGGTCTTGCCAAAAGTCACCGGGCCAATCTCGTCCGACATGCCCCAGTTGCAGACCATTTTGCGGGCAAGTTTGGTAGCGCGCTCTAAATCGTTGCCGGCGCCGGTGGCCAGCTGGTTAAAGACCTGAAGCTCGGCTACACGACCACCCATAAAGA
>JACZWU010000013.1 GCA_022571985.1 Candidatus Zixiibacteriota bacterium | reverse complement strand
CAATCAAGCTCCGTGCGCAGCTGGGTAGAACGCTATATGTCAATCAGTCCCTGCCCGACCTGCAAGGGCGCCCGCCTAAAAGCTGAAGCCCTGGCGGTTGTCATAAACCGCGAAACGATTGACTCTGTCTGTGACATGCCTATCAAGCGCTCGGTCAAATTTTTCAAAGAACTAAAACTCGACCAGAGAAAACAGCTTATTGCAAAACAGATATTAAAAGAAGTCACCCAGAGATTGACTTTTTTACGCGATGTCGGGCTGGATTATCTCACCCTCAGCCGCGCCGCCCAGACTTTGTCCGGCGGCGAAGCCCAGAGAATCAGACTGGCCACGCAAATCGGCTCGCGCTTAGTCGGCGTACTTTATATACTTGACGAACCATCAATCGGGCTCCATCAAAGAGATAATCGTAAACTCTTAAACACCCTGACAGGTTTGAGGGATATCGGCAACACCGTTTTAGTAGTAGAGCATGACCGCGAAACAATCGAAGCAGCAGATTATGTCTTAGACCTTGGACCCGGAGCAGGTGTTCATGGCGGCAGAATTGTCGCCTCCGGCACACCGCTCGCAATCAAAAGATGCAAAGAATCTCTGACCGGTCAATATCTGTCGGGCAAACGCCGGATAGAAATACCAAAGGAACGCCGCAGCGCTAACGGAAAATTTATCACTCTCACACAAGCAACCGGCAATAATCTAAAAAAAGTCGAACTGACCATTCCGCTGGGAATGTTTGTGGTGGTTACCGGCGTCTCCGGCTCCGGTAAGTCAACCTTGATAAACGAAACCTTGTATCGGCACTTAGCGCGGCAATTTTATCACAGCCGCAAAGCGCCGCTTCCTTTCGGAAAAATCGAAGGGACCGAGCATATTGACAAAGTTATAGATATCGACCAGTCGCCTATCGGCCGCACGCCGCGCTCCAACCCTGCTACCTATACCGGTTTGTTTACACCGATTCGCGATTTGTTTGCCTCACTGCCCGAAGCCAAAGCACGCGGTTATCAGCCGGGCAGGTTTTCGTTTAATGTCAAAGGCGGACGATGTGAGGCCTGCGAGGGGGACGGCATAATAAAAATCGAAATGCATTTCCTGCCTGATGTTTATGTCCCCTGCGAGGTCTGCAAAAGCAAGCGCTATAACAGAGAGACGCTGGAAGTAACTTTTAAGGGCAAGTCGATCGCCGACGTACTTGATATGACGGTGGAGGAAGCTCTATACTTTTTTGAAAATATTCCGCGTATCAAAAATAAATTATTAACGCTCTCCAATGTCGGCCTGGGCTATATTCATCTGGGACAGCAGGCCACAACTTTATCCGGCGGCGAAGCCCAGCGGGTCAAGCTGGCCACCGAGCTTTCCAAAGTCGCTACCGGACAGACAATGTATATATTGGACGAACCGACCACCGGACTACATTTTGAAGATATCCGCATGCTCTTAAATGTGCTTAACAGACTGGCGGACAGAGGCAACACGGTCGTAGTAATCGAGCATAATCTTGATGTAATTAAAACCGCCGACTGGGTCATTGATATGGGACCCGAAGGCGGCGATGACGGCGGACGCATTATTGCCAAAGGAACACCCGAAGAAGTTGCCGCTGTAAAAAGTTCGTATACCGGACAATACTTGAAACAAATGCTAAAATTGAGCTAAAGCTTCATGCCGGAACTTCCTGAAGTAGAAACAGTCGTCAGAGGACTCAACGATACTGTCGCCGGACGTACTATAGTCCGGGTCAGAACGAATGCACCTAAGACTTCAATTGTAACCGGCAAATCGTTCGGGAAAAATTCATTTTCTAGTATTCTAAAAAATAAAACCATATTAAATGTAACGCGCCGCGGCAAGAACATTCTCTTTGAACTATCCGGAGACATCACTCTCTGGGCGCATCTTAAAATGACCGGCAGATTTCTTTATCTCGACAGCAAGATACCTGTCGATAAACATGACCTGGCCATATTCGATTTTGATAAAAAGTCCGTAGGCTACCACCTGCGCTTTAACGATGTCCGCAGATTTGGCAGGTTGCGCTTGTTTGCAAACGACCAGCTCTGGCAGCAGCCGGGACTGGCTAAGCTAGGGCCGGAGCCGTTTGATATCTCTTTAGAAGAATTTATCCGGCTGTTTCGCTCATCATCGCGGATGGTCAAGCCGGCACTATTAGATCAAAGTTTTATGGCCGGTATCGGCAATATCTACGCCGATGAATCTTTGTACTTTTCTAAAATCCATCCGCGTAAATTGACTAACAAAATTTCGAAAAGGAAATTAACAGAACTTCGTTTGCACATTAACAAGATTCTAAAAAAAGCAATAAAGCATATGGGCAGCTCGGTAGACAACTACGCCGGAGTAAACGGCAAGCCGGGCACCTATCAAAAATATCTTAAAGCTTATGGGAAATCTGGTGAACCCTGCAGCCGCTGCCGTACTAAAATAATACGTGAGGTTATCGGCTCACGCGCGGCTCACTATTGCCCCCGCTGCCAGCAGGCGTAGCAGGCAAAGCCTGCTTTGCGATTCGGGTAGATTTAATTTAGACGTAACTTAAGCGCAATTTCTTTGCTGTAAGTTTATCAATTACTTGTCAGCAGGCGAAGCCTGAATTCGCGATTCACGTAGATTTAATATAGACGTAACTTCAGTGAAATCTGTTACCTGTAAGCAAATCAAAAAAATGCAAAGCTGAGTGATGAAATGAAAAGGAGACTTTATCGCCAACAGCGAACTGGCCGGATGAATTCGTAGCGATTAATCTGGTTCCACCGAAATTTAGTTCAAGTATATTATGTCCGCCAAAATATTCGATAGCAGCTAGTATCGCTTCATACGGCCCGGAATGGCCAACTGTAATTTCCTCTGGTCGCAAACCGACCGTAAACTCTGCCGTCTCACTTGCTAAGTTTAATTCTGAAAGATTTAAGTCAAACGGAATCAGCTTTCCGTTTTCAATTTTGGCATTTATTAAATTCATTGCCGGCTGCCCGATAAAGCCAGCTGCGAAAATAGTTGCCGGATGTTTATATATTTCCTGAGGGGTGCCGACCTGAACCAGATTGCCGTCATGAAGCAGTGCTATCTTGTCGGCCATAGTCAAAGCTTCGGTCTGGTCATGAGTGACATGAATCATTGAACGCCCGACTCGCTTCTGCAGCGAAACTATTTCTTTTCTCATGCGGGCGCGCAGTTCAGCATCGAGATTTGAAAGCGGTTCGTCTAATAAAAACAGTGCCGGCTCTCTGATAATAGCCCTACCCAGCGCCACCCGCTGCCTTTCTCCTCCGGACAAAGTCGCCGGTCTCTGTGGCAGTTTATCCAGCAGCCCCAGAAGCTCCGCTACTTCAAACACCTTTTTCTGCTTTTCTCTTTTTTTTATTTTCGCAATTGTTAAGGGAAAACCCAGATTCTTAGCAACCGACATATGCGGGTAGAGAGCGTAATTTTGAAAGACCAAAGCAACATCGCGATCTTTTGGTTCCAGTCTATCTATTCTTTTTTCACCAATAAAAATTTCACCGCTGTCGGCTGTTTCCAGCCCCGCTATAATGCGCAGGAGAGTTGATTTGCCGCAGCCTGAGGGGCCCAGCAGAACCAGCAGTTCACCGTCGGCAATTTCCAGGCTGACATCTGTCAGCACAGCATTTGTATCAAAGGCTTTTGAAATCTTCCTGATTGATATACTTGCCATTTACCTGACTGCTTCGACCTGGCCGCTGTCTATTTTCAAGTTTAAGGCCTTCTCTGCCAGCTGAGCGGGCGGTTCTAAGGCGGTAGTTAAAAAGAGCTGGCCGAGATCATTAAAAGAATCAATAACCGCGGCGCTTCTGTGTTCATCGAGCTCCGCAAAAATTTCGTCCAAAAGTAAAATGGGCGAGAAGCCCCGTTTTTCTTTTAAGAGTTGATAGACTGACAACTTTAAGGCTATCGCTGCCGAGCGCCACTCTCCCTGTGAACCGTGGGTTCTGGCCGGAAATGAATTTATATTAAACTCTATTTCATCACGATGCGGGCCTACTATCGAAGATTTCAATATTATTTCCCGTTCTTTAACCTGGTTAAGTTTGACCTCAAACTGCTCTCTAATTCTTGATTCATCAACCTTAATTTCTATTTCTTCTAAAGCCGATGGCTTGTATTTCATGTCAAGCTGGCCGTTTTTGGAAAATTTTGAATAGAAACTGCCAGCGCTTTTGTTGAGCGTTTCCAAAAACTGCTGGCGGGCTATAATGATTCTGGCCCCGGTTTCCGCCAGGAGAAAGTTGAACGAATCAAATTCAATATTTTCTTTTAAGGCCGCGTTTTTTTGTGATAGAATTCGGGAATACTTAGTGATGTTCTCCAGATACTTAATCGACTGCTGTGAGATATAGAGATCCAGAAATAAGCGCCTGACCGACGGCGGGCCGGCCAGTATCTCGCTGTCTTCCGGGCCGGCTGCAACCACGCTGAATTTTTCATACAGCTCTGAAGCTTTTGATTTGACTCCATTGATTGTAATCTGTTTTCTGCCGCGACGCATGACCGCTACTGCCAGTTCAATCGAGCGGCCGTCATCATGTATGACTCCTTCGACCCGGTAGCTTTCCCGTTCATGTTTGATGATGTCACTGTCTTTGTTGCTGCGCTGGGACCTGCCCAGACAGAGCACAAAAATTGCCTCCAGTAAATTTGATTTTCCCGAACCGTTTTTTCCATGCAGGACATTTATTCCTGCTGATGGAGTCAGTTTTAGTGTTTCAAAGTTTCTGAAACTGGTTAGCTTTAGGCTGCTTAAGTGCATCGTATAAATAAAAAAGGCAGATGCGAACATCTGCCTGTAATTCTCTCAATCATTTATTAATTATTCTGCCAGACGAAGCGGCATTAGCAAACATAAAAAATCTTCTTTGGGAATTTCTGTACTATACAGTATACCAGCAGACGTAGTTGATGAAAGCTCTATGATAATGTCATCACTGTCTATACGATTTACGATTTCTGCCATATAGTTGGCATTGTAGCCCAGGTCTATCGGTTCCCCACTATACTCGCAGGCAAGTTCCTCTTTTCCTTCTCCGCCAACATCGGCATTAGTGCTTGAAAGCGTCAGCCGTGAATCTTTGGCGGAAAACCTGACCTGATGTGTTAAGGCGTTTGATAATATTGATACGCGCCTGACTGCACTGGCAAGTTCGTCTTTGGCTATAACTAATTTTTTATCACTGCTTTCCGGAATGACCTGCTCAAAGTTTGGATAGGGTCCGTCAATTAGCCGGGAAGTCAAGATTATATCACCTAAGTTAAAAATAATATTATTTTCTCCAAATATGACGCCAACTTCAGAGTTTTTCCCGTCAATAAATTTTGGTATCAGATTTAAAACTTTAGGAGGAATAATAACATCATCGTAAAGACCTTTTAGCTTTTTATTTTCAATGGCAACTTTTGCCAGACGGTGGCCGTCGGTTGCGACCATCATCATTTTGTCACCTTTGGTCTGCCACAAAACTCCGTTTAGAGCGGGCCTGGTTTCATCGTCTGAACAGGCAAAGGTTGTTTTACGAATCATCGAAGATAATTCTTCACCGGATATCCTTATCTCTTTTTTAGTGTTTACTGCGGGAAGTTTGGGAAAATCATCTGGTGATAAAGCCGCAATTTTGTAGTGACCATTGGGGATTTTTAGCTCTAACCTGGAGCCGGTTGATTCCACGCTAATATCTGCATCGGGCATTTCTTTAATTATATCAGCGATAATCCTGGCCGGTAAAACAGCTGAGCCTTTTTTAATAACGTCACATTCTATTGAAGCCGTAATCGATATATCCAGATCAGTCGCTGAGATCTTAAGCTTATTATCCAGGGCTTCTATCAGGATGTTGCTCAAGATAGGTAGGGTCGATTTTGTCGGGACCACCTGTAAGACATATTGGAGACAGTTATTAAATTTTGATTTGGGAAGTCGAAATTTCATTTTCAGCTCTTCTCTAAAAAAGTTACCAACAGTTTCTTATATTATCAGACATGTATTAGATATAAAATAATAACTATAAGTACTGTTGAAAAGTGGATATCACAAAAATATAAATTATTTCTTTCATTTAGTATAAGCATTTCAAGGGCTTAAGACAGTACTTTCTACTGTTTAGTATGTTAAGAACCAGTGAGTTTCTCTGCACATTTGGTTCACTTTTCGGTGTTTTTATAACCATAATACTTATCCCCTTATTATACACAGCAGTTTTACACATATTTCTTAGTATACTAATACAATAATGAAGCAGATAATTGGTCGATTCTTTCCCTGAAATTTGAATCGGAGGACATCCTGCGGGAAATCATATCACAGGCGTGAATTACCGTAGAATGGTCGCGTCCGCCGAAAGCATCACCGATGTTTTTCAGGGAACTATCTGTTAGGGAACGGCTTAGATACATAGCGATTTGACGAGCTATGACCGCATCGGAGGTCTTTTTCTTGGCTCGCATCATGCTTTTATCAATTCGGAGAAAATCACAGGTCTTTTTTTGAATATCATCAATAGTGATAAGCTGCTTTTTTTGATAGAAGCTGTCAGACAAAATCTTGTGAGCCATCTCAAGATTAACTTCAACTTTTTTAAGTGAGCTATAAGCTAAAAGCCTGATAAGAGCACCCTCCAGCTCTCTGACATTAGTGGTAACTTTACTGGCGATATATCTGAGGACATCGTCCGGCATTGAGCAGCCCTCTGATTCCATTTTCTTGTAGAGAATAGCAGTCCGGTTTTCAAGGTCCGGAGCCTGCAGGTCTGTTACTAGTCCGCAGGAGAATCTGGAAAGCAGCCGTTCTTCGAGCCCTTTAATCTCTTTTGGAGGGCGGTCTGAGGTCAATACTATTTGTTTACCTAGATTGTAAAGAGTGTTGAAAGTGTGGAAAAACTGCTCCTGGGTAGATTCTTTGCCGGTAAAAAACTGGGCGTCGTCAATAATCAGGACGTCGGTGCTGCGGTAGTTTCTGGTAAAGTCAGCCATGGAGCCGCCGGAAATAGAAGAAATAAAATCTGAGGTAAATTTTTCACTGGTAGCATAAACGACTCTTTTGTCTGGAAACAGGCGGGCAATCTCATTGCCAAGAGCCTGAACAATGTGAGTCTTGCCGAGGCCGGTGCCGCCATAAATATAAAGCGGATTATAGCGGGTAGTGCCGGGCGCCTCCGCAACTGCTACGGCGGCGGCATAGGCAAACTCATTAAAGTCACCAACTACTAACGACTTGAAATCGTAGCGCTGACTTAAACTGTTTTTTGGTCGGGAAATTCCGTTGCCACTACCATTGCCGGTTGTTTGAGACAGAGCATTGTGATCGTATAATTCAAGCGAAGCCTGGTCTTTGGCGCTTTGGTCGTTTAATTCAAAAACAAGAGAGTGGGCATTCCCCAGGATCTCTGCGATGGCTTCTTCTATCAGTTCCCGGAAATGATTTTGCAGCCAGTCGGAGACAAACTGGTTTCTAACCTTAACAACAAAACTTCCATTTTCTGACAAATTCCCTTGAGTCGGTTTCAGCCAGGTATTAAATGACTGCTGTTTAACCCTATGGGACATATATTCCAAACACAGAGCCCAATGATTTGACTTTACTGCTGTACTAATTTTTTTCACCCCTGCCCTTTCCATTGGCTAGATTAGTAAAACTACTTTTTTAACTACACCCTTTTGGCATTCAACATCTTACTTTTTAAATCTTTGAAATCAAAAAGCTATCCACAAAACTATCAACATTCCAGGGAGTCCAAACAGACCCTAAACCTCTTTGAGGCAGGGCCTTACTTAAAAAGCCAGAAAAGTTTTCAACAGATTATCAACGCCTTGCGGGCTTGTTAGCTTCATGTGAATAAATAGCAATGCGCGGCAGAATCGTCAAGGCAGTTGCGGCATTAAAATACAATAATTAAAACTCATTGCAGGCAGGCTCTTTACAGGGGGAACAAAACGAAATGTTGCCACTCGCATATCGTCACTTATCGAAGTTAATAAATCGGAACGAGCCAAAATTGTTGTGCACACAGAGTTAGAGTAATCGTCTATTTCGAAGTGGCATGACATGATTTTTTTTCGTTCAAAGAAATTTATTTTCTATCTGCTAATTGTTTGTTGTTGTCCAGTTGACCCAACTTTGTTTCTGAAAAAAATAGGCCGGCGAGAATAAAAACGATGGCACAGCTTATGGCAGCGTCGGCGATGTTAAAGGTCCACCAGCGATCAAGCTGATAACCGAACAAGTTTATATCTATAAAGTCAAAGTCAATCCAGTCAATGACTTTACCAATTCGCAGGCGATCAATGATATTTCCGAGTGCGCCACCTGCAATAAATGACAGGGAAAACGACAGAGATTTTGAGTCGCGATGGCTGTAAATGTAAAAGAGCACCATTCCGAAAATCAAAATTGAAACGATCAGGTAGGCGAGTGACGGTCCCAGATTTGATCCCAGGGCGCCGCCCTCGTTGTATACTAAGGTTAACATAAAGAACTCACCTAACACTTTAACAGAAGCGACCGGGCTAAGATAATTTACCGCCCAGATTTTAGTAATTTGATCCAGTGCTGTTACCGTAAAAAGAATTATCAGCGGGATTACAAGAGGCTTGAAATTATTTTCGTTCAGTTTTGTGTCCCTCTTCAGATTCTTTGCACTTAATACACAAACGTGCATGTGGTACTGCTTTGAGGCGGGATACGGCAATCGGCTTATTACAGTTAAAGCACAGGCCGTAGATGCCATCTTCTATACGCTTGAGAGCCTCGTCAATGTGGTAGACCAGCCGTCCCGATTTGGAAGCAAACATAAAAGCCAATTCCCGCTCCATAGCATCGGTGCCCTGGTCGGCCATATGGTAGGAATGCGAAGAATGGTCTCCGGTGGCATCTTTGGGGGTAGAGCTAAACTGCTCTTTCATCACTCCGCTCATTTCGTGAATCAGGCTTTTGCGTTTGTCCATTAGCAACTGGTGTAACTTTTCTAGTTCATCTTTTTTGAATGGCGATTTGGTCATGATCAGATTATACCCGGGCTAATGCTATCAAAGTTTTTTCTCCGTTGATATTCCATTCGGTGGCGCCATCGGGAGTTTCCGATTCGGAAAACTCAAAACTTTCGGCCAGAGTTTCCTTTTTGATAAACTCCCTATGTTTTTTGGCCGCCTGCCCAATTTTATCAGTCGACTTAACCCTGACAGAGATAAAATCGGTGACTTCATATCCGGAGCTTTTTCTCATATTCTGAATTTTGTTAACAAGCTCACGGGCGAAGCCTTCGTCAATCAGTTCAGCAGTCAGCGAAGTTGTTAAGGCCACCGTAACGCCGCCGTTACTCTCCACTGCAAAGCCTTCCTTTTCATTTTTGATAACTTCAACCTCATCTGACGACAGATAAATATCTTTGCCGTCAATTGACAGTTTCAAGGAGCCATTTTTTACAAATTTCTTAATATCAGTTTCTGTTAGCCGGCCGAGCATGGCTGCCGCCTGTTTCACTACGCCGCCAAGTTTTGGTCCGGCGGTTTTAAAATTCAGTTTGGCCGTATAGGTAAGGTACTTGTCAAGATTCTCTGATGCTTCAACCTCTTTGATATTTAGTTCACTTTTGATAATGGTCAGATCGTTCTCCAGCTTTTCTGACTTAGTCCCGGCCGGAAGCTCCACCAGGAGTTTTCCCAGAGGCTGCCGGACTTTGATATTTTTTCTGGAGCGGGCAGCGCGTCCGAGCGATACTATTTTTTCAACCAGTTCCATTGTTTCTTCAAGCTCTAAGTCGATAGCCGATTCGTCTGCTTTGGGGAACTGAGTCATATGCACAGAGGCAATATCATGGCCACTTTTTCTTGCAGCAGCTGTCAGTTCGCGCCAGATAAGTTCAGACATAAATGGCGCCACCGGGGCGATCAACTGACAGACACCCTGAAGACATTGTACCAGTGTCAAATAAGCTCGCATTTTTGAAGGGTCATCACCTTTGGCCCAGTAGCGGCGGCGATTGTTGCGGACATACCAGTTGGAAAGCTCTTCAATCAAAAAATATTGAACGGCGCGGGTAGCGCGCATGATTTCATACTTATCAAACTGCGTAGTTACATCTTTTATAAGAGAATTCTGTTTGGAAATTATCCAGCGGTCGAAGCGCTCAGGCTGACCGGCTTTACTTTCCAAATATTCAATAACGGATTGATTGGCGCTTTCGGCTTTTTCCAAGACTCCGTCGATATTGGCATAGATTGCAAAAAACGAGTAGGTGTTTTTTAAAGTATCGAAAAATTTACGGACAACTTCGCCCAGGCCGTTTTCGTCAAAGCGGGTTGGCAGCCAGGGGTTTGAGGCCGAGACCATATACCAGCGGACCGCGTCGGCGCCGTATTTGTCAACCATCACAAAAGGGTCAACGACGTTGCCTTTATGTTTGGACATTTTTTTGCCGGCTTTATCCAGAATAAATTCAAGCACGACGACATTTTTAAATGGCGCTTTATCAAATAATAAAGTTGAGATGGCCAGCAGTGAATAAAACCAACCGCGGGTCTGGTCGACAGCTTCGGAGATAAAATCGGCCGGATATTTGTTTTCAAACTGTTCTTTGTTTTCAAAGGGATAATGCCACTGGGCAAAGGGCATGGCGCCGGAGTCAAACCAGACATCGACAACCTCAGGGATGCGGGTCATGCTGCCGCCGCATTGGCAAGTAAAATATACATCGTCCATCATTGGTTTGTGAAGGTCAAGCTTTCCGGAGCTATAAATTTTTTGCCATTTGTCATCGTTGGCTTCTTTCAGCATTTCATCAATTGAGCCGACAGCTTTCTTCTTATCACAGTTGTCATCGTCGCAGACCCAGATAGGAATCGGTGTGCCCCAGAAACGTTCGCGCGAGAGTGACCAGTCGACATTGTTTTCCAGCCAGTTCAGCATGCGTCCGGATCGAATCTCATCGGGCACCCAGTTAATGGAATTATTATTGTCAATTAACTTCTGTTTGAACTGAGTGGTCTTGAGATACCAGGACTGACGGGCGATATAAATTAGCGGCGAATGACAGCGCCAGCAAAAGGGGTAGCTGTGTTCGTATTTTTCTTTTTTAAACATCCGCCCGGCGATTTTTAAATCTTTGATGATAAGCGGGTCGGCATCTTTGATAAACATGCCTTTGTACGGTCCGGCTATATCTTTGAACAGTCCGTTTGATTCGATAGCCTGCAAAACCGGCAGGCCGTGCTGCTTGCCAATTTCATAATCGTCGGCGCCAAAGCCGGGGGCTATATGAACGATGCCGGTGCCGTCGTCGAGTGTCACAAAATCAGCATTGGTAATATACCAGGCTTGGTCCTTATATTGTTCCCAGTAAAAATCAAAAAGCGGCGTGTATTTTCTATTCAGGAACTCTGTTCCTTTTTTCTTGTCCAACACAGCAATTTCATCACTACCAAAGACTTTTTCTACAAGCGCTTCGGCTAAAACCAGTTTTTCACCTTCGTGCTCGACTGTAACATAGTCGGCGTCCGGTTTCATGCACAGGGCGGCGTTTGAGGGCAGTGTCCAGGGAGTGGTGGTCCAGACGAGATAGCTGAAATCGCCGTCAGCTGCCTTTACTTTGACAAATATCGAAGGGTCTTTGATTGTTTCATAGCCTTGAGCTACTTCGTGAGACGACAGGCCGGTGCCACAGCGCGGGCAGAAGGGGATTATTTTATGACCTTTGTAAATCAGGTCGCGATCGAAAAAGTTTTTTAAAATCCACCAGACCGATTCAATATAATCGTTTTCTAAAGTTACATAGGCGTCGTCTAAGTCCAGCCAGTAGCCGGTGCGGACGGTAATGCGGTTCCATTCTTCAAGATATTTGAAAACCGACTCGCGGCATTTTTTGTTAAACTTGTCAATGCCGTAGGCTAAGATTTCTTTTCTGGATTTGAGTCCCAGCGCTTTTTCGACTTCGATCTCAACCGGCAGGCCGTGGGTATCCCAGCCGGCTTTGCGGTCTACCCGAAAGCCCTGCATAGATTTATAGCGGCAAACTAAATCTTTGACTGTGCGGGATATTACATGGTGAATCCCAGGGCGGCCGTTGGCTGTCGGCGGGCCTTCGTAAAAGACAAAATGAGGCCGTTTTTCGGCCAGTTTATTGGCTTTGTGGAAAATATCCTCGTTTTTCCAGAACTCGAGGATTTTCTCTTCGGCTTTGGGCAGCGAAAAATTGTCTTTTAGCGTATCAAATTTCATTTTATCAGTTTTT
>JACZWU010000016.1 GCA_022571985.1 Candidatus Zixiibacteriota bacterium | reverse complement strand
CAATCGCTTCATCGAACTCATCCGGGCATACAATAACACACCAAGAAAATGTCTGGACTTTCGAACCCCAGCAGAACTATTTTGGAATAAACCGTTGCACTTCAAATGTGAATCCACCTTCCCGCCTCCGCAGGAATGACAAGAAAAGCAGGAATGACAAAGATTTATACATTGTTATCTTGAACTGAAATCTCCGAAACGCTATATTTGACCAAACAGAAAGGGAACAAATCAAATGGATGACTCGACCTTAGAAATTATAATCATTGCCAACGGACCCGCTAAAATAAAGTGCACTAAGGCTGAAATTACGCTGCCAGACGGCAGCATTGTTACCAAAGAAAAACCATTCAGCCTTTGCCGCTGTGGTCAAAGCGACAAAAAACCATTCTGTGACGGCACCCACAATACCTGCGGCTTTGAAGGGTGACTTCATAGCTGCCTCAAAACTAGGAGACAAATTAACCGTGAGCTCGTCAAAAAATTACAAGGACAGTCTATATGAAAATTTCAGGGATCCTTCTTCAGCATTTTCCAATGAGACACGTGGTTTCTTTTATGACCTCGCAACGGAATTTATAAGTAAATCAAAAGAAAATTCCGGTCAACAATGGTACGAAGATAGAGAAACCGTAAAAGGAATCCTACTACTCCTTTATACTTGGAATTTCGCTGCAAAGGAAACAAAGAAATTGAATTTTCGAAACGTTGGTAAAGCTATACAAAGCGTCAAGGGAGACTTAATTTCCCTTGAGAACGAAAAGATTACAACTGTTGATCTTTCAGCATCCAGCACTATAGAGAAAGTTTTTGACAAATTCAAACCGCTTTTCGGACAAACAGGAACAAGTAAAGCATTGAGTTTATTGAATCCGTGTTTGTTCGTAATGTGGGATACAGCGATTCGAAGGAGACTCAATAAGCAATTGATTCAGGGAATTGGATATGGGAGGTCGGGCAAACAATACGTTATGTTTTTGAAGGGCATTCAGAGAATTATAAAAGATTACAATCTAGAAAGTAAGCTCTCAAGTGGCGCAAATATCGCTAAGAGAATAGTAATGAACAAGGACATCCCATAGTACTTTCTCGCTGCTCGCTTGTCTCGGCTTTGAATCACATTAGACTTCGAAAAGGCTCATAAAACCTCTTAAGTGATGCTACCAATACCGGAATTGCTACAATCTGAATAATAACCCCCGGCAGGGAGTGTACCAAAGCCGCACCTCCGGCGATAAACTCTGAAGCGCCATAGGGCAGATTCATAAACAGTCCCAATACTAAAAGACCCAAGGCAAACATTATTCGTCCGAATAACAAAGCAGCAATCAGCGAAATATAGATATTGAGATTAAGGCGCTTATAAGCCATGCCGGCTACTAAGCCATAAATTGGCAGCTCTAAAGACATCAGCGGCACCGCATATGTCGGCGGCATGCCGGTCAAAAGATGCGACAAGCCGGGGGCCAGAATCCCGACAATTACACCGCTCAGCGGCCCGATCAGAAATCCGGCCAAAAGTGGCGGAATATGCATTGGCAGGAAAATCCGGCCGCTGGCACCAAAAGCATGAAGCCCAACCGGCAAAAGGACTGCCAGCGCCAAAAACAAGCCGGTATGCGTTATGAATCTGGTCTTGGTCAACGCTTATATCCTATGAAATCCTCAAAATTCTTAATGCTCTTGGTTAGTGCCTCTACATTAATATTAAAAACCGGCCAAGTCTGCCAAAAAGTGATAACAGCAGGCAGATTTCCGCTGATTTCGCTGTCCGATTTGCTTATACTGCGGATTGGCTGATAGAACAAAATTATGAGCAACAGTTACCGAAAACCGACCAAAAACGCCGATTACCTGTTTATCAAAGGGGCGCGCGAGCACAACCTCAGGAATATAGATGTCAAAATTCCGCGGAATTCTTTGACTGTCATAACCGGCCTTTCAGGCTCTGGCAAAAGCTCGCTGGCTTTTGACACTATTTATGCCGAGGGGCAGAGACGTTATGTCGAATCACTCTCGGCCTATGCCCGTCAGTTTTTGGGACTGATGGAAAAACCCGATGTTGATTTTATCGAAGGCTTGTCGCCTGCTATTTCAATAGAACAAAAAGGGACGGCCAAAAACCCTCGATCGACTGTCGGCACTGTTACCGAGATTTACGACTACCTGCGTCTGCTCTTTGCGCGCGTTGGCACGCCGCATTGCATTAAATGCAACAAGCCGATTACCCAGCAGACAGTTGAGCAAATTGTTGATTCGGTTTTAAAATTCGAAGACGGCACCCGTCTGATAGTTCTGGCGCCGCTGGTCCGGGGCAAAAAGGGAGAACATAAAGATATAATCAGTGAAGCTCTGCGCGAAGGTTTCGTGCGGCTGCGAGTTGACGGCGAGATTGTCGAAACCGATTCCGATATTGAACTGGACAAAAAGAAAAAGCATACAATCGAAGCGGTCGTCGACAGGTTGGTTGTCAAGACCCGATCACGGAGACGGCTGGCAGATTCGGTAGAAACGGCGCTGAAAATTGCACAAGGTACAGTTTTAATAAATATCAAAAACAAGGATCTGCTTTTCAGCGAACAGTTCGCCTGTCTCAAGTGCAATATCAGCTACGAAGAGCCATCACCGCGGATGTTTTCATTTAACTCACCTTTCGGCGCCTGTCAGACCTGCGACGGTCTCGGACAGAAAATGGAAATAGACCCGGCGCTGGTAATCCCCGATGTTAATTTATCAATAAACGACGGCACTATTCATCCCTGGGGTGGAGCAGAGATGGCCTCGTGGTACCGCTATATGCTTCAGGGATTAAAAAAGGAATACGATTTCAAGTTCACCACGCCTTTCAGAAAACTTTCCAAAACAATCCGCCAGGCAATTTTGTACGGCACTAAAGAAGAAATAACAATTGAGTTTGAACATACGACCGTCAAGGGCTCCGGCACTTATACTTCCAAATTTGAGGGCGTCATCCCGCATCTGGAGCGCCGACACAGACAAACGCAATCAAGCTCCGTGCGCAGCTGGGTAGAACGCTATATGTCAATCAGTCCCTGCCCGACCTGCAAGGGCGCCCGCCTAAAAGCTGAAGCCCTGGCGGTTGTCATAAACCGCGAAACGATTGACTCTG
>JACZWU010000011.1 GCA_022571985.1 Candidatus Zixiibacteriota bacterium | reverse complement strand
GCACCCCGAGGAATGTAAACGGGAAATCTCACATCTCTCTTCAATGGTAATTTGTTTATATCTTTGTCCCATAACAACACCTTAATAAGGTGTTGCACTTCGTTTGTGAAGTTAGGGAATCCATCTTATGTTTCAATCTAAGCCCACCATGAATGGTGGGGCACCCTATTAGGGTCTCTTTACCACCGTTACCTCTCCGCCTGAAACTATTATTTTCTTACCGCCCGTTTCAATTATCAGCGCACCGGTTTTATCTATATCAAGCGCTTGTCCGGTCAGTAATTTGTCACCAGTTTTTAATGTTATCGTTTGTCCCAACAGCGATGAGTAAGCGCGAAGACGTTTAAGCGACCCAGCCAGCTGGTTTTTTTGATATTGCTTATATTCCTTTTCGAAGTTTTTCAAAAACCTTGCTGTCAGCTCGGCCCGATTTATTTTCTTGCCCGCAACCTGCCTAAGCGACGTCGCAATCTTTCTCAAATTCTGCGGAAAGTCCTGCGGCTTCTGGTTTACGTTTATGCCAATACCGACTACAACATAATCTATCTTATTGTTTTTAGTATACAGCTCGGTCAGCACTCCGGCGATTTTGCGATTACCGAGCAGGATATCGTTGGGCCATTTTATTTTTACCTGGCCGGGGCAGTAACTCTCAAATGTTTCGGCCGCAGCCAGGGCAGTCATGACAGACAGGCCCGGCGCTTTCTCAGGAGACATTTTTGGCGTAATAATTATTGAAATATACGCCCCGACTTTTTCCGGCGAATGCCAGCTTCGCCCCAGCCGCCCCCGGCCGAGCGTCTGCTTCTCAGAAGTAATTACAACACCCTCGTCCGGGTAATTACCGGCCACCTGCGAGGCGAGATCGTTAGTCGATTTAACCGACTGAAAAGAAACCAGGTTGTGACCTATGATTTTAGTTTTCAGATAGAAACTTATTTCGGTAGCGCTCAATGTATCAGCTGCCTGCTTGAAAGTTATTTCACTCTTGCTAAGTTTTATGCCATAGCCCCAGCTTTTTAAGACTTTAGCGGCTTTATAGATATCAAAACTTTCAGATTTTAGTTTTTTGGCAAGAGTTGAAATCGCGAAAACCTGTTTAGGCTTTTTTCTGATAAGCACAAGAATATCATCAGCCAGTTTTACTAATTCGCTCTGATTCATTGTTGGTCTGTTACGTTGAGTGAAAAGTCGGCCGCTGGCGCCGAGTGGGTCAGGGCGCCTACTGAAATATAATCAACACCGGTGGCAGCAATGTCTGCCACGTTTTCAAGCGAGACATTCCCCGATGCTTCAAGTTTCAGATTATCACTTAAACCGTGGGCTAACTTTGTTAGTTTCTTTAGTTCATCGACAGATTGATTGTCAAAAAGCAGCCGTTTCACTCCACAGCCTATTGCTTCTTTCAACTGCTCTTCATTTGAAATTTCAACTTCTATCTTAATTTCATCTTTATGCAGAGCAAACTGCAGATGAAACTCCGGCGTTTCTATATTTTCGTTTAAGAGCTCGATAGCTTTTGATATAGTGCCGACGGCGGCTATATGATTATCTTTAATTAAAATCATATCGTACAGCCCCTGCCTGTGATTGACGCCGCCGCCATCGACAACCGCCTGCTTTTGCAGACTTCTTAAACCCGGCAGAGTTTTTCTGGTATCAATAATTTTGCAGCCGGAGTGTCCGGCCTCTGCGATTTTTCCCACAAATTTATTAGTCAATGTGGCCACCCCGCTTAAATGCCCCATAAAATTGAGAGCCACCCGCTCTGAGGCAAATACTGTCTGATTGAAGCCATCGATTTTGGCGATTATGTCCCCGGGTTTGAAACTGTCGCCGTTTTTCTTCAATGGCATAATTATGTTGGCCGAATCTACAATCATAAAAGCCAAAAGAGCCGGTTTAAGGCCTGACAAAATTCCTTCAGATTTGGCAATAATCTCAGCTTTAACAGAAAATGGCTCCAGACAAGAAAGCGAGGTCATATCCCCCCGGCCGATATCTTCTGCCAGAGCAGCTTTGACCAGTGTTATTAAGTCCTGTTGCTTGAGCGGCATAAATATCAATCAAAGGACTGCTTGGCGATTGTCAATCGGGAAATTATACTGAATCTGATGATAAAAAATAGAAAGACTGAAAAAATAGCCGTTTTGGGCTACGGCTCACAGGGCCGCTCAGTAGCCCTGAATCTACGCGATTCCGGCTACGATGTGACTATTGGGCTGCCACTCAAATCAAAATCCCGCAAAAAAGCGAGAGCTGATAAATTTTCAGCAATTTTCTCTGTCAGCCAGGCTGTAAAGGAGTCCACGACTCTCTGCTTTGCTTTTCCGGACCATCTTCAGGGGCAGACTTATAAAAGTGAAATTCAGGCAAACCTGAACGACAACAGCACACTCTGGTTTCTGCACAGCTTTGCAGTTCACTTCGGTTTTATCAAGCCTGCTCCGCATTGCGATGTCATCCTGATAGCTCCCCACGCGCCGGGACTGACTGTCAGAGATGAATATCTGGGAAGTAAATCTTTATCTGCCTTTTTCGCTGTTTATCAAAATGCCACCGGCAGAGCCCACAAAACCGTTTTCAAGCTATCCGGAGCTATTGGCTTTAAGAAATCAAAGCTGGTCAAAACGACATTCAAAGATGAAGCGCTGGGGGATTTGTTTGGTGAGCAGGCGGTTTTGTGCGGCGGCCTGGCCGGTTTAATCAAAAACGGCTTCGAGGTCCTGGTGGAAAACGGCATTCCGCCGGAGAACGCCTATCTTGAGGTTGCTTATCAGCTTGATTTGATAATAGCCTTGATCAAGAAATATGGGATAGAAGGCATGTTTGAGCGTATTTCGGTGGCGGCCAGATTTGGCTCTCTTGAGGCCGGTCCTGAAATAGTGGGTGAATCGGTCAAAAAGAAAATGAGAGCCCGCTATAAAGAGATTGAAAGCGGAAAATTTGCCAGAAAACTCAATAATCTAAGCCAGGCTGAATTAAGCTCACTGAGCAAAGACCTGAAAAAACTTTCCAGCCCGCTCTTTGAAAAAATGGCCAGAAAATTCAGCAAGTAGAATCGGCTCCGTTATTTATTGACCGCCAAATCGGCCGGTTATAGATTGATTGAATAGTGAAGAAGAAAATTCAAAGAGCAGCCTCATTTCTGGCAATAATTATTCTGGTAGTTTTTGCATATTTCATTTATGACACTTTTCGCTCGCTATCGATAGAAGAAAAAATTGCCGAAATTATTCATTTCGAAGACCAGCGTCTGCATTCGGATCGTCTGAACGATTATCTCAATGAGACAGAGCCCGAAATCCGGCGACGGGCTGCTTTGGCCATCGGGCGCATTGGCGGTAAGAATTCCGGCGAAAAATTGTATGCGGCGATTTTAGAAGACGCCTCGTCCGACGTAGCCCGCCAGGCGGCTTTTGCTATCGGACTGACCGGGCAAAAACATTACGCCTCAAAACTATTGGATATAGCCTTTGAACTGCCCGGCAAAGTAGCCGTTGAAGCAGTCCTGGCGGCCGGCAGACTGGCTGACAGCACTATGACCGAACTGCACCTTGAAATAGTTCCTTATTTAAAACATCCTTCACCCGAAGTTCGCGAAGCTGCCTGCATGTCGGTCTACAATGCCAGGGCGATTGCTTTGGTTCCGGATCTCTTTGATCTTTTTAATACTGAGCCTGACGAAGAAGTAAAGATAATGGCGCTATACAGCCTGGCTCGGCTCAAAGTTTCTCAAGCTCTGCCTCTCTATAAAAGATATCTGGCCGACGCCGACCCCTTTGTCAGAGGTATCGCCGTGCGCGGGCTGGACAATGTTAAAACAGATGAAGCCACCCACCTGTTGTCAATTGCGGCCAATGACAGCGACCCGGGGGTGAAAGCCCAGGCGATTACCGCTCTGGGAAACAAAAATTCCGAGGAAGCACAAAGGCAGCTTTTAAGAAAGTTAACCCGGGCAGACAGGCCCCAAATAGTTGTAGCAATTCTTAACGCCTTGCGTGCACAAGACAACGATGGCGCCATAGCCGAAACCTATGACATTATCAGAACGTTCGGCTCGGATTATGTATCCTCGGCGGCGGTTAAATATCTGGCAGAGTTTCAAAAAGATAGGGCTGTAAATCTTATTGATTCGCTGATGGCCACAGACAGCCCCAGATTAAAAGCCGCCTGCGCCGAAAGCTACCAGCTTATAGGACAGAGCACAGTAGCCCCACGCCTCTCAAAACTCTTTATGGATGCCAGCGCTATGGTCAGAACAGCGGCGTTTGAGGCCCTGATTTCAAGCGACAGCTCAAACCGCGACTATTATATCAGTCAGGCTTTGGCTGATTCAGATTATGTAGTAACAGCCAGCGCTGTCGGGCAGATTGAAAAACATAAATTAAAAAACTACCTGCCGCAGCTGGTAAAATTAATAATGGCCAGCAAAAAACCCCATGTCGATATACGACGCTCCATAGTTTCCTTAGCCGAAACATTTCTAAAAGATAATAAGAATGACTCGCTGGCCATGAAACTTTTATTAAATGCAGCAATTGACCCTGAATATATTGTGCGCCAGGATGCGGCCAGGATTTACAAAGAAGTTATAGGTGAAAATCGCGATAATATTATCCGCCAGACATTTACCATAATCAGCGAAAGCGAATTAGAAAGCAGACTGGAGAAATATCGTACCAACCCTTATGCCACAATCAAAACAAACCGCGGAGATATTGAAATTGAATTATATTTCGATGTGGCGCCTTTGACAGTTCTTAATTTTATTGAACTGGCCGAAGACGGATTTTATGATGAACTACAATTCCATCGGGTAGTGCCAAATTTTGTAGCTCAGGGAGGCGACCCCAGAGGCGACGGCTGGGGCGGTCCGCGCTATTATATCAGGTGCGAGTATTCTTCGGAAAAGTATCGCAGAGGCACTCTCGGCGTGGCAACCTCCGGCAAGGACAGCGGCGGCTCGCAGTTCTTTATAACTCTGTCGCCGCAGCCTCATCTGGAAGCACGCTATACTGTTTTTGGGCAGGTTATTGCGGGGATGGAATTTGTTGACGATATTGTCGTCGGTGATATCATAGAAACAATAGAAATAGAGGAAAATTTATATTGAACTATTCAAAGCTTTTGACCGTAAGCCTGAGCGTTATATTTACGCTTTTAGCAGGCAGTAGTTTTTCACAGCAGGAGACTGCGATTGACCCCGATGCTATAATACAGAAAGTAGTCGAAGTCGAGGCACGGCAGAGGGCGGAAATTAGAGATGTAATTTTCGACGCGGAATTTATAGAGCTGGAGAAAGATGACAACGGCGAAATGAAAGAAAAAATGCGTCTGGAAAAAACAGTAACGCTCACGTTTAAAAACGATTCTGTATTCTACGATGAAACATTTAACGCCTATTACAAAAATGGCAAACTTATGTCCGAAGATGAGTTGACCAAAATAGCCAAAGTAATGACAGAAAAGAAAAAGAAAAGAGGCTCACTCGATATCTTTTATTCGATTTTGTCACCCTTCTATGATCAAAACAAACAGGATTACAGCATAACCTATCTTGGCGTGCATGACAGCACGATCAGCGATTATCTTTGCCATAAATTTAAGGTGGAATCATTGACAGAAGACAAAAAGGCCATCAATGGTGAATACTATTTTGACGCCGACTCATTTCATCTGGTAAGGGTTGATTTCACCCCTGCTAAAAAAAGAGGGAATTTCTTTTTCAAAATGAAAAAGCTTGAGATGTCTATGATGTTCGCTCCCAACTCGGATGGCTACTGGTTCCAAACCCGCTTTGATTTTACCGGTCAGGGAAAAGCTATGTTTTTTATAGGAGTAAGCTGGACTGGCACCGAATATTTTCGCAATCCAAGAGTAAACACAATTGAGGCCGAACCTGTTTCATCACAGGAGTAAGCACACAGCAGCCACGACTATCTTTGACTCTTTCGTTCTATAAAGAACATGCTCGTCTTTACTACCAACAAAAAGCATCTGGAGCGACATTTCCAGAAAGACCCGGTTCTCTTCGGCTATCATCAGGGGGACCTTGATGACTTTTATTTCCGGGACTGCCAGTGGGCGGCCGACTACTACCAGCGTGCCCGAATAGAAGAACTGATCCTGATATACAGCGGACTAAAAACAGCTACGGTATTTGCCTTTGGCTTGACAGACAGATTTTATGATTTGCTTAAAGAAACTGTGACGCTTATGCCAAAAGAATTTTACTGCCATTTTCTCAAAGGTTGCCGCAGCGTCTTCAGAGAAAGTTATAACGAAAAGCCGCTTGGCAAATTCTTGAAAATGAAACTTGTCGACAGACAAAAATGCGATAGTATCGCTCCTGATAAAAATGACAACATCATCAGACTTGATTCGTCACATTACCAGCAGCTGCAGGAACTTTATAAGCAAGCTTACCCTGATAACTATTTCAATAATCGTATGCTTGAGACTCAGAAATATTTCGGCTGTTTTTTTGAAAATGACTTAGTTGCGGCGGCAGGTGTTCACGTTTACTCAAAAAAATATAAGATAGCTATGCTTGGCAATATTGCCACGTCTGAAACATTTCGGCATAAGGGACTGGCATCCAAAGTAACAGCGGTATTAATGAAAGAACTTGCCGCCGAAGGCTTGCTGGTAGCATTAAACGTCAAATGTGATAACGCGGCCGCCATAAAATGCTATACGAATCTTGGTTTTGAAAAAACCCACGAATACGAAGAGAGTTTGTTTACTCTGGCTTAAATCTAAATACAACGCGCAGCGGAAAAAGTAATGAATATGAAGAAAGCTTTTCCTTATTGTTCTAAATCTAAATACAACGCGCAGCGGAAAACTAACTTAGTTAGTGAAGAAATCGAAAATTGTGCCCAATTTGCTGCTGTCAGCTCTGAAAAACTCAGTATAACTGCAGCGCTGACAGATAACAGCAGTATACTTGCTGCCTTGAACGTCAAAAATTTTACTCCAGAATCCGCCGGCCACCCGCATTTCGCCAATTTCACAAACGTTATTAGCGCATTTTGAACATTTGTAATTAAGCTGTTGATTCATTTTGATCTTCTTTGTTTTCGAGTTTATTTCCTCTATAATTTTCAATAGCCGCCCGGATTGCATCAGGCGCCAGATTGGAACAGTCCATCTTCTCAGGCGGCAGTCCCTTTAACTCGGCGGCAACTTCATCCCGGGTAAGCTTACTCACTTCGTCTAACCTTTTCCCCTTAACCATTTCGGTGGCTACCGAGCTGCAGGCTATAGCCGCTCCGCAGCCAAAGGTCTTATGTTTAATATCAGCAAGAACGTCATCTGTCACTTTGATATACATTTTCATGACGTCGCCGCAAGCCGGATTGCCGACCGTACCGATGCCATCGGCATTTTCTATCTCACCGGCATTGCGAGGATTTTTGAAATGATCAATTACGGTTTCGTTGTAC
Source organism: Candidatus Zixiibacteriota bacterium (assembly GCA_022571985.1). Classification (GTDB taxonomy): domain Bacteria; phylum Zixibacteria; class MSB-5A5; order GN15; family FEB-12; genus JACZWU01. The sequence goes on along the minus strand of JACZWU010000011.1, from coordinate 45,792 downwards.
ATGATCGGAAGTTACTAAAATTATTGACAAGAGGCAAACTGCCAGATAAGCAGATTTAGCTAACTGGCAGTCAGTTGTTCAGCCAGCATATGAATGAACAGGCCGACATCGGTGACAACGCCAATAGTCTGCAGAGAGCCGCGGTCTTTGAGTTTAGTAATAACCGCCGGATTAATATCAACGCAGATTGTCAGGACCCGGGATGGTATCATATTTCCCACCGCGATTGAATGCAGCATGGATGACAGCATAATAACAATATCAACATCTTTAAGCAGCCGGAAATGGTCATCCTGTGCTTCGTTCATATCGGTGATAGTTTCAGGCAGCGGCCCGTCATCACGCAAAGAGCCGGCCAGCGAATAAGGAATACCTGCTTTAACAATGGTGTACATAATGCCCGATTTAAGTGTGCCTTCTTTTACCAGATTGGCAATTGAACCAGCCCGTCTGACTTCGTTGATGGCTCTCAAATGATTGCGGTGTCCCATCTCAACCGGTTTACCCGTGGAAAGATCGATCCCCAGCGAGGTTCCGTAAAGAGCCGCTTCGATATCATGAACGGCTATGGCATTACCGCCTAAGAGAAGCTGAACATATCCGTTTTCGATAAGTTTGATAAGTCCGTTCGAGCCGCCGGTATGAACCAGCACGGGGCCGGAGACAACCGCTACTCTTCTGGATTTATCTCCGATTATTTCAGCCACCCGGTCAACCACCAGCCGGACTTTTCGCTCAGTAGAAATTTCGCCGGTCATGAAAGCAAAGTCTGCCCGGTCGCGCTCGGCAAATTCCGGCACAACTTTGATGCCGCCCAGTCCGACCACTATCTGTTCGTCTTTTTTCAGGTCCCGGAATTTCTTGACCGAGGCTTTGCTGCCCTCCACCACTATCGCACAATCCATTCTAAGATTTTCAACTGTGCTCCAGCCGCCATTTAGACGAACAAAAGTTTCATGGTTGGTTGAGCTGTAAAAATCCGGAGGCACCACGCCATCGGCTGGGGCCGGCTTCAGCGAAACTTCGCTCTCCTGGTCTATGACACAGCCAAGTGAACTCAGCTTGAGCAGGATTTTGTTCATCGACTCAATGTCGCCGGCCATAATTTTAAGATCAGCCTTAGAGGCTTCCTGATTGGTTTTGCCGATCTCGAAATTGAGAATTTGAAATTCGCCGCCGTCGGAGATAATGGCATCAAAAATCTGGCGCATCAGGCCGGAGTCTATCAGGTGACCCTCGGAAGTCACGATTTTTTCTAAAGCAGCCATAAGAGTTATATCGGTTTATTTACAGAATATTTGGTTGAATCGGCTGATAACTGACATATTATAATGGAGATGGCATTTAGTAACGATAAGAGCAATTCAGAGAGAGCAATTCTGGTAGGGCTGGCGGCCAATTCCCGGCTTAAGGCTGATGTTAACGATTCGCTGGATGAACTGCGACTTTTGGCTATTTCATCGGCCTGCAAAGTAATTGGCAGACGGATTCAGGTCAAAAATCGCCCGGACCCGGCTTTTTATATCGGCAAGGGTTTAGTTGAGGAGCTGAAAGAAAAACTTGAAGAACTTGATGGCAACTGTCTTATTTTTGACGACCAGCTGACCCCGGCCCAGCAGCGTAATCTTGAAGAGAAACTTGACGTCAAAGTCTTAGACCGGCCGATTCTTATTCTTGACCTGTTTGCGTCCCGGGCCAGAACCGCTGCTGCGCGTTTGCAGGTAGAACTGGCGCAGTTGGAATATACTTTGCCACGGCTGACCGGTGCCTGGGTGCACTTTTCCAGGCAGTATGGAGGTGTCGGCGCCAAAGGTCCCGGTGAAACCCAGCTTGAAACTGACAGACGGCAGGTCAGAACCAAAATCGCTCATCTTAAATCGAAATTAGCCAAGCTTGATGTCCAGCGCTCCACCCAGAGAAAAAGGCGGCAAAGTCTCTTCAAAGTCGCGCTGGTCGGTTACACCAACGCCGGCAAATCTACATTATTTAATCTTTTGACCAAAGCTAAGGTTCAAACAGCCAATATGCTGTTTACCACTCTTGATTCGACTACCCGGGTGATGTCTTCGGGCTATCCCTGTCAAATCGTTTTTTCTGATACCGTGGGCTTTATCAAAAAATTGCCTCATCAGCTGGTAGAGTCATTTAAATCCACTCTTGAGGAAGTCAGCAATGCCGATCTTCTCTTACATGTGGCCGACTGCTCCGACCCGCAGCTCGAAGAGCGAGTTGCCCAGACCAGAGAAGTTCTGAATGAGATTGGGGCCGGAAATATTACCTGTTTCATGATCTATAATAAACACGATGCAAATCCGGAATTCATCATGCCTTTAAACGATTCTTCCCCGGGCTTTTTGATTTCATCTCTCAACAAAACAGGTTTGCCGGCTATGCAGGCCGAGCTGGTGGCCGTCGCTGAAAAACGCCTTAATAGACCTGAAAAGCGCTAATCAATAGGCATTAACTGTCGATATCCTATAGTGGAGAAATATAAGTGGAAAAACCTATATTAATAGTCGATGACAACCCCAATATGGCATCTCTCTTATCAGAAATGCTGGAAGTGTTTGCTTATAAGTCGGTTCAGGCTGCAGACGGCCAGGAAGCGCTTTCGAAATTAGACCAGCAAAAATTTGCCATGGTTATCACAGATTTACGAATGCCCAACATGAACGGGCTGGAGTTGCTAAAAAATATCAAAGGGAAAAATCCGGAGATGCCGGTAGTGATTATTTCAGGTTATTCCGTAAGCGAAATTGAGTCCGATCCCGATTGCCCCAAACCGGATGGCTTTCTTAACAAGCCATTTCTAATGACAGACATTGAGCTCTTGCTTGAGAAGTTACTGTAGATTTTTCGCTTACTTCTTCTTCACTTTATCCTCAGACAAGACGCTGAAAAATTCGTTGAATGTAAATTCTTTCGGCTCACGTGAAAACGGTCCCAGCTCAAAGGTATCACTCGGTCCGTTTATAGTTTTACGAAAATAAACTGATTCATCCTTACCATCACCTTTTAAACGCACTCGCATAATTACTGAGGCTGTAAAATCTTCACCAACTCTTTTAGTAACGACAGCAGCGCTGACATAATAACCGTCATCTTTTATAGTAAATGAATATTCCACGTTGAACTCCGGAATATTAAAATCATAAAGCCAGTGCTTGAAAAAGTCAGTAAGTGATCCGCCGTAATGTTTCTCGGCCAGTTTGATTATGTCTTTGTTAGTAAATGTTGAATTGTTGCAGACCACTGAGAGCTCTCTTAAAAAGCGCATAAATTTAGTTGCGGTATGTTTTTCGGTATCAAACATCAGCATGCGCAGCATATGCATCATCCAGACACCTTTGTTACTGCTGAGTGTTCTGTTCAGCCTGCTGCCTGTCGCCAGCGGCTTGTCCCAGCCTCTGGCAATAGCGTTCAGAAGAGTGTCGCGTCTGTTAAACAGATTTGAATAGTAGGAGCGGGCATCGCGATTGTGCTCAACAAACATGAGCGACAGATATTCTGGTAATGCTCTGCCGACCCACGACTCGCGGTCGGACATTGGCCTAAGTCCTCCGCCAAACCATTGTTCAGCCACACCGTTACCTGCAACTAAATCTATGCCTCCAAATGCTTCCTTCTCAGAAGTACAGACAACCTGCGGGGCAAAAATCAGTCCCGGCATACCGCGTCCATCTTCCGGTGACACAAAAATTTCAAAGGCCGCATGAGGTGAACCGAACTTTGAGGTCAGATAGTTAAAGGCGTCTACTACTGCTCCCTGGTGGGTATGGTCAGGGATAAAACAGGTGAAATTACGCTTGTTAATATATCCCAGTCTGAGAAGATTCAGTTGAATGCCGATATCCGAATTGTGCTTAACCGTATCCGTTCCCGAAACATAACCTTGAATATAAAAAGTGTTATAAAGGTGGTCGGGTATAGCCTCAAAAGAATCTGTTTTCCTCCCTGAACTGGAAACAGCCATTTTTCCCGGCATGTAATAGTTTGAGCCGGAGCGGATTTCAAATTCAAATGATACTGTTGAGGCCGCCGGGTTATCCACATATGGCAGGATGTTGTCAAAATTCTTACCCTTGTACCATAGCCTGAAATTCAGCGTGTCCCCTTTATATTTGTATTCTGGCAGGATTACGCCTATGAAGGCAAAATCTTTTCTTCGTTTATAATCAACTTTGGCGCCGTCAAAATAAATCGAATCTTCTCTGAGATAACGGTGCAGAAAAAGAGAGACATATTTCAGGCTGTCACGATTTATAACAATTGAAATAGAACTTTCGGCGGCATCAAGTCTGGTGCCGTCGGAGCCGCCCATTTTAATTTTGCCGTGTCGCTTAAGACTGGTAGTGGGGTAATTTAGTTCTGAAATGTCGGCATTGTCATAAACGGCAGATTCCTGCCGCTGCAAAACTGCTGCCGGGGTAACGGTAAAATCGCCGCCTTGAAATTCATAAGACAGCTGAAACTCTTCGGGCTGATTAGGGTCAAAGGCCAGCACATAGCGGTTAAAATCAATCCAGAAAAAACCATCATCGGCCCGTTCATAGCATGAACGAAGAAGTTGAAAATAGTTGTCGTAATAATGCTGGATAACCGGACGAAAAAACACCTCTCCCTGTCCCTGCTTGGCGATGTTATATATCTTCCAGTTAAGCTTTATCCGCTCGGCTTTAAATCGCTCTTTTAGTTTCGCGTCCAGATTGTCGCCAAAGCGAATAAAGCAGTATTCAAAGCTTTCATTTACAACGCTGTCTTTGGCAACTGATCTCAAACTGTTTCGTTCTACATCAGACGGTATGGAAATATGGGCGCGGCCCTGTCCTGAAAAAATGGCCGTAGTAGGCCGGTCATTTACATACCTTAACAGATAAAAAGTGCCCTTTTCAAAAGTGAAAGTGGCCAGATCTTTTGAGTATACAAAGTTTTCAACTTCAATTACTTCACAGGTAGTATTAAGCAGGTCGATGTTAAGCTGTTTATAGTCAGCCTTAAATTTCTTAAAATCGTCGGATTTAGAACCGGCAAAAGCGCTGGCCGAAAGAGCGAGCAAAACTGCTATAGCAAAACAAACGATTCTTCTCATTATTTCTCCTAATATATTCAGATGTTCTTTATATAACGTTTAATGGCCGCTATTATCAATTAGTTATTTGTTTATAAGCCCTCTAAGTAAAGCCATAAATTTCGAAAACTTCTGCTCTATTTCAATTTCTGCAGCTATATAATTATACGAATCATGACCGCTCCAGATCTTGCCCAAAGCTTTTTCTATCTTGAGTGCCTCTTCTATGCTGTCTGTGCGAATGTCATCCCGAGCGTAAAACTTTTCTCCTAAAGTTGCCGCTGTCCCCAGATGCATAACTGCTGAATATCTACGATATTCACGCTCGAAAGTTGTACCAATCAAATTGATTGATTCCGGATGAAAGGCAAAAGCGTCAAGAGTCCCCCGGTCTGTAATAAACGGCCTCTCTCCCAGCTCGCTTTCACGTTTGGTTTGTGCCTCATAAATACGTCGGTGAAATTCTTCGGGGTTATTTCTGCCGCTGCTGTTTTCTGCCAGAAGCTTTCTGGCCAGCTCCTCGAAAAATCTGAATTTCCCAAACTCGGGCATCGCTTTGAGCCGTTCAATAAATTCTGTTTTGGCCGAGGCCGGAGCGCCCGTTATTACAATTCGAGAAATATTCATATTATTCAGCCCTAAAGCATATCGCTATCTGCTTCTGAGGTCAAGACGACTCAAAATGATATGTGACTTGGCCGCAGTTTTTGCTATATTTGTTATGCAAACTTCGACTTAATAAAAAAGGAGCCCCTCTCTGGCCTTAGATATACCGAAAATACAGAGCTATTTAAAAGAGCATAATCTGGATGGCTGGCTCTTAGCAGATTTCCACGGCTATAACAGAATCGCAATGGATTTCTTAAACGTAACCGGATTTGTGACCCGCCGGATGTTTTATCTCATTCCAGCAGACGGCGAGCCCATCTGTCTGGTAAATCCAATCGAAGAAATCCTATATAAGCATCTGCCGGGGGAAATCCGGCCTTGTTTTGGCTACAAGAAAGTTGAAGCCGCCCTCGCAGAAATTTTGCAGGGCAAAAAGAGAATAGCTATGGAATATTCGCCGTCGGGCAGACTGCCGTATATCGGACTGGTAGATGCCGGCACCATTGAACAGGTATCTCAGCATGTTGAAAAAATTGTCTCTTCGGCAGATTTGATTGCCAATTTTGAAGCCCGCCTGAGCGATGAACAGGTAGCTCTTCACAGACAGGCCGCCAAACTTGTTCTTACAATAAAAGACCAGGCTTTTGAGTACGTGACAGACTCTTTAAGAAACGGCAGCGCCATTACAGAATATGATGTGGCCCAGTTTGTTTTAAATAAATTTACAGAAAACAATATGGAAACAGATCATGCCCCGATCTGCGGTGTCGATGGCAACGCCGGCAATCCCCATTATGAAGCTGTAAATGGGAAATCAGCCGAAATCAAAAAAGGGCAGCTGCTTTTACTGGATTTGTGGGGGAAATTGAAACAGCCGCAAGCGGTCTTTGCTGATATTACCTGGATGGCCTTTTGCGGCCAAAAAGAAGAAATTCCTCAAAGACTCAGCAATATTTTTTCAACCGTTGCCAAAGCCAGAGATGCTGCTGTTGAATATCTTCACTCAAATTTCGGCAAAAAACCGCTTTATGGCGCCGATGCCGATGACGCTTGCCGGAATATCATTAATCAAACGGAATACGGGAAAAACTTCACACATCGCACCGGCCATTCAATCGGCACCAGCGTTCACGGAGCTGGCCCGAATATCGATAACCTTGAAACCGAAGACAGAAGAATTCTGCAGAGCGGGCATTTATTTTCAGTCGAGCCCGGAATTTATCTCGATGATTGCGGTTTTCGCTCTGAGATTGATCTGCTAATGACTGAAAACGGCCCGGAAATTACTACTTTACCCCTTCAGACAGAAATTACCCCGTTACTTTAGACCCGGCTATGTTCAAAAATCATAGGCCCCGGCTCAGATTCCAGAGAATTTTCTGCGGTAATGTTTTCATAGCATTAAAGTTATTATCTAAATATTTTTGCCATTTTTCAGAGTATTCATAAAACAAACCATTACCTGTAATCTCAAACATCACTTTCAGCTGCTCGATATGCATTTTGTGATAGGGTATTGTCGCCGGATTTTTGATGCCGTCCCCGATATGATAAAGTGACCAGTAGCCGTTATCATATGAAGGAAGCAGCTGCGTCAGAGATTCCAGGCCGTCGTGCCATAACTCTTTGGCCTGCTGGTCATCAGTTAATCTGACCAGGTCCAATAGTCCCCAGAGTGCGTAGATAAAGCCGTTTAAGACCTGATAATTTTTCACAGCCGGATATTCTTCATAAAAAATAATATCATTCAGCTGCCTTCGCACCCCATTATTAGAAATATCGACAAAGAATGACTTCAAAGCTTTGATGGCCGCATCAACATATCTGGACTCCTTGCTGACCAAAAATGCCCGGACTAAAACAGAAATCCCTTTTCCCTGAGTAATGGCCGATAAAAAACCGGCCTCAAGCTCAAATTTCGGCATAGCAAACGGGTTTTGCCAGCCGCCATCGGCTTTTTGAAACTCAGTAAGCCAGTCTGCAATCCTGATAAGATTGTCACGGCTGCTTTCTCTTTTCGTTTTAAGATAAATTTCGCTATTACCCAGGGCGTATAAACAAATCATAACCGGGTGAACCGCAAATTTCCCCTTAGAGCTATATAACGGAATTTGATTTTCGTTAAATGTGCCGGAAAATTCAGCCCGGCCGGACATATCAAGATAATAAGCCAGCTGGTCATCGGCCTGATAATTGGCCTTGGCCTCGGCATGATAGTAGTTTTTCGACTTAAAGCCAAAATACTCAAATAAATTGGCAGCTTTTTCACCCATATTTTCACCCATAAATGACATGCTCATTGACAATAATAATATAGGGTACTTCGGTCTGATTCGTTAAACCTTTTTGAATTTCGCCCAAATGCTCTCGAAGATAGCAATAAAAGCATATATTGCCTTGACGAAAGCCTGCCTATTTGTATATTGGGTGGCTCGTAAGAAAGGTATTATTGATGAAAAGAACATTTCAACCATCGAACCGTAAAAAACTGAACGACCACGGTTTTAGAAAAAGAATGGCCACCAAAGGCGGACGTAATGTGCTGGCCCGTAGACGCGCTAAAAAAAGGAAAAGATTGACCGTAAAAGTTGCCCGTAGCAAATAGACTTAACAGAAGTGAAAGCTTAAAAAGCAGGCTTGAAATATCACGGCTTTTAAAAGGAGGGCAGCGCTATCCGGGTCGCTATTGTACTGTTGTATGGGAAAATTCTCAGTCTTTCAAATGTGCGGTGTTGCTGTCAGGGAAGATAAAAACTGCAGCATTTCGCAATCGCCTCAAACGTCTTTTCCGCGAGGCTGTAAGATTAAACAGAAATATTTTAAGCCGTCCAGTCACAGTCGCCATACTGCTTCGCATAATTGAAAATGAACCTTCTTTCCAGAACATCAGCCAGGAAATCAATCTCGCTTTCAGAAAAATTTCAGAGCAGAAATAGCCTGCATTCTCTGCTGGCCTACCCGGTTGTTTACCTCATTCGTATTTATCAGATTTTAATTTCACCACTTATAGGCAGCAACTGTCGCTTTTATCCTTCCTGCTCAAATTATGCCATTGATTCATTTTCCCGGTACGGAGTGATGAAAGGGTTTTTGATGACGCTCAAAAGATTAAGTAAATGCCACCCCTGGCACCCGGGCGGATACGATCCGGTCAACTGACAAGGCTGACTAATTAAAGGAAAATTAATTGGATAAGAAAACTCTCCCCATCATAATAGTTTTAGCGCTGCTGATAATTTTTTACTATCCCCTGCTTGAGACGCTGGGGCTGTATGAACCGCCGACGCCAGAGGAAAAAACTGCCGACAGTACTTCGCAGGCTGAATCAGATGTCAGGCAGGCCGACAAAAGTAAGCCTCAATTATTTTCCGACCAGTCACCACCAACAAATCAACCTTATGATCCTTTCAAGGCTGATACCGCCAGTCTTGCAGCCGAGACAGCAACTATTGATACTGTTAAGATAATCACTAATAAATACGAAGTAAGTCTCAGCTCTTACGGCGGCGGGCTGGTTACTCTTTTACTAAAAGAATACAGCTATGGCGGTAACGGACAAATTGATATGCTGAGTTTGTCCAAAAACGCCACGCCTGATTTCACCTTTGCAGCAGAGACTTTCTCGGCTTCAAAAGTTCATTATAGCTCAAGCAAACCTGCCGGAACTTACTACGCCGAATCTGAGGTAGTCGAATTGACCTACCGCTACAACTACGGCAATGGCGGCGAGCTGATTAAGCATTACAAATTTTATCCGGACAAATACGACTTTGATCTGGTTATAGAAATTCGTAACCGGGACCAGTTCGGATTTGAGCGGCAGTACCAGATTGTCTGGAACACTTCTCCGGGAGTAACCGAACCTCAAATCGAGCAGGACTACGAAGAAATGGCGGCGGTTGCCATGATGGGTGATTCGAGGGTGATGCTCGATGACTACGAAGACGACAAACTTAATCAGACTCTTGACGGCGTCACGCAATGGGCCGGCCTGCGCTCAAAATATTTTGCATCAATTATTATCCCGCGAAATAAAGCCGCCGACCGGGTTTTTGCGCGTGGTCAGATTGGAACAGTCATAACCAGCGATGGCCCTGTCGAAGCGCGCGAAATTATTGCCGGACTTAATCTGCCAATAGAATATGTGCCCTCGTTTGCTGACAGCTTTACGATCTTTGTCGGCCCTATGGATTACAATTTGCTTGCGGATTACGATGTCGGGCTTGAAGATATCCTGGGTATTGGCACCACCCCTTATGTCGGCTGGCTCATAAAGCCGTTTGCAATCGCTATTGTCTGGATTTTGCCGCGCATGTATAACTTCATTCCCAACTACGGCATTGTCATTATCCTGTTCGCATTATTGGTAAAACTGATAACTCTGCCGCTGTCTTTAAAATCCTTCAAGTCCATGCAGGCCATGAAAGATATACAGCCGCAGCTTGAAGAACTTAAGAAAAGACATAAAAAGGACCCGGCAGCATTAAATAAAGAAATGATGAAGCTCTATAAGAAGCACGGGGTAAATCCTATTTCCGGCTGTCTGCCAATGCTGCCGCAGATGCCTCTGTTTTTTGCTCTGTTTTCTGTTTTTCGCTCAACCATACTTCTTCGTGAAGCGCCTTTTTTCTGGTTCATCGATGACCTCTCTCGCGGTGCCTCCGGTTTAACCGACCCCTACATTTTGCTGGTCTTAGTCATGATAGGCGCCCAGTTTGTGTCGCAGAAAATTACAATGGCTTCAACTCAGCAGAACAAAATGATTATGTATATTATGCCGTTCTTTATGGGTTTTATATTCTACAGATTTGCAGCCGGACTGGTTTTATACTGGACATGCTTTTCAATATTCTCTTTGCTCGACTACGTTATCTTTAAACGGCCCAAAGCAAATAAAGTAGAAACGTCTTAAGCAAATTCTAATGATGACAACCACAAGCCAAAAGTCCTCCATAAATGAAGATACGATTGTCGCTATTATTACGCCTCCGGGTGAAGGCGGTATTGCTGCCATCCGTTTAGCCGGGAGGCAAAGCCTCGCTTTTTTATCAAAACATTTCAGAGCTATTCGAAAAGATGAATCAGACTTCAAACCGTTTCTGATGCGTTACGGGTTTTTTGTCGATGACAATCTTCAAAAAATAGATGAAATCCTGGCGGTCTTTATGCCAAAGGAAAGATCGTATACCGGCCTGGAGCAAATAGAGATATTCAGCCATGGCGGCTCTCTGGTGGTTAAAAAAATTCAGGAAATCCTGCTGAAGTCCGGAGCCAGAGCAGCCGAACCTGGAGAGTTTACAAAACTTGCCTTTTTATCGGGGCGGATTGACCTGAGTAAAGCCGAAGCTGTGGCCGAAATTATCGAGGCCAATACCCAAAAATCATATGATGTTGCCAGAGAACACTTAATCGGAAATTATTCTGAGCATATCGAAAAACTTCGCACTGAGCTAATCGAGATATTGGCCGAAGTCGAAGCCTCTATTGATTTTCCTGAAGAAGAAATTGATCCCGAAGAAACCAGCCAGCTGGTCGACCGGTTAAATAATCTAGCTCAATCTATAAAAGAACTGGCGGATTCGTATACAGGTGGTAGGATTATCAGCGAAGGTTTCAAAGTTGCCATCGCCGGACGCCCGAATGCAGGCAAGTCATCACTTTTTAATCTTCTCTTAAAACAAGAGCGTGCTCTGGTTACTCCAACTCCGGGCACTACCAGGGATTATCTGTCGGAATGGATTGAACTGGGGGGGCAGGCTGTCAACATTACAGACACCGCCGGTCTCAGAAGCGGTGGCGGTGTTATAGAAAAAGCCGGCCAGAGCTCAGCTAAAAAAATTATGGGCCAGGCTGATTTGATTATCTGGATGGCCGACCTTTCCCAGAAAAAATGGGCTGAAAATCTGTCAGAAGACTTAAACGAAAATCTAAATAGAAATTCAATTATCTTGGGCAACAAGATTGACAAAGTTTCAGTCGACAAAAAGACCGAGGAATTATTATCAGATTATAATGTTCTGCCTCTGTCGTGTCTGACCGGTCAGGGAATTGACAGCTTTAAAAGAGTTTTAGTCAACGCCATAGCTGAATCGATGCCGGACCTGACTTCCGGCTTAGTCGTAACTTCAGCAAGACATCAGCAAAAACTTAAATCAGCTTTAGCTGAAATCAAGCAGGCAAAATCAAAACTAGCTGAAAATCAATCGCCGGAGCTAACCGCCTTAGACTTAAGACTGGCCGCCAGTGAACTGGCCGAGATTACCGGCCGCATATATAATGAGGATATTCTGGGGCAGATTTTTTCGAAGTTCTGCATTGGTAAATAACAGCTGACTATTTTTTTGTTTCACATGAAACGCACAGTCTTTTCTATTCGCTTTTTTCTGTTTTTCATATAAATTGAACTCTATTGAAACTTAAGATGACTACTAAAGATTTTGACATAGTTATAATAGGCGGCGGACATGCCGGGGTTGAAGCCGCTCTGGCCGCCTCGCGGATGGGTAAAACTTCGGCTATTGTCACCATGGACGCTAAGAAGTTAGCGCTGATGTCCTGCAATCCTGCTATCGGGGGGATTGGCAAATCTCACGTCGTCAAAGAGATAGATGCTCTGGGTGGAATTATGGGCATGGCTGCTGACGCTGCAGGGATTCAATTTCGGAGATTAAATTTATCGCGAGGTCCGGCGGTCTGGTCTACCAGGGTGCAGTGTGACCGCCGTCACTACAATGATTATATTGTAGAATATGTCTCAAGGGCCAATAAAATTGAAATCATCGAAGATCTGGCCGGCGAAATTCTGACTGAAAACGGCAGAGTAAAAGGAATCAGAACAGAATCGGGTGAGATCATACTATGCGAAGTGATCATAGTTGCTACGGGAACATTCTTAGGCGGACTGATTCACATCGGAGAAAAAAAGATAAAGGCCGGTCGCATTGGAGAAAAGGCAGCCTATAAACTTTCTGATTCGTTTCGGGGGTTAGGTTTTGAAATCTCACGGCTAAAAACCGGCACTCCTCCCCGTCTCAATGGAGATTCTATAGACTGGGACAAATGCCAGATTCAGCCGGGAGATGAACCGATGCCGCTCTTTTCGCATCAGACAAAAAGGGTCGCATTCGAGCAAACTCCCTGCTATTTGACTTATACTACCGCTAAGACCAAAGAGATTATCTTAGAAAACATCAAACGCTCGCCTATTTTTTCCGGTCAGCTAAATTCCACCGGTCCGCGCTATTGCCCGTCTATTGAGGATAAGTTCTACCGATTTGTGGATAAGCCGCGTCATCAGCTCTTCTTGGAGCCGGAAGGTAACGGCACCAGCGAGGTTTATCCCAATGGCTTTTCAACATCTCTACCAGAAGAGGTTCAGGTTGCTGCTATCAAAACAGTTACCGGCTTGGAGCAAGTGGAAATAACCCGGCCGGGCTACGCCGTGGAATATGACTACTGCCCGGCGCGTCAGATCAAAGCAAATTTAGAAACTCACCTTATCAAGGGTCTTTTCTTTGCCGGTCAGATAAACGGCACCTCAGGCTACGAAGAAGCAGCCGGACAGGGACTTATGGCCGGCATTAACGCTGTTTTGCAGATCGAAAAAGAGCCGCCGTTTATCTTAGACCGTTCTGAAGGCTATATCGGGGTTATGATTGATGATTTGACAACCCGCTCGACCACCGAGCCATACCGCTTGTTTACTTCCAGAGCCGAATACAGACTTTCAATGCGCGAAGATAACGCCAGAGACAGAATGGCTGATTACGCTGAAAAGTATAATTTACTTCCAAAAACTGTGCTAAATTCATTTCGGGAGCTTCAGAATAAAACGAAGCAGTCTATTTCGAGTTTTAAGAAAGTTCGATTAACAGCTGAGGATTTGTTGAACTACTCTAACGAACTTAACAATATGAATAGTATGACCTTGGAGCACTTCCTGAAGCAGCCTCGGATAAGTATTGCCAGAGCAATGCCCCTGTTAGTTTCATATAATGGTGAATTTAGAGACCGGCTCGAAGTTTTAGAACGTGCGGCGATTTTTATCCGCTATCAAGGGTATATCGAGAAGCAGCAACGCGAAATCGACAAGTTTAAGAAACTTGAGCATGAAGCAATCCCCGAAGACTTTATTTTTCAAGCGATTACGGGGTTGAAACGGGAAGCTACTGAAAAATTTCAACGTTTCCGCCCGGATTCTTTAGGGCAGGCCAGTCGCATAGAAGGCATCACACCCGGCGACGTAGCAGTACTTTCTGTACATTTAAAAAGGCATAAAGCGACAGCATAGTGGCTGAATCAGAAAACTGCTTTTTTGAAGTCAAAATTGAGGATATTCTTAAAAAGCATACCCGGGACGGCAGATTACAAGCTTATTTAAGCCTGCTGACATTAGAAAACGAGAAAATTAATCTTGTTTCACGTGAAACATCAGCTGCAGATCTAAAGAGACTAATCGCAGAGTCTCTGGTTCCTTTCGAAAAATTTGAGCTCGAATCTATCAATAATTTTCTTGATATTGGTTCAGGCGGCGGACTGCCTGCTATTCCTATTATAATTACTAAAAATCCCGCCCAAACTATCTTGATAGAGCGCAGAAATAAGAAAGCCTCAGCCTTGAAGCGTATTTCGCTGGAACTGAGAATAAAGCCCTCTATAATTGAGAAGACATTCGAAGATATCGTATTTGATAAGACTTTTGATCTTATTACTGTCCGTTTAGTCCGCCTCTCCGGTCCTATTCTAAAAAAGATTTCTGAGATTTTATCTCATTCAGCTGTTTTTATCTACTATGGTGCATTCCAGTCAAGTAAATGTCCCCGTGAGCTTTCGTATACCATCTATTCCTATGCTACTGGTGACGATTCGCCGGCTAAAGCTTTCACGATTTTCAAGAAAATATAGTAAATAAAAGAAAGAGACTTCGTCCAGCTATCTCTATGCTGCTGTTGACGATTCATCAGGAAAAGCTTTCACAATTTTCAGAAAAGGTAATTTGTAAAATAAAGAGACTTCGTCTCCTTTTTAGTTGTTTGAAAACTCACTCAAAGATAAGATTAAAGGGAAGTTATAGGAAAAACGTTATTTCTTAAGGAGTCTGTTCTGGGTAAGAAAATTGCAATTGCCAACCAAAAAGGCGGGGTCGGAAAAACAACTACCGCAGTTAACCTGGCCTCCTGCCTGGCCGCCGCCGAAAACAGGACCCTTTTGGTAGATATGGATCCACAGTCCAACAGTTCCAGCGGCATGGGGTTTTCAAAAGATAAAATAGAGAAATCAATCTATGACATCCTGATAAATAACGTTTCTCCAAAAGAGGTTATAAAGGACACAGCTCTGGAGTACTTAAAAATCCTGCCAGCGTCAATATCTCTGGTCGGTGCCGAGATCGAAATGGTTAACATGATGTCGCGTGAACATCAGCTAAAAAAAGTGCTGACACCAATAGCGGAGAACTTTGACTATGTTATCATCGATTGTCCGCCCTCCCTGGGGCTTTTAACCATCAACGTCTTAACGGCGGTTGATTCGGTCATCATCCCCATACAGTGTGAGTACTTCGCGCTCGAAGGACTGGGGCAGCTGATGAACACTATCAATCTGGTTAAAGAAAATTTGAATCCGAGCCTTGTTGTTGAAGGTGTCGTGCTTACCATGTATGACAGCAGGCTAAATCTTTCAAGGCAGGTCTCAGACGAAGTTCGCAAACATTTTGACGAACGTGTTTATGAAACTGTAATTTCGCGAAACGTGCGGTTATCAGAAGCGCCGTCATTTGGCAAGCCGATAATCCTTTATGATATAATGTCAACTGGTGCAGAAAATTATATGTCACTCACCAAAGAGGTAATAGCAGGATGAATAATCGAATTGCGTTAGGACGCGGTCTTGAGGCTTTGATCCCCAGTAAGACCGTCACGGATACTACCGAAAGTAAATTGAAAATGGTGGCAACTGATCGCATCAGCCCCAATCCGATGCAGCCGCGCCAGACATTTAACGAGGAACGCCTTAGTGAACTGGCGCAGTCGTTTAAGACCGACGGCATCATGCAGCCGCTGGTGGTAGCGAAAGCTGGTGACAATTTTACGATCATTGCCGGCGAGCGCAGGCTGCGTGCCGCCAAACTTGCCGATATTACCGTAGTGCCGGTTATTGTAATGGATGAAACCGATGACATTCGTAAACTTGAACTGGCTCTGGTAGAAAATATTCAGCGTGAAAACTTAAACCCGATAGAAATTGCTTTCGCCTTTACAACCTTGCTGGAAAAATGCGGCTTGTCTCACGAACAGCTGGCCGGACGCGTCAACAAAAGCAGAACCTCGGTGACCAATGTCATGCGCTTATTGTCTTTGCCGCTGCCGGTACAGCAGTTGGTTAGAAAAGGGCGGCTGACCGAAGGTCACGCCCGGGCAATATTGTCGCTGCCCACCGAAGAACAGATGCTGAAATTTGCCGACCAGATTGTTAAAGGCTCTTTTTCGGTTCGGGAAACAGAAGAAACAATCAGGCGTATAAAAAAGAGACGGTTGATTCCCAAAAGAAAGGCGCCGATGATTGCTGATTTTGAATCGAGTTTGAAACAATTATTGGGAACGTCGGTAAAAATAAAGCACGGACTTAAAAGAGGAAAGATTGAAATCGAATACTACGGCGAAGAAGATCTGGTGCGCCTTGTCTCACTTTTTAAGAGAATATAATAATACAAAATGGCCAGTTCAAAATTCATAACCATTATGTTCATTCCCGAAGGAGCCGAGCCCAGGCACGGCATCCGTGTCCGCAAATTGCTGCTGCAGGCGGTCGCCGGTGCCTTCGGGGTATTGCTGCTGGGCATAATATTGTTTTTTGTTTTTTATGGCAGAATTTTGGCCGAAGCAACAATGGCCGATAATTTGAGAGAAGAAAACGAACGACTCCTGAAGTATCAGTATAAAGTGCAGCTGTTAGAACAAAATTTAAACCAGACCCGCGACATTGTCAGCCGCCTGATTGATCTGGCCGGAATTGATATTGAGTTTCCGCTGCTGCCCGATGATTCCACATTGTTTGCCTCAATTGATAAAACAGCCATGGCGGCGGTCAGGCGCTCAGCCGGTGCAGATATGAGCATTCCCTCGGGCTTGCCGATACAGGGATTTATCTCACAGGACTTTGTGACAGATGACTCTGCCCGTTATCACCCGGGCATTGATATAGCCTGTGCCGAGGGAACTCCGGTTTTGGCAACAGCTATTGGTGAAGTTATATTTAGTGGTGAGGATGAAGTTTACGGGAAAATTGTCGTTCTAAAACATAATGACTCTATTACCTCTCTTTACGGTCACAACAAAGAAATTCTGGTGCAGAAAGGGGACAAAGTCTTGCCGGGCAGCCGCATTGCGCTATCTGGCAATACCGGAAAGTCTACCGCCCCGCATTTGCATTATGAAATAAAGATAAACGATGAACCCATTAACCCTTTAGAATTGAAGTAAGTTATGAAACTAATTCAAAGCGAAACGGATGGTGCAATGAATACGATTATTGGCAAAGACACCGTATTTAACGGAACTCTTGACGTCAAAGGCGGCCTGAGAGTTGACGGCACGGCCAAAGGCAAAATTATCTGTTCCGATGCGGTCACAATCGGGGCCACCGGCGTGGTCGAGGCAGAAATTGAAGGATCCACAGTTATTATCGCCGGACGGATGATTGGCAATGTCAGCGCCACAGAAAAAGTAGAGCTTCAGGCCAAATGCGAGATGGATGGTGATATTCGGGCTAAATCGCTGGTTATTGAGCAGGGCGCTATGTTCTCGGGTGCCTGTAATATGAAAGATTCCCACACCGATCTGGGCTTTTTGGCTCCAAAAGAGAATCGCGAACCGGTACCGGCAGTTGAATCCGGCGACGAAGACTACGAAGATTAGCATTTCTGAATTTTTGATTGTTCAGTTGTTGAATTGTTGAATTGTGGAAAAACAGCCCAATGTGTGGATAAGACTCTAAGTTGTTATATTTCAAGCAATAACGCCCTTGAGATAAATTAAAAGTATAGCTTTATCCACAGTTGCAGTAATTAACTGGTTACGTTCTAATAGGATAGTTGTCTAAAATTAAATCCAAAAAATAAAATGGGAGGGAGACTATTTCCCTCCCATTAGCTCATAGCGGTTTCACGTCGACATTACGGGCAGGGACCACAGCATTGCTGCAATAGTATCCCGCAGCATTTGCCGCAATTATCTGACATTGACCATTTTTGCTGGTAACCTACAAGACAGTTAGCATCTCCAGGAATCCATTGGTAACATGCTGATAGTCCAATGCACTCGCAGTCTGCTGCCAGAACTTCAGTCGGAGAACTTATTCCAACGATTGCTCCTAGGGCAAACGCCACAACAAGTACGACTGCTACTTGGGTGATTAACTTTCTCATCGCGACTTCCTTTCGCGGTTAAAATTAGTGAAATATTATTGAGGAGAATAAAAATTATTCGCCTCACCTGCATATTGCGCGATTCTACATTATGGACAGTAGCAACACGAAAATAGTAGAGTACCGCAGCAACCGTACTGGGCTGTCATAGACCAGTACTCAGTAATGCCTTGTGGGCAGCCACCGGAACCGGGAGGCCCTTGATAGATACACCAATCGAATGACAGGCATTCGTTTTCACCAGCTTGAATTTCTGTGGGAGAAATCACGCTAATGAAAGAACCGAGTGCAAATGCAACGACTAAGATCGCAACCATGGCAAGTACTTGTTTTTTCATTACAACTCCTTTTGCTTTAGGTTAATTGTTTTTCGTGGATTCTCAGAAGAATTCTTCTGAAAATGAACGGACTTCAAAAAAACGCGCGTGTCTCAAAGATTATCATTTATGAATTCTGCGTCTATTTTGGGATTAAACCCTGTCATTATGAATTTGATTTCCCGGTCTGAATCTATGGCTACCATTGCAGGAGTTGCAAACATTCCATCCTGCTCAATCTGCTCTTTTCGAACAGCACCATACACCGAAGAGCCCGGTATGTCTAAGAGAACTGAATCGTTTTCGATATTTTCAAGTTCGATAATATCGTATATGAGAATCAGATCGATATCCTCCCTGAGATCCGGCAAGACTCTATTTCGTATTGATGAAGCCATCGAGACGCATGCCCCACAGCCTGAACTTACAAACAGAAGCAAAGCAGGGTTTTGATTAGTGATAGAAGAGAGTTTTATTCTTGAATCTGAATTGTGCGGGAAGAACTCGTAGTCTGGGAATGTCTCACCTATTTTTAAGTAAGAATCATTATTTAGAATGTCTGGAGTGATACCTCCCGGCATAGCCCTATTGGAAAAGGCTGTTCCGACATAAATTCCACCCCCAACACCGACAAAAATCAAAACACAGGCAATAATTGCCTTTGCAATGAAGTGGCGCATAGCTCCTCCTTCAAGACAAGCTGGGAATCCAAACCATAGTCACCCAGCTAATCGATTATTTTTTTGTGAACAGTTCCCTACTGCGTTATCTAACGCATAACTATATGGGCCATAGAATAGCATGTCAAGAGAAAAATAGACTGTTTTACCCACTGACAATTTGTGTCAGTGGGATATTGGTTCTTCCCCAAAATTTCCACCACTTTTTTCCAGATATATAGTATAATGGGGGAAGTTAAAATTGAAGTTAATCACGTTATGCCTGTTTGGAGGTTAGATGTCCCTTGTTGATACAAAATCCGATATTACTGCGGTAGAACAACTTCACACCGCTCACCAGAAGATAATCAAAGAAATCGGCAAAGTTATTATCGGCCAGGATAAAGTCATTGAGCTACTATTGATATCACTTTTGTCTTCCGGCCATTCTCTGCTAATCGGCGTGCCCGGTCTGGCCAAGACGCTGCTGATCTCAACCTTGGCCAATGCTTTTAATCTAAAATTCAGCCGGATTCAGTTTACACCTGACCTTATGCCCTCAGATATCACCGGCACTGAAATAATTGAAGAAGATCACACTACCGGTAAAAGACAATTTAAGTTTGTCAAAGGACCGGTTTTTGGCAATATAGTTCTGGCAGATGAAATAAACCGCACCCCACCCAAAACTCAGGCCGCCCTGCTGCAGGCGATGCAGGAACATGAAGTCACCGCCGCCGGTAACACCTATAAACTGGACGAACCATTTTTTGTGCTGGCTACCCAGAACCCGATAGAACAGGAAGGCACCTACCCGCTGCCCGAAGCGCAGCTTGACCGCTTTATGTTTAACATAATGGTCGATTATCCCTCAGGCGCCGAAGAGCAGGAAATTGTAAAATCGACCACCGCCGTGCCGGACTATCAGCTTAGCAAAGTTCTTTCGCCGGAAGAGATTATTGGATTTCAGCAACTGGTGCGCCGGGTGCCGGTTTCGGACCATTTAATTGAATACGCGGTTAACTTAGTCAAAGCCACTCGCCCCTCCGATGATAGCGCGCCGGACTTTATCAAAAACTGGGTTAACTGGGGCGCCGGTCCGAGAGCCTCGCAGTATTTGATACTGGCTGCCAAAACCAAAGCGATTCTCGATGGCCGTCCTACCCCGGGCGCCGAGGATGTCCGCTTTGCTGCTTACCCGGTTATGCGCCACAGGATTGTAACCTCGTTTAACGCCGAAGCCGATGGCATCGACACCAACGAAATCATCAGACGGATACTTGAAACGGTCAAGGAGAAGGCGTGAAAACAACACACAAAATAATATTTGGCGACTCTCGCCAGATGAATAAAGTGAATGATAATAGCGTTCATTTAGTTGTGACTTCTCCTCCTTACTGGCAGTTGAAAGATTACGGTTCTGATGAACAGATTGGTTTTCACGAATCTTATGAAGATTATATAAATAATCTTAATCTAGTGTGGAAAGAATGCCACCGGATTATTCATGACGGTTGTAGGTTATGTATCAACATAGGAGACCAATTTGCCCGATCGGTCTATTATGGCCGATATAAAGTGATTCCTATTCGTACTGAGATAATTCGTTTATGCGAAACGATTGGCTTTGATTTCATGGGCTCTATCATATGGCAAAAAGTTACTACTTGTAACACGACCGGTGGCGCCTCAATCATGGGATCTTTCCCATACCCCAGAAATGGTATAGTCAAAATTGATTACGAATTTATTTTGCTGTTTAAGAAACTCGGTAAACCGCCCAAGGTTGATAAAAAAGTAAAAGAGTTGTCAGCAATGAGTACAAAAGACTGGAATCTGTATTTCAACGGTCATTGGAATTTCCCCGGTGAAAAACAATCTGAACATCTTGCAATGTTTCCAGAAGAACTACCTAGGCGACTAATAAGAATGTTTAGTTTTCATGGTGAGAACGTCTTAGACCCGTTTCTTGGAAGCGGAACCACTTCACTTGTCGCCATAAAACTCAACAGAAATTCAATCGGTTATGAAATAAATGAAAGCTTTAAAGCCAACATAGAACATAAATTATTTGGAGCCAAAAATTTATTCAATGAAGCAGAAATCGCTTTTGAGAATGATTCTATAGAACATTCTTCACGGCTCTTAGAGAAACTGCCCTACTTATTTAAGGACCCCCTAGCTTTTGATAAGAAAGTAGACCCAAGAAAATTAATGTTTGGTTCAACAATATCGAAAACGCACCAATCCAAAAAGGTGAGCGAATACTATAAAGTAAGCGATATTGTTTCTGTGAATAAGCTTAGACTGAATGACAACCTGTTAGTGAGACTAATGGGAGTGTCACCCGTTCAAGATCGAAAAAATGAGGCAATGGAGTTCTTGTTGAAGAAAGTTAAAGGGAAACAAGTCACCATAAAATTTGATCACATCAAGTATGATGAATCTGATGATTTGCTTGTTTATCTCTACTTGAAGAATAAAACCTTCATCAATGCACACTTAATCAAATATGGTTTGGCAAGCGTAGACGTGTCCAAGAATCTGAGCAATCGAACTCTTCTCAAATTGGCGAGGTGAATTTGGCTAAAGAATGGGTATTAAATTCGGCTACCAATCGTTTTCAGCTAAATTTCAAACGTAACGTAGGTCCAACTTCGTATAACATTAGAAAATGTCAGCCTAAGAGTTTGGAAGATTGGAAAAAGTACTATTTTGAAAAGGTTTACCCGGAAGTACATTTAGAAAGTTTAGGAAGAAAACTTTATGTGAAAATCACCGAAGTATTGGTGGCTGAAATAGAAGAGATTACTGAAGAAGACTGCATTGAATATATTAAGAATCTAATTATTAATCGAACATACGATGGGTACGTCACAGAAATTAGGACAATTTATGGTCAGCTACAAGAGATTTTGAGTGTTCCTATTAAACCGGCCTCTGATGAATGGGATAGACTGTTTAATGTCGACTTTTTCATCAAAATAGGTAACAATCATATAGGAATTCAGATCAAACCAGCAAGCGACGTAAGTCACATTCCTCAGATATTTAAGGAGAGAGATATTCAAAAACGAACTCATGAGGAATTTCGAGCAAAATATGGTGGAAACGTATTTTATGTTATTTCTCTTGGAACAAAGGATAAAAAGACGATTCAAAACCCTGAAGTAATTGATGAAATTCGCGCAGAAATTGAACGTCTAAAAAAGCTATCTGAATAAAGATGGATCAAGGCTATTTAATCTCAAATCTTCCACCCTACGCCAAGCTCTTCGTAGGTTTGTTCACCACACTGATGCTTTGTGTCTGTGCCTGGACGATATTGATTCTTTATATCCAGGAAGGGATGATTAGCGAAGAAGAAGTCCCCGCCTATGTCACCGAACCATACGGCCAGGCAGAAACGGCAAACGACACCAAGGAAGAGGTTGAGGCTGGCGAAACAGAAAATGGGCTAACTCCGGATCAATTCGAGCACAATGTTAAATTAGCGCACACCCATATTAACGGCCAGACGCTTTTGTTCTTTGCAATCGGCTTTGTCTTTTTGTTCACCTCAGTAAAATCAAAAATAAAAAAAACTGTCCTCTGGGTTTTTGGTCTTTCTATATTCGTTCACGCTTTCGGACTGGCCGGCCACCATTTTCATTGGTTCTATGACGACCTGCTGGCTATCAGCGGATTTTTGATACTTGGTTCAATCGCTTATATGTCTTTTGTCATTTACGTTAACCTGCTAGAAAAACCAACCGAAAAACAATGAGCAGAAACTACCAGCAATACCTCGACCCGGAAATTGTCTCCAAACTAAAAGGGATGGAAATCCGCGCACGGATGGTGGTCGAAGGTTTCATCGCCGGTCTTCACAAATCTCCCTACCACGGTTTTTCGGTAGAGTTCGCCGAGCACCGCCAGTATATGCCGGGTGATAATATCCGCGACATCGACTGGAAAGTATACGCCAGATCAGACCGCTATTATATCAAGCAGTTCGAAGAAGAGACAAATCTCAAAGCCTATCTGCTGCTGGACTGCTCAGCCTCGATGGCCTATAAGTCCGGAGACCGCATCACTAAAATGGATTATGCTCGACTGCTATGCGGCGCACTGTCATATATGATGCTTCGTCAGAGAGACGCCGTCGGCCTGGTGACTTTTGATGAAAAACTCCGGCGCTATATTCCCCCGCGCTCAAAATCGGGACATCTGCATGTCTTGTTAAACGAACTTGCCAACCAGGCGCCCTCGGACAAAACTGATATTACCTCGACTTTACACGAAATGGCCGAACGTATTAAAAGACGCGGGCTGGTTATTATTTTGTCCGACCTGCTTGACGATGCCGGCAAGATTATCTCGGGACTCAAGCATTTCAGGTACAACAAGCACGAGGTCATAGTCTTTCATATTCTGGACCCGCGCGAACGGGATTTTGCTTTTCCCTCTGAGGCGATATTTAAAGATATGGAAACAGGTGAAGAGCTGACCACTCTGCCCTATCAGATCAAGGGGCATTATGCCAAAGCGGTCTCTGATTTCTCGGAAGAGATTGCCTCCGCCTGCCGCCAGTCAAGAATCGACTACCACCCGGTCGACACTTCGATGCCTTTCGACAAAGCCCTCTACGCCTTCTTGTCCAAACGGGAAAGGTTGTATTGAGGTGGCCCTGGCTGCATGAACCGCCAAAGCCTTTTTTATTGACTGAAACTGTTTTTTTATTAGTGATTGTTTGTCACAATGTTTCTGTAGCAGAACGAAAAGTGATGTCAGAGGGTCAAAATCAGAGTATTTAGTACAGAACAAAAGTGACGTTTTAGGATGAGGTGACAAAACGAATCAAGAAACTCGACAAATGGAGAGCGAAAATTTGGGAGATATAGCAGAATTAATTCAAAATAATCTTCTAACTCCAGCCAAAATAATCAGAGATCCTATACACGATCTGATCAAGGTAGAACACAAACTTGTTCTGGATTTGTTGGCTACTGAACCAATGCAAAGATTGCGGAGAATCAGGCAATTAGGGGTTGCATCACTGGTTTATCCAGCTGCAGAACATAGTAGATTCGCACATTCGCTTGGCGTTTATCATTTGGCTGGACGGATGTTAAACCAAATCACATCGAAGGACAAGAAAAATGAATATGACATGCTTCTTGTTCAGGTTGCAGCCCTTTTACACGATATTGGACACGGTCCTTTTAGCCATCTATTTGAAGCATTTCTTAACGAACTGAGATTCAAATATACAAAAAGTCACGAAATGTGGTCGGGCTCTATTGTCATGGAACATAAAGAATTAATAGAATGCTTCGATAAGTATGGAGAAGAATTTCAATCTGATGTAAAAGACGTTATTACAGGAGATTACAAATCTCCTTTGATTCGTTCAATAGTCAACTCTCAACTAGATGTAGATAAGTTTGATTACATGCTACGCGATACTTACATGACTGGCGCGCATTACGGCAAATTTGATTTAAATTGGATGCTTCGTAACTTAACTGTAAAGAGCGTACAAATGCTAGATGAAGACGGAATTCCATTTTCCGTGGACACGATCGCCTTAGACGTCAGGCGTGGTATTAGTGCTTTGGAACAGTTCCTTTTAGGTAATCTATATCTCTTTAATCACGTGTACTACCACAAAACTGTCCAGTGTGCAGAGGGTGTTTTCATAAAAATTCTAATTAGAGCAATAGATTTGCTCAAAGAAGGCAAAGACATTAAAGTTAATAATAGCGTCTTGAATTGTATTGCGAAGGAAGAAAAAATATCCATGAATGACTACCTTGAATTGGATGATGTCTTAGTGATGTCGTGGATAATTCATTGGTCAAGAAACAAACAAATTGATCAATATTTATATGATTTATCAGCGCGTTTTCTAAATCGAAAATTGTTAAAAGCTGTAAAACTTGAAAAATTTAGCTTATCTATATACGAAAGAATTTCTAGTAGAGTGAAAGAGGTTTTGGATAAGAATGATTTCCCCCCAGAATACTATTTTATAGTTAGCGATCCGGAAAGAGTGGCGTATAAGAAATTGGATTATAAAGAAATTTTTTTATTCGAAGAAGGAAATAATCCGAAAAGGTATTCCCAAATTGATGTCAACGACCATCCAATAAGCGGTGCCATAATTGGACCCGCCAAATATCAACATCATTTTATAATAGTTCCAGAAGAAATTGTTCATGAAGTTAAACAAATTAAACAGGAGGAAGAGAATTGAGTTCATTGAAAAGACTTGGAAAGGTGAGGTCTTTGCTTGAAAAAATGGGAGGTAGTATATATAGTCGTAAAAAATTACACAAATTGGTTTATCTTATTCAGAATTCGGGGGAAAATTTTGGATATGATTTTGTATTTCATCATTACGGTGTTTTCTCTCCATTATTGGCACGTGATTTAGAATTTGGATGTGCCATTAGTATGATCAATCAAGATAAGGATGATGCTCTAGCGGGTTACAAAATTGCTTTATCTGAACCAGCCTCAGATTTTATCGCTAGTGACAATTTGGAAAATACAAGTGAAGACTTAATTGAATCTCTTGGCCAAAAAGACCCGCAGCTTTTAGAAGTTCTAAGTACAATTGTTTATCTCAATAGCAATTACTACCATGGGGATCGATTGACGAGAAAACTCAAAGAATTAAAACCGAATTTGGAAAAATATTATAATGAGGCATATGAATTAGCAGACAAGCATTATGAAATAACTGAGCTTCAGTAAGCTATTACTTTACGTGGCAAATGTCCTCGCCTGTTCTGAGCCTGTCGAAGGATCTGCCCCTTTCCTCATTTGGCTCTGGTCGCCCACCCGCCAGAGGCGGGCTGTGGGTTCCTTTCGATTTTGCACCACATTAAATATTCAAAAACACTACCAATTCCCTGCAAAATACTCGGCCGTACCACAATACGAAGCAAGAATTTGACCTTTGCAGAATGACTACAACTCCTGATAGATGGAAAGTAAATTATGACGAAACGAACCCATTTGCGCGAAGCGTCGAGGGACCGTGGTCCATTTTCCTGCATTTTCGAGCCAAAATGAGATGTTCAGTGCGCGGTAAATGGGCACAGCCGCCTCAACCAAATCTCTTAGTGTGAAATGGTAAATAAATCGATTTTATTCAACCTGTGGTCTGCTATATTGCGCTTCAACAAGATTTAAACGGGAGGTGGATATGAAGGAAAACTCGGTTTCACGTCGGAAATTCTTGTTAACGTCGGCCGCATTGGCAGCATCGGTGCCTCTATTGACCAAGGCGCAGGTGCTGGACAAGATGGCGCGCCCGGCCAAAGGCAACTTTCCTGTCAAAGCTATTTCGTCGGCAAATGGCAAAAAGGCGACCAGACGAGCCTACGAAATGCTGCTTGAAGGTAAGGACACGCTTGATGCAGTAATAGCCGGAGTTAATATTCAAGAAGACGACCCGAAAGATATCAGCGTCGGATTGGGCGGACTGCCTAATGAAAACGGAGTGGTGGAATTGGATTCCGCAGTCATGCACGGCCCGTCCCATAAAGCTGGCGCCGTCGCGGCAATTCAGAAAATCCGCAATCCTTCGAAAGTAGCTAAACTTGTCATGACGCAAACCGACCATGTTTTACTGGTCGGCGAAGGCGCCCTTCGGTTCGCCAGGGCACATGGATTTCAGGAGGAGAATCTACTTACAGAAAAAGCACGTAAAATCTGGCTTTACTGGAAACAATCACTTTCCAGTAAGGACGACTGGGTACCGCCCCCGGATTCAGAGCTTGATCCCGACGTAGCGAAATTCTTTGGCCGTCCAGCCGGCACGATTCATTGCGCCGGGATGAATGCCAACGGCGACATATCCTGTGTTACTACTACCAGCGGACTATCATTTAAGATTCCGGGACGGGTTGGAGATTCGCCGATAATAGGTGCTGGATTATATGTGGACAATGAAATAGGCTCATGCGGTAGTACCGGTCGTGGTGAAGCCAATCTACAGAATTTGTGCAGTTTTGCGGCGGTAGAATTAATGCGCAGCGGAATGTCGCCCAAAGATGCGGGGATAGAAATCCTAAAACGGGTCAATGCTCATACCGAAAAGCGATTACTTGATGAAAAAGGCCGGCCTAAATTTGGGCTAAAGTTCTACTTACTTTCCAAAGACGGCAGTCATACGGGAGTTTCCATGTGGGGACCGGCGAAGTTTGCTGTAACCGATGAAAACGGCACTCGCTTGGAAGATTGTGCGACTTTGTTTGAAAAGGAGTAATACAAATCCAGCCCGCTGCAATAGGGAATCGCCATGTGGCTGTTACCCTTCGACTCCCTCGACCACGATTCGGGACTTTGTCCGCCCAGAAAAGTAGGGCACCATGGCCATTTAGCGGTTCTGCCAAGAAGAGATTATCAGGAACACAAGGTTCCTGACCTGCAAGGAGATGGATTCCAGCCTACGCTGGAAAGACACCATAATTCTATTTCTTGAAGCGCTCTTCGAGTTCAACCCCCAGGCCGTCGGCTAAGCGATTGACATAATTGAAATAGGATACGACCTGAACAATATCATGAAGCATATGATCGGTTAGCTCGGGGTGTTTGGCTCGGAAATCACTTACATCGTTCCCGGATATAGATGCCGGCTCTTTGGTCAACTTAGCGGCGTAATTCAAAATGGCTTGGTCAATTTCGGATATATCTGCAGATTCGAAATCCTTAACCAGCTGATTTCTTAGCGAATCTTCTACATTTCCCAGAGCCCGCAACGCGGACCAGTGATGTTCAATTCAGTAGTGGCAGCCATTTATGGCCGAGACAACTATCGCTATCATCTCCCGCTGGTCACGGTTGAGAGGAGACTTGCCAAACATAATTGCCCGGTAAAAATCAAGGTGGGCTGCCATTGCTTTGGGGTTAAATCCTGCAACCCTGACAATATTGGCAGGAATTTTGTTCTTACCGCCGTATTTTTCATAGAGCGCTTTTAGTTCTTCTGAGGCTTCATCGTAAGGAATGTATTTTATAAAGGACATAGTCAGCTTAGTTTTCCAATTTCAATGAGACAGAATCAACTGGTAAATTTTTCACAAAGTCCAGGATTATCGTTTCTAAGCTGCTATTATCAGCCGGGGTTGTCTGCAGTCTCAACTTTCCGCTGCTGCTTGAAACCGTCTCAATTTGCCGGACCTCCACATCATCTAAATCTTCTGGTGATACCAGAAGAAGAGCAGGAACTACTACCGGGTCGATATCAGAAATCTCTCTGTACTCTACAGCGTAGCTTGAGCGCATCTCGTACCACCACCAGAAAACCGACCGGAAAAATGGAAACCAGAGCATATCGTGCTGTTCTTTAAGTTTATTTAACAGGCGGGTCGAAGTCAGGTATGGCTCAATAGCAACGATGGCATCAAGGCGGCTTTCGCTTTGAGAAGAAAGAATAACCGCATCTGCGCCGGTGCCAAAACCAACAGCTACCAGCGGATGTACCAGGCGGTATCGCAAATCTAAATTTGCTATAAGCTCGTTTAAATCAGCAGATTCGTACTGTCCAGCTCCGCGATTCAGGCCGGTAGAACGCCCCGAGGCTCGCTGGTCCCAGGCTAAAACAACATAACCTCTTTGGAGCAAAGCTGAAGCCAGCCATAGTATAGAGTCACGATTTTGGTTATCATTATGCAGCAGAAAAACCGTCCCGATGAAACTGTCCTCAGGCAAACAGCGCAGGCAGGCCAAAGTGGTCAGCCCGTCGGCCTCAACCCGGAAGGTGTCCGGATTCAGCCCGGCCTCTTGCCACAGCAAAGCCTCGTTTGGCAGCTCCGACAATGTGTCCAGCATTTCATTATAATTATCGAGGTCATTTCTACCCATGCCGGTTTTGGCCAGGTTCAGCGGATAGATCCAGTAGAATGTTACCAGAAGGCCTATCACTAAAAAGAATAGAATAATGTTAATGATTTCTTTGGTTTGCCTAGATATTTTAGCCATGCGAATTATTTCACTAAGTATTTCTGATTGTTTCTAAAGTTTTGTAGCAGCTCAGAATAAGCTGTTGAACTATGGCCAAGTCAACTACTAAGGGATATTGACCACCTGTCAATGTAGCTAGAATCGGTAATTACCTGACCTGAACACCGAACAATAGAGTAGTATTTTGACAGTTTCCAATAAATTTTAACAAGACATAAAGCCAAATAATTGCAAACGACTGCCTATATGAAGAGCGGTTACTCACATAGGCACCGAGCGACGCGCATAAGTTTTTGATAAACAATGGGTTATAATTCTCAAACAGGCGGTCTGCGGTCTCTTGAAAGAAAATCATACGGCACAAATGTTGCCAGAGTTAACCATATGTGCTAAAACCAGAAACCTCTTGTAAGGCAGTTTGACTGACTGAAACGAGAATTGACTATTACAGCTCTCTCCTGATTCGACTAATGGAGTCGCTTTCATGAAGATTCGTAAGTCTGTTGTTATTTCAGGATAGTCAAGAGTTCTGGCGCGGTTTTCTGCAAAAACAGGACAGTAAAAAAAATGGCCTTGGTTGCTTTTACCTATTGACAGTTCGAAAGGATGACTGTATATTTGCTCTCGGATGATAGGTGAACAATCCAAACTTAAACTTACTTAGAGTAAAGAGCCCGACTAATGGGTTCGCTACTTTCCGGAGTAATCTTAAATAGTTACTTCATCTTCGGGTGGCCTATGGGGGACGCTCGGGATATACAACAGGTTACGTTTATAGGCCGCAACTGTTAACTGAAGAGAATCAGAAAATCGAAATGGCTGTCGAGCGCAATGAATTGCCCCGACCGCTTGGGATCTCTTATGCATGAGATTTCTGATCTTAGAAAGCAGCTAACTAATAAAACCCTGATTTCAGGAGGACTATGATGGCCCCGGTCGGACTTGCAGCGAATGTTTTTCGGTTATCTTTAGCGGCAATGCTAATTTGCTTTAGCCTTAGCTCAACTTCATCTGCCCAGAATGACGTCGTCATTACAGTAGGTGATACAATCGCGTTTCCCAATACCACAAATACTGTTATTTCTGTTTTTGTAGATAATTTTCCCAATGCAGATACAATAGTCGGTTTCAAATTGAAAATAACTTTGAATAGCCCTCCCAATATGGTTGAGTTTCAGACCGATAGCGGCCTTTCATATGATACCACCTACTGGATATGCGATTCATTCGATATCGATTCCGTATGTATTGACTCCACCAATGTCAATCCCGACAGCATTGCCGACAGTAGTGACTATGATTTCATAGTTGTAGATATTTATGAAGTATTAATTGGCAACTTTGACACCGTAGGAACTCTAATCGGCGGCTGGGAACATGTTAAGGCACAGTCTCGGGTCGAGAATAGTAATAGCTTGATTTTGGTGGGGATAGCGGATTTACTCGGCGGGCCAGTTACCAAAGGCTTTGCTCCTCAGCAGGGCGGGCTTTTGATGAGACTGTTGGTAGATGTTCTTGATGTCTCTGATACTGTTACTAACAGAACAATTCTGATTCAAATAGATAAGCTGTTCCAGGGTAATTTCAATCTGGCTTCTGCAGACCCGTCTTGGTCTCCCTGGGACTACAATGTGTTTGCAGATACCAATGGCTGGATTTGTACTCAGTGGGCAATTGATACAACCGTTGATCCTCCCGATACTCTCAGCTGTCTCAACTACGAGCGTACAAGTACTCCTCCATTTGATTCTATTGTTGTTGTACCGGAATCCACGGCTTTCATTGATACAACCCGTATAAAACTTTACGACGGTACCCTGATAATCAATGATGTCTCTCCCTGTGGGGACTTAAATAACGACGGCAATTTCGGGAATATAATTGATCTAACTTTCCTGATAGATTTCATATTCCGGGGAGGCCCCTCGCCGAATCCGCTCTGTCGTGCCGACTTGGATTGTAATGGCACCTGCGCAAATATTTTGGACTTAACATATCTGGTTGATTTTATTTTTAGGGGAGGACAGCCAGTTTGTCCTGGATGTTAGAAAAATTTAAAATAAAAGTGAAGGATTACGGTTTTAACGAAAACCGCAATTCAAACCTTTAACCCCCAAGGTGGAAAGGAGGACTCTTAAAAGAGGTATAAATGACACGCGCTCAAACGAAAGAACGTTTTATGTATTCGCAATTACCTAATCCGAATCAATTGCAGGTTAGTTGGCTCTCATCTGCTGAAGTGTTCGTTTTTGTGGATTGTGGGGGGTATAGCGATTATGTTTAACGACAATAAGACGTTTATTAATGTTAACGAAGAAATTAGGAGAGAAACAATGAAACGCTATTCATTCTTTCTTGCCTTAGCAGCAATGCTGGTTCTTTCTTTTGGGCTGGCTAATGGCCAAAACGCTCTTTATTTAAGTAGCGTTAACACCGGCTATTCAGGTCCTGATACCGTAGCAGTAGGTGCGCCAATCGTCTGGACTATATCCCTCAGGATGGCGGCTGGCGATACCCTGAACGGATCTAACAACGGTTGGATTATTCATGACGGCGGATCAGGTTCCAGTTGGACCTTGCCTGTGATCGACACGGTGGATCTCTTGACTTCCACTGGCTTTGCCTGGAAGACGAGATATGATGGTTTGTTTAGATTCTATCGTGCCCCTACCAACAATGGTTCAGGTACTGACACCGTTGGACTTGGTGGATTCAGTATCGATGGAATTGATGGTGAAGATCCGCCCCTGGGAGTCTCATTTACTGATGGTTTTGACCTTCCTGCCATAACTATTTCGGTCACAGTGCCTAATGATGCTGACAATGGCAAGACTATTTGTCTTGATTCGTCAGGATATGGCCCTAACGAAGAGTGGCTGTGGTCGGCTGCCGACAGCAAGCCAGACTGGTCTGGCCCGCACTGTTATACAATTTTCAAAGTGCCGAACCAGCCTCCAGACATAACTAATTGTCAGGCAAGTTTGGACTTTGATCACTGTGCTTTGGCTGAATTTCAGTATGAAGCACTGGATCGGGATACTCTGGGCGCACGCCCGCTTACATTCGTACAGAATAGTGGCCCTGGTTCCACATCCTCTTCAGGTTTGTGGTCCTATGCCCCAACACTGGCCGATGTTGGCGCTTCACTTTCAATTGATGTACAGGCTCAGGATACTCCGGGTAACCTCGGACCGAACTGTGTAACATCTTTGAACTTCACTAACGTGGCTCCCTCCTTTACCGACGGTTGCAATGAAACCATTCCAATTGGTAAAGGAAACACGCTTGTTTTCGATTTTGATGCGGTCTCTGACGACTGTGACCCGATCAGCTTCAGCATTAGTGGTGTGTCCCCGACTCCGGTCGGCGGCTACAGCATTGACGCCAGCACTGGTCTGGTGACTTTCAACACGGATAATGACGACGGTGACAAACAGTTCGTCTTTACAGTTTGTGTGACTGATGGTAAAGAAACCGTCTGTTGTGAAACTACTATTGATGTACTGTTTACTGAGCCTTATGAAGTCTTGATTGAAAAAACCCATAATACCGCTCAGGGCGGACATGAACTCGTTTGCGTAACCTTAGAAAAAGGTTCCGAGCAGATGTGGGGATTTGACTTCCTGATCGCTTATGACGCATCCGCCTTGAGCTTCCAGACAGCTCTCGAAGGCTCCGACTTGTATGCCAACGGCTGCGGCTGGGAATATTTCAATTATCGTTATGGTGCCAGTGGCAACTGCGGCAACGCCTGTCCTTCAGGTCAGTTGAGAGTAGTTGGTATTGCTGAAACCAATAACGGCGCCAACCATCCGGCCTGTTATCTGCCGTCTTCATTGCCGGCAGAAATGTTCTGCCTGGATTTCCTTGTTACTGCAGATCAGACATTTGAATGTCAGTACATACCGATCCGCTTTTTCTGGTATGACTGCGGTGACAACACAATTTCATTTAACCCTGCCGAAGATGTAACCGGTTTTGAACAAAGACTGGCTATCTCCCGTGCGGTTATTGATTTTGATCTGGTTGGTGACATTGCCAATCCGAATGTTGGCTACCCGACTGTTCAGGGTGCCCAGGATGTCGACTGCTACCCTGCGGGTGCAGATCCCGAAAAACCGGCTCCTGTACGCTTTATCGACTTCCTTAACGGCGGTATAGACATCGTTTGTGTCGACTCCATCGATGATCGTGGTGATATCAACTTGAACAACGTTGCCAACGAAGTTGCTGACGCCGTTCTGTTCACCAACTATTTCATCTATGGTATCGGCGTATTCAACATTAACCTTCAGGGACAGATTGCTGCCACAGACGTCAATGCCGATGGCTTGACTCTTTCGGTAGCTGATTTGGTATACCTGATTCGTATAGTTCTTGGTGATGCCCTGCCGTTTGCCAAGACCGTTCCGGTCGAAGCAATTTATACTGTCAACTCCAAGGGAATCCTTGAAGTTGATATCGAAGTTGGCGCTGCCGCATTGCAGCTCCAGGGCAATGTTGAGCCGACTCTGTTGGCTGAAAACATGGACATGGAATATGCATTTGATGCTGCCAACAACGTAACTCGCGTTCTGGTTTATAACAACACTGATAAGGACGTATCCTTCACAGGTGAATTTATCAATACTAACGGCTCTGTAGTCGTCAGCATTGAAATGGCCACCTACGATGGCGCCCCGATCACTGCCAAAGAAGTCGAACTTCCGACTGAATTTGCTCTGAATCAGAACTATCCTAACCCGTTCAACCCATCCACAAACATCAGTTTTGCGCTGCCAACAGCCAGCAATTACACTCTGACTATCTACAACGTAGCCGGTCAGAAAGTTGCTGATTTTGCTGGCAATGCCGAAGCCGGTATTGTGAATGTCGAATGGGATGCCTCCAATCAGGCCAGCGGTGTTTATTTCTACCGTGTGGTTGCTGATTCCAAGGATGGCCAATTCAAAGAGACCAAGAAAATGGTACTTTTGAAGTAATCCCCATTCGGGATAAATATTCCCTCGGAGAGGTTAATTCCTCTCCGGGGAATAAATAAAAAAGGAGAAGATTATAGAAAAAATCAGCTAAGTAAGTATTAACCAGGAATTATTAGAGGCGAGCAAAAAATGACAAAAATCTGCAACCAGCCTTTCGGTCAGGAAAGACCGGACTTACCCAAAGCAATAGACAAAAACCGCCAACATCATATCTACTTTGGATCTGCAATTCTGAGATTTGATATGAGAAGCGGTTATTTTTATGTCCAAAAACAGGAAACCGGAGCAAAAATTTTAATAATTCGGACTTAAAAAGAATGGTCGCAAAAAGTACGTCAGTAGTGGGAAAAAACGTGAAAAAATTTGGCAAATTGTTGTCTATGAATGAGATAATATATTATATTAATGTAAATCTTAAGGTTGGTTGGCAGCTTGTGCACAAAGCAGGTGCAAAGTTGCCGGAAGTTGCAGAGGTAGTAGTTTGGTTCTCGATTTACCTCAGTTTACCTCACTTACCTATAGCAAAAAAGGACTATAAGAGTCAGATAGCTATCGGTTAATAACCGCGAATCAGGGGAGTGTAATTCCCTGCGGTACATACCATTAGACGGAACTTAAAGGTATCCGGAATTGAATCGGTCAGCCCGGCCAGGAGGCAAAATGGGATGGGCGGCCACAACCACAATATGTGTGGCTTGGTCTGATAATTGCTCAATTCGATGATACTGTTAAGTATCCGAGCAGAAGAAGAAGAAATGGAAAGACCAATTTTGCGGATGGCCATAATGCCGATAGTCGCCCTGGCTTTAGCTTGTTCAGTTATTGCACAGGCCGAAGAAATTGGAACCGAAAGAGGAATGAAGACAGATATTAAATCTGAGTCGGAGTATCAGAAATTGGAACAAGCGATGCCTCACTTTGAGACGCTGGAAAATAGCGCCTCGCTGGCTATGCCTGCTTTAGCTTTGGATTCCGTTTCTGTCAGCTCTTTTAATATTCTTTTTAGCTACGACGTTTCTGCACTGGCGGCAGTGCAAGTTGATAACCTTACTGGTGGCTCGGCCAGCTTTGAATATTTCAGTTACCAGTTTGATGCAGACGGTATACAGGAAAATATACACCTGGTCGGAATTGCGGACTTAAACCAGGACAATTCTCATTTACCGCTTTCGGCCGGTTCAGGACAGATCGCCAGACTAAAATTTTCTATTTCAAGAAATCACGATTTTGCAGGATTCAATATTCCGATGAAATTTAGATTTTTAGACAGCCTCTCCAAAGATGACAACACTCTGACAAATTTCTCCGGTGCCAAGATTCAGCAAGAAGAGATTGCCTATCTTGAATTTGACATCTACGCCGGTATAACAGCACAGTATTTCCATGACGGCAACCAGCTCAGAGTTATGATATATAACCTTGATGGCAATCGTCTTCCGGCAGATACTGAAAATTTTCTGACTGTGAAAAATCTTGCAGAATTTGAAATATTCGGCCGGCAAATGGCTTCTGGCCAGGGGGAGTTATTGGAAGCCGGCTATGCGGCGGTAACTGCTGCGATTCCCGAAAGTTACTATCTATCAGCCAATTACCCCAATCCATTCAATCCTGAGACAAAAATAAGCTTTCATCTGCCTAGAACTGCCCGGGTTGAGCTTTCGGTTTACAATTTGCTTGGTCAAAGGGTGAATACTCTGGTTGAGGGTGTGCTGTCTCCGGGAGAGCATTTTGTCAGCTGGGATGGCAGGGATTATCAGGGAAACAACCAGTCCAGCGGGGTTTACTTTTACCGGATTGACAGTGAACCGGGCTCACTTTACGAAAAATGGTGCTTTTAAAATAAAAGATAAGATGCAGACAAATAACAGACTTCACCAAACTGAATCTTCTTATTATTTACTTTCAGCTTTCAAGCTGACAGTATTTGCTTTTGTTATTCTGACAGCATTTTCAAATCAGGTTCAGTCTCAAGTTTCCCTGAATTGTGACAATCTTACAGAATCTCCGTTTGATGAAGTAAGAATTATTAAAACGATTGGAAAACCGAACGATACTGTCTGGGTGCCACTCTTTCTGGAAAATGATTCGGCTATGTCCGGTTTCAGAATGCTCATCCACTGGGACAGTACCAAGATTCAGCCAATAACAATTTTTGATCCGATTGACAGCCTTTCTCGACTGGTAACCCAGCTAGCCGGAAGATTTGTAAAAACTGATCCAACTGATCCGACTGATACAATAACCAACTTTTTTGCTCAGATTTCTCAGAATCCGTTTGATTCCGGAGCTATTATCGCCGGCTACAATCTATCGATTACAAGTGATACTACACTTTTTTCGACAGAGCGGGGCAAGGGGGTAATTTTTAGAATGGCTTTTGAGCTGCTTGGAAATATGCAGCATAACGATTCGGGCTTGATCAGATTCTATGAAATCCAGCCGGTATTTGTCGATGATGATGGTAATATTATAGTTCTTGACTGTCAGAGAACGGAGATGAGTGCTGACTTCAATGATACGGGCGTCCCCATTACAATATACCCGAAAACTATTGACGGCTACATTGTTGCAGATACTGCTCCAGCTCCTTCAATTGTAGAATTCTTAGCAATCCCGGATACAATCAAAGAGGGCAGCACCACTCAGATAAGCTATATAGTTGATAACGCGGACTCGCTTAAAATTACCGGTCCGGGCTTAAATTTCTTTGATTCTACAAATTTTAGCGGGTCGTTATTCTTGTCGCCGTCTTCCGATGCCTCATTTACTTTGACCGCTTGGAACATTTTTGATTCTGTCAAATCTTTCGTTAATGTCACGGTGGTACCTGATACAGGCGATACGACAACACCTCCTTCTACTGACGCTCCGGTTATTTCATTCCCTCAGGGTAGCTTCCATGTTGTCGAACAAGCACAGACGGTCACTTTTGACGTAACTGCAACAGACCCCAACACAGGCGACATTGTCACGCTTAGTGCCAACAACGTTCCGGCCAACGCCACTTTTAATACTGTAATCGGTACCAATACCGTCACGGGAAATTTTAGTTTCACTCCCGATGTTACGCAGGAGGGGACATTTGTCATTCAGTTTGTAGCAACCGATAATGGCAACAAGAGCAGCAGCGCCAACGCCTCTATTACAGTCGAAGCTCTGGAGTTTGACAGACTGTTTTCATCTTCAGCGACGGGGCAAGACCCAATTGGCGGACTAACAGGCACCAGGGACCTGGTCTTTCCAATCAATATGGTTACCTCGCAAACTGTCTATGGAATTCAGTTTGATATGTTCTATGACCATCGTGCGATAACAATAGATTCTTTGGCGGGCACTCCGAGGATTCAGAATTTCACGGTTTCAGATAATATCGGGATATTACCCGGTGAAGTTCGAGTAGTTGCTTTTGGTCTGGCCAACGACTCGGTGGTAGCAGATACAACCAGCTCTGCAGTTATAAACGTTTATCTGACGATTGACACAGGGGCAATTCCCTGGACTGACTATATCATTGATCTGGTCAACGGTTTCGAGTCGGTCAACCCCGACCCGAACTTTCCTTCGCTGGAAATGGTTACTGAAGGGGGCGTGGTGCAGGTAGACAAACCCGGTGACGTTAACCTTGATAAAAACATCAACGTTGCTGACTTAGTCAGCATCGTAGCCTACATTATTGGTAACTACGCATTATCGGGACGCCAGTTCGAAGCGGCCGATCTTATCCGCGACGATGTTGTCAACGTCTTCGATTTAGTCGCAACACTTAACACAATTTTTGGTATTCCGGTCTCACCGGCCCCGCCGCCTCCTATTACTACTGAACCGGCAACAATGTCATTAAGTTACCAAAATCTAAATCCCGGTCAACGCGATGTAATGGTGATTCAGTCTTACCTGCCGGAAAAAATAGCAGCGGTGGAGCTTGATATAGAATTTGATCCGACCGTGGTCGTACTGGGTGCCCCCAAATTAGCTGTTGATGCTTCAGGAATGACCATGCAGTACAAAATTACGGCCGATGGCAAAATGAAAATATTGATGCACTTCAGTAACCCGTTTGATGCTGCTCAGCAGTTGCCTGCCGGAAATATTGATATGCTGGAGATTCCGATGTATGCCCAGAGGTACGTCTATACAGGTGATGAAACTCAGCTCAAAATCGATGGTGCACTTCTTTCTACTTCCAATTCGGTTGCGGTTGCAGTAGAGGGTATCAGCGACGGTCCGCTATTGCCTGAAACATTTGAACTATTCCAGAATTATCCTAACCCGTTTAATCCCTCGACCATTATTGAGTTTACTATCGGACTGTCATCAGATGGCTCAGGAGTTCAACAAGTTGCCCTTGATATATTCAATATTTTGGGCCAAAGAGTTAAAAGTTTGGTTGACGAACAACTTCCCTCAGGGCACTACACTATCGAATGGAATTCCAGAAGTTACAGCGGACACAGGGTCTCAACAGGTGTCTATTTCTACAGACTTCGGGTGGGCTCTAAAAGTGAAACCAAGAAAATGCTGCTTATCAAGTAATGAGTACGGAGAACTATTAGGGTGATGGGTACACATAAAGTCATATTAACAGCGGCAGTATTTCTGTTTGCGGCTGTTTCGGTTGCTGGACAAACAGCCGAATCATTGTATGTAAATAGTTCTGTCAGTTCTGTCACCATAACTTCTGAAATCAATTCTCATGGTGTCTCTGATGGAAGCGAAGCCAGTATCAACGATAGCCGTCTAGCAAATAACGGACATACCTGGACATTTGATTTCGACAATACTGTTAATACTGGGGACGTAGTAACTTCGGCAGAAATTTTTCTTACTCACAGACAGTCGGGTTTATCAAATGACAGTCTGGTTTTAGAATACTTTGACGGTACTGGTTTTATTCCCTTCGAGTCTTTTGCCAATATTCCAACAACTTTGACGACAGTCGGTCCTTTTGTAATCACTGCAATTGTTTCAGCAAACCAGCTAGACGGATTCCAGGTAAGAATGCGTGGGGTCTCGAAAAGTGGGGCTCATGATAATATTACTTACTTTGTCGACGCTGTTGAATTGCGACTGACACTAGAAGCTAATCTGCCTCCGGTACTTGACCCTGTAGGCGCTCAGGTTGTGACTGAGGGTCTGCCCCTAAATTTCGATGTTACAGCCAGTGACCCTAATGCTACGGTAACGACACTTACGGCTCTAAATCTTCCGGCCGGCGCCAGCTATATAGACAATGGCAATGACATCGGATCGTTCAGCTGGACACCAGGATTTACTCAATCCGGAGTTTATAATGTAACGTTTATAACTTCCGACGGCAGCTTGGCTGATAGTGAAGTCGTAACTATTACGGTTAATGAAGCCGGTAATCAGTTACCGGTTCTGGCTGCAATTGGTGCACAAGCAACTACTGAAAATGTTCTGCTTTCGTTTGGTGTTTCTGCCAGTGATGCAGAAGGAGCACTTCCGACTCTGATGACATCAACACTGCCAAGCGGTGCAGTCTTTATAGACAATGGCAACGGCACGGGGAGCTTTGACTGGACACCAGACTTGACCCAGGCGGGAACCTATAGCGTCACCTTTTATGCTACTGATGATTCATCGGCGGTTGATAGTGAAGTTGTCACAATAACAGTAACTGACGCTGGCAATCAGCTGCCTATACTTACAGCAATAGGCGCTCAGTCAACGAACGAAAATGTTCAGCTTCTCTTTGGCGTATCAGCCACAGATGCTGAAAGTACACCGACTTTAACGACCTCGTCACTTCCAACAGGCGCAATCTTTGTAGACAGCGGTAATGGTAAGGGCAGCTTTGACTGGACTCCAGATTTGTTACAATCCGGGACATACAATGTAACATTTTACGCCACAGATGACAGCACAGCAGTAGATTCTGAAGTTGTCACCATAACAGTGAATAATGTTAATCAGCCGCCGATTTTGGCTCTGATAGGCGCTCAGTCAGTTGATGAAAACGTAAATCTCAGCTTTGGTATTTCAGCTACGGATGCCGATGCCACTACTCCAACTCTTAGCACTTCTGCTCTGCCTGCCGGGGCGGTCTTCGTAGACAGTCTCAATGGTAAGGGCAGCTTCAGCTGGACGCCGACTTCCGCCCAGTCGGGTGTCTATAGTGTTACTTTCTATGCCACTGACGGTGTTGCGACCGATTCTGAAATAGTTGCTATAACAGTCAATAACGTTAACCAGGCTCCGGTTTTGGCAGCTATAGGAAATAAGACGATTGACGAAGGTCAGAATCTTAACTTTATAGTTACATCCAGCGATCCTGATGGAACGATACCGGTGTTGACCACTTCTCTTCTTCCTTCGGGTGCCACATTTGTGGACAACGGTGATGGCACGGGTGTGTTCAACTGGACCCCGAGTTTCTCACAGTCGGGTGTATATAGCTGTACTTTCTATGCTTCTGACGGTGCGCTGGTTGACTCTGAGGTAGTAACGAAGACGATTAACAATGTTAACCAGGCTCCGGTTTTAGCAGCGATAGGCGCTCAGTCAGTTGATGAAAATGTAAATCTAAGCTTTAGTGTATCGGCCACGGATGCCGATGCCACTACTCCAACTCTTAGCACTTCTGCTCTGCCTGCCGGGGCGGTCTTCGTAGACAGTCTCAATGGTAAGGGCAGCTTTGACTGGACTCCAGATTTGTTACAATCCGGGACATACAATGTAACATTTTACGCTACCGATGACAGCACTGCAGTAGACTCTGAAGTAGTCACGATAACAGTTACTGACGGTGGCAACCAGTTGCCGATACTGGCTGCAATTGGCGCACAGTCGACCACTGAGAATGTTCTGCTAAGTTTTGGTGTATCTGCGACAGATATCGAGAGCACTCCGGTTTTAACAACCTCGGTACTTCCGACCGGCGCAGTCTTTATAGATAACGCCAACGGCACGGGCAGCTTTGACTGGACACCGGACTACTTACAGTCAGGCAGTTATAATGTAACGTTTTATGCTACCGATGACAGCACTGCAGTAGACTCTGAAGTTGTCACGATAACAGTCAATGATGGTGGCAACCAGTTGCCGATACTGGCTGCAATTGGCGTTCAGTCAACCACTGAGAATGTCCTGCTAAGTTTCGGAGTTTCAGCTACAGATATTGAGAGCACTCCGGTTCTGACTACATCGACACTTCCTACAGGCATAGTCTTTATAGATAACGGCAACGGTACCGGATCATTTGACTGGACTCCGGACTACTTGCAATCAGGCAGTTACAATGTAACGTTTTACGCCACCGACGACAGCACAGCAGTTGATAGTGAAATCGTTACAATTACAGTAACTGACGGTGGCAATCAGCTGCCAGTATTAACTTCAATTGGGGCGCAGTCTACCACAGAAAATGTATTACTCACTTTCGCAGTTTCAGCTTCAGATATTGAGAGTACTCCGACTTTAACAACCTCGACTTTACCGACTGGTGCAGTCTTTATAGATAATGGCAATGGTACCGGATCTTTCGATTGGACACCGGATTTCTTACAGTCAGGCAGTTACAATGTAACGTTTTATGCTATCGACGACAGCACTGCAGTAGACTCTGAAGTAGTCACGATAACAGTCAATGATGGTGGCAATCAGCTGCCGATACTGGCTGCAATCGGTGCACAGTCAACTACTGAGAATGTTCTGCTAAGTTTTGGTGTTTCAGCTTCAGATATAGAGAGCATTCCAAGTTTAACTACCTCGACTCTACCGACAGGTGCAGTCTTTATAGATAATGGCAACGGTACCGGAATCTTTGACTGGACCCCGAACTACTTGCAGTCAGGCAGTTACAATGTAACGTTTTATGCAACTGATGCTTCGTCGGCAGTAGATTCAGAAATTGTCACAATTACAGTAACTGACGGTGGCAACCAGCTGCCGATACTCTCTGCAATTGGCGCACAGTCAACTACCGAGAATGTTCTGTTAAGTTTTGGTGTCTCTGCAACAGATATAGAAAGCATTCCAAGTTTAACCACCTCGACTCTACCTACAGGCGCAGTCTTTATAGACAATGGCAATGGTAGCGGAAGCTTTGACTGGACCCCGACATTCTTACAATCCGGCAGTTACAATGTAACGTTTTACGCCACTGATGACAGCACTGCAATAGACTCTGAAGTTGTAACAATAACAGTTAGTAATGTTAATCAGGCACCGGTTTTGGCAGCGATAGGCGCTCAGTCTGTAAATGAGAATGTAACTCTCAGCTTTGCTGTTTCGGCCACGGATGCCGATGCCACGACTCCAACTTTTAATACGTCGGCCTTGCCAGCTGGCGCCGTCTTTATAGACAGTCTGAACGGTAAGGGCAGCTTCAGCTGGACGCCGACATTCGCTCAATCGGGTGTCTATAGTGTAACTTTTTATGCTACTGACGGTATTGCGACCGATTCTGAAATAGTTTCTATAACGGTTAATAATGTTAATCAGGCACCGGTATTAGCAGCGATAGGTAATAAGACGATTGACGAAGGTCAGAATCTTAACTTTATAGTTAGTGCCAGCGATCCTGACGGTACGATTCCGGTGTTGACCACTTTTCTTCTTCCTTCGGGCGCTACGTTTGTGGACAACGGTGATGGCACGGGTGTGTTTAACTGGACTCCGAGCTTCTCTCAGTCGGGAGTTTATAGCTGTACTTTCTATGCTTCGGATGGTGCTCTGGTTGACTCTGAGGTAGTATCGAAGACAATTAATAATGTTAATCAGCTGCCAGTACTGGCTGTAATCGGGGCACAATCTACAACAGAAAATCTTAATCTTAGTTTTGGCGTATCAGCGACGGACGGCGACGGAACGATACCGACGTTAACAACTTCAATTCTTCCCTCCGGAGCAACTTTCGTTGATAACGCCAACGGCACAGGTTCATTCAGCTGGACGCCGACGTTTGCCCAATCAGGTGTCTATAGTGTAACTTTTTATGCCACCGATGACAGCACTGCAGTTGACTCTGAAGTTGTCACCATAACAGTTACTGACAGTGGCAACCAGCTGCCGATACTCTCTGCGATTGGGGCGCAGTCTACAACTGAAAATGTTCTGCTAAGTTTTGGTGTTTCAGCGACAGATATAGAAAGCACGCCAGTTCTGACTACATCGGCACTTCCGACAGGTGCAGTCTTTATAGACAACGGCAACGGTACCGGTTCATTTGACTGGACACCGGACTACTTGCAGTCAGGCAGTTACAATGTAACTTTCTATGCCACCGATGACAGCACTGTGGTTGATAGTGAAGTAGTTACAATCACAGTCAATGAAGCCGGCAATCAGCTACCAGTTCTTGCTGCGATTGGGGCTCAGTCTACAACTGAAAATGTTCTGCTAAGTTTTGGTGTTTCAGCTTCAGATATAGAGAGCATTCCAAGTTTAAGCACTTCGACTCTACCGACCGGTGCAGTCTTTATAGATAATGGCAATGGTACCGGATCATTTGACTGGACACCGGACTTGACTCAGGCGGGAAGCTATAACGTCACGTTTTATGCAACTGATGATTCATCGGCGGTTGATAGTGAAGTAGTCACGATTACGGTTACTGAGGCCGGCAACCAGCTGCCGATACTCTCTGCGATTGGTGCTCA
This sequence comes from Candidatus Zixiibacteriota bacterium, assembly GCA_022571985.1. Lineage (GTDB taxonomy): Bacteria > Zixibacteria > MSB-5A5 > GN15 > FEB-12 > JACZWU01. The sequence continues at coordinate 2,156 of JACZWU010000011.1, read as the reverse complement.
GTCAACAACTGAAAATGTTCTACTGAGTTTTGGTGTTTCAGCCACAGATGCAGAGAGTACTCCTACTTTAACAACTTCGACACTTCCGACAGGGGCGGTATTTGTAGATAGTGGTAATGGCAATGGCGGTTTCAATTGGACCCCGGACTACTTGCAGTCAGGCAGTTACAATGTAACGTTTTATGCAACTGATGCTTCGTCGGCAGTAGATTCAGAAATTGTCACAATTACAGTAACTGACGGTGGCAACCAGCTGCCGATACTCTCTGCGATTGGGGCGCAGTCTACAACTGAAAATGTTCTGCTAAGTTTTGGTGTTTCAGCGACAGATATAGAAAGCACGCCAGTTCTGACTACATCGGCGCTTCCGACCGGGGCGGTATTTACCGATAACGGCAACGGTACCGGATCATTTGACTGGACGCCGGATTTCTTACAATCAGGCAGTTACAATGTAACCTTTTACGCCACCGATGACAGCACTGCAGTAGACTCTGAAGTAGTCACGATTACAGTTACTGACGGTGGCAACCAGTTGCCAGTTTTAGCTGCTATCGGCGCTCAGTCTACTACCGAGAATGTTCTATTAAGTTTTGGTGTTTCAGCGACAGATATAGAAAGCACGCCAGTTCTGACAACCTCGGCACTTCCGACCGGTGCAATATTTACTGATAACGGCAACGGTACCGGATCTTTCGATTGGACACCGGATTTCTTACAATCCGGCAGTTACAATGTAACATTTTATGCCACTGATGACAGCACTGCAGTAGACTCTGAAGTAGTCACGATTACAGTAACTGAAGTCGGCAACCAGCTGCCGGTTCTTGCTGCGATTGGGGCGCAGTCTACAACTGAGAATGTTCTTTTAAGTTTTGTTGTCTCAGCTTCAGATATAGAGAGCATTCCGGTTCTGACAACTTCAACTCTACCTACAGGTGCAATCTTTACGGATAACGGCAACGGCACCGGATCATTTGACTGGACCCCGACATTCCTGCAATCAGGCAGTTACAATGTAACGTTTTATGCAACTGATGATTCATCGGCAGTAGATTCAGAAATTGTCACGATTACAGTAACTGAAGCCGGAGTAGTAGCATCCGCCGAGTCGCTTTATGTAGTTACTTCTGTGTCTACCCGTCCTATCGCGTCAGAGATAAGTTCTCATGGCGCTCCTGATGGTGCTGAGGCCAGCATTACCGGCAAACTTGCTAATGGGCACACCTGGACTTTCGATTTTGATAATACGGTCAATCCGGGAGTGCCAATCAATTCAGCAGACATATACATAACACACAGGCAGAGCGGATATTCAAATGACAGTTTGGTTTTGGAATATTTTGATGGTACCAGTTTTATTCCGTTTGAATCTTTTGCCAATATTCCAACTACACTTACCACAGTCGGCCCTTTTTCAGCTAGTGCCATAACTACTTCAAGCCAGGTCGACGGTTTCCAGGTACAGTTACGAGGTGTTGTAAAAACTGGTGGTCCTGATGACTTCGCTTATTACGTAGATGCAATTGAACTTCGCTTAGACCTTCAGTCAAATCAGGCACCTGTACTTGATTTGATAGGCGCCAAGGCTGTTACCGAGGGTCAGCTTTTGAGTTTTGATGTTACTGCCAGCGACCCCAATGCCACTATTACAACTTTGACCGTTCTGAATCTTCCGGCTGGAGCCAGCTTTACAGACAATGGTAATGATACCGGATCATTCAGCTGGACGCCCGGATTTGCTGAATCAGGTGTTTACAATGTAACGTTTATTGCTTCTGACGGTAGCTTGGCCGATAGTGAAGTAGTCACGATTACGGTTACTGAAGCCGGCAATCAGCTGCCGGTACTTGCAGCGATAGGCGCTCAGTCAACTACTGAAAATGTTCTGCTTTCGTTCGGAGTTTCGGCGACTGACGCCGAAGGCGCATTCCCAGTTCTTGCTACTTCGACACTTCCGAGCGGTGCAGTCTTTACAGATAACGGCAACGGTACCGGATCATTTGTCTGGACGCCGGATTTCTTTCAGTCAGGCAGTTACAATGTAACGTTTTACGCCACCGACGACAGCACAGCAGTTGATAGTGAAATCGTTACAATTACAGTAACTGACGGTGGCAATCAGCTGCCAGTATTAACTTCAATTGGGGCGCAGT
>JACZWU010000008.1 GCA_022571985.1 Candidatus Zixiibacteriota bacterium | reverse complement strand
AGGGAAATCTTCCAAAGAAATCTCCTCTGTTTTAAATCTGTCCACCCTGACAATTCATAAACACCGGGAATCTATCCGAGGCAAGCTTCAGTTGAAGAACAAGAGCACTAATTTGAGTGCCTATTTGAGAACCAGAGAGTTCTTGACGGGCGATACGCAATCGCTACGTAATTAAACCTCATTGTGTAAAATCTCAACAATCACGATAGATAGAGTACAGTAGCGCGGGAGACCACACCTAATGATACACATCTTTGATACCGGTCGGCGTTTCTTGTCGACCGGGCCGCGCCTAATAATTTTGCTGGGCTGGGGGCTACCCAGCACTATTGATTTAGTTAATCTCTTACATGGCGAATATTAACAAGCTGGCAGTCGGCTTTAGATGTCTTATCCTAAATCAAATAATAGCTAACGATTTAATGAATTTGAGATTTTCATGCGGTTTCTGGCAATAATGCCATAGCCAACCCGGGCTAATTGCTTCAAAATAGGCAAAGAAATCAGCCAGCCTAACAGCCTCGACCTGGGAAAAATCGACAAGATTCGCATAACTGCATCGGCTCCCTTAAAAACTTCGTTATTGGGGCTAAATAAGTACAATTGCCTAAGTAGCTCCTCTTTCGCAGGCATTACGAACTCAGCCGGCAGTTCTGGCCGGGATAAGGGAATTAGGATTATAAGACCAGCACCATCCAGTTTCTTTAGCTTCTCTACAGCGCTCAAGCAGATAGGGCAGGCATCATCGTATATTAAGTACCAGTGGCTCATACTTTTTAAAACAAAAATTCAGAGATTCAGTTCTAATGAATTTATTAGCTTTATAGCTGATTTTCCAACCGATTAAAACTTGCCAGAATTAGTCTTCATTCACTCATTGTTAAAGGTAGTATTGTACTGATACCTGATAAGATGTGAGTCAAATTTGTAAAATAGATTTAATCTGGAGGTTTAGCTATGACCAGAATCAATTTTAACCGGGTCTTAATGGGAGGTCTCCTCGCCGGTCTCATCCTAAGTATCGGTGATGCCATTCTAAATCAACCGGTTTTAGGAGAGCAGTGGAAAGCAGCAATGGAGGCCAGCGGGATGACAGGTCCCGATTCCAGCGCTATTACCTGGTTCATTATCATGGATTTTATTGTGGGAGTAGCTATGGTCTGGCTTTACGTCGCTATTCGCCCCCGGTTTGGAGCCGGAGCCAGAACAGCAGTTGTTACAGGTCTGATAGTCTGGTTTTTTGCCTGGTTCTGGAATAACGGCGCTCTTATGGCAATGGAAACCTTTCCGACAAAGCTTCTGATGACAAAAATTATCTGGGGTTTTTTCCAATTTCCACTGGCGGCAACTGCCGGTGCCTGGCTGTATAGGGAAGAATAAATAGATTCCAAACTTGAAGTTTGCCCTGCAAATTGATTTGTTTGCAGGGCATTTTTTTGGTGCGTAAATTCAGAATATGAAATTCGATAGCATTTTAAGAAAACATCGGGTCATTTCTTTGGCAGCTGCCGTGGCCGCCATGATATTAGTTATCTTCATGACGTCCAAATTCGGTATTGGCGTATCTCCTGATTCTGCCTGCTATTTTTCTATCGCCGAAAACGTCGTAGCCGGAAACGGCTATGCCATCTACGATTTGCAGCCGGCTGTGGCCTGGCCGCCGCTCTATCCCACCACGCTGGCCACAGCAGGACTATTCGATATTGAATACTCACCCTGGGCCAGAATACTGAACGTTCTATTGGCAGGCGGCATTGTGCTCTTAACATCGCTCTGGCTACTTAATAATTTCGGTCTGAGTCTGCTGAGTCTGATAGGAATACTGGGCACGCTTCTTTCTTCTACCCTGTTAAAGGCAGCAAGCTTTGCCTGGACCGAGCCAATGTTTAATCTGTTGGTTCTGTTTTTTCTCTTAGTGGCCATCAGGGCCGGCCAAAAACCTGAGAGAAAAGATATTTTACTGTTGTCAATGCTGGCGGCACTGGCGACAATGACCCGTTATATAGGAATAACCTTGATCGGTTTCTATTTTCTCTGGCTCTGGCTGAGTGGGCTGTCTGCTAAGATAAAACTCAAGTATTCATTTATTTTCGGCGGTCTGTCCCTGGCGCCTCTGGTCATCTGGCTAATCAGAAATTACTCGATGACTTCCACCCTGTCAGGCTTCAGAGCCAGTTCAGATGTCCCGGTTTTAAAAAACGTTTTGTACACGCTTGATACCTTTAGTTCCTGGTTATTTGTTGCTAATGCCTATGTCGAGTTCAGAATATTAATTTTCTGTCTGATTCTGGTGTTGTTTTCTGTCTTCTTACTCAAGACGATTAAGAATTCAGCTCTGAGCGATAACATAAAAATAAAACTGAAAGCATTCGGTTTGTTTGCCCTGATTTATGTTCTCTATCTCATAACCGCATCTTCAATTGTTGCCTTCGACAGAATCGATTACCGCTTATTATCTCCGGTCTATGTTCCCATCCTGCTGCTTGTAATCGTTGTCATTGATTCAATTATTATTTCAAGAAGATGGCCAAAGCAGGCAGCTGCTATATTCTCAGTCTTGTGGATAGTCTTTCTGTCTGTTGGTTTATTCAAAGAAATGAAGGCTGCTATTTCAGAAGGGGCCGGCGGTTATTCAACAATAAGCTGGCAAAAATCTGAACTGGCCGGCTACTTAAGAGAGAATCCGCCAGAGGGCAAGACTTTTAGCAACTATCCCGATGGCATCTATGCCTTAACCGGACTGCCTGCTTCAATGTCGCCCGGAAAGTATTCCCGTCACTTACCAGAATCAAAAACAGGAGATTTTGATTTACTTACCACAAAATTGGAAAAACAAGAAAATGTCTACCTGGCCTGGTTCACCAAGAAAAGCAGAAGAGATCTATATGAACCGGACGAACTCAGCTCAAATTTTGATTTGATTCTGATAGTAGAAAAATCAGACGGGGCGCTTTACGAGATTAAAAAAAAACCAGCCGGTTCTGACAGATAATTTTCTGCGCCTTTACTGTTTCAATATGAATCATAAGTCTTGCCATCGGGCTATAACTTTTGGTTGGCGACCGCTCCATGAAGTCCCGAAAGCTCTTGAGGTAAAAGCGATTACAGCCGTAAGCAGGCCGCCTGAGAGCAGCAGATATCTTTTGTAGACTTATCTGGCCTTAAGGTGGCATAAGCAGCAAAATTGGCGTATATTTTCTGACTAAATGGGAACTCTATTATCAGCTAAGCTGTTTTGCTTATACGTCTTGGCCAGTTGGATTTTGTCAGGACCGGAGGTCTCCGGTGGCTGATACAAATTCCAATATTGCCAGGAAACGACAGGCGTTTGAAAAAGAGGCGTTGCCTCATATGGATGCCCTGTACCGCACGGCTTTGCGAATGACAAAAAATGTCGGCGATGCCGAAGACCTGGTGCAGGAAGCTTTAGTAAAAGCTTATCGTTTCTGGGACAAGTTTGAGACGGGTTCAAATTGCCGGGCATGGTTGTTTAAGATAATGACCAATGTCTTCATAAATGAATACCGCTCAAAGTCTCGTTCGCCGATGTCGGTTAACGTTGACGATATTGACGACAATTATTTGTATGGACAACTGGCAGCAAATTCGGACGGAGATAATCCGGAAAAAGAATTGTTTGCCAAGATGCTGGATGATGATGTTAAAAAAGCGATAGATGAACTACCCGAGGATTTCAGAATAGTAGTGGTTCTTTCGTTTATAGAAGGATTTTCGTATCAGGAGATAGCAGAAATTGCCGATTTACAGCTGGGAACAGTCAAGTCACGACTACATCGAGGCAGAAAATTGTTGCAGAAAGAATTATTAGAATATGCTATCAGAAACGGTTTTATTAAGGGCCCCCAAAAATGAATTGTCAGGAAGCATTAGATTTACTATATGAAATAATTGATAAAGAAGCTTCTGAAATAGACACCCAGGAAGTAAAGCGCCACCTTGATCATTGCCAGGACTGTTTTGGGCGATATCAGCTGCATGGGGCGATTCAGTCTTTGTTAAAAGAGAAACTCAAAGTCGAAACTGATATCCCGGCCATTGAGCGTATGCGCGGAAATATTCTCAGCAAGCTTGATGAAATTGATGCCCAGCGCGAATCCGGCGGGCCAAAAACCATACCATTCAGAATGCCGGCTGTAGCGCTGGCAGCAGTAGCTGCTTTGGTGCTTTTAGTCGGAACTGGCTTTTTTGCCAATGGCTTATATAAGCATTACACGGAATATATTCCTATTGAAAGAGCGCATTGGGCTGCCAGTGAAAATATTGATATATTTAAAGATTCAGATAAAACAGCCAGAATGATAACCGCTGTCAGCACAGATTTTGGTTTGACTATGAATCCCGACCACAATGGATTGAAGCTTGTAGGCGGAACATCCCGGGAAATCAGAGGCATGCAAGTGTCGCAGTTTTATTACAGTAACGGAGAATATTCGGCATCGGTATTTGTAATACCGGCCAGCGAAATTACATTCTCTGATGACCTGATTAAAACGAAAGTTACGATAGATGGCCATTGCTTTTACGACCACAATTGCCGCGGCTGCCGGCTGCTCTATACCATAAACGGGGATGCTGTCATTATTACCGCCTCAACAGACCGTAATTATGAATTGACAAAATTTAACCCGATTATCGGAGCAATCTAAGTAAATTTTATTATTGAAATTTAAATAGCCTTTCAAGAATTTACCGGAGTGAGTTTCACTTCGGTTTTTTTATACCCGGCCGTAGTCTGGCAGCTGCTGGCAATTAACGTTTTAGTGCCCACTCCGGCACCGCCAGTTGAAATCGATTCGCTGTCTATTCCAGAAATTCGGACGGCCATTTTTGTGCAGTCGGTGCAGCAGCTTCTTTTTAATGACAGCTATCATGACGCCAACAAAATCTGTGACCGCTTTATAAGGCAGAGCCAAAGCGATCCTGCGGGTTACTTGTTTAAGGCGGCTACTCTTCTGGGAGAGATGGGGGATGCCGAAGAGAATTTATATCTCGAAGAATTTCGCAAATTGGTCGATACTGTCTTCGAACTTTGTGAAACAGAACTGAACAGTGCTGACAGTCAGCAGGCAGCCGTTCTATATTTATGGCAGGGTCACGCTCATGTCTATAAATCATTATGGGAATCAAAATTTGGCTCAATTGTTTCGGCTATCAGGCACGGCTTTAATGCTAAAAGCAGTTATCACAACGGGCTCAAATATGACAGCGCCCTCTATGATTTATACTTTGGCTTAGGCAACTATCACTACTGGAAAACATCCAAAGCTGGCTTTTTAAAAACAATTGGAATTGTCAGCGACGATATAGATAAAGGAATGACCGAGCTAAAACTTGCTATGGATTCCGCCCGGCTCTTTTCGGAAGCTGCCGCCAACGCCATGATTTGGATCTGGCTGGACAGACAGCAGTATGATTCGGCTATCAACTTGGCTCAGCAGATGCTGGCAAACTATCCGGAGAGCAGAACAATTCTCTGGCCTCTGGCGGCAGCGAGTTTCAAAAATAATGATTACGAAAACGCTCTGACTTTTTATGCTGAACTGACAGAGCACTATTCTAAAGAGCCGGGAAACTTTTATAACCTGATTGAATGCTGCTACTATCTTTATCAGTGTTATGAAAAGCTGGGACGTGACATAAAAAAAGAAGAAATACTACAACAGGTCAGTCAGTTTCGCCCTGAAATCCCCTCAAAAATAAAAAAGCGCCAGAGATCCAAGCTGAATTATTTGCGAAGAGAACTAAATCGCTAAGTTGTCTGATAGTTCAAGATTTAGGAACATCCTGCTCTGACTGGGGCTGTTTTACCAGAAGACTATAGCATTTTTCGATAATCGAATCATTGGACAACTTATTGTTTGGTTCCGGAAGCCCTTCTTCCTGGGCCGGTTCCATTGTCCAGATTCCGTCAACCCAGTTGACGGCTCTGTAGATGGCATCGCAGCCCTTTAGATCTCCCAGGGCAGCGTATATTATTCTGCCTTCGTTTAAGTACATTTCAAGGGACTGCTCGTGTTCTTTGCTTTTGACAATCAACCGAACTGTTTTCCGGCCGGGGACCATCGCCTTAAGCACATCAAGCAAATTCATGTTAGAAAGTTTTCCGGAAGCTCCGGACCTGTAAGCGGGACGTTCGAGTTTGGCGCTGTCGTTTAAGTCTCTCATCAGTTTTTTAATCTCAATTACCAGAATATCAAGGTTGGCATTAAGCGCCACAATATCCACAATACTATTTTCAAACTCGTCAGCCAGCTGTGAAACGTAACTTTCTTTGACCATCAAGAATGTCGGAGGTGTGCTGTTTTCTCCGTGAGAAGCGGCTACCTTTTCAACAATCGCTTTTATTTTTCTTGTTCCCGAAGTCAAAATTAGAATGATAACATCCGGTTCGCTGCGCTGGCAGAGAGCTACAAAAGTATCCAGCGAAGTTTCGGACATTACCCGGAAACTCTCATTACCCAGACGAAGCTCAAGCGGGTGAATCGGTCCGACCCGATCAGTAAATATCATAACCTGTCCCAGTCCGCCGCCGGCTGCGGTAGTAAGTATTTCTTCCTGTACCATGGCTGTAAAAGCAGCGACAATTTCGCTTAAGAACACGCGGCCGGTCAATTCCCGAAGTTTCTGTTTTACGATTTCAAACTTATCCAGCGAAAGTTTTTGTTCGGGAGGGATGCTTGAGCAGAACAGGTCAACAATGGTGATAATATTTCCCCCGAAAACTTCCAGAGGCAGCCGTTTGTTATATTTGCCTTTTAAGTCTTTATACATATACTGCAAAATCGCAGTGATGACAGCGGAGTAATTGATAGACTTCAGCAACTTAACGGTTCTGGTTACCTGCTTGCGGACATCGGTGTCATCAGCTTCGTGATAATAAAATTTTGCCAGGTCATGGATGTAGCCGGCAGTTGAGATAATCTGCTTTTCCCGTTCCGGCAAATCAAGTTTGGCGCAGAGCTTGGCCACATATCTGCCGACCCGTCCGCCGTGGTTTACCGGAAGATTATTTTGTGATGCGATTATCGAAGTCAGTAGATCAAGATTGGACAAGAAGAGTTTGGTGTCTTCAGCTGCATTTTTTTGGTCCAAAAGCAAAGACGAAGCTGATTCAAAGTAACGAACAACTGTGCTTGGGGAAATTTTTCGGAGCCGGTCTATTAAGTCGATATAATTCCCTGAGACACTGTCCTTTATTAAGACGATATCAAAGATGTGCTCACTGATGAGTTCAGCGGCGGCGTCGGCCGAGTCTGTCATTGTTACCCGGTAGAAGTCTTGTTCAAACAGGGCTTTAATATGAGCGCCGCTTTTCTCTTCGTCGGTCACCAGCAGAACTTCTTTGCTAGAGTCACTTTTACTCCGGTACTCAACAACCGTATTTTCATCGTCGTTCTCCGACTCAGTCAGGTCGTCTGGTTCAGGCTGCTTCGGATTATTGAAGGGCAGACTGGACTCCAGCGAGACATTGCGGCCTTCGTAATGGCGGGCTATAGCTATATCGAGACCAATTTCGGCCGCTATATACAGCTTTATTCTTTTATCCCTGATTACGAAATCAAGTTCATCGGTAAAATCGTCGTCGGTCGGGTCTTCGCAGGCGATCTTGACCTGGTTTTCTTTGGCGTCATATTCAAATGGAATTGCTTTACGGGAGATGGCAACTTTGGCAGGCAGGATTTTTAAAACATCTTTTTGAATCGCCAAATTAGAAATAATCACTCCCTCGCACTTAAATTGGCTGGCCAGCGCTTTGACCAGGCCGGCCTCATCTATAAAACGGAGGTGCATCAGCTGACTGCCCAGCCTGCCGCCATGGGTTTTCTGACGGTCAAGGGCAAGCTTAAGCTGCTCTTGAGTGATTAGTTTGGCCTTGAGCAGTATTTCATCAAGACGTAATTTCTTGGGCTTAAGAACCATTTAAATCCCAGATTTTTATATGTTGTTCCAAAGATGCTGAATTTCCCGGACACATCCTGTCCCCGGCAAAACAACCATCAGAGCTGCATTCCTCTTTAGTATATCGGTCTGTTTGGCCCTGAAGCTGAGATTCTCAGGCATATTTCAACTTTTTCCGGTAGTTTAATCTTGCCCAAGGCAGGCAGGTTTATTTCTTAGGATTTATGCCGCGCAAAGTCAGAAAAACCCGCTTCTTTTTGGGGCCAATAGCCGGAAATTTTATCAAACGCATCTCCGGCGCAGATGTCCGCTTAAGACGCAAAGTTTTCAGATTAGGGCTTTGGGCTATCGGGCTATTGTTTGCCTGGTCACTTTTAAGCGGAACTTACGGCCTGCCGCGAATAATCCGGCTTGAGCTTGAAAAAGGAGCTCTGATAGAATCAAATCTGCAAAAAAGTGCCGCTCTTGTTGATGGCGCCAGAATCAAAAATAAGCTGCTTTCTGACCCGGAGTATATTGAGATGATAGCCCGCACCCGCTGTTTTATGGTCTATCCGGGTGAGACAATTTATCGCTATCAGGGCCGCAGATGATATGGCTCTGGAAAAAACTCTGGCAATAGTTCTCAGAACTTTCGACTGGTCGGAATCCTCCCGTACAATAGCCTTTTTCGCCAAGGAATTCGGGCGGATTTATCTGGCGGATAAAGGCGGCAAGAGCATCAAATCCAAAAGGGGCCGGGTCATCAAGTTTGCCCTTTTAGAAGTTACTTTCTATGACTCCAAAAAAGAAACCAGCGGCTATATCTCCGATGTTGAGCTTATCAAAATGTACCATATGTCCGGCGATGGCTCTCTGGGACGCTTGGCTTATGCCTCAGCAGCCTGCGAGCTGCTGGAGCAGCTGCTGCCCAAAGAAGAACCCCAAAGAACACTATTTTCATATTTCAATTTGTTTATGGAAAAACTGGACCAGGCCGAAAGAAAATCTCTGCCGGCTTTGTTTCTCTCGTTTTTCCTGAGGCTTTTATCGCAGCTCGGCTATCACCCTTCGTTGGGATATTGTGTCGGCTGCAGCCGCGAGTATGCTGAACTTAAAAAAGAAAAACCAGGGAACTTCGTTCCCTTTTCGCCGGAGCGAGGGGGGATTATCTGTCCTTCTTGCCAGACTCCCGGAGATTATTATATTAAACTTCCGGCCGATGTTTTTGCCGAGCTGTTAAAACTGCAGAGCGCATCACTAAAAGAAGCCGAGAGTGTACGAATTAGTTATGGGGAAGCTTCGCTGCTTTTGGAAGCGCTGGTAAAATTTTTGCAGTATCAGGCAGAAATTTCCTCAAAAATTAAGTCCTTGGAGTTTCTTGATAAACTCAAAAAAACTGAACTGACAAGCGAATAGGAGCAAAATGGCCAAGCCAAAACTGAATACCGAAACAATGGATAAAATTGTATCACTCTGCAAACGCAAAGGTTTTGTCTATCAGTCGTCCGAAATTTACGGCGGACTCAGTTCCTGCTGGGACTACGGTCCCCTAGGTGCCGAGCTTAAGCGCAATCTGAAAACTTTCTGGTGGAACGCTATGACCAATCGCCGCGATGATATCGAAGGGCTCGATGCTTCCATTTTGATGCACCCCAAAGTCTGGCATACTTCGGGACACGTCAAAGAATTCACCGACCCGCTGATTGACTGCAAAAGATGCAAGAGGCGCTTTCGCGCCGACCAGATTGATCCCGGCAGCGGTAAATGCCCCGAATGCGGCGGAGAAATTACCGATGCCCGTCAGTTTAATTTAATGTTTAAGACTTTTATGGGGCCAGTCGAGGACGAGGCCAGTATTGTATATCTTCGCCCCGAAACAGCCCAGGGGATTTATGTTAATTTCTTAAATGTAAAGAATTCTTCGCGGCAGAAAATCCCTTTCGGTATCGCGCAAATCGGTAAAGCCTTCCGAAACGAAATCACGCCCGGCAATTTTATTTTCCGCACCCGCGAGTTTGAACAGATGGAAATGCAGTTTTTTGTGCACCCCTCAGAAGATGAAAAGTGGTTTGAATACTGGCGCGAAGAACGCTGGAAATGGTATGAATCGCTCGGCCTGAATATGAACAAACTGCGCTGGCATCAGCATAGTGATGACGAACTGGCGCATTATGCCAAAGCCGCCTATGATATTGAGTACGAGTATCCTTTCGGCTGGCAGGAACTTGAAGGCGTCCACAACCGCACAGATTTTGACCTGAGCCGTCACAAAGAAGCCACCAGCAAAGATTTGCGCTACAGCGATGATATCTACAAAGAAAAGTTCATTCCGTACATAATAGAAACTTCGGCCGGTTGTGACCGCACCCTTTTGACGATACTTGTCGATGCCTATGACGAAGTAGAAATTAGAGGCGAGATACGGGTGTTTATGCGAATATCTCCAAAAGTTGCACCTATCAAAGCGGCAATTTTCCCGCTGGTCAAGAAAGAAGGCATGCCGGAATATGCTGAAAAAATATATCAGGAACTAAAGAAACGTTTCAAAGTGTTCTATGATGTCAGCGGCGCCATCGGTCGTCGTTATGCGCGGATGGACGAAGCCGGCACTCCGTATTGCATCACCATCGATGGCCAGAGCTTAGAAGACGACACCATGACCGTCCGTGACCGCGACTCTATGGACCAAACCCGCCTGAAACTCCCCGAGATACAAAAATTCCTTGATGAAAAAGTGAATGGGTGACCAAGCCACTGTTCGGATTAATCAGCATGGTCCCGGAGCAGCTCCATTGCGAAATATGTAATCAACTAAGAGAGTTAAATCAAGAATGTTGGAAGGAGCGTTATCTCCGTTGACATCAGCTGCATTGAGACACCCCGCCTGTGGACCTCCTCTAAAAATGTAATCTACCAGAAAAGTCAGGTCGAGAAGGTCGCCGTTATTGCCGTCTTGGGTTAAGTCACCTTTTTGTCCATTGCAACAGCTCTCTTCCGGGCCGGGCACTGAATCTGCAAGAAATGCCTCCAATACGTTCATAACGATCTTCTGCAAAACCGAATCCACAGCGAGGCTTCCTGTAAAGGTGATAGACGGCGCTGCAAAAATATTGCTACCGCCGCCACGGTGAAACAGGTACATATTTGCACCTTTCTCTTCTCCGGCATAGGTAAGATTTACTCCTCTTGCCAGCAGCTCCAAACAGTTGTTCCAGATGCTGTCTCCACATTGCGGCGGACTTCCGGGTCCGATTACGTCAAACTCCCAGCCGCTGGCTCCACTGCTGCCATCGGGGCAACCAGAATGATGTTGATTGATGCCGGAATTACCGAACAGACTATCTTGCTGCATGGCAGTATTTGAAAATATCCAGTGGTTGCGCAAGACCCGAAAGCCGGCACAGGCCGGGCTATTGCCGCCGCCATTGAGTCCTGCCCCCAAAAATCCAAATTCTCCTCCTGGAATTACATTACGCCATCTTTTTACTTTCTCCATACGCTTTCCATCGAATTGTACTTCCCAAAACATTGTATTCCCGGAGAGGTTTACCAACTTACCGCCTTGGTCGAGAAAGGACTCGATAGCCGATTGCATATTTGCCGACCAGTATTCTGAATGCCCAGCCAAAATCACAACCTTGTAATTCTTTAGTAAATCGGAAGCGGCTGCTTCGTTTAAATCAAGATCACATAGCTGTTCGTAGGCCAACCCGTTCGACTTGAGAAAATTCAGTATAAAATGGTCTATTCCTGATAGATGTCCTGTCAGACTTGGGGCAGTATTGCTGAGTGGACGGTCATAGTTAACAATAAAGGAATTGTCTGAGCAACTGGGGCGGTTACAGGTATAGAAGCTTGCACCGCCATATTCATTGTACGCTTGCCAGGTATTGGTTGAGGCAATTACTACTATACTGGCCTGTGTGCCGGGTGAACTGCTGCGAATAATTACCGGTACAAATGAATTGTTGCCCTGATTGTCGTACAACTTGGCCAGGTAAAGATCGCTATCCCAAGCCTCGGGGATATTAATTGTACATGAGACTACCCAGTTACAGCCTGTCATATAAGCGTCATTATCATCTGGCGGCTGGGGTATAACCGGAAAGGGACCTAACTCGGATATTTTGACAAGCGGTATTCGGTAGCCTGAAGACCCGATGATCTCATTGAATCCGGTATCATAATCTGAAGTAGAGTAGCGACCGGTGAATGATTCTTGTTTCGATTTATTGCTCGGTTTACCGTATCGATACCAGGCCACCTTGAAAGAGTCGGCAGTGCTTTTTACCCTGAAATGAATCTTCGAACCGGCAGTTACAGACATTTCAGCATATCCCTGAATTGTGGAGCCAGATATTTTATGGCTGAAAACAGACATCAAAAAAACTGCCATGAGCGGCAGAACCGATGATAGGCGAAACGACATTTTGCTCCCGGGGTAATGGCACTTCTTGGAATGACTGATGCAAGTAATTAGTCGGTGGAGACCATATGTGCCGGTTTTAAAAGTAAATTACATCAAAGCGAAATTTTGTCAATGGAAATCAAACGACTCCTAAGATTCGCTTTTGCTGAGGTTGGGTGCCCCACCATTCATGGTGGGTCTACTTGTGAGATTGTAGGCAGCAGATGTCCTCATCTGCCCCAAATTTCCCCCATTATCCATACCAATCCACCGCAAAATCCTGACGCTGGCCCCTAAATAATGAGACTACAACTATATCTGCGACAAATACGACCTCCGCGAAATTCAGGGAAGGGAAGTAGCAAAAAAAAGATGTTGAGCTTGTGCTGAACTTGTTTCAGTATATAACAAAACGAACCCATTCCCTGATTTTGACTGACACTGCCTGTCACCCCCTTTTGTTAGCTTATTACGTTTATTAGCCCGCACTTCTGGGGGCTAGGGGGCTAATCCTGTCTCGCCTAATATACATTCTTTGAGCAGCTCAAGAGACTTGAAATAGTTTTAAATTGTAACTGACTTGTAAAACGAGGAGTACAGTACCATGGCACACAATGAAGTTCAAGGAAACGTGATTGGTGAAATTTGGCGAGCCCAGGAGGTTGCCAAGGAAATCACCTATTTTCTGGTAAAGGGAGAAAAGAACTGGTTCAGAATCGAGTATACCGGGGAGCTTATGCTGGAACGTGCCAACTATATGGCCGAAAAGCTAAAGGCAGCAGCTCAGGGAGGAAGTTCGATTGAGATTGGAGTAGATTACGATACGCTTATTGTCGGTGAGCCGCCCAATCTTCCGCTGAGAACCTTTAACCTGGTCAAGTACATTCAAATCAGGGCGTAAACTATCCCCTAAAGGAAGAGAGGCAGGAACATAAGGCTGGGGTGGCCCGCCATTTATGGCATGGTCCTGAGCGAAGCCGAAGGGTGGGTTCCTGTGTGTGAAATTGCTTCGTCGCTTGCACTCCTCGCAATGACGGGATTGTCGAAACCATCCCGAGTACGTGAGATTTCGAACTACTCAAATCGTCATGTTGAGCGGAGTCGAAGTATGACAGGGCTGAATATATTCAGCCCTTACAAAATCATTATAGCAGAATCTTCAGATGCAACAACTTCGCCAATTATTTGGTGGTAAAGTCCTGCTTGTTTGAGAGCGCCGCTCAAAGCTTCAGCGCTGCCGGCCGGAACAGAAATCAACAAGCCCCCGGATGTCTGCGGGTCAAAAAGAATATGCTCAAGGTTTGAGTCGAGCTTATCAGATTTTGATATTTTGCCTTCGAGATATTCGCGGTTGGCTTTAGCCCCGCCGGTTAAGATGCCTTCATCTGCCAGTTCTTTGGCCTTAGGAAGCAGCGGCACTTTGTCTGAAAATATTCTGATAGTTACTTCAGAACCGGCCGCCATTTCATAAGCGTGACCCAAAAGACCAAAACCGGTTATATCTGTAACCGAATGGGCGTTATGTTTTAGCATGAGTTCACAGGCGGTTTTATTCAGCGATGACATAGTTTCGATGACAAGTTTCGTCAGTGCTTCATCGGCTTTGTTCTGCTTAATAGCTGTAGTGATAATGCCCGTTCCCAGAGGTTTTGTCAGAAAAAGTTTGTCGCCTGCTTTGGCGCCGGAGTTTGTAAGCATTTTATCCGGGTTAACCAGACCGGTAATAGACAGGCCGAATTTTATCTCTTTATCTTTGATAGAATGCCCGCCGACAACTGTAACATCGGCTTCTTTGAGTTTGCTCTGGGCGCCATCGATAATCTGAGTCAGAGTCTCCGGTGGGAATTTATCGAGCGGGAAACAGACGATATTTAAGGCCGTCAGCGGTTTGCCGCCCATGGCATAGATATCCGAGACCGAATTAGCCGCAGTTATCTGACCGAACTGATAGGGATCATCAACAATCGGCGGGAAAAAATCGAGAGACTGCACCAAGGCCAAATCCGGACCGATTCGATAAACCCCGGCATCATCGGCTTTGTTAAAACCGACTAAAAGGTCCGGGTGATCGGACTGCTTAATACTGGCAAGAGCTTCAGCCAAAAACTTTGGCGGCAATTTGGAAGCTCAACCGGCGCAGCTGACTTCGGCGGTCAGTTTTATTTCTGCTTCTTTTCGTTTATCTGTCATACCTGTTCTACTGTTAACATGTTAATAGAATAATAGTTTCAGTCGAATTGATAGTCAAACTGTTGTTAGCGAATTAAATTGCTGTTGATTGACATTGCAGTCATAAAGGCCTATATAGGCTCTCTGTTTTGATCGAGAGTTAGTGAAATGAAGCACAAAGTTACATTAATACCCGGTGACGGCATCGGGCCGGAAATTGTCGAGGCAACTCTCAGAGTAATCGAGGCAGCCGGGGTAGAGATTGAATGGGACCGGCATGAGGCCGGCATGCTGGCCTTTGAGAAGTGCGGCAATCCGGTGCCGGATGAGCTGCTGGAGTCTATAAGAACCAATAAAGTTGCTCTGAAAGGGCCCACCACTACTGCTGTAGGCAAAGGCTTTCGCTCGGCCAATGTGACTCTTCGCCAAAAGCTCGATTTGTACACCAATCTCAGGCCGGTCAGGTCAATCGGAGGAGTTCACAGCCGCTTTGAAAAGGTAAACCTGGTTATTGTCAGAGAGAATACCGAAGACCTTTATTCCGGCATAGAAAAATTAATTTCTCCCGGGGTAACCCAGGCAATTAAAGTTGTTACCGAAAAAGCTTCGCTTCGGATAGCCCGCTGGGCTTTTGAATATGCCCTCAAAAATAATCGCCAGAGAGTTACATTAGTTCATAAAGCAAATATTATGAAAATTTCAGACGGTATGTTTCTTGATTCATTTGAGACTGTGGCCAAAGATTATCCGGATATCAAAGCCGATAACCGGATTGTCGATGCTCTTTGCATGAATCTGGTGATGGACCCCTGCCAGTACGACATTCTACTCCTGGGCAATATGTTCGGTGATATTGTCAGTGACTTAGCTGCCGGCCTTGTCGGCGGGCTGGGCATGGTGCCGGGGGCCAATATCGGTGATAATTGCTCTGTATTTGAAGCTGTTCACGGCAGTGCCCTTGATATAGCCGGTAAAAATATAGCCAACCCGACGGCGCTGATATTTTCTGCAGTGCTGATGCTCAGGCATTTAGGCGAAAATGAGGCAGCCGATGATATCTGGAAAGCGATTCTGGTTACAATTTCAATAGGCAATAATCTCACCAGAGACTTAGGCGGCAAGGCCAGCACTGAAGAGTACACCAATCAGCTCATAAAAGAAATTCAGGACTAAATCTTAAGTCTTTTTCATTAATTCTTCCTCTTTTACTTAAGCAGCAATTTGTGTAAGTTATAAACCATTATGGCAAACGATGCTTTAATTTGCTGGAATTGCAGCCAGAACACCGGTTTAGCAGGAAGAGTCTTCAGGGCTGATTCTTGCGAATCCTGTCAGGCAGATTTAAGATGCTGCCGGGGCTGCCGGCATTTTGATCCGAACCGCCGCTTTCAATGTAAGGAATCAATCGAGACTAACATTCCTAACAAAGAGAAATCGAATTTTTGTGATTACTTTCAGGCGCGAATTGCGTTCAAGAAAGCGGGAGGTGTTTCGTATCAAGATGATACCAAAGACAACCGCAAGAAAAACTTTGACGATTTATTTGAGGACTAATTATGTCAGAAAAAAAAGTATGTTCGGTGATCGGTAAGGCTCTACTTGCCTTTTTTATGCTAATCAACATTTCAATGGCGGAGGAAATAGTGCTAAAAGTTGGAGATACGGTGCCTGCGTTCAAGTTGCCTTATGCAACTCAGGAAAAAGTTGATTTTGACGGAATAAGTTCTGAAGACTTAAAAGGCACCAGATATGTGCTGGCCTTTTACCCGGCCGACTGGTCGGGCGGCTGTACTACCGAGATGTGCAATTTCAGAGATTCGATTACTGCCTTTACTAAACTGGAGGTGGAAGTTTATCCTGTCTCCGGGGACTATATCTTCAGCCACCAGGCCTGGGCCAAACACCATAATCTGCCATTCAAACTTCTGGGAGACCATACTCGTGAATTCGGGAAAAAGATGGGTGTTTATATGCCTGATAACGGCATGATGAGCCGCTCGGTTTTTGTAGTCGGCCAGGACGGCAAATTTGAGTATATCAACTATGAATATTCAGTAAAAGATGGCAAGGACTTCGAAGAACTTAGGAAAGCTCTTGAGAAATCTGAATAAGCACAGGCAAATAGCAGCGATTCCTGGAACTTTCTAAAGTATAAGCTGTTAAAATATTAGAAAAGAATAAGACATCTTGGGACAGCATTACGGATTTTTTTCATAGTACCTCCCCCAAGAAAGGCGTCGCTTGTCGGCGCCTTTCTTATTTAAAAACCGCTACCTCAGTCCTTTAATCCAGCGACTGCATAACTTGCTGCCGCTGCCTCGTTTGTAACCGATAACACCCGCCATCTTTTGTCTGACAAGCCCGGCTACAATCTGTCCTTTATGCGGATGTTGAAAAGCGATAGAATGCCCTGAAGAAAAATCAAATTCGGGTGGCACTGGGCCAGCTTTGCCTAAACTTTGGCCCCATTTTGAAAAAGTTACAAATTTTGCGCCGGAGGTGTCCATTGACAGAAAAAGAATTAATGTATCAGAATCTGAGACGTAGCTGACAGTATAAACGCTGTCAAGACCGTCTACTCCCATAAAGTCGCGGCTATAATACTTGTGCGAAGGGACGACCTGACCACTATATGGGAACAGAATGAAAAACTGCTGCCCTCTCTGGGACTGCGAAATTTTACCGGCAATTTCACTCGCCAGTTTACGAAAAGATTTTAGGGCGTCATCGCTTTTTCTTTTTTGTAAAAGAGAGACCACGTATTCACCTTTGGTGAATTTATACTTATTTTTGTAAAAGTATGATTCAGTACCGATGCCATTGAGAGTGATTCCGTCCGGTCTCAGGCGGGAGTAGAAGCCATAGGCGTCATCGGTCGCAGCAAACTGGGCTATTTCTGCTCTGATTGTATCAGAGTCTACCTGGTACATTACCCTGACAGTACCAATCATAAGTGAACTGAGATATTCGTCAGCTTTATCACCTAATTTCGCCGGAGCTTCTTTGCGGGTTATGTTAGTCGTTTCAGAGACGATCGTAATATTTTTTTCAGGGGCGTTGCCCGGCAGAACCATATCTGCCGAAAACGGAATCGCAGCTAATTTTGTTTCAAGCTGAGACTTAACGTCGGCGCTGCTTTTTTTGTCACTACTGCAGGAAAGAGATATCCCCAGTGAAAAAAGCAGAAAACATATTAATACAATGTTTTGAAATCTTATATCCAGTAAAGAATAATTATTACCGTAGCTAACCATAGGATTACATCCAGCATTAAAGGTTTGTCGCCAATCAGAACTTTTGTAGGTGAGCCGCCTTTTTCTTCATAGTGAATCAGATAAAGATATCTGAAAATTCCGTAGACTACAAACGGCACCGTCACATACAAGTATTCCGTATTTAGTTTTGTTGAAACTTCGCTTGAAAAAGTATACAGCAAATAAGCTACCACCACCGAAGCTGTCACCACAGATATCAGCTGATCTAAAAGATAAGGTGAATACTTGCTTAATGATTGCCGGTGCGATGTTGCTTCATCATTTAGAAGTACCAACTCATGTCTCCGTTTACCGAACGCTAAAAAGAGCGCCAAAAACAGGGTGTTTATCAGCATCCATTTCGATGCGGCTACTTCAATAGCTACCGCACCGGCATAAGCTCTGATAACAAAACTTAGCGCTATTGTCATTACATCTAAAATGACTACATGCTTCAGCCAGCTGGAATATAGAACATTGAGCAGCAGGAAAATAACAGCTACGATTAATAACTCAAAATTTATCAGCCAGGCTGAGTATAGTCCGGCCGCCGCCAGTATAAAAGAAAACAGAGCTGCGGTAGTAGTCGAAATTTCACCGGATGCTACTGGCCTCGTTTTTTTGAGCGGATGATTTTTATCCTGCTCACGGTCGATCAAGTCGTTAAGAGCGTAGATTGATGAGGACAGCAAGCAAAAAACAGCGGCAGCCGCAATGGCCAGAATCAGGCTGTGGCTGTCATTGGCAATTCCTGCAAAAAAAAGGGCAGCCAGAACAAGGCTGTTTTTTATCCACTGGGAAGGACGCGCCAGTTTAATCAAAGAATTAAGCACAGGCGATTATAAGGCAGATTTGCATTTGTTTCAAGACTAAAACTGGCCGGCAGCTGCTATTGATTAGAGTTTACTGAAGCTATGATTTTAGGTATATATGGCTGGTATGAAACCGACACGAAAATATAGACGAACAACCGAGCATTACGGAATTCTGGTTAACCAAGCGGCCGCAAATTATGACAGCAAGGTGGTGGACGACCTGATAGCTGAAATTAAGAGAAAAAGGGCTAACTTTTCGATAGCCGAGCCGTCCTCAGCCATGGCCCTGATGCAGCAGGCTCAAACAATGGCCGGTTTGAGGCGTGTCCGAGGCAGCCGTTCGGCCGAAGAACACCGCCGGGGAAAGATTACCAAACTGGTAGTTTGCGGAGGAGACGGCACTTTTAATCTGGCGGCCAGAGCGGCGCTGAAAGCAAATTTGCCGATAGGCATCATCCCGCTGGGTAAAGAGAACAATATTGCAATGAGTCTGTTTGACTCGGTAAGTCCCGAAGAGGGAATTAAGAGAGTTTTTTCAAAGAGCTATAAGAGCATAGATTACGCAACCGTTGCCAATCAGATGTTCTTTGGGTCGCTGGGAATCGGATTAATTCCGAATCTCGAAAGACTGCTGCAGCAAAACGGCAGGCCAAGATTTAAGATGGGCTGGAGCAGCTTAGGTACCAGGGCGGCCTTAAACTGCAATGTGCGCAATACCATAATAAAAGTTGATGCTTTCAGGTTTGAGCTAAGCCCTCTGATATTTAATGTAAACCTGCTGCCTTATAGCGCCGGTATAAAGGTAAGTCCGGTTTCGGGCGCCGCCGACGGTCTGGCCGAAGTTATTTTTGATATCAATGTAAAACCGAAAGAGGTTGGAAAACTGCTTAAGCAGCTTTCTAAAGAAAAATATCTGTACGGTAGCGATGTCCGCATGTATCGCGGCAAAATAATAACCATACAGCCGGCCGAAGGTATGCTGCTCTATTTAGATGGGGAACTGCTGACATTGCCCACCAATTTTGTTGAAATCGAAGTCGGCTCCAGCCAGTTAAAAGTTTGCGGTGAGTAATTTTTTTTTCGGATTCATTTTAGTTCTTCTATTTAGCAGCTATACTCAGGCCGCAGATTCAACATATGTGGATTCAAATTTAACTAACGATACAGTCATTTATAAGCCGGTAGGTTTTGAGTCATCTGCTCTGGCAGTTTCAGACTCGATTGATTATGAAAAGCGGCTTATACAGAATCCTACTAAAGCGTTATTAAAATCTATGCTGGTTCCCGGTCTGGGGCAGCTCGGCAACAGAAAGTATTTAAAAGCCGCAGTGGTGGCGGGAATGCAGGCCTGGCTGATTAGTTCTGCAATCGATCATGGCAGAAAGGCCTCTGATTTTAAAAACAAATTTGAAATGTCCTTAGATACTACCGAAAGACTTATTTTTTATGATAATTTTCTCGACAGCAAGGACCAGCGCAACAAGTTTACCTGGTTTGCCGTGATAGTTACTTTTGTGTCAATGTTTGATGCTTTTGCCGATGCCCATCTTTCCGGTTTTCCGAAAGACAAAAAACCCGCTGAAGATAAACTATCTTTGAATATAAAGCCGCTTGATAAAAACGGACTGTACGCCTCGGTGGCAGTTTCTTTTTAATCGCCTAAGATGAAATCTTTTACCTGAAGGCCATAGCGGGCCGGGTCGACCATCCTGACAATATTTCTTTCGGCATGTTCGGGCAGAGACAAATCTGCCCAGACAGGCTCTTCGAATAATTTTTCTTTGTCACCGAGAAGTTTGACACATGGCTTGGCTGGATTTTTTTGATTGTTAGACAGTATCAAGGCCAGTTCTTCGGTACTCAAGAGGACCAGCGAGCCGGCCGGATAAATGCCAACTATGTTGGTAAAAATTTTCAGCAAAAAGGGATCGTATTTAACAGCCATTTGATAATGCATTTTCTTGAGAACTTCGTCAGGAGGAATCGGCTTTTTGACATATACGCGGCCGGAGGTTAATGCGTCAAACGAATCAGCTATGGCAATAATTTTTGAGAAAAGATTGGTCGGCCTCTTCTTGTATTGCAGCTTCGGATATCCGGTAAAGTCCTGATTGATGTGATGCTCAAAAGCACCTCTGGCTCCTCTGGCGGTATGTAAGTCCAGTTTCATATTGCGGAGAATAGTTTTTGCACCTAAAAGAGGATGCTGCTGCATCTGCAGCCAGTCATTTTCGTCATAGGCATCCGGTTTTTTGATTAAGTCCGACGGTAGTTTTACTTTGCCGACATCGTGGAACAAGGCCGCAAAACCGAGTTGCGAAAGGCGCGCTCTGTCCATTTTTAATCTGACACCCAGAGTCAAAGAATAGATGCAGACGTTGGTGGAATGGGCATAGGTGTAATCGTCGTAATCTTTAATGGCGGCCAGTTCTATAAGCGAAGATTCGTCGCGACTGATATGGTCTATCAGATTATGTACAACTCTTTTAGTTTTGCTGGTGCTGACATCCTTTCCGGTAGCCGTATTGACCATGGCTTCCTGAGCTACCGACATCGCCCGGAAAAACGTCTGGCGGGCAGCCTGCCGGAATTGCTTACGCATTTCTTCCGAAACCAGCGACTGATTTCGCTGTAATTCTGAGAGTGCAAACAGTGTGATGCACGATAAGTTCTGAGCTTTTAGTTTGGCGATTAACGTTTCTATATTTTCGTCACTCGGTTTCATAGAGGCCATAAAAACAAAGAAATTCTCGGCGCCCTCTTTGGTAATTTCTGAAGAAAATTCTACGCCGCCTACTCCGATCTGTTTCCATTCACTGACAACCGAGGCAGCTCCCGAAGTTCCCTGGTCATCAAAACGAATCATCAATTCGTTTATAAAATAGCGTCCGTTGATTATTTTTATGGCGATGTCGCCGTTTCTTTTGATCTCCGGCTGAAGATGTTTAAAAAATGTTTCACTCTGGTGTTTGAAAGTGTCATTTTTTCTGTCAACTATACGGGCGGTCTTATAGAGCACAAAAAAACTTGCCAGCAATCTTTCTTCGGATTTACTGCCTAATATCCGTGATATCTGATCTTCAGCTGTTTTCGGCATCAGTGTCTCCATAGAGTATAGAGCGGCGTTTGTTCATAGCCTGTGTCGAGAGATTTCTGATATGTACCCTCCAGCTGCCGGACAGTTTGATTAATGCTTTTTCTGCCCTTTCACTACGATTAATAGCCAGAGCTTCTATTGAGGCCTTTCTCAAGAGAGTGGCTCGGGTGCTTCTGAAAAAGATGTACTTCAGGATTTTTCTGGTAAGGAACGAAACTGATTTGTCTCCGCCGATGATTGAATAGGCTTCCAAAAGCAGCTCCTGATCGGTCGGGTCAAAGTCTGTAAAGGCATTGTCTTTTACAATTCCTTCTATGACATCAAAGGCTCCCTGTCCCTTCAGGCCGATTATTGAATTTATGGAACTCCTGCGAACCTCGGGGTCTTCGTCCATCACAGTCTGGGAAAGAATTTTTAGCGCTTTGGGATTTTTGCTTTCTTTGATATGTTCAACAATGGCCAGGCGTACTCTCTGTTCTTCGTGGTCGGCTAATTTTTCCAGATAGCTTAAGGCTTTGTCGTCACCAATTCTGGCTAAGACTATGGCAGCGTTTCGAACTACAAACCAGCGCTTGTCAAATATTCCTCTGGAAATTATATCGACTTTGTTCTGACCAACCTGGCTGAGATAATTATTGAAAGCTTCACGATGCGAGCGATGTTCTATTTCACCCATTATTTCTGTAATGCCCGCCAGCGACTCCCAGCCCAGATTGTTTAGGTAGGCTCTGATTTTTGATTCATCAATTTCCGGATGCTCATTTAAGCCTTCCAGCAAAATCTGAAGACGGTCTCTGGAGCCAGCCGTAATCGTCGATTCTTTCAGCCTTTCTGCCCATTTAGGTTTTTTGGTGGCTATCATTTCTTCAAGCCGGCCCATATGACTCAGGACACTTGCAGCCTGATCTAAAGCTCCGGCTCTTACAAGCTCACTAATAACTTTTTCAGAAATAGTTACAGATTCTGAAAAGCCGGAAATGTCTATTTCCTGATGGAGAATCTCTTTTAAAATTTCGGCTGTAGATTCATACATGTCAAAATTATTGTCTTCATCCAAAAGTACGCCGAACTCGTTTTCTTCTTCATCGGAGAGCTTAAATTCATCATTAAGAATCAAAGTTGTATTCGGGACCGACGGAGCCGGGGCGATATCAGCAAAACCCATGGCTTCGGCTGCGACGGCAGTATTAAGAGCCTGCTCTTTTTCTACTACTTCAGCAGATCGTTCATCATCCAGGTCCCGGTAGACATGGGAATAAAAAATAGAGCCACCCTCAGGTATTCCATTTGATGGCGTGTCGTCCAGGTTCGTTTCAACTGGCCCCGAGATGTCCCCTGAGACAGGCGGCAGAGAGGCATGGTCAAAGATCGCACCGTAATCCGCTTCATCATCGGCACCAAATAAAGTATGGTCAGCCGGTGTCCCCGACGAGCCGCCGCTTATAAATTGTTCTTCTATTTTTCCGTCATATCCCGAAAGGGCAATATCTTCAACGGTTGAAAATTTGAAATCAGAGATTTCTGCTTCCCATATCAGACCCGCCAAATCACAGCTGTTTTTGGGGGCATTCAGAAAATCTTTGAACGTATCCAGCAGCTTGTAGATTTCGTCTACAGACAAGGTGGGCTGCATTGTAAAACGGGTTATGCCGGTATTAAAAAAGAGCCCGGCTAAGCTTTCTTCTTTAGAGCGGTCACGAAATACAACTTCGTTTTTGTAGATCAAAAATTCTTTTTCGACCACAATATTTATCGGGCCATATTCACTGGCCACAGATTCCAGCTTTTCTGAAAAAGACTGTTTTAGAGACTGAGGCAGAGGATTATCCTCAGGGTACATCGTTACAACTTTGATGACCTTTAGAAAATCCTTGAGAATATACCGAATATCCTCAAGCTCTTTACTGTTGATTTCTTCCTGCTGGCTCATATTTCCCGTAAAATTATAGTTTTCACTATAATTCGGCATTATGAGCTTCTCTTTGAGTCCGATTATATAATTTGTCAGACTTTAAGGTCAGGCCTTGTCGGACAAGCAGTTAGCTTGGAGGATCAGAGTCAGAGCAGTTCTATTTTACTGCGGTTTGAGCGGACATTCTTGGTAGCGTTTCGGGTATCAAAAACAGCCTTAGAGTTATTGACAATCCACTTATAATCGTAAACAGAATGGTCGGTAAGAATTACGACCAGATCGGCGCTTTTTAAGGCTGCTTCTGACAGTTTCTTAGAACTCATTCTGCCGCCATTCCATTCAATATCATCTACAAACGGGTCGTTAAAAGAAACTCTGGCTCCCTTGTTTTCCAGCAGTTTCATTACGTCCAGAGCCGGGGACTCCCGGACATCTTTAATATTTCTTTTGTAAGCCATTCCCAAAAGCAGGATTTTGGATTTGGCAAAAGATTTTGAAAACTTTTCGTTTAGATACGCTCCAATTCTATCGACCACATATTCCGGCATATGGCTGTTGATGTCACCGGCTAACTCAATAAATCTGGCCAGATAGTTAAGAGATTTTAGTTTCCATGACAGATAGTGCGGGTCTATCGGGATGCAATGTCCGCCCAGACCGGGGCCCGGATAGAAGGGCATGAATCCAAAAGGCTTGGTGGCGGCGGCATCAATGATTTCCCAGATGTTCAGATCCAGCTTGTCGCACATCAGAGCCACTTCGTTTACCAGACCAATGTTAACTGATCTGAAAGTATTTTCTAAAAGCTTGACCATTTCGGCTGCGCGGGTAGAGGAAACGGTTCTGATATCGGGAATCGTCTGCTCATAAAAAACTCTGGCGACTTTGGTGCAGGCAGCAGTTGTGCCGCCAACTATACGAGGAGTATTTTTTGTGGTGTAAATCTTATTGCCGGGGTCAACTCGTTCCGGTGAGAAAGCCAAAAAGAAATCCCTGCCTACTTTCCGTTTGTTTTCAGAGAGAATCGGCAGTATGACATCCTGAGTAGTGCCGGGGTAGGTGGTAGACTCAAGGACTACCAGAGCGCCCTCTTTGAGATTCTCCTTAACCCATTTAACTGCCGCCAGAATATAACTGACATCGGGGTCTTTTGTCTTAGAAAGCGGCGTGGGCACGCATATCATGATAACGTCCATTTTCGATAGCAGACTCGGATCTGTGGTGGCAATAAATTTTCCCGAAGATATAATCTTATGTACGTCGTTATCATGTATATCGTCGATGTCGGATTTACCGGAATTTAAGAGCTCAACTTTGGCAACTGAGATATCAAATCCGGTCACCTTGAAATTGGACTTAGCCAGCTCAACCGACAATGGCAAGCCGACATATCCCAGTCCGATTACGCCGACATTGACTTTGCGCGATTTTATCCTGGCAATGAGTGTCTCGGCGGCATTCCTTTTCTTTTTAGTCTTAGCAGCAGCCGGTCTCTTTGCTTTCTTTTTTATTTTAGCTGCAACTATTGCTCGTTCCTCCAGTAATCAAGAATATCTTTCAATGTCTCAGGAAGTTCGTAATTCGGACGGTATCCAAGTTGTTTTTTTGCCTTCTCGTAACTGCCCCTTAAAACTGGTATGTCATTTTTTCTTAAACGGGCTTTATCTGTCTTAACAGTAATCGTCCGGACCGATAATTTCAATAACAATTCGAGAATTTTTTTTATTGAGACAGCTTTGCCAGAACAAAAATGGTAGGCCTGGCCCGGCTGCCCTTTTTCTGCCAAAAGCCGGTATCCGCGGACTATATCCCGGACGTCTGAAAAATCACGTTTGGCGGAGAGGTCTCCCACAAAGATAGTAGGTTTTGCCTTGTTTGTTTCAATTTGGGCTATTTGTTTAGCAAACGAAGAGACGACAAATGTATCAGACTGCCTGGGGCCGGTATGATTAAATGAACGGGCGATTGCCACCGGAAGTCCGTACCTGCTGACATAGTAACTGCAGGCATATTCGGCAGCGGCTTTGGAAACGGCATAGGGTGAATTCGGGTTAAAAGGCTGCGATTCGCTGAGTGTTTTGCCCGAAGGCTTAAACAGACCGTAAGAGTCCGCAGAACTTACAAAAATAAATTTCTTAAGATTTTTTAACTCTAAAGCGGAGTTAAGCATATTTAAGGTGCCGTCAAAATTTATGCTGTATGTTAATTTCTCTCTTTCAAAAGATTTCCCCACTGATG
The DNA here is from genome assembly GCA_022571985.1 of Candidatus Zixiibacteriota bacterium. GTDB lineage: Bacteria > Zixibacteria > MSB-5A5 > GN15 > FEB-12 > JACZWU01. The sequence continues at coordinate 133,191 of JACZWU010000008.1, read as the reverse complement.
AAAATGCTGCCAGATGAAATATATAATCAGGCTTTATCTGTTTTAAGACTTTATGACATTCTTTTAACTTCTGAATGTCGAGCTTAACGGTCGTAATATCTTTTTTGAGATGCCTGATATTTCTCGAAGACTCCTGACCAAACAGCGAGCCGCTGACCTGATAGCCGTTACTAACGAGTTCTTCTGCTAAAAAAGAACCGGCGAATCCTGCAATGCCGGTTATAAAGGCCTTTTTCTTTTTCATTTTTTGCTGTTATTCTTTTAGGCGCTTCAGATCGGCTTCGACCATCATCTTCACCAGATCTTCAAAAGTTACTTCAGTCTCCCAGCCGAGCTTCTGCTTAGCATAAGAGGGATCGCCCTGAAGAAGATCCACTTCGGCCGGCCTGACAAACCGGGGATCTTTTGTAACATAATCTTTGAAATCCAGATCAACATGTTCAAAAGCATGCCTTACAAATTCTTCGACAGAGTGAGTAGCTCCGGTGGCAATCACAAAGTTATCAGGTTTTTCCTGTTGCAGCATCAGCCACATAGCTTTTACATAATCTCCGGCAAAGCCCCAGTCGCGGCGGGAATCGAGATTGCCCAGAGCCAGTTTATCAGCGAGTCCCAGCTTTATCCTGACCGCTCCGTCGGTAATTTTTCTGGTGACGAATTCCAGACCGCGCCTGGGGGATTCATGATTAAATAAAATTCCCGAACTGGCGTGAATGCCAAAACTTTCGCGGTAGTTAATAGTAATCCAGTGGCCGTATACTTTAGCCACGCCGTAAGGAGAGCGGGGATAGAACTTTGTTGATTCTTTTTGGGGGACTTCCTGAACTTTGCCGAACATCTCCGATGACGAAGCCTGATAGAATTTTATATCTCTATTGACCAGCCGGATAGCTTCTAAGACTCTGGTAACACCAAGGGCATCGAATTCACCGGTCAAAACAGGCTGTCCCCAGCTGGCCGGCACAAACGACTGGGCTGCCAGGTTGTATACTTCGTCAGGCTTGTGTTCTTCAATCAGATTTATAATAGAGAGCTGGTCTAACAGGTCAGCCTGCACCAGAGTTACTTTGTCACGTATATGATTAATACGGTCATATGGCTCGGTTGAAGAGCGGCGGACCATGCCGATAACCTGGTAGCCTTTTTCCAGAAGGAACTCGGCTAAGTATGAGCCGTCTTGTCCGGTGATTCCTGTTATTAGTGCGCGCATTTATATTTTGTCGTACAATCTTTCAAAAATCTGAATATTAATCTTTTCTACACCTGTCATTATAAACCGATTAATCAGCTTTTGAAAATATAGGACTCCATATCATAAGGGTCAATCTGAATGAGTGAATTTCATTAGATTGAATTTAATTGTTAGCAGCCGTATATTCGGGCAGATTAGAAACCTGCTGCATTAGGAAAAAGTAGTAAAATGACAGACTCTGCCAAATCTTCAGTCGATTCGCTCAAAGAAGCAGATTTTTTGTTTCATGATCGTGATATGGAAGCAGCATTTGCAGCCTATGACAAAGCTCACCAGAAAGCTCGCGAAGAATTCAACCGGCCGGTCGAGGTCGAGGCTCTGGCTCAAATGGCCAGACTGACGCTGACAAAAGGGGACAGCGAGCAGGGAGAGGACTGGCTCGATAAGGCCAGAGAGAGGGCTGATGAGTCAGATCCTCTGGGCTGGTCGAGGTTTTTAGGAGTAGAGGGTCGATTTGCATGGAAAGCAGGTAATATGCAGGCTGCCAGAGAGACATTCGAGCAGATGTTTGAGTACTGCAGCGCCAAATCCCTCTGGGGGCGGGCAGTTGATGCAGCTCACATGGTGGCTATTGTAGCCGAGAGCAAAGAAGATCAGATAAAATGGAGCCATGCCGGTATTGAAATGGCCGAAACCCACGACTCCAACAGGTGGCTGGGACCGCTCTGGAATAATCTGGCCGGAGTCTACTACGACAGCAAGCAGTATGATTCCTGTTTGGCCTGCTACCACAAGGCCAGGGATTATCACTGGCAGTTTTCAGGCGAAACAGAGAAACTATTCGCTGATTATCATGTTGGCATGGTTTATCGCTTAAAAGGTGAATTCGAAAACGCTGAGAGCTGGCTTCGCCCGGTTCTGGCCTGGGCCGAAAGATTAGATAATCATTCTGCTATTGGTCAGACTTGCGAGGATTTAGGAGAGATTGAGCTTGCCCGCGGAAACAAGCCGGCCGGTCTGGAATTATTATTACGCGCCAGAGAAGAATATCAAAAAGCCGGGTTTGACATATCCTGGCCGGAAATATGGAACAATATCAACAAACGTCTAAAGCAGGTGGAAGAATAGTCAAGGAATAGTTGCGAGCTATTAAATGTTAAAGCGAAACATTAAAAACCTAACTCTCATTCTGCCTGCTATTTTAGTTTACATTGTGATTGCGCTAAAATTTGATTTTTTTCAGGATGACGCTTTTATATCCTACCGCTATGTTCAGAATTTTTTAAACGGCGACGGGCTCGTTTTTAATATTGGTGAAAGAGTAGAAGGATTTACGAATTTCGGCTGGATTATATTTCTAATACTCTGGGATTCATTAAACATCGATTTCATCTTAGTGTCCAAAGTGACAGGGATTCTGTTCGGCGCAGCATTTATTTTTGTCACCTATCTTACGGCCTTAAAGCTTTTTGACGAAAGAAGTAAATTGTTGGCGCTGCTGCCGGTCTACCTGCTGGGTGCATCAATGTCACTACCCTACTGGTCGCAGTCCGGACTGGAAACTGCGGCATTCGCATTCTTTGCGGCATTGTCGTTCTACCTTTATTTAAAGCAAAGCTGGCAGCTTGTTTTTGCGCTAACAATTGCTGTCTGGCTAAGGCCCGAAGGGGCATTAATTGCAGGCATCTTAATTGCAGTCGAAGCCGTGGTAGAAAAGAAATTGCCAATATTTGCGATAACATGCTCTGCTATTGCTTTAATTTTCTCTCTGCCTTTCGTTGCCTTTAAGCAGATTTATTACGGTTCAATTCTGCCTAATCCATTCTTTGCTAAAACCGGCATGAGCCTTGAGCAACTAACGGCTGGATTAGAATATACGGGTCGTTTTTTCTCTCACTATGGTTTCTATGGGGCGGGTTTAATTGTCTGTGTACTATTCTGGAAAAAACTTTCAGACGAAATGCGTGCAGTCTTGCTCATTTTTTTAATGTACACGCTTTATATTGTTCTTGTGGGCGGGGACGTATTAAAAGTCCACCGCTTTTTTATTCCGGTAATTGGTTTATCTGGAATTCTGGTTGTCTATTCTATTTGGTTGTTAGTAAGAAAATTTTCTTCCAAAACGCTTAATCTGGTATTATTCCTGAGCGCATTGCCGTTATTGTTTCTGACATACTCCTTACCTAAAGATTATGTTCTGCTCTACAGCGAAAGAGAAAAAGGATTAGTAGAGTCAATGCAGCTATTGGCGCGTGACATTAAAGCGAGCGACCCTACCGACTTTTCCGTAGCACATACTACAATAGGGGCGTTCAGTTATGAACTAATGGGGCACAAAGTTATAGACATGCTCGGCCTGACAGACACTATGATTGCCAGGCACCCGCAGGCACAGGTAATAGAATTTGAATCAACCTGGCGGGAAAGAAAGTACAACGCCGGCTATGTCTTGAAACGCGGGCCGGAATATATTGTTTTTTCTACAGGTGACAAGCCTTCGGCTCTAGCGGAACAAGCGCTGCTTTTATACCCGCAGTTTCTCAAAAGCTATGTTTCGATTGGCTGGTTTCACGCGAATCCGGCTTACAGTCTTGGAGGTACTATTCTTTCTGCGTTTCGTAAATCTCGCCCGTTAGAAGGGGAGATTAAGCCAACCTACCCGCCAAAATTTGTCAGGTATTATAAAATGGGCCGCGAGCTGTTTGCGGCGGGAAAATTTCAGGAAGCTATTGCTGCATTCGATAGTGCTATTTCCATAACCCCCAAGCCGATTTATAGCTACTTACTTTACAGCAAATCGCTATGTCATATGCAATTACAAGAGCATGACACAACCAGGGTGCTGCTGAGCAGTATATTAGCACAGGATTCACTAATATTCGATGCTCACAGGAATCTTTATATTTATTCAGTTGTATATGTTGATTCAGCGGCTGCGCTGCTTCACGAAAGATGGATTAAAAAACTGGTTCCATGGCTCTGGCCTCGAATTCAATATGATGCTCAGCTTTCTGTTTCTAAGTCTAAAATACATTCTACTACCGCATCTAAACAGGCGATTGAGTGATTCTATTGCTTACTCTCAAAAACTCTTGTGTTCGAGCCATCTTCTTATTATGAAAGAAGCCCATGTCACCAAACACCGCACATACCCGAATAGAAAAGCTGCTGCTTGAAGCAGCCCGAAGGTTCAACTCCACCCTCGAATATGAGGAACTTATTCAGGAAGTGCTTTTGATAGTCGCGGCTGCAGTAGAGGCCGAGGCTGCTTTAGTATTTCGGGTTGACCACAGCCGCTCGGATATGAAAATCCGGTTTATGAATTGTACGGTTTGTAAAGTTGAAGTTTTCTATCAGGAATTCGGGCAGGGTGTGGTCGGTAAAGTTGCTGAGTATAAAGAGCCGGTAATTGTAAATAAGTGCGAAGATATATCGGACGTAGAAAAAGAGATAGGTGAAAGAGCCGGGGTATCAATAAAATCACTAATAAGCGTGCCACTGATCGGTAAAGGACAGATGATAGGTGTCATTGAAGCCTTCAACCGCCAGGACGGACCGTTCACCGAAGTAGACCTGGACATATTAACAGGTCTGGCCAATCAGATAGCAGTGGCTATCGACAACGCTTATCTTTACAGAAAAGTTCGGCAGGAAGCGCTCGAGAAACATCTCTTGTACGAAATCGGCATGAAATTGTCCGGCACATTGGAGCTCGATAAGCTTTTGGAAGAAATATTGTCGTCTTTGCGCAAGGTGATAGACTATTCAGCGGGCGGCGTATTTTTAATCGAACCGGAGAAAATGGAGATAGGCTCGATTTTCACAGTCGGTTATGCCGAAGAATCTGCCGGGAAACTACAGTTAAAAATAGGTCAGGGACTTATCGGGCAGGTGGCCAAGACAGGAGAGCCGGTGGTGGTTTCCGATGTTTCTGCAAACGAACAATATGTCAAGGCACACGCCCAGACAAAAAGCGAAATTGTCGTACCAATTTTGCTCAATGGCAATACTATCGGGGTGCTGACACTTGAGTCGGATAACTTAAACGCCTACGATAAAAATTCGGTAGAACTTTTGTCTGCCTTTGCCACCCAGGCGGCTATCAGTATTGAGCGCACCAGACTTCACCAAAAAATAATAGCCGCACAAAAGATAGAAAACCAGCTGAGTATCACCCGTGAGATTCAGCGCAGCTTCCTGCCCGAGTCCAACCCGGTTATCGAAGGCTACGATATTGCCGGAAAAAATATTCCCTCAGAACAGGTTGGCGGCGACTATTACGACTTTATTAATATTATGGGCAGCCAGCTGGGAGTTGCTGTTGGGGATGTTTCCGGTAAAGGGATTCCGGCTGCGATTATTATGGCCTCGTTTCGGTCGTCTTTGATAGCTGAAATCAGAAACAATTATTCAATCTCTGAGATTTGCAGCAAGGTAAACTCGCTCTTGTATGAATCTATTACTGCAGGGAATTTCGTATCTGCGGTGTACGGAGTGCTCGATTCTAAAAAACATATTTTCACTTATGCCAATTGCGGCCACAATCAGCCAATTTTCCTCAAAGAAGACGGCACCATTGAATATCTTAAAGAGGGCGGACAGATTTTGGGAATAAGCCCGGATGTAAAATACAGGCAGGGGCAGGTTGAGCTAAAGCCTGGAGAGTTAATTGTCTTTTATACCGACGGCGTCACCGAGGTTTTTGATGAAAAAGGACGGGAATTCGGCGAGGCCAGGCTCATAGCTGCTATAAAAGAGCATAGCCAGAACGGTTCAGCAGAGATGCTCAAAAACATAGTTGACAGCGTCTGTGAATATGCAGCTTCAGAGCATATCTTTGACGACCTGACTATGGTAATTCTCAAGAGAACCGCCTGATTTCGCTTTCAAATTTGGCTGTTTTTGCTTATCTTACAGGCCTGTTACAGGTTAGATGTTATCGGCAAATTTTCAGGAGAAATATCAATGAAAAAGCTAATTCCTATCGCAGTAATATTGTCTCTGGCTGTCTGGAGCGGTTGCAGCAGCGACGATCCGACACCAACCGAACCGCCCCCGCCGCCGCCGCCGGTCAGAGTGGTCGCCAATACAGCGGTCGGCGCACCCACACTATCGTCGGTCGATGAAACAATCTGGGCTAACGTCACTGAGTTCACTCTCGATATCTCCACCCAGAACAGCCCAAAACTGCCGGCTCCGGCCTCAAGCGCGGTTAGCGATTCAGTCCGAGTCAAAGCCATAGTCAGCGGCGGTGAATTGTATCTGAGAGTCGAATTTGATGACAATGATTTGAATTTGTTGAAGAATCACTATGTCCTTTCTCCGTCTGGTTTCTTGAATTTTGAGCGCGATCCTACTTCTCATGAAGATCAGTTATTTGTGATGTTTTCAGGGTTGCCCAATGGGGATCTTGATGTTTGGCATTGGCGCTCGCTTGAAACTGCTCCGGCAGGATTAGCTGAGGGCAGAACCCTAATAAATGACACTATACTTGTCACAGATTCTGGTGCGCAAAAAGTAGTATGGGATAATACAGAAGTAAATAGCAGACCTAAATGGGCGCACAAAGACAGTTCTGCCTTTACAGGAGAGATATTATACAAAGAAGACACCAGTGGATTTGATAGATATACCGGTGATACTAATTGGACTGTAGGTCATATAATTCCAGGATATTATATAGATACAAATGTTAGAAACACTGTGCAATCGTTTCCCGAAAGTCGTTGGGATATTTTTACGGTCTCTGCTTTTGATACTGTAAATGAAAAGATAACTGTTGTTCTAAAAAGAAAACTAAATACTACTTATTCCGAAGATTTGGTCATGGCGGACTCGGTGCAATTTCGCATCGGACTTTTTGATAACCAGGACAAATTCACTTTAGGCGGTTCAAGACGCGGCTACACCGATCTCTTCTGGCTGATTCTGTAAATGGGCAGAGTCGACATAGCGCATTTAGTTAATCGCAAAGATGGCTCGGCCTGGGTCCGCCTCTGAAAATAAAATCGATAATAAATGTAAGATCCAAGATGGTTGCGGACGCGCCGTCGCCGTCTAAGTCAGCCTCTTCCGGACAAGGTGCCGGCGGCCCGCCCCTATAAATAAAATCAACAAGGTATTCAAGATCCAATACATTGCACTGGTCCTTAAGATCAAAATCGACGTTGCCGGTTGTATCTAAACAGCAGGATAATAGTTCCAGCGGCCCATCTTTGACCACATATACACTATCATAATCGCTTGGATTTGGATTTGGTTTGGAAGTTCCTGCAATGACGAATCCACCGTCATACGTAAGCTCTAATGAGTTTGCCGATTCATCCTTGATAGCATCGCCGTATGTTCTTGTCCAGACAGTATCGCCAGTATAGTAAGTACGAATGACATAAATATCTGCGGTCAAATTGATAGTCCCTCCGGCAATAATAAACCCTCTGTCAGGCAACTCCTTGACGGATCTTGCTAAAGCAAATATGTCACCTCCGACATTCGAGGTCCAAATGGAATTTCCCAATGGATCAGTTCTCACCAGATATATGATTGTATAGGGCGGGACGATTAGATTTGAATATCCGGCCAATAAATAGCCGCCATCACTTGTTTGAGTCAGAGAAGTTGCAAATTCGCTGGCTGTAGAACCGTATCTTTTTGCCCAAACGGAATCACCGTTTGCGTCGAGCTTCATTAAATTGAAATCAAGGTTATTAGAATCAGGGTACGCTCGAGTCCCAAATACGATATAGCCACTATCGGATGTTTGAAGAATGGAATTTGCTTCGTCAAAGTCCGAGCCCCCGAATACTCGAGACCATTCGAGAACAGCATTGGAATCCGTTTTTACAATGTACATTTCCTTGGGATAGCTGGTGCCGCGAGCCGTCACATAGCCAGCAAGAATAAAACCGCCGTCACTGGTTTGCATAACGGATAATGCAGTTTCTTCGTTTTCAGTCCCGTATGTTCCAATTAGCGGTGCCAATCCTGATTTGTTCGTTTTAATCAAATACATATCAAAATCCCAATCATCAAAGGACCCATAGGTGTTTGTTTTGCCTACAATTACAAATCCAGAATCAGAGGTAGGGCTTAAGCAGTTCGCTATACTTGTCCCAATACCCCCGTAATACCGATTCCAAAAAAGAAAGCCGAATTCACTCTGTCTATGTAAGTTGATATCATAACCGTTAGATGATGATCCCGTATATCCGCATAGGACGTAAGTTGAGTCGACTGTTTGAATGATACAATTAGCGACTAGATTCTGCTCAAAACTATATACACGTTCCAAATTGTTAAAATTATCACAAGAATCGCCGATACCGTCACCATCAACATCAAATTGAAAAGAGTTGTATACAAAAATACAGTTGTCGCATGAATCACCAACTCCATCACCGTCAGTGTCTAACTGGTCATCATTAGCGAAATCTATACAGTTATCACACCAATCTCCAAGGGTATCACCATCAAGATTTAATTGATTTACTTGAAAAGTATTTGGGCAGTTGTCACAGGCATCGCCCCAGTTGTCAAAATCCGTGTTTGTTTGATTTGGATTATTGGCATACTGGCAATTATCGCATGAATCACCCACACCATCACCGTCTATGTCAATCTGAAGCGGGTTATAGTTGTCCGGGCAATTGTCAACTCCGTCAATCAAGCCGTCGCAGTCGTTATCTACGGTAGTGTCGCAGATAACAAAGGTATAGACTGAAAACGTATCTTTGTTATCTACATAATCATATGCCAAAAACCGGAACATTGCCGTCTGCGTTGCCGGTCCTGTTACTGTCCAGGGATAAGAAAAACTGCTGTCTATTCCGCTGTATGCGACAGTATCTATTAATTCCCATTGGCTCAGAGTATCTCTTCTTATTTCTATGACTACCTGGCCGCTGCTTTCTACTCCGGGGTTGCAGAACCACCTTATTGTATCAATCCCGCCGACATACTTTTGACTTATGGGGTCGGTATAAACTTCAAACTCGCCGCCGCTGAAATACCCAACATACCAGTGGGTGCTGTCCTGCGCAGAATCTACGAAAAACTGCCATACTGGATTTCCAACCGGATATGAGAAAATAATCGTTGAATCAAAATGGTTCTTGTGCTCCCAGTGATGAAACTGGTAATTATACCCGCTTTGAGAGAAGTTAAGTGCCTCTAAACGGATTTCATGGTCAAGGTTCCAGACTCCTAGATACGGTGCAAAAGTTGTGTCATTTAAGTTAAAATATTCAATTAAAAAATCTGTAATGCTTACTTCCTGTGAATCACTTGCAACTTGCCCTGCATAAGCATAATCTACTTTACCAAACCCCTGTCCTTTTACCCAGCTGTCGTAAGCGTCAAATATTCCAATTGCTTCTCGATCTCTATGGAAATTTAGATTAAGTAAGAACCTTTGTTCTTCAGCAGAATCGGTTATAAAAGAAGCTTCAATTAATGTTGATGCCATTGATGTTCGCTTTAATACATCAAAATTCGCATGTCTCACTCCTTGAGGCGTGCCACTGCCCAATACATGTCCAAGTAATTGACTAATCTTAAGTGCGCTTTTGTGGGCTAATTTATTATCAGTATTTCTCTCAATTATGAGATTCGTATCCTGAACAAAAGCTGTTGAACAATAGAAAGCCAGAGTATGCTGTACGTAAGGATTAGTGCTGGCATTGTGATGGATGGATATAAACGCCTGTGCATTACTGTTCATAGCATCGCTTGCCCTTTTTGGTAAAGGCACAAATTTGTCAGTAACCCTGGAGAAAATATAAGTATAACTACTTAAGTCTAAGCGGTCCTTTAACTCTAAGGCTATTTCAAGATTGACATCCTTTTCGGAGTAATTAGTGTCCGTATAGGCACCGAGCGTACCGTGGTCTGTCCCGCCATGACCGGGGTCGATATAAACGTCGACAACAAGAGGTTCAGAATTCGCTAAAACAGACGACAATAGAACACAATTTGCGATTAACAGAACGATTAACAATCTAATTGCCATCAGTTCACCTGCCTATTTATGATGTATGCCTTTCCGTTTGCGAGAAAGGCGATTCTATCCCCGGTTGGCGAATAAACAGGCGCTTTGCAATTTGGTATGTTTATAAGTATGTCGATGATCCTGAAATCCTTGGTGAAATAATCGAAAGTTCCAATTCTTAAAACCTCGTAGGAATGACCGTCATCGCAAGCCACAGTAAATAGGATTTCCGTTGCTACAGGATTAAAGGAAAACCATACTAAACCACAGCCAAACGTTTTGGGCGGAAAGGGCTTAAGAAACTCTTGTAAATCTATGAAAGAAGAATCTATGAGATTAATGACACCATCGCTTATCAAGACATGACTCTGGTCTTTGTTGATATAAGTCCGTCCGGTAACTTCCAGAACAGAAGCCGGTCTTTTTGCCAACCAGGTGGAGTCACTATTATCAAGTCTAACCTTATGCAGATTATCACCATTCCAGCGCAAAATATGGTCGTTTCTCAGAGCGTCGCTCTTGTTGCCAATAAAGGGGCGGCGTTCTATTTTATCTGCATTTTTATCGCGGGAATCAAATCTCGTGAAGCGATAATACTTGTTTCCTTCAACAGTAGAATAGGGGCCGTCCGAATAAGTCTTCCCTGGAATTTCACGGTAATTGCGCTCTAAAGTAAAGCCATGAATAACAGATTTGGAGTTTGCCGAAGTATTGACTAAGCTCAATTCCTCGACTGTTTCAGGGCCATTCCCCGTAAATCTCCTCATATGTACCGCAATCTGATTATTTGATACCCAGCCATATCTGTGGGGTGCCCTTTCAAGTTTGATGACATCCCGGACATTGCCCAGAGTATCAGATATCTTGATTACCCTGCCCTTGGTAAAAGCAAGCATGGTGCCGTCCGGCGACCATATTAGTGGATCTATAAATGGGGTGAAATCGGCTTCACCGACTTCGATTACACTCGTTATTTTGTAATCCAGGGCAAGACTATAGCTGCTAATAAGAGTTATCAGCAGTAGAAGTGCTAATAAACGAGGTTTCATAAACGACCTCCAGATAGTTTGATTTCGAAAATAAAAATATTACAACCCTATATTTCAGAAATTGACATTTTCAATTCAATGTCAACCAAAATATATGATTTTATACACAATTGTTGGAGGGGAGTTCTTTACTGCCCGTTTAGCAGGAGACTCAGACGTTCGGATTACTTAAAATGCAGCTTAGTGGATGCCGGCTTTTTTTAAAGCGCGGGCGAACTTACTTTCGGTCTGTCTGACAAAGGGGATATCAAGCTGCGAAAAAAGACGGCGCAAAGCAACTTCGACATCATCGATGCGTCCGGTGTCCGACAGTTCCAGTTCAAGTTCGTAGTCGTTGGAGCCGTCGCTGAATTCGGTCTTGTCAATCTCCAGCATGTAGTTGGAATCTTCAATCTTGAAAAGTTTTTTCTGACGCAGGTTGTCAAACTTGACCAGTCCCTCAACCTTTTTGATGCCGAAATTATTCTTGATATAGTCAATGGGCATGATCTCCAGACTCATCAGATCCATCTGTCCGTTTAAGATATCAATGGCGTCGCGTTTGGGGATGACTGTTTCAATTTCCTGCCGTATTACGGCCAGTCCCGGTTTGGCCGGAATGCTTTTGATAGTGACCAGTCCTTGTTTCTTTTCAGAGCGAACCCGCAGAGCCCAGCCGGCTTGGGCAAGTTTACCGTCCGGTGTATCAAAGAAACTGTTTTGCTGGTTTTCTTCGTGTTCGATTTGACCTAAAAATCCCAGCAGTTTGAGATAATTGGTAAACGAGGCCAGGTCGAGCTTGATTTCAATCTCGCGGGTTATGTTCGGTTGCTGCGGCATAAGTTAATTATAACGAATAGTCCGCAGACAGGCTACAATATTCTTGTCAGCAATTTTGCCGGAATTTAGACCTTAAACCTGGCAGTTATCTCCTGATTGTTTTCGGCGTTGTAAACTTTGTATTCCTGAATGGGAATAGTTGTGTCTCTGACAAGATTTATTTTGAACTTATAGTTTTTCATCAGCCGTTCAATTCTGTTAGAGCCGTTATCGCTCATAGCTTCGGCGAGCAGCGGGCTGACCGCCAGATGGAAAGATTTCAGACTGCCATCGGCTTTGGCTCGCTGGAACCAGCGTTCGATTTTGGTGGCCATTGTTTCTTTTGATGCCACTCGTCCCAGTCCCCCGCAATAAGGGCAGGGCTCTGAAAGATGATGCATATGAGAAACACGTACCCGCTCGCGCGTCATTTCTATAAGTCCAAAATCTGTAACGGTGTTTATGGCACGTTTGGCACGGTCGTGCTGAAAACAGCGGCTGAACTCTTCGTAAAGTCTTCGGCGGTTGTCATGGCTGTACATATCTATAAAGTCGCAGACAATCAGTCCGCCGATATCTCGCAGCCGTATCTGTCTGGCGGTCTCGCGAGCCGCCTCAAGATTGACCATTAAAATTGTTTTTTCCTGGTCTTTGCCGCCCACAAAACGGCCGGTGTTGACGTCGATAGTTACCATGGCTTCGGTCTGGTCAATTATCAGATAAGCGCCTTTGCGAATCCAGACTTTGCGGTCAAGCATCTTGTCGATTTCCGTTTCCAAATCGTAGGTATCAAAAAGAGGCAGGCTGCCTTTGTAGATTTTTACTTTCTTACGAAGTTCCGGCGCTATGGTACGGGCATAGCTGACTACTTTTTTGTAATCGTCTTTGTTATCGCAAACCAAACTTTCAATTTCATCGTTAAAAACATCGCGAATCATACCGACCAGCATTTCTTCTTCCTGATGGATCAATTCCGGTGCTGTCGAGCTGTCTGCTTTTCTTTTGAGCTTGGTCCACAGTTTTAAGACCCGTTTGATGTCCATCTTAAACTCGGCATCTTTTTTCCCTTCTCCTTCGGTACGGACAATGAGACCAAATCCTTCAGGTCGGTAATTTTCGACAATCTTGCGAAGACGCTTCTTTTCGTTCCAGTTGGCGATACGTTTTGAAATTCTGATATGGTCGTCGTTGGGAACAAGTACCACGTAACGTCCGGGTATGGAAATCTCCGTAGCCACCCGGGGACCTTTGGTGGATATCTGTTCTTTAATAACCTGAACCAAAATTTCCTGGTCTGTTTTCAGAACGGTTTCTATTCCGGCCCGGCGGTGTTTGCGGATAATGTCTGCCGGAGCTTCGACATCGTCATCGTCGTAGCCGCTGTTGTCGTACATCTTGCCTATATCCGACGAATGCAAATAAGCGGCTTTGCCTTCCAAGCCGATATCCACAAAAGCGGCCTGCATTCCCGGCAGGACTGTTTTTATAACGCCTTTGTAAATGTTACCGACAATCCGTTTTTCATCGCGCCGCACCGACATCAATTCAACCAGACGGTCGTCTTCAAGCAGAGCTACGCGCGTTTCAAACTCGGTTGTGTTTACTAAAATTTGTTTTTTCAATTTGTTTCCTTCTTCGCTTTTTTAAGCGGATAAATTTTCTTTAGTCAAACGATTCTCCGGATTTTAGGCGGTAGCCGTTTATAAACGACCGACCGTCCATCACCTTTTTCCCTTCAGGCAGCAGCTCAGTCAATTCGAGAACCGAATTGTCACACTGCACCAAAAGCTCAGACTTATTATGCAGAATTGTCCCCGGTTTGGCCGAGCCTTCTGGTGCTTTGTCTGAAAGCTTCGACTCATAGACTTTGATCTTTTTCCCCCTGAAAAAAGTAAACGCTCCCGGTCTGGTGGCAAGTCCGCGAATGAGGTTGTGGACTTTGACTGCTGATTTCTCAAAATCAAGCAGAGCATCGCTGCTTTTCAGTTTAGGCGCCGGTGTCGAGAGTGTTTCGTCCTGGCTGACTGGTCTAAAATCTTTTGACTCTATCTTTTTGATAGAATCAAGCAGAAACCGGCCAGCCATCTCTGATAGCCTCTTGTAGAGAGAATCGTAATTTTCGTTATCATCAATTTTTGTTTTTTGCTGTAAAATAATATTACCGGTGTCGACTTTGCTTTTTAAGAGAAACGAAGTCAGACCGGTTTCTTTTTCACCGTTTATCAGCGCCCATTGGATCGGCGCCGCTCCCCGGTATCTGGGTAAAAGCGAACCATGAATATTTAGCGAGCCGAATTTGGGCAAACCAAATATCCGCTCCGGCAGAATCCGAAAAGCGACCACTACAATAAGATCAGGCGCGATTGTTTTAAGCTCTTGATAGAACTCTTCGCTCCTGAGCGATTCCGGCGCTATAACTGGCAGAGCAAACTGTTCGGCTAGCTCTTTAACCGCGGTAGGCCGCAGGTTCTTGCCTCGTCCGGCTGGTTTGTCCGGGCCGGTCACGACTGTTGCAATAGTGTGTTCACTATTATGCAGCGCAGTCAGCGGCACGCAGGCAAACTCGGGTGTGCCCATAAATACAATTTTCATTTTATTCAAATGCTGTGGCAAAAATAAGCAAAACTAAAGCGGGGGAAGATAAAGCCTATAAACTCTTATGAAGCCTGTGCCAATTTCTTAAGCTGGCCTTTTAACATCGTTTTAGCAAGGGGTGTCAGGTGATCGATAAACAGCTTTCCCTCTAAATGGTCATACTCGTGCAGTACTGCACGGGCCGGCATTTGGTCGAGCTCTTCTTCGAAAACGTTTCCATCAATATCAGTTGCTCGAACTTTAACTCTGACCGGTCTGGTGACTTTCTGGTAAATGCCCGGAAATGATAAACATCCCTCTTCCAATTCAATCTGTTCTGCGGACGTTTCCAGAATTTCGGGGTTGATATAGACCTTGAGAGCAGCTGTCGGGTCGATTGCGCTCATATCAACAATGAACAGGCGCAACAAGACACCAATTTGCACTGCGGCCAATCCCAGGCCGCTGGCTTCTTTTAGAGTGTCGATCAAATCCGACACCAAATCTTTTATTTCCGAATTGATATTTTCAACCGGTTCGGAAACTTCCCGCAATACGGGATCGCCGTATTTGACGATCTGCCGTTCTGCCACAAAAAACTCCTAATAAATTTTCAGTCGTCCACTCTGGCGGCGATGGACGATTTCAAAAACTCTAATTTTGTGTTTTCGTTAATACGAATCACAATTTTGCTATTTTTATCATCTATGGCGAAAACGGTCCCGAACATGCCGCCGGTGGTGACCACTTTATCGCCTTTTTTTAACTGTTCCAAAAGCAGCTTATGTTCCTTTTGCTTTTTTCTCTGGGGGTGAATCATCAGAAAATACATCAGCAGTATTATCAGTCCAAACCATACCATGGTGAACATTCCGCCCCCGCCGCCGTCCGGGCTAGCCATCAAAAGAGGCCATTGAAAATCCAATTTTCTTACTCCTTTATAGAGCCAGAGGCTCTATTATTATTATCGGCCAGCTGTTCAATTTCTGCACACCCGACATTACATCGTCGGGTTCTTTCGCTACTGCGTCCTATTCCCATTTGGGAAGCGAAAGTCGTCATTGCGAGGATATCCCGTCTGGACGGCATAACGTGGCAATCTAAGATTTCTACGAGTAGGTCGAAACCCGCCTCCTGGGTGTGGTTTCGACACTTACGGTTTGACGAAGCAATCCCTAAAGGCCGATTTTCTAACTCAGCCTTAATTATACCACATAGGTCCCTGTTAGGCAATTGTTTAATTGGGTGGTGTAAAAGAGTGATTTTGATTGATTACAGTGCTTTCTTCTGTCTTTCGAACTTGAAACCCGCTAAGCTAGGGGCGGAAGCTAGAATCCAAAAATTCTAGGAATTGAGTCTTTTATCTGCAATGGAGACTTTATCCAATAGTACCAATATAGGTTTTTCGAAATCAAGATTGAACTCTAAATCCAAAAATTGCATGATTATAATTGATAACTTTAGTGTGCTAATAAGTAAATGTGGTACTTCATCTAGATTGTGTTTAGTATAAACTTCTCCGCTTTCAAGGTTTACATAAGAGCCGATATCGCTAGCCGAAAAATGGGTAGAATGAGAGAATACCGAAAATGGAACTAACTCCTTTGACATACCACTTTCTAGAATTATTCTAGTTAAACTTTTTCCATCCCAATGTCTATGAAAATCTCCTTTGATATCCCCATTATTCTTTCGGGGATAGAATTGCTTAACATAATTATAGGCTGTTTCAAATTCTTGCTTCTTTCGTCCAAAATATTCCACTATGTACTCAGAAAATCGCTCAGGATACTTCTCTGTTAAAACCAATGACATTTTATTCTCAATGCTTCCAAAATGGAAAAATCTTTTTACTCTTTCTTCAATTTTTTCATCATCCTTTTTCAAATATGATAAAGTGCCAGAGACTTCAAGTATTTTTCTTAATACTGATCTCGCGTCTTCCGTCAAACCCTGATCACATAGATGACCAATTGATAGAACAGAGTTCATTGTCTTTGGCCCACTTACAAGTACAATAACTTGAAATAGATTTTCCGGGCTCGGCTTGATTCCTTTTCTGCTGACCCCCTCTTGGATCTTATCAAAGAGAATTATCAATTCGTCAATTAGCTCAAAATACTTAGGATACTGTTTGGACAATTGAAAATTGGGATTAATCAGACAAGTATATTCTTTATTCTTATCAATCATACTCATATCTAAATTACTCAGATACTATCACAAGCTCTGTTCCCTTTTGCTAAATATGTTTTCGCTTTTTCAGCAAATGCGTATGAGGGAAGTCTACCACGAAACCCTATCCTATGAATGAGTTCAACCAACAATTCAGATGCTATTATGTCATTGTCATACTCTAAACGAGTTAGTTCATATGTTCTTGCCAGAGTAAGATTTTCATCACTAAAGCTTTCGGTAGATGGATACCAGATATCAGGTGGTGAGATAGATTGTATTTTCATATCATTCATGCCTGTATATCTCAGAGCAAATGTATATGAGCCGTCAGATTTCGCCCCCAAAAAAGAGTAAATCCTTGCTACTGAAATTACCGCTTCTGCTAGTAACTTTATTTGAATTTCTGGGTCGAAATTATGCTGATGACCTGTTGCTGACTCATGTGTCAAATTCTTTGAGTAGAAAATTCCATTTGCGTAATCGAAAGTCCAATAGTTAAATCGGCTCTTGGTCGCAAACGGTTTTACATCAACCGCGAATAAGCAATCTTTCCGAGTTCTTGGAGGTGAACTGGAATTGGGAAGATAGAAAATGAATGGCCAACCTCTATAGTCCCAACAAGCCTCGCAAAGAGCACTCCTGTTATTTTCCATTGTAAATTCTATCCATTTTTCTTGAGGAATGCAGGCCACTTCCCAAAAAGTAAAATCTTGTTTCCTTATTGTACTAAAACTATCCGCATGTTCTGAATATTGATCCATTATCCTAAAAGAGTCGATTTGATTGACTGCACTTCTGTTTGCCTTATTACCCGATGATATGATGCTAGATATCTCTTTCAACAACTTCTCTTTGTCTTTCAATACGCAACGCCTAATCAGCTCTGCTACTTCCGTAGGGTCGGATATCTCCTCACAAGATTTCTTATTGGTTCGAGAGTATATTGCCCCTTTTCTTAGGATGCGTTTCCCTTTGCTATCCTGCTTGTTCTTCATACAGACATGTGGAGCAGATCCATGTGAAGGAATATTAAGAACCAAGAACATCCTGTTCTTGTTTTCATCGGGAATTGGAATTAGATTTAGGTCTATGGGAGAAGAGCTAAATCCAGAAACGGTATTAAGTACTTTTGTAACATCCCAGGTTTCTATATGATCTTCGTCAACACCTGTAAACTTTTCTTCTTCAGTCTTACCTGATTCATCAACTCCTATGATTATGTAGCCGCCACCGGAATTAGCGAAACATAGAATATCTTTAGTTAATTCAAACTGTGTATCCTTTTCCCAAGGAATGCTTCGCTTATAGTCAAGATTGGTGCGTTCAAAACCCTGATATATCAGTTGTAATAAGGCTTCTTTATCTATCATATTAATTGATTACATACATAAAGAACGTTAGTCAATCACTTTCTCCGCACTTAATACAACAATAAACAACCCAACCACAAATAAACTCACAAATCACTACAAAATACTCCGCTCTACCTCTTTACGAGAGGATATACCCAATAACTATGAATTGAGAATAAAATGACAAGGGCTACCAAAGACAGATTCACCACAAAATATATTATTAGAAACTAAATATGACAAAACGAACCCATTTCTGAATAGTAGCAAATACGCTGTAATGCGGTGAAACATAGTAACATGAAAGGAAAGATGGATTCCAACCTACGCCCCTTAAAGGGACTAAAGCTGGAAAGGCAAGAAACGTGGGAATAATAAAGTAAATGTCAGGACCATCATGAGTACGCAAGTATGCGAGGTTCTGACCTACAAGAAAGAATTAATCGTCTTCTGAATCGCCGGAGTCTGCATCTGAAGCGTCAGACTTTGAACTAAACTTCTTAGCTACTTTGGAAATTTTGCTGGCGATGCCTGGGATGGCGTCTATCAAAGATTCCCAGGAGCCTTTGGTGGCAGGTAACAGCGAAACGCCGTCGTCGTCCATTATAATAAAAGCTGCCGGCTCGATTCTGGCGCCGCCTCCACCACCGCCGCCAAAACCTTCGCCGATTTTATTACTTTCACTCTGTCCGCCGCCGGCGCCAAAGCCGACAGATATTTTGACAATTGGAATGACTGTCCGGCTGCCGATAGTAACCGGCTCACCGATAATGGTTTCCGAACGGGAGATATCTTTGAGTTCTCCGACAACTGCCTTGAGAATTTCTACTACGTTATTCGTTTTTTCAGCCATCCTATTTTCCTTTCGGCTCAATATGTCTATTCGTCAAAACCGTCATCCTGAGCGGACATAGTCCCACGTACTCGAGGGAGTCGAAGGATTTTTGGTTCTGACCTGCTCAAGAATTATATTCTCAAGTTTGAGCCTTCTTTGTTCCTATCGCCAATTTTAGCAACTCTCTTAAGGGAAGCTGCCAGAGCATCACCACAGTCTTAAGAAGCAGCCTGTAAAGAGGGATTGAGACGCTTAATCTGAGCTGCCCTTGAAAAGACAGGCCGTTCCAGTCGGGTATATACTTAAACCGTCCGGCGATTGCCGGAATACCGGCCAGAGTTGCCTGATAAAAGCCAAAAGCGGCGCCGGTAATATGGGGAGGGCCAAAACCGGCATTTATCTCACCGTCAAATTCTTCGATCGCCGCGCTTTTGAGTATCGAATAGAGGTAACTGCCCAGCGCTTTTAGCGTAGCCGGTAAGACTGCTGCTATTTTTTTTAGCGAACGTTCACGGCCAGGTTTTTGTTTTTTGACAGTTTTAGATATTTCTTCAGACGTTTTTTTGTCGGGGGTTTTTATAGTCGAAAATGTTTTGATAGATCGTCCTGCAAAAATAAATGAACGGGTCTTACTGGAAATATCAATTCTGATTCCGGTCCGTCCCAATCCTGCAAAGAGAGTTTTGACATTGGGGTAGAGGTCAAGCTTTACTCTCAGCCGAATTAGCGTAGCCAGAGCGAGCAAGAAGATTGCTACTGACAAAATGACAATGAAATTTGACATCTGTTAAACTACACCTACTAACTTGTCAGGACCACGCCAAAGGGGAGTGTCCTGATCTACAAAAATCTACTCAAGGTTTCTTTAAGCCCAGTACCTGCCACATCAAAGCCGGAGCTATTGAACCCTCCGCCAAGAGAGCATCGTGAAACTTGCCAAGTGCAAAGTTGTCACCTTCTTTTTTCATCATGGCCTGGCGAAGTTTCATTATCTCCCGCTTACCCATCAGGTACGACATCTGATAGGTAGGTGAAAGAGTATATCGGCGAACCTCAGATTGAATATACTTCTTTTCCGATTCAGTCTTAAGCTCCAGTACATCAATCATCCAGTCTACACATTCATTATAGGACATCCGGCCGGTATGTAAGCTGATATCGGCAATAATACGGGCTGCCCTGAATCTTATACCACCGAGTACCGCCAACCATTGAGCGGCATTTTCTTGGCCGAACAGGCCTTCTTCGTACATCATTTGTTCACAGTACAAAGCCCAGCCTTCGATCATCATGATATTGAACTGCGATTTGCGCAGCGGGTCATCGTTCGTCCTGGCCAGCTGCAGCTGCAGATGATGTCCGGGGAAGGCTTCGTGCACAACCGAGCCCTTAAATCCCCGGCGGTGAATATAATGGTAGCGACCGGACAAAAATCCGGGCTCGTCTATCTTAGGAATCGGACGAACATAAAAATATCCGTGCTGCACCGTGTCAAACGGACCGGCCGGCTGATATGAGATGCCGGCATGCATGGACCGCAGAAAAGCCGGTGTTTCAACTACTGTTACCTGACCGATATCTTCGGGCACCGATACGATTTGATTTTTTTCGCAGAACAGCCTGACCTGATTCGTTTCCCAGTTGTAGTAGTCCAGAATATCAGAGCTGGCAAACGTAGACGGTACAAAAACCGAGTTATTGCCGGATTGGTGGTTCGACTCAACATAGCCGGCATATTCCCGGTAATTTTCTTGCGCTTGTTTAAGAAGCGTCTGGCCGATTTTTAGAAGCGAGTCGGAATCATAATCCAGGAAATATTCGTTTTTCAATTTATAGTCAAAATTATTTTTACCGATTGCAAATGATTTGTCGCTGCCCGGAGTCATAGTCGACAGGAAGTTCATAAAATCGTTCATTGCTTCGCGTGCCTGGGTAGAGAATTTCATCAGTTGATCGGCTCGTTCGGGATGCTGTTTTGAAATATCACCAGCAACGTCCTTATAAAAACTAATGCCATCTTCGAGCGATTTTATGGCGGCATCGATATAAATTTTTGGAGGTTTCTTTAAGTTTTTTCTGGCCGTTGCAAAAAGTTTAGGCACTGCCCGCATGCGGACCAATATCGTGGCGATCTTTTCAGACATAGGCGCGTGCGGTGAGAGAACCAGAAAATAGAGACCATTGACCGCCTCATCGACATAAAGCTGCGGTGACTTTTTATGCCAGCGGATTTTCTTCAAATCCTGCAGAGCGATATCGACATTTGACTTGAGGAGTTTGTAATTTATTTTGTTATGGGCCGACAGCTTGGCGCCGCGGTACTTGTAGAGCTTCTTTTCAAAACGATTAAGCTTGCCAATCATTTTTTTCACCGACGATGACGAGTAATCCGTAAAGCGGTGATCGTAGGAGTGAATCCCCATCTCAGTTGCGCGAACCGGATAAAATGACTGCAGCTCTTCCATTATCTGACTGGATAATACTTGAAAAGCGTCTGCGAGTGCCAGCGCAGGTGTCAGCAGTATCAGGGAAATATAGAAAACCGCTATTTTAACATTCAACGTTTTTATCATTCTTCCTCCATGAAGCAAATTTTAGTAACTATCGTCTAAGCTGAAAGTTCCTGTTTGGTAAACAGCGCGGCTATTTCGATATGTCTGGTGTGAGGAAACATATCTACCGGCTGCACTTCGGGCAGCTGGTAGCCGGCCTCAACTATCTCTTTGGCATCCCGGGCAAATGTCGAAGGGTTGCAGGAGATATACAAAATCTTGTCAGGCAACAGGCTGATCATCTGCTTTAAGGCTTTAGGGTGCATGCCGGCTCTGGGCGGGTCGGTTATGACCACATCGAATTCTGTCTGGTTATTTCTCAAGAAATCTTTACTGTCACTCAAAATAAATTCAACATTCGTGCAGTTATTTATTTCGGCATTTTCTTTAGCTGCGGTGATTGCATCAGCGACTAATTCCACGCCGGTCACTTCGGCAACTTTTGGAGCCAGACAGATAGATATTGCCCCGGTGCCGCAGTATAAATCTAATACTTTTTCAGTTCCGTTCGGTTTAAGCATATCAAAAGCAATCTGGTACAGTTTTTCGGCCTGATGAGTATTGGTCTGGAAAAACGAATTGGAACTGATCTTAAATGAATGTCCCATAAGTCTTTCTGTAATAAAGCCGCTGCCATAAAGCACAGTTTCTTTTTCACCTACGGCGATATTTGCTTTTTGTCCATTTTCGTTATGCACGATAGTCGTTATTTCCGGAAAGGCAGCTGTCATTTTATCTGTCAACTCTTCTTGAGACGGAAACTCGCCTGAATTTGTTACAATGTTTATCATCAGTTCGTTGCTGTTTTTTGCATCTCTAATAACCAGAAATCGCATATAACCTGTGTGTTCGTCAATGTCATAAACCGGAATTTCATTTTCTTTGACATACTCCCGCAGCCAACTGACAATCCTGCCATATTTTTCAGATGGCAGGTGGCATTCCTCTAAGTCAAATATATCGGCATACTGACCCCGACGGTGAAGCCCCAAAGTGAAGCCAAATTCGGGGTGACAGTTAAACGAAAACTCCATCTTATTGCGGTAGCCAAACTGCTCAACTGAGCCAACTGTATCTCTCACGATCACATTTTCGAGTCCGCCGATTCTTTCGATACAGCCTGCTACGTGTGTTTTTTTGATCTCAAGCTGCTTTTGATAGCGTAAATCCTGCCAGCTGCAGCCTCCGCAATGGTCAAAATGACGGCAGATAGCGTCAATACGCTCATCGGATTTTTCCAGTATTTCCAGCACAATTGCTTCATCAAACCGGCGTTTGGAGCGGACTATTTTGGCTTTGACAGTCTCACCAGTCAGGCCGCCATTTAAGAAAACGATCTTGCCACTATCTGTCTTGGCTACAGCTTTGCCGTCGAAAGCCAGGTCGATAATTTTAAGCTCAACAATTTTACTCATTATTTTCTAATTCTTGCAAATTATTGAAGATGATGTTACAGAAATTTCTCTTTCTGAAAAAGGCCCTGTCAATTTTCAAATGTGCCATGAATTTAATTTACGCAAGTAATAAAGGGATTACAATTCGGATTTATGGCTCTGTTCTATAATTTATCAAAACAGCCTTAGCGCCATAAATCCGCCGATTAGCAGCACCACAAAGGCCAGCGCCAGCCAGTTAAAATATTTGTCGATGAATTCCTGGATTTTATTTCCGAACTTTTTATACAATAGGCCAATCAAACCGGCTACCAGAAAAAATCTTAAAGAGCGGCCTATGATTGAAGCCACCACAAACGGCAGAAAGGGCATATCAAAAAAGCCTGCAGAAATTGTGAAAACTTTGTAAGGAATCGGCGTGAATGCGGCAATACCAACCGCCCAGGGGCCGACTTTCATGCCGAACATTACTTTTTCGTTAAACCAGTAACGGGCCAGCTCCAATAGTGCTTCCGGTTCGGTGCCGGATATCGAGGCGGTAAAGGCCAGAAATTTTTCGCCAATCAGATCAAAGGCAAACTGCCCGATCAAATAGCCTAAAATACCACCGACGATCGAACCAACCGAACAGATAAGCGCAAACCGTTTCCATTTTTTATATGCCCCCAGGCATAGCGCTATCAAAAGAACATCGGGCGCAATCGGAAAAAACGAGGCTTCGGCCATAGACAGCAAGAACAGAGCCGGCAGACTATATCGCGAATTGCTCCAGCCTAATACCCAGTCATAAAGCCGGCGAATTAAGCGAAGCGGCGCTGTCAGAAATTTCATCATATGTTAATATCTGTTAAGAGACAGGCGTGTAGTCTGATTGGTAGGCCTGTTTTTCCAGAAGTGCGATTCGTTTTTCTACCGGCGGATGGGTCGAAAAAAGCGAAGCTATACCTTTTCCCGAAAGCGGATTGGCAATCATAAGATGAGCTGTGGCCGGTTTTTGGTCCAGATTCAGGCGGATTGGCGCACTGTGAAGTTTTTTTAGTGCCGAGGCCAAAGCCAGCGGTTTGGCCGTTATCTTGCCGCCGATGCGGTCAGCTTTAAATTCACGCTGACGGGATATAGCCATCTGAATCAGCATGGCTGCTATGGGCGCTACAATTGCCGCCACCAAAAGTCCCAACCCTCCGCCGCGGTTGCTGCCGCGTCCAAAGCCGCCAAAAATTGCACCCCATCTGGCTATCGAAGCCAGAATGCCGACTGCTCCGGCAAATGTCGCCGCTATCGTACCAATCAGCATATCTTTATTCATAATGTGAGCTATCTCGTGGCCAATGACGCCTTCGAGTTCGTCATCACTTAGAAGTTCCAAAAGTCCCTCGGTGACTGCTACGGCGGCGTTTTCAATATTTCTACCGGTGGCAAAAGCGTTGGGGGCCTTGTTCGGCACAATATATACTTTGGGTATAGGAATCATGGCCTGGGTGGCCACGCGCCTGACAGTTCTGAATAAACGGGGGTGGTCGGTTTCTGTAACTTCGCGGGCCTTATACATTTTTAAAACCATCTTAGCAGAATACCAGTAAGAGAAAAAGTTCATGACAGCCGCCAGAACAAAGGCCATTATCATGCCGGTCTGGCCGCCGACTAAAAACCCCACCCACATGAATAAAATCATCAGGCCGAGCATCATTATGGTTACTTTTATTCCGTTCATATTATTTCTCTATATGCAATTAACTGCTATCAGTTTCTTCTTACAATTTATATATCGCTAAAGATTCAAAATAGTTCCAGACAAAAAAACTTAGAAAATTCGAACCGTTATTTAGGACTTTTTTTCCGGCTTTTGCGCCCAAACTCTTGGTTTTCAGTCGTAAAGTCCGGTTCGGTGGTAGATGGCGGCGCAGCGCTGCCCGACTTGCGCCTCGGACCTTTGAGATGCGATGTACGCCCGAACAGATCAGGTTTTTCGGGTTCAGCTGCCACCGGCTCTTTTACTTCTGGCTCGGTTACAACTGGCTCTGCCACAGCCTCAGAAGCTTCTGATTCTTTCGGCTCGACATCAATTATAGGCACAGGCTCAGGCACAGTTTCTTCAACAGGTTCTGGCGGAGGCTCTTTAATTTCTTCTTTTTTGGGTTTTTTGGCAGCAGCAGTTTTTCTAGTCCGTGTTTTCTTGACAGCAGCTGTCTTTCTGGTCCGCGTTTTTTTGACCGGCGCAGCTTTTTCGACAGTCTCAGTTTCTTCAATTGCAGCAGCTTCGGTTGCCGGAGTTTCTTCGACAGCTTCAGTTTTTTCCGGCGGAGCGATCTTGACCGGTTGTGTTTCATCGGCAGCAGATATTGTTTCTGGCAGCGCTTCTTTGACCTCCGGAGTCAGCTCTCTGATCAAAGGCGGAGCTGCCACAGCAGAAGTAGGGGCGGAGATTATTTCATCGGAGTCGGAAACTTCCGATTTAAGAGGCGCTATCTGTCTGGGAGTAGTTTCTTTTTTGTCTTTTTTATCTTTGGGAGCATAGCTGACTTTTTCGCGCATCTTGCGGGCAGATTCAGAACTTGATATTTCATCTCTTTGTGCGGCTTCAAAGGGCGCCCGGTCGCGGGCTTTGGCTGTTTCGGGGTCAAACGCTCTGGATCTCTCCGCTTTCAGTTCAAATGGAGACGGTGCTGCGGGTCGTCTGAGGCGGCCTCTGTCAGCTGTCCGTGCGTCAGCTTTGACCAGAGGTTTTCTGGTGCGCTCTGGTTGCCGGCTGTCTTGGCGGTAATCATCGCGTTTTCGGTCATCTCTTCTGGAATCCGTCCGGCTGTCGCCAAATGGCCTGCGGCTTCTTTCTGATCCTGTGCGCCTTGGTCCAGGAGATTTCTTTTGAAATATGGCAGTTGAACTTACTTCTTCGACTGCTGCCGCTACGGCTGTATCCGACCAGACATCAAGCGCCGCAAACTTACGTCCCCAGAACCAATCCACGGCAAAGATTAAGCCGATTCCGGCATAGGCCGCATTGGGGAATCCGGTAGCGTCAAAAACAAGCGCAAGAGTCATCATTCCGGCAAAGGGCACAGTAGCCGTACCCAACGAAAACAAAAATACGGCGGCGGCCAGATAAAGAGTGCCGGCCAGTCCCAGTTCAACATTATAAACCTGAGCAATGAACATGGCGCTTATAACGACATACATAGCGCGGCCGTCGACATTAAGGCTGGTACCGAGGGGAAGTACCAGCGCTGCCGAGCGGCTGTCGATATTATTTCGTTCGAGGCTGTTTTCATAAGTTACTGCCAGCGCCGCTGTGGGGGAGGCCGTAGCAAAGGCAGTAGTCAGCGCCGGGAAAATATTTTTGAAATATTCAATAGGTGAGCGTCCGCCAAAAAATTTGAGAAGCAGCGGGATAACTATCAGAGCATGTACCAAAAATGCTGTCATTAGTGTCAGCGATAGCTTCAGCAGACTGCCGCCCAGTTCCGGCAGATAACCGGAGTTTCGGGCAACAACCGCACCGACTATAAAGAACATAGCAAATGGCGTGGCCATTATCAGATAGTGCAAAAGTTTCTGCGCTATCATGAAAATCGTTTCAAAGAATCTGGTGACAGGCGCCGCATTTCGGCCGAGTCCGCCTAAAACCGAAGCGACAACTATCAGGGCGATTATCCAGCCCAGGAATTTGCCCATCATCACGGCTTTTACCATGTTAAACGGTATTAATTCTTCAAAAAAGCCAAGCGTCTGGCTTATCGGTATCGAGGCTATCTCTTCGGGGATAAAAGCGGCTCCGGTGGAGACTCCTGCACCCGGCTGAAAAATCGATACGGTCACCAGGCCGATAATAATGGCCACAATCGAAGTTGCCGCAAAAAACGAAAGCGTGGCCAACACAGCCCGCCCTCTTTGCCGGCCGTCGGTATAAGACGATACCGCAGTTATAATAGCCGCCGCCACCAGCGGAATAAAAATTATCTGCAGGATTTTAACATAGATTTGTCCTACAAAAGAGAGCGCCAGCATCAGGTCGGGCAAATACAAGCCGCAAATAACGCCAAGTATGACATTGGCGATTACAGCTATAACCAGTTTGTTAGTTGAAATATTATCCATAATAAGAGTTACAGGCTAATGTATTGTGAGACAATGGGCAAGTAAGAAATTATTTTAACGCTTCTCATGCAAAACGAATTCGTACGGGAAAACAACGCTGCACTTCGAAGGTTTTCCATTGCATAGCATCGGTTTAAACCTACAACTCATTACTGCAGAAAGTGCAGCTTCATTGAATCCATATTTCCATTCTAGATCTGTAGTTTTATCTATTTTTGCACCAACAGGTTTTCCTTCTTGATTAACAAAGACCCTCAAGTGAACTAGACCATTTTTTTGAGCTATCTTAGCTCTCATAGGATAACTTGGTACTCCTTTCTTGAAAATTTCAGGAACTACTGTCAATGATTCAGGACAGTCAAATCTCAAAGGATATTCATCAAGATCAGAGACACCTGATCGCAGTACTTTTTTCCTAGTCTTGTTGATTGTAAACCTATCGAAACTTACATTTGTATATAGCCATTCATTTGAAACCTTCTTACTTCTTTTCTTCGCTGAAAACTCACATTTCTTAATGTAATTCAGAGCAGACCTCTCGAAACCATTATTAGGAGCGCTGCAGTAAAAGACTTCTGCTTCGTCTATCTTTCCATTTTTCTTAAGCTTAAGTCTTATCCAGACATCACCTTGAATCTCATTCTTGAATGCTTCTTTTGGATACCCTAGGTTCAGAACCCAATGCGGATGAATAATGAATTCAACGTTCAGATTCTTAATCTCATCCGGAAGTTCATTAGATACTTCTGTATCACCTGCAGATATAGAACTGGTCAAAAGTAAGAAACTGATTGATAAAATTGTCCTAACGGCCCGCATAGATATCTCCTACGATTTGATATTGTAAGCTGGCAAGAATAGACTCTAATGTCAACTGCTATTGAGCAAGGGGCAGACGAGACGTCTGCCGCCCACTAGATTATCCATAATAGATTTAAAGGCTAATGTATTGTGGGATAAGTGGCAAGTATGAAATTAAATTAGCGTAACCCATGCAAGACGAATTCGTACGGGAAGCTTACCCATACTTTCACCGGCTTACCCTCTTGAAATGCAGGTTTGAAAAAGCATTTCATAGCGCTTTCCTGAGCAGCTTCGTTGAATCCATACTCCCCGTTTGGGTCAGTAGTTTCCTGTATTACAACATCAATAGGTCTGCCAGTTATGCCAATTAGCACCCTAACCACAACTCTTCCGGTTACCATCATCTGTCTGGCAAGGCGCGGGTAATCCGGCACATTTTTCCAGATAATTTCTGGAATTATCTCGACCGGAATAAAATCAGAGACGTCCGGCTTTGAGCTATCCACAGACGAATTTGAGTTGACGGTGTCAATTGGAGGATAGTAACCAATTCGATTGAAAACGACTTCAGTATAAAACCAGCTTCTGTCTACTTTTCGCCGCCTCAATTTTGGGTGAAATCTGGTTTCTAAGACGGTTTCGAGTGCTAACTTTTCAAAGCCAATTTTTGGTTCTTCGCAATATACAACAACTGCCGTATCTACCGAACCATTCCTTTTTAGTTTTAATTTCACCACAACACTGGTCATTGTTGGTGGGATAGTGCTATCCTTTTCCGGATCCGATGTGTAATTAGCTTTGATGCATTTGAGTATCTGATTCTCGTTCAGATTCTTAATCTCATCCGGAAGTTCGTTAGAAACTTCTTTGTCGCCTGCAAAAACAGCAGCGGCCAGAAAGAGAAAGCAGATTGATAGAATTGTCTTAACGACCCGCAATAGATATCTCCTACGATTTGGACTTCGTAATTTTGCTGAAATAGAGCCAAAAGTCAACAGGCCGCATATATCATTGGGATGGATTCCCGACTACTCGGGAATGACGAGGAAGAGCAGTATGTTTCAAATCGAAACGGGGCGGTTGTTATTGGCCCATAACAGCCCTAAATTAGGCTAAAAATACAACGCCTGCAGAGCTAAAGCACCTGACAGGCATAACCGATAACCGATAGGTATGGACCAAGATTATCTGATTCAGGATTTTAAGCGGGAAGAGACCGACCGCGAAGCCCGCAAAGTCCTAAGATTCCGTCCGCGCAAACCACTCTGGCGCGAGTATGTCGAAACCGGCATTATCGCTCTGGTAGCGGCAATATTGCTGCGGGTGTTTGTAGTTTCGGCTTACAAAGTGACCTCGTCGTCTATGGAAGATGCTCTTTTTGAAGGCGACTATATCTTTGTTAACAAGCTGGCCTACCAATACGGCGGCAAACCACAGATTGGAGATCTTATAGTTTTTAAGTATCCCAATAATCCAGAGAAAGATTTTATCAAAAGGATTATAGCCGGTCCCGGTCAGGAAGTTCAGATAGCGGACAAAGTTGTGTATGTCGACGGAGAGGTAGCGCAAATACCGCTGCACTCTAAAAACACCGACCGCAAAATTGTCCCGGCTGATTTGTCATTCCGCGATAATTTCGGACCTTACAGAGTACCCGGGGGAGAGTACTTTGTAATGGGAGATAATCGTGATGACAGCCGCGACAGCCGTTTCTGGGGCGGAGTTCCCGAGGAAAATATATTAGGCAAAACTGTATTTGTCTATTGGTCCTGGGAACCGGATCCCGATCCGCCCGGCTGGGGTTTTCCATACATCATAGATGCCGTACACTGGCTCGGCTATGGCATAGCCAGCTTTCCCACGCACGTGCGCTGGGAACGTATCGGCGCCTCGCTCTAGCGCATGCCAGCCGGCTTATACCTACATTATCCGTTCTGCCCTTATCTCTGCAACTACTGTGATTATTTTAAATCGCTCTATAATAAATCAGACGAACAGACCTTGTTTGACTCTCTAATTACGGAGACCAGACTGGTCGCAGAAGAATTTCCAGACTTAAAAATAAAAACAATCTTCATTGGCGGCGGTACGCCCTCACTTGCGAAAATCGACCTGCTCGCAAACTGGCTCGAAACAGTCAGGGAAGTTTTTGATATCGCAGATGACATAGAGTTTTCAATAGAGTGCAACCCGGATTCGGTAAGTCAGGAATATTTGGCGGCACTAAAGGATTTGGGTGTCACCCGTCCTAATTTTGGAATTCAAACTTTTGACCCCGACCTGCTCAGGTCTATCGGGCGGGGACATACGCCTCATCAGATTCAGGAAGCTATCTACTTTGCCAATGTGCTGGAGTTTAAGTCCTACGGAGTTGATTTATTATTTGGTCTGCCGCGCCAGACCAGCGCCATGCTTAAAAAAGATTTGTCACAGCTGGTAGATCTGGCACCGCCGCATATTTCGTTTTATCAGTTGACCCTTGAAAAAGACACGCAGCTTTTTGCAGATGTCAATTCAGGCAAAGTCGTTATGCCCGACGACAGCCTGGTTAGCGCCATGTACCAAATAGGCTGCGATAAATTTGTCTCTGCAGAATTCGAACATTATGAGATTGCCTCGTTCGCCAAAGAAGGGCAGGAGTGCCGGCATAGTCTTAACTACTGGCAGGGAGATGAACTAGTTGGGCTGGGTCCGTCGGCACATTCATATATAAACGGACGACGTTTCGCTAACGTAGAGAGCATCTCAAAATATATCGCATCTCTCAGGCAAAACAAAATGCCCAGAATCTTAAACGAACCGGCCCTGCTGGACCGTGCCGACGAAACTATTATTTCATCTTTGAGATTAAGATACGGACTAAACCGCAAAAGATTCGAACAGTTATTCGGATTACCAGTTGATGAGCGAATTGATATTAAAGAATATGAAAACTTGATAGAAGCAGGTATGCTGCTTGATGATAATAGCCGGCTGCGTCTGTCTGATGAAGGCTTTTTTCTGGCTGATGAAATAGCGCTGCGTCTGCTGAAATAGCCCGCAGAAATTCGATTGTCCGTATTCTTCAATAATCTTATATTGTTTTCATGCAATCTGACCAGTATGAAGATTATATGCGCCTGGCGATTCAGCAGGCCAGTGAAGCTTTTGAAGCGGACGAGGTTCCCATCGGCGCGGTGGTGGTTTACCATAATAAAATCATCGGGCGCGGCTATAACCAAGTCGAACGTCTCAAAGATGCTACCGCCCATGCCGAGATGATAGCACTGTCTGCGGCTTTTAATCATATAGGTGACTGGCGGCTGGAAGACTGCTACCTTTTTTCAACTGTCGAGCCATGCACCATGTGCGCCGGGGCGGCCGTATTATCACGTATCAAAAGAATCGTCTTTGGCGCCAGCGATCCGAAATTCGGAGCCTGTGGTTCTATTTTCAATGTTCCTGCTGAGAAAAAACTAAACCATCGCATAGAAGTTGTCAGTGGAATTCTATCTGACGAAATATCTGAGATGATGAAGCAATTTTTTAAGCAGATCAGATTGCAGAAGGACAGGATAAATTGAATCAGGGCAAGAAAAAAACTGATAATCCTTTAGATGTGTCTAGGTTCTTTTCCTTTATATGTTTTGTCGTTGCCCCACTGATGTATGTGTATCTGGCGACTAACATTCTATCTTTTGATTGGGACGTAGAGTCGATCAATATTATAATGACGATACTTCTTATTTATGGCGGGTTTGCACCTCTTGCAATGGCTGTAATACGAAGAAAAATAGTTAGTGCTTACAATAAAGGTAAAAGCAAGTTTAAATCACCTGAAGATGCTTGGAGCAAGTTCTCTATCATGCAAGTAGGGGTTGGTTCAGGTAATTTCGCATTCGGATTACTAATATATTTTCTCTCTGGTGATATACAAAAGATGCTATACTTTTATCCAATCGGAATCGTATGGGCTTTCTTTCTCTGGCCGACGCGCAATAGATACGAAGACTTTATTAACAAGATTGAAGAACAATGGAAAGTGCAGCTAAAAGTAATCAGCTAAGTTTTATCAGAATGATAGCCATTGCCATGCTCGTAATTATGCCTTTGGTTTTACTGGCACTGATGTTCGTAGTTAGTCCTCCAAAACAATCCGGCGGCGAAATCGAAATAGCTCTGCTTATTTTGCTGATAGTCGGAATGATTCAGCCACTGGTGATACCAATGATATCAAGAATACAAATTCAAAACTGGCAAAAGGAAACTTCCGAAAATAAAAATCCAGCAATTCTCTTTTTTATGCTTTCTCTAATAAAGTTCTCGTTTATCGAAGCCATATACATTTATGGTCTCGTAGTTTATTTACTTTCAGGCGACATGTTAAAGGCCTTATATTTCTATCCGGTCGGCATAGGCTGGTCGGTGGTGCATTGGCCGATGCGTGTTAGATTCGATAATTTTATCTACAGATTGAGTAAAAAGTGAAAAAAGATTTTAACGGCGACACTATAGAACTTTTCCGCATAATGAATAAGTCTCTTTATTTCGGGATGATGTCGAATATTATTATCCCTATGGGGCTGTTGTTCGCCTGCTATTTCTTTGAGCAGCGCTATCATCCTGCTAATAACATTGGGGACTTCGCCAACACTCTCTTTTATATTTTTTTGATATTGGGCGCCACTCAGGGAGCCTTCGCTTTTTGGTGGCGGCAGCAGCTGCTGCAAAAGCCGATGATTCGCCGAAGAGAAACATTCCAGACCGACCTGGCGCTGGGTCTGACCAGAATTTGTCGGCCGGTCTTTATGCTGATTGGCGCTATCTCGCTTTATGGGGTAATTTATTTTTTTCTGACCGGACGGTTCGAAGAAACAATGTTCATGGTAATCCTGTCGTTTGTTGTATTTCAATTAGTTCGTCCGCGCTACGGTCTGGTTAACAAATTGATAGACAATCAGTACGCCCTGGCGGAAAAAGGGGAGTTTTACCGGGGGAATAGGCCGTGATTTCTAAACACTTTGCATTTTGTTCTGAGAGGCTTATTTATTCGCCGGAGAAAATCAAACTTTGTTTGTCGGAGAGGTGCCGGAGCGGTTGAACGGGGCGGTCTCGAAAACCGTTGAGCCTTCGCGGGCTCCCAGGGTTCGAATCCCTGCCTCTCCGCCATATAAATTTAAGTGTTAAGGCGGTTACGGAAACCCACCCCAAGGGGCGGGGCACCCGGCAAACTGTCACCTAATTTGATAATGAATCTGTATATTCCTTGCTAAAAAGTTCTAACAATCTACTTCGAGTAAGTTGCTTCTACTTAACAATTGACAGGGCAACAAATTTAGTATAAATTTTTGTATAGTTTTATGCTGATTTATGGTACAAATTTGTGAAGACACCGATATCCGAAATAATTGACTGGACCAGAGACGCCCGCAAGCGGACGATTGAAATCGTCTCTGACATTCCCGATGAAAAAATGCTCGACAAGCAAATCGATATAATCAACCCCTGGCTGTGGGAGATTGGACATGCCGCCTGGTTTCAGGAACGCTGGGTTTTGCGTCACTGTCTGGGCAAGGAGCCAATTCGCGCAGACGCCGACTCGCTTTATGATTCCGCAGCAGTCCCGCACGACACTCGCTGGAATTTGCCGCTGCCATCGCGCGATGAGACAATCGAGTACATGCAAAATGTCTGCGATGCTGTCTGCGAGCAGCTGGAAAGTAAGCCTGCTGACGATGACCTGATCTATTTCGCGCTGCTCTCGATATTTCACGAAGACATGCACGCCGAAGCTTTTACATATACACGCCAGACGCTTGAGTATCCGCTTCTCGATTTTTCTTCAAAGAGCACAGCCGCTGGTTCAAATAGATCGAATAACGCCAGCCAGTCTCAAAATTCTGCTCGCGGTTTTGTAGAATTATCGGGCGGCCCTTTCATGCTTGGTGCACGCAAAGACGCGCAGTTTGCTTTTGACAATGAAAAGTGGGAGCATGAAGTGGACATAAAGCCATTCTCGATTTCTCGCACGGCCGTAACACAAAATGAATTTTGCGAATTCGTCAACGATGACGGCTTTAAAAGAAGCGAACTGTGGAGTGATAAAGGGAAATTGTGGCTGGCACAATCAGGAGCAGAAAAGCCGCTTTACTGGAAACGGGACGAGAACGGACAATGGCTGCGTCGCTTTTTTGACAGGTGGGTTTCGTTAGAACCTGAAACAGCCATGATACACGTCAATTATTTCGAAGCCGAAGCTTACTGTCATTGGAAAGGTGTGCGGCTGCCGACCGAGGCGGAATGGGAATTTGCGGCCTCCATGAACAACGACTCAAAGTCAAAGCGTTTGTATCCCTGGGGAGACGAACCACCGTCGCCGGCGCGGGCGAACATGGATTGGGAAAACATGGGCTGCATCAGCGTTGATGAATTACCTGACGGGGATTCAGAGTCAGGCTGTCGGCAAATGATCGGCAATGTCTGGGAATGGACAGAGAGCGATTTTCTCCCTTATCCCGGATTTGTACTCGACCCCTATAAAGAATATTCCGAACCCTGGTTTAAGACGCGCAAGGTTCTTCGCGGAGGCAGCTGGGCCACCGGGTCGCGACTGATAAGAAACACCTGGCGCAACTTTTATGAACCCCATCGCCGCGATGTCTGGTCCGGCTTTCGGGTTTGTCTTGTCGCCGAATGAGGATTTGCTTAGTAACGCCAGCGGCGACTTCATCACTTACCGGCAACAGTATCACGGCCGCCCGCTGGGCGCGTATTTTGAGGCAGCTTGGCCACGGCGTACGCGTCACGCAGGATTATTCAACCGGCAGGTTTGATCTTCTGGTTGCGCTGCACGCCTATAAAAGCTGGAAGTCAATTCGGAAATTTCATACGAAAAATCCAGGCCGTCCGATTATAGTAGCTTTGACGGGCACCGACGTTTACGACAAAATTCACGTTTCTGCAAACGCGCGGGAGTCGCTCGAAATTGCCAGTCGTCTGATTGCTTTACAACCCAATGCGCTCAAGCAACTATCCCCGAAACTTCGCAGGAAAACCGTGGTCATCTACCAGTCTATTCCGGCATGCAAGAAAGAAGTTAAGCGACTAAAGAACTGTTTTGAGGTTTGCGTCATTGCCAACCTGCGCAGCGTCAAGGACCCGCTGCGCACGGCCTACGCCGCCCGCTTGCTGCCGGCGTCATCAAAAATAATGATTTCTCACATCGGGGCAGCGCTGGATAGTACCTTTGCAAGCCGCGCAAAAAAAGAACAAAGTCTAAATCATCGCTACCGCTGGCTGGGAGAAAAGCCGCGCTGGAAAACACAGGATATTCTAAGGCGAAGCAGGCTGCTGGTGTTGACTTCGAAAATGGAAGGCGGTGCCAACGTCGTCTCGGAAGCAATCGTATCGTCCCTGCCGGTTATTTCCACGCAAATATCGGGCTCTATCGGGATGTTCGGTGAAAAGTATCCCGGATACTTCCCCTGCGGCGACACCAAGTCCCTCGCAAAACTTTTGTACAGGGCGGAATACGATAAGAAGTTCTACAATAAACTTAAATTATTATGCAAAAATAAAAGAAAGTTGTTCGAGCCAGCAAATGAAGTGAAAGCCTGGAGGGAGTTACTTGAGTCTATTCAATCTGACAGATTATTCCTTTGAAATCTCTGCAACAAGCATTTCATTTTAGCCATGTCGACTGAAACAATAAATAGAAACCTGCCCTTCAGGATGATAGCCAAAACTTTGTTTGGCTTAGAAGAAATTTTATCCAAAGAGCTGGCCGATCTTGGCGCCGGTAAACTAAAAATCATGAACCGCTCGGTTGAGTTTTACGGCGATAAACAGTTGTTATATAAAGCAAATTTATGGTGCCGCACCGCCACCAGAATTCTGAAACCGATGGCTAGTTTCAAAGCCGCCAATGAAAATGAACTATATCATAAGGTATCCAATATTGAGTGGGGAAAATATCTTGACATCGAGCAAACATTTGCGATTGATGCTGTCATTACAAAATCACAATTCACAAACTCTCTCTATGTCGCCCAAAAGACAAAAGATGCCATAGTCGACCAATTTCGTAGAACCAGCGGCCGTCGGCCATCGGTAGAACTAAACAATCCCGATATCAGAATTAATGTCTATATTTTCAAAAACGAATGCAGACTTGCTATCGACTCATCGGGGGAAGCGCTCTTTAAGCGGGGTTACCGCAGGAAAACCGGAAAAGCGCCACTAAACGAAGTTCTGGCAGCAGGTATCGTGATGCTATCTGAATGGGACAAGAAAAGTTCATTCGTAGACGCCATGTGCGGTTCGGGAACTATTGTAATTGAGGCTGCTTTATTAGCGCGAAATATCGCACCCGGCTTAACCAGAAAACAATTTGGCTTTATGAACTGGCCGGACTACGACCAACAGATGTTTGATTCGATTTGCAAAAAAGCGCGGGGAGTCGTCATACCAGAGCTAAATTTCGAAATTTTCGCGGCCGACCTGCGCGAAGCAGCTGTTTATGATTCCCAGGACAATGCCAAAGAAGCCGGAGTAGTCGAAAATATTTCCTTTAAGCATTGTGCTATAAAAGATTTAATTCCGCCCGAATTCCCCGGAGTTTTGATCATAAATCCTCCCTATGGAGAGCGTATCTCCATAAATGAGATAGAAGAGCTCTATCATTCAATCGGGGATGCCTTTAAAAGTAACTTTACAGGATATGATGCCTTTATCTTTACCGGAAATTTGGATGCCGCAAAAAAAATTGGCTTGAGAACATCACGGCGTATCCAACTGTATAACGGCTCGATTGAATGTCGGCTATTGAAATTTGAAATGTACAGCGGCAGCCGCAAGTAAAAATAGCACCGCCTCCTGCATATATTCTTAATGCTGACTCCCTGGACTAGATTAAGTTAAGTTAATATCAAAGAGCAATGCCGCGAACGCTCGTTTGGGCTCAAAATAGCAGTTTTTTGTGCCATAAATTAAATCCTCAGCTCATTAATAGCAATTCGCTTCTGCCGCTTTTGTAAAAAACAGTCAATTAAGTGCCCGAAATTCCCTTGATTTCTGGCCAGAATAGCCCCAAATTTATTGGGATTTCAAAAAATGAATCATAACCTATACGTCAAGCCTTAAGGTACCAAGCAAGCCATCCCAAACTGTTCCTTATAGAGGTCTTGAAGTAGCATGGTTCTAAATCTAAGTTGAAGTTGGAGGGATTATGAATTTATCCAAAAATTCGTTACAAATCATTGTAGCAGCAGTCGCTGTCTTTTGCTTTTTGTCAATTACGACAGCAGCAAACGCTGCCACAATATCAGGGCAGGTCAGCAGTCAGGTAGATGGCAGCGGACTCGGCCGGGCAACTATTACGGCTCTGGCGGTAGAAGGAGCGGCAGAGGCGATATCAACCAAGGCTGATGATAATGGAAATTATTCGATCTCAGGTCTTACAGCAGGAGATTATCTGCTGACTGTTACGTATGTAGGATTCTCATCACAGACTTTTACTGTGACAGTTGGGGACAGCGAGCTGACTCATAACTTTGTGCTTACGCCGTCGCTAATTAATCTACAGAACATATCTGTGACTGCTTCACGTGCCGAAGAAAAATTAGTCGACGCCCCCGCGGCGGTTCATGTAGTAAGTGAAGAATATATTGCTTCTCATACTGCTCTTTCACCAGCCGACCATGTCAGAGGTCTGCCGTCTGTCGATGTTGTTTCGACAGGCTTAAATCAGGCAAACGTGGTGGTTCGCGGCTTTAACAATCTTTTTTCGGGTGCGCTTATGGTCATGGTTGATAACCGCATCGCCCGGGTGCCGTCGCTCAGATTTAACGCCTACCAGTTCATTCCCACTACTGACGAAGACATCCAGTCTATAGAAGTCGTCAGCGGTCCGGGCTCGGCCTTGTACGGCCCCAATGCTGCCGCAGGTGTGTTGCATATTATCACAAAATCTCCTTTCAGCCATCAGGGCACGACAGTATCATTAGGCGGCGGCGAGCGGGAACTATTTATCGGTTCTTTCCGCCATGCTTCTTCACTAAGTGAAAAAGTAGCTTTTAAGATTTCGGGTCAGTATTACCAGGGCCTTGACTGGAAACTTCATGGTAGTGAAAATGATGAATTTGAGCCGGACTCCATCCAGCTTTTCCGTCCGGGTCCGAGCGGTCCGCAGTTTGTAGGCAGCACCATTGCCAATGATCGCGATTATGATATTAAAAGGTTTTCCGGAGAAGGCAGAATTGATTTTCTATTAGGCGATAATACTTCACTAATATTTAATAGCGGCTTAAACCGTTCAAGCAACATTGAGCTGACAGGCCTCGGCGCCGGGCAGGCAATAGACTGGACTTACTGGTATGGACAGGCCAGATTGAGATATAAAGATCTTTTTGTTCAAGGTTTCATAAATGCCAGTGACGCCGGCGATACCTATCTGCTTCGCACAGGGCAGCTTATTGTAGACCGTTCCAAACTACTGGCCGGTCAAATTCAGCATCGCTACCAACCTTCAGATAGAATGAGTCTGACTTATGGACTGGATCTTCTTTTCACACGTCCCGAAACCGATTCTACAATTAATGGCCGTCATGAAGATGACGACAACACCGATGAGATTGGCGCATATATTCAGACAGATTACAAACTTTCTGATATGTTCAAATTTGTGGGAGCACTGCGGGTCGATGACCACAGCAGATTAGATGATGCTTCCTGGTCGCCACGCGCCGGACTTGTATATCAGCCGAATTCAAACAATAGCTTCCGCGGTACCTACAACCGTGCTTTCTCGACTCCCGATAACAACACTTTGTTTCTCGACATTCTTCAGGCCCAGGATCCCTTTGGTATAGGCGCTGCTTTTCTGCCAAGTATAGGTTACGATGCTGGCATTGACATTCATGTTCAGGGAGTTCCAAGTTCTGGTTTTAACTGGAAATACGACACCAATGGCAATCCACAATTTCGTTCAACCTTTGCGCCGCTGGCCGGGCTGACCTCATCTGATTTTATAAACTTTAATGACCCTCTTTTTACAAATGTAATGTGGAGTTTGGGAAGTGGTGCCACTATTTCCGGTTTTGCCGACATTTTAACAGCTTTGGATACGAACTACGTTATAAACGGAATAGTTCAATCCTTTTCAATAGCATTGGATAGTGTTTCTCAATTTCCGATCAGCGGTGTTAATAATACTTTGATGACATTTAACCCTGATATTGCGAATTTTGAAGCCTCAACTATTGCGGACATCGTCAATATTGAACCACTCAGACCGACAATTACAGAAACTTTCGAGTTTGGCTACAAAGGTATCATCAACGACAGAATTCAATTCAGTGCCGACTTCTATCGTACCAAGAAATTTGATTTCATTGGTCCTCTTATTATAGAAACTCCCAATGTCTTTTTGGACCCGGCCACCCTTGCGGCTGCCTTGACAGGGGAATTTGCTACAGCCTATGCCGGAGCAAGTTCCAGTGTTCAGGCAACTTTGGATTCGCTCGACTTGATTCAGTTTGGTGGTAATGGAGACGGTTCTCCGATCGACGAACTAATTTCGATGTTCACGACGGGCGCAGCTTCAGTTCCTTTTGGAACAGTTACTCCCGAAGAAGCTCTTAATCCTGATGCTCTTTTAGTAACTTACAGGAACTTTGGTGACATCAATTTCTACGGAGCAGATTTTGCCCTCGACATTCAGCTTAACCGCTCATGGGCAGTGCGAGGCACTTATTCTTATGTATCCAAGAAGTTGTTTGAAAAAGGCCCCGACCAGGTTCGTGATATTTTCCTTAATGCACCAAAACACAAATTCGGCGCTCAGGCACGATTCACTGACCAGAAATTGGGCCTGGCCATCGACGCCCGCCTGCGCTGGGTAGACGCCTTTGAAATGTCCAGTCCCTTTGCCGGGGTCGAGGTAAAACAGTATTCAGTTATTGATGCCAACATTGACTGGGAAGCGTTACCAGCAACACACTTTACCCTGACGATTCAAAATATCTTAAACAACGAGCATATTGAGTTTGTCGGTGCGCCGAAGCTCGGCAGGCTGGCAATTTTCCGTATCAAGAAATCTTTCTAAATCTAAAATACTTTTTATAATTGTAGGTCAGGGCCCTTGTGGCCCTGACTTTTTTTAGTCAGAAATTCTTTCAAATCCTGCCGGAAATTACTTCCAATTTTGGCTTAAAAGCGTCCCCAAATACATACAGCCTATTGCCCTAATCTCAAGAATAGCAGATACTTAGCTATGTCACCTTTTGTCGGCATTGAGCTTGCTTTTACTATAATTGTGACAGCAAGAGGAGGACGTGTGCTCAAAATCGAAAACAAACAGATTTTCATTACTGGCGGTGCCGGATTCATCGGTTCAAAATTAACAGGGCGATTGGTAGAGAAAAACAAGATTGTCATCTACGATAATTTTAGAAGAAATTCTCTAAAACAAAACTCGTTTGCTACCCATCCGAATTTGACGGTCGTAGACGGCGACATTCTCGACTACCCCAAATTGCACCAGGCAATTACGGGTTCTAATATTGTCGTTCACTGTGCCGCAGTAGCCGGGATAGATACAGTAATAAAACATCCCACCGAAACAATGCGCTCCAACATGGTGGGCACTGCCAAAGTTATCGAAGCAGCGGCCACGCTTAGCAACTTAGAACGGTTTGTAAATTTTTCAACCAGCGAAGTTTTCGGGCGCGAAGCATTCCGTTCCGAAGAATCCGATAACACCAGTATTGGCGCTGTCGGTGAAGCACGCTGGACTTATGCCGTAAGTAAACTTGCCGCCGAGCATCTGACCAAAGCCTACCATCAGGAATTTAATATGCCGACAGTAAGTGTGCGGCCGTTTAATGTCTATGGTCCGGGTCAGGTAGGAGAAGGCGCTATGACTACTTTTATTCGCAGAGCAATAAATAACGAAGACCTGCTTATTCACGGCGACGGCAACCAGATACGCGCCTGGTGTTATATCGAAGATTTTGTCGATGGTCTTTTGATCGCCATAGCCCATCCGGCAGCAGTTGGTGAATCATTTAATATCGGTAACGCCCGAGCGGTAATAACCGTCTATGGCTTAGCGCAAACTATCTTGAGAGTAGTAGGCGGAGACTCGAAAATTAAATTTGTCACACGATCAGGTCCTGACGTAGAGCTTCGCGTCCCCGGCGTAGAAAAAGCCAAAAGGCTGATTGGTTTTGAAGCAAAGACCGATTTAGAGCAAGGCATAAATCTTACCGCCGATTACTACCGGCGGCTGAGCAGCTCAGAAAAACAGACTGACAAAAAGAACAGAATACCCGACACAGAGTTAACAGAAGTTTCATGATATCATTAGCCAAACCATTTTTCGACGAAAAAGAAAAAGAAGCCGTCGGCAGAGTCTTAGACTCAGGCTGGATAATGCAGGGAAAGCAAGTGGCCGATTTTGAATCTAATATAGCCGATTACTGCGGTGCCAGACATTGTATCGCAGTAACCTCAGGCACAGCAGCTCTTCACATCTGCTTTATGGCCTTGAGTTTCAGCCAAGGGGATGGAATAATAATTCCAAGTTTCGCCTGGCCAGCGGCTGCCAATATCGCGCATCTGCTTGGAGCAAAACCGATATTCGTTGATTCAAAAATATCTGATTACAATTTAAATGTCGATCTGCTTGAGAAGATAATCGAACAGTCAATTTCAGATGGCATCAGAGTAAAAGCAATCGTTCCGGTCCATCAGTTTGGAGCGCCTTGTGATATCAAAGAGATACTGAAGATTGCAAACAAATATGATCTGATAGTAATCGAAGACTCCGCCTGTGCACTGGGCACAAAAATAAGCGGACAGCAGGTCGGTACTTTTGGATTAGCAGGAGTATTCAGTTTCCATCCGCGTAAAATTATTACTACCGGCGAGGGTGGTGCCATTATCACAGACAGCACTGAGTTTGCCGAAAAATGCCGAGCGCTAAGAAACCACGGTAATCTTAATTCAGCCGGATTAAATTACCGCATGACAGATATTCAAGCCGCGATTGGTCTGGTGCAATTGGGCAAACTAAAATCAATCCTCTCAAAGAGAAAATATATCATAGAAATATATCTGGAAGTACTGGACGGGCAGGATGGCATAAGTTTCCCTGATTACCTGTTGAACTCAGAGTGTTCGGAAGATGCTGCAAAGGCTATTCAAACACTGATGGTTCTATTAGACAATGACATTGACCGTGATAAAATTATAGCGCGAATGGCAGAATTTAAAATAGAAACAAATACAGGCTCACCGGCAGCGCACCGGCTGCCGATATTTTCAAAAACATCAGATACTTGTCCGGTAGCGACCGAACTTAATGAGCAGGGGCTGGCACTGCCCCTGCATGCGGCTATGACAAAAGAGGAAGCGCGAAGAGCTGCAGAAACTTTGTTAGACCTGATAAATCCAAAATCCTACGAAGAACCACACACAGCAGAATTTGAAACATGTCTGGCAGAATAAACGGAAACTCAGGTGGTGCAGCTATTCTGATTGACAGAGGCGATATCGACAATCTCTTTTTTTCAATAAATTTCCCCAATCGCCCTGGCTCGATTACAGATAGGGGGGTATTCGCTTTTTACAGCGGCAGGGACATCGATACGATCGTCCAAAGTCCGGCAACTGTTGTTGTCTGCCTCTTTGATCTAAAACGTGAAATTGAATCAAAAAATATAACAGGCAAGACTATTGTCTTAGCAGACGACCCGCAACTGTTGTTCTCGCAAATCGCTCGTAGAAAATATGGCAACATGATGCAGCCCCAAAAGCGATGGAGGCGCAATCCTGACGGCAGTCAGCCCAAAAACAGTTTTATTCAAGCTGGCGCGATTGTCTATGACAATGTCAGAATCGGCGACAATTGCATAATAGCTGCCAACGCTGTAATAGGCGATGCCGGCTTTGGTTTTTCCCGCGACTCTGGTGGAGAATTTATTTCGATGCCGCACTTTGGCGGAGTCACCATAGGCAACAACGTCGAAATTGGCCCCGGCTCGGTCATAGACTGCGGCACTTTTGGCGACACCATATTAGAAAGCAATATCCGTATCGATAACATGGTTCAGATTGCGCACAACGTAACAATCGCCAGCGGCACCAGAATCATGGCGGGCGTTTCGATCTCAGGCGGTGTACAAATCGGCAGAGACTGCTGGATCGCACCCAAAGCGATGCTGAGAGACAAAATCAAAATCGGCAACAATGTCTTAATCGGCTGCTCAAGTATGGTCACAATAGACATTCCGGATAATCACAAATACCAGCCGACCTATGCAGAGATTCATAAGACAGCCACCGACCACGAATAAGACTGTTCATGAGTTTCGAACCCAAAATTACTGTTTGCATCACCAGCTATAATCACGAAGATTACGTCCGCCAGGCTATCGACTCGGTTTTAAATCAATCTTACAAAACTTTTGAAATATTTGTATATGATGACTGCTCCACCGACAGAACATTTGATATCTTAAAATCTTTCGGCGATAACATTAATTTAATCCGGCACCAGCAAAACCACGGCTCTAAGGCCGTACACGAAACGATAAATAGAGCGATAGCAGAGGCCAGAGGAGATTATTTCTATCGGCTCGACAGCGATGACTTCATTGAAACTGATTATTTTGAGCGAATGATAAACGAATGTCGCCAGGACAAATCTCTGGACTGGATTTGCGGCAGCTTAAATATAGTTAGCAAAGACGGTCATCAGCTGCTGCAGTGGCACTACGACGACTGGGAGACCGACTCTGACAGCGCTCTTTATCGGTCCTGGCAATTCTGTTCGGTAGCCATGCCGCATAACGGTCTTTTTAGAACAAAATTCCTGCAGGATCATAAACTAAAGTTCAAACCTTTCGAGTACGGTGGCGGCGCCGATATCTGGTTTACAATTAAAGGCATGCTCTGTCGGCCTTCGGTTAAAATCATCTCAGCTGTCGGGCTAAACTGGCGCGTACACGGTGACAACAATAGCTGCAATATCGTCTGGCAGATTGAGCGAATTCTGGCCATAAAAAAGTACTTCGCAGAGAATATCGACGAAAGAATTTATCTAAAGCATCCGATGCTGCAGCAATTCAAATCAGGAACCAACGCTTACAAAGCGGCCAAATATTTTCTACTGGCAGACAATCTATACACAGCCAAAAAAGATTTTCATATCCCGGAACTCTTTAAAAATCAAAACTCGAAAGAAGAGACCGAACAAAATCTCTGGCGCTTTGACAGGGCGATTCGAGAATTTGCCGAAGACTCTTTGAAATATTCACCGAGATTCGAAAAAGAAATATCAGAGCTGCTGATAAGACTTAAGTCTGACAGCGAAGTTGTCGAAGGGCAAAAGCTTTTGAGGCTTGGCAATTTTGACCAGGCACAAACAAAATTTCACAAGGCGCTGGAAATATGTCCTAAATCAACCGCGGCGCTGCGAGGTTTAAGCGAAACAAATTTTTCCTCAGGCGCTGTCGCAGATGCAGAAAACTTTTGTCTCAAGGCTTTAGAGCTTGACCCCGATGACCCGGAAACATTAAACAATGCCGGAGTGCTGCTATATGC
Organism: Candidatus Zixiibacteriota bacterium; assembly: GCA_022571985.1. GTDB lineage: Bacteria > Zixibacteria > MSB-5A5 > GN15 > FEB-12 > JACZWU01. The sequence goes on along the minus strand of JACZWU010000008.1, from coordinate 88,801 downwards.
ACAGGGGAAGCTTACCGAATCTGCCGGTGCCTTTAACAAGGCTCTGCAAGCTGATCCTCATATGGCAGATGCTCACAATAATGTTCTGGAGCTGTATGGCGCTATGGCGCCCCATATATTATTAGACACAAACCAGTCTGCTGCTATAATCCGGAGCGCTCATTGGACATCTAAGAACTATGTCGATGAATCCCGACAGGAGCTAATGAACGAAAACCGTTCTTTGCGGGATCAGGCTTTTCGAGATTTTGCAAACTGCTACCAGGCTTGTGGCCAAAGAATTTTGCTGCACCGCCCGAATAACGGCGCCATTAAATATCTGTTTGATAGCTGGGCCGAGACATTCAATATCATGGGTGTTCAAACATCGCTGCTTGACTGGCATGACAATACTAAAGAAAAATTTCAATCATTTCAGCCGACAGTCTTTATCACCGTAGGTGATCCGGCCTATATCGACAAGCTGGATATGAAATTCATAGCAAATTATCAGCAGCACGAATTAAGAATCGGTCATATCACGAATCTACAAGACAGCTATGACTTGTGCGATTTTTTGTTAACCTTTCATTTAAATCCCGCTGCTGATAAAAGATTTGATCGCTTAGAAAAGCCGCTGATTTCAATTCCGTTTGGTATTAATCCAAATCAGCATTACCTGCGTCCGGCCAGACAGGTCTGGGATTTCTTTTTTGTCGGCACAAATTCACAGCTAAAAACTGAGCAAAGCGGCAAACTCCTGATGCCTGTTGTAAATAACTACCGCGGTATCATTGCAGGCACCGGCTGGAGCCGGGGCATCGGTGAACTTTCTGTTTCAGACTCAAGCCTACTCTACAACTTTGCTAAAATTCTCCCCAATTTTCATCTTGAGTCGCAGTACGAAAGATTCGACGAAGTCAACGAACGAACTTTCATAATTCCAGCCTGCGGCGGATTCGAACTGGTTGACAATCCGGCCGCTATGAAAGAACTTTTTGATGCCAGCGAAATGGCGGTAGCTGACTCCCCGCAGGAGTATAAAGAAATGTTTGAGCACTTCTTAAGTAACCCAGACGAGAGACTGTCGTACATTCAAAACGGCATGCGCAAAGTTTGGGGCAACTACACCCTTTTTCATTCGCTTTCAAAATTAGCTGAATTTTTGAAAATTGGTATATCAAGAAAGAGTGGGACGCAAGGTCGAACTAGATCGATAAAATCAATCTCGAGTTAAGCTAGCTTGATCTTACCTTTTCCAGGTGAGCACAAAGGCAGGGGGCAAATTTGGAATTATAACTTTGCTTCTATGAAAATCACCGAATACTTCAGTCATGCGCCGGCGGAACCTTGTCGCCGAAGGAATCGGATAAGCGTGCAAATACTGCATTGTCCGAAAGACCGATCCAGGTGTCATCAGCTTGTCAATTCCGTCTATGATATTATCGCGAACTTCGCCGACTTGAATTGAAAAGGGCAGACCGGATATTATCACTCGCGTTTTCATACTGCTGTAACCGTTACGAAGGTCGAATAAATTTTCGGCGTTTCCGCTAACGAATGTCAAATGGGGGAAACGTTCCTGCAAAAGACGCACAAATTTTGGGTCTCGCTCAATTCCTAAATAAGAGGCACCTTCAGGGATTATCTTGCTGATCTGCTTTGTAAAGGCTCCGGTCCCCGGGCCCAGTTCAATTATCAGTTCGCCCGAATGCAGCTCCAGATCTTTTACCATAGCCATAGCCAGTTTCTCTGAACTGGGGGCTATGGCGCCGATATGTTGAGGATTACGCAGGAGGCCGCCTAAAAATCTGAAAGTAGTGTTCTCAGCCATATATTATGATACAAACAACAGGATAGTCAGCAGCCTTTTAATTAAGGTTAGCAATTAGTCAAAGATACTCAATTTTGAGATTTCGTCAAGTTTGGGAGATAATCATTATTTACTAAACAATTTGGACACTTGTTCGTTAATTTGATAAAGGTCTGGATATATTCAGCCCTTTCCTTTTCACAGTTCTGAGGAGTGGACAGGCAGCTTGCAACAGTGAACGACACGCCCTCTTCAAATTGCTTGGAGAGCAAGTAGGGGAAACAAATACGAGTTTGAAGGTTATCTTGAGGAATTTAGGAGAGACCCAACAGGAAGAGTGAGGTGGAAATTTTGGCCGTATTAACTAGAAAGAACAGCAGAATAGCTTGTAGTAAGTTTCTTATACCAAGTATTCTGATTGCAATGTTTGCTTTTGGGTGTTTCTATCCAAATCACCCGGACCAAAGATTTCAACTTTTTGAGTCTTTTGGAGAATTTGGTTCAGGTAATGCACAATTCAATTCTCCTATGGGAATAGCGCTAAGAAAGATCTCTGATTCTATAGGAATAAGAACATATATTGCTGACTACGCAAACAACAGAATCTCTGTATGGGGTTGGGAGAATGGCAGAAAGTTTATAGAGTCGATCGGCGATTCGGGCAACGGGTTGGGTCAGTTTAATCGGCCTAAAGACTTAACGCTGACACAAACAGTCCTTGGTATTGGTCCATTTGTTCCCAGGGACAATATGTACATTTATGTTGCAGACTCTAAGAATCATCGAATTCAAAAGCTTGATCTAATGGGTGTTCCTGTTCTCGCTTGGGGATCATTTGGAAATGGTCCGGGACAATTCGATACCCCATCAGGTATCGATATAGATTTTGAAGGCAATATTTACGTTGTCGATTCTGGCAACCACCGAATACAAGTTTTTGACAGCATGGGAAACTTTTTGAGGACTTGGGGTAAGTTTGGAAATTCAGAGGGTGAATTTCAAAATCCGATTGATGTAGCCGTTGGATTCAAACTGAGAGAACCTACCACCTTTGATTTTGTAGCTGTATCCGATAATGGAAATAACAGAGTCCAGGTTTTCGATCGATTCGGCCAACTTAAAAGGATTTACAATAATATCCCCGCTGTGCTTGGAATTGATGTCGTCTATATTACCACGACTTCAACAAGACAAATATTAGCGATCAGCGGCAGTTCAAAACTGCTATATCTGCTCAGTGACGATGTCAGCCGGGTGTCAACTGAGCATATTTCCGAAACTATGAACCCTTATGATGTTGCAGGTTATAAAATTACAGATGTCGCTAGTCATAAGGTTTTCGTTTATGGTTGGAGTCCCGAAGATTAATAGAATTGAGATGTTTTGGCATTTTACTTAGGCGGCAGACGTCTCGCCGGTGTGGCCCATCATTTATGGTGGGTTTCTATCCCCCTTAACGCAGAAATATCACTTCGAAACTATCTTAAAGCTGATATCCTCTATCGACGTGCCGCCTTCGGTCGGTTCGATAATAAAATCTATGCCGCCGGGTTTGCTCTTGTAGCCGTACTGCTCCAGCTGTTTGGGGTCTATATAAGCCCGATAGGAACCGGGAGTAAGTCCCAGATAATAATACTCGCCGTCATTAAAAGTCGTTAACTCGGTCAGTTCATCTGTGGTAATATTGACAATTCGAATTTTTATGCCGCCAACACCGACTTCGCCGCCTTGCGGCAAGAGACGGTTGACAGTCCCCGAAATATCACTGGTTACGACCACCGCTACATCAATCGCCGTGACCACATTTGGCCCGACTGTTACCATATAATTTTCATGCACTGCTTTTAAGGTCGGGTCATCAAGACTGTACTGGTCTATCTGAATAAGGTAATTATCATAGGGACGAAGTCTGTTAAAATAGTGCAGATTGTTTTTCCCCGAGGGAATTCCCGACGGACCTTTCATCTTGGGGCGGATACCTTCCAGCCACTCTTCGCCCGGGTCCATTTGAGAATTATAATTCCGGTCTAAGTACGGACGTACAACAGCAGATCCATAACCGACATTATTTCGGCGATCAAAACGAATTGAATGAGTATTGCCATCGTAAAGAATAGAGCCGCGCTGAACCTGGCTAACTGTGGAGCCTCTATTGGTAGAAATGGCCCGGGTGGTGGAAGTCAAGAAACCGGTAAAGAGGTGAAAAGTCAGCTGAATTTGGTCAGTTTTAATTGCTTCATTGCGTTCGTAGGAAACAGAAAGTTGTGCGGTTTTAAAGACCCGCCGTCCGATATATATGCCATATTTGTCAAGCATCGATTTACTATGGTTGTAGGCGACTCGAAACTGCGGGCGAATCCATTTATATATGTGAACAGTGGCAAAGATTTGGTTAACCAGGTCATTTACTGTTCTTGATTCATATTTGGACTGGCTGAATTTCCCCAGTAAATTTAGATTGACCGGTCCAGCTGAGCCGGATATTCCATAGTTCATATTGGTTGTCAGCACCGCAGGAAATTTGTCCACTGATACGTAGTATCTTATCCCCATACGAGTATTTTTGATCTTAAAAGGCGCGCTGGCCGAAAAAATCGCCCGGTACTCGCGATTAAAGGGATTAAAAAATTCGTCCGGCCAGTACTTGGTAAAACCCGCTGCTATAGAGAAGGAAGATGACCGGCTAAAAGCGCCGTTAATACCCATAGACCGGTTGGGCGCGATGGCTGTACTAAAGGTTAGTCCTCCGCCCACTTGAACACCAAGCTCACCGGCAAATCTGAAGTTTTCGTCCTCAGCAGCACCAATTGGCTGCTCCAGTCCAAGACCGGCTGTTAGCCATGAGCTTACCCCGTAAAACGCCTGTGCCTGGGCATAGCGGCGGTTTTCTCTGAGCACTTCGCTTTCACCGGCTGCTATGGTGTACTCAAATTCACCTTTGGGGATGAGGTTAAACGGAACCAGGAAATATTTGTCTTCGCTTTTGATTTCACCATTAGGTCCGTACATTTTCAAAGTTACCAGCGTATTTCCATATACCAAATCGACATTGAAATTATATTCACCTCTTGCATCAGTGGTCACAACATCCACTAACTCGTTGTCTATATACAGCTCTACTTCCCAGTTGGGGCCGATAAAGTCGCTGACAATGATATTCTGGTAATAGCGGCGCTGAACCAGCGGCCGGTTGGTCACCATAGCTCCGTTTAAGCTGCGGCCTAAGGCGCCTACAGTATAAACTTCTCCTAAAGAAGCTTTGGATATATAACTATTGTCCTGGAAGGCAAAGTTCCAGCGGTAGCGCATCTGCTCGGGATCAAAACCCTGGCTCTTGCTGCCGCCGCCAGAAAAAACCAGATCACCTCCCAATACAGATGAACCCAGATCAAATCCGTAAAAATGATTCTGCCTGCCTACCAGACTGTTAGAGATCTGCCAATCCAAAGCGCCGCCTGAAAACCAGCTGCGCTTAAGAGGCAGTGTATAAACCGGCCCGATTTCTTTGTCTTTTCGTTTTAGTTTTTCATGAAGGCGTTTGCGTATGAGTTTCTGATACGACGGTAACCTCTTGTCGGCGGGCATTGAGACTCTCAATTCAGTAAAATCGAATTCAAAGGGGAGTCCAAAAAGGCGCTTAAACTGGTCAACTCTCAAATACAGGTCAGTGCTTTCGACCATATATTGATTATAGCTGACCGCATGCTTTTTGCCGCCGTAGGAGACTTCGAGCTTTTTGTAGTCAAACGTGAATTTGTCCGAGGGTGTAAACAGAAATCCTTCGACCCGCTGGTTAGCCCGGTCGAATGACCCGTGCATGTCCAGAGCGTTCAATACCTCGAGCAGCGGCAGATAAATGTGTTCGCCGTCGTACTGGACAAAAAATTCTTCAGAAAATAATCCCCGGCTGACAAACGAAACTACAATTTCTTCTCTCTCTACCTTTTGTCCAAAAACAGCTGATTGCAATAGCAACAGGCAGCATATCAAAAGACAGAGCGTTGTTTTAGCGGCAAACTTTGATTTAATTTTTATGTCCAACAGCATAAGCAGGTTCTTCTACATCAGCAGCGATACTACGGAAGAGTCATTGAGTATTCGATTTCGTTTCCTCTTATCAGATACTCAGCGGCAATATCCTTGCGGCCGTTGGGTGTAATGTATAGTTCAAACGAATAAGGCGCACCGCCCTTATAGGACGCAATAGGAAAAGTTACCCGCCTTTTCAAATCATGATAGACCGCCAGGTCAAAGCGGCGATAGCCTATCTCCTGCTTGTCGGAATTAAAAAGACGGCAGTGCATCATTCCCACATATGAGGCATTGCCAGTACTGGACAAATCGACTATGACGCTCACCAAAGTGTCTTCATGGACAGCATCTACGCCGTTCAGCTTTACATGAGCAATCTGATCTCCCTGGCGGTATTTCAACATGATTGCAGTTTGCATAATCATATTCAGTACAGTGGATATCTGACCTTCACCTGTCGGATTGGGCAGAGAGGTTATTCCTTCCTGCGAAGTAACCACAACCCGTGCCCAGTATTCACCGTCAATCAGGTCCTTGGGAGGTCTTGCCACAAAACGTATAACCTGGGTCGCACCGGGCTCAAGCAGCATCTTGCGGGGAAAAGGCTTGACCCAGCTGGTGGCTGCTTTTATATCTGTGATACCTGAGTCCTGAAGGTTGACAAAGACGTTTCCGAGACTGTCCGATGTGGGCAGGCCGAAACTCATACGAATCGTAATTTCTTTGGGCTCGTCGGAGGGGTTCTGAACAGTTATCCGGCCGGTTCGTTTGTGCTCGTCCATAAAGACAACAGTAGGCGCTACCAGAACACCTGCTTTGACATGGCCTATCAATAAAGTAAGGGCAATAACCGCACCTGTAATAAAGTGACGCCCCTTAATCGGAATCCGGCAATTCTGCCATTTTGTAATCATAGTAACCTTCCAATGTTTACTATTTTCTTTCAACTGCCAGAGGGAGCAGCCTACAAAGGCCACTCCCCGGCAAATTATCAATAGTAATTATCTATTCAAGTCGTTCAACAATCTACAACTTTTTTCAACTGCCAGTATAGGCCACTGTCAATACTATATCTCCAGTATAAGCGCCGGCTGCCTGGTCAATAGTCGGATATATTTTACCGCCGAGATAAATATTGGTTGTTCCACCCGAACCTATATTTGAGGCCGCGGGGAAGTTGTGTGGATCGATGTTCTGAAAACCGGCGCCTGCTACCATAGCGGTCGGATCGGCGCCGCCGAGGGTGTCAACTGAGGCATCGGTTGCACTGAATGAAATAGTCATCTTGTCGCTGCCATCAGCTAAAGCCACGAATTCGGGCAAAGCCATATAGATTGAAAGAATAGCGCTGGCATTACCGGTTAAGGTATAAATACCGGCTGCGGCGTTATCATTGCCGATTGTTGCGGCAACGCCCTGAAAGACATTACCGAAGATAAGTGCGGCAGTTGAAGTTACGGCCAGAGCAGTCAAGACTGTAGCCGTAGCTGAACCTGTTGCAACATCCTGAGAGTTTACTACTGACGGAACTGCCAAAACAGCCGCCAGTGCAACGAACAGAATGATCTTTACAGAACGATTCATTACGTTTAATCGCATGTTGTTACTCCTTAGTTGGATTAAGTGGTTGAATTGTTTCTTATTTTTGTTCACTTTTTACTTTCTTAATTCCCTGTATAAGCAACTGTCAAAATTATGTCACCTGTGTAAGCACCAGCGGTTTGATCAATGGTTGGCAAGACTTTACCGCCCAGGTAAATATTAGTCGTTCCGCCAGCACCTATCACTGCGGCCGCAGGAAAGTTATGCGGATTTATGTTCTGAAAACCGGAGCCTGCTGCCATAGTGGTCGGGTTAGCGGCACCCAGTGTATCAACCGAAGCATCAGTCGAACTGAATGAAATCGTCATACGGTCACTTCCGTCGGCCAATGCGACATAGTTGGGAAGTGCCATAAATATCATAATTCCTGAACTGGCGGCTCCGGTAATTGCAAAGACGCCGGCGCTGGCATTGTTATTGGCAATGGTACTGCTAACGCCTTGATATACATTTCCAAAGACCAAAGCTGCTGTTGATGAAACTGTAAGTGTGGCCAGCACAGTTGCCGTTGCCTGTCCGACAGCGACGTCCTGTGTCATGCCACTACCGGCTGCAACAATTAGTAATGATAACACCAGTAGCGTAGTCTTCGGCCATTGGTGCAATCTCTGCGAAGTTACAATCGAATATGAATTTGTAGTAAAGTAGTTTTCAGCCATTGGTGCAATCTCAGCGATGTTACAAGCGAACCTGTGTAATTTTTGCTCTTCATGTTTACTTTTCGAATAGTTAAAAGCAGCCCCTATTGGCTCTTTTGTATGAGTATCGCCCAAGAGCTCAAAAACTTAACAGCTTCAAGCACTGTTTTGATTAAATTTTGAATAGTTTGAGAAAAAACGCCATTATGATGAGAATAAGCGCGTTCTTGTTGGTAAGCAAAAGCGCCCCAACAGCTTAACTATTGGGGCGCTCAAATTCGAGTATTACTTGAGATCAGGTTCCATTATAGGCTACGGTTAGAATTATATCTCCGCTGTAGGCTCCCGCAGTTTGGTCAACTGAAGGGTAGACTCTTCCGCCCAAATAGATATTTGTCTGGCCGGCGGCGCCAATGACAGTACCGGCTGGCAGATTATTTGGATTCGTGTTAATCCAGCCATCACCAGCAACTACTGTAGCTGGAGTAGTATTATTAGAATCGACTGTTGCGTCTGTTGAGCTAAAGCCGATTGTCATCCTGTCAGAGCCGTTGGCCAAAGCTATGAATTGCGGAAGAACAATACTGATAGAAATTCCGGCGCTGCCCTGTCCGAGTATGTTAAAGATTCCTGAGCTGGCGTCAATATTATTGGCTACTGTAGCAGCTACTCCCTGGTAGATGTTTCCAAATATCAGATTCTGCGCGGCGATGACTGATAATGCAGCCAATACTGTAGCTGTGGCTGTGCCTGTGGCAACATCCTGTGCCCGAACACTGGTCACGCTTAAACTGAAGCAGATGATTGCTACGACTACTACTGCTGCGAACTTCCTTCCTACTCCCCTTTTGTTCATCTCGGTCTCCCTTTCCGGTTGCTATTACCTAATATTAAGTTTTTTTATCACACTTGTTTGAGACTGATTGGGCCGCACTGTCTGTAAATAGCGAACGATCCGGCCTATGAGCCTTAATTTCGACTACTCTGAAAATGAGTTTATAGGTTATTAGCTAAATATATGATAGTCAGGGGATTATGTCTAATAACTGAGCAAAATTGCAATTTTTGATCAGGCGCCGGTATAGGCTACTGTTAATACAATAGTAGCAGTGTAAGAACCGGGTGGCTGCACTACTTTGGGAATGGCAGTACCTCCCAGCCAGAGAGTTAGCCCTGCTGAACCTAACCTGTAGACCAATGTTGTCCAGGGATTTAAATTGTCAAATAGAGGAGAAGTTTGGCTGGGGCTTGCTAACGTATCAATTGAACAATCAGTTTCGAAGAAAATCATCTCAATATTAAATCCGCTGCCGTGCATATAAGTTGGCAGGGCGAATTGTATTGAAATTTCTGCTCCGCTGGTACCGGCCACATGAAACTCTGCGGCAGAACCTACCGAGTACTTGGTTATCGTCATGGGAATACCGGGAAACACATTACCAAATATTAGGTCATTATTGAGCGTAATTGTCTGTGCCGGACAGCTGGCGGCTAATAAGAGAAAAGCTGAGATTACAACGAGATATTTCATCTCATGCGCCCGTATAGGCTACCGTTAAAGTAATATCTGCGGTATAGGCACCGGGCGGCTGCACTATTCTCGGAACTGCTGTTCCGCCCAGATATATTGTTAATCCCCGGGCACCTAATTTGTACAGCAAAGTTGACCAGGGATCCAGATTGTCATGCAGCGGCGAAGTCTGAAGGGGGTTGGGGCGAGGGTCAACCGAGCAATCGGTATCAAAGAAAATTAGCTGGATGCTGACACCAATTTTTGTCATCTTAGTCGGAAGCGTAAATTGTATTGCAATTTCGGCTCCAGTAGTTCCGCGAACGTGAAATTCAGCTGCAGCTCCTGCCGTATATTTGGAAATAGTGTTGGGGACCCCCGGAAACATATCACCAAACACCAGATTATTATTGACTGTAATGGTCTGCGCCGGGCTGCTGGCAGCTATCAGAAAGGATAAAGTGACACCAATGAACAAACGCTTCATGCAAAGCTCCCTAGTTTAACAAGACTTAAGTCTATTCGGCGGCTAAGTTTGAGTCAACTTCAATTTGCAGATAAACTAATCTGAGATAGTAATTAGTCTGATCAGACAGAGCGAAGAATCGGTTGTTGTCTTGCCAGACAGTTCTGCTGATTTTACTGATATTAGAAGCGTAATATCAGACCAGAGCAGATTATTGCTAAAAGTAAAGACGCCAAAATCTTCAGATGAGATTAAAAAGAATTTTCTCTGCCCGTTTTCAATTTCCAGAAGAGTATTCCCTCTGATTAGAACAGAAATTTCGTGGCTTGAATTAATTTCAAAAGTTCTTCCGGCTGGTTGAATTTCTTTATCGGATTTTATAGAGACGAATCCAACCGGGTTAATTACTGTGGCGCTTACCCGAATATCTGCAGAGTTAGAAAGCATTAAAGACGGCTCAGAATATGCAGAATTAATACCGCCATAGAATAATCCGAATATTAGAATACAATAGTATAATCGCTTCATTTCTGCCATTGATGTACACTTGTAAGTACATCAACAACATAGTCAGAAACGTAAATTTGTCAATACGATTCGGCAGACGACCGAATATGGACAGTAATATTACCTCTATCAATTGCCCGTATAGGCTATCGTCAAGGTAACATTCGAAGCGTAATCACCGCCGCTCTGAGCAACAGTCGGTTGTACTGTACCACCTATCCAGACATACATTAGACCACCGAGACCAAGTCTGAAAACTGACGGTCCGTTGGGGTCTATTACTGCATTCGGTACCGTCTGGCTGCCGGAGCCGTCGCTTAAGGCAGCGTCGGTACTGTTAAAATTGATAGGCATTGTCGCCGCAGTTGAAGTATGGTTCAGCACAGTAGGAAGTGTCAATGTCAACGACAATTCCGCTAAACTGGTACCAGTAATTGACCACTCACCGGCAAATCCGGCTGAAGTTCTGGGTACAATTTTATTTATTCCGGGGGTGACTGACCCAAAGACTAAGTTATTAGAACCCAGTATGCTCAAACTGGAAATTACAGTAGCTGTGGCCTGAATTATACCTATTTCCTGGCTTTTGGCGCTTGGTACCATAAAAACAGCAAGTAGAAGAACAACAGCTGCTCTTGTAATAATTTTTTTCATTAGAATCTGCTCCTTTTGAGTGCGCTGCACTGTTTCCACTTAAGTCTAAGTGCAGTAGCTGTGCCAAACTGAAATTTAGTTCTAAGTTACTGTATTGCAGCTGGTTGCAATGGCGATTCTGGGGGTTTGCAAAGAAATGATGAAACATCTCTATGGGAGAGAGACTATACTCTGTGGAACAGTATTCGTTTCAATTGAAAACGCAAGGAATAAAGCAGGAGCTGTTATATAGTTGGCGGCTGTTCACAAAGGAATCAGCTCCGGATCTTCCTAACCTGCCAGCTGGTATGCCCATCAAGACCAAAGTGACTAAGCTATGGTCAAATATGGCCGATATATATCGTTGGTACACTGGACCTATCGGTTTGACTAGACAACATTGACTAACACCGAGCTATCCGTGGTTTTTGCTAACATCTTGTAGGTCCCGGCTTTACTCAGGGCTAAACACCACGCAGATCGCTCAATGAGAACCTCAGGATGAAGTTTGCAGCTCGAACTTGACAACAAAGCAAAGCCAAAAATCCTGGTAGTAGAAGATGAAATAACTGCAGCTTTAGATATAAAGCAGCGATTGGAGCAGTTGGGGTACGAAGTACCTTCTACTGTAGGTAACGGCCGTGACGCCCTGCGCCTGATAAAAGAAGAGATGCCTGATATCGTCCTGATGGATATTCAGATCCGGGGAGATATTGATGGAATTGAGACTGCCTCTTTAATCAGAAAAGAGTATGATCTCCCGATAGTTTTCCTGTCTGCAAATTCAGATAGCGCTACTATTGACCGCGCAAAAGCGGCAGGTCCACTTGCCTTCCTCTTAAAACCTTTCGAAGACATAGAGATTCAGACTACAATAGATATCGCCCTTCATCGCCATAAATTAGGAAAAGAACTTAGGGCGCATCGAACTTGGCTGCAAACTGTTCTGTGGAGCATCGGAGATGCTGTTATCGCTTCGGACTCTCAGAATCAAGTCGATTTTATGAACCCCTCGGCAGAAATGCTAACTGGTTATAACGCTGACAATGCCATCGGCGTACCTATAAGGGATGTTCTGAACCTCGTAGACGAAAATACCGGCCGGCCTTTTGAGTACCCAACTCGCCAGCGACTGGAGGAACTTAAGAATTACGAACTTACAAGAGATTTCATACTGATTAATAACTCGGGAAATGAAATCCCGATTGAAATCACAATTGATTCTATGAAAGACAAGCGAGGCACGTTTATAGGTTGCGTTTCCGTTTTCCGTGATATCACCAATTTACGGGAGACAGAGAGGCTGACTCTGCAGAAGGAGAAAGAGTTAAAATTCATTGCTGAAGGCGAGCGCTCAAAACTTCAAACCATTGTAAGTCACTTTCCGGACTTTATCGCTATAGCATCCTTAGATGGGCACGTTCTGTATGTTAATCCGGCAGGATGCAGGCTCCTAAATATAGATCCCTCAATAGAAATATCAATGCTGCGCATAAAAGATTTTCATACTGCAGACCATTTTAAAATAATAGAAGAAACTGTATTTCCTGCCGTTTTCAAAAACGGTATTTGGAGAGGTAGTTTAAAACTCAAAGACTTCAAGACAGGTGAGCCCATAATTTGCGAGGCGAGTGTATTCATGATTAAGGACAATTCTTCTGGTAAACCTGTTTATCTTAGCACAATAATGAGAGACATTCGCTACGAGGTTGAAGAAGAACGGAAAAACGAAAAACTCCAGAGCCAACTCGAAAAGGCCGAGCGGATGAAATCTCTCGGTCTTTTGGCAGGCGGTGTTGCCCACGATCTAAACAACGTGCTGGGACCTTTGGTCGGTTATCCTGAACTAATTATGAGAAAGCTTCCAAAAGATAGTCCGGTCAGAAAACAACTCAAGCAAATTGAAAAAGCTGCCCGCGACGCAGCCAGCGTAGTGCAGGATCTTTTGACAATGGCCAGGCGCGGAAGATATAAACTTGTTGCAATGGATTCCAACGAGATGATAAGAGAATATCTTGACTCACCCGGATTTGAAGATTTAGCCCACCGACATCCCAAAGTTACAGTCAAGACAGAATTTGACCCGGATATCTCACCAATCAGAGGATCCTCTCCGCACCTCTCCAAAGTAATAATGAACCTGATTGTCAACGCCATGGATGCTATGGGGGAGGAGGGAGAGTTGACGATTAGAACATTCACCCGCCAGGCACATGAATTGCAAATTGACAATAAGACTATTGCTGAAGGCGAATACGTTATTATGAGCGTCAAAGATACTGGCTGCGGCATTCGTCCCGAAGACATGAGCAAAATTTTCGAACCGTATTTTTCAAACAAAGAAATGCAGGGGCGCAGCGGCAGCGGCTTAGGATTGTCAGTAGTTTACGCCATCGTAAAAGATCATCAAGGTTTCTATGATATCCAGTCAGAACTAGGCAAGGGAACTGAGTTCATTCTCTTTTTCCCGGCCACAAACGAAGCCATGCCGGAGCTGCCATCTGAGACCGACGTAGTCGGTGGTACAGAAACTATACTGGTAGTAGATGACGTTGAAGGACAGCGCCTTCTTTTAGCGGACAGTTTGACCGCTCTGGGCTACGAAGTTTTTACTGCCAAAGACGGCCGGGACGCTGTCAACTACGTGCAAACTCGACCAGTTGATTTAGTACTACTTGATATGATTCTGGAGAAAGGATTTGACGGTTTGGATACTTATCGCTGCATGCTCGAGCACCAGCCTATGCAAAGAGCAATTATTATAAGTGGATTTTCTGCTAATGAAAGAGTCGAACAAGCACTCAAGCTCGGTGTTGGCAAGTATATCAAAAAACCGCTCGATCTGGCAACCTTAGCCGCAGTAGTAAGAGAAGAACTGGACAAGACAATTACTATAGTTACAAAAGCAAATAAAGTAGTGCCAGCCAGGTCTCCCGTTTCTTAGCATTCCATACAATTATATTTTCCGTAGAGCAGCGAATCTTTTTTTGTTGCTGTCTTCAATGATTCCTCACATAACTTCCTTACAGGTCAGCTGCTATTTTTTATAAAGTTTTAGCAGCAACTCACTTTTGGAGAAGAGACGACAATTCATATGAGCGAAAATGAAAGAGACGGTCTCAAAGAGCGTGTAGCACGGCTTGAAGTGCTGGTCACTGATCTCACTTCTAAGATAAATCAAGTCCTGTCAGCCAAGCAGTCTGTTCAAGGCAGCCAAAGACCTTTCGAACCTGAGGCAACTCCCAGGGGTGCAGTCGTAGAACCAGAACCTGTCACTGAGCAGCCTCAGACGCAAAAAATCATTCCTCCTCCTCCGCCCGGTCCTTCTCCTCCTGCCGGAAAGGCGCCTGTTAAAGAATCCTCTTTTGAATTGCCCGAGCGAATGAAAAGCAGCGAGTATTGGTTAAACAAGATCGGAATTGGTCTTTTGCTTTTTGGTGCCGTATTTCTGTTCAAATATTCAGTTGAACAAGGCTGGCTTACACCAATATTCAGAGTCATTACTGGATTGGTAATCGGCAGTGTATTATGTGCCTTCGGCCTGCGATTATACAGCCAGCGCCAGCATTTTAGCCGGGTTTTGCTGGGCGGGGCCATTGGCATTTTTTACATAACCGGTTATGCGGCATTTCAATTATTTTATCTGATATCCTATCCGATGGCGTTTACGTTTTACGTCATTGTAACCGGGTTATCGTTTTTTTTGTCTCTCAAAGAAAACGATTTCATCTTTTCTCTTATCGCAATGATAGGCGGAATAGGTACGCCATTCTTACTTTACACCGGTGAAAGTTCTATTCCGGGACTTATGCTTTATTTGTGTATACTGTTAAGCGGTGCCTCGATAATTTACTATTTCAAGGGCTGGTGGTCATTTTTCTGGACAACCTGTATTGGTGGCTGGATAGTTATCTGGATTGCCTTGTTCGGCGAATCCGGCATTTCGCTGGCTCCACTGCTGGACAAAGTATCGATTCAGACGGCACTGTTTCTGGCTTTGCCATTTTTCTGGATAGTGCCGCTAGCCAGAGAAGTAACAATCGCCAAGAAGTCGTCGCTGATGGAATCATCGATTTCTGAATCGACTGAAAAGTCCGGCTACGAAGTTGACATAAATCTTACTGAAAAGAATCTCAACCTATTGGTAATCATAATTCCGTTCTTTTCATTTTTTCTTTCTACGGTTTTGTGGAATTGGAGTGATTTTATATGGGGGACTGTCAGCCTGGCCACAGCTCTGGCGATAGCGGCAATCGGCTGGCTGCTGAATCAGAAAACTGAATTTAAGTCTCTGGCATACACTCACGTCGTTGTCGGATTGGTTTTCTTAACTGTGGCACTTTACTATTTCCTTGATGGTAACGCGCTCCTGGTAGCAATTACACTCGAAGTGGTTGCCATTCATCTGGTAAGAATTAAAGTCGGGAACAGAACCCTGGCGCCGATCGCGCATTCTTTGTTTGGTCTTGTATCGGCCTGGATTTTGCTCAGATTATTCGACAGTCAAAGCGGCAACCCGATTATAAATGCCAAGACGTTATCTGATATGGTCGTTCCGGCAAGCGCCCTGGCATTATCATATTTTTTCAAGAGAATTAAAGAAAAGCACCTCTATCTGTTTATTGGATACGCGCTTTTGGCTGGTATCTTTTGGCGAGAGCTCGACGGTAACGATCTGTTTTTGACCCTGACACTCCAGGCCGCGTCGTTATTTTACATTGCCTGTCGAGTGAAAGACCGCAATCTGTTTAACGGTGCACATGTTTTCAATACAGCTATGTTCTTCTGGATGTTGACTCGCCTTTTTGACCCCGCCTCAGGAACTACTGTTTTCAACTACACGGCTGTGACTGATATCTTGTTCATTGCTTATGGTGCGGTTGTGTCGTTTTTCCTGATAGAGAGGGAAGATAAAATCGCCTACTTAATGACCGCACATGTAACTCTGCTCTTGTGGCTTTTACGCGAAATGTCGCCGCTAACGAACGGTCAGGGACTGGTATCGATTACCTGGGGTATATACATAGTTGTGTTGTTCGTAATAGGACTGCGCAGAAACGTCAATGTTGTTACTAAAACCGCCATGGCCACGCTATTAGTTTTGATAGCAAAACTGTTTTTGGTGGATCTGGCCAACCTCGAAACATTGTGGCGGATTCTTCTGTTTCTTGGTTTTGGCGGAGTACTGCTTTTACTTAGCTACTTTTTTAAAGCCTTATGGAAAAAAGATAAGAACTAATTGATCAGCGATCAAAGCGGTATGCCTCATGAGATCGGGGTGGGTTGCAGCTTTGTAAGAATTAAATTTGAATGGAACAAGACAGAACCATGCAGGAATGATAACTTCATTCCTGCATTAATGTGTTTTGTTACAAAAGTGAACCGTGGTAAAAATTATCGTCATTGCGTAAGTTTAGTCTAGGCAAGGTCCTGGCAAGGAAAACCAAGCAATCAAGATTATGTCAAGCTCTTTGTAGGGAGTTTATTATCCCCCTATTTCCGCAAGTAACGTCGATATCGCACTGTCGAGTTTTTCTGCGATCTGCTTTCCCGAGAGTTTGTATCGAATGCGACCTCGTACATCGACCACGTAAACCGATGGCCAACCACGTACATTCCAGGCTTTCGACACAGGTCCTGCCGGACCTGCCGGTCCGTCCCAGAGATTTCGCCAACTCATCGTGAATCTTTGCGCGGTCCTTAGAGCCTGGCTTCGATCAGTATCTCCGTTGACCCCAATGTATACAACCGGTTGCCCTTGAAGTTTGCCAAGTAGTTCCTTGATATCAGGTACCATCGCCAGACATGGTTGGCAGAACGAGGTCCAAAAGTCTACCACCACAATCTGACCAAGGTAATCTTTAATGTCAATTCGTTTATCCATTAGATCCGTTCCCGATGTTACCGGTGCCAGCGCACCAAAGTGTAACTTTTCGAGTTCGTAGTAATGTTGGCCGGCACGATCGCGAATGAACGTATTCTCTTCTCCGGGACAAAGCAAGTCGCCAAAAGTATTAATAAGCGAGTCGAGAAGTTCAATAGTATTTTGACGCGCCAGGGGCGTTAGCCAATCCCAACGACGGTCGATATGTACTCGTGCAAGAGCTTTGGCATAAAGCAGATCGGCTCTTACCCGCTCGGAATTGCTTTCGTTTCCCAGTCGGTCTAATAGATGATCATATTCATCCAGTTCATCTGACCACTCGTTAATGTTGATTTTCTGAAAATTTGGAATGAAGCGGGTGGTAACCAGAGAAGACCAGCGCATGGCATCTGAAAATCGCCCGACAAGCATTTCGAGTGCTTCAGCACGAAGTTTTCGTGCAGTCAAGTTGGGAGAAGCGTCACAAATTTCAGCCACGAAGCTCATGGTACTCCAAAACGATCCACGCGAAGTTGTTTGCGAAGCCAGGATAAAAGCTTTTGCACTCAACCATTCGGACTCTGTAGCGTCGAGAGTATCTTCCGCGCGGCTTTCAAAATTTGTTCGAAGTTCCGCAATGGACTGGGGAGCGTGTTGCGCCCTTATAGGTCCAACAGCGAGTAAGATCAGGCATGCGCAAAAAGTTTTCATGGTCCGAAGTCCTTACCGAGTGTCCTGGCAACTAGATCACATTGAGTGTCCGGACCGTTAGGGCATAGATCGGGTTTCACGAACAGCGAAAAATGATCAATCTTCCCTTCGTCATCGAGCGAAATTCCGAAATAGCCGGGATAACCATTTTCCAAATGAAATGTGACTGTTCGCAACGGAAATTTTGTATCCGGAATCTTGATTGCCCTACTGATATCATGAAAAGACTGAACGCCGCCACGCGTAGGCAGGATCTGACGGGCCATGAATTTGAACATGCCTTCTTGTTGGGAGCGCTTCTGTTCACTAAATAAGTTCAGGAACGCTTGTTTGTCCTCATTGTTGATAGCTTCTGCCAGGCTCTTCAAGACGCTCCATGTTCGCGCGTCATTTTCCGGGGTTGCCGTTTCATAATAAGTCAATTCCAAGGCTTCAGTTTTATCAATATTTCCCTGTTTTTTGAAAGTGAAATTTCCGATGTTGGGATTTCCCATCTTAAACTGTAACTGCCCCTGCCCTGTTTGTAGATTTGCAATAGCAGACTGCTCCTCGGGACTATACCTGGACATAAGAGATCGCCCGACTTTGTTGACGACAAGTTCTCCGGCAGTCTGCCCCACGTTCATAATTATGACGACACCGGCGTTCCTCTCCGGGTAAAGCTTGAGTTCTGCATAGAATGAGCCAGTAGTACCTCCATGATGATGGATTGTTTCACCGTTAGGATTCGATTGAATTATCCAACCGGAAGCATACTTTTGCACACCCACCCTTGATGGCAACGTGTGGAGCCGTTTTATCGTCTCAGACCGAAGGTAGCCGTCCTGTCCGTTCAATCCATTAATATGAGAGATTGCATATTGCGCCAGGTCTCGTACCGAACAGTGGACATTTCCGGCCGGTGCGATTATATCCATACTTGGATGTTCATCGTCAAAGAGAGGAACAAATTCTGTGCCGGCGATGCCATGACCGCGTGGTTGATTGGGAACAGACGCTGTGCCCGGGTGGCCAAATCCACTATTAGTCATCCCGAGTGGTTCGAAGATGTGCTGTTCGATGAGCTCCTCCCAGCTTTTACCGGTGAGGCGTTCTGCCATGTGACCGGTTAGAGCATAACCAGCGTTGGCGTAGAGCGTAATCTCTCCGGGAATACCCGCCGGCTCCAGTTGCAGAACCGCAGCTAAAAACGCAGCTCGCTGTTTTGTCGGGGTTCCTGAATAGCGCTGTCTCGCCAACTTTCGGTATGACTCATCAGAAGAATACGATTGAATTCCGCCCTGATGATTTAGCAACTGTGCGACTGTGACAGTACGGTACTCTTCTCGCATTGGAATATCCGGCAGGATGCTTTCTACTGTAGTACCCCAGTTGATAACCCCCTCTTCAACAAGCTTGCCAATAAGTGTGGCCGTCATAGATTTAGTGACAGAACCGATATGAAATCGGTCATCAATCCCCACTTTTTTTAGTGTTCCAAATTCTCGTACACCAACAGTCGCGAAGTCAATTATACTGCCGTCCTTTACTATTGCTGCAGCGATTGCTGGAATACCAGATACTTCGCGGATATTATTTAGCAGATCTTCAATCGTTTCCCAGCCGTCCCAATCTACTTTTCCCCAATCGGGGAGACCATCAGCCGGCGCCGCTTCCCATTTCTGATCTGTGTCTTGCGATGGCTCGCCTGTTGCGGCAACGTTCAATGGATAGATAAGCAAAAAGGATGAGAAAAGCAGCATCCTCCAGATGTTGTGGGTGGACGAGTTAATCATTTTATCCCTCCGAATTGTTCAAAAACTTCTTTGAATTAGTTACACTGTTACCTACTTATTACGACACTTCTAACTAGTAATTGGTTGCAATTGCCGCTTATTTAGCCAGTATCTAATAAAGAATCTTGAAGATTTTGAATACATTGAAGCAATATACGAAGCGGGCCTTAATGGTCCGTTGTTTAATCCTCTCCCTAGCGTTATCGTTCCGCTGATTAATTTTCATCGACTTCTCATAATTTATGATAGCACCGCTGGTATCCCCTTTCGCGGTCAGCGCTTCGGCATAGCTGTTCCAGGTGTTGGCATGCTCAGGGTAGACCTCTGTATTTAGTCTGAATATCTGCAAGGCCAGGTCAATCTCTCTCTTGCCGAGTAACTCTTAGCCACCCCGTTCGCAGATATTTAGATTAGACACCAAAGAAGTTACTATACTAATTTTTTCAGCAAAGCAATCTGTGCGGAATGATAAATATTATGATGAATGATACTATCGAGCATAGAACAGTTTAGCATAGAACTTCCCGCAGCAGGTTTATTTAAGTCCTCTGGTTTCAGCGAATTTACCAAGTCCTCAAGTTTTTTGTGCTGGTCTTTTAGGTCAATTATTGTCTGATGCCAGGCGGCATCGCCGATTTCTGTTACTTCTGGCCAGTCCTGTTCATCCGACACCTTGAACTCTTTACCTAGGCACCTTGTACGAACCGCCTCAATCCAGGTCGTAGTATGAAGTACGATTTCCCAGATAGAGTGTGCCTCTGTTATCGGATGCTTTGAGGCCTGCTCTGCTGTAACTCCGTCAAGTATTTCCAGAAAGGCAGGTCCGTGCCAGGCTTCTTTGTAGAAAGACCTTCTTAGCTGCTCAAGTATTCTCTCTGCTTCGGTCATGGTTTCAAATTCACGTTTACAAATTCGGTGGTTTCTCAGACGCTCTGTTGAAAGAGGCCTCTCAATCAATTCTTACTTTCTGCAGTATGCTTTCTGACAGCGAAGCAGTCAAGCAAACAGATACCATCTGATAACACTACTATCCATGTCCATTTTGTTCTTGCTTTCTTGAATACATTCTCATATATATCTATAAGCATAGGGCGAAAACTATTTAACAATTACCAAAGCACGAAGATGCTATAGTCTAACGAATTACGAGAAAGAGCTTTCTATGGAGCCTGTATTCATTGAATTCGGCTGCATAACAGCCTGTCTAAAAGCGATTGATATGTAAAAGGAGGTTTGAAATGAAAGAATTCATTGAGTCCGTAATCACAAAAGCCGCAAATTCTGTTTCGACCGTGTGGCCATGGTTCCGTAGAAAAGCAAATAGAATTGCTACAAACAGGATAATTAATAAATGTCGGCACAGACCTCATCCATGGAGTATGATACATGACTATGTCTCCTGGTCTTCTCTTTCAGAGAAAAAATGGAGCGCGCGACATCTACCTGCCATACAGCTCAATCCTCCCAAAAGAAACGATCTGGAAAATCTTTTTAAGCGGGCAAAGCAGCGCCTAAGTTCAAAATCCACCTGTCTGTTTCCCGCTTTTGCTCAATATTTAACTGATGGCTTCATTCGAACGCGTATGCCCGATAAAGATGAAGATCCTAGCCCAAAGAGAAAGCAAAATACATCCACTCATCAGCTTGATTTGAGTTCTCTTTACGGGAGAACTCCCGAACAGACCAGAGTGCTTCGGCTTCTAAGTGAAACTAACAGGCAAAAGGGAAGGCTTAAATCTCAAATGATCAATAATGAAGAATATCCTCCGTTTCTATATGATGGCCAGGGGATAAAGTCGGAATTTGAAATTCTGGATGAGCCTTTAATGCCTGAAGCCTTAAAAGAAATCCCCGCAATTCGTTTAAAAATATTCGCCGTTGGTGGTGATCGTGCAAATGCTTCTCCCCAGGTAGCAATGATGAATACTCTCTTTTTGCGTGAGCACAATCGTATGGCCGGAGTAATTGAGGAGGCAAATAAGGTCTGGGATGATGAAAGAGTATTTCAAGTGTCAAGAAATATAACAATCGTTCTTTTTCTAAAAATTGTTATAGAAGAGTATATAAATCACATTTCTCCTTCATTCAAATTTATAGCTGATCCTTCGATTGCCTGGAACGCTCCCTGGAATAAACCAAATTGGCTAACGACAGAATTTAGTCTGCTGTACCGCTGGCACCAGCTTATCCCAGATGATAACTGGTGGGGTGGCAAAAATTACAGTGTGAAAGAAACAATAATGAATAACAATTTATTGCTAAAGGTCGGACTAAAAAGAGGCTTCATAGATATGAGCGACCAATACGCCGGAGAAATTTGTCCGTTTAATACTTCCCCCGATCTGCTTCATCTGGAGAAAATGGCGATTGACCAAGGAAGGTTGTGCAATCTGGCATCCTATAGCGATTACAGGCATTATGTTAAGTTAAAAAGACCAAGGAAATTTTCCGATGTTTCCTCAAATAATGAAGTTGTCAATTTCCTTCAGTCCGCCTATCAAAGCGTAGATGATATAGAATTCTATGTTGGGCTTTTCGCAGAAGACCTTGAGCGTAATTCACCTTTGTCACCACTGCTCTTAAGGATGGTTGCAGTCGATGCTTTTTCGCAGGCGCTCACTAATCCACTGCTTTCAGAACATGTCTGGAAGGAAGAAACATTTACGAAAGAAGGCTGGAAATTGATTGGCGAAACAAGAACTCTACGTAATATACTTAATCGCAATGTCGAGGAAAAATTAGACGATAGCGACTATATTGGTATTACACACAAAAACTGGAAACCAAATTGATTCTCTATTTATATCTTGGGAAAAAACGAACTGCCTCAATCCAGGTCATAGTATGAAGTGCGATTTCCCAAATAGAGTGTGCATTCTTTATAGGATGCTTTGAGGCCTGCTCTGCTGTTATGCCATCAAGTATTTCAAGATAAGCAGGTCCATGCCAGGCCTCTTTGTAGAAAGACCTTTTTAGCTGCTCAAGGATTCTCTCTGTTTCGGTCATGGTTACTAAACTTACGTTTACTAATTGGATAGTTTCTCCAGCGCTCGCTTATAATGAATCAGCCAGTTTTGCTTCCAGGTTTTGCCGTCATCCAGAGATGACTCCCAGCTCCAGTCTAAGCTATCGTCAGCAATATTAAAGAAAGTCATCTGCTGCATAACTTTTTTACCTTTTGGACCAACAAAGGAGCGGCTTAACGTCATCTTTCCGTTTTCGAAGCCACCCTCAAAGTCCATATAGTTGCCCTGATTATCAACCCAGGTCTGCTGCCATATTTCTTTGGTCGGATTATAAACAGAATAGCTTCGTCCATCAAATTTGTTTTTTGGATCAGAAAAGTTTTCATGAATAACACAACCGTCTAATTCTTTGGTTATAACATTGGTTCCAGTAATTGTATCGTTCCAGGTCAGCTCCCAACTTCCAATCCAAAAATCGAACTGACTGCCCTCCGGAGCAGAGCAGGGTTTATCTGCTGTGTCCGATTGGGCGTTTACTGTTTGAACGGCTATTGATAAGCAGAAAATTAATTTAACGCTAAACATTAACGGTCGATATCTCATAGCATTGTTCCCTTTTTACTATGCTTAGTGTAATGCATTCTTAAATGAAGCATAACCTCAAAAAGTCTGTTGGTCAACCGTCCAGTGCAGATTTTATCTTTTCCTTTTGACCCTTATTGACATCGACTCCTTGGTGAGATTGATTGCAGTACAGAAACATTGTATAGTATTACTGTACGAGATATCGAGGACATGTATGGCCAAGGAATATTTGGAAAAACTAACAGCAATCATGAAACGGGCAACGGCCCGAAGATTTTCAAACGTCAAATTTGAATGTAAGCATTTCTTTAGTGGTGCGGCGGTCTACGCTGATGGCAGAATCTGTATCTTATTGACTCCTGCCGGATTTGCTATAAAATTACCCGAAAACCAAAGAAATATACTATTACAAAAAAAAGGCACAAAGTGCCTTCGCTATTTCCCTAAAGCCCCAATTAAAAAAGATTATGTTCTGTTGCCAGACTCAATGTTAAAAGATACCAAGACACTTAGAAGATGGGTCAAACTGACTGTTGAATATGTACTCACCCTTCCGAAGCCAATAAAGAAAAAGAGAAGCAGTCAAGAATCACTCACTAAAGTCAGGTAGGTCAGAAGCCTTGCGCTTTTGACTTTTTTACTTTGATGATAATATCAATCATTGTGAAATATCATTCGGTTATGTTATGTTAGATAACTATTTCTAATGGAGATAATAATGAAAGAAGAACTCGACCCGACTCATATCATGCAAACTGCAACAGCCTTCTGGCCCTCCAAAGTACTGCTCACCGCAGTTGAAATTGATCTCTTTACTACTCTGGGGGACAAGTCGATGACAGCACAGCAGCTTGGTGATGTGCTCGGGCTTCACGTCCGCGGAACCTATGACTTCTTTGATGCGCTGGTGGCTCTAAACTTTCTCAACCGTGATGGTGATGGTCCGAATGGACTGTATAAGAACGCGCCTGAGACAGACGCATTCCTGAATAAAACGAGTCCAACTTACGCTGGTGGAATGCTCAAGATGTTGAACTCGCGTCTGTTTGGATTCTGGAACGATCTTGGTACTGCGCTAAAGACCGGGAAGCCACAAAATGAGATAAAGCATAGTAGCAAAACGATGTTCGAAGAACTATATTCAGACGAGGCCAGACTTGGCCAGTTCCTCGAAGCAATGTCTGGCTTACAGGCTACCAGTTTCAAAATGCTATCTGAGAAATTTGACTTTCCAAAATACAAAACGGTTAGTGATATTGGCGGTGCCTTAGCTCTATTGTCACGAATCATTGGCGAAGATCATAAACACCTCACGTTTTCTACTTTTGACTTGCCGCCAGTTGCACCGCATGCACAGAAGCACGTTGATGCCGCCGGGATGAGTGATCGCATTACAGTCGTTTCGGGTGATTTTTTCAAGGACGACCTGCCCAAAGCGGATGTGATTACCATGGGAAACATCCTGCACGACTGGAACCTTGAGAACAAGAAGATACTAATTAAAAAAGCTTACGATGCTCTTCCAGAAAGCGGCGCCTTTATCGCTATCGAAAATATAATCGACGATGCCCGCCGGGAAAATGTTTTTGGTTTATTGATGTCGCTTAATATGCTGATCGAATTCGGCGATGCCTTTGACTATACCGGCGCAGATTTCCGTGAGTGGTGTACCGAGGCGGGCTTCAAAAGATTTGACATTATAAGTCTGGGCGGCCCAAGTAGCGCGGTCATCGCCTTTAAGTAGACTTAACATAAGTTGCCGAGCTATTTTTACTTTGTTAATCTGAAGGGAATTGTGCGAAGTTAATGCAATTGTAGGTCAGGAGCCTTGCGCTCCTGACTTTTTGTTAATTATTCGTTAATATCTATCGCTGTGAAACAACGTTGTATTTTGTTATCTTATCCGCAGTTACCTGATATGACAAAAAATTGCAATTCTCTCTTGTACCAAAGGTTAAAAGCAAAAGGGTTCCGTCCAACCCACGTGGCAGAAATCGGCGTCTGGCATCCTCAGACTTCAAATATATATCAGTACATTCAAGATAGCATCAAAACAACTCTGGTAGAGCCGGACCCAAATTCTATCGTGCTAATAAAATCTCAGTTTGCAGACTATAAAAATGTCACTCTATACGAGTGCGCCCTCTGTGATTTTAATGGCAGAGTAGAATTGTGCCAGCGCGAAAGCTCAACTTTTGTCAGCTCCCTGTCCAGCAGTCCGGCTTTGGTCAATGATGATTGCAATATAGAGCAAGCGGAAAAGTTCACGGCAGAAGCCAGGTTGTTTAGCGAAATTGATGACGGCACCATTGATCTCTTGTCAGTAGATACCGAAGGCAGCGAATGGTTTGTGATAAAACATATGACCAGCAGGCCGGCGGTGATCTCTATCGAAACCCACGGCGGCATATATGTCAATCCGTACTTAGACAAGCTGCAGCAGTGGATGAACGACAACAACTATAAGATATGGTACAAAGACAAAAGCGACTCGGTCTTCGTGCTAAGTGGTACAATCTCTGTCTCTCTCATAGACAAAATCAGATTATTCTATTCCAATTTGACTATTGTCTACAGAGCAGGTAAGAAGAGATTGGGGAAGATTATTGGAAAGCTGTACGGCAGCATTGTAAGTAAACCTAGCGTCCATCAAGAAAGTCGCAAGAGTATCTGAGCGCTTAAATAACCAACCGAACAAATGCAGCCCAGGCGCCGGTGAGTGTCAAGGCAGCCGTAGCAGCTGGCGCGACAATCGTTGAAGGAACCGAAGCCGCCCTAAAGATATACCAGAGTGCTTCGACAAAAGAGAAAGCTGCACTGCCGAATAAGGTCGGTTGGCAGTTACAGCACTATCACCGACTGCTCTTCCGCTAAGTATCGATCCAGTCCCAAAAAGGCATTTTTGAGTTCAAAGTAAGCCAGGGCAGGAAACTGTTATTATGGTCAATTTCCCTACTTTAGTCAAAAGCGGATAAATAGTGGCAAAAATCCTTGTTATTGAGGAGAAGCGACCTATATTGATAGCATTGACAGATAATGTATCAATCCCAACTACAACGTAAGTATGCGGGGAGCAGGATACAGACTAATCACAATTTTTTGGTAAAGGAGGTAGACAATGAAAGCAGCAAATCAACTACAGCTAAAAGTCCCGTCTCTGTTGACCGCTTCATTGGCAATTTTTTCACTTTTGTTGATTACTGTATTTACAGTCGGTTGTTCGGACAAAAGCTTGTCAACCCATTCACCTGATGACCAATCAACTTATGCCGAGGCCACGACTCTGAATACAAATGAGCAAACGGATTCCAAATTTAGCAGCCTGGCGGCATCTGCAGGCCCGAGTGAAGCTACTTATCGCGCGACTTTTTCAGGAGATATTAGCGGCGGACCTGAACAACGTACCAAAAAAACGCAACCCTCATCCAGGCAAATCTGGATTGACCAACCTGGAATGACGCTCAATTTAGCTTATTTCCAAACCGCGCTGGCCGGGGGCGGAAGCTGTTTCAGCTCTGGTGATTTCATCGTATCCTTGAGGGTCATTACTGAAAAGAAGAAAACGCCAAGTCTGGCCAAGGGGCAGTTCTTTTTTAATGCGACCGGCTCTGATGGGGTGACTGAGATAAAATATGGGATAACAACACATGGCACGATAACTGACCCAAATAACTGGCCGCCCTCAGTTGGTACACAGAACACGGTCGTGATGACAGATTGGGAGATGAAGACCGAAGGCGCCGGAAAAAATAAGAAAATTTCCTGCACCGGAAAGGGAACATTTGACACAGGAGTAACGATCCTGTTCGAGCGCATTGATTGAGTGAATAGACGAGATATCTAAAATTAGTGTTTCATTAACGGACGCCCGGTAAGAATCGGCGTCTGGTCCACCTTATCCAATTACTGATACCGGAAAATATCTTGTTATTTGGGAGATCCAATCGGATGAATCCATCAAGATCAAACTAGAGATGTGGAATAATGATGAACTTCCTAAGTACTAAAGTTAAACCCGGCATACAAGGTTATGACATTAGGGTAGGACCAAAATCTTTCCCTTTTTCTTAAACACAAAGACTCTATGAAATATTTTTTTAGAAAGTGAATTTTTCGTGGACAAAAGAGCACTTCAATAGGGTTGGTGGCCCATCCGCTTGCGGTGGGTTTCTTGCTAAAAAATATGTGCTATCAATGGCATTTACACGACCAGCCGTACCAAGGCTGCCCAGGCGCCGCTGAGCGTTAAAGCAGCAGTAGCAGCTGGCGCGACTATAAATATTATACCCAGCCCCCATAATGTACCTGCATGGACTCTCTTTTCTGAGATCAGGTCGTTAACAACAACAGCGATAATCATTCCGAGAAAGAAAATAGTCGCAAAGGCTATTTCGGGAGGCCCTGGAAACCAGAATAATATCTTGCCAAAAAAATCATTCAACACCGGGATTCGTATAACTCTGTCTGTCGCCGGAGCAAGTATAGGTATGGATGCCAGAATCATCAGCCGCTTGTGCATAGCTGGCTTACTTCTAAATCTCAACCCCAATATCGCACAGAAAGAAAATATGAATAGTGAAAGTAAGTTTCCACTTGAACGTCCGGGGAATTCATCAATCGTCGGTATATCACGAATAACCAAAGTTAATAAACTCACCGCGACCACTGCCACAATCATACTATAGCCTGTCAACCCGAGCTTTTTGTGCGTCTTTGTTTTATTTGTGGCGATTAGAATCGGTTGTACGGCGGCTAGTAAAAACCAGATGGTTAATACAATGCCGTGCAGAATCAAGTGGACTGGCAATTCCGGAAACTCAAAATACGAACTCAAATAAAGAGACCGCGTAAAACCGACCAGGACAACCGCCAAAAAGATAACCGACATGATAAGAAAAAACTTACTGCGCTTCATGCGAATAGTTCCTTTTCCTTCAGAATATGAGCTTTGTTGATTGTGATTTTTGTTAATTTAGTCATGTCATCGATAAAGTCAAGATAGAGGGTGGGTTATGAGCTTGCTCAGTTGTCCGAACAACAGAGAACACCAGACACCAACCTGTAGTAATAGCAATTACTTAAGGGGAACACAGTGTTTGGTGTTTTCCATTTTTATCTGTTGTACTTGCTGACTCTATTATAAAAAAGGCTAGAATGAGTTAGACTTATTTTTCAATTAATTTGGCGACCAGCTTTGCTTTTCCTTTTGTGATCTCAAGCAGATCAGGTTCACCCTGTTGTCCTGTTTTGAATTCGAATTTTGAACTACCAGCGAGAAAGCAGTCCCATGAAGTAAACACGGTTCCAGAAAAATAACCTAGTGTCATTTCGAAATGTTCTAGAATAGGTACTCGCTTAAAATACACTTTCCCTTCTTGATCAAGCATTGCCCGTATGATTGCTTTTCCATTTTCAAAATCAAACAAAACGAAAGACCATTCTTCAGATCGATCTTGAAATACAAATGAACGTTGATGAACAATACGAGCACCTTTGAATTCTCCGAAAGTTTGCTTGTAATAACTCCATGCACCGACTATTAGTTTACTATATGAATCAAAATTTACTACTGTCCATAGTGCAGAGCGCAACGGCTCAATATTGCCAGTATCAATAGCACTAAATATTGAATCGAATAGATTGTCGTATTCGGAAGGGTTGGGAGTAACTCCGCTTTCCGGGAATCGAAGTATCATAGTGCCATTTTCATCCTCTGAAATAACTCTTATGTGTCCTCGCCTTTCTACAACTTTCAAAGAGTCACCAGAAGGCAATAAGTATGTTCCTGTCATTGGATGATTCTCCTTTGATAATCGTGATGTTGAAGCCGGTGGCATTGCGACTTCACCGTCAAACAAGATCCCCTCAATCTGGTTCATCAAATACTCGTGAGTGACTGTCCGGCTTAGATTTGTGTTGCTCAGAAACACTACCATGGTGTTATCGTCCGGATAATGGTAGATACCTGCAGTTGTTCCCATGTCGTAATCTGTTCCGCCATGATAGTGGAGCGTTGTACCGCGAATTGTCGTGCTTATGTTCCACGCGTATCCATAGTGATTTTGATAGGGAGTGAACATTTTCTTTAGCGATGATTCTTGCAGTACTTTTCCGCCCATGAGCGCTTGATGCCAGAGGTAGAGGTCATTAATGGTTGAAAGTAAACCGCCTGATCCTTCTGGGTGAAAATACACTGGCCGCTGCGTTGGAATTTCAACGTCCACTCCCCAGGCGTTTGTAGTCCAGTCCTGGTAATGTGCCAGCTGCCCATCACTCCACTGAGGTAGCGAAAAACCGGTATTTTCCATTCCAAGAGGATCAAAGAAAGTGTTTTTCAAGTAATTTTCATAATCTTCTTGCGCTACGTTCTCAATAATCTCTTTGAGCAAATGGTAACCGATATTGGAATACCTGTATTTTTCTCCGGGAACATTGATAAGTTCTTTCGACAATACCATCGCAAGATATTCTTGCTCAGACAATTCCGGATTGCCGTCCCAATAATCACTTTCAATGCCGGATGTGTGATTGAGTAGTTGATGAATAGTCACCTGGGATTTATCCTCTGGAATAAAGTCGAGGTAGTGACTAATCGAATCAGAAACGCTTAACAGTCCAGCTTCCTCGAGACGCAATATCGCAGAGGCGGTAAATTGTTTTGTCAGTGAACCGATAGAGAAGGCTGTTTTAACTGTAACGGGAATTCCCTTATTATGGTCTGAAAACCCATAACCCTTTTTCAATTGAATAATATCATCTCTTACTACCAAAACTGAGCCAGAGAATCCGTGAGATTCGAATTTCGTGAAATAGTCGTCAAGTTTAATGCTTGGCGAGGTTTGCTTACTTTGAGCGAAACAGGCAACACTCATCCCCAATGCAGACATGCAAACAATGAATCTTGCTAATTTGTGAATGTCGAAACGTAACATAATAAATCCTTTCATTTACTATTTGTTTAACTTGTAACTTCTATACAAGTTGCATGTAATTATTCTTTTACCTACTTTTAAACTGCACATAGCTCTCCATCATACATTTTGACAAAAACGTATCACTATTGGTTGCCGACAGTTACGATAGCAAATCGAGTCGGTCAGATTGTTGGCAGAATCCTCGAGATTCTACTTATTGAGAATACTTCATAAAGCAGACTATTTGTTTATTCATTGGCTAATCAAATACTTTATCACGCGGGATACCTTTGATAGTTTTTCTAGTTAACAAATAATGAACCAATAATCCCACGCCCCATGCGGCTACCGATAAAACTCGAGCAAGCACACCGATTTGAACAGAACTTTCTATTTCTGAATGTACAACAAGAGGCCATAGGAGATGTGTTATATTGACAACTATAAATGTAACTAAATGATATTGAAATCCTTGATCAAACCTTGAGTCTTTCACCGGATCTTTAATACCTAGAATTAATCCGGTGATAAAAATACTGCAACCGTAGATCGCCGCAACTCGTGCAACATTTAGCCATTGATCCGCTGTAACATGTAACCCATAAAAATGATTGAATACTAATGAGTAAATAAAAACTAGTACTCCAAAAAATATGAGGTTTTTTGATAATTTAAGCATAAATTTAACCCTTATCTGAGAATAAATGTGAAATTTTATTTGTATACATGATCTTAATATTTCTTTTGATAAATGTTCTTAATAACTTTTGACCTAATTCTGTTAGAAAATAGTATTTGCGAGAGGGGCCGCTCTTGCCATCACGCATTTCAAAATCCACAATTTCCAAATCATAAAATTTTCGTAATGCTCTATACACACTCTGTTCTTCGCAAGTAATAATGCCACTTGTATTGACCTGTATAAATTCCCTTACATCACCCATATATTTGGGTGAGTCTCTTAATGCTAATAAAAGCCAAAGAGTCAATTGTCCTTTTTTGTATGTTTCTTCCCACGTATGTAAGAGCTGATTCAGGTATTCGGTATCTAAATTCATATTTCTTTCAATCTCCAAGTATTATGCCATTGGTATAATACCAATATGATACTAATACGCCAAATATTTGTCAAGGTTTCAAATGAAATAATAATATTTTGGAAGATTTGCCAGAAAACTGCTAGAAAATCCGGAATTTGAAGGAATTCCCACCCAAAAAGAAACTCCCGAGGTCGTTGAACCTCAGGAGTTTAAGCTTGGTAGCGGGGGGAGGATTTGCTATAGTCTCGAGTGAAACGAAAGGAACCCGCGACCTTCGGGTTATGAGCCCGTTCAATGTACCTAACACGGGGTAACACCAGATAACAACAGGTATGACTCTCAACGACTTACGAGAATCAGCTTGGCTGGTGTTGCTCCGCTTTTTCTGCTGCTTTGGCTACGCTTGGTAGAAAAATGGTAGAAAAGGAGTTCATAGTATGTAATCACTGCATGAAAGTTCG
The DNA here is from genome assembly GCA_022571985.1 of Candidatus Zixiibacteriota bacterium. Classification (GTDB taxonomy): domain Bacteria; phylum Zixibacteria; class MSB-5A5; order GN15; family FEB-12; genus JACZWU01. The sequence continues at coordinate 57,306 of JACZWU010000008.1, read as the reverse complement.
AGTCCTGTTAGGGGAGCCAATCATAACCGCAAGTTATTAAACCGCTTACAACTGAGCTTGACTGGACGCTCGAACTCGCAGTTTGGCATCTCAGCCCTTAAGAGAGTAATCGTTGGAATTGCTCAACATAGTCTGAGTAGTTTTCGTTGTTGAGTTTTCTCTCGATCGCCTCTAAATTGTCGGCCGGCGAATTATGCCAAAGCGTAGCAAGAGCCCAACCATTAATTTCCTTCAAAAAACGTGCGTCTTTTGCGTTTGTATTAACGGCAATAATTCTGTCCAGCATCTTCATTTCTACAATCGTATCGTCCACGAACCAGTCTACTTGAGCGGCTTCAGAAGGCAATTGAGCATCGTACTTTGGCATAAGTATTTGGCGAACAGCAATGCCATGAGGTGAATACCTGTTTGCAAGCCTTGTTATGTCAGTTTCTGCTGTAAGATCTCCCTGCCTTAGTCTCTTCATTGCACCTAAAGCTTTGAAAACTGTGTCAGTGCGCTCTTTAACAAGCAATCCATTTGTATTGAAATCAAAGAAATCCTTTGTGTACTCACTAATTCTCATAGAATTATCGTCGTCAGATGTTGTAACAAGTGGTAAGACTAAGATAAGCGTATCATCAACTACAGCCCCGTACAACCTTTCGACTTCATCGGTGTAAGGATCTGCGAGCAGTCTGGGTTCTTCTTTGAGCTCGCTTCTACGTGAGAAATCATAGTTAGGCACGCCATCGGCCAAAGGAAATCTATCACCTTTCCTGACTCGGTTGCACCTTGCACAACTAATAAGATAATTGCGTATATTGTAGGTCAACCACCAGTAGTGAGACTTTGGTCGAAAATGCTCAACATCTCCCCTATCACTTTGCGTAAGTGTACCTTGACAATAGGCGCAGGAGCGACCGTGACTCGCTAATAGACTGCCCAAAATTTCTGAAGTTCTCCATCGATTGGACCTATACACTGGTTTGAATTCTGTGGGAACTGCAAGATATTCTTGTATGATTGCATTCTCAAACTGCTCAAGGGAATGAATAGTCGCTCGTAGCCGTCTAATTCTTCTCATACTTTCCCTTGAATAAGCCCAGTTCTCTCAGCAACTGCCTACGTCTGTTCTGAATTTCTGTTGCTTCGAGCTCATTTGTTTGTGGACTCTGGTATAAGTACACAGATGAGTCTTCATCGCGCGTTCTAAGCAATTCCTCCATAACCTGACTTTGGGGTATTGTACCCATCAGCCATTCGTAGACTTCATTCGTTGTGAAGCCAAAAATCTGTCTATCGAGATACCTTAGACCACCATCAGCATCTTTGTCAAAAAGGATGATCTCTGATCTATCAAAGCTGGACAACACTAAGGGTGAGTGAGTGGTGACTATGAACTGTACGTTCGGCAAAACTCGTCGAAGCATTGATATTATCGAACGCTCCAAGCTGGGATGAAAGTGAAGTCCTATTTCATCTACGAGGACTATTCCGGTTATCGCTCGCGGATCATCTCCTTTTCTTCCTGAAGGAACGGTGGCTGAAATCCAAGTGGAGCACATGTCAGCGAACCACGCTAATGTTGATTTATATCCATCAGGTAAATCGATCGCTTGCACAGATGCAGTTCGTTGCTTGAACGTGATGCCTGAATCTCTGATGACCGGTAATAGTCCAATGCTTTTATCGCTTAGTGTCTCTCTAATCAAATTGCTCAATACTCGGACGACTTTTACAGATATTTCACTTTTTTCTCCTATTACAGCCTCAACGTTCGCAATCTGAGACAAAGGGTCAAACAATGTCATATGACGCTGGACTGCTCTACTTACATTCGAGTATCGATTATCCAGCGAATCCGACAAGCTGCGAGATGCACCGTAGGAGACTACTAATTGATCACCGAGCAACTTCCACACAGTACTCATTAGATGATAATCTTTGTGAGACAGAAGTTTCGAATTGTCTACTCCGTTTTCATCGAGGGGAAGATATAACCTGCACCGCCTATTGCCTTGTCGAACCACGGCTTCGATCTCGGCCTTGTGTGTCGCTCCTTTGTGCCGACGTAGAAATCTTCTTAAACGTTCTCGACCAAGTTCGGTGACAAGTCTCTCACCCATGAGTATAATAGATATGGCCTGCAAAACAGTAGTCTTTCCAGCTCCATTTATCCCAGCAATACAAGACCAATTGCCCTCCAGTTGAGATTCTTCTGTGAAAAGCAAATCAATGTCGGAAATGTTTTTGAAGTTTCTTATCCACATCCTTTCAAGCAGAATTGGATCGCCATTTCTCTCAAATGCTACGCTCGAAAAACTTTCAATGCGAAGGTTTTCAGAGCAATATCCCCTCTTCACGTTGGGGTATCGTATCCGAACAAACAAATTCCGTATAAATCTACCAATGATAGGCCACAGATACGCACCGATAATTGATGCAATGACAGCAATTTGGAGAGGGTAGTCTGACAACAGTTCAAGAAAGTCAATCATAATATTAGTAAGCTCGATTCGCTCCACGTTACTACGCAGTCGATAAGCTGTAACTCCAAAATAGTTCAGTTAATAAAAGATGGGGCCACATAACAGAAAAGTCAATATTAAAGGAATCCTGTCCGGATGCCATGCAATTAGCGTCAGCCACCGACCCTCTCGTATATGCGACACTATCAATTGAACGCTCACCGCCAAACAACGACTATGCCCTCTTCAATGAACAGCCTCTCAATTAACTTTAATCGCTCTACATCCTTTGGCTTTGTTGGAAACAGGATACCCGGACTCACGCTCTTGCGCTCTCCCGTCGATACATAATTCTCACCATCGATCTGAGATTCAATATACCCCCACACTTGTCTGATCTGCCTTCTTATATTTCGCATCACTGCCTGTTTAGTCATTATGTCCCAATCAGATGCTTTGATCTCCACTATTGCTATGCATCCATCAGGATCATCGTCGTTTACAAATATGTCAACTCTTCCGTTTCGGCCAGTTTTCTTGATAACCCACCTTTCCGAGAAAACACTACCTTCAGCTTCTGACTCCCATTGTGCTTGGATCTTCTTGTGGAAGCCCTTGCCACGTTTTAGTCGTTCTGGTTCTGGACGTCTTTTGCCACCGGATACCATAAAACACCTGTATAATTGGGAAAGATTTCGAACAAGAAGCACTTCTGTTTAAGTTGTGTAGCAGAGAATGCAATAATGCTTCCGACTCCAAAATTTTCTCCTTTGAGTAGCTTACCAAATTTCGGAAAATTAAACTTCATATTTTTCTGATGAATGTGAAAAACTAAATTGATTTCAGGAGCGGAACCATATCTTCGCACTTTCTTACACATAAATTTATAGAAGTCTTCGGTGTTGGCATCCTTGACCCATGTATACCGCTTGATCTGAAGCCGGATAGGGGTCTTCAGATCACTAATGTCGGTAATAACAGTATCGAAATTGTCATTATCCAGTACAATATCATTATTTAGAAAGTCTGATAGAACCAAACCCTCGCGTTCTTCAAGAACCGGAAATCCTATAACGTGCTCGCTCTTCTTTTGGAACTGAAGAAACCGAGCGACAACCCATGTTATGAATAACTCATGTACCTTGGTGCGCCGAAATGCCGTCTCGCTTAGACTGCTTAAGAATTTGTTTACCTGCTCCAGCTTAAAATAGTATCCATACCAAGTCTGTTTTGAATCCATATATAGGCTTCCACTCAATTTCAAGAGATCTGATCATCACAATATAACAGATTGAGAAAGTTGTTCAATCACAATTGTATGATTTCCGTTCAACCAGTTGCAAAACTCGTCTATTCGGGGGAGCTTTTTTATTGTTAATCAATCAGTTACAAAAATTAGATAGTTGTTACCCGCAAGTTCTTTCTGTGTGAGGAAAGCGGAGAGCTGTTGTTTCAGATTATGCCATAGCTCCATTCAGGTATTGATATTCATAACTAGTTTTGATGGATTTTCTACACATATCTTATCTTTCTCTATTCGTCCGCTTATTGCTCGTCTCTTACAGACCAACTCCACTTAACTATTCGTTGGCATCATACCACTTGTCTCCTAATTACTTAAGGAATGGATATTGTAAATGTGACTTGTACAAAATTGTTGCCTCTCATTGAACTACACTATAAACTTCAGTTTATTCTGTGTTGATTGTAAGTTGAAAAATTAGTACTTTTGCTAACACCGATTTTTAAAACATTAGAATGGATAATCATGTTTACAGATTGTGAAAGGCTTTGGGTTGTTCATATCGGTAACAATGATAGAATAGCACTTAGCGCGCGCGATGAAGGCTTTATTTGCTTAGGATGGACAAAGATTGGTGATCTCTCCACCTATTCAACACGAGAAAGAATGCGGAACGTGATGGAGAAAGACTATGATTATAAATGACGCTACCGCGGCGGCGGCGGAACGGCTCGAAATTTGTTTTTCAGGTCAAGATATCGATTGGACCAAATTTTACCAACCAAAAGATGAATCACAGGCCATGGGGACCCGGTATCAACTTATTTATTCGGCGCTGGGGCTTTTCGTGGTGCTCAAACGAGACCCAAGCCAGGCCGATAAGCTTCGGCCGCAACTTGATACAATTTATCGAGGTTTGTTTGATGATCGATCTTGGAAGTACTGGTATGCCCCCTGGCAGAAAGAGCGGACTTGGCCACTGCAGAAGGGAAACCTGACCTATGCCGGGCGACTAGCGACGTTTATCGGATTCTACATTGATGCCTTTGGAGAGCCGCCTGCCGACCGTATCGAACTCGACGGCAAATCGACAACCTACAGCGATCTCTCCCGCAATCTCTGGAAACAGGCATCGGAATCTCCAAGCTGCGGCGTAAGCTGTTTCGACAACGTGTCGATGCTACAGTGCAATGCACACATGCTAATCAACAATGTGCTACATGACCGCCTGTTCAAAACCAACTTTTCCGCCGCGAATGCCGATTGGCTAGAGTCGGTTGAGGGTAATCTCCTGGTTGGCAAGGAGACCGGCTCGATGTTTTACTACGGCACTCAACCGAACAGTGCTGAAGCAAACATAGAGAGTCGCGCGATTGGCACCGATATCTGGGCGCTTTTCCTGATGAGCGGGGTCGTGCCTGAAAAGGCGTCCGACTGGTTTGAGAGTTGGCAGCGACATGTGATTTACGAGGGAGATGTCGCCTATGTTCAAGTCGGTGAACGTGAGGCTGAGAAGGAGTCCTCGACGAACGAACTCGCGACGGCTTGGGCCTATTGCTTGGCCAAGGAACTGGGACAAACAGACCGAGCGGAACAGTTGCGACGATATCTCGCGCCAAGAGCAGTTAAAGGGTTTGAAATTGATCCCTATACTACTGGACTTTTTCTTATGGGCGAACACTTGAAAAAAGGCGTTTTCTATGAACTGGTCAATGTTTCGCATGATTCCCTAAAATAACTATGTGTTAACTGTTTGGAAGCAGGAGACCTGATGCATCCAAAAGAGAAAAGTTCTAAGATCGTCCTGCCGGGGGACTTAGCGTCCACGCCCCCGAACTTCAAACCGTAAGGTTCGCAAAGTGTACAACACGGGGAGCCAATTCTTCCCATATGCAGAACTTCTTCGGTCAGTGGTTTACACCCCTCGGGTGGCGTAGTGGGCAGGTGTAGTGAAGTTCCGCCAACGGATATTCGATTTCGATGCGCTCTACAAATGACCGAATAAACGTCTTTCGTGGGTGCCTTCACAGTTGTAGATTCCATCGATTGCCCAGTGTGGTCATCTCGACCTGTAGCTTGATCGGGTGTTTTCAATCGGAGAAGACGCTGCGGGCAATATCTGGTTCGGATTGCAAGGAACTCAGGGCTACGGTGCTTGTATAATTCGACAGGATCCACTGACACGACGCGGGAAAGCTGAGCGCGGGTGAAGCTGGCGCTCGCGCGTCCGAATTGTTGGCCAACAGAAAGGAAAGAAAATGCGAAACGCGTCAGTACTTCACTGGACACTTCTGGTTGCACTGCTCGCTTCTCCCATCGTCGCACCGGCACAGCGCACGTCAGACGACCGACGAGGGTCGAAAAGTGGGCTGCAGATTGAATACGGTCCTAACCAAGGATTAACTCACACAGACACTCTTGGAACTAAGCACAATTACAGATATATCACAGCTACTATCACTAATGACAGTACAATTGCAATTCATCTTCAAATAGCTTTATCAAATGAATACGATTTTCCAGCTGCTTGTGGCGATAAAAAGTATAAAGTATTCTTATTGCCAAAAGAACTGACACCAGATACAGCAGCTTTAATTAACGTCATAACTAATGGATTAGGCAACTTTTTAGACAGGTGCTTAGATACCCCATATATCTTAAATAAAACCCTTGAACCTGGGGAAAAAAGCGTAGTAACATTTGGGACACTATATTCCAGGCCTACAAACTGTGGCGTAGTTCCGAATGCGCTATTCGCACAAGGCGATAGCGACAATTTTCAAGCATGTGATAGTCTAATGAATCAAGATAAATCAACTGATCCTCAATTAGCATTAGGGCTTAAACTTGACTTTTATAGCGGTCGTTCTCCATTTGCATGTATCCTCATTCCTTGCGGTCAAATTTCTTATCCTGAACCTTAGATTGAAATCCAGTCGGCTCCGCCATTGATCGTACGCAGTATCACTCCATCGAAGCCGACGCCCGGAGTTTCCGGACAGTATCTACACGATGACCAAAGACGATTCCGTTCGCTGGAACTGCGAGCGTTTGCGTGATGCGCTCGAAGCCTATTGACCGGCCCCCATTAGTTGTACCACTTGTTAAGTTAGTCCAGTCATTGCAACAGTCAAACGATCTGTTGGTTGATACGCCTCGGGGGCTGGTCAATGAAGCCGTCTTTGGAAAAAGCGGTAGAAAAATGGTAGAAAATCCGATTTCCGAAGAAAATCCCACACAAAAAGAAACTCCCGAAGCTGTTGAACTTCAGGAGTTTAAACTTAGTAGCGGGGGACCGGTTTGTCGAATCGATAGCGGAGATCCCCAAGCGAAGCGAAAGGGAAACCTGCGTTTCTTAATAGCGGGGGCAGGATTTGAACCTGCGACCTTCGGGTTATGAGCCAGCTCAATAGTCCAACCAACAGAAAACACCAGACGCTAACCTGTAGTAATAGCAATTGCTTGCAGGAAACACAGTGTCTGGTGTTTCTTCTTATTCTCTGCTGTTCTTGCTTGTCTTGTTAGAAAATTGTTAGAAAGAGATGAATAACAAAACTAAATAATATAAACTTGCAAAGTCAGCCTTCTCAATGACAGTTTATTTTCAAACCAATTCCGTTAAATTAAGATACTAAAATTTATTATGCGCTAAAGAAAGGAATTCGATGGAAATGAAGAAAAGATTATCAGTATTTTTTTTGGTCAGTCAACTAGCTCTAGTATATCTGATGCTGATTTCTTGCCAGAAAGATACTGATACAACTACGAAGGTAACTGCTCCAATCGTTGACAGTGTGTCATCAGTTGATGGTGTAATGATTCACTATGAAGTCGTCGGAGAAGGTGAACCAGCTCTGGTTTTTGTCCATGGCTGGAATTGTGACAGAGGATACTGGAAGAATCAGGTGGGTGAATTTTCCAAGACTTATCAGGTTGTGACGGTCGACTTAGGTGGCCACGGTGAATCTGGGCTCGGTAGGGAAGACTGGACCATGGCAGCCTTCGGCGCCGACGTAGCTTCAGTTGTTAACAAAGTCAACCCAAATAAAGTTGTGTTAACTGGTCATTCGATGGGTGGTAAGGTGAGTCTTGAGGCTGCGCGGCAGCTTTCTGGGAGAATCATCGGTGTAATTGGCGTGGATTGTTTTAAGGAATTTGGTACTGGATTTTCACGGGAACAGGTAACTGAAATCGCTAAGCCCTTCAGAGCTGACTTTGCTGCAAGCGTGGATGGTTTTGTTCGGGGTATGTTCCTGAAAGATGCCGATAGTGCTCTTGTTAACTGGGTTGTCGCCGATATGAGTGCGGCGCCTCAGGAGGTTGCAATGAGTGCGTTTGAAAACTATTTCAGAACAGATGTCCAGGCAATACTAAGGGACGTCAGAGTTCCAATTCGTGCAATCAATTCTGATATGACACCGACTGAAATGGAGACAAATCGAAAACATGCATCTTCCTTTGAAATGAAATCCGTCACAGGTATCGGTCATTTTATCCCTCAGGAAAGCCCCGCTACTTTCAACCGATTGCTTCACGAAACACTGGATGAATTGACTGGAAAATCTGGTACTCATGTTGATAAGAAATAGCTGTTAGGATATCACACTGTAGAATGGGATGCTTCGCGCTTAGCGAGTGGGATTTATTTATACCGGTTAGCTTCAGAAAATTTTATTGAAACTAAGAAGATGATTTTATTGAAATAGAATTAAATGATATAACAAATGAAGGACAAGTTTAATGACTTGTCCTTTTTTTATCTCGTCATAAATACAGTTCAAAAATGTTTTGTTAGAAAGCTAATTATTCGTGGACAAAAGAAAACCACAATAAGCTTGTAACTTATTGTGGTTCAGTTTATTTGGTAGCGGGGGCAGGATTTGTCGAAACGAAGTGGAGATCCTGAGTGAAACGAAAGGAACCTGCGACCTTCGGGTTATGAGCTTGCTCAGTTATCCTAACAACAGAAAGCACCAGACACTAACCTGTAGTAGTAGCAACTACTTACGGGGAACAAAGTGTCTGGTGTTTCTTCTTATTATCTGTTGTTCTTGCTCGTCTTGTTAGAAAAATGTTAGAAAGAAGTGTATGTCAAGAGCAAGCGAGTGCTGTAGTGCTATGATAAAACTAACTTAAAAAGTGGTATATCAACTGGGGTCATACCAAAAGAGTTGCCTGCCTTCTATCTTCTTATAATCGCATCAAATGTGTTTTTAGAATTGAGGATGGTCGAAACTGTGTCTTTAGCATAGATTTCGTTGGTGTGTGGGGAATTTGGATATATTTTTAGAGCGTAGAGACCTTGTCCGGTAGGAAGCAATACGAACGAAGTGCTGAATGAGTATTCAATTTCACCGCTGGAGTCCATTCTGTACTTACGATCCCAGTTGAAGAAGTCCAATAAGTAAATGTTCGTTTCTTCAACAAATGAGAATAGGTGTGGGGAATTGCTAGATAATTCCTGTCCCTTCAGTTCGTTATTCTTGATCAATGGTGGGTACATTCTAATCATCAACACATAGCCGAGTTCGTATGGGTCGCATATGGATATGTCTGGATGTTTCAGGAATAGGCGTTTCATTGTAAGCTTTGTTTCGATTAGATTTGCGAGATTTCGTTGAAATCCTATGCTCCCCATTGAATGGAGCGATGTAAGTGCGGCAAGTGGGGGGCCAGAAGATCGCGAATTCTCTAATGTGTATATTACCGGAGAGTTGGTTGCAAATTCTTCGGCTATTTGATGCATGCTCTCAACGGGATCTTCCTTTTTAGAGAGATGAATGGCATCGTTTTGATCGTTAAGTATGAATACGCTGGAGTCTGCTGGGCACCCTCCGATGCTCTTGTGAAAGTCTGCTCCCCATGAGTCTGCGTATGTCAATTCGGAGATCTTCTGGTATTGTAGCTGAATGAGTTCTAGGGCTTCGTCAGTGATTCCTAGTTCATTCTGCTTGAAATCGTAGTTGTGGAAGAAGAGCCACATCCAACCAATGACGGAGTCAACATGAATATGGGGGCTGTATTCGAGTTTATATTCTTTTACTAGCGCATCTCTTAGTTCAACTATGGTCTTGATGTCGTCTATGACATGGCCATAACTTGTACCTCCATTGACTACAATTGCAGCGATTCGAATTCCATTTTCCATTCGAGTTCTTAATAACTGTTCGAGATCAGTAAGACTACTTGTTCTGTTGGCATTAGCTTTAATTCGTTCAACATTATCTGTTCCGATGCCGAGCCATTCAGCAGAATACGTGGTTGCGAAGTGACCATCTTCTGTTGAAATAATCGACACACTTTTAGTTATTCCTTTTCTCGCAGATTCTGGATCGGCTTTCTTGAGTCCAACTTTGATGCCATATAGAATCGTGGCTGAACCGCTGAATGTAAACCATCCCTTCGCATTCTTGATGCCTATCATGTTCCCTAATATCTGGACAGTAGCTTCTTCTGCGACGAGGGTGTTTCCGGCAAAACTGTCACTGATGCTGAAAATATTATTGTCGAGCGCAAGAGAATACATGGCTGCTGCTGCGACGTTGACTGGGGCTGCGACGTTGTATTGAAGTAGCGGGCTTCTCCATATTGGGAATCCGACGAATAAGTCGCTTACTAGTTGATTGCATTTGTCGATCGGGTTTGGGCATGACTTTGGTAGTTTCGAATACTTTTCGACTAGACGAGAATATTCCGCCTCATTGGTGACTCCTGGCAGTCGTGCGATCAATTGTTCTGATTTATGTTCGATGCTCGTTTGAAAGGTTTCGATGTACTTTGACAGGAGATTTTCATCACCTGGCATAGGAAACAATGACTTAATGATGCCATATATTTGAGAGTCCTTCATTCTATTGCCTAAGTCCTTTAGAATTGTTAATTTCAGCTCCGCAAACACACCGCAACCCTCGAGCTGTTGATTATTAGTTCCTCTTGGATTATAATTTACAAATATGATTTACTATTTACAATAAGGAATCATTAATCAAGCTTTATTGTCCTCGAGACTTCTTGATATGTGCCTCTCATTTTGGGCTTGCCATATTAGGCAATTGATAATCTCTTAGAACAATCTATGATTAAATGTGATTAAAACAAAAACCACACAGTCACATTCCAATAATTAGGAGGTTACATGATTACAATTCTGTATGACGCGCATCGGTAATGGGCTACGCGTCCGCTGGATGAACGGTTCACAAGCCCTGAAGCTCTCAAAAGCTTCACTTAAGTTTGCAAAAATCCGTTAGAACCCGAAGGTCACAATACAGAAATTCCCCAAATTAGAAGGATCATTAGAAATTAATAGACACCATAATTTTGACCTTCGGGCTGGAACTTTGACAGACTATTTTACCGTGAGAATGCATAACTAATTGCGATGCAACGAATTTTGGTAGCGGGGGCGGGATTTGAACCCGCGACCTTCGGGTTATGAGCCAGCTCATTAGTCCAACCAACAGAGAACACCAGACACTAACCTGTAGTAGTAGCAATTACTTACAGGGAATACAGTGTCTGGTGTTTTCGCTTATTATCTGCTGTTTTTGCTCGTTTTGTTAGAAAAGTGTTAGAAAGAGGTGTATGTCAAAAGGGATGTCATACCCTCGGATTTTCTTCATATCAATAACGCTTCAGGTTTCCGTAGTACCTAAAACTTGCTTGACAGCCGTAATTATTTTGTTGTATTATCATTGTGTGAAAGGCAATAATGATTAACCGAAATAAAATGACCGGATTAGGGGCAAAAGAGGCAGAGCTTATTGCTACAGTTGGTAGCAAGGGTCTTAAGATATTCACCGTATCTGATGCCGCAGAATTATTAGGTATTACCAACATAGCTGCTTCACAGATAATCCATCGTTTGGTTGAGAAAAGCAAACTACAGCGTATCGAGAGAGCAAAGTATCTGCTTATACCACCTGAGGCCTGGAAGACAGGTCAGTATACCGAAGAAGGCGTTATAATCGCCTCCCAGATGATTACGCCTTACTACCTTAGTTTCTGGACTGCCATTTCTTTTTATGGATGGACGGAACAGCCATCAAGGACAATCTTTGTGGCCACCCTAAAGACCAAACTGCCCATCGAGCTTAAGGGAATGCAGATTAAATTCATACGATTTAAGAAAGAAAAGTTTTTCGGTTTTGAAGAACACTGGGTAGGAAGCCAAAAAGTAGTCGTTGCTGACAAAGAGAAAACCATCATCGATTGTTTAGATCAGCCACGCTATTGCGGAGAAGTTGTCGAGATAGCCAAAGGCTTATGGAACGGAAGAAAAGAATTGGATTATAGCAGGCTACTTGAATATGCTCTGAAAATGAAGAACGGGGCGATAATGAAACGTCTCGGCTATCTCATGGATGTACTCGAAATCACAAGACCGAAGTTTCGTAAGAAGCTTTTGAAAAACATTACACCCAATCTTGCTCTGCTTGACCCAAGTGAAAAAAGCACGGCTGGGATTCAGAACAAAGAATGGAATCTTCGAGTAAATGTGAATCCTGATAATCTAACTGAGTGGAGAATTCACTAACCTTATGATAGATGCTAATCAAATTCGGACACTGGCGGCTCAAGCTAAAATCGACCCCGGGATAATCGAGAAGGATTACGTCCTGTCGAAAGTGCTGATGTCTCTTTCTCAGATTGACCTATTCAAGCAAAGTTTTCTTTTCAAAGGTGGCACCGCTCTTAAGAAATTCTATTACCCTGAATGGCGATTCTCCGAAGACCTTGATTTTACAGCAAAAGCAAAACTGAAACCCAAAGATGTGAAATCTGTTTTTCAGGAAACGGTAGATAGAGTTGGAAAACTATTCGGTCTAAGTATGCGAGTTGTGGAATATTCCCAATATCCAAAATCTGGTCATGAGTTGGTCTCAGCCCAATTCAAACTTGGCTATGACGGCCCGCTTCGGAAATCAAGCGGACAGAAGAACAATATTCGAATAGATATCGCTTTTGAAGAAGTACTCGTTTCCGAGCCGGTTAAAAGAATATTGCTCTCCGGATACTCAGACGATATCGAAACAGAGCTTGAGATTTATTCACTGGAAGAAATCATATCAGAAAAGCTCAGAAGCATCCTTCAGCGAGGAAAAAGCAGAGACTACTATGATGTTTGGATTCTCTTGAAGGATTATAAGGATGACTTTTCAAATGACCGTCTTTGGGAGATACTTAAGAAGAAGTGCAAATTCATGGATATACCAACACCCAAAACAGAAGATTTCTTCAATAAAGAACGTACAGAAGAAGCGAGAAGATATTGGGAGCGTGGATTAGCCCATCAGCTAAATGATTTACCTGATTTTGCGAAAGTACTTGAAGAGTTGAAAGGTCTGATTGACAACTTAAAGAAGAAATAAATATGAACCAAGCAAACCACCAACATACAGTAGGCTTTATCTGGAGCATTGCCAATCTTCTTCGGGATGACTTCAAGAGATCGAAACACCCAGATGTCATATTGCCCCTGACTGTCCTACGCCGTCTGGACTGTGCACTTGAGAAAACTAAGTCCGATGTTCTCAAAAAGTACGGGCAGTATAAGGGTAAGCTACAGGAGATGGATGGTCTCTTGAAAAAGGCAAGCGGTTATGGTTTCTATAATACTTCGAAGTATGATTTCGAGAAGCTCCTCGGTGATCCCAAGAACATAGGAAAGAATCTTCGTCTATACATCAATGCCTACAGCCCATCAATGCGGGAAATCATAGAGAAGTTCAAATTCAATACCCAAATCGACGCACTCGAAGATGCTAACCTGACATACCAGGTCATCGAGAAATTCAGCAATGTTGATCTTCACCCCGATAACGTCAGTAATCTTGCTATGGGTTATCTTTTCGAAGAGCTAATCCGTAGATTCAATGAAGCTTCAAACGAAAATCCGGGAGAACACTTTACCCCGCGCGAAATTATCCAAATGATGGTAAACCTGCTTTTTGCGCCTGACTTGGATATCTTGAAAAAGAAACGCATTATCAAAACTGTTTACGACCCAGCTTGTGGAAGCGGCGGTATGCTTACTGAAGCAAAAAAATGGATTCTCAAGAGCGTCAATGAGACAGCTCAAATTGAATTATTTGGACAGGAAGTAAATCCTGAGACTTTCGCAATCGCCAAATCAGACCTCTTACTCAAAGGTGAAAACGCCGAGAATATCAAGTTTGGTTCGACTCTTTCACGAGATAAGCTTCATGGAGTCAAATTCGACTACATGCTTTCCAATCCTCCTTATGGCAAGGAATGGAAAAAGGATCAAAAAGAAATTCGCAAAGAGGCTGAACTCGCATTCAAGGGCAATTTCGGTGCGGGGCTACCACGAATAAGCGACGGTCAATTGCTCTTTCTCCAAATAATGCTTGCTAAAATGAAACCTCGTAATGGCGGAAGTCGCATCGCCATCGTAATGAACGGTTCACCGTTGTTCACAGGTGATGCCGGAAGTGGCGAAAGCGAAATCCGTCGCTGGATTATCGAGAATGACTGGCATGAGACGTGGGGAGCTTCTCGCTTTACAATGGGGTGATATCGATTGGAACTCCAATCAAATATCAGTCAGGCGTTCGATCTATCGAGGAGAATTCGTCAATCCCAAATCGAGGAATTCAATTCGACGGATTGTTATGTCTCCAATACTTCGTCAGTCACTTGAACGACACCGTTTGCTTGGAAGAAAATCCGAATTGGGTTTGATATTTTCCAATGAACACGGTTTACCTCTTGATCCCGAAAACCTAATCAAGCGGGAGTTTCATCCCGCACTGGACAGAGCAGGCTTGCGCCGGATACGCTTCCACGATCTCCGGCATTCTTACGCATCACTGTTAATCTCTCAAGGTGAGAACATTAAGTTCATCCAGTCTCAACTTGGTCATGCGTCGGCAACAACGACTCTTGATCGATACGGACATTTAATACCCAACCTTGAAAATGATGCCGCTCGGAGATTAGACAAAACAGTTTTCGGAAGTTTTGTTAGAAAACTGTTAGAAAATCCGGTATCTGAAGGAAATCCCACCCAAAAAGAAATCCCCGAAGCCGTTGGGCTTCAGGGACTTAGATTTGGTAGCGGGGGCAGGATTTGAACCTGCGACCTTCGGGTTATGAGCCCGACGAGCTACCAGACTGCTCCACCCCGCGATCAATTTTTTCAATTCGCAAGTCTCACTTGCGACTGCGGGACTTTGCCCCGCGATCAATTTTGGAATTGCGAATATAGCTTACCCCCGCCCAAAGTCAAGCTCCCTTGAGTGCTCAGATACAGCTAATCTGAGCCTGTTAATTTCAAGATGCTTTTAACTGGGCGGCCTTATCCCCGCGCAACAAGACGTACTTCAGCGCCGGAGGAGTGACCAAAGTTGTGATTATCACCATTATCACTACCGCTGAGTAGGTGCCAATATCAATTACAGGCTGGCCGTCAAGCACAAGTTTGGCGCCAATTCCGGCGAATATCAGACCTACTTCGCCCCTGGGAATCATCCCCAGCCCAATTGCAAAGCGGTTGATGGTTTTGTCAAAAATAGCCAGTGAGCAGATCTGCTTGCCAATAATAGCTGCAAAAGTCAACACAGCCGCAAAACCAAGTATCTCCACCTGCTTAAAAGTAGTCAGGTCAACTAACATACCCATCCGCACGAAGAATATGGGTACCAAGAATATGGCAATCGGCGCCAGAAGATCTTCAATCTTATACTCACCACGCCTATTGTATTCTCTGAAATGGACTTCTTCAAGAATGAGTCCGGCTGCAAAGGCTCCTACAATTGGCGCCAGACCAACTTTCCCGGCGATATAGGCCAGCAGGAAACAGACCAGCAGGCTTAGGGACAGAAGCACACCCTTCACTTTCATTTTAAGTCCCAGTTTGAAATAATGGGGGAGAACATAGGCCCCCAAAACTACAGCGCCCAAAATAAACAATATCGCTTTGGCTATAATCCAGAGAATAGCAGCCGAGCTTATTCCGTCTGTGGAGCCGGCGGCGGCGGCAGAAATGACTCCGGTTATAACAGCCAGGATAATCAGACCAAGTATGTCATCTATGACAGCCGCACCGAGAATTATCTTGGCCTCTCTGGTACGCATTTTACCGATATCTTTTAGAACTCTGGCGGTGATTCCAACCGAAGTAGCTGTCAGTGTTGCTCCCACAAACAGATGTACCAGAGTTGAGGCTTCGGGCAAAAACCACAGGGCTACTCCCCAGCCCAAAAAGAAAGGCACTATCACGCCAAACATGGCCACCATGAAAGAGGCCAGGCCAACTTTCATCATTTCCCGTACAGTAGACTCCAGGCCGACTTCGAAAAGAAGAATAATCACCCCCAGCTCGGCTAAGATTTCCAGAGTAATATCATGCTTAAAGGGTTCAAAAATATCTAAGCCCAAAAGGTGAAGATTGCCAATTATCATGCCCATTACTAACTCACCCAAAACAGCCGGCTGGTGGACTCGTTCAAACAAGTCGCCACCTATCTTCGCCGCCAGAAGAATCACGATCAAGGCAATCAGAATCTCCAGAACCCCTTCTCCATGCCCGCTGCTGCCTGACTCAGAAGAGGCGAATGCATATTGAACTGCCAAAATCACAGCAGAGGCAATCAGCACCAACAGAAATCTCTTATCAGATAGTAAACGCATAAATCCGGTCCTTTTTAGTCTATCGCAGGGTTTGTGGTTGCGGAGAATTTATTGACACCTGCTTTGCCAAACAAGTTTTATGAAGCTCTAAATGAGGTTTTTATGGCTACTTGAGGGGCTTCTACCTGCCAAACTTTAGGTTTTTAGCGAAACGGTCGAAAAGACAAGGGTAAAGGACTATCAGCTACTAATTAGAACCGTAAAAAAGGAATTTTACAGATGCTTGTCATCGTTGGCTCAATCATTGTTCTCGCTTCTGTAACAGCGGGGTATATGTGGCATGGCGGGAAGCTTTTAGCCTTACACCAGCCCTCGGAAGTACTGATTATCTTCGGTGCTGCGCTCGGTGCTTTGATAATTGCCAATCCGATGTCGGTCATAAAAAATCTCATATCCCAGATTACCGGTGTATTTAAGAGCGGATACGTCAAGCGGGATTACGAAGACCTGCTGGTTATGATGTTTGAAGTATTCAACATTGCCCGCAGGGACGGACTGGTTGGACTGGAAAGCCACATCGAAAAGCCGGAGGAGAGTGAAATCTTCAAACGTTATCCGACGTTTCTCAAAAATGATCACGCTTCCACATTTTTCTCAGATACTATGCGCGTCATAATTACCGGCTCGGTGCAGCCGCATGACCTTGAAGATATGATGGACGAAGATATTGAAGTGATGCACGAAGAAGAAGGTCTGCCGTCAGAGGCGTTGAGCTCTGTTGCAGACGCTCTTCCGGGACTTGGAATTGTGGCAGCGGTATTAGGAATTGTTATAACCATGGCCCATATAGACGGCCCCCCTTCAGAAATAGGCCAGAGTGTTGCCGCAGCTTTGGTAGGTACTTTCCTTGGCATTTTTGCTTCGTACGGATTTTTTGGACCCCTGGCGCGAAGTCTTGCACTTCGTAACAACGACACCAAGCAATATTTCAGCTGCATGAAACATGCTTTATTGTCTTTTCACAAAGGTGTGGCCGGGGTCATCGCCGTAGAATTTGCCCGGCGGTCACTTTATGCAGAAGTTCGCCCTGGCTTTATCGAATTAGAAGATGCTTGCGACAAAGCTAAGAGGAGATAAATACTTTGTCTGAAGAACAACTGCAGCCGATAATAATAAGGAAGAAAAAACATCGCCGCCATGGCGGCCACCATGGCGGTGCCTGGAAAGTAGCCCTTGCTGATTTTATGACAGCCATGATGGCTTTCTTTCTGGTCATGTGGTTGGTAGGCCAGAAGCCGGAGGTAAGACAAGCGGTTGCTGGTTATTTCAGAGACCCTGGAAGATTTAATCAAAAAGTGGAAGCAGGCATGCTCAAGGGCAGTTCAAGCCCTATGAAAACAAAAGCCTCCAGCCAGAGAGCCGCCCCCAAAGAAAGAGAAAAGTCCGGCGGACCCACCAAGGCTGAAAAAGAGAAGCTGACTTTAACCGCTAAAAACATTCTGAATGAATTCGAAAAGCAGGAAGTCTTTAATAAGCTCAAAAAAAATATCAGTATCTCACTCACTTCTGATGGGCTGCGTATAACCCTGAATGAATCCGATGACGGGGCTTTTTTTGAACCCGGTTCAGATAAACTTCTCAAAAGCAGTGCCATCTTGCTCATGATTATTGCCCATGAACTGGGGAAAATAACTAACAAGCTGGTTATAGAAGGCCATACTGATGCTTCCAGCACTGAAGGCGACTTCACTAACTGGGAGCTTTCTGCAGCCAGAGCCAATTCTGCAAGGCGGCTTATGGATGTGTCAGGACTGGACAAGGAGCAGGTTAACGAAGTCCGGGGTTTTGCTTCCAGAATGCCAATGATCATGGACGACCCAAGCGACCCCAGAAACAGACGAATCTCGATAGTTGTTTTATACCAGCACGTTGCTTCCGGATATGACCACATGGAAATTGGCGAAGAAGTGGCTTTGAACAACTAAAGCAGTCCCTATCAAAACGTTTCGCCTGATCTCTTTTTAAATGGCAGTTTAAAATCGAATAAGCCCACTAATAAAGCGGGCTTATTCGGGCAGAGGTAGGTGTAGTTGGTTTATTTTTCGCGAAGTGCCAGCATTTCCTTACGGACATCCTGAGCAACTTTTTTAATTTCCTGCATTGCCTTACGAACCCGACCGGTAGCTGCTTTATTGCCGCCTTCGGCCTTATCTACGTCCCCCTGGGCTGCATTTACCACGTCAACAAGCTTCTGATAGCTTGACATTATAATTCTCCTTCTTTCTAAAAATATCTCTGTTATGTCAGTCGAATTGATTCTACCGGATTTACACAACTTTCTTCAACAAAAAACTTAATTTCTTTGCTATAATTGGCTGTTTTTTCCTATATTTCTGTAGAAAGTGATATTTATTGGTACCCCCGCCTGTTTATTCAGACGGGGCTTTTGTGCTGCCCTATGAATAAGGAGAGAAATTTGCCTCAGGCCCTCAAATCGACTATAAACCCCTTAGCATCAATATTCTCCGCCTGGTCCAAGCATCAGCCCCAGCTTGAACTAAGTAACAGACTGAACCAAAATAACTTAGAGACTATAAACGTTTGCGGCTTAGAGGGCTCTTCGCCCGCTATTCTCGTATCTACTTTAGCAAATCTGGCAAATATTAAAAAAAGGCCAATTTTAGTGGTTACTCAGTCATCTGCTGAAGCTGTGGATTTTTATGAAGATATAATCGCTATTACTGATAGTGAAAAAGTCGCCCTTTTTCCCTCAAGACAGATTCTCCCCTATGATTTTAGACCGCCAGTCGGCGAGGTTATCGGTATCCGGATTTCGACTCTGGCCGGACTACTGGACAAAAGTATTGAAATTATTGTCTGTCCTGTCCGGGCACTGATGGAACCGACAATTCCGGTCGAGCAGCTGGTGGCAGAGAGCATTTCTCTTAAAACCAAGACTGAATACGAACTCGATATTTTGGTAGATAAACTGGTCAAACTTGGCTTTCGGCGGGTGCCGGTTGTCGAAGAAGTAGGCGACTTTGCGCTAAGAGGAGGTGTTATAGATTTTTTCTCCCCGGCTGTCTATGCTCCGGTCAGGGTCGAGTACTTTGGCGACGAAATAGATACTATCCGGCTGTTCGACGTTTCCACTCAGCTGACAATCGAAAGAGTAGACTCTGTCAATCTCCTGCCCCGCCGGGAAGTCCCTATCACGCAGGAATCAGTCGAAAAATATCTGGAAAAACTTCCAGAAACAGACGCCGGTTACATCCGTGACAGGTACTTAAACGACCCCGAACTGCCGGGCCTGGAATGGCTGTCGGTTATGTTTGGTCTGAAGCAGGGGAAACTTTCTGACTACTTAAGCGACGATACAATTCTGTTTACAGACAGTCTGGGCAGGATCAAAGATGAAGCAGAGAATATTATTGAAGAAGGCCAGGCTCTTTACGACAGACTAAAAGAGCAGATTAGCTCGCTGGTAAAACCGGAAAAGTATTATCAGAAACCAGAGAAGCTGTTTGAGTCGCTTAATAAATACCGTTCGATTGACAGATTGCCCTTCAAAGGAGGACGTCAGGATATAATAGATTTTGGCTGCGGCCCCCATCCTGCCTTTGGTAATAACTTAGACAGGCTGATCGAAGGACTTAATGAATTCAGCGCCAAGGGTCTGAATTATTTTGTAGCGGCCGATTCTACTGGTCAGGCAGCGCGTTTTAAGGATCTGGTCTCGGCCAGAGAGGAACTAAAGAGACTGCCGGAAATTCAGGTACTTGACATCAAAGGCGGTTTCGTCTGCGAAAGCGGCGGCTTCGGAATTTTGACCGACCATGAAATTTTCCACCGTCACCATCGCCGTATCCGTAAGAAACAATATCAGGAAGGTGTAGCGATAACTGATTATGCGGCGCTTACTCAGGGTGATTTCGTGGTGCATACCGAATACGGTCTGGCTCGCTACGGCGGCTTAAAAACTCTCACCATAGACGGCCACAGCCGCGATTGTTTACTGCTGCACTACGCCGAAGACGACAAACTTTTTGTACCGATAGAAGAGTTCAACCGGGTGGCCAAGTACGCCGGCAAAGATGCACCACCGAGACTTTCCCGGCTGGGCGGCTCGGCCTGGGAAAAATTAAAAGCCCGTACCAAAAAATCTATCGCCGATATGGCTGAGAAGCTTATCAAACTTTACGCCGAAAGAAAAATCCACACCGGCTTTGCTTACGGTGAAGATACTGTCTGGCTAAAGCAGCTGGAGGCATCTTTCCCGTACGAAGAAACCCCCGACCAGCAAAAAGCAATTGATGACTGCAAGTTTGATCTCTCGCAGGAAAAAACGATGGACCGTCTGGTCTGCGGCGATGTCGGCTACGGCAAGACCGAAGTTGCCGTCAGGGCGGCATTTAAGGTTATAGACAGAGGTAAACAGGCGGCTATCTTAGTGCCGACAACAGTACTGGCCCAGCAGCACTTTTTAACTTTCTCAGAACGACTCTCAGAGTTTCCGGTCAAAGTGGAAATGCTTTCACGCTTTCGGACCAAAGCTCAGCAGATAGAAATCCTGAAAGGCTTGTCAAACGGAACCATCGATCTGGTCATAGGTACCCACCGGCTCTTATCAAAAGATATAAAGTTTCATGACTTAGGATTACTGGTCATTGACGAAGAGCATCGTTTTGGCGTTACGCATAAAGAAAAACTGAGACAGCTGCGAGCCTCGGTAGATACGATGTCGATGACCGCCACCCCGATACCGCGTACTTTGCAGATGTCACTGATGGGTGTGCGTGATATGAGTCTGATTAATACTTCGCCCAAAAACCGCCGGCCGATTATTACTGAAATTTCCGAAGACGAAGACGCCAAAATTGCTATGGCTATCCTGCGCGAAATAGACCGGGGCGGGCAGGTCTTTTTTGTGCACAACCGGATTAAGTCGATAGATGCCGTCTATGAGCGTCTCAAAAAACTTGTGCCTCAGGTAGAAATAGTAATCGCCCATGGCCAGATGCACGAACGAACTCTTGAAAAAGTAATGATACAGTTTCTCGATAAGAAATACGATGTGCTCTTGTGTACGGCGATAATCGAATCCGGGCTGGACATTCCCTCGGCCAATACCATAATCATCAACCGCGCCGACCGCTTTGGCCTGGCGCAGTTGTATCAGCTGCGTGGCCGGGTAGGACGCTCGGCACAGCAGGCCTATGCCTATTTGATAACGCCTCCTTTGCGAGGGCTGACCGCTGAAGCCGTAAAACGTCTGCGGGCGCTGGAGTCACACTCCAATCTTGGCTCTGGTTTTGCACTGGCCATGCGCGATCTGGAAATCCGCGGCGCCGGAACTATTTTAGGCGCCAAACAATCCGGCTTTATGCAGGAACTCGGCTATGACCTTTACAATAAACTATTGGAAGAAGCAGTAGCCGAGCTAAAAGGACAGGAGATTGTCCGCCTGCCTGAAACAAAACTTGAAACAGATATAGAAATGCACTTAAGCGATCATTACATCAATGACCGCCAGCACAAAGTTGACCTCTATCGCCGTCTGGCCGATTGTCGCACGCTTGACGATGTAGAAAAAATCCGCGATGAAATAACCGACCGCTTTGGAAAGATGCCGACCGAAGCCGTCAGTCTGGTCGATGGCACCGCCCTTAAAGTTGCTGCCGCGATTCTGGAAGTTGAAAAAGTGGCTGTCAAAAGCGGCCGGGCGACAATAAAGTTTTCTGAAGCCCGCAAGTTAGAGCGCAAAGAGATAGAGTCGCTGCGCCGAGCTACCGACTGCCCGATGGAATTTTCTTTCGCCGGCCGAAACGAAGTCATGATAGAATTGGGTGTGATCAAAGAATCCGAACGATTGGGTTATTTGAAGAATGTATTGTGTAAAGTCTGAAAATACTGACTTTGGTTGTGACTCAGCCAGAAGGCTGAGGAGGGTTTTTCAATTTACAAACGGAGTCCAAGGCTGTTTTCTTGTAGCTGTTATCGATTGCAGAAGTGCCAATTCTTCCTATGTAGGCTGAATAACGCGTAGGTACTGCTTCTCTAAAAGGAGACTTTAATACGCAGATTTTCTTACTAGGGTCGAAATTCTTGACCTGCATACACTCTGTGAGTTCAAAACAGATGAAAGAGGCGTCGATTGCTCCACTATTTTCAGGGAGAAAATGATACTGATGTGTTCTATTATTGATGTAATATTTACTAAACTCTTCAAGAATGTCTTTTCTCTTGCCTCTGCTGAGGGGCTCTTCACCTATAATTTCATTGTCTGAATAGTCCTTCTTTGTTTTGAGCCACCAAGCCCATATCAAGCCAATTGGACAAATACGTGCAACAAGTACGTAGTCGTCTGGTGATCCCTGAACCAAGTCACATTCAGAAGTTAAAATTATTCCTTTGCAATTCTCACTTAGGCAATTAAAATGTATATCATCATATATGGCTGATTGCTCAGTTTCTGGAAGGAACTTTGGGTCAGAAGGTGTTAAGTATACTTCATCGAATGGAGGAACTATAATTTGTTTTGGGTGCTCTGAAGGCACACTTACTTTTCTCCCATTAATTTCTTATATAATTCATTCGCACGTTTCCAATCCATTTTTAGTCCATCTACACACCAATCATGAATTTCTGGAGAACGTTCGTAACTCTCATCCTCTGTTACTTGAATAGACCTGAATGAATCCGCATATTGTTTATTTAAATAGTCGATATCATCGTCTAGGTAAACGTAATATGAGGAATCTCCTTCATTAACACGCAAGAGATAAACACCTTCTTTAGGTTTATCCCCTGTTACAAAGATTTGCCAAGCAATTTCTAGGTTCGGATTTCTCTCAATAGAATCCTTGTAATTCTTATGTATTTTCGTCCGATAATACAAATGTTGACCCATATCTTGAACTTTAAGCTGCACATCTGACTGGGTGTCGAGCTGTACCGGATTTCCTGTTATATCTGTTGAAATTCCATTACTCATTTTAATAACCCTTCAATTTTCTTATTTAAGGAATTGTTACTTTTCAAGAGTGTGGGAAAATAATTCAGAACTTCTTTGATTTTCTCTCGTTCTTTATCTAATCCATTCATTTCATAATTGTCATTTATCGTTACATTATCAGTATTAAAAGTTAGCCGGATCGAATTCTTGAACAATTTGTCAGTTTCATGAGAAATTGTTACCTCATTGATCCTTAATGCATTTCCATTAATTTTCTTTGCCGAGATATTAACTCCTGATGGCTCTACATTAAATGCATCTCCGGCATCCAGTACATCGCTGAACTTCTTGATGAGTTCTGAAGAGTCACAGCCCATAAGAGTGTAGTTAAAATTAATTCCTAGAAGTGACAAGGGAGTATATTTGAGTATTTCTAAGTAACAAAGCATAGTTTCTAAAGGAAATTGATTTTTAAAGTCACTCAAGTTTCTTACCAATATCTGAAACCTATTTAACTCCATAAGAAATTCAATACTTCCTGATTTTATATCAGAAAGAACAGGAGTAACCCTTGATTCACCCGAGTCTCCAAGCTTTATTTTACATTCTTTCGTCAAGAAATCAGGAGTAAAGATGGAAGGATTAAAGCCTCCGACTGTAACTACACTACTATAATTCCGTATAATTTTCATTATTTTGTTGTTGGCAACATCTCTATATTATACTCCAAAAAGCTTCTATGTCTTAGTTTATCGGCTTTTTCTGCACGGTTCTTGCGTTATTTGTGCATTCATTACATATAGTCTCGATACGGCAACAACACGTCAAATGCTCTCTCCAAGTTTTGCTGACTCGGCAATAGCCACAAGTTATTGTCCTGAATAAGTTTGTCAAGTCAAAACTATTTGGCTCATTCTGTCAAAATTAGCTAGTTACGACGTATACCTCAATCCCACTTGAAAAACTCCGGGATGGTGCCGCTGTCTATGTCAATACCAACCCCAAAATTGTTGGCGCCAAAAGTGCTGTCGGTCCGCTCTGGTTTCAGCCAGATAAAATTGTTTTTGGCAGTCGGATGCGGGCTTTCTTTTTTGTCTTTGAAACTATAATAGTTGTCGTTGCCGCCAATATCTATAAAACCGCCAAACGATTTAGCATAGCTAAAATAAGGAGTCAGATTCGACGGCTTCCTGAAATTCGAGCGAAAGGTTGCCTCACCCAATCCGGCTGTGTTTTCGCCAAGGTAGTAGCTGTCATCGCCGCCGATATCAATCAAAAAAGCATTAGAGCGAATCTGCGCCAGCCCCATCGAAATAATTTTAGCGCGGTAAATATCATTGCCGCCTTTATTGATCAGAAAAGCGTTGGTGTAGTCCCAGCCAAAGCCAAGTCCGGCGCCGGCGGTTTCAAAAAGTTCATGTCTGTCATCGCCGCCTTCGTCTATCAGGATGCCATTACAAAAATGCGCGCCGGAGCCTTGAGTAAAGTAACAGGACTCATAAATGTCATTACCGTTGCGGTCAATGGCGATACCGGTACCAAACCAGTAGCCGACACCGAGTGTAAAGTTGCCCGAATAATAATGGTCATCGCCGTTGATATCGATAATTGCGCCAAGTCCTCCGGCCCAACTGTGGCCATCGGAACCGTCACCCCGTCGTCCAAACCCGGCACCCTGGGCTTGATTGCCGTTTATGACAAATTTGCTATGATAGTCACCGCGATCAAAAACTTTTGAATAAGGCTCGGCCGTGTACTTGTCATTGCCGCCAAACGAAGCCAGCACGCCCACACCACCGCCGACACCGCCCATGCCCTGACCGTCGCCGTACAGATAATATTTATCATTGCCGGTTCCGTCCAGACACAAACCGATTCCAAAATAGCCGCAGCCCTGCGCTGAAACTTCGGCTTTGTACTTGTCATCACCCTCGCGGTCGAGCAGCACACCCACTCCAAAAAATCCGGCTCCCTGCGCAAAGGTCGAGCCGTTATAGTGGTCGTCGCCTTTAGTGTCAATTACTAGGCCTACTCCCAGAATTCCTACACCTGTTGTCGGCGCATAGTGCTTTCTCTGATAGCCGTAGTAGTCGTTGCCGCCCAGATCGATTATAACCGATATCGGATTATCAAGCGACGACGTCGCTCCGGCCGAACCCTGATAAATAGACTTACGGCCAAAATCTATTATGGCCAGAAAATTGGTGGCGTCCATCTCAAAATAAGCCGGTCTCGAAGCCCGGATACCCGACATAAATCTGGCCGGCGGCATCTGTTTTTTGATATAGGTTGGTGACAAAATAGCAATTTTCCCGTAAGGTGTTTCGATTTCAATTTCGAACTCTTTGGGGACTTTGTCAGTCCATTTCAATAACTTTCTTTCTGCTTGCTCTGAGGCGGCAGCTGTCTTTAGTGCTGCATAGTGCAAAGACTGCCAGTCGATGGAGTTGGCAATGTCATCTATCTCCGGATAATAAACTGTGCCGTCGGTCTGCGTTTCGGCCAGGTCTCGAATGGCAAACACTTTCTGCAAATCATCATACTTGCAATTACGAATTGACCGATATCGCCAGCTGATTGCCTCTCCTAAATTTACCAGTAGTTCAGCAATAATCATTCTTACCGAATCGGGCAAGATTTTCGTTTGCTCTATAATGATTGAATCCAGACCCGGATAATTGGCCTTCCGGCCAAAAGTATAGTGCTCCCGTTTCAATCCAGCCTGTTCATATAATCTTTGAACTGCTTCGGCTATCGGGTTCTTCACATCGGGCGCAGGCATGAGATTAGCAGAATACGACCGGAACCCGCCCCGTCTTTTGTCAACTCCAAGATTGTAAACCAATTTGTAAAGGCCGTCGTCTGCGCTGTCAGCATAAGCCGGCTCGAGAAAAATTTCAACAGCATTGCTCATCACGCGGGCGTAGTCATACAACTTCAAAGGCTCGGCAAAAAGGTCGTCAAACGAGGTCAATTTGTAGGGAATATCCAGCGGATATCGGGTCAAGTAGCCTTTGTCATCATAACCGAGGTCAACTCTGGTAAAGCCGACTTCGGCTAATACTTTTTCTAAAACATCTGTATCATTTTGGGCAAAAGTTAGACTTGCGCTGAAACTTATGAGTAAAACGCACCCGATAATTCTATTATTCATTTGACCTCCGGCTGATATTATGCAATTGTAAAAAAGATAGTGCTTTTGTAATAGATATGTAACCGAAAGGATTTTGCAAAATGCTGAGAGTCGTCATCACCGGTCAGCGGCTATTACTGACAATTTTGACAACCGTTGTTATTGTTGCAGGTTGCGGTGAAAAAGTAGATGATGCAACTTTTAAAAAAGCTCAAGCCCAAAAACTGGCGCAGAAAAAATCAAATGCCACTATATTTGACGGAGAAAAGCATTTCGCAAATATTAGGCAACTCACTTTTGGCGGGCAAAACGCCGAAGCCTACTTTTCACACGACGGTTCCCGCTTAATCTTTCAGTCAACCCGCAACGGACTTTCCTGTGACGCCATTTTTACTATGAACACCGATGGCTCCAATCTCAAAATGGTCTCTTCCGGCAAAGGTACCACCAGCTGCGGCTTTATAGCTCCCGATGACAGTTACATAATCTATGCTTCAACTCACTTGAATGATGCCGACTGCCCTCCAAAACCGGATATGTCTCGCGGCTATGTCTGGGGAGTTTATCCTTCGTTTGATATTTTTAAAGCTGACCCCGATGGCGGCAATCTGGTTCGTCTGACAGAGTCAAATGGCTACGACGCCGAAGGCGTTATCTCTCCTCAGGGCGGCAAGATTCTGTTTACGTCTTTACGGACAGGTGACCTCGAACTTTTCATGATGGACATTGACGGGAAAAATGTCGAGCAGCTAACCGACCAGGCAGGCTATGACGGCGGCGGCTTTTTCTCCTACGACGGTAAGTCAATTGTCTGGCGGGCCTCTCGACCCGAAGGACAGGAACTAGAAGAATATCAGGCATTGCTGAAAGAAAATCTAATCCGTCCCGGAAAACTTGAAATCTACATGATGAATCTCAAAGATCGCCAGCCAATAAAGCTTACTGATAACGGTGCTGCAAATTTTGGCCCTTACTTTCATCCCAATGGCCGGAAAATCATTTTCTCTTCAAACTTAAGCGACCCCAAAGGCAGGAATTTCGACTTATATCTGGTAGATGTTTCTTCAAAAGAGATTGAACGGATTACATATAATGAGACTTTTGATGCTTTTCCCATGTTCAGCCATGACGGCCAAAAACTGGTTTTTGCCTCAAATCGTGATAACAAAGAAAAAGGCGAAACGAATATCTTTATAGCCGACTGGGTTGACTAAAGCTGCCAAATCAGCTCTGAGTAATTGTATTTTGCTTCCATACTGTGCAATTAAATTCACACATATTGCCATCAGGCGCAGATAATCTAACCGCTGCAATTGTATCAGCTGGCTGATTTCTGCCGCTCAACTTCAGTCCGAAGGTAAGTTCTTATCGGACAACGCTATATTCGTGTTCTTAAATAATGCCGGCAGGCTCTGTCTATCGGCATAGCCAATGCTCTAAGGGAGTTGTAAGAGAACTTGATAACCTTAGGAGCTTCAATGCTGGATGGCAAATTTCAACGCGGATTTTCAAACGAAAGATTAACAGCCACCACCGAACCCAAAGTTCGCAGGGATGAAAGCGGCTTTTATATCATGACTTTGTCTGAGAATGTCAAAGTTTATTTTGAGGACTTTTATGGTTTTCTGGAGAGAGTCTATAACAGAGCCAGCTACGAACGTCAGGCCCTGTACGCCAAAATAGCAGATACTTCTGTAGATAGAACCGAAACTCTGGCGTTTTACCGTGCCCGGGGCATTATTCTTGACCAGCTCATGAAAGGTATTATGCGCTTTTATACCGACGGTTCGACATTCGGCGTCATAATGACTCCCTGGTGTTTCGGAACAGTAATGCTTGAAAAAATAGAAGCCTACCGTGAGCGCCTCAGCAAGGGGGAAGTCCATGACCCAAATATCCCCGAATATCCCTTCTATGTCATCCAGTACCTCGATGAAGTCGGCCGGGCTACACTGCTGGAGCTGTTCGAATTCCCAGACCAGGCTTTCCAGATGAGATGGCAGTATTCGGTTTTACTCAAAAAATACTCTTCAATTCTGACCAGTATAACCGGCTCACTAAAGACCGTCCTGGATTCTATCCGCAATAAAACAGTCTGAAAAAAGCTTCCTCATAGCTCTAAAACGTCCATTCTAAAGCCTGTTTACCTTAAGCAGATTTCAGAACTCTGCCGATAAGAAATAAAGAAAAGGTACCATAATCCGTGCCAGAGTTGGCTGTTTTAAATAGATGATTTTGCAGGACAGAGTTTGAATGCTGGAAACTGAATCTAAAGCGATTGAGCAGAAACATATTGCTATCTTACTGGACTCGATTCGGATCGATTCCATTGTCGATTTTGACCTGCATATAATGGTTAATGGAAATCTGGTCCTTTACCGTTCAGCCGACCTGCCTTTTACCGAAGAGAATCGCCAAAAACTTCTGGAAAATCAGGTTTCACAACTGTACGTAACCAACGACTGTCGCCAAAAATATCAATTATATATTGAAAAAAATCTCTCAATAATTCTCGATGACCCCAATGTTGAAGAAGTTCAGAAAGCTACTATCCTCTATGAAACTTCGACAAACCTGATTCAGGAAGTCCTCAAAAATCCAACTTATGGCGAAAATATCAAGCGCTCCAAAGACCTGGTGGCCAGTGCTGTCGGTTATATTCTCAAAGGGCGGGAGGCTTTCCATAATCTTCTTAAAATAACTTCGTTTGATTACCACTTATACACGCACTCTGTCAATGTCTGCACTTTTGCTGTGGCGCTGGCGCAGCAGATGGGACACACCGACCCGACTTTCTTAAACGAGCTGGGCATCGGCGCTCTGCTGCACGATATTGGTAAATCAAAAATTTCAGAACGAATTTTATACAAAAAGACTTCGCTTAATAAAATAGAATTCGAAATTATGAAAAAACATCCCAAGTGGGGTGTTGATATATTAGCTCAGACGGATGAAATCCCGGCGGATAGTTACCTGCCGGTTATGCAGCATCATGAACGGGGAGACCGCAGCGGTTATCCCGAGGGACTCTCTTTAGATGAAATGCATCTTTATTCAAAGATTATAGCAATTGTTGATTGCTTTGATGCCATGACAACCGAGCGCGTTTATCAAAAAGCGATCGAAACCTATCCAGCCATCAAGCTGATACTTTCAATGAAAAATGCTTTTGATGATGAATGCTTAAAAGCCTTCATAAAACTGATGGGTCCCGAAAGACTTAGTGACGACAGCTTCCAGGACGAAGATTGAAAACTTCCCAGCAAATAATTGCTTCTTCTTCAGATATACTTGTTGAAACAGAATTCACAAACTATTAGCAATAACTTATCGGAGATAACATGCTGCATAGGAGAAAAAGTGAAAGAAGCAATACAGACAAGTAATGCCCCTCAGGCAATAGGCCCGTACTCGCAGGCTATCAAAACAGACTGCAGTAAACTGGTCTTTTGCTCCGGCCAGATTCCCTTGGACCCCCAGACCAAAAAAATCGTAGGCGAGACCGCCGCCGAGCAATGCCGGCAGGTGATGAATAATTTAGGCGAAGTTATAAAGGCGGCTGGCGGAACTTTTGAGAATATTGTCAAGACCACCATATTCCTGACAGATTTGAAAGACTTCGCAGCAGTCAACGAGGTCTATGCTGCTTATTTTAAGTCCAATCCTCCCGCCAGAGCAACTATTGAGGCGGCCGGATTGCCCATGGCAGTAAAAGTTGAAATAGATGCCATCCTGGCTATCAAGTAAAGAAAGATAGAGAATGCTTCTAACCAAATTAGATTGGCCGGTAAATAATGACTTTTGAACCGGGCATATTATTCTGGGCCGCAGTTTTGTCGTCGCTTGTCAGCGCTGTACTGGCAGTAAGACTGGAAAACGCCGTCAGCGCAGTAGGAGCACTTATCGTTTTGATACTGTCAGTAATTATTGTTATACTGAGTCAGGGTGCAGTTGGCTTGGGGCTGGTTGCCTTTTTATTATTAGGACCGGTTATAGTCAGTTTTCTGGTAATTGCTTTAGTTAGCAGAAAAAATTCACAGCCTATCAGGTTTACTTTAAGCAGCTACAGCCGGCTCTATTTATTTACCGCCGCAGTTTTTTTTCTGATAAATCTCTACCTGGTCGCGAACACCGGCGTCTGGAAATATGCCCGGGATATCAACATTCTCACTCTTGACAAAGCTTTGGAAATAATTGCTGAAACTTACTATTTGCCTATTATCTCCCTGCTCTCTTTTGTGCTGCTGATGGCTGTCTGGGCAGTTTCTCTAAAAAGAAAAGAGATATTTTAGAATGTTTTACTATCTTTCTTTTACAGCGGCTCTTTTTGCTATCGGGGTTTTTGGTGCGCTGGCCCGCCGCAGCGCTATGGGTATAATTATTTCCATAACGATTATGCTCTCTGCTATTATAATAAATCTGATCAGTTTTGACAGATTTCTAGAGCACAGCGAACCACTGGGGCATGTCTGGGCTTTGTTTATTCTCATAATTTGTTCGTTCGAACTTCTAATTGCAGTAGCCGCAGCTTATCTGTGGCGCTCGGACAGCAAGGCAAACAGCCACGAAAACCTCAATTTACTGAACTGATAAATTTGACTGTGATAACTATAAAATCATGCCGGCAATAATAGAAACAAATTTAGCACTGCTGTTACCGGAAATATTTCTCTTAGTCTGGTCATTTTTACTTGTAGCCATTTCGTTATTTGTAAAAAGCAGAACCCAGCAATTTTCGGCAATAGCCGCTCTTTGCGGGCTGCTTGTCTCTATTGTTTTGGTCCTGCTTTCAGACTACGGAGAAATTGCAGGCAGAGTCTTTATCAATAGTTCTACTGCTCTGTTTTTCAAGCTTATCTGCGCCTTTGTTGCTGTCGTCAGCTGTCTGCTGATGCTTACCACAACTAAAGCACAGGTCCCCGAGAGAATGTCACTTATCTACCCGTTGCTTCTGGCCTCAACGGGGGGAATGATGCTGCTTTCAATGGCAGAAAATCTCATCAGCATTTTTGTTTCGCTTGAGATGGCAACTTTGCCTTTGCTGCTCATGATAATAATCAGTTTGAGTAAACAGGACAGGCCGGTAGCGGTAAAAGCCATGCTGACCAGTATCTTTTCTACAGTATTGATTCTGTACGGGTTTTCGTTTTTGTATGGTCTGTCCGGTTCAGCAGACTTGTTTCAGATGAAAATCAATATCGCGATAATTCATCTGACCCAACGTGATATCGGAGTTGTGATTTTATTGTGCGTTTTGACTTTAATAGCCGGATTTATGATGAAGATGCATTTGCCTCCCTTCCACGGCTGGGCTAAGGAGCTTTACCGAAAACTTCCCCTGCCGCTTCTGGCCTTCCTGGCCACAGCATATATTACAGTTATACTAATGTCATTTTCCAAGGTTTTTGTTAACGGTCTGTTTGCTTTTTACGGTCCGGAGCAGCAGCCCAACGACTGGGGCAGACTTGTCTCGCTTGTTGCCGCCGGTGCGATTGTTACCGGTACGATTAAAATAATACAGCTAAAAGAGATAAGGTCTATGCTTTTCTATCTGGTAATCGTACAGGCCGGTTTTGCGATGACTTCCGTAGTCTCTATGAACCAGCTGGGTCCGCAGGCAATTGGCTTTCATCTGGTCGCCTTTTCACTGGCAATGATTGGAGCTATGAGTGTGCTTTATAGTCTGGAAAAGTCCCGCAATCTTTTGACTATATCGGAGCTGTCCGGACTCTACAGCAGCAGCAGGCCACTGGCTCTTTATCTGGGACTGTTCTTTTTATCTCTGGGGGGCTTGCCGCTTACTGCCGGATTTGTAGCTAGGTATGTAATTTTCGAAGCCGCCTTTTCAATGGCTAATACCGATTTTCAATACTATTGGATGTTTATTCTGGCTGGCCTCGGCGTGCTTTGTGCAGCTATCTTATTTTTCTACTTTGTAGCTATAGTCTTCTCAATGTTTAAGGGAAGTTCTCAGGATACGGCTGCTGTCAGACTGTCACCGGTCTTTCTGACTGTGCTCACCCTGACTGCAGCTGCCACTTTATTGTTTGGGGTATTTCCCGACAGCCTGCTGGATTTCTCGCTTGAAATTTCCCGCTCTTTCGGATTCATTGTCGAATAGTTTTCTTATTTATTGACTCTTAGAAGCAGCTCTGATATTTTCAAGTCGAAAAGACTAAGAGGTAGTTACAGTTGCTTAAGATTATAAAACGATATTTCATTTCCGGCGTTCTGGTAGTAGTACCCATAATACTTACTTATGTTGTCATCAAATTTCTGTTTGATACATTTGACCGGCTGCTTCAGCCTCTTCTATTTCATCTCCTCGGTTACAATCTGCCCGGTCTGGGGATTGTGGTTACTTTTCTTTTGATTCTTCTGGCAGGTCTTTTAACGCGCAATTTTATCGGGGCCGAGATCCACCGCCTGGTTGAAAAAATTCTGAATCGCCTGCCGATTATCAGGACAGTTTATTCTGCCGCCAAGCAGCTACTGGAAGCTATCGCGCTGCCTAGCATGAATTCGTTTAAGGAAGTAGTATTGATTGAATATCCCCGCAAAGGTACTTTTGTTATATGCTTCATTTCTCAAAAATTTAAGCTGGAAAAAGACGGCCAGCTACGGGATTTCATGGCGATCTTTGTGCCTTCTACGCCCACACCTATTTCCGGAATGGTTGTAATAGTGCCGGCTGAGGATATTATTTATCTGGATATGACTATAGAAGAAGCCATAAAATATCTGGTCTCAGGCGGAGTTGTCTCTCCTGCGGTTCTAAGACAAAAAAAACCGCAGCCGGCAGCGGAAATGGAAAGGTAACAGCAGGTGAAACTTGCCAATCTCTTAATGGAACGCCGGGTCAATATTGACCTGAAAGCTAAAAGCAAAGATGAAGCTGTGGTAGAACTCTTAAACCTGATAAAAGAAGAAGGCGTCAAGCTGGACTATGAAAAAATCTTAAAAGCTGTCAGGGAAAGAGAAGATATCGAAGATACTTCCTATGGTCACGGTTTCGCCTTTCCGCATGCGCGTACAAAGGCTGTCGATGAAATGTATATACTTGTCGGTATCTCCAAAAGCGGGCTTGAGGGCCGAACCTGTGATAGTATCCCCGTACATGTGGTATGCCTGCTGCTGACTCCTTCAACGATTGCCAAGCTATACCTGCAGACATTATCAGGTCTGGCACAATTCGGACGGACGCCCGGGATTATGGAAACTATTATAAACGTTAATAATAAGGCTGAGCTGATTAAGCTGATTTCAAATGCGAACGTTAACATCGACAAGGAACTTCTGGTACGCGATGTCATGCGTCACCATATTTCTTCGGTGACTACCGATGATACACTCAAGGACGTAGCCAACGAAATGTTTCGTAACCGGCTGTCGGCTCTAGCGGTAGTTGATGACAGCGGCAAGCTGGTGGGCGTTATAAATGACAGAGACCTTATAAAAGCTGCATTGCCCGATTACAAGTCATTGATTTCGAATCTTAATTATTCTCTGGATGTTGAACCGTTCGAAGAATTACTGAAACAGGAAGACAAGATTAAAGTATCGCAGCTATATCGGGACGACTATGAGGTCACCACGCCTGATACACGCATAGTAGAAGTGGCCGCCATGATGATATTTAAAGATATCAGGCGCGTCTTTGTTGCAATTGATGATAAACTGGTCGGGGTGCTGCTCCGCAAAGATATCGTAAACATGATAATCCGTGGCTGATATTGAAACTGCAGGACCATACTTTCATTCGATGAGCCATTCTGGTCGCAATTACCAGACACCTCCAGGGCTGTACCTGGCCTTTATCGTGACAGTACTGGTAACTTTTCCCGGAATCTGGCTCGGTTTTTCCGGAACTCATATTTCACCTATTTTAGGTTCGATTCTTTTTGGTGCGGCTATTTTTGGTGCGGCTTTTATCCTTTCATGGGCTGCTGAAGCTGCCCAGATTGATATTTCGCAGTCTCTGGCAATTGCAATAATGGCCCTGCTGGCGGTACTTCCGGAGTATGCCGTCGACTTTGTTTTCACCTGGAAAGCCGCTCATGACCCCGAACAGGCTCATTATGCCATAGCTAATATGACTGGGGCCAACAGGCTTTTGGTCGGTATGGGCTGGCCGGTCATTCTTTTTCTATATATCTGGGCTACTAAGAAAAAAGCATTAATACTCAGTGAGAACCAGCGAGTCGAAATTTTCTATCTGGCAGCGGCAACACTATATTCTTTTACAATTCCGCTTAAAGGCAGCCTTAATCTCATAGATACGGTTATTCTGGTAACTCTTTATGGACTCTATGTCAGAAGAGTAGCTAAAATGGAATCTGAAGAGCCGGATCTGGTAGGCCCAGTCAAGATTGTGGCTAATATGAAAGATTTCCCCCGCAGGGTCTGTACTGCCATAATGTTCTTATTTGCAGGGATGGCTATATTCGCTGTAGCTGAGCCATTTGCTGTCTCATTAGTAGAGACAGGCGGTGTATTGGGGATTGATAAATTCCTGCTGGTACAATGGCTGGCGCCTCTGGCTTCTGAGGCACCGGAGTTTATAATTGTCGCCACCTGGTCCTTGCGAGGTCAGGCAGGGGCAGCTATGAAAGCGATAATGTCCTCCAAAGTAAACCAGTGGACGTTATTGGTTGGTACAATCCCGCTGGTTTATGCAATTTCCGGCCAGGAAGTTAAACCTTTTGTGCTGGATAATTTTCAAAACGCCGAACTTTTCTTGACAGCTGCCCAGTCACTCTTTGGAGTAGCTCTGCTTATCTGCCTGAAATTCAACCGCACCAGCGGTATTCTTCTGCTCTTGCTGTTTCTATCTCAATTAATTGTGCAGCAAATAAGGATGGAAGTGGCTGTCATTTATATGGTATTTGCAGCTATCTATATTTTTAAGGCCAGAGGCTCAATCCTGCCAACTATAAAAACAGGTCTTTTTTCCAGATAGCCCGCTAAAATGTTGCAGAAATTGAACAATTTGGCCGAACTATTCCCTTATATGTCAAAAACCAATTGACGAATAAAAGCAAGTAGCTATATTTGCCCAAGCCAAGTATGAAAAATTCTGCCATAAAATTTAGACTCAGCTTTAAAATCGACTACAA
The DNA here is from genome assembly GCA_022571985.1 of Candidatus Zixiibacteriota bacterium. Classification (GTDB taxonomy): domain Bacteria; phylum Zixibacteria; class MSB-5A5; order GN15; family FEB-12; genus JACZWU01. The sequence goes on along the minus strand of JACZWU010000008.1, from coordinate 21,815 downwards.
AGCTTTGCTGCCGGCCTTAATCTTGAGCGCCTTTTTGCTCATCTGTTTTACCTCTGAAAACAGTAGAGAACCGGTGAACTCAGTAGCTGCCTATGAGCAGCTTGAACTGGAGAGTCTGATAGATGGAAACAGTAGCGATGAAGGCTCCAGAGGCATGGCTACTAATCCGGCCTCAAAAACAGAAACATCAGCCTGGATAATGGCAGCAAGTCTGACCACAACTACAAGCAATCAATCTAAGAGAGACAGCAGGAGAGCTTCAGCTTTCTCCAGCATCTCTGCTCCTAAAGACCAAAGAAGCAGCTTCAGAGATAAAAACACGCTGTCGATGGTAGATTCCGAATTGGGTCGTCAGTTTACTCTCTTGGGAGAGAAACCCTCCGGCACCAGCTAATCTATTTAATTCGTTTCTTTTGAAGCCCGACCGGGCTGAAAATTCCACAATAAAATTTAGCGTTCTTTAATTATAGAAAGGAATTCAAATGCAGTTAAGTAACTGGAGGGTAGTAGTTACTCTCATATTATTAGTGCTGGCAGTCATGGCCTTTTGGAATACGTTCAAGCTGTGGACTCTGTCTCCCGAGGACAAGGCCGCCATGGTCGAAAAAGACCCCGGCTCCCTGACAACTCTGGAGCAAAAAGCTATTCGTCTCGGGCTTGATCTCCAGGGAGGCATCCACGTTGTTTTAAGAGTTAAGCTCGAAGAACTTAATGAAGCAGAAAGAGAAGACGCCGTCGAACGGGCCATTCAGATTATCCGCAACCGTATCGATGATATTGTTACTGAATCTCAGATTCACAAACAGGGCAACGACAGAATTGTTGTCGACCTGCCCGGTTTTACCGACGCCAGTCGGGCAGAACAGCTGATAGGCCAAACGGCACTGTTAGAATTCAAAATGGTAGAGTCTGCTGAAAACGCCAACTTGATTATCAGCCGTATCGATTCGGTCATCGCAGCTTATGAAAGGGCCAAGGCAGGTGAAACGGAAGAAGAATCAACCGATGCTGACAGTCTGGCTCTGACCACAGAAGACAATGATACTTCAAAGATAAAGACTTCAGATATACTGGCCGAGTTGATGGGTGACAGTCTGGTTGATACTGCAGGACTGTTTGATTTTGATGAAACCTTAAGTTTGAGTGAAAACGACAGGCCGCTTTCGAGCCGCCTTGACCCCATTCTGTTTAATAACCGTACCGGAATTTCCTGGCCCGGTTTTGCAGTCAACAAAGACCAAAAAGCGCTGATAGTCCGCTGGCTTAATTTGCCGGAAACCAAAAAACAAATTCCTATTGATGTGCAGTTTGCCTGGTCCACCAGATCACAAATTACCAACCAGCGCGAAGTATATTATCTCTATATTTTGAAGAGAAAGGTTCAGTTTCTGGGAAAATTCTTAGAGGGCATAGCGCCTTCCAGAGATAACTTTGGCGGGCCGATGGTGCAGTTCAGACTTTCCGGGGATGCTTCGGCAAGATTCGCGCAGCTTACCGGCGCTAACATTGACAAACCGATGGCAATTCTCCTTGATGACAAGGTGGAATCTGCTCCGATGATACAGGGAAAAATTCGCGGCAGCGGACAGATTACCATGGGCAGCTCGGCCACTTTTGAAAATGCCCGTGACTTAAGTATTGTCTTAAAAGCAGGAGCGCTGCCGGCTCCGGTTGAAATTATAGAAAAAAATGTAGTCGGTGCAACACTAGGCGCTGACTCCATTAAAAAAGGTTTTTTCTCATCGCTGATTGGACTGGCTCTGGTATTTATGTACATCGCCGTTTACTATCGCCTCTCCGGCATAATTGCTAATATCGGTCTGGTGTTTAATATCTTTTTTCTGCTGGCATTCATGGCAGCTGTTGGGGCAACTTTGACAATGCCCGGTATTGCCGGAATTATTTTAACGATAGGTATTTCGATCGACGCCAACATTCTCATATTCGAACGAATAAGAGAAGAGCTGCGGACGGGTAAAACTGTCAGGGCTTCAATCGATGCCGGCTACAACCGTGCTTTCATTGCTATCTTTGATTCGCACGTAACCACTCTGATAACAGCCGGCGCTTTGTTCCTGCTGGGTTCCGGACCTATCAAAGGCTTCGCGGTTACTCTGTTCGTTGGTGTTTCAATATCTTTATACACAGCTTATGTAATCACCAAGCAGATATTTGAAGTCAGAAAATCTTATAAAACACTTAGCATATAGATTGTAAGGAAGAAAAAAATGTTTAGAATAATAGGTGATACAAATATAGATTTCATCGGCGTCCGCAAAGTCGCTTTTGCCATATCGGCGGTGCTGGTGCTTTCGGGCTTTTTAGGATTGTTTATGATCTGGACTGGCCAGGCCAATCTGGGCATTGACTTTGCCGGTGGTGTCATGGTTACCGGACACTTTGACGAGCCGGTTTCTATTGACCAGCTGCGAAGTGCGCTGCATTCGGAATTTCCCGACGCACAAATCACAGAACTAAAAGATTTTGAATTGCCCAACGCTTTTATTCTCAAGACAAAACGTCCTGAAACCGAAAGCGAAGGACAGCAGCGGCTTAACCGCATGGACGAAATAATCAGAGGAAACTTTGCCGGCAATACTTTTACCCATGATTCAGAGCATATCATCGGGCCGGCGGTTGGTGAATCGCTTCGAAAAGATGCCCAGTGGGCAGTCTTCTGGTCGATAATCGGCATTGTCATGTACATTGGCATTCGTTTTGATTTCCGCTCCGGGATTGCGGCCACTATCGCTACCTTCCATGATGTACTGGCAGTCGTTGGTATTGTCTATATCTTTGGTATCGAATTTGATTTGTTAATCGTCACCGCGCTTCTTACTCTGGCGGGATACTCGCTGACTGATACGGTCGTTGTCTTTGACCGCATCCGTGAGAACCTTAAAAAATTCCGCGCCAAAGGAGAGTTTGCTTCGACAGTCAACACCTCCATAAACGAAGTTCTCTCAAGAACTATCAACACTTCGCTAACGGTTCTTCTGGTAGTCGGGGCGCTTTATATATTGGGCGGCGAAGTTCTCAGGAACTTCGCGCTGGCCTTGATACTGGGTGTCATTATCGGAACTTACAGTTCGATATTTGTAGCCAGCCCGATAGTAGTCGAATGGGAAGCACGCAAACCCAAACGATTTAAATTGAATTGAAATAGTTTATGTGTTGAAAGTATTTCTTGCAGGGGCTGAATATATTCAGCCCCTTTTTTATTCCTGCTTCTTTTGCTATTTCTGCCCTACATGTCATTCCGGCCTTGCATGTCATTCCCGCTTTAGTCCCGAGCGAAGCGGAGGCTTTGGTCGCCCACAGCTTGCTGTGGGGTCATAACATACGACCACTTGCGCTCGATTTGCACTAAGCCTATATTTTTCCCGTGCCAAAGCTGAAACACTATGACAACACCGGCACGGCCAGATTCATCACTTTTAACTGTTACCGCGATGAGCCGTCACTCAACGACAATCGTGCTAAAGAAATTCTCCTGACCTGTCTCAATAACACACGAGAAAAATACAACTTTCTAATCCTGGGATATGTCATAATGCCGGAGCACGTTCATCTTGTTATCCATCCGCCTGACGGCACTCAAATCGGCAGAGTGATAGGAGAAATTAAATCTCTGTCAGCTCGCGAATGGTTCAGAATAACTGCTGGGAAATCGGAAAAGACAACTAGAGTATTTTGGCAACGCCGTTGCTACGACCACAATTGTCGTACGACAGATGCAGTGCGTGAAAAAATTGAATATTGTCACAGAAATCCGGTGCGCAGGGGGTTGGTGGAACAGCAGGAAGACTGGCTTTGGTCAAGTTATAATTGGTATCAAGGGCAGACTGATGTACCTTTGAAGATGGATATTAGCGAATTCTGAGATTAGTTTTCGTATGTGAGGATCCCACAGCAAGCTGTGGGCGACCGATCTAAATCAATTAAGGAGAAACAAAGATGCCATCAACAAATGAGTTGTGGAATAGTGACAGCGAACAAGATTGGCTTATGGCGCTACAGAGATACTGGAGCTTTGTAAAGCCGACCCACATGAAAATTGAAAAAGAATTTGACTCTAATAATGTTGAGGAAATCGCGAAATTGGATGCGGACAAGTGGTACGAATTTCTGAGAGAAAAATATTTTTTTTGGAAATACACAGCACCAAATAGATATAAGACAACTTCTAATCATCTCAAGAAGTATTTGGGTCTAGGCGACAGTCTTCAAACCCTCTTCTTAATTAAGGAAAGAATATTCAATTTTGATAAAGAGAATATTTTCGTCGGACTAACAACCGCATGTGAAATCAGAGGATTGGGGACGGCGGGCGCTTCAGGTTTGTTGTCAGTACTTTTTCCTTTCCACTTTGCAACAGTTGACCAATTTGTAGTAAAAGCTCTCTTAGAGGTTGAAGGATTACCTGAAAAATCAGCGCTTTCAAAAATGAATCCAGAACAATTGAAAATAACAGATGGAGTCATACTGATCAAAATACTGAAACAAAAGGCAAAAGAACTAAATCATGAATTTAAATCCAATAATTGGAGTGCTAGGAAAATTGATATGGTTTTGTGGGTGTCTTCTAGGTGAAAAAGACAAATGATTGGTCGCACACCCTTCGACTACGCTCAGGACAGGCAGCTTGCGGTGGGATCATAACGTCTGTAATCAGAACATAAATTCAGCAATCCCCCCAACATTTTTCAGCCAAAATCCAAATTAATGTGTATATTATAGTATGGTAATCCGCTCTCTAAAATTCCTGCTGATTCTCACAATAATGGCTGGCTTAGCCAGCTCGGCTTTAGCTCAGAGAAGAATTCAGATTCCACGTGGAGCCAAAATCACCGAAGATGCCGCCTATCACCCCAACCCCTCGGCTATCAAAGTGGCCAGGCTGCATTATTCAGGCGGAGGAGACTGGTACTGGGGCAGCTCGGCCATCTCGAATTTACTCAAATTTGTGCGCGACAATACAGATTACCCGGTAGATACAGTCGAGCGGGTGGTCAAACTGACCGACCCGGAACTTTTCAACTATCCTTTTCTATTTGCCACCGGTCACGGCACTATAAGTTTCTCAGAAGAAGAACGGCAGCGGCTCAGGCAATATCTTTCGCTAGGCGGCTTTCTATTCGTAAATGATTCCTATGGCCTGGAAGCCTCTTTTACAAAAGAACTGGCGGCGCTATTTCCTGAGCGGGAAGTGACAGAGCTGCCTTTTGACCACCCAATTTACCACAGTTTTTACGATTTCCCCAACGGCCCCCCTAAAATACATGAGCATGACAACAAACCTCCCCGTGGATATGCCGTAATCGTGGATGGCCGGGTGGTGGTCTATTTTATGGTCGAATCAGATATAGGCGACGGCTGGGAAAACCAGCAGGTGCACAATGACCCCGAAGAGAAGCGACTCGAGGCTTTGAAAATGGGACTGAACATACTAACTTATGGGTTGTTACAGTAAAAACGGCTTTTTTTAGAGTTCTCGCCTGCCGATTGTAAGATAGTTAGACGATAAACGATATATATTATATATAATGACGGGCAGCATTTTTGCCCTATAAATAAATTAGTCTGAGACCGAATCAAAACCAGAGGTTCAAAATGGCCAACATAAATTCTGCAGAAAAACTTACCAGCCAGCTTAAAAATGTGCTTATCAAACAGCGGCTGACTTTGTTCGGCTCAGGTGTTTTGGCCACCGGCGCCGCGGTTTTGGCGACCTGGTTTGTACTGTCTCTACTGGCGGCAGTTTTTATTCTGCCGGTCTGGCTGAAAATCTCGCTGCTTTCTATATCAGGCGCGGCTGCTCTTTATTTTTTCACCAAATTTGCGCTTACCAGACTTTTTAACGGCGACATAGATTCGGTGGCTGTTAATCTTGAAGAAAAACATCCTGATCTTAAAGGCGTCTTGATTGCAGCTATACAGTTTTCAAGATCTTCAAAACCTGTTGGTTATTCATCAGAGTTGATAGATTTAACTTTAGTGCAGGCTCTGCAAAAATCAGGCAATGTAAATTTTAATGAGGCTTTAACTTTCGGCTCGGTTTTAAAGACCGGCCGGACGTTCGGGCTGGCGGCAATTTTTTCAATTGCGGTTTTGTTTATCTTCCCCGGTTTCTTCGGCTACTCGCTTGAAGTTTACTCCAACCCGACCGATGTGGTGGCGCCTCCCCTGGGCTATCAGCTCTCGGCCTTTCCCGGCTCGACCGAATGGGTTAAGTATCGCGATATAGAAATCGGCGGTTTCATAACCGGCGACGGCTTTCCGAAGACTGCCAAAGTGTATCACCGCTTTGCCGGCGGTAACTGGCAATCCACCGAAATCGATATTCGAAAAATCAGACGCGCACCGACAGATTTTGGCGACTCGCTCTCGTTTTCTGTTAAACTCAGGCAGGTCAGCAGGTCGTTCGATTACTACGTTCAGGCCGGACGCAGAAAAACAGATATTCAAAAAGTTGATGTAGTCGACAAGCCCAGAGTTAACGGCATCAAGCTTTCGATTTTTTATCCTGACTATACCGGTCTGGAGCCGACTGTCATTGACGAAAATAACGGTTCGTTTTCGGCAGTCACCGGCAGCCGCGTTAATATCAAAACCAGTTCGAACCTTGAAGTAGAAAAAGTAGAAATGGTTTTTGACAACGAGAGCCGTCTGCCTATGAAAGTTAGCGGCAAAACAGCCGAAGCGTCACTGGTCGTCGAAAATTCGCAGTCATATTATTTCAGACTGACCGACCACTTAGGCGAAGAAAACCCCGACCCGATTCAGTACTATGTCACCGCTGTGCCCGATGAGTACCCCTCAATCAGCCTGCTTCGTCCCGGCTTTGATGTCAACCTGACTGACGAGATGGTGCTGCCGCTTAAAGTGCGCATTTTTGATGACTATGGTTTTTCATCTTTGGTGCTAAAATTTACCACCGTCTATCGCGGCAATCCCTCCGAAGAGCACGTAGCGGTTATTCATTTTCCGGACAAAATTAAAACCGAAGGTGAAATCGAATTTAACTGGGACATGGACCAGCTCAATATGTTCCCCGGTGATTACTGTCTTTATTATTTTGAAGTTGCCGACAATGATAAAATCTCCGGCCCCAAAATAAGCAAGACCCGCCAGTTTGTGGCGCGTATTCCGTCCCTTGACGAAATCATTGCACAGTCGGAGCAGGAAACTTCGCGGCGCGTTACCAATACTGAAAGTCTTCTCAGGCAGGGACGCGAGATGGCGGCCAAGCTAAAAGATGCTGCCAGAAAAATCCGTGCCCAGTCAAAAAGTGTCAACAAAGCCGACTGGCAACAGCAAAAAGAGCTGGAAGGTATTGTAGACAAGAACGCTCAGATGGCGGATGAAATTGAAAAGAACGCCGAAGAAATGGAACGGGCAATTGAAAAGATGGCAGAGAATGCACTCTTGAGCCGTGAAATTTTAGAAAAGATGCAGCAGATTCAAAAATTATTTGAAGAAGTTGCCACTCCTGATATGAAGAAAGCTCAGCAGCGCCTGATGGAAGCTCTCAAAAATATGGATCAAAATGAAATCCAGAAAGCCATGGAAGATTATCAGCTGTCGCAGGAAGAAATGCTGGATCGTCTGGAGCGGACTCTGGCGCTGCTTAAAAAGATGCAGGTTATGCAGAAAATGGAAGCAATGATGCGCAAAGCCGAAGAGCTGGCCGACCGTCAGGAAGAAATGAATAAGGAAACGGAATCGTCTGACAAAGAAAAACTTGCGGATTTAAGCAAAACCGAAGATGAACTCAAAAAAGATTTAGAAAAACTCCAGAAGGAAATCGCTGAGTTAAACAAAATGGCCGCTGAAGCTAAAATGCAGGACTCAAAAGAATTAAGAGAGTTCGCCGAGGCTTTAGAAAAAACAGATGCCGGCGAAAATATGCAGCAGATGTCGGACGCGCTAAACCAGAAGAAGAAGAAAAAAGCATCTAAACAAGGCAAGCAGGCTGAATCGAAACTTCGTGAAATGGTCGGCCAGATGCAGCAAATGTTCGCACAAATGCAGGGTGACGACAGCGAAAAAATAAAACAGGAAATGAGAGCGGCCTTAGACGACGCCAACTATCTCTCGAAAAATCAGGAAGAACTTATGCAGCAGTCGGCTCTGATGCAGCAGCAGTCTTCCCTCAAGCGCGAGATGGCAAAGCAGCAGCAGGAACTGGCCAAATCCTGCAACGGTCTGAAAAACAGAATAGCAGAGCTTGGCAAGCAATCACCATTCGTAGCGGCAGAATTAAACGCTATTGTCGAGGCAGCCACGCAGAAAATGCAGCAGGCGGTTGATGGTTTTGGAGAGAACCGCAGTCAGGCCCAGGCCAAACGCAACCAGCTCGACGCTATGGCAGGTTTAAACAAAGCTTCACTGCGACTGATGGAATCCCTGGACCAGCAAAGCCAATGCGATAATGCCAGCAATTGTAACAACGGTATGAAACAACTCGAAAAGATGAGTAACCAGCAAAACAAGCTCAACCAGCAGACTCAAAGCAGCTGCAATAACCCCGGCGGCAGTAACCCTAAGATGGGTCAGGGAGATCCGCGGGAAAGTTTCGAAAGACTGGCCGGAGAACAGGCGGCTTTGAGAAAATCTCTGGAGCAGTTAGCTCAGGAGTTCGGGAACTCGCGGCAGATTCTGGGCAGGCTGAATGATATCGCCAAAGAGATGCGTGAAGTAGAAGAAGCGCTGAGCACAGGTGAAGTCGGCTCAGAAACAACCGAGCGTCAGCTAAAGATATATTCGCGCCTGCTGGAAGCCTCGCGTTCGCTTCAAAGACGGGACTTTACCGAACAGCGCCAGGCCAGTACAGCCAGTCAGGCGGCGACATATCTGCCGCCGGCCTTATCGAGCGATATCTTAAATGACAGAAGCAATCTTGAAGACAGACTTCGTGAATATCTGGGCGGCAATTATCCGGCGCAATACGAAGAACAGATCAAAGCCTATTTTAAAGCGCTGCTGCAAATTCAATCCGGCGGCAGAGTGAACCAAGACAATTCTCAAAACTAAATGCGCTTTAGTCGTTTTCTTATATTAACTGTATTTTGCCTGCTTACCCTTTCGTTGCAACTAGACGCCGGAGTGACAGAAGGCCGCAAACTACAGAAGCCGTCCGGCGAAGTTCAGTTCAATCTGTCAACCGACCCCAGATTCCGATTGGCGCGCCAGCTGATGTCTTCACGGGACTTTCAAGCAGCCGCAGACGTTCTTGAAACTCTCTATGAAATTGACCCCGACAATTTAGTCATAAGCAACTCACTTAAAAGCTGCTACGAGCATCTCAAACAATATGCCAAAGGGGAACTGCTGCTTAAGAGGCTCATCAAGAAATTTCCCGGCAATGTCAGTTACCAGCTAAATCTAGCAGAGAGTCTTATTGGACAGGGGAAACTAGACGAGGGCAAGAAGATTTACAATGACCTGCTCAGTCAGGTCGACCCCAAGCGTCCGGGGGCGCCTGCCTCTGTTATCAGAAGCATGGTTGGAGCAGGTTTAGAAGAAGATGCTCTGGCAGCAATTTTAGAACTTAGAAAGATTTCCAATGATTCAACTGTCATGGCCCTGGAACGTGCCGGCATTCTCAAAAGCAGACGTGCCTATAAAGAGGCCTGTCAGGAATATTTTAAGATAGTAAGAGAGACTTCACGATTTGCTGCCAAAGCAGAAAAGGGACTTTCGGAACTTCTAAGTTTCGGGGAGTCAGCAAATATAGCAGAAGAAGTACTGGTCGGTTTTGCCAATGCTGACTCGTCTGGCCGGGTCTTCCGTCTTTTGTCAGCCTACTATCTTAAGGCCGAGAGATTCGACGACGCCTATCAGTTTGCGCTCAAACAGGATTCTGCGGAAAATTTCAAAGGCACCAGTATCATGCAGTACTTAAGAGAGACAATGGAACGCCAACTCTACCCCCAGGTCATCCGGATGTGCGAGCAGACTGTCAAAGAGATTGCCAATAAACCGTTCAAAGGGGAGTTTTATTTTAAGTATGCTAAGGCCCTCGAAGAGACCGCCGAGTATGCCGGCGCCATCGCTATCTATGACACCATTGCGGCAACATTTCCTCGGCCTCAGGATAAATGGGAAGCAACTTATCGCATCGGGTCTATCTATCTGAACAGAACCGGCCAGCCCGATCTGGCCCTGATATATTTTGATTCAGTTGTAACTCACTATTTTGCCGGACAATTTTATACCGAATCGATGCTTGGTATTCCTAAGGCCTATATGAAAATGGGTGATCTGGAAAACGCCAGAAAAGAATACGCTGAACTTACGCCGCTTAAGAGAAACTCCCGCATATCCGAACTTGTCTTATATAATTTGGGCCTGATAAATTTCTACGATAAAAAATATGATTCGACCAGCGCGCTTTTTAATGAATTGATAGTCAAACATCCCAAAGGACTATATGTCAACGATGCCATTAAGCTGCTGCTGTTGATAGACCGCGCTGAAGGTGCAACCGAGCTTTTGGACTATTTTGCCGAGGCCTATCTTTTTCGAGAAATGAACCTCCCTGACTCAGCTGTTTACCGTCTTAGTGCCGCTGTCAATGGCCTGAACCAGGCTCTGGCAGATATTGCTTTGTTTCAGATGACAGAAATCGTACTGGAAAATGGAGATGAAAAAAAAGCTGTCAGTTATGTCGACAGACTGGCCGAAGAATTTCCCGAATCGTATTACTTGCCCTTCGGACTTAAAATTAAAGCGGATATTCTGTTTAATTCAGAAGATGCAGACCATGCCCAAAATGAAGCGAAGCTGATTTACAAAACACTTCTGGAGAGCTACCCCAATTACCCCTTCATCAATAAAGTCAGGCAGATACTGAGAGAGGCAGAACCCGGCAGCGCCCCAAGTTAATATTCCTGAAGCTTTTTGCGGCCTTCTTTTAGTATTTTCACTTGCTGCTCAAGATTATAAACCCGGCTTTCGTAATTCTCTTTGCTCTTTGTCTTCATCTTGGTAGTTGTCCGAATCAAAAGAGCCAGAGAAATGAGCATAAAGAAGACTGAATTCACCTGCCGAAATATATCACCCATGTTGAATATAGAATCGAGGAAAGCCAGAATTCCAAGTCCGAATAGAATTGAACACCAGATAAACATAATTTAACCTTTATGATTTAATCTTTCAATAAGCCCTGCTTGTACAACTTTAGAGTTGTGCCTTAGGATACGATACATTTACTTAGGCCAATTACAAGCTACTTATATTTATCGGTAAGCATTAAGACTGCTTTAGGAGGTTTACTTGTCCATTTCTGTGCTACCAAACGGCGAAAAATTTGACCGCACCAATGCTTTTATAGGCGCAGTAGTATTCTTGCTCTCTTTTGTCGTCTATGCCCTGACAGTCCAGCCCACTCTGGCATTCTGGGACTGCGGTGAATTCATTGCCTGCGCTTATATTCTGGGAATTCCCCATCCGCCGGGAACTCCGGTTTTTATCCTGCTGGGCCGGGTTATCGCGTTAATCCCTTTTGTGGAAGATATTTCATACAGAATAAACTACATTTCTGTGGTTTCTTCGGCTTTTACTGCCCTTTTCAGCTATTTGCTGACAGTCAGGCTGGTCGGCTATTTCTTTGGCGAAAAGCGGGATGACAAATCCAACCGAATGATTGCCTATATCGGAGGGGTTGCCGGAGGTCTTTTTGTAGCTTTTGGCCGGACCAACTGGGCTAACGCTGTAGAAGCAGAGGTTTACGGCCTGGCGCTGGCGCTTTCGGTTGCCATAATCTGGCTGACCTTAAAATACTTTGAAGTCAGAGGAACTGCCAAAGCCGAACGGCTGATGATTCTGGCCATTTATCTGGCTCTTCTGGGGATTGGCGCTCATATGACCGTATTTTTGGTAGTGCCGATCGCGGCAGTCTTTTTCATAATAAAAAAAGAAGCCAGCACACGGGACTGGGCGCTTATCTGTGGCTTCATAATAGCTGAAATATTTCTGATTTTCCTGATGGCCCAGCATGGTGAAGGAATCAATATTGCCAAGATCTCCACAAATTTCTATTTGGTATCAGCAGTTTTAGGCATGATTTTAGTTGGTTTGACTTTCAGAAGTATAAACTGGGCCCTGCTGATTGCGGTTATCTCGGTTTCTACTGTGATGATAGGCTTTGAAAAGTACCTGATAATAACCCCGATTGCTTTTTTATTGCTGGCTTTTCTGGGAGTCTTAGCAACAAAATATAAATGGAACCTGCATTGGAAATCAGGGCTGGCTATCATCTTTGTGGGCTTCCTGGGTATGTCATCACATTTGTACATACCGATTCGTTCTACGCAGAACCCTAACATTGACGAGAACAATCCCTCCCGCAGCTATAAAACTTTTATAGATTTTCTTGACCGCAAACAGTACGGGCAGACTTCGATGACAGACCGCATGTTTGACCGGCGCGGCAAATGGGAAAACCAGTTTGGCCGTCACGCCAATATGGGTTTCTGGTCATATTTCGAAGAACAGTATTCTCCCGGCGGCTGGTTGTTCTTGAGCGTTTTCTTTTCTTTAGGCATACTGGGGATGGTAGTGGCTATAAAAAAACGGCTGGAAATTGGTCTGCCATTTTTTACGCTTTTTTTAATATGCTCAGCCGGTCTGGTACTCTATATGAATTTTGCCGACGGCACCCAGTACGATTTTAGGACCACCGACGCTTATCAGGAAGTCCGCAACCGTGACTATTTCTTTACGCCGGCCTTTGTCTTTTTTGGCATTGCCATGGGCATGGGTATTTCAGCTCTGATAATGCTTATCCGTGACAAACTGGCAGCTTCCTCACCGGAACTTGGCAAAAAAGTCGTCTATGCCTGTGCTGTTCTGGCTCTCCTGCCCGGAATATCTCTGGGGCACAGCTACCACCAGAACGACCGCTCAAACAATTACATTCCGTATCTGTATGCGGCAAATATCTTAGACAGCTGTGCTGAAAACGCGATCTTGTTTACTTCCGGTGACAACGACACTTTCCCGCTGTGGTGCATGCAGGAAGTTTACGGTTACCGCACAGATATTCGAGTGGTGAATCTGTCGCTGCTCAATACCGACTGGTACGCTGAACAGCAGCAAAACCGTTTCGGTGTGCCCATAAATCTTTCAAAAGACCAGATTCTCTGGGATGAATATATTGATCCAGCGGGCAATCTGATTTTCAGACCCAAAAAGATGTTCATTGATATTCCCCGGAACCGTCGTCAAACCTTTCTTCAGGCCAGCCGCTACGGTGACCAGATTGTAAAAGTTCAGGATATGCTGGTTGACCGTATAGTTTTAGAAAACAAATGGGAAAGCCCCATATATTTCAGTTCCCCTCCCTATGCCGCCTCTCCTCTAAACTTAAGAAGCCGGGCTACTGCTACCGGAGTGGTTTATAGACTCGACCGTGACCCGCCCAAGGGACTTGTCGATATTGACAAGGGCTACGACCTTTATATGAACAAATATAAGTATGACGGCTATAGCGATGCCTCGGTCTATCGTGATGACAATGCCACCGGTGTCTATGTGACCATGGGGGTCAACGCCATCCGCATCTACGATGCTCTCTTGAAAAGTGGAGATACTACCCGGGCCCTGAAACTGGCAGGAAAAATGATCAGCGTTTATCCGGAATACTGGCAAACGGCGCTTTTATTGACTGACCTTTATGATAAGCGCGGAGACAGTGCCAAAGGGGACTCAATTCTGCAGCTTGTTCATGATACCCTCAGGTCATACGCTGCATCAAATCCCGAAAACATGTTTTATTCTCAGGATTTGGGGTTGATCAAAGTCGAGATCAGCAAACGCAACGGAGATTCGCAGTTGTACGATGATGGCCTGAAACTTCTCTGGGACGCATTTAAAGCTAACGCCAACAATACCTATTCATTCCGTAAATTAGTGGCGGTTCTGCAGCAAAAAAGAGAGTATCAGCAGATTCGAAGGGCAGCCCTGATGCATTCGGAATATAAGCGAAATCTCGATGATCCATTTCTGCGACAGATACTGGGGGCTACCGGCATCCAAATCGACCCGATCAGACGCTAAAATCAGAACTCTATGGGGTTAACTCTCTTAACCCCATAGGGATAACTTCAAAATCAGCCTCGTTTTGGCTGATTTCTGCACGCTCATGCTTGCCAGAGCGGCTATTGGTTAGTATCTTATAACGATAGACAGGCGAATAATAACAAAGGGCTTCAATTTAGCTACCTGGCCTGATTCTCTTAACTGACCGAAGATGGTCAACCCCACTGGAAGGTTTATCGCCTTGGGTAATATCACGGAAATTCCGCGGCGAATGACGACCGTCCGGGAGCGAAAATACCGGTGACCTTCCCAAAAAGAAATTGACAGTTGATGAATTTAGAAACAGGAGGCTCAAAATGAGTTCAAGCCCCCCTATAAAAGACGGCACAGAAAAAAGAAAAAGGGCCAAATATATTCTCAATATAGACAAACTGCCCGGACTGCCTGAAGCCGAAAAAGAAAAGCTCAAAAAAGTCGCCCAGAAGTTTGCTTTCAGAACCAATGACTATTATGTCTCGCTCATTAACTGGAAAGACCCCAACGACCCTATTCGCAGATTAGTCATTCCCGATGAGAGGGAACTAAACGACTGGGGCATTCTTGATGCCTCCAACGAAGAATCCATTACTGTAGAAAAAGGTGTCCAGCACAAATACGGCACTACTGTTTTGCTTCTGGTCAACGAGGTCTGCGGCGCTTACTGCCGCTATTGTTTCCGCAAACGGCTGTTTATGAACGATAACGACGAAGTTACCTATGATATAAGCAGCGGTCTGGAATATATCAGAAATCACACCGAAGTCACCAATGTGCTCTTAACCGGCGGCGACCCGATGATTTTGCAGACGCCAAAGTTAGAAAAAATCTTTGCGTCTTTAAGAGAAATTGACCATCTCAAAATTATTCGTATTGGCTCCAAAATGCCGGCCTTTAATCCCTTTAGATTCACCAATGACCCGGCTCTGATGGACCTGTTCAAGAAATATTCTACGCCTGAAAAACGTATCTATATGATGTGCCACTATGACCATCCCCGCGAACTGACCCCGGAATCACGCGAGGCGATTGCTATGCTCATCGAATCCGGCGTTATCTGTGTCAATCAGAACCCGATTATCCGCGGTATCTCCGATGACCCCGAGGTCATGGCCGAGCTGTGGAACGAACTTTCTTATATGGGCGTGCCGCAGTATTATGTTTTTCAGGGGAGACCGACCGAGGGCAACGAGCCTTTCGAAGTGCCGATAGTCGAGGCATATCAGAAAATTGAAAAGGCCAAGAAAAAGTGCTCCGGTCTATCGAAACGTCTGAAATATGCCATGTCTCACGAATCGGGCAAAATCGAAATTGTCGGCGTGGATGAAAGGCATATTTATCTCAAATATCACCGCGCCAAGAATCCACGCGACGAGCAGCGTATGATTGTCTGCCATCGCGATGACAAGGCCTACTGGCTGGACCAGTTAAAACCGGTCAGCGGTTATCACAACGACTATTACGAACAGAACGGCGACGCCGACCACTTCGGCGATATAAGACAGAGCGTAAATTAGCGCCGACAGTAACCGGGGGTGACACAGGAACCCACCATAAATGGTGGGCCACCCTGCAGCGACACCGACCACTTCGGCGATATAAGACAGCGCGTAAATTAGGCCGTTATCTGGTCGCCCAATTCTCGACTTTGTCTTTTCTTGCCTCTTCTGTCTTTCCAGCTTTAGTCCCGTGTAGTCACGGGGCGCAGGCGGGAATCCATCTTTCATCTGTCACCCTGAGCGGAGTCGAAGGGTAGGCGGGATTCCATCTTCTATAATCGTCACCCTGAGCGTAGCCGAAGGGTAGGCAAAGCCTAAGCTGCCCATTGGCTTCGTTTTGTTATATTATATATTTTTCCTATTGTTTTTCACCTGTTTTTTGTCACAATGATGGTTGCTTTCTATTTACATGGGGGAGAGTATTTTGTAGGGGTTTGGTGGGGATTTCGACATGAATCCATTATAAACGGTAGGCCACCCGCGAATATTGATTGATTTTATAAGTAATCTCAATTATCTAATCTTATTGATATGGCTATGTGTTTGTTTAATAAACTGTGGGACATATCAAGGCAAGTACCGTTGAAACTACTTAGTTTTGTGTTCAGGGAGTCTCAAATGCGAAATCGTAGAAATGCTTGTGAGTATAGTCTGAAATCAATTAAAGCAATACTCTTGTTTACTTTATTATTCTCGTTCACATTAATAGTATGTACTCGTATTCATACTAGAATCTTCCATTCGCCCGAATTGACAAGAAACGAGGAAGGGAAATTCGAATTTGCTGATATGATCTATTGCCCTATCGGGAAGTTTGAAAGCTATGAAGGCTTTTTATCAATAATCTCCAGAATTGGTGGGCCACTAGGAATAAAATATCCGGAGGGAAAATACGGCATTACATTAGAGTTTCGTGGATCAACTGCCGACACTATCGACTTTAAGTGTGACTCGATGATATTTACATTTCTTCCTTCGAATCATAGATTGAAAATGCCCCGTCAAAGTAAACGGATCAACACACGTAAGTTACAATGGCCACGAATATATTTTTGGTTTGGTCGACAGGATATTCCTAAGGATGCAGATTCGCTAATTGTGGAATTTTCCGTCAGATGGAAGGCACCTCAGGTTGATTCAGTCACTATTCGTCCCTTCAAAATGAAAATGCTACGCTACGACAAGTCTGATTGGGTGTTTTCAGGGGTTTTGTAGACTGGAGTCAGGGTGCCCACTTTCTAAGTGAGTATTTAGTTTGTGGGCGGCAGTTGTGCCATCTGCCCCCCATGTACTTTGAATCTAAACTTTTCTGCTCGTATCAGCGGCTGGATTCCCGACTACTCGGGAATGACAAAGTAGATGGATTCCAGCCTGCCCCTCGGCTACGCTCGGGATTAAAACGTTGGAAAGACAGTTAAAGACTAGGGAATGACAAAATTGCTGGCAACAATTTGACTAGTTTCGTGTACGGCGGCCATGGCGTGTCCTCGCCCCGTCCTGAGTCTGTCGAAAGTTCTGTCCCTTGATGAGGCGAGGTGTCCCGCGCAGTTAGATAGAATTAGCATCAATTCGAAACAGTTCTGTTGAATCTTGACAAATCTCAAATACTCCGATATGGTTTTGGTCAAACTACAAACCGGCCGCGACCTGAAACGGCAGCTTGCTGCAGCTAAGTTATGGAGTCTCAGAGATGATTGAACTAAGTGTTAGTTATGATGCGTTGGATATAGACAATTCTCTTTCTGCCAAGCTGCATGCGCTGGTGAGTCGACTGACTGCTATGGGCAGCGTTCTGGTGGCTTATTCCGGAGGTACGGATAGCACATTTCTATTGAAAGTTGCTTTTGATGTTTTGAACAGTAAAGTGCTGGCGGTTACCACTCATTCTCCAATTTATAAAACAAAAGAGCTGGAGTGTGCCAGAGAAATTGCTAACTCGATCGGAGTCAGTCATGAAGTAATTTATCAGAATGAACTGAAAAACGAAAAGTTTGCCGCCAATCCTGCCGACCGCTGCTACTACTGCAAAAAAATGCTGTTTACAAAACTGCTGCTGCTGGCTGAACAACACAATTTAGCCTGGGTGGTGGACGGTACCAACTACGACGATACCACCGACTATCGGCCCGGGCTGACTGCGGCAACCGAATTCGGAATAAACAGTCCCTTGAAAGAGGCCAAGCTGACCAAAGACGAGATTCGGATATTATCAAGACAGCTGCAATTACCAACCTGGAATAAGCCGGCCGAAGCCTGCCTCTCAACCAGATTCCCATATGGCACCCGTCTTTATGAAGAAAACATTGCTAAAGTTGAAAAGGCTGAAATGTTTTTGGAACAACTGGGTATCAAACAGAAACGTGTCAGGGTACATGGTGAACTGGTTCGAATAGAGGTGCCGAAAGATGAATTCCCGGTATTGCTTAAAGAGTCATCGATGAACAAAATCGTAACGGCCTTCAAGGCTTTAGGCTACAAATATGTCACTGTTGATCTGGAAGGTTACAGAATGGGCAGCATGAACACGTTTATAAAGACTAATGGACAGAATAAAAATTAAAGCCGTGCTGGAAAGGGTCCAGGAAAATTCCATGACTGTGCCCGAAGCACTGGAGACGTTCACCTCGCTTCCCTATGAAAATCTCGATTTCGCTAAACTGGATACCCATCGGATGCTCAGAACCGGATTTCCAGAAGTCATCTTTTGCAAAGGTAAATCGACAGCACAAATCAGCGAAATAGCCAAAAAGTTAGCTGATCTAAAACAACCGGTGATAGCCACTAAAGCCAGCGATGAAATTTATCAGGCAATCGCCGGTGTAAACGGCAAGGCGGTATACTATGATGTTGCGCGAATTGTTGCCATAGGCAAGATCGAGAGTAAGAAAAAAAACAAAAAGATTCTCGTCATAACCGGCGGGACATCGGATATCCCTATTGCCGAAGAGGCCGCTGTTACTGCTGAACTTTTGGGAGGCGATTCGGTTGAACGTCTTTATGACGTCGGCGTCGCCGGTCTGCACCGTCTTACAGGGGAGATTCAGCTAATGAATTCCGCTGATGCAATTATTGTTGTAGCAGGCATGGATGGCGCCCTGGCCAGCGTGGTGGGCGGACTTACTCGTAAACCGGTTATTGCCGTGCCAACAAGTATCGGCTATGGCAGTAGCTTTGAGGGTCTGGCGGCGTTACTGACGATGCTGAACTCCTGTGCGCCCGGTGTGGCGGTGATGAACATTGACAACGGTTTTGGTGCCGGACACTTTGTGGCCCGTCTCAATTAGGAACAGTGAAATAAATGAAGATAGCATATTTTGACTGCTTCTCAGGTATTAGCGGTGATATGATTTTAGGGGCGCTGATCGATCTTGGGCTAGAGGTAGAGGACCTTGAGTCCGAAATGCAGAAACTGAATTTGCCGGGGATTAAGTTAAAAGCTGAAACGACTTCCAGGAATGGTATCAGGGGCGTTAAGTTTGATGTTAGTGTCACCGAGCGCCATCCTCACCGGACTTTCACCAATATTCTTGATATTTTGGATAAGAGCGATCTGCAGAACAAAATCAAAATCAAATCTGAAAAAGTTTTTCGATATGTAGCAGAGGCGGAAGCGAAGATTCATCAAAAAGATATCAATCATATACATCTGCACGAAGTCGCCGGCATCGATTCTATCGTGGACATTGTTGGCTCGGTCTATGGCATAAGCAAGCTGGGTATCGAAGAAGTATATTCGTCCAGAGTTCAAGTAGGCACCGGCTTCATAAATTGTCAGCACGGTACTATCCCGGTACCATCTCCGGCGACAATGGAAATTCTTGAGGGGATTCCCACCTATTCTCGGGGAATTGAAGCTGAAATGGCAACGCCGACAGGTGTGGCCATTCTCAAAGCATTTGCAAAAAGCTATGGAACAATGCCGGATATGACGGTTTCCCGGATTGGCTACGGGGCTGGCAGCCGGGATCTGGAAATCCCTAATCTATTGAGGATCTGCTTAGGGGAAGCTGCTACAGAGAAATATTTGTCCGATGAAGTGCTTCTGCTGGAAACCAATATAGATAATATGAATCCTGAACTACTTGGCTATACCTCGGAATTGCTTTTAAGCCAGGGAGTATTGGATTTTTATATGACGCCGATTTCGATGAAAAAAAACAGGCCGGGGACAATGATGAGTATAATTATCGAACCGGAGAGACTGGATGAGGTGCTCTCAACAGTTTTTAGTGAAGTGTCCACGCTCGGAATGCGCATTCAGCGTATTGGGAGAAAAAAGCTTCACAGGGAAATCGTTTCAGTCGAAACCTCCTATGGCGACATCGGTATCAAAGTCGGCAGACTGGGTGGTGACATAAAAAGTATTCATCCCGAATATGAAGATTGCAAAAAGGCAGCCTCTGAAAAAGGCGTGCCTATTGCGGTTGTATTTGAGGAAGCCAAAGCGGCTGCCAGGAAGATGCTCGATTCAAAGATACAAACTTAGTCCCACTGCCTCTTCTGTCATTCCAGCGCAGGCTGGGATCCATCTTTTTCACTCGTCACACTGATCCTGCGCCGTCCAGAGCGTAGCCGAGAGGGCTCGACGGGTGACACTGGAACCCACGAGAACATTCTTAGGGGCTGACACCACCCGGGTCAACTATAATTGGATCTGTAGTTCGAATCCTTGAGTAATAATTCTCATAACAGTCAAAACAATCTTGCACAAGCGTTAGCGAACTGTCATCGAGATGTCTTATTATCTGTTGTGGGTAAAACATACTTGTACTTCCTATCACAAGCATATCCACTATTGTATCCGGTCCGTATATATATGACTTCTTCCGCACAACGCTGTATTCTAGTTCAAGCGGATCGCAAACATCGCACCAGGCATAAAATATGCCGTCTTTGGTGAAAGTGATGCCCATATTCGGCAAGGGGGAATTATCAGTGCAACCACCGGCGAATCCGCCACATGATTTAACCCATAACCAATTGCCGATTATTTGTTGTTCATCCCCGGGCGGTTGATTTGGAGTAACAGATTTATCGCTGCATGAAGTTGCTAACAAGATAACGAAAAAAGTCAGTAGAATTGTATTTGCTTTCATAGTGACCTACTTTGTTAATTAGTTCCTATAATCGACAATTTATTCTAACTATTAAGACGAGAATCGTCAAGGAATTGTTTAAGCTTTAGCCAACTGTCATTCCCGAGTAGTCGGGAATCCATCTTTCACACATCGTCACCCTGACTATAGTCCCGAGCGAACAAAGTCCCGAAGCGCACGAAGTCCCGTGGGAGTCCAGGGAGCCGAGGGAGAGTATTGTAGAGGCTGACTTAATCCGGCCCAACAATAATTGGATCTGTAGTTCGAATTCTTGAGTAAACACTTTCGTAACAGTCAGCACAGTTTCGCACAATTGTAAGTGAATTGTCGTCGAGAATTGTTATTATCCAATCTGTGAAAGTCACACTTTCATGTTTGAACACTATTGCAGTTACTATAGTATCCGGTCCGAATATAAAAGACGTCTTTTGTTCGATATTGTATTCTATTCCATCCATAGGATCGACTAAAGTACCCCAGGCGAAAAAACTACC
This sequence comes from Candidatus Zixiibacteriota bacterium, assembly GCA_022571985.1. Taxonomy (GTDB): domain Bacteria; phylum Zixibacteria; class MSB-5A5; order GN15; family FEB-12; genus JACZWU01. The sequence goes on along the minus strand of JACZWU010000008.1, from coordinate 644 downwards.
GTCTTTACCAAAAGATATACCATCGTCGCCGAATCCGGAAGAGTCCTCGCAATTACCGTCAATCCCTCCGCATGATTCAAGCCATAACCAATTGCCGACTATTTTTTCCAATTCAATTTCAGGAGGTTGAATTGGCTCAACAGCCTTATCGCTACATGAAGTCGTAATGAAGATAGCGAAAAAAGTCAGAAGAATTGCATTTGCTTTCATTGTTACCTACTTTGTAAGGGCTGAATGTTTTCAGTCCTGCAAGCTGATTCTATCTAATTAATTCTTGAGTAAACACTCTCATAACAGTCACCACAGTCTTCTATAACCGTAAGTCCGTTATCATCAAGCTGTTTTATTATCAAATCCACAATAGTCACATCTTCATGTATGAACACGATTGCAGTTACAATAGTATCCGGTCCGTAGAAATAAGATGTCTTCTGTTCAATTTTGTAATCAATTGGCAACGGATAGCAAACATCGCACCAGCGATAGAATATGCCGTCTTTGGTGAAAGAGATTCCCTCACTCCCGAATCCGGAAGTATCAAAGCAAATGCCGGCGATCCCTCCACATGATTCAAGCCAAAACCAATTGCCGACTATTTTTTCCAATTCAATTTCAGGAGGTTGAATTGGCTCAACGGCCTTATC
>JACZWU010000002.1 GCA_022571985.1 Candidatus Zixiibacteriota bacterium | reverse complement strand
TAATTTGACAATCTGTTATATCCGCTGCGATATGATGGACTCGGCCATGTCGGTCTTTGAAAAGATGCTGGCAGTTGACTCTGCTTACCCGGATGCGCTGGTCGGACTTGGTGATTTTTACAGACAAAAAGCCGGTCTGACAATGAAAAAAGCTTCTAAAATTAGTGGAGACAACCCTGATAAGGCAGCTACAATGCGTGAAGAGGCCAACGAAATATTTGATAAATCGGCAACCTATTATGAAAAGCTCATAACCATAAATCCTGATTCGATCAGGGGGCATGAAGAATACGCCCTTATAAGTTTTATCAGAGGGCGCTACAAAATAGCTGCTGAAGTTTATGAAAAACTGTCAGTTATGGAGCCGGACAATATCGAACACTGGATTTCGCTGGGCGACTGCCAGCTGACCCTGCAAAAATTCAAGGAATCAGTTATTGCTTATGAAAAAGTCGTTGAGATTGACAGCGAAAGAAGAATAATCTGGGAGCGGCTAAGCGACTTATACGTCGAAACCCGTGCCAGCGCTGCCAAAAAGGCCGAAGCTGAAAAAAACCTCAAACGTCTCAGCAATTAGTTTCTCTTATTATGTGATATAGAGTTCTTAATAAAAATTATATACTTAAAGCGGCAGGAAAAATTCTCCTGCCGCTTTTTTTATTATGAGAATTTGACTAATTTAACTTATGAACTTTGCTGAAATTGCCGTAGCCGGACCTCTCAAGAAAACGTTCGTATACTCCGTTCCGAATAATACGCCTGTGCTTGCCTGCGGGCAGCGAGTATTGGTTCCTTTTGGCAAAAACAACAAAATCGGCTTCTACTTAGGTAAAACATCTGAAAAGTCCGGCATTAAAATAAAGAGCATCGCCAGAACAATTGATGACTCCTCACTTTTTTCAAAGGAACTCTTTTTGCTCTGTCTCTGGATAGCGGACTATTATTTTTGTAATCCGGCCGATGTTCTGGCTATGGCTTTGCCTGTGGCAATCAGAAAAAGTAAGTCATCACATTACATCTGGCAAAAGACAACCAAATCTATCCCGCCAGAACTCCTCCCGAAAGTTGAGGCCGGGAAAAAACTGTCAGCATTGACACTCAAAACTATCAGGCAGTTTGACTCCCGTCTCTTAAACCAGCTCAAAAAAGAAAACGCCATTATAGAAATTTGGCCGGATGACAGCAGCTCTGATTTTCTGGAATCAGCAACAGCTTCAGAGTCTGAAATTCCCTTAAGTTTTATCAAAGGACGATCGGGAGTAAGAGAAATATCGCTGACAAGCGAGCAGCAGGTTATCTTTGATAAAATAGTTCCTTCACTAGGCAAAGGCCACCGGGTTCACCTCCTTCACGGCGTGACCGGCTCTGGCAAGACACTGGTATACTGCAATCTGGCAGCTGAAGTCATCAAAGAGGGCAAAACTGTTTTGGTGCTGACTCCTGAAATAACGCTGGCCGGCACTACCCTGTCTTACTTGAGAGGATTTTTTGGGGACGCCGTTGCTGTGATTCATTCAGCTATGACCAATACTGAGCGGATGGAAAGCTGGCGGGGTATACTCTCCGGCAGATACAAAATAGCAATCGGTCCGCGCTCCGCGCTTTTTGCGCCATTGCCGAACATCGGCTTTATCGTGGTTGACGAAGAGCACGACGACAGCTACAAGCAGGATAATCCGTCTCCGCGTTTTCAGGCGCGTGACTCAGCCATAATGAGAGCGAAAATAAATGACATTCCTATTATGCTGGGCTCAGCTTCTCCATCGCTTGAGTCTTACCACAACGCCAAAACCGGCAGATACCAATTGCATACCTTGACCAAGAGACCGGGACAGGCAACTTTACCCAAAGTTCAAATTATTGACATGCAAAAACACCGACTTGGCGGAGACCTTAATTTTCTCTCCTATCCTCTAAAAAAAGAAATCGAGGACCGTCTGGCGAAGGACCAGCAGATTATCCTTTTTCTAAACCGCAGAGGCTACTCTCCCTATATAAAATGCGACTCCTGCGGTTTTGTACCATCGTGCCCTGACTGCAAAGTAAATTTGACTTTTCACAAGTCGGGACAGAAACTTTCCTGCCACTATTGTGGAAATGTGGAACCGAATTATAATATCTGTCCCAACTGCGGCGCCACGGCTTTCGCGTACCGCGGAGTGGGTACTCAAAGAGTGGAAGAAAGTTTAGGATATTTGTTTGAACGAGGAAAGCCGGCACGTCTTGATTCCGACTCTGCCAGAGGCAGAACCAAAGCTTTCAAAATCCTCTCAGACTTTGCCGCCAGAAAACAAAATATGCTTTTGGGAACGCAGATGGTAACCAAAGGGCTGGATTTGCCGGGGGTCTCTTTGGTAGGTGTGCTTTCTGCCGACCAGAGTCTGGATTTGCCGGATTTCCGAGCGACTGAAAAATCCTTTTCAAGACTTCTGCAGGTTTCAGGCCGCTCAGGCAGGTCTGATAATATGGGACAGGTGCTGATTCAAACTTATTATCCCGAAAGAGATGTCATACTCAATGCTGCCAAACAGGATTACATCTCTTTTTTTAAACAAGAAATATTGAAACGACGCGAATTCGACTATCCTCCTTTCACTAGAATAATAAATTTTGTTCTTTCAGGAACCGATGAATTGAGACTGGAAGAACATGCGCTTTTATTCGGCAAAGCACTTAAGAGCAAAATAGATAAGAGCCATCTCAAAGCTGAGCTTTTAGGCCCGGCGCCCTGCCCTATGTATTTTTTAAGGAAAAATTTCAGGCGGCATCTCTTTGTAAAAACCAAGCAGGTCGTAAAATTCGTGCAGATGCTCAAGGTTTGGGAAGAAAACGAGAGCCGCTTTAAGATGCCTTCAGGAATAAAAGTCGTAGTCGACGTCGACCCATTTGATATGATGTAGTTATTAAAAAAACCGCCTCCGGACAGAAGCGGTTTTTCTATTAAAATATTTGACTGAATTACCGGCTTTTTTTATTTCTTGCCTTTATCTTTGTCTTTGTCTTTATCATCAGTGCCTTCTTCTTTCTTGGCACCTTCTGCACCTTCAGCACCTTCTGCACCTTCAGCAGCTTCGGTGCCTTCGGCAGCTGCTTCTTCTTCAGCAGCTTCGGCGGCTTCTTCTTCTGTTGACTTCATTACCGTCGGGGCAGAAATAACGACTATTGTCCGCTGTTCTTCATCAAGGATTTTTGCTTTTTCAATCTTAATATCTTTAACATGGATAGATTCTCCAATATGCAGGCTTTCGACATCAATATCAATATGCTCGGGGATATCTGCCGGTAAGCAGGAAATCTCGAACTCGCGCATTGTTGTCTGCATAATGCCACCGTCGGTCTTAACACCGACCGGAACACCTATAAGCCTGATCGGCACAGACAGGTGAATCGGTTTTGTCATTGAAATAGCGTGAAAATCTACATGGACTATCTCACTTGTCACCGGGTCTCTTTGCAGCTCCCTGATAAGCACCTTTTTGGTTTTTCCATCAAGGTCCAGATTATAAATAGCGCTGCTGCCGCCGGCTGTTTTCCAGGCCGATTGAAATTGTCGATGGTTGACCTGAACAGATATCGGCTTGGTCTGGGGGCCATAAATTATGGCGGGAATATTCCCGTTCATTCTTACTCTGCGCGCAAAACCTTTGCCAACACCTTCTCGCGAGGTGACTGCTAATACAACTTCTTTCATGATTCTTTCAATTCCTTCCTACTCTCATTTAATTATAAATAATTAAACTACCATCGGTTGATCTTCAAATAGCGATGAGACAGATTCCTCATCAGCTATTCTTTTTATTGCTTCTCCTATCAGTTCAGAACAGGTCAAAACCTCTATCTTGTCAGGCAAGTCTCGCTCTGACTGGTCTATTGAGTCTGAAATAATAAGTTTTTTTATGGGCGATTTTTCAATTCTCTCTAAAGCCTGTCCCGACAGGACACCATGCGTAGCCGCCGCATAAATGTCCAGAGCGCCGTTTTGCTTGACACATTCTGCTGCGGCCGCGATTGAACCGGCGGTATCTATCATGTCATCTCTGATCAAAACATTTTTATTTTCCACGGTGCCAATCAAATTCATAGCTTCAGCAACATTTGCTTTTGGCCGCCTCTTGTCAACTATGGCAATATCGGCGTCTAACGATTTCGAAGTTGCCCTGGCCAGTTTAATAGAACCGACATCGGGTGAAACAACACAAAGGTTTTCAAGTTTCAAGGTGCGGAAATATTTATTAAACAAAACTGAAGAGTACAAATGGTCGTGGGGCAGGTCAAAAAATCCCTGTATCTGACTGGCATGAAGATCCATTGTAATAATTCTATCGGCTCCGGCGGTGGTGATAAGATTGGCCACTAATTTGGCAGTAATAGCGACTCTCGGTTTATCTTTTCTGTCCTGTCTGGCGTAGCCGTAATAGGGAAGGACGGCGGTGATTCTCATGGCTGAAGCTCTTCTGGCAGCTTCAATCAAAATAAGCAGCTCCATCAGATTATCAGCCGGCGGATTAGTGGGCTGGATTATGAATAGATCATGCCCTCTGATATTTTCTTCTATCTGTACAAATATCTCACCGTCTGAGAAACGGCTGACAGTACACTTGGTCAACTCTTCACCCAGATACTTGGCAATGTCTTGCGCCAGGGGATAATTTCCATTTCCCGTGACCAGCTTCAAATCACTTCTGACAATCATTTAACGGTCCTTCAAAATTTCCAGCACTAAATTGCCCTCATTCAAAATTGGGAATGAGAGCAGATTTTAATATAAGCAAAAAATGGCTGGGGCGCCAGGATTCGAACCTGGGAATGCCAGCTTCAAAGGCTGGTGTCTTACCGCTTGACGACGCCCCAGGGCACTGGCAATAAAAGAATAAAAACGGTCAATTTGAAGAGTTTCTTTTGACTTCTTCCTGATATTCTTTTAAAACCTGAGATTCAATATCCTCCCGCATATCCTGATGAATCGGGTGGGCTATATCCTGATAAGTGCCGTTTGGGCGCTTCCGACTGGGCATTGAAACAAAAAGGCCGTTATTTCCCTCGATTATTTTCATTCCCCTGACAACAAAGCTGTTGTCAAAAGTGATATTAGCAAATCCTTTTAGTCGTTCTTCATTTCTTAGGGTAACACGAATTTCTGTAATTTCCACGGTCTCTTCCTCAAAGTTGTGGGGTCCCCTGCCCTGGCAGGCGGAAAAGCTTAACCGTGTACAGCTGACAGTCCGAAAAGATTTTTCCACAGACACGACTGCTTTCCCAATTATCGGCAAATATTCCAAATTTTGTAGGACCTGCCCCCATCATTCTTGCAAGCTCAGCCCCACTTTGCAATTATGCTTCTTTTATGGTCGCTAATTCAGGATAGAGTAAAAATTGAATCGGCTCGAAATCATTTTCAACTCTCTAAACTAATTTAAATAAAGCAAAAGTGTTCTCAAATTCAAGAGTTTCTTTTGATTTCTTCCCCATATTCTTTTAGGACCATATTCTCAATATTCTCGCGCATATCCTGATTTATAGGATGGACGATATCCTGATAAGTGCCATTTGGGCGTTTACGGCTGGGCATAGATACAAAAAGCCCTGTGTTCCCTTCAATAATCTTCATGCCCCGGACAACAAAACTGCTGTCAAACGTAATATTGGCGAATCCCTTCAGACGTTCTTCGTCCTTAAGGGTAACCCGAATCTCTGTAATCTCCATTTGATTCCCCTTCTTGTTGCTGCATTTCCCGTTCTGTTAGGAGAAATGGCTTAACCGTGTACAGATGACAATCCGGGAAGTCAACACTGCTGACACGTCCTCTTTTACAATTATCCAAAAAAATTCCAAACATAGTTGGCCCAGACCCGCTCATTCTCGCAAGCAATGCGCCGTTTTTCAATAATTCCTTTTTTATTACCAGCAAACTTGGAGTAAGTTCAAATCGAATTGCTTCAAAATCATTTTCAATGCCTGAAAGCAACTCAATGTAGACGTCCGACCCACAGTAAGGCTCTAACGTAAAAGCGCTTTTATTTGTTGTCAACTTCAAATTCAAAGCCTCGTAACTATGAGCAGTTGATACTGAAATGCCTGTCGATACCAAAACAATCTTATAATTGACCGGAAAATCTGTTTCTTCAACTACTTCTCCCCGCCCAGAGACAACAGCCTGTCCTTTGCTGAAAAAAAAAGGAATATCTGAGCCCAGCTTAAAAGAAAGCTTTATGAGTTCAGAATTCAACAATCCCAATTCAAAAATCAGGTTAAACGCAATCATTGCGGCGGCACAGTCCGATGAGCCACCACCTAAACCGGCAGCAATAGGGATATTTTTTTCCAAATTAACTTTTATACCGCTTTTGAGCCCAAACTCTTTCTTGAATAGCTCATAAGCCCGCGTCACCAGATTATTTTTTATAGCAGCCGAGCTGAAATTACCGGTCAGCTTGACTCTACATTCAGGCTCATCAATTTTCTCAATTTTCAGCCGGTCAAAAAGGGTAATAGCCTGCATTAGAGAGTTAATATTATGGAATCCATCGGGGCGTTTGCCAAGTACTTGCAAAAAAAGGTTGATCTTGGCGGGGGCATGGATTTCTATGAAGTCTTTTGATAATTGCTTTATGAGCATTAAAGAAAGTTCCCTTTTTCACAAGCTCTGCACTTTATCCTTGTGCTGCCGTTATAATTACTATAACAAATAAATATACATTTGTTCTACATAGTTCAAAAAAAACGAAGGGAAAATATGAGCAGTTTTGAGGCAAAAGGCAAACTAAAGACCAGTACCGGTGAAATAACAATTTACCGCCTTGATTCGCTCAATCAATTCGGCTCAATAGACAAGCTGCCCTATTCTATCAAAGTTCTGCTGGAAAATCTGCTGCGCAATATTGACGGCCGCACTGTTACCGAAGATGACGTCATAAAACTGGCCGAATACAATGCTAAAAATGTCGGCGATGTCGAAATTGCCTACCGCCCGGCCAGAGTACTATTGCAGGATTTTACCGGCGTGCCTTTAGTAGTCGACTTAGCCGCTATGCGTGACGCTATGAAAAAGATTGGCGGCGACCCACAGAGAATAAATCCGCTGGTGCCGGTTGATCTGGTGGTGGACCATTCGGTGCAGGTCGATGCCTTTGCCTCGCGGCAGGCACTCGAAATAAACGCCAAAAAAGAGTTTGAAAGAAACTACGAACGCTATGAATTTTTACACTGGGGCAAAGAAGCCTTTAAGAATTTCAAAGTCGTGCCGCCTGCTACCGGAATCTGCCATCAGGTAAATTTAGAATATCTGGGCAAGTGCGTCATAAACCAAAACGGCACAGCTCTGCCGGATACGCTGGTTGGTACCGACAGCCACACCACTATGATAAACGCCCTGGGCATTGTCGGCTGGGGAGTCGGTGGAATCGAAGCCGAGGCGGCCATGTTAGGTCAGCCAATTTATATGCTTACTCCGGAAGTCATCGGTTTTAAGATGACCGGGCAGTTAAAAGACGGCGTCACCGGTACGGATCTGGTTTTGACAATCACCCAGATGCTGCGCAATAAAGGAGTGGTTGGCAAATTTGTTGAGTACTACGGACCAGCCCTTGACCAGCTGCCGCTGCCGTCTCGGGCCATGATTTCTAATATGGCGCCGGAGTATGGTGCAACTATAGGCTTTTTCCCTATCGACCAGCACACCCTTGATTATTTGAAACTTACCGGCAGAAGCAACGAGCAAATCGACTTAGTAGAACGTTATGCCAAAGAGCAAATGCTCTTTCGCGATGCATCAACTGAGCCTGAGTTTACAGATTTTCTTGAGCTTGATATTTCAACTGTCGAGCCATGTTTAGCCGGTCCCAAACGTCCGCAGGACAGAGTTCCTCTAAGAAGCATGAAGAAAGATTTTAACGAACTTTTGACAAAGCCCTTTACAGAACGCGGCTTTCAGCTACCTGAGGATGAATTGGGAAAACAGGTTGAAATTCAAAACGGCGACAAATCAAAAGTCAGCCATGGCGTAGTGGTCATTGCGGCTATTACATCATGCACTAATACTTCCGACCCGCTGGTACTGGTAGCCGCCGGGCTGCTGGCTAAAAAAGCAGTCGAAAAAGGCTTGAATGTCAAACCGTATGTGAAGACTTCAATGGCGCCCGGCTCGCGGGTGGTCATTGACTATCTGGAAAAAGCCGGACTGATGGTTTCGCTGGAGCAGCTTGGCTTTCATAATGTCGGATTTGGCTGCACGACCTGTATCGGCAACTCCGGACCGCTGCCCGAAGCGGTAGTAAATGCTATCGAAAGCGGTAATCTGATAGCCTCGGCGGTCCTTTCCGGTAACCGTAATTTTGAGGGACGCATCAATCAGCTGACCAAAGCCAATTACTTAGCTTCTCCCCCGTTAGTTGTCGCCTACGCTTTAGCCGGGACAACTGATATTGATTTGACCACAGAACCGCTGGGCACAGGCAGCGATGGCCAGCCGGTTTATCTAAAAGATATCTGGCCCGCACAGAGTGAGATTCTCGAAATTGTCGCGGCCTCGGTTTCGCCTGAGATGTTTAAGAAACGTTATAGCGGCGTTTTTTCCGGCAACCCGGCCTGGGATGCTATCCCTGCCAAGGGCGGCGACCTTTACCCCTGGGAAGAAAGCTCGACCTATATCCAGAATCCGCCGTTTTTTGAAAATATGCCATTAAAATCTCCCGGCGCTGCCTCTATTAAAAATGCCCGCGTGCTCTGTATGTTAGGTGATTCGATAACGACCGACCATATCTCACCGGCCGGCGCTATCATGAAAGATTCTCCGGCGGGCAAGTACCTGCTTGAGACCGGTGTGGAATTTAAGGATTTTAATTCCTATGGTTCGCGCCGCGGCAACGACCGAGTTATGACGCGCGGAACTTTCGCCAATGTCCGGCTGCGCAATCTGCTGGCGCCCGGCACCGAGGGAGGCCTGACGATTTATCTGCCGACAGGCGTTCAGATGACAATTTATGAAGCGGCCATGAAATATAAATCTGACGGCATTTCGTTAGTCGTACTGGCCGGTAAAGATTACGGCATGGGTTCATCGCGCGACTGGGCCGCCAAAGGAACTTTTCTGTTGGGAATAAAGGCTGTCATTGCTGAATCTTTTGAACGCATTCACCGCAGTAATCTGATTGGGATGGGTGTTTTGCCGCTGCAGTTTATGCCGGGCGAGTCACGTGAATCACTCGGCCTGACCGGCCACGAAACTTTTGCTATCGACCTACCCGGCGACTTAGGACCGAAGCATGAATTGACAGTCAAGGCTGTCACCCTGAGCGGAACTGCCCTGAGTGAAGCCAATGGGGACGAAGGGCAGAAAAACGCCACCCTGAGCGGAGTCGAAGGGTCTAAGTCAAAATCTGAAATTCTTGGCGATTGGGAAAACGAAGGAGGCAACGTTCCTGACAACCCATCAAAAAGCAACAAGACCTTTAACGTCGTTGCCCGCCTCGACACCCCGATTGAAGTCGACTACTACAACAACGGCGGGATACTTCAGACCGTACTGAGAGGGATGGTGGGGTAAATACGATAAAAGAACGGAGGGTATAATGTGTCTCTTAAAAACTGACTGCTTGCAATTTTCGCAGTCAGAAATTCAAGCAACAAGGGACCACTTACTACATCTTGATGAAAATCAGCGAATAGAATATAGAAACAGAAATGCGACAGAAATTGCCAAATGTTCTTCAGATAAAATATTGATTGTATCTGGCCCCGGAACTGGTAAAAGTCATCTCTTCATGTCACGCATTCAAAATTGGTTTGATGACAATTCTGATATTTCTGTATTGGTTACAAGTTTCGTAAGGAAGCTTGTCAGCGACCTTGACAAGGATGTGCAACTGAATGACAATTTATCCGATGGCAACAAGAAAAAAATATCTATAATCACACTTCATAGGCTTGCAAGAAGCTTAGTTGAAAAGAATAATGGCTCTTCTGAGTGGCCTCTTGCAGACTTTTTTAAAATGATCGGACAGGAGTGGAAAAAAGAAATCTGGTCAGACGTATTAGAATTCTACCCTTCACTTGATAATGATACTTATTCAGAAAAGGCGTTCAATAAGCAACTCTATGATAACTCTTTTGAAGAAACAACTGACTGGCAAGGTATCAAGGATACATATTTCCAACTGTGCCGATTGTACAACGCGTCAGGATTCGCAGATTTGATTATCCGTGCAACTGCTGCCCTAAAGGAAAATCCGACTTTGAGCTTTGCTTCGCATTTCATTGTTGACGAACATCAGGATTTTAATCAAGCAGAGCAGGACTTCATAATGTCATTTACTGGAAATGCAATCAGTGTACTTATCGTAGGGGACGACGAACAGGTCCTGTACGAAGAATTGAAGTCTAGTAAGCCGGAATTGATTAGAGAATTATATGATAATAATGAGTTCACAAAGGCTATGTTGCCATTTTGTGGTAGGTGTGGCTACCATATTGTGAAATGTAGCGAAGCATTTATTGCTGAAGAAAGAGAACCCGAAACAATTGAAAAGTTATTTCTTCCCTTGCTTAGCGAAAGTGACTCTTCCAAAGTTCAGATCATCGCATGCCCTAATTCTGGCTCCGCCATTCAATTCATTGAAGAATTTATAGCTGACAATCATGCTCAAATTGAAAAACGTAAAGAACAACTTGAGTCAGATGATGCCAAAGATCCTTTTCTTCTTATTCTGGCTGGTTCAGCAAAACTAAATTTCTTCGGTCCAAACAAGGAACAAATATTTGATGCTGTTTCACAATACAAGCACAAGGTTTCTCTATTGTCACAAGATTACTACATGCTGTTAACATATTACGCTTTAGGTATTAACTATATCGACAACTTCAACTTCAGAAAGGTTATGTTTTACGAATCACTGAGCAGGAGTGATATCCATAAATTACTGGAAGAAGTAATTGAACTTGGACAGAACTTTGCTGATTTGGAAGACGAGAAACTTGTTGAAATAAAAGACAAATGTGAGCAGATAAAATCAATTATGGATTCTGAATACTCCGAAGCCATTCAGGTAGAAGAATTGTCAAAATTATTAGAAATTGGAAAGCCTGAACTCTTAATCCAAGAACTAATTTCTGGACCAATTTCCGAAAGAAGGTTAACTAATCTTGTGGAAGCCCAAGAAGCGCAATATCAAGAATTTGGGAAACAGCAAATGAGCGCGATTGAACTTATGTCAATTGTTGGCTCAAAAGGACTTTCTGCTGACCATGTTATTATTATTGGCTTTGATAACCAGAATATGAAATGGATAAGCTCAAACGCATTTTATGTTGCTATGACACGCGCGAGAAAAAGCCTCCAGTTAGTTACCGCGCTTAAATGTGGAGGCTCAACTTTTGCTCACCCGTATATAGCTTATCTTCCTCATGAAAATGTTGATTATTATAAGTATAAGAAATCAGAGGGTAAGAAAATACCGTTGAGCGGTAGAACAGAGTTTGATAATTACTTAAAGAGTCTGAATTTTTACAAAAAGGTGGCACGCAGAAAATAGAATTTATAGTTACCTCCAGTTCATACATCCCCTCTTGACAATCCCCTCTTTCTCCTGCTTATTCCGGCAAGTTATTGACAACTACCTTGTTAGGGAGATGATTTGAGCGGAGAAACAGCGACAGAAAGCCTGATTAAAACCCCCTACTACGACTTTCATGTCGAAGCCGGGGCCAAGATGGTGCCGTTTGCCGGGTTTCTTATGCCGGTGCAGTATGCAGGCGGCATAACAGCCGAGCACACGGCCGTGCGTGAAAATGTGGGCATGTTTGACCTCTCGCATATGGGAGAGTTCGAGGTAAACGGACCGCAGGCCTTGGATTTTCTGCAGTATGTTACAGTCAATAACGTGGCCAAAATGGATATCGGGCAGTGTCTGTACAACTGCATGTGTCAGCCCGATGGCGGCATTGTTGATGACCTTCTGGTTTATAAACTGCCGACGCGCTATATGTTAGTGGTCAATGCCTCTAACATTGATAAAGATTTTAAGTGGTTAAGCGCACAGACTGACGACTTTGATGTTAAGCTGATCGACAAATCTGCTGAGACAAGTTTACTGGCGGTTCAGGGCCCCAGCGCTCTGAAAGTCTTATCAGAAATCACTGACTATGATTTAGAGAGTATGAAATATTACAGCTGGGCCTTAGCCGAGATTGCCGGAATTGACATTCTCTTTTCGCGTACCGGTTATACCGGCGAAGATGGTTTTGAGCTCTATATAGCACCCGAACATGCCACAATATTGTGGAATGCGCTAACCGAAGCCGGGCAGAAATTTGAGATGAAACTGATCGGCCTGGGTGCGCGTGATTCTTTGCGGCTGGAAATGAAAATGGCGTTATACGGCAATGACATCGACAGCACTACTACTCCGATAGAAGCCGGACTTAGCTGGATTGTTGATCTGGAAAAAGACTTTATCGGCAAAGAGGTGCTTGTTAAACAAAAAGAAGAAAAACCTTCGCGGAGACTGGTCTGTTTAGAGCTTGCAGGCCGCGTTTTTCCCAGACAGGGCTACGATATTTATGACGGCGCCGAAAAAATCGGAAAACTGACATCGGGAACTTTTTCACCAACGCTTCAAAAGCCGATTGCGATGGGTTATGTTCCCAGACGGCTGTCGAAGTCCGGTTCGACGGTTGAAATCGAAATTCGCGGTAAACGGTTTACGGCGACAGTTGTTAAACCTCCGTTTTATAAGAAGGCCTCGCATAGGTAGAACACCCTTCGACAGGCTCAGGGTGACAAATTTGGGCGTGTTCAGGGTAGCAAATTTGGACAAGCTCAGGGTGACGTTAGAGGGACTTTGGATGACGAATTTGAGCGAGCTCAGGATGACTCATTCTGGTGAGAGCAGGATGACTAATTCTGGCGAGAGGTAAATGACTGATTCTGGCAAGAACTGGATGACTTATTGGGACAAACTTATAACGAACGGCTGCTTGAAAATTGAGATGACTATATGAACATTGAACTTTATCTGACGCCTCTCCCTTTTGCAGAGGCCAGCCTTGAGGAAAAGACCGTGGTTGTAATTGACGTGCTCCGTTTTACAACTTCGGCCTGTGCAGCTTTGATGGCCGGCGCCAAAGGGGTTATCCCGACTGCGGAATCCGGTGAAGCGGCCGAGCTTCGCGCCACCCTGGGCAGAGATAATACAGTTCTGGCCGGAGAGCGCGGCGGAGTTAAAATAGAGAATTTTGATCTGGGAAATTCTCCGGCGGAGTTTACCAAAGAAACCGTCGGCGGCAAGTTTGTGGTCATGACCACTACCAACGGCACGGCCATGTTTAAGAAGACCGCTAAAGCCTGGCAGGTGCTGGCCGGCGGACTGGTTAATGCTTCTAAAATTGTTGAAAAAGTAACAGAAAACGGCAGAGATCTGGTAATAGCCTGCAGCGGCCGTCAGGGAAATTTTTCTATCGAGGATACTTTGTGTGGCGGCCTGATGATTGAGCGAATTTTTTCAAATGGCGCTGGCGGCCATAAACTAAACGATGCGGCCTCAATGGCCTGGCAGCTATATCAAAATAATTCAGGCACCTTGTACGAGACTATCGAAAAAGGAGAACACGCCCGGTTTTTAGTCAGTATCGGATTTAAAGAAGATATTGGTATAGCCACCACCGTAGATTCTATGCCGGTGCGGCCGATATTGAATGACGGACGATTAATAATGGATGAGACACTAATCAGCTTGCCCTGACTCATCTTAAATCTATCTTAACAGTATAAAGAAAAATGATTAAACTACTTTTGATTCAAATTCTGTTTTCGCTTCTACTGGCCGGAAATTCTTTGGCAGCCGAGGCCGCTGATTTTTTGATTTCCGTTTATCATACCGACCGGGATAACGGACAAAAAATCCTGCTCTATGCTGATACGACCACGCTGGTCAAAGATATGTCGTCCTCGGCATTTTTGTTTGGTGTTTCGGTTGACCTGAATCTGACAAAGGTAGATTCGACCGGGGTGGTATATGATGTTCATCTGGTGACGCTCGGTCCTCAGGCACAGACTTTGGCCAAGCGCTTTACATCGGCCTATGAACTTCCGGGAATAATTGACGGCATAGAAGTTAAATCTAATGTTTTTCACTCAATATCTTTTGTACCTCTCTTACAGACCGAAGTGGATCTCCGTCAGTGTTCATACAGCCATAACAGCAGCAGTGATTTTTCGATAACACCTTCGGCCAATCTGGACCTGCACCATCTGCCTCAGTCTCTGGCAGATTATCATGCGGTTTCTATAAAGAGTATTATCGAGGCAGAGTACCGCCAGTTCAGGGATTTTTTTCATTTCAAAATGGCCGGCAAACAGGACCTTTATTTGTTTCCATGTCAGGGTTATTCGGCGATATGGGACAAGAGATTCGGCAGCTCCCTTGACCCGACCCGCTCCAACGTCTATGCTCTTTACAGGTCAGGTATAAATACTGCCGACCCGTTTTTATTAATTCATGGCGCGGTACTTCGCAGCTACGGCTATGCGCCGTTATTTTTGACCGAAGGATTTGCCAACTATTTTTCTCTGGCGATAAGCAGTATGAAAAAAGCCGTGGCAGATAAAACAAACCTGCCGCTTGGCGACTTGCTGAGCACGAGCAGTTACTTAAGCGCAGACCCGCTGATAGCCGATGTAATTAGTGCCACCTTTGTCCGCTACCTGATTGATGAATATACTTTTGACAAGTTCGTGCTTCTTTACGAAAAAGCAGATGATATCAATCTCAGGCAGCTGTTAAATAATATCTATGAGATGCCGCTAAGTGAACTTGAAAAAGGATGGCTCGATTATGTAGATACAGTCACTATAGAAAACAGGCAGTACGGACAATTTGCCCAGCGCGCCGAGCAAATGTTTAATTACCCGTTGATGCTTGAGTATACTAAAAAGTATGCAGAGGGGTCTGTTTCAAAAAAAGATTCTCTTTACCGCTATAATCAGTTATCACGCGCTTATTTTTTTAATGGCGATTATTACAACGCTTCAGAGGCTCAGGAACTTCTGGTAAAAACGGATTCACAAAATTATGATTCCTGGCTCGGACTGGCATCTTTTAAAATGATGAATGGCGAAATTGCAGTCGCTTCTGCTGATTTAAAAAAGGCACACGATCTGGATTCGCTCAACGCCATAGTAGGTTTCAACCTGGTACTTAACCAGCTGCTATTGGGTGACACTCTTTTGGCTGTGCAGTCGTTAAATAATCTGATTGGCAGAGAAAGCGCAGGTCAGATTCAGGCCGAATGCAGAGTTATGCTGGGAGATATTATGAAAGACTCGGACAAACCCGAAGACACTATGCAGGCGCGTGATTATTTCACGGTGGCACTTTCAATATTCTCACAGCAGCAGCAAATCAATCCGGCTCTGTCCACTCCCTATATGTGGTCGGGAATTGCTCTGATAGGTCTGGGTGATTTAGAAAATGCCCGGGATCAGCTGGAGCTGGCCTTGTTTTTAGAAAGCCGTCCGTTTTATATTGGTATGATCAATTTGTGGCTGGGCAAAACTGCCGACATTTCTAATAACAGAGAAGCTGCCGAAGATTATTACAGTCAGGTTCTGTCGGCGGAGTCGGCCCTGTATCATCAGGACGAAGCCCGCCGGCTGCTCGAAAAACCGTTTAGACGATAGCAGGATATATGTTCAGTTTTTTGAATGCCGGATTCTTACTTGCTGCAGCGGCGGCTTTGATTCCGCTTATCATTCATCTATTCAGCAAAAGAAAAGTTAAACTGATTGAATTTTCCTCGCTGAAGCATTTAAAAGCAATGCAGCGCCGTCAGGTACGGCGTTTAAAAATAAGGCAGCTGCTGCTGCTTATTTTGCGCATGCTGATTATCCTGATAGTGGTGCTGGCTTTTGCCGAACCGACCACGACCGGAGGCAATATCGGCTCGCACGCTTCGGTTTCGGCTGTAATTATTTTTGACAACTCTGCCTCAATGAACCGCTATGTCAAAGACGGTAATCTATTTGACTTAACCAAAGATAAGGCCATAGAACTGATGCAGAGCTTTGGCGAAGGTGACCAGGTCGCAATTGTCAGCACAGGAATCAGCTCGTCAGAAAGCGGCAAAATTGAATTCTCCAGTCCCGCCGCGGCCAGTGAAAAACTTAAGCTTATTTCTCCGGGATATGGCCCGACAAGGTTAGAATCCGGACTTAGAAGCGCGCTGGAACTACTAAATAAAGCTATAAACTTAAACAAAGAAATTTATATACTTAGTGACCTTCAAAGAAATTCCCTTCCTGATGAACAGCTAGTTGCCGATAGCAGTGTCAGCCTCTACTTTGTGGGGCTTGCCATTGAAGAAAACGACAACCTGACTGTTTCAGGTGTCAGCTTAGGAGGCAAACTTATAATCCCCGGCCAGCCCTTTGAGATAACGGCCACAATAAAAAATCAGGGCGGCAGATTTCATGACGATGTCATTGCCTCTTTGTTTGTCAACGGCAGCAGAGTATCTCAAGTTTCTGTAAAGATAGCAGCCGGCAAAGAAAAAGTTGTAAGATTTAGTCACACTTTGTCGCGTGGCGGCTTTCATTCAGGTTTAGTGCAGCTCTCAGATGACAGATTTGCTGCTGACAACAGCTGCTATTTCAGTTTCAATATACCGGAACAGTTTAATGTGCTGATTATTGACGGCGATCCTGTAAGCGACCTCATGCAATTAGCCCTGGTGCCATCGCAGACAACCGGACAGTACTGGTCTGTCAAGAAAGCCAGGCCGGATAATCTTCTGGGTATAAATTTTCGCGACTATGATGTGGTCATGCTGGCCGGTGCGCCCCGTCTTGATAATTCGATAGTTTCCAAACTCAAACTTTTTGTCAAGAGCGGCCGCTCGCTCTTTATCAGCTATGGCGAGTCAACCGACATAACCAGTTTTAATACGACCTGGGGTGAACTTACCGGCGTTAAATTTGAGGCGCCCATGGATAAAAATTTCAGCGGCGCCGGCTATTATTCACTCGGTTATATAGATATAAATCATCCGGTTTTCTCAGTCTTCAATCTGGATGAAAACAAACTTCCGGATTTAAAATTCTTCACCCTTCCGAAAACGCGCACAACAGGAAAAAGTAAAATCATAATGCGCTTCACCGGAGACAGGCCGGCTCTGATTGAAAACAGTTATTTTGCCGGCCGGGTGCTGACCTTCGCCGGACCGATGTCCCCGGCCTATACCGACCTGGCCGGTCACGCTTTCTTTGTGCCCTTCATGGCCAGAATCAGCGAATACTTAGCATCGCAGCTCTCTGCTGTGGAAACTGAATTAAGAACAGGCAGCAGTCTCTCCAGAAGTTTTTCTGCCAGCGGGGCTCTGAACCAGTCGATTGAACTTGTCAAACCGGATTCCTCGGTGCTCTATCTGGCCCCGGAAGAAGGACAGGGCGCTGTAACTTATAATTTAGCTTCAGCGAACTTACCCGGAATTTACCGGGCCTTCTTCGACCGCCGAGAGGTTGACAGATTTGCTGTCAACATTGACCCGCTGGAAGGTAATCTTACTGCTGCATTACCAGAACAATTCGCGGAAGCTTCGGGCATCGACAATTATCATGTTCTTAAAAATTCAGCTGTTCTTCAGGCAGAGATTGCTCAGTTTAGATTCGGTAAAGAACTCTGGCAGCTCTTTTTGTGGATTGCAGCGTTTCTGATTTTGATTGAGCTGCTATTGTCACGCTCAGCTCCTTCCCGGGAAGAACAATGACTCTTCTGACAGCGGATAGTCTGTCCAAGAAGTTTGCTGATAAAATCATACTGGACAAGGTTTCGTTTAGCATCAATTCAGGCGAAAGAATCGGTCTGGTCGGAAAAAACGGCACCGGCAAAACTACTCTGTTTGAAATTCTGATGCGCAATATCTCCCCGGACGCTGGCTCACTAAACATCGCTAAAAACTGTCTTATAGAATACGCCGTTCAGGAAAACCCGGGGTCAAAAGAGCTGAGCCTCTTTGAATTTGTATCTTCAGCGCGCAGCGATTTGCTGAAACTTAAAGATGAAATTGAAAAGTTAGAACATCTGGTAAGTATAAATCCTGAAGATAAAGTAAAGCTTGAAAAACTTGGCGAGCTGCACAACAGGTTCGAAACCGGCGGAGGTTTCACTCTTGAAAATCAAATAACAGCTATACTTGACGGCCTGGGATTTGAGCCGGAACGTCATCAAGACCGTTTAAAGAAGTTTTCCGGCGGAGAAAAAAACAGAGCGGCGCTGGCCAAGCTTCTGGCCGGCAACTGCAATTTGATGTTGCTGGACGAACCCACCAACCATCTCGATATAGAAACCACCATTTGGCTTGAGGAGTTTATTAACAAGAGTGATAAAGCTTTTATAATAGTTTCGCATGACCGCGCCTTTTTGCAGGCAACTGTCAGTAAAATCTGGGATTTGACATTGGGTCAGCTGGAATTTTACAGCGGCGGCTTCGACAAGTTTCTTACTGAGAGAATCAAACGGAGAGAGATTCAGCAGCACAAGTTCATTCACCAGAGGCAGGAGATTGAACGTTTAGAAGAATATATCAGGCGCAATATGGCCGGACAAAAGACCAAGCAGGCACAATCGAAAATGAAGTACCTGGCCAGAATCGAACGGATTGAATCTTCCAAAGCGGAACGTGGCGGAGCAACTATCAGCATGGCAACTTCGGGGCGCTCGTTTGCACATGTTGTCTCGGTAGACAACGTTACTTTGGCTTATGCTGATAATATTATAATAAAACAGGCAGGTTTTGATCTGTTTCGTGGCGATAAAGCGGCTTTAATCGGCAGAAACGGCTCCGGAAAAACAACTATACTGAAAGCGCTGACGGGTGAGCTTGGCGTGACAGCAGGTGAAGTTCGCGTTGGCAATAACGTAGAGATTGCTTACTTTGACCAGGAGCTGGAAAACCTAAATATGGAACTGACCGTTCTTGAAAGCGCCTGGCAGCTGGAGCCACAGGCAGAGGCCGGCAAAATCCGTTCTTATCTGGCCCGCTTTGGTTTTTCCGGCGATGAATCACTCAGCAAAGTGTCGTCACTATCGGGCGGTGAAAAAACCAAACTGTCGCTGGCTTTGCTTTTGTATCATCCTGCTAATTTTATTATTATGGACGAGCCGACAAATCATCTTGATCTCGAAAGCCGCGAGGCTCTGGAGAAAGCCCTGCTTGAATATCAGGGTACATTTCTGATAGTCAGTCACGATAGATATTTTCTGGATAAAGTTGCCAACAAAATTTTACATATTGATAACGGCGGTTTGAAAGCTTACGACGGCAACTATTCTGATTTTAAAGAGAGGAAAGCCAGAGTCGTACAATCAGTCAGCAAGAAACCGGCTGGATCAAAAGAAGCTTATCTGGCATTTAAGGAAAAATCTAAGCGGAAATCAAAGCATTTAAGAGAAATCAAATCTGCAAAAAGTAAATTAGCTGAACTTGAAAAAGAGTTAATAAGAATCGAATTACAAATCAGTTCAGAAATTCCTAAAACTGACTGGGAAAAATTAAACGAAGCCTCAGAGAATAAAAGTGCGACCGAAGAAAAGATACTCAAACTGATTGCCAGACTCGAAAAGTTAGAAGGGACGAAACTTGACTAAAGTATTGTCCATATCAGGTTCACCGGTGGTTGACTCTTCGACAGATATCCTTCTTGATCGAATCGCGCAAAGTATCAAGTCCTCTATTCCGAAGACAAGCAAAGTCGAAATCAACAAAGTCAGGCTAAACGATTTGATGTTTCTCCCCTGTCAGGCCTGCGGCAAAGCTCCCGCCCCGAATTTCTGCTTTTTCGATGACGCCCTGACGGATGTTTATAAATTACTGGCTGAGTGCGATTGTTTGTTAGTCGGCTCCCCGATTTATTTTGATGCCGTCTCGGCACAGTTAAAAGCGTTTATGGACAGGTGCAATTGTTTTCGCCCGCCGGACTACCAGGACCAGCAGGAAGAATTCAGGTTTGTTAAAATCATAAAAGTAAAACGACCGGGTGCGATAGTGCTGGTCGGAGACAATGACGGCTGGATAGAGGGTCCCCGCCGTTCAATAGCAGGTTTTCTTAAGTGGGTCGAAGTAACCAGCGAAGGACACATCTGGTATCGTTCTCTTGACTTTAACAAAAAGGGCACTGTCGCCTCCGACACCAAAACATTAGAAGAAGCCGGACAGCTGGGTCAAAAACTTGGCAAAATATTGTGCGATAAGAGTGACAGATAAAAAAACGATTGTCGATTATTACCGCGCCCGCGCCACCGAGTATGAACAGATTTACTATCGTGATGTACCAGAGCGGCGTCAGGAGATAGCCGACCATTTTATTTTTGTAGAAAAACTTGCCGCAGATAAAACTGTGCTGGAATTAGCCTGCGGCAGCGGTTACTGGACTCAGGCTGCGGCCAAAAATGCCAGAGAAGTTATTGCCACAGATATCGCACCGGAGATGATAAAAGAGGCGAAGACTAAAAAATATAATTCACCTGTAACATTTATAAATTGCGACATCTATGACCTCCCTTTTAAGAGCGCTCTGTTTGATCTGATAATAATCGGCTTCTGGTTTTCCCATGAACCTAAACAGAACTACAGCAAGTTTTTTGAGATAATTGAGAGGCCGCTAAAAGCCGATGGTCAAATTTGGCTGATTGATAACAACCCTCCGGCCGAAGGAACAAAGTCTGATTTTCTACATACTGACCAAGCCGGCAACAATTTTAAGAGTCGCAGGCTAAATGATGGCCGGGAGTTCTCGATATTAAAGAACTATTTCAACCAGAACGAACTGCATGATATTTTCTCTAAGCCTTTCCGTGTCAGTCGGTTAACGTATGATAAATACTACTGGTCGCTGCTGCTTGACCGAAAATAAAGCGGGCTGAAAGCAGAAGCTTAAGTATGCCGTTGCCATTACTGAATATTTTATTATATTCTTGGGCTTACTGAATTAGTATGGGAACCGAAAGCGGTTTATTGAGTTAAAGATTTTTGAAGAGGTGATAAAATGAGAACCGGTATCCATCCCGAATATTTTGAAATGACTGTAACCTGTGCCTGTGGTGCTAAATATCCGACCCGTTCGACCAAAAAAGTTATCAAAGTAGAAATCTGTGCCAACTGCCATCCGTTTTTCACCGGTAAGCAAAAGCTGATAGATACTGCCGGTCGTGTGGAAAGATTCCGCCGCAAATACAAAATTGAAGCGAAAAGCGAATAATCGCATTCTGGCAGCTTCCGGGTTGACAGAGTCAATAATCTAAAAGCAAAGTTTCCAATTATTTATTATGGCAGACTTTAGTATAGGTGGTCAGGCTGTTATCGAGGGCGTGATGATGCGCTCGGTTGACAAAGTCGCTACAGCTGTGCGGATTCCGTCTGGTGAAATTGTCATCAAGACTGAAGATTTTAAGTCTATAACACAGCGCTATAAAATTCTGGCCATCCCCATAATCAGGGGCGCAGTATCATTCTTTGAAATGATGATAGTTGGCTTTAAGACTCTGAACTTCTCAGCAGAAATAGCCTCAAAAGAGATTGAAAAAGAGGAAGCCGCCAAAAAAGGTGAAGAATATCAGGAAGATAAAAATTCTTCCAATGCCATCTGGCTCTGGCTGACGACAATTTTTGCTATGGGACTTGGGATCGGTATTTTCTTTTTTATTCCTCTGGCGATTTCAAACTTATTTGAGTTCGACAAAAATGCCGTAGCCTTTAATCTGCTGGCCGGCGGTTTCAGGGTGGCTATGTTTCTGGCTTATGTCTGGGCTTTGACTTTATCCAAAGAATTTCAGAGGATTTTCCAGTATCACGGCGCTGAACACAAAGCTATATTTACATATGAAATGAAAAGCGAACTTACCCCCGAAAACGCGGCCAAATTTACCAGGTTCCATCCGCGCTGCGGAACCTCGTTTGTGCTGATTGTCGCGATATTTGCGATTTTTGTATACGCTATTTCTGATTCGATATACGCTTCAATAACCGGTATGGCGCCGGAACTGCTGACCAGATTCGGACTTCACTTATCTCTTCTTCCTTTAGTTGCCGGCGGCTCTTATGAAATTCTGAAATTCTCAGCCAAAAACAGAAAAAACAGGCTGGTCAATGCTTTCATTCAGCCCGGTTTGTGGCTGCAGAGACTTACAACCAGAGAGCCAACCTCCGACCAGCTGGAAGTTGCCATAGTGGCGCTTGAGACCGCTCTGGGCATCACCGAATCAAAAATAGAGGCCAAACGCACACCGGTCTATTAGCTTCGTCGCTTACCTTCGGAATTTTTTTCTTCTGTAACAAATTAATATGAATTTAGTTAGAATTATAAAATGTTAGAAATAATCGAAAGACTCGAAAACAGATTAAAAGAGATAGACCAGCAGCTGGTCGATACTGCTTCAAGCAATGACCGTAAGGGTTTGGTAGAACTAAACCGCGAACGGCGGCGTATTGAAAATACTCTTGAGACCGGCAGGAAGTATCGTAAGAACAAAGAAGCGATCGATGAAGCCAAACAGATTATCAGCTCTGGCGAAGACGCCGATCTGGTAGCCCTGGCGCGCGAAGAACTGGCTGAGTATGAGCCGGAGTTTGAGAAACTTGAAACCGAACTCAAAGTAAAGCTTCTCCCCCGCGACCCCGATGACGACAAGGCGGCCATTGTTGAAATTCGTGCCGGTACCGGCGGAGACGAAGCCGGGCTGTTTGCAGGTGACCTGTATAAGATGTATCAACATTTTGCTGATGCCAAAGGCTGGACAATTGAAGCCCTGAGTACCAGCCCCACGGCGGTCGGCGGCTTTAAGGAAATCATCTTTTCAGTTTCCGGAGACGACAGCTACGGCCATATGAAATATGAATCCGGGGTGCATCGCGTGCAGAGAGTACCGCAGACTGAAACTCAAGGCAGAATACATACTTCGGCGGTGACAGTGGCTGTATTTCCCGAAGCGGAAGATGTTGATATCGATATCAAAGAGAACGAACTAAAAATCGATGTTTACCGGGCTTCGGGCCCGGGCGGTCAGTCTGTCAATACCACGGATTCGGCAGTGCGCGTTACGCATATTCCGACCGGACTGGTAGTAACCTGTCAGGATGAGAAATCTCAGTTAAAAAACAAAACCAAAGCTCTCAAAGTTTTGCGTGCCCGGCTGATGGACAACATTAAAAAAGAACAGCAGGCCAAGATGACCGAAGAGCGCCGCTCGATGGTATCAACCGGTGACCGTTCAGCAAAAATCAGAACTTATAATTTCCCTCAAGGGCGGGTGACCGACCACCGCATATCTCTGACACTGTATAAACTTGATGCAATCTTAGCAGGCGATGTAGATCCACTGATAGAGCCTCTCAGAGAATTTGACCGCCAGAAACATCTTGAGCGACAGGCCAAACCAACAGCAGAGACCAAATGAAACTGATAATAAGGATTCTGATCAGCCTGATGATAGCATCGACTTTCGTCTATACCTACTATGATAACAAGCTTGAGGCTCCGGAGAAAATTACTAATTCTATAAACGATTTCGAACTTGAGACAACTACTATTCCAACAGCTGAGGAAGGTTCGTTACTTACTATCGAAGTTTTAATCAATGGTCCGGTTGATTCGACTTTAAATTATCAATTTAGAAGTTCAAGAAACCTGCAAAACGAAAACACTCTCCTGAGGCTGTATGCGCGTATGCCGCTTACCAAACCCGATTCTTCGGGGCAGGCATTTTCAACGCGTCTGCAGTCGCCTAAAAAAGGTGCTGCTACTTACTACTATTTCGAAATACTTGATCCTATCGGAAGATATAAAGCCGGGCTGAAAATGCCCGACGACCAACCTTTTAAAATCCTTGGAGTTGGCAATGTCCCGGGCTGGATAAAATATTCGCAATTGGCCTTACTGTTAATGGCAATGTTTTCTATAGCCTTGGCGATGATGCTGGCCTCTGAATGTAAAGACAACTATGCGTATACCGCTGAATCTGTAAAATGGTTTATGGCGTCATTGATCTGTTTGATACCGGGCATATATCTCTTTGAGACGATCTCCCGCATGCATCTGCTCGGAGAAAGCTGGCAGGGAGTGCCTTTTGGTTCTAACCTTTCTGATAATCTTTTTCAAATACTTATTGTATTTATTTTCTTACTGATTTTAGGCAGCAAACAATTGATGGCAAAGTCAGAACAAAAGGCAGGAATTATCAGCAAGTCATCTTATCGGAAATTCGCCACCGCTGCGCTGGTTTTATCTTTTATCGCCTTTGTACTGCATGGTAGAATAGATGTTGGCGCGGCGGTCGTAAAAATTAATTCGTATTCAATATTGGCATTGCTTTTTCTTTCATATGCCGTTCTTCATTTCAAAGCCAAAAACAGCTGAGGTGGGCTATCTCGGGCAAAGACAACAATCCGGTTAAGACGCACATCGGGGCGCTGATATCAAAGTATGCTCAAGAACTAAAGGAAGCGGGCGTTGATTCTGCCGAAGCTGAATGTGAGTTAGTTCTTTGCTTTGTGCTCAAAGTCGACCGGCTTAATTTGTATCTTCATGGCGACAGCCTAATAGATGAACAAGCAATTACCAAAATCGAAGACATCATTTCGAAACGAATAAGTCGCTACCCGCTTCAATATATTTTAAGCGAATCCTGGTTTTATGGGCGCTGCTTCTATGTCAATGAAAGCGTGATGATTCCTACACCCGAAACTGAACTTCTTTGCAAAGCCGCCATAGGTTTTTGTGAAACTAATAAGATACAGCGACCGCGCATTCTTGATATCGGCACCGGTTCAGGTGTTATTTCGGTTACTCTTGCTTGTGAGCTAATTGACACTGAGATAACAGCAGTCGATATAAGTGAGGCGGCTTTGGAAGTTGCCGAAAGAAATGCCAAAACATTAGCGCCTGATAAGAAAATCAATTTTTTGAAATCAGATTTGTTTGAGAATCTAAATAAAACAAAGAAGTTTGATTTGATTCTATCAAACCCGCCTTATATTACAGAAGAAGAATACGAGACTGTACCGCCTGAAGTTAAAGCTGACCCCAAGATTGCTATCACATCGGGCAGCGACGGCCTAGACATAATCAGAGTAATACTTAAGAAAGCGCCGGATTATCTGGCAGAAAACGGACGAATCATGTTTGAGATTGGACACAAACAGTCAGAAAAGATTTCTCAACTGGTAGAAAGCGACAGCTGTTACAGCTCTATTTCAATCTTAAAAGACTTAAATGATATTGACCGCATCGTCATTCTCAGTTGCGACAAATAATTATGCCGCGCGAAAGCTTAAAAGATAAAATCACCAGAGCAAAAAAGATTGTTAAAGCTCTTAAAACTGCCTACCCGGATGCCAAATGCTCGCTGAATTTTAAGAACATCCATCAGCTGATGGTGGCTACTATCCTTTCGGCACAATGCACCGACGAGCGCGTTAACATTGTCACCAAAGACTTGTTTAAGAAGTATCGTTCGGTAAAAGAATTTGCCGAAGTTGGCATCAAGCAGCTTGAAAAAGATATCCACTCAACCGGTTTTTACAAAAACAAAGCCAAGTCTATCAAAAGATCTGCACAGCAGTTATTGGAATATCATAACGGCAGCATTCCCAGAACGCTCGATGAACTGGTCAAACTTGCTGGCGTGGGTCGCAAAACCGGCTCGGTCGTTCTGGGAGCGGGTTACGGTCTGACCGAAGGCATCGTAGTTGATACGCATGTTATCAGAATCAGCAACCTGTTGAAACTTACAAATCATAAAGACGCTCTGAAAATTGAAAAAGAGCTGATGACAATCCTGCCAAAAAAAGATTGGATCATTTTCACTCACCTGCTAATCGACCACGGCCGGGCAGTATGCATCGCCCGTCGTCCCGACTGCCCAAATTGTACTCTTAAAAACCTCTGCCCCTCCGCGAAGATATCTTTGTAGGTCAGGAGCTTACAATCCTGAGCGAAGTCGAAGGGCTTGCGCTCCTGACAATCTTGAATCGGCAGAACCACTAAAGGGCCGTGGTGCCCTACGAGAACTGCCGCAGGGGTTTGCGTCACACTGATCCTGCGCTTGTCCTGAGCGAAGCCGAAGGGTCGAAGGGTGCACATACTTTTTCACAGGAACCCATCGACTAAATATTCAATATGGGCTGAATATATTCAGCCCCTACTTCGGTATATTCCAAATCTATCCGATTGATTCTGGAATGCCGAATCGTTATATTCACGCCCTATGGCAAATACCTTAAAACAGCCCGAAGTCACTCCTGAAATTGTCAAACAGCATGGTCTGAACGAACAAGAATACGCCAAAATCAAAGAAATTCTGGGCCGGGAACCGAATTTCACCGAGCTGGGCATATTCTCGGTAATGTGGTCAGAGCATTGCAGTTACAAGAATTCCATAGCCCTTATAAAGACTCTCCCACGCGACGGCGAGGCAATCTTGGCCAAAGCCGGCGAAGAAAACGCCGGTGCAGTTGATATCGGAAACGGCCAGGCCGTGGTTTTCAAAATTGAGTCGCATAATCACCCCTCGGCAGTTGAGCCGTATCAGGGAGCGGCTACCGGTGTCGGCGGCATACTTCGTGACATCTTTACAATGGGTGCCCGTCCGATCGCTGCTCTAAATTCGCTAAGATTCGGCCAGCCCGATAACCCCAGAGTGCGCTACCTGGTTGACGGCGTAGTTCGGGGCATTGGCGACTATGGTAATTCTTTCGGAGTACCAACTGTTGCCGGTGAAGTTTATTTTGATGAATCCTATACCGGCAACCCGCTGGTCAATGCCATGGCGGTGGGAATTGTCAAAACAGATAAAATTGCATCAGCTGTGGCCAAAGAAACCGGCAGCCCGATTATGATTGTCGGCTCTAGGACCGGCCGCGACGGTATCCACGGGGCGACTTTTGCATCGGTCGAAATAAGTAAAGAGTCCGAAGAAAAACGGTCGTCGGTCCAGATAGGCGACCCCTTTACAGAAAAATTACTGCTGGAAGCAACTTTGGAAATAATCGACCAGGACTTGATAGTTGGCATTCAGGATATGGGAGCGGCCGGGATTACCTGTTCGTCTTCGGAGATGTCTGCTAAAGGCGAATGCGGTATTGAAATAGATATAGAAAAAGTCCCTGTTCGCGAAGACGGCATGACGCCTTATGAAATTCTGCTTTCGGAATCACAGGAGCGGATGCTGGTCTGCGTCAAAAAAGGCTGCGAAGAGAAAGTCGCTGAGATTTTCGAAAAATGGGACCTTGAGGCAGTAATAATCGGTCAGGTGACTGATGATAAATTGATGACCATAAAACTTGACGGACGGATTGTCTCGCAAATTCCATCTAATGATCTGGTACTGGGCGGCGGAGCGCCGGTCTACACTCGTGAAACTAAAAAACCAGACTATATCGATGCTGCCGAAAAACTGAATTACGATGATTACAAACTTGAAATGGATTGGAACAGCGCCCTTCTGAAATTGCTCTCCTCGCCTAACATCTGCCACAAAGGCTGGGTCTTTGACCAGTACGATTCAACCGTGCGTACAAATACGGCGGTCGGACCCGGCTCCGACGCTGCTGTTATGCGAATTAGAAAAACTCGTAAAGCCCTGGCTATGACGACCGACTGCAACGCCCGCTATTGCTACTTGAATCCCAGGATGGGTGCGATTTCGGCGGTTTGTGAGTCGGCCAGAAATATCGTTTGTTCGGGAGGTAAACCTCTGGCTGTTACCAATTGCTTAAATTTTGGCAATCCTTATAAGCCGGAAATTTATTACGGCTTTTCCGAAGTGATAGCCGGTATGGCTGAAGCCTGTCTGGCGCTTAATACACCAGTCACGGGCGGTAATGTTTCTTTTTATAACGAAGACCCCCAGCGGGCGGTATTTCCGACACCGGTCATTGGTATGGTTGGTCTGGTTGAAGATATATCTCATATTACCACCCAGACTTTCAAAGATGACGGCGATACTATTTTGCTTGTCGGTGAGAACAAAAATGAACTGGGAGCATCGGAATATCTGCACGCTCTCTTTAATCAGACGATAGGAACAGTACCAGCGCTTGACCTTGACTACGAAAAGACATTACAGAACACTCTACTGGCTGCTATTCAAAAGGGTCTGGTCAAATCTGCCCATGACTGCTCCGAGGGAGGGCTGGCTGTGGCTATTGCAGAATGCTGCATCTCTGAGAGAGAAAACATGCTTGGTGCTTCGATTAATATTAGCGATGGAATACGTAGCGATTGCCTTCTATTCGGAGAAACACAGTCACGCGTCATACTAAGCTGTGACAGCAAAAACGAGAAAGAATTGATTGCTTATTTTACAAAGCACGGCATCAGCTGCAAAAATATCGGCACGACTGGCGAAGAGAAGCTAAAAATCAACGACATGATTTCGGTAGACCTCAAAGATTTGGCCGAGGCCTTCTATAACGCCCTGCCGGAACTGATGGAAAAGGTCGCTTAACTCAGGTAAAACCTGTGGCACTTTATATTTTTTCCGACGCACATTTAGGGGCACATTCAGAAGCAAAAGAATCAGAAAAACTAAGTAAAATTAGCCAGTTGTGCGAGCTGATTAAAAAAGATGGCGACAGGCTGATTATATTAGGTGACCTTTTTGATTTCTGGTTTGAGTACAAACACACCGTCCCCAAAGAACATTATCAGGTTCTGTTTCTGTTAAGCGAATTGGTCAGGCAGGGAATCCGAATAGATTATGTCAGCGGCAATCATGATTTTTGGCTGTGTGATTTTTTTGAAACTCAGCTGAAGATTAAAGTTCATCGTGATGATTTTGAAACAAATTACGGCGGCAAAAGATTTCACTTTATCCATGGCGACGGCCTGGCGGCCGCTGACTGGGCTTACAGAATATTAAAAAGAATATTCCGCAATAAGTTTAATATCTGGCTTTATAGAAAACTGCCGCCAGATTTCGCTTTTGCATTTGCCAGAAAAGTATCGGGAAGCTCCAGAGAACATTCTTCGAAAAGAGATAACGGATTTCTGCCTGACTATCGAAACTACGCTATCAATAAACTTAAAGACGGTTTTGACGTGGTAGTGATCGGCCATCTGCATATTCCCTCGTATGAAGAGACCGCAAATGGGCTTTATATAAACAGCGGCGATTTTATCGAGCACTTCAGTTATGTTAAAGTGACCGATAACGAAATTACGCTCAATAATTTATAGTAAGAGAATAATCACTATTTTACTGCGGCTATTTGATTGCTGAGCGAATCGGACAATTTTCTTTTAAGTTCTCTTTCAAAGGGATGTCCCAGCTGCCAGCCAGTCTTGCCGGTTCCGCGAAATCTTTCAAGGCGTCTGATGCAAATCTCGGCAAAAATCGGGTCCAGATCAAAAGTTACACATCTGCGACCAAGTTTTTCGCAGGCGATTAATGTCGTCCCGGAGTGAGCAAACAAATCTGTAACAGTCTCTCCCACACTTGATGAGCTTTCTATTATACGTTCAATTGCTTTGAGCGGTTTTTGCGCGAAGCAGCCATTGACGTTTTCTTCCATACGGTAAAAAACCTGCTGAATATCAATCCAGACATTGCCCGCGCGGATATTGGGTGATTTGCTGCGCTCTATGTTTTCGAGTTTTCGTCCATCTATTTCTTTGTAGTAGCCCTTTAAAACTTTGGGAATATCAGTATAACTGACTTTGAATTTCGGTATTCCTAAAGTGTAGTAGAGTAATTCCTGCCGGGCAGCCATCCAGTTTTGCTGAGTGCCGTAGCCGCGCTGATTGCGCATAGTGATAAACGAACGTGATTTGAAATCTGTCGTCGACATCATGCTCATAAACTCAGGTAATGGTCTGAAATGATTTTTCTGATCCGCCCCCAGCCAGATATACAGGGCGCTGTTTTTATTTAAGACAGAGCGGCAATGTGAAATCCAGTTCTGGCACCACTCAATAAATTCAGCAACCGGCATTTTCTTACCAAAAACAAGATTATATGGCGGGTCCTGAATGGCCAGAGTTGGTGGCGATGCTTTTGAGTGAATCTGTTTTACAAAACCAGAGTCCGCGGCATCACCACAACCGATCAGATGTTTGCCGGCCGGGTCGACCCAGATATCGCCAGGTTTAAGACGGCAGTACGGCAGTAACATTTGCCGTAGCTTTTCATCTTTTTCCAAACGGTTTGAAAAATCAACTGGCACAAAAAAAATATGCCAATATTGCCGCCCCTTTCAACAAAAAGAGAGCAAGGCATTTGCTTCTCTTTGCTGTCCATCCAGCTGACATATCGCAATCTTATTTGAGCCAGGCGGGCTGACTGCCGGGCTTCCAACTACACTTTCATCCTGCCTGTCAAGACAGTCAAAAAATAGCCCTGCCAATTCGGGTTTCCTGTTAGCTGATTTCCCTCTTTCAATCCATTGCCTAATAATAACTTACTAAAACTAGAGGTTAATTGACTGGTGCCTCGCTTTAACAAGAAATAAACCGCAGATAACTACCTGCAGGACAGCCTGTTACATTAAAGACCCCGGCCAGTATTGAATGCCGCCGTAAATTTTTGTATAGTAGTCTATTATGTCTGATGAGAAACTATGGGCCCCCTGGAGGGCCGGCTTCATTTTGAGTAAAAAAGAGAAGGGCTGCATTTTTTGCAAGCGCCTCAAAGAGAAAGATTCTGTCAAAAATTTGATAATTTATCGAGGCAAAAAGGCGCTGGTCATCTTAAACAAGTTCCCTTACAACGCCGGTCACACCATGATAGTGCCGATTCGACATGTCGGACAGATTGAAAATCTGAAAGCCGATGAAGCGGCGGAATTCTTTGAGTTGCTGCAAAAGACCGTGGTAATAATAAAAAAAACTCTCAAGCCTACCTCGATGAATCTCGGTATGAACCTGGGCAAGGCTTCTGGTGCCGGCGTGCCCGGACATCTGCATATGCACATAGTCCCGCGCTGGATTGGCGATACCAACTTCATGCCGATAATAGGCAAAACCAAAGTTGTTTCGCTGCCGCTTGATCCCATATACAAAAAGTTAAGAAAAGAATTTATGAACTGATGGCGCCCAAAACCAAAATACCAACCAAATCCGAACTGGTTCAACTTCAGAAACTATACAAGACTGATGAAAAGATTGGCGAACGTTTAGGCGGTGTGCCGGCTTATCTGGTGGCTTACTGGCGGCGTAAGAAAAATGTCCCAAAGTATTCGCTGCCCAAATTTTCCGACCGGGAGATACTGACTTTATGGGAGCGCTACGGCGACGACGAAAAATGCGGCATGGAACTGGGCATTTCCAAAGCTGCTTTTTACAACTGGCGCCGGCGCTATGATATAAGAGAAAAACCTGCTTTTCTTAAACTTGAACAGCTTGAACTTAATTTCCCGGGATCAAGAATATCATCTCTGTCGCATTCGTTATACGGCGAGCAGACTATTGTACAGAAAATTTTGGCGCGGGCTGCGGACGAAGACAGAGTCAAGGTCGGCAGCAAGGTCAAAGTCGAACCCGATCTGGTAGCTGTCAATATCGGGGCAGGTGAGGTAATCAGCGAATTCAGTAAAATCAGCCAGGGCTATGTCTGGAACGCCGGCAAAATTATTTTGAGTGAAGGCTATAGGCTCAAAGACAGCAACAGCAACGGACAATCGTCCGGCGAGTTTATCAGACGGCAGGGACTAAAGACTGTCTATGACCTGCGCGAGGGTAACTACTCTCAGGTGCTGCTTGAAAAAGCGCACTTAATTCCCGGGCAGTTTATTCTGGGCAGCGAAAAAGGTGTTATGGCTTATGGTTGTGTCGGAGCATTTGCCATACCGGTCACTCCCGAAGAGGCTGCCAGAACCTGGGCGGATGGTGAGCTTGAAATAGAAGTTCCTGCTACAATTCAAGTCGAATTAAACGGCCGGCGCTCACGTGGAGTTTCGGCGCGTGATATTGCCTCGGCGGTAGTAGCTGTTCTTGATCAAAATGTCTGCGCCGGAAAAGTCATAGAATTTAACGGACTGGCCGTCTCCCAACTTAGCGTCAGCGAACGCTTCACTCTCTGCTATATGACACAGCTCCTGGGTGCCAGAGCTGCTATTTGTCCCTATAATTCTACAGTCCGGCGATATCTGACCGGCAGAACTGTGGCCGGATTTGCGCCAATTCAGCCCGACAAAAACGCCATTTATGAAAATACAGTTAAACTCGATATCAGCGAAATCCGGCCGACTGTTTATGCTCTAAACGAAGAAATTGAACTTAAAACTGCGCAGGAACTTGAAGGACAGACGGTTAAGCAGGTCGTTTTGGGCACCTGTGCCAACGGCCGCTTTGATGATTTGCGTATTGCTGCTGATGTTTTAAAAGGAAATACTGTCCACCCCGATTGCCGGCTTTTTATCTGTCCGGCCTCCAGAGCTGTATACTTGGAAGCGCTCAAGAAAGGCTTGATTCGGGTTTTTGTCGAGTCGGGCGCTATGGTTATGAACCCGGGCAGCGAAATCGCCATGGTACACGACAGCTCTTTGTTCTCTGATACTGAAACTACTTTGACAAATTCGATAGAGCAAATACCCGGAGACAGCGTCTACTACTGTTCCCCTGCGACGGCGGCCGCCTCAGCGCTGAATGCGACTATCACCGACCCGGCCAGGTATGTGAAGAGGTAAAACTCTTTATTCAATTTTTATTTATCTGAATCATCGGGGTTATATTCCGGATAGTATTTTTCCGGCTCAAATTTAGAAACATCGTATTTTGGCTCTCTGTCCATATAGCTCGAGAGCGGACTCAAAATAAAAAGAAATGTCAATAAGAGCGGCAGTAGGAACGGCGCTATTTGCAGGAAAACCGGCACATTCAGGCTCGGCTCTTCCGGCATATGGCTGTCGGGGAATCCTTGCATCTGCCAGCCACCCTGACCATCGGCAGTCCAGCAGTCGTCCGGAGCCATAAAACCATAGGAGTCGCCGTAAACCGCCTGCAACAGCAGCGACGGCGCCAGATATAGTATTATCACTCCCAAAATAAGTAACAGCCATCTTTGCATAGAAAGTCACCCCTAATCATATGATTCTAGTTCGTCTTCTTGAAAATTATAGGTTTGCCATTTAGCATAATAAAGTCATATATTTTATCGACTATTTATATGACAAAATAATATGTCATTTTGAAGATAGCGACAGCTTAAGAATTTACTGGTAAAAGATTATGAGCGAAAATAAAGATACGGCCCCGCTTAATCCGAACTTGATCGGAGATAAAGTAAGCCTGCGTCCTGCCACACCTGACGATTTGATAATAACCCACCACTGGCTGACGAAGAGCGACCCAGACACTATCTACAACTCTGTCACGCGCATTCTCTCGCCGGCCGAGACGGCTGATATGTTCAGGCATAAACGCAGGTCAGAGATGGATACTGTTTTGATGGTGCTCGAAAATAAAGAACAGAGGCCGGTAGGGACGCTGACACTTTTAGATTACAATTCGCTCAACCGCTCGATTGAACTGGGTCTCTTGATTGATCCTGAAAAACGTGACAAAGGTTTCGGAAGTGACGCTGTAAAAGTAATTTCCAAATACCTGTTCTTGCAGCGCGGACTCAATAAAGTTTATACTCAGCTTTCTGGATTTAATTTATCAGGCATGAAACTATTTGAATCAATAGGATTTAAAAAGGACGCCACTCTCCGCGACCATCACTTCTATCAGGGCGAATACCACCCCACTCTGATTTATTCGCTCCTGCGCTACGAACTGGACTGGTAAAATTTTCGACCTGTATTCTAATTCTATTCAGATTGGTTTGACTGCCCGGTTTCTTGTACTGCCTCGGTGTTTGGCTCTGTCTTATTCTCAGAATCTACTATGGTGTCTTCTTCTGACTCGTCTGTCCGGCAAGCTTTGACCTGAGCGTTAAGTTTTTCAAGTTCTTCTCTGGCTCTCCTGGCATAGTCTGTGCCGTTTGAGGCGTACAATACTGAACGAGAAACATTTATGACAGCCGTCTTGCTGAAGTTGGCTGTACCAAATTTTGCGGCATCTTCTAAGCTCCCGCCTTGAGCACCGACGCCCGGAATCAAAAGCGGCATCTCACCGGCCACTTCCCGAATTTCTTTCAGCTGTTCCATATGAGTAGCGCCGACAACCAGCCCGCATTTGCCTTCTTTGTCCCAGTATTTAACTTTTTCAGCGACCTGACGGTAAAGCGGTTTGCCCTCTACTTCAAGGTGCTGAAAATCTTTGGCGCCGGTGTTTGATGTCAGACACAGCACGAAAATGCCTTTGTCTTTGTACTCCATAAACGGCCGCAGTGAATCATAGCCCATGTAGGGACTTAAAGTGACGAAATCCGCCTCAAACCATTCGAACATGGCCGCCGCGTAATGCGCAGCGGTATTGCCAATATCTCCCCGTTTGCAGTCGAGGATAACAGGTATTTCATCGGGGATTCTTTTTATAATCTGCTTTAAGAGTGACAGTCCTTCGCCACCGTATCGCTCATAGAAGGCTATGTTGGGTTTATAGGCACATACTTTATCGGCGGTGGCATCGATTATCCAGTGGGCAAAGTCAAACATCTTCTTGGTGGAACCGGCAAATTCGGCAGGCATTTTTTTGGCGTCTAAGTCCAGTCCCAGACAGATTAAAGAATCGTTTTTGATTTGCATATCTTTGAGTTTATCTATGGCATTCATAACTATCTTCGAACCTTCCCAATCAGTTCGGTAACTGACTTAAGTTTCTTTTCTTTCAAATATTTCTTCAGCCCTTTGACTATCTTCAGAGGTATGCTGGGGTCTACAAAAAGCGCTGTGCCAACTTGAACGGCTGTGGCGCCGTACAGCAAAAACTCAATGACATCTTTGTAATCAGTGATGCCGCCAATGCCTATAATCGGAAGTTTACATTTCCGGTAGACGCTTGCAACCATGGCCAGCGCAATCGGCTTAATGGCCGGGCCTGTAAGTCCGCCGTTAACATTTGACAGAAGCGGCTGCCAGCTATTGATATCAACGGCAGTGCCGATCACGGAATTTATTATAGAGAGAGCATCGGCGCCACCCTGCTCGGCCGCATCGGCTATCTCTGTGATGCTCGTAACATTTGGCGCCAGTTTAGCAATGATCGGACGTTTGAAAACTTTTCTGGAGGCAGCTACTGTTTTTTCAGTCAGCTGGGGTGAAGTTCCGAACTCAATGCCGCCTTCGTTTACATTGGGGCAGCTGATATTAAGTTCAATCATGTCGGCGCAGCTGCAGTCATTCAGACGACTACAGACTTCGACGTATTCATCTATTGTCGAACCGGCTACGTTTACTATAACTTTAGTTTTTTGCTTCTTGAGAAACGGTACTTTTTCACTTAAGAAACGGTCGATGCCGACGTTGGCCAGACCGATGGCGTTAAGCATCCCTCCCGGTGTCTCTACTGTGCGCGGCGGCGGGTGTCCCGGTCTTACCTTGAGCGAGATAGACTTGGTAACCAAAGCGCCCAGATTGGAAAGCGGGTAGATTTGCGCCAGTTCTTCGCCATAGCCGGCACAGCCTGAGGCAGTCATGATGGGGTTGGCAAATTCCACTCCGGCTATTTTACATTTAAGATCAGGAGGCAATGTTTACTACTCCTATTTCAAATACCGGACCGTCGCAGCAGACTCTGGCATAGCCGCCTGCTTTTAAATGCACTACACAGCCAAGACAGATGCCCACACCGCATGGCATAAGTGCTTCAAGTGCCAGCTGCCCTTTGACATTATATTTCAGCCCCAGTTCATCTACCGCTTTTAACATTCTCTCTGGTCCGCAGCCGAACAACTTCATTTTTTCTTTTAAATTTTTTTTGAGATATTGTTCTACAGGCCCGGTGACATGCCCTTTGTTTCCGGCAGAACCATCGTCTGTGCTGAGATGAAGTTTTATTCCCATTTTTCTAAGGCGGCTTAGTTCAACCAACTCAAGCCTAGAACGACCACCGTAGAAGAACTCAATTAGTTTCGGGTTGTGTCCTTTTTCTATCATTTTTTCGGCCAAGAACATGAGCGGCGGAAAGCCCACTCCGCCGGCTACAATTACAGCATTTTCATTTTTAAGAGGAAACGAAAAAGGAACGCCCAGCGGACCCAGCAAATCAAGAGAGTCTCCTTTGCGCATTTTCCCCAGAATTTTTGTACCTCTGCCAAAAACTTTGAAAATAATTTCTACTTCTTTTTTAGCAGGATTAACCGAAGCTACAGAAAAAGCGCGGCGGAAATAAATATCCGTCGAGGGCAGTCTGATATGCACAAACTGTCCCGGCTTAATGGATTTGGCCCCAGAAAACGGAGCCAGAACAAGTGAAAAATAATCGTTATTGAGATCTCGTTTTTTGACAACTAACGCGTCCTCACACGTCGGTTTGGTCATCGCAGATGGTCCGGCAAAATTACTCGATATTTATAAACAAACCAATAGCCTCCGCCTTCGGCGGCTTCTTTCAACTCCAGGTCTGACACAATCTTAGAAACATCAAGCTGGTCAAATTCCGAAGAAGCGACAGCCGCATTGGCTCTTCTGTCCAGCTCAGGACTCTCTGATTGTGTCATCATTTTATAGTCTATAACTTCGCCCGAAAAATCAAGCTTGATTTGAAAATAAAGGTCCCCTTCCCATATCAGATAATAGGCTTCGGTGGGATAAATAAATGGTTCGTTAACCAGTCTTGGTGCGTTTGGAAATAAAGGTAAGGTATCCCCGCTGGGGCCTCTGTATATGTTCGCGAAGGGATCAGTGTAGTCTTCCTCTTCTTCTGAGTCCTCTTGTCCATCAATGGTATCATCTATTTCTCTGCTTTTTTTGGCGTCTGCTGCTGCTTCATCCTTATCTTTTTTAATCCCCTTTTGGCTGCGTATTTTCTGACTGGCCAGCCTTGCCCAGTCTGTTCCCGGAAACGAGTCTGCAAATTCTTGATAGGCATAGTAAACAGAAGAGTCGCCGGGGCTTTGATATGTTTCGGCCAGCCATATTAATGAAAAAGTCGCCTGCAGAAAATATTTTGACTCCGGGTAATTGTCAACGACGTACTGATAGTTAAAAATCGCAGAGTCTATTTCTTCACTATCAACCAGAAAGTCTTCGGCTCTTCTTAAGTAGTAGCCGGCGTAGCCCGTGTCGGCAGAGGTGCCTTTTAATCCCAAAGCCTCAATCGCCTCGGGCAGGTAATCCGAATCGGGATATTCTATTATTACTGCTTTTAATAGTGAGTCCGACTTAACAGAGTCATCATTTAGTTCCATTTCCATCCCTGCCAGTGCTATCATCGCCTTGGGGGCATCATAGGCCGAAGGAAAAGTTTTGATCAAGTATTTGATTTCTATCAGCGCTGAATCTGGTTTATCGAGCTTAAACCAATACAATTCTGCCAGTTCAAATTGCCGGGCGGCGGCCTCGTCTATCTGGATGTTAGTCGCGCTTGAATCGAGCTTAACTTTTTCAGTAAACTCTTCTAACTTTCCGATATCTGTGGAACGCTGGAAAGCATCTTTGCCGGCAAAAGTAGAACGACTTGCTTTGGCGGCAGCGTCATAATATGTTTTTGCAGTAGTTAGTTCATCGTATTCAAATTGATATATCAGACCGAGACTGTAATTTGCTTCTGCTACATGCACATTATTTCTTGATTCATCAGCTACCTCCTGATAAATAACTTCTGCAAGCAAAAGCTCACCGTCAAGTTCGTAGCCTTCCGCCAGTTTCAGACGCAGAACTGACAGCGAATCATAATATATATCATCATTGATGAGTTTGTTCAGGTAATCCATCCCATCCTGAATTCGTTGTAAACTGAAAGAACAAACCGCAGCTTGATAAAGAGCCCGGTATTTGCCTTTGTCGTCGAGATTCATTCCTAACAGCTGCAGGTAACTTCCTAAAGCGGTGCCAAAATCAAATTGGTTAAACTGTCCATCGGCAATAAAATTCTGTGCTCGGCGCTGTTCTAAATCGCTGCCCAGCGAATCGCGAATCGCCAGTAAATACGGCTCTGCCTTATCATAATCCTTTAAATCAAAATAATACTGTCCCAGAGCCAGGGCCGCTTCGGATTTGAATGATTTCTTGTAATCACCCCGGAAAATGTCCTCAAAAATTATAGTGGCATCATCCTCATCTTCCTGCAGCAGTTTTGTTTTGGCCAAGTATAAAGTTGCATCATCGTAGTACTTCGAGTCCTGATAATTTGCCATCAGCTCGCGTAATCTTCGCTCGGACTTTCCGTATTGTTTGAGGTAGTAATATGAAACTCCCAAAATATACAAGGCGTCATCATAGTAGCCGGAGTTGGGGTGACTTTCGATAACCTTAAGCGATTTATCCACTGCTGTCTGATACCTTTTGCTTTGAATGATTTGGCGCCCTCTTGACAGAGATGCCTTTCTGGCCGATTCGGCCTCGTTGAAAGCTTTTCTGCCATTGTAGAAAGTATTAAAATAGACGCAGCCCTGTGACAAAATTAACAGGCAGCAGACGATAAACAGATATGTAGCTTTTTTCCCGGGCATATTTATTGGTTTAGTCATTTTGCTTGGCATTAGCTTATACAATATTGGTATTGACTGGCTTCATCAATAAATTTTAAGTCGAAACCTGCTCTTTTAGCAGCTCTACCAGTTTAGGTAAAAACTGACCGGACTTCCCTGTAAAGTGAAAATCGACCAGATCCGAAAGAGCTGTTCTCTCAACATTTATTTCCACCAAGATGGCGCCGTGCTGCTTAGCTACAATCGGAAGAGTCGCCGCCGGGTGGACCAGAGCCGATGTTCCCACTACAAAAAACAGTTCGGCTTCTTCTGCCTTTAAAAAAGCGGCGTTTATAATTTCCGGATCCAGCATTTCACCAAACCAGACTATATCTGGTCGGATTTTACCGTTGCATAGAGAGCAAGTCGGTATCTTTTCGGGGTCTATATCTCCCTCATCTTCATATAAAGCGCTGCAATCCATACACTTATTCCTGTAGATGTTGCCATGTAACTCAAGAATTGATTTGGAACCGGCCAGCTCATGCAAATTGTCAACGTTTTGTGTTACCAGAGTAAATTCATCAATCATATTTTCGAGATTCACTAAAGCGGTGTGTCCGGCGTTTGGTTTGACCCTGGCTATCAACTCCCGCCGCCAGTTATACCATTCCCAGACTATTTTGGGGCTGGCCATAAAGGCGTCCATCGAGGCCAGCTGCTCCGGTTTGAATTTCCCCCAGAGGCCTTCTTTTCCGCGAAAGGTCGGCACGCCTGATTCGGCCGAGATGCCGGCTCCGGTCAATACCACCACTTTCGAGCAGTTTTTTAGTTTTCCGACAAGTTCCTCAAGCATAGCCAGGAAGATACAAGCTCAGTTTATAAATTAAAAGGAGGGAATGTTAAGTCAGAATCGGTTTTTGAATTCACCTGCGAGAAGCTCGAAACAGATACTTGTTTCGTGCCCTTCGACCCCGGCTCCACTCGGGACCAAGGAAGCAGGCTCAGGGTGACGACCCAATTAGCTATATTGCCTGTTATAGAGATTCCAGTATGGCCAGATAGTTTTCGTAGCGGAAGTTTTCTATCTCGCCGGTCTCCAGAGCCTGCTTGACAGCACAGTCCGGTTCATGAATATGGGCACAATCTTTGAAACGACAGGTGCCGTTGTATTTTTCGAACTCCGCATAATAATACTGCAGTTCGCCTTTCTCTACGTCCCAGATTCCCATTACTTTTAACCCCGGCGAATCTGCCAAAAATCCTCCCGAAGGTAGTTCGAACAGTTCAATATGGGCAGTAGTATGTTTGCCGCGGTTGGTCGATTTCGAAATAGTTGCCGTCTTCAGATCAAGCCCCGGTACTAACTGATTAATTATCGAAGATTTGCCTACGCCCGAATGACCGACCAGGATTGTCTTGTACCCCCGCATTGCTTGCTTCAAGTCTTGGATTCCCTCCCCCGTCTCGCACGATGTCGGGAAAACTTCAATACCCAGCGACTTATAGGCCGAGAATACGGTTTCAAATTCTGCAGGTTTAGGCAGGTCAATTTTATTGATAATTATGAGCGGCTGAAGGTTTCCTAACTGCGCAGAAATCAAGAAGCGGTCTATCAGGCCGGTTTTCAGTTTGGGAGAGGTAATTGAACTGACAATGGCCAGCTTATCCAGATTGGCGGCGATAACCTGTTTGATTGTCTCCTGCCCGACAGCAGGTCTGAAAAAAGCTGTCCTGCGCTCTAATACTTCTTCGATTATGGCCGAGCCTTGGTGGGTGGGTGATATCAGGACATCGTCGCCGACTGCAACCGGCGTGGTGGCATCGGCCTCGGATTTGACTTTTCGCCTGACCTCGCATTTGAGTTTATTTCCTGATTCGGTGATGACCTCAAATAATCTTCCTCTGGTGGCGAGTACCACTCCTTTTTCAAATTCCGTCATGCAGGATAGAAGCTACCGCAATTGAGACCGGTAAACAAGTAGGCCTTGTCAAGGTCTAGAATTCATAGCAAGGATTTATTGGGGGTATTCCGCTGCCCCTATAAATAAAATCTACCAGAAAAGTCATGTCTACTACGTTATTGGCGTCACCATCACAGTTGCAATCTCCCATCAATGGACTTGGGAATGGCAGCGGACCGCCCCTGAATATGTAATCTACCATAAATGTCAGGTCGTTGTTAGTCCCAATGTTACCATCATTATCTAAGTCGCCTCGGGATATAGACAGAATTGCCCTGAACGCATCAACTCTGCCGTAGCCGTAAGCGGTGTCAGGTGGTGTTATTGTGTCAGAATCCAATTCTGTTACAGCTGAAAACCGAAGTATGTCATAAATTTCCTGCGCCGTAAGATTCGAATCTTTTGAAATAATTAGAGCAGCAACCCCTGATACAATTGGTGCTGCAGCAGATGTACCTCCGAAGCTGCAATAATAGTCACCATCAATAGGGTGACCTGGCTGACAGGTAAAAACGCCTCCGGGACTATTTGCACCATCTTTTCCCATTTGGTCGATTGTCCAAACATCACCTTGTCGGTTTATATCACCACTTGGAGCAACAAGATCTAATTCTATGCCGTAATTGCTGTAGCCCCATCGAACATCATTCAATTCGATTGCACCCACTGAAAATGCGGCGGGAACGCATGCAGGGTAGCGAACCGGCGCATGAAAATTCGCTTGGTTTCCCGAAGAAAAGATAACTGGACATCCTTTACCTGCCCGGCCGGAAGTAAAGGCGTTTAATATAGCATCATCTACTAAATCGTCGGGATAAGCGGCGCATGTACTAAAGACATATCCCCAACTATTCGAAAGAACGTCTGCGCCATTCATCCAAGCATAGTTTAACGCATTCACTAACGAGTCTGTAGGAACAGAATCTGCCAAAGCATCAAATACTTTTACTGGAAGAATATGTGAATGAGGTGCTATAGAGATCACACCACTGTTTGAGTCTAGACCCGATATGGAATCAGTTGTGTGAGAAGCACTTATGATTCCTGCACGGGCCATGGTAATCCTGATTGCTAGGCACTGGAGGTAAAACGCTTTCTACGAGATTTCGTCCCGCCAAGACCCTTGAGGCAGGTAAGTCTTCATGCTCACCTTCACCAAGCGCACCATTGTCTACTCCGTTGTCAATTACGGCAACTGTTACAGACTCAGTCAGACCAGCAAAGTCCCAGACGGATGCCGTGTTAAAAACTCCTATAACTTTTTTGGTGTGAGGCTGATAAGGATTGAAGTAGTCGAACAGCTTGTAG
Organism: Candidatus Zixiibacteriota bacterium; assembly: GCA_022571985.1. Taxonomy (GTDB): domain Bacteria; phylum Zixibacteria; class MSB-5A5; order GN15; family FEB-12; genus JACZWU01. The sequence continues at coordinate 501,907 of JACZWU010000002.1, read as the reverse complement.
CTATGTGCCTCAATCGAAACCTTTACTATTGGGTGTGCATAGCGTGTTTGGGAAAGTTCATAGTAGATTTTTGCTAACTCAAGCAACCCTAAAGAAGTCGTAGTATTATTTCTAAGGACAAAGACATTTGGCATACCTACTAACTCGTGAATAACCTCTACTCCAAATTCGGTGTTTATGCTGTCAATAGTGGGCTGATCAATGGTCGATTCAAAGGCCACGCAAAATCTATCTCCAACCAAATATGGTGAACCAAAACTTGTGAGATAGTAGGGTTCAACCAGAGAAATACCATCAACTGATAGCACAGAATTCAACAAAGTATTATATCCCGTAACATTTGAGAGACTACAAATTACAAAACCGTCAATCGAGAATCCATCATTGAGTACAGTGACAATTTCAGGGATTGAATCCAAGATTATTGTCTGGTCATTAGGATTAACTATCGTTTTAAATTTTATACAAACTTTCTGAGAATCCACGAACAACTGATTCTGCTGACCCCCACTGTAATAGAACTGACCAAATGAAGAATTTGTAGCAATTACAATTAAAATAAGAATTCCAAAAACGTATTTTATGCCTTTTTTCATTGTACCCTCCTCCAGTTAAAGTTATTTGAATTGTTGTACTGACACCGTGTTTCTAAATTGACGAATAACAGTAGGAAATTCACCGACTTCGCGAAAAGTGAGTTTCCGATTATGAATGTCATATAGATAAAATGCCGGTATCTGAAAAATATCACCACCAAGAATACCCAGCCATTTGCCATCTGGCGTCACAGCAAGTGTCTTGGGCGGGGCACATCCACTACCAAAGCAAAAGAAGCTTGTGTCTACTACAACTTCATCAATAGAATTTGCCGTTACGTCAAATATTCTGAAACTTAGGTCTGACGGTGGATCAGTTGCTGTTCGGCCAGGATTGGTATAGAAAACGTACTTACCATTCGGTGACAAAGTCATGCTCCCCCCCCCGGGTACGAGAATCTCGCTAAAAATTATCGAATCGGCTATAACATCATAAACCTCAAAAGAGTAAGTCCAGAGCCCCACATGTAGATAAAAAAACCACTTACTTTCATCAAGCGAAGGTATAACCTGCAAAACACTTCTAGAATCAAAGGACTTCTTGATAATGTTATTGGAAGTGTCAGATAAATCTACTCTAAACGCAGAGGGAGAGCTGTCAGGCGCAGCTCGAACGACACAAAAAAAGGCTTTGCCATCGCTTACAAAATTCCCGCGGGAATATAAAAATTCAGTTGTATCGCTGAATACTATAGAATAGTCCGACGTACGCAGGATGTATAGGTCTTTTCCGGTAAGTGCAAGATACTGATTATCAGGAGAGACTGATGCACCATTATGTGTATAGAGCAACTCTGTGATTACTGATAGAGAGTCCTTGTCAACTACCAGTACAGAATTTCCAAGTAACACGTAAAAGAGTTTACCATCGGCTGAAACCATCACACTGGTGTTCCACGGGAAAGAAATAGAATCTAACTTTTGTGATGCAGGATGAATGGTAAAGAGCTGATTGCTGGCAACGTCATTAATGTATAACGGATAGTCTTTCGGCTCAACTGGTTTCGGCTCAACCGATTTACCACAACTGAAACCCAGTAAAAAGCACGAAAGTATAGCCGCTACTAATAGCTGATATTTTAGATTTTTCGTCACTTTTATTTCCCTACTTATTTAGACGCAGCTGTCGCCCTTGCGTGCAAAAATGGATACAACAGTAAACAAACGCTCTCCCCGCTGGCTGTCAAGCGAATTCTGGCAGAAATATTGGATAAATATATGATAGCGGCGCAGAAAGGGTAGATTCAAACCCTTAAATGGCAGATTTTGAACCCTGACATTCAAATTTGCGTTGAATAGACGTATGTATTATGCTGATTGGAAATTGAACCGATTATGAGAAACGAAACTAATGTTTGAATTTATAACAAAAATATTCGGCACCAAGCACGAGCGCGAAACTAAGAAACTTCAGCCGAAAGTTGACGAAATAAACCTCGAGTTCGATAAGCTCAAAAATCTCTCTGATGATGAGCTGAAAGCCAAAACCGATGAATTCAGGAAACGGCTCGAAGACGGCGAGTCTCTTGATGACCTTTTAGCCGAGACCTTTGCGGTGGTCAAAGAAGCCTGCCGCCGGCATCTTGGCCAGAGCTGGAATGTGGTCGGCCTGGAGACCGAATGGAATATGGTGCATTTTGATGTTCAGCTTGTCGGCGGGATAATGCTTCATCAGGGGAAAATTGCCGAGATGGCCACCGGTGAAGGTAAAACTGTGGTGGCGACGCTGCCTACTTATCTTAATGCTTTAAGCGGCAAAGGCGTGCATATGGTTACGGTCAACGACTTCCTGGCCCGCCGTGACCGCGACTGGATGGGACAGATTTATGAATTTCTGGGACTGACTGTCGGCGTAATTCAAAATCAGATGTCAAACGCCGAACGGCGCGAGATGTTCAAGTGCGACGTTACTTTTGGTACCGCCACCGAATTTGGCTTTGATTATCTTCGCGACAATATGGCCCAGACCGCCGAAGACCGCGTTCACCGTAATTATCACTATGCCATAATCGACGAAGTTGATTCTATTTTGATAGACGAAGCCCGCACCCCGCTGATAATGTCAGGACAGGTTGAGCTTAGTGTTCATGACCGCTACCGTGAAATGAACCCCACTGTAAAAACTCTGGTACGCAAACAGACAGTTTTAGTCAATGACATGCTGGCCAGAGCTGAAAAGATGGTTGCCGAAAACAAAGACGGTGATTCTTTCGAAACCGGCACACTGCTTTTGGCAGTTCGCCGCGGCGCTCCCAAAAACAAAAGATTCATGAAGCTCTTAAAAGAATCAGGTGTCAGCAAGCTCATTACCGATGTTGAAGCTTCTTATATGCGCGACAAGAAACTTCATGAAGTCGACGATCGTCTTTATTACTTCTTAGATGAGCGTGAGCATACCATCGTGCTCACGGATTTAGGCACAGACCAGCTTACGCCGGATGAACAGAAACTTTTTGAGATACCGGATATTTCCTCTATGCTTTCAGAAGTTGATGGTAACGAATCGCTTGATGATGAAACCAGACAGAAAAAGATAGACGCTATTTATGAACTTCACGCCGAACGTTCAGAAAAAGTTCATGCCATAAATCAGCTCCTGCGCGCTTATACACTTTACGAAAAAGATGTAGAGTATGTAGTTCAGAACAGCAAAGTAATGATTGTCGATGAAAACACCGGCCGTATCCTGCCGGGCAGACGCTACTCCGACGGACTTCATCAGTCCATCGAAGCCAAAGAGGGCGTTACAATCGAGGCAGAGTCTCAGACTCTGGCCTCAATCACTTTGCAGAACTACTTCCGCATGTACAAAAAACTGGCCGGTATGACCGGTACCGCCGAAACCGAAGCCGGCGAATTCCATGATATATACAAGCTCGATGTAGCCGTCATTCCGACCAACGAAAAAGTCATTCGCGATGATATGGAAGACGAAATCTACCGCACCCGCCGTGAAAAGTATAATGCCATTATCAGAGAAATTCAAAAAATGCAGAAGCTGGGTCGGCCCTGTCTGGTAGGTACCATCACTGTCGAAGTTTCTGAAACTATTTCGAGGATGCTCAAGCGCGCCGGAGTTGTTCATAATGTGCTTAATGCCAAGCAGCATCAGCGCGAAGCGGAGATTGTAACTTCGGCCGGGCAAAAAAGCGCCGTGACAATCGCCACCAACATGGCCGGTCGCGGCACGGATATTCGGCTTGGCCCGGGCGTCAAAGAAGCCGGCGGGCTGCACATTATCGGCACAGAAAGACATGAGTCGCGGCGAATTGACCGGCAGCTGCGGGGACGTTCCGGCCGTCAGGGAGACGCCGGTTCATCGCGGTTTTTCCTGTCACTCGAAGATGACCTCATGCGCCTGTTCGGCGGAGATAAATTAGGCAGCCTGATGGACAGAATGGGCGTGCAGGAAGATGAAGTTATCACGCATCCGATGGTGACCAAAGCCATCGAACGTGCCCAGATAAAAATTGAAGCCCAGAATTTTGCCATCCGCAAACATACTCTTGAGTATGACGACGTTATGAATGTTCAGCGTAAATGGATTTATGAGCGACGTCTGGCGGCGCTGGAGAGACCGTCTATCAAAGAAGAGGTTGTCGAGCTGATAGAATCCGTCCTGGCCGGTATGCTTGATGATTTCTGCCCCGAGGGACAGCACCCCGAAGAATGGAACATGAACGGTTTCATGGACGACCTTCGTAAAATTTATCTGGTAAATCTCTCGATAAAAACCGAAGAAATTCCGGAACTGGAGCGCCCGATATTTTCTGAGAGAATGCTCAAAGCTGTGACCGATATTTATGAGCAAAAAGAAGAAGCCTATGGCCATGAAGTTATGCGCTCGCTGGAACGCTTTGCGGTGCTTTCGACAATCGACCGCTACTGGCGTGACCACTTAGCCGAGATGGAAGAACTGCGTACGGGTATCAGCCTGCGCTCTTACCATGGCGGAATGGGCAAACCAATTGACATTTATAAAAAAGAAGCTTTCAGCATATTTGAGACCATGATTGTCACCGTCGACCGGGAAATTGTAAACATGGTTTATAAACTTCGCGTAAACGTTCCTGAAAAATCTCGCTCCGACAGAAGACGTGCGGGTGTGACCATGGAAGCAAGCCACGCCGATTCTACCGGTATGGGCTTCGCCGTGGCCCAGCAGGCCGCGGCTGGTTCAGCGCCTGCCGGTGTGGCCACTCAGGCGAACCCGATGGCCGCAGCCTCACAGGCCGGCAGCCAGGCGCGTACTTATAAGCGTGAACAGCCCAAAGTCGGCCGCAACGATCCTTGCCCCTGCGGCAGCGGCAAAAAATTCAAAAAATGCCACGGGATGAATGGGTGATGAGTGATAGCGAATCCGTATAGAATAGAATTTTATGTACTAAAAAATGATAAAGTCTTTGAAGTTCGATTACCCCAGAAGGCTTCATTGTATTCTTCAAATCCTGATGTGCTTTCCTATAACTGCAAAGTGAATGAATTAGATGATGATTCAGAATCAATTTATAAAATAAAAATGTTGCCGGAGGACATTAGAAGCAACAAACTCAATTTGTTTCGAGCTCATATAATTGCAGCAAAAGAATTATATAAAATACTTAACACGGGCAATCTCGAGTCTCTTATTCCCAATGAATCAATATCTACTCTATTAGTGGGCAAGGCCAATACGAAAGCTCTACTGCGAATTGAAATACTTCGATATGTGAGAAAGCGATTTGAAGAGGCACCAGACATTCCAATCTATATCTTTGAAATTTTAGTTGCTGTGAATGACAGCCCTAAGAGCATTATTTCTGCTTTGCAAAATCTAAACCTTCGAAACTTAATACAATTCAAAAGAAAGTTGGAAAATTTTGAAACAATTAATCTCTATGAAGATCAAAGCAAAGTTCTTGAACAATTGTTTATGTATCTGGATATAAGCTTTTCGAAAGCTAGCGAAATTGAAGATATTTTGGAAAAACATGATTCGAGCGAGTTTAGACTTGAAACTACATTTAATAAATCATTAAACGATTATAGCCATTACAAAATCATTCAAATTGATGCTGACAATCTACCTGACGGATTTGTTTTTTATATGACTCAATTTGATGAATCTAATTTACAGAGATTTTCAATTATCAAGGAGTTCTGCAAAGAACAATATGATTTGGAATTAATAATATCAAAAGACGATAATCGCCCGAATAATTTAAACAATACCATAATATCTCATATACGCAAATGCAAATTCGGTATTGCCGACGTAACCGCTCAGAACCCGAACGTTATGTACGAATTGGGATTTGCTCATGCAATTAACAAAGAAGTTATCTTAATTTCCTATAAGAAGAAGAAAAAGAGAAAACGCATATTTGATATTGATAATATCAATACGATATATTTTAATGACCATGATAACTTAAAGGAAGAGTTGATAAAACAAATCCCGGCAGTGCTCCAAACATTATCCGATAGATAAGTATCGCAATACTATTTGGTACTACTCCCCCCATCATAGCAAACCATCTCTACATTATTTCCCTCGGGGTCGGTGACATAAAGCGAGCGCCAGCTGACCCAGTCGTGATAAGCGGTGCGGACTTCGTAGCCCAAAGCCTCTATTCGTCTCTTCTCAAGTAAATAGTCTGATTTCGAAATGCCGAAGGCTATATGGTCAATGGTCGATTTCTTGGAGTCGATACCGCTGTAGCCTTTTGTACCGGAACGATCGAAAAGCGCCAGTACCTGGACGTGTCCATCAACCCCCTTGGCAATACGAAAAAAAACAGTTTTTTGGAATCTCTCCAAAAACTCCAAGCCGATGACTTCCTGGTAGAATCTGGTCATTTTGTCTAAATCGTTGACCCGCAAGGCGATTTCAGCGAGGCCTTTGATTACTCTATCTTGAGACGGCATAATAATTACCTCTTGTTTCGTATTTGAGGACCCCACCGCAAGCAGTGGGCGACCCATCCTAATCCGAGAAACCCACTCTTCGACTCCGCTCAGAGTGACGATGGATTGAGCATTTTCCCATTAGAAATGTCATCCTGAGCCTCCACTCGTCATCTTGAGCGGAGTCGAAAGATGACGATTTTAATTGATACAATTATTCATATCAATCATATTACTATCCAATAAAACAAAAACATAAGGACCAAAGAAGATGAAAAAAATACTACTCACTTTGACCTTGGCCATCCTGATGGTAAGCCTGAGCGGCTGCAGCAATCTGAGCCGGAAAGAAAAAGGTGCCATAATTGGCGCTACGGCCGGGGCGGTTGTGGGCGGACTTATCGGTAACGAAGCCGGCAATACTGCCGTCGGAGCTATAATCGGCGCAGCAGTCGGTGGAGCGGCCGGCGCTTATATCGGCAATTATATGGACAAACAGGCGGCGGAAATTGAAAGAGACCTTGAGGGCGCCACCATCGAACGGGTCGGCGAAGGTATAAAAATTACTTTCAAATCAGGCATACTTTTCGATGTCGATAAATCTGCTCTCAAGCCCGAAGCCGAAGCAGAACTGCACAAACTCGCTGTCATATTGGCCAAATACGAAGACACCGAGATTTTGGTCGAAGGTCACACCGATGCTACCGGAGGCGAAGAACATAATCGCGAGTTGTCTATCCGTCGGGCTAATTCGGTCTCGACTCACCTGACCACCCATAATGTTGCCGGCAACAGATTCACTGTCATGGGTTATGGGGAAAGTCAGCCGATAGCCGATAATGCCACAGCCGAAGGACGTCAGACCAACCGTAGGGTGGAGCTGGCTATTTTCGCCAACGATAAACTCAAAAGCGTTGCAGAAAAACAAATCGACCAAGGGTAAGCGGTCTAAACTTCAACAGTACCATGAAGCCCGACTTGTCACCCTGAGCGGACGCAGTCATGAGTCTGCGCTAGTCCCGAGCGTAGCCGATGGGTCAGAGGAGTCAAAGGGTCGAAGAGTGTCGTTAAAGCCTGGTGTCGGATGTCTAACACTCGACACCGAACTGCCATATATACGCCGAAATCTACTTGAGTAACTCTTGCTAGCTCTGTATATTCTTCTATCCACTAATTCAAGGACAAAATGTATGATTCATAAATTAGCTCTAACGATATTCTTAGTTTTGTTTCCGATACTTTGTTTCGGACAAAGCGCTCTGCTGGAAAGAGGAGAGAATAGCATCGGACTTGGAGGCGGGCTATCATTTACCAGGACAATTAGCGCTCGCCAGGCAAATTTGGTTGGCTCCGTAGCGGGAATCCTTGATATTGGATATTTTAGTGGTAAAGTAAGTATTAACAACACGCCTATCGATGCTTCTATTTATGGTTTTTTTGGGCAAGTTCAATTGGTTCGAAGTAACGAGACTCCAAACAAATTTCCTGCTAACGTTGCAGTGTTTGTTCAATATTCAGAGAGTGAAGCTCGAAGTTCTACAACTGTTGGTTTGAGGCTCTTTAGAAGAATAAGAAATAAAAATTCTGAAGTAACCCTGCCGGGCATTACACTCGCCAGAACAGTTCCCAATGCAAGAAATCAGGATGCGGTTCTTTCGTATTATATTGAAATACCGATGGCCAAACGGTTCGGAGAAAACACCATGTTAAGCTTATTTCCTTCATTTGGTGTAGCTGATAAACAGACGTTTGTTAGTGTCGCTCTCGGTATATCTCTTATCCTTGGGCAAAATCCCGAGCAGCCTAAATAGGAGTTCGCTACTATGAAAAACAGAATCAAGAGTTCCCTGATTGTATTTTTATTATCGCTCGTGCCTTTCTCTGTTTCTGCCCAGGGTTATCTATTAGATAAAGGAGAAAGCGGCAGCAGCCTAATTTACGGATATACCGACAGTGATAATGCTACGATAACTCAGGGCTCGTTTGTGGTTACCACTAAAGGAGTTGTTGATTTCGGAATTACTTTGGGCTCAATAGATCCCGATGGCTTTGGTGACAACCTGAAAATTTTTGGGCTCCATCTTGAACTATTTCCGATACGAGAAAGCGCTAAATCCGGCATACCAATAAATGTATCCATTTTTGGAATCTGGACGAATCACGACCCGAGTAGTTCCAACAGCTACGGGCTGGGCGGAAGCGTTTTCAAGAAGATTAAATTGGGAAGCCAGACCAATTTTGTTCCGGGCATTGCTTACACCAAAGTCTGGCCTTTTAGTTTCGATAACGATCCCGTGAATGTTACGAGTTTCAATTTTCCTTTAATAGTAAAGGTAACTTCAAAAATCAGACTAAGTTTCGCATGGTCTATTTCCAATAGCGATGTCGAAAGCGGCACAAGTACGTTTATCGGTATTACTTTTATGGGAAAAATAAAGAAGGAAAAATGAGATGAATTTTTCTAAAGCTGTCGCGCAAGGTCGCACTACAGTTGCAATATGAATTTTTCAAGCTCTTTACTTACCAAAACCTGTTATTTATAATTCGGCAAGCTCAATGTAGGGAGGTCGTAGATGACGTTATCTAAAATTATTTTTATTTCCTGTGCCGTATTGTTTTTGCCACCAGCATCAGTTATCGCACAAGCAGACTTCTTTCAAAAAGGAGAAAGTGGTGTCGGATTTCTGGTTGGCTATGCAGAAGGTAACAACTCAAGCACAATTCAAAGAACTGCGATAGTAACTTTAGCAGGAGTGATAGATATTGGTGTTTCTACCAGCTGTACGAGGTTTGCATTGTCTAGACTAATTAGTATATTATCATTTGAACGAGAAAGGAGGTACAATGAAATTCCGTTTTATAACAAGCTCAATATTACTAATCTTCTTCCTGACATCATCAACCATTTTTTCCCAGAGTGAACTACTTGATAAGGGTGAGAGTGCAGTCAGTATTTTGGGTAGTTATGCCCAACGCGGCCAAGGGTCCATCTCCGGAGCTGCAGCTGCTGCGTCAATCCTGAGCATCTTTGATATTGGTTTCTCGTATGCTTCAATTGAGGGGGGATCTAAAGCTACAGGAGGATTCGCTCAACTCCACTTAATTCGGGAATACATGATGAGCGAGGAATTTTCGCTTAACTTAACTCTGTTTGGTCAGATAACTAACGTTGAATCACTTACAAGTAAAACTTTCGGAGCATCACTTTACAAAAAGTTAGGAAACTCAAGTAGCACTCTTGTGATACCAGCAATCTCATTATCAACTACTTCTTATGAAGGAGGCAGAGATAACTCGGAAGCTATCGACTTTGGATTAACAGTTAGTGGCAGAGTTGGTCAGGTGACCATAATGCATTTTACTACTTCATACACAGTGGTTGAAAGAAGAGATATTCTTGGCATTACGGCAGGCCTCACTTTTGCATTTTGGAAAAAGTAAGTGCAAAAAGAGTCATTTTGAGAGTTTCTCAGAAATTAAGGGAGTAATGCAAATGCCTCCGGCAAAGAGTCAATCATATCGCCGGCTATCATAGCCCGGGGAGTTAAGGCGTCGGCGGCAATATCACCGGCTGTGCCGTGAATAAAGGCGCCGCATATGGCAGCGTCTTGGGCTGTCATCCCCTGCGCTAATAGCGAGCCGATTATACCGGTTAAAACGTCGCCCGAACCGGCTGTGGCCATGCCGTGATTACCGGTCGGGTTCAAATAGCAGTTGCCGTTTGGACAGGCGATAATGGTCGGGCTGCCCTTGAGCAGTAAAGTAACATTGTAGTTTTTCGCAAAATCCAGGGCAATTTTAAATCGATCTTGAATATCATCCGGCACGGTTTCGCCTGTCAATCTCTGGAACTCTCCCGAATGTGGTGTAAGAACTATAGGTGCCTTTGACTCTATAAGCGCATTCATATCACCAGACAAAGCTGTTAAGGCATCGGCATCTATGACAATCGGCTTCTCGTTTTTGGTTATAAAGCGCCGGACTAACTCTTGAGTTTCATGATGCAGGCCAAGTCCGGGACCTATTGCGATGGCATCATGTTCATTTGAAAGTTTGCGAATCTCCCCTAACGAACGCAAAGCCAGCACGCCTTTTTTGGAAATATCCGGCAGCGGCTGGGTCATGGCTTCAGTTAATTTTACAGCCAGTACTGGCTGCACTCCCTGCGGACAGCCGACCCGAACAATACCACAGCCAGTGCGCAAGGCGCTGCTGGCAGAGAGACAGGCAGCGCCGGTCATGCCGGTAGAGCCGGAGATTAGCAGCAGCTTGCCGAAATCTCCCTTGTGTGCCTGGGGGTCTCTCTCCGGCAGTTTGCTTGAAACCATGTCGGCTGTAATTAAAGTATGTGACAACTTTTGCATTTTCATAACTTCATCCGGAATTCCTATGGGAACTATATCTACAACTCCGGCCAGTTCCCGGCCGGGAGATAAAAATAAGCCATATTTAGGCAAAGCCAAAGCGAAAGTATAGTCGGCCCGGATAACCGCTCCCTGATGAATTCCCTTATCAGCATTCAGTCCTGAAGGCATATCTATAGCGATTACGGCTGCTTTCTGTTCATTTATAAATTCTATGACTTCTGCAGACAAATCGCGAGGGCTGCCTTTGAAACCTGTTCCAAAAAGAGCATCGATAATATGGCTGCAGTTCCTTATATCGTCCAAGTCGGCTATCTTTTTGATTTCTGTCAGCGGCACTCCGCATTTAACAGATCGATTGTGATTTACGCTGGCATCTTTTGATAAGACATTCACCGGACCGATAAAAAACAGACAGACATTAATTCCGGCTTCATGCAGATACCTGGCCACCACAAAGCCATCGCCGCCGTTGTTACCTTTGCCGCAAATAACAGCGACTTTGTTATCGCCTGAAGGATCAATTATATTGTGGCTGAGTAAGCGCTCGGCTATCCCCTGCCCGGCTTTTTCCATTAAATCTAATGAGGGGATATTGTGCTTGTCGATGGCCTCGCGGTCAACAGCACGCATCGACTCCGAGGTGACCAGATACATAACCAGTTCCTTTGTTATTTCTTTTTGGATTTCTTTCTGGTCGTTGTCGATTTTTTGCCCGGCTTTTTGGCGGATTTTTTGTCCAGTGCAAATTCGATAACCGGCAGGACTTCATCGAAAAACTTAAAATATATATTGTTTTTTATTTCAGCGGGCAATTCGATTGTATCTTTGCGGTTACCCTCAGGCAGAACCACCGTAGTTACACCCGCACGGTAGCACGCCAGAAGTTTTTCTTTTAAGCCGCCAATAGGCAAAAGCTGACCGCGGAGTGTTATCTCGCCGGTCATTGCCATCATTGGTTTGATAGGGAAATTCATTAGCAGAGAGGCCAGCGATACAACCATCGTAATACCTGCTGAGGGGCCGTCTTTTGGCGTTGCACCGGCTGGCACGTGAATATGAAAAACGCGCTTTACAAACGCTTCTTCACTTATACCCATTGCCTCTTTGTTCGAGCGGATAAACGACAGCGCCGCCATAGCCGATTCCTTCATAACCGAACCAAGCTGTCCGGTCAGAATAAGTTTTTCTTCACCGGACATTGAAGTTGCCTCGACAAACAGAATTTCACCGCCGACTGAGGTATATGCTAAACCGGGGACCACCCCGACTTTATTTTTACGCGAAAGTACCTCACGGGTAAATCTACGTGGCCCTAAGAGTTTACGGATAGATTTTTCGGTCAGGCTGCTCCTGCCTTTAAATCCGGTAGCGATACGACGGGCGATTTTGCGAATAACCGAAGCTATTTCTCTTTCGAGATTGCGAAGTCCTGCCTCACGAGTGTAGCCATCTATTATCTCTTTGATGGACGAATCCTTAAACTCAATTTTATCTTTGGGGATACCGTGATTCTCAAGTTGTTTGGGAATCAGATGCCGCTTTGAAATTTGCAACTTTTCGAGATCGGTATAGCCCGGAATATTTATCATTTCCATGCGGTCACGAAGCACCGCCGGAATCGGTTCGGTCCAGTTGGCGGTGGTGATAAACATCACCCTGGACAGATCAAAATCAATTTCCAGATAATGGTCGGAGAAGGCGTCATTCTGCTCCGGGTCTAATACTTCCAGCAGCGACGAGGCCGGATCGCCTCTGAAATCTGTACCAAGTTTGTCTATTTCATCAAGCATAATGACAGGATTATTGGAGCCGCAGCGTTTCATGCTCTGAATAACACGCCCCGGCATAGCACCGATATAGGTACGTCTGTGTCCGCGTATTTCGGCTTCATCGCGCATGCCGCCCAAAGAGACACGGGCAAATTTGCGCCCCATAGCCCGGGCAATTGATTTGCCCAGCGAAGTTTTACCGACCCCGGGAGGACCAACAAAACAAAGAATAGGCCCTTTGACATCTGACTTTAGTTTTCTTACCGCCAGATATTCCAGAATGCGGTCTTTGACTTTTTCTAGATTAAAATGATCTTCATCGAGAATCCTCTTGGCTTTTTTCAGATCAAGCTTGTCTTTAGTCGAAACCGACCAGGGCAGCGTTACCAGCCAGTCGAGATAGGTGCGGGTTACTGTATACTCGGCTGATGACTGCGCCATGTGCGCAAGCCGGTCGAGCTCTTTGCGGGCGGTCTGCTCGGCATGCTTGGGCATATTGGCCGCTTTGATCTTGGCTTCAAATTCTTCAACTTCACTGGCATCATCCGGCGAGCCAAGTTCCTTTTTGATTACTTTCAGCTGCTCACGCAGGATATAATCACGCTGGGATTTGCCCAGTTCACTGGCGGCTCTGGCCTGAATTTTCTGCGACAGCTCCAGAACTTCGGTTTCTTTATTGACCGCACTATAGAGCCGGTTCATTCTCTTGAAAACATCCGCCTGTGAAAGCAATTCCTGTTTCTGCTCATTGGAGAGGTTAAGATTCGAGGCGATAAAATCTGTCAGCTTCGAGGGTGTATCCTGATTGGTAGCGGTAACATAAAATTCTTCTGACAGATACGGAGCCAAATCTACCAGCCTGCGGATACGCTCGGACAAATTCCGTGACAGAGCTTCGAGTTTTACTTCTGATGGTATTGTCTCTTCGGTCTCGACAACTTCAGCTGTTAAATAGGGAGATTGCGAGGTGAACTTTTTTATTTTAATACGAGAGAGCCCCTGAACCAGAAAACGGACGGTACTGTCTGGAAATCTGAGCATTTTTAAGATTGAGGCTGAAGTTCCAATGTGATAGAGATCATCCGGCCCCGGGTTGGACTGCTTGGCGTCTTTCTGCAGGAAAAGGCCGATTTTTGAGCCTCGCATCAGAGCTTCATCGACCATCTTGGCATGCTGCGGCTCCTGAATCATCAGCGGCACCACTATGTAGGGAAAAACGACCGTCCCTTTTAACGGCAGAATCGGAATCGACTGAATATCAATGCTTTGTTCGGGCTTAATTTTGTCGGCAATATCGCTCACATTCTCTCCTTATTCGCACTTATAATCGTCATCCTGAGCGTAGTCGAAGGATGCTACATACTCCCATTATCGGCAGAGATGTTCATTTTTTGAACAGGTCCGCACTATAAAGGTTTCATAAGGACAAAAATCTACGAAAATAGATTTCAGAACTAAACATTAAAACGAAACAAAATTACATCGCCGTCTTTGACCCGGTATTCTTTGCCCTCTAATCGCTGTTTACCGGCAGCTTTGAGTGCGGCCGGGGTTTTGTGCTCGATGTAATCATTGTATGAAGTAACTTCGGCCCGGATAAAACCCCGCTCAATATCGGAGTGTATCACACCGGCTGCTTTTTGGGCGTTGGTGCCTTTCTTGATTGTCCAGGCGCGGACTTCCGGCTCTCCGGCGGTCAAAAATGACATCAAACCCAGAAGCTTGTACCCTTTTTGAATTACTATATCGACCGCAGAGGTGGTAATTCCTAAATCTTTCAAGAATTCCTTTAGCTCTTCTTCTTCAAGCCCGACCAGTTCCATTTCGATTTTGCCGCACATGACAGCCAATTCCCGCTTGGAATCGGACACGAATTTACTCAGACCGGCATAAATTTCATCGCTTTTAGGGATATCATCTTCTGCGATATTCAGCACTATCAGCATCGGTTTAAGCGACATAAACAGATAGCCGCGAATAAGTTTCAATTCGTCATCGCTTAAATCCATTTCAATCAGCGGTTTTTCGCCTTCGAGTTGCTCTAAGCAGCGCTTCAGCAGATTAATTTCTGTGATGACAGTCTTGTCGCCGACCTGCTTCATCTTCTTTTCTTTTTTTATGATATTGGACTCTACCACCGTCTGGTCATGGATTATCATTTCATCAATTAAGTCCTGAATATCTTTTTCTGGGTTACAATCCGGCGAAAAGCCATCGATGACAGCCATCAACGCTTCCATCTTTTTTAAATCTTCTGATATTTCTATACCGGCCGCTTCTTTGCCTTTACCGGAAAAACCGGGCGCGTCCAGAATCTCCATTTCGGCATAGGTCAGTTTTTTGGGGTTAACTAATTCAGCCAGTTCAATTACGCGCTTATCCGGAACTTTTATTATTGAACGATGTACAGCTTGTGAGTAATCGCCGACAGCTACCTGCATCTGACAGGCGGCGTTGAATACGGTTGTTTTACCGCTCTGAGGTTTTCCAATTATACCAAGTTTCATAGGGGGATATGGTAGGAATTAAGACTCTTTTAAGCAAGCTAAGATTGCTCTATTTCCACAATAGGCTCGGCTGGTGATTTCATCCAGCTTCGAATTGTGCCTCCTCTTAAATGCTTCAATACGAATCCTGTTATTACAACGTAGGCAATTCCAGAAACAACAAAAATGACTGTAACCATTGTCTTGACACCACTATTTGCTCTCTCGTCTTCAATGAATTGAGGAACGAAATAGATTTCCTGGATTCCAAACACTTTTACCAAAACAAACAACACAATCATTTCTGCCATATATATCCAAGCTAATATTTCGAGCATAAGACGTGCCCAGCTTTTTAACTTTAAAAAATTAATACTTCCAAACAACAGGGCAACGCCAGACAAAATATTGAAGATATTCAAGGGAGTCACATGTGACTGAAGCATAAAACTAAAATTAATCTTTCGTCCAACCAGAGTAGACTTTCCAAACGGTTTTCTTATTTCGACGCTTTCAGTAGAACTGTAGTTCATTTTAAGCAAACTGGCTGCGCTGCTCAAAATAGTCAAAGCCGCAACCATTACCAAAAACCAACCGACTAATGATATAGATGAAGGTTTTAATTCTGTTGAACTTTTCAAATCCTCACCATTCTTACTTCTTCACTAAACTCCGTAGTACTTTCAAATTCTCGATATCTTCTTTTAGTTCTTCTTCTTTAGGAGTTTCGAGTATCATCGGTATCTTTTTTAAGCGTTTGTCATTGACGATATTGCGAAAAGCTTCAATGCCGATATGCCCTTTGCCAATATGCTCGTGGCGGTCGCGTCTGGAACCGAACTCTTTTTTGGAATCGTTCATATGTATAATCTTAAGTTTGTCTATACCGATAATATCGTCGAACTTTTTCATCGTCTTTTTATATTCTTTGGGGTCGCTGATAGGATATCCGGCCGCAAAAATATGGCAGGTATCAAGACAGACTCCGATATGGTCCTGAATTTTGACGCCGTCAATCATCTCGCCAATCTGCTCAAAGGTATAACCCAGATTACTCCCCTGCCCGGCGGTTGTTTCAAGTAACAGACAGACATTATTATTTTTGAGCTCTTTGAATAACTTGTTTAAGTTTTTGATAATTCGTTTGATACCGGCCTCTTCGCCGGTGCCGACATGCGAACCCGGGTGCATAACCAGATTGGGGATCTCGAGCATCTGGCAGCGCTCCATCTCTTCTTTGAGCGCATTGTATGATTTTTCATTGAGCTCTTTGACTGGCGAGGCAATATTTATCAGATAGCTGCTGTGCGAGGTCGCAACAGTCACGCTGGTCTCTTTTATTTTTTCGAAATATTTGTCAAGCTCAGCTTGCTCAATTTTTTTGGCCCGCCATTGACTGTTGGATTTGTTAAACATCTGAATGGTGTCGCAGGTGGCCGTCTGCCCGCGTTCGATGGCGTTAAAAATCCCTCCGGCAATCGATTCGTGTGCTCCAAATTGCATTTAATTATTTCCTTTGCAGAATCATCTGACTTTGCTCAAATTTTATCAATCTCACTTTTAAATATCTCTCAATTTAAACTGACAGTCGCTGACAGTCCACCCCTTTTATTGCGACTGTAAGCAAAGTGAGGGGAATTTATGGAAAAGTCAATCCTGATTAGGGACACCGGGGTGTCGGTCCTTGACATACTGAATCTCTTAAGCCGCGGATCTACCTATAAACAGGTCATAGCCTTATATCCGCAAATTACCATGGCAGACATAATGAATACCGCACAGCTCTGCAAAGACATTATCGAGTCTATTCTGATTGATAACAATAATATTTGTTTAGAAAGCGAAATTCGGCTAAACACCAAAGTCTTGCATATTACCCAAATAAGCAGCAAACATCCGCGGTCTTACGAGAGATGGCATGCCCGGAAAGATCTGTCTTTAACTGAACTCATTCGTAAAGGGCATAGAATAAATCAATTAGCTGATTTTTTAAATGGCAGCCCGGTGCGATTGCATCAAGATTAAGGAATTTGGGACTAATTCAGCCACAGCAAAATGTCTCCTGAGTTACTACTCGTCTCCGGCGTAGCAGTCGGCTTCTATTTCAACCAGCCAGTCATCGCGCACCAAAGCTTTAACCACCACCATCGTAGAGGCAGGTTTTATCTCGCCAAAATATTCGCCATGCGCCCGGCCGACTTTATCCTGATTCGAAGCGTCTGTAATATACATGCGGGTTCTGAAAACATTTTCAAGTTTTCCGCCGGCCGCTTTGATTGCTGTTGCGATAATTTCAAGGCATCGTCTGGCCTGAGCGTAGGCATCGCCGGCTGAAGCGGTAGAGCCATCGGCCGCAATCGGCCCGGTGCCTGAGACAGCAATGATATTACCGATACGGACAGCGCGTGAGAAGCCGATATTTTTTTCGTAGGGGGAGCCGGAAGACACTCTTTTCATTCTTCGCAGCAATCCGAATCCTGACAATCTTTACAGCAAGTCGGCAGCCAGCGATTGGCCTGTTTGCCGTAGGCCAGATAGTCATAGCCGAACATCTTTCTCAAAATTGGTTCTTCATACAAGACTATAAAAGAATGAAACATGATAAACACCAGCATTGCGTAAAGAAATAAAAGCGGTGAACCATAGATAAAACCCTGTCCGATTATAGCCAGTAGAATGCCGATATACATCGGGTTTCTGACAAGTTTATAAAGTCCGCGGATGACCAGAGTTTTGGGTGGAGCAAAAGGCGCCGGAGTGCCCCGCCCGATAAAAACAAAATCATAAGCACACCAGAGATAAATTAAAGCACCAATAGCCGTAAAAAACAGGCCGACTATATCTGTCACCAGCGAACTCATCGCTTTACCCAGCAGCAGTCCATCAAGCCCGGAGTGCGCAATCCAGTAAGGCGCCCAGCCGCCGACAGTACCGGGAACTAATATTGTAAATACAATAGTGCGAACTAGAATTTTCATGGCAATTTTGTCAAAACTCCTCTAACCTTACGCTAACAAAAAGAGCGTGACGATGTCACCTATCTCAGGTTTAACGACAGCACTTTTATCTCGGTATAGTCTTCAATAGTATATCGAATTCCCTCGCGGCCGATACCGGAATCTTTTAAGCCGCCAAAGGGCTGCTGATCGGCCCGAAAAGTGGGCACATCGTTTATGACAATCCCGCCGGCTTCGACATTGTTGAAAGCATAAAAGACATCGTCGAGTCTGTTGGTGAAAATACCGGCCTGAAGGCCGAACTGCGAATCGTTTATCTTACTTACGGCCTCTGTGAATGTTTTGTATTTTTCGACAGTCACCAGCGGCGCAAACGCTTCTTTGGAGCAGACGCCCATCGATGATTTCACATTGGTGATTATAGTCGGTTCAAAGAATGTTCCTTTGCCTTTGCCGCCGGTCAAAACTTTGGCGCCTTGTTTTTTTGCTTCATCGACTAACGCTTGAGTGTTCTTTACCGCCTGAGCATTTACCAGGGTGCCGATATCGGTGGTCTTGCTCAGAGGATTGCCGAGTTTTAGTTTTTTTGTTCTGGCTACGAAGTTTTTTAAGAACTTGTCGTAAACTTTTTCCTGCACAAAAATTCTTTGAACAGAGATACACGACTGCCCGGCTTGCCCGAACGAGCCTTTGACAGCCCGTAGGGCAGCGTAGTCCAGATCGGCGTCATCTGCTATGGCCAGTCCGGCGTTGCCGCCTAATTCCAGTACGACACGCTTTTTGCCCGAATTATCTTTAATCCACCAGCCGACTTTGTCTGAACCGGTAAAAGTTATCAGCTTGATGCGCTCGTCTTTGATTAGCGGCTCGGCGTTTTCGTTGCTGCCCAGTATAAACGAAATGGCGCCTTTGGGATAATCGGTCTTGTCAATCAGCTCAGCCAACATCATGGCAATGATGGGAGTAGTCGGGGCTGGTTTCAATATCATGCAGTTACCCGAGGCCATGGCCGGGGCAACTTTGTGCGCTACCAAATTAAGCGGAAAATTGAAAGGCGCAATTCCCGAAAGCACTCCGATAGGAAAACGGCGGATAAGCCCCAGCCGTTTTTCGTTGCCGGGAATAGAATCAAAATCCATAATCTCACCACCAACCCGCTTGGCTTCTTCGGCAGCTATCTTAAAAACCTGCACCGCCCGGAATACTTCAACTTCGGAATCTTTCAGAGCTTTGCCGATCTCAAGAGACATCATCCTGGCAAACTTGTTGCTGTTTTTTCTTAATCCCTCAGACACCGCCAGACAGGCTTCTTCGCGCACATACGATGGCAGCTGTCTGGTTTTTTCAAAGGCTTTCTCGGCAATATCAATCGCTTTGGTAAAATCAGCCTTGGAAGCCATCGCCACCGTACCGGCCACTTTGCCGTCGTAGGGTGATCTGACTTCTATTTTTTCTTTACGGTCAACCCACTTGCCGCCTAAGTAAATTTTATAATGCCTGGCCATCTATGCTGCTCCTCTTATTTCTCTAATCTTATGCATGCTACAGCGGACAAACAAGTTGCCCCAGCCGTTCGGTCAGCTTCATATTTTCAGAATAATCCACCGGGCAGTCAATCACTACCGGCTTATTAAAAGCAAAAGCTTCTTTTAAAATTTCCTGAAGATTATCACCCTTGTTTACTTTCATGCCAACCGCGCCGAAACTTTCGGCGAACTGTACCCAGTCGGGATTATTGAATTCTGTGCCGAAAGCATGGCCATATTTGTTTATCTGTTTCCATTCGATAAGACCAAAAGTACCGTCGGTCCAGATCATATTGACAGTCGGAGTCTTCAGACGCACTGCTGTTTCCAGTTCCTGAGCGTTCATCATAAAACCACCGTCGCCCGAGACGGTCATAACTTTGCGGTCCGGATAAACAAGTTTAGCTGCGATCCCACCCGGCAGCGCGATACCCATAGTAGCGAAGCCGTTGGAAATAAGACAGGTATTCGGCTCGTTGGCTATGTACATGCGGGCAATCCACATTTTGTGGGCGCCTACATCGGAAAGCAGAATATCATGGTCATCAAGTACCGCCCGAATATCATGAATTATTTTCTGAGGCTTGACCGGAAAATCTGTGCTGTCAGCATGCTCTTCTAAATCTTTTAAGATATTGGCGCGGTGCTTTTTGATAAACTCGCCCTTACCTTTAGGGAAACTGTCATCAATTTTTTCATTCAGCTCCCAGAGTGTCGAAGCAATATCGCCGACCAGTTCAACTTCGGGATGGTACCAGTAGTCGACTTCGGCCTGATCAAAATCGATATGGATAATTCTTTTTTTGCCATCCGGATTCCAGAAACGCGGCGAATATTCGACAATGTCATAACCGATAGCAATAATCAAATCTGCTTCTTCGAACGCGAAGGTAACATGGTCGCGTGACTGCAGCCCGATGGTAAAGAGATTGTTATCATATTTGTAGCCGGCGGCTCCTTTGCCCATAAAAGTATTGCAGGTACCGATTCCTGTGCTCTCTAAGAACTTGCGAAGCTGCTTGGTGGCACGTTTTCGCAGAGTGCCGTTGCCGGCCAGTATCAGAGGCCTTTTAGCCTTTTTGATTAAATCCATAGCCATTTTAACAGCTTTATAATCAGGCGCCGGCCGGCGGACTTTGCGGACTTCAAAATACTCCGGCTTCTGGCATTCCTGCTCGGCGATATCTTCGGGGAGTTCCAGATGGGTCGCCCCCGGTTTTTCAGATTCGGCTGTCTTAAAGGCTTTGCGGACTGCTTCTGCTACAATATCGGCCTGACTGATACGGGTATTCCATTTAGTGATCGGCTTAAACATTGACACTATATCAATATACTGATGCGACTCTTTGTGCATCTGAGCTGTGCCCGACTGCCCGGTGATGGCGACCAGCGGCGCCCGGTCGAGATTGGCATCGGCAACCGGCGTAAATAAATTGGTCGCACCCGGCCCCAGTGTGGCCAGACAAACTCCGGCCTTACCGGTCAGTCGTCCATAGATATCGGCCATGAATCCGGCGCCCTGCTCATGACGGGTTAAAATAAATTGAATATTAGAATTGCGGACAGCTTCCATAAAATCAATATTTTCTTCACCGGGTAGACCAAAAATATATTTTACATTTTCATTCTCTAAAGCTTTGACCATCACTTGGGCGGCAGTAGGCATTATTCCCTCCACAGGCAGTTACAAATTATATTCATCGAAAATAGTTACTAGAAATAACGTTCTCAAGCAATTTGATGGAGAACCGCACTCCCGTATTACTTGTTTATGATAGCTTTTGAAATTGCCGGAAGCAACTACTCGATAATGATATCAAACGGCATTCTGGCTAAAATCCCGTTTTCTTCAATCTGAAAATCACTGTCGCTGTTGTCATTCTGAGATTGTCCCAGACCAAAAAACGAACTTACAGAGCTCAGGAAACGGCTGCCGGGCAGAAGAAATAAAGGACGTTTTTCAGGATAAAATTCAACCCGATAGTCTTTCAGATTTAATTTTTCTGCTGTAAAGGCTATCGCCTTTCTGAGACCGCCTATCTCATCAACTAGACCGATAGCACGAGCTTCCTGACCTGTCCAGACTCTGCCGCGAGCCAGATTGTCAATCGAATCCGGAGACAGCTTTCTATTTTCGGCAACCAATTCAACGAAATAGTCATAGAACTCTTGAATGTGAGACATCTGCTTTTTTCTTTCATCTGGGGTGAATGGCCGCATAGAACTCATCATTCCCGAAAACTTGCCTCTGGAGTAAAGCTCTTTTTTCAGTTCGATTTTCTCATAGAGCTTTTTAAGATTCAACTTGCCGCCATATATGCCTATTGAACCGGTTATGGTGCCGGCATCGGCAAATATTCTGTCGCCCGACATAGCGATGTAGTACCCCCCCGAGGCCGCCAGATTGGCCATTGATATAATCAGCGGTTTCTGGCGTGAGGCCTTATCTGCCGCATGAAAAATCTCTTCGCCGGGAATTACAAATCCGCCGGGTGAATTGACTCTGAAAACTATTCCTTTTACGTTCTTATCCCCTGCGGCTCTGGCAAAGGCTCTGCTAAGATCCTTGGGAGTGGCATTCTCTTTTCTTGAAAACGGCAACAGACCCCGGCTGGAAAAATTGATTTCCCCTTCGGCCACAACTACCGCAATTTTAGGTCTGGCCGGCCAGCCGTCATTTAACAAAGTATCACTCAGATATTTTCGAAACGATATCTCTGGCATGCCGCGCAGGAAATTTTTGTGCATTTCGTCGGCGTAACTCAAACCCTGTACTAATCCATAACTTAGCGCTTCGGCTGAAGTGAACGGTCCGTTGTCGATTATCTTTCTGACCGAGTCAGCCGAAAGTGATCGTGACTGACCGATATCGTTTACAAATTGATCGTATAGATTATCCAATATACGATTTATCTGTTCTCTTTCCTGTTCGCTTGAGCCTGTGCGGGTAAATCTGTCCGGCGCTGTTTTGTAATCGCCTATTTTTACGATATCAAGTTCTGCCCCTAATTTTGAAAGTGTTCCGGCATAGTAGGTCAGCTCGGCTCTCAGTCCAACCAGATTTAACTGACTGACCGGCGGCATCAGAATACTGTCAGCGACCGAGGCTAAGTAGTAGCCGATATTGTTGCCCAATGAAAGGTGACAAACGATAGTTTTGTTTTGGCTCTTAAAATATTTCAGAGCCTCGCGAATTTCCTGCGCCTGAGCAAAACCGAAAGTGCTGTTTCTGAGTTTCAATATTATTTCGCCGATAGAAGCGTCATCGGCGGCGCGGTAGATGTTACTGACCAGTTGATAAAATGATTGCGGTTTGACTCCAAATATCGGGCGCGGCGGATTTTCTGAACGGCCACCGGATACCGCCACCGCCAGCCTTCTCTTTTTCCAGGAAATCAATGACGGTTGTTTCAGGTCAACTTTTCCTGCGTACAACGTAGTTCCTCTGCCCCCGCCATCGCGGTCAAAGCTGCTCTGGCCGCCGACAAAGTATCTTAATAGATTAGTTTTCAGGCCAATGCTGAAATTCTGTCTGGAATCTATCAGTCCTTCAATGAGCAGCGCCGGATGCGGCTTATATATGGCACTATAGGTGTAGTCCGCATCGCTGTAATCAATTGAGGAAGTCTTGACAACGTCAACTGAAAGGGTCAGCTGCTGCTCAAATGGACGATACGAAACAGAATACGTTTTTTCAACTTCAGTGCGCTCGCCGTTAATTTTACCACGGTTTAAATTTGTAAACAGAGCCCCGAAAGAGAATTTACCTTCGCCTTTTATTAGAAGGCCAAGATTCCAGAAATGACGGTTCTTGTAAATGTCGGGACCGTCTTTGAACATCCTGTAAGAACCGCCCAGATTTAGATTGCCCAGAGTAAGTCCGCTGGCCAGAAGATACTCTTTATAATCTTCACCCGCCGGATTATAAATTCTGCGATAACCCATAGCAGACTCTTCACTATTTAAAAGAATACCCCAGCTTTTGGCAATATCACCATCCAGATAATCGGCCATCAGCAGCACACCGCTGCCGGTGTAGCGGCTCAGACCGGCCGGATTTATCCAAGCCGACTCAAAGCCAAATACATTGGAAGCGCTTTTGAAATAATATACGCCGTCAGGTATGGACACTCTCTCTCCGGCTTCTAAGGTAACTGACTGAAGAAAGATGACAGCACCAACTGCCAGACTTAAACTTAAGTTTCTAAATGTTTTAATCATCGTAGCCTCTTATATAAATATTACCGCTGCCTCGTACTGAGCCGCTGATAATAGACTGGCCATTACCGGAAACTAAGTTCATGCGATTATGCTCAATAAGTTTGGTTCTAAAATCAATATTTGATACTTCAATCTTGCCGCCCTCGTCGACTACCAGAGAAAAGGCAGCCGAAGTAGAATCGGGCAGATTAATTTCGATATCTTCAAAGCGGTTGGTAATTCGCAGCTGGGCCCGATCGATTCCGGAAATCTCTAGTTTTATCGGACCTGACATGCCTTTTATAATGTTGCGCCTGCCCGTGATATAAAAATCCGACAGTTGAATCCTGCCGTAGCTTCCTTCGATAAATAGCTCGCCTTTAAAACCTCTGATTCGGATATCTCCGTTTTCGTTTTCTATATCGGCTCTTTTGTCAAGGCTGATCAGGTTCCTGGCCGTAAGCATGGCATTTGAAGTAAATAAAGATATTTCTCCGGTTATATCAGAAACATCAAGCCGGCGATTAGTTGTGGAAACTACGAGTTTTCTGGTTACGTTTTTTACATTAATCCGACCCAGAGAAGAAAGAATTTCCATCGACTTAAACGGGCCGACTGCCGTCACATCAAAAAGGGGAGCTTCTATTAATACTGAGTAATTCTCTGGAATCGTTATTTTTGCTTCAACCCGTCCCCATTGATTATCATCTGTCCAGGGTGCCGGATTTGGCGAGCGCAGCTCAAGTTTGATATTTTTCGGGCCGCTTCTTAGCACTACGGCGATTAGATCAATGTAATCAACCGCCTCGTCCATACTGTTGGCCTTGGCCTTTTTGAAATAACTGATTTTGACTTTATCCGTCCTGGCAACTTCAATAGTTAATTTACCTGGCAGATTAGAGGCCGCTCTTATCTGCAAACTTGTACGATCGCCAATCTTTATTTTAGCTCGTATTTCGCGCGTGGTATAGACACCGCCTTCAGTTTTTATAATAGTTTGGGCAAAAATCTCCGGCGACAGGAGCAGAAATATTAAGGCCGCAAATAAATTCATGGTAAGTTTATTCATTATTTTTGATTCTTATCTCGGTCATAAATTTGTTTCATAATTATAGAACCGGCAACTGCTGCATTAAGTGACTCTGCTTTAGAACTATGGGCGATGCTGACAACAGCATCAGACAGCTTTAATACTCTCTCAGACAGGCCGGCAGCTTCAGAGCCTATTGCCAGTATTATCGGATTGTTTGAGCTTAAGGGTAACTCTGTCATACTTTTATTAGCTGACGCTTGGGCAGCTATCAGCCTGGCTTTCCTTTTGCCTTTAAAATTTTCAAGCTCTTCATAACTAACAATTACCGCCGGCAGTTTGAACAAGGCGCCAGCCGAAGACCGCACCACCTTGGGGCTATAAAGTTCTATCGATTTTGCGCTTACCAGCAGCATATCAAATTCAAAAGCCAGGGCAGATCTGGCCAGGGTTCCTAAATTTCCCGGATCTGTTATCTCGTCACACCATAATAGTCTACGATAGTATGGTTTGTAAAGTTTTGTCAGGTCTTGTCCGGGGGTATCAAAAACCGCTAAAATCCCCTGTGAACTCTTAGTATCGGAAACAGCTTCAATTTCTCGTAATGATAGCTCATTTACGGTCACTTTTAGTTTTTTAAATGCCTTTATAAGCGTTTGCCCCCGTTCGCTGAGTACGACTGAAGCATAAAGCAGCATTTTGGGCAGGAATTTGTGCTTGAGCGCCTCCTCTAAGAGTCTGACACCGCCCACCGCAAATTTCCGCTGCTCTTTGCGGCCTTTTTTGGAGTTCAGGCACTTTACTTTTTTTAGTTCTTCTTTGGTCAATTTCAAAATAATTTACTACCAGGATACTTTCAATTATTGTTTAAGAAACCTAAAGTCGGATTACTCAGGCAAGTGAAAACTTTTTCCCGTAATTTACTAATCAGCATGCTGCTCTTACTGACAACCTCAGCTGCTTCGGAAAAAATCATAATAGGAGGGCTGGACGGCGCCGACCCTTACAACAACCAAGCTACCTACTCAGTTGCTCTGGCAATATCCGGCGGAGGGGCCAGAGGCCTGACCACTATCGGTATTCTGAAAGCTTTTGAGGAAAAGAATATTAAGATAATAGCAATAGCGGGCACTTCGATGGGAGGCATAATCGGCGGACTCTACGCCTGCGGTTATTCACCGGACGAGCTTTCTAAAATCATTGGTGATATTGATTTTGACGAATTTTTCAGCAATGCCCCTAAAAGACAAACGATGTTTCTGACCCGCAGACAGGAAAACGAAAAACACCTCTTTTCAATGAGGTTTGACAATTTCAGGCCGGTTATTCCTAGAGCTCTCACCGGCGGACAAACAATCACCACTGTGCTAACCAAACTGACCACCAAAGCTAATTATCAGTCTGGCGGCGATTTTCTAAAACTGCCTATTCCTTTTCGGACAGTTGCCACAGACATAATAACCGGACGGGAAATTATACTCGATAAAGGCTCACTGGCTGATGCCATGCGGGCTTCCATGGCTTTTCCCCTGGCTCTGACCGCTGTTGAAAGAAACGGGCAGCTGCTTATGGATGGCGGTATGGTCACCCCGATTCCGGTTAATCTGGTCAAAAATATGTGCGACAACGACAACTTTGTAGTAGCCATCAACACCACCAGTGAACTCCGAACCAAAGACAAGCTCCGCACGCCGGTAGATATCGCCGATCAGGTAACTACAATTATGACTGCCGACAAATTGAGCTCACAGCTCAAGCTGGCCGATCTGGTGATTGAACCTGAGCTCTCAGATTTTGATGCAGGGGATTTTAAGTTCAAAGACAGCCTGATAAAAATCGGTTACAGTGCCGGATTAAAAGCAGCTGACAGTATTGTCTTGATTCTGCAAAGAAAGGTCGACACTACTGCCCTGTTCATCAGCGATGTTTCTATAGCGGACAGCGCTCACGAAAAGCTTGCTGAACTAAAGAAAACGCTGAGAGGCCGGAAATTCAGCCGCTTCGAGCTAGAAAACCAGCTCAAGCAATTCCTGCGCGATAATTCGTTATTTCGTCTGGAAGCAGAGCTGTTACCAGTAAATAATTTTGAAGACACTGTCGCACTGCTTGTAACTACGCAAGCATACCTGACAACTGAAGAATACAGAATAGAAATAAAAGGCAGCTCTATTATTGACACAGCACTTTTAATATCTCTCTTCGTCGACGGGCGAACAGAACTAAGCCCGGCTAATATCAAAAACGGCCTGAAGCGGATAGTCGACTTCTATATTGAGAATGGCTATGATGCTGCTTATGTCTCGAACTTTTCTATTGACGAGTCACGAAAAGTCATTACAATCGAGATTGACGAGGCGGTCATTTACAGCATCGACATTGAAGATAACATACGCAGCAAAGACTGGCTGGTGCGTTCATATTTTCCGCTCATAGCCGGGCAGCCCTACTCCACCAGGCTGGCAGCCGACGGCATCAATAATATTTACGGTACGAATTTTTATGAGCAGGTAACAGTCGACCTGGTCCCTTACCGCAGCGGCGCCAGAGTAAAAATTCGCGTCAAAGAAAGATACTACACTCAGTTAAGACTTGGCTGGCACTGGCACGATGAGTTTCAGTCTGAAGAATTTGTTGAAATTCTCGATGATAATATTCGCGGCATGGGACTGGAATATCTGCTGCATGCACAATTTGCAGATGAGAGACAGAACTATTTTGCCCGGCTAAAAATAGACCGCATCTGGTTCAGTTACCTGACCGCCAGTATAACGGCCTATCA
Organism: Candidatus Zixiibacteriota bacterium; assembly: GCA_022571985.1. Lineage (GTDB taxonomy): Bacteria > Zixibacteria > MSB-5A5 > GN15 > FEB-12 > JACZWU01. The sequence continues at coordinate 474,311 of JACZWU010000002.1, read as the reverse complement.
TAACCGCCTGGACCGTAAACTTTTTGATGATGACGGCAACGTAGCCGGTTCGCGCCGAGAAAGGCGCACTGGTTTTGAAGTCAGCCTGGGGCAGCAATTAAGCCGTCTGGGCACTGTCCGGGGCGCCTTTGTCTTTGAAGAGGTTAGAAACAACTATAATAACAACCTGCTTAACGAAAATTTTGGGCAGAGAATTCTTCATCTGGAATCTCAGATTGAAACTTTTGACAGAGTCCCATTTCCTGAAAACGGTAAGCTGAATCTGATTCAAGTACGTCTGGCCGGAAAGTTTTTGGGCGGCGAGGTCGAATACACCAGATTTTTCTCATCGCTGGAATCTTATATTCCGATCGGCAAATTTCTGAACTTCCACCCCAAAGTTTCCATAGGCATCAGCCGCTCGGGTCTGCCGGGCTCAGAGCTGTTTTATCTGGGAGGCGCCCACTCGTTTATTGGATTTAGAACCAATCAGCTCTCCGGCGATAAAATGATATTATTTAACAATGAATTCAGATTTAAGCTGCCGCTGGGATTTTACGCCATCGGCCGTTATGATTTCGGTGAAGTTTACGACCATACCTCCCAGATAAAAATACGTAATCTCCGTCACGGCGTGGGAGCATTTGTAGCGATTGACAGCCCTCTTGGACCGTTTGAGTTTGGCTATGGAGTGGCAAACTCCGACAACGACAGATTTTATATTAATATCGGATTAAAATTTTAACTTAAGAGTGAAGTAAATTAAAATCTGTAGCCGGCGCTGACTCTGAAAGTTTCACCAAGGTCATCGTGATGCAGGTAAGCAAAATCTACGGTTATATTCTTGACATCAATCCCGCCCCCGGCGGTAAATTTGCCAATATCAAATCCGGTCCGGCCAAAAATTAATTCCCGGTATCCAAATTCCAGTCCAAAGTGCGTATCCAGCGACAAGGACCCGCTCCAATATTGAGCAGCCGCTTTGAGACTTTCAAATTTTATGTCACCGCTGGCTGCAAGACGCGCCGAGACTTGATTAAAATATTTTTCTATCATAAGGCCAGGTTTAACTGTCGGGAAAATCGATTCGGTGCTTGATTTGGTTTCGGTCGCCTGCCCGCTCGAGTCCGCAGGTTCAATGATGCTGCCGCCGCCGTAGCGAATAAAACCCGAAGTAACGTCGCTGAACATTAGTCCAAAGCGAACAGACGGATGCGCCTGATAAAGCAGCCCGGCGTCCATAGTAAGTCCCTGACCGGACTCTGTTCCAATGTCTCGGTAGATTATTTTAGCGCTCAGGCCAAAATCTATTTTTTGGCTGATTTTCCCGGAGAGCGAGGCCGCCAGCAAAATATCGGCGTGTGATTCTTCGCGCACTACGTACGGCCGACTGAACTGATCCAGCTGCGTAATTTTGATACCGCCGCCGCCCAGATAATAAAAGTAAAAACCAAAAGCGCTAATCTTTCCTTTTTCTCTTGGCCTTGAATCTATATAAGCGACATAGTCGTGGTTAAGTAGCGAGCCGAAAGTCTCAGCATGCATCGCGACAATATGCCGATTATTCAGATAATTCATGCCGGCCGGATTCCAGTAAGAGGCCGTACCGTCAAAAGGACCGGCTATGACAGCTCCGCCCATGGCGAGCCCGCGGGCGCCGACACCGAGCGAAAATGACTCACCCGAAAACTTGGCAGCTTCGGTGACTGAGCACAAAAACAAAACAGTGATCAGTATTATTTTGAGTTTAGAAGTCATTCGATTATTGAATATCCCACTTTTATCCTAAAACATTAAACAAACCGAAATAGTTCTGAAAAATAAAAAAGCGGCTCGTTATTAGCGAACCGCTTTTTGTAATTCTACTTAATTCTGCAGTCGGCTATTAGTAGGTGCCTTGGGCAGAAGAAGTCTTGGAAGTTGTGGAAGCTGTGCCTTTTTTAGCTGCACCACAAGTTTTACCGGTCGAACCAATCGTGCTGGTTCTGGTATCAGTACTGACTGTTGCTACCGCCGGAATTATTTGCGCTTCAAATCCTTTGGCACTTACAGCTTTTAACAATACTTCGTTGGATGCTTCATTTGAATTGGCGCAAACAACTGCAACGCCGGACTTATAACAAACTTCGAGAACTTTGTTAACACCGTCAATGTTCATCAGGGCTGCCTTAATGCTGTTTTCACAGCCAGCACAAGTCATCCCTTTGATTGACATTGCCGTATAATTACAATCTTTAGCCGCGGCACATAGCTCCGCGTGATTTACTTTGACAGAAGCTAAACAGGCTTCGATTTGCTCAGGAGAGCAACCAGCTGATGCTAACTTGGCAGAAGTTGTTGAATTCTTATAAGTACAGGCTGAAACGCCGGCCAGACTTCCAGAACTTTTCGATGAAGTCCCGCTGGAGACCAGTTTGGAAGTTGTCTGAGAAAGCGAGCAGCCAGATTTGACCGAGGCTGTCTTGGCGCTGAATGAGCAGGCAGCATTGCTTTTACAAGCAAAGGCGCTGAAAGCACCCATGGCCACAAAAACCATCACCACAAAAGCGACAAATAGTACTTTTCTCACAATGTTACTCCTTAGATAATTATGTAGTTTTCGGAAAGTTATATTCTTTTTTCTAAGTTACCAGTTAAACAACAATCTGTCCAGCCCGTTCCCTGATTTTGCTATAAAAACGGCTATTTATATATATCGCAAATTTGGCTATATTCTAAAGTAATGAAGCAATTTTCGTGCGAAAACCAACCCTGTTTTTCCTATTCCTGTCTTTCCCGCGTAGGCGGGAATCCATCCCCAAACAGGTTAAACCGGGTCTTGTTCTCCGCCTGCGGGGGATGTGACCCTGTAGCTATAGACCAAAAATGGAGCTAACCACTTGCGTATCTTAGTCTTATACACCGGCAACTCCTGCCGCTCTCAAACATTATCTGTCTTTCCCGCTATAGTCCCAAGCGAAGCCGAAGGGGCGCAGGCGGGAATCCATCTCTCAGGAATTGACAATGAATGAAAATCAGTTGAAAATCTTAGTCTTATGCACCGGCAACTCCTGCCGCTCTCAGATGGCCGAAGGCTTTTTCAGGACCTGCGGCGGGGACTCTATCGAGGTTTTCAGCGCCGGACTGGAGCCTGGCGGAGTTAACCCCTTGGCTGTCAAAGTGATGGCTGAAATCGAAATCGATATATCCGGCCATACCTCAAATAACCTCAAAGAATATCTCGATATCGAGTTCGATTATGTCATAACTGTCTGCAACAACGCCGCCGAAAAATGCCCTGCTTTTAAGGGACCCTCACGGAATTCGCCAGAGAAAAACGCACTTAGTGCGCACTGGCCAATCCCTGACCCTGCTTCTGCCTTAAAATCCACCTCCTCCGAAAAAGCCTCAACCGAAGACGAAGTTCTGCAAGTATTCCGCAAAATCCGCGATGAGATTGGAGAGAAAGTAAGGGCCTGGCTGAAAACTGGAAAATGAACTCAACTATTTAGGAGAATAATCGTTACTGATTGTATAAAGTTGCGGGATTGTAAACTTGAGTTTCTAACGTCAATTTGAGGGGATCTCAAAAATGAATCATAACTTTATCAGAAATCTATTACTTGCGATTTTCAGCATTGCCATCTTCTCAGTTTCATCTGTTGCTAAGACTCACAAAGTAACAGCGTCCTGGGTTGACCATGAATTCAGCATTGACGGCAACATGAAAGAGTGGTTCGAGGTTGAGTCAAAATATCTGTCTGACCAGGAAGCTTCTGTTTCGCTTTGCAACGACGGAGAATTTCTTTACATACTTTTCAAAACCAGAGAAGCAAAGTGGGCGCGAACTATAAAAATGACAGGTCTCAATTTGTACATCAATAAAAACGGCAAAACCAAGAAAGACTTCTTTATACGTTTCAAAGGCGGCCCAAATTCTGCCCAGCTAAAAGCCATGGCCGGAGGCATGAACGAACGAGAGTCTCGAATGTCCCGCATGCCGGCTGATATGAGAAAGAAATACGAAGAGGCCATGAATGATAACACCCAGACACTTATCTGTTCTATAAACGATAATGTAAATAAAGTAGTACCGCTTGATGGAACCGAAGGTCCCGCGGCAGCTTTTGATACCTCGAACGGTTTTTTTGTATATGAATTTAAGATTCCCCTGAAGCAAGGCAAAGATCGTTACTACGGCATCGGTATCGAACCGGGGCATAAAATAGCCATCGGAGCCGAGTGGGGCGATATGGGTGATTTCCGGCGCAGACAGCCGGGAGAAATGGGCGGCAGCGGCGGCCCAATGCCGGGTGTAGGGGGCAGGCCTCCCGGGGGCGGCGGCGGATTTGGTAGTGGCGGCCGAAGAATGGGCGGTGGCGGTATGCGACCAGAAATGCCCAGGAAGCAGGAAGTCTGGTTTAAAACCAAGATTGCCGTTAAAACCGAAGCAGAGACTTCGAAATAGTAAGTTTTAAGAACACTTACAGCACCAAAAGTGTTTTGGACGAGATCTGTAAAATAGTCTGCGAGTAGTTAAAAAAGTCAAAAAAGTGATATGTTTTCGATTTTCTTATTATATCATTGTCTATGATAGGGAAGTGTAAACTCTGCCAAGAAAATCGCAAGCTTCTTAAATCTCACATCATTCCTGAGTGGGCATATGAATCGATGTATGATGAAAAGCATCGGATTTTCCAGATTTCCTCTGATACAGAAAGAGGCAAAACTGATAAGTTTAAGGGCGAATACGAGCATTTGCTTTGTCAGGAATGTGAGAGCAGTACAGCGAAATGGGACGATTACGCACGCGCTGTGATTCTCAGCAAGCCGGGGGAAAAGACTTATGGAATACTAACAAGTGCAACAAACGGTGCGATTCAAGTTGAAAACGTAGACTACACTCTTTTTAAACTATTTCAGCTTTCCATTCTTTGGAGAGCTAGTGCTTCGAAAAGAGATTTCTTTGAAAAAGTTAACCTCGGGCTTCATGAAAATAAGATTCGTGAAATGCTTCTATCTGAAGACCCGGGTAAGCCAGATCATTACGGCTGTGTAATGGTTGCTTTCATGAAGAACCCAAGGAAATTATTACATGAAATGATTACACGACCAGAGTCATTTCATGCTAACGGTCACCGGTGGTACAAATTTCTTTTCGTTGGATGTGGATGGATGTATGTCGTTTCTAGCCATGAAAAAAGATTCGAGCATAAAAAACTTTTTCTTCATCCAAATGAGCCACTCATAATACCACTATGTCCGATGCATGATGCCAAATGGATTACGGACTATCTTGGTTTAATCCACAAAAAATTATTTGGCTTCTAGCTCTTTTTTCTTGCTCAATGTTAAAACATTTACAAAACTTAAACAAGTAACAGTTAAGCAATCTTCTGGCTTCAATTTAAGTCGGCACTGTCTGCGAAAGCATCAATTCGGAAAAGAAGCATGGATACACCTCCTAAACATAATTGTGTACATCCAAAAAGGACCTCATTGCTCGCTTTTGCAACTGTATCGCGCTCTTCGGATGCGTTACCAATCTGGTCTTTGATTATAGCTTTGGCCATGCGCAGGAATGCTGATTTCTGAATACCCGCAGGTTGATCCACAGGTATAAATGTAAAAACAAATCCGAACAGTCGATCATTCTCAAAAAAGCAAGAAAGGTAATCGACACCAACTCTAGTTTCAGAACAAAAGTGTCTCTCTAAAATCGTACCACTAGGGAATCTAAAGAGTCTGCTCAGTGGTTTTCCAAAAATGTCCTGAATTGCCGCCGGATTGACATCTGCCTCCTCCTCAATCATAACTGATTTATTAAGTTCATCTTTCTCAAATTCAACGTCCGTCAGTTGCCGTTCAGAAATATTGGTGAAGGGAAGAATAGATATGTATTGCTCAACCATCTTGCTTGATTCAGGTTGTCTTAATTCCTCTGCTAAGTTTTTGAGAAGTTTGTCGATTGTGTATTTTTGTCGTGATTTTAGAAAAGCAATTATTAGAATAACTGCTAGAACTACGACAACTAAAATTAAAGTATTCATTGTATTGGGCCGATGTCCCGACTCTTGAGGTGGATTTCTGCACTTCCCGTGACCCACATCAAGCAGCAGGCAAACCTAATTATACATTATGATTGACAACCATACACGATCTCCTCTTTTTTAGCAAGTCTTTTTCGATTCATAACTGAAAGTGAGTAATTATGCACTGGCCGGGGGTGGCCCACTATATATAGTAGAGTCCCGAGCGTACGAAGTCCCGTGGGAGCCTCGGGGTGGGTTCCTGTGTAATTATACTGCTCAAGGGGCAGACGAGGACGTCTGCCGGCCACAAACCATGACGATATTACCGTTTCCGTCTCTTCGGGTGTTCTTCCCGGGCGAATTTGCCCGATTCGGCCAGATAATAGCGAACTACCATAACCGATAACGGTCTTTCGTGGCTGTACACCATCACCTTGATATGTTTGGCGTCGTTATACGAACGGCGTACCAGCCAGCAACCGGGGCGAACATGGTGTTCGACATCAATACAGTTGCCCGGACTCGGCTGACGGCCGGGAGGTCTTCCCGGAAACCAAACCCTGCACTGTCCCGGAGGCGGCAAATGACCCGGGGGAATACCTAAGTAAGCCGGACGGCCTTTGTCTTCTTTTACCACTACAACATCATGGTCATGGGGTCTGTTTGATCTGACTATGACAGTACAGCTCATCAGGAATGCTGAGATAACGAATGTTACCAGCAGCAATCCAAGCAGCTGAAATTTTGACTTTTTGTGATTGTTCATATTTGTGCCTCTTATGGTTTTGTATGATATGGCTATAAGCTATAATGTCGGCTGTTTGAGGGGATGTTTTAGGCGATCGCAAAATCACTACCGGATTACTTCAAAAGACTCTGCCGGGCCATAATAATGAGCGAATAGGGCTCGCAAAAATTATATGAAAACTATTAGAGCAAAAGTAAAATATAACAAAACGAAGCCATTTCGCGAAGCGTGCCGGTGCCCCACCCCACGGGACTTCGCCATTTATGGCATAGTCCCGAGCGGACAAAGTCCCAAGCGTAGCATTGGGAGCAGAGGGGTGGGTTGCCGTTTCCTGTAGGTCAGGACCCGCCTCCTTGGCGTGGTCCTGACGATTTAGAAACAAAAAGTCAGGAGTACAAGACTCCTGACCTACAAAAGACAGTTTCTTTCTTCCAGGCATTGCGAGGAGCGAAGCGACGAAGCAATCTCGCCGTAATGAGGAATCATTAGATTGCTTCGTCCCGAAACATTCGGGACTCGCAATGACAGACTCTCACCTCTTCTTGCGGTGGGTTACGAAATCCCAGATTACGAATTCGCCTAAATTATCGACCGATGAAAAATACGCCCGGCCCTTGTTGAGTTCGGTCAGTCGTTCCACAAAGCGCCGCAGATAGGGATCGTCGGTGACCATAAAAGTTGTAATAGGGATTTTCTTTTTGCGGCAATAAACAGCTTCATCAAGAGTGCGGTTGACAATCATCGGGTCAAGCCCGACCGGGTTGCGGTAGAGCTGGCCATTGGGACGGGTAATCATCGATGGCTTGCCGTCGGTTATCATAAATATCTGTTTGTTGGCATGCTTTTTGGTCAGAAGAATCTGACGCGCTTTGCGCAGGCCCTCTTGAGTATTTGTATGAAAGGGCCCCACCCCGACATAGGGCAGGTCTTTGATGGCAATCTGTTTGGCGTTGTCACCGAACAATACGATAGACAGATCATCTTTGGGGTATTTGGTCAAAATCAAATGTGTAAAGGCCATGGCGACTTGTTTGGCCGGGGTGATGCGGTCTTCGCCGTAGAGTATCATCGAGTGCGAAACATCTATCATCAAAACAGTAGCGCAGGAAGTAGTCCGCTCGGCTTCGTAAACTTCGAGGTCCTCCTCCGACAAATTCAAACCCAGCTCGCCTGTGCGAGAAATGGAATTGAAAATCGAAGCAGTGTAATCGATATATTTGTAAGAATCACCGAACGTATAAGGCCGTCGTTCCGGTAATAATTCTTCGGATGAACCGCCTTCGTATGGCAGCGGATGCTGGCCTCTGCCTGAAGATTTCAACTTTTGGAAAATTTGCTCAAAGGCGTCAACGCGCAGATTGCGCTCACCTTTGGGCGACAAACCGAAACCCTTTTTGGTTTTTCTGATAAGTTTGTTTTCTTCAAGCTGCTTTTTGAATTCTTTGAGGTCGTGCTCGGCGCTGATATAGCCTTCGGCTTGAAGGTCTTCCATCATTTTGAGAACATCTTCGACATTCCCGTTTAAGCGCATCAAGAGAAAATTATAAATAGACATCAGGTCAGAGATGCTTTTCAGGGCCTTAAACAGTGCCTCATCCCATTTGGAATAGATAAATTTCACGCATTCCCTTCCATGCCGCGCAGCATATCGGAGAGAACATCGGCGTAGCGCACGACTGTATCTTCGGTCTCGCGGGCGATGACATTATTGTGATGCAGACCCTCCAGAACAAACTCCATTCGCAGCAACATTTCGCGTTTGTCTTTGACGTCGAAATGTTTCTTGACCAGCGCTTTTAAGCCGGCCACATCTTCGAGACATTTTTTGTACTCTGAAAAGGGCATATCGTCTGACAGTTCCAGTCTTTTACCGGCAGCAAAATAATCGACAATAGCTTCGTATGGGTTTTCTGGAGTTGGTCTGTCGGGATCTGGTCTGTCTTTTCTGGGGCGCGGGAAATACTGCAAGAAGACCGCGTTAACGGCCTGACCTATCAAATTTTGGGCGACAATGATAGAGCCCTCCTGTTCCCCCTCGTAAACAAGTTCAATCTTTCCTGAAACTGAGGGAATGACGGCATAAATATCGCAAACTCGCGGGAACAGGTCGTTGTCCTGATTGCGCAGCGCTCTCCGTTCTATATTTGACTGCAGATTTTCGTAAGCAGAAATCGATACGCGGGCGGATACGCCTGAGGTCTGGTCAACATATTCGCTGGCGCGCGCCTGAAACGAAATTTCTTCTATAATGTCATTTACAAAATCAGGAATCTTGATTTTTGCATTATGCCGGGAGAACTCGCTTAAGGTTATCTCTTTGGCTTCTTCGACAGTCTTGGGATAGTGAGTCATAATCTGAGAATCAATTCTGTCTTTGAGCGGCGTGATAATATTACCGCGATTGGTGTAATCTTCGGGGTTGGCCGTAAACACCAGCAGCATATCCAGCGGCAGACGCAGGGGAAAGCCGCGTACCTGGATGTCGTTTTCTTCGAGAATATTCAAGAGTCCTACCTGAATGCGAGGCTGCAAATCGGGAAGTTCGTTGATTGCAAAAATACCGCGGTTGGTGCGCGGTATTATTCCCCAGTGAATGACTTCTTCGTTGGAGATGTCCAGTTTTTCTCTGGCTGCTTTTATGGGGTCGATATCACCGATCAAATCTGCTATGGATACGTCGGGTGTGGCCAGTTTTTCGTTAAAACGCTGCCTGCGTGACAACCAGACGATAGGAGTGTTTTCATTTTGCGCGGCAATCAGTTTTTTACCCATGGGAGATATCGGGTTAAACGGATCTTCGTTTAAAAGAGTACCTTCTATCACGGGCAGGCTTTCGTCAAGAAGATTGTCAAGCTGTCTAATTATTCTGCTTTTGGCCTGTCCTCTTAAGCCCAGAAGTATAAAGTTATGCTTCGATAAAATTGCATTTTCTATTTGCGGCACGACTGTTTTATCAAATCCGACTATTCCTTTAAACGGCTTCTCTCCTTTTTCAATTTTTTGAAGAAGGTTTTCCCGGAGTTCATCTTTGACCGTCCGGCTTTTCCAGCCGGAGCTTTTCAGTTCACTAAGTGTTTTGGGAAGCGCTTTGGGCACGTCTCTCCTCGATTCCAGTTAATTTATTTAATCTATTTAAGATTAGTCAAATCTAATCTCAGGTTGTTTAGTCTCTTGCTCAATAACATAACAAAAATGCAGCGAGTTGGTTCTGCTGACAATAGAAATGGCCGCCTATGGCACTTTAAAAGCAAACTCTACGAAATAATCTTAAAAAAATCTTCGCGTCGTTCTTTTGAGACTGAGCCTGTGGGAATAGCGATAACTTCCAAGGCTCTGCTATCGATTCCCTTAAGTAAAATGACATCGTTTTCTTTTACCTGATAGGCCGGTTTGGCCTTGCGACCGTTTACTTCAACCTGCCCTTTCTGGCTGATTTCTTTGGCCAGCGTGCGCCGTTTTATAACCCCAACCGTCGAGAGAAAATCATCCAGTCTCATAATTCCTCTAAGCGGTACTCGATAAACGTCTTTTCTTTTATTTCTAAAATGGACTCGTCCACCATCCGGCCGGTCTTATCCTGACGGGCGAGTTCTTTAATCTTGTCGAAATCTTCTGCCAAAGTGTACTGTTTTTCGGCTTGATATTCCAGGAGCTTAATGATATGCAATCCGAATTGCGAACTTACAGGCCCCAAAATTTCTCCAGCTGTGGTTTGGCCGGCCAGTTCACGAGCAAATTCATGCGGAAGTTTGTCAGAGGCAAACCAGCCAAGTTCACCGCCGCGGGCGCGGGTGTCATCGTCAATCGAAAACACTTTGGCCAGTTCTTCAAATTTCCCGCCGCTTGCAAGCTCACTTAGCAGCGAATCTGCCAGCTGAAAGGAGCGGGCCGAATCATCGGCCGATGGCGTCACTCCTAAGAGTATATGGCGAAGTTTCATCTTATCGGCGTTTCTGTCTTCAGCTTTTATAATGTGATATCCGAATTGAGTTCTTATCACACCGGAAATATCACCGGGCAGGAGATTAAAGGCGGCCCGTGCGAACTCCTCGACGACATCGGACTTTGAGACATAGCCAAGATCTCCGCCATTGGCTCCCGCCCCAAAGCTTGAGTACTGTGCGGAAAGTGCGGAAAAATCTGCGCCGTCGAGAATTCTCTGACGAAGTTCTTCGGCCATTGCCTTGACAGAGTCTTCGACTTCCTGCGAGGCCTGTACGGGAATCAGGATATGTGCCAGTTTTAGTCCTTCGGGTTGAATAGGTATCGAATCCTTAAACTGTTTGTAAAACTCTTCAACTTCGTGGCGCGAAACAGAAACACCGTAAAGTTGTTTTTGAATGAAGCGCTGTTTAAGAAGCTGGTTTTCTACTTCACTGCGAAACTTTTTTCTTAACTCGCGAATGGTAAGACCTTCTGCGTCCAGTGCCTGCTCGAACGCCTGTTGTGATTCGAAATTTCCCTTCATGCGGGCAAGCTGGTCATCAAGCGCCCGTTCTACATCGGCAGCCCTGATACTAATAGTGGAATCATGTTTGGCAGCTATTAAAAAGAGCCGATCTGATATCATCCCCTCCAGAGCCTGGTCTCTGAGTTTTTCCATCTCGGCACTAGTTTTCGGCTGAGAACCTGGCCGAAGCGCGGCCAGCTGAATCTGACTGGCAAGTTCTGAAGCAAGAATAATTTCATTACCCACTACCGCTACTACCCGATCTATAACATCTCTCTGGGCGTTGACGCTATTTTGCGCGAAAACAGCAATAACTATGAAAGAAATAATAGTCTTCAATTTTATAGATAAGAAATTAGCCTTCACTTCCGGCTCCATTTTGTGCCACGTATTTCGATTTATCAATAATAGTCCAGAGTTCGTCGGGCATTAGTTCAATCGTTGTTTTACTCTTTTCAAGCGCTACCCAATTGGCAAATGCGTTTTCCAGACCTTTCCTGGTCAGCTTGTTCAATATTTCCCTTTTGACTGTCAGAAAATCTTTGATCTGCTCCGATAATTTGTCAGCCACCCAGATCACAGAATATTTCCCTCTGGTCGGGACAGGTCCGGCGATATTTCCCGCCGGGGTTTTTTTGGCAAGAGCAAATATTTCGGGATACCATCGCTCCTCTATATACTGCAAGTCCCCGCCAACTGATCTCTTACCGGGCCTTTCTGTCAGCTCGCCTGCCTTCTCCCTGAAATCCCTGAGTGATCTGATAGAGTTTCTTAGCTGCCGAGCTTTTAACTCATCATTCAAATAGATTTCATAAACGTGAATTTTCATCGGCTGCGTGAACTCTTCAGGGCTCTCCATGTAGTAGTTGCGGGCGTCTTCCTCGGTCGGAGGGCTGGGCCTGGGAATAGAGTCAGTACGCATAATGTCAGCCATATTCAATTCCTTGAATTTGGCTATTTTATGCTTAAAATATTCCCCTTCATCCAAGCCGAGCTTAGTTGCTTCAAGCGAAAGAATTTCGTTGGTCTTCAGTCTGAAAATAAAGGCTTTAAGAGAATCATAGTCATCAAAATCCGGCCTGCTCACGCTCGGATAGCGCTGGATCAAAGACAGGTACTCAAGCAATGTAATCTGCCCGCCTTCCCAGCTTGCCAGGACCAATTCTTTTTCGTTGCGGTCGAGATGCTCTAAAGAGAAATCGTTTTTGGGTAACGTTGCAAGCATGGTTGGCGGGAATAATTCTCTTCTTTTATAAAGAAGATAGTCGCAGGTTGCAGTATCAACAGTTACATTGTAGGCCACCTTAATTGAATCAAGAAAATTGAAAAGGATTTTCCGCCTGTTTAAGCCTACCAGCCGAATCTCCAAGCTGTCTTTTATTGTTTCAAATTCACGTCGTAAGTCGTTGGGAGCTTTATCAACAACTTTGATAATGTGATAACCAAATCGTGATTTTATCGGTCGCGAAACTTCTCCGGGTTCCATTGCAAAAGCGGTGGTTTGGAATTGCTCTACCATTGCCCCCCACAGAAAATACCCGAGGTCACCGCGATTTTTCTTTGCCGAGGGATCGATGGAATAATCATAAGCGAGTTTTTCAAAATTTTCCCCTGTTTTCACTCTTTCAAATATCGCCTGTGCGGTATCAGCATCTCTTAACAATATGTGTGAAGCCCGAATTTGATATTCCAGTTTATTGTAAAAGTCTTTTACTTCTGCATCAGATGGCTCGGCTTTTTTTATAACAAGATTCTCATAAAGTGCATCCAGCAAAAACTGATTCCGGCTGGCCAATACTATTCTGGCCAGTTCTTCAATTTTATCTATGTTTTTATCATAAGCAGAATTTATCAGCAGTCTGGTTACAACCATGGAGTCCAGAAGCTTCTTTTTGCCTTCAAATTCTTCCTCTGCTGTCGCATATTGGGTACGGAGGTTGCCATAGACTAAATTGAAATCTGCCAGGGTAATATCCTGTCCTCCAACGACTGCCAGAGTAGGGTTATTTCCGCTGCCGCAGCCCGCCAACAGGGGCAATACAAATAATATGGCGCCAAGCATTATAATTAATCGTCTATTCATCTTAGTCTTATGTCCTCCGATTCAAACTCTTTTTACCTCAAATAGTGCATCAAGTTCCCGCCGAAGCGGATTGTTGAAGATAGTCAGTAAATGCGATTCCTGCAAGTGCAGCTGCTTGAAGATGGCCCCAGTCTAGTTCTGGTTAGCTCTTATTCGAAATCTGACTCCAAATAGTCTTTGGTTACAGACTGTCGTGACAATGTCTGGGAGAGTTTTTTAGTGAACTCCAAAGCAGCATTTTCGCCGTAGACTTTCTGCATATGGTTCATCGCTATAACCTCGGAAATTACGGTTATATTTTTCCCCGGTGAAATCGGCACTCTTACAATTGGTATTTCGACTCCCAGTACCTTGGTTTTTTTATCTTCCAGCCCCAGCCTCTCATATTCCTCGGTTTCTGACCAAAGCGTAAGGTTTACCTCTACTTCAATTCTCTTTTGCAGCCGAATTGATCTTATCCCGAATAATTCTTCAATATCAATGATTCCAATTCCGCGGATTTCCATATGATGTCCCAGTAGCTCAGAGCTGTTTCCTATGAGGACATCAGGTGCTGCCCGGGTAATTTTGACGACATCGTCAGCTACCAGACGATGCCCTCTCTCTACAAGATCAAGTGCAATTTCTGATTTGCCAATTCCCGATTTGCCGGTATACAATAATCCCACCCCGTAGACGTCCATTAAAGAACCATGTACCATAATTGAGGGAGCAAACAGATGATCCAGGTAGGCTGAGAGCTTGGTTGTCAATTCTGCTGTAGTAAGTTTGCTGGAGAATACACAGGTCCCCGATGAATCAGCCGCTTCTATAAAACCTGCCGGCGGGGCTATTCCCTTGGTAATGATGACCAGCGGCAGACCGTAATCGAACATCTTCCTGGATATTTCTTTTAAGCGATCTACAGACAGCTGGCTCAAATATGTCGCCTCTGTTTCCCCCAATATCTGAACTCTTTTGCTGGCAAATCTTTCATAGAAACCGGTTAGTGCAAGTCCCGGCCGGTGAAGCTCAGGATTGTTTATGATTTTTTTCAGACCATCGCTGTTGGATGTCAGCAAAGTCAGGTCTAAATCCTGTTTTCTGGATTCGGTAAGTTTTTCAACTGTAATGTCTGCCATGATACTTAAGAATATGCTCTTAAAAGCCTGTTTGCAATATAGAAATATCAATGAAAAAAGCCCTGATATGACAGGGCTTTTGACTGACTTAAAAGAAATCTCCGATTATTAATCTAATTTCTTTTCCATTTTTCTCAGCTCTTTTCTGAGCTTATCAAGTTCGGTTTTAAGCTCTCTTCTATCCTCTTTTTCCAGCCGTTTGAATTTCCAGTGGAGGTCTTTCATCTCTTTTTTGAATTCTGCCATCTCTTCTTTGAATTCACCCATATCTTCTAAGAACTCATCGTAATCAAAAAAACTTTTGTGGTCTCTATTGAAGCGGTTAAATCGGCCCTTTGCTTTCGGAATATAAATATCAATATCAGGAATATCCGGTATATCTGGAATTATGGCTATATCAGGACCGGTAAAAAAGTGGAATCCAAAGGAGCTGTCTTCAGATTCACCAACTTCTACTTCGATTTTCTTCTTTCTTTTATTTCTGAGAATTGTAAAAGTAAGCTTATCACCCTGGTCGCTTTCTCCTACAATCTCTTTGACATCCGCATAGTTAGATATTTCTTCGTCTTCAATAGCAACTATGACATCACCTGCTTTAAGCCCTGCTTTTTGGGCCGGTGAGTCTTCAGCAACTTCAGTAATGAGGACGCCGTTGTTATTTTTGACTCCAAAATAGTCAGCCAGTTGCTCAGATAGAGATGTAAGGCTTACTCCAATATAGCCACCCCTGTTAGAGGAAAAGTGTCGATATTTACCATGACCTGGGTCAGAAAAGACTAAATTTCTGCTATGGGCTCGTGGAGCTCTAGAGAAAAGACCTTTTGAGCGTGGGCGTTTGCCCAGCTCTACATTTACAGTCACACTTTTGCCATCCCTGAAAAGCTCAAGAGCGACCGATTCTCCGGCATTTTTATCTTCTATAAAATCCAGTAAATCATCCTGGTCCCATACTTTCCGACCATCAAAACTGATGATCACATCGCCATCTTTTATACCGGCCTCGTCTGCCGGGGAATCACCAAGAACCTCATTTACAATGGCGCCATAATCAATTTCCAGCTCAAAAGCGTCGGAAATATCCCGGTCAACTGACTGGGTATATACTCCAAGCCAGGCATTTGACCTTTTAGCGGGTTTGGCAATCAAGGGAGACGCTACTAAGCCCAAAAGTATGGCAGCTGTAATTGCTGTCGTAAATAGCCTTTTCATTACAATCCTCCTGCATCTTATCTTTTTAGATTTCATTTTCTGATATCAGTTTATACGGGAGGACATAAGGGATGTTCCATTTAATAAAATTGGCCGAGCCGGACTCGCTTCAAACGCAGAAAACTGGTTCAGCATCAAGCTAATTCTCAAGTCTTAAGTATACCCAAGTATGGAGGTTTTGTTTCATTTGCATAGAGGACAACTACTACGTTTGCACTCATCCCAACAGGCCCCATAGCAGTTACTAAAATTCTCACATCCTCCATACATTTCACAGTCCTCATAAATGTGGCAACTCTTTGGCCTGGTTCCCACTTGTTTTTTTGCCTTTTTTTCCTTCTCTTTCTGTCGTTCCTTATTAATATCAAATACACGTATGCTCTCAACCCTATACATATTATCCCATCGCCTAATAGTGATGTCAATGAATTGATCATCAACTTTCCAATGATAGGTTACGATTAAGCCACCTTTTTCATCTCTTTTGATATCAGAAATAGATATTTCATCTGGTTTTGACAGTACTTTAAAAACTGAATCAGCCTCAAGACCTTTAATTATTGTCAGACCTCTAATTTTCAGACTCTCGACTTTTTCCCAAAATGATTTCCTGAAAGCAAATGATTCCCATTTAGCATCATCATAGGTGTAATCGAGCTCTACACCATATGGTCGAACTGTAATTTGAGCAATTTTATTAGAAAGCGAAGGTTTTCCAAAAACAGAAATTTCGTATTTATTAATATCTGAAGTCTCTGCCAGTAACTCTATGGAATTTACAAATTTTCTTGTGTCTTTTGGGTTACTCCAAACTTTGTCGCTTAGCCAAACGAATGCTTGGCTTGAACCATATGTATCAATAACAATGTTCTCGGATAAATAATGGGCATTACAAAGCTCCACTAAAGCAGCCTCAAAACTGCTGTTATCTGCTTTAATTAATTGACTAGTAGTGCCAATTACAAGAAACACAATTAATACAATGAATTTATAGCTGTTCATAAGATTCTCCCCTGTTAGCGCTAAGAATTATGGATTAAAATGATTATGTCCAGTACGAAAATCAAGCTAAATAGTTAAGTATTTGGCTTCTGAGGCATACAGAATTGGCTGTGCTTAAAAGATAGCTGTTGAGCAGATATAGATTTCGCTGACATTTAGCCGAAAGAAGCTAGCACATTTGTCCTGCCTTGGGTTCTGCAAATTTGACACGCCCGTGTAGCTCTGTTTTTAGGGTCCCGCTATGGCGGGGTTTATCAGCCGGTAACCTTGATTCAGGATTGCTTTCGAATCTCTTAAATTTCGTTGACATTTAGCCGAAAGAAGCTAATATATTTGCCCTGTATTGGGTTCTGAAAATTGACACTCCCCTGTAGCTCAGTTGGTAGAGCAATTGACTGTTAATCAATGGGTCGTAGGTTCGAGTCCTACCGGGGGAGCTTATGTATTATTTTTATTCTTCGCTGGAGCGCTCAAGTATAATGTCCACCCCGCTTACAATAGTACCGTCACCTTTGATGACAACCTCGCGGACATGTGGAGACTCAAGGTTCAAGCGCTTTATTTGTTCTGGTGAAACCCGCACTACATAGCTGCCGGGCGGTACCATCATGAACAGATAAAAGCCGTCAAAGGCGGTCTTTGTGTGCATTAAAATTTCGCCTTTTCCGTTGACGAGTTCGAGCATTACGTTTGAGACACCCTTGACAGAGGTGCCACGCCGCAGAAACACTGTACCATCAACTTCGCCCGTAACAATGACAGGAAACTCTATTGAAATCGACTTTCCAGGGCGAGGAACAATAGTTACACCTTCATTAATTGGAATCCAAAAAGGATCCTCAAGACTACCTATCTCAATGGTGATATCAGTTGGCCGGTAGCTGGACAAGTTAGGGATATATACTATTCCCTTTTTGTCGGTCGGTTTTGAAGTTCTACCGCCGTGACGAAGTCGCACACCCTCGAGCGGCTGGTCACCGAGATCGTATATTCCATCCAGATTCTTATCGAGAAACACGCGCACCGACGCCGCCCCGTTGTTCCCCATTCTGCGGGAACTCAAATGCAGACTGTTACTTCTTGGTTTCAAGCCCAGGCTGAACGAAATTGAAAGACGGATGGAGTAATTCGCATCGTTTTCATACCTGCCGTCAAGGCCCATCAGGAAGGCATCGAAGGTGCGGTTAATTCCAACTGAATAAGATGTTCGGCGGTCGTCCTGCAGCTGCTTGTTTACCGTAAAATGCGTGCCAAAGCTGTTGGGAATTGCATAATCGCTGGTAAGTGCCACGCTGAGAAACCTGTGGTTAGGCGGGGGCTCATAGCTCAACTGCGAACGCAGCGACAGCCGCTTCAGGCGCCCGCTTAACAGAAATGAGCCGTTCACCCGGGTAGTCGTCACTGTGCCGCCGCCACGGTTCAAGGAACCGGTAAGCGTGTTGGAAAATGATACGCCCCGCAGAAACAGCGAGAGACGGTTCGAACCATCATACCGTACGCGCCCCGACTGGCGCCTCTCAATATTTCCGCTAAAACCAAACGGGATACGCGGCAAAGGCCAGAGCGGCAGCACGCCGTCGAACCTGAGTTTAGTCAAACTTACAATCGGGTCGATCTGTTCTCTAATCCGCTCGCTGACAAAGTCAAAGTACTGCCCGTGCTCGGCAAGAACATTGTGCCCCAGAAAATTAAACTGTGTGGCTACCTGCAGTGCTGTGCCGCCGTTGTACTCGCGGCTAATGTCGATCCGTGTAAATGCCCTCAACATGGCCGCGCGCAGCCCCAGGCTGCCATAATATCGCCGCCCTGCTACAAACGGCAGGCTTACCCCGCTTCCGGAAACTGAGAATTTTCTGCTGATACCCCATTCATATTCAGCCAGAAAACGGCCCTGTCCCACCAGTTCCTCGTCCAGCACATTCCTTTCAAGCCGAAACAAGTACTTGTCCTGTTGGCTGGCGGCCAGGCGGTAGTGCAGTTTCCCGGGACGAACTAACCCTCGGCCTACCAGAATACGTCGTACTTCCTCTCTCCTCTGCCCCTGTGGCCCGTAGAAGATAAGGCGCAGGACGTTAAGTCCATAAAGAAGCGGCACGTCGATGAATTCATAGCGTCCGTCGGCACGAGAAGTGCGGAAATCCAGCAGGACTTCGTTACGGTAAAGCTCCACCTCCCACTCCAGCGGCAGTTCACCCTGCAGAGTAGTGCGGTCGAATTCACTTGGTCGGCTCAAGGGAAAGTTTGAGATCTCGGCGCCCCGCCCAACCCGGCTGATTGAAATAAGTGGAATCTGCGGACTGAAAACGTCACCCAACTTAAATGTCTGGGCCTGCAATGGCCCCAGTAGAGTCCCGTCAGGATCAGATCGCCCCATCGTCAGCCTGACATCGGTCAGTGAGTCCTCGTCAATTCCCGACAGAAAAAAAACAGAGCTCATAAACAAGAGGTCGCCGCTTACCAGTCCGTTGTAGCGTCCCTCACGACCGCCTGTCTCCGGACTGCGTTTTAAAAGATTTAAGTTTACATCAATGAAAGGCCAGTCGAAAAAACTGTAACGAGCATTTACTCTTGGGTAAACCGGAGCCGCTCCTGCCCCGCGTCCCAGAAGTTGCCGTGCCTTTTCTCGCTCAAGACGCTTTTCCAGCGGGAGCGGTTCACGCGAGACAACATTGACTATCAGTCGGGCCAGATCATATTCAAGGTCAACCGGAAACCATTGCCCGAATAAGGTGGCATCTATATAAATACCATCACGGTGCAGTTCCACCAGGCTCCGCTCATACGATTGAGCCTTGCCCTTCAGCACTACTTCACCCCGGGCAATATCGAGAGAAAACCGCCGGTTTTTGTTAATAAACCAGCCGTCGGCCTGGCCGGTGGCCAGCTTGACGGAGATGGGAAATTCTAGCACCCTGGCCATATCTTCGAGTGACAGCAAAACTCCCCCCCGGTGGATATAGCCGATAATGCCGTCGCTCAAGATATAACGGCCCAGCCGCACCTCCAGCACCAGCAGCTCTTCATCGGAGCGCTCGACAGGGACAAGGGGGTTACCAGACTTTCTCTCTTCGATCGGCTGACCGGAAACAGACCAAAGCGGGAGGGCTGTACTTATGACTAGAATTGTTAGCGTTAGAAAGAGGACTTGCCGGGAAGTCATGAATCGTTGCGCCACTTTTTGATTGAAGCCAAAAGCTGAGCAGCACTTCTGATGTCGATTACCATTATTTCTGTTGTTCCGCAGAGTGCCACCGACTGTTCTTCACTTTTGAAATTGGTGGTACAACTGAAGTAGCCCGTGCGCTTTCAAGGGACTTGAATGTCAGCTTCGGCCAGAAGTTGGCCACCCTCTTCCGGGCTGGCTCGGTAAACAAGATGCAAACTGCCGTTCTGCATTACTACCCCTTCCGGCGGCCCTAAGGAAAGTTTCACTATGCGCGCGGGATAGGGACATAATACGGCAATGCCACGAACCAGGTTCACAACGTACTCATCTCCTCCCTGGCTGGACTTAAATGTCACTTCGATATCGCCGGACACCGTCCTGTTGCCGCTGCGATTCAGCCGGAAAGATAATATCGCCAGTTCGTCCGGATTTTTGGGAGTCGTGAGAGCGAGGTCTGAAATCTCCACCGTTGCCGATAGCTCTCCCTGGCGGGCGATAACCGGTATCGTAACTGCAAAAGCAGTTCTGATCCGAATCTGAAGCTCTCCTTCCTCGAGGTCCAGATTCTCAATGTCCTGGCCGGCGGTCTCCGGCGGTATGCCCTGGAACAGAAGGTGAGAGCGGTACTCACCGGTGGCCAGATTCGCCGGTTTACGCAGCAATAATCGTACAGTTTGTGACACGCCCGGTTCAAGAACTACCTGACGAGGCGAAAAGCGAATCATCTTGTCGGCAAAAAGCTCTCCGTTCCTGGGAGTATCAATGTCTTCATAAGCGCCGTTTTCAAGCATTCGCATGTTCTTAAAAGATATCCGGTAGGTCATAGAAATCGAGGTTGTATTAACTAATATAACCTCGGCGCTCCGGTCGCGACCCTCAAAAACAATCCGCGTGGGTGTGATTGTCAAGCCGCCAAGTTCCTGCGCCATTGAGGAAGAACAAGCCATTACAAGCATTAGAGAAGCCAGTCCTATAACAGCTAAACGGAAGGAGGCACTCTTCACCCTTTCCGCTCGGACTATATCAAGCGTTCTTATTTTGTTCACTCTCTTTCAAAAAACAGCGTTTTTCAAAGTGCGACCCTAACCCACAGCTTTAACCTGAATAAAATATCCGGAAAAAGTCTGTGGGCCGACCGCTTATTTCGACACATATATATCAGTCAACAACGCCGAAATCAACCGATCTTTAACTCAACTCTAGTAGTTCGCTGTTATCGTAATGACGGCATCATTGTGAAGTCCCTGAGCCGCGCCCGGGCAAACTTGCAGGTCGCCACCTACGGCGACAGGCAACGTCGTGCAAGCTCCGGTACTCGGACTTGGGTCCTGGGGACTTGTCGGACTCAGTGTTAAGTTTGAAAGGGTCAAGTTGCCGTCGCTGAATTGAGTCGAAACTGCAACAGAATAGGTAATGGGCTCGCTACCTGTGAGTGTAAAACTGCCCCGGCTGTGGTCGCTGCCGAGGAAATCAGTACCATTACCAGAGCCGGAATGACCCAAAGAAGCACCATCGGTTGTCGATATTGTCCACACGTCGCAATTACCATTCCCGGGTGCAGCCAAATAACCAAAGTCAAGTGACCCCCCGTTTGCAGCTATTTCCACCGCGCATTCTATTGTAACGGTTGAACTGATAGACCCTGTTATCGCTTTTGTGCTTGTTGCCACAAAAGTCAGCAGGCCGGCCATCAGTAGGCCTACCATTACTAATCTGGTTAAGTGTTTTGTTTTCATTTCTAATTCTCCAAAAAAAGTTAAGAACTTATATCCTGCTCCTAAATAAGGAGCCTAATCAAAATCCCCCCTTACGGGAATTGATAGCATAGGCGGTTATCTCCTTTCCTGATAAGTATTTTCAATTCTCTTTATTTAAACGGCTTTATCTAGTAGTTAAAAGTAAGAGTAACTTCTCCTCCGTATTTCCCGAACTTAGCGCCGGGCGGTACCAGCAGCGTGCCGCCCACAAAGACGGAATCGATGCCGTTACTATTAAATTGGCCAACCGTTGTCACGGCGCCAACAGTAGTACTGTAACTTAACAGGTTGGTAACCTGCAAAACGGTTTCGCCGAAAATTGGATCTCCACGTTTGTCGTGCAGAGCGAAATCAAGCACCGGCGAAATAGTGAAAGTAGCATTAGGATCGCCCGTTATTATGAACTCGGCTCGGCTGAAGTTTGTCATGGCACGTAAAGTCACATCGCCGGTAAAAGTACGAACGTTCAAGGGGGTGACAGTTACTGTGCCATCTGTTTCCCCCGAACGGACCTGACCAAAGTTAAGGTCTGCTATCCTGGTGAGTGTGATCAGTGCCCTGATTTCAACGGTAGCCGGTATGGTTCCGCCGTCTCCCAAGGCAACGCCGGGCATTATTACAGACAAAAAGCCTGCAAATGCTATTATGAAAACCGACCAACTTAAGGCTTTGATATATGACAACCGGGAATAGCCCTTCCCTGCGTTTATCGAATTTAGGTCATTAGCTATATTATTTGCCTTGGCGTAAATACGCCATTCGTCCAAACCAAAACGTACTTTTTTCTGCAAATTCCCAAACATCAAGAATTCGTCCTTTTTTGTACAACTTTGAAACTGCTGTCCCTGCCTGAAACGTTAAGTCGTCCTGGCTTAACCAATGCTGTCTGATGTTTTTCTACGTTGCGAGAGAATTCCACAGCGAAATATACACTAAACTATTTAGCTTACTCTCGATTGTCAAGTGTTATCTTCAAAAAACGTTGCAAAACAGGCACTTTATACTCAAAGTGACTATTTTACCCTGTAGAGGTAGCTGTCAGCCTGAAGCCGACCACGTTTCGTATAGTATGTCAAGGGAAATCAATTCAATCAGGGAATGGGGCTTAAATCAAGCTGCCTGTAAAGAGAATTTCTCTCAAACTGCAAGGTTCGCACAGCCTGTAATCCGGGGAGCTAATTTATTGCGTACCAACGAATTTTATGAATCTCTTTTCTGTGAATGTATCTTGATGAGAGTTAGTCATTACTTCGCAATAGCAGCGTACTTTTCGAACAGCCATAAGTTAAACAAGAGAGTCCTGTGTTGACAACTTGCTGCTATGAAGTTATAACTGATATACTAACTCTTTATTTTCAACTGCTTAATCACTTTGGACTTTTGTCTTGCTAGAAACGGAGTCAAATATCGGTCAACAAGAAGAGGACATCCGCGCATTTTTAGTAAATCCGGAGTGTCGCAAAAGCTTTGATAAGTTCTTCGAGTTTTGCTTTTCGCAGACAAAGCAGTACCTGCGGTATTTAAGAGCCTGCGATTGGCAGATTCCGCTTGAAAAAGAATCACTCGAAGATTCATTGAATGACTTGTCCTACGATATCCTCGGGTCATTGCTGGCCTCAAAGAGAGACGCACCATTTTACATAATTTTTGATTACTTCAAACGGCATGGCATTACAGCTTTCATGACTGTAGATGAACAGCTTTTGAAATCAGATATGCTCATTCTTCTGCGGGGATTCATCAAGAGGGAATTGGGCGAAATGCGTAAGCTAAGCAACCCTATGGCAGAAAATTTAAAACGAAGCGTTGAGTATAGCTTCGAGAAACTGGGGTCTGTCAAAACCAGGGACAGTTCTGCGCCTGAAAAGATATTTCTCAAAGAAAATGAGACGAACCTCCGCAGTGATAAAGAGCTTATTTCCATAACCAGCCTTAATGAAATAGTTCTTCAGGCATTCAATATAAGCAAAACCACTCCCCAGTGGTGTGGTAAGGTTTTCGATCTGCTGAATGAAAGAAAAGAATACCAGAATTGCCTGGTCCGATCTGAATTAATTTCGATGATGATTAAAGTAAAGTCTGAGTTCGTTGATGCTTTTGGCATACTTCACGGCAAAGTTGAAACGCCTCGCGAAAGGCATATTCGAAATCTCTCAGCGAATGCAATTACATCTGCGCTGGACTGCCTTAAAAAAATAGAAA
This sequence comes from Candidatus Zixiibacteriota bacterium, assembly GCA_022571985.1. GTDB lineage: Bacteria > Zixibacteria > MSB-5A5 > GN15 > FEB-12 > JACZWU01. The sequence goes on along the minus strand of JACZWU010000002.1, from coordinate 450,583 downwards.
TTGCTCGATTTGAACAGAAAGGACGAATAAAGGCGATTGACTCTGGCAGGCTGCTGGCTGGCTGCCGCCGTTATCTTGAAGACAAATATCTAAACGGCGGCGAGGATTCTATTCCGTCCTATTTTCAGCAACTGATACCAGATGTTTCACCACAGGACTATCTCAAAAACTTCAAATACGTTTTTGAAACGCTTATTTTAAATGCCGATGAGAGAATTCGGGAATTATTAAAACGAGAAATCGACAGATGAGTGTTATGGTATCTATTTATAGTACGAGAAAAACGGGGTAAAGTATGCATCCGACCAGAAATGAACTAATCAGCTTTATAAAAAATATAGAAACCGAGAAGAAAGATCAGACGGTAATCAGCGCACATATAAAAGAGTGTGAATTCTGTGCTGAATTTATCAGCAATTATAAAGCTGTGAAACAGGCTGAACAGGAGACCGAATTTTCTCAACCGCTGCCTCAAAACATGCGGAATCTGGCAGATCGATTGTTTATTGATTCACTGCGCGGCCGGATTATTGAATTGAATCATTTAACAGGCCAAAATGCTACAGCAGACAGTTCCCGTATAGCCGCCCATGGAGCCGAATCAGAGCCCTCCGGGGTCAAGTGCATCGCCACGCTCTACTCAGAAAATCCTGAACTGGTAATGCGGCTGATGCAAGACCCTTCGCGTGAAAATAATTATCTGCACCTCATAGCAGACACTCCAGAACTCACCGACCATGTCCTGGTGCAAATCCCGGAATATAAGAAAGAGTTCATAACCGATGAAAACGGCATAGCAGATATCGACCTGACGGATATTCAAAACATCGGTGCAGTCGGCTGGCAGATTAAAATGCCCGATGCCGTTTTTGAGCTGGAGCAGTTAAAATATGAACCTGAAAAAGTTGAGTACAGTCATGAACAACTGCTCGAAACTGAGCGTGGCGACAAAATAAAAATCCGGCTCGAGGGACGCACCGAGAGTAAACTTTTGTCAATCGAAGTGCTGGAACTTGCCGGGCAGAAAAATATCGGTGAAATTACTGCCTGCGTGACTTGCCGCAGTAATTCCGATTTGAAGTCGGTTACACTGAAGAAGCCGGTTAGTTTTGGGCCGCTTGATGCAAATTCAACAATTCAAATTCGCCTCTATAAGTAAATGGAAAGTTCAATTTTAGAATTTGCCAGAGATTTTGAGACTCTCAAGGGTCGCCTGAAAAAGCAGCAGTCCTCCGGTTATCGTCTGCTATTATTGAATCAGAACTGGAGCATGCTGCGGGATCGACTGAATGACCCTAAATACAGAACTTTTGTCGTTGAGTACGCTACTTTACTTTTGGATAATCTGAAAGCACCGCATCTCACCGACCTGCTATTGCCTGAGTTGACAAATTTGATGGACGTTGTTAGTAGTTTAGCCGCAGTAGCAGTGAACGCCGAAAGAGTTGCTGAGTTGCAATCGAAAACGTCCTTACTCGCCAGAGAAGCGGCTGTAAAGTCTTTTTACGCTGGCGATATAAAAAACGGACTCAAACTATTAGCGGAAGCAGTTGACAGACCGTTGCCCGAGCTCAAGTCGTTACCCGATGACAGCCTGTACAGCGAAATTGAACTGTTGCAACTTGCCCAAACTGAACTGTCAGAATCCTCAGAGGTGCTTTATAAGGCAGTGGGAGAAATTGTTACAGAGTGGGAAACAGCCTTGCTGGAAATTTCGGTCAATTCGGCCTACTGTCTGTTTGTTGAACTGGATTCCGGTTCGGAGCTTAGTCTGGGACGGCTGCTTAAACTCTACGGAAGCATCAAAATCCGCAAAGAAAATATCAAAAACGATGAAGTGACGTTTGAGAATCAGCTGGTTTCATTCGATGACCCTTTTACAGGCACAATCTATAATTCTTTGAAAGCTGTCAGGGCTGTAACAGACAAGTCAAGTCCGGGCAATTCTGGCAAGAGCTTTTATGAAGGACGTTATCGTGTCAAGAATTGCTATAAGGAACTGTTCGCGGGTGATTCAATTGGTCTGGCATCAGGCCTGATAGGTTACACGCAACTTTTGGAACCGCTGCTATTGCGCTACGAGCGCTTTATCACAGCTGAAGCAGCATTCACGGGTGGGCTTGATGAAAACGGACGGCTTCTGCCGGTCAATGAAAAGACACTGCCGCAAAAAATCGAACGCGCCTTTTTTAGCCACATTAAGTATCTGGTAATGCCGGAAACGAATCTTCAAACCGCCAGAGAGTGTCTGGCCGGTCTGCAAAGAAAATACCCACGCAGGAAAATTCATTTGATTGGCGCGGAGTCACTGTCTGATACGATTGAAAATCACAACGTTATCCGTCCGGAGAAAGTCTGCTTAGGTCAGTTTGTTGCACGCCGGGTATATAAATACAGCCGAGCCACCAAAGTACAGGTGCCGTTGTTGGTTCTGCTATTGTATTTATTGGTCTCCCTTATCTTTCCTAGAGCCTGGATAGGGTTTGATTGGAACCCGGAATACGTTAGAATAACTGAAAAGGGCTTTGAGGCCTTGAATGCGGATTCTTTATTTCTGTGGTCTGTGGAGTTCGACTGTGAGTCCATTGAACCGACATCTGCATGGAAGATTGGGGACCTTGATGGCGATGGCAAGAATGAAGTGGCGTTCTCACCGACAACATCGTACGCGGAACCATGTTCGGAAATCGGAATTATGTCGGTCTATGACAATGACGGTGAGCATATATTTAGCCGTGATTGCTGGATACCTAATCAGTACCCCGGTGATTTTACTGATTTGCAAGACAGAAACGTCGGCCACATAGCCTTCGTAAATTATCATGATACTACATCGATACTGACCACACTCAATTTATGTAATCCATCCAGAACCCACATAAGATTATGGAGTTCAAGGGGAGACACTATGGGGTGGTATATAAATGCAGGCGCCACTCGAGCTGAACAGGGAATTTTTACAAATGCATTTGATATTGGATTGATATTTTTGGGAATTAATAACCGTATGGGTGCTGCGACTTTGTTTGTACTCCCACGTGATTCGTTCTACGGTGTATCCCCACCCTACACGGAAACGCATTATAATCTAGAAAATGTTATTCCCGGGAACCAGATTTATTATATTATTTTTCCTCCTAGTGATGTTTGCCTTGCCACTGGCAGATCCTACAATGGCGCCGGGCTCATACATGTTATATCGGATGGCATATTAAGGTTAGACATTACCGAGGCTACGGAAGGAAATGTTCTGCAATCTCTTATTTACCATCTCAATGCGAAAGATTTTCGAGTCGACAATGTCAGTGAGGAAGATGGTTTCGTACGATTAAGGACGAATTTGATAAAAAGGGGCGAGCTTTCTCTAAAATCTGATTTGAGAACGTATTCGTCAAAGATGCGAGATAATGTTGCTTATTGGATTGACTCTGGCTGGGTGACCGAAGGCCAGTTGCGAGACGCTGGGCTGTAAGATAATTCCACTTTTTTCATTTCGATTTCTACAAATAACAGCTTTGGGGGCTATTTCTTTAATAAAGAATGAGTTAATCCTCAATTCAATCGATGGAACAATAACACTCCTATATTGGAGGTAAAAAAATGAAAACGCTTAAATTGACTTTTTTGGCATCAGTGATTTTCCTGGGTCTTTACTCATGTCCTTGCATTGTTCTTGCGCAAGATTATGCGATTAAATGTAATGGAGGTGTGGACTCCTCAAGCAGTGAATTCGTTTTAATTCCGCATGATTCCTCCTTGAGTTTTGCTGTTGGTGCGGATTTTACTCTTGAATTATGGATGAACCCATCAGATACATCGGGCATTAAGAGCATTCTTGGAAAGCGAGTAGCCGAGGCGACTCAATGTGGCCCAGTTGAATATCAACTGGCGTTAGACGACGTTAATCCGACAAGCCTGCACTTTTCCACAAGTCCAAGTAATGAGAACATTCGCCTCTCTGCGAACTCATTCTTGACACCAGATACATGGGTGCACGTCGCTGTGACATATGACGGCACAACCCTTCGTATGTATATAGATGGTGTCTTGGATGCGTCTGCGGTTAAACCATTTGGACAGCCGAATCTGGCCGATCTCAGGATAGGTACGTCGAGCAACTGTGGTAATTCATTTAAGGGACTAATTGATGAAGTGAGAATCTGGAACATAACTCGTAGCGGATCTCAAATTGCAGATTTCTATGATAAGTGTATTGACGGTTCAACGACCGGGCTAGTTGGATACTGGAATTTCAATGAAGACTCCCTAAGCCAGACAGTGGTTGATCTTTCTCAATCGGGCAATATTGGTTGGTTAGGGACCGACTCAACGTCGACAACCAATGATCCACTAAGAGTGACATCAACTGTACCACTCTTGGATACAGACAGTGATGGTGTTCCAAATGGCTGCGATGTTTGTCCTGGTTTCGACGATTCCGTCGATACCGATGGGGACGGAGTTCCGGATAGCTGCGATAACTGTCCAATAAACTTCAATCCGAATCAGGATGACACCGACGGTGATGGAGTAGGCGACAGCTGTGACTCAAACGATTCTCTACTCATCCCCCCTGTTTCAGTGCTCCCCTGCGATACCTGTCATCTTGCGGCCGAAACACTTCCAGCCCATCGGCCTCTGCGCGCGATTCAGCCCGTCCAGCTAAAGCTGACTCAGCCGATACGCTCGGCAATGATTCCAATAGAGATTCCACCGGGAGTTGAAATATGTTCGCTGTCGTATGCCGGACTGATTACAGAAACCTGGGATTTTATACAAGAAACTATTCAGCCGGATAGCGGATTTTTGGTGGTCGGTCTTATCAACACGACTGGCGATTTGATACCGGTCGGGACGACAACAGTATTTAACATCTATTTCAGCACATCTACTCTTTGTACTTTGAGTCAATATATTCACTGGGATACGGCGCTGTCGCAAGACCCGCAGCGTCAACTTTTGCTGGGTGATTCCACCAATCTTATCGATGTTTTGTGCAGTTTCGACCCAAATAGAGATTCTACAGAGATTTTGGGGTTCCAGCCCGGAGACGCCAATGCCGATGGAACCGGTGGCAATATCCTCGACCTTACTTACTTAGTAGATTGGATATTTCGTGGCGGACCTGGTCTTTGTGTCGCCGCCACTGGGGATCTGAATGGATCATGTACAGGTCCCAACATTGTCGACTTGACTTATCTGGTTGACTATATCTTCCGGGGCGGGCCGCCTCCAAAATGTGCCTGTTCATCAGTTGCTTTAACCAAGTTAGGAGAGGCTGTCACAGCGCTTACTGTCTCCGCTATCTATGATGAAGGATTCACGACTCTTTGGATAAATTCAGATATGGAACTGCGCGGTTTGCAGTTAGAGTTAGCCGGCCAGCCGACAGAGCCTCTCAATCTGCTTGGCAACAAGCTGGATCTCATTTCAGGTTTTATTGAGGAGACGCTGCGAATCGGCCTGCTTGATCTGGACGGAGGCAATACTTTGCCCTCAGGCAACTATGCTATAGTCAAACTGGAGGGGAAGTATGAGGTTCTATACGGATTGGGGTCTGATATCAATCATCAGCCTGTAACGATGTCGCTTAACGGACTCACAAGTAACGGCAGCCAGTTGCCTGCAGATTTCGCATTGGAACAAAACTACCCCAATCCATTCAACCCCTCGACAAATATCAGTTTCAGCTTGCCCGACGCAGCGGAGGTTACGCTCGAGATTTACAATGTACTGGGACAAAAAATCGTGACACTTGTAAACGCAAATTATGAAGCAGGTGAGCATATAGTACATTGGGACGGACGGAATGCTGTGGGATCAGCCGTATCCAGCGGTATTTACTTTTATCGGCTTACGGCCGGCACGGCTGTCACTTCAAAGAAGATGATGCTTCTTAAGTAGAACTTACAGTCAACTGGAGGTTTGGAGTACAACACTCAATAACAAGACCCGGCGGGAGCAAGCGAATCCCGTCGGGCTTTCTTATCTGAAAACTAGTTTTCTTTACATCTAACGTCTCAGAATGAATGGTATTTTATACTCAAAGCGACTATTTTACCACGTTGTGAATCAATGCAATCAGGGAACAAAAACTTCATTCAATCTGCCTGCAGATGAAGCAAATGGGCTTTTGAATAGTTCTAAAGTTCTCCTGGGCGGAGCTTTTTTATTGTGTTCTAGCGAGTGGTTTGAACTTTTATTAAAGCCTTTGCGGCAGGCTGGTTTGAAGTTCAGGTCAGATGGCCTCCGCGTGCAAGGTTAACGTTTATTAAGGAGGATTGCAATGGACGCTCTTGCCGACAAGCTGAGTTTCTATCTTGAAACCCCCTGGATTCTGTCCCTGGGGATATTTACATTATCGATTATTTTAACAGTCGTCGTCCGCTGGAGCCTAGGGTTTATCTTGCGTACGGTAGCTAAAAAGACCAAGACCGACGTGGATGATATTCTGATTCGAGCCGCCAAGAACGTCGTCACCTATACTTTCCCTGTCATCGGTCTGATGGCGGCCCTGACGCCTCTGGCTCTGCAGACCGTCATTCCCCAGCGGATGCTGTTCACTTTGCTGGCTGTGCTGCTAATGCGCGGCGTGATCAACCTGATTAACAACCTGTCCAAGTGGCTGGAAAAGATCCCAGCGAAACGAACCGTGTCAACCATGGACGAAGGCCTGCTACCACTTTTGCGCAAGACCCTAAAGACAATCGTTGTCATCCTTGGTGTCCTGATCATTCTGGGGAAATGGGAAATCCAGATCGGTCCCCTAGTGGGCGCCCTCGGTATTGGTGGTCTAGCCATCGCCTTGGCCTTGAACAGCAGCCTGGCCAACATCTTTTCCGGCATTCAGCTCATATTGGATCGTTCTATCAATGTGGGTGACAAGGTCAAACTCGAGAGCGGGGACGTGGGGGTAGTGCTGGACATTGGTCTTCGCTGCACCAGGATACAGACCTACGACAACGAAGTGATTTCTCTGCCCAATTCGCAACTTGCCAATGCGCAGGTCAAAAACTACACCAAACCCGATGCGACTATCCGAGTTGCCGTAAATTTCGGGGTGGCCTACGGCAGTGACGTTACCAAAGTCAAACAGGTGGTGTTGGATGCCATCAAGCAGCTGGACGACATTATGCTGGAGCCTGAACCTCAGGTGCTTTTCTTGAATATGAACGATTTCTCTCTCGATATGTGTGCCCGGGTGTGGGTGGATGATTACGGGAAGCAGTTCGCCAGGAAGTTGGAAATGACGGAGCTGGTCTATAATACTCTCAATGAAAGTGGCATCGAGATTCCGTTCCCCACACGCACGGTGTATATGAAGCAATAGCGGTGCGTGTTAATCAGCAGGTCGTCCCGCACAAACGAGACCTGGACAAAAAATTATCAATCTTTAGTCTTTGCGGAAATAGAAGCCAAAGATTGCCAGCAGATAAAGCGAAGTTACAAATGTAATCAGCTTACCAGTAGCATAGCGCTTTGAAGTGCACTTGAACAATACGAGCTCGGCGCCTTTTGGAACCGCTACCGCCCGGAATGTTCCATAGGACCTGAGCAACTCGGCCGGACGGCCATCGACAAAGACCTGCCAGCTGTCGTAATAATTTTCGGTCAGCACTAAAAGCCTATTCGAGGAACAGTTAAGGCCGACAACGACCGAATCCATAGCACGCGAAATAATCCAGGCAGAGTCGGAACCAAGGCTGTCAGTTGACATTTCAATATCGGGCTCTTTTTCAAGATAGACAAACTGACTTAAGTCATCTCCGCCCCTCAGAACATAAGGGTAAATATATCTGCGATCTTCAAAGACCTGATAATCGTTTACCAGATAAACTCTTTTAAGTGCATTATGGTTTTGTAATATTTTGACGTTGCCGATTATAGCAGCTGTTGTTGTCGGTATTTCTCCAAAGTAATCAGCAGCTATCTTGGCGTCCGCAGGTATCAGAACATACCTGGCTCCGACTAGATTCAAGAAATGTCGATTCGAACGATTCTCAAATTTTGGCCCGCCCATCAGGGCATTATACCATCTGAGTTGATTGCCATGATAGCCTGTCACAACATCAATGCCAAACTGCGGCAATATAGATTTGGGAACATCGCGGGTAAGGTTCAGCACCCGGAATTGTCCTGGCTGAGCGCGTAAAAAAGCGGTGTAAGCCTTGGCGCCAAAATATGTCAGAGGATCTAAGACATCTACAAAGCGTCTGTTGAATCGTACACCGTCAATAACCGGCAGAACGATCAGCAGCGACAAAATCGCAACAGCTGCTTTCCCCGAAAGAACTAACCAGCAAAGCAGTGCTGCCAGCGTTGTAAAAAGTGCGGCCATCCAGGCGCCGCTCTGAATAGCCGTCAGGTTCAAAATGGCCAGATCCAGTTTAGTGACTCCCTCTCGTACAACAGTAGTTGCTATGTTACTGTAAAAAAGTGAATTCCAAACCGACAGCATTTCGCTGCCGGCCATGTTAACCGACAAGGCCAGCAAAAACATTAATGCCGGAAATCCGAATAGCAGATAATTCATCTTTCTTCTACCAGCTATGTAAGCGGATTTCTTCCAGTCAATAATTGCCTGCACAGCCATCCCTCCCAGCAGCGCAATCGAAAAAGAGAAAATGAACATGATCATGCTGGGAGCTCTCAGTGATTTAACTTTGGGAATCAGATAATAAAATATTTTAAAAATCGGAGTAGTTGCTCCCAGGGCATAAATTAGTGCAAACAATGCCAGCCCTCCAAAGAAGTACTTTTCTTTGCGTCTAACAAAGACCAGCGCGAACAGAGCCAGAAACAGAGGTACCACGCCGACAGATTCGGAACTGTCCTTGAAATAGTTTTTACCCCAGTAACTTGATTGTTCGGATTTTCGAGAAACAAATGGCAGCCTCGGAAACGATGTGCCTGAAAACTCCGGAATAAGCAGCGAAGCAACTTCTTCTTCGTGCATTGACCAGGAGGTTGACCAACTCTCACTTTTTATTTGTCCGGCCCGTGGAGAAAATTCAGTGGTATAAATATAACCCGGATAAAACTGAATAGCAGACAAAAGCAGCGCAACAACTACCGCATAAGCAGCCAGCGAAGCAGGCTTTATGACTAACAGTATTTTTCTATTTTCGCGCCAGAGAACAATTAGCTTAAATAACGAATAAAAGCCGACCGCCCAGAGTGAGAAATAGGCCATCTGAGGGTGCGGCGAGACAATGATTATTCCCAGAATCAATCCGAGAATAGAAAAATTTAAGAATTGTTTTTTTTCGAAACCCCGGTCAAGAAAAAGCATTACCAGCGGGAAAAGCGCTGTTACATAAATTCTGCCCTCGTGGCCGGCCGCTACCATTGACACCAAATAAGCGGCGAACATATAGCTGGCTGCAGAAAACAAAGCGGCCGTCTTTCCCAGTTTGAACTGCCGCGCCGCCAGATACATAAAAACGCCGGCAAAAAAGATATGCAGAATCAGATTAAAGCCAAGATGAAAGTAGAGCGGAACAAAGAATTTCAAAACTGAAAAAGGATAAAATATATCACCATGGAAAGCATCAACATAGGGTATGCCCCCGAACACATGCGGATCCCATTGTGGAATTTGACCATGCTGATTAAAATAATCAACCAGCACTGAGCGATGATAAATACCGGCTGTCAGCATGTCGGAGCCATAGAGCATATTGTCCGAAAAGAGAAAATCACTGAACAGAATTACCAGCCCCAAAAGCATCGAGGCGAATGCCGCCGGTACATAATAGGGAGAGTGCTCAATGTCAAACATCGCACCCCGGGATTTGACAGTAATCTTATTTGTATCTGTCATTATGAAAAGAACTTTCGTCTAAAACAATTGACATGAATTCTCAAGATAATTCATGCCGGGAATCGTGGCAACTAAACAAAGCGGAATTGAACATAGTTGCCGGGCCGTCCTGTTCACAAGATGGAGCAGCAGACATATTCAGACAGTCAGGCAATATAGACTACTCGGCCTGCTTGTATACCAGTTCTTCAAGACGTAGTAATCGCTGTTTTAGCACTTCGTTTTCAGCTATCAATGCCTGTATTGCTGCCAGTGAAATCCCTGAAGGGTCGATTGTGGAAATGTGCTTATCGTCGGCACCAACACCGAAGAGCACATAGAAATCCTGCGCCACTGGTCCGATGTGCTGAATGCCGGGACTCTCATCTTTGTAGTTCCAGCGAGAAATTGGCAGCGCTGATATTTTTTCCAGCAGTTCTTCGCGATCAATAGCAGTAAAGTTTTCTTTTTGATTCTTGTCGGAGGCATTTGTCCAGGTTGTGCCGTTACCACTTAAGTAGGCTCCCCCTCTTGAGGTTATGATATTGGCTGGATCATAGGGCGCAATTTCAGAAATATTAGTCAGGTAAAGCCCGCCATCGACGCGCAGGACCATCTGCTCGTCACCCCCAGAGCTGATTGAATCCGCTAAGGTTATATCAAAATTGGCTACGAAAATAATTGACCCGTTATGGTTGGCCTTGGCATTATTTCCGGCTGCGATTGATGAAATACCAAGCGCGGAGTTATTAATGCCGCCAAGTACAGTCGCAGCAACTCCCTGTGCAAGGTTTGCACGACCACCACTGACCGTAGCAAATTGTGCACTAGCCGTGTTATCGGAGCCGCCGCTGACTGTAGAAGAAGTACCGCTGGCAATATTGAACGCTCCACCGCTTATCGTGGAAGAAGTACCGGTAGCGCTGTCAAAGGTTCCACCTCCAATAGAAGAGTGAGAACCTCCGGCGAAGTTGGCTTGACCGCCTGCAATTGTAGCAAAGTTACCGCTGGCGGTATCTCCCCAACCCCCGGCAACAGTCGAGTTTATTCCCAGGGCAGCGTTTCGGACTCCACCGCCGATAAAAGATGAATCCCCGCTGGCACTGTTAAACCAGCCGCCGCTGACTGCGGAACTATGGCCACTGGACATATTAAACCAGCCGCCTCCTACTGTTGAATTTGTGTTATTGGCCGTATTATTGCGACCACCGCCGATTGCAGAGTATTCTCCGCTTGAGGTATTGGCTCCGCCACCAGCTATTGTCGCACCGAATCCGCCGGCATTATTAGATGAGCCTCCGCCCACAGTAGAGTTAAAGGCGCTGGAGGAGTTAAAAGATCCGCCGCTAACCGTAGATTTTTCGCCGACAGCCTTATTGAAAAAGCCACCGCCAACGAAAGCATAGTCGCCATTGGCGCTGTCATACTTCCCGCCTGATACTACTGCATTAAGACCTGAGGCCGAATTTTTAGAACCACCGCCTATAAAAGAAGAATCGCCACTGGCTACGTTGTTACTGCCGCCGGCAACTACAGCAAAATCACCGCTGGCAGTTCCGGAGCCGCCCCCGGAAACAGAAGAATTCTTACCCGATGCAACGTTGCCTGACCCGCCTCCTATTGACGCGGAGTCGCCGCTGGCACTGTTGTTCCTGCCACCAGCGACAGTTGAGGCGTAGCCACTTGCGGTATTCTGAAACCCACCACCTACGGTTGAATAGACGCTGTCAGCCTGATTCCCATAGCCGCCGCCAACCGAAGAATATCGACCGCTTGCTGTGCCCAATTCTCCTCCGCTAATTGTTGATGATTCACCGCTGGCAATATTGCTAATTCCACCGCCAACTTCAGAGTAGAATCCGCTGGCGGAATTGCTTTCTCCTCCTGCGACTGTCGAACGCCAACCGGCAGCATTGTTACCGCTGCCCCCGCCAATCGCCGAACGATGACCGCTGGCGTTGTTTCCGGAACCACCACTAACCGTTGACGATTCACCGCTGGCACTGTTTCCGAAACCTCCTCCAACTGTAGCATTACTATTATTGGCAGTATTATTGGTTCCGGCAACAAAGGCGTTAGCCCCTGTGTTTACATTTCCAGGGCCGATCGCCGCCTTCCCGGTCACCAGAAAGTTTCCTACGACATGGAGCTTCTCAGCCGGAGCGGCTGTTCCGATACCTACCGAATCATCGGCCGTGGTCAAACGAAGAACCGTGCCGTCGTCTGTCCAGCCGCCGCCGCCTCCCCCGCCACCGCTTTCGTCATTGGCGACGGTCCAGCTTGAGGCTGCCGTGTCCCACTTGAGAACCTGGCCATCGGCTGCACCCATATTTGATAAGTCGCCGAGTTGAATCGTTCCATCTGTTATTTCGACCGAAGTTACTACGTTGGGCGCAATTTGAATGCCAGTTATGGTATTTGAAGCTATGTCGGCTCCAATGATAGTAGCGTTTTTTATGTCTGCCGAAACTACCGAGTTGTCAATTATCCTGGAGCTATCTACGCTGTTATTTGCAATACTTAGCGCATGATTAGCTGTATCAGCCATCAGACTTGTCTCAGAGTAAACAGCAGTATCAGAAAACTTCGATTGCCAGGCATAGTTGGAGGTGTCACTATAGCGTGAATCAAAAGCAAACTGTGCTGTATCAACCGAACCTGACTGATGAGAGTATAGAGCAGTATCAGCTGAACCTGACTGGTAAGCGTATTGAGCTGTATCGGCTGAGCCAGCTGAACCTGACTGGTAAGCGTATTGAGCCGTATCAGCATTGCTTGCCTCAAATGCAAAAGGTACAGAAATCAACTGGGAACGAGGTGACAGCTCCGGATCCGATCCAATAGTAATGCCCAGCCAGAATTCATGTGAGGCGGCAGACTTTCCGGACCCTAAGGGCGTTATGGAGCCAAGAACGACCGCGAACAGGCCGTCGTTTACTGGTTCTCCAATGTGCGTTTCTTCCCAGAAAGCAGTACCGGATGCAGGCTCATTGTAGATACTAAAAGTAATGTCAAATGTGCCATCGAGAGGAGCCCCGGTACTGTCGGACAGAACGCCCTGATAATTGATTAGCTGAGGCACGGCGGCAAATGAAGAGCCTAAAAAGATGCAAATTAGGGTGACTGCAAGAAAGATAGTTCGAAACATCGGATTTCTCCTTAATTAGATAGTAAATTTTGCTGATTACAAAAGAATATAAGCTATAATGGAAAATTTTCCAATATTGCCTTTTTTGAGTCAAGAAGGCTGGTTTTATACCGTTTCAATAGTGAACAGTTCCTATTATACTGCCGATAAGATTATAGGAAACTTTATTCGGCCTTTTGCGTTAAAAAGGCTGAGAGATTTTCATATGAAAGAAATACGTTCAAACAAATTGAGATTTCTGACCACTATGCTGCCCACTATAATAGTGGCTATCTGCCTGATGGCTACGCCTGTATTGCAGGCCGTAACTCTTCATAATCAGACTGCAATGATGGACAATAAGTCTGGTTGCTGCTGCTGCCCGGCTGAGAAAGATAGTGACAGCTGTCCAATCAAAGAATTAGTACAGTCAGATAACTGCCCCTGTAAAGTGGAACAGTCTCAGCCGTCAATTCCGGCGCCTTTTCAAGCAGATATCCAGAACAAATTTGAGCTAAATCAAAACAGTGATATTTGCGATGCCACAATTGCCAACAGGCTGTCAGAGAAACCAACTTGGGTAATATCTGATAATCTCATAAAGACTCTTCACTCTCCCCCGTTATATATTTCCAACTCAGCTTTTTTAATTTAAAAAATCCTTTATAGTCGAATTACGGGCATAGCCATGCCTATTATTTCAATTCAACCATTTATGAAAGTGGAGTTTTATTATGGCTATAAGAGGATTTTTCCGGTCTGCCCTGCTGCTAATTTTTCTCAGCATGCCGGGAGCACAAAGTTTTGGCGGGCCACAGGCGCTTGACTCTTTAATACAAAAAGCGCTGAACAACAACACCAATATAATCGCTGCCAAGTACAGGCACAGCTCTGCTGATTTTGCAGCGAAAGCGGCCGGCGCTCTGCCTGACCCGCAACTGACATTCGCTGCTTCGAACATGCCGCGTTCATCTTTGTCATTCGACCAGACGCCCATGTCCGGCAAGTCTATTGGATTTATGCAGCCGATTCCCTGGCCGGGCAAATTGTCGGCCAAGTCTCGACTGGCACATTCGATTTCGGATGTTCAGTCAGAAAATGTGAAAATCGCCCGTAATATGGTGGTACGTCAGGTAAAAGAAGTTTATTTCGACTATTCCTATTGGGTACTGGCGACGTATTTGATAGACGAAAACATAAAAATAAGTAAAGACATAATAGAGTTTATTGAGACCAGATATGCCAACGGTGAAAGTTCTCTTGAAGAGGTAATTACTTCAGAAATAAAAAGCGCAGAATTGAGCAACAAAAAGATGCAGTCTGAATCCAATCAAAAGTCCTCTTTGTTGAAACTGGGACACTTGACCAATGATACTTTTACCGTATCTGCAGATATTGCAGCGTTACTGCCGCTTGAAATTGAGGCGCTATTACCAGTAGAGATAAATGCAGTAACAGGCAGCCCCAATCTGGCTAGAGCCCGTTTTAACGTTAAGGCTGCCAAAGATAAAGAGTCTTTGGCACGTTCCAAATATTTACCGGACTTCATGCTGGGAATTGATTATAGAATCCGAAGTGACAAGTTGACCGAACCAATAGGCGGCGAAGATTTTCTCTCTTTCAAAGTTGGCCTGTCGGTTCCGCTATGGTTCTTTGCCAGGCAGAAAAACGAGGTTCGGGCTAAGCAGCAGGAACTATTGGCCACGCAGGCAGAAGAAAAGTCTATCAGTATTGTGTTACAGCAATCAATCAAGGATACTCAGCAACAACTTAGGAGCCTTCACAAGCAGGTGAAACAGTATCAAACAACTATCATCCCCCTGGCAGAAGCGGCTTTCGAGGCTGCCTTTGCCGCCCATGAAGTCGGCCAGATTGATCTTAAGGCGGTAATGGATGATCAGATTATACTGCTAAATTCCAGACTGGCACATTTAAACCTTGTCAAACAGTTCCATCAGACACTAGCGGTTCTTGATGAACTGACCGGCAAAGAATATGGAAAGTAATATAATGAAAAAGAAAACTTACTTGGCGATAATGCTTTTGGCAATAGCGGCTCTGGTTATTGTAGCGGGCTGTTCAGATCAAAAGACAGACGAAAAGGCGAAGGCCGAATCGTCACAGCTCTATACTTGTCCCATGCATCCTGAAGTTGTTTCAGACGAACCCGGACTTTGTCCGGAGTGCAATATGAATCTAGTACCGAAAGAAGATTCTTCGGGTAGCTCAGATCAGGTCTATACTTGTCCCATGCATCCAGAAGTTACTTCGCACGAACCCGGACTTTGTCCGGAGTGTAATATGAATCTGGTTCCGAATGAAGCAGCTCATGACCATTCTGAAATGGAAAGCAGTTCCACCATGGATAATATGCCCGAAGCGGTAAGTAGTTCCGAGCCAGACAGCAAGGTCCAGCAATACACTTGCGGCATGCACCCGCAAGTAGTCACCAACGAACCCGGCATCTGCCCCATCTGTAATATGAACCTTGTCCCCAAAGTTGCCAGTGGTATAGGTGATGGCGTGGTATTGATTGACCCAACTACCCGCCAGAATATGGCCGTGGCTACAACAAAAGTTGACTATAAGAAACTAACCAGAACTATTCGTGCCTACGGACAAGTGTCCTATCGCGAATCTGAGCAATTCTCTGTAAATCTCAAAATCCGGGGATACGTGGAAAAACTCTACATTAATGAAACGGGCGTACATGTTAAATCAGGTGAACCGTTGCTTGAAATTTACTCACCCGAATTGGTCGCCGCCCAGAATGAATACCTGATAGCACTTAAAGGGTTTGATTCCAAAGATGGAAGAAGCTCAACTGTACGGCCAAGATTACTGGGAGCCACCTATAGTCGTCTTAGAAATTGGGACATTACAGACGAACAGATAAAGCGTCTTAATGATTCGGGTGAGGCTGCGATGACCATGACTATCGAGTCGCCTTATACCGGGATAGTAACCGACAAGTTCGTGCAAGAAGGTGATCATATTTTCATAGGTCAGGAATTGTTCAGGATAGCGAATGTGTCATCTGTCTGGATCTCGGCCTATATCTATGAGCAGGACCTGCCCTATATAAGTGTCGGGCAGGAAGTAACTATCACTTCACCATCTTTGATCGGCAGCAAAATTATTTCGAGAATTACATATGTCTCGCCGTTTCTCAACAGTAACCGTCAAGCTGAGATTCGTGTCGAAATTGACAATCAGCAGGGAACCTTGAAACCCAAAATGTTTGCAGAAGTAAATATCAAGAGTCAATTGCCAGGGCCGTCAATGGTTATTCCCCGCTCAGCTATCATCAACTCAGGTATGCGCCAGCTGGTCTTTATTGAAACCGCGCCCGGAGAGTTTAGAGCCAGAGACATCAAGACCGGCATGGTCGCAGACGGCGACCTGGTTGAAGTACTTGAGGGGCTTGAGACCGGCGAAATGGTTGTAGTTTCCGGACAATTTATGCTCGACAGCGAAACCAGGCTTAACGAAGCAATCGCCAGCAATTCAGGTGGGAGCAATGCTCACCAACACCATTAGGAGTTTACTTTAATGATAAACAAACTTATTGAATATTCGATAAATAACCGCTGGCTGGTGCTTACTTTTTTGGTGCTGACTTTATTCGCCGGATATTTCGCCGCCAATAACATTGCTGTTGACGCCATACCGGATCTGTCCGATGTCCAGGTAATCATTCAGACCGAATATGACGGCCAGCCGCCGCAGGTGGTAGAAGACCAGGTAACTTATCCGATTTCAAGCGCTATGCTGGCTGTGCCGGGAGCCAAAACAGTTCGCGGTTATTCTTACTACGGTCTCTCGTTTGTCTATATAATCTTCGAAGATGGTACGGATATATACTGGGCACGCTCGCGTATTTTGGAATATCTCTCGCAGGTTTCCGATCGCATCCCCGAAGGTGTTACTCCCAAACTTGGTCCGGACGCCACCGGTGTCGGCTGGGTTTATCAGTACGCTCTGGTAGACAAAGAAAATAAGCATGACCTGGCCGAACTGCGTTCTTTGCAGGACTGGATTTTGAAATATGAACTGTCATCGCTAAAAGGTGTAGCCGAGGTTGCTTCGGTGGGTGGTTATGTCCGGCAGTATCAGGTCGAAGTCGACCCGCAAAAACTTGAGTTTCACGATATAAGTTTGCACCATGTTATAAGCGCCATTAAAAAATCCAGCGGCGCCGCTGGCGGACGGTTAATAGAACTCGGCGAAACTGAGTTTATGGTTCGCTCCGAAGAATATTTTACATCTCTTGATGATCTGGCCACAATTCCAATCAAAATGATGTCCAATGGCGTTCCGCTCTTGCTTTCTTCGGTCGCTAACATTCAGTACGGCCCGGAAATAAGACGCGGCGTAGCTGAACTTGACGGGGAAGGCGAAACAGTAGGCGGTATTATCGTAATGCGCTTCGGAGAGAACGCCCGTGAAGTCATTGACAGAGTCAAAGTCAGATTAGCTGAACTTGCGGCAAGTTTTCCTGACGGTGTGGAAGTAGTAGTAGTTTACGACCGTTCGGCATTAATCGACAGGGCCACGGTGAACCTGCGCAACACACTTATTGAAGAAATTTTGATTGTAGTCCTGATTACTTTCTTGTTTTTGCTGCACGTACGCTCTACAATCATTGCAGTAGTAACTCTTCCGGCCGGAGTCGGTCTCTCACTCTTGACCATGCATCTGCTGGGCATTAATGCCAACATTATGTCGTTAGGAGGTATTGCCATCGCCATTGGCGTGATGGTCGACGCTTCCATTGTAATGGTGGAAAATGCTCACAAGCATCTCGAAAGAGATGCCGGCAAAATTTCCCGCAACGAGTCGATTATCGCCGCTGCTAAAGAAGTCGGCCCGGCGCTCTTCTTTTCACTGTTGATTATTACGATTTCGTTTTTGCCGATTTTAGCGCTTGAGGGTCAATCCGGCCGGCTGTTTAAACCGCTGGCTTATGCCAAAACATTTGCCATGGCCGCCTCCGCGCTGTTATCAATTACGGTTATTCCGGCAATGATTGCGCTGTTTTTAAAAGGAAAGATTCGCTCTGAGAAGAAAAACCCGATTTCCCGAATAAGCATAGCGCTTTATAAACCTGTAATTTCTCTTGCTTTAAAGCACAGAATTATAACCATGGTAATTACGGTTCTGATTTTACTGGTAAGTATTTTCCCGCTTCTCAATTTAGGCTCTGAGTTTCTGCCGCCCTTAAACGAGGGCGATTTACTATATATGCCTACTACCCTGCCTGGTATTTCAATCAGAAAAGCCAAAGAATTATTACAGCAAACCGACAGGATCATAATGTCGTTTCCGGAAGTGGAAAGGGTCTTCGGCAAAGTCGGCCGGGCCGAAACTGCCACCGACCCGGCGCCGCTGACGATGCTGGAGACAACTATCAAGCTCAAACCGAGCGACCAGTGGCGGAAAGGGATGACGCCGCAAAAGCTGATTAATGAACTTGACAGAGCCATTCAGTTTCCGGGACTTACTAATTCCTGGACGATGCCTATCAGAACCCGCATCGACATGCTGGCCACCGGTATCAAAACGCCGGTCGGAATAAAAGTAATGGGGCCGAATCTTGATTCACTCAATAACATTGCTCAGAGGATAGAGGCTTCTGTAAAAGAGATGCCCGGTGTCAGAACTGTTTTTGCGGAGCGCATTACCGGCGGCAACTATCTTGATATTGACATCGACCGCTTCAAGGCGGCTGCCTATGGACTTACTGTCGGCGATGTTCAAAAGACGATAGCATCGGCGATTGGGGGTATGAACATCTCTTATAACATAGAAGGACGCGAAAGATATTCTGTCAATGTCCGTTATCCCCGCGAACTGCGTGACAGTCCCGAAGCAATCAAAAATGTGCTGATTGATACACCCGCCAAGGGCAGAGTGCCGCTGGGGCATCTGGCCGATATAAGATTCGCCAAAGGCGCTACCATGATAAAATCTGAAAACGCCCGACCGACTGCCTGGGTTTATGTAGATCTTACCGGCACCGATATCGGCAATTTCGTAGAAGCTGCCAGGCGTAAAGTACGAGCGGAAGTGACTCTTCCCGAAGGCTATTCGCTGGTCTGGTCGGGTCAATACGAAAATATCCTGTCGGTCAGAGAAAAGATGAAAGTCATACTGCCGCTGACACTCTTCATAGTTTTCTTTCTGCTGTATTTACATTTTAAGAATCTGAGCGATTGTTTGATTGTGCTGTTGACACTGCCGTTTGCTTTAGTCGGAGGTATCTGGCTCTTTTATTTCCTGGGTTATAATACCTCGGTGGCGGTTTACGTCGGTTTTATCGCGCTGGCAGGTCTGGCCACAGAAACAGGCGTGGTAATGCTGGTCTATTTAGAAGAAGCTAAAAAACGCTACAAGAGAGAAGGCAGACTGAACTCAGCTGACGATCTTAAATCAGCTGTCATGGAAGGCGCCGTGGAGCGTGTCCGTCCAAAGCTGATGACCGTGGCGACGACACTTATAGCACTGCTGCCAATTATGTTCAGTCATGGCGCCGGTTCGGCAGTTATGCAGCGCATAGCGGCGCCGATGATAGGCGGACTAATATCGTCTACTGCTTTAACACTGGTGGTGGTGCCGGTCTTGTTTTACATCATAAATAAAAACCGTATAACCAGCGAGGTGGAGTAGTATTTAGAATTTTTGTTGTAAAACATAACTTGCAATTGCATTATTGTTCAAAATAAGAGGAGCTAAAATGCGTACAAAGCAGATTATTCTAATGGTAACGACTGTGCTTTTACTGACATTGTATAATACAGTCAGCGCTCAGGACTTCGACAAAGTCCAGATAACATCGGTTAAAGTTACCGACAATATTTATATGCTTCAAGGGGCCGGTGGAAATATAGGCCTCTCTTTTGGAAGCGACGGTATTTTTATCATCGATGACCAGTTTGCCCCGCTTCATGAAAAACTTATAGCTGTAATTGATGAACTGACGGACGGCAAAGTCTCTGAATCAGCCAATACTTTTCTCTTAAACACTCATTTCCATGGCGACCACACCGGCGGCAACGAGCTGATGGGTAAATCCGGAATAGTCATCGTTGCTCATGAGAATGTCAGAAAAAGGCTTTCCGTTGAACTGGCTGTACCGTTTTTCAAGAGCACTTCCCCGCCTGTGCCGGATATTGGTTTGCCAGTTATAACATTTGAGCAGGATATCACTCTTCACTTAAACGGCGATAGCGTTAACATATTTTATGTCGGCCCGGCGCATACTGATGGTGATGCGATTGTTCATTTCAGTAAAGCCGATGTCATTCACGGCGGTGATATATTGTTTACCAGCTCTTATCCGTTTATAGATTTGGATAACGGCGGCTCAGTCTCCGGGGTCATAGCCGCAGTAGAAAAGATTCTAAAATTAGCAGGTGACAAAACAAAAATTATTCCTGGTCATGGCAACCTTACCGACAAGGCCGGAATTGAGAGTTATCACAAGATGTTGAGCACTATCTTTGAACAGGTTTCTGAAATGGTCGCTGGTGGTAAGACACTGGAGCAGATTATGGCAGCGAAACCGACTGCAGAATTTGATGCACAATATAGTGGCTTTATATCAAGCGAAGCCTTTCTGGGTTTCTTGTATCGCGATTTGACTGAATAAGATAGTGCAGCGCTAAATGGGACATCCAGGCTAAGTACTGATTAATGCACCCGCTGAATAATGTCAGTTGATGATATTGCCATGACATTTGAATGACAGAAATTTTTATCTAACAAAAAGATAAACTTATGTGGCTATACTATTTACCAATACTGACAACCCTGTTCTGCATTTATTTCGCCTCTTCCCTCTTTAGGCACTATTCGGGCAAAGGAAACTCTACCTATATCCTCTGGTGGGGGTTTGGAGTAACTGCTTTCGGACTGGGAACTTTGATTGAGTCAATGATAACAATCTTTGGCTGGAGCGACCCTCTATTCCGATCATGGTATATTGCGGGAGCCTTAATGGGAGGTGCACCTTTGGCACAGGGAACTGTCTATCTAATGCTGAAAAAAAGAACTGCCCATATTCTTTCGGTTTTACTGGTAACGGCTATTTTATTCGGTTCTACCATGGTCATTTTAACGCCGCTGGATTACGCTCTTGTAAAATCACACGTCCCTCAAGGAGATGTAATAATCTGGCAATGGATAAGATTGATTTCGCCGTTTATCAACAGCTATGCTTTTATATTTTTGGTGGGCGGGGCTATTTTGTCGGCGGTCCGTTGTCGGTCAGTGGCCAATATGAAACACCGGGTCAAAGGTAACACACTAATAGCAATAGGTGCAATTTTACCCGGAATCGGCGGGGGCATGAGCCGGGCAGGTTATACCGAGGTGCTGTATGTGGCAGAATTTATTGGTATTCTTCTGATTTATGCCGGATATAAGGCCTGTGTAAAATTCCCCTTGTTCTCAGTTGGACGGAAAGTTCAGCAGGACGTTGCTGCTGCCTGAACTGAAACAAAGATCTGACTTCCCAATTTTCTTCATTAATATCCTTGATTCAGGCCAACTCTATCGTTTCTTCGTATTTATGTTACATAATAATATTTTGAGGCTATGGTAATGCCTCTTCAGCTAAAACCAAGAGCGACATTTTTGGTATTCAATTTCATGGTCATATTTCTTATTGCCAATGTCATCTGGTGGTTTATTTTGATGGAGCGCGTAATAGATGAAAAAATTGAAATATCTCAGGAGCTGGGTGCCTCGCCCGATGTAATTGAGCGCATTTATGAACAGGAGAGTTCGCGGCGAAGAATGGTTATACTGGAAGGGATTGTGTTTTTTCTGTTTCTTCTGGCAGGTCTCTGGATGATTTACAGAACCTTAGTCAAGCAAAGGGAGCTGCGTCAGCAGCAGGAAAACTTTATGATGGCCATTACCCATGAACTTAAAACACCCCTGGCTTCTATCAACCTCTACGTTGACAGCCTGCTGACTCCCGAAATAGCCGAAGAAGAGAAGCAAAACATCTTGCCGAAAATAAAGCACGATTTATACCGCTTAAAGAGACAGGTGGAAAATGTTCTGGAAGTTGCCCGACACCATGGCTTGACAGAGCGAAGTAGTTATGAATCTTTTGATCTTTCGCGACTTCTGGACCAGCGCTTTGACGCCTTAAAAAAGTTTTATGCAAACGCCAATTATAGCCTAAAAAAGGATATTGAAGAAAGTGTGCGAATTTTTGGCGACCGACGCTCTATCGGCAAAGCTATTGATTTAATTCTGGAAAATTCGCTTGTACATAACGAGGGGCGGGATATTGAAATCACGGTTGAGCTTTCTTTAAGCAATAATATAATTTCACTGAATATTGGCGATAATGGCTGCGGCGTTGACAAGACAGAACTGTCCAGTATTTTTGACCAATTTTACCGTGCCGGACCGGAGCTGACCAGACCTTCCTATGGAACTGGTTTAGGCTTGTATATTGCCAAAGAAATTATAAATTCCCATGACGGCACAATTTCGGTTATTTCTGATGGACTCTCAAAAGGAATAATGTTTACGGTAAAACTAAAAAGGGGCAAAGAACATTGAAGAAGCTGCTTTTGGCAGAAGATGACAGAAATTTTGCAGATGCGCTTACATTGATACTGAAATCTCAGAAGTACGAAGTTGAGCATGTTCGCGACGGCAAGCAGGCTCTTGATATACTTGAAAAAAGTAACTTTGACCTGATTTTACTGGACATCATGATGCCTTTGGTAGATGGCATCACTGTTTGCAAGCAAATTCGTTCAGAAGGAAACACTACGCCCGTTTTGTTTCTGACAGCCCGGGATCAGACAGAGCAAAAGATAGAGGGATTAGTCGCCGGTGGTGATGACTACATTACCAAGCCGTTTGATACGCAGGAACTTCTGGCTCGCATCCATGGAATATTCCGCAGAAACTCCTGGCTGACTGCAGAACGTTCTCTGTCAGCGGAATATAATTTTGCCGGCTGCACCATAAACTTTAAGACTTTCGAAGCTGCCGGTCCCAGCGGTATTTTTAAGCTATCCCGCAAAGAGTGCATGGTTGTTAAATATCTGGTGGAGCATGGCGGCGAAGTTGTCAGCCGTGATGATTTGCTGGACGCCATCTGGGGTTATCATAATTATCCAACAAGTCGCACGGTAGATAATTTTATTCTGAAACTTAGAAAAATATTTGAGAATGATCCAAACAAGCCGGTTCTTTTTGAAACAGTTCGCGGGGTCGGTTATCGTTTCGTTCCCCCACAGAATAATTAGCTCAGACTGACGTTCAATGACAGTTTAAGATCTGTCCAGACTCTCGTACCAACCGCAGTGTTTATCAAGGTATATGTCCCCTCGTCGGGATATTGTAAAACGAAGAAAATGTCGGCAGGCGGTCCCGGTCTTTGGCGCCATAAAGATTAATCTCTCCTAAAACTTTTTTGCCATTCTATCATCAATTAAGAGTCTGAACTGTCATAAATAATGTCATCTCGCAGGACTGATTAGTTTGAGGCAATGTTCTGTTATGAAATAGAAGAAGCTGTCTGTTCAATATGTGAGCAGCTAACATCGAATTTCCTGCCTGTTTTATTGTTTCCCCTTTCAGCTCACCTGAAAGCAGTCAACTTTGATTAAAAAAAGAATAGAATCAATGATCATCAAGAAGCGGCTGCACTGTCAGCTTGCAGCTGATTGATTCTGCCAGTTGCAACCTAAAGGATAAAGGTATAATGCCGAAACTACTTTTGTAGTGCAAAGTACCATTCAGCTATAGAGTAAACAGCTGAAAGACAACTATGAACTTAGGGGCTGAGCTTCACAATTATGTCGCTCAGCTAAATCGTAAAGAATAATGGATTTTTCTACTGGCTTTAGGTGGAAAAATCGCAGACCTGCAGAAGAAAATGGTACTCAGGCAGGCTTTCATAATTTAAGAGATTGACGAGCAACTATGGAATGGAAGCAAAACAAACACGTCTTGATCGCCGGTGGTTCCAAAGCTGCCCTGCTTAGTATTGGAACGCTAATCAATCAGGACAATTGCGAAATCCAATACACTCATACCGGAGACGAAACAGTTTCCATAGCAACAGGTCAGACTTTTGACCTGATGGTTTTGGATCTTAGTCTTCTTGACATGCCCGGAACCGAGATAATTCAAAAGATTAGAGAATACAGGCGCGATATGGAGTCAGTAGTGAGCACTGCCCCGCTTCGCATAATTGTAACCCACACTCCCGGTCTGGACAGGTCAGTTCATAGCGCCTTGTTGCAGCTGGATGTCTCTGCTGTTTTTTGCAAACCTTTGACACGGTCAACATTTTCGGTAGCGGTAAATACTATTATCCAGGGAGCAGATCAGACCAAAGCACATAAAACAAAGAGAGTTCTGGCAGTTGATCCGGAGCAGAGAGTCAGAGTCCTCTACAAAAATATGCTCTCTGATATAGCTGAAATTGAAGTTATAGCAGTAGAAAACTGCTACAGCGCCCTCGAAACTATAGAGCTATACAACGTGGATCTGTTAATAACAGAACAAAACCTGCCCGATATGACGGGAAATGAATTTGTAAAAACTCTCAGAGAAGAGGTTGGTGCTAATTTTGCAATATTTGTCGTTTCCTCCAATAGCAGTAAAGAAATTATCGAGGAAGCCAAAAAGCTGGGCATACAGGAATATATAACAAAACCTTTTAAGCTGGAAGAATTCAAGAAACTTATCCGGGACACTCTTTCATCAGGTAAGCCTGTTACAAAACCCAAAAAACCTGAGCCGAGCGCTGCAGAAGTAAAGCCATAACACAGTTAAATAAGGGCTTGTAAGATTATGGAGAATTTGAAAGTACTACTAGTAGATGATTCCGGAACCATGCAGAAGATGATAAAGATGGCTCTGTCTAAGATAGGAATAGAAGGCGTTGCAACGGCCTTGAACGGAATTGAAGGGATGGCAAATCTTAAGGAATCTATTCCTGACCTTATTCTATGTGATTGGAATATGCCGGAAATGAATGGGTATCAGTTTGTCACAGCAGTGAGGGCTGACGCCAATTTTAAACATATCCCCATCTTAATGCTCACCACAGTTAACACTAAGGACGAAGTGATTGAGATTATGAAAGCCGGAGCAAACGATTTTTTGAACAAGCCCTTCACACCCGACTTACTAAAGGACAAGATTATAAAAGTAACAAAAGGCTAGGAAAACTAAACACAACTTATGAGCACCCATGCATTAAACAACTCCGAGAGCAAGAACAACGACGTTAGTCTTAACGATATTGCTGAATTTTTGATCTCACGAGATGAGATTGGCTCAGAAGCATTAAAACAACTCAAAGAATACCTGACTCGCGTATTGGAAAAAGCGGGTAAGAAATCTCCCGCCTATCCATATCTGGAAGCGGCCTGTGAGTTTGTAGATATCGCCGAAAAAGAAGGCTATGATCACCTTGACAGCCTGTCAGTAGAAATTATAAGCAACTTTATTGAAAGTGCCAGCTACGAAATTGATGATGATGACGAACCAGCTGCTCATAATAATACCGGAAATGATACAATTTCAGCAGAAACAGTAATCGACATTGATATGTCTGCTGAACCTGAGCCAGATTCTGAGATAATAGAATCTAATTCAGCACCGCAAACAAAAGCTACCAGCATACCAGAAAGCCCTGAAGAAACTCCCGTCCCAAATCCTGGTACTGGAGTTCATTCTTTGCCGGACGATATTGATGCTGACTTCTTAAGCGAATTTGCAACAGAGTCAGAAGAATACCTGGAACAGGCAGAAGCCTCACTATTAACTCTCGAAACCGATCCCGACGACGACGAAGCCATCAACTCCATCTTCCGTGCCTTCCACACTATCAAAGGGACTTCGGCATTCCTGGGACTCACTCAGATTACAGAGCTGGCTCATGTAGTTGAATCGATGCTGGGACGTGTTCGAGATGGTTCAATTAAGTACACAGAAGTTTACGCAGATGTTGCTCTGCAGTCTATTGATGTAATGAAGTCTCTTACAGAGATTGCCAAAGTGGGCTCGCCCGGACAGAAACTGGCGACACCGGCGGGACTGGCAGAAATTCATGAAAGACTTGCACATCCGGATGAACTGGAAGCAGATAGTCAGGCATTTGAATCCGGTGCCGTAGATACTACGCCCCGCCTCGGTGATATAATTGTGGCGGAAAATATCGCCACCCGCAAACAGGTTGAGGATGTAGTCAGCTCTCAGGCTGAAGATAAACTCGGTGTTGCACTGGTTAAGTCCAAGACAGCTAAAGCTGCCGAAGTTGTTCAGGCTCTTAGAACTCAGACCAAAATTGCTGGTCCTGCTCGGACAGCCAGCTCTACCCTCCGCGTTCGCACAGATAGACTGGACCTGCTTATTGAAACAGTTGGCGAGTTGGTCATTGCACAGTCGATGATTGCTCAAGACGATACAGTCCATCTTGGGGAAAACCATAAGTTATTAAAGAAAGTCGGACACAGCGGGAAAATAGTAAGGGAGCTTCAGGACCTTAGTATGTCGATGAGAATGGTTCCTCTAAAAGCGACTTTCCAGAAAATGGCCAGATTAGTTCGCGATGCTGCCCAGAAGTGTGGCAAAAGCGTACAGTTAATTACACAGGGTGAAGACGAAGAGATCGATCGTAATATGGTTGATATTATCTCTGACCCTCTGGTTCATATGGTCAGAAACGCTGTTGACCACGGTATCGAATCAGCAGAAGTGAGAAGCAAAGCA
Organism: Candidatus Zixiibacteriota bacterium; assembly: GCA_022571985.1. Taxonomy (GTDB): domain Bacteria; phylum Zixibacteria; class MSB-5A5; order GN15; family FEB-12; genus JACZWU01. Next base: position 423,893 of record JACZWU010000002.1, on the reverse strand, counting down.
AACAAACCTGCTCAGGGAACAATTCGACTGGCAGCTCTGCGCTCCGGTAGTAATGTTCTTATAAAAATTGAAGACGACGGCGCCGGACTTAATCGCCAGCGTATTGTCGAAAAAGCAATCGAGAAAAGTCTGATAGAGTCTGATAAGGGCATGACAGACAGTGAAATATTCGAGCTTATTCTAAAACCTGGTTTCTCTACCGTTGAAAACGTAACTGATCTTTCCGGCAGGGGCGTCGGCATGGATGTTGTCAAGAGAGGCATAGACGCCTTGGGTGGAAGAATTAATATTGCTTCTGAGTTCGGCAAAGGAACAGAGTTTATCATGCAATTGCCTCTGACAATGGCAATCACCGATGGCATGCTGGTCAAAGTCGGCAAAGAACATTTCATTATTCCGACAATCAATATTAATAGAAGTTTCAGACCGAATGCTGAACAGATTTCGACAGTTGCCGGAAGAGGTGAAATGGTATTGCTGCATGGTCAGGTTATTCCGGTTTACCGCCTTTATGAAATCTTTGGCATAAAAGGGGCGATAGAAGTCATGACTGACAGCCTGCTGGTAATTGTTGGTGATGGAAAAAACCCATGCGCCCTTATGGTAGACGAACTGCTTAACCAGCAGCAGGTAGTAGCCAAGCCCATCAGCGACGGCTTGGGCAAAGTTCCCGGCGTATCGGGCGGGGCTATTCTGGGTGACGGACATGTCGGCCTGATTCTGGATACTATAGAACTGGCGACAATGGCTCGCCAGTCGTTTAGGACAACAAAAATTGAACAGAGTATTATTGCTAATAAGAGCAGTAATGGACAGAAAACAGAAACTGTTAAACAATAACTTAGGAGGTCTTAATGACAACGCAGGAAAAAGTATCAAAAGCTCTGGATTTTGCGAAAAGCCAGGGCAGTGCAACAGGCCAGAGCGAAGACGGCAAAGGAAGTAAGTTCCTTTCGTTCTTTCTCGGTCAAGAAGAGTACGGGCTGCAAATCTTGAGCGTCCGGGAAATCATCGGATTGATGGACATAACCCAGGTCCCCCAGACACCACACTACATCCGGGGTGTGATCAACCTCAGGGGAAAGGTGATCCCGGTTCTGGAACTGAGAACTAAATTTGGAATGGAGACTATTGAAGACACAGAAAGGACATGCATCATTGTGGTCGAAGTGGTCATGCAGGGTGCACCTATCCAGATGGGCATTCTCGTCGATTCTGTCTCCGAAGTGCTGGAGATTAAGACGACCGATATCGAAGCCGCACCGAGCTTTGGTGGCGGTATCAATACTGATTTTATCATGGGAATGGGTAAAGTCAAGGATGAAGTAAAGATACTGCTGGATATAGACAAGGTCCTGGGTGAGGTGGACGTTTCTGGCCTGGGCGATCTTAAACAAACAGCCGAGGCCGATTCTAAACAAAAAGCCGAGGGCGATCTTGAACAAACAGCCGAACCGGTTCCGGCTTAAATGAATCGAAATTGAATAGAAATGTATCTAAATCGTAAATATACAACCTTGGGAAGTCAAGCAATGATGACAAGAAAATCAATTTCACAAGAAAAAGGGAGAGGTAAAGTCATGAAAAGTAATTTAATCATGATGCTCGTGACAACTTTGTTGGTGGTCATGTCCTTGGGGCAATCTGCGATTGCTCAGGATTTTGATGCACTACTTGAGGCGGTTGATAAAATTGAGAACAACCTCAAGAATCTGATCAAGCAGGAAGCAACAATACGTAGTCGGCAGTTAGCCGAATTGAAGTCGGCTATTGCCAAAAATCAAAAATCTGCCAAAGGGCATGTGACAGGCGGCGTAACTGACAAACAGCTGGCTGACGTCATCCATGAACTGTCGGTACTCCACCTGCAGGTAGTGGAACTTGAGAAATATTTTGATAAGAACGGTACGCAATACGCGTCGCTCGATCATGCTGGTTCTCCTGCAGCTGGCCACCATAAGCCTGCCAAAACACACCACAGCAGCGACAAACATTCAAAGACGACGGTCAATGGTAAATTGTACAGTCACGTTTTCACGAATATTTCGAACAACGAAGGCAGCCATAGCGAATTCGCGCTGTCCCGTGCCTATTTGACCGTACGGTCAAAAATTTCCGATTACGCAAGCATTCGAGTTACCACAGACCTCAAGACAATCGACGATAAGTACAACATCATACTCAAGTACGCCTATTTCGACTGGAAGCCGGCCTTTACCAAAGGCATAGTGGGGCTCCGTTTCGGTCTTCAGCCGACAGAGTATATCGATTATATGAACAAGCTGTGGGGCAGGCGTTATGCGGCAGCAACCATCGGTGATCTACATCACTTTCTAACGTCATCAGATCTGGGTGTCTCAACAACCGTTGGTTTCGGACCAAAGGCAGAGTTCGGTTTTGTCAAGCTGGCAATGCTGAACGGCACGAGCTACACACATGTTCAAGAACACAACAGCCGAAAGGACTTTAGTTTTGTTACCCTGCTGACGCCCTTCAAAGGCTCGCATGACTTCAAGAATACTTCTTTTCTGATGCAGTTCTATTCCGGTACCCAGAATGAGTCGCTTGATGACATAGTGACAACTGACACATCGATGACGCCGTGGGATACAACGGTTACAACCGTGACGGGTTCCGATTGGAAACGACAGCTGATTTCCGTGGGCGGAGCATTCGTCTGGAATCATACTGTCGATTTTGGCTTTGACCTGAACTTCTTAACTCTCGGAAAAGGTGCCTCAAAATCTGCAGTAAAGAAACAAGGACTGTCAATTTTTGGAGCATACTATCTGTATAGGTTGTCGAAGAATGTGATTCTAAAAAATCTCGCTATTATCGGTCGTCTGGATCTGTATGACCCTGATAAGGGCAAGGATAATAATAGTGAAACACTTACTGTTTTCGGAATTGAAAGCAAGCCTGTGTACAGTTTTAAGGTGGCTCTCAATTACCGAATCACCAGCTACGAGGATGATGCCAAAGACACTAACAGTATGCTGTTTTTGAACACGCTATTCAAATTCTAGATATTTTTGGAAATTGACAAACAACCTTGGGAAGTCATGCAATGAGAAAACCTTTTACGATACTGTTTACACTAATGTTACTCGCAGTAACATCTTTTGTGCCTGCAGAAGTGACCGCAGCAGATGATCTGGTAATCAGTGGTTTCTTTGATGTAATTGGTATTTACAGTAACGGCAAAGCTGATGCCACCAATTTCGCCTTGAATCAGGCTGAGATTTCTTTTTTCAGACAGTTCTCTGAGAAGTCATCCGGCCAGGTGGTAACTGCCTATAACAGTAATAACGGCAATTTTCAGCTGGCAGCTGCGGAAGTCGGGCTAAATCTTCACAATAATAATGAAGATTTTGTAACTTCAGCAACGGTTTACGGAGGTATGTTCGACGTTCCCTTCGGAGCTGACTACCAGGTTAATCCGTCTCCAATACGCAGGCTTACTGACATCCCGCTTGTAGTATTTCAGACCCACGGCAGTTGGGTTGACTTTGGATTCAGATTCAATGCCGAATCTAAATCAGGCAACCTGGTGGTCTTCTGGGTAAATGGCTTCGCTTCATCTTATTCAACAACCGACACTGCCCTGGCTTTATCATTGGGAGTGGCAGTTGGTGAAGAAATGAACACGACTCCTGCTAACGCTATTGGAGGTCGTCTGGGAGTGACTCCTGTCGAAAATCTTGAAGTCGGCGGCTCCTGGGCAATAGGCATCAATGCATCCGGAGGCAACGAAATGTCTCTCTTTGGCGCTGATTTCCAATACGAATTGAATGACAGACTCAGTCTTAAGGGCGAATATATTAACCATCTTTATAATCGCTCTTATGATGAAGAAAAGCAAAACGGATATTATTTTCAATCATTATATAGTTTTGATAAGATGTTCCTGGTTGGGCGCTATGGATCAGTCAAAAGGGAAGGTGAAGAGATTAACAACCGTTTCACCGCCGGAGTAGGCTGGATTATTGAAGAAAGTGTAGAAATCAGGTTCGCATCTTCATTTTATAAAGACAGCAATGACAACACGAACATCCTGCAAGTAGTTGCCGGATTTTAACATGAACCAAATTAATTCTACCTATAAACAAAAGGAATGAAGCAAATGAAAACATTAACCAAATTCGTTGTCCTGACTGTGCTGATGGCACTGGTGTCAAGTATGACACTTTTCGCTAAACAGCCCAGTCCGAGCAAGTGTCTAAACTTGCTCAAGAAGGGCAATGAAAGATTTCTTGCGGGCGTCAGTAAGCACCCGCATACAAATGCTCTCCGCTTGGCGCAGGCCGGCAGAGAGAATCAAGGTAATCACGCCTACGCTACGGTCATCACCTGTTCTGACTCCCGCGTGCCTGTGGAGCGCTTATTCGATGCCGGCATTATGGACATATTCGTTATCCGGGTTGCGGGTAACGTTTGTGATGTTGACGAGGTCGGCTCCATCGAGTATGGTATTGCCCATGTCAATACGCCTGTGCTCGTAATACTCGGGCATACTCAGTGCGGCGCAGTTACTGCCGTGACTCATGCCGTACTTGGTACGGGTCACCCTCTTGAATTGAATATTCCACCGCTGGTGGATAATATTGAACCGGCAGTCCGGCAAGCAATGAGTGATCATCCCGGTGTCCATGGTGATGACATCATTCCCTATGCCATCGTGCAAAACGTCTGGCAGGGTACCGAGGATCTGTTCATGCGCAGCCCGGCTACGCGTAACCTCGTAAACAGTGGCAAGCTAAAAGTCGTTGGGGCGATTTATGATGTCGCCACAGGTTCAGTGCGCTGGCTGCCAGAGCACAAAGTCACACAGATTCTGGCCAATGTCGAGTCGAACTCGATGAGAGAAATGAACGCCATGGCGGGCGTCAGTCATAGCGGTTCCAGAGCAAGTGTGGGAGGATCACACGGTAGCGGAACATCGCCCGTTAGCGAAGCATCGCACGGCGCCACTGCTTCTTCACAGAGCAGTACTCACGGTGTTTCCAGTGGTGGCCACGGTGCAGCTTCTGCTGAAGACGAAGCAGTTATAGCCTCTCTTTTGCGGAAAGCCAAAAGCGCCGAAGGCTCCTTAAGTCATTTTGAGAAAAAAGTTGATAGTACCGGCGCCGGAAATTTTTGGACCTATCTCTTTGTATTAATAACCCTGGTATTAATAATTACTTTGGTGCTTTTCCAAGCCAGGGTCAAGGATGCATTTGGTGAGACCAGCTTTAAGAGAACTTTAGGTGCCAAGCTTATTACAGGGTTTGGTGTTATTATTATACTTTTGACTATCGTCGCAGCTTACTCTGTCATCACCTTTAACCAACTTGGTGCAGAGATTGAAACTATAGCTGAAGAAAAGGTGCCTCTGACCAAAGCAATTAGCGCCATTGAAGTACATCAATTGGAGCAGTCGATTTTCCTTGAAAGAGCCTTTAGATTTGGTGAAGAAACAGGTACTCATGCTCAAGAGAAATATGAAGAGTCTGTCGAAGAGTTTGAAAGACTAAGCCACAAGGTAACAGAAGAAATCAATGGCGTTGAAGAATTGATTAAAGAATTACCGGCTCATGATGAGGAAACAGCCGAAGAACTGACGTCTGTTTATGCTCAACTTGTGAAAATTCAAGCTCATCATACGGAATTTGAATGGCTTGCGGAACAAGTATTCTCAATGATCAATGCTGGTCAATTTTCACGTGCCCGGATTCTCGAAGAGCACATTGAAGAAGCTGAAGATAAGCTAAATCTTGAGATTGAAACGCTTTTTGAGGAACTGTTGAATTCCACCAATGCTGCCGCTCATAAAGCTGAAGCAGATGAGCACAGGGCAATTTTCGTACTGACAGTTCTCTCTGTAATCGCCGTGTCATTTGGCCTGATTCTTGCGGTCTTAATTGCCCGCTCGCTGTCTCGTCCTTTGAAACGGGCGATAAATGAATTGACCTCAGGTACTGAAGAAATTTCTTCAGCCTCCGATCAGGTAGCCAGCGCCAGTCAGTCCCTGGCCAAAGGAGCTTCGGAGCAGTCATCTTCGCTCGAAGAGACATCATCTTCGATGGAAGAAATGGCCGGCACCACCCGTCAGAATGCCGAAAACGCCGAGCAAGCTAATACACTGGCCTCAGAAGCCAATTCCAAGGCAGCCAAGGTCAAGACTGCAATGGATCAGATGTCGGGAGCAATGTTAGAGATTAAGCAGTCGTCAGATGAAACAGCCAAAATAATTAAGGTTATTGATGAGATTGCTTTCCAGACTAACCTGTTAGCGTTAAACGCTGCAGTTGAAGCTGCCCGTGCCGGTGAAGCAGGCAAAGGATTTGCAGTAGTTGCCGAAGAAGTCAGGAATCTGGCTATGAGATCCTCTGAGGCGGCCAAAGACACCAGCAATTTGATTGAAGGTTCACAAAAGAACGCCGAAGACGGCGTCAAGTCATCCGAAGAACTGTCCACCCTCTTCAAAGAAGTCAGTGACGGCATTCAGAAAGTATCTGTCTTAGTCGCTGAAGTTACTGCTGCCAGTAAAGAACAGGCTCAGGGTATCGACCAGGTCAATACTGCTACGGCCATGGTATCTGAAATAACACAGCAGAATGCTGCTAACGCTGAAGAGTCCTCTGCAGCCAGTGAAGAGCTGGCAGCTCAAGCCCAGAAGATGCAGGAAGTCGTCTTTGATATGGTCAGATTAGTCGACGGTGTAAAATCGCAGGAGCAACAAAGCGTCTTCAATGACGGTGCTCGGCGTCAGTCAAGATTCCATGATGGGCCAGTCACGGGTGTCACCCCAGGCCTCAAAGGGAGGATTCACCAACTGGTCGCCAAGAAAGCCGTCAAGGCTAATAAAGCGACTATCGCAGCCGCTGAACCCAATGCCGGTCATGCAGGTGCTGAACTGCAGGCTGACGGAAATAGACTTGAAAAAGGGTTCCCACTTAACGAAGAGGAGAATGAACCTGCTTTGAAAGAGTTCTAATTCCGATAGTTGGTAATTGGTTCCGGGCAGCTTTTTTATGAAGCTGCCCGGAAATTTAAATGAAAAAATTTGATTAGAAATTAAGAAATATTTTTGGCAAACAGGAAACAACATAAGGCTTACTAATTATGGGTGAAAATAGTGTCACAAGTCGCTGAAATGAAGTCACTACTGGAATTGGCTGGCAAAACCTTCGAACTATCGGAACTCGAGTTCAACTCAATTTCCGAGTTAATTCTCGAAAAAGCCGGAATAAATCTGACTCAGAATAAAAAGCCATTAATACAGGCCAGACTTATTCGCCGCATAAAAAAGCTCGGCATGAAAAGCTATCGCCAGTATGTAAAGTACGTCAATGATGACCGCACCCAAAATGAGCTGCGGATAATGATCGATTTGCTGACCACCAACAAGACCAGCTTTTTCCGTGAAGAGGAACACTTTGACTTCATCAATAAAAATATTTTAGCACAGCGCGACCTTAAACAAAAACCGCTTAAAGTCTGGAGCGCAGGTTGTTCATCAGGCGAGGAGCCATATTCACTTACCATGCTGCTTAAAGAAAAATACCGCTATATGGCCAAAGAAGATTTCCAGATGCTGGCCACCGATATTTCAGTAGAGATGGTTCATAGAGCCCGTCTGGGCGTGTACGCAGAAGAAACGATGGAGAGCCTTCCGGCCACATATATGCATAAGTATTTCACCAAAGTGGTCACCCCTGAATCGCGTACAAAGTACAGAGTAAAAGATGATTTAAAACAACACGTTCGCGTTGCCAGGTTAAATTTGATTTCAGAATGGCCCATGAAAGGACCATTCGACTTTATTCTCTGTAAAAACGTAATGATTTATTTCAGGCATGACCTTAGAGATAATTTGGTCCACCGCTACGGAAAGCTATTGAAACCAGGGGGTTTTTTGTTTATTGGTCTTTCAGAAAGTCTTAGTAGGAATTCGGGAGAACTTAACTATGTGCAGCCGGCTATTTATTGCAAACCACAATAACAAGCGAACAACTCGGAGCAATTGAAAATGCAATTGACAATTGGCATTGGTGAAATGGCCGTTACAAAAAGCCCGGAGGACGTGATAATCACTCACGCTCTGGGCAGCTGCCTTGGCATAACTTTATATGACCCGGTAGCAAATGTGGGCGGCATGTTGCATGCTCTTTTGCCCAGCCAGGATGATAAAGACGCAAAGAATGGCAAAAAACCGACATTTTTTGTCGATGCCGGCACGCCGTTATTGTTTAAAGCCTGCTATAAACTGGGAGCAAAAAAACAACGTTTGATAGTAAAAGTAGCCGGAGGAGCCAGTACTAAAACGGAACCTGACAAAGATATGTTTCAAATAGGCAGAAGGAATTTTACAGCCTTAAGAAAAATTCTCTGGAAAAACGGCGTCTTGATAAATAAACACGACGTTGGCGGCACAGACCCCAGAACTATGACACTTGTAATGAGCGACGGTGGAGTAAAAATATCAAGCAAAGGTAAAACAACAAATTTATAAAGATAGTATCACAGGGCAAATTGGCTTGCGAAGGAGGTGGACAGTTTGGCACTTAACGTATTAGTAGTTGATGATAGCGCGGTAATGCGCAAAATGATTATCCGTTCCCTGCAGCTTAGTGGTCTGCCGATAGGCAGAATCAGCGAAGCAGGAAACGGTCAGGAAGGGTTGGAGGTGCTGGAGCAGGAATGGATTGATCTGGCTTTGATAGACATTAATATGCCTGTCATGAACGGCGAAGAGATGATAGAGGAGATTCGCGGGAATGAACAGACCAAAGACCTGCCGATTATTGTAGTTTCTACGGAAAGCAGCGAGTCCCGTATCGAAATGCTTCAGAAAAAGGGAGCAGGTTTCGTTCATAAACCTTTCAACCCAGCAACACTTAGAGAAACCATAAAAGAATTAACTGGAGTAACGCATGATGAAGGAAAAATGCCGGAAGAGTTTGATGGAGGCAGCGGTTCAGACTTTTGAAGATCTGGGCATGATGCTGCTCAATGAAGAGATCACTAAAGAGCAAAGAGAAGCCAAGAGTGAAGCTTCTGTTATGATAACTTTTGATGGACCCTTTACGGGCAGATTAGAAGTATCTGTATATGGAGCTGTGACTGAGAAGCTGGCCTCGAATATTTCAGGCAGTGAAGAAATATCGTCTGATATTTTATCGCTGGATGCGCTCGGTGAGATAGCCAACGTAATTTGTGGCAATGTCCTGCCCAGAATTGCCGGCTCAAAAGAGATTTTTCATCTGACCAGTCCCCAATCTTTGGATACCGTTTCAAAGTCTCAAGAAGGGGCAGGTCTGGATCTTTTGGCAGATGCAAAACTTGGCCTTGAAGATGGCAGAGCCGAAATTAATTTATTTGTTGACCAAACTGCAGACAAAATCCTTGAGGGTGTATAGCAGTGATACGTGTATTAATTGTTGACGACTCGGCGTTGGTCAGAAAAGTTTTGACGGAAAAACTATCACAGTTTTCAGACATAAAAGTTGTCGGGACGGCGATGGACCCATACGTTGCCAGAGACAAGATCCTGACACTTAAGCCGGACGTTTTGACACTTGATATTGAGATGCCGCGCATGGATGGTCTAAGTTTCTTAAGCAAGCTTATGAAACACCACCCATTGCCTGTAATCATTATCAGCTCTTTAACTCCAAAAGACAGCAAAGCTGCTTTGCGGGCTCTAAGACTGGGAGCCATCGAAGTTATTCCTAAACCCGGTTCAACTATGTCAACTCCGGATAACGAAAAGCATATGGCCAGAGCTATCAGGGCGGCTGCTTCTGCCCATTTAAAAACTACAATAGTTGAAGAAAGCTCGTCCATCGAAGATCTGTCTGATCACCTCAAACAGATTGAAACATCTCACCGTATTCTTGCCATCGGCGCTTCGACAGGAGGCACTACTGCCATCGAAAAAGTTCTTACCGGCCTGCCCAAAAATACTTCGGGTACAGTCATCTGTCAGCATATGCCAAAATCCTTTACTGCTTCTTTTGCTGAGCGGCTAAACGAGGTTTGCCAGATGGAAGTACGCGAAGCCAAAAACGGCGATATAGTCCGTACCGGCACAGCCCTGATTGCTCCCGGAGGAATTCATATGCTCCTGAAGCGAAGCGGGTCGCAGTTTAAGATACGTCTCAAAGACGGACCTCCCGTTCACCATCAAAAACCAGCCGTAGATATCCTTTTTAACTCTGTTGCCCAGGAAGTAGGTAGAAACTCGGTGGGCGTACTATTGACCGGGATGGGAACCGACGGAGCCAAAGGTCTGCTGGCCATGCGCAAAGGTGGCGCACATACTATATCAGAGCATCAATCATCCTGTATTGTTTACGGCATGCCCAAAGCGGCAGAGGATTTGGGAGCCTCCGTCAAAGTTACAACACTTTCCAATATCCCCAGAGGAATCATTAAGGCCTTAGCCGTTGATGTGGGCGTACCTGTGGCCGGCTAGCAGGCGCCGGTGAAATATACCGGCACAACAAAGTCACCAGACTCTATTCAATTATTATTCGGTCTCTCCACCTTTTCAAATTATTAGCTTTCAGTTCACTAATGAGATTTCTTATATTCTCTTTAGAAAAAATTATTGATAAATCGTTTCATTCCGACAATTGGAGCTTATGAGCAAGCGCGGCAGCGAAGAAGAAAAAACCAAAGACCATGTCATTTTGACAGAAGGGACGCTGGTTTCACATTACGAAATAATCAAGCGGCTCGGCCAAGGTGGCATGGGTGAAGTATATCTGGCAAACGACAAAGCTCTTGAACGAAAAGTCGCCCTGAAATTCCTCTCTTCCATACATTCCTCAAATGAAGAGCTTAAAAATCGCTTTGAACGTGAAGCCCGCGCCGCTGCCAGACTTAACCATCCGAATATAGTTACAATCTTCGAGGTAGGACTGTTTATGGATCGTCCCTTTTTTGCGATGGAATATTTGGAAGGAAAAACTATTGCTGACTTAATTGAAGAGCGGCCTATTTCATCAAAGCAAACTCTGGAAATCGCCTGCCAGCTATGTGAGGCGCTGGCTGAAATCCACAGGCATAAGATAGTCCACCGGGATCTCAAGCCTGCCAATATTGTCATGGATAACAACCAGAGACCACGCATTCTGGACTTTGGCATAGCTTCTATTTTAGATGAATCGGATTTGACTAAAACCGGCACAACCCAAGGCACAATCGCCTATATGTCTCCCGAGCAAGTAGAAGCTAAGGACTTAGATAATAGATCGGATCTGTTTTCTTTAGGAGTAGTACTATATGAAATGGTCAGCGGTCTGTCTCCGTTTAAAAAGGAAAACCAGGCAGCGACAATTAATGCTATAATGAATTATTCACCGGAGCCTGTTCTAAATCATGTTCCTGACATGCCAGACTGTTTTGGCAGAATCATTTCTGCACTTTTGGAAAAAGACCGCGATAGACGACCGAAAGATGCTTCAGCAACCAAAGCCGAATTAGCAGATTGTCTAAACAGCTTGTCAGGAGAATTAGCTGCCAGAGGAAAAGCAGCAAAGCAGACATCAATAGCAGTACTTCCGTTTGCAAATCTAAGCGCCAGCCCGGAGCAGGAATTCTTCTGTGACGGCATTGCTGAAGATATAATCAATGACCTCTCTCAGATTGCCGTCCTGAAAGTAGTGGCAAGAACCTCCGCTTTTGCTTTTAAGGGGAAAAATGAAGATATTCGCTCTATCGGACGTAAACTTGGAGTCAGCTATCTGCTGGAGGGCAGCGTGCAAAGAGCCGGCGGACAGATTAGAGTAACTGCCCAGTTAATAAAAGTATCAGATGGCTATCATCTCTGGTCTGAAAGATACGACCGAGAGTTTAAGGATGTCTTTGCCATTCAGGATGAAATAACTCACCAGATTGTGGAGAGTTTGAAAATTCAGTTGAATGCCAATCAGACTGAAGTCAGGTCACGGCGTCGCAGCGACAATCTAGAAGCGTATGAACTGTATCTGAAAGGCCGATACTTTTTGAACCAGCGCACAAAGAGTTCTTTAAGACAGGCTCTGGAAAATTTTCAGGCGGCGATTAAAATTGATCCCGGTTATGCTTTGGCAGTCGCCGGTCTTGCTGATACATATTTTATCCAATATGCCTATGAATTTGAGCCAGCTCTTCCCTCTATCGCCAGAGCAATAAGAGAAGCCCTAAAGGCTCTGGAAATAGACCCAGATCTAGGTGAGGCCTATGCCACCCTGGGCGGCATTGCAACTAACGCAGACTGGGATTGGGAAACTGCCCGGGATTGGTTTGAGAAAGCTAAAAAGCTATCCCCCAGCTATCCAATAGCCCATCAATGGTATGGCGAATTGTTGATGTTCTTAAACGAGGACATTGAATCTGAAATCTGTTTCAAGCGTGCTTTAGAGCTTGACCCGCTTTCAGAAATAGCTATGACCATGTATAGTATATTTTGTCATAAGAAAGGCCAACTCGAAAAAAGCGCAGCTCTACTCGAAAAGGCTGTTGAACAGGGCAGTGAAAATGAGGCAACCTTCATATTTCTTGCATTCGTCTATTTCGATCAGGGAAAATTGGAGAAAGCACAAGACCTACTTAAGAAAGCCCGTCAATTAACAGAAGACAGTCCCTGGGCTGTAACTATGTGGGGACATCTGTATGCTTTGCTAGACCAACAGGACAAAACAGAGTCAGCTTTGAGAATAGTCGAGAAATTGGCAAATGAGAAGGAGATACCTCCTTCTTATCTCGGACTTCTAAATTTTGACCTTGGAAAGAGTGAAATTGCACTCCCTTATTTCGAAACCGCACTTAGAAAACATGACTACGAATTAATTTATATGACCTGCATGCCGTACTACAAGAATTTGCGAGAAGACTCCAAACTAATGTCACTGCTGAATATACTCGGACTTCACAAATCTACTTAGAACTTGACCAAACGATCAGTTTCAAATATTGGGATTAATCCTATTAGTTTAATCTGCTTTGAGGCTAAGTAGTTTCTGCTACCGGCTGCTCGTCAACTTCAGCAACACTCGGAGAATGACCCAGTCTGTTGATACCGTCAAAGGCTGCAGTCTTGTAACATTCGGCTAAAGTCGGAAAGTTAAATACAGAATTTATGAAATAGTCTATCGACCCGTTGTGAGACATCACGGCCTGGCCAATATGAACTAACTCGCTGGCGCCTTCTCCCAAAATATGAACACCTAAGAGCTTACGTGTTTCGGCGTGAAATAAAATTTTGAGGATGCCGGTCTGGTCGCCAATAATCTGGCCTCGCGCGATTTCTCGGTAGGCCGCACGTCCCATCTCGTAAGGCACGCCTGCTTGGGTAAGTTCTTCTTCGGTCTGCCCCACCATAGAAATTTCAGGAATAGTATAAATTCCGTAGGGGAAAAATTCCGGCATGGAAATATACGGGTGGTCGAAAGCGTTGCAGGCAGCTATTCTTCCCTGCTCCATCGAAGTCGAAGCGAGACTGGGAAAGCCTATTACATCTCCAACCGCGTAGATATTTGGAACTTCAGTTTGATAGCTGTTATTGACTTTTATTCTGCCTCTGTCGTCTGCAGACAAACCGACTGCTTCGAGATTGAGATCTTCAGTATTGCCGCTGCGACCAATACTATAGAGAACTGCCTCGGCTGCAACTTTTTTGCCGCTTTTTAAACTTAAACAAGCTATAGAACCAGTTTCTGTCTTTTCCACTTTAAGATTGCTGACTTCTTCGCCCAGCCTTAAAATCACTCGCTGCTGCCTGAGCTGATAAGCCAGCGTATCTGAGATTTCATTATCAACAAATGGCAGCAAGCGCTCTCTCTTGTCTATTAACGTCACCCTGACACCCAGAGTGGCAAACATACAGGCGTACTCACAGCCAATCACACCGGCACCGACCACCACCAGCGATTTGGGCACGCTTTTTATGGTAAGTATATCGTCGCTGGTAAATACGTTTTGTCCGTTAAACGGAATGCTTGGGACCTTGGTTGCTCTGGTTCCGGTAGCAATGACAATTTTGTCTGTTGATAAGATTCTTTGACCTTCTCCAGTATCCGAACTGGCCGCAACCATGTGTGAATCAATAAGAGCAGCTTTAGCATAAATTAGCTCAACACCGTTGCGAGAAAGCTGATGTTTGATTATGTCTATTTCATGCCTTGTCACCTGATTTGTTCTAAAGAGCAGGTCTTCCATAGTAACTGCTTGCTTGACAGCATACGAAGAACCGTAAATGCTTCTTTCGCGATAACCGGAAAGATGCATCACTGCTTCCCTTAAAGTCTTACTGGGAATAGTGCCGGTATTTGTGCAGACGCCGCCGACCACGTTTTTCATTTCAATTAAGACTATTTTTTTACCTAATTTTGCAGCCTGAATGGCGGCTCTTTGTCCGGCGGGTCCGGAGCCTATTACGATAAGGTCATATGTAAATTCATTCATTTTATTCTGTAATTCCACGGCTGTTAAACGTTTCTCATATGATTATCGACAAATTCCCTGAAAAAGTTATTGTCTGAAAACTCAACATTATGAGACAAGCACTCACAAATTGGGCGTTCGTTTAGACTGAATTATCTTAATAAAAACTGCTGAAATACTGGGCGAAATGGAATTTAGAGATAAATTGCCTTAAGTCTTGGCAACTACTATTGTAATATCGTCAGCCTGGTCCGCTTTCCCTTTGAAAATATTGAGCTCATCTAAGAACTTTTCACAAATTTTGTCTGCCGGATTATCTGCCGATTCAAGCAGCAGCTTATCAATGCGGTCGTCGCCAAACTGCTCGTCCGTCTCATTTTGAGCTTCGCTTATTCCGTCAGTATACAGCAACATTGTTGAATTCTCCGGTACGTCTATCTCATTCAATTTAAAGCCTATGCCCTGCATCACTCCGAAGACCAAATCCGGCTCCATTGTCTGCTTTATAATCTTTCCGTTGTTAGCAATTAGGGGCATGTGATGACCGGCGTTAACAAAACTGAATTTCTTATTTTTATTATCCAGAACACCGAACAGGCCGGTTATAAACTGCCCCGGGTTGGTGAACTGACAAACCAGATGATTAAGATTGACCGCCAAATCGGCTAAGTCCAGCTTCGTTTTATTATGAAGATGAGAGCGCAGTACCGCCTGAGTGTTGGCCATCAAAAGGGCAGCCGGTACGCCTTTACCTACTACGTCGCCGATTGAAAGAAACACTTCGTCGTTGCCTCTGTCAACGATGTCAAAAAAATCACCGCCAATTTCCTTGGCCGGAATATTCATGCCATAGCAATGTTTGATATGTTTGATCAATTCGGGCTTCGGCAAAAACCCTTCCTGGATAGATTTAGCAATGCCCAGTTCTTCATTTATTGCTATTAGTTTTCTCTCTTGAACGTAAAGGCGTGCGCCCTCTAAAGCCTGCGCACATTGAGTGCCTACTATTCCCAAAAATCGCTGGTCATTTGAAGTGAATCCTTCTTCGCCGCGTTTATTAAAAATTGCCAGAACGCCAATGAGACCATTTTTAGATAACAGAGGCGAAGCAACGATCGACCGGATTCCCAGTTTCGCGAAATCAAGACCGGATAACGGATGCTCGCCGTCGTCCTCATTAATTATCAAAATACGCTTATTTTTTAGCATCCAGCCAGCCAGACTCATATTTAAGTGAAATGGAATATCTTCACGAGAGTCCTGCATCTTCCTCACAAATGTCGTAAATTGGCTGCCTTCTCCTTCGGGCTGATCCTCTTCCAGCATAAAAATAGCACCCTGGGAGGCATTAGTATGTTTCAGACACTTGTCTACGATAATCGAAGTAATCTTATCAACGGACATCGAAGAATTTATCGCAGATGCTATTTCGTTGAGACTCGATAATTCTGAGACTGCACTCCGCAGCCGTTCTAATTCTCTTTCAGCCCTGTCTGCCATTCGCCTTTATCTCCAAGAAAAGAAAAATTGTAACCAATTCTTCAAAATAAGTATATACTTTATTCTGAAAAGAAGTAGACTCTAATCAAAATATAATATACTAACTGAATGAGAAAATGCTAACTCCAGGCGAAATATTTGGCAAATACAAAATAATTGAAGTTCTTGGCCGCGGCGGCATGGGCACTGTTTATAAAGCCCTTGATTCCGAGCTCGGCAGGACGGTAGCCCTCAAAATAGTTAACGAAAATCTTTCCAAATCCGAAGAATACCGCTCTAAGCTGGCTGCTGAAGCCAAAAAATCGGCTCAGCTCAGCTCACCCTATGTTGTCAAAGTCTTTGAGTATGCAGAAATCGACGACCGCCCCTATATCTCGCTTGAATATGTTGAAGGGGATGATCTGCGTTCGGTCATAGACTCAGATGACAGTAAAATCGACAAAAAGCTGGACCTGTCACTGAAAATAGCCAAAGGGATAATGTCTGCCCACCAGTACAATGTTATCCACAGAGATTTAAAGCCGGAAAATATAAAAGTTACACCCGCCGGAGATGCCAAGATTCTTGATTTTGGCCTGGCGGTCGAAGTTACCCCGGGTGAAACTATAGACTCAAGCGGTAATGTAGAAGGGACTGTAGCCTATGCCTCACCGGAGCAGCTCTCAGGTGAACCTGCTACTTCATCATCTGACCTGTTCAGCTACGGCGTTGTCTTGTTTGAGCTTTTTACCGGCGAAAGACCATTCGGCGGAGATTATACAGCTTCCTCAATTTATTCGACTTTATATGAAGATCCGGAAAATCCATCGGCAATTAATCCCGAAGTTCCCGAATGGTTAAGCGACTTTATAATCAAATTACTCCAGAAAAATCCTGACGACCGCTTTGAGAATATAGAAGCAACAGTGGATTATCTGGAAAAATTTGCAGCCTCGGGTGACTCCAAATCGAGTCTGGCTGTTAACAAGAAACAAAAATCTGTAACCGTATTGGATTTGAAAAACCGTTCGGGTGACGAGTCCTGGGGATACTTTTGTGAAGGTTTCACAGATGATGTAATCAATGAACTAAAACAACGCACAGATTTGGTAGTCTCCCCTCAGCCTGACACCGAGATACCGCGGGACATAAAAGAAGTATTTAACCGCTGCCGCACCGACTTTGTAATTACCGGTTCACTGATGAAATGGAAAGAGAGGATTCAACTGACCCTGGCTATTCACTCAAGTGGAGGCGAAGAATTAATAGCCAACAAGAAACATGAAGGATCCGGTGATGAACTTTTTGATATTCTCTCAAGAGCAGCTGCCGATGTCGCCCAGGTTTTATCTGAAGTGACCGGTTCTCCAGCCAGAGAACTGGCTGCCTCTGAGACGCCGGATATATCGGCCTATGACTTTTACCTTAAAGGGCGCAACTACTATAAAACAAATAGGCAAGAAGATTTGCTGTTTGCTGCAGATATGTTTAAAAAAGCTGTGAATTTGGATGCAAAAATGGCGCTGGCCCATACCGGCTTAGCCGATGTTTATGCATTTCAATATATGGCCTTCTACGACAGAAGCCCCCGGACAATTCTGGCCGCTAAATTAGAAGCTGAAAAAGCTATGGAGATTAATCCAACTCTTCCTGAGGCTCATCGTTCGCTGGGCAGGTATTACATGTTTACCGGAAAAAATAAAGAAGCAGAAAAAGCCTTAATGACTGCTGTCAAACACGACCCAAAATACGCCATAGGCTACCGGACTCTGGGCTGGCTTAAACTTTCAGAGGGAAGTCTTGATGACGCCTTAAACTGGTCACGCCAAGCGCTCGAACTTGCTCCGACAGATTTGGAAACTCTGCTGCTACTCAGCATGGTTCATATGGACTCAAGAAAATACACACTTGCCATGGCGACACTTCAAAGAGCAGTCGAACTGGGGCCCGATTATGGCCGCGCCTATTATAATCTCGGTGATGTATATATGAAACTTGGCGTGTCAGACTTGGCCTTGGATAATTTCCTGTTAGGGATAAAATATCAAGGTGACCCCAACTGTTTCATTGATGCCGGCTATGTTTATATCCTTCAGGGAGACTATGATATCGCCAAAGAAATGTTCAAGCAATCTATAGAGCAAGGGCAGTTGACATTTGCCGCGCACTATTATCTCGGTCTTAGTGAGCAGCTCGAAGGCAACGAAGCTGAAGCTCAAGTACAATTCGAGAATGTGCTGAAAATTACTGAACAGCAGGAAGATACGAAAGAACAAAGCGAACATCTGTCGTCCTTCAAAGCTCTTGCGCTGGCCTCTATGGGGCAGAAAGAAAAGGCCTTGGAACTGGCCAACCGATTTCAAACTGGCGATATAGAACACGGTGAAGTCCTCTACTCCTTTTCAAAAGCTTATGCGGTAATAGGCGAAGTCGAAAAAAGCAGAGAGTTTTTGCATGAATCATTCCTGAGACATGATGGCCCCACAGAAAAAGAGGCCAGACTTGACCCTCATTTCAGGACAATACTGGACTAAAAATTTTCCAATACACTAATCAAAGTCAACAACTTATGCCTTGACAAAACTATCTCAGTTTGTAAATTGAGAACTGAGTCCAACCGCCAATTAAGAGCTAATAAGATGTACAAACTTTTACTGTTTACGCTATTATTCTAATTTTCAGGGGCAAACTATGAAGAGATTTTTATTTGTTGTTTTGTTTATTTCTCTTATTCAGATTCTTCCTTCAAGCACAGCAGCTCAAAGTGGGGTCTTTCTTGACCATGTTGATAATGAACCGACATCAGGAGTTATCGGCACTCAGGTACCAATCAACTTTTATCTGAGACTTACAAATAATACAGGTGATACTGTGCGGTCGCTTACAAATGGATTCAGGATATACTCTACTTCAGGTGTCAATTGGGATACTACAACTGCCACTATAACTACGGCGGTTACCGACTTGATTGATAATCCACAGATAGTTGACAATTTAGGAAGCGTTGACGGAACTGGTGCGGATACTATCGGTCTGGGAGGATTCGCTATTTCCAAGACCGGGTTGCTGGATGGGTTTGACGAAATCGGCTTTATTTTAACGATTGGTCCAATAGACAACCAATATCATGGCGACCAAATCTGCATTGATTCCAGTTTTTTCAGAGAGGCCGGTGAATGGTTGTGGGCGGGACCCGGAGGAATTCAACTTGTATGTAATTGGGACGGCCCGCATTGTTTTGTCATAGATTCAACATATGATGACAGCGATGGTGATGGCTTCTTAGACGTAGTTGATAACTGTCCACTTATTGCAAACCCCCTGCAGGAAGACCTCGACGGTGACGGGGTTGGAGACTCGTGTGATATCTGCCCCGGCTTTGATGATACCTTAGACAATGATAATGACGGCGTTCCTGATAGCTGTGATATTTGCCACGGGTTCGATGATAATCTCGATTCCGACGGAGACAGTATACCGGATGGCTGCGACGGCTGCCCTGATAATTACAATCCCAATCAATTGGATGGAGATAGCGACGGAGTTCAGGACTCCTGTGACAACTGTATAAATATCGCAAACACAGCACAAGACGACATAGATAATGACGGTATTGGTGATGTTTGTGACGACTGTATTGATACCGATGGTGATGGATTTGGCAATCCCGGCTTTGGTAATACCTGCCCCGATGACAACTGCCCGGATATTTTCAATCCCGGCCAGGAAGATCTTGACCTTGACGGCATCGGCGACGTCTGCGACTCAGTAACAGACCTGGGCTTTACCGAAACAACAGAGGACTCTGCCGAAGTATTTGCAATGGAGACTCCGGACATTAATCGCGACAATTTTGCGGATATTGTATATATAGGAGGGCCAGGCGATCCGGGTCTGTTTATCACTCATTCGGTTGATGAGACTAGTTTTGATAATTCGATTAAATGCTTTAATATTTTTGACGCGGATTTGGAAATTGGTTTCGTAAATCAGGATTCACTACCGGACATTTTAGCGGCAACAACAGATACAATATATGTATTTCTTAACAACGGTACTAATGATTGCTCGATGTGGCCTGTTATAGAGATTCCGATTCCGTCTGCAATCAGACTGAGCTCTACTGCACATGACATTCCTTCAATAGCGTCTGGTTATTTTAACGATGACATATATCTGGATTTCGTTGTCGCACCTAATACTATTATTTTCGGTGACGGTGCCGGAGGAACGATATCTACGGCCACAATTCCAGCGGTCATCACCAGCATTATTAAAGGCGATTTCAACAACGACGGTTATGTAGATTTATTGGCTGTGGAAGATGATTCAGCTATTCTACTGCTCAATGATGGAGCCGGAACCGGAAATTACACAGCTTCTTCTTCAGTCTTTACTGACACAGCAGTAGTTACATCTCCGATTGATAATGCAGTAGCGGATCTTGACCGAGACTGCAACCTTGACTTTGTGGTTATTACCCCTGATGTAAATTCTTCGGGAATGAGTGTCATGACTTTTGGTTATGGTGACGGTTTAGGCTCATTTAGCCAGGTTGATACAATAATGATTGACGGAATAGTTTCTGATATTCTTGTGATCGACATTGACAGGGATAAAAATCTTGACATACTGGCCAGTAACGGCACTATGCAGCGTGTAGAAATTTATCGCGGCAACGGCGATCGCACCTTTCAGGCACCTGAGTTTTTCAGTACTGCCTCTGCGGGTTCAGCATTTTCTCTGGCTACAGCTGATTTTGACAGAGACGGCCAGCCCGATTTTTTATCTGGAAGCGCTGATAGCGGTAATCTTCTGGTGACAACGAGCAACCTTGCCGATGTGGCAGTTTTGCCCCAGGAGCTGGTAGTGACCGGTTTTACCAACGTCACTATGCAAGTGACTAACCCACTGGGATTCGCGACTTCTGAAAACATACAGACAGTCGCGGGAGCAGATATTTGGAGATTTGATGCGAACGGAGACAACACGCTTGATGAGCAAATTGTAGACTATAATCTGATAGATGGTAATTATGTTTTGACTTTTTACTTAAGACCCGAGTTTGCTGCTGCCAGCAACAGAGTTACCAGTAAATTGTCCGCTTCTGTGCGTATAAACGGCAGCCAAGAGGCAACATTATTTGAAGATTTTTCTTTTAGTACTTCTAAAAACTTCGAAAATTCTTCAGCAATATCTTGTTACACTGATAGCCTTGTTTTTGTAATAAATCCTTTGATAGTAGACAGTACATCGAAATTACTGCCAAAATATGGTATAAAGACTGAAAGTTATCTGCCTCGGTTTGACTGGAAAGTACTGAGTTCAAATAAGAGTGAATTTGTAACAAGATACCATATTCAATTAGATACAATTCTGGATTTCATTTCGCCTATTTTTAATGATTCCACTTTCCCAAGACCTGCACTTTGCAATGGCGAGTTAAGAGGGCTGCTTGACACTAATTCGATTTACTACTGGAGGGTGCGTTCGAACGAAGGATTTGGATGGTCGGAGTTTTCCAATACTATGGTTGCCTATATTGGAAATGGCGAGCCCTGCTGCCAAGGTGTACGAGGCGACGTGAACAATGATGGGTCTGATGCCAATATTCTTGACCTAACCTTCCTGGTTGACTATATATTCCGTGGTGGGGAATTTCCCTCTTGTTTTGAGGAAGCAGACTTGAACGCCGATTGCGCTGTCAATATATTGGATTTGACGTTTCAGGTTGATTATGGTTTCCGCGGCGGACCGGCGCCTGGCTCTTGTCCGTAAATATCCGAATTGAGATTCCTTCTTTAACCGGTACTTCCTCAAATATTACTGGTCAAATCATTAGCATAATGGGCCCCTTTTAGCTATATTTTTCTGTCAAATCTTGTGATATCGAATTACAAAACATAATCGAATTGGAGAAGTCCATGCGTTCAATAATTACTGCTTTGGGACTGCTAACAGTATTGGCAGTCGTTTCTGTACCAACAACATACAGCGCGGTACCGCTGCAGATGAACTACCAGGGTAAGATAACCGACAGCACCGGCAGCCCGATCAACGATACTCTTGATGTTACATTTAAGATATACGTAGATTCGGTTACTACTTCTTCTGAATGGGTAGAAATTCATAATAGTGTGCCGATTGAACTAGAACTCATTGAACTCAAGCTGGGCTCAATAACTCCTTTCCCTGCAGACCTCTTTAACAACGATGAACTTTGGCTGGGAATAACTCTTGGTACAGACCCGGAAATTTCGCCAAGAACACAACTGCTAACAGTACCATATGCATTTAATGCCCAGGGCGTAGATGGCGATTTCTTATCTACTCCTTCTGAAATCATACTTCGGGGGCGGGCCAGCATCCCACCCGAAATCTTGATTGAGGACGATGTTGCCACACCGTCAGTAGAAGATCAATTGCGAATGAGCAATCTTAGAGTCGCACTTTTTGCGGATCGCAATGCAACTTCAGAATCGGCGGAGCTAAGATCAGACGGCCTGAGAATAGTTAATTTCGATAGTACCAAAACGATTACTTTTACTCCCGACACACTTAAATTTGAATCTGTATCGGTTGATTTTGTGGGCACTGAAGCAAATTTCCTTTCCACGAGTCTTGATACTGCCGTTAGAATTGATACCACTGGTATCTATTTACCGGGCACAGAAATTCGCGCTGTCGAACCCATAGCATCTCCGCAAAAAGGGGTGTCCCTCAAATCTGGCGATATTTTTATGTTTAATAAGTATGCCGGTACAGAAATAAAAATAGACGGTGAAGATATTCTCATATTGAGTGAATCTGATTTGTTTGAATACGTCAACATATCCCCGTCGGGTATTGATCTGAGAACCCCTGATTCACCTGACCCTCTCACTCTCCCACCTATACTTACTCCGGCTTCAGATGAAGTTTCTATCAGGCTAGCGGACGATATTTCGGGTCAGTTATATGCTTCAGTTATTCGAAGCGGAAGATTACAGACGTATTTCCAGCCCACAGGCTCTTTAACCGAGATGCTTCCAGACGAATTTCATATTATGACAGATAGCGGAGCAAGTACCATCGCTGTGTTAGGAAATGGTGGTAGTTCCGGTGGCTTTGTTAATTTGAGCGGAGGTGCCGGTGGTGGAACCGTGCGAATCACAGCCGACAGTCTCGAATTAGCCGGCAGCTCAGGAAGAATTCTTGCCATTGATGGTAAGCTGATGGTAGAGCCAGCCGGCGGAGGAGCCGGCGGAAGAATTTCTGTAACCCCTGAAGTTATTCATTTGACCGACGATGTCGGCACAGACTCAATCACAATTCACAGGACAGACGGTCTAGTTCTTGTATTAGGTTCCTCGGGAACTAATGCTGTATATAATAGATTTGGGATACAGTTGACAGGTCCCACGGCAAGGGCTTTCGCCGCGAATCCTGATGCAATAAGCCTCACCCGCCCCTCTACCAATGATGCCTGGACATACAATCTAGATGATGCAAGTGATTTGATGTACTGCGACCTGGATGACGACGCAGCCAGGGACATAAGATACCAACATACACCATCAAAAGCGCTTGTTGTCGAATCTGGTACTGAATTAATCTGTAATGGTCCAACCAGTCTGAATACTTGCGATGTCTCCGGCGCTGCTACCTACGCCAGCTCGGTTAACGTATCCGGCACTATGACTTGTACTGGCGCAACCAACCTGGCTAGCTGCGATATTTCCAGCACTTTGACTTGCAGCGGCACTATGACTTGCAGGAATTCTGTTTTTATGGACCTCAACAATGACGCTACTCTTGATATTCTGTGTACAGCGACGACCACTCCCACGCTAACTTTAGCCGTCGGAACTGATCTTGATTGCCTTGGCCCCGCATTTTTCGGCAGTCCAGTACAAGTTAATTCTGACTTAACCGTTACTGGTCTCAAAGCATTCGTACAAGACCATCCGGAGGATGAGACGAAAGAAATAGTTTATGTCGCTCTTGAGGGCAATGAGGCCGGCACCTACACACGTGGCTCAGCCCGGTTAATAAACGGAGTAGCGGAAATTGAACTCCCCGAAGATTTTCATTTAGTCACTAACTTAAAAGGGTTAACGGCGCAGATTACTCCACGTGGTCCGGTTAAGTCTATGCTCTATGTTGAATCAGTCACGCCAACAAAGTTAATCGTAAAGGCTTCGAATATAAAAGACGCCGATGTGAAATTCGACTACATGATAAACGGAGTTCGGGCTGGGTATGAAGACCATCAGGTCATTCGAGAAAAAAGGAGCTACACAAGTAACAACTAAATATTGAAGTTTTACCCGAAATAGGCAGGAGCATATCACTCCTGCCTTGTCTATTGGCAGAGTTTATCTTTCAGAATCTGATGTAATAGTTTTCTTGACATCGATCGTCTGAGTGTTACCATCAGATTTTAATTCAATAAGCATCACTGAGTCGCAACCATCAAGATTGAACATGGCCTCGCCGCTACCTTCGGTTTTCCACTCAATTACCTGCTTCGTCACAGAGCCGTCATTTTCGCCACTCTGTCCAATAAAAATCCCTATTTGGCCATCTATATCATTTAGATAATGCACATCTGCCCCGGTAATACCTGCTTCTTCAAGCTGTGCAATTATATGACGATGAACTTCTTTATCTGACAATCCCTCATTATTGACAAGTATCTTATGTATTCCGCTCAAGGCGTGTTCCAGTAAGGTACTACTGACCGACGCCTGACGATGAGTAAGCTCAGCTTTGTCACCCGCTCCGGCTACTTCGACAATTGCCAGCAGGGCATCGCGGGCCTGCTCGCGGCTTTCTAGTCCGGAAATAGTCATCGTTTGACCAAGCTCCGAAGCACTTAATTCAATTTTGACATTTGAAATGCCCAAGGTGTTTAAAGCTCCAACTATTCTTTTCGAATCAAATTGGACAATATGTCCCTCGGAATTTTTCTGGAAAGTTATACTGGCAGTCCCGTCGGCATCTGTTGTAATAGCCTCAGCGATTAGGCTATCGTCTCCACCGACACCGATGCTATAGCCAACCGTCCTACTGCATGAAACAGGTACTGTAGCTGCCAGAAGTAACATGACAAACGCCCCTGCAAAACTAAAGCTCATTAAAGGATGGTTAAAAATTCTATCTTTCAGTTGTGACATAACATTGTGCTCCTTAACAGATTGCTGTGAGGCAAGAGCTTCAATACGAACTTTCAGAAAAGTCAGCGGAGTTTCTGACTCTGCTGATTTAACCCGTTCAATTCTGAAGGCCCGGTTGAGAATCTGACTGGCGGCGGCATGGGCAGAGCATGATTTGCAGCCGCGGATATGGTCCGCCAGTTGAATATCTATCGCTTCGTTTCTATATGTTTTGTCATTCATTAATTGCTGTGCTTTTTGACAACGCATATCCAGCCTCACTGGTTTGACTTTTTTTGACACGATTCGGGAGACAGGAAATAATAGCCTTTCTCATTTTCTTTCGCGACCTCGATAATCTGGCTTTGATTGTGCCTTCCGGTTTATTAAGAAGTCCGGCTAGTTCTGCTACCGACCAGCCTTCGATTTCAAAAAGTACAATCAGCGACCTGTCTTCAGCTCCCAGAGCTTCAAAGGCCCTTTTCAGCCAGCGACGAGCATTAAACTGCTCTCCAGGGTCAAATCTCTTGATATCAACATGTTTGGCAGTCAAAGTCGTACGCCTTTTCCACCAGGGCTGCCTGACCATATTGCGATGACGGGTTATGATTATCCTGTATAGCCATGATTTGAAGGCCATTTTATTGCGCAGGGATTCTATACCCTGATAGGCTGCTAACAGCGCCTCCTGATACAGGTCGTCACCGTTGTCTCTTGAGCCACAGAGTTTGCGGCAGAAACCCTCTGCCTGCTTATGCTCCGGCTCTAATAATTCCCAGAACAGTTCTTTCGTCATATGCTTCATAGTTAGGACACGGTTATTGCACTTTTGGTTGCATAGAATTATTATACGAATATTAGGCAAAAAGATGCCCGATTTAGATTAATCTAAACCGGGCTTACGCAAAATCTGTTCTGTTAAATACCGATATCAAATACCACAGGTAGGTTTAGCGCCTCCCCTGAAGATAAAGTCTACC
Organism: Candidatus Zixiibacteriota bacterium; assembly: GCA_022571985.1. GTDB lineage: Bacteria > Zixibacteria > MSB-5A5 > GN15 > FEB-12 > JACZWU01. The sequence continues at coordinate 397,885 of JACZWU010000002.1, read as the reverse complement.
AGAAGCGTTAAATCGAGAATATCGCTCGGGAAATTGTCTCCGTTCAAATCAGCATTCTCTAAAATCTCTGAGTTCGGACCTCCACGGAAAATATAATCCACCATGAATGTCAGGTCTAAGATATTAGGACCGCTGTTATCGTTATTACAATCACCACAGAAAAATGGGCCAATATATACCGCCATCGAATTTGACCAGTCTGAATAGATGGCGCCATCAAAACTACGGACCCTCCAATAATATACTTTGTCACGGTCCAGTAAAATTGAGGTTGAATAAGTGTGATTTGCTAAACCTGTTTCGCTAATTAGGGGAGCTGAAAAATCCACTTTTGAATCCAGCTGAAAATCATAACTTATAGCCGAACTGAATTTATTTCGAGACAACCCACTCCAGCTAAAACTCGGAGTGACATCAAATGCGGTTTCGCCTGACTCCGGTACAGTTTGAGGAAACTCATCTATTGAAATCGTAAACACAATACTATCATTTGCTGCACTTCCTTTGGCCGTACCGGGTGTTTCGTAATCCTTGAAAATAGTCAAATGCCTGGAATCACCTATGCTGATATTGGCATCAAAAATTGCAGGTGATGTTATGTCAGCTCGTCTTCTAAAAACTAGCGTATATTCGCCGTATTCCAGATTGTAATCATAAGCTTGTGCATCGAGCTGGCCGTCATTATCTTTGTCAAATCGTTCATACCTGCCCCCCGCCACAGTATTTTTAAGTCTGGATATTTTAAACCCTTCAGGATTTATCACTTCAAAAGCCACCGAAGAAAATCCCGTAGTTACCATTGGTTCAGGAAGGATCGGCCTTCCGGGCTGCTTGTTTAGCGCCGAATAAATACTATCAAAGTGGACTAACCCTCCTCCTGATGAAAAGTCCGGATTACCGTCTCGATTATAATCTCCCTGAGCCAGTACAAAAGTTACTTCTTCGGTTCCAAATGAAGTTTCGTCAGGAGGCTGGAAAGTACCGTCACCATTGCCAAGCAAAACGACGAGCACCTTAAATCGTCCATCGGCTACTACTATGTCCAATTTATGGTCACGGTTTACATCGGCGGTGGTCATATTGTATGCTGTGCCGCAAACTTCAAAACTCTCCGTAGCCAATATGCCACCGTTACCATCCCCAAGACCAACCGTGCCATAACTAGTATAATTGCTTGCCGGGCAAGCTGTAGCGACGGGCGTTATTAAAGCAAAATCCGGATTGCCATCGTTGTTAAAGTCAGCCAGAGCATTGCTTGTCGAAACAGAGATAGAAAGGGCACCTAAACTAAGGCTACTTGATTCACTAAAATTGCCATTTCCATCATTTAGAAGTATTCGACTTGTGCTGGTACCTGAGCCCTCTAATACTACCAAGTCATCAAAGCCATCTAAATTAAAGTCACTCACATCAGCACCGTACAAATCGCTAAACGGCAGCGTATTATTGGAAGGGAATGCCCCGGTGCCATCACCAAAATATACCTTGTTGGGACTGGCCACGAAATCCAGGAACACATCATTATTGAAATATCCGGTAGTGATAAAATTTATAGAGGGCGCTGCATTGGACCAGGAAGTAGTAGTGAACGTCCTGTCGCCATTGTTAAGCAGTATATAGATAGTCGTGTTGGATACGGCAATAATGTCTAATAGTGCATCTGTGTTAACATAACCTAAAGTCAGATTAGAAGACCCTGATACGGATATGCTAATTGGTTCTTCAAACATACCATTACCTTCACCAAAAGCGATAAATCCACCATCTATCCAGCCGGAGAAAACCAAATCAACTTTGTTATCAAGGTCGAGGTCTCCTGCAACGAGATACATCATGTCTACATACTCGTCCGCGACAATGTTAAAGAGCACACCTTCATTTGGTTCTGCTTGAACATTTACTGATAAAAAAATCGTAGCGAGAAATAATGCCAAAACTACGTGTACTAATTTTGCTCTAGTCATGGCAGGTCCTCCCGCACAGTGAAGTTCGTTAGCCTGTTAGCCCTTTTGATAAAGGCTCTTGGATATCAGGCTCATCTTATAGTTGATACTTCATTAAAGATGGAAAATAAAGCGATTACTGTCAATGATTATTTGGATGATAGCGGCACTTCCATCCCACTAAATTATAGGAGGTAAGTTTTTCAGATTGACGTGAAATGGGTTTAAGTTGCTGAACCAGCGAGTGTTACAATGCCGTAGTTTCTGAACTCCGGCTATGTTCAATTCGTTTATCACTTGGATGAAATGATTAAATTATGGGTGAAATTCTATTCTTTCGTTTCAATCTGAAACAAAATATCTCAAAAAATGCCAAGCTTGATTACGAGAGCGAAGCCAAGACCTTTGGCTCAAGGCCGTCTGGGGATTAATATCCAGGCAATGATATAGCTAATCAGACCAACTCCCGGTAATATTGACAGGATAATCGTAACTATCCTGATTAGTGTTGGGCTGGTATCAAAGTACTCGGCTATACCGCCGCAGACTCCGCCCAGAATATAGTGTTCTGATGATCTGTAAAGCTTCTTGTCCATCAAATTAGCGCCTTCTCAGTTATGAATATTACCTGATTATTTTGCAATGCAAAAGCTCTTGACTCTTGACATAGGCACTCTCTTCAGCCAACATTTACTGTTGATAAGTGTAATATACCAGTTGAAATTACTAAAGGGGAAAGAATGTTTTTTAAGCAGATAAAAGATCCGGGACTGGCGCAATACGCCTACCTTATTGGAGACAAAGAAACCGGTGAAGCCATTATATTCGACCCCCAAAGAGATATTGAAAAATATCTTGTCCTGGCCGAACAAAACAAAATCAAAATAGTAGCAGCAGCCGATACTCATATTCACGCTGACTATATATCCGGCTTAAGGCAGTTTGCTGAAACAGGAATAAGAATATATGCTTCCGATGAAGGGGACGCTGACTGGAAATTTGAATGGTTAGCCAGCAGCAATTATAATTATCAATTGTTAAAAGATGGTGACAAGTTTTCAGTCGGACAGATTTCTTTTGAGGTAAGGCATACGCCCGGTCATACCCCTGAACATACAATTTTTATCGTTTCGGAGTTTGAAAACGGCGAATTGAAAGAGCAGGGAATTGTTTCGGGTGATTTTGTATTAGTGGGCGATGTTGGCCGTCCGGATTTACTCGAGACAGCTGCCGGTCAGGAAGGTACCATGCGCGAAGCTGCTGAACTTCTTTATGATTCTATTCAAAAGTTCAAGAAGATTTCTCCAGACCTGATGATTTGGCCGGGCCATGGTGCCGGCAGCGCCTGCGGAAAATCTATGGGAGCGGCTCCAATGACATCAGTCCAGCAGGAACTAAAGTACAACGCTGCAATACTTGCAGCATCGGATAAAGAACAATTTGTTGAAACGATACTCGATTGTCAGCCGGAACCTCCATACTACTTTGGTCGAATGAAAATCGAAAACAAAAATGGTCCGACTATCTTAAACAAACTGCCGCAGCCCAGACAAATCTCTCCAGGTGAAGTAATCGAACAGGCCAAGTCCGAAAATTCCGTAATAGTGGATACGCGCGAATGGCAGGACTATATGCGGGGACATCTAAAAGGCGCCTTATTTGCTCCGCTCAGCGACCGTTTTGAAACCGTCACCGGTTCGTACTTAGAGGGTGACTCTTCTGTCTGTCTGATTGTTGCCGAAGGCTTGCTCAACTATGCCGTAACTGCTCTTATTAAAATTGGCATTGATAAGATAGAATGCTTTACGACACCCGAACAATTAGAAGAATTTGCTGCAAGTGGAGGAACTTTAGAGAAATCTACTGAAATCCAAATGTCAGAACTTCATCAGACGTTAACATCTGATAATCAGCTGGTGCTGGATGTCAGAAACGCTTCTGAATTAAAGGAAGAGGGCATGATAGGCGGCGCCTCCCACATTGCCTATACCCGCCTTCTTACAAGATTAAACGAACTCCCTAAAGACCGTCACATATTTGTGCATTGCCGCAGCGGCCAAAGGTCTGCCTTTGCGGTAGCTTTTCTTCAGAAGAATGGCTACCAAGCGACCAATGTGCGTGGTTTTATGATGGACTGGCTTGGCTCTGGCGGGTCTTTGGTAACTGTGGAATAACTAATAACCGGACTCATAAATTAATGAGTTAAACCTATCTGGAATTCTTGCAGCTAGGTGCCGGTTTCAATAATGACCGAAATTTTTGATACTCCGGATTCGTCGACTATTTGTGAGTCTTCAAGGAATTTTTCCAGAATCTCTGAATTTTCCGAAGAGATGTTTGTAATTTCCAGACCACTAGAGTATAACTTTGATCGTTCGCCTATTTCGCACCACCGGCACTGCGCCTCAAAGAAAACTTGTGATTGCTCTTTGATGGCATAGGGTAAGTCTATGCTTATTTTGTAATTGGCATATCTGGTTAGCTCGAATTTGCCAATAACCATCAGACCATCGCTATTAATATTGGCAACACGACCAACGCTTTTGGTCTGATTAGTATCATAGACCCCAATAAAGAACTGAGGTGATTTGCGTATCTGTTTTCTCTTTTCAGTCATAAACTATAGTCTCCTGCTGCAAGTATATTTATCGACAGTTAGGGAACTTATTTTAGCGTTAGTCGATAACGGCAAAATCTCCTAAACAGCGTAAAACAGGGGCTTTAGAGAGTAACCCATTTGAGCCAGCAAAAATTTCTGGCTCCTCCAGGCTGCTAAAAGAGCTGATTTTTAGCTGTTTGCATATCAGTATTAGATTAAATTTTTACCTTAAGAGCCGTTAAGAAATAATAGATTCGGCACCTTATTGGGCCGCTCTAATAGGGACAGTGTAAAAATGATATCTAAGCAGGTTAGCTTAAACCTAAATGTTCGAAGTCTGCATGAATCAGCTACGATTGAAATCAACGATACCAGCCGCGCTCTACAAATCGAAGGACGCACTATTTACCGACTCGGTCTGGGACAGTCTCCGTTTCCGATTCCTACTCCAGTAGTTGATGCACTAAAAATGCACGCTCATGAAAAGGATTATCTGCCGGCTAAAGGTCACCCCGTTTTGCGCGAAAAGGTGGCAAACTACCATAGAGTCCATGACGGAATTGACGCCAGCACAGACAATGTCTTAATCGGACCCGGCTCAAAAGAACTGATGTTTCTTTTGCAGATGGTATACTATGGCGAACTTATCGTGCCTACCCCCTGCTGGGTTTCATACATTCCGCAAGCTAAAATCCTTGGCAGAAGTGTCAGCCTCATACACACATCGGCTAAAGACAACTGGCGAATGACAGCAGAGAAATTCGAAAAACACTGTGACCAGCAAAATGATATGTACCGGCCCAGAATACTGATATTAAATTACCCCGGAAATCCTGAAGGCTGTTCTTATTCTCCCGAACACCTGCAGGAGTTAGCTGAAGTTGCCCGAAAATATCGCGTTATACTTTTATCAGACGAAATTTACGGACAGCTCCATCATCAGGGCAAGCATCAGTCAATAGCACGCTACTACCCCGAAGGAACGATAATAAGTTCAGGCCTTTCCAAATGGTGCGGAGCTGGCGGCTGGCGGCTGGGGACATTTACCTTTCCATCAGACTTTGACTGGCTCCTGGAAAAAATGGCCGCTGTTGCGAGTGAAACCTATACTTCGGTCTGCGCTCCAATTCAATGCGCAGCTATCCGTGCTTTTGAGGGAGGCGTAGAAATTGAAAAATACTTGTGGCATTCCAGAAGAATTCTTGCGGCCATAGCTGATGAATCCGTGGAAATACTTTGCCAGTCAGAGATATTCGTCCCCAAACCTGCCGGGGCTTTTTATCTCTTTTTGGATTTTTCAAAATACGAAGAGCGCCTTGCGGAACGCGGCATCAGCGACAGCAAAACTCTCTGCCAGAGAATGCTTGACGAAACCGGCGTAGCACTTCTTCCGGGGAGTGCCTTTGGGAGACTGGAAAACGAACTTACAGCGCGTGTTGCCTATGTCGATTTTGACGGTGCCCAGGCTTTAACAGCCAGTCAGACAACACCTCTTGAAAAACCTCTGCCTGATGATTTTGTAGATACCTGGTGTTACCGGATCAAAGAAGCAATGCAGCGGATTACGGACTGGGTCAAATTATAATATTATTAAAACTTTAATTTGTACTATTTGCTCTTTTGAAAAGCTTTACGGGAATAATAATTTTAAAAACTTAGCCTTTACCCACTTCGCTTCTGCCGGAGTGCGCTTCCATTATGCTGTGTACGATGGCCAGTCCCAATCCGGTGCCGACACCTGCGCCTCTGGTAGTAAAACCGGGGTCAAAGATGCGTGGCAATTTTTCACGGGTGATACCTCGGCGCCAGGCGGTCAGTATCGATAGTTTCTCTCAGTAAATCCAAAGAACCGTTTAATGATTGTTCAAGATTCTCAGAATCAACAACTTCCAGCTCGGCATGCATCCGGGATACCGAGGCATCTTTAAGAAACAGATCATTGGCTGTGCTTCGGCCGATTTTGAATTGCCCCTTTTTAAAAGCCGTACTTTCTCCGCCCGAAGTACCTAATTTTTTTAGTCTTATTATCATATTGTCCGGATATGCCATTTTTGACCAATTGGTCCAAATCTACCCTTGCTATTGTAATATAATAGCAAATCTACTGCTGCCTTAGTTTAACTAAAAAGCTGATTATTGCAAATATAGTACAATTGCCACAATCGAAGCTGTTGCTTATACTTAGAATTCAATGAGCAAAGAATTTCTGGGTGAATACAAAGTTATCCGAAAAGTCGGCGAAGGCGGCATGGCTGAGGTCTTTTTGGCCCATCATAAGGACGTCCCCGACCACCGGGTCATATTAAAAAAGCTCAAAGACCCGAGTCTTGGAAAAAGCTTCAGAAAAGAAGCCAATAATCTGGCCAAACTAAACGAACATCAGAATATCTGCACCATCTTCCACTTTTTCACCGACGATGACAAAACCATCATCGTCATGCAATATATCGAGGGCGCCACTCTCAAAGACATTATTGAATCAGAAAAGAAGCTACCCGTAAGCGTAGTCTTAAAACTGGCGGTTGACCTTTTGAGAATCATCTCCTACGCCCACGAAAGAAAGATATATCACCGCGATATTAAACCCGGCAATATCATGGTAGATAAGCAGGGAGATCTAAAGGTTATCGATTTTGGCATTGCCAAAGATGAAGCCGACCCCGAACAGACAGCCGCCGGGATTTTTTCAGGCACGCCCCTCTTTGCACCGCTGGAGCAGTTTAACCCCATGGCCAAAATTGATTGGCCCAAAGCCGATGTATACGCCATCGGAACGACACTGTATCTGATGGTCACCGGCAAACTTCCTTTTCGGGGCAGAAACTGGAGCGAAATAGCAGAAAATAAAAGACATACCGAGCCTCCGGCGCCAAGCAGTCTGGCGCCTGAGACACCTAAAGAATTTGACAGAATCATCTTAAAAGCAATCAGCCGAGATCCCGAAGACAGATATACCAACGCCGGTGAAATGTTAAGGGATATTGAGAAACTGCGCATTAAGAATATCGTTGGACCTGTCAATCTCGAAGATACCATTAACATTGATAAGCTAACGCCGGCTTTTGATGATATAACAGTAGACAGTCAGAATCTGATACCGAAAGACGAACACAGCAAAACTGACGAAAAGAAAAGCAAGATTGTACAATTTGTAGCAAGCCATCGATGGTCATCGATTTCTTGGGCGTTTATCGTTATAATTTTTGCATTCGCCGGCATTTATTATATGACTCAAAACAAACTGGATAATGATTTAGGTGAAACATTATCTGAATTTCAGAAAGCTGATTCTACTGTCAAAGATATTTTAAATGATGTAGCTCTGACTGCCAAAAATGACAAAGAAGAGTTTGCTGAACCAGTGTCCGCAGTTAATCCTGATGATGACCAAAGTGCAACCACAGTTTTAGAAGGTAAAATTCGTTTAGCGATCAAACCTTCGGGCAATCTTTATCTGGATAATAAACTGGTTGCCTCAGATATCTCTGAATATGTATTGAATTCGAATGTTGGCTCCCACTCTTTGAGAATTGAAAACAACGATGAATCTATAGATTCTGTAATTTTTGACAGCTTTAAACTTTCAGCGGGTCAAACACTTAATCTCAGCTACACTTTTATCGAAAAGCCTCTCTTTGGTGGCCTCAGAGTCGGCACTCTGCCGGTTGGAGCCAGCATATACATAAATGGAGAGCTTCAGTCTGAAGAGACGCCTTTTACCTTCAGCTTAAAACCGGGAAGATATATAATCCGACTGTTTCTTGAATCTCCTCCAATAGACCGTGAGACAACCCTGGTAGTTATTGCAGGAGATACACTTAGGTTCATCGCCCGCTCGGTCGACTAAGCCCCTGCCGCCTTGACAAAACAGCCCTATAGTGTATATTCAAAAGACCTGTATTTTTACTTTTTCAGGAACATAGAATACCTCAAATCGGAGTAGGGATAATGAGAGCTATAAGACCGCTGAGTTTTCTCTCTAAGAAACTTTTGGTAGCTGCCTTGTTAGTATGCGCGATGCTGCTGGCAACTGCTAATTCTCAAGACGATACAGCTGTTTCAGATGTATTGGGCAAAGCCTATGATATGTATGCTTTAACTGATTTTGATAAAGCTATTAAGTTGGCTGAAAATCTTCTGGAGCGCACAGATTTAATGCCCCGCGACAGCATTGCCGTGTTTGAGTTCCTGGGCGTTTGCAACTATGCCAAGGGCACCGAGCACCATAACAAAGCTTTCGCTTATCTGAATCGAATAGCCAGCGTGGGACCTTGCTTAAATCCGCTGCCACAGAATTTTTGGCCAAAACAGCTGTGCAATCGCTGGTACTCACTGATGAAATCAAAAGAAATACTTAACTGTGCCGCCGAAGATACAGGTACCAAGACAATCGCCTTTTTGCCGTTTGATAACTATTCGGTAGGGGAATATCAGGAAAAGCTGGGACTATTGAGCCATGCTTTGGCAGAATTCTTTGCTCATGATTTTGGAAAAGTCAGCTCTTTGCGGGTTATCGAACGAAACAAAATGGACTACCTCTTAGAAGAGATAAAACTCAGCAAAGAAGGTATCACCAGCCAGGCAGCTGCTGTCAAAGTCGGCAAAATGCTGGGAGCCCAGTTGATGGTATTTGGCACCATTTCTCAAATTGATGACAGGCACGCCAGGATGGTTGCCAAAGTTGTTAAAGTAGAAACATCGGAGATTATTGCATCGGTTGACAGAGAAGGTCGGCCGGATTTTAACAGCATGGAAAAAGCTCTGGTCGCAGAACTGGCAGCAAAACTTGACAGCGAGTTAAGTGAAGATTCGAAAAAGGAATTGAAGTACGGCGGCTCAGATTCTTTTGATGCTCTCTATCACTATTCTCTGGGACTGGAGTACATGGACCTGTATGATTATAAAAACGCCTACGAAAATTTCAAGAAAGCCTACGATATGGACAATAAGTTCATTCAGGCTAAACAGAAAATGGATATCTATAGACCGCTGGTGGGCTAACACTCAATTTATGGCTGTGGTTGGTGTCGTTACTAAAAGAATATAACAGTTACTTTTTCATCGTCGTTCTGGCCGTTTCACTTCTTGCCGGAGGCTGCGGCAATAATCTGTATACTCAAGGTAGGAAGCTCTCCGAAGAAGGCAATTTTTCAAGCGCTCTTGAGAAATACGAAGCCCGCGTTCTCAAAAAACCTCAGGATTTCAAAGCCTGGCGCGAACTTGGCGTGGTCAGATTTGAACTTGGCGACTACGCACAGGCGATAGATGCCCTAAAGAGCGCGGAAAAAATAAAAGCAGATTCCCGCTCCAGATATTTCCTCGGTATAACATTTGAAAAACAAAACAAATATGAAGAAGCCCGCGCTGCTTATAATTCTGCACTGCAGCTTGAATCATCAGAGAAAATTTCAAAGCGGGTAACCCAGCGACTGGACCTGCTGGCTATCCGCTTGGAAGTTGGCGCTGCCATTGCAGCCGAGAAAAGCATTAATGTCGACTCTATACCTCTAAATACAATTGCCGTTTATGATTTTGACGGCTCGTCCCTGGACCCGGAACTGGCACCGGTGGCCTTGGGACTTTCAGAATTTACCTCCATTGATCTCTCGAAAATAAAAGCGTTAACGGTGGTAGAGCGCACCAAACTTCATCTGCTCATTGAAGAACTTAAAAGAGGCGAAGAAAATTTCATCGACAGATCTTCAGCTCCTAAAGTCGGAAGGATACTTGGCAGCCGCAATATTGTCACAGCCACCCTGACCAGCCCGGAACTTAATCATCTTCGCCTGAGCGGGATAATTGTAAATACTGTCGACAGCTCGGAATATTTTCCGGAAAGTTCTGAATCTGTCCTGAAAAAAATATTTGAGATGCAAAAACAGTTTGTCCGGGAAATATTAGCCGAACTTAATATTGAGTTGACTCCCGAAGAACTGGATTCTCTTAACATAATTCCTACAGATTCATATGAAGCATTCCTGGCCTACTGCAAAGGTCTGACTTACCAAAAAGCAGGACAGTATGAACAGGCCATGGAAGAATTTCGCCGGGCCTCAAATATAGATAATCGTTTCTTTTATGCTCAGGACCAGCTGGAGTTTACCGCCATCTTATCCAATGAACAGGAGTTTGAAAATTTTATTCAGACAGAGACCATCGGCGGACTTACAGAACTTGAGTCAACTCTGGGAAATGTACTTGAAAACACCGGCTCTATTACTCCTCCCGCCGGCGGCGAAGAGCAGACTCAACAGCCGCCGGTTATTCCAACAGGATCAGTAAAGGTGAAAGGAACAATCGGCGGTGATTAAGCAATCTAAAATGATATTGATGGCTCTGGTATTGATAATTACTGCCAATGCCGATGGCCTGGCGCAGGTTGTTGCCGGCCGACCACCCTCAGCCAGCACACGGATTGTCTTCTATCACTGGAGCCTGGATGACAAAAATAACGGCTCAACCGGTTTCTCCCAGTTCTATTTTCCTATTAAGGGTTTTGTTCCTGTTCGTGAAAACCTTGAAGTGCTCTTTTTTGCGGCCGGCTCGGTCAACGACCTTAAAACAGATTACCAAGCCACCGGTCTGACCGGTGCCAGTGACATCCGTTTCCAGATAAATCAATCTCTTTCAGATGACAGGATTATAATAAGTTTGGGGCTGAATTTGCCAACCGGCAAGACTGGCCTGACCTTTGATACTGATACTACTGTCTTGGGAATTCTATCCCGAAACTATCTGAATTTCCCCATGCGACGATTCGGTCAAGGATTGGGTGGTAATATTTTGATTGGCGGTGCAACTATGCTCGGCTCTCTTCGGGGTGGACTAGGACTTCTCTTTGAGTTTACCGGCAAGTATGAACCTTATCGCGGTCTTGGGAAATACAACCCCGGCAACTTTGTCAGCATTACTGCCGGACTTGACCGCAAACAAGAAAAAGGAATTTTATTTGCTGATATTACGCTGACTTTCTATACGCCAGATCGTTATGAAGGCAGCAAGACTTTTAAACAATCATCGCAGGCCTTTTTCAGAGTTGGTAGCCGCTACCAGACCGGCAGATACCAGGGAGATTTCAGACTCGGCTATTTATGGCGTGGACGTAACACTCAGTACGATGCCAACGAATCTGTGACTGATCAGTTTCAGCTATTTGGAAACGAATTTACTGCCCAGTTAGATCTGAGCCGTTACTTCGGAAGCGGCTGGGCTGTATCACCCGCCTGGGAAATAAAATTTATTTCGGCAAACGAAGGTGAAGGACCAAACCAACTGCGCAGTTCGCACTATGTCGGTTTGGGCGGAAGTCTCACCAAAGCCATAAAAAACGGCCCAGTCTTGAGCGCCGGCAGCAAATATTTTGCAGGCTCGGCCAATAGCGGCTCAATAACTATTAACGGCGTCAACATCTTTACCAGCGCAACCGTTACTTTTTAGATTTTACCAATGCGACCAGTAAAACACTCAAAGAAGTTAATATTATTTCTGGCACTCTCAGCTCTGACGTTGCTTGTCACCTGTGCTGAAAAAATCGTAAACAATGGCACACAAGCCATAAGTTTTCAGCTTGCTGTAAGTTTTGAGAATTCGCAATTAGCCGAGCTCGTAGAAACCTATCAGGTGACTATTATTTCCGCAAGCGACACTATCGTGGCCGAGCTGGAAATGGTTGATGGTGTTGTAGAAGGAACTATTGAAAATGTTCCCGAAGGAACAGGTCTATTGGTTGTGCTGGAAGGACTTGATGCTGAGGGCATAGTAATCTATCGCGGCTCTGCCATAATTGATGTTGTCGCCGGTCAAATTACAGAGGTGGAAATTGAACTACTGCCGGTCGTGAAACTTATCAGAACTTCACCAAAGTTTCTCAATACAGAATTCGGCACACCATTCAAATCAGAAATAGAACTTTACAATCTTGGCGGGCTGACTAAAATCACACTTACCATTGATTTTGACAGGACAACTTTGCAGCTCGACAGCGTCAGCCCGGGACGTGGTCTGCCATCAGGCACAAATCTTAGCTACAGCACGGATTCTTCCGGAAAGCTGGTAGTAAATGTTTCACATAGTTCTGCCATAGTTGACTCTTCAGGCAACACAGTTCTGGCGCAAATTTATTTTCGCGGAACAAATTCTAACTTGTGCCAAGACTCAACTGTAATTGATATTATAATTGATTCTCTGTCGGCTCAAGCGACCACTATCGAAGAGATTTTGGTAGACCGAAGCAAAATAATTATCAACCGCGGTCTCTTAAGTCTATCTGAAAATTCATTGCAATTCGGTTTCGGGGTTCCGGGCTTGACGCTGGCATTTCAGGGAATCGAAGTCACAGATTCCTGCGGCAACTCTATTCCCTTTACAATTTCAACAGAACATGACTGGATAGATTTAAACACCAGATTCGGCGGCCTGACAGCTGACAGCATTTATATCGACGTCGACACCACTGGCTTAGCAACCGGAACCTACACCGGTTCATTTATTGTTCAGTCTCCCAAAGCTGTCAACTCGCCGATTGAAGTTATAGTTACCTTACAGCTCGACCGCGGTGTAAGGACACTGGTTGTAGAACCCGGAGTACTGACTTTCTCAGCAGATGAGTCTGGTCAGCTGCCGGCGTCGAGACAATTTACAATCTCTGAATTTAACTCTTTTAACATTCCTTTTTCTGTAAGGGAAAATATCAGCTGGCTCGATTTAAGCGACAGCACCGGTACGACCGAACAAGTAATCACTACTATAATAACAACGACAGAACTTGCACCAGGAATTTACACTGATTCAATCGAAATAATCTCTCCTGAGTCCAACAACTCGCCGCAATATGTAGTGGTTAATTACGCCATTGGCAGCGTTCCCAAGTTTCTGCAGGTAGTTCCGGATAGCATTTATTTTGAATTTGTCCAAAATAGCGGCGACTACCCTGCTGAACAGTTACGCATATTCGAATCTCGAGGATTCTCGATTCCGTATTCTGTAATTGAAAATATTGAGTGGTTGTTACTATCTGATACGAGTGGAATGACAGAAGATACAATCACCTTATATCCAAATCCCAACACTCCTCCGGGACTATATGTTGACTCAATTTGGATTGTTTCTGATTCGGCGGAAATTGGGGCCATATCTATCAATGTGATTCTGCAGGTAATTGAGGCTGACAAATTCCTAATTGTATCACCCGATAGCTTACACTTTGATTATTGGATATTTGGAGTGGAACCAATCCCTACACCATTAGACACACTTTTTGTAACTGAGCTTAACGGATATAATACTCATTTCAATGTTACAGAAGAAATCCCTTGGCTTCGTATTTGGAATGTAGATAGTTTGACGCCAGGTTTTGTTGAAATTTTTATTGACCGATTTAATGAACCGGGAAATTATATAGATTCGATCTTTATCTCATCTGAGAACGCAGTCAATTCACCCATAAGTGTAGTAATTAGTTACAATGTAATCTATCGGCCACTCGATTTCATATTTGATCCTGATACTCTCTACTTCACAGCCGACCAAGATGGTGCACTCCCGGTCTCTGATAGATTCCAAGTTTTCAATGTCGAGACAGGAACCACTATAGTTCAATTTGTGGTCACAGAATCAATTCCATGGTTGAGCGTTCAACCAGACAACGGCCGAATTGGAGACTTTGTTAACGTTAACATTACGTCAACGGCGCTCGAACCGTCGATCTATTTCGACTCGATTAGAATCGAGCAGCCGGGTACTGAGCTTATTGAGCCAGCGTATGAATATATTAAGTACACGGTAGTGGACAGGATTCCGCCATCGGCTGTAACAGATTTGGCGGTTGATTCTATCACTCTTAGCTCTGCCTATCTAAGCTGGACTGCCTCTGGCGATGACAGCACTGTCGGCACTGCAACTGAGACAGATTTACGTTATTCGACAAATCTAACAACTCTGCTAAACTGGAACGGAGCCACCCAAGCAGCAGGCGAAGCATCACCGTTAATATCAGGAAGTTTAGAACAGTTTGAAGTTACCAATTTGATTCCAGGAAACATGTATTACTTCGGTATTGAGATTATCGACAACGCCAATAATCGTTCAGAGCTTTCAAATATTGATTCCGTAAACATACGTAATTTGAGACCTGATTCACCACTTCTCATATCACCAGACAGCAGCGCTGTTGATGTACCGGTAAATGTTACTTTCATCTGGCATAGTACCGAACGAACTGACAATTATGAGATCACGTTTGATAGAGCCAATTCCGATTCTGTCGGTTACTATTTCACAGATATCACAGACACGGTATTCTCTTTTGAGTCTCTTGAATATGCAACAACCTACTTTTGGACAGTATTTGCTCACAACGATGGCGGAAGTTCTGGATGGACAAATGTTTGGACTTTCACAACAGAATCGCGCCCGCCGACAATAAGCGGTATCGTGTCCGACAATAACAATAATCGAATTAGCGGAGCAGTGGTTAAAGTCTTCGACAGCTATCCCACTGGAAACGTTCTTGATTCTACGCTAACGGATCAAAACGGGGCCTTCGAGTTTTTTGATATTGACGGAGAAGTTACATTACGCACTTTCAAAGAAAATCATTACCCGGTAGTGACTGAACTGATTACTCCCGACACCAGCCTGGCAATTACATTGCTTTCACTTGCTTCATATTCCACCTCAGACTCCTGGATAGACCTTCACTGTGAATCAGCAATGCTGCACGGCCATCTGGTGCAGCCTAATGACGTAATCGAAGCCTATGATCCGGACGGCAACCTCTGCGGCCGCTTTGTAGTAAGTGACGCCGGGGCCTACGGATTTATGCCAGTCTACCGGGACGATGACATTACCGCAGAAGACGAAGGCTGCGTTTATGGGGATGCCGTGACTATAAAAGTAAATCAGGAAACTGCCAGACTAGAGCAGCCTCTGGTATACCCGGCCGACTATCAAAATTATGAAGTTTGTTTTGATGTTACAGGTGAAATACTCAGCTGGATTATTTTTCTGGAACCGGCCGGCGGTGAAACATTCTTCATTGATTCCTCGGCTCTTATTAAGTGGAGTTCCAATAGTACTTCCGACACTCTGGAGCTTTACCTTACCAACCCGTCTATCTCGCCAATTTTGCTTGAGAACATTGCCGATGATGGAGAGCATATTCTCACCATTCCAAGAACCGCCTATAAGAGCCATGATTGGTCCTTTATTCTCGTTGATAACTTTAGGTTTAGTCCTGTTTCTGACACCTCAAATCAATTTATGATTGATGCGGTTGAACTGGTGCTGACACCGGACACTCTCAAGATTCTGGGCGCAGCAGATAAGTGTACTCCAACAACTCAAGACTTTAAAATATCAGAATCACATAATTATCTCATTCCATATTTCAGCAGTGAAAGTATCAGCTGGCTTTCGATTAATAATATTGAAGGCAATACCAGCAGCATTGTCGAAGTTGAAACTAATATCAGCGGCCTGCCTATAGGTATATACTTTGACTCGATTAAAATTGAATCTGCCGATGCTGTTAATTCACCCGCCTATGTTTATGTAGAACTGGTTATAAGAGAATTTTTATGCGGCGACTTCAATGATGACTGCGCAATAAGGATTGACGATCTGACAAACCTGGTAGATTACCTCTATCGTGCCGGACCTCCTCCCCTATCGGCTGATGCTATGAATGTTGACCGCTGCGGCGGCCTCGATATAGCAGACGTAGAATTCTGGTATGAAAATTTCGCTTTCAGCAATGAATCTAACTGTGATGGTTCGGAAAGCTGTACTAGTTCAGAGAATGATATGGGAGCTGCTGACAGTCTCAAATTAATAGTCAGCCAGCTACCTCTGCTGGTTGATTCACTCTACAGGTTGCAGCTTGACCTCTACTTATTTAATGATGCCAATGTCGTGAACGGTCTGGCTATTGGTTTTGATTGGGATAATTCAAATCTCAGTTTAGATTCAGTTATTTTCTCAGAGCAGGTAGAAAACAGTCTTAATTTGCTCCGCGTCGCCTTCGAAAATGATGACATGCATACCTCGAATACTAATCAGCGTTTTCTTTTTGCAGGTAACCGCTCCCTGTTTCCCGGATTGCAGGCCTCGGCGTCTCAAAAACTTCTGGCTTCATACTATCTCTCTCTCACCGAATGGAATGCCTCGGACTCGATTCTGATTGACACCCTCACATTCAATGCCGGCACTACCTATAAAGTAATATCTTCTGACGGTGCTTATCAGCCTGTCTGGCTCGGTCCGCTGGTAATACGAAACGGAAGCTCCGACAAATAGAATTATTGCTACCGGGCCATCTTTTCTTTGCATGTGACCATAGTTCACCGCTTTAGGGCAAAACCGCCACGGCCCATAAATGGATTCGTTTTGTTATATACTGAAACAAGTTCAGCACAAGTTTAACATCCTATTTTTTGAGTCACCCTGAGCGGAGTCGAAGGGTCATGTTATAGGTAAATGAAAATGGGCCATGGTCCCTTGCCGCTTCGCGCGAATGGGCTATAGTCTATTGACGCCTGCAGAAATGGCTTCGTTTTGTTATATTTTACTTTTCGGCTATCAGGACTTGTAGTGATTTTGTAGTCAGCAGACACAGAAAAAGATGAGACAAGAGCTTGAATGCGATGTCCGGGATTGAATTGTTTGATAGTCATAATAACTAAGGGCGGGCGGAAGTATATTGCAGTGGGATTGGAGTGAATTCGTGTGGCTCCCACCCCAAGGGGCGTAGTCCCGAGCGTAGCCTCGGGGTGGACGACCGGGACCAAATCACACAGGAACCCACCTGAAGGGAGGGCCACCCAGTCTGCCCCCAGTTATTGTACTATTTTATGAATATTTCAATCTCTAAGAATCATGAAATTTCGCTTGACAAGAAAGAATTCACTTGACACGATATTCTGAATGAATTAAAGTTATAAACAGTTCAGGGGTCAGGAGACGTTTACCTGATATAGCATCTTAAATCTCGCATACGGCATACCCGGGACGGGCATTTTATACAGATTGATAATTCTTCGAGCATTTGTCTACAAGGACACAGACGAATGACTTGGTTTTTTAGCATTTTAAAGCAAGGGAGGAAATTTCCATGTTAATCAAAAAACTTATCACCTATGCTCTGACACTATTGCTGCTTGGGGCAGTTACAGGAACAGCAGCACCATCACTCATTGACAATCAGGGCTATTCCGAGGATGAGCTGAACACATGCTTCGCGGATGGCGACATCAACGGGGACGGCATGGCCCTCACTGTTGCAGACCTCGTCTACCTGACTAATTTTATCGAAGGTGCCGGTCCGGCCCCTGATTCCGCCTGGTGGGGCAATATGAACGGTGACGGCTACATTGATGCGCGCGATATTGAGATTTATCAATGCTACTTTACTTTTGGCATCAGCTGCTTCCCTGTATACCCGGTTCCGACAATCTGCAACCCGGATACCGTACGCGGCGCCAGTTGCATTGGTGGCAACTGTCTGATCTTATCTGAAGTTAATTGTCTCGACTCCGGCGGCACCTACTTCGGCGACGGTACTTTCTGTGAAGACTTTGAGTGCCAGTCGGATACCGTCACGATATTTGGTCTCCAGCACATCTCTTTGGGTGCCGCTAACCTTGACACCAGCGGCGGGGCTTTAACGGTTGGAAATATCGGGCCCAGTGGCGAGGACGGGTTCACGGTGGATCTCGGACAGTCTGAAGGAGTGCATATGGGACTTCAAATTCCAGATACATGGAGTAGTACATCCTTTATGGAGTTCCCAATAACAGGCACCGTAAACGGTATCCCGAACCAGGCGGTTGGAACCCTTCGTCTCGAAAAAGATGGAGATAGTGTGCATATATTTACGGATTGGTCGCCGGTCGGCGCGACATCGACAACTGTTGAAATCTGGAACTCAGACAGTCTGGTGGCGTCTGAATCAGGAGTCACGGGGCGTGTTGCTACTTTTCTCCACACGAGTAAGGGCTTTGTGATAATCCTAGTAATCATCATAATCATAATCATCCTTGTTCTTCTTTCCACAGATGCTTCGATAATTGTCACTCTACCTGATCCAACAACTATACTCCTCGGTATGGGTCTCGCTGTGGGCGTCGGTGACGAGATACGGATCACTCCAGATAACCCAGCAGTAGAAGTTTCAGCCATATCCTATGTTGACATCAATGCAGCCGACATATTGGACTTCCTGGTTACTGATGAAGCCATACAGATGTACGGTCTGGGGCATGAAGCATTGGGTCAGGCAACATTGGAAGCCGCATCAGGAAATCTCACTGTTGGAAATATCGGGCCCAGTGGCGAGGACGGTGTAGCTATTGATCTCGGAGGACCAGTAATGTCCTGGACTGGTAGTGACTTCTCGAGCCTTCCTCCGGTCGATTCATTGGTCGAAGGTGCAACATTAGAGTTTACTGGAATCGGGATAGTCGATTCAGTCCCTGACCAGGTAGTAGGGGTGACTACATTCCGAAAGATCGGCGGTATTCTCGAGGTAACAACTGATTTCAGCAATGTTGGCTCGGTGAATAAGATTATTGAGTTATATAATGATGGGAATCTGGTGGCAATTATACCAGATCGCACTGGCCCGGATCTTAATCTGATTTATTGGCCGTGCGATATCGATCCGTGGTGGCTAGGCTGGTTTTTCCTTCCCATTCATATGATCTGGGATGTACTCACGTTTTCATCGGCGGTGCCTATTGAAGTCATCGGAGACAGCATATACATGGCTGACGAGGTAAGAATTCGTGCCGAAGATCCGATATCCGAAAATACTATGGCATCGCTTGTTCACATTCGGGCCACCGACTTTCCTTCCTTCACAATCACGGATGAACACGTCATGTATGGTATGCTCACTATCGGTGAATATCACAATGAAGCGCTCGATTATTTCTATGCAAATAACCCTCTTACCGGCAATGAAACTTATCTTACAATTGCTGATGTGAGAAACGTCCTGGGTGTCCTGACAGACTACGTACATTCCCAGGGCTTCGATTCCTCCTCGGCCGAACAACAGGGCGTGGCCATTGTTGATTGGTTAACTGGTTTTGGCCTGTTGATCGAAATTGATGGGGATACGTTGTATGGATACCCTGTTACCAGTAATGAAATCGTGCCGTACGTGTTTGACCAGATGGCAGTCGGCAACGACTTTTTCACTGACTCACTCGTCAGCGAAATATACTACCTGAACAACCTTACCATTAACGGCACTGAGGCCGGGATCATTCTCAATTACGTTACTAACGACTTTATCAATAAGCCCTGGTCACCTGTCGAAATCTATCCCGTTTCTATCTTTGCCGATGTATATCAAAACTCATATAACTACTGGACTGGCGGGGGGCGTGTTACTGATGCTACTAAGATCATCGTCGCTGATGCCCTCGGCGCGTTAGGTGGCCTCGGAGCTGGGCCGGTTGGATCAATTATTTTAGGAGCCTTCTTTTCTATCGCAGTAGCCGAGGATTTGGGAGTTGCGTTTCTTGATTCAGTTGAATACGACGGACAGAACGTCTTAACATTGGGCAATGCCAAACTAGATGTAACTTTCGATCAATTGCGAGTCCACCGCCTGGATTCATCAGGTAACGACGGCTTATCTGTGCACTGGGAGGACGACCCCGAAGGCAACTGTCCTACGTGTCCAACAGCATTCAGATCCAATTGGCAGCCTCTTGACTTGACGGGTGCCCTTGCCCCAGGCAGCCACATTAAGTTCAGCGCAACCGGTAAAGTTAACACTATACCGGGCCAGAATTTTGGTTTTCTGCAGGTTGAGAAGATCAACGGTGTCGAGTGGGACATAACCGCCGATTACCCCGGCTCACCGACTCATCGGATCGAAATATGGAACCTGGGTCAGTTGGTTACGGTCATCACCGGTCATACCGGCTCGGTCGCCCGGGTGCTGGAACCGCCTGGCGGTTGTAAAAAAGAGTTGCTTACAATCCTAGATACTACCAGGACGTGGTGCTATTGGCTTGAATGGCCCGACTTGATCAACTTCGAAATTCTGGGCAATTTCAAGTCTAACTCGAAAGCCAGTGGCAGAGACTCAGTATTCGTTGGCGATGAGCTCGCGGTCCTTTCGGAAGAGTTGGCAGGAGAGCTTGATTACCTTGAGACCTTCTCCTACACGTTGAAGGACATCCCTGAGATTGTATTCACCAGTATGTCAACTTCCGGCGCCGGATGCTGTATCGGGATTCGCGGAGATTTCAATGGCGACGGCAACGATGCTAACATTTTGGACTTGACATATGTAGTAGACAGAATCTTCCGAGGCGGAAATGAATCAATTTGCCCCGAAGAAGCCGATATAAATGGCGACGGCGACCCGTCTAATATTCTGGATTTGACTTTCATAGTTGACTTCATTTTCCGCGGCGGCCCGCCAGGGGGACCGTGTCAATAATACAATCGTAGGCAAGTATTATATAATCAAAGGCCGCGCATATTGTGCGGTCTTTCTTATTGGACAGCAAACAGATAGACATTTTCCCCCAGACAGTTGTTTTCCTCTCAGTTTTCATTAACTTAAGGGTCTTTGGCAAATATGCCTTAATGGAACAGACATTAATGGAGAGTTGATGAAATCGCCGGATTTGGGTATTGAACGGATAAAATACGTTATCGCCATTGCCAGCGGCAAAGGTGGCGTGGGCAAATCTACTATTGCCACCAACCTCGCTGTGGCGCTTCATTTAGCTGGTAACAAAGTCGGCCTTCTTGACGCCGATATCTATGGCCCCAGCCAGCCCGGTATGCTTGGCTCCAAAGATGAGAGGCCCGATACCAGCGGCGGTTACCTGAAGCCAATTAACAAGTTCGGGGTCAGTTTTATCTCCATGGGGCTGCTGTTAGATGCAAAATCCCCGGTTATCTGGCGGGCGCCAATGGCTATGAAAATGATTCACCAGTTTCTGGGACAGGTCGAATGGGGCCAGCTGGATTTTCTCTTGATTGACCTCCCCCCCGGCACCGGTGATGTCCAGCTGACTTTAGCCCAGCAGGCACAGCTCTCCGGAGCAGTTATCGTGACCACCCCGCAAGAAGTAGCTTTGGGTGTGGCCCGCAAGGGTTTGAGAATGTTTCAGCAGGTCAATGTACCTATTCTGGGCGTGGTTGAGAATATGTCGGGCTTTATCTGCTCGCATTGCCATGAAGAAACAGCAATTTTTGATACGGGCGGGGGGAAAAGACTGGCAGATGAATATGAGGTGCCACTTTTGGGCTCTCTGCCTTTAGACCCGGCCATTATGAAAAGCGGTGACAGCGGCACGCCCATTGTAGCTGAAGCTGAGGGAAATGACTCCGCCAGTGCGAAGGCTTTTATAAAATTAGCAGAAGTTCTTCACCAAAGAGTGGAAAAGGTGGAATCTGAAATATCTGCCAATGAGCCATTAAGCATAAAGACTGATTCTGAAAATAACTTGATTATGACCTGGCCGGACGGACATCAGAGTAAGCATTCCGGCTACTATCTGCGTCTTAATTGTGCCTGCGCTCAGTGTGTTGATGAAGACAGTGGCCGCAAACTAATAGACTCTAAAAAAGTGCCGCTAGATATCAAGGCAACTTCGGTCTCCCCGGTAGGCAGATATGGCTTAGCGGTGGCGTTTTCTGACGGGCACAATACCGGAATTTTTGCGTTTAATAGGCTGAGAAAATTGTGCGAATGCGAAGACTGCAAAAAGGGAAAAGTTGACCAAAAGTCTTTTTCTATTTAGAGAGTAGAATAAACATATGGCTTCAAAAGAGATAAATATTAGCGGACAGCCTACTCTGGACCCGTTCGTCTGTAAGTTTGTTGTCGATTATCCGATTCTTAGCGATGGCAGTCTTATCTGCCGTAATATAGAAACTGCCAAAGGTTCGCCGCTATTGGAATTACTCTATGACATTTCCGGCGTCAGGGAAATTCTGGTGGCCGGCAATACTTTGACCATCGCCAAAGATGGCAGCGAGCCGTGGCCTGTGATTGGCAAAAAAGTCGGCGCTGCTATCCGTTCGGCTATCAGCAGCGGCAAACGTCTTATAGATCCTGATGCCAAGAAGAAGCTGCCGTCTGAAGAGCATATCCGCCGGACGATCGAGAAGCTCTTTGAAACTGAAGTTAACCCGGCTATTGCTTCGCACGGCGGACAAGTAGAGCTTGCAGATGTAGAAGGAACTTCAGTTTATCTTCGTTTGGGCGGAGGCTGTCAGGGCTGTTCCTCTGCTTCGGTCACTCTAAAGCAAGGTATCGAAAAAGCCATAAGAGCAGCCATTCCCGAAGTAACAGAAATCCATGATATAACAGACCACGCCGCCGGTGCTAACCCTTATTATAATTGAAGCTGGCAGGACTACCTGGGATGATATCTGCAATAACCGCAACTTTCGCCAACAAGATTCGTACTTGAGCGAAATTACACTAATTGAATTTTAACCCGAAACAAAACAGTTCTATGGTCTTGATAATCCGTCTGATTTTTATTTCGATTATATTAATGAGCGGCATTGTTTTATCGGCCGAGCTGCCTGTATACTGCTCAGGACTTCATAACGTCGGCCAGCTGTCATTTGGCATAACCAATTTCGGCACTCTGGGGCGTCCGCCGTACCGGGATTGCTTTACCAATAAGAAAATCCTGATGGCTGAATTTCCACGTAAGTCAAACACCGTTCACCTCTACAAAGCAGGCCTTTGGGTTGGCGCTGTAGTTGGCCGGGACACTTTGGTCTCTACGGCTGCTGAATCAAATATTTCAAACAGAGAATTTAACCCCGACGTGCCTCCTTTCGGAGAAATCACCAACCGCAGCAGCGTAGACCCGGCTATTTCTGGTTTCGATGAAGCAGTTTCTGAGCAGGACTTTATCGCAATATATACAGACACCTTTACATCGGGTGTACCGGATCTTGGATTTGATGCTGTAGATTTTCGGAGGCACAGGCCTCTGGGAATAGAAGTAACCCAGTCATCTTATGCCTGGTCATTTGACTATACTGAAGATTTTGTGCTGATAGATTACTATATCAAAAACATTGGTGACAATGTTCTTGAAGATGTCTATATCGGCATCTACATGGACGGCGACGTACATGAGGATCGCCTTAATCAAAATCAAAACCCGACACCGGACCTGCCCATCAAAGAACCGACCGAAGGCATCGATGACCTGGGCGGATTTATGAGAAATTACACAAAAAAAGAAGGCGAGTGCCAGATTACTCACACTCTCAATCTGGCCTGGACAGCGGACAATAACGGCGATTCCTGGGGGCCGGACTGGTTTGCCGCCAACGTAGTGGGCATGCGCTACCTGGGCAAACCCGACTATGATGAAAAACTCGGGTTTAACTGGTGGATTTTTAATCTCAACTCCCGTTTCGATTTTGGTCCGCAGCATAAACGAAATTTTAGACGCATGGGTAACGGCATTGGCACTCCTATAGGTGACCGCAACAAGTATCATTTGCTGAGTAACGGCGAAGTTGACTACGACCAGGCCTGGACTGCTTCAATTTCTCCATTTAACCCTACCTGGGTTCAGCCTGATCCTGCCATAGCAAGAATTATGTCCAGCGGAAATGACATTCAATGGCTTTTATCAATAGGCCCGTATACGATGCAGCCGGGAAGCAAAGTAAGCTTTCCCCTGGCGTATGTTGGCGGCGAACAATTACATACCAATGCCTGGGTCTGGAAAAGATTGCTGGCTGCCAACAACGACCCGGCAAGATTTTATGAATACCTGGATTTCTCTGACTTGGGTGATAACGCCATCTGGGCCGGCTGGGTATACGATAATCCGGGAGTAGATACAGACGGCGACGGATACTTCGGTGATTTCGCGGTTTGCATACTGGATACGGTCTTAATTGACAGTGTCTGGGAAATTTCGGTAGCTGAAACCACATATTATACCGGCGATGGCGTCCCTGACTGGAAAGCGGCCTCCCCGCCGCCGGCGCCAAAAGTATGGCTGAGCCAGGCTGTCAACGGGTTGAAAGTCAGGTTCAACGGTGGCAGATCGGAAACGACCAAAGATATATTTTCCGGAATAATTGATTTTGAGGGCTACAACGTTTACATCGGCCGCGACGACAGGGAAAGCAGTTTTAGTCTGGTAGCCTCATATGACCGCAAAAACTTCAGAAAATTTATCTATAATCCGCTCCTGAAACCACGGCCCGGTTTTGTCATGGAAATCAGCACACCGTACACCTTAGAAGAGTTGCAATGCGCCTATGGCAGATTCCCGAATCCATGCGGAGATTCGCTATTTGATCCGCTCAATTACAGACCAAGCAGCCCCTACATTCATCCCTTTTATCCGGACTCAATCTTCTATTTTGCCAAACATGGTTCAAACGCAGACCAGTTTGGGTCGACAACTCCGATTGTGAAAAGGTTCCCCAATCAGCTTTTACCTTCTATTCCCCCGGTACCGGATGACTATACAGATGACGGCTATTTCAAGTTCTATGAATACGAATTTGAAATAAATAAACTGCTGGCTACTGTGCCATATTATATGAATGTGACTGCTTTCGATTTTGGCTCTCCCGAAACCGGCCTCGAGCCGCTGGAGACATCGAAAGTGCTGGGAACAATAGAAGCGTTTGTATCAGGTTCGGCCGAAGCCTTAAGCGGAGAATTTAAAGATATTTTCGTATATCCGAATCCGTATCGAAATGATGTTGATTATCGTGGACAGGGGTTCGAGGGTCTCACTCAGGACTTTCTTCCCAGAGACAAAGTGCGCGCTATTCATTTTGCCAATCTGCCGCCAAAGTGCACTATTCGAATTTTTTCTATAGATGGTGACCTCATCAGAGAGCTGTCCCACGATGTCAGCCCTTTTGACCCTACTTTTAGCCATGCCCAATGGGACTTAATCACCCGTAACAGACAGCTGATTGTCTCAAGTTTGTACTACTGGAGCGTGGAAATGCCCGACGGCAGCACCCAAATCGGCAAATTTGTGGTTATAATGTAGCAGTTCTCTTTGCCGAATATTCTTATCAAATCCCCGTTTTCGGTACTTGCAGTTACTATTTTTTCTTATAAATTGTCATTTATTGTGGCAGGTACATTATAAATGAACAACAAGCTTAGATTCGACATTACAGACTCCCCCCCAATTTACAACGGGCAAAGAGATGAGGACAATTTTAATCACGACCGCATCCTGGAATTTAACCACCGCCACAGCGTCTGCCTGAGAGCCTACGACCTTGAAGTCGCCGATCTCTCAATTGTCCATCTTGATGACAGCTATCATAACAAATCAAATTTCAGCGCTCTCAGAAACAGGCAGCTCAGGCAATCTATCATAGTCTCAGCAGCCTTATCAGCCATCGCCGTTTCACTTCATGGGCGAGACGGACTGAACAGAATTCCCAAAGACCAGAGAACCAAAGAAGCAGCCAATGCCTTAAAACGAGCCAATGACAGAACAGCAGCACAGGTTATGGGTGATGTCTTGCAGCGCACCACAGAAACTTTACCGGTCGGTGAAGAAGTTCTGATTGAATCGACTATTACCGAGGGAGTCAGAGCAAAACCGGGTAAAGAAGTCGGCGGAAATCCTACTATTGCCGTTGGCACGCTCTTTGGCAAAGCTGAGCATCGCCAGCGCTACGGTTTGCCGATGCCGCGGCCGGTGGCACTGCTTTCGATGGGAAATGATGTAATCGATGGCACTACCAAATCCATCATGGGTCTGCACTCCAGTTTTACAGCCCTGTTCGTTACGGAATCAAACGTAAAACGCCACCTGCCGGATATATATGTTCAAAGGTGGATGGCCAGCGCGTATTTCGAAGAATTCAATCCGCGCTTTGTAAATCTTGTAGAATCAGCAGAAATAATGGCCAAAGCCTATGGCTATAATTCCATAGAAAAAATCAGTTCATTCTTTATTGATCGCCCCAGACACCAATTGGCCATGGACACCCTCAATAAAGCCGGCGTGGCCACACCCTATGACAAAGACGGCGACCTTTTTCCGGCCATAATTCTTGGTGCCGAAGGACTAAATTTTAGCAACGGGCGCGGCTTAAACACCATGATAGGGGAAATTGGAGGCTCTGCCGAATGGGTTGTGGGCGCCCTGCCTCTTATCTGGCGGGGGGGACAGGCTATTGGCATGCTCACCAGCCAGTCTGTATTAACCCGCAAAGATATTACTCCTGAAGCCGTCTGGAAAGAACGCTTTCACTTTACCGAAGATGAATACATAATGATTCAAGATGCACGCTTTGAACAAAAGCCGTATTTTACAATTCAGGATATATTAGAAGATCCGTTTGCCGGAGGCATTGCTGCCTTTGGCTGCATTACTGACAATATCTATTTTTCTTTCATGAAGGGCGTCACCATCAACGAAAAAGAGAACAGAATCGATGTTAACGTTCTGGCAGTAACTTCCTTTGGCGTTATGACCTGGTGGAAAATAAGTTTTAAGTGCACCGAAAGTGTTGATAAGACCCGCCTATTAATGCGCTCAACCAAAGAGTCACTTTTTAATCTTAGCG
Source organism: Candidatus Zixiibacteriota bacterium (assembly GCA_022571985.1). Taxonomy (GTDB): domain Bacteria; phylum Zixibacteria; class MSB-5A5; order GN15; family FEB-12; genus JACZWU01. The sequence continues at coordinate 370,774 of JACZWU010000002.1, read as the reverse complement.
ATGCTGAGCTTGAAAAAACTATCGGCAGAATGCTTAATGACCCGGTCGAATTTAAGAGTTTCAGGCTGTTTTTTATCAATGAATACTATCCCGCACTTATACCTATCAGAGATCAATATGTGCTGCTCCACAAAGCAGTCGATGGTTTAATCGAGCGTGGCGCGCTGGGTGAACTTGATCGAAAAATTATCGATATTACCGAGCGGCTGGCAGCTGATTTCTTTGTCAACAGTGACTGAATAGCATAGGCTGAAGAGCCGTCCCATAATGTTTGTAACAGAACTCGAAAGCGCTCTCGACGGCACCAAATTTCCAGCTAATGAACTCCAAACCACCCACAAAGACAGACCACTTTGGGTCCGCTATGACCTGGAAAAAGTAGCCGCTGCGCTTACCAAAGACGATCTCTCAAATAGACCGGCCGACATCTGGCGCTGGCGCGAACTTTTGCCTGTGCCAAAAAACGCTAAAATAATCACACTTAATGAACGCATTACCTCGCTAATCAAAACAGAATCTCTTGGAAAAGATTTCGGACTAAGTAATGTCTGGATTAAAGATGAATCTACCCTGCCTACCGGAAGTTTTAAGAGCCGGGGAATGTCAGTGGCCATTACCATGGCAGCACACTTTGGAGTCAAGAGAATCGCCCTGCCTACAGCCGGGAATGCCGGTGGAGCTGCCGCGGCCTATGCCCGGCAGGCTGACATGAAATGCTTAGTGTTTATGCCGGAAGATACACCGGTTGCAAATCAATATGAGACGCTATCATACGGCGCCTCGGCGTTTTTGGTAAACGGGCTGATTAACGACTGCGGCAAAATAGCAGCAGCCGCACGAGAAAAACTGAATTGTTTTAATCTGTCGACTCTAAAAGAACCTTACCGGATCGAAGGCAAAAAAACGATGGGACTGGAGCTGGCCCAGCAGTTTGGATGGACACTGCCGGATGTCATTTTGTATCCTACCGGAGGAGGCACCGGCTTGATTGGCATGTGGAAAGCGTTTAAAGAACTTAGAGCATTAGGCTGGCTGGAAACTGATGTAATGCCAAGAATGGTAGCGGTGCAGTCAGACGGCTGCTGCCCGATAGTAGACGCTTTCAAGAGCGGAGAGCGCTTCGCCAGGCCCTTTCAAAATGCAAAAACTATAGCCTGGGGTATAAGAGTGCCTGCCGCCATTGGCGACTTTATGATTCTGGAGGCAATTAACGAAAGCCATGGCACAGCCATAGCTGTTGACGAAAAGATGATTGACGAATGGACAAAAATCTCATCTGAGAAAACCGGCCTCTCAATTTGTCCTGAGACAGCCGCCTGCGTGGGGGCGCTGGAACTTTTGAAAAACCAGAATTGGATTCAACCTGACGACAGAGTTTTGATTTTTAATACTGCTTCGGGTCAAAAATACAAAGATTCTAAAAAAGTTGAACTTCCCAAAATTAATATCCACGAAGAAATAGACTGGGAGATGATAGAAGCAAGTCTGTAAACTATCATCTCCCAATTTTAGATCGCAAAAATTTATTAGATGTCTGGCTGCGGTGTTATGCGCAGATATGGACGTTCTTCTTTCCAGCCTTTGGGAAATTTCTGCTTCAATTCATCAGGATCAGTAATCGACGGAAGAATCACGCAGTCACCGCCTTGTTTCCAGTTGGCGGGGGTAGCCACCTGATGATACGAAGTCAGCTGCAGCGAATCTATAACCCGCAGAATTTCGTTAAAATTACGCCCGGTTGGCGCTGGATAAGTAAGTGTCAATCGAACCTTTTTATCAGGATCAATGACAAATACCGAACGCACAGTAACTGTTTCACTTGCTTCCGGATGGAGCATGCCGTATAAGGTGGCGACTTTTTTGTCAGCGTCTGCTATAAGCGGAAAGTTCACGGTTGTATCTTGAGTCTGGTTAATATCTTCAATCCATTTTTTATGAGAATCTAACGAGTCAACCGATAATGCTATGATTTTGACATTTCTTTTTTCAAACTCACTCTTGAGTTTTGAGGCGGCACCCAGTTCGGTCGTGCAGACCGGCGTAAAATCTGCCGGATGCGAAAACAAAATCCCCCATGAATCCCCGAGCCATTCGTGAAAATTGATCGTTCCTTCGGTACTTTCCTGAACAAAGTCAGGAGCAGTACTACCCAAATTTAAGGACATAATTTCCTCCTCTTGCCTTCAATTAATCATTCCTATTGCGATTATATATTTAAACATTAAGCATTTTGTGTCAATATTCACGCCAGCATCCATTGCAATATGATTGCCGTCCGACCAGCAATCATATGACTACTAGTAGTATTGTCAAGCTCTACTTTGCTGCGACAACCTGATGATTCTTCATAAAAGAGAAGGTTGAGCCAGCTTAAAGTTGGCTAAACCTTCGATATTCTATTGTGGAAACAAATTCAGGAGGTGAAAAAACTTCACCTCCTGCTAAATAGAAATTGCTGACATAATGCAGTAATTTACTGCATTATGATGATATCAATACGGCGGTTTTTGGCGCGCCCGTCTTTTGTTTTATTAGAGGCCACCGGCTTGTCTGAGCCAAACCCCATCGAGTGGATTCTTCCTGCAGAAATCATCAAAGATTGCCTCAGGTACTGCATAATGGCGTAGGCTCTTTTTTCAGAAAGCAGCATGTTCGTGCTGCCGTTGCCGGTCGCATCTGTATGACCTTCAACCATAAGCTTTGCCTCCGGAAACATTTTGATGATTTCATTTACTTTTTCCAGAAGCGGCACATGCGAATCTTTCAGATATGCTTTGCCAATGTCAAAAGAAATTCCGCTTAAGCGCAAGACTATGTCATTCGAGGCATTAAATAAAACCTCACCTTCGGATGGACTAATGAGCGACCTGGCTTTTCTGTACTTTTCATCGTGCTTTTGTCTTTCACTCAGCTCAGCGGTTACATTTTGATGTTCGCTCTCAAGGCTGCTCAGTTTCTTCCGTTTGCGTTTCAGCTCGCTTGAAACTTTTTCATGTTTTGACAAAAGTTTGTCAAAGTGTGAATCCAGCTGGGCAACCAAGCGCTCGGAACTGGCAACTTCCGGCTCATCACCGAATTTCGTTACCATTGCCGAAAGCCATCGGGTCAGAAAATCGTTATCTGTCTGCATAGCATTTATATAATGAATCAGGCTGTCGGCGGCGGCCATGGGACCATTATCAAACGGCAAATGTACTGCCCCGATTGATGCTCCGATTCTGTTCATCTGTATTTCATAAATGAGCATCAGTTTTTCCCAGGCCTGGTCATTACGGTTTAAGGCCCTGACTGAAAGAGCGATATTTGAGGCGTGACGTGCTTCATACTCGCTTCGCTTGGCCTCGGCTATGGCAGTTTCTTTGTCATAGCGGTCATTTGAAATTATAACGTTTGCCTTTGCTCTGGCAGTTTTGGCCTTATCAAAAGTGCTTAAAGCAAATTTGTCGGCTCCGTCTTGCTTGGCTTTTGCAATCTGGGCATCGGCGCTGCCTAAAATTGCTTTTCTGATAGCCTCTATTTCTGCCTTATCGTAGAGCATAGAAGATTTGGCCGCTTCTTTTAGCCCGCCTTTGACATCTCCTTTTTCTACTTTTGCAGTAGCTTTTATAAACTGAGTTTCTGCCTTAAAGTACAGTTCAGAAACCAGCGATGAAGCTCTGGCGGCAATCGCTTTTTCTCTGGGCTGCAGATATTCTTTGAGGGTCAGCTTGGCTACTTCGGTTGTCTTGATTGCGTGTTCTGCAAACTCAGCCGCTTTGGCAACATGCTTGTTTATGGTCTTTTGGTTACGGTTAGATTGTACCGCTTTCCGCGCTTTCATGAATTCTTGTTCAGACTTTTTCATCGCCTTGGGTGCAAAAGTAGAACCGCCAACTACCCTGGCAGAATCCATAAGCTGCGAAAGGTTATTGAAAGCGTTAGTTCCAGCTTCTGCACTGCCTGAAACCAACAATATAAGAATGAATGAAAATATGCATTTTCTGGCTAAAATAGACATGTGAATTGCTCCTTTTTCGATAATAGATTATCTCTATCTATATATCGGTGAAATTCTAACATAAATGAACTATTGAATCGCGTAACTGCGGCTCATAAGGCCTTGCCTAAGAACAAATTGCTGTTTATGGCCGCCTATTTTGTTCATCAATTGAGCAATACAAATTTCTCGTTTATGATGATATAATTTCAAAACTATTGCATAAATTTTGCTTAATTGTATATTTGTTGAGTTAGATAATTAGGTACTACCTCGCTTTCAATAGTACTAAGACAAGAATTAATCTCAACTTTTACCGCTATAACCAAAGAGGGTTAAGATGAACTACACTATTCAATTCAATAGTATTGTTACATTAATTTCAGCTGTTCTTGTTATTGCTGCCTGCGGATCTATCTCAGCTCAAGGTACAGTAGATATTCCATGTGATAGGGACAATACTCTTTACGAAAGCGCTACGGGAGATCTCAGCAATGGAGCAGGGGACCATTTTTTTGTCGGCAGGACTTCGCAGACCCCGGGAACCAGCATTCGTAGAGGATTGCTGCGTTTTGATATTGATTCAAATGTTCCTTCAGGTGTAGTAATTATAAGTGCCGAGTTAATAGTCTTTCTCTCAAATGCAAACCCTGGCGCGTCAAATATTGAATTGCACAGAGTTGTAACTGACTGGGGTGAAGGCAATTCTGATGCCCCGGGTTCCGAGGGTGGTGGAGCTCCATCAGAAGCATTCGACGCGACCTGGATTCATTCTTATTTTTCAAGCACTCTTTGGTCTTCAGCCGGAGGAGATTTTGATGCTTCGGTAAGTTCGGCCAGAGTAGTTGACGGCATCGCATTCTACACATTTCAATCTAATTCGGTAATAGTAGCCGACGTACAAAACTGGCTTGACGGTACAAACCCAAATTATGGCTGGATCATGCTGGGTGACGAAACAGTCGGCGGAACCTCTAAGAGATTTGACACACGTGAAAACCCTACAAATGCTAACAAGCCCATTCTCAGAGTTTCTTATGCTGTTCTTGGTGGCGGAGATTTTGGGGCGGTTAGGGATAATACCTTGTATCAAGATTCCACTGGGGCCTTGAGTAATGGTTCCGGAGAACACCTCTTTGCAAGCCGTACTTTACAAATCACAAATGATCTCAGGCGCTGTGTTGTGGCATTTGATGTCGCCTCAGTTATCCCGCCCAATGCTACTATTCTAAGTGCAGAACTCAATCTCACATTAAATAAATCAAGGCTTGGCACTTTTAACTTTGATCTACATAAACTGACTTCGGATTGGGGAGAAGGATCTTCGGATGCCCTCTTTGAAGAAGGTGGCGGCGCAGTTTCGGCAGCAAATGATGCAACCTGGCTCCACACTTTTTTTAATTCAATATTCTGGTCGAATCCAGGAGGTGACTTTTCTCCTACTATAAGCTCCTCAACCTTGATAGGCAGTACTTTGGGAACTTATACATTCCCCTCTACACCTCAAATGGTTGCTGATGTTAAAGACTGGTATGACAACCCGGCATCAGACTTCGGCTGGATAGTTATCGGCGATGAGAGCGCTGCCGGGAGCGCCAAACGTTTTGGTTCCAGCGAAAACCTAATCACACGTGGGCCTCTTCTTACAATAACCCTTCTTCTTGGAGAGTGCTGTATTGGTAATCGTGGAGATTTCAACAATGACGGAAAGGACGCAAACATTTTGGACTTGACATTTATGGTCGATCGCATCTTCAGAGGTGGTCCACGTCCGGTTTGTGAGAAAGAAGCCGATGTGAACAACGATGGACACGATGCAAATATTCTTGATTTGACTTTCTTAGTAGATTTCATCTTCAGAGGCGGACCGGCCTCTGATCCTTGCTGATATAGTATTCTTTGAAGATTAGAGATGTCACTAGATTTCGCAGGACGTGCAGGTTCTGGGACAGGTCGAGTTGTCATTTATCTTAGACAAAATTTTTGAATGACAATCGGGTGACAATAATTGAAGATTTTGGCATAGAATTAGCTATAAGATAGCCGTATGGGGAACAATTGATAAGCCAAATTGTTCAGCAAATTAAGATACCTAATAAATCAGGTATTTCCAGATTTCTCTTGAGATAAACAGAAGATTTTACTGATGACAAATGCTCTATTTTACAAACTAAAATTGACTTTTCTATCCCTGCTGACTTTTCTTGCATTTTCCTTTACGGGGTACGCTTCTGAATCAGTCCAAGTGCAAATTGGTGCTGCCAAAGACAACACGCTGTATGAATCAGTACCTGATTCTTTAAGCAATGGATTGGGGCAGTATTTTTTCGCTGGAAGAACCGGTGCGGGAGGCGGCTTTAAGATTAGACGAGGATTAATTGCATTTAATATTGCCAGCAACATACCCGCCGGAGCGACTATCCAGTCAGTTACTTTGACCCTTTCAATGAACAAAACTATTTCAGGAGACCAGACTGTCTCATTGCATAAACTTACCGCCGATTGGGGTGAGGGGACATCAGATGCACTTTTCAATGAAGGAATGGGAGCCCCTGCCACGACTAACGATGCTACCTGGCTGCACCGATTTTATAATTCAATCCTTTGGACTGCTGCCGGTGGAGATTTTAATCCTTCAGCCAGTGCCTCGACTACAGTCGGCGGGATTGCCTTTTATAATTTTGGTTCAACGTCTCAAATGATCGCTGATATTCAGGACTGGCTGGATAACCCAGGCAATAATTTCGGCTGGATTTTGATTGGAAATGAGTCTGACAGTATTACAGCCAAAAGGTTCTCTTCTAAACAGGATACAAGTGAAACCAGCTGGCCGAATCTTGCTGTCACCTATCTCCCGCCTCCCTGTTGCATAGGGCTGCGCGGAGATTTTAACGGTGACGGTGACAACGCAAAAGTCATCGATTTGGATTATCTGGTTGATAATATGTTTCGAGGCGGGCCGGCTTCTCCCTGCCCGGAAGAAGCGGATATAAATAACGACGGGAAGATATCTACAATACTCGACCTAACTTTCATTATAGACTTAATTTACAGAGGAGGAGCCGTACCCGATTCATGCCCTTAAAAAGGCTTTTTGGGCCTGATAGAGAGCAAATAACGGGATATTACAAATTTCGGTGTTGCATAGATTAAGAAATCAATTATCTTGGGATAGAATTTATTCAATGAGTACTGCCTCACTGCTCGATTGGTAATTTTTGCTAATTTACATATCAAAGAAAGGGTTGGAAATGAAAAAAACAGCTCAAATTCAAAACGCCCTCACTTTTTCCTTAGCAGTTTTAATAGTGCTGCTGGCAGTCGGACCGCTGAATGCTACAGTCCACGATATTGACGTGGGAAGTTTCTTTTTCAACCCAATTGGGCCGGCTAAAACTGTTGTCAATCCCGGTGATACTGTCAGGTGGACCCTGGTGTCCGGAATTCATACGACGTCTTCTGTTGTCGGCGCACCCAAGTTTTGGGATTCAGGAATACTTTCCGGGGCGCCATTTGACGTCGTTTTCACTGCCCACGATGGTCCGGGTCCTTTCCCTTATGTTTGTAATGTCCACCCATTTAGTATGAAGGACACCATATTTATGGCTCCTCCACCACCTGCACCTGATCCGACCCTGTTTCCGTTCATCCTTGATGACGAGTTTGCGGCTGACTGCGCTGGTACCGGCACCGGTGCCAGTGGTTTTGGGCTGGCTATATTGAGCCCGGATTCTTCCAATCTGTCGTTTTTTGTGACTCACGATGTGGCATCTGTAACCGGCGCCCATATACATAAAGCCGTATCCTGCGTAACAGGAGGAATCGTTTTCCCGTTCTCGTCACCAACCAGCCCTATCAGCGAAGGCTGGGCGCTGTCATTAGCAGATGTAAATGCTCTTTTCGCAGGAAGTCTCTATGTCAACATCCATTCTTCAGCTTTCCCCGCAGGTGAACTCCGCGGGCAAATTATACCCGAGCCAATTCGCTTCGTGCACACCTTAGATGAAGCACAAGCTGCTGCCGGCACCGGTACCGGAAGTTTTGCCAACGGCTGCGCAGTAGTAACACTGAGCAGCGATGGATTAGAGCTCTCTGTAGAAGTTACCCATGATGTGGAAACCACTAATGACGGTCACATCCATAAGGGAGCAATCGGGATAGCCGGACCTTTTATCTTCCCGTTTACCAACGCCAACAGCCCGATAAGTGAGTTATGGGCATTGGACACTAACGATATCAAAGACCTGTTTCTGGGCGACCTTTATATTAACATACACTCTGACTTGGATCCAACTGGAGAAATCAGAGGACAGATTGAAAGACAGGAAATCTCTTTGATTGCTCAGCTCTCCAGAAGTTCATCATATGGTGGAGGCGGCAGCCCTGCTACGGGTTTCGGTGTCTTAACTTTGAGTGCTGATCAAAGAAACCTGGATATATATGTGGAACACGACGTAGCAAATCCAAATGATGCGCACATTCATATTGGACTGCCTGCTGTAGCAGGTCCTATCGTTTTTCCATTATCCGGCTTTACCAGCCCGATCATAGATACCTGGAACAGCCTTACGTTTACGGATGTTTCCAACCTGCTTGATTCTTTATTCTACGTCAATATTCATTCTGATGAATTTCCGACTGGTGAAATCCGGGGACAAATCGAAAAGAAACTAGTACAATATAGTTTTGACCTGAGTGACACTCTGGCCAACGACTGTGCCGGTACCAATACCGGAGCCTCCGGTGAGGCTACTACTACCCTTAAGCCGGGCGGTAAAGAAATGACAATTGTGGTAACTCATGACGTGGCCATGCCCATTGATGCGCATATTCACCGCGGCTTCCAATGTGTCAGCGGTCCTCCCATATTTCCTTTTTCGGGCCCTACCAGTCCTATTGAAGATATCTGGTACCTGTCAACGGCCGATGTTATAGACCTGCTTCAGGGAGAACTATATGTCAATATTCACTCGACTCCGTTCCCTGCGGGTGAAATCAGGGGACAATTAGGTTCCTGCTGCATCGGTAATAGAGGTGACGCCAACGGTGACGGGAACGATGCCAATGTACTTGACCTGACATTCATAGTTGATCGGATATTCAGAGGGGGTGACCCTGCCAGTTGCCCGGACGAAGCCGACCTTAACGGTGACGGCACTTCAACAAATATACTGGATTTGACATTCATAGTTGATCGGATTTTCAGAGGAGGCCCCCCAGCAGGTCCCTGCTAAGTTACAATCTAAATTTTTAGAATAAAAATCGTTTTTTAAGAAGCAGTCTTTGCGTTTAGACGCGCAAGGGCTGTTTTATTAAATTGATAATTTGACTTAATATCGAAATCAGTTAACTTGGAGCCGAAAGTTACTGCAAACTACCAACCGGAGTTATTCGCTTTGAACCTACCCAAATTTATTTTGCTGACTGTATTACTGGCTATTTTCTTTGTTACTTCTTTACAGACATTTGCCAACGACAATATCAATAATTTTGATCCCAAAAGTTATAATCCCGTTCTGGTACATCAGGCACAGGGACAAGCCGAATTGCCCTTTATTCTGGACTCTGTCTGGGCATATCGATTTGGCTCTGGAAATGGTAGCGATTGCTGGGGATATCTCGCCCCGGACAGCCAGCAGTATGCAATCATGGGAATATCTGCGGGTCTTGTATTCGTCAATGTTACTACTCTGCAAATAGTAGATACGGTTACTGGAACCGGCTGCGTTTGGCAGGATATGGTAACTATGGGGCACTACTGCTATGTTGTCACAGAATGCGGCGCCGGGCTAAGAGTAATTGACCTGCAGTATCTTCCTGACAGCGCTCATCTTGTCGGAATCTTTCCTACTTCTGATGCAGGCACCTTTTCTTCACATAACCTGGCCATAGATACTGTCCAGGGATACCTCTACCTCGAAGGTGAAGGTGGCTTTAGCGATAATATCTACATCCATGACTTGTCAAATCCCGAAGTTCCTGTTTTCGTCAATTCATTCGGATTCAGCCCATCATCGATTCATGACATGTATGCTTACAACGATACTGTCTACGTTGCCGAGGGCAGCGCGCATACTTTTTCTATTTATGATGTTTCCGACAAAAGCAACCCCCGCAAAATCTCTTTTGTACAAATTCCCAATGGCGGCTATGTACATAATATCTGGCCGACCGATGACAGAAAACATGTCATTACTACTGAAGAAACAGTAGGGAAAACCGTCAAAATTTGGGATATGCAGGACTTGCAGGATGTCAAACTCGTAGGTGAATATCTTGGTCCCAATCAAATAGCCCATAATGCTCATATTATTGGCGACTATATTTATTTGTCTCACTACAGTTCGGGTACAAGAATTATAGATATCAGCATTCCCAGCTGTCCCCAGGAAGTTGCCTTTTTTGATGCTCCATCAGACAACATCTGGGGAACCTACCCGTTTGCTAAAGACAGTTTGGTTTTTTCTTCGGACTTAAACGGTACACTCTATATTTTTAAGTTAAGGCAGAATTCAAGTTATATCGCCGATGACCCTGATAGCGACGGCGTAGAATCAGTCTGCGATAACTGTCCGGTAGCTGCCAACGCTTCCCAGGCAGACTCAGACTCAGACAATATCGGTGATGCCTGTGATAACTGCCCCGATGATGCCAACAGTTTGCAGCAGGACAGTGATGGTGACGGCGTTGGCGATGACTGCGATGCCTGCCCCGGTTTCGATGACTCTATTGATACTGATTCTGATGGCGTTCCCGATGCCTGTGATGTTTGTCTTGGCTTTGATGATAATCAGGACGGCGATAATGATGGTGTCCCCGATGCCTGCGACAGCTGCCCGGGAAGCGATGACAATATTGACAGTGATTCAGACGGCGTCCCCGATGGCTGTGACAGCTGCCCCGGTTTTGACGATAACACCGACTTAGATAGCGACGGCATTGCTGATGCTTGCGATGGCTGCCCAGACATAGCTAACCCCGCTCAATCCGACAGCGATAATGATGGCATTCAGGACTCCTGTGATAATTGCCCGACTTCATCAAATGCCACTCAGGCTGATTCGGACTCTGACTCTGTTGGTGATGCCTGTGATAATTGTCCCGATAATTTCAATCCCGATCAGGATCCCCTGGCCTGCTGTTGTGAGGGGCACAGCGGTGATATAGACGGCAATGGCAGTCCTTTTCCTGATATTCTGGACCTCACTTATATGATAGATTTTATTTTCAGAGGCGGCAACTTGCCTCCCTGCCCAGGTGAAGCTGACCTCAATCAGGACGGTGCCAGCGCTAACATACTCGATTTGACATTTACAGTTGATTATATTTTCAGGAGCGGGTCGCTTCCGCCGGAATGCCGGGGCTATTAAAAAAGCTAAAAGCCGGTGGGTAAAATCCAGGCTAAAGAAAATCTGAAATCAAATTCCTTTTCGCCCGTCAGCGGCTTATTTAAGTAGAGCGGAAAATCTAATCTGACTCTGTGTTCAGACCAGACCGCAGGGAATGACAAAGAAATTCCCGATGAGAAGTAAAATGTCTCGTCGCTTTGTTTTATCATAGTTTCACTCTTACTGATTGGGTCGCGGTATGAGTTCTCGTTACCGTACATAGTAACTGGTGCAGCATCTGCAAATATCGACTGGTCGATCTTACTCAAAAAACCGCCGATCACTGGAAGTTTTTTCAACCAATCATATGGAAGCAGATCAGGCGGAGTAATACTTAATGAAGCACCAAACGATTTGGTGAAATAAATGTCTCTGTCCTGATAGCCACGGACTCTGCCATTAAACAAATATACATCATCTTTCCATTCGTTTGGAATACTGCCCGGTGACCGAAACACCCTGGAGTTGACAAATTCAGAGACTGCGCTGCCTCTGCTTAAGTGATTGACGAACTGTGAGGGAAATTCTCCGTTTGACCTGATATAATGCAGGCTTAGCGAAAAATACTCCCTAGTTTTATTTTTTAATTTTAATGCTGCCTCGTATTCACCTTCCTGAAACCCCAGCAATCGGTTATCTTCAGAATAGGTCCCAACTGTTATCTGCCCCGAGAAACTATAAGAACCGTAGCGAAAAGTTCGCAGCATGCCGCTCTTGACAGTAGTATACCAGACTCCGGCAGCATCCCAGTTTTTTCTGTTAAGATATTTTGTAACATCATTTTGCAGTGGCTCCAGTCTGTTCTGCTGCTCTCCGTCGAGATTTATGTAATTCAGCTCCAGTCTGAACATTTTGGAATCGGGGCGTGAATAATACTTTTTAAATCTTTTTTCATAACTAAATGAGGTGAAAGTCCTGCGGTCTGTTCTGAGTATACGGCTCGATATAGTCGACCCGTAACCAAAAGGCTCAAACGGAGTTGAGTATTCAAAATCGATTTGCGGCCTGGCTGATCTGGTACCGATTCGAAAATCCAGGGAAAACTTATTTTCAATATCAAGATATGAACCATGCGCGTGAAAGCCCAGATGGACGCCGTTGGGATTGTCGTACCAAAAATCCGGGCGCAACCTCAGGGCGTATTTGTTTACCGGAACGCGGTCATAGAACATATTATCTAATCTCAGTTCAATTGGCGGCAGAAAATCAGAGGAATTGTTGGTGCGGTCAATATCCATCAACAGCTCAAACGGATCCAAAATTATTTTCTTTATCTCTCTCTGCGCAGTAATAGTCGTTTCGTAACTGTCAGAAAGTCTTCTGAACTGATCCCAGGTCGGCAGCAGTGCAAAATCTTTCTTTTTATAAGCCATGCCTTCCGGCGCTATGGTATAAAACGAAGTGTCGCCCTGTACCCAGATGACTGCCATATCTATCGGAGCTACAAAATCACCAAGGCGCTTCAGTTTTATTTTATGACGGTAGTTGTTACCTTTTCGACTGGTTTTCTTGCTGTCAAAAGCATAGTCGAGGCGATAGCGACTGTGATACCATTGCTCGAGATAATGATCCAGCTGAATACCGGTGGCCTGTTCCATTGATTCTAAAAAATCTTCTTCGTAGGGATGTTTAAAAAACCATTCGGCACAATAATGCCGCATAGCCTGGTAGTAAGCAGAATCGCCGAATATTGACCGCAGAGAATAATGCATGGCAGCAGACTTGTAATAAGCGGATACGCGATAGGGCCAGTATTCGTCACCGCGGTCATAGGAAAAAACCATCGGCTTATCAAGACCGAGTTTCATCAAGAGTAGCAATTGCCTGAACCCGCGCTGGTGGCGGTCTTCTGTCGGTGGTGAAAATTTCTTTTGATACCAGTTGGTGAAATAATCGTAGTTTCCCTCACGACCCAGATACTTTTCCATTGCAATATGCTCTAAATGTGTGGTAAAACCTTCATCGAGAAACGGCCGGTCGAGCTGGTTGGAACCAACCTGCCCCATAAACCACTGATGACCTATTTCATGATACAATAACAGCGCAAACCTTGGCGAGGGCCCGCCGCCGCTGCAGTTAGTAATCATAGGATATTCCATACCGGAGAAAGCGTCACAAATCCGAATTACCGGCCATTGGTAAGGATATATAAGTTCTGAAAAGGTAACGATCGACTGTTTGCCAAATTCAACAGCCCGCTCCCAGCTTTTCGCCTTGTGCTTCAGAGGATAGGCCACAACTTCTACTCCGTTTATAGTATCAGAGTCAATGCAAAAGTCCTCAGAAAAAGTAAAAGCAAAGTCATTAACATTTTCAGCCAAATAGTGCCAGGTCTTGGTCTGGTTTTCATCAAAGTTCAGTTTGGGCCATTCACTTTTTTTAGCAAAATAATTCTTTATATCCAGCAGGGAACGCAAAGAATCGGGCAGAACTTCCTGCTGGTTCAGGAGAACACCGGAAGCAGCCACAACCTGGTTTTCAGAAATTTTGATCCTGACATCAAAATCCCCAAAATCACCGTAAGTTTCACCCCAGCCAATATACTGTGAATTCACCCAGCCCATCTTTCGGTCATAGACACAAACCTGTGGATACCAGTAAGCTGCCTTGGTTGTCTTTTTAGTGTAACCCATGCGAAGGTTATGCGGACTGGGCAGAACCGTTTTGAATTCGAATGAAATATTAAGAGTATCAGCCGGCGCAATCTTGTTAGTTAAATATACGGTGTATATGGTGTTGTCTTTTTCAAGAGATATGTATTTCGATTTTTCTGAACCGATTTCAATTAGCTCCAGAGAACCTTCCTGAGTAGATTTAAGTCCGGCAAAAGAATAATCATTCATAGAGCGCCGCTTGTAGTCGGCGTAGGAATCTTTCTGAATGGCATTGGGAAAAGCTTTAATGTACAACCTGTCAAGAGAATCGGGTGAGTTATTAATATACTCAATCGCTATGGTGCCAAAGATAGTGCGGCTATCATTTTTAACCGTGATATCTATTGAGTAGTTTACTTCCTGCTGCCAATACGGCTCTGATGAATCGGCAAACTCTGCGAAGAGTAGAATCGCTAAGAGTGAAACCAGAAATTTACTGTACTGTTTTATCACGCAGAATTTACAGAAGTAAAAATAATTTTATTCATCTGTTTCAGCTGATTCAGCTGTCACTACCGGTTTCATGATATCGCTTATCCTGTCCGGGAACCCTTCTAAGGGAGTCAAAATATAGTACTGCAGGCCTTTGTCGTATAAAATCTCTATCTCTCTGAATTCATCGCCGGCCAAAGTAAGAAACATGATTGAGCCTGTTTCTTTGGTCTGCTTGAGAGCATCTGTGAGTCTCTCCTTGGTATATTTTTTACCGTTGACTCCGACTATCTCCATGCCCGGATACATGCCGGCACTATCTGCCAAACTTTCCGGAATTATATCAGAAATTTTCTTAGAGTCGTTTATAGCAAAACCCAGTGACTCATATAGCGAAGTTGTTTTGTATCGTTTTTCCCTCTGCTTAATGTAGTCCGGCTTCTCGTCAGTATACTCCAGACGGTAACCGGCATAGCGGGCAGCTTCCGGTTCATATTCCTGCTGGACCTGATATACTTTGGCATCAATCAAAGAGTCCCAGGGAAGCTCCACCAGATTATTGAGCCTGGTAACTATCTCACTGAGACTAAAAGGAACGGCATGCTCCAGCGGGTCTCCGGCAGAAAAGAAATCCCGGCAAAAATCATCGAGACTCTTTTCGTTATTGGTGGCATTGCGAATTCGGGAGTCAAACTCCATCCAGATCATGGCTCCCTCGGCGTAGTAGTCCTGACCTCTTCTCAAATACGACCAGCTGCTCGACCCGCCGCGCAAAGTATAACCGGCGACTTCCGTATCCTGCAATGTTCTCCAGCGTCGTCCTTTTTTATTTATGAACCCGCCCAGCGTACTGGCCATGCCTCCTTTGAAATCATCAAGCGGCACAAATCCGCTGCGAACAGCCAGCACATGGCCAAGATACTGGTCCAGTCCCTCGTAAACCCAGAGCAGATTTGTGTTCTTATCTTCCATAAAATCCGCAGTCAGCATGCCTTCGGGGCGGCGGTATTTTCCGCACCAGGCGTGGGCAAATTCATGCGGAATAAGATAGGGTGTTCTTTTGTCTTTCCATTTGGCTTCCCGCAGTTCATTAGCTTTGACGGCATTAAGACTCGAATTGCGGTGCTCCAGGCCTAATCTCGGCACTACTTTGCTTAAGGTCAAAAGCAGGTGATATTCATCAAAGTGGGTCCTGCCGAATAAAGCTTCAGCCTCTAAAATCATATTCCTGAAAGGAATAAAAATAGAATCGTTTTGGGGCAGATCAGCCGGGTCGTCGGCGGCCAAATGCAGAAAATATGTGGCCAGGTCAGTTTCTAAAAGCTCGATAGTCTGAAAATTGCTGCCGCAAATGAGCGGCATATCCAGAAATTCTTCAAGAGTCACCGGCTTAAACAAAACCGTATCTCCCTTGCGTTTATCAAAGGGGAGGGCTGTCCCGAAGCCCCAGCCCTCTGGCAAGATTATCCCGGCATTTACAGTTATTTCTCTAACTGGCAATCCTTCAGGATAAACTACAACCGTATTCCAGTTGATCACTCCCAGCTCCGGTGTGCCAAAGTTGTCTACTCCTCTGGAATTTGTCGAAGGCTGATTGCAGATATAGCTCAAATTTACCGAAATCGGCAGATTTGCCGTCTCACTTTCAATATACAGCCGGTAGACTTCATGAGGATCCCTTTTCCACTTTAATCGATTTCCTTCAGAATCAGCTATTGTCAGCCCTGCAATATTCTGGATAGGTCCTCTGGGGGCGTGTATGCCGGGTACCCATTTTGGATATAACAGCGATTTTGTGAATGAATCCGAATTTATAATCAGCCTGCTGTGTACAATTTTACGGCTGATATCAGTCGCATCTAACAAGACGCTGATTTCAGTACCGGCATTAGAGCTCGGAGACCCCAGAAACAGCAGTCCTATGGCTAATAATAGTGGATAACCGAAACAGGCGATTTTAGGTTTTGATAATTTCAACTTTGATATTTTCAAGTTTTCTCCTGATTTGTGGTTGGAATTCCTAATATCAGAGGATTTTGGCCTCAAGTCAACCTATCCGCTCCGCGAATTGCAGTAACTCCGTTTGCAGAAGAGCAAAAATTTGGTATATTCAACTCGAAATTACTTGGTATTTATTTTACCGCCGATAGATACTTCGAAATCAAGGGACTGCCTGGGTGGTCTCAAGAAAACGATTAATTTGCAGACAGCTGACTAAATGAGCATGCACAGTAATATTTTATCTTTAGGAACTGTAGCTGTGGAGCATTGTTTTGTTTTATGTCAATCATATCAAGGCCTTGCTCGTTAGATGCAATTGTTTAAACAAACGGACTCTGAGGAAACGGGAAATGACAAGACAAAATAACAGATTGACTATCAGCCTTTGCATTTTTTTGTCCGCTATGTTTGCGGCAACACTATCTTTAGCGGCGCCTCCCCACCCTGACGCCAAAAAAGAGTGGATTAAACAGGGTCTCTGGGATGAAAAAGTCGAAAACTGGCAGGCCTTTAAAAAAGCCGGGGGATGTGCCCCGTCTGCCAACAGAATTATAAATCCCAAAGAATTGCGACAGCGGCTTGCCTCCGGAGAGAAAGTCGTAGATACCATCAGAGTCATCACTCTACTCGTAGATTTTATCGACCACCAATGGCAGGATCAGGCGGTAGCTGTATCTCCGAGCATGTTTGACTCAATTCTCTTTTCGAATCGTGAAACAGATTCCGTCACCATGCCTTTCGGTTCAATGACAGATTACTATCTCGAAAACTCCTACGGCATGTTCTATATTAAGGGAGATATTTTTGGCTGGTATAGAATGCCGCAAACCTATACCTACTACGAAGGCGGCAATGACGGCTTAAACACCAGAGTTCGGGGGATGGTGCGTGATGCTATTTTGATGGCAGATGCTGCCGGTGCCAACTTTGCTGATTACGATTCCGATAACGACGGCAATTGCGACGGCGTCATAGTAATGCATGCCGGCGCCGGGGCAGAAACCGGAGCGTTTGGAATCTGGTCTCACGCCTGGACTATCAGCCCGACTCTCACTCTGGATGGAGTGGTTATTTCGAATTACAACATTAACCCTGAAGAGTACTCTACCGGACCGACAACCATTGGTGTGGTCTGCCACGAATATGGTCATTTTCTGGGATTACCCGATTTATACGATATTGATTATACTCCTGCTTCGGCTGTCGGTATCGGCAGATGGTCGATGATGGCGGGAGGCAGCTGGAATAATTCCGGCTTGCAACCAGCACACTTTGATGCCTGGTGCAAGCATGATCTGGGTTTCGTAAATGTAATAGATATTACTTCAAATTTAAGCAGCGTTGCAATTCCTGCTGTTGAACACAATCCAGTAATCTACCGACTAAGTAATAGCGTCTCATTACCCAACGAATATTGGTATGTAGAAAACAGGCAGAAGTATGGCTTTGATGTGGCTCTACCCGGCTCCGGTTTGCTTATCTACCATGTTGATTATGCTGTTTATGGCTCCAACATAAATCACGAAAGATATTTCGTCGCCGTAGAACAGGCCGACGGCAACTTTGATTTGGAACTCACCTCTGGCAACAGCGGAGATTCTGGGGACCCTTTCCCGGGCAATAAAAATGTCAGAGAATTCCACGATTTGACAACTCCCAACAGTCACACAGCTGCTTTTGATATCGAAACAGGCATCGCAGTCTGGGAAATAACTGATAATGATTCTATCATATACGTAGATTTGGACATAGAATGGTCGCGCCCGTTTCTGCAACTGTCCGGGGCCGATTCAATTCTTTTTGAAGACCCACTGCCTTTAGGAGATGATGACGGTGATCTCGACCCTGGTGATACAGTTCTGTTTACGGCTGCCATAAAAAATCTTATGTTAACTGCCTATAATCCAGTCCTGACACTCTCTACTGCCAATCCTTACATTACTTTTATTGACAACGATGTCCCCATGGACGGTGATTTAACATCTACGGTGGTTACTAATAGTCTTAATCCTGTTAAGATTTTAATAGACGACTCTGCTCAGGCTGTTATTGATAGTTTTACGGTAACCATCACAGCAGATTCTTTATCGGCAACTCCCGGGAGCTCTGAGTACTCTACATCTTTCCAGTTTACCTATGCCATAGGCACTCCCCGGATTCTAATTGTCGATGACGACCGCGGTAATTCACACGACACCAGTTTCACTAATATCTTTCAGCGTTTTGAAACGCCTTATAAGATTTGGAATAAATCTGCCAGTGGCTCTCCGGACGGTTCGGACTTAAGCAACTATCCGATGGTCTTCTGGCACACTGGCGAATACGCCACCAATGTACTAACTACCGGCGACATTTTTGCCATGAAGCAGTATATGGATGGCGGCGGAAACCTGCTTCTGTCAACTACTTCTGGAATCTCAGAGCTGGATAATCTTGACTCTGTTTTTATGCACGACTATTTCAAGGCTGTCTACGATGGCACTATATCTCAACAGAATATTCGCGGTGTCTCTGGCAGCCTGCTTGGCGATAACGTAAAATATAAAGCTCCCCACTCTGGTCCTTTCGCCGATGTCAGACAGACTATGGCGCCAGTAGATAGTGGCGAGGCCTTTTTGAGCTTTGTATCGGGGAGTCCTACACCATCAGCCGCTATCAGTTATTCTGGTTCATACAAATCTATTCTGTTGAGCTTTCCTTTTGAGGCTATTCAGGACAATGCTGGCGGAACCTGGCGGCCAAAAGACACTTTAATCAGCCGATTAATGTTCTGGCTCTTTGACTCTCCGGACAGTACAACTCCTCGAATCGTTCAATCTTTTTTTCTGAATGGTGAGAGTCAAAACAATGTTCTTAATCATACGCCAACTCTGGGCTGGTCAGCCAGCAGGGGCTATCCCGGCGACGCTCAGGATATGTATCAGTTGCAGATTGGCTCAGATAATGACTGGGACACTGCTGAAATGTGGGATCCGGGAGAGATTGCCAGCTCCGATTCTTCTGCAGTTTATGCCGGTGCGACTTTAGTTGACGGAACAACATACTACGCGCGAGTGAGAGTCAAAAACGGCACCAGCTGGTCGGATTGGTACTATGACACTTTTGGAATGAATTCGCCTCCCCAGGCTCCGCTGGCTAAACATCCGGTTGGCGGCGAAATTGCGCCCAGAAAGCCAATCCTGTTTGTAAATAATTCTGTAGATACCGAAGGCGATGCGCTTTTTTACATATTTGAAGTGTTCTCCGACAGCACTCTGGCTACCTTAGTGGCCTCTGATTCCTCTACCCTGGAGTCTGTCGATTCTACCGGCTGGACAGTTAACGTAAATCTGGATTATGAAACTGTCTATTGGTGGCGTTCAAAATCGAACGACTATTTCGAATTTTCTGATTACTCTGCTGTAGAAACTTTTGAAGTTCAGAACCCACCGGTTGCTCCCTCTGCTCCGACAGCATTAGTGCCAGTTGATACAGGCGGCTACGCCTTGTTTGAGCTTATGCCGACATTTGACTGGACCTCGTCGACTGATGCCAATCCCTTTGACACTATCACCTATAAACTGACTGTTGCAAAAGACGCCTTGTTTTTGACAGCGATCAACTATTTCAGTCTTCCATCAAGCAGTTACACCTTGACCGATTCGCTGGATCTGGCGCAGGAATATTTTTGGAGAGTAATTGCTAAAGACAATACAAATCTCAGCAGCCCGTCCTCAAATGTTGTGACATTCTGGACCTGGACTCCGGGCGATGTCGATCACTCCAATAGCGTAAATATTCTGGACTTGACCTACATTGTAGATTATATATTCAGGGGCGGGCCGGGAGTTACGCCTGAGTTTATCGGAGACTTAAACGGTGATTGCAGCAGCCTGAACATAATAGATCTGACGTATATTGTAGACTTGATTTTCCGGGGAGGACCACAACCGATCCCGGGTTGCCAATAGAAGAAATTACAGATGTTTAAAGCCGCCCTCTTGAAAAATAGGGCGGCTTTTTTGAACTTATCTTAATATTTAACACTGCAGCCATATGAAACAGTGCTGCTGACCTTTATCTCTTTATTTGCCAGTCCGGCATCAAGCGCTGCCGCCACAAAGTTTGCAGCGCCTTTAACATCCTCAATTTTTGTTGAGGACTTATCATCAATAGCTCCGGCATAGACTAAAACACCTTTTGGATCAACAATGAACATATGAGGCGTCGTTTTGGCGCCATAGGTGTGGCCTACTTTTCCATCCCCGTCAATCAGATAGGCAGTAGAGTTGGAACTAACTTCCTTTATTTTGGCGGTCAGCTCCTCCCCTGAAAAATTCCCCTGCTTACCGGGAGCAGACGAACAAATGGAGAGCCAGACAACTTCTTTTTTGGTGTAAGTTTGCTGAAGTGTCTGCATGTTTTTTGAATTATAATGTTTGAGCACAAACGGGCATTGCAGATTTATCCATTCTAAAACAACCCACTTACCTTTGTAGTCAGACAGCGAATGCTCTTTGCCAGTGGCACTGCTGAGCTTAAAATTTGGGGCAGGCTGACCTATCTTTGCAGTTATAGTAACTTCCACTTTTTCTTCTTTACTGTCTTGAGACAAGACAAAAACTGTAAAAACAAGCGCAAGCATCGCAGCCAGAGCCGCTATTCCAAAAAACTTTTTCATTCTTCTTTTTCCTTTTCAATTCCCGATTAAAATTCAACCACATAGCTTGCGGGGTTTCAATTATGTAGTTTATTCTTTACATTTTACAATTTTTAAATATTCATTTTTTTTCTAACAGAACATCAAATTTGAAATTCGTTTTTATTGTTTTTGAGTCATTGTTTTTCCGCAGCACCATTATCCCTTTAAGTCTTTCCGGCGGTGAAACACCCAACGGGTCCCGTTCTATTTTGAGAACGTAACCAGATTCATCTTTTGAAAGTTTTTGAGAGGCAGCGTTCTTGATTAGCCCGTTAAATTCAGGGTAAAAAATGAGGCTGTCTATCTGCATCTTATCAGATGAATTTCGAGCCACCGAAATATACAGAGCATTTTCGGTCAGCTTGGAGATGACTCTGTAGGAACTGTCCACTTGAGGTGCGGCCTTTCTAAAGCTGTCAAAAAAATGAGCCCAGTTTTTATCCGGCAGCGGAGAACTCTCAACAACATTTAGCTGCAGAGACAATTTGGCACCTCCCGGAATGCAGACTTCGCCGCAGACAACCCAGTCAGCGGCAGCTTCGATTCTTATCTCAGATCCCGATAAAACAGATTTCGGCGGACTGATCTTAACCGGCAAAATTTTCTCGCCTTCATAGCCATAACCTACAAACGGAGAGAATATCAGGCGCTCTGGAACAGGCCACTCGATTTCTCCTGCTGTAAATCCTGCCGGAAGCTGCCAGACAATAGTCGGGGCCAGCCCAAAATCACCCGGATTTGACCAGTTAATATGCCAGTCGTCATCCATCCTGAGCCTTATAGCGACCCAAAACGGTTCACCCGGGGCTATAGAGCTATTCTCTGAAATAAGCTCAACTTCCACATGCCCGGCCTGGACAGGCTTAGCCTGAACAGAATTTCCGGATAAGAATAAAGCTGTTAGTAAGTAAAGCATAGAAAGACGTACATTATTTTTTTTCCGGGACGGTAATTTCATCTCAATTCCTCTGCAAATGCAATATTTAGCCAATTATGTCCAGTAAAAATATTGAACCCTTCAAACTGTCAGTAGTTGCAATTTTTTAGATTTACCTAACATCTCCAGAATTTTACAATATCTGTGATTTCCAATATGCAGAAAAAAGTGGTATATTGAAAACAATTTGACGGCTTAATCGTTTAAACATTTAATGCCTATTCCTAATAAGAGAGTTTTTTGAAAGCATAAGGGATTTTGAATAAATGGATAAATTACGCTTCACAATAGCAATTGCCTTTTTCCTGTTTCATTCTATTGCCTCTGCCCAGCAAATGCCTCCAACCCTGGTGGTTACTGAAAAGGTTGAACGGCTCGATTTCCATGACCAGATAACTCTGGTAGGCAGAACTGAAGCTCTCTATCAAAGCAGAGTAGTTTCAAAAGTAGCGGCACAGGTCGTATCAATAAGTGCCCTTGAAGGCAACCGACTGAGTAAAGGGGAGGCTCTGGTGCGGCTTGATACCACCCGAATTGCGCTTTCCTACAAAGCCAAGACTGCCGAAGCTAACCAGGCCAAAATAGAAGCGGCACTGGTTGCAAAAATTGCTAAAAGGGCGGAAGACCTCTATAGTAAAAATTTGCTTTCTGCACTGGCAATTGACTCTGCCCGGGCGATGGCTGCTATTGCCAATGAAAAATATAACCAGTTAAAATCTGAACAGGAGAGGCTGGCTCACGACCTGGCCGACTGCACCATACGGGCGCCATTTTCCGGCTACACCGGCAACCAGTTGACTGCAGTTGGAGAATGGGTCAAAGAAGGCTCACCTGTTTTTGAGATGACTCAGCTTTCTAAAATTAAAATCAAGCTTGACCTGCCAGAGCGATATTTTGGCCACCTGAAGACCGGAACCGAGGTTACAATATATACTTCAGCCAAAGAAAAGGCTCCCATGACAGGGATTGTTACAGGCATAGCTCCGAATGCTACTTCGGCCACGCACACTTTTCCGGTTATTGTCTCGGTAGATAATAGCCAGGGGCTTCTTGGTGCCGGCATGCTGGTGCGTGCCATCCTTTCACTTGATGAAACATTTTCAAGTCTGGCTGTTTCCAAAGATGCCATCGTCAGGCAGGGAAATCAAACTATGATATATACCATCAACGATGGAAAAGCGGCCTCTATTTCAGTCTTAACATCGTCGACGAAGGGGCAAAAAATCGCAATTGAAGGGACCGGCTTGACCGAGGGCATGATAGTAGTAGTCAGAGGCAATGAAAGAATTTTCCCCGGAAGCCCGGTCAAAACTTCCGACAGTCCCCCGCCGCAATCAGTACCTGAAAACGGGCAGCAAGAAGACGATTCATAATCTTATATCCGGAAAATACTTAGATGAGCTTAATTAATTCTTCTATCAAATATCCTGTAACAGTTATTGTCGGAGTTCTCATTGCTGTTCTGGCCGGATTTGTGGCACTGAGTAAAGTGCCGGTACAGCTTACGCCCGAAGTTGAACGCCCTATTATAACGGTTACCTCTATCTGGCCCGGCGCCTCCCCTGAAGAAATCGAAAAAGAAATTATCAACAAGCAGGAAGAATACCTCAAATCTATTGAAGGTGTGCTGCAGATGAATTCCGAATCAAGCGACGGCAACGGTGTCGTAACCATGGAATTTCCGGTCGGCACAGATATCTCAGCGGCACTGGTGAGAGTTACCAATAAGCTCAACGAAGTGCCCTCTTATCCGCAGAATGCGGACCAGCCGATTATAAGCTCCTCGGGCAGATTCGAAGGCGCCGTAGCCTGGTTCGTAATTAAATCCGAGAACGACAGCGTCTATGTCCCTCAACTCTACAGCATGATTGATGATCTGGTCAAACCGCGCATGGAACGAGTCGGCGGGGTTTCGCGGATCAACCTGTTTGGCGGACTGGAGCGGGAACTTCACGTCACCTTTGACCCGGGACAGCTGGCCTCATCCGGCATTACTATATTGCAGCTCCAAAACGCATTGAGAGCAGAAAACAGAGATATATCTGCCGGGGATTTTAGCGAAGGCAAGCGCCGCTATGTTGTCAGAACTATTTCCCGATATGACAGCGTTGAAGATGTCGAGCAGACTGTAATCACAGTTCGCAATAACGTGCCTATCAGGGTCGGCGATATCGCCAGCGTAACACTTGGTTACGAAAAACCGAGGGCTCTGGTACGGCATCTTGGGAAACCTTCAATGGCCTTCAATGCTCAGCGTCAGGTCGGCGCCAATGTTCTGGAGGTGCTGAGCGGCCTCATGGAAGAAATGGAACTCATCAACAAAGAGATTATGGAGCCGAGAGGACTCAGGATTGAAAACGTATATAGCGAATCTGTGTACATCAATTCGGCTATCGATTTGGTCTTCACCAATATCTTTCTCGGCGGCTTTTTAGCTATTATTGTACTCTTTTTGTTTTTGCGCTCTTTTAGTTCCATTATGGTAGTTGCAGTTTCTATACCGATTTCAATTATTACTACATTTTTGACAATGGCTTTGTTCGGCAGGACGATCAATGTCATTTCCCTGGCGGGGATGGCTTTTGCGGTAGGATTGGTGGTCGATGCCGCCATTGTGGTGCTTGAAAATATTTACCGGCATATGCAAATGGGTAAAAACCGCTGGCAGGCGGCGCGCGACGGCACCACCGAAGTCTGGGGAGCCATATTTGCTTCAACTGTGACAACTGTTGCTGTTTTCCTGCCAGTGCTGTTTATCGAAGAACGTGCCGGTCAGCTTTTCCGTGATATTGCTATAGCTCTTTGCAGCGCCATTACTGTTTCGCTAATTGTTTCAATGACGGTGATTCCGGCATTTTCGTCGAGATTTTTAAAAATTGCCGATAGCCTGAAAAGCAAAGACCCCAGCCAAACCAGACTTGGCCGGCTGGCCAATAAAATTGCCGGATTTGTTGATTTCATTAACGCCGCGCCAATGCGACGACTGTTAACAACTTCAGGTATCATATTCTTCTCATTAGGGCTTTCCTGGCTGTTGCTGCCCCCGGCAGAATATCTCCCCAATGGTAACCAGAACTTTGTCTTTGGTGTTATTATCCCGCCTCCCGGATACAATATGGATGAAATGATTGAAATTGGGAAAAGTCTTGAATCAAACCTGAATTATCTCTGGGAAACAGAGGCGGCCGAAGCTGAGAATCTGCCGGGAGGCGGGGTCGATAACTTCTTCTATGTAGCTCTCTCCAACATGGCCTTTATGGGCATGAGGTCCAGGGATGAAAGCAAAGGCTCAGAACTTGTGCCGGTTGCTAACAAAGCTATTTTTTCAATACCAGGCACTTATGGATTTGCTAACCAGATGTCACTTTTCTCGCGTGGCTTTGCCGGCACCCGCTCTATCCGTCTTGATGTCACCGGCCCGGACTTAAACAAAGTTCTGGCTGTTGCAGCTCAAGTTTTTCAGAAAATGGGGCAGGTTATACCGGGCGCGCAATCACGGCCGATACCGGGCCTGGATTTAGGAAATCCGGAAGTAAGAATATACCCCGACCGGGTGCGTGCTGCTGATGCCGGTTTTAACGCTCGTGAAATCGGACAGGCGGTAAACGCGCTGGTTGATGGCGCCAGAGTAAGCGAGTACTACCATCAGGGACGTGAACTTGATTTGATATTAAAAGGGGACGACAGCTGGACCCGCCATACCCAGGATATAGCACAATTGCCGCTTGCTACTCCCGGCGGCAGAATAATAACTGTCGGCGATGTTGCCAGAATAGAGATGCATCAGGGACCGGTGCAGATAAATCACAGAGAAAAACAAAGAGCCGTTTCAATCGAAACTACTCTGCCCGATAATATCGCTTTAGAAGACGCCATCGCCTCGGTACGGACACAGATTATCGATCCGCTTAGACAGGAAGGCCAAATTGGCGGCTTGTATGATATTAAGCTGGCCGGAACTGCCGATGACTTATCGAAACTCAGGAGCGAACTCGTTGCCGATTTCTTATTGGCTATACTTTTGACCTATCTGCTTTTGGCAGCGTTGTTTCAATCGTTTACCTATCCCTTAGTAATTCTGGTCACCGTACCACTGGCTACTTTCGGCGGTGTCCTGGGTCTGCGGATGGTACAGCTCTTTGATTCAAATTTACAGCTGGATATCCTGACAATGCTCGGTTTTGTGATATTAGTGGGTACTGTTATAAACAACTCAATTTTAATAGTCTACCATGCCCTGCAGCTCATAAGAGAAGGACAGAATCAAAGAGAAGCTGTCAAAGAATCTGTGAGAGTCCGGGTCCGTCCTATTTTCATGTCAACAGCCACCTCAGCCTTTGGCATGCTGCCCCTGGTGATTATGCCGGGAGCGGGGTCGGAACTTTACCGCGGGCTGGGAGCGGTCGTAATCGGCGGACTGGCCCTGTCGTCGGTCATAACCCTGCTGTTAACGCCACTGGTATTCTCTTATGCTATTGAGATAACAGCCAAAATCCGCTCGCTGCTGGGATTGTCAGAAAGCTCTCTTACAGCAGAACCAATGCTGGAGAAGTAGTTTTAATCGCTAAATAAATGAACTTTCGACTAATCAACAGATTTTCTACTTTCTACAGACTTTCGTCATTTATCTCTTTGTTTTACCGATAAGCATACATATGTTTGTCCCCTGAAGTTGGGAAAAATTATGACGACAGTAGCCGAACCACAGACATCTTTTCAAGAGCCAAGTTTCCTTGAACAAGTAAACAAGAATTTTGATAAAGCCGCCGCTCTTACCAAACACCCCGAAGGTCTTCTCAAACAGATAAAAGCCTGCAACAGCGTCTATCACATGAAGTTTCCGGTGCAGTTGGATAATGGTGAAATAGAAGTTATCGAAGCCTGGCGGGCCGAGCACAGCCATCATAAACTTCCCGGCAAGGGAGGCATCCGCTTTGCCGCCAATGTAACTGAAGACGAAGTTATGGCGCTGGCAGCACTGATGTCTTATAAGTGCGCCATAGTAGATGTTCCTTTCGGAGGTTCCAAAGGCGGCGTAAAAATTGCCCGCCACAAGTATTCAGAGCCTGAGTTGCAGAGACTCACCCGACGCTATGCCTACGAACTGATTAGGAAAAATTTTATCGGACCATCTATAGATGTTCCCGCCCCAGACTACGGCACCGGCCAAAAAGAAATGGCCTGGATCTTAGATACTTATCTGGCTATGAAAGGGGACGACATGAACGCTTACGGCTGTGTTACCGGCAAGCCTGTATCGCAGGGCGGCGTGCGGGGCAGAACCGAAGCAACCGGCCTGGGGGTCTTTTACGGTATACGTGAAGCCTGTCAGCATACTGAAGAGATGAAAAAGCTGGGACTATCCAATGGTATCGAAGGCAAGCGCGTGGTTGTGCAGGGACTGGGAAATGTCGGCTATCACAGCGCCAAATTCCTAGAGGAAGCCGGCGCAATTATAGTCGGAATTGCCGAATACGACGGCTCACTTTATGATTCAAAAGGCATTGACATCGAAAAGCTTATGAGCTACCGCCAGGAGACCGGCAAGACGCAGGGCTTTCCCGGAGCCGAAGGATATGAAGATCCAAGTCAGGCGCTTGAATTTGAATGCGACATTTTGGTGCCGGCGGCATTAGAAAACCAGATTACCCGAATCAATGCACCTAATATTAAGGCAAAAATCATTGCTGAAGGAGCCAACGGACCAACCACCGCTCTTGCCAGCGAAATCCTGCTTGAAAGAGGTGCTTATATTTTACCAGACATGTTCATAAACGCCGGCGGTGTTACTGTCTCTTATTTTGAGTGGATAAAAAACCTGTCCCATGTACGTTTCGGGCGCATGGAAAAAAGATTTGACCAGTCAATGATTACCAACATTTTAAAATCTGTTGAAAGTATCACCGGGAAAAAATTCGAACAATCTCTTATCAACAAAGTTGCCACCGGGGCCGATGAACTGGATCTGGTAAGATCGGGCCTTGAAGAAACCATGATTCAGGCCTACAATCAGATATATGAATCTGCCAGAATAAATAAAGTCGATCTAAGAACTGCTGCCTTCATGAATTCTATTGATAAAATTGCGGTCTCTTATCAGGAGCTGGGTATTTTCCCGTAAATCCTGCGCTTTCCTGATTTTTTATCATAAAAAAGTTTATTTTTTGCACATCGGCTGGAAGAAAGCCGTCTCTTGGCTGTAATCCCCTCAGAAGTACAAAACATTAATCTTTCGCAGGAGGTGGATTATGCGCCACAACATCAAATTAACCCTGGCAGTCCTCGCCTTAGTATCGCTAATAGCCGCCGCTATTATAATGGCAGCACCGACCGGACAAATTTCCGGAACGATTGTAGACAGCCAAACTAACCTGCCCATCGCAGGGGCAAGCATTGCAGTAGTCGGCACTAATCGAGGAGCTGTCACCGACTCTTCAGGAAATTTCTTGATTAAGGAAATCCCGCCGGGCAACTATACCCTTCGAATCACAGGGGTTGGTTACCAGACCGTTGAGCTTAAACAAGTAACGGTAGAATCCGGCTTGACCTTGGAATTAAACAACTCCCTGACTCCTATGTCTGAGGGTCTCAAAGAAAAAATAATCGTAGAAGCCCAGATTGACATTATTGACAAGTTTGAGACTTCTAATCAGACGATCATTATCAAAGACAGGGGCGGCAGAGCTCATGAAGTTTCATACATGACAGACGGCGTAACGATAAACAACCCTGTAGGCGGTTTAGGGCAGTCCGGCGCCAATTTGTATCTATACAGACGAGAAAAGAGAAACCCTTTTCCTCCTGCCCATGGCGGCACAGCTATAGTCAACGGCAAACCATATGACGCTATGTTTTTTGAAAACTATGGCGTCAATCCCTTTGTCGATACTGAAGATGACCACTTTTCTACTTTTGCAGTAGATATCGATGATGCTTCTTATATTCTGGCGCGCGCTTATCTTGAACGAGGCAACCTGCCGGAAAAAGATGCCGTCAGAACCGAAGAATTTGTCAACCACTTTAGTTACAACTATAAAGCGCCCCAGGAAGAAACTTTTGCGGTTTATCTCGAAGGCTCCCGCTCGCCGTTTGGACAAAACTGCCAGATGCTCCGCATAGGTATCAAAGGCAAAAAGATAAGCGAAGAAAACCGCAAGCCGGCCAATCTTGTCTTCGTGGTCGATATCTCCGGATCCATGTCGCGCGAAGACAGACTCGGGCTTGTCAAAAAAGCGCTCAAGTTGTTGGTCAACAAACTGAATTACGATGACAGAGTCGGCATAGTCACCTATGGCTCAACCGGCAGAGTGCATCTGCAGCCAACATCAATTGCAAATAAAGAAAGAATCCTGTCAGCTATTGAAAGACTGCAATCGGGCGGCTCTACCAATTGCGACGCCGGTTTGCGACTGGCCTACGAAATGTCTTCGCGTCATTTCGACAAAAACAAAATAAACAGAATTATATTATGTTCTGACGGCGTGGCCAATGTTGGCATTACCGGCGCAGACGAACTGCTTAAGCGAATCAAAAAACAGGCTGACCGGGGTATCACTCTTTCTGCCATCGGTTTTGGCATGGGCAACTATAACGACGTGCTGATGGAGAAACTCGGCAACAAAGGCAACGGCTACTACGCCTATGTCGATGATATCGCCGAAGCCAGAAGAGTATTTACAGATAACCTCTCAGGCGCACTGCAGGTAATAGCCCGCGATGTCAAAATTCAGGTAGATTTTGATCCCGAGGTTGTCCGCAGCTATCGCCTGCTGGGTTACGAAAACCGCGACGTCGAGGACAACAAATTTCGTGATGATAACGAGGACGGCGGCGAAGTAGGCTCCGGCCACAGTGTTACGGCTCTGTACGAAATTAAGTTCAACAAAGACGCCCACAAAAAACAGATTGGCAAAATCTATATTCGTTATAAAAATCCGGAAACAGGTATTGTCGAAGAGATCAACCGGCCCATTGCCATAAGTATATTTGACCGCAACTTTGCATTTTCGAGCCCTGACTACAAACTGGCTGCGGCCGCTGCCGAGTTTTCTGAAATTATGCGTGAATCTTATTGGGCTAAAGGATCAAATTTGGGCGACGTGCTTTCACTGGCGAGCGATGTTTACAATCAAACCGGCCAGAACGATGTGCTGGAACTGATGAACTTAGTCACCAAAGCCAGACAGCTCAAACAGGAACTTGCCAGTAATGATTATCAAGAGTAGTTCATGATGAAAGGGCCGGTTTCAAAACCGGTCCTTTTTTTCTTATATCAGATTTATGTCATTTTTCAATAATAAGTTTGATTGTCTTAAAATGATAACTGTGCATTTTCTCACTGTTATCAAATGGCGCCAGACTCATCCAGACAGTTCCCATTAAAACAATATCAAATGGTGAGCCAGTATTTAAAGCCCTGCTTAATTCTACAGTCCAGACACCCCTGGCCCAGTTTCCCCGGACGCGGATATCGCCCCGGTCTCCCATGAACGGCGCAGTTACCACAGCCGGCTGAATCGCACCAACTTCAAAAATGTCCAGCCCGGAACGATATGGCATAAAATATTTTGATCTCATATCTATCCAGTATCTATAGGCGGGATGATAACTCAAAAAATATGGCTCATCCCATTCACGATTTAAGTTCGAGGCATAACCGCCGCCGGCTGAGTTATCAAAGCGGATCCCTCCGTTTGAATCTCTGGCTGCTTTCGCCCACCAGCCATCATCTGCCTCACCAACCGGATTAGTGCTTAGTGCTTTCCACATCCAGACGTCTGCGGTATCACCACTTGTATAATGTCTGCCGGCTTGCTGGCTGTTTCCCAGATGACAACTTTCCAAGCAGCCCGAACTGCTCCTGTGAAAAGAAACCGCTAACTGGTCCTCAAAATAAACAGACTCCCCAAAAATTGAACTGTCGGATTTTTGTTCTATCCAGCCGCTATCAGTTTTAACCAGCTGGCGATTATACGACCGACTCTTATCCTGCCACTGAAATAGAAAAAAAATATGCTGCCGGTTTCTAAAACTCTTGACTAAAATATTAGTAGTTCCATTATCAAAATTGTCTCCGCCAGTTAGCGCTACCAGTACAGAGTCTACCCCATACCATTCTCTTGTGCGGGCATGACCATCAAGCACGATATTTCGATTCATCCTGCGGCTGGTTAAGGTCACCTGAGTACTTACAAATTCAGAAACTCCCCAGACAGCCATAGTGCAGATAAGAATAAAAGCTGCCAGAGCGGCCCAAATTCTTTTGCCCTCTTTCGACCTGTAACTAATTCTGTGCTCATTTCTGTCTCTGTCTCTTTGAAGAATTTGAACTATCCCGTAAAAAACAGAAATTAGCAGCACTCCCCAAAAACAGATCAAATGCATATTCTTAAGTGAAGCATAAGCAAGTTGATCGGTTATCTTTCCTGAATAAACAAGCAGTCCCGATATAATTGCTAGAAACAGCAGCAGATATATTACAAAAGCAAAATTGCTCCGCCACTTTACGGCAATATTTAAGTTCATCTTTTCCGAATGTTTTTCTCCAGCAGAAAAAAATCCTAGAGCGATTTTTATTATCAACAACCCTGCCAGAACTATCCCGGCATAAAAGTGAAGCAGCTGAGTGTTATAGCCGAACTCCATAGTTTGCAGCCATATCAACCATTCAGGCGGCGGCAGGCGGTTGCCAAACAGCATCAGGCGAAAGCCTGTAATGGACAGGTAAGAGAAAACTACAAAAGCCAGGGTGTTGATAATTCTTATAGAAATTTTCAAAATAGAAAAACTCCGGTTTCTATTATATTCAAGAAACAAAACTTTTTTAAGCTATGCTAACAGTAAAAAGAAAACCCGACCGCGCTGGTGGCGGCCGGGTAATATATTAGAAATGTTATGGCCTGAAATTATCAGCTGCAGCCTGAGGTCGCGCCGCAGGTATCGCATTTAAGGCAGGTGCCGTTGCGTACCATTGTAAACTGCCCGCACTCGTCGCACATGTCGCCTTCGTAGCCTTTTAATCGCGCTTCTCTGATTTCAAGGAGACGTCGTCCTTCGATTGAAGTTGAAGTAGAGGTAACTGTTGTTTTGGTATACTCAAAATGCGCCGAGGCGCTTTCAAATTGTTCATCAGCAATCGGACTCTCCGTCTGTTTAGCATTGGCCTCTACTCCCTTATCTTTATCAATGCGGTTAATAGATTCTTTATCAGATCCATTGCTGCTGCCGTTGGCATCACCGTTGGACAAATCCTGTACCAGATGACGGGTGCGAATATCATTTTCGGTCCGTTTTCCGGTCGGTACTTTCCTGTTGGCAGCCTGCTTAATTTCTTCTTCTTCTTCAAAGTCCATAGGTTCACCCAGAGTATCACTGCGCAGATCCTCTTCGGACACCTGCGCCAGATCATTGCGTTCCAGATAAGAAATAGCCAGCTCACGGAAGATGTAATCGATTATAGAAGTCGACATCTTGATAGACTTATTTCCCTGAACCAGCCCGTTGGGCTCAAAGCGGGAGAACAAAAAGGCGTCTACAAATTCTTCCAGGGGAACGCCATGCTGAAGACCCAGCGAAACTGCAATAGCAAAGCAGTTCATCATGGAGCGGAAGGCTGCTCCCTCGCGATGCATATCCAGGAAAATCTCTCCCAGAGTGCCGTCGCTGTATTCGCCGGTCCGCAGATATAGTTTATGCCCGCCGACAACTGCTTTTTGGGTATAGCCAGCCCGTCTTTGCGGCATACGGCGACGTTTGGCTATATAGCGGTATATGATTTTCTCGGCCATCTGCTCAGATACTTTTTCAACTGTCAGCGGTCCTTCGGCTTCGTCTTCTTCAAAGAGCTTGGAACTTAGCGGCTGACTGAGCTTGGAGCCGTCACGATACAATGCAATGGCCTTATTCATTGTCTCCCAGGACATCCGGTAAGCCTTTTTGACATCATCAATTGTTGCCTCAGATGGCATATTAATCGTCTTGGAGATAGCTCCCGAGATAAACGGCTGCGATGCCGCCATCATTTTAATATGAGCTTCGTACCTGATATATCTGACTCCTTTGCGGCCGCACTTGTTGGCGCAGTCAAATATCGGCAGATGTTCCTCTTTTAAGTGAGGAGCTCTCTCGAGCGTCATGGTGCCGCAGCAAAATTCATTTGCTGCTTCAATCTGCTCACGGGTAAAACCCAGCTCCCGCAGCAGATTAAAATTCCAGTCTTCCGTGACCTCTTCGCTGAATCCTAGGGTATCCCGGAGAAACTCCTCACCCAGTGAATACTTGTTAAAGGCAAATGAAACATCAAAAACGTTTGCCAGCGTCTTTTCTATCTTATCTAACTGCTCTTTTTCAAATCCTTTGGCTCTCAGCGACTCATGATTAATAAAGGGAGCACCCCTCAGAGTCTTCCGTCCGGTAGCATAGATAATAATCTCATCGTTCTCTTCATTAGTATAGCCAAGCTTATCAAGCGCTACCGGTACCGACTGATTGATAATCTTAAAATAACCGCCGCCGGCAAGTTTCTTAAATTTCACCAGTGAAAAATCAGGCTCAATACCGGTGGTGTCACAATCCATCAAAAGGCCAATCGTGCCGGTAGGGGCAATTACAGTCGCCTGAGCATTGCGGAAACCATAAATTTCTCCCTGTTCGATGGCTTTGTCCCAGACCCGGCGAGCTGTCTCTAATATTTCCTCTGGAATATAATTCTGATTGATTCCCGTCGGTTTGATTGTCAGATCTTCAAATTCAGACTTCTCGGCATTATAGGCAGCCCGCCGATGATTGCGCATCACTTTCAGCATAGATTCACGATTCTTAAAATAAGCCGGAAATGGTCCCAGCTGCTTAGCCATTTCGGCCGAAACGACATAGGACTGACCGGTCAGCATAGAGCTCAGCGCTCCGCACCAGGCATAGCCTTCAGAAGAATCATAGGGAATGCCCATACGCATCAAAAGAGTACCCAAATTTGCAAATCCAAGTCCCAGCGTGCGATAGTCATAACTTCTTTGGGCAATAGCTGCCGAAGGAAATGAGGCCATGAGTACAGAGATTTCCAGAACTATTGTCCACAGTGAAATCGCATGCAGGTAGCCCTCAATATCAAAGGTGCCGTCACTTTTGAGAAACTTGATTAAGTTAATCGAAGCCAAGTTGCAGGCGGTATCGTCAAGAAACATATATTCGGAGCAGGGATTGGAGGCATTTATACGCCCTTCGTGCGGACAGGTGTGCCACTCATTTATAGTGGTGTCAAACTGAATGCCGGGGTCGGCGCAGGCCCAGGCCGAATAACATATTTTCTCCCATAACTCTGCAGCCGGGATTGATTCATGAACAGCGCCATCGGTGCGGCGAATCAAATTCCATTCACCGCCTTCCTGAAGTGTCTTAAAGAAATCATTGGGGACTCGAATAGAATTATTAGAATTCTGACCGGATACAGTCAGATAGGCTTCACTATCCCAGTTTGTATCAAGTTCAATAAAGTCAATTTCTGCTATCCCCTGATTTGCCAGACCTATTATTTTTTGAATATAAGCAGTCGGCACCGAAAGCTGTCTGGCTGTCTTAAGTGCCAATTTTAATTTTGAATTTTTATTCGGGTCAGTTTCAACAGCAGCAACTTTATCTTCACCGGTTATTTGGGTGGACTCAAAAATATTCTTGAGTTGCTGTTTTATAATTATGGAGCCGGTGACTAAGGCGGCTACTTTTTGCTCTTCGACAACTTTCCATGAAATAAAATCTATTATGTCGGGATGGTCCAGATCAAGACAGACCATCTTGGCTGCGCGCCGGGTGGTGCCGCCTGATTTTATGGCGCCAGCAGCACGGTCTCCGATTTTTAGAAACGACATCAAGCCCGATGAATTTCCTCCGCCCGAAAGAGGTTCTTTTTCTCCCCGTAAATTGGAGAAGTTTGTGCCGGTACCTGAACCGTATTTAAAAAGACGGGCCTCTCGCACCCACAAGTCCATTATGCCGCCTTTGTTGACCAGGTCATCACTAACTGACTGAATGAAGCAGGCATGCGGCTGAGGGTGTTCATAGGCGTTTTGAGCAGTTGTCAGATTGTGAGTCTCGGGATCGACAAAATAATGCCCCTGAGCTCTGCCGGTGATGCCATAAGAATGATAAAGTCCGGTGTTGAACCATTGCGGTGAGTTGGGAGCAGCAATCTGAACCGCCAGCATATAAGATATTTCATCTTCAAAAGCCTGCGCATCCTGAGGTGAATCAAAGTATTCGTATTTCTCGCCCCAATGTTTCCAGCAACCGGCTAAGCGACCAAAAATCTGCCTGGCGTCTGTCTCTCTGCCTGTGATCTGCTCTCCGGATTCATCCAGTAGTGGCTGCCCTTTCTCATCACTCTGAGGAACTCCGGCACGGCGGAAATATTTCTGTGCTAAAATATCAATTGCTACCTGCGACCACTCACTCGGAACTTGAATATCATCCTGCTTAAAAACTACCGAGCCGTCAGGATTCTTTATTTCTGAAGACCTCTGAGTGAACTCTATGCCATCATAGGGCGACTTGCTCTCTTTAGTAAATAAACGATTTATCTTCAACTTTTCCCTCCTGCAAAAACAATTCTAAAGAGCTCGCTTAAGACAGAATGGCCTTGGGCATTTCTACTTGATATAATCACAACTCTCCAAAAGTTTCTATTTATGATTTACCGTTACTGAAGAAGTAATAACAACTTTACTACAGAAGTCTTTCCTAATCTTCAGCGGGGTAGCCAATATAGCCTGAGTAAATAGGGGTACTAATAAAATTCAGACAATTTTTCATTAAAATTAAAATCGGTTGTCTCGCAGCAAGTTACGACAAAGCCAGAATGGCGAAAAGGTTCGGATTTATTAACATTGACGGCTTAGTCCATTCGGCTAAACCCGTAAGTTTGTGAGTTTCAGAAAAATAGAGGCCTAACTTATTGCAGTTGTTTCAGAACCCTTATTTTTGATTTATGCGATTTGTAACCACCTTCCCGATAATGGATTACAGAGTTACCCACATACTATCTACAGGCTATCCACATTCTGGGCTATTTGCTGCAGTCATTATAATAGAAAAACCTCCTTTTCGGCTTCTGTTTTTTTATACTCATACATAATAATGACGTCTTCCAATCTTAAAATAGGCAGAAAGACCTGGAAAATAAATCACTTTTTTCGCATTTTCTCCTTGACAAAAAAATGATTATTGTTAGATTTACTGTGCAATCGGAAAGTGTTACTCTTTCTGTGGATTACCTAATATCGTCCACCCAGGCAGGAACTATTCCTGCTTGGGTTTTTTAATTCCCTTAAGTTACCCAGGCTGATTCTGGCAGGCATAAAAAGTCACGATCTAAAACATTACAAAATTGTGTTCTTTTCCGTTGACATCAGTGCTGATGTTATCTTATAATGACAGCAACAAAAAGCTAAATGAAAATGGTTTTCATTTAGCAGTTATAAATGAAAACAGTGGAGAGTATACAAATGTGCTTCAGAAAAATCTTCCTGGCTACTTTGATAATTCTTGTGGCAGTCTCTACGGCTAACGCTGACCGCAGAAAATTTGTCTGGACCTATCAGCCGATTTTGCAGCAACCTGACGGAGTAGACCTTGAGTTTTATCAGACAACTAAACTGAGCACTACAGACAGCTGGGAGTACCGCCTGGAAATTGAGCACGGTCTGGCTCCTAATTGGGATTTTTCTATTTATCAGATTTTCAGCCAGAACGAAAACGAAGCGCTCAAGTGGGACGCTTTTCAGCTGCGTACCAGGTTTAGGTTAAATAGTGCGGGCAGTCAAAAATTCGCCCCTGTTTTCTATCTCGAATACAAAAGAAAAATAGATCTCAAAGCTCAAAATAAACTCGAAGCCAAATTAATTTTCGGAAGTGACTTTGATAAAATTTCAATCGCCTTTAATCCGGTCTATGAATTTTTCTGGGCACCGGGTGACCCCCGACACGAATATGGGCTGGATATTGGCTTAGGCTATGAGCTCAGCTACAAGTGGTCAATAGGAGTAGAGTCTACCAGTAGGTACGAGATTATTAAAGATGCCGAAAACAAAACAGCTTCGTATCTGGGACCGACCTTCTCGTTTGCTTCAGGTCCTGTCTGGTATAGCTTTGGTTACGCCTGGGGAATTACTGACGACAGTGACGATGCCAGAGCCCGCTTCCTGATGGGAATCGGACTGTGATATCAAGCGTTGTCAACGCACTTATTCTTGGTCTGATTATTGTTCTTTCAATTAGCTGCGGCGGATCAATTGTAGATGAAGAGTCTACCTCAAACAGCCGCCTTTTTGCAGCTTCCTGTCAGAGCTGTCACACTCTTCCCAAACCTACAGATAAAAGTGACGAGGAGTGGCCTCCTCTGGTAAAAAAGTATGGTGAGCAGGCCAAACTAACTGTCGAACAGATCGACCGCATTACTATATATCTTCTGGCAAATAACTGATAAGGATATTTCCTGTCCGGATCGACCTGCAATGGGGATTGACAGTCAGGCCGATTGCTGATACCTTTTTAGGCCTATGAACCTGCCCAATAAGCTGACTCTGCTGCGCATAATAATCGCTCCCTTTTTCATGTACTTCTTCATTTTAGACAGCTTTTACTGGAGGCTGCTCTCGCTGGGGCTTTTTATGGTGGCGGCTCTGACTGATATGATTGATGGCTACTACGCCCGCAAGTTCGGAATAATAACCGGTTTTGGGCGGTTTATGGACCCGTTGGCTGATAAGATTTTAGTATCAAGCGCTTTGATATCATTTATTGCTCTGGGTTATGTTTCGCCGCTGCCGGTTATGCTGATAATCGGACGTGAGTTTTTAATAACAGGATTGAGGCTTTTGGCGGCTTACAGCAGCGTGGTCATTCCTCCCACCTGGTGGGCCAAAGTGAAGACTTTTATACAGATAAGCCTGGTGGGAGTGGTTCTTCTTTATATAAATTTTGTGAAGTCGCTTGAGTATTTTGACAGCCCGGCGCTGGAGTTGTTTTCATTTGATTACCGCTATTATTTTAATCTGATGCTCTGGTTTACAGCTGCCATTACTGTTGGCACCGGCATCGACTATATTGTAAAATATTCTTACATGATTAAGAAAGTACTGAAATAAAATCAGAATGAAAAAATTCACAGCCAGAATGTTAGCCACAGGTTTTTGGTCGGGCTATTTCCCGGTTACACCCGGCACATTTGGCTCTATCCCGCCCTGGCTGATAGCTTTTTTTCTGATTCAAAATAATCAGCTGGGGCTGATTATTGCAGCGACAGCTGCAACTATTGTTTCGGTCTGGTCTGCCGGAGAGGCTGAAAAAGAGCTGGGGCATGATGCCCGCAAGATAGTCATCGACGAATGGGCCGGAATGTTTATCACGCTGTTGTTTCTGCCTTATTCTCTTATTAACTATGCCATCGCTTTCTTTGTTTTCAGAGCGCTGGATGTCGTAAAAATTTATCCCGCCAGACAAGTCGAGCAGCTGCCCGCAGGCTGGGGCATAACCATGGATGATGTCGTAGCCGGAGTGCAGTCAAATCTGGTCACACATCTCATAATCTGGCTGATTAGCCGCTTTGGTTTAATATGATAATTGCTGAAATTATAACCATCGGCGATGAGCTGCTGCTGGGAGAAACGACCGATACTAATGCCGGCTACATCGCCAGAAAACTCAGCGGCATCGGTCTGTCGGTTCAGTATAAGAGTACGGTCGGTGACTCTGTTGAAAGAATCGAAGAAACCATCAGACACGCCTTAAAGCGAGCACAGCTGATAATCACTACCGGCGGTCTGGGACCGACCGATGATGACCTGACCAAAAAAGTGCTGGTCAAATTTTTTAAGAGGCAGCTGGTTTTAAACGAACAGCTGCTTGAAGAAATTCGTGAGCGCTATCACAGACGCGGCCTAGATATGCCTGCCATCAACGAAGAACAGGCGCTGCTGCCAAGTAATTCGACGATTTTCAAAAATGATATCGGCTCGGCGGCTGGCATTGGAATCATCGAAAATGATTATTATTTTATATCGCTTCCAGGAGTACCCACCGAGATGCGTCATGTATTGGATAACGAAGTAATCCCGTTTTTAGCTAAACAAAATTTTGGCCAGGCCATAAAAATTACGACCCTGCGCTTAAACGGTATAGTCGAATCGTCTCTGGCGGAGATTATCTCAGCTGATTTAGAAATAGAGTCGGGCGTCAAACTGGCCTATCTGCCATCAGAGAGCGGCGTCGATTTGCGCATAGTAGCGACGGCTGACAGCAAAGAAAAGGCCGAAAACAAAGCCTCAAAACTTGTCAAGCAGATTGAAAAAAAAGTCGGCAAATTTGTATACGGCTATGACAGCGACAGCCTGCAGTCTGTAACAGGGCAGCTCTTAAGTGACAATGACAAATCTCTGGCAGTAGCAGAATCCTGCACCGGCGGCAAACTTGGCGAGATTATAACTTCGGTGCCAGGCTCATCAAAATATTTTGCCGGAGGCATAATCGCTTATTCTAATGAGGTCAAAGTATCAGAGCTTGGCGTAAAGAAGACTACTCTGAATAAATATGGAGCAGTATCAGCAGAGACAGCCATAGAAATGGCGCTTGGCGCCAGAAAACGGTTCTCTGCTGATTTCGCTTTGTCGATTACCGGCGTGGCTGGTCCGGGCGGCGGTACGGACGATAAACCGGTCGGTCTGACTTTCATTGGAATTGCTTCGGCCCATAAGTCGTTTGCCAAACAATTTAATTTCGGCCGAGACCGTGAAACAAACCGCGCCCGTGCTTCATATGCGGCTTTAGAATTACTGCGAAAAGATATTCTGGATTTAGAGATAGAATAGAAAAAAATTAATGCGCTTATTTATCGCCACACCAATCAGCCGGCAAGTCGAAGCTGAACTGGCCGATATAATTTATCAG
This sequence comes from Candidatus Zixiibacteriota bacterium, assembly GCA_022571985.1. Taxonomy (GTDB): domain Bacteria; phylum Zixibacteria; class MSB-5A5; order GN15; family FEB-12; genus JACZWU01. Next base: position 330,771 of record JACZWU010000002.1, on the reverse strand, counting down.
CTAAAGAGCGTAGCCGGCAATATCAAATGGGTAAAACCGGAGAACATTCACCTGACCATAAAATTCCTGGGCGAAACAGACGATTCATTAGTCGAACCTATCTCGGAAATAATTGATGAAACTTCACGGGAAATCAAAATACTGAATTTTAGATTATCAAAACTTGGCGGCTTCCCCAATCTGATTCGCCCCAGAGCATTGTGGGCCGGTCTTGACGGAGACCATGCTGAACTGGAACGGCTGGCCGGCAGCCTTGACCAGCTGGTACACAAATTAGGCTATGCCAGAGAAACCAGAAAGTTCAGGCCGCATCTTACTTTAGGCCGGGTCAAAAAGCCACAGTCGCTGCCACAACTGGCGCGTTTTATTGAAAATTATAAAATAGAAGCGATGCCTTTTCAAATCGACAGGCTGACCCTGTTCAAATCTACCCTGACACCGCGCGGTCCTATTTACGAGAGACTTCATGAAGCTTTGTTTAAGTAAAACTAGATAGTCCGGTTATCAAAAATGTAATGCCCAGGTAAATCAAAAAAACCGAACAGACTAAAATCAGTGACTTGAGAACTTTCCCCACAAATAGTTTTCTACCGCTCCATAAGATAACACTGACGGCCGTGTACCAGACAAAATCCGACAGGATGTGTCCGAAATAAAAGACAATCGGTCCCTGGGTTCCGAGACGCTGCGAATCTACAAGCAGACTCAATCCGACTGTCCCCCACCAGACAAACCAGAAAGGATTTGAAAGAGTGGCAGTAATTCCCTTGACGGCCAGCAGCCGCCGACTGCCTTTTTGTGAACTGTCGATTGATTCATAGCTCACACTGTTTTTTAGAATGTCCCGGCCCATGGACAGGCCCATCAGGATTAATGCCGCGCCGCCAACAATTGCTATGACTTGAGTCACTAACTCGTCTTTGGCAAAGGCGGCAATGCCCATCACCAGCACTAACACCACGCCTATTTCGGCAATAGCATGACCCACAGAAATTATGGCACCGGTGCGCCAGCCATGGCGGGGTGTTTCAGAAATTCCGATTACCAATAGCGGTCCGGGCATCATCGCTCCTGAAAAGCCGACTATAAATGAGTTAAAAAACACCCAGCCTAAATCCATTCAAACTGCCCGGACTAATTGCCCTTAAAATCAGGTTTGCGTTTTTCCATGAAAGCTTTGGTGCCTTCGGTCTTGTCATGAGTTCCGCAAACTTCAGCGAATTTTTGCATCTCGAGCTTACAGCCCTCAGCAAGAGTCATCTCAAGCCCGCCGTTTATACATTCTTTGGCTTTCTTGATTGCCAGAGGTCCTTTGGAGGCTATCTCGTCGGCCATAGCCTGAGCTTTGTCCATTAGCTCTTCTGGCTCGCAAATTTCATCGACCAATCCAATGCGGTAGGCTTCATCGGCTTTTATCACTTCACCGGTCATAATTAGCTGTGTCGCTTTGCCGCGTGCTATTAAGCGGGCTAATCTCTGAGTGCCGCCATAGCCGGGAATAAGACCGAGGCTGACTTCGGGCTGCCCCAGCCTGGCTTTGGTCGAGGCCAGCCTGATATCACAGGCCAGAGCTAATTCGCAGCCTCCACCCAGTGCAAATCCATTTATGGCAGCAATAACAGGCCAGGGAAAATCCTGAATTGTCTGCATCAGTTTCAGGCCGTTTCGTGCAAGAGTTTCGCCCCCGGCATGATCAAGTTCAGAAATCTCAGCGATATCGGCGCCGGCAACAAATGATTTGCTTCCTGCACCGGTAACTATGACACAACGAATATCGCTGTCGCTTTGGTATTCATCGAATGCGCTTTGGAGCTCTGCAACAGTTTCTTTGTTAAGAGAATTCAGCGCCCGTTCACGATTGATTGTCACAATCAGAGTGCTGTTCTTTTTTTCAACTATGATATTACTATAGTCTGTCATCCTTATCCCTTCTGCATATTCGTAAATCTATTTTATCATCCGTATCATTTTTAGTCCGGTAGTGTAGTTTGCTGCTCCTACCAGTTCAAAACCAGCGCTTAGGTAACAGTTCAGCGCTTCTTTGCTGTCTACGAACAGATTTAGGTGAACAGAAGCAACTGCTTTTCTCTGGGATACTAACTCAAAAAGAAGCTCAATCATCCTGGTGCCATAACCCATAGAGCGTCTGGCCGGGTCAACCAGCAGGTGTGCAATTTCTACGGCCATCTCAAAAGGCTTGTCCCAAAGTTCGCCATAGGCCACCGGCTCTCCGCCGGTAACTATCAGATAAGATTTTACGGCGTTTCTCTGCCAACTCTCGACCAGATCATCAGGAGGAGGAAAACCTTTGCCCAGACAAAGATTATAATAGCATTTCTCATCGTCAATCCAGGAATGAACCAGACTGGAATGCCCCGAATTGTAGGGGATTATATCAGCTTTTATTATTTTGGAATTTGCCATATTTTCTCGCCTGTGAAATATAGCAAAACTAAACGGATCGGGCAATTGAACTTGTCCCGCAGCTATAACTCAATTGACTTATCAACACAGTTTGTCTACTTTCAACAGTCTAAAAAAACTATCGGGAGCAAAAAATAATGATAGATTTCAAGTTAACAGAGAATCAAATAGCAGTTCAGGAAATGGCCCGGGATCTGGCCGAAAAAGTAATACAGCCGACCATTCAGGAGTATGATCGCAAACAGGAAGCCAATCCGGCTATATTGCCGGCCATGGGCAAAGCCAATTTGCTCGGCTTTTGTATCCCTGAAAAATACGGTGGGCTGGGCATGGATTATATCTCACTGGGGCTGGCCTCTGAAGAACTTGAATATGTTGATACTTCGGCCAGGGTCATTCTCTCGGTGCATATCGGCCTGTTTTCTCTGCCCCTTTTGACCTGGGGCAGCGAAGAGCAAAAAGAAAAATATCTGATACCGGCTGCCAAAGGTGAAAAGATAGCTACTTTTGGGCTGACCGAACCTGCCGCCGGCACCGACGCGGTCGGCATTCAGACTACCGCCGTCAAAGATGGCGACCACTTTATAATGAACGGCGAGAAGATGTGGATTTCGCTGGCTAATATCGCCGACTACTTTTTGGTGTTTGCCTGGACAGATTTAGAGAAAAAGAAAAACCGCGACCACAGCGGTCTTTCGGCTTTTATAGTTGAACGCACTTACGATGGCCTCACCACCGGCACCATCAAAGGCAAGCTTGGCGTGCGGGCCGGTAATACCGGTTTCTTGTCATTTCAGGATGTCAAAGTTCCCAAAGAAAATCTGGTTTACGAAGAAGGCCAGGGATTTAAGATAGCCATGTTCTGCCTTGACCAGGGACGTTTTACAGTTGCCGCCGGTTCCTGCGGACTTATCCGCGCCTGCCGTGACGCCTCGGTAAAATACGCCAACGAAAGAAAAACTTTTGGAGTGACGATTGGTGAACATCAGCTGGTCAAACAGATGATTGCCAATATGGAAGCCGGCTATGAGTATTCCCGCAATTTATGTTTCAAAGCCGGCTGGCTGAAAAATCAGGGCAAGCGCTCCACTCGTGAGACTTCGCTGGCTAAGTGGATTGCCTGTCGCGAGGCTGAAAAGGCCGCGGCTGATGCCGTTCAGGTTTTTGGCGCTTATGGTTTTTCAGACGAGTATCCGGTCGAGCGCTATTTCCGCAACTCTAAAGGCGCCTCGATATACGAAGGCACCCGTGAGATTCATACTCTGGTTCAGGCAGATTATGCCTTGGGCAAACGCATCGACAAAGAACTGGAACGCGACCTGCCACCGGTATCGCAGTAGGGTAAGATATTGTCATTTCTGCGCAAGCAGGATTCATATAGTTGAAAAATAAGGAGGCGCTAGTTGGACGGCTTGGAAGGTGCAAAGCTCGCTACTAATTATCACAAATTCCCTTTTGCTAAGTTAATCCTATGGATAATTGTGATAACTGTCGCTGTGGTCCTATCTATTCTGGAAAGTGGTTGGCTACTGTGGGCTGGATTGGCAGTCTCATTCCTTATGCTTTACTTTGGTGTTGGACTACTGCTTTTCAGGAATTGTTCTCCTGGGAGAAGAGTCGGCATAAAAGCGTATGAAACATGGAATCACAGCATAGCGCTCCGGAAAGGATTCCAAGATATTGTTCCGGCATGGCAAGAAGAAGAACTATGGAGAGATGCTCTTTCGACTACATTGAGCATAATGTACCCAGGCGTCGCGAGCCAACTAATTGAGAGGCAGGCTGCTGAGTTCATTCAGCAAGCAAAAGGCAAGCAACTTGCTCATCGAATAAAAGAATTTTGCATTCGCAAAGGATTTTCAGAGACGGACGCGATTAGGAGAGCCACAAGCATTAGCAGATCTCTCCAACAAGAGGAAAGACTTGGCGATGCAATAATAACATACACCTTGAGTCTCATCATCGAAAAAGAATTCGGTGTGAACCAGGCCGATCGCATTTGGCTTGCTATTGGTCGAGGTCGTATAATTCAATAGCGTTCACATGAATAATGTGGCCGGGTGCCCCACCCCACGGGACTTTGCCATTTATGGTGGGTTCCTGTGTAAAATCATAATATTTCTCTCTCTGTACATATTACCGGCTGGATTCCACGTCAAGCCCCTAGACTGCGCTAGGGATTAAAACGTGGAATGACGGCGATTTAATCCTCTGAAACGACTAACAACCAGCCCCACAAGCAGCAGCAAGCTCAAGCCAATCTGTACTCCGGCAAAATATCTTCTGAGCACAGAACTTGAACCATAATCGAATACCGGCCAGAGATACGGTGCAATTAGCACTCCAGCAGTAATCAGCAAGGCGCCAGTGCAGGCTGTGATTATCCAGAACGTTTTAGATTTATCTGCAGGCAGATTATTCCAAAGATTCTTCAGAGCAACAAGTGCCAGCGGAATTAAGAATACGAACGGAGGAAACAAAATTCTGGTCTCTCTGACATATGTAAAAAAGATTCCTAAAATCATTGTTAAGGGCAGGGCGGTAACAGCTCCCCAGAACAAAAGACTAAATTTCGGCTCTGATCTTTTTGCAAATATACTTACTGCCCCGGCCGCCCCCAAAAACCAGAGAAAGCCAAATGATATCCAGAGTGATACTATGGAATCGGCTGTCCTGGCTGTGTTTTCAAAATTATAGAAAAACAACGACCAGCGTCTGGCATCAGGTGTCTGATAGGTTAGTAATATAAGTAGTCCGTAAATCACTACCGGGATAAGCAATCCGAGAAGTAACTTTTTCATGCCTAACTTTTGTCTATTCCAGATTCCTTCCAAGAAAAATATTGGATAAAACAAAACCATCTGCTCTCTGGCAAAGCAGCCCAATGTAAAAAAGAGAGAAGCGACCAACCAGTTACCTTTTAGTAAAGTTCCGAAGGTTAGTATGACAAAACCGTACATCCAGATATCATCCCAGGTATGTACCGGCTCAAAGTGAGCGCCTAAAATAGGGAACGAAAACATCAAAGCCGCTACACCTACAAGAGACCACCTGCGATCAAAATCTAAATGTCTCAAATAACTATAAAACAGCGGTCCAAGTAAGAATACCAGAATGTACTGCAATATATAGAACGATTCTTTGAGCGGAATGCCAAAGAGCCGATTGACAAGAAGTGTGGCCTGAGTCTGTGGAAATCTAATATTGAACGGGTAATAATTTACGTGAAGCTCAAGAGATCTTTTCCAGATTTCGGGATCATGTAATAGCGGCGACCAGGTAGCTTTGAGATGCAAAATTAGCGAGACAACGATGCCCGTAACTGTGATAGCCAGCACGTAGCGTTTATCCAATATCTGTCGGTATGATTTTTTGAAATAATTCATTATTGTTTTATTGCAATTTTATGAAAGAGAAAGATGAATACAAATTTGGCATGCTGGCAAGGTTTAATATAGAGGATTGCTAATCAGCCAGTATTGTCATTCCCGCGTAGGCGGGAATCCATCTTCTACATTCGTTCATCCTGAGCCTTACAGCAAAGTCCCGAAGAGTACGAAGTCCCGTGGGAGTCGAGGGAGTTGAAGGGCGACATCACGAGCATGGTTTCCGCCGTGGCGGACTCACCATGACAATTATATATCTACTCCACTGTCACGCTTTTGGCTAAATTTCGGGGCTGGTCGACATGGCAGCCGCGCAGGAGCGCAATATGATAGGCTAATAGCTGCAGCGGTATGACCGATAACAGCGGCGAAAGCAGTCGGTGCGTTTCGGGAATATATATGACATGGTTGGCGCGCTCGGCTATTTCCGTATCACCTTCGGTGGCGATTGCAATCACCTGTCCGTTACGAGTGCGGACTTCGGCGATGTTTGACATTACTTTTTCGTAGACGGGGTCTTTGAGCGCTATTACAACTACCGGCATGTTTTCGTCTATGAGTGCTATCGGGCCGTGTTTCATTTCGGCAGCCGGGTAACCCTCGGCGTGAATGTACGAAATCTCTTTAAGTTTGAGAGCACCCTCAAGTGCCACCGGGAAATTGATGCCGCGCCCTAAGTAGAGAAAATTATTTGTCTGGCAATACTGCTCGGCTATTTTTTTAATCTGGTCTTCGCTTTCAAATATTCTTTCTGCTTTTTCCGGGATTTTTTCCAGCGCTTCAATAAATTCCTGCCCCTGCTGAAACGAAAGATTGCGCATCCGCGCCAGCATCAGGGTTATGAGCGACAGAACCATCAACTGTGAGGTGAAGGCCTTAGTCGAGGCCACTCCTATTTCCGGCCCGGCGTGAATATAAACGCCGCCATCACTCTCGCGCGCAATAGTAGAGCCGACCACGTTGACTATTCCGAACACCGAGGCACCGTGTTTTTTGGCTTCACGCATGGCGGCCTGGGTATCGGTAGTTTCACCCGACTGGCTGATAACAAACATGACCGTATCCGGTTCCATAACGGGTGAGCGATAGCGAAACTCCGAAGCATACTCTACCTCAACCGGTATTCTTGCCAGTTCTTCTATCATATATTCGCCGATAAGTGCGGCATGCCAAGAGGTGCCGCAGGCAGTAATTACTATTCTCTTAATTTGCCTGAGCTGTTCCTGCTGCAGGTTAAGACCGTTCAGACGCGATATCGCTTCGTTAATATCAAGCCGTCCCCGCATGGCATTTCGAAGAGTGTCTGGTTGCTCATGGATTTCTTTGAGCATAAAGTGCTCATAACCGCCTTTTTCAATCTGGTCAAGCGTCCAGGTAACTTCCTGAATTTGAGGAGCTATCTTTTCGTTTTCTATGGTAGTGATACTATATCCTTCAGGAGTAACGGTGGCAATTTCTCCGTCTTCAAGATAGACCACCTGATTGGTATGGTCGAGCATGGCGGCAACATCAGAGGCTACGAAATTTTCATTCTCTCCATGACCGATTACCAGAGGCGAACCCATCCGTGCCGCGACTATCTTATCCGGGTCTTTTGATGAAACCACAGCGATGCCATAGGTTCCCTCGACCTGTAAAAGCGCCCGCCGGACAGCCTCAGTAAAATCACCGTTGTAGTTGAATCTGATAAGGTGCACCAGAACTTCGGTGTCAGTGTCAGTTTTCATTCTGAATCCCTGTCGCTCCAGAAATTCTTTTAAGGTCCTGAAATTTTCAATTATGCCGTTATGGACTAAAGCTATCTCTTCGGGAGTGTCAGTATGCGGGTGAGCATTGAGCTGGTTCGGCACGCCATGAGTAGCCCAGCGGGTGTGACCGATGCCGCAATTGCTTTCTAATTCCAGTCCATCGACCAGCTTTTCCAACTGGGCAATCTTGCCGGGAGTTTTGGTTACTATCAGGCTGTGGTTATGAAGTAACGCCACTCCCGATGAATCATAGCCGCGGTATTCAAGTCTTTTCAGTCCGGCTATCAGTATCGGCAAAACCGGCTTTGGGCCAACATAGCCCACTATTCCACACATTTATAGCTGTCCCCTATTTAACAAAGTAGTTCATAACTTTTTTAGAAAGCTCTTTGGAAAATTTCATACTATTTGTTTCAACCATCAAGCGAAAGATTGGTTCCGTTTTAGATTTTCTAACCAAGAGCCAGCCTTGAGAAAAATCTGCTCTGAGCCCGTCTAATTTACTTATACGAGGATTGTCAACGAATTTTTCAAGCTCATTTTCAAAACTCTTGAGATTTCTATTAAAATTAGCAGGGCACTTCGCTTTTGTTTTCATAGTATAATAGAGACTCAGAGTTGCTACAAGGTCTGATACTTTTCCCTTTTCTCCGGCCAAACAGCTAAGAACCAGAGCTGCAGCTACCAGAGCATCGCGTCCGGCATGGAACGTGGGAAAAATTACACCACCGTTTCCCTCGCCGCCTATTACAGCTTTCTTTTTGCGCATCATCTGTACTACATTGGCTTCGCCGACTTTCGAGTAGTAGACTCTTGAACCTGATTTAAATGCCTCATCGGCGGTTACTTTTGAAGTTGAAATATTAATAACAGTAGGTCCTTTGACGTGTCTGGTGATTTCACGAACTGCGATGGCCAGTGTTAGCTCTTCTCCAATTGGTCGGCCCTTTTCATCAACTATGGCAAGTCTGTCGGCATCGGGGTCTGTGGCCAGACCAATATCAGCTTTTCGTTTTAAAACTTCGCGCCCCAGCTGTTTTAGATTTTTCGGGACAGGTTCCGCTCCGTGTACAAAATTGCCATCACCGCTGCAATTTATACAGAACACTTTTGCACCGAGCTTTCTGAGTAATTCAGGAAGTGCCAGAGAGCCGGCGCCGTTTATAGCATCGACTACAATTGTGAACTTTCTTCCGGCAATAGCAGATTTTCTTACAGCTTTGAGTTTTAAGGTTTTCTTGATATGCTTCTCGACCCAGTCTGACTGGATTTTCACCTTGCCGATTTTATTAAAAGGCACAAAAGAAAAGTTTTGAAATTTATATAGTTTTTCAATTTTGTCAAACTGCTCCGGCGTTGCAAATTCTCCGTTCCTGTTAAAAAATTTCAGGGCATTCCAGATGGCCGGATTATGCGAGGCAGTTATGCAGATGCCACCGGCCGCTTTCAGTTCTTTTACTGCTATTTCAACCGTTGGGGTGGGCACCAGGCCGATATCTATGACGTTTATTCCGGTTGCCTGCAAGCCTGAGATCACTGCTTTTTTGAGCATCTCTCCCGAAAGACGGCTGTCGCGGCCAACAACAACTGTACCTCTTTTCAAAAAGGTCCCAAAAGCTGCCGCAAAATTTGTGGCCACGGCCGAGTCCAGACCGCTGCCGACAATTCCCCTGACTCCGGAAGTTGATATTATTAACGTTTTTTCAGGCATCTAAGCTGTCGGTCTTTCTTACTTATAATGATAATGCCAAAGATAATCAAGACGCTGTTTCAGACAAGTTTTAGAATTATTCAGGATTGAGAATTTATCAGGAAATTTGAGAGCCTGCCGAGACTTTTTATTCGTCATAGCAGACAGTTTAACCAGCCGCCTGAGCGCTGCGTCTGCTTAATTCTGAGCGATGGAGCTGTGACTTATACTGCATCTCATACAGTTTGTAATAGATGCCGCCTTTTTGAAGTAACTCCTGGTGTTTACCCATTTCTCTGATTTCTCCATGGTGCAGCACTATTATCTTGTCTGCTTTTTCAATAGTAGAAAGTCTATGGGCGATTATTATCGAAGTTCGATTTTCCAGAAGCTTATCCAGTGCGGTTTGAATCAGCTGCTCCGTTTCGGTATCAACTGAACTTGTGGCTTCGTCCAGAATTAAAATCTGCGGGTCAAACGCCAGAGCTCTGGCAAATGATAGCAGCTGTTTCTGGCCGGTAGAAAGTGTCGCACCCCGTTCTTTGACTTCAGTGTGAATGCCATCTTTAGCATCTTTTAAGAAGCGGGAAAAGCCGACCCGATTTAGAGCCAATTTGACCTGTTCGTCGGTGATGTTTTTATCGCGAAGCCTGACATTGCTGGCGTAGTCGCCGGTAAAGAGGAAAACATCCTGCAGTACCAGTCCGAGCATCCCGCGCAGGTCATCCAGTTTCATATCAGCAATATCAACGCCGTCAATTTTTATAGCGCCCCGCTGCAGATTATAGAATCTAAACAAAAGCGAAACCAAAGTTGTCTTGCCGGCGCCTGTTGAACCTACAATAGCGATTTTTTCTCCCGGATTGACAGTGAATGAAACATCTTTTAGAATCCAGTCATCGTCGTTATAGGCAAACCAGATGTTTTCAATTTCAATTTTCCCTTTTACATCCTTGACTACTTTCGGAACCTTAATTTCTTTTATGTCCGGCTTGGTATCTAAGAGAGCAAAAATTCTCTCCGACGAAGCCATAGAGGCCTGCAAAATATTATATTTTTCTGAGAGATCTCTTATGGGACGGTAAAATTTTTCGACCAGTTGAATAAATGCAACCAGACCGCCAAATGTCAAAACTCCCTCGTAGATTCTTAAGCCTCCGAAATAAAGCAGCAAGGCCACAGACAGAGAGCCGATAATTTCTACTGCCGGAAAAAACATGGCATAATAGTAGATAGAGCGAAAATGGGCAGACCTCAGGCCGCTGTTTATTTCATTGTATTGCTCATGCGTTCTCTTTTCGCGATTAAACAGCTGCACGATACTCATACCCGTAACATGCTCCTGAGTGAAAGCATTTAATATTGCCAGCTTGGTGCGTACTATGCGGTAGACATTGCGAACTTTGGAGCGGAAAATCATGGTAACGCCGACTAAGACAGGTAAAACGATAAATGTAATCAGAGCCAGCTGCCAGTTTAGATAAAGCAGAGCCCCGACAATAAGAGTGAGCATAAAAATATCACCGATGACCGCAATGACTCCCGATGAAAACATTTCGTTAAGCGCGTTGACGTCGTTGGTGATGCGCGTGACGATTCTGCCGACAGGAGTGCGGTCAAAGTAGCCGGTGTGAAGTTTTTGGATGTGCCGAAAAATCTGCATGCGGATATCATCCTGTACCCGCTGCCCCAGCCAGGTCATGACATACAATTGGGCGTAGCCGGCTCCAAAGCCCAGCAAAATTGCTCCCCCAAAAGTCAGAGACAAAACTCCAAGACCAGCCGCGTCCCCTTGCGTGATATAAGTATCAATCCCCGATTTGACCAAAAAGATCATCCCGACTTGAACTGCTGAACCGATAATCAACAGCACAACTCCGAAAGCCACCTGCAGCTTATACGGGCGCAAGTAAGTTAGCAGCCGTTTCATCAGGCGAGCGTCGTAAGCTTTTCCGAGAACTTCTTCTTTATGATAATTGCTTGCTGTCACCTAAGATTCCTCAAGCTCACGTTCTAAAAGCTGGCGGCGGTAGGTTTCAGCATATTTGCCACCGGTGGCCATAAGCTCCTGATGCGTTCCCTTTTCTATAATTTGACCGTCCGCCAAATATACGATTTGATCCGCATCTTTGACTGAAGACATCCGGTGCGATATGATTATGGCAGTACAATTTTTTAAGACTTCTTTAATACGATGACTGATTTCATCTTCGGTTTCGGTATCAACTGCAGACATAGCGTCATCTAAAATAAGCAGTCGCGGCCCTGTCATAATTGCCCTGGCCATGGCAGTACGTTGTTTTTGACCGCCGGATAAGGTAATTCCTCTTTCACCAACTATCGTATCGTATCCTTTGGGAAATTCACTGACATCTTTATCAAGGGCAGCTGTATGAGATGCAGTCAGCATTTCTTCCTGGTCAGGCGAATCTACACCAAAGCCGATATTGGCACCGACTGTTTCAGAGAACAAAAACGGCTCCTGTGGGGCCACCCCAATTTGAGATCTTAACGAATCAAGGTCCCACTTATTTATATCCACCTCATCAATAAATATGCTGCCATCCGCTACCGGGAAAAGTCTGGGCAATAAAGAAACCAGAGTTGTCTTGCCTGATCCTGTCTGGCCCACCAGCCCTATCGTCTGACCCGGTTCAATCGTCAGATTTATGTTATTAAGAATTTTCTTGCCGTTGTAACCAAAACTCAGATTTCTAAATTCAATCTTGCCTTTCATCGGCTGTGAGAAGTTTGCTGTGGCTTCTCTTTTGACATCCGGTTCGGTGTGAAGAATTTTATTTATTCTGCCAAGTGAGGCCATGCCCCTTTGATATATCGATATTACAAAGCCAATCGCAATCAACGGCCAAATCATCATCGACAGATATGCAAAAAATGCGACCAGAGTTCCCAGAGAAATTCTTTTTTCAATTACTTCCACCCCGCCAAAATATAAAATCGACAGACTCAGCAAAGCCGCTATGGCGGTGACCAAAGGTATAAACAGCGCCTGAACTCTGGCCATATCCATATTGACGCCCATATATTTGTCGGACCTAAGCTGAAAATTTTCGGTCTCGGCATCTTCCTGACTATAAGCTCTTACCACCCGGATACCTGACAAGTTTTCCTGAGCGGTTGAAGTCAGCGATGCAAATTCTTCCTGTATTCGCACCGAGCGTTTATAAAGTTGATTGCTCAAGCGGTTTATGATAAACGGAAAAAGCGCCATCGGAATCATAGCATACATTGTCAACGCAGGCGAGAGTGTCAGCATAAGTGGAATTGCCACGATCAGAGTTATAATAGTATTTGAAATATGCATTATCCCGGGGCCGACCATCATTCGTACCGCTTCCAAATCGTTGGTGGAGCGCGCCATTATATCACCGGTGCGGTTTTCGTGATAAAAAGAAGGGGTAAGTTTCAGAAGATGCCCGAATAGTTCGCTTCTGAGACTATATTCGATTTTTCGCGAAGTCCAGATTATTGTCCGTCTTGTAAAAAACCTGAAAATACCCGCAGTAACTGCCAGAGCAACTGTCAAATATATGAACTCTAAGAGAACGCTCATGGGAGCAGAGTTTTCCATAAGGTCCAGTATAATCTTAATAATATAAGGAATGACCATAGTCAGCGAATTTGTGACAACAATGCAAACCCCGCCGGTCAGAATAACGCCTTTGTACGACTTTACATATTTTAAAACTGTAGAGAGCTTTGATCTGTTTTCAGTCGTAACTTTATTTTTATCCATAGGATTCATAAGCAGTAGCTATGAGAGATTATACGAAGTTATAACAGCATTTGCTATTAATAGTTCAAAATGTTGGCAAACAGATGGATTGCATCGATATTTAGTCTGGCAATCATTTCCAGAAGCGGCAGGCCACAATAAATAACCTGTCCCCGTCCTAAGCGTGAAACAGACAGAAGCGTCGCCCCGGAAGCTGTCACATATACGCGCTCAGCAGGGGTCACTATGGCCGAAGCGACTTCGACCGGCTTATAAAAAAGAGAAAGCAGATTTGTCTCGGTAATTTTATAAGGACGAGAAAGTATTCTTGCTCCGGGGATTTGGTTTTTCAGGGTCTCTTTTGAAACTAGTTCAGCGGTGGGAACTATAGCAGCCGGCAGCGACTTGATCGGCCAGTTCTGATTTTGCCCAAAGACGACAACTGAGCCTCCTGCCCTGATATACTCTTCAAATCTGTCCCGCACCTTGCGAAATGACGAATAGTTGTGGTAAGCTCCGGAGCCAATGGCAATTACATTATAAGCATTGAGATTGCCTACTAATAAAGTTCTGTCGGTGATAGGCCGAAAAGCTGCGTTGGTCATTCGTAAAATATCTTCGAGTCTGCCTGAACTATCCGGCAAAAATCCTATCTTGATAGTATCAGCTATCTGGCATTGGGCAATTCTGATTCTGCCGGAATCTGCAGCTACTACTTTGCCATCTACAAGCAGCGCAATTCTGACTATCTGGATGCCCAGTTCAAACAGGTTAGAAATAGTAAAGGGAATGCGAATCGTATTCGAAGTGGTAGCACTTTGCAGGTCTATCTTCTGTTTATAGGCGCCGGCAAACATGCCTTTGGGGGTTTTCAATTCTATCTTGACTGTTCCCTCAAAATCGTGCGGCTTACTGATAACTACCTGCCAGTTGAGGGATTCTACCACCCTGTCGATATTCAGCCTGGCTACCGGCGGCAGGAAATAGAAGTCCGGTAAAAATTGAATATTTAAGTCCGGTGACTCCCAGACAGGCACAACGTCCGAAATAGTCAGCGGAATCTTGGAGTATGCTAATTCTGCAGTGAATCTTAGCGAATCCGGCTGATGTGAATCAAGATATTTCTGGTCTATTTCGATATAGTATTCCCTGACAAAAGATTGATGGGGCAATATAGTTTTATCATCTTTGTTCAGTATGACTTCGGTGGTATCCCAGTAAGGATGAAACGAAATTTTTGAGAGTGTGATTTCAAAAGGACCGTCTACGACTACTGAGATTCTATATTTAAGCGAAGGTCCGTGCGGAGTGTCGCGCAGTATGACGCTGCCTTGCCAGTTAAGACCGACTGCTGCCAAAGCCGCCTTTTCGGCTTTGCCCATAACTTCTGAGAGATAGATATCCAGGCCGCTGGCGCTGCCTAAAATTTGCTTGTAGCTGGCATGCTGGGTTAAGTCGTAGAGAGCACGGTAGCCTTCGAGAACAAAAGCGACATGCTCCTTGCCTTTAACATCTTTGGCCGCCCTGAAAGCAGATACAAACCTATTTACCCGGATTACAAAGGTCTTTCTTATCGGCCCGACTGGAAGAGCAACTTCTGCAACCTGCGGCAGTCTCAAAATGTCAATGCCACTCAAGAATCCGGTGCCTGCTTTTTTCTTTACACCTTCTACTTCTATCCGCTGATAGTAGTTTAGTCTGTCGTAATCAGAACTTAAACTAAATTCTCTGCCCAGCAATTTTTTGATTTCTACATTCATGCGACTTTCAAAGCGCTTGCCGAACTCCTGTGCGTTTACAATTATCTGGTCACTTTCATCTTTGGAACCGTATTTGACCCGCTTGTACGCTTTTGAAAGACCAAATAGATCCATATTAGAGGAATTGAGCTCTTTAATCGATTTAATCCAGCGACCAATTGACTGCTCATCAAAAGAGTTCTCAAACAGCAATAAATCTGGTTTTTGATTTATGAACAGCCTGCTGACAACATCATCTACCGAAACAGGGGCATTAGTTGAAAGATAGACACGGTGGAAATAGAGATGTTTATCAGCCAGGGATTCTGTTACAATCTGAAATTTTGCCCGCTGTTTGATGAGAACTATGTCGATGCGACAGCCAAAATTGTCGTTGAGATAGTACAACGTCGGCCAGTCAATCTCTTCAGCCGACTGCACAAAGCAGGCCACGCGTACATCACACAGGGCGTAATCTACCGCTGTTCCTCCGGACCTGACTGGAGCTGCTGAAACGAGGACATACAAGATAGCAAGAAGCGGCAGAGCAATTCTTCTAAGCGGTGCAAATTCAAATATTCTCAAATTCATATAATGATAATATCGGCAGAGAGCCGGCTAAGTCAATTTTCAAAAAAAGGGGTCTTTACCCAAAATTGCTGTTAGATAATTTGCTTTTCGCGCAGTTTCTCAAAAAGATTATTGGCTATCTCTTCGGCCGAGTCACCCTCAATAAACTCCCCTTGTGGTCTGGAGGGAGGTGGCACGACTTTTATGGTTTTAGTCTGAGAATTCCGGCCAATCCCGCTGCCATCTAAGCCTAAATCTGCGGCAGACCACTTCGTAATTTCTTTCTTTTTAGCCATCATCTTGCCTTTTAGAGAGGGCAAACGTGGTTCGTTTATCTCTTTGACCACTGAGAAAACGGCTGGGAGCCTGGTTTCAATAACATCGTAGCCCTCTTCTGTCATGCGGAAAACTACTGTCTTTTCGTGGTCCACTACTTCAAACTTTTTGACAAACATTACCTGCGGCAGGTTTAAAATAGCGGCCACCGCACCCGGCACCTGAGAACTGTCAGAATCGATAGCCTGCTTGCCGGCTAGTATAATGTCAAATTCTCCCAGTTTTTTTAAGGCTGCGGCCAGAATTTTGCCGGTAGCCTGAGGGTCGCTTCCTTCAAAAACTTCATCGGTCAAAAGAAAAGCTTCGTCTGCGCCCAGCGCCAGGCAGTCGCGAAGGGCCGATTCGGTTCTTTCTGTGCCCATGGCCATGACGATGCACTTGCCGCTGGTTTTTTCTTTTATACGAAGGGCTTCTTCGACTGCATATTCATCAAATGGATTTACAACGCCCGGTCCCTGAGGCAGCTCTATCTTGCTTTCCGCTTCATTGACTTTAATCAGTGCAATTTCGGGCACTTGTTTTATCAGTACGACTATGTTCATGGCTTTTCTTTCTTACTCAATGCTAAGGTAATAATCAGATGACGAATATGCTCAGGAGACAGACCCTTGTCAAGACAGAGTCTGCCGGTCATTCTCGGTTCTCGTTAATATGTTCAAGAGCTTCGGCAGCAGCTTTTTGCTCAGCTTCTTTTTTGGAAAGCCCGACACCGAGTCCGAGCTGCTGGCCGTTTAGACGCACCACTATGTTGAATATCTTATCATGATCAGGGCCGGACTCTGAGACCACGTCATAGCGGGGCATTCCCTTGCCCGAGGCCTGAATCAGTTCCAGCAGTTCCCCTTTGTAATTTCTTTGTGAACTGTCGGCACTTACCATCTCCTTGCGGGAGTAAACTACTTTTAATATAAACTTTTTGGCAGCTTCAATACCGCCATCAAGATAGACAGCCGCCATAACTGATTCCATGGCATCCGATACGATTGAAGCCCTCTCGGCGCCTCCCGATTTGTTCTCTTCTGCGGAGAGATAGATATGCTGATTGAGCCCGATGTCTTTGCCGATTTCTGCCAGTGTCGTTTCATTAACCAATAGGGATTTCATTTTGGTTAACTCTCCCTCGTGCCAGTCCGGATGGTCGGCAAAGAGCTGTTCGGCAATCAGCAGTCCCAGCACAGAATCACCTAAGAATTCCATTCTTTCGTTGGATTCATTTACTAATTCAGAATTATTCGTAAACGAACGATGAGTCAGCGCCAGAGCCAGCAGAGACTGGTCGTTAAAGTGATAGCCGATTATCGACTCTGCTTTGGCAAGGTCTACTTTTATTTCTGGAGGTGGACTGGCAACGAAAATACTCTTGACAGTGTCCCAGAAACTCATGTCACGAGGTGCCGTTGTACTTGCCAACGACTAAGGTAACATTGTGCCCGCCGAAACCAAATGAGTTAGACAAGGCATAGTTTATTGGCCAGTTTCTTTTCTGATTGGGGACATAGTCCAGATCACAGTCCGGGTCTGGTGTCTCGAGATTTATGGTGGGATGAACGATGTCATCCTGAATCGATTTCACGCAGGCTATGGCTTCAATCGCTCCGGCAGAGCCGAGCAGATGGCCGGTCATAGATTTGGTGGAATTCACCGGAATCTTATAGGCGCGCTCACCGAGTACTTCTTTTATTGCCCTGGTTTCGGCAATATCGCCGAGACTAGTCGATGTCCCGTGGGTGTTGATGTAATCAATCTGCTCGGGTTTAAGACCGGCGTCGGCCAGTGCATTTTCCATTGCCTTTTGCGCTCCGCGACCCTCCGGGTGCGGCGCTGTCATATGATAAGCGTCACTGGACATGCCAATTCCGGCCAGTTCTGCCAGGATCTTAGCGCCTCGTGCCTGAGCGTGCTCTTCTGCTTCCATAACTAAAATACCGGCGCCTTCACCCATTACAAAGCCATCGCGGCCGATATCAAACGGTCGCGAAGCTTTTTCGGGGTCATCATTTCTGGTCGAAAGTGCTTTGGCCCGGCAGAATCCCGCCAGTGCAGTTGGCGTAATGGTCGCCTCGGAGCCACCGGTTATCATCACGTCAGCTTCGCCTCTCTGAATAATTCTATAGCAATCTGAAATCGCATGAGCCGACGAAGCACAGGCCGAGACTGTTCCATAATTTGGTCCGCGAAAACCGAACCTGATAGAAACCATGCCGGCACACATATCTATTATCATCATCGGAATAAAAAATGGTGATACTTTGCCCGGGCCTGATTCCACCAGCTTGTCGCGCTGTTTTTCGAAAGTATGAATGCCGCCGATGCCTGAGCCGATGACCACACCGCACCTGTCCAGATCCAGATTTTCTGTATCCAGCCCGGAATCCTTGACAGCATTAATACTGGCGGCAACGGCGTACTGGGCCGAAATATCCATCCGGCGGGCTAACTTTTTGTCAATATATTTAGTGACATCAAAATCCGTTATCTCACCGGCAATATGAACCGGGAAATCAGAAGAATCGAATTTGGTCAGTCTGGAAACTCCGGATTTCCCTGCTAACAGGGACTTCCAGAATTCATCAATCGACTCTCCCAGCGGAGATATTACGCCCATGCCGGTTATGACAACTTTTCTGTTTAAATTATTCAGTTCTAGTCTCTCTGTTTAACTTTTCTCAGAATGATCGTTGATATACTTGACCGCATCTCCGACAGTAGCAATCTTCTCGGCGTCTTCGTCAGGGATCTCAACTGTAAACTCTTCTTCTAAAGCCATTACCAGCTCAACCGTATCCAGAGAGTCTGCTCCCAGGTCCTCGACAAATTTTGCCGTCTCGGTTACCTGAGATTCCTCCACACCCAATTGTTCAATAATTATGTTTTTGACTCTTTCATCAATTGATGCCATTACATTTCTCCTTTTTATATTTCCTCAGTTTATAACTTACGAAATTGATAGTCCGCCGTCTATGGCCAGCACCTGCCCGGTTACGTACGAGGCTCCATCCGATGCTAAAAAAGCGACAGTCGCAGCAACATCAAGCGGCGTGCCCCCGCGTTTCAGCGGAATTTTCTGCATATATGCTTCCCGTACACTTGCCGGCAGCTTGTTGGTCATCTCTGTTTCTATATATCCCGGCGCCACCGCATTAACAGTAATGCCTCTGCCGGCTAACTCTTTGGCTGCACTTTTGGTCAGCCCAATCAGACCGGCTTTGGAAGCAGCGTAGTTAGCCTGTCCGGCATTACCGGTTAGGCCCACTACCGAGCTTATATTAACAATCTTTCCTGAACGTTGTTTCATCATAATTTTTGCAGCAGTTTTTGTGACAAAAAAAGCACCTTTGAGGTTGATGTCAAGAACCATATCCCAGTCTTTTTCGTTTAAGCGCACCAGCAGATTATCCCTGGTTACTCCGGCATTATTTACGACAATATCGACAGAGCCGAATTTTTCGACCGTTTTTGCGAATAGATTTTCTACTTCCTCCAGATTTAGGACATCGGCCTTTATGCCAAGCGCCTTGCTCCCGATTTTTGCGACTACTTTGTCAACCTCTTCTTTATCAATATCTGAGATGACAACGTTAGCATTGTGCTTGGCGAAGTATTCCGCTATGGTCCGGCCAATACCTCTGGCAGAGCCGGTCACAATTACTGTCTTGTTTTCAAAGTTCATAGTTTATTGAGTTAATCTATACCTGCTTTAAACCGACACAGTTGCAAGTGATTCTATATCTTCTATTGTATCAAGATTCGTTATTTTTTCAGCCGACATATCTCTTTTGGCCATACCTGCCAGCACTTTTCCCGGTCCAATCTCTATAACGCGAGTGCAGTCGTTTGAGACAAGATATGACATAGTCTGTGACCACTTCACCGGAGAAGTAATCTGGGCAACCAGCAGCTGTTTGATTTCAGCAGAGGACTCAACCGGTTTGGCTGAGACATTGGCGATTACCGGAACTGCCGAACATTTAATATCCGCATCTTTTAAAAATTGCTGCATACCTGCTTTGGCCGGCTCCATCAGAGGCGAATGAAAAGCTCCGCCGACTTCGAGAATAATGGCCCGCTTAGCGCCATCAGATTTGGCAATTTCTGCAGCGACTTTTACAGCCTCGACGCTTCCGGAAATTACTATCTGTGATTTAGAATTAAAATTGGCCGGTACCACTACTCCGTTCTTTGATGCTTTCCGGCATACTTCCAAAACTTGTTCTTCCGTCAGCCCGATTATTGCTGCCATACCGCCGGGGCTTACCTGACAGGCTTCTTCCATAAGGCTGGCACGTTTGACGACTGCCTTGATGGCCAGCTCAAAACTCATCGCTCCGGTAGCTGCCAGCGCCGAATACTCTCCCAGAGAATGCCCGCAGGCGTAATCAAAAGGCGGCAGGCTTTCTTTTAAGGCGGTCAAGACAGCCAATGAATGAAGCAGTATGGCCGGCTGGGTAAAGCGGGTTCGTTTAAGTTTTTCAGCAGGCCCTTCAAACGAAAACCTGGCAATATCTTCACCTAACTCATCTGAGGCCAGCTTGTACAAATTTCTGACTTCTTCAAAGTTATTGTGCAGGTCCTGGGCCATACCGACATACTGCGATGCCTGACCGGGAAACATTAAAACAGTTTTGCTCATATTACCACTTTACCAATGTCGCGCCCCAGATTAAGCCGCCGCCGAAAGCCACCATAACCACATAATCACCATCTTTTATGCGGCCTTCACGGTTGGCTTCATCTAATGCCAGCGGTACCGATGCGGCTGAGGTATTGCCGTATTTGGCAATATTCAAAAAGACTTTATCCATACTGATTTTTATTCTCTTAGCTAACGATTCTATAATTCTGATATTAGCCTGATGCGGCACCACTATAGAAATATCGTCAACTGTCAGTCCGGCGTCATTGATCACTTTAAGAGTCGCGTTGCTCATTTCTTTGACAGCGATTTTGAAAATGTCGGAGCCATTCATCATTATTTTGTCAGTGCCGTTAAAATCGAAACTTTCGGAATAAGGATTGGCTGCCCCGCCTACTTCGGACCATAACAGTTTTAAGTAGCGGCCGTCGGACTTTATAAATGAATTAATAATGCCCCGGTCACCTTCTTCGGCGGAAACAACAACCGCCCCGGCTCCGTCGCCAAAAATAACACAGGTATTACGGTCCTTGAAATTGGTAAAAGTGGATAGTTTTTCAACTCCGATAACCAGAGCTTTCTTGATATTTCCATTTTCTATATATGAACTGGCAATGGACAGCGCGTTAATAAAACCAGTGCAAGCCGCAACTACGTCAAAAGCTGCGGCATTATTTAGCCCCATTTTTTGCTGTACGACACAGGCAGCCGATGGCAGACGATAGTCCGGCGTAACCGTACCCAGAATGATCATTTCAATCTCATCCTTGGCGGTACCGGACATCTCCAGCGCGTTGGTGGCGGCTATTACGGCCAAATCCGAGGTCACCATACCGTTGGCAATGCGTCGTTCTCTGATGCCGGTCCGGGAAGCAATCCACTCGTCTGAGGTGTCGACTATTTTCTCAAGGTCGGCATTGGTCATCACCTGCGGTGGTGCAAACGACCCTGTTCCGGTTATTCTGGCTCTTATCTTTTTTTCCATCACTAATCCCAAAATGATCCGTCAATAATTTCTCGTGTATATTTTCAACAATCCTTTTTGAAGCCATTTCATAAGCAGTCTTTACAGCACTGCAAATTGCCCGTCTGCCCGATGAACCGTGGCAAATCAGCACATTGCCGTTTACTCCCAAAAGCGGAGCACCGCCGACTTCGGCATAATCAAGCGTTCTGCGCATTCGTCTTAAGAAAGGCCACAGCAGAAAAACACCCAGCCGTGAAAAAAGATTTGTCTGAATCTGTCTTTGTACATGTTTAGTCAGCATCGGCTTGATAGATTCTGTAAGTTTCAATATGACATTTCCGGTAAATCCGTCCGTTACCGCCACATCAATAGTTCCTGATAAAATGTCCCGTCCCTCTATGTTGCCCACAAAATTTATGGTCGAATGCTTTAGCAGTTCCTGCGCATTAAATATCAGTTCATTTCCTTTGCTGCGCTCTTCGCCTATTGAAACCAGTCCTACTCTGGGGGACTCCAAATTCAGCATTATAGAAGCGTAGACCGAACCCATAACAGCAAACTGGGCCAGATGCTGCGGCTTGTTTTCGGCATTGGCGCCAACATCAAGAACGACCGTAGGCCGGCCGACCGCGGTAGGAAACAAGCTGGCAATAGCCGGACGGCTGACCTGACTCATTCGTCCCAGAGTTAAAAGCGCAGTAGCCATGACCGCGCCGGTATTACCGGGAGAAACAAAAGCACGAGCCTGGCCTTCTTTTACCAGGTTTATGCCGACTTTGATAGAGCTGTCTTTGAGGCGAGCTCCTTCGGTGGCCGACAGATCCATCGGAACCTCGGCTTCGGCGTGCTTTATCTCAATATTATCAGGGACGTCTGTTTGCTGTGCCAGAGTTTTTTCGATTATATCGCGATGGCCGACCAGTATCAGATGCAGCTTGTCTCCGATTTGAGCTGCTGCATCCAGCCCGCCTAAAATAATTAGCTCAGCGCCAGCATCTGCTCCCATAACATCAAGAACAACCGACTGCTTCTTAGTATCTGTCATGAAGCGGTATTCTCCATGCTATAGAGTGACTCTATGGCTGATTCTAAGTCTCGCTTCCGGCGATTACCTGGCGACCGTTATAAAAGCCGCAGTTGGGGCAGATATGATGCGGCAGCCGGGCGTGATGACACTGCGGGCAGTCAATCGGTACCGGCAATGTAATTTTCCAGTGGGTACGGCGTCTTTTGCCGCGGGCTCTTGAATGTCTTCGTTTGGGAAGTGGCATATCTTACAAGTTTCTGTTAAAAGTTTACAATCTCTAAAGCAGATTTCTTAACTCTGCAAACTGACTTTTAGAATTATCATTGTGGCAGTTACACTGCTTTTTATTTCTGTCTCCGCCGCAAACCGGACAAAATCCGCGGCAGTTTTCTACGCAAAGTGGTTTCATGCTAACTGCAAGTATTACAGCCTGTCTGAGGATCTCCCACAAATCGGCACGTAAATCGTTATCGTAATACACATAATCTTCATCATCAATTATATTTTCTTCTTTGGCTCTGTTGCGACCTTCGGGCGCGATTATAAAATCGATATCAGTAGCAAGCTGCTGTTCGAATAACTTTGTACAACGGGCGCATTCCAGCTCTGCTGTTGCTTCAATCCTGCCCTGGCAAAAATACTCGTCATCAGCTTGCTGCACATTCAGCTTTAGTTTCAGGTTCTTAATAACCCGAATGTTAGCTGTGCCTGTTACAGTTCTGGCTGTCTCATCAGTTATTTCTGTCTGATAAGGAAAGGCTTCACAATGCTTAAGGTCCAATATCATAGCTTGTAAGACTAACTTGTCAGGGGCTGAATGTCAAGGATAAAACGGGCATTCAAGCCGTTTGGGGACATAGGCTTAAGGCTCTAAAACGGGCAGGGATTCCAGGCTCAAAACTCTTTGGCTAATGGGTCTCTTTATAAATCCTGACTCTGTTGGCGGCCCTTCTGGCGGCTTCTTTGGCTTCGGGAGTGCTGACCTCACCGGCTTTCTCTTTGTCCTGCAAGGACTTGAGAGCTCGCTCCAGGGCTGTCTGGGCTCTGTCTATATCTATTTCTTCACAATGCTCAGCCGTATCTGCAAGCAGTGTGGCTTTGTTGCCGGAGACCTCGACAAACCCGCCTGAGACAGAAAATATTTGAATTTTATCCTGATCATCCTGGAATTCTATTCTGCCCGGCTGCAGAGCGGTAATGAGTGGGGCATGATTTGACAAAACACCCAGATAACCTTCCATGCCGGGTACCAAAAGCGAGACGACCTGGCCCTCAAATACTACTTTCTCAGGCGTGACTATTGAAAGTTGAAACATAGCGTTTAGTTCTTACTTTTTTCGTAGGTTTCTCTGACTTCGTCCATGCCACCTACCATGTAGAAAAACTGCTCAGGGATATGGTCGACTTCTCCGGCAATAAGCGCTTCAAAGCCTTTGATAGTATCTTCGATTTTTACATACTTGCCGGGCTTGCCGGTAAAGACTTCGGCCACAAAGAACGGCTGTGACAGGAAGCGCTGAATTTTTCTGGCACGCTGCACGATGAGCTTGTCACCTTCTGACAGTTCATCAATACCAAGAATTGCAATAATATCCTGCAAGTCTTTGTAACGCTGCAGAACTATCTGAACTTCGCGGGCGACACGGTAATGATTTTCGCCAACAACGTTCGGGTCGAGCAGTCGCGAGGTAGAATCAAGCGGGTCGACTGCCGGATAAATGCCAAGCTCTGCAATCTGCCTTGAGAGTACGGTTGTCGCATCAAGGTGAGCAAAGGTAGTTGCCGGTGCCGGGTCGGTTAAATCGTCAGCCGGTACGTAAATCGCCTGCACCGAGGTAATCGAACCAGATCGGGTCGATGTAATCCGTTCCTGCAAGGCTCCCATCTCGGTGCCGAGTGTCGGCTGATAGCCCACAGCCGAGGGCATACGTCCTAAAAGCGCGGAGACTTCGGAGCCGGCCTGAACAAAGCGGAAGATATTATCGATAAATACCAGTACGTCCTGGTTCTCTTCATCACGAAAATATTCAGCCATAGAAAGTCCCGATAATCCGACACGCAGTCTTGCGCCCGGAGGTTCGTTCATCTGACCGAAGACCATGGCGGTTTTTTCAATAACCCCGGATTCGATCATTTCCAGCCAGAGATCGTTGCCTTCGCGGGTACGCTCTCCCACTCCGCAGAATACGGAGTATCCGCCATGCTCGGTGGCGATGTTGTGAATCAACTCCTGAATAATAACAGTCTTGCCTACTCCGGCGCCTCCGAACAAGCCTACTTTGCCGCCCTTGGCATAGGGCTCGAGCAGGTCGATAACTTTGATGCCTGTTTCGAACATCTCTGCTTTGGTGGTCTGCTCATCAAACGGCGGGGCGCTTCTGTGAATAGGATAGCGTTTGGTATCGGCCGGCAGCGGTCCTTTACCATCTATGGTCTCACCTAACAGATTAAAAACCCGTCCGAGAACTGCTTTACCAACAGGAACGCTGATATTAGCGCCGGTATCAATCGCATCCATGCCACGCACCAGGCCGTCGGTCGAGGCCATTGATACGCAGCGGACGATGTTATCGCCGATATGCAGGGCAACTTCGATTATCAGATCAATCTTGCGCTCATCATCTTTAATTCTGATTGCGTTTAAGATATTGGGCAGTGACTCAGGCGCGAACTCGCAGTCTACGGTTGGACCGATTACCTGTACTACTTTGCCAATGTTGCTGTTTTCAGCCATCTAATTTGACTCCATTGATATATTTGAAATATTATTTATCATTTTAAGGCATCCGCACCCGAAATAACTTCGAGCAATTCTTTGGTAATCTGTGCCTGACGGGTCTTGTTATAAAGAAGCGTCAAATCGTCAACCATTTCACCGGCGTTGCTGGTGGCGTTGCCCATGGCAATCATGCGACTGCCATGCTCGGCCGCAAATGAATCTACCAGGACTGTGACCATTTTGGTCAGGGCGTAACCTGGCATGAGTGATTCATAAATACTTTCCGGAGTCGGTTCAAAAATATATTGTGAACGTATACCGGCAGCTTCGCCTGATTCCGGTCTGGTGAGCGGCAAATATGGCTCAACCACAATCTTATATTTTACAGTAGAAATAAACTGGGTATAAATCATATGTATGGAGTCAGTCTCACCCGATACAAAGCGCTGAGTTAAAAAATCTACCAGGTCCCGCACTTTGCCGTAAACTAACTGTCCTCCCCAGTCGCTGTAATCATTTATTATTTCCCACTGGCGACTTTTTAGCAGGTCATTGCCTTTTTTGCCGACTGTTACGATTTCCACTTCCGGCAGGCCTTCTTCTCTCAGCCAGTTAACAGCTCTGCGGATAACATTTGAGTTAAACGAACCACACAGACCGCGGTCGGAAGTTACCAGTACTAGTGTCTTTTTCTTTATATCTCTTTGCTCAAAATAGGGATGGCTGATATCGCCGGACGAACCGGCAGCCAGGTGCTGTAACATTTCATCCATCTTTTGAGAATAGGGCCGGGTCTGTTCTATCTTTTGCTGTGCCCGCCTTAGCTTAGAGGCCGCTACCATTTCCATAGCGCTGGTTATGCGCCTGGTAGAAACGACAGACTTGATTCTCTTTTTTACTTCTCTTAGTGTTGCCATAATTCTCTCTTGCTAAAACGCCACCATACTCACCAATACCTTGAGATCAGTATAATTCCAGTATCCAAGTTTCTCAGTCGTAAATCCGGTACTTAAGTATCCGCCAAACTGCCAATGGCGTGCAAATTCGTAACCACCGCCAATCATTAATCCCGTGCCAGCACTTTGAAGAAAGACTGAAGAATAAACTCTAGCAAAACGATACTGACCTAAACCCAACGTTGTAAACAGGGTGCGCCCGGGTGCACCGAAGTAATGGTACCAAACGGCTCCAATATATCCCTGCAAAACGATCGGCTGACGTTCAATTTGACCTGTCGAATTTCGAATTACAAACAAGTCTGAAATCCTGCGCGACATATTTATTTCAAATACAATTAAATTCTTTTCATCCCAGCCATGACCTATCAAAAAGTTGAACCCTGCACCGGTTTTATATTCATTAGTGTCGATGACCTGCGATGTGTTCACATCAGCTAAATTTCCCGACCATCCTGAAGTAGGCGCGAATCCCAGACCCCCGCCCAAAACAAAGCCCTTGCGATTGCCATCAAAACCGGATGACGATGACGCTGCCAGTAAGGTCAAGACTATTACCATAAATACCAGTCTTGAAACAACCGTTTTGATTCTCTTTTTTACTTCTCTTAGTGTTGCCATAATTTAATTCTAAAAAGCCTCAATTAAGGAAACCGATCATCATAGAAATTACATTATGCTTAAAATCCAATCCACCTCCCGAGTCGTCCAATCCTCTCAAGCCACGAGTATACCTTAATTCAATAGTAAAATTTCCAGTACTTGTGTCAAAACCCAATTCTCCCCCGATGACTATTCCCAGGTCAAAGTCAGTAATAGCTTCTTTAATATCGAATGTAACCCCATTCACCAGTTTGGCTGATAGGTTGTAGTCAATTTCGCCTCCGATGAACAAGTTGGGAGTGACACTCCCTCCTGTCGGTATTAGAAATTTGAACAATAGTGGGAACGCGAGATAACTATAATGTGAATCCAAACCGACTTCCAAATTGGAGCCCTTCGTCACGTATAGAATCTCGGACTGGATTCTCACTTGTTCACTAACATCTGCAAAAAAGAATCCACCACCGGAAAAACCATTTCTGAACTTAGCATCAGCAACATCGTCTCCCCAAAATTTAGCCATGGTAATACCTGTTTTGAAGCCATAGCCGAACTCTGTTTGTGCCCGGACACTTGTATCGCAAATGCCTATCACAAATACCATCACTAACAGGGTCGAAACGACCGTCCTGATTCTCTTTTTAACTTCGCGTAGTGTTGCCATATCTGTTCAAGTCTCGCTAACTAAACTAAAGCCTAATACCCAAACTTATTGTAAAACCGTTATTCTTAAAATCCGGCGCGGTCCCTGCCGCATCTTTTACTATGTCGTATGGGCCCGGTGTGATAACATCCTCAAATACATTTGTTAATCCCAAGTTGTACCGTCCATCAAGAAAAATCTTGGTATCATTACTTCCTACCGTTATTCCACCGCCAATTACTAATCCAAATTCAATGCCTTTGGTATTTTCCAGGTCAGCCTCTACTGAAAACCCGGAAGAAGCTGCTGTTCCCCTTGAACTGAGCTTAATGCCTACCGATGGCCCCGCGAAAATTGACGGAGAAATATTTCCCTGAAAAGGAATTGTGAATCTAAACAGAACCGGAAGTTCCAGATAGGTGAGTTTCAAATCTACATCGAATCCAAGCGCTGACGCTTTAGCCCCTTTCATTGAAATCAAAAGTTGAGGCTCTATTGCAACCTTTGGATTGATTTTGTACCTGTAAAATCCTCCCGCTATTGCGCTTGTCCTTGAGTCTGTCCCTATACTGTCGGCATCATGCCCGCTAAGGTTTGTAAACGAAATTCCGACCACTATCCCCTTTTCCGCTTTTACAGCTTCCTGAGCAGCCACAAATGATTCCGGCAAGACCAATATTGTCGTTGCAATCAAAAATATTGAACAAGTGGCGGAAACAACCGTCCTGATTCTCTTTTTTACTTCTCTTAGTGTTGCCATAGTTACTTAAGTACCAAATTTTAGAACATAGCCTATCATTACTGTAAACACTCTATTTTTGACGTCTTCATCAAAGCCAGAATTATCAATCGAAGTCAGACCCAGAGTGTACCTAGCATCGATAGTGATAATACTGCTGCCTGCATCAATATCAAGCCCGCCTCCAAAAACTAATCCGAAATCAAAGCCCTTAATAAAATCTTTAATGTCTAGTTCCGCTTTTACGTTTCCAGATACGGCTTCCGCTTTTGCACTAATATTGATAGCTGGAGCTGCTCCTAAGAACAGGTTTGGTTTAACATTTCCATCTGTAGGAAACATCCATTTGATTAGGAACGGAAATTCAATGTATTCCAATTTTGTTTTAACTTCGATTCCCAAATCTTCGGCTTTAAACCCTTTTACAACGTAAAGGAGTTCAGTCTGAATGCTAATCTTGTCGCTGGGTTGAACATTATAGAAAGTTCCTGCCGCTAATCCAATTTTCGAATCCGTCCCCGAAACATCGCTGCCATACCAATTTGCGAATGATAGTCCTCCCTTAAACCCGGATGTTCTTTTTGTCTGCGCCTGCAGTGTTGTTCCACATATTGCGAAAAACACGACAAACATCAATAGTGTTGACAACAACCTTTTCATTTGTTCCTCCTTTGAGATTGTTCCCTCTCTTGAGCAATTAGTGACTCCATTTTAAGCCCTTTCATAATCATATTAAATAAAGCTTTCCCCCGATTCCGAAGGAGATGAAACTGGCATCTGATACTTGAAGAAAGATATTTGAAAATTTTACCCAGACTTGCAACATACCAAACTCGAATCCGCCGCCAATCTCCATATATGGTCGGATGTCTGAATCTGCAAAAATATTTCCTGCTGGTCCTGAGAAACCGAAAAGAGTGTCACTAAAATCCACCAGGGCAATTCCGCCCGCAAGGATTAGAAACGGCAACACTTCGGCATCAAGTTCTCCAGGATTTACCTTCAGTCCGGCATTAAATAATATTGCTGTGAATTTCTTGCCTTCAAAATTAATGTTTTCTGCGGGATCGAGCGGAATAGAATGGTAGTCAAGGCCAAAACTTGCTTCTACTCTTTGTGACATCGCAAGACTCAGGCGCGTCAGCCCGTAATAACCTAGATCTGCACCAGCTGCCAAATATCCGTTGGGGTCGCTAAAGCCGATGCTTCCGTATATAGCAACTGTCTTATTTTCAGAACCTTCTGCATAAACTCGTGCAGTCAGAGAGAAACTAACCAACAGTAATCCAGCAATCGTAATGAGTTTCAGAAATCTCGTTGTCATATTTCTAAAAGCGCTAGGCGTTTTCTTCTTCTGTCTTAAATTGACTTTTGAATTTCACTATCGCGCTTTCCAGTTTCTTTTCTATCTCATCTGAGATTTTCATCTCTTTGCTCAGAGTGTGCTCTATATCCGGATATTCCTTTTCGCAGAATGCCAGAAATTCTTCTTCAAAACGTCCGATATCTAAGCTGGGAATGTCATCCAGATAACCCTTGGTGCCGGCCCAGACAATCATAACCTGTCTGGAAACTTTCATGGGCACGTACTGACCTTGTTTTAGGAGCGCCACCATGCTCTTTCCGCGGTTGAGCTGTTTTTGAGTTGCTTCATCGAGGTCTGAGCCAAACTGAGTGA
This sequence comes from Candidatus Zixiibacteriota bacterium, assembly GCA_022571985.1. Classification (GTDB taxonomy): domain Bacteria; phylum Zixibacteria; class MSB-5A5; order GN15; family FEB-12; genus JACZWU01. Next base: position 301,177 of record JACZWU010000002.1, on the reverse strand, counting down.
ATGCTTCCAGTTCCCTGAACTGAGCCAGGTCAAGCTTGAGAGAACCGGCCACCTGTTTCATCATTTTGGTCTGGGCGTTGCCGCCTACGCGCGAGACAGAGATGCCGACATTAATAGCCGGTCGGACACCGGCGAAAAACAATTCACCTTCTAAAAATATCTGTCCGTCGGTGATAGAAATAACATTGGTCGGAATATAAGCCGAGACATCGCCGGCCTGAGTTTCGATTATCGGCAGAGCCGTCATAGAGCCGCCGCCGAGATCATCGGAGAGTTTGGCCGCCCGCTCAAGTAGACGCGAGTGGCAGTAGAAAATGTCACCCGGATAGGCTTCACGTCCCGGCGGACGGCGCAGCAAGAGTGACAGCTGCCGGTAAGCTTGAGCCTGTTTACTCAAATCATCATAGACGCAAAGCACGTGCTTGCCGTTGTACATAAACTCTTCACCCATGGCGCAGCCGGCGTAGGGCGCGATATATTGCAGAGGCGCCGGGTCGGCGGCAGTGGCGCTGACGACGATAGTATATTCCATAGCGCCGTTTTTCTCTAAGACATCCACTACCTGTGCAACTGTCGAAGCTTTCTGCCCGATGGCAACATAGATACAGATAACGTCCGTGTTTTTCTGATTGATAATAGCGTCTATCACCAACGCCGTTTTACCGGTCTGTCTGTCACCGATGACCAGCTCACGCTGACCGCGTCCGATGGGAATCATCGAGTCAATTGCTTTAAGTCCGGTTTGAAGCGGCTCTTTGACCGGCTGACGCTGTACCACGCCGGGGGCCATGCCTTCAATGATGCGTCTTTTGTCAGTCACAATCGGTCCCTTGCCGTCCAGCGGCTGACCGACCGGGTTGACCACTCGTCCTATCAGGGCTTCACCAACAGGAACCTCGGCCACTTTACCTGTGCGGCGAACTGTGTCACCTTCTTTAATTTTGGTGTCGTCGCCAAATATGGCGGCGCCCACGTTATCAATTTCGAGGTTCAGGACCATGCCGACAACGTCGTTGGGGAACTCAATCAGCTCGGACATCTGCACATCTTCAAGACCCCAGATACGGGCGATACCGTCGCCGACCTGCAGCACGCGACCAACTGATTTCATCTCAAGCTTGGATTCGTATTGCTCCAACTGCTGTTTTATTACCGATGATACTTCTTCAGGATTTAATCCCATTTTTTATTTCTCCAGAAAACTATCTTATATCTTTTTTTCGTTCTTATCATACAGCTAAATTTAGTCACTCTAAAGCGGACAAAGTCCCGAGCACAGACTCGGGGGTCGAAGAGTGATAATAACCTACCTGCTATGCCACTTTTACTTTCTGCAAACTTTGCTCAATCATATCCAGACCATGCCGGATTGAACCATCAATAATCTGGTTGTGAGTTAAGACAATAACTCCGCCTATCATATTGGGGTCGACTTCCGTTTCTATCTGAATTTTCAAATTTAATTTTTTTGACAATGTTTCAGTCAGTTTTTGTTTTTCAGCTGCAGTCAGCTCTTTAGCGCTGATAACCGTGGCGCGTCCGATGCCCCTGTCGGCTTCGACTTTGCGGTCAAACTCATCAATGATTTCAAGGAAATGCTCAAAGCGGTTTTTCTCAATCAGCACCACAAACAGCTGTGTTATCATAGGATGAACCCGGCTGCCGAATACTTTAGCGACAAATTCTTTTTTGTCAGTTTCGGTCACCTGCGGAGATTTCAGAAAATCCAAAAATTTGTCGTCGCTTAGAGCAAGTTTTTGAATTACTGAGAGCTGCTCGAATATCTCCGAGACAATATCTTTGTCTTTGGTAGAGAGATACAAGGCAGTCGCATATCTTCTGGCAACTTCGCGAGTTTTCATCAGCTAACTAAGCCTTCTCCAGTTCATCGATATAATCACCGATCAATTTGCGGTGCTGGGCTTCTTCGAGTTTTTCGCTCAAAAGTTTTTCTGTCGCCGCCAGCGCCAGAGAAACCATATCATTTTTGAGCTGTACTTTGGCCTTGGCCAGTTCGCGCTCAAGCTCTGATTTGGACTTTCGCCTGATTTCGTGAGCTTCACTCCGGGCACTGGCCTGAATTTCTTCAGCTATTTTTTTGCCTTCGTTGACCGCTTCCACGATTTTGGTCCGGCGTTCGCTGTCGATTTCGCGAAGTTTGGCAGCGTACTCAGCGTTTAAGGCCTCGGCCTTTTCTTTTTCACGCTCAATATTTTCAAACTCGCCGACAATTTTTTCTCGCCGCTCATCTATCAGGCCGAGCAGAGGTCCCCAGGCAAAACGCTTGAGAATCCACAACGTTATCAGAAAGCTGAAAGAATGAGTTATAAGCAGTTGCCATTCAAAATTCATACGCGCTCCTGCAACTTATTATCTTAAGTAACATTTTAATTCTTTTCCGGTTCTGCTAATCAGGATCCGATTTTACCGTACAACATAAAGAATACGACCAGCGCATAAATGGTCAGCGCCTCGATAAGTCCGGCACCAATAATCATAGCCTGCATTATTTTACCCGACGCTTCCGGCTGACGGCCGATTGCTTCACAGGCAGAGCCCACAGCGCCGCCGAGTCCGATACCCGAACCGATAGCAGCCAGGCCGACACCGATAGGAAGTCCCAGGGACAACATTGCTTGATAATCCATTTTATTTCTCCTCTAATGTTTTGAAAAGTTCATGTTTTTCGTTCGCTACATACAGTTTCATATTTAGTGCGCCTCTTCATGCGGCAGCATCAGTAAAAAATATATCGTTGACAGCATTGCAAATACCAGCGCCTGGATAGTAGAAAGCAAAATTCCCAGGAATATAAAAGGTACATTCAGAGGCACCCCTACCGGAGAATGCATAAATGCCAGCATCCCGATGCCAAGCCCCGCAAAGGCCGCTACCAGTACGTCTTCACCGGTGATATTGCCAAAAAGTCGCACCGCCAGGGTAAACGGCTTGGCGATTTCGGTGATTATATGAATTGGCAGAAGTAAAGGTACCATCATCCAGCCCATAAAGTCCCGGGGCTCGCCCATCAGATGGTCAAAATACTTGGCAATTCCGAGCCTGGTAAAACCGATATATTGAGAATAAATAAAAACCATTATTGCCATTGAAGCGGTAATATTAATATTAGTCGAAGGTGAATGTCCGCCCGGAATCAGTCCCCACATATTGTTAATCAAAATGTAAAAGAATAACGTGCCTAAAAAAGGAGTGTACTTTTTGGCGTTATTGCCAAGTATTGATTCAATAAAGTTGTAGGCGCTTTCCACTAAGAGCTCGAGAAAATTCTGCAATTTTCCGGGAATCATCTGTCTCTTGCGATAAACGATCACTACCGTAATTGTAAACAGGATCGAGGTGGCCAGCGAATAAACTATATCTACAAAAAAGTAAACCGGACCCTCATGCCCGAAAATCAAAGACCAGACACTCGGCAGAGGTTGAAAGCCGCCGCTCTCGCCCGAAGAATAACCTGTCTCAGCCAAGAGCAGCATCATAAGTGTGGCAACAACCAGCTTCAATAATTTCATACGGCCGACATTCCTTCGTTGTTCTTGTCACTTAGTGTGGGTTTGTCCATGCCCAGCAAAGCTCTTCCCAGTACTTTCAAAATTATAATTAAAAGCAGCCCGGAGAATCCCGCCAAAAGATAGAGCGGTTCGAAAAATGGAACTTTAAGCAGAAAGTAGCCGGTTAAATACAAAAGCGGAAATTTTATAAAAGCAATGATTGCGGCTCGAGCCAAATTTGTACCTTCTGAGGCCAGCATAACTTTGACCAAAAAAGTGATAAAAATAAAATTGAATATACCCCAGACGCCTCCTGATAAAACAGCTAGCGACGGATATAACCCCAGATAGTAAACTCCAAACGGGAAAAAGACAGACAGCACTATAGCTGTCGTACGCAAAGTTCTGTCAATTAATTCGAAGCCGGTGCTAACTTTTGTTTTCATCTTTGCTATGCGAAACTCTTTTAATCACTTTATAAATTTCTTTGCCAGCAGACGCAAATCCTAAAATTAATCCCAAAATCGTTAAAAAAGGTTCAGTACCAAACTTCCCGTCGGCCCAGTCGCCAATAAAAAAGCCTACCAACGGAGCGACGACCATCATGGCAGGTACAACCGACAGCAAGGCCAGTTGCCTCATACCTTTGCCCTTTTCCCTTCTATTATGGGAATGGGGTCTTTCTGGGCTCATATTTCTATCAAAACCTGCCAATTATTAAAGTCGCTAATATAGCCAAATCATCAAATAAGTCAACGATTATTTTTTAAACTTTGTTCCATTTGTCACAATCGAATCCATCTAAGAAACTATAATCTATTGATACACAACATTTTAACTTTTCAACCAGAAATATGATATAGCATAAAATAGACTGCCACGCCGGTGACCGAAACATACATCCAGACCGGCCAGAGCCAGCGGACTATTCTTTTGTGCTTATCAAACTGGTCATGCAGAGCCCTCCAGACCGCCACAAATATAAATGGCAGCATTCCCACTGCCAAAATAGTGTGTGGAATCAAAATTGCAAAATAAAGAGTCCGGGTCCAGTCATATCTTTGATAGGCTACCGAGCCGACGCTGTAATGGTAAAACAGATAACTGGTCAAAAACAGAGCTGAACTTACTAAGGCGCTTATCATTATTTTTTTGTGCTTTTCTTTTTGCCCGGACTTTATCAGCACAAAACCATACATCAGTAAAACAGCCGTTATCGAATTTAGGGTAGCGTTGAGTGTGGGAAGATCATGCACGTTCATAAAATTTTATTCACCAGTTCTATAATATCAGCTCTTAAACTGTCGACAGAGATTGGATCGGTGCCGGTGTAATAACCGCGAATCTGACCAAGTTCATCTACTAAGACAAACTTGATAGAGTGCATCATTGGTAAGGCATCGGCGGCCAGCATAAACTGCTTTTCGGAGATTTGTATAATGTCTTCCTGCTCTCCTCTGACAAACAGCCAGCGGTTGTCCGTGACGCCCTGCCTTTGGGCATACTCTCTTAAAAGCGGCAGACTGTCTATAGCCGGGTCTACCGATATCGACACCAGCTGCACTCTTTCATCTGTTTCAAAGGCTTTATACAGTACAGACATATTACCTGCCATTATCGGACATGGTCCCTGACAACTTGTAAAAAAGAAATTGACTACATTTATTTTCCCCAGCATGTTGCTTTTTGCAAAGCTGCTGCCATCTCTTTCAGTGAGTTCAAAACCAGTGATGTTTCCGAGAACAGGCAGTCTTTCCTGCGAGCTGTCCGCCTTGAAAATCACAATAGTCACCATCCCCACAAATGCTATAGCCAGTATCGCTATAGTTATGACGATTGATATCGGGTTAATTCTTTTAGGCATGCGATATCTCCAACAAGATTGAGTTTAAATGAGAAACTGTTATAAGGAGAGTATATCTCCCGAAAGAGTACATAGTATCACGCTAATGGTCAGATGTTACTGTATCAGAAGCAGTATTAGACGTATCAGCTGCCGGATGGCTTAAAGCTGTTGTGGTTTCTGCTTTTCTGTAAATCACCGCTTCTTTTAGATAAGGTTCAGCTATTTCTTCGTAGATGTCGCCACGGCGCAAAGTATCAAACATTGTAAAGATTATGAAAACTCCTAAAAACAAGAGCGAGCCGCTAAACACCAGCATGTAAATTTTATTGTCATATTTCAAGTGCATAAAGAACATGGCCACCAGAGTAGCTTTGATAACAGCAATACCCATGGCAATCAGCAGATTCATCGGTCCAAAATCCATTTGTGCAACGACAACGGTGATTACCGTCAAAACCAGAAGTCCCGAACCTACTGCCAGATAGAGATTGAGTGGTAAAATGTGTCGCTGTGCTGCATCGTCTTTCATGTCATCATCCTATTAAATAAAATAACGGGAACAGGAAAATCCAGATTAAGTCAACCAAATGCCAGTAGAGTCCGGTCATTTCGATGGGAGTGTAATACTCCGGAGAAAAGGACCCGCGTGCAGTCTTGATAAACAGCCAGGTGATTACTCCGATACCGCCCAGGACGTGAAAGCCGTGCAGTCCGGTCATCAGAAAATAAGCCGAGAAAAATATATGCGGATTGGTGCCTGCGATACCCTCAAAGAAATACCACTTGCCCGGCAGCTGACCGAGATGAATTTTGTGACTATATTCAAAATATTTAATTACCATAAAGACACAGGCCAGGAGAACAGTTCCCGCCAGAAACCACATGGTAAGCTTACGTTTACCAAGCTGCATGGAACGAATAGCCAGCGCCATAGTAAGAGAGCTTACAATCAAGACCACGGTGTTGGTAGCACCCATCCAGACATTGAGAAAAGCGTGAGCATTGTGGAACATATCCGGATTCCAAGAGCGGTATATGGCATAGAAACAGAAAAGCCCGCCAAAGAGTAAAACTTCAGTTAACAGAAAAATCCACATGCCAAGTTTGGCAGACTCGGCCTGCTGATGGACGTCAGTAAAGTGATGCTGCAGGTGTGCCGGATGTTCTGTAATTTGACTCATATAGTTTTGTACGGCTTAAGAGCGTTTTCCGGAATTACTTTGTCATAGTCGTACGGCCCGTGTTCTAATATAGGCTGACCTTCAAAATTGCCAGCAGTCGGCGGTGAAGGCGTCTCCCATTCCATTGTCAGCGCTCTCCAGGGATTGGGTCCGGCCGGCTTGCCTTTGAAAATGGCATAAATCAGATAAATCGCGATCAGCAAAAAACCGACCCCCATTATAAGAGCGCCAATAGATGAAAAGCCGTGCATTCCCTGAAACTGCGGCAGATAGGTGGCATACCTGCGCGGCATCCCTTGCGTGCCCATAATGAACTGAACAAAAAATGTAATATTAAATCCGACAAATATCATAACTACGGCGATACGCGCCAGTGTTTCGTTATACATTCGGCCCCAGATTTTTGGCCACCAGTAGTGAAGTCCGCCAAATATTGCCATGACAGTACCGCCTACCATTACATAATGGAAATGCGATACCACGAAGTATGTATCATGCAGGTGGACATCGATAGATAAAGTTCCCAAGACAATACCTGTAAAGCCTCCTATGGAAAAGAGAATCAAGAATGACAAGGCCCACAACATTGGTGTATCGAGACTTATTGAGCCTTTGTACATGGTGGCAATCCAATTGAGTATTTTAATACCCGATGGAATTCCCACGAAGAATGTCAGGAAAGAGAAAATAACAGCAGCCAAATCTGACTGCCCGGAAACAAACATATGATGTCCCCAGACTAAGAAGCCGGTAAAGGCAATCCCCAAGCTTGAAAAAGCAATGAACTTGTAGCCGAAAATACGACGGTGTGAGAATGTTGCTATCAGTTCACTTATAATTCCCATTCCTGGCAAAATCATTATATAAACGGCCGGGTGAGAATAGAACCAGAAGAAGTGCTGGAACAAAACCGGATCACCACCCATAGCCGGATCAAAAATACCAATGCCGACAACCCTTTCGAGCATGAGCAGCGCCAGGGTAATGCCCAGCACCGGCGTAGCCAGAACCTGAATCAAGGCTGTAGCATAGATTGCCCAGACAAAAAGCGGCAGTTGAAACCAGGTCATGCCGGGTGCGCGAAGTCTATGAATGGTGACAATGAAGTTTAAGCCGGTGAATATTGACGAAAAGCCCAATACAAAGGCTGCTGTCAGGATTGGGATTACGGCCGTTGTTGACTCGCTGCTGTAAGGAGTGTAGAAAGTCCAGCCGGTATCAATACCTCCGGTAAAAAGAGCATAAACTGCAAAGCAAAAACCTATCACATAAATATACCAGCTGGCCAGGTTTAGCCTGGGGAAAGCCACATCCTTGGCGCCAATCATCAGCGGCATTACAAAATTTCCGAGAATAGCCGGTATGGAAGGAATGATAAAGAGAAATATCATTATGATGCCGTGCAGAGAAAACGCCTGATTGTACATCTCTGGACCCATCAGAATTTTATCGGGGCTGAGCAGTTCCCAGCGAATTAGCAGCGCGAATACTCCCCCCAAAAAGAACGAAAACATAACCATAATCATATAGAGAATGCCGATACGTTTATGGTCGAGTGTCATCAGCCAGGATTTCCAACCTGTGGCTTCGTTCAAATAATGTTTTTCTGGTATTGTATGTTCCATATTACTTATCAGCTTATTTTAATTCTCCAAAGATTTTATATATGCTATCAGCCCATCAATATCAACGTCTTTTAGAATACCTTGATAAGTTGGCATTACCGGATCAAATCCGGCTACCTGTTTGGCCATCGGGTTCAAGACTGACTCTCTGATATAATTTTCATCTACCGTAATCGCCGTGCCATCGGACATAACTTCACGCCTGCCAAAGAGTCCCTGGAAAGTCGGGCCGACGTTTTTAGAGCCATCAAGGGAATGGCAGGTGTTGCAGGCATTTTTGACAAACATTCTGGCCCCGTAATCTTTCATCGACTCACCTTCACCCGGTCCGCTACCGGCTTCGAGCCACTTGTCAAATTCATCCTGTGGCAGAACTTTTACCGTACCCCACATTTCAGAATGCCCCTTGCCGCAAAACTCGGTGCAATAAATTTCAAACTCGCCCGTCATGGTCGCTTCAAACCAGGTAATAGTGTAGCGGTTAGGTAATACATCCATTTTTATCCTGAATGCCGGTACAAAGAAACTGTGAATGACATCTTTGGATGACATAAGAAGTTTAACAGGCTTACCAACCGGAACTACCAGTTCACCAACTCCGGTGGCTCCTTCTTCGTAATTGTAACTCCAGAACCATTTTTGTCCGGTAACTTTAATTTCCATTGAATTCGCGGGCACGATATGCAGCCTTACGAAATCCTGAAACCCCCAGACAAATATAACCATAAGCAAAATTGTCGGAATGACTATCCAGGTAATCTCGAGCGCCATGCTCTCAATATACGGCGTGGTCTCGCTCTTGCCGTCTTTCCGCTTATACTTAATGCAAAAATAGACTGTTAAGGCTGTGACTCCCACGAAGAAAAAAAGAGAGATCCAGAAAATGAATCCAAAGAGGGCGTCAACATCACTGGCGACTGTCGAGCCTTGCGGCGGTAAAAACAATGAACGAGTTGTATCCATATTGCTTCTAACTGTAACTTTCCGAACTTTTGTTTTTTTCTAAAACCGCTGCAGTTTCACTTCGCGCTTTCAGCCGCTCTTTTAAGTAGAGTGAACCTACCAATAGTGCGATAAGAATCACTGTGGCTACTCCGCCAACTTTCATAGCGTTCTGAGCAAAGAGCACATACCCCTTGGCATCCGGGTCGTAGCGAAAGCAGTACAACAGGATTTTATCCATAGTGCTGCCAATCTTACCTTCAGAGGCTTCCAAGAGACCAAGTTTCAAATTAATTCCCGTATACTGAATGCCATATAAGTAACGGCTGATAACACCGTCGGGTGATATCAGATAGGCAGCTGCCGCGTGCGCATATTCATCGCGGTCTTCTACATAGTAGTATTTGAAACCTATGGCATCTGCCAGAGTTTTAGCGTTTTCGCTTTCTGTCACCAGAAAATGCCAGCCAGCTGCGGCTTCAGGCATCTCCAGAAATTTGATATAATTTGCCTTCTTGTTAGCCGCCAGTTCGAATGTTTCCAGAGGATCAATACTAACACTGACAACTTCGTACTTTTCTCCCGGAACCCAGCCCAGTTCTTTGATGCCCTCGCTGACGCCATTGAAGACAAGATTGCAAAGCATGGGGCATTCATAATAACCGAGAGTTAGTAATACCGGCTTGTCACCCTTGAAGTAATCGGATAAAGTAACTTCGTTGCCGTCGTCATCTACAAATGAAAGATTCAGCGGCAGAGAGTCACCCAGATGTTCAATTATGTCAATCCCCATCAGTTCTGAAACAGAGTCCCGCACAACCTGAGCTCCAGCGGCAGAACAGACAAACAGGCCAACCAAAGCAGCCAGTAATATTTTCTTGCATGTCATGGCAGCTTGATTCATTTAATTTTTTCCACCCGCTTCTGCTGCAGCTTGTTTCATGGCGCTGTCTATCGGTATGTGATATTCACCGGCTGCTGAATCTGCCAGACCGTACGAACCAAGAATCCTGCTTTCTTTGGCTCTTAACTCAATTAACTGCGGGTTCTCAGGCTCCAATACCATTTCATGGTACATCTGTTCTTTCTTATATATGAAATAATCTTCAACAAGAATTACAGAAACTACCAGAAAAACGATTAGCACAACTGCAGAGATAACAATTTTTTTGATATCTATATCAGTTTTTTCGTAACCTCCGGCATGTCCTAAGTCGTGTGACAAGTTCTCATTTCCTTTTTAGTTAACGTGTTCCATGGAAACTTTAAGTCCCGGGTCGTTTACCGGCACAGCAGCGCCCGCTGTATATTTCCGCCAGAAAAGCCAGATGAAAATGCCGCCGATTCCGGCCATTGTTGAAATATCCATCCACGAATAATGGATGCCGTCCGGGCTATGGGTCGGCATGGCAATCCAGTAAAGGTCCATGTATCGCATAAGCAGCATATAAAAAGCCATCATCAAAAGCCAGTTCCCGCTTCGTTTGGCAGCCTGGGGAATAAGCGCTACAAAAGGCAGACCAAAATGAGCAATCGGCAGAATAATGCTCAAAGTTCTCCAGGAACCTTCCCAGCGCTGCAAATACCAGAACGTTTCTTCGGGCATGTTGGCATACCAGATCAGCAAGTACTGGCTGAAACCCATATAGGCCCACATTATTGTAAACGCGAATAAAAGCTTACCCAGAGTATGTCTGTGCTCGACCGTAACAATACCGTCAAAAGCGCCCTTAATATTTTGATACCTGACCATAATAATTGTAAAGGCCAGCATGGAAATAAACGTTCCGCAGAAAATATAGACCCCAAAGATAGTTGAAAACCAGTGCGGCTCCAGCGACATCAGCCAGTCAAAGGCTGCAAATGTAATTGTGAATGCAAAGAGCATCATCCCCGGGGCGCTGTACTTGCGCATCCTGGCCAGTATGGAATCTTCGTGTTTAATATCCTGTTTGGCAGAATTTTTAGTAAGAATCAATGTCATAATTGACCAGACTGCGAAATAGAAAACTACCCTGATTATGAAAAAAGGAATATTCAAATAAGCCGCTTTATTCTGTAAAATTATGTCCGTAGCAAGTACATCTTCGTGAGTCCAGTGATATAATTCATGCATTCCCAGTAGAACCGGAATCATCATTACAAACATAAACGGAATAGTAGACATCATACTTTCAGTCAGCTTACGAAGCACCGTACTCCAGCTGGCTCTGGTTAAATGATGCAGCAGATTAAAAAAGAGCGCTCCCAGTGCGACCGTCATCCAGAAGAAAAACGCTACAAGATATGAGAAATAAAACTGATGGCTGTCCTGAAAATAGCCGACCGCAGAAGCAGCCAGCCCGACGATACCGACCACAAGAGCGATATTGCCCAGGTTGCCTTTATCTGTAAACTTATAGGTATTGCTGTCTAATTTCATATTCTCTTCACTTAATCCCGGCTCTTTCGCTTTCAGGAATATCTTTAAGCTCTGCATTCTGGCTGCGCTGCAGGACTCTCAAATAATTGATAATCGCCCAGCGGTCCGATACCGGAATCTGACTTTTGTATGAAGGCATATTACGAATGCCATTGGTAATAACGTCAAAAATATGGCCGTCTTCGATATCCCGGATTCTGGCCTGATGGTAGGTCGGTGGCGGGAACATGCCCCTTTGCACTACCATGCCCTTACCATCGCCCAAGCGGCTGTGGCAGGGCGAGCAGTAAATATTAAAGCGCTCCTGGCCCCTTTTTAGAACTGCCATTGTCGGCGCCACCGGAGATTTTTTGACCAGTTTGCCGCCGGCGTCTTTGCCGGTATAGTAGATAACATCTTCACGCAGGAACCCGCGCGGTAAGGTGCCTTCTATCAGATCACGCATGGCCCGTCCGTCCTCGAAAAAATCGCTCGCTTTCTGGGCGTTAAATCTGGGCTGATCGTCCATATTAGGGTTTATATGAATCGGCGGTTCTTTGGAAGGTTTACCCCGGTAACAACCGCTTGAAACAAGTATCAAGGCGCCCGCCAGAAAGATTAGGCTCTGCTTGAATGCAGAATTTGTGCTGCCAAAAATTTTCATTCGTCTTTTAATATTTCTATATTCTGTCCACCGATAGTTTTTAAGAAACCGGCAGTATGAGCATCGTTATATTTTTTGTCACTTGATTCGACACTTATGAAAAAGCTGCCATCGGAAAACTTGCCGAACCTGTCTGAGCTAAACAACGGATGTCTCAGGCGCGGCAGCCGGTTTATGACAATCATCCCTACAACTGCCGTAATAGCTGCAGTTAAAATTGTCAGGGCGAATACAACCGGTACGAATGCCGGACCGCTGAAAAACGGCTTGCCGGAAATCACCAGAGGATAATCAACCGCACTTGTCCAATACTGCAGACCAAGCGCCCCCAATAGTCCCATTGTTGCGAATGCAAATACTATATAACCAAGAGGCGAACGTTTCAATCCCATAGCAGCATCCATACCGTGTATATGAAAAGGAGAGTGGCAGTCAAATTCTTTATAGCCTTCCTGGCGCATTTTTTCAGCGGCTTTTAACAGTTCTTTGGGTGAGCCAAACTCGGCCAGAATCACTCTGTCTATTTTCTTGACCAGTTTCATCATTTAACTCACCGCCTGGCTATGGGCCTGTATGTTTCCGGCATAGTGCGGGTCAGCCTGCGGCAAAACGCCTTTGACTTCAGACATCGCCGCCATCGGCAGGAACCTCAAAAACAACAGGAAGAGACTGAAGAAAAGACCGAACGAGCCGATCAATATGGCAATGTCCCAGAAAGTCGGTGTATAGTAGCCCCAGGCAGACGGCAGATAGTCGCGTGAAAGCGTTACCACAATCACAAATCTTTCAAACCACATACCTATGTTAATCAGTATCGATGCAATAAACATAAAAGCTATATTGGTTCGCAATCTTTTTGACCAGAAAAACTGCGGGACAATCACGTTACAGGAAATCATAATCCAGTAAGCCCAGGCGTAGGGACCAAAAGCCCTGTTAACAAAAGCAAACATCTCATACTCGTTGCCGCTGTACCAGGCGATGAAAAACTCCATGGCGTAGGCATAGCCGACCATCGAACCGGTCACCAGCATTATCAAATTCATTCTCTCCAATACACGCATATTGAAAATATCTTTAAGGCCCAAGGTGGCACGTGTCAAAATAGCCAGAGTCATTACCATGGCGAATCCTGAGAAAATAGCGCCGGCTACAAAATATGGCGGAAAGATAGTGGTATGCCAGCCCGGGAGAAGCGACACCGCGAAATCCATACTGACTATACTGTGCACAGATAGCACCAGCGGTGTAGCAATAGCCGCTAATATCAAATAAGCCATCTCATAATGTTTCCACTGCTTATTGCCGCCGTGCCAGCCGAGCGAGAGAACGCCAAAAACAATCTTTTTTATCCTGTTGGTAGTCCGTTCGCGCAGAGTTGCCAGATCCGGTATTAGTCCGACATACCAGAACAAAAGAGAAACCGTAAAGTAGGTGCCGAACGCGAAGACATCCCACAAAAGCGGAGATCGGAAATTGGGCCAGATACTCATCTGATTGGGAATTGGAAAGATATAGTAGACAACCCAAATTCGACCGACATGGATAGCCGGGAAAATAAGCGCGCAAATTACCGCAAAAATAGTCATCGCCTCGGCGAAACGGTTTATCGAGGTGCGCCATCTTTGACGCAGCAAAAACAAAACCGCCGAAATAAGCGTGCCGGCATGACCGATACCTATCCAGAAAACTAAATTTACAATGGCAAGTCCCCAGGCGACAGGAACGTTCAGACCCCAGATGCCGATTCCTTCCCAGAACAGATAGGCAATGGCCACCAGCAAAAGAAGAGTCGCCGACGATGAAATTCCAAAAAGCACCCACCAGGCTTTTGGTGTTTTACCTTCTACAATTCTGCTGACGGAATCAGTGACCTGCTCAAAACTCGGATCACCGGTAATAAGCAGTTCGTGATGCGCCGGTTCTTGTAAGGCTTTAGTTTCTGTCTGTGCCAATTCCGCCAATTCTTTTTCCTTAAAAATTAGTTCAGGCTTTCTTTATCCGCGAATTCGGGTTTCTGACTTTTGCCAGATAAGTTGTTCGCGGTTTCACATTAAGCTCTGATAATAACGCATAATTGCGGTTGAATTTTTTCTTTTTGGAGACTCTGCTCTCGGCATCGTTAATATTTCCGAAAGTAAGCGCATCAACCGGGCAAGCCTGCTGACAGGCTGTGGTGATATCACCATCGACCACTTTTCTGCCGTTAATTTTAGCTTCAATTTTTGCCGCACTAATACGCTGCGTGCAGTAAGTACATTTTTCCATGACACCGCGGAACCGCACCGTTACATCCGGATTCTGAGTCATTTTTTCAACTTCGCTGTAATCTTTGGTGTAATTAAAGAAGTTGAAGCGTCGCACTTTGTAGGGGCAGTTGTTGGAGCAGTAGCGCGTTCCGATGCAGCGATTGTAAACCATGACGTTGAGTCCCTCAGCGTCATGCACGGTGGCTGCCACCGGACAGACTGTTTCGCAGGGAGCGTTTTCGCAATGCTGACACAATACCGGCTGATGGACCGTTTCAGGATCTTCAACATCGCCGGTATAATAGCGGTCAAGACGAATCCAGTTCATCTCGCGGCCATTAGCGACCTGCTCTTTACCAACTATCGGAATATTATTTTCGCTCTGGCAGGCTATCATACAAGCGTTACAGCCGACACAGGAATTTAAGTCAACCGTCATGCCCCATTGGTAGCCTTCGGTGTAGGAGTGCTCGTCAAAAACCGACACCAGCGGTTTGTGCTGTACAGCCTCTTCGGCAAACTTAGGATGCTTACGGTATTCTTCTAATGTTGCCTCGCGCACAATAGCGCGGCCTTCCATGCTCCAGTGGTCCTGAGTGCAGGCCAGAGCATGGGTTCGATTCGTTTTAGTAACTTTCAGACCTGTTGCAAAACCGACAGCACTCGAACTCCTGAGCAAATTAACATTGCCGCCGACACCATCGCCTACTTTGAAGGCTCCCTTGCGGCCATAACCGAGTTCGACCACCACAGAATTTTCGGCCTGTCCGGGCTGAATCCAGACCGGCAGCTCTAACGAACGGCCGTTAAGCTCAAGCATTACCACATCGCTGTTTTTAACACCCAGAGTTTTAGCGTCGGCATTGCTCATATAAGCCACGTTATCCCAGGTCAATTTGGAAATCGGATGGGCCAGTTCCTGAAGCCAGCCGTTGGTGGCATAGCGGCCATCGTACAGGCTCGGCGAAGACTGGAAAATTATCTCCATGCCGCTTGTGCCCAAAGAATTCGTCAGCGGATTATTATTTAAAAACTTCGAGATGACGGAACTTCTAACCGAGGGACTTTGTAATTTGTAAGTGCTTTTTTCCTGTAAGCCGTCGTGGAGTATTTTTCGCCAGCGAGACTCAAAGTTCCCGCCTTTATTATTGTTCTTCCAGGTTTGACGGACCAGATCATAGCCCTTGCTGAATTTGCCTTCGGCTAAGAGTCCCATCATTTCTGATTCACTTACCGACCCAAAGAGCGGAAGAATCAAAGGCTGTGTCACTCCGGTAGTACCGTCATAAGAGCGGGTGTCTCCCCAGCTCTCTAAGAAGTGCGACTTAGGCACATGCCAGGTAGTTAGCTGTCCTGTTTCATCGGCGTAATCATTAAAATGAATGGTGGTTTTGACTTTGGCCATGGCAGCCGTAAAATCTAAATCTGCCGGAGCATCGTAAACAGGGTTGGAACCAAACATTATCAAAGTTGAAACGGAACCGCCGTTCATATCGGCCACCAGGCTTTGCAGGCCGGCTCTGTCGGAAGAGCTGGTGTCGGAAACTTCCGAATACTTAACGGTTTTCCCGATATTACCTAAGGCATCATTGATAGCAGCAACCAGCGCATGAACCGCTGCCGGCTGTCTTCTGCCGGCGACAACCAGACTGGCGCCTTTGGCTCCTGCCAGATCGCGCGCTAATTCATCGACCCACTTAAATTTTTTGTCCGAGACTAATTGAGCAGAAGTCCCGGTTACGTTTATGCCCAGATTATTCAGGGCGTTGGCCAGATTAAGCGTAAAGGCACCGATATCGCCTGAGCCAATGGCCTGACGATGGTCGGCGTTGGCGCCGGTTGTAGAATACCCGCTTTCTACCATATAGAGGCGGTTCATTTCATCTTTTTCCGTTTCGACATTTCGGGCCGCTGCAAAGCCTCTGGCATTATTGATACTGTCACTCTCGGTCAGAAGAAAATCAGAGTCGAGCGACAGGACAACTCTGGCTTTGTCGAATGAATAATTCGGACGATAGCTTTTACCAAAGGCAGCTTTGGTACCGCTGTAAATATTTTCATCAGAGACAGCTTCGTAAGTCACCCAGCTGGCCTTCGGGAAATTTTTATCAAAAGTTTTTTTCAAGCGTGATAATGTCGGCGATGAAAACATGCCGCTTAAGACGGCTAAACCGGCGCCCTTGTTCTCTTTGTATTTCTCAAAAGCGCTAATCCAGTTAAGTACAAAATCGTTCCAGCTTTTTTCCTGCTGGCCTTTAATAACTTTTTTGGAACGGTCGGGGTCAAACAGGCTAAGCGTCTGTGCCTGAATTATGGCGCTTGAAGCACCAAGAGTAGAAGAATGAAGTTTGTTGCCTTCGATTTTTGTCGGCCGGCCCTCGTGGCTTTCAATTACCAGGCCAAAGGCATGGTCGGAAAACGGCATCGAAGTAGCGTAATAAAGCGGCACACCGGGGACAACTTCTTCGGGGCGTTCTACATAAGGCACGATTTTTTCTTCGGGACGGCGGCAGCTGGCCAGACCGGCCATGGCTAATGAGGCGCCCATCAGGGTCAAAAACTTTCTGCGCGACCAGCCGTTGTCGAATTCCGAAGCGCCCAGAGGAAATTCCCGCTTTAGGAAAGTGTTGAATTCGGGTGTATCGGCCAGCTGGTCAAGGCTGCGCCAGTAATCTTTCCCTGTTATTTTCATTTCGCCGTTCTTCTTGCTCATCTATGGCATCCCGAACAATCTTTTGGAGGATTAATATTCTTGTTTGCTCTAAGTAGCTTGCCAACTTCGGCCTGATTAGCAGGCGCTACCCAGTCCATATTGGTAACTTCGGAGACCGGCCTGAGATTCGGTTCCGGATTGCGGTGGCACTCCAGACACCAGCCCATACTAAGTTTTTCTTTTTGCTCAACTACTTCCATCTGGGCAACATTACCGTGACAGGAGATGCAGCCGACTCCGGCATTTATATGAACGCTGTGATTAAAATAAGCAAAATCCGGAAGGTCGTGAACCCGGGTCCATCGCATAGATTTTTTGTCTTTCCAGCTGTCACGCACCAGTTGAAGCTTTTCAGAATCTTGCTTAACTAAAGTATGACAGTTCATGCAGGTTGCTGTCGGAGGAACGTTGGCAGCTGCAGCAAATTCAACAGTAGTGTGGCAATAGCGGCAGTCGATGCCCAAGTCTCCGGCATGAAGTTTATGACTGTAGGCAACTGGCTGAACCGGACGGTAGCCAACATCGGTAAAAGAGGGCGAAGCATAAAACCAAAAAAACCAGGTACCCCCTGATATTAATAGTACGGCCACTAATGCAGTACCAGGACCAAGGTAATTAGTCCATTTAGGAAATATTTGGGCCAAACGTTACTTTCTACTCAAAAAAAGATTGTTCAAACATTCACAAGCACACTTTCAAAAAAAGCGCAAGTCAGCTATCCTACCTGTAAGCTGCTTTCGCTTTGAATTGGCGAATAAAGCACCTCCGGATATTCATGTCAAGATTAAATGGCATAAAGATTTCCGAGAGCTTTTTCACTGACAAAAATTCCACAATTCATATTAATGCATCAACCATAATTGCGCTGAACATGCCAAACAAATACAGCAAAGATTGCCCAAACATCTGGCGGGCCAGCTTATCTGTCTTGCCGATATATAATTGAAACGCTCTTCTCGTGAAAAGAGCTCCCAATATTAAAGCAGTTGCCCCATATATCCAGCCGGCTCCAAAAAACAGCAGCCCCAAACTGGAAATAACCAATATTATTGTATAAACAAGAATCTGCAGACGGGTGGAGTCTCCCCCCTTTACAACCGGCATCATCGGCAGCCCGACAATTTTGTAATCTTTTTTACTAAAGAGCGCCAAAGCCCAAAAATGCGGCGGTGTCCACAGAAAAATTATCAAAAACAACAGCCAGGGAATAACGCTCAAGGAGTTAGTGGCTGCGGTCCAGGCGCCAATCGGTGCCATCGCCCCGGCTATGCCGCCGATTACAATATTTTGGGTAGTGTTTGGCTTAAGCCATAAGGTGTAATAAAGGCTGTAAAAAAGAATCGTGCCCAAAGATAACAGCGCTGTCAGCCAGTTAAAGAAATAAGCAAAAAGAATAACTCCGATAATACCAATCGAAACTGAGAATACCAATGCTCTGGCCGGGCTTAAGCGTCCCGATGGCAGCGGCCGTCGGTTTTTTGTCCGCTCCATTTTGGCGTCAAGATCCCGCTCCAAATACTGATTAAGGGCGTTGGCACAGCCGCCAGTCAAATAAAGCCCGACTATGACCAAAAGGAATTTTAGAGGTTCTGCCAAAAAAGAGCCTTCGACTACCAGCGCTGCCGAACCGGTAAAAACTACCAACAGCATTATTGTCGGCTTGGTGAGCTGAATATAGTTGTTAATCGACGCCAGCAAAAATGGCCACCCTATTATATTATCAGTTTACCATCAATAAAGATATTAACATCTTTGTATCGAGCTTGTTCCATAATTCACAAGTTCTCGGCCATATATAGCCAAATTGAAAATAATATTCAAGCCTTAATTGGCTCACAATGCGATGTTTTTCAAATTTAAAGAGTAATTCAGCTTATATGAATGAACAGCCTTGAACTGGTGACACTGTTTTCGAGCAATTACTCTTGCCATTTACTTCAGTTCATATAATTTTAGCAGATGACCTCTAAGAGCAGCCCTGTTTCATTATTTTCATCCGTCCAAATAGACGCGACTTATGTCATAGTTGCGGTAGTGGGGCTTTTACCGATGATTCTGCTGGCTTTGATTGGTAAGCCGATGTTCGCCTTAGCCATACCGCTGGCAGTTATGGTCGCATTCTTGCTGCTTAATCCTCGTATAACTTTCTGGCTGCTGTTAATTTCTTTATTTGTATATGCGCCGCAACGAATTGGTGCGACATTTGCCGTCCATCCCTTTGATTTAATTATGGGCTTGTTATATGCCGGTATCGTGCTGGAGTATTTACTTAAATTCAAACAGGGCCTGAAATTCAGCCCATTTGATGCCCCTTTCATAATTTTGCTTCTGGCTACTGTCATTTCTATGGTCTTCGCTTATAACATTTCCTATGCCATTGTCCCCTGTATCAGAATATTCGTAATCTACCTGGCTTTCAGAGCAGTCTTTACATATGGACAAATAATTGGTGTCAGAAAAATAATAAATGTCTACCTCTGGCTGGTGGCCTTAAACGGGGCCTATAACATCACTCTCTTTATCTGGCAGGGCGGACAAGAACGGGTTTTTGGTCCTGCTTATTTAGGCTATGAAACATTTTCGATGACGGCGCTGCCGATGGCTGCCGCCTTTATGTTATGGGCGCAATCGACCAGACAGCGAATTTTATACGGCAGCCTGGCAATCATGATCGGTCTTGGTATTGTGGCTACTCAAGCGCGCGGACCATTGCTGGCGGTAGCGATTGCTGTCCCCTTGCTGATATTTTTTGCGGCCCGTAAATCCAAAAGAGAATCAAACAGAAGCAGAAGCCATCTGCTTAAACTGATCTTTATACCAGCAGTTGCCTTGATAGCCCTGGTTTTCCTATTGAAAGACTCCCTCTTTGTTGGTCTCTTTAGTCGATATGAAGAGATGCTGGTCTCGCTGACCAACCCCAAAGGAACAATAGCACTTCGTCTAATTCTTTGGGAGACCGCCATTCGCACTTTCCTCGATAACCCGATTACCGGCATTGGTATCGGGAATTTCCGGCTGGTCCATCATATCTATCCCGACTTGAAGCTGATGCCACTACACTGGTGGATTTTCGGTATGTCAGCACACAATGTTCTGCTTCATTATCTGGCCGAAACCGGGATTGTTGGTTTTTTGGCTCTGGTCACGCTCTCGTGGAAAGGACTCAGGCACAGTTATAAAGGCTTTATGCAGAAACTGTCATATCCTGACAATCAGGCTGCCGCTGCCTTACTTATAGCCATGGTGGTTTTTTGCGTAACTATTTTATTTATGCGGGCCTGGACCTGGGGACAGGGCGGTTATGTCATGGCGCTTCTTTTCGGGCTCTTAGCTGCCTCAGGAGAAACAAGAAAGATTAAGCAGCTTAAGTAAACACCCAAGGGGCAGACGGGACGTCTGCCGCCCACTTAACGATTTGACTCTTCAAGTCAAGCGGCAGATGAAGGCGCCTTCAGCGTGCCGTGCACCAATCTATCTTGTCGTCATTTCAATTTGGCTATTGTCTTGTCATTCCCGCTTTAGTCCCGTGCGAAGACACGGGGAGTAGTCGGGAATCCATCTTGCCGTCTTTCCCGCGCTTTAGTCCCGAGCATAGTCTCGGGGTATGCGGGAATCCAGCCGGTGATACGAGTAGTTGGTTGAGGCGTTTGAGAACAAGGGGCAGATGAGGACATCTGCCGCCCACCAATTTAGTTAATTACTATCTTTGTCGGCTTCCTTTTCTTTTTCTTTTTCTTCTTTTTTCTTCTTTACTAGCTCTTCCAATGTCCCACCAACGTAAATCACTACCCCTACGAAAACTACAATCGCAAAAGCTAAGAACCACTTTAGATCGTAAAATATACCAATTAACCCAAGCACCAGACATAGGATAATTGTGATCGATGCTACAAGGATTTTTCGCCCTGATTTTTCCGCAATGACCGCTAGCAATACAGCAACTAAACCAACCCCTATGACGAATAAAAATTCCCACAAAATTTCATTTCCCCAAAGTAAAAATTAAGTTTTATAGCATATAACATTTTAAAATGCGCCATCAGGGACTCGAACCCCGGACCAATTGATTAAGAGTCAACTGCTCTACCAACTGAGCTAATGGCGCGTAACGTAGTTACTTTTTTGCTTCGCATATGCGTATGGGAAAGCGCTACCTGGAAAATAAGCAACTTAGTTGCCTTTGGCAACTGCTCAGATATTGATATTGAGTCTTTGATTAATAAGAAAAGACCCGCTTCAAAATGGTTGAAACGGGTCAAATTCCAAAAGAATATCCCGCTGCTTGGGCGGGATTTGTAATCGATCTAGCGTTTTTTACGACGTGCAGAACTCTTGCGAGTTGTGCGACGACGTGAAGACGTGCGAAATGTACGACGAGTTGTCGGACGACGTCTGGCGGCAGGTTTACGGCCGGTTTTTGAGCTTCCACCGAATCTCTTGAAAGCCGTTTTGGGACCCTTGTTGCCTTTCCAGACAGAAGGTTTGGATTTCTTGATACTCAGGTCGACAGCTTTGTAACGCACTGCATAAACAGTACGGCCCATCTGACGGGCTACCCATGTGGTCTCGTGATTGCGATAGTACTTGCGCATGAAGGCGCATTCACCGCGTGACCACGGACGTATAGCTTTACGACGTGTGCTGCGTTTGGCTGTTGGGCGTTTTTTGCGAATTGGCATGCTCAACTCCTTGTTTGAGTCGTTAATACATAGGAACAGAAAAACCGTGCGAGGCTCCTGCACCCGTTTAATTAGTTTCCATCTAATAATCGTCTTTTTCTTAAAATACTTGACCACAATCGCTTAACAATTTTGTCCCGGCTTCTCTACGTTAACCGGATTCTAAAGATCGGCAGTTTTGTGAGTTGCTGTTTTCTGGAGGCTCTTAACTGTGGTCACAGTCGCAATTTGCAATCAAACAGTTTCAAGAGCTTGCCTGCCTATGGCAACCTGTTGCTATATCAATAGTTACTGGAGCCTAAGGGCGAGCCGGCCTTGATGAAAATTCCCTGAAATCTCATATCTTGAAATACCGGCAGAAATCCATCGGCATCTTATCTCATTATATACTACAGCGCTGTATCAAAAATGGACTACAGAGATTGAGCAGTATTGCTCCAATATTGCGCAATAATATCCTGCTTTTTTGACTATCTGATATTCATAGAATGAATCTGAGAGAATTGGCGGCTTCGCTTTATGGTTGCCATCGAGTTCGGCCGGGGCTAAATTGTGGTAATCGCATGAGAAAAAATCGATAAATCAATGAAGCGTGAACATGTTCTGATATTTTTATTTCTGTCGTTTGTCTCAATCTTTTTCTATTTATTTTACAGTCTGATGATTGATTTTTTTGCTCCCATAAGCTGGGCGGCTGTCTTTGTAATAATCTTCTATCCACTTTATGAAAAACTTTCTCTGAAGCTGAAATCTGAAGTAATTCCTTCGCTGATTTTAACAGCCGGAATAATCATATTGATAATCGGTCCGTTTGCCTACCTGTTTGGTGTACTGATAAACGAAGCCACGATTGCCGTGGCCAAAGTAAATGCGATGTATCAAAGCGGACAGCTTGACAAAACCCTGGCAGTTGATCTTCCCTGGCTGGAAGCAATCAAGACAAAATTGTCGCAGTACTACGATTTGTCTGAGATCAATTTAGACGGCCTCATTAAACAGGCCGCCGATAATCTTGGCGGGTTTCTATTTGCCCAGACCAGCTGGCTTATAACCAACGGCACCAAGTTTATCTTTTACTTCGGTCTGATGATCTTCAGTATGTATTATTTCTTCAAAGACGGCGACGAGATAATACATCAGATAAAAAGACTAATTCCCCTGACAGTCGAACAAGTCGATATAACTTTCAAGCGCCTGCGTGAAGTCATTTATGCCACTATGTACGGCGGTGTGGTCATTGCGCTGCTGCAGGGTGTCCTGGGAGGAATAATGTTCTGGATATTTGATTTCACTTCACCTGTCTTCTGGGGAGCGGTGATGGCGCTCTTGTCTATTATCCCCATTGTAGGCGCATTTGTGGTCTATATTCCGGCCGGCTTGATTCTGATAATTGGCGGCTCTTTTTTACAGGGCTTTTTGATAATCGGTATAGGCATGCTAATTATCAGTCAGGTCGATAATGTCCTCAGACCGATCATGATATCCGGACGAACCTCGATACATCCGCTGCTTTTGTTTTTCTCTATTTTGGGCGGTATTTCTTTGTTCGGACTTTTGGGGCTTATTTTAGGACCTTTAATTGCTGCGGTATTTATGACACTGCTGCAGATTTTAGAATACAAACTGCACCCGGTTGATGTGGAGAGTGAGCAGGAGAACAGACGAGAATCTAAGTAAATGGTCGTTCACTATGCCAAACGTATTAATGTTGTGTGATTTTTTAATTCATAGTCTTCAACTAACGAAGGAAAAACGATATGGCTGAAAAGAAAGTAAAGCTCCTAGCAACTGAAGGATTATTCAGAGGATTGTCGAAACAGAATTTGCTGTTTCATCAATGCGTAAGTGAACTGATTGATAATGCAATTGCAGCAAGAAGACCTGAAGATAAATTTCGAATCGACATAATTTTTATAAAAGAAGATTCAGAGGAAATGGTTAACATGTTCATCGCTGATAATTGCAAAGGGATGCCCTTGGATATACTGGAGAAGGCTCTGCAATTGGGTGAATCAGCTACCACTGAAGACAGATTAAATGAACATGGATTCGGACTAAAGAATGCGCTTGCCACGTTATCTGGAGAAAACGGACCTTGGAAGCTGTGGACAAGGCCGAGTAAAAACACTAACGGCTTTTACTATGTCGAAGGTCCCTTTAAGCCGGAAATGGTCATTAAAGATAATGTTAACGCACCTGACAATGAATTCCTACCTACTGATTTTTCGACTCTAGTTAATGTAAAAGTAGATTTGAAGTTTGTTCAAACAGCTCAAGGTAGAGGTGCACCAGCAAGCGACCTTTCAAGCCTTAGAGAATGGCTAATAGAGCACTTAGGTGTATTATATAGAGGATATCTTGATTTAGATGAAAAGAAACTAGAACAACAAGGAACAATTGTCGTCTCAATAAAGAACGATTCAAAGCAAGTTCCTCCGATTCACGTGCCATTGGCCAACAGCACAACCGAGTACTTCAAAATTGAACTTGCCGGAGTAGTTTACGAACTGACGTACACTTATGGTACACTTGACACAGTTAAAAGGGATAAGTCTGTCAGTGGGAATCCAGCAAGGTATTACTATCAAGGGAATATACCAACGCAAGGGATTGACATTCGGCTGGGTAAGAGAACTATAGCTACTCGACAATTTGAATTTATTTGGAAAACTGAAGGAGGCGAGAGTCGGTTATCACGTCATAACAACTATAATGATTTCACTGGTGAGCTTACGATACCTGAACTTCCCAGGAGCGTTTTGTCAACTACTAACAATAAAACCGACTTCAATTGGAAAGATAGTGACTGGAACAGCATCTTTGATAAATTGAATGAAATTAGGCCACCAAAAGGCATTAGAGAAAAAAGCGAAAAAGAACTCAAGAAAAAATGGATGGAAATGCTCAAGGCTACCAATCCAGACGAAAATATTACTGATGAATATTCGGTATGGCCCACTGGCACGCGAGTTGACGTATACAGAGAAACTACTGATAATAAAATAATAATATACGAAATCAAGGTGGGGTCTGGACAACCAATACATCTTTATCAATTAAAAATGTACTGGGACGGACTTGTTGTAAGTGACATTCAGCCTCGAGAAGCATTTCTTTTTGTAGAAGACTTCAATTCTGCACTCGAGGAAATGGCCAATCAAATGAATAAACTTTCACCTCCAAAAATAGTGAAAAATTCAAAACCTGAACAATCAAAAGCATATAATTTCAAGATTTCAAAACATAGTGAAAAGGGACTATAGAAAATTCCTCTAAGTCATCCAAAATCGTGAACAAGAGCCGGCCAACTCATCATTTGCTCTAATTTCACTTTACAGAGCTTATGCCTACCACTTAATTACTCAGAAATCAAAATCAATAACAGGAGCTTTGCATGTCTAAACTATACCAGACCACTAACTGCCTCACATCTGGATTAATTTTTCTGTTACTTCTGGCAGTCTCGGCTTTTGGTTCGACCCATCCATCTTTTTCACCCAATAAACTGGCCGATATTGACACTCTCCCTTTTTATAGCGGCGGCGATTACGATGTGTCTGTCCCGGAACCAAAAGAAATTTTCGGACACCCCATAGGCGACTGGCCGGTCAGGTACAATAAGCTGGTCGATTATATTAATCTCATAGCAGAAACAAGTGACCGCGTCAGACTGGAAACTCACGGCACTACCCACGAAGGACGTGAGCTTTTTAACATTTTTATTTCCACCAAAGACAATCTGGCAAAACTCAAAGAACATAGAGGTAACATGTCCCGTCTGGCTGACCCGACTATTAATTTGTCCACAGCCGATCGAAAGTCTCTTTTAGATGACCTGCCTGCTTTTGCCTGGATAGGTTACAGTATCCATGGTGATGAGATTTCGGGAGTCGATGCCGGCATGCAGCTATTGTATCATCTGGCCGCCGCCAGAGATTCGGTCACGCTTCATCTGCTAAAAAATGTCATAGTTATAATTGACCCGATTGAAAATCCCGATGGCCGCGAGCGGTATTTGTCGATGCTTCAGACTTATCGCAGCTACACTCCCAACTATGACCGTCATTCACTGCAGCACGGCGGCGTCTGGCCGGCCGGACGCGGTAACCATTATCTGTTTGATTTAAACCGCGATTGGATTTTAGTCAACCAGCCGGAAACCAGAGGCAAACTGCGGACAATTTTGGATTACAACCCGGTTATGACAGTTGACGCTCATGAGATGGGAGCAAATGCCACCTATCTGTTCACTCCTCCGCGTGAACCGATAAATGCCAACACCCCGCAAAATGTCCGTAAATGGTGGGATGTTTTTTCAAAAGAGCAGTCCGCGGCATTTGATTCGCACCGCTGGCCGTACTATGTCGGTGAGTGGCACGAGCAGTGGTATCCCGGCTATGGCTCGGCTTGGTCGACGTTTTTTGGTTCGATTGGGATTTTGTACGAACAGGCTGGTGTTGACGGAGCTTTCGTCAAACAGAGCGATGATTACATTTTATCCTATCACGAATCTGTCAACCATCAGTTTACCTCGTCACTAACCAATCTTTATACCGTGGCCAACAACCGCCGTGAACTTTTATCTGATTATCGCGACACGCGCCTGGCCATCTTAAAACAGGGGCAAAACAGCGGACTAAAATATCTGATAGAGCCAGGC
Organism: Candidatus Zixiibacteriota bacterium; assembly: GCA_022571985.1. Taxonomy (GTDB): domain Bacteria; phylum Zixibacteria; class MSB-5A5; order GN15; family FEB-12; genus JACZWU01. Next base: position 274,708 of record JACZWU010000002.1, on the reverse strand, counting down.
AGAGATAAGCTAAAAATGAACAGGTTTATACAATCATTGCTTGACCAGAATATTCAAGTCAGCCGGGCGACGAAATCGTTTACTGTCAGCAAGGCGACAGATATCTATGGCAAAGATTACCGCTCAAAATCTTTTGCTGCCGGAACTTTCATTATCAGCACAGCTCAGGCCCATGGTGCTCTGGCTAAAACGATTTTTGAGTTTGATCCGCACTTTAGTCCTGAGTTTTTAAAAGAAGAACGCCGGGAACTTGAAAAGCACGGCGATACCCGTGTCTATGAAGTCACCGCCTGGTCGGCTCCGGTGGCCTATAATCTCGACGCTTTCAGTACCCTCTCTGCTGTTTCTGTCGCTGCCGAAAGTGTCACAGAACTTTCGAAAGGAACCGGTGAACTTTATCAGCCCGAGGCCAAGTATGCCTTTGTCATAGATATGGAAGGTGAGAAAACCTATCGGGCGCTCAACCTGCTTTTCCAGAGAGAGATTATTGTATTTGGTTCTCAGAAACCTTTCACGCTCCAAAACAGAGACTATCAACCTGGCGCATTAGTCATTCGCAGCCGCGGCAATCGTGACAACTTAGTTGAAATCTTAAGCGAAATTGCCAAAGAGATTGGCATAAACATTTATGGTGTAAACTCCGGCGGTTCATCAAAGGGCTCATACCTGGGTGCGCCGACATTTGAAGTTCTTCGCCAGCCGCGGGTGGCTCTTTTGGCGGGAAGTCCGTTGAGCTGGACATCTTTTGCAACGCTCTGGTTTTCGCTTGATAAGCAGATAGAAATACCGCATTCGCTTCTGTATCTGGAAAATTTACAGCGGACGGATCTGGCCAAGTATAACGTCCTGATCGTGCCGACCAGCTGGGGATCGGCACTGGGTGAGCGATTTGGTAAATCCGGAACGAGTAAAATCAAAAGCTGGGTCAAAAACGGCGGTACTTTAATTTGTATGGGGCAGTCTTCAGTCTGGGCAGCTGATTCATCGACCGGTCTTTCGCAAGTGCGGCTGAAACGTCAGACACTTGATAAACTTGAAAAATATGCCACTGCCGTATCGCTTGAGCGTCAGGCCGAACAGCCGGAGATTGACACCATGGCCATCTGGCATCCTGAAAAAGTAGCAGCAACAGAAAGCGATGATGATGACAAAGAAGAAGCCAAAGCACCCGAAAAAGAGAAAGCCGAAGAGACAGACAAATGGCAGCGCAAGTTTTACCCGCGCGGTGTGATAATGAATGCCGCCATTGACAGAGAATTCTGGCTGGCGATAGGCTTAGGTAAAAATGTGCCGGCTATGATGTACACCAGTTACGCCTTTTTGGCCTCTCCGCCGGTTAAGACAGTAGCCCGCTTTGAGAAAAGCAACGACCTGCGCATTGCCGGTCTGCTCTGGCCCGAAGCCAGAGCCCGCTGGGCCGAGACGGCCTATGCCACCCGTGAATCCAGCGGCAAGGGTCAGATTATTTTGTTTGCCCACGAACCAAACATGCGTGCTTATTTTTACGGCACCCGGGCGATGTTCATGAACGCAGTTCTGTACGGCCCGGGTTTCGGGACATCGTTTGATACGCCGTATGGGGAGTAGAAGTAAACATTGAAACCTACCATAAATGGCAAAGTCCCGTGGGGTGGGCCTGCCTGCGTCGCTGAGGATTGCGACCTTGTAGATTCGAAGAGGCTCTTGGTCGCCCACTGCTTGCAGCCATGGTCCCGAGCTTAGCCTCGGGGTGGGATCTAAGCATACGAAACCAACTGCTCGTATGACCGGCTGGATTCCACGTCAAGCGTGGAATGACGTGAGAAGTTTGGAATGACGTAAGGTGTTTGGAATGACGAAAAGATGGATTCCAGCCTGCGCTGGAAAGACTCAATCCTGACGCGTCGAAGTTAGTGGGCGGCAGACGTCTCGTCCGCCCCTTTAGCATTAACGTCGCGAAAACTGCTCATATGACCGGCTGGATTCCACGTCAAGCGTGGAATGACGTGAGAAGTTTGGAATGACGTAAGGTGTTTGGAATGACGAAAAGATGGATTCCCGCCTGCGCCCCGTGTCTTCGCACGGGACTAAAGCGGGAATGATAATTTCTGGACCATGCCAGGGAGGCTGGCCTGCTTCCAGAAGAAAATTGGGCGCATTTGAATAAGAAAAGCAAATCAATTTCTCGATTCGTAGAAATCGTTGGTCGGATTTTTTCTATATTTGGTCTGACTCCCAACCAGTGGACTTTTTTTTCGCTGATTGTAGTTATCGCTGCGGCCTGGTTTATTGTAAATCTGAACTTTATAACTGCGGCGATACTTATCGGTCTCTCGGTATTTCTGGATGTTGTCGATGGCGCCGTTGCCAGACAAACCGGTAAAGTGAGCGCGAGCGGCGGCTATTTTGACACAATAGTTGACAGGTATATTGAAGCAGTAATAATCTTTGCTTTGCTGTTTGTGGAACTGCCAAATTTTCTAATTGAATCAAAACTGTGGCTGTTTGCGTACTTTTTCGGCTCCTTTATGACAACCTATGTCAAGGCATGTGCCAAGGAAAAAGACCTAATAGAAAAAGAGTTAGTGGGAGGTTTTCTGGGAAGAGCCGAGCGGATGATTTTTTTGATTTTGGGGATGCTGCTTACAACGTTTAGTCTTAACTATTTGGTATATATAATTGCTATGTTAGCCGTACTTTCGAATTTGTCGGTCTTACACCGGATAAAATTGGTGCTGTCAGGCAGTTCAAGGCATTGATATTATCAGGGGCGCAAACCCTCCGGCTTCGCTAGGGATTAAAACGCGGGAAGAACAATCTAAGTTCGTGCTGTTTCAGACAACTCTTGTCTGAATTAGTGGGCGGCGCGCTGAAAGCGCCTTCATCTGCCGCTTGACTCGAAGAGTAAAATCTACCTTTCTGCAATTTCACTACCAATTCCCTTCAAAATACCTGAACGCGCTCTTTACAAACGTATTTGAACATCAAAAGCAAAATCACAACAAAGCCTGTTATGCAGAAAGTAGAATATGACAAAACGAAGCCATTTCGACAGTCATCCTGAGCCTGCTTTGGTCCCGAGAGTAGCCGAGGGGTCGAAGGGTGCTGTCGATTTTCTGAAAGGAAACCAAAAAAAGATTTTCCGTGGGCGGCAGACGTCTCGTCTGCCCCTTTAGCATTAACGTCGCGAAAACTGCTCATATGACCGGCTGGTTTCCACGTCAAGCGCGGAATGACGTGAGAAGTTTGGAATGACGGAAAGATGGATTCCCGACAACGACACTCGGGAATGACAAGTACTAGCCATTTAACAATAATGGAATAACAGCTAAGATTGTGCCTATTCAGACAGTTCTTGTCAATTTGAAATAAGCCCTTATATTCACTTTCTATGAAAAATAAAAGAGTATTAGTTACCGGTGGGGCCGGGTTTTTGGGGTATCACTTAGCACAGAACCTTCCCCGGCTGGGAGCTTCGTTTGTAGCCATGAACGATATCGCCCCGTTTTTTGCAGACGAATATCCGGATGATTATCTTTTGGTACAAATCGACGTGCGTGACGAAGACGCCATGTACCAGCTTATTCATGACAATAAAATTGATATCGTAATTCACTGCGCGGCGGCTCTGCCACTCTGGCCGCGCGAAGAAATTATGACGACCAATATAGGCGGTCTCAAGAATACTTTAGAGCAGGCGCGCAAATGCAATGTTGAGCGGTTTATATTTATCAGTTCGACTGCTGTCTACGGCGTGCCGGATAAACATCCGCTAACAGAAGATGACCCGCTGGTCGGAGTCGGCGCCTATGGCGAGAGCAAGATAGCCGGTGAAAAAGTCTGCTCCGAGTTTCGCGATGGCGGTATGTGTGTGCCGGTTATTCGTCCTAAAACTTTTATCGGCACAGCCAGGTTGGGAGTTTTTCAGATTTTGTACGACTGGGTTGACTGCGGCAAGCGCATTCCTATAATCGGCAAAGGTGATAATTTGTATCAGCTTCTGGAAGTTACCGATTTGATCGAAGCTATAAACTTAGCAGCCACTGCCCCGGCAGATATTGCCAATGACTTTTTTAATGTCGGCGCACAGCATTTTGAAAAAGTGAAGCTCGATGTCGGCGCCTTGTGTGATTTTGCCGGCAATGGCGCCAGAGTGATGCCGACACCGGCGTTGATTGTCAAACCTGCCCTGGCACTATTCGAGTTTTTGAAACTATCACCGCTTTATAAATGGGTCTACGGCACCGCCGACAAAGATTCCTATGTGTCGACTCAAAAAATTGAAGATAAGCTCGGCTGGAAATCCAAATATTCCAATCAGGACGCCCTGATCACTTCGCACAAATGGTACCTTGAACATAAAGATAAACTCGAAACCCAAAAAGCAGGCGTGACGCATAGAGTAGGCTGGGACCAGGGAATTTTGAAACTTTTCAAATGGTTTATGTAGTAACTCTAAGTATGGCCGTCGGGCGTATTACCCGGGCGCATCGCTGCATTTATACGGAGCCAGGCCGCCGCGGAAAATGTAGTCTACCAAAAAAGTTAAATCGAGAACATCCAAGGGTGAACCGTCGGCATTAATATCACTCTCTCCCAGACATGTTGCTGGACTACCACCACGAAAGATTCGGTCAACGCAGTAGGTCAAATCCAATATGTTGGCATCGTTTCCATCGGAATTTAAGTCACCGCGCAAGCCGTGGCAGCAGCCAAAGTAGGTCATGAAATTCCGACCTTTTTCGGCCAGTTGTTCAATGCGCAGTACTGAGCCCCGCAATTCTGTATCATTATTCAGTACAGTTGCGATAACCGAATAGAAAGCCAGGGTATCGCCCGGCTGAAGGTCATGTCCGAAAGTGTAAGTTAAAACGCTGTGCAAATCGGTTCCAAGAGATTCCGGATGTGTTGGCCCGCTCCAACCAATTCCCACAGCAGCTTCCATATTTGCGTATAGTTCATTGTCATCCCAGCCGCTGTAGACGTATCGTGCATTGGCTTCAATATAACCACCATACGGTTCAGAATTGGTTAATAGCCATCTGTTCGAATCAGCAAAGTACTGCTTGGTATAGCCAAAAGCCATTCCTCCATAGCGCAGGTCGTTATCCTGACATTCTACCGAATCATCGTTGTTATACTCCGCGCCATAGCAATAAAGCAGGTTTAGCGAACTATTAAACGCACGAAAGTTATCTGATGATGTTCCGCCCGAATCTTTTCTGTCTGCCGGTATGTCCCAGTCGATTACTTCGCCGACTACCATGCCTTCGTGCACTTGGCCGTCTATCGCCCAGATTTTGAATTCTTTGGTAATAAATTGCTGGTCGGCATACCAGGTCTTATTGGCCAGAGTACCATAAGTCGTCGTTACCTTTGGCGCATAATATGTAAGGCTTGCGCCTATCGTGGTGTCTGCATTGCTCAGCGAGGGAAGTCTGTAATAATTAAACACTTCCCCGCTTGTGTCGATCTCCGGATCTGCCAGAGCGTAGATTGAAGTTTTCTGTAATGGCCCTTGGCCGAAAATACTGTTGGAAAGAATCGTATCACCGTCAACTATATTGCCGAATATCATACTGCCGTCATATAGATAGACCTTTGTATTTCCCGGAATTGAATCGACAGTGTCGCATTCGTTAGGGTCATTGAAATAGTCCATTCTAACACCTGCTACACCGGCTTCACCACCCAAACCGAACCGGGTATTTTGACCAACCGCTAACGAAACAACTCCGGTCGAAACAGTATCGACAAAGTATCTAATATCGATTGGGCCAACAATCAGAGTGACTGAAAGAGTATCACTGAGAAAGCCATCGCCCGCTTCAAGAATTAGCCTGCCTTCGACAACTGTTACAAGGCCAACTGCTCCTGATATTATTCCGCCGACGTTTAGATGTATATTTACAGTATCTCTTTGACCGGCCGGAATACTTGGCGGGGCGAACCCTCCCGAATAGCCGAGCCAGCCGGCTGGACCTGAGTCTTCTTCAACTATGACTGAATATTCCATTGACGTGTTGCCCGTATTTTCGATGTATACGGTTATATCTACTTGTACGCCCGCTGGAGCGAGAGATGGCCAGTTAATCGAATTAATTTCGTTAATCGACCAGCCGGAGCCGGGTCCAATAGGTATCTGGTCTGGGTCAACACAGCCCATATAGAAAAATTTGACCGGGTTATTCTGCCAGGTCGAATTGTCAAATAAGACTGTGCCGGGGTCTAAATCGTTTATATACATAACCGGCAGCCAGGGAGTTCCTACAGTATTGGGATAAGCTACGGGTCGAGGTATAACCGTGGCACCCGACACTGCTCCGTCTGAGGCCGTCGTCTTAAATCCATAGGGAGCCATTGAAGCATAATGATCTGATTGGCAAGGACCTCCTGCCCCTGTTGCCGAATCACAATGGGGAGAAAAGGAATTGGTCAAATTATGAGGCAAATCCCAGCTAATGCCGTTGTTGTCTGAAATTGACACCATCAGTTCGCCGTTAACCGAACCATAATAGTCACCGTCATATCCTCTTTGTGAACAGTCGGGATTGGCCGGGTCGCCGTTGTGGCCGTCCCAGAGGTCGGCAAACAAGATATAGAGGTTGTCGTTACACTGCGATAATTGCGGTTTGGCCAAAAGCAAATTGAATGGGATAGGACTGCACATTATGGGATCTTCATCCAAGTGTGCTGCAACCCGCGGGCCAAAGCTCAGATTAGGAAAAGTTTCCGCCCAGTGATAAATTCTCGAACCGAACCCCAATAATCCTTCTGACAAATAGCGCTGTATATCTGTCGCCACCCAGGCGATATGCAGCTCCTCGTTGGGGGAATCACCGGTCCAGAGCATAGTGATATCGTTGTAAGGTCCCCAGCGCTCGGTAAGAGTATCAAAGTGCGTCACGTTAACTCTGGGATTCCAGTTAATGCCATAGTCGTCTGAAGTTTGATAATAGATGTCATTGAAATTCCTGTTTCGCAATGTCCCTAAATCAGCATTAATGGAGCAGGTATCGCAGCCCGGTTTAGGGAGATTGGCTGTCCAGCCCAGCGCAACTTTGCCGGATTTTTTTGAAGCCGTAACAAGCGCCACAGTAGCCCAGGCGGTGTCATAGACCCAGGGGCAGTCCCAGCCGGATACACCCAAATTTAAGGGTGGGCCGCAATTTGAAAGTGAGCCATCATCTAAAGAACTATCAGCGTGCCCTTCTCTTCTAAAGTAGTATAGAATTTGCGCGCCGCCAAAAGTCACTCCAGTAAGGTGTGTAATGTGACTGCCGTCGGGACGGACCTGAAAGGCCATGTGGGGCCAAATAGTATTTCGGCTCGTATGTCCATAGGGATTTCCGTATTGCCAAATAGCGTCATCGACTTTTACCCGCAGCCCAAAACCACCATCTATGGCAATTTCGTCATACCAAACTGTCGGTATATAATTAGCTGGATTACCATCAGGTGTGTGATGCCCGGCTATAATCGCCTGATTGTCAGGGGTGACGTCGAGATTGAAATACCCGGCGTAATCAACCCAAGAACTCAATGTAATTTCCGAAGTGCTTACTCCTGAGGCGACCGAGGCATAGTTATATGCCGCTCCCCTTGGATTCGCCAGGTCAGGCCCCGGCAGGTCCATCCAGGTGAAATGAATATAGGTAGATGTATCCGCACCTGAAATACTGTCGCCGATTCCCACCATCCGACCAGTCGTGTTATTATGCTGATAATCATAATAGGTATTGCCAATAATCACTCCGGGAGAAGCTGAAAATGAAGTGGCGCCCAGAGACGCTGCGCCTTTTCCGGTCGTCTTAATCGGCCTTTTTACTGGGTAATTGCCAAGCTCCGGCAGGGCGTAATCCACAATTTGCCGGATTATCGGGTTAATATCTCTTTTTTTTGACGGCTTTTCGGCGGCAGTTAAGACTATCGAATGCGATGCTGCGAAGATTATGGCGAGGAAGATTGCGAAAAAATATCGCTTATTCATACGCAGCTCCTTCAATCATGACAGCCGGGTGTGTTGCAGGGAGCATCGCTGCAATTATATGGCGCTATCCCGCCCCGGAATATAACATCTACAATAAACGTCAAGTCAAGAATGTTCATTGGTGAACCATCGGCATTGATATCGGACTCGCCCAAACAAGTAGGTGCTCTGCCGCCTCTCATTATACGGTCGACTGCAAATGTTAAATCAAGAATATTGGCGTCTTTTCCGTCAGAATTAAGATCACCTCTCCTTCCGTGACAGCAGCCGAAGTAGGTCATAAAATTCCGTCCTCTTACTGCCAGTTCTTCAATACGTAGTCCCGCGGGCGCCTCTACTTCATTGTTAAGAACAGTTGCAATAACCGAATAGAAAGCTAAAGTATCGCCCGGCTGAAGGTCGTGTCCAAAAGTGTAAGTCAAAACGCTGTGCAAATCGGTCGCTGTAGATTCAGCCGGTAACCACGGGCCCCACGTTATAAACCCCGCAGCAGTTTCCATATTAAAGTACAACTCGTTGTCATCCCAGCCAGTATAGACATAACGGGCATTAGCTTCGTGATAGCCCCCGTATGGAACAGTATCTGTAATAGACCACTTGTGCGAATCGGCGAAATACTGCTTGGTGTAGCCAAAGGCCATTCCACCAAAGCGCAGGTCATTATCCTGACATTCTACTGAGTCATCATTGTTGTACTCTGCGCCATAAATATAAAGCAAGTTAAGCGCACTATTAACCTCGCCTACATTATCTGAGCTTGTTCCGCCGACATCTTTAATATCTGCCGGTATGTCCCAGTCGATGACTTCACCGACCACCATGCCTTCGTGTACCATGCTGTCTATCGCCCAGATTTTGAATTCTTTGGTAACAAACTGCTGGTCGGCCTGCCAGACATTGCCGTTTCCAAAATCCCAGGTCTGGGTCATCTTTGGCGCAAAGTATGTAAGGCTGGCCCCGATAGTGGTATCGGCATTGCTCAGTGAGGGGAATCGCAAATAGTTAAAGACTTCACCGGTTGTATCTACTTCCGCAATTTCATGGGTGTAAATTGAACTCTCCTGTAATGGCCCCTGGCTGAAAATACTGTTTGACAAAATTGTGTCGCCGTCTACAATATTGCCGAATATCATGCTGCCGTCATATATATAAACTTCTGTATTACCCGGAATTGAATCGACTATGTCGCATTCGTCAGGGTGATAGAAATAGTCCATTCTAACGCCTGCGTACCCCGCGGTACCGCCCATTCCAAACTGGGTATTGTGGGCAACTGCTAACGAAACGACACCTGTTGTAATCGTATCAGTAATGCGAGTGATAATGGTGTCTGTTACAATGAGGGTAATTGAAAGAGTATCTACGAGGAAGATGTTGCTCATATTAAGAATTAGTCGCCCTTCAACAATTTGAGGAGAAGAAATAGGATCATCGATTATACCACCGACATTGAGATTTATGTAACCGAGATCAGTATTGCCGGCTCCATTGGGGATATAAAAGCTGAAACCAGACACTCCCAGCCAGCCAGCCGAACCGGATAATTCTTCGATCTCAATGCTATAAGTCATCGGTTCATTGGTAGTATTTTCCAATAATATCGCTATATCCAGCTGCACACCGGGAGGGGTAAATGTTGGCCAGCCAATTTCAGTAATGGGCCAGCCAGAGCCGGGTCCAATAATTATCTGATCAGGTGCCACACAGGCCATATAGAAAAATTTGACCGGGTTGTTCTGCCAGGTGGAATTGTCAAATATGACTGCGCCGGGGTCTCTGTCGTTAATATACATAACCGGCAGCCATGACGTTCCGACAGTGTTAGGGTAAGAAACGGGTCGAGGTATAACCGTGGCGCCCGACACTGCCCCATCTGAGGCCGTTGTCACAAATCCGTAGGGCGCCATCGAAGCGAAATGGTCGGATTCACACTGGCCGACTGCTCCAGTGGCAGAATCGCACGCGGGTGTGAAAGAATTGGTCAAATTATGAGGCAAGTCCCAGCTTACGCCATTGTTGTCAGATATTGACACCATCAGCTCGCCATTGACTGAACCAAAATAGTCACCGTCATACCCTCTCTGTGAGCAGTCGGGATTGGCCGGGTCGCCGTTATGGCCGTCCCAGAGGTCGGCAAACAAGATATAGAGGTTATCGTTGCACTGCGATAACTGCGGTTTGGCCAGAAGCAAATTGAATGGGAGAGGCTGGCACATTATGGGATCCCAGGGCAGATGAACTGCAACGCGCTTCCCAAAGCCTAAATCCGAAAATGTTTCTGCCCAATGATAAATACGCGAACCGAATCCTAAAAAACCTTGTGTCAAATAGCGCTCTATATCTGTCGCTACCCAGGCTATATGCAGCTCCTCGTTGGGGGAATCACCTGTCCAGAGCATAGTAATATCGTTGTATGGTCCCCAGCGTTCGGTAAGAGTATCAAAATGCGTCACGTTAACTCGTGGATTCCAGCTGATGCCGTAGTCGTCTGAAGTTTGGTAATAGAGGTCATTAAAATTCCTGTTTCGCAATGTCCCCATGTCGTTATTGATTGAGCAGGTATCACAGCCCGGTTCCGGGAGATTGGCCGTCCAGCCCAGTGCAACTTTGCCTGATTTTTTTGAAGCCGTAACAAGCGCCACCGTAGCCCAGGCGGTGTCATAGACCCAGGGGCAGTCCCAGCCGTTTACCTGAGGGTCAATCAGACCGGAAATAAAGCAACTTGACAAGGATCCATCGCCAAGCGAACTGTCGGCATGACCCTCTCTTCGGTAATAATACAGTATATGCGGGCCTATTCCCCCGGCATAGGTCGCTCCAGTAAGGTGTGTAATCTGGCTGCCATCGGGTTTTACTTGAAAGGCCATGTGCGGCCAGAGTGTATTGCGGTCCTTGCCGGTAAACGGATTTTCGTATTGCCACAATGCAGTGTCGACTCTTGCTTTGACACCAAAGCCAGCGTCGCCAGGGGCTACTTCATCATACCAGACTGTTGGGGCGTATTTATATGGATCACCATCAGGAGTCCAATGGCCGGAAATTATGGCCCGGTTGTCCGGTGTAACATCAAGATTGAAATAGCCTCCTACTTCCACCCACACATCAGCGCCAATTTCGGTTAGTATTTCCCCATTTAAAACCAGGGCTGCTGCATATGCAAAATTCCTTGAATTCGCCAGGTCAGGTCCGGGCAGGTCCATCCAGGTAAAATGGACAAGAGTGCTGGTATCCGAGCCTAAGAAAAAATCTCCAGTTCCCACCATCCGGCCGGTAGTGTTAATATGCTGAATATCAAAATAGGTATTGCCGATTGTGACACCCGGTGAAGCCGAAAATGAAGTGGCGCCCAGCGAAGCCGTGCCTTTTCCGGTCGTCTTAACAGGCCTCTTTTCAGGGTAATTGCCAAGTTCAGGCAGGGCATAATCCACAATCTGCCGGATTATCGGGTTAATATCTCTTTTTTCTGACGGCTTTTCGGCGGCAGTCAAGATTATCGAATGCGATACTGCGAAGATTATGGTGAGGAAGATTACCAAAAAATAGCGCTTATTCATAAAAGCTCCTTCAATCATGACAGCCGGGCGTATTACAGGGAGCGTCACTGCAATTATATGGTGCTATTCCTCCCCGGAAAATAACATCTACAATAAACGTCAAGTCAAGAATGTTCATTGGTGAGCCATCGGCATTGATATCGGACTCACCCAAACAAGTAGGTGCTCTGCCGCCTCTCATTATGCGGTCGATTATAAATGTTAAATCAAGAATATCGGCGTCTTTCCCGTCAGAATTAAAATCCCCTCTCCTTCCGTGGCAGCAGCCGAAGTAGGTCATGAAATTCCGTCCTCTTACTGCCAGTTCTTCAATACGTAGTCCCGCGGGCGCCTCTACTTCATTGTTAAGAACAGTTGCAATAACCGAATAGAAAGCTAAAGTATCACCGGGCAAAAGGTCATGGCCAAAGACGTAGGTCAAGACGCTGTGCAGGTCTGTGTACTGAGAATCCGGATTAGAGTGCGCCCATTCAATCATTCCAACGGATACTTCCATATTAACATACAACTCATTGTCATCCCAGCCGGTATAGACATAGCGGGCGTTAGCTTCGTGATAGCCTCCGTATGGAACAGTATCTGTAATAGACCACTTGTGCGAATCGGCGAAATATTGCTTGGTATAGCCAAAGGCCATCCCGCCATAACGCAGGTCGTTGTCCTGACATTCTACCGAATCATCGTTGTCATACTCAGCGCCAACACAATAAAGCAGGCTCAAGCTGGCATTCATATAACCAGCATTATCAGAGCTGGTACCTCCAACATCTTTTAAGTCTGCCGGTATATCCCAGTCGATGACTTCACCGACCACCATGCCTTCGTGCACTAAGCTATCTATCGCCCATATTTTGAATTCTTTGGTAATGAACTGCTGGTCGGCCTGCCAGACCTTGCCGATTCCAAAATCCCAGGTCTGGGTGAGCTTTGGCGCAAAGTATGTAAGACTTGCCCCGATAGTGGTATCGGCATTGCTCAGTGAGGGGAATCTCAAATAATTGAAGACCTCCCCGGTCGTATCTACCTGTGCATTTTCAAGGGAGTAAATTGAATTCGGATGTCTGGGCCCCAGGCCATAGATGCTGTTTGAAAGAATTGTATCGCCGTTTACAATATTGCCGAATATCATGCTGCCGTCGTAAATATAGACCTCTGTATTTCCCGGAATTGAATCAACTTTGTCGCATTCATCAGGGTGATAGAAATAGTCCATACTTACACCTGTAAAAACAGGATATCCACCCAAACCAAACCGTGCGTCATGAGCAGCTGCCAAAGAAACAACACCTGTTGAAATGGTGTCGACAGAGGAATAGATTACAATGGAATTCACAGTTAATGATACTTCAAGAGTATCATCAAAGAGAGGTTCTTGAGCAGCCATGATAAGTCTGCCATTATAAATTCCGAAATTCTCTATAATACCAGCAACATTCAGGTGAATAGTTACAATATCAAACTGACCGACTGGAATAGGAGAGTCTATGCCGGAAATACCCAGCCATCCTGGGGGACCGTTAATTTCTTCAACAACCACGGAATAGGACATTGGGACAGAACCGGTATTTTCTATTATGACAGAAGTATCTAATTGAATTCCAGGGCCAGTAAATGACGGCCAGCTGATCTGGTCAATTGACCAGCCGGAGCCGGGACCTGGTGACAAGTGATCCGGACCGACACAGGCCATATAGAAAAACTTGACCGGGTTGTTCTGCCAGGTGGAATTGTCAAATATGACAGTACCGGGGTCTCTGTCGTTAATATACATAACCGGCAGCCATGACGCTCCGGCCGTGTTGGGATACGAGACGGGTCGAGGTAAAACCGTGGCACCGGCAACTGCTCCGTCTGAGGCAGTCGACTCAAATCCATTGGGAGCCATCGATGCAAAATGGTCAGATTCGCAAGCCCCGACCGCTCCTGTAGCAGAATCGCAGGCGGGTGTGAAAGAATTTGTCAGATTATGAGGGAGGTCCCAGCTTATGCCATTGTTGTCCGAGATTGATACCATCAGCTCGCCATTGACCGAACCGATATAGTGCCCGTCATACCCTCTCTGTGAACAGTCAGGATTGGCCGGGTCACCGTTGTGGCCGTCCCAGAGGTCGGCGAACAAGAGGTAGAGGTTATCGTTGCACTGGGATAACTGCGGTTTGGCCAGAAGCAAATTGAAAGGGAGAGGCTGGCACAAAATGGGATCTTGTCTTAACTGAGCAGCCACACGAGGTCCGAAGCCCTCATTCGGAAAAGATTCCGCCCAATGATAAATTCGCGAACCGAATCCTAAAAATCCTTCTGACAAATAGCGCTCTATATCTGTCGCCACCCAAGCGATATGCAGCTCCTCGTCGGGGGAATCACCGGTCCAGAGCATAGTGATATCGTTGTATGGTCCCCAACGTTCGCTAAGAGTATCAAAATGAGTCACGTTGACTTGTGGATTCCAGCTGATGCCATAGTCATCTGAGGATTGATAATAGAGGTCATTGAAATTTATGTTTCGCAATGTCCCCAAATCAGCATTGATAGAGCAGGTATCGCAGCCCGGTTCCGGGAGATTAGCCGTCCAGCCCAATGCGACTTTGCCGGATTTTTTTGAAGCCGTTACAAGCCCTACAGTTGCCCAAATGGAATCAATAAACAGGGGGCAGTCCCAGCCTTCAATTTGTGGGTCAATAACACCGGGAATAAAACAACTGGATAGCGAACCATCCACCAGTGAGCTATCAGCGTGTCCTTCTCTGCGGTAATAATAAAAAGTATAAAGACTTGAATAGCCTGAATAGGTCAATCCTGTAACATGTGTTATGTGGCTGCCGTCTGGTTTGGTTTGAAAAGCCAAATGCGGCCAGACTTTGGGTGTGTCACATATAGCAAGTCCCCAACAAGCATAGCCAGGCGTAAAATCTACTGACGCGAAATCAAAATTGGCTGCCAAGGCTGCGCTGTCATACCAGACTGTAGGCGTAAATTTAGCCGAATTGCCGTCTGGAGTATAGTGTCCGGAAATAATCGCTCTATTGTCCGGTGAAACATCGAGATTGAAATATCCGGCGTATTCCGGAGGAGAGGTGAGAACAGAGCCACCGCCGAACACTCCTGTACCAACTGAGGCATAAAGGTAAGCTGCAGTTCTGCCAAGAGATAGATCGGGACCCGCCAGGTCCATCCAGGTAAAGTGTATGTAGGTAGATGTATCCGAGCCTGAAATGTTGTGGCCTATTCCCACCATCCGGCCAGTGGTGTTAATATGCTGAATGTCATAATAAGTATAGCCGATTGTTACTCCCGGAGAAGCCGAATATGAAGTGGCGCTCAGCGACGCTGTACCCTGTCCATTAGTCTTAGCAGGCCTCTTTTGAAGGTAATGACCCAGTTCCGGCAGGGCGTAGTCCACAATTTGCCGGATAATCGGGTTAATATCTCTTTTTTCTGACGGTTTTTCGGCGGCAGTCAAAATTATCGAATGCGATGCTGCGAAATTAATGGCGAGGAAGATTGCGAAAATATATCGCTTATTCATAGGTGTCTCCTTCCCCAAGACTCAAAATGGTCAGATTAATCGATTTGCAAGGCTGCAAGAGCTGGATCTCTGACCAGTTAACAATAAAATAATAGCTCAAATATATCTACACAAGGAATATGTTGTCAATAATCACTTGTCGCTATTTTTGCGCTTTAAGTTTTAAGTTGTTTTAGGGCTTCATCTTGGACAAGTTCGTACAAGAACTTGGGGGAGTTGAAGCAGGGTACCCAAATTTCCACCGCGAGCGGGTGGGGGCACCCGGACTCCCATCCGAGTAACGCAGAGAACTTAAAACATTTCCAAACCGAAAGGAGTATGCCATGAAGTGCAAACTTCGGCTGTTGCTGCTTGTTCTCGGGGTCTGTCTTTTGACAGTTTCGATTACAATATCTGGTTCGTCAGATAATAAGCAGCAAACAATCTCAAAGGCTGCCTTGATTGCAAGCGCAGCTATAAACTATGATACGATAACCACCGGTGTAATATCACTGGCCGTTGCTGTAAACGGAAAGTTTGGCGGGGGTGACAGCGCCGGTGTAGCAGGTGTCCGGCTGGACTATTTTAACTACATAATAGAGTGCGATACGGTCGATTCTATCCCGGGTGACACCCGCAAGTATTTGTATGACGGGTCTATTATAGTAGGTGGAATTTTTTCAGGCGATACTATTCTGTCAAATTCCATTTATCACTCTCAGGCTGACTCATCAAGTATCATCTATCAGCTTACCCCCGAGTCAGCCGTGATAACCGACGAAGTATTTCAAGTCTGGCAGAGCGGCATCATGACCAACTATGATTCCAGCATTGGTTTTGTGTGTACCTACTATGCTCCGCAAATGACCAGGACCTGGGATTTTGGTCCGGGCAAAGTCTGGCAGGCCGACCAGCAGTTTATAACCAGGGAACTGAAAGTTTGGTCGCTTGATAGTCTGGCGTTAACCGGTCTTGTCATCGGCGAAGTAATAGACTGGGACATTCCTTCGGACTCCGGTGTCCGAAATTCCGGCGAAACAGACAGCAGCCGCAATTTACTTTACTGCCTTGGCGCAGAATTTAATCAGGACAGTTTAGTAGAGTGCCAGGATAATGATTTGCGCTATGGCGGCATGTCGTATGGTTACTACAAACATTATGCCGCCGATATCGACTCTCTGGCATGGTTTGTCTTAGACTCTGTTGCCTACGGCGGCTATCACCAGGCAAATGCTCGCTATGTTGATTCGGGCTGGGACGATAATCAGCTATACCAGAACATGTCTGACACCTTGGGGCTGCGGGCCTGGTCACATGCCCATTCCGACTCACAGCAGGTCAATCTCCATTCGGTGCTGACTTACGCCTTTGAAATCGATATGAACCCGGGTGACACTCTGGTCTTTTATTCAATAATGGCTACAGTCCGTAACTCTGACGAAGAAAGTTTTCAAACAGGTTCGTCGCGAATTAAAGAACTGGCTGACAAAGGCCAGAATTTTATCCGCTATTTTGGCTGTTGTCATAATCTCCGTGGGGATTTGAACACTGACGGCAACGACGCCGATATTATTGACCTGACGTTTATTGTCGATCGCATCTACCGCGGCGGCCCCCTGCCTACTTGTGCCGGCGAAGGTGATGTCAATGCCGACGGCTCACCGACTGACATTATCGACCTTACTTATTTGGTTGATTTCATTTACCGCGGCGGCCCTCCGCCTTATAGCTGCGGAGAAGAACCGTGTGATACCTTTGAGTGCCATGATTAGTTAAAGAAAGGGTTGCTGCCGGCGAACAATTTCAATAGCTTGCAGCAGCCTTTTTATATAGAACTGTTTAAAAAACCAGGAGGCACGTTAGTGACAATTTCAAAGACAAAGCCCTCAATCAATCTGACACTCATAATCACCCTAGCTCTATTACTGACAACATCTGTTTCAGTATCAGCAGAAATTGATTATGAAAAGCAAATACGTGAGTTGGCCAAAAACAGTGACGGTCTTAGCGATACTAAGTTGCTGCATAAATTGTTCGAGCTAAGCTGGGACCATCAAATGCAAACATTCCCGGAGTGGGCGACATATGTTGGTTACCCTGGTCAGAACGACCGCTGGACAGATAATTCACTTGAAGGATATGAACTGCGCCATAGTGAAATTGAACTTCCTCATAGAGTCTTAGATAAAATTGACCGAGCAGGTCTTAGCGATGAAGATAAATTAAATTTTGATCTGTTTTCTGAAAGAATCGCTACTTCCAAAGACGGCTCCCGTTTTAAAAGTGAACTTATGCCGATTAACCAGCGCGGTGGCATACAACAGGACGCCGCCCAGCTGCTGGCCATGATGCCGACAAATTCTGTCTCCGACTTAAACGATATTCTTGCCAGACTAAGGGGCGTTGCCGAACAAGTTGAACAGTCTCTCAGCCTGATGAAAGAGGGTCTTAAAAAAGGTCTGACACCGCCGCGGGTTACTATGTCAGAAGTTCCTCAACAGGTCTTAAATCAGATAACAGAGAACCCGGCCGAGGCGCCGATCTTAAAAGCGCTGCTTCAAATATCCGATATGGTCCCAAGTGAAGAGCAAGTGCGAATCAGAAACCAGGCCTATGAAATTTACAGAGATGATATTGTACCTGCTTTCAACAAGCTGCACCAGTTTCTACAGTTTCAATACCTGCCGTCCTGCCGCGAAGAAGTCGGCTGGTCAGATTTGCCGGACGGCAAAGAATGGTATGAATATCTTTGCCGGTATTACACAACCACAGATTTATCCCCAGATTCGATTTACAATATTGGGATTTCCGAAGTCGCCCGTATCCGGGCCGAAATGGACAAAGTAATTGAAAGTGTCGGGTTCGACGGTGATTTCGCAGCTTTCTGCGAATTCTTACGCACTGACCCGCAATTTTATTTTACAACAGCTGCAGAACTGCTCACGGAATATCGCGATATCTGCAAACGCGCCGATCCGGAACTTATAAAACTTTTTAACTATCTTCCCCGTCTACCCTACGGAGTAGAAGCGATACCATCGTATGCCGAAAAATCGCAGACGACCGCTTACTATATGGGCGGCTCTGCCGAAGCCGGCCGGCCGGGTATATTTTTCGCCAATACTTACGGGTTGGATACACGACCAACATGGGAAATGGAAGCCCTCTCCTTGCATGAGGCCGTGCCCGGTCATCACTTTCAAATCTCAATCGCACAGGAACTGACTGGCCTGCCGGAATTTCGCAAGCGCGGCTGGTATACTGCTTATGGCGAAGGCTGGGGATTATATTCAGAAAGTCTTGGTGAAGAGATGGGATTTTACAAAGACCCGTATTCGAAATTCGGGCAGTTGACTTATGAAATCTGGCGGGCTATCAGGTTGGTGGTCGATGTCGGCCTTCACACCAAAGGCTGGAGCCGGGATAAAGCTATTAAGTTTTTTGCCAGTAACTCCAGTAAGCAGCTCCATGATATCGAGGTGGAGATAGACCGCTATATCACCAACCCGGCTCAGGCTCTGGCTTATAAAATTGGCGAACTGAAATTAAAAGAGCTTCGCACCTATGCGGCCGAGAGACTGGGTGAGAAATTTGATATCCGGGCTTTCCATGATGAAATACTGGGCAACGGCCCCCTGCCACTGGCCGTACTGGACAAACATATGAGAGAATGGGTGGCAGCGCAGAACTAAGGCCATAAACGTCACCGTAAGATATTGTGCCACAACTGTATAATCTGAATAAGACCGGAATCTGTCAGACATTGCTAAATTCGTCATCTTGCACTATATTATTAGCGATTGCGGATTAGGGTTGAATCAATAAAACAGATTCAAACGAAGCAAATATTAATTTGCCTTAAATTTATTCATTTTTTTCCTTTCAGCGGGAGACAGTTATGAATTCCACGAGAACATTATTTCAGATTGCAGTTATTTTTACTTTATCACTTTTTGGTTCAGCTGTATTAGCTCAGATTCCAGTCGTTGTTTCTACAGCTCCTTCACAAAATGAACTGAATATTTTGACAAGTTCTGATATCACAGTAACGTTTGACATAAATATGGACGCATCCACAATAAATGATTCTACGTTCGTTGTCCATGCGCTTACTACCGGGTCACACAGCGGCACGATCAGTTATGACAGTCCCTCTAAGACTGTAACTTTCACAAGTGATAACGGATTTGCGGAGGGCGAAGTTGTAACAGCTATACTTACTACAGGTATTGAAAGTTCAGCTAATATTCCGTTGGGCGGTAGTTACGTCTGGACATTTACTACATCGGTTAGCGCAGGCGGAGGAAATTTTACTTTGGACAGCACCTATGGTTCAGGTGATTCCCCTCATGCCATATTTACCGGAGATTTCGACAACGACGGAGATTTTGATATCGCAACTGTAAATTTCGGAGCGAACAGCATAACAGTAATGAAGAATAACGGTTCAGGTGAATTTTCAGATAGAAGCGATTATTCCGTAGGCACCGGAACCCGCTATATTTTTGGCGCTGATTTTGACGACGATGGCTATATGGATTTGGCTGTTGGAAATGGCGGAACTGACAATGTTTCTGTGCTTCTCAATAACGGTGACGGAACATTCGGAACTCACGTTACTTATGCAACCGGCGACGGCCCGCATTCTATTTTTTGTGCAGACTTCAACGGTGATGGTGCCATCGACATAGCCTGTGCCAACGCATTTGGACATACTGTATCAATTTTGCTTAATAATGGCGATGGTACTTTTGTGCATGATTCGGCTTACAATGTTGCCGCCAGCCATCCTCGCTCTGTTTTTGCTGCAGACTTTGATAACGACGGAGACCTGGACCTTGTTACAGCAAACTTACACTCAAACGAAATTTCAATTCTTGAAAATGACGGCAACGCTGTTTTTTCGGTAAGCTCTGTATATTTGGTAGGCAGCAGTCCAAGATTGGTTTTCGCTGCAGATATCAATGCAGATAATTTTATGGATATTCTTGTTGCTCGAAGCGGTAGCGTCAATATCGCCTTATTCGTTAACAATGGAGACGGTACATTTGCGACTCCCTCAGAAATTGTCAACGGCTATTCCCAGTATGCAGTTAATGCCTCCGACTTTTTACAAAACGGCTCACTTGACATTGTCTCGGCCAATTTATCGAGTGACAATATATCGGTCTTAGAAAATAACGGAGGTGGCTCTTTCTCTTTTCTTGGTACGGTAGCGGTCGGGGATGGTCCCCTTTCGATCACGACAGCTGATTTTAATGGCGATGGCTCTCTTGATATTGCCATAGCTAATTTCTTTGGAAATAAAATATCAGTTTTATATAATGCAAATCGTGTGACATCACTTATTGTTCCGGAGACCTTATTTGCAGTTCAGGCATTCGCCATCGTTCCGCAATTCCTTATTATCACCTTTGGTGATTTTGTGGACGGCTACACGGCAGCCGATATCAATCAGTCAACAATTACCATCAATGGAACTGTATCGCCATCTAATATTACATACCTGCCTACGCATGAAAACTTCTTAGGTGATGCACTAGAGCTGGAGGTTCCGATTTCAGATTTTCTTGCAGGTTATCAACCGATATGGGGGACCCTCGTAGAAGATTACACTGTCGAGGGACAGTTTACTGATGAGACACCCTTTACTGTAACCGGTCAGGTAACGCTTATTGGCCACCGGCTCGGAGATGTCAACCTGGATGGTTCCGTTAATATATTAGATTTGACTTACCTGGTTAACTACATCTTTCGTGGCGGACCGCCACCAACCGTAATGGAGCTGGCTGATGTCAACGGTTCGGGTGGCCAGGCCAATATCATTGACTTGACCTATTTCATCGACTTCATTTTCAGAGGCGGACCGGCTCCTTCGCCGAGCTGATCTGTACTTCGTTGCGTTGCTGCGTCTTTTAAATGTGCAGGGACTGCGACTCTAAGAAAATTCTCAGCCACTCCTGCCTGATAAGCTTGGGGTCGACCATTTCATGGGCCGCGCGCTTCGTAGAATCAGAGACGTATTTTTCTCGATTATCAATAATTGTTAAAATAGCCGATGTAATATTTTCTACGGCTTTTTCATCTGAATCAGGGATATTGATTGCGATTCCCCCTCCGGTTCGATTAACTATCTCTTCGCCGCCATCGTTTTTGCGACAGATGACCGGACAACCGCACATGATAGCTTCAACATATACCATTCCGAAACCTTCATCTACCGATGGCAGCACAAAGATATCAGACTTGCGATAATAATCTGCCAGACTTTCTACTTTAGAAATAAACTCCATCGAATCCGGCGCAATTCGTTTTATTTCGTTTTCTAAAGGTCCGCGACCAATAACAGTCCAGTTTAAGTCTGCAATGTCATTATCATGGCTTAGTCGTTTGCAGGCTTTAGCACAGAGGTCGATGCGCTTACGCCTTACGAAATTAGCGATAGTCAGAATTTTCAATTAAACTCCCGACCATCTACCGGAAGATAGATAAGATGCGACTTATCTTTGTAACGATCACCGTAACGTTTTTCAAAAACAATCTTAGGGTGGCCTCCGATAAACACCAGCCTGTCTGCTTTATTTAGAACAGGACGAAACAAGAATGATATAATCCGCGAAGGGCAGATCATAAAAACATCCAGCCCGACACAATTTAATATATACGGACGCCCGGACAAATAGGCCAAAATGCCCGCCGGAAACATCCAATAGGCAATTATAGTCCCTTGGCCCTGGCGAAGTTTACGCAGTGCTGTTAATAAACCTTTGAGCCTGCCAATCAGCATCACCGGTTTGTCTCCCCACAGCCTTTTTATCCAGATACCAGAGTTCGGGCTTTGCTCGGTGGGGTAATTATGAGTCAGAATCAAAAGGTTTAAATCTTTAAATTCCGGATAGCTTTCGGCATTTATCATATTTTATACAATTGTTTTGGTCCCATTATAAGTGAGAAAAGAACAAATATTGACAGTTGTTTGTCAAGAAAGAGGATATCGTTATTTTCACGGTTTGGAGCCAACTACAAGATGGGCACGGCTCGTATATTCTATCGGGTCGCTGAATTTAGCATCAAAATTCTTTGTAAGTTTTGCAAGAAATTCAGACCAGCCTTTTTCTCCAATTGTTGATTTTATAAATCTTCCTTGCAGCATCACGGATTTCATGGCGATATAGTCGACTTTGGTAGTTGAGACGACAGCTTCCGATTTGTGAATTTCAATCTCTCTTGCTCCCGCTGCTCTGAGTAATTCTCTGGTGTTTTCAGGATTCGTAAATATTTCCCGCGAGGGCATGAATTCACTAACGATATTTTCTATTAATTCTTTGCTGACAAAGGACTCTGAAGTTTTGTCCCACAAGTCAGAGTATTGATGCTTTTCACTTCCCCAGGCTGATATGCCAATCCTTCCAACCGGCTTAAGAACACGAACCATGTCGGTTATGGCTTCTTTGTATTTCAAAACATGAGACAGTACGAAATTTGCCATAACCGCATCAAACGATTTATCACAAAAGGGCAGCCCCGGAACCTGACCGACTACTTTGCTGACAGAATTGCTTGAATGTGATGCCTTGAGCATTTGGAGTGAAATATCGAGCTCGACCAGTTTGCCTTTGAAGCCTTTGATACTCTCTATTGCCTGAGCAGTTACTCCTGTTCCGGCGCCAACATCAAGGATATCAGCATCAGGCGCTGATTTCAAGGCGTCCAGAAGGTCTTTGGCCGGACGTAAAAAAACCAGCGGCACCGCCAGTCGCTGATAAGCTTCGGCTATTGAATCGTAAGTTAAGTCCAATTATTTTGCCTTTTTCAGGCTGAATCCTTTGACAAGATCTTCCTTCATTTTTCTGCTCCATCGCTTGACTTGCACTTCTCTTTTCATGGCAGAAATACGGTCAGGCTTACTCTCGGAGTATATCAGTCTGACAGGTAAGCGGGTAGAAGTATATTTGGCGCCCCGGCCGCTATTGTGTTTGGTTACTCTGGCCTCGACGTCGATTGAGATACCGGTGTAGATAGTGTCGTCGGCACAGCGCACCAGATAGAGATGCCAGTTTTGGTTAGTTTCAGTCATATTGTTATCCGTCTAATCAATGGAGTCTCACTGATCCCACCCTTCGGCAGGCTCAGGACCATGGCCGCAAGCAGTGGGGCACCCGGCGCACCAGTCCGAAAACTACCTAAAAAAACTGTTCCAACGTGCTCCGGTCGGAGTTCAGCGAGCTATTCGAAAGGTGGAGCACACGATCAGAACCCCTATTCGTTTTTTTTACCAAAGTATTTTTCTATTTCTTTTTGATTGCCATGAATGTGAATATTAGGCAATTTGCGAACTCTAGAGAAAATCTCGTCTAGTACTTGCTTTCGGTTCGATATACTGCCACCTATTTCTATACTAGTGTCCCCTGATTTAAGTATTACCGAACCTTCATCTATTCTTAAGCTTTTAATGTCCGAAAAATAAATCCTCCTGGTTCTGATGTCCCTTAGCTCGACAATCAAATCGTCAATTGTTAATCGATATCTAATTAAAGAAATTACTGAAGCGGCGAACAATACAAGAATTGGCAGTCCAATAACCAATAATAGTTTATAATTAGCTTGAAGGTACCATTCAGGGACAAGAATTATTAGACCCATAAAAAGCGAAACTGCTCCAATTACAACTAGTATTTTTGAAAACATTGAATATCCTACTTGTAAAACTTTACCCACAACAATCATTCCTTATTCTTCTCGGCGGGTGGCCCATCCCTTGGGGTGGGTTCCTGCGTTATTTACTTTCATTATTATTGTACCTTGCACCAGTCACGACATGAATCAGTTTACATATGCGGAGAGACAGGGATTCGAACCCTGGATAGGGGTTACCTATACACGCTTTCCAGGCGTGCGCCTTCAACCACTCGGCCATCTCTCCGAACAAATATAATTTTTTTTCAAGCCGGTCAGATTATTCAGATTGATAATTTAGGCATTTTTCAGCTCTGGACAACTACTATTTGGGGACAGCGCAGCCATATTCCACCGCAAGCAGTGGGGCACCCGTGCTCAGGATGACTAACAGCCAGCAAACTCAGCATAGTTACTGAAAATTGTTTAATTGAGGACAAGAGTTTTATTTGCCAGATTCCATATCTGAATCACGGCCGAAAAACAGATAACGTTCCAGAAGTTTGACATATTCTGACCAGCCCTGGCCGCCCTGCCTTTCTCTGATTCTGTCGATAGCGCCCATCTTGCTGTCGATTTCATCGCAGTAAAAGAGCACAAAAGCCTCAGCCATTTGCGGCACCACCGGGGTGGCATATTCAAGCTGTCCATGGTGTGAGAGAATCATATGGCGCAGCTTTATCAAAAGAGATTCCGGGAAAGCTTCAATTTTGTGGGCTCTTTCGGTAATCCAGGCATCGGCCACACAGATATGCCCCAGCAGGCGGCCGGAGTCGGTGTAATCAATAACTGTATCGATAGAGTATTGCTCAATCTTGCCTGAGTCGTGAAACAGCCCGCCAAATATCAAGAGGTCATTGTCCAAATGTTTGTAGCCCGAGGCCACGCGAAGCGCCAGTTCGGTTACGTTGGCTGAGTGCTCCGACAGCCCGCCTACATATGCATGGTGCCAGAGTTTTCCGGCGGCGGCAACCAGATAGTCATTAAAGAATTTTTCATCATTCCAGAACGACTCTGTTAAATTTTTGATATAGCTGTTCTGAATTTTTTCTGTCAGTGCTAAAATTCTGGCCCGGCGCTCTTCAATAGGCTGAGAAGAATGCGCCAGAATATCTTCAATGGTGTATTCATCTTTTTGAGCCAACCTGAGGCGGTCAACTTTGAATTGCTTCTTGTTGTTATATTCGGTGATGACTCCTTTGGCTTTGACAACCAGTCCGGTCTCAAGCTCTGCTAAGGCAAACTGGTCCGGCTCCCACATGACAGCCGCAATACGCCCGGTCGAGTCGCCTAACTCCATCGAAACAAACTGCCCGCGCGCAAAATCCCGGACATCCTTACGGCGCACGGCAAAAAAACCGGTGATAATATCTTCTACTTCAAAGTCTTTAATTTTCTTGGCGTACTCAGACATTGCTCTTAAATATAACAGGAATAGCCGGCCCTGCCAAGAGACCTGTTATTGAGAGAGTTTTAACTGGCAGAGAGTTGTATAAGTCATATATTGGAGCGCACTTATGAATATTCTTTCCCGCTATATACTTAAGGAACACATTGTTCCCTTTATCTTTGCTCTGGGGACTATCACATTCCTCTTGTTGATTGATTTTGTGCCCAAAATAATTGACCTGGTCATTGACAAAGATATTTCTATCTGGGTGGTTCTGGAGCTGATCGCTCTGAATCTGGCCTGGATGCTGGCGCTATCTGTGCCGATGTCTGTTCTGGTCGCGACTCTGATGGCTTTCGGGCGCTTCAGCTCTGATTTTGAAATCACCGCTATAAAATCAACCGGTATTAATGTGGTCAGAATTATTCTGCCGGTGCTTGGCGCCGGGGCGGTAGTGGCCGCCGGCATGATCTGGTTCAATGATAAAATTCTTCCGGATTTAAACAAGGAAGCCCGTCATCTCAGAGGCGATATTTCTTCAATGCGCCCGACCCTGACTTTTAAATCGGGAATTTTTATCTCTGATATCCCCGGCTATCTGGTCATGATTGACAAAATCGACCATACCACTTCACAGGTAAAAGGTGTCAGTATCACCGATACTAAAACCCCCAATCAACCGCGCATAATAGTGGCCGACTCCGGCTATCTTGAGATGACCGCAGGCGGACGCAATTTGAAATTTGATCTCTATAATGGTGAGATACATTCGCTCGATTTACTGGAGCCGACCAACTACCGCAAAGTTGAATTTAGTAATCAGATAATAACAATTGCCGACGTTGGCTCGGAACTTGTCCGCACCGACACAAAATACCGCACCGACCGCGAGATGGGTATTGATGAAATGGAGGAGAAAGTCCGGCAGGCCGGGGAATCGATAACGCCTTTCAGGGAACAGATAAATAAATACTTAAACGGAAAATTCAGCTATCTTTTTTCAGACAGTTTCCAGTACAAAGGAGTCGACACTGTCTCATACGCTACTGCGCTTTCGTATATAAAGAGCGACGCCAATGTTATGAAACGCCACGTGGAAAAAAACCGTAAACAGGTTATGTCGCAAAAAAGACAGGTCAATAAATTCTCTATTGAAATTCATAAAAAATACGCCATTCCGATAGCTTCGCTTTCGTTTATTCTCTTCGGGGCACCGATGGCTATGCTGTCCAGAAAAGGCGGCATGGGACTGGCTATTGCAATCTCACTTTTTATGTTTATTGTCTACTGGGCATTTTTGATAGGCGGCGAAGATCTGGCCGACAGAGGTATTATTCATCCTGTCATAGCCATGTGGAGCGCCAATATATTGATAGCTGCAGCCGGCTCTTACCTGCTCTATATGGCTGTAACTGAAAAACCTTTTATGTCTTTTTTTAGAAAGCCCAGACAGGAACAGCCTTGATAAAAATTATCGATATCTACCTGCTCAAGAAATTCTTTGCGGCGCTGCTGGTAACGGCGGTGGCAGTCGGCTTTACTATTATCATTATAAATATAATCGACCAGCTCCGGTTTTTCGTCGATAACGATGTGCCCATTATGATAATTTTAGAATACTATTTCTATTTTGCCGGCTGGGTTTTGAAACAGTTTTTGCCGATGTTCGTCTTGTTAGCTACTCTTTTTTCGGTATCTCTTCTGGCCCGTAGAAACGAATTTCTAGCCCTTAAGTCGCTTGGGTTTTCGCTCTACCGCCTGGCACTGCCGCTGGTTCTGGCTGCGCTGTTACTTGCTGTCGGGCATATTTACTACAACGAAGTGCTCTATGTTGATGCCAATAAACGGCGGGTTGAGATAAAAGAGTATACTATTAAAAAAAGGGCCATTCGTAATCAGACACATATTAAAAATATCTACCGTCAGATATCGCCGGGGCATTTTTATACAATCGGCAGCTTTAACATAAAACGCCGCCAAGGCGAAAACCTGAATGTTTATCAAAAAAGAAACAACAAGCTGGCTAGTTTGATCAGCGCCAAAAGAATCACTTTTGAAGATCATTACTGGGTTGCTGTTGACGGTTATGTGCGGCTGTTTGAAGATACGGCCAGCGAATCATATTATGAATTTGACAAAATGCGTCTGCCGGAGATACAGGATAAACCCGAAGATCTTGCCAGACGAATAGGCAAACCGGAAGACATGAGCTACGCCGAGCTCAAAGATTATATCGACATTATGAAACGAACCGGCGGTCCCTATCTGCGGGAGTCAATAGATCTCAAAATCAAAATAGCCTATCCCCTGACATCTGTCATGGTGGTACTATTGAGCATCCCTTTTGCCGCCAACCCCAAGCGCGGCGGCATTGCTTTCTCCTTTGCTATCGGCGGGCTTATTTCTTTGACATATTTTGTTCTTTTCAGAGTGCTGCAGTCGGCCGGGTATAATGAAAAAATACCTGAGGACTTGGCAGTCTGGGGCATAAATATTCTCTTTTTTGTAATTGGCGTTTCGACTATGATTGGCGCCAGAAAATAATGCCCCACCCCGATCATAAAAAAAACCGTGCGTCATGGAATCAGGTTGATAAAGACTGGTATTCGGATAAAGACAGATACTGGTATCCTTCGGGAGGTCCGACACCTTATCCGCTGCTGATGTCTATCAGGCGAGGAAATAACTAGAAGCTATCTGTAAGTGGGTCTATCACTTTAATATGTGATACTAATTTGAAGGATTTATCAGAAGTTATTATGGTATCAATATTGAGACATCTCGCCGTAGCTATATGCATACAATCCATTGGCTCCAATGTATTGAATTTTTTTATTATTGCTAGCGCATATTTTGCAAGCCTGGTAGATATATCAATTCCCGGGCTAATGAATCTTGGCGTCTTCATTTTAATTCCCAATGCACCTAAATGCCTATGAAATCCTACAGGAATATGGAGATAATCCGAGTAAATCCTGTCGTATTGTGATTTGTACCTCTTGATGAATTTTTTAAGATAGAATTTATTCATTGGGTTTCCCCTTGCTTGCCAGTATTCAATACATTTTGGAATTAACTTGTCTTTGTAGAATAATTTGAAAATACACTCCTCGTAGGTAAGCAATGATGTTATTAGCGTGGAATTATTTTGTACACACTTGTCATAAAACTGTTTACACTTTATTGATTTAGGATGCCCTGGGCTATGAGAGAACGAGAGAAGCAATAGAACATAATTTGTATCTAGATAGCATCGTTGAGGTATTCTAACCGTTGCCACTATTCATCATCCAGATACTCTTTTAAATCTTCGATTGATGGCGCCCACTCTTTTGGATCAAGTTTCAAAGGATCAATTTTAATACTTTCCATCTCTTCTATTTCTGATTGGAGCTTGGCATCTAATTCATACTCCATTTTTACTAATTCATTAATATTATTGAGTTTTTTTTCAACTTCTTCAAGTCTTTTTCTTAGTAGCTCAATCTCTTCACGCGATGATTCTTGCTCCCTAGACATACTGCCAACCAGAGAGTTTAGAATTAATTCAAGATATCCTGAAATGACATCGGATTCTTCTTCTTGAAAGTCAATTTCATATAAATCAACATTTTTCAACATGTCTTTTTCTTTTGTCGAGTATAATCTTTCAGAAGAAAATGGGATTTCGCTTGACGAGAACAAATGCTCAATTCTATTTCGTGAAGTTTCCACTATTTGCCCCTTTTTTTTCTAAGGAGAGCTTCTGAAAATTCGCAACAATCGTCATAAGTGCTCTTGATCAACTTTGGTGATAAATTATCTTTCAATTTCATTATTCTAACGGTTTGGTCAATTGATTCTTTTTCCAAACTAATGCTTTGCCGATAATTTCCTTTTTCAGATTCTACCATTAGATCAACCCCACAGATTGTAATTTGTTTCTTAATAGGCAGCTTTTCTCTTGAATAAGGTAGGTCAATTATCGGGCTAAATCTCTTCAAAGGAAATTCAAATGCAGCGAATGCAAATCCCACCTTTTGGAATTCATTTTTCTCAAAAAACTTATAGAGTTTACCAAAATCAAGCTTTACTGGTGTTGTACCTTTAAGTTTACCATGACCTTCCCTATATTCGAACCTATTTATCATTAGTCGTTTTTTCCCCTTTTTCTTGGGCCAATAAGAAGAATAAACGAGGCTTTGGTTTCCACTTTCAAGTTTATAGTTTCTTATCAAAATATTTGTTTCACCTTCCTTAAAGTTCGTAAAAATCCCTGAACTCAGCAAAGATGAATATAGTTTATTATCTAAGAAACCCGTGAGTTCCAGCAGAAAGCGAGTACAGTAGTTCTTCTTAAGGTTTAATTTCGGATAGCTCACACATTAATCCCCAAGGTATTAAAGTATACCAAATTGATATGGATTTTGCAAGTAAGTAACATTGTCCTTATATCGGAAATCAAACAAAAAAATTGATATCTTAGGTTCCCATCTCCCAGGAGGCCAGATATTTTACCTGCTCCGGGGTCAGTTTATCTATCGAAACGCCCATTGATTTGAGCTTTAAGGACGCTATTTTGGCATCTATCTTTTCAGGTACGACATAGACCTTGTTCTCAAACTTTTTGTGGTTTTTGACCACATACTCGGCCGCCAGCGCCTGATTGGCAAACGACATATCCATCACCATAGCCGGGTGACCTTCGGCGGCGGCCAGATTAATCAAGCGGCCCTCGCTGAGAATCATTATTCTTTTTTTGCTCAAAGTATACTCGACCACTTCCGGGCGAACTTCGCGTTTTTTCGAAGCTGCTTTATTTAAGCCGTCTAAATCAATTTCGACATTGAAATGCCCGGAGTTGGCCACGATAGCGCCGTCTTTCATGCGCTTGAGGTGACTAAGTCCGATAGCGTGGAGGTTGCCGGTAACTGTTACAAAGACGTCACCGATAGCGGCCGCTTTGTTAAGCGGCATCACCTGAAAGCCGTCCATGACAGCTTCGATACCTTTGACCGGATCGACTTCGACAACGATAACATTGGCGCCCATTCCTTTGGCGCGGGTAGCCAGACCGCGACCGCACCAGCCATAACCGATTATTACAAATGTAGAGCCGGCAATCAGCAGATTGGTCGCCCGCAGAATGCCGTCTAAGGTAGACTGCCCGGTGCCATAGCGGTTATCAAAAAAGTGTTTTGTCTTGGACTCGTTTACGGCTACTACCGGAAACATAAGAGCCTTATCTTTTTCCATCGCCTTAAGTCTGATAACACCGGTAGTGGTTTCTTCGGTTCCGGCCATGATCCCTTTTATCAATTCTTTTCTGTCACTATGGATACTGCTGACTAAATCGGCGCCATCGTCCATCGTGATATGCGGCTTAAAGTCCAGAGCCTGATGAATATGCTTGTAGTAAGTTTTTGTGTTTTCACCTCTGATAGCAAAGACGCTGATACCGTATTCACTTACTAAAGCCGCGGCGGTTTCGTCCTGTGTTGAAAGAGGATTGGAGGCGCATAAGGACGTATTGGCGCCGCCGGCTTTGAGTGTGCGCATTAAGTTAGCCGTTTCGGTGGTAACATGCAGACAGGCCGCGATATTAATGCCTCGTAAGGGTTTTTCTTTTTTGAATCTTTCACGAATTAGTCTCAGTACCGGCATACTGCGCTCGGCCCATTCGATTTTTCTTACGCCGGCTTTAGCAAGTTTCTTATCTTTGATATCAAATTTTAGAGGCATTTTTTTAAGCGTCCTTCTTTAGTTTGTTAGCTTTGTCAATTTTTTCCCAGGTGAAAGTTTTTTCGGTTCTTCCAAAATGACCGTAGGCAGCAGTAATAGCATAAATAGGTCTTCTCAAATTAAGATGTTTTATAATGCCTCGCGGGGTCAGATCAAAATGTTTACGAATAAGTCTGGCAATTTGTGTGTCAGGAATTTTTCCGGTGCCGCCGGTATCAACCATAACCGAAACCGGCTCTGCCACTCCGATGGCATAAGCTAATTGCAGAGTGCAGATATCGGCCAGGCCAGAGGCCACCACGTTTTTGGCCACATAACGGGCCATATATGTAGCCGAGCGGTCAACTTTGGTCGGGTCTTTGCCGGAGAAAGCGCCGCCGCCATGGGGCGTGGTGCCGCCATAAGTATCGACAATAATTTTCCTGCCGGTCATGCCGGTATCAGATTGCGGGCCGCCAACTACAAATTTGCCAGTAGGATTTACTAAAAATCTTGTTTTATTATCAATCATCTTTTTAGGAACCACCGCCAAAATTACTTTTTCAATTATCTCTTCTCTGGACTTTTTTGTAATCTTCTTTCCGGTTTTATCAAGAATCTCTATAGTGTGCTGAGTTGAAATAACAATCGTATCTGCCCGGTATGGTTGACCGTCTTTGTATTCCAATGTAACCTGCGATTTACCGTCAGGTCCAAGATACGGCAGTATGTCTTTCTTGCGGACATCGCCAAGTTTTCTGGCCAGCTTTTGAGCCAGCATAATCGGCATCGGCATCAGCTCTTTGGTCTCGCGGCAGGCGTAACCAACCATAAGTCCCTGGTCGCCGGCACCGCCGGTATCTACTCCCTGGGCAATATCCGGCGACTGTGTGCCAATGGCATTGAGAACCGAACAGGTGTCGTAGTCGAACCCAAAACGGTGGTCGGTATAACCGATATCTTTGACAGCCCGGCGGACAATATCCTGAACATCGATTTTAGCTTTGGTAGTTATTTCGCCGCCGACAATGACCATGCCCACGGTTATAAAAGTTTCGCAGGCGACTCGGCTGGTCTTATCCTGGCGAAGTACAGCATCTAAAACTTCGTCAGAAATGCGGTCGCAAATTTTGTCGGGGTGACCTTCGGTAACAGACTCCGAGGTAAATAGATAGTCTTTATTGGGCACTTAGATTTTCTCCGGATATAATTTGCTGTAATTCACTTGCTGTACCAGCTCCCCTCAATAATAGAGTTATCGCCAACATTAAGGGTTCCTTTATAATTGCTTACTAAAACGCTTTTGCCTATCAAAGAATTTTTTAAATCAGCGTTTTTTACAGTTGAGCTCTCCCCTATAATTGAATTTGCTATGACAGAATCTGATATCGAGACAGACTCTGCAATCGAAACATTGGGACCTATGGTAGATTTTGAAATATCAGCAGTTTCTGAAATATATACCGGCGGCACGATTTTTGAGCCGTTATTACTATTTGATGAATTCATCGTTTTTAGAAAATGTTGATTTGACTGCAGGATTGTCTCTTTCTTACCGCAGTCGTGCCAGCTCTCGACTTCGCTGGCTTTGAATTTTGTGCCGCTTTCTATCATCCCCTGTAAAGCATCAGTAAGTTGAATTTCCCCGCTGGTTTTCTTATCAGATTTAATTAGTTTGGCTAGTTCACTTTTGAGCATTGCTATTTCTTTGAAATAATAAAGGCCAATCAAAGCCAAATTCCCGGGCGGATCTTTTGGTTTTTCCACTAATTTGGTTACGATTCCATCTTTTACATCCGCGATACCGAATCTCTGGGGGTCATCGACCTGCTTTACTCCGAGAACATAATCGGATTTGTTAGTGAATGCAGCCAGGTCGCATTCGGCTATGGTGTCACCGAGAATAATCAGCAGATCACTCTCTTCTATATTGTCTAAGGCTAAGCTCACAGCATACCCTAACCCCAAAAGTCTGTCCTGGTTCACAAATGATGACTTAAACGAATAGCTTTTGCTGACGAATTCTTTGATCTGGCTGCCCAAATAGCCTGTGACAAATATTATTTCGTCGATATCAAGCTGCGCGAGCGGATCTAAGATATGAGCCAGAATCGGCTTGCCGGCGACCTCTAAAAGTGGCTTGGGAACTGTATTTGTATGAGGCCGCAGACGCCTACCTTCACCTGCGACGGGAATGACAACTTTCAACCGCTTCCTTTCAGTTTAGGCTGTTATCTTAGCTAAAGAATGACACTTTGACAAGAGCAAAGATAGACAATGGAAATGATGAAAATAGCTTATAATATGTAGGAAAAAGTTCCGATCCAGTCTTCAATCAGAAACTGGGTCCGGCCGATCAAAAGCGAAACCCGGCCCATAACCGTGTAGCCAAAATGGGCGCCAAACGAAATCATAATAAACCAGATACCAAGCTTGGCGGTTACGCCCAAAACTCCGACATGCTCGTGAGAGAAATAAAAATATATCATAGTAGAAATAACACCCACCGCTATCAGTGATGCTAAGAAATAATCAGCGAAACCTTTGGCAGTCACGAAAGTATTCATAGTAGCCTGCATCTGCGGCAGCACAAAACCATGCAGCTGAGTTGTTAAGAATATCCCGGCGGTTATGCCCATCACTACTGCCAGCGGCACCCGGGACATCCAGGATATTTTGGGAGAAAAACGCGAGAACATCATAAGTCCCAGCAACCCCGGCAAAAACAACCACCACTGGCCGCCCATCATAGGGTCCCAGAGTTTTTGAATTATGACAGTATCCCAGATAAGACTAACCTGATAACCGGTGGTAAGTCCGGCAAAAATATTTTCTGCAAGTCTGTAAAAGGGATTGTCTTTATACAGAAAAGAGAAAAGCGCCAGCGTAAAAAAGGCAATTATCCAAATTTGCAGAATTTCTATGCCGCTCACGCGCTTTTCTTTCTGTTTCGTCTTTTGGTTACGAAGAAGCCGATATTACCAATAATCACTAAAGCAATTATTACAAAGTGCACCATTGACTGGACATCCATCCCCCGATAGGCAGTGCCCGGCTTACCTATCAAAATTTCATATTCAGCAGCGCCTTTCATACCGCCTAATAGTCCCACTATCTGATTCGCTCCCAGGAAAGCATAGAATTTAGGTGCCATTACGGCCGTGCAGCCCACTCCCATAGGTACCCCGTAGCCGGCGTTAACAATCGAAATCCAGTAATCAGCAGTGGCGTTGTCTGCGATTTCGAAAATGAAACTAACCTGCTCGTAGTTGGTGACCGAATCCATCATCGGTAACTCGGCCAGCGGTGTGCCGCTGTTATCTGTGGGGAAAATTGATTCTATGGATATGCCCATTCCTTTTAAGACAGCGATAGGACCATATTTGAATCCAAGGTTAACAAAATCTTCACCGTACTTTTTGTCATATTCTTTGGCAATCGCTCTGGTGACAGTCTCAGCCATCGATGGTCCGCCATAAGGGATATTACTCAACGTGATTATTTTGCAGTCTTTTCGAAACAGATGATGCGCTGCTACTATGGCCATCGGTTCGCACTCGGCCGCTGTCGAGGGGTAGTAGTCAAAGACCAGCATGACGGTGCATGAATCAGGCAGATTATCGACTGCATCATAAAACGACTGCACTTCTGGCGTAATGCTGATATCAAATTTCATGGGAACTAAGAAAGGGATTATGACAGCCAGTGCGACCATCAGGTAGACCCAGCGTCTGTCCATATTATCAAAGCGTTCCCAGATAGTCATGATTAGCTTTTACCCATATAGGTTCGTTCTATACCCAGAATAATGCGCAGAGACATGGCCGCTGCACCTAAGGCCGCACCGATTATAATGCCTCTCTGCACAGCTAAGTTAACACCGCCCATGATATATCTGTTTATCAGCCCGGGTATTTCTTCTGAAAACAGATTGAGAAAGGCTTCGCCCATCGGTACCCGCCAGAGCATAACCAGAGTGGCGGTTACTAACAGAATGGTAGCTTCGGCAGTACGGGCTCGAAAAGCTCTGTAAGCGGCCGAAGCGATATAAAAGGCCAGAGTGGCAAACATGGTCGCCATCATTGGCGCCTGCAAATTTAAAAACAGCCAGTCGTATATCGAACCTTCCTGCCTGCCAAATAACGACGACCACGACTCCGGCAGCAGCCCCGGAATAGCCATCACCAAAACTGACAGAATAGTAATTAGTTTGTAAATCCAGTCTTCTTTGCGACGCTCTACAGACTGCCAGCTTACCCGAAGTATTGAAACAACACCTAAAAGCAGAGTGAAGCCGCCAATAATGATAAGCCAATCCAAAAGCTGCTTTGAAATGCCGCCGACTATAGCTGATTCTTCGTTAAGAAAGAAAGTTATGACAAAGACAACACCGGTAATAAATGCAACTGCCAATGGAAGCGTCGTTCTCATCAATTTTCCTCAAACCAGCTTAAATAAGTTTCGGCTGAGTCAAAAAGAACCAGGACGATTCCGATAATAATTAATATGATTATCAGGATTTTCATAAAGTCCTGCCCTTTGAGTCCACCCATCATAATTGGCTCATGCGAAAGATAGGCCGAAGCGGCATAGAGCTCTTCACCCATCAAGGTGTAGTCGCAGGCGGCAATGAAAAACGGCAGCTGTTCGGGGCGGGCAGTGCCGGCTATTTGGATCGAACCGGCGGCATTGCCGGTTTCTGCCAGTAATAGTGATTCTGCAAAAAACGCCCCCATATAGATATTTGTGGCCGGACGAACGCGCATCATATAACCGTTTACGGTGGCTGTAAAAGAAAACTGCTCGCCGGCAACATAGCGCACTATATCTTCGTCATAGAGTTCCGGCTTGCCTGCTTTTATATAAGCCTGCTCGACAACTTCCTGTCCGGCGGCCAAAACAAGCGGATACCTGACCGGCACATATAAGGGAGTCTCATACTGGGCTGTAATCTGAGCTACACGGCCAAGTATTGATATTCCGGCTATCGTATCTATTTCATCAAGCTCGGCTATGCCCGGAATAAACAGCACCGGGCGCCCCATTTCGGTAGCGCGGCCGACTGCTTCTTCGATAGCTTCAAGTCCGGGGATTTTGCGCAAAAAAAGCGGCTTGCCCTCTTTGGCCCATTTGGTAAACAACAAAATTGCGAACGAAAAAATGACAACTGCCACCAGCGCATTTATCCGGTCATAACGGAATAAAGATTCCCCCTCCTGGCCAAAAACAGATTCCGGCATAAATAGCGGCAGGGATAATAATAGTGAAAATAGCTTTGCTGAAATCCGAGGTGTATGTTTTATCAAATTCTAAATTAACCTTTATTTGAAAGCCGTCCTAAAGTTGCCCCAAGTGGCTCAAAGGTCAAGAGATTTCTTGTGTTACTACTATTTAAGAGTGCTTTTTTATGTTTTAACCGGCTGTCAAAAACGGCTTTACATCCGGCTCCTGGGAAGCTTTATTTGCCCTTGCAGACTGTTAGGAAAGCGACAACCAGAGAATCAATTGCGATGCATGATATGAATGTTATGAAACAATTTAGAGCGTCATTTGTATTTATAATTTTTCTTCTAATTCTTGTGAGCTCTGCCAGTATCTATCCAAGGGATAATAGCAACGTTACTCTTAAGAGTATCTCTCAGTCTTTCCAGCAACTTTCTGACAGTATTGTTCCGGCAGTAGTACACATCATCGCCACTGGCTGGACAGGCCCGACGGACGAGATGTCCGCTTCGCTTCTGTCCAAGCGCCAGTATACCGGCTCCGGTGTGATTTTAGACGCCAACGGATATATCATTACCAATGCCCATGTAATTGAAGGCGCCCACTCAATTGACGTCATCTTAGCTCCGCCTCGTCAGAGTGGCTCGGAGTGGAAATCAATCCTGAAACCAAAAGGGGATATTGTTGAAGCAGTTTTAGTAGGCCTTGATTCGGAAACAGATCTGGCTGTGCTGAAGATTCCGCGAACAGGCCTGTCGTATCTCAAACTGGCGGACTCGGACGACTTACGGCAGGGACAGCTGGTCTTTGCTTTTGGATCTCCTTTGGGCTTACAAAATTCGGTAACGATGGGAGTGGTCAGCTCGGTAGCCAGGCAATTATCAGCCGACGACCCCATGATTTATATTCAGACCGACGCCGCCATTAACCCCGGCAACAGCGGCGGACCGCTGGTCAACAGCGAGGGCTACGTGGTCGGTATAAACACCATGATATTTTCAAAATCCGGCGGCAGTGAAGGTCTTGGTTTTGCAGCGCCGAGCAACATTGTTTCCAATGTCTATCGTCAGATAAAAAACCACGGCCGTGTGCGGCGCGGAATAATAGGCGTAAACGCCCAGACAATCAGACCGGAAATCGCCAGAGGCTTAAATCTTTCGCAGGACTGGGGGGTACTGATTGGCGATGTCTCGCCTGAGAGTCCGGCAGACAAGGCCGGACTAAAGATAGGAGATATTATCCTCAGCCTGGACGGTAAACGGATGGAAAACGGCCGGCAGTTTGATGTAAATTTGTATTCGCGGGATATTAACGACACTGTCGTGCTCGAAATTCTCAGAGCCGACAAGAAAATGACTGTGACAGTTAAGGTAGAAGAGCGCGCTGATGATTACAGCAAATTTATTCAGTTTGTCACTCCCGAAGAAAACCTCATTGACCAGTTTGGCATTCTGGCCCTCGAAATAAATGAAGATATCTTGAAAATGCTTCCATCTGTTCGTCGGGAATCCGGAGTTTTGGTTGCCGCGCGCGCCAAGAATCAATCATACCGAGGCGATAGTTTCAGAGCCGGTGATATTATTCATACTCTTAACCAGACTACTATAGCAGGTCTGTCAGGTCTCAGGCGAGTGCTTTCACTTTACGCCCACAATGAACCTGTTATAGTTCAGATAGAAAGAAAAGGCGAAATGATGTATCTGATAATAGAACTGCGTTAGCAGTTTATTACCGGTCAGATTTCAGCTTTAACAGTTCGAGCTTGGACAGCGCCAGAAACACTCCGGCCACATGCAGGGCATGTGCGAACTCGCCATTGCTGATTAGTTTCAGCAGCTTTTCGACAGAAACAAATTCAGTTGTGATTCTCTCGCTGGGGTCGTCAGCTGGCTCCTCCGTTTTTTTGATATCAAAGGCAGCAAAACAATGAACGATATTATTCTGGGTAGCCGGATTGGGCTGAAGCTGGCCGACGCTGATAAATTTTTCTGACGTATAGCCTGTTTCTTCAAGCAGTTCACGCCTGATCGACTCTTCGTCTGATATATCTTCTGTCTCTGTATAACCTGTCGGCAGACCGTAGATAACTTGCTGTACACCGTGTCGGTATTGACGGGTCACCAGTATTTTATTGTCAGAATTAAAAGCCAGCACCTGTACCCAGGTAGGAAATTCCAGCACAAAATACGGGTCAATTATAGCACCATCAGAAGTTTCACAGATATCTTCTCTGATAGTCATGTATTTGTGCTTTAAGATGTATTTAGATTTTTTGACTCGCCAGTTTGTCATTTTGCAGGTTCCTATCTGTTCCTGAAATTTTTAGCGGTCCATGGCCATAAACAGATTGTTTAATGACTCAGATAATAGCGGATGAGCAAAAATGCCATCGCGTATTTTTGAGTATTTGATTTTGCCCAGCATAGCCATCTGCAATACAGACATGACTTCGCCTCCCTCGATGCCTAAAATCGCACAGCCGAGAATTTGCTCTGTTTTGGCATCGACAATAACTTTCATAAACCCTCTTGTTTCGTCCATCTCCAGAGCGCGGGCGACATGGGTCATCGGAAGTTTACCGACTCTATAATTCAGTCCCTGCTTTTTCGCTTCTTTTTCACTTATGCCAACCCGGCCTAGCTGGGGATCAATGAACACTGTATACGGTACCAGGCGGCCATTGGTATTTGCCGAGCCATTGTTTAATAAGTTAGTTCGCAGAATTCTAAAATCATCGTAAGAAATATGAGTAAAAGCCGGGCCGCCGTTGACATCGCCTATTGCATAAATATTTTTGGCAGTTGTCTCAAGTCTTGAGTTTACTTTTATAAAGCCTCGCGGGTTGGTTTTGACAGCGGCAGCTTTCAGATTTAGTTCATCTGATTCAGGAACGCGGCCGGTGGCAATAAGCAGATGGCTACCTGTAAATGTTTTTGTTTTGCCGTCTATTATTGCCGCTACTTTGATTTTATCTTGAGATAGCTTTAGTACTTTTTTTACTGACGCATTAAGCTGAATTGTTATGCCTTCGCCTTCTAATATTTTGGCAACTTCTTCTGCTATATCGCTGTCCTCACGATCTAAGAGCTGCTCTCCCCTATGTAGAATCGTAACCTTGCTGCCGAACCTCCGAAACATCTGACCGAATTCTAGACCTATGTAACCGCCGCCAACAACTATCAAATGTTCGGGCACTTTGTTTAGCTCCATTATAGAAGTCGAGTCCAGATATTTCACCTGGTCGAGGCCTGCTATGTTCGGTCTAAAATTTCTGGTGCCGGTATTAATAAAAATCTTTTTAGCGCTCAGAGTTTGCTTGCTGCCGTTGCTGAGTTCAATCTCAATCTTTTTAGAGTCGATAAACGAAGCTCTTCCACGAAACAGTTCGACTTTTGCATTGGCAATACCTCGCTCGCCGCCTGAACGAAACATATTTACTATTTTTCGTTTACGATCTCTGACTTTGTTAAGGTTTACTGAGACAGCTGAAATGTTCACGCCGTACTCTTTAGCACGGCTGACAACATAGGCTACTCTGGCGCTGGCAACCATTGTTTTGGTGGGTGTACAGCCAACATTAACGCAAGTTCCGCCAACTTCAGATTTTTCTATCAGAGCCATTTTCCAGCCCGCCCGTGCGAATGCCCCGGATAGTGGTCCACCGGACTGGCCTGAACCAATTACTATGCCGTCAAACTCTTTTGAAATAGCCACGATCTCTACCCCTTTATTTATTAGCTATTGATTCTTATACTTTTCCAAAACACCTAAAACAAAATCAATATCAGCTGCGGTGTGGCCGGCACAGACCTGGAAACGTATTAACTGGTCGCCTTTGGGCACTACCGGAAAGTTTAGTCCGGTGGCGAGCACTCCGTTTTCCCTTAAATATAGAACCAGCTCCGCTGTTTTTTCAGTGTCACGTACCATCAGCGGCACTATCGGATGTTCGCTGGGAATCGTTTCATAGCCGAGACTTACTAAACCGTCTTCGAACTTTTTGGTCATTGTTCTAAGATGTCCCAGCAGTTTTTTGCCCTGGTCTGACTCTAAAATTTCTATCGATTTTCGTGCAGCCGCAGCCTCCGATGGTGTTATGGGATTGGTATAAATATAAAACGGATTTTTCTCTCTCAAATATTCTGTAATTACTTTGTCAGTTACTATATAACCGCCGTTGACAGCAAAGGCTTTGCCTAAAGTTGCGATTAATATATCAACTTTACCGGCTGCTGTCAGCTCTTCGGTGCCTCGGCCGGTCTGACCCAGAGCGCCGACGCCGTGGGAGTCATCGACTATTAAGATTATGTCTTTTGCGAAAGAGTCGTTATGCTTTTTAACAATATCATTTATTTTATCAAGCGGAGCATAGTCGCCGCGCATGCTGAAAACTCCGTCGGTTACTACAATAAGGTGATCACATTGTCCGATTGATTCGGTAATACACTTTTCCAGTTCAGCCATATCAAGATGCTTAAAAATCTTTTTTCCTTTTGGGCGAGCCAGTTTCATGGCGTTTATTATGCAATTATGATTTAGCTCGTCACTTATGAGTATAGTTTCCGGAGTTGTCAGCGTGGCAATCACTCCCAGAACCGCAGTATAGGCCGAGCTTGTTATCATACAGCCAGAGCGGCCATGGAACTCTGCCAGCGCCTCTTCAAGTTCCAGATGCAACTTATATGAACCGCTGATAAAACGGACCGCGCCGGGGCCGGTTCCAAACTCTTCGGACGCTTTTTCTTCAGCAATTTTCAAATCTTCACTTAGCTGCAGGCCTAGATATGAATTGGAATTCATCCGAATAAATTCTTTGTCACTATAACCATCTAAGAAAAATCTCGGACCTCGATTTCCCTCTGCTTTGGACACAGCTGTTACAACTAATTCAGCTCCTTTGGCTGTACCGCTGGACTTAAGCTCACTTAGCTGTTCATTTATGAACTTAACAAAGTTTGAAAGAGGCATTTAAATTCCTTTTTATAAATTTGACTGCGACTGTTCTACTCTGGCGATTTTAGCAGATATTTTTTCGAGCATATCTTTGGTCATGGATTCAATGCCATATTTATGATTCCAGCCCCACTCGTCTCGGGCGCAGGAATCATCGACAGAGTCCGGCCAGGAATCGGCTATGGCCTGTCTGGCCGGATCAATTTGATATGAAATCTCGAACTCCGGAATAAGTTTTTTTATTTTTTCTGATATTTTGGCCGGGGTAAAATTAGTGGCAGTAATATTATAAGCGTTGCGATGTTCTAATTTATCCGGGTCTGCTTCCATAAGTTCAATCATAGCCCTGATAGCATCGGGCATATACATCATGTCCAGCGAGCAGTCTTTTTCCAGGTAACAGGTGTAGGATTTATGCTTAATAGCATCAAAAAATATTTCGACAGCATAGTCTGTAGTGCCGCCGCCCGGTTCGGTTTCGTATGAAATCAGTCCGGGAAATCTTAGCCCGCGACTGTCAAGGCCGAATTTCTTGTGATAGTAGTCGCAGATAAGCTCACCGGTAACTTTGGTGACTCCGTAAATAGTTAAAGGGCGCTGAATAGTTTCCTGCGGCGTATTTTTCTTGGGAGTAGAATTTCCAAAGACACCGATTGAACTGGGGAAAAACAGAGCACAGTGATACTGACGGGCAGCTTCGAGAATATTGTACAGGCCGTTGACATTAACCTGCCAGGCTTGGTTTGGTTTACTCTCGCCGATTGCCGAAAGAACCGCCGCCAAATGAAAAATCGTATCAGCTTTGTGAATCTGCATTACTCTGGTAATATGATGCGGGTCGAGACAGTCTAAAAACTCAAAAGGGCCGGAATCCCGCAGGTCCCTGTCCGATGGCATTCTGATATCGGTAGCAATTACATTATTTTGGCCGTATTTCTGACGCAGCGCAAAGGTCAATTCTGAGCCAATTTGACCGACTGCACCGGTTACTAATATCTTTTTCATTATAAATTGCCTTTCAAATCAAGCGGCACTCTATATAAATACAAGTCCTGCTCAAAGCAACCGAAATGACCAGATTCGAGTTTATGCTGAACATTTTTTGACTTGACTCTGTTACTATCAAAAGAGAATTATCCCTCAGAATATCTTACTTGAGATTAATAGGAGCAGCCAATGAAAGCTATCTGGAAAGATGAAATAATAGCCGAGTCCAACGAAACGATTGTAGTTGAAGATAACCACTACTTCCCTGCGGATTCTGTCAAGAAAGAATTCATTGAGCCAAGCGATACACACAGCGACTGCTGCTGGAAAGGTGAGGCCAGTTACTGCACCATAAAGGTCGGCGATGACTTAAACAAAGATGCGGCCTGGTTTTACCCTGAGCCAAAAGAGAAGGCCTTAAATATCAAAGACTATGTAGCCTTTTGGAAAGGCGTCGAAATTATCGAATAAAATCGATTCGCTTAGTAAGTCAGACCTTTGGGTCCGTACCAGGTTATTGCTTCGAAAGTAAACCTGCCGGCCTGAACCCCGGGGTCCTGCTCGGCCAGACGAATAGCTTCTTCAATTGAGTCTACTTTGAAAATGAACAATCCGGCCAGCGCTCCTTCGCCTTCCTGTCCAAAAAACGGCCCGGCCACAGCCAGCTTTCCTTCAGCTGTCAGTTTTTTGATATTTGCAAAATGACCTTCTAAGACTTTTTCAATTTCCGGAGTTATTTCGGCGGTCCATTTTGGTCCGTGCTTTAATAATACAACGAAGTACTCGGCCATTTCAGTCGGCGCATCTTCGGCTTCAACTATAGTACTGTCTAATTCGACCTGAGCGGCTCTGTCTATTTTCTCTATACAACTGACAGAAAAAACAAGTATGCCCGCCAGGGCCAGCTTTGTAAGCATTGATGAATTTATCAAAATGCATTCCTCAATTTTAGATATAGAATAATAGAATATCGAAACTGGCAAAAAATAGCTGTTAGAATAATAAATGGCAATAAGAAACTGAGTCAGGACTTGCCGGAAAAGAGATTCAATATCTTCTTGAGCGGGTCGTAAAATTTATCTACTAACCGTTCTTTTAGAGGGATGATAGCATTGTCTGTAATTGTAATATTTTCCGGGCAGACGTGGGTGCAGCACTTGGTAATATTGCAGTAGCCGATGCCCTGATGTTTTCTTAAATCTTCAGTCCGGTCTTCGACATCGAGCGGATGCATCTCTAAGGCGGCCGTATAAACCAGCAGACTGGGACCGATAAAATGTTCATGCAGGTGATGTTCTCTTAAGACATGGCAGACATCCTGACATAAAAAACACTCGATACATTTGCGGAATTCCTGAACCCGGTCAACATCTTCCTGCTGCATCCTCCAGGTGCCGTCTGCGGCGTCTGGCTTTCTGGGTTTAAACTTTTTGATTCGTCGCTTGGCCTCATAATTCCAGGAGACATCACAGACCAGATCTTTAATCACCGGAAAAGATTTCATCGGTTCAATTTTTACAGGTCTGTCCTGCGGCAAAGAACTCATCCTGGTCATGCACATCAGCCGCGGATAGCCGTTGACTTCGGCTGAGCAGGAGCCGCATTTGCCGGCTTTGCAGTTCCAGCGAATAGCCAGATCATTGGCCGAATCGGCCTGAATCTGAAAGAGGGCATCAAGCACAACCATGCCTTCGGTAATATCAGTACTGTACTCTTTGAACTCGCCTCCCTCTTTGTTGCCGCGCCATACTTTAAATGTTACTGATGCCATTTAAGCTTTATCCTGTAATTTCTGCTACTTATTATCTTCTATGATCTGCTTATGTTCTTCGGTCAAAGGCACTATCGCTTCACTACTGACCTGCATCCGACCGTCGGTGTCTTTTCTGACGACCATATTTACTCTGGCTAATTCTTGGCTCTTCCCGGTGAAATCCAGCCTGAAATGCGCCCCGCGACTTTCCCTGCGCATGAGTGCGCAACAGGCAATTGCTTCGGATATTATCAACAAATTATGAAGATCCAATGCAGTATGCCAGCCGGGATTGTACTCACGGTTTCCTTCGACACCAATAACCGCCAACTGTTCATTGAGTCTGCCTATTACTTTAAGACCTTCTTCGATTTCACTCTCAGTACGAACAATACCGACCAGTCTCTG
Source organism: Candidatus Zixiibacteriota bacterium (assembly GCA_022571985.1). Classification (GTDB taxonomy): domain Bacteria; phylum Zixibacteria; class MSB-5A5; order GN15; family FEB-12; genus JACZWU01. The sequence continues at coordinate 230,590 of JACZWU010000002.1, read as the reverse complement.
CATAGAATCCTGAAGTTCCTGTTGCACCTGATAGACCCCGCTGCCACCTGAGCCACCGGCACGTTCAAACGGAGCCAGCGCCGCTCTGGTGGCAGACTGAACTTGTCTGTCGTCGATGGCTGCTTTGCCGTTTTCTTTGGAAAATTTTGCCGCGAATTCTCCTGAGCGGCGTCCGAAAACCAGCAAGTCTGAAAGCGAATTTCCGCCCAAGCGATTGGCACCGTGGAGACCGGCTGCCACTTCGCCAGCTGCAAAGAGTCCCGGCACGTTAGTCATCTGCGTTTCTGCGTTAACTTTTACTCCGCCCATGATATAATGGGTGGTCGGGCCTACTTCCATCACCTCGGAGGTTATATCGATTTCTGCCAGCTCTTTAAACTGATGATACATACTGGGTAGTTTGCGCTTGATATGCTCGGCGGCATTTGGCAGTTTTTCTTTTATCCAGGCAATATCAAGATAGACACCGCCATGGGGAGATCCGCGCCCCTCTTTTATTTCTCTTACTATACAGCGGGCAACGTGGTCGCGGGTTAATAATTCCGGAGGACGCCGCGCCTCGGTGTTGCCTATGGTGTACTGCCAGGCTTCTTCTTCGCTATCAGCGGTAGAGCTTTTGTAAGCTTCGGGAATATCATCAAACATAAAGCGCCTGCCTTCGCTGTTGCGCAAGACGCCGCCTTCACCGCGAACACCTTCGGTGACTAAAATTCCTTTGACGCTCGGAGGCCAGACCATACCGGTCGGATGAAACTGCACAAATTCCATATCAATAAGTTCGGCGCCGCAGTCATAGGCCAATGTCTGGCCATCGCCGGTATATTCCCAGCTGTTAGAAGTCACTTTAAAAGCCCGGCCGATGCCGCCGGTTGCCAGGACAACCGCCCTTGCTTCAAAAACTATGAAACGACCTTTTTCGCGGTCGTAGCCAAAAGCACCGGCTATTCTGTCGCCGTCTTTAAGTAAGTTTAGAACTGTGCACTCCATATGGAAGTCTATGCCCTGATGGATGCCATGGTCCTGCAGCGTGCGTATCATCTCTAAACCGGTTCTGTCACCGACATGCGCTAATCTTCGATAGCGGTGTCCGCCAAAGTGACGCTGTAAAATTTTCCCATCTTTGGTGCGGTCAAAGAGGGCTCCCCAGGCTTCCAGTTCAAAAATTCTGGCCGGCGACTCCTTGGCGTGAATTTCAGCCATCAGGGGGTTATTTAAATACTGTCCGCCGCGCATTGTATCTGCAAAATGAACTTTCCAGTTATCTTTTTCATCTACATTACCGATTGCCGCCGCCGCGCCGCCTTCGGCCATAACAGTGTGGGCTTTGCCCAGTAGAGATTTGCAGACGACGCCTACTTTGATGCCCTCACCTGAAGCTTCAATAGCAGCGCGAAGTCCTGCTCCTCCGGCGCCAATTATGAGCACATCATATATATGTCTTTTAACATTGGGCATTTATAAAATTCTCCAGTCTGTCCAGATGCCCATGGCGCAAAGACGGATATATACATCAGAAAGCCCGACCATAAACAGGCTCATCCAGGCCCAGAACATATGTCTTTTGTTTAAGCAACTGACACACTGGTAAGTTTTAAACCTGACAGGTGAACCGGAAAATTTGTCAAGAAATCCGCCTACCAAATGACGGAGCGAATGACAGCCGAGGGTATAGCAGCTGAGAAGAATAACGTTGGCGGCCAGTACTAACGTCCCGACACCTAAGCCGAAACTTTTCTCTCCGGTTGCCGGATCAACAAACCAGAGAGCGTTCCAGACATCATAGGTCAGAAAAACAATAAACATCAAAGCTAAATAGAGAAAGTATCTGTGAATATTCTGCATAATCAGCGGAAATGAAGCTTCACCGCGATACTTCTGACGTGGTTCACCGACCGCACAAGATGGCGGGTCACTCCAAAAAGCTTTGTAATAAGCTCCTCTATAATAGTAGCAGGTAAAGCGAAATCCTCCCGGCGCCCATAATATCAAAAATGCCGGCGAAAAAGGCAGCCAGAGCGGCCACCAGCCCGGTTTAGGGCCAAAAAGAGAATGGATCGAATCTCCAAAAATCTCAGGTGAGTAAAAAGGCGAGAGATATGGGCCAAAATGATAGTTATCTCCCTGAAAGGCCGCCCAGGTGGAATAGACAATAAAAGCTGAAAACCCGAGAAAAATGGCCAGCGGCTGAATCCACCAGTTGTCCTGCCTCTCAGACTGCCCGAAACTGCTTCGCTTTAATGTGTCTGTGTAAGCCATCGGCCCGCTTTCTTATAAGTTTTGGCCGGCCATTCGGTTAAGCCTGCCAGAAAATCTAAATTATAGTCAGCCTTTTTCAATATCAAGCGCTTTCTTTGAGAATTGAAATAGAAGATATTCAGACATCACATTATATCACTTACGACCATTGGCTGTCTTGCCAAAGATTGCTCACCCAGATAAATTAACGAATACAACACTTAGAAACATTTGAGACAGCCCCTTCGTACAACAGCACAACTACTGAAAATTAGATTGAACGAAAGGACCAGACAATGGCCACAAAAAAGAAAACCGGTTTAAAAAAAACTGCCGCTCTTAAAAAGAAAGCCACAGCAAAGAAGAAAACGACCAGCACCGGCAAGAAAACAGATTTGATAAAACAACTGGCCAAAGCAGAAAAACAGCTGATGGTCAGCCGCGCTAAAGTAGCCGGGCTGCGGCGGAAAGTCAGCTCCAAAACTGTCAGCGACTACACGCTCAAAGACCCTGATGGAAAGCCTGTCAAACTTTCCAGTTTGTTCGGTAAAAAAGATGACCTGATTATTATCCACAATATGGGAAAGTCCTGCAGCTTTTGTACTCTCTGGGCGGATGGCTTCACCGGCTTTACCAAACATCTGGAAAACCGTGCCGGCTTTGCTTTAGTCTCGCATGACCGACCGGCTCTGCTTAAAGAATTTGCGGCCTCGCGTGATTGGAATTACAAGTATCTTTCAAACGATGGCAGCGACTTCACCAAAGATATGGGTTTCCAGAGCGAAAAAGGCGACCCCTGGCCGGGCATGTCGACTTTTCGCAAAGGCAAGAACGGAAAAATCAAAAGAGTCTCAAGCGCCTTCTTTGGACCGGGCGATGATTTTTGTTCGATCTGGCATATGTTTGATATGCTGGGGAATGGTCCCGAGGGCTGGGAGCCGAAGTATAAATATTGATCTGCCTGAAACACTAACCGCAGCTATTAGGCTGCTCATTAATCCGCTTCGGAAACGTTCGTCTTTTTTGACAGGATAATGCTTGACCCCGACATATTCTGGCGTTGTTGAAACAGGTCTTTTATCAAAGAATAGGCATCTGCGCCCCAAAATGGCTGTATCAACACAAATTCGCGGTGGACTGAAAGTATGTTTTCTGAGTACGATATACTCACTCGGCAGCTTCCGGCCTGAGTTTCAAACTCTTTAGAATCCGGCAAAGCATCAATCTGCCAGCCTTCAGGCAATGTAAAAATTGCTTCTTCAGACAATTGATAGGCATAGTCAAACAGCAAGGGACGCCTGCGATCAGTGGCATGAAACGGGTTACTTACTTCGGACATATAATCGAAAGGTTTGAAAATCAACCTGCTGCCCATCACCGCCAGAGCAGGAAATTCAACTTGGCAGCTTAACTCCAGGTTCTCCTGCTGTTTCGTTAAATTATTAAACTCTAAGCCGCTTCTCTCAGCTTTAGATTGATCTTCTTCGAATACCTCCAGAAGAATCGCTTTAAAATCCGCCGTATCTTTATTCAGCACTTCCATACGCATTTTTCTGGCCTGATGACCGCTATAACTTGCACTCTGCTGTCCGCTGATTTCAAGTTCATCGGATATATCAAATTGATATTTATAGCTGGTTACATTGTCGGTGGCTTTAGAAAACGTCACAGTCACAAAAATGTCATCTGCGTTTGCGACTAACGCCCTGACACCTTCACAATACCAGGGTATTTCTCCGATGTTCAAATAAGGAAAACCAGGAGCATAAAATTCGTAATTTTTCAATTCATCCACGACTGCAACCATTGATTCATTAAATTGACTGTATTTGGCTTTCTCCTCGAACATACCATTAATGCGGTTTTTTAAGTAAGAAAGTCTTGCGTCTATTCCCATTTCCCTCAACATGTCACAAAAAACAAGATGTATCATTTCTTTGTCAGCGTAGCCTCTTTTAATGACGTCATCAATTGATCTATGCTCTCTTAACTTTATTTCTTTTTTCTTGCCAGACTTATCAATCTTTGTGGCATCCACATAATCTATGTTGATTAAATTCTCCTGAACCCATTTATAGGCAGCGGCAATCTTCTCGTGGTTTGCTTGTAAATCTTCGAATGATTTTATCACTTTTTTAAGCTTTTTGTTCTTTTTTGAAAACCTGGTATACCTTTTGGCGATCGCGGTACCCCGTCCTCCCCAAAAAGTGATGGGCGGTTCATTAGAGCCATAGTAGCAGATCAATCTTGTCTTTAGTGATGCTTCCGGCAGAGTATAAGGCTCTGTCTCAAAGGCAGGCACGTTATCGATTTTAAACAGCAGTTCTGTTGCCTCTTTAAGATTGGGAATGTGCTTGATACTGGGTCGAGAATAATGATGCAGCCAGAGATAGTTTGGAGTCACCCAGCTGATTAAGAATTCTTCAAGGAACTTCGGTGCGCTGAACCGACCAAAAATCCAGCGCATTTCACCTGAAATTAGCGGGATATCTTTTTGAACCGTCCAAACATGGGGATTTCTTCGAAGACGGTATTGCAAAATATATTCTATTATACAATCCTCGCTGACACCCGGAATAGAGAAAGATAGCTGCTTGTATTTATTTTTCCTGGTCTTTATCACTTCCTTCTCAATTATCTGACTTTTCTGCAATTCGACTATGGTGCCGTCTCTCAAAATAGTGCGTCCTTTAACCAATTCTATTTTCTGATTGAGATAGAAAAATGGGGCCTCAACATCAGCCTGCTTTCGCCCTTCATACCCAAAGATCCTTACCCGCCTATAAATTGTACGATAACACTTGTTATTTTCCATCTTTTTATCATCGGCCAGAATTTTTTCAAAAATCATAACAGCGCTATGCCCTTCATAGGAGGAATCGGTGGAAACTGACCAATCAGCGTCAGTAATATCTTCCCACTCGATTGTCTCAGGTTTAGAGAATGCAACCGGCATAAATAGAAAAGATATTAAACACAAAACCAACGATATTACTTTTGCATTAATCATAGCACCTCGTCTTATTTCTTAACCAAAAATATCCTTAAGCGATTTACGGATTTCAGGTCTTTTTCAAATGTTTGTGCCAGTTTGTAGTCTTCAGCAGCCATGGCATGGCCATCATAAACAACCTGTGATCTAAAAATCAGGCCGCCATCAATGATTTCGGGCGCACATGTGACAGAAACATTTTCGAAGCTGGTTGCAATTGAATCCAGTTTACCGCTAACTTCGAGTCCTTCTGGAAAAACCCACTCAATCTCACAATCTATCATCCTGGTACCCGAGAAAAAAATCGGATGAACCCGATTCCTTTTGGTCAGTCGATTTTTTCTGTCCGGGTGAAAGAAATCTGCTTTCAATAATAAAATGTCCCCGGAAATATCCAGATAACTATCTCCGCTGAGAGTGAACGTAACCCATGCAGAATCATCACTTTCAATCCTTGCGAAATCTGTTATTTTTGTATTTTGCATTGACTCAGAAAACTTCTTTTGCAACTTATCAATTTGTTCGTCAATGGTAGTTGAACGCCAGCGGTAGCGACTCTCTGCTGCCGAATTTTGATAATCCTTAATCGTTATTTTTGCTTTCAAAGAATAATCTGGCAGAATCTCTGCTCTGGCAGAGTATAATCTGCGGCGCTGCTCTGGCTTTAGTTCCGGAAGTTTCACTAAAGTTGAGTCGGTTTCCGATATTTTTAAAACTCTGGTCCCTCCAAGCGACGTCGGCAGGTTTCCAATAATTGTGGCCGGGTCTGTGGGGTCGAAATAAAGCCAGCCGTTTACCCAGGCATTCTCGAACTCGGGCGACACTTCAGAACTATCAAGAGCAATGCAAAGGATTTCGTGATTAAACTGCCCCGGCGAAGGGAAATTGGCATCAACGTGGCTGCCGATGCTTGCAAGAACAGGCTGCGACCGGATATCTAAGGCTGCCACCATTGCTCTCATCAAAGTGGCCTTATCTTTACAATCTCCATACTTGTTCTTAAAAGTAACTGCCGCTAATCTGGGCTGAAACCTGCCCACCCCCAGCTCAAGGGCGACATAACGAACATTTTCCTGTACCCATCGTGCTACTTCCGCAATACGTCCAATTTTCGTGGAATCTTTCTTTGAAATTTCAGATAAAACAAACTTCATCCCTTCATTCATTCTTAAGAGACCTTTATGATGCGATTCAGCCCAAGCCGCGACGTCTTTCCACTCTTTGAAACCTCTTTTTTTATCCGCATCATTTTCGAAACAGCTGACAATCAGGCGACGACTCAAGAATGACCAGTCTGACATATACGGCTCATCCGGTCGATAACTTAAGAAACCTGCTGTCCAGACATGGTTGTTTGCTTCTACCTTCTTCGTTACCGGCTTGAGATATTGCTTCGAACTTCCCAACTCCCAGCCTTTTGGAATTTCAATTTTGAATGAAGACGAAATGACAGGTAAATCAGTTTGAAAAACGAATTCCTGAAAATACCCCTCCCAACCAGATTTCTCCTTGAAATTGTACTCATAGGCAATCACATCACCTGTCTCAATCTCCGGAAACGTCGCCACCAGAATTTTTTGATCGTCATAGTAACCTGCTGCTTCCTGTAGTCCTATTTCAACTATGTATTCTTTTTTTAATTTTTGGGTTGAACCGTCTGGCCGAACTCGCCAGCCTTTGAGGCTTTTGACAGATCGCAGCGGGTCCTGAGCGACACTCAGGATAGTTCTAACTCCCCCATTATGATTCAAAACCTTGTAGGCTTTACGTATTTTGCTGGTGGCATTGCCGCTTTTATCAACCTTTATTGAGGAATTATTGACAATAATGACTGCCGGAGCATCGTTATCAAATTTGAGCGTATCAGCAACGGACATCGCCTGCTTCAGCCAGCCTGGCTGTGACATTGTAGCACTTGCCGCAAATAATACTAATGTGAAAGCAACAGCGATGACTCTCAACGACCGGGAAAACATTTTCAAATCCCTACTCCTCAACTTGTGCTTATTTGATGCTGACCGATGAGCCAGTCAATAGAAAGATAAGCATAATGGAAATTGCCGTCAATAATTCAATTACGGCCAAAATAGCTGATTTTTAATCAGGCCGTGACGACAGCTGTCTCCCCCAATAAAAAAAGCCCGCCGGATAGGCGGGCTTTAATCAAATAATCAGATGATTATCTTTTCTTGCGTGAACGAGCTTTCGGACGTTTACGCGCTGAAGCTTTGCGCTTAGCTGGTTTTCTTTTAGCTGCTTTGCGCTTGGCCGGTTTTCTCTTGGCTGCTTTGCGCTTAGCTGGTTTTCTTTTAGCTGCTTTGCGCTTGGCCGGTTTTCTCTTGGCTACTCTTCTCTTGGCGGCTTTCTTTGGAGCAGCTTTCTTTTTTACTTTCGGTTTACGAAGTTTTAGTGAGCGGGCCTTGGCCGCGACCGAACCAACAGTCCGTCTCAATGTACGGGCAATTGATTTGTTGGTCGAAGTCTTGTACATCTTGCGCAGCGTCGCCACATCCGCAGCTGTCCAGACTTTCGCACCTTTTCTGGTCTTGGCGGCTTTTTTCTTTCTTGGCTTAGCCTTCGCTTTCCTTTTTGCTCTTGCCATAACAGAGCCTCCTTAATAGTGGTTGTTCCGGACAATACACGCGTTGAGTGACCGTCCGGAGTTTGCGTTGCTTATTGCATAGTTATTCATTTCAGACAAATATCCATCATTGTTGAAAGTCATGTCAAATTAAAAAAAGTTCTTAAACTTGTCAATAATCAAAGATATTCCAATTTATTTTAATTCAAGCGATGCATTTTCTTTGCCAAACGCGTCAACCACCTTGATCTAAAAAAGAGCTTCGTGCCTTAAACACCATCAAAAATTTCTTTCGATGACGAACATCGTTGACAGTTTATATATACTAAGAAAACTTTTCCAAAGCAACTCAGTTAAAAAGCCGACCTGTGTGAGTTACTTAACGTTGTGTCTTCAATGAATCAGAATGCTTGCCGCCACAAGTGTTGAAATCATGTGTGCCAACCATTCCGTCCTGCTGTCAGCTCTTAAGTTTAGCCAGTCGTTTCTTGGCGTCTTTCATTTCATCAAGTTCGGTGTCTGCATCTTTCCAGATATCTAAGAAAGTTTCGTATTGCTGGACTGCTTTTGCTTTTTCCCCCATCGCTTCATAAGCTGTTCCCAGATGATAGTGTGCCAATACCCCAAGATAACGCATCCATAATCCTAAGCTCTCTATTTGAGTTGCATATCTTTCAAGAAGAGGAACAGCCTTTTCCGGTTGTGAATTTTTTATGTACGCAATAGCAAGAAAATACTCAACTACCGGTCTAACAAATCTTTTATGAATAGGGATAGCTTTTGTATAGTACTCTATAGCTTTTTCATAATTGTTGCGAGTAATTTCAATTTGTCCGTAACCTATCTGAATCATGGCCTCATCCCATTTATCCTTTGTCTTCAGAACTGAGGGCATGGCCTCATCCAAAACACTAATTGCCTGTGAAATATTGCCCGATTGTGCCAGAACGTAAGCGTAGGCAAGAACAAAATCATTTTGGTCCCCGGATCCTGTTTGTACAATGAGAAGACGACCTTCTCTTATATTATCAAGAGCCTCATTGTATCGCCCCAAATCGGCATTAATAAATCCTCTAATGATGTACTTGAAGTAACGTGGGAATCCTTTAGAATTATCCAAACCATCAGCCGCGATGCCCTCGTCCAGAATTTGAAGTGCCTGCTCAAATTTGCCTTGATGCAATTTACTGTAAAATAAATAAAGTCTTCCAGCCGAACGAGCTTGTTTTTCTTTGTCATTGATAAGAGCTTGGGCGCAACTGTCTGCTCTTTCGTAGTCTCTCAAATGCGTAAATATCAAAACAAGTGCTTTAAGCGAGCCTACAAATCCCGGATCCTTTGCCAACGCCTGCCGGTAAGATGCCACCGCCAGATCGAATTTACCCGCTGCCGCATATATTTCCCCGCGTGAGTCATAGGGATTTGGTTCGTTGGGAGCTATGGCTATATATTTATCCAGGGCATCTATGGCTTTATCATATTCACGCCTATCCTTATAAGCATAGGCCAGCAGATTGTAGAGAATCTTGTCACCGGGATCAATTTTGAGGGCTTCATTAAGATAATAAATCCCTTTTTCTAAATCCCCTTTTACATTAATATGAATATTCGATAGTGTTTCATAAGCTTCCTTGTTGTCTGGAAATTCTATTACTATTTCCTTTAACATAGCCACTGCACTTTCTATATCCCCGGAAAATGCGTCAGAAGAGGCAAGTATATGCATTCTCTGAAGTCGCGTAGTATTATTTGAATATCTGACTGCCTTTCGTATGTAATCTAACGCTTTGTGTCTGGCGCTTCCTATCCATGAGAAGGCCAGTTGATAGTAGGCCATGGCAAAAGTTGAATCATACTCCAAAGCCTTTTTTAAACTTTCTCGCCCCTCTCGCCTATAGAGTTTTCTGATATAGTCCATGCCCTCCAGATAATACCGGTAGGCCTCAGGTGATTTGGTAGTCACTTCAGTCAAATTCTTATCCGTCGATTCACCGGCCAGCTCAGGGATATCAAGATCGTTTCTTATTTCAGCAGACAATTTATCCACCTGAGCAAAAATGTCCTCGTTGTCCACCGCTGCCGAGCGCTGTGAGGCCTCAATCTGACCGCTTCTAACATTAATAATCTGTGCCGTGATTACCACCTTCGGCTGCATTTGCAAAATTGTACCGGTCAGCATCCAGGTTGCTCCGGCTTTCTGCGCCACCTGCGAGGCTGTTTCCCGGTCGATATTGCGGCTGCCTTCTTTTCCGAGCTGTCTCAAAATGTCAAACATGCGCTGACTTGACACTACTCTAAGATGTTTTGACTCTGACAAATCAGTAATGAGTAAGTTTGTTACGATTTCACCTAAGCGGGTTGAGTCTGTGGGGTCTACCAGGTTATCAAAATACATCACGGCCAGACGGTTTTCAGCCGCGACTGCTTCATCTGTAGATTCTACTGTAAATTTCCAGGGCTTTAATACCAGAACCAGAGTGATGATAAGCGCCAGCGATGTTCCCGATAGAATCCATTTTTTCAAGCCAGATTTCTGAGTTCGGCGAAAGCCTGAGATAGAACGGGAGGCAGAGCTAATATCACCGGAGTCGAGCATTCGTTTTTCCCGTATCAAATCTGCCCCGACGTCGGCGGCTGTCTGATAGCGGGTGCGGGCGTCTTTTTCCAGCAGCTTATCTATTATCTGCTGAATGCCGTCGGGAACGCCTGAGCGGTAGCGCGCCATCGGCTCAGGAATATCATTGACAATGGCATTCATGGTAGCGGCTTCTGAGTCTCTTCTAAACGGCGTACGACCGGCAATAAGTTCATAAAGAACAACGCCAAACGAGAACAGATCCGAGCGATGGTCGGATTTCCTGCCCTCGGCTCTTTCGGGAGACATATAGGCCACGGTACCTATGGTCGAACCTTCTTTGGTTAACTTTTCCTGCCCGGCAATGGTTGCCAGACCGAAATCAAGAATCTTGGGGTGGCCGTCACTGTCGAGCACTATATTTGAAGTTTTGATATCGCGATGGACAATCCCCAGCTGGTGGGCTTTGTTTAAGCCTTCTGCGATTTCGATTGCGATCGTAATAATTTCGCCTACTGACAAGGTCTCATCGTGCGCATAATGGTGCAGCGATTCCCCTTCAATGTGTTCCATGGCAAAATATGGTCTGTTCTGATATTCACCCACTTCGTAGATATGAACAATGTTCGGGTGGCTGAGCTTGGCCACCGCCTGAGCCTCGCGCCTAAAGCGCACTTTTAATGCTTCGTTCTGGCTGTGTTGAAACGAGAGAAATTTCAGCGCTACTTTTCTGTCGAGCTTACTGTCCTCGGCCAGATATACTTCGCCCATGCCGCCGACGCCAATGCGCTCTATGATGCGATACTGCGATATTTTCGTGCCTTTGGTCAGGACAACATGAGTCTGGGTTCTGTCGTTTTGCTCTTCACTCATTTTGTAGTCTCAAATTTTTCAATCAGCGCCTTATACCGCGGGTGGTCACGGAGTGGATCCGCATAGGGATGAGTTTTTAAAGTCATAACCGAAAAAACGCTCGGTTTTGAAAGTATTACTTCTATCAAATCCAGGGCTTTGTTCTTTTCACCAACCCTGAGATAAATCCACGCAAGATTGTCTGTTAATTCCATTCCGACTAAGGCATCTCTTTCGATAGGAATCTGACTATATGCCTCTTCACCAAACCTGATAGCTTCATCCTTGCGTCCCAGACCGGCATAGGCCTGAGCTTTTGACATGATTGTCATTGCGGAATCGTCAGCCGATACATTGGTGCCAATTACAGATTCATTGCAGCTTAGGGCCGAATCAAAATACATTTTGCTTTTAGAATTCTTACCCATCAGGTTATAAATATCACCTGTGACATTATAATATTGACAGGTGTCAGATAAATTCTGAGCCTCAGCAAGCGATTCCTTTTGCAGCCTAAGAGCCTTGTCAAAATCCCGCGACGCAATTGCAAAATTCACCAACGCCCACTTAACTCTGCTCATATCAGTTTTGCTCTGAGCCTCCTCCAGCAACTTTAGCGCCTTTTCTGCGTCCCCCGTGCTTGCATAAATGATAGAAGCCCAGTGTACATATATTAAAGGCATATCAGGGTGCAGTGATACCGCACGCTTTGCTTCTTCAATTCCTTCATCATATAGATTCATATAATGGCAGGTGGCGATAAAGGAAATCGAAGTAGATGCAGAAAGCGGGTCAAGTACAAGGCTTTGCTTAAGTAACGAGTATGCCTCTTGCCACTTCCCCTGCCGGCGCTTGATATAACCAACCGATGACAGCAGATAAGGATCATTTGGTTTCAGAGCCAGCCCTATCTCAAATTCCTCTATGGCCTTGTCATAGTGTCGTCCAACGTAATAGTAATAGTATCCAAGGGCCATGTGCGCATTGTAATAATCAGGATCTAATTCCAGCGCCTTGTCCGCATTGATTTTGATCTGCCTGATACGTTCAGCAGTACGATCACCCATTATCCAGTACTTGATAGAGTGAAAATGCGAAAGTCTGGCTAATGCCGGCACAAAGGTGGAATCCAATTCTACCGCCTTCTTAAGCATTTGTTCAGCAAAAGGGTCCATGCGATTGAAATATTCAAGACCCCTGAGATAATAATCGTAGGCCTGCATATTTTTAGTCGGAACTGATTCAATAGCTTTCCGCTCGGCTGCATTTAGAGTTAAATCGAGAGCATCAGAGATGTGAGTGGCAATTTCCTCCTGCACCGCAAAAATCTGCGTCAGCGCACGTTCATAGTTGTGCGCCCATAGATGAGTATTGTCGGAAACATCTATAAGCTGCGGCGTGATTCGCACCCGGTCGGTATCGCCGCTTTTGTCCCAGCGGATTGTGCCTTCAAGAACGTAATCAACACCCAGTTCCCTGGCGATTTCCGGCAGACTTTTCTTGCTGTTTTTGTATTGTATAGCGCTGGTACGAGAAATTACGCCCAGACCCGAAACTGAGGCCAGACGCGAGGTGATCTCATCGGTAATGCCGTCGGCAAAATATTCGTCTTCAGCCGAGCCGAGATTTTCAAACGGCAGAACTACAAGCATCTTCCTGTCTGAACCGGCTTTCTGTGGAGCTGAACCCGAAAATTTGAAAAACCAAACAGCTCCGACAACGAGTACTAGTGCCGCCATAGCAGCTATTGCCATAAGCCTTTTACTGCCGGACGACTGCGCCGCTATCTCAGACGAACTTTCGCTGACTATCAGACGCTTCAAATCACTAACCACGCCGGCAGCTGTCTGATACCGCAGAGACCGGTCTTTTTCTAAGAGTTTAGAAACTGTCCGCTGTAATTCATCGGGCACATCGGCTTTATATCTGGCCAAAGGTTCGGCTGATTTGACTTGAATGGCGTTTAATACTTCCGCTTCAGATTCACCGGTAAACGGCCGCTTCTGAGCCAAAAGCTCGTACAAAATAACGCCTAAAGAAAACAGATCAGAGCGGCCATCAACCTCCTTGCCTTTAATCTGCTCGGGCGACATATAACCGACCGTGCCCAGAGTTGAGCCGGTTTTAGTCAGATGCTCGGTGCCGCTGATTGTTGCCAGGCCAAAATCCACCAGATGCGGACGGCCCTTCTTATCGACCACTATATTAGAGGGCTTGATATCGCGATGAATTACGCCCGCCGAATGAGCCTCCTCCAGGCCTTCACATATCTGGATGGTCAATTTTATGATTTCATCAATATCAGATTTCTTCTCCTTAACATAATCATTCAGAGCGCTCCCCTCAATGTGCTCCATCGCAAAAAATGGCCGGCCTGAATGCTCACCAACTTCGTAAATATGGACAATATTGGGATGACTCAATTTGGCGGCTGCCTGCGCTTCGCGGGTAAACCTGGCTTTGGCACGTTCATCTGATGTCAAATGTGACGGCAGGAATTTTAAGGCTGCCTGACGGTTCAGCTTGGTATCTTCGGCCAGATAGACCTCGCCCATTCCGCCGGCGCCGATTTTCTCGGTTATCCGGTAGTGGCCTATCATCGTGCCCTTGGTAAGCACTACGTGCGTCTGGGTTCTGTCGTTTTGTTCTTCGCTCATGATGGCTTATCGTATTTCTCCAAAATAGCCTTAAAGCGCGGGTGGTCACGGAGAGGATCAAGCGGTGGCCAAAGCTTTAGAACGTTAGCGTTTTCATAGGACGGATGGTTCATGTAAAATTCAATTCCATCCAGCGCTTTTTCATAATCGCCGATCAAAATTGATAAATCCGCTGCTTCGAGGACTACCAGAATACCTTGAAAGTAATCACGAGAAATCGGCAGCATTTGCGTTGCCTTTTCTGACTGAGCCCTGGCATCATCTTTTCTGTCAAGATAAGCGTAGGCAGTCCCTAGCTGAAGGTGATTCCCCGGATTAGGAAGACTCGCCACAATATTTCTTTCCAGAATCAGGCGCGCAGAGTCGGCATATATTTGATTTTGAACTTTGTTCTTAAGGAAGTAATAGTTTCCTGCGCAGCCCAAATAGTAATCGACGCTGTCTTCACTCGAAGCATTCTTTGGTAAGCTAAGATGCTTCAGCGCCGCTTCAAAATCGCGCGAGATTTGGTAATGAGTCTGTTGTATCTCTCTAATTTGCGGATTTGCTGCATCGACGTACTCAGCAGATTGTACTATCCGTTTGTGTGCCTCCTCTATGGAGCCGGTTTGGGATAATGTGACATAGTAGAGAATCGTGTAAACACCCCCGTTATCCGGCCGGAGCGAGCGCTGGCGCTCTGCCATCTCTATTACATCCTCATATCTTCTCAAGTAAGAAAGAGTGCCCATCGTTTCAAAGACTTTGTTTGCGGAGTGAGGATCAAGCTCAATTCCTCGTAATTGATGGTCAGCAGCTTCCCTTAGCTTCCCCTGCCGCCTTAAGACATAACCTATCGCTACCAGTAAATCGCTGTTATTAGGTTGTTTTTCCAGTGCGGTCTGAAACATTTCCAGAGCGCGCTCATAATCCCGGCTGCCGTAATAATAATAATATCCCATAGCCAAATGGCCCTCCGGCGCGCCCCCCGCAAATCTCATTGCGGCATCCGCTGCATTTTTGGCTTTCACCAGAATATCAGAACCAGCTCTAAAACTGAAGTACTTGTGGGAAAGAATTCTGGCCAACTGATTATTTGCCTGAAAAAAAGTTGAATCCAGCTCTACCGCCTTTTCAAACATTTGAATCGAAAGTTCTCGATCTTTTTCACTCGTACCATTTTGATCATAATCTTTACCCCGCAGGTAGAAGTCATAGGCCTCCATATTGGTTGTGGTCTGGGTAGCAGCTGGTAATGAAGCTTCTTCAGAGTCGGCAAATGTAATATCCAGAGCTCTTGCAATACTTACAGCAATATCTGCCTGGACAACGAAAATCTGAGTCAGCGCCCGCTCGTAATTTTCGCTCCAAAGATGGCGGTCATCTGACACTCTGATAAGCTGAGGTGTTATTCTGACCCTATCAGTGTCGCCGCTTTTGTCCCAGCGGATAGTGCCTTCTAATACGAAGTCAACTCCAAGTTCTTTACCTATCTCTTTGACCGTCTTGGTGCCGTCTCTATACTTGAGAGCGCTGGTGCGCGAAATTACACCGATTCCTGCCATGCTGGCCAGTCGGGAGGTTATTTCATCGGTAATGCCCCTTGCAAAATAGGCATCTTCGGCTGCACCAAGATTTTCAAACGGCAGCACTACCAGCATTGGCGTGCCGGAATCAGTCGAACTTTGCCCAAACGGCATCATCATATAAACAATAATAGTTGCTGCCAGAGCCAGTCCAGCTGCTCCCATAAACATAATCTTTGAATTTGATTTTTTCTGATAGGCCGGTACTGCCGGCGAACTTCCGCTGATTGCCAGAAGTTTCAAATCGGCAGTAATATCAGCGGCGTTCTGATAGCGTAGCGACGGGTCACGCTGAAGCAGCTTATTTACTATGCGCTGCAGTTCATCGGGGACTTCGGCGCGATATCTTGTTAAGGGCTCGGCTGTGTCATTTACTATTGATTTGAGAGTGGCGGCATCGCTGTCACGCTTGAACGGCGTACGACCAGCAATCAATTCATATAAGACAATGCCAAATGAGAATAAATCCGAGCGGTGGTCAATTTTCTGACCCTGCGCCTGCTCCGGCGACATATAGGCCACGGTACCGATTGTCGAGCCGGCTTTGGTGACTTCTTCGCTGCCCTTAAAAGTCGCCAGCCCGAAATCCAGTATCTTAGGGCGGCCGTCACTGTCGACTACAATGTTCGAAGATTTAATATCACGGTGAACAATTCCGGCTTGGTGAGCCTTGGACAGGCCATCACATATCTGAATAGCTGTATCGATAATTTTGTTGGTAGGTAATTGCTCATCGTGGCAGAAATGATGTAACGACCGGCCCTCGACATGCTCCATCACGATATATGGCCGGCCATTAAATTCGCTTACTTCATGAATAGTTACGATGTTTGGGTGGTTAAGCTTAGCCGCTGCCTGAGCTTCTCTTTTGAATCGCGCTCTGTGCTCATTTTCGGCGGCAAGATTCAGCGGCAAAAATTTGAGCGCTACCCGGCGACCCAGTTCTGTATCCTCGGCCAGATAGACCTCGCCCATGCCACCGGCGCCAATTTTCTCGGATATCCGGTAGTGGGCTACCATTGTCCCTTTGGTCAGGACAACATGGGTCCTGGTATTGTCGTTTTCTGGAATATCGCTGCTCATAATACCGACCTATTAAGGCACATCTTCGACTTAGTTGCTCCTACACAGTAAAGGTACCCTTGAGAAAAGAGCAAATCAACTTATAAAGAAGAGTCAATGCTTTTAGAAAGAAGCTATTGTTTGAGATGTTTGAGAGAGTAAATTTGAGAATTGATAATAATTAACGATTGTGTTGACGACAGGATCTGTCACCAATCACCAGGGCGGGTTTTTGTTTTCCTTTAGGTATTCGAGCCAGAGTTTAAAACCCCGTCTGTTTACTTCTTCTAATACAAATCTAAAGCCATCACCATAGTTGGAGTCCTTGTGCTGTTCTATGAACTTTGAAAAAAACTGACCTTCCTCGGAGTTGTCGTCCATAAGAACAAAATATGCGGCGTATTGGCAGCTCCCCTCGCACAGCTGCAGATCCTGTGGGTTCGGTGCATTAGCAAACTGCCAGACATGCATCAGCTCATGTGCCAGTACGGCTTTAAGCTGAGGCAGGGGCAGACCTGATAAAATAAAAATCTCGAAATCCTGAAAAGAAACAAGTCCGGCCAGCATCTCGGTTTTTCTGAATCTGGTTACGCCCAATTGATCTCTCTGATAACTCGAGCTTAGTTTTGAAAGCTCCTGGATGGAAACGAATGTTATTTTGAACTCCCGGTCAATTACAAGTCCTGCGCCTGCGAGTTTTGCTTTTACTTCTTCCATGATTGTCAAAGCTTGGCTGTCATCTTCGACTGCTGTCTCCAGACATTTACTGCAAACCACCCTGCCGTCAGAGTAACGTCTGCTGCCATCATCCAGAGCTGGCGACACATAACTGAAACAGGAATGACAATCCAGAACATCGTCAAGGTGCCTGCGGCAGACTGCGTTTTTTCTGATATCAATGTAACCGCCGCCAACTGCCGATTCATTACAGACAAGGCACTTTTTGTCAATATGGTCATCAAAGCAAGCCAGGTGGTAAATTTCTGATTCAAAAATAATATACTTACCGATAATCGGTTCGATGCAATATTTACATTTGTCAGTTATGAAATTCTCGTAGCAGTTTCGATCAAAATACCGGCCATTATCTTTGTAGAAATCTTCTTCACCAATCGGCTTGAGACAGTTAGCGCACATAAAATGCTCGACATGAAACGGTTCCCCTTCAACCGTTATACCGCTGTTAACTATTTCCTGGTGGCAGTAGGTACAGGCTGCAGCCTCAACTCGCGCCGAAGTAAAAAGAGCAACGAGCGTGATCGATGCTGATAGAAGAATAAGATATTTAACAAGTAGTTTGAACATTTTTATAGACAAAAAATATTGTTAAGAGCTGCTTGAAAAAACATAAAATTATGTGACAAAAGAGGAAGCCACCGATTGCTATTTACTGATAGCAAGCTGCGGGTCAGGCTCAATACCGTTTAGTATCCAGTCCATGGCGACTCTTTCCCAATCTTCGGTCTTATCAGAATATATGAACCTGACTGCTTCTGTACTTCCAGTTTCTAATGTTATTCTTTGACCCTGATTTTTAAGAACCGGTGAATTTATCACAATTGCCGCCGACTGTCGCCCGGCATCTTTGAGAATTCTCTGACATTCAGCTAACAGATGAAATACAGATTGATCCAAAGTCATCACCTCTCTGGCATCGACAATGATGGAAAAAGGCTGACTTATCGAACCTACGAGTGATTTGAGCTCAACTGTCATTCCCGAAATCTCTTGCTCTGTCAAATCACCAGAAATATTCAATTTCAGGCCATAGTCTTGTTTTTCAAATTTATACATATTTTACGTATGAGCTATAAGCTAATCTTTTGATTATCGGCCAGAAACGGCGATGCTGTAGCTTTTTTGAGGATTTCCGGATTTTAACGAGAAAGCATATGAATTTCCCAGAGATCGCGGCCACTTTTTCTGACAAATGGCTTGATGGCCAGCCTGCCGGTCGGTCCGATTCGTCCCTCCAGGACTTTCAATTGTTCAAACATCTCATTCACTCGAGGGTCCGGCTGGGTTTTTACACCGAGCTTTCGAGCCAGAAGTATGCCCTTGGCCTGCATAGAAAGCTCCAGATGGTTTTTGATATATTCAAACATATCGGCCACTACATTATAAGAGAAGTGGTCATTTAAAGATTCTAAGTATTTACCAATTTTTGTCTCAAGTATCTTGCCTCTGGTTATTGCTTCATAAGTCTTGAGGTCAGAGTCCAGCCCCTCCCCTAACCAGTTTTCGGTGGCTTTTTCACTTCGCATAAATATCAAGACCAAAATAAGCGGCTGTAGTAGTAAGAGAAGCGCGGTAGAAATCAGCGGCGGCAGGAAAAAATGATTGTACATCGAATGTATAATCGATGCCGCCAGCAGACCGGGCAAAATAGTAAGAGAAAATTTATTGTGTTTGTCGGAAAAATATTTGCCGATCATCGCAGCCATCGCTGTTGTACCGCCGTGCATGGCGGCAGTCCCAAAACCGCGAACTATCCAGAGAAAAATATCAGAGTCGGGCAAACTTTGCAGATAATAAACATTTTCAACTAAAGCAAAACCGGCCCCCACGGCAAAGCCTGCTATGGCCGAGTCTACCAAAAACCCCACCCGATGAGTCCGAATCAGATAGACGATGAGAATGATTTTCAAAAGCTCTTCTGTAAACGGAGCCACATACCTGGCAAAAGATAAAAAGTCAATGGCCAGTGCTTTTAAGATAAGAGGATTTATAAACAAACCAATTAGCGCACAAGCAGCACCGACGCCGATAGCCGATAGAATAAATTTCATTTTTACTAACTTAAAACTGTCCAGAATTATTAAGACAATTAGAAATGCCAGAACCGGCAGAAGGCCGAGTGAAGCTTTAAGAAACATCTCCACTATAATTTAACAGAAACCATGAATTCTTCGGCAGGTCTATAACCTTTTTCAAAAGCTCTGGCATAGCCGATCGAAACAGTTATGGGAAGTCGCGACAGCATGTTTAACCTGAGATCAAGCTGGGTACCGACATTAGCTACCTTGCTTTCGTATGCAGCATTATCGAAATTCGTATAAAGACCACTGGTGAAAAATGCCAATCTCAGCCAGGAAGCATATAATGACGGCGAGCCCAGACTGCGGAACCGCATAGGCGGCAAAGACCATTCTAATAATGTTTTGAAATAATTATTTCCGTCGATTTCATTTATCTCCAGACCCGGAAAACTCAAATTCGACCTGTAGCGTTTGACCTTTTGATGATCGACATAATTATTGCCAAAACCTCCGAAGTAAAAGTTTGCGAAAGGCTCGAAGCGGTCGCCATCGGCATAGCCAGCCGAAGACCTGAGCCAGATTGATGAATGGTTTAAAGGCAGCGGAAAGCCCAGATGAAGATTGCCAAAGACGCGTGGAAACCATTTGTCTGAAACATAGGTATGAGAAGTAACCAGCTGAAAGCTGATGCCTTTTTCGTAATCAACGGCTCCCAATGAGGCTTCTTTTCTGTCATAGTTGAGGCTGATAGATCCTACTAAGAATTTATCAAACGATGCTAAGACATTCTGAAAATCCGGAAGAACTTCAAGATTATTAAAACCATTAAGAGAGAATTTTAGGTTAATTTTCCTGGGTGTGTCGTAAACCAGCGTCTTGGTATAAGTCAGTCCCAGCGAGTTTCCTTTACGACTGGTTTTGGTCGGACCAAAAAGATCATAAAAGTCGGCACCATTATAATTGAAATTTATTTCCCAGCTCGAAAAGCGATAATTCCAGTTTAAATGTAATCGCTCTTTTTCAGCCAGCAATTTGTCGGGAGTATAGGACACAGTAAAGTTTGTGCCGTGCAAATTGGCCGGCGACTGAAAATTTATTCTCGCTCCCCAGGCAATATAATCTCCGTAACCTTCGATAATCGGGTAAGCCGAGGCCAGACTAATATGCCAGAAACTGTGATATGCTGAAGTATCTGCTTTAATTGTATCGATATCGACCACCGAAGGCGGCTTTAGGATCCACTCTTTAAGCAGCGGATACATTTCTGATAGTTCATGCCCCAGGTAACTTACCGGGTTGATATCTTCTATAACTTTTTCTTCGATAACAACCGGCAAAAAACCGTCGCCGGTATATTCGAGCACAATTAGGGAATCTTTTTTATACAGTGTCGGCCGGAAATATCCGCTTTCACAATTTGATAATGCTTCCATCGAATCATTGGCCAGATCATACCTGTATATATTGGAGACACCGGTATAGTACGATGAACCATAGAGATAGCTGTTGTCGTCGGAGAAAATAAAATTTGCAGCAATACTATTACCGAAATCAAACAGAGTTGAATAGCTGGTGTCTCCTGCCAGGAGAGAATCTACATCCATCATAATCAAACTTTGTCTGCCGCTAATCTCTGCCAGTCCCGAGGTTAATAGCTTGCCATCGGACGAAATGTCTATGTCATAGACATCGTAACCATACGGCCAGGCATAGACCAGATTCCATTTCTCATAGGGATGCGGGATTCTGACAATAGCGGAAATGCCGAACGAATGACGCACGCCCCACAGGGATGAATCGGCGGCGCAATAAGAAAGGTCGCCTATTCTGGCATCTTTTAAGAGCATTTTTTTCTTGCCGCTTGTCACATCCAGAGAAACAATATCCCGCCAGCCGTTATTATCAGTCGTATAAAAGAGTGTCTTGGAATTTTTGTCAAACGCTGTTGAAGTCACAAAATATAAAGCCGGCCCTTTAACACCTGTCAGCTTTCTGCTCTTTTGTGTATCCAGACTGATGGCCGCAATGTGCGGAATCTGACCCGGATAATTTACAGCTAAAATGAGTTCTCCCATTTCTTTGTCGTAAAACGCCTGAGAGACCGAGCCCATCCCTTTTTTTGCCAGCGGCCGTGAACTTGTCAGCGGATACTCCCTGATAAAATTCAGGTTCTTTTCCTGGAAAATATGCTCCCAGTCGATCCAGTTGTGCCAGGCATCACCCATGGAGATTTCATATACTTTCTTAAACTGAGAGCTAAAATATGCCCTGCTTCCAGGAGAACGGTTGATCCAGTCAATTAACTTTTCAGGACCATATTCATAAGTTAAGTAGCTCATGAATCTGGTGCCGTACAGATAAGCATTGGCGCCAACCTGAAAATCAACTTTGCTGGCCTCTGACTCAAGCCCTACCAGATCATAAATGCGGCTGGAGTCGCGGACTTTGGTTCTAAAAACCATTTCATCCCAGGGTCCCTGAGCACGTCCATAACCGCCCGCCATCCAGGTCTCCATAAAGACAGCAATGCCCTCGTGGTACCAACGCGATGCCGACCGGCGCGGGGTTGTCAGATAGCTGTACAGAATTGTAAGAGGATTATCCGATGTCTCCTTTACCTTTCCCCAGAATATTGCCCGGAAAAATTTGTCCCGTCCCGATGGCTTATCGGCGGCTACAATATGAACCAGCTCGTGGTTCATGGTGGCGTTTATTCTTTCGTTGGCTGGAGTTGTTTCGAAAACATAACTGGCAGGCGCCACTGCCAGCGAAATTTTATTGAACGGAGCCGTACTGGCCCCGGCATTGTTGTAATCATTGAAGTCGTGAAGAAAAAGCGTAATTTTCTCCGACGGCTCAAAATCAAATAATTCCTGATGATAGTTAAGCGCATTTTCGTAGCAGGCCACAACATGTGGAATCAAATAGGCATAAGCTTTGCCAAAATAAAGAAGTCTCAACCTGTCCGTTTCATAACGATAAAGTTGTGAATGAGCTGTGCCGGCCATAGATAATGTAATGACAGCAGTTATCAAAAAAATTAGAGATGTGGCCATCTTTGCTCGCATAAACTTCCCCTATGACTATGAATTAATTATAGCACTTATCTGAATACTTGGAGTATAGCAAATGGTAATCAAACTGTAAACCTCAGACTTTAGGAAAGACTGCGAATTATCGATTAAACTACAAGCGGAGAAGTCACCAACTGGCAACTTCTCCGCTTTTCCGAATGACAGGCGGAATGTGGAATTCTATTCTGTATAAGCTCTGGCCAGATCGCCACTCATAGCGGCGGTACGGAACTGGTCACTGGCTAATGCCTTGTGAAATACTTCGGTATTGGCAGCTCTCTCGAGTGCAGGGCTGCCTAAGATAGCTCTAAACTGCTCCACTTTGAACAATCTCGACATCGCCGGATCAGCTATAAATTGCCTAAAGGCATCAGTAGCTACTATTGTCCTGAACTGTTCAACCTTAAACAATCTGGTCATGTCATAGTTTAACAAATAATTCCTAAGAACGTCATCCGCCAGTATTGTCCTGAACTGTTCAACCTTGAACAATCTGGTCATGTCATAGTTTAACAAATAATTCCTAAGGACGTCATCCGCCAGTATTGTCCGGAACTGTTCAACCTTGAACAATCTGGTCATGTCATAGTTTAACAAATAATTCCTAAGGACGTCATCCGCTAGTATTGTCCGGAATTGTTCAACCTTGAACAATCTGGACATTTCAGCGCTCACCAAATAATTCCTGAGAACGTCATCCCCCAAGATTGTTCTGAACTGTTCAACCTTGAACAATCTGGACATTTCCGCGCTGACCAAATAATTCCTAAGAACGTCATCCGTTATTATTGTCCGGAACTTTTCAACTTTGAATAATCTGGAATTTTCCTCGTTGACCAAATAATTCCTAAGGACATCATCCGCCATTATGGTCCTGAACTGTTCAACTTTGAACAATCTGGCCACTGCCGGGTCAGCCAAGAACTGTCTTAAGACATCATCGCCCATGATAGTTCTAAACTGTTCAACTTTAAACAATCTGGCCACCGCCGGGTCAGCTATAAACTGTCTCAAGGCCTCATCGCCAATAATAGTTCTAAACTGTTCAACTTTGAACAGTCTGGCCACTGCCGGGTCAGCCAAAAGCTGTCTTAAGGCCTCATCGCCCATGATAGTTCTAAACTGTTCAACTTTAAACAATCTGGCCACTGCCGGGTCAGCCAAGAGCTGTCTTAAGGCGTCATCGCCCATGATAGTTCTAAACTGTTCAACTTTGAACAATCTGGCCACTGCCGGGTCAGCCAATAACTGCCTTAAGGCGTCATCGTTCACTATTGTCCTAAATTGTTCAACTTTGAACAATCTGGCCATGGCCGGGTCAGCTATAAACTGTCTAAAGGCGTCATCGGCCATGGCGTCTACAACATCATGAGATGATAGTGCGCGCCTTAGGCCGTCATCTGCCAGGATAGCACGGAAATTCTCATCCTGCATGGCTTCCTGAAATTCTTTGTCTTCTAAAAGCGCCAGGATTTTGTCATCCTGCAGCAGCGCCTGAAGCTCCGGGTTATCAAGCTTGACATCGGCGTCGGTGATCTGTTCGGCCTGATACTTCTTGGCCGCGCCGATGGCGCCGGTGGAGTCAGCGCTTGGAGGGTAGGCACCGTAATAGTAGACACCGGCGATTAATGCGACTATCGCCAGCGATCCTATAATGGTCCAACCCGCTTTTCCGATTCCGTTACTTTGATTTGATGTGAAAGACATGGTTTACCTCCCATTCACTTTCGGGGTTAAATTACTTTCTATTTGTTTACTTAGCATTGTCTCTTTACTAAAAATACAATATTCGTTATTAAAAGTTTGTCAAAGTTTCATTTCTTTAGCCCTATTGAAGCTATTTAATAGCAATATTTTCTGAAATTAATGAACCGTTATTTTCAATATATACTATCATTTCTCTATTATTACCGGACTGCTCTTCAAACATAACTTTCCACTCTCCTGAGGAAATTGTCTTAATTTCAACATAGTTATCTGCGCTTTCAAATGTGGCCGCCGAGCCAGATAGTCGCTCAAATGAAATAAAGCCTAATGTTTCATTGCCCGCTTTGATTCTTATTTCATCTGAGGGGACTTCTTTTAAGCCCAATACTAATTTTATCTTAGAGCCGGACCGGCTGGAAGAGATTGAAATCGAATTATCATTAATCTGAACCTCTACGGAGGCAATCTCTATAAACTCCCCTTCTGTTTCATTCAAAGCGATCGACCCCATAGTGGCGTTGGGCGAAACCAAATCACCTCTCTCTGGACTAATTATAAGCATCATAAGCACCAGGGCTGCAGCAAATCCGAACGAAAATGAACCGGCCAGCTGGAATTTTGGCACTTCCTCAAAGTAGCTACTGATTGATTCAATTATGCCAGGCTTCTTAAATGTCCTAACCCGGACATCCGGCAGCATCTGCATTATATTTTCTTTGAGCTCAACCGGAGGCTCAACAGCTTTTACCGCCTTTAGTCCCTCTGTCAGACTTGTCATTTTTAAATACAATTCTTTGGCTTCAGCGTTTATCTTTAGAGCGTTGGTAAGTTCATCTTTTTCGTTTCTGGAAATGGTACTGTCGAGGTCGCAATTTATTAGTTCAACAATTCTTTTATCAATCATTACCAGTTAACTCCTTTAAGGAAACCTCCTGGCAAAGCAACTGACGGGCGGAATAGAGCCTGGATTTAACTCTGCTTTCAGGAATATCCAATACATAACTTATTTCTTCATAGGGCAGGTTCGCGAAATAGTACAAAACTGTTACCAGGCGGAAATCCAGAGGAAGATTACCTACCGCATTTTCTACGACTTTCTCCACCTGCCTGTTGTGAAACGTTTCCTCCGGATTCCCTTTGGCCTCAATTTCACAATCCTCGAAATTTACTTTGCCTCTCTGCTGTCTGAGCGAGTTAATAGCTTCGTTTATGGCCATGCGGTAGATCCAGCTAAAAAACTTAAACTGACTATCATAGGTGTGTAACTTCTCGTAAGCTTTAATAAATACGTTCTGTGTTACATCCTTGGCCAAGTCCCAATCCGCTACAACTCTAAGAGCCGCGTTAAATATGGGCTTCTGGTATTTTTCTACCAATGCCCCAAAAGCCTCCTTTTCACCGTTTAAACAACGATCTACAAGTTTACTATCTGCTATATCTACCACAAGTACACTTTAGCTGAGATTAGGTTGGTTGAAACTAATAATAAAATCCAAATATCCATAATCGTATTGTGGACCGACCAATTTACATATTATTGGCTGCTTATTTTAGACTCTTCAAAATGTTAGTCTTTAGCTTATGGGCATTCCCTATAGACTTATAAGTTACTTATAAATCCAGTTTCTTACAAGCTGATAGTTCGAGCTGGCCAAAGACATCCAGGCCAGAAAAGGCTGGATAATAAGTACGGTTTAAGTTCCGGAAGTGCTTTCCAGTGCTCTAACCGCATTTTCGTCTGTCCCAAATGAGCTAATACAGGCTCTCAGGACAGGGATTTTGTTCTTAAGTCTTGTATCAGAAATCCAGAATTCTCTTTTTGAGTAAAGCTCGCTTAGAACTTCAGCGGTCGAAAGTCCAGATTCGGCCAGCGCTCAACCATTTCCTGGATTTGCTGAAACATCCCCTCTTCTCTCCCGTAGTATCATTTATAGACAAAAAATTAACATGATGGGAAAAAAACTATGAAATCCTTAAAAATTTCACTCTTAACCGCTATAACCAGCCTGTTTCTGGGTTCTTCAGTTCTGGGCCTGACTGTTGCCGAAATAAAAAATCTCCGCTCCGGAGATCTCGAATCTGTCGGCTTTACCCTTAAAAAAGGTGCGGATATTGATATTGACATTGTCGCTATCAAGGCGCCAAACAATCGCTCGATGCTGGCTTACGCCTGGATAATTGACTCAGACACTCGTGAACTTGTCTGGGAGCTGGAAAGTCGGCGCACCAACAGATTTAAGAAAAACAGCCTCTTGAGAAAAAAGAACACTGTAGAATATTTAAAAGCCGGCAGCTACGAGCTTTATTATTCAGTCCGAAAGCGTGAGTATTGGGGCTGGAACAGCTTCAACGGTGACTTTCTTTATGAGCTCTCTAACTTATTTGATGACGATGATGATCGCCGGCTGCGCAAACGTGATATCAGAGAATGTTATGTAAAGCTGACTTCAGACGAATTACAAGCCGCGGACATTGAACGGTTCGAAATTGACGGCGGCCATGCCGATGCACTCAT
This sequence comes from Candidatus Zixiibacteriota bacterium, assembly GCA_022571985.1. Lineage (GTDB taxonomy): Bacteria > Zixibacteria > MSB-5A5 > GN15 > FEB-12 > JACZWU01. The sequence continues at coordinate 204,016 of JACZWU010000002.1, read as the reverse complement.
AAAGCATACTCAGCTGGGTGACTCTGAATTTATCAAAACCGGATTCCAGCTCAGCCAGTCCGGAAAACTCAAGATTTACTGTTTAATAGAGCAGCCCGGCAGAAATGAAGTTCCCGTAGACCACGCCTGGATTATAAATATGGAGACGCGTGAAAGAGTCTGGGAAATTGATAAATGGGACGCCGATTATGCCGGCGGCTCTGAAAAAAACCAGCTGTTTAACGACGAAGTAAAGTTCGAAAAAGGAAAGTATGTTTTATATGTTGTGACCGACGGCTCTCATTCTTATGAGGAATTTAATGCCAGCCCTCCCTACGATCCCATCAACTGGGGAATAACAATTCTGCCCGGCCAGGGATTTGATAAATCTTCGTTTTCAATAATCGAAGTTCCGGGGCGCGGTGATGCTGTTATAGAACTGGCCAGAGCCCGCAACAACGATTTCCAGGAGCAATCGTTTGAGATTAAATCAAAAACCAAACTTCATATTTATGCTATCGGAGAGATGTCAAATAGCCGCCGGGAATTCGCAGATTACGGAACAATAGTTGACGTAGCCACCGGTAAGGTTGTCTGGGAAATGACTTACCGCAATACCGAGCATGCCGGAGGCGCCAGCAAAAATAGAATGTTCGATGATATCATAACCCTTTCGGCCGGCACCTACACCGCCTATTACCTCACCGACGACTCTCATGCCTTTCGCAACTGGAATTCCTCGGCCCCCTTTGAACCCGACCAGTATGGCCTGTCTATTTATGCAGTCGGCAAAACCGGCAGTATTAAACTTGTCAGTGAAAGAGAACTGGCCGACAACACCAATATCTTAGCCAGAATCACCCGGGTTGGTAACAGCGAACGCCGGCGGGTTCGCTTCAGCTTGGATAAAAAGACAAGAATAAGTATTTATGCACTCGGCGAAGGCCAGAGCGGTAATATGTATGACTACGCTTATATTGTAGATTTAGAATCCGGCCGCGATGTCTGGGAGATGCGCTACCGCAGGTCCGACCATGCCGGCGGCGCTAATAAAAACAGAATGATCAGAGATGATATCAAACTTGGACCGGGAGAGTACGAAGTTGTTTATGAGTCCGATGGCTCACATTCATTTGGACGCTGGAACGCTTCACCCCCGCGCGACCAGATGAACTGGGGCGTGACAATTTCTATGGCCGATTGAGAATAGAATAATTGAGTGGGCGGCAGATGTCCCCATCTGCCCTTTATGAATAGTTGTTATAAATTATGTAGGGCAGTACCCTCGCGAGCTTGCTCAGGAGTGGTCTGCCTATACCAAGTTGAATTCTGACATTGCGATTGAAGCTAATATAATCTAACGCCACTCTTGTGGACATTCTATTGTTAGTCCATTGCTCAATTTTATACTGCTCGGCAAAAGTGAACCCGCAAAGTCCTTTTCTCTGATTGAAACACAATTGCCCTTTGGAACTATTGCCTTAATTGATCCTGAAATCCTTTTGTTAGGCACAGCCACGATTATCGATTTTTTAAATACTTCTTGGACAATTTTTATGGCTGGCTCAAAATCAGTATCTCCAGACACTAGCAATAGATAATCACAAGCATTAGTTGCGGCTTTGGTGATCATTTCACTAGCAATGTTTACATCGGTTTTTTTCTCCTCAAAAGTATACCCATAAAAGAGAGAGCCCGTTATTTTACCGTCTACTGTTGTATAGCTTTTCCAGCTTGCTTCGTTATAAATGACAACTTTTTTCTTAAGTTTCTTAAATCGACCTACGACACATTCTACCCCAAAGTGCCTCAACGCACGCATGTATAGATCATGCCTTCGAGCTTTCCTTTCATCCCAGGTCGCCTTTGCGGTAAAGTATTGTACTGATACTAGCTCTCCCCCTCGAGGCAGGAAACGAGCTGCCAAAGAACTATAGTTTAGCCATTTGTATTTTCTTAGATTAGGTTTATTTAGCAAGTAATAAACATTAAAGCCGTCGATAAACGCAGCAACTCTAATGCGCTGATTTTCTTTGATCATTATCTAATCCCTGAACTCATTTTATAGATTATTCTTTATGATAATAAAAAGGTCTTTTTAAAGCAAAAAAAAGCTCGGAGTCTCGCTCCGAGCACCTAGGAATACGAAGACTCCTAGGATGTATATCTTTTATATAATATCGGAAAACCACACACTTTAGTCAAGTAGAATCTTGTGAATAACTTGAGCAAAAGAGGGCCTCTTTCCTAACTATCATGCCAAGTTTTCAATATGTATTCTATATCTTTTTTGTTTCAAAGTTTCACAACAGTATCTGCCATGGAAAAACCGACTATATTTTATGAAATGCGACATAATCGGTAAATCCAAGCAATTTCCGTCGTCCCTAATATTCTGGCTCTCCCTACTTTACCAGTACCATCTCTCTTGATTCCACCAAATTCTACCCCAAAAACTGCTCAATCCAGGCAAAAATAGATATCCTGAGCTTTCCTCTTTTCAAGCAACCATTGGATAATGCACCCTAACAGCAAGTACCACAATGATTTACCTTACTCACTCAACATTGTCATAGCTCAAACAGTATAAATATTGTTCTAATATATAGTGTTGACAAATGTAGTTTTACCGATATATTTACACGTAAGAAAATCGTTTCCGCTCTGCTTTGCTCAAAACTTTGTTTCGTATTTACCTGACAAATCTTTGGATTAGCTGAATCTCGGGGACCAAAGCGCAATAGTGCGCAAGAACGAGTTTATCTCGAAAACTAAATAATATCATTTGATGGAATTTTTTGGCTCGGGAGGCTCAAATTTGGAGTGTAGAATGAAAATCTACATTGGCAATGTGTCGTACAACACGACAGAAGATCAGATTCGTCAGGCTTTTGAAAACTTTGGCGAAACCACCAGCGTTAACATGATAACTGACAGAGACTCAGGCCGGCCTAAAGGCTTTGGCTTTGTCGAAATGACCAGCGACGAAGAAGGCCAGGCGGCCATCGATGGTCTCAATGGTACCGACTTTGACGGTCGTACCATAAAGGTTAACGTGGCCCGTCCCCGTACAGAGGGTGGCGGCGGTCGCGGTGGTGGTGGTGGTCGCGGACGCTACTAATCGCGTTTTTTTGCCCTTATATAGCGGCAAAAAATAATAAAAAGACCGGCTTAAACGCCGGTCTTTTTTTTTGCGGACAATCGTGATTCTTGCTAGTATTACTTGTACTTTTTCTTCATATCTTGATAAGACTGTTTGATGAGCTATTTTAAGACTTTCATGTCTACATCTTCAAGTTTCTTAATATAAAGACAGCCCTTGCTAGTTTTATGCTTACCCAACTGCTTCATCAACGATTCATATTTGTCAAACCCTGGTGTAATATAAATAGTCAGGTTTTGTTTCCGAGGTGAAAATCCTGTTAAAAACCAATCTCCTTCACGACCACTATCAGATTTGTAATGAAAATGGCCAAAACCGACCATGCTGCCTCCCCACATCTTCGGTTCTTCTTTGGTTACCTGCTTCATGAGCTTCAAGATCGCTTGTGAGTCCTGACGTTTCTGGTCGTTTTCCACCTTGCCGATAAATTTTGTAACTGAGAGCTTAGTTTCATTTGTTTTGAGTTCAGCCAATTTATATTCCTTTTAAAATTTCTATATTATAGCCCACAGCTTTGCAACGGGCAACTTTATTTCATCAGGCTTTTTGATGCCTTGGAGTCTCTTGCCAATTAGCCCGGACTTATGCAATTTAATAAATTCTGAATTGAAATCTTGTAGCATCATTTTGACATTATTATGTAGTTTTAGAGAAGATTATCGACCGCTAGCACGGTGCCGGTGTTTGACCGCCCCTGAAAATAAAATCAACAATGAATGTCAAATCGAGAATGTTGGAAGGGATCTCATCACTATTTACATCAGCTTCTTTGCTGCATGCCGGTTTCAGTCCGCCCCGGAATATGAAATCTACCAAAAAAGTAAGATCTAAAATATTAAAATTATTGTCATTATTGGTGTCCCCTCTCACACAATTCAGGCAGACTGAGTTATCGCACAGTAATAAGCTGTCGGCAGCAACTACGTCTTCGATAATAGTCGCCGTGCTGTTGACAAAAGCGCCGGAATCAACCAGCGTTTGAGTGGAGCCCGTGATCGTAGCCGCATCGGATACGATAGTAGCAGCGATCGCTTCATGGCAGCCACTGTTACCAAATCTGTCTGTTTTTATTAAGTAAACATCTCTGTTGCCACGCCCAAAACTATCGGTATTTCCGGTAATAACAAAACCGGAGTCCGTTGTCTGCTCAACTGACCAGCCAAAATCGTTGCCCGAGCCGCCATAGCTCTTGCTCCAGAGCAGATTACCGTCTGAGTCGAGCTTCACTAAATAAACTTGAGCTGCCATACCAGAACTGAGCGTGTAGCCACAAATAACATAACCGCTGTCTAATGTTTGTATTACAGAATGCCCGTAATCTGATGAAGTACCCCCATAGGTTTTAGACCAGATCACGTTACCGTTCATATCCGTTTTTATTACATACAAATCGAATTGCCCGGCGCCGAAGCTACTGGTATAACCGGCAATGATAAATCCCCCGTCAACAGTCTGCTTAACAGAGTATCCGTAATCTGAAAAGCTTCCCCCGTAAGTTTTTGTCCACATCACCTTGCCAATGCTATCTGTTTTGATTAGATAAACATCAGCTGATCCTGCACCAAAACTAAATGTTTCCGCAACTAATATATATCCGCCGTCATCCGTCTGGTGCACAGCTCGCAGGTAATCACCGCTTGTTCCACCGTAGGCCCTTGTCCATAGCGTATCACCAGAATTATTGATTTTGATTAAATAAACATCGTGCTGGCCTGCTCCGAAGCTGCTGGTATGAGCTGACACTATATAACCTCCGTCAGTTGTTTGCTCTAGAGAATATGCTCCGTCTGCTGAACCGCCTCCATAGACCTTCGTCCAATCTACCAGCCCTAAGGAATCACACTTTATGAGATATATATCGTGACTGCCTGCTCCGAAACTTCCGGAATGGGCACCGATCATGAAACCGCCATCAACGGCAAGATCTATTGTCCAGGCGTAATCAATGTTACCCGCGCCATATGTCTTTGACCATAGCTTCTTGCCACTTTTGTCTGTGCGAATTAAATATACATCCCGGTTGCCTGCTCCAAAACTAGTCGTATACCCGGCCACGATATAGCCGCTATCCGATGTTTGCTTGACCGCATAGCCATAGTCTACTCCCGTGCCTCCAAAAGTTATTTGAAAGGTTTCCTGCGCACTACTTCCCGAAATAGAAAAAAATGCAGATAAGGCGACAATATTTATAATTCTAAAATCCATGAAACCAACATTGCGGCTAATTGCGAGAACTTAGGACCCTACTATGATAAGGAAAATTTATATAGGAGTCTCTATTTTTTAATATAATAAATATGCTGTAACTGGCAAGCCAATAATTATTTGATTCCCAGAGATAGCTTACTAAGAAATGGGTTCTTCTGCTGTGGAATCTTTCGGCAGCATCTTATAGTTTGGCAGATAATACATTGAGGGCATTTCATCAAAAGTTCCATGTGTTGACTCTGAAGCAAATATGAAGGTGCTGCCCATAAACTCAGATTTAGGGGAGTTACTGTTGGGGAGAAAACGCTCCTTTGAGACTGGATCCGTAATACCGCCAGAGTAGCGGGGAATATTGTTCAGAAATCTTGAGATATTAGCTGAATCAGCAAAAAAGAAAGTCTCAAAGCCAATCATTACCATATAGTTGCTGTCGACTATAGCCGAGCGTGAAGGGTCAACGCAATCTGTTAGTTTGACTCCAAGCTCATTTATGTATCTGGCTGGGTCTTGCACGAAGACCTTCTGGCATGGCGTTCAGCAAAACCCCAGCGGTCGACCATTGACGAAAAAAGCAGGCAAGCGCTTATTGAGAATTGCCTTGCGGACTGGACAACGATCGTTTAGCGTAATGCGACCATCGGCCATCAATAAATGCGGAAAGGGATTACAAAGTGTGTCGGCTTTGGTGGATTTATTTGAACCATCGGCATCAACATAGCTCACAGGGATCTTATCATTTTCGGTCACAAATTTCTGAGTTGTACAGCCAAGCCCAAAAACCGCAATTGTCAATACTTGAAAAATCCACACAATAGAATGCTTTTGCATGATTCCTACCTGTTCATTTAATATGTTCCCTGTGGATTATATCACATCTAAGAAATTTGGTTCCAAATTCCTTCTTAAATTAGTATTCTCTTTTAGACGCAGACTGATACAAGATTGAACTATAGGAAGCGGTCGACAGCGTCTTTACCAAGCTATATGAGGGAACAACTACTCACTAAAATTTAAGCCGGCCACAGCCAGCCAAAAGCACCAGCGGTCACCAGCGCATAAAGTAAGCCGTCAAACATTGATTTGAATGTCGTACACCATGACCGCCCCCACCAGATAGAGTTTTGAAGCAGCCCTATTGAATAACCGACAAAAGCAGTTATACCTGCAAAACGAAACACTTCAAGAAACGCAGATCCCGGTCCAAGTGCTCTCCCGGCTACATATGCTGCTATTATGCTGACTACTATGCTGTAAAGAAACCACTGTATCAGATTTTGGTCATATTGGGTGGTCCGCTGGGCATGACCGACATAATTGCTACAGGACCTGCCGTCGTCTTTTCGATATACTCAGGCGAACTCATTGCTTTCATACTTCCAGCATGCGGAACATAATAATCACCGGGTTTAATACTTCTTCGTCGGAGCGTCTCCATCACCTCGTCTTCATTTGACACTTTGCCAAAATCAGACTTATGGTAGCCCAAAAACATGTGGATTATGGTACTGACTATGAAAACAAACACGGCCGACACCAGAATCGGCAGCCATAAAGACAGAATTGAGACCATTGCCTTCTCTTTTTGTTTGAAACAAAATCATGCAAAACAGGAACAAATAGTAACTATATAATTAGCTGTCTATTATCACAAATTTCAGCGGCAATGAACTTTATGAGTTCTCTGTTTCGGTATGCGTCCGGATATCCAGACATTGAACAGTAATTTGATTTCTATTTATTTCATGTCTGCCCAACACTCTGGCGGTTACTTCCACAGCAGCTTCGCGCTCAGACGGAATTACTTCATCAGCGCCTGCCGCCAGAATCGACTCTACATCCAACAGGTAATGTGTGCGCACCACTATAAAAAGTTCAGGAGCAAGTTTGCGGGCAACCCGCAGGGCCTGCTCGGCGGCTGTCGGATCATTTACCAGCAGAACTAATTCTTTGGCCTGTTTCACACGCAGTTTCAGTAACATTTCGTGATTGGTAACGTCTCCGAAAAAAGCATCAACACCGTCCTGGGTAGCTCTTCTTACATTTTCAACATTTAAGTCAACCACCACATAGGGAATGCCGCAGCTTTTGAGAGCCCCGGAAAGTTCTCTTCCGGCAAAACCGTAGCCGCCGACAATGACATGGTCAGATAGTCTGCTGGTTTCTCTTGAGGTGTCTGCGACCGCGACAACTTCAAATAATTTCTTGAGAGGAGCAAATTTCCCCATTCTGGCCGCCAGCCTGGGGCCAAAAGACAAGGCAAACGGCGTCAAAAACATTGATAGAATAAAGGCCGCTATCAAGCTGCTCTCTAGATTCTTTTCAATCAAGCCCTCTCCCTGAATTGAAAAAAGCAGAACGAATGAAAACTCTCCCACCTGTGCCAGTGCAACTGCCGTCATCAGGGCAACTCTTAAGGGCATCCGCATAATTAAAGCGGTCGCAAATACAATAGCGGACTTGCCCACAAGTATGGCGCCTAATAGCATAAAAATCAAAACGACGTTATCGGCTAATATAGAAGGCGCCAGAAGCATCCCGACTGAAACGAAAAAAAGGCTGGCAAAAACTTCCTTAAATGAAATCAGATCCGCCAGCGCCTGATGTCTGTATTCGCTGCCCGCCACAACTAACCCGGCTAAGAAGGCACCGATTGCCAGCGACGCTCCCGAACTTGTAATAAGCCAGGCCGTGCCAATACATATTAAAAAAACCGTTAAAATAAACAATTGTCTTTGTCTGGTTTTGGCTACCAGATTTAAGATTCGCGGCACTATCAAAAGCGCTGCCAAGAGAATCACAACTATTATGATTAGTGATTGCAGTAGAGCGAATATCAGCATTTCTGCCGGCAGACTGGTCCCCACCAAAATCGGAATTGCCAGCATCATTGGCACCACGCTAAAATCCTGAAAAACAAGAATGCCCATTATCAAATGGCCATGAGGTGCGTCCAGTTCGCCGCGCTGTTGTAATCCGCGCAAGACAATAGCGGTACTCGAAAGCGCCACCAGGAAGCCAATAAAAACGGCAGTATTTGCAGGCAGTCCAAATAGAATCGAAACTACAATAGTGACTATGATACTTAAGCCAACTTGAACTGAGCCGCCAATCACGACCAGTTTCCAGATTCTCTTGAGCTTTTCTAACGAGAGCTCCAGACCTATCGCGAATAGAAGCAAAGCCACGCCGACTTCGGCCAGTAATTCGACTTTCTCTACGTCATCAATTAGCGCCAATCCCTGGGGGCCGACAATCACTCCCGACAAAATAAAACCTGCTATGGCCGGCAGCTTAAATCTGTGAAACAAAGTCACAATAATTACGGCAAAGCCCAGGATGACCAGCAGATCGCGGAGATACGTTAACTCATGCATATTCAAGTACCGTTTCCATAATTGTATCAATAATCTCCTGTTGCGACCGTAAAATCAAACTCAAACTTCAGGAATCTGGCAGACATTATGGGCTGACTATGATATTTCTTTGCAGGAATTTGGATAAATCTGAAATGGTTGTTAAATTATCGGTTGAGAGGTATCTCATTTTGGATAGATTGGAACTATGCAATTAAATTTAACTGAAAATCAGATGTACACTGCGCTGCTTAAGAGAGATGATTCTTTTGAGGGGATATTCTTTGTAGCCGTTAAAACAACCGGCATATTTTGCCGTCCGACTTGCCGGGCCAGAAAGCCAAAAAGAGAAAATGTAGAGTTTTTTCACTCTGCCAAAGAAGCCCTGCTGCGTGGCTACCGTCCCTGCAAAATCTGCACCCCGCTGGCTCCCAAAGGCGAGTCTCCTGAGTGGGTCAAAGTTATTCTTGATGAAATAAACAGCAATGGCAGTCAACGGTTTAGCGACCAGGAGATTCGTGATTTGGGAGTAGACCCAAACCGGCTCAGACGCTGGTTCAAGCAGAATCACGGCATGACTTTTCAGTCCTATTTGAGATCGCTGCGATTGGGAACTGCTTTTGGCCATCTGTCAAACGGTAAGAAAGTTATCAGCACAGCTTTTGACAACGGCTACGATTCTTTAAGCGGATTCGTGCATGCATTCAAGAAAACAATTGGTGTGGTTCCTTCAAAAAGCAGCGGCAAAGAAATTATCCATATCTATCAACTTCTGACACCACTTGGTCCGATGATGGCGGCTTCGGTCAAGCAGGGTATTTGTCTTTTGGAATTCATAGATAGAAAAATGTTGGAGACAGAGCTAAAAGACCTTAGTAAACGTCTGAACGCGCCGCTGGTGACTTCACCGGGTCCGCATTTCAGAGAACTAAAATTACAATTGGAGCAGTACTTTTGCGGCAAAAGAAAAAAGTTCGAGCTGCCGCTTTTTACACCCGGTTCGAAATTTCAACAAACAGTCTGGAAAGGGCTACAGAAGATTCTCTACGGAACAACCCGTTCCTACAAAGAGCAGGCCAAAGCGCTTGGTCGACCCGCAGCAGTCCGAGCAGTAGCTAGCGCCAATGGCGCCAACAAAATTGCAATTATCATCCCCTGTCATAGAGTTATAGGAGCTGACGGTAAACTGGTAGGCTATGGCGGCGGGCTCTGGAGAAAGAAAAGACTGCTGGCCTTAGAAAACGGCCAGCCAATTAAATAGAGTACTTTAGTAATTAGGTTTCATTAATGACTAATACACGTAGTATTTTGCCACTATAGCCTGAAACCTCAGTGATCAATCCCGCTGCTCTGCGCCTCAGCCATGGCCTCAAGCATTTGAGTTGAAAGTGAAGTAAACCAACCCTCTTCCCAGATTAAGTAGTCGTCGTAGATAAGCCTCAAAGAAGGAGTACCCTCGCAATTGAAATAGTTCCAGGAACGACCGTTCTCTTTAAGTACTGCAAATTTTATCCCAAGTTCATCAAGATACGGATTGACGCCTTCATCCATTGCACTTTTATTCACTTGCGTCATGCCGGTTATGTTAAGTCCAAGCTGGTTGTATTGGCGATCCACTTTGCCAAGGTCCGCCATAGTTTGGCGTGAAAACGGACACCATGTTTCAAAAAAGACGAGTAATTGAAAAGGCTTGCTGTCCAAGTCAAAACTTCCCTGAAAGACGCGCTCTATTCCGAATTTATCGGGAATTTTCTGATTGTCGTAGATAGCTTTTGCCGAGTCAAATTTATTTTGTACAATATAAACAGCAGCAAGACTGCTCTTAGCATTCATTACTACCCAATTATCATCTTCGTATACTCGGACGGCACTGGCCAATGCATCTCCGGCCACCTCGCTGGCTTGGTCGGTCCATCCGGATCTCAACAATATCCAGGCATACCGTGATTGTGCGTATATCGTCTCAGAAGAATCAGCTCCTAAATTTTGCTTTAGTCCGCTCCAGGCTTCTTCTGAAGCTTGTCTGGCACTAGAAATATTAGCATTCAACTCCAAAGCCCCAGCTAAATAGCCTTTTTGCTCCAATGTCCTGCTATCTGTTTCACCATAGCGTTTCAAGTATACGCCATAGATTTCTTCTGTAACACTTAACTTCTCTTTTTTGTCGCCAATAACACTATAAATGCGAGATATTTCCTCCAATAATTCCAGAGTCTGGTCATGGGTATCTCCGAATTTTTTTCTGCATAGGGCCAGACCAGTTAAAAACTCCCGCTTAGCTTCTTGGTAATGTCCGATCTTGCCATAGGCAAGTCCCAATGATCTTCTAAGTTCTGCCTCTATTTCGGGGTCGTCCGCAAAGGCTCCATTTAGCTTCTGGCTGGCTCTTTCTAATATGTTCAGTACTGTGACTTTGTCTCCGTATCCATACGGAAAGGATGCAGTAAGCACGTCAGAGAGAAATTGCTGGCCTTCTGTTGCTTTTTGCGAAGCGAGTTCGGCTTTCTGGCGTTCCTCGTCCACTTGAAATAGCAACGAAGTTGTAACAATAACCCCGGCAACTAGCAAGACAAAGGCACTGGCGATCAGACCAATGACCAGTTTGTTTTTTCGTGCAAATACTTGTACCTGATAAGACAATCCGGGAGGGCGTGCGACAACTGCGTCACCTGCCAGATACCGCCGGATATCTTCTGCCAGTCCATAGGCCGACTGATAACGAAGTTCCCGGTCCCTTTGTATAGCCTTGTGTACGATCGACTCAAGTTCTCCTTTGAGCGAACTGTCTTTTGATCCGAGAGACGTTGTCCTGCCTTCACGCACTTCGGTTGCAAAATCAAAAATCTTGTCAGAGTCAACAGCATACGGCATAGAACCAGAGAGCAATTCATACAAAATTAATCCGAGAGTATAGACATCGCTGCGGGTATCAATATCATGCGGATCGGCATCGAACTGTTCCGGACTCATATATTGTACTGTGCCAAGAATCTGCCCGACGTCGGTCTGGGCAGCTACTTGTTTCATATCGGCATCGGTGGCACGGGCGACTCCAAAATCTATTATTTTCACATGTCCGTTTGAATCGACGAGTATGTTCGAGGGTTTGAGATCACGATGTACGATACCGCGCTGATGCCCGTGATGTACGGCATCGCCAACCTGAAGAAACAAAACCAATTTTTCTCGAATATTGAGATTTTTGTCTTTAGCATATTCTGTGATGCCTTTGGCGTTAGGAATATACTCCATTGCAAAATACGGAGTCTGTGAACCACTGTCATCGTAGGTACCTGCAGCATAAATCTGCGCGATACCGGGATGACGCAATCGTGCCAGCATCTGAGCTTCCTGCTCAAGCCGCAAAATAGCGCTTTCACTGGCCAGGTTGCTCTTGATAACTTTGAGAGCCACCGGACGGCGGGGATTTTCCTGAAGCGCTTCGAAGACTGTGCCCATACCACCAGAAGCTATCACCCGCTTTATAGTATAAGGGCCTATCTGCCTGGGGTGATTGGCAGAGAGCTTACCCTCGCCTGCACTCACATGAAACGTATGCGTTTTATCTTCTGGGACAGAACCGGGTTTGTGCTGTGAGTCGTTACTTTTATCTTTTTCAGAATCAGACAAAGTCAATTCCCCCTATCGGAGTGTTAACATAATGACTAATTACAGAATATAAAATAAGAGATATTTGAGAAATTGTCCAGTCCAGAATTTTAAGACTTATCCTTGATTACTGAAAAATCTCAATATGATTCTTGCCACCATCTTTGCTCAATTGCGAGTGATTCTAATTTAATTCTTTCACCCGGCTGAGGCGCAGCAATTTGTACTTCTTGTTTTTTGGCCGCTTGTATTAACCGTTCTATCGGTTCATCCCAGGCGTGAAGCGCAACGTCGAAGGTTCCCCAGTGTACGGGGATTAGGAGCCGCCCTTTTAACGCCAGATGAGCTGTCACTGCTTCTTCGGGATTCAAATGAATATCCGGCCAGTATTCGCTGTAGGCTCCGATTGGAAGCAGAGTAATATCAAAGGGGCCAAAGCGGTCACCGATATTTTCAAATTGATCACCGTATCCCGTATCACCCCCATAATATATCCTGCGAGCAGAACCAATGACCACCCAGGAAGCCCAGAGAGTTTCGTCAAATCTCAAGAGCGAGCGGCCTGAAAAATGGCGGGCCGGAGTGCAGACAATTTTCACAGACCCAAAATCTTTTGATTCCCACCAATCAAGCTCTACTATCTGGCTGTCCGGTACCTGCCATGCTCTTAGATGTGCACCGACACCCAGAGGCACAAAAAACTTGGTACCGGTCCGAGCAAAAAAATCTATTGAGTTTTTTTCGAGATGATCATAGTGGTCATGAGAAATAATTACCGCATCGACTTTTGGCAAACTTCCTCGGTTTATCACATTTGGTTGAAAGCGTTCAGTACTGCCGACTATAACAGCTACCCGCTCATCGAATACCGGATCTATTAAAATTGTTATGCTGTCGATATTAACTAAAACAGTCGAATGACCCAGCCAGAATAGCTGTAGACCGCAGGTTATATCAAAATTGGTTAAGTCTGCGGATTTTGTAGCAATTATTTCTGATGGTCTCCTGTCCCTTCGGGAAAACAAATAATCTCTGATTACATTCCAATAACTACCCTGGGCAAGATGCTCTGTTGGTTCGGCATTTACAAAATTGCTACCGTCGAAATTCGGGGACTTCTTTATCCGCTCAAGACGTTCCCCCGAGGCACTACCGCCGACTTCCTCGTCACCAACTCGGAAGACTAGCAACGCCACAGATATCATTACTAAAGTGAACAAGATAACTAATAATTTTTTATTCGAGAGGGAAAATTTCATTGCTATCACGAGTTAAGCTAATATAACTGCGACTCGCTTTGGAATAAAATTTGCCAAACCTGCTCAGTGCATAGATGGCATAGGCGGCATGGCATTCATGCCCGTGAGATACTGCATTCCTGAAGGTTTAGTCAAACCGCCTTTAGGCTCAATAGTCACCTGGAAAGACTGGATTGACATCGGATCCGAAATTGACTGCAATTTCAGAAGTGCCTGTCCGTCTTCACCGACTTTGAACAGACCAATACTCACCGGCTGACCATCGAGCTCTATCCAGAGCTGGTATTCTTTATCGTCAGGAGGTGGCGGCATGCGATAAACATAGGCTACAGCATAATCAATTTTAGGATTTAGAACAATTTTTGCGAAGGCGTCCTGGTTCGGCGCTACGCCTTTCAAATCTACCAGCCAGGAACAGGGTAAACCAAGCAAATAAGCGGCATCTTTTTGAACAGAACCATCTTGAATTAAACGGGCGATTCGAACTCGTGACTGCTGTAGTTCATCTCGAACCGTCGAAAGTTCGTTACGCAGAGAATTAGCCCAGAATAAAAGAAGAAGCGAAGCCGCAATGCTGACGGCACTAACCCAGGGCCAGATTGTATTTGACGAGACTTCTTTTGAATCAAATTTGCTGTCGCTTTTAATCTGCTTTAACAGAGTTTCTTTTACATCAGAAGCCGGTGTTTGTTGAGAGACTGCCTGGGCCAGCTGCACAGATAATTCGCTTACTTCGCGATATCTGGCAGTACATTGCGTACAGCCGCTATCCAGATGCGCTTGCACCTGATCATGCTCTTCATGACTCAGAGTGCCAAAAACAAATTCTTCGATCAACTCGTATGCTATTTTATGTTCAATCATCGGTGCCAACCTTAGCATTCAGTGAATTTCGAAGATGGTTTACAGCTTCCCGCAACCTGCTCTTGACAGTTCCCAAAGGAGATTCCAGCTGTGCAGCAATTTCGGAGTGCGACATATTTTTATAATATGACAGGTTAATTACCTCAAGATGCTTCTCGTTTAAATTCGCCAGAGCGCTTTTAACTTCTCCAGATTGTAGCCGTAACAGCATTTCATCAGTTGGGTTGCTATAGTCTCTTGATGAAACGGCTTCATCGACCTGCACAGAAAGTTCAACATTTCTGCTTTGAGATTTATAACCTTTTGAACGGGTTCGGTCAATGGCCAGCCGGCGTGTCATGGTAACTATCCAGGCCAGGGCGCTGCCTCTTTTTGGATCAAATAATTCCGATTTGCGCCACACTCTTAAAAATACTTCCTGGGTAACTTCCTCTGCATCGGCAACATTACCAACTATGCTAATAACCAGACTATAAACCAAGCTACTGCGATGGTCATATATATCAGCCAGCGCCCGCTGGTCTCCCTGACGGATACGTTCAAAAAGACGCATGTCTTTCTGGGCCGCCATCTGGCTGCTTTCGGCGCCGCTATTCATACATTAATTTCTATAAGTATATACGAAGTAATTTTATTATCCGATCTCATTGATTTTCCAAGCTACTCTGCTATTTGCTCTTTTTCAAGCTAATTTGAGGAGCTATCTGATCCAATTCTGCTTTCACTTCGTATTTACTAATGAACTAAAACAAATCGCTTAAACCTGCAAAACTCTAAAAAGGAGATATTTATGAAAACATCCAGGACAATCTTGGTTGCCTTGCTCGTAACGGCTTTGATTACGACTGCCGCCGTCTTATCGGCCGGACCGCCTATTCCGAACTTTTTGTGGGCTGACGGAACCCTCTATCGTACGATTCTAACCGGCAATAATTTGCCTGACAATGGCCCTAAAGATGGCTTATATGTAATTCCCGATTTGGCCGGGCAACGCCCTGTTGCCGAATCAAAACCCGGTGACCTCGACTATAATGGCGGCAGATGGCAAGTCTATGTGATAGACGTCGTTGATGCCTCTGCTATTGACCATGAGCTGACCAGCTGGGAAGAAGTGCAGAGTTTCATGTCCAGCGGAGACTTGGCCTTTGGAGGCATGGGACCGTCCTTTGTCTGTCCCGTGATAAAATAGAAAACCTCAAGTTTCCTGTCTTTCCAAACGCATTCATTTGATATAGCCTCGGCCAATACTGGGGCTATTCTTTTGTTTACAATTGACCTCGTTCTTATTTTCCCTTAGCTTGGCACAATGAAACAAAAACAGTTTATAACTATCTCACTTGTTGCGCTGATGCTTTTTGCAGCCGGCTGCACTGAAAAAACATTAAGCATTAAAATTGCAGGCATCACCCCCATAGCAACTCCGGCTTCGGCGCCAGCGGGCGAACCAAATATCTGCACCACGCCGGAAGGCGGAGCTCTGCTTTCCTGGGTTGAAAAAGATACAACAAACAAAATTTCCACGCTAAAATATTCTAACTGGCAAAACAACAGCTGGAGCGAAGCCAAAACTATTGCCCAAGGCAGCGACTGGTTTGTCAACTGGGCCGACTTTCCGGCGGTAGCCGTTCAAGAAAACGGGCGACTTCTGGCCAGCTGGCTGGTAAAATCTGCCGCAGCCACCTACGCCTACGATGTTACCCTGGCGTATTCAAACGATGGCGGCAAAATTTGGTCGGAGCCATTTTCGCCTCACGACGATAAGACGCCTACTGAACATGGCTTTGTATCAATGCAGCCGTTAAGTAATGGAAACTTTGCCGTCTCCTGGCTTGATGGCCGAGAAATGGTCGAAGACGGCCCGATGACGCTCCGCTTTGCAACATTCAATGCAGCAGGTGAAGTTACAAACCAGGCGCTGCTCGATAATAGAGTTTGCGACTGTTGCCAGACATCGATGACTATAGCCGGTGATGGCTCTCTGCTGGTTGCTTATCGCGATCGTTCTGAAGAAGAAATCAGAGATATGTCGATAGTGCGCTTTGCCGATTCTGTCTGGAGCAATCCTGTTTCAATATCAAACGATGGCTGGCTTATAGCTGGCTGTCCGGTTAATGGCCCGGCTCTGTCTGCCAGCAAATCTCAGGTCGCGGCCTCCTGGTTTACTATGGGCGCTGACAGCAAAGCCAGAGTTCTTTGCGCTTTTTCAAATGATTTCGGAAAATCTTTTAATTCCCCCATTCGCATTGACACCGGTGAACCATTAGGGCGGGTGGATATTATATTTATTAACGAAAATATTGCTTTAGTCAGCTGGCTGGAAACTGTCGAAAACAAAACACGCATCGCCGCCCGCACAGTTGGTTCAGACGGAACACTTTCCGAAGTTGTTACAGTAGCCGAAACATTGCCCAGCCGCTCAAGTGGTTTCGCCAGAATGGGAATCACGTCTGATGGCGTTATAATAGCCTGGACCGATGTTGGTGACTCTCCCGTGGTAAAGTCGTCGCTTATTTCAATTCATTAAAATCGGCGAGTTTTTTTATAATGATATTTTATCAGATGCACTTAAATAATTTTATAAATTTATAGTTGCGCCACATTTTTTGAAAAGATTTCTTATTAGTCGATGAACAAAAGAGATGATTTTGATAATACTAAAGAGGTAAAATGATTTGAAAAACTTTATTCTGACAATATTGGCTTGCTTGTTGGCCGCTCCTTCAGTTGTTCAGTCAGATGATACAAAAATCAGCGGAAGATTATTTTCTTACTGGGGTATGGACTTAACCGATGGCAGCGCTAGCGCCAACGAATTTGGACTGGGGCGAGCTTATCTGACTATAAAGTCCCAACTCTCAGAATTTACCAGCTTGAGAATTACGACAGACCTGCGCCAAGCAGAAGACGCCGACGGCGACACGCAGTACAACATTATTCTCAAGTACGGCTATATTGACTGGAGACCGGCCTTTGGTAAAAACTCTCTTAATATCAGATTCGGTTTACAGCCAACGCCATATATAGCTTATCAGAACAAACTCTGGGGCAGGCGCTATCTCTCCAAAACAATCGCCGACTTAAACAAATACCTGACAACTTCAGATTTGGGTTTGTCGGCCAATGTAGCTCTCGGTACAGAGGGAAAATTAGGACAAATTACCGCAGCTTTATTCAATGGTACGTCATATAAGGCACTGGGTGAAAAAAACAGTCAGAAAGACTTTAATGCCTATGGACGATTGAACCCATTCCGTGAAAATGACGATTTAAAACGTACCGCGATACTCGCCCAATTTTATTATGGCACCCAGAATATCATTATCTCGAACTTAGTTGAAGCTTCTGATTACAAACGCCAGCTTATTTCTGTCGGAGGATTGCTGGCTTATCGTAATACTTTTGATATCGGAGCTGACTTAAACTGGTATACCTTGGGACAGGGACCGTTTGCAAATGACTTCTCGCAAAGCGGGCTTTCAGTACATGGCACGCTATATTTTATGGACATGACAGACGAAAATTCTCTGTTTCATACTCTTAATATATTCGCTCGAATAGACTTAAATGATCCCAATACAAATTTAGCCAACGACGGCAACAACTACCTCATTGCCGGAATAGAAATAGTGCCAACCAAAGGATTTAAAACATCCATAAACATTCGCAGCAGAAGTTTTGAAGACCCTTCGCGCGTAACCGAGAAAGAGTTGTTTGTTAACAGTTTACTCAAATTCTAAATATTTCTCCTCTCGCAAGCTGCAGGTGGTTGCTCTGACATTGATTGGACTGGTCATACTGGTGCTCCTCGTGCAGGATTTTCGTAAGGCCTACCGAGATCAAGGCAATGACTTTACCAGTTACCTCCTGTCAGCCGAGGCACTGTTGGAGGGAGAAAACCCCTACCTCACAGAATCGGAGTTTACGTTTATTTACCCTCTGTTCTTCGCCCTGCTTCTGACTCCCTTAACCGTCATTCCATACTGGCTGGCCATTTTTATCTGGTTCGGTATCAACGTGGCGGCACTATTCTTCTCAATCCGCATTCTTATTCGATTAGCATCGCAACATCTGGGAGTACAATGGGGTCGTCACTTGTATCCACCTCTGGCGATACTGCTATTGTTGTTTTTCGGGATTATTCAAAACAATCTGTTAAATGGCCAGGTCAATTTCCCGGTTTTACTTTTATGCGTACTATTTCTTGATAACTTTTTGCGGAAAAGACTTCTGTTTTCTTCAGTGTTTCTGGCCGCAGCCTGTGCGATCAAGCTGGTACCGCTAATCCTGCTTGTGTATGTGATATTGAGGAGAGATTTTCGGGTGTTTTTCCTTACTTCAGTTCTCTTTGCAGGAATGTGTTTGTTACCAGCGGTAAGCCTTGGTACTGAACTGTTCAACATCTATGACGAGTACTTTCATGGATTCATCCTGGGCAAATTTTCTATCAGAGCCAATGCGGAAGACCCTTCAATGTTTTTTACACTGCATCGGTTCCTTACTTTTCTTGTTCCATCGTCTGAGCAGTGGTTGTGGCTGAAGTATGTTGCATCAGGAGTTGTGCTGACCGTCACGGTTATTGTGGATCTTCTGTCGCTTCAAAAGAGCGGTTCACTCAACGAAGTATGGCGTTTCAGTCTGTATCTGTTAGCAATATTGCTGATCACCCCTATTTCCGAGACGCACCATCTTGCGTATTTTATCCTCGTTGCGTCTCTGCTTGTCCTTTGGCTTCTTTCCGTCCGATGGTCAACTTACAAATCGGTGACGGTCCTGACGGTTGGTTGCCTGATCTGCTTCTTTTTGGGCAACGCGATCGAAACTGGTCCGTACTATTTCATCTCGATTGCCCTGCTGTTTCTGACCACAAGCTTTATTTCTCTTCGTAGGAGCGTGACGGATTTGTGATCTCACTTGGCTATCGTCTATCCTTGGGTTGCCGGAAACGCTTTTCAAGTTTAAGGATCAGTTTGTGTAGCACAGCAAGAAATTAAGCTGTGGCTGAGATACTATACTATTAGCAAAAGGGATAAGCCTGTTTAGTCCTTGACTTTTTCACGAAACAACCTCAGGTTTGCTACAAGTAGCCGGTATATCTCCGATTTCATACAAGTAATTTTGTCGGGCAATAGAAAGGTCAGGTGTTCGCTTATGTTGATCACGCAAACGGTTAATCGCAAGTTGGTCGAAATATATTGAACTGAATATTCAAGATAGGGAAAAACGAAATATGAATTCCACAAAACCTTCCATTACGCCGGCGCCAAATGGTCCATATTCAGTTAGTAATTTGAGAAACTTTCGAAATTCAACCGGACCGCTAGAAGTAAAGGGCCAAATCGCACTCTGCAGATGCGGTGGTTCAGCAAAAAAGCCATTCTGCGACGGGACCCATTCAAAAAATGGCTTCTCAGATGCCAAACTTGATGGCCGGGCAGATGATAAGCGTGAGAGCTACCAGGGAAAGCAGATCAACATACACGACAACCGCGGCATCTGCGCTCACGCTGGCCGCTGCACCGATGGCCTGGCTTCTGTCTTTCGATTGAACCAGGAACCATGGATCGACCCTGACGGAGCCTTAAGAGATAAGATTATTGAAACCATCAAACAATGTCCTTCCGGAGCGTTGTCATTTTCTGTCGATGGTCAGGAGAATATAGATCAGGCCGGCGAGCTAGGCATCATGGTTGCGAAAAATGGGCCATACGTTGTCACCGGAGGTCTTGAGCTGGTTGGTGTCAAGCAGGGAGAAGGTGCTTCCAGGGAAAACTTCACATTGTGTCGCTGCGGCGGTTCCAAAAACAAGCCGTTTTGCGATGGGACACATTGGCAAATAAAGTTTCAGGATGATAAGAACTAAGCTGGGTGGGTAGCCTGCCCTTTGGTAGGTTTCTGTCTTAATATCCAATAGAGTGAAAAGATATAAATACCGCTCCGACGATTGAGTAAACTCGGGTCCCTCCGGAATCGATATCCGATAACGCATTTCTCACAGTTGCTTTTATACTATCAACCAGTTCATTTTCATTAGTGAACGTGCCTGATCCCTCTGCCAACCAAAATATAATTAACTGGAAATGCAGCAATAAATCCAACAGCTAAGGCCAGTAACATGCCGCCCCAAAACAGCCAGCTGGCCAGTCCCGCTGCCATGACCCCCGGTGTGTAAACTTCAATCAAGACTTCAGCGGTTTCCATCACTACGATACTCAAACCCTCGGCAATTAGGACCTGACGAATAGCGTCCTTTAGCCGAAATCTCGCTTTTAGAAGCGGAATTAGTCCAAGACCAAACCCAAAAACAAATCCAAGACTGACGGCCAGGACAATCGTCTGAACATTGGAAAAAGCCAGAGCCGTCCCTATGATAACGCCAACAATTTCACCCAGACCGCAGCCTAAAAGGCAATGAAAAGTCGCGCTTGCTGCGAGCTTTAGCTTGTTAGTTGTAGGGGAAATTTGATTTTCATGACTATGGTGATTGTGATTGTGTTCCATTACTCTCTTCTGAAGATATACAGTTGTCTAACATAGGAATCTTTATAATCCCGATGCCACAAAAAAAGTCAGGATATATATCCTGACTTTCGGGAATAATATCTATAAAGCGATTAAACGGGAGTTCTCGAAGGCATGACACTGGAACTTTCATCTAAAGCCAGAAGTTTTTTCGCAGCGCGCTTGCGGTCATCGAAATCCAAAATTGTTTTTCTGATCCGAATTGATTTAGGAGTTACTTCAACCAGTTCATCAGCTCTGATCCACTCCATGGCCTGCTCAAGCGTCATCTTGCGGGGGACATCAAGTTTAACAGCTATATCTTTTGTGGCCGCCCGATGGTTGGTCAGGTTCTTGCGTTTGGTAGGGTTACAAGTCATATCCATATTCCTGGCATTTTCGCCGACAATCTGACCGACATAAATCTTTTCCGTTGGCTCAATAAAAATAACCGAGCGCTCCTGCAGCCCTTCCAGAGAATAAGCAGTAGCAGGACCTGTCTCCATACTGATGACAGAACCTTTACTTCGTGACACAATTTCACCGCACCAGGGACCGTAACCAACTAAACGCGAAGCCATAATTCCCAGTCCGCGGGTGTCGGTCATAAACTCCGACCTGTATCCAATAAGTCCGCGCGTAGGTATTTCAAACTCGATACGAATAGTGTTGGTACCGGAATTTTCTACAGTTGTCAGCTGCCCTTTGCGTTTGGCAAGTTTTTCAATGATGACCCCCTGATGTTCTTCAGGAACGTCAATAATAAGCTGCTCCATCGGTTCCAGAACCGTACCGCTTTCATCAAGACGCGTGATGACTTCCGGTCGGGAAATACAGAACTCAAGTCCTTCGCGACGCATCTCTTCGATTAAGATAGCCAGATGAAGCTCGCCTCGTCCTGAAACTTTGACGCCATCGGAACGACCGACGTCTTCCATTCTAAGCGCAACATTTACCCGAAGCTCTCTTACCAGCCGTTCTTTTAACTGCCGCAGCATAATGGCGGTGCCGTCCTGACCCGAAAACGGACCGTTGTTGACTAAGAAAAACATTGAAAGAGTCGGCTCTTCGATATCAAGAGGTTTTAAAGCTTCGCCGGTCTCTTCATTTTTTGAAAAGGTATCACCAATACCAATCTCTGGAGGTCCGGCCAGCCAGACAATATCGCCGGCAGAAATTTCGTCAGTTTCGACCCGCGTCAAGCCGCGGGTAACCCACATATGAATTCCTTTTACTTTCGAAGCAGAAACAAACTCCCAGCCTTTTTCAGGCGCCGATAGGTCTTTCAGTTTAGTGACCATGCGGGTAAACTCTTCGCCCTTTTTCAAACTGCCTCTTAAAACCCGCCCGCAGCCGATTTGGCCTTTATAATCATCCCAGTCAAGTGAACTGACCTGCATAAGAAAGTCACCATCTTGGTCAACTTGTGGAGCCGGAACTTCGTCTATAATCATTTGAAAGAGAGGCTCCATGCCTTTGTTCTCTACATTATCTAAATCTTTAACAAACCAGCCGTCGAGACCGGAACCATAGAGCACCGGAAAATGAGCCTGTTCGTCGGTAGCGCCTAATTCTATAAAAAGGTCAAAAGTTTTATTTAAAGTAAAATCTACCCGTGAATTCGGGCGGTCGACTTTATTGACGATAACAATCGGTCGCAGCCCCAGCTTCAGGGCGCGCATAAGCACATAGCGGGTCTGGGGCATGGGGCCTTCGTTGGCATCAACCAAAAGCAGCACCGAATCAACCATCGAAAGCACCCGCTCAACTTCGCCGGAAAAGTCAGCATGACCGGGGGTATCTATAATATTTATCAGGTAATCATTCCAGGAGACAGTGCAGTGTTTTGAACGAATAGTGATACCGCGCTCACGCTCCAATTCATTGCTGTCCATCAACCGCTCGACCACTTCCTGGTTTTCGCGGAAAGTCTGAGTAGCCTTAAAGACAGAATCTATAAGGGTCGTTTTGCCGTGATCAATGTGGGCAACAATGGCAAGGTTTCGAATTTTAGCGATATCAATCATTAAGCATCTTTCATCGGCAGAAACAGCTGCCAGGTAACATAGTTCCAGATATCTACCGATTAAACTTTCAGGGAAAAATCAGGCAGAAAAAAACCGAACAGATTATATACCTGCCCGGATGTCAATATTGACCCGACTATTATAGTGTTTTATCTCAATTTGTCAATGAAAAACCTGGATTAAGCCGCCAGGGTGAGTTTAGAGACAATAGGCAGCGGTTTTAAAATATCTGCTAGCAAGGACCAGGAGACAATCCGCTGCCTCGGAAAATAAAATCAACGATAAATGTCAAATCTAGAATATTGGAAGTGATTCCATCTGAATTCAGATCAGCTTCCAATGGACAATATGATACCGAGCCACCCCTAAAAATAAAATCTACCAAATAGGTCAAGTCTAGGATATTGGCATCATCACCATCACTATTCAAATCACCCCTCATTCCATCACAACATGAAGTTGGAACAAGTGTATCTACCAAAGAGTCTACCAAGAGTTCATTGGTAAGATAGCCAAAACTTGTTTCCCAATCTATGGAGCTAAATGGTTTCCGGCGCCAGGAGGCCGGAGCCAAAATCAAAGTAACCGAGCGATACTGTCTTGGCTGAGGGATTTGAATAATTGCGACAGCGTCGTCATTGCCGAATGAAAGTGTGCTAGAATATTCAGTTGAAATTGTATCAGATTGAAAAACAGTCCCCAAAGCCCAGCCTTGAGGCAGAGAAGAATCAATTCCGTCTCCTAATGCAACAAATATCCGGAAATTTGGATCGGCTGTGTAATCTATTGCCCGCATGTTCTCCAGTTTTAAATAGGCTACAGAATTGGGCACCGGATTTTTGGGATTGGCATTTCCAGTCAAGTTAGTTGGGTAACTGCTTATAATGGTAAATGAAGATTCAGGGATTTCCGGGTAAAAGGCTCTCTCGGAATAACCCACACCGGGTGGCGCACTGGCGGCTCTGGAGCCTGTAAAAAAATTCCAAAGAGCGAACTCACCAAAGGCAGAACGAAAATTTTGACTCCCGCCGCTGGCTGAGTCTATTGCAATCTGTGTAGCTTCCAGAAAGTTGGGGCCGACTCCCATTGAGCCGCATTTGAGCCAGATAGATTTGATGATATCCGCTCCGTATCTTTCCGTTAGAAAGATTGGATATACACAGGAACCATAAGGATGAAAATCAGCCGGTCCGTTAAACTGCTGAATCGATTCACGCGGTTTTCTGAAAAAGAAAGGCAATACTGAGTAATAATCGTTTATATCATCATAAATTTCTTCTTCCATCCATGAAGCAGACATCTCGAACCAATATCTTCTCTGCGACCAAGGACTGGTCCAGTTTTCCATTTCGGTGAAATCGATTCCAAATTGCACAGCATGAAAATATTCGTGCGCCATCGTAATTCTGACAGCATCAAGCGGACGGCTATTGTAAGTCAAAAAACTCGATTCCTGATAGTCGTTGTCAATTTCGATAAACGATGTCCCTCTCAAAGAGCCTATACTGTCGAATTGCAGCGAGTCGGGATAGGTCAGGCCGAATACTGTTCCTCCCAGATTTGTTATGTAGATATCATACAAGCTGTCGACTCCCTGTGCATAGCCACCGTCCGATGGAGGCAACGGATATCCAAGCGTGCTAATGATGATTGTATAGACCGAATCGCAAATTTGTGCTACGCTTAAGACATAGTCCGGAATACTCCCTGTAGTAGAGTCCGGTTGATAGACGGCATGAGAGCCGGTGCGAGTAAAGTGAACTTTGAAAAATCCGCCCGGACTGTCGTAGGTTTCGTCGGTCTCGGTCGGACGGTCAAACAATGTCAGGCTATGACGGGAAATTAGCTCTTTATCAAACTGGTCAAAGCCCATCGCGAAGGCTGCAACAGTTGGTGTGCCGCACTTGAGTGGAAGCATATCTTCGCTAAATTCCATTTGCGATAGCGCTTCGGCAGAAACATACTCTTTTCCATGTACGATGAGCTGATAGTATCCGATTAATTCAAGTTGTTTTTCAAACTTAGAGAGCTCTTCTGCTGAAACAACGTTTAGAAATATTGTTAGTACTAAAAATAATGTGATTCTGATTTTTGTCAATTCTCACCTTAGTTCCGCGGGCTGCAGTTGTCCTACTCTGTCCCCCGGTTATTTTAGAACCACTTAAGATAACTCCGCTGGAAGGAGAGGTCAAGACATCTTATTCTGGGCGGTGTGGCCCACCCTTTGAGTGGGTTCCTGCCTGAAAATCAAAGAAAAAGAAAACTCTCGGGAAAACTATTAGGCAACCGATTCTGCGAAAGCTGTGTCATATCTATGGAGTAAATAACAAACAGCTGCCAGTTACACAACTAAGTGACAGCAATTTCGTAATGATTACAAAGAACTAACTAAAAACGAATAGGTTCTCGCATAACCAAATTAAGGAAATAAGAATGAAGAAACTCCTGATATTAGCTGCTGGCCTTATGCTCATCGGCCTGACTTCTTTAGTCCTGGCCAAACCAAACGAAGCTCAACTCAAACAAATTGCAGAAGGAATAGTTGAATCACTCAACTCTGGAGATACCGATCAACGCGGTCGCTTTCTAAAAAAGTTCTATGTTAACGCCGACAGCGCCTCGGCGATTGAACGCTGGCAGGGGCATTTGCAACGATTTTCGCAGGAGTTAGGGAAAGTTAAGATACATAACATCGATGTCTCGAACCCTGCACAACTGCAAATACTCATTAGGACCGAAAATCCACGCACGATCAGTCAGTGGCAAAATCTAGATATTTATATGGACAGCGAGCGACCAGAAAAGTTTTTTTCATTGGGGCTGTCACCAGGTCAAGACCCAAGTATCAATCTCCCGGACCGCCCGCTGACAACAAAGGAGATCGCAAAGTATGTTAGCGACTTCATTGATGACTTAGTTGACCGGGATGTTTTTTCCGGTGCAGTATCACTGGCTAAAGACGGCAAACCGTTTTTCACAGGCGCCTATGGCAAAGCCAACCTGCGCTGGGGAATTGACAACCAGCTCGACACAAAATTTAACCTCGGCTCGATGAACAAAATGTTCACCGGGGTGGCAATATGTCAGCTCGCCGCACAAAACAAACTCGCTTTCGATGATCCGATTATCAAGCATCTCCCCGACTATGCCAACAAAGAAGTCGCAGGCAAAGTTACTATTCATCATTTACTGACCCACACTTCCGGCATGGGCAGTTATTGGGAGGCGATGAGCAATATGGACTGGACAGGACTTCGCTCTGTCAAAGATTATTCCGATTTAGCGGTCAACAATTCGCTCTCATTCGAGCCGGGTGAAAGATTTCAGTATAGTAATTCCGGGCCTTTAGTATTAGGACTGATTATTGAGAAGATCTCCGGTATGGACTATCACGACTACATCCGCAAGTATGTCACCAGACCGGCGGGGATGATTAATACTGATTGCTATCATGTAGATGATGTAATTCCTAATTTGGCTCAAGGCTACTACTGGGACAATGACGCAAATTCACTCCGCAGTAACATTTTCGAACATACTGCACGTGGCTCTGCCGCAGGCGGCGGATTCTCAACTGTCGAGGACCTGCAGCGCTTCGCCAGATCACTTTATGACGGAACACTATTGCCTGCGGACATGCTTAAAATCTATACTGCCGGCAAAGTAGATTTTGGACCCGGTGACAGATACGCTTATTTAATCAGCGACGCTATCTGGGAGGGACATCGCACGGTGGGGCATAATGGCGGAGCGCCGGGCATCAACGCCGACTTAAAAATATTCACTGATATTGGATTTACCGTGACAGCCATGAGCAATGTCGACCAGGCCGCTAATGCGATTACTACCTATGCCGCTCGCTTAATCACGCACAAGCGACCGGTTCCGAATTAGTCCGTCCATTATATCGATTCAGCGGAGCAAGACGCTATCGCCGGCACTGTCGTAATGAAGGTTTATAAGAGATGAGTCTATCAGAGCAAGGTGTGTGGTTTAACCGTTGAAAATCCGGCTTGATACCTAGCGGCTGCCTGTCGAACGGCGGCGTTTGCCTTTGTTCGGATTCTTTTTCTTCTTTTTAGAACGGCCAAATGGTTTTGGTTTTATCTTAGTTCGCGTTGGCCTTGTGGCAGGAGTTGGTTCTGTCGCAGCTGCCGGCCTGCGATTTGGAATTTTCTTAGATGGCAATGACGGTACCTGCTTGATAGCCAGTCCCGTTTTTATCAACCGTTCTATATTCTTGATATCTTTTTTCTGTTCAAAGGTAGCAAAAGAAATCGCCCGACCGGCCATTCCGGCTCGGGCAGTCCGGCCGATGCGGTGCACATAATCGCCAGAATTGCTGGGCAGATCGTAATTTACAACTAGTTCAATGCCGACTACGTCTATGCCGCGCGCTGCTATGTCGGTGGCAATCAGAACCCG
The DNA here is from genome assembly GCA_022571985.1 of Candidatus Zixiibacteriota bacterium. Classification (GTDB taxonomy): domain Bacteria; phylum Zixibacteria; class MSB-5A5; order GN15; family FEB-12; genus JACZWU01. Next base: position 176,631 of record JACZWU010000002.1, on the reverse strand, counting down.
GTACTTGCCGGACTTAAATCCTTCAAGTGCGTCACGGCGCTGCGGCAGGCTGCGATCAGAATGAATTTCCGCTGCCGAATGCCCCATAGCGCGAACATTGCGATTTAGTTTTCGAGCCCCGTATTTGGTGCGGGTAAAGACCAGCACCGATCCGTGGTATTCAGCAAGCAAAACATCAAGAAGCCGGGTCTTTGATTCTTTTTTGATGAAGAACACTTCCTGCACGACATTATCAGCAGCTGTTCCCGACGGAGCTATTTCAATATTCATCGGCAGCTTCATATGCCGATGAGCAAGTTCCAGAATCTCCTTCGGCATGGTGGCCGAAAACAGCATGGTTTGCCGTTCTTCGTTAATCGCTTTTAATATCTTGTTGAGTTGCGGAGCAAAGCCCATATCAAGCATGCGGTCGGCTTCGTCTAAAACAAGAATTTTAACAGCCGACAAATCCACCGCCCGCTGTTCCAAGAAATCAACCAGCCGCCCGGGAGTGGCTATTATTACACTTGGCTTTTTCTTCAAAGCCTGCTTCTGAGGTCCCTCTGGCGCTCCGCCAATCACCACGGCTGAACTGAAACCAACCGACCGGCCCACCGCATAAAGCGATTCGCTGACCTGTATGGCCAGTTCACGCGTCGGCAAAAGCACCAGTCCTTGACCATCCAGCTGAGCCAAACGCTGAATCATGGGAATACCGAACGCGAGCGTTTTGCCGGTACCGGTCTGGGCAATTGCTATAAGATCCTTGCCCTCAAGTCCGACCGGAATCGAGCGGCTCTGAATAGGGGTTGGTTTGGTGAATTTAAGGCGGGCGATGGCCGAGAGCAGCCCCGGGGCGATACCCAGGCCGCCAAACCCGCTAGAATGTGATTCTCTTACCATCGGACTAGAGTATAGCTAAGCTGATACAAAAGATAGTCTAATCTTGCGAAATCTAATTGCGAAAATCAAGGGGCCAGGATCTATACCTATTTATTAGCTGCCCTTCTGTTGTTTCTTTTCAATCTTTTCTTTCCGTTTTTCCTTGGGAGATTTTTTTGCTTCTTTTCTTTTTTCCCTTTTACCCTTGTCTTTACTTCCTTTGTCACCCATACCAGTTTCTCCTTGTTCAAATTTTACCTAAGCCGGCGATGGTCGGTCTCTTTTAGATTTATCTCAGACCAAAACCGCGCTCTGATATTTTAATATAACAGATATCCTCGCCAAGAGCAAAAAAAACCGCCGGTCGGCTGGGTTAAGATATCATGAGCGGGTTTTACGAAACGAATTTCACAACTCTCTGCAATTTGAAAAACCTATAAAGGCATATCATTTGTAATTGGCTTTGCCATCCTTAGCCCAGGGATACTCCATCCATTTTGCTATTCTTTCGGCTTCAGTCATACCGTTAATCTTTGAAACCAAATGCAGAGCCGCATCTATACCGGAGCAAAGACCTCCTGACGAAATGAGTTTGCCGCTGTCTACCCATTTGCGACCGCTTAAAATCTCAGCCTTGGGTTCGAATTTCTTCAAATCATCCAAATAGCCATGATGAGTTGTGGCGGCCTGGTTGCCAAGCAGCCTAGCTTTGGCAAATTCTATTGAACCGCAGCAAACTGTCAGAATGTGCTTAGCTGTTTTTGAAGTTTTTTGCAGCCACTCAGTCTCAGCGAGATCACTGGCTTGATTGAAATCGCGACCACCCGGGATTACCAGAATCTCGATTTCAGGACAATTTCTGAATTCGTATGACGGTAAAAACTTCCTCAGGTCAGAAGCTTTTACAGTTTCTAAAGTTTTTGCAACTGTAAAGACGTTGTAGCCTGACTGGTCGAAGACTTCCAAAGGCGCTGCAAAATCCATAGTCTGAACATCATTGAAAATAAAAATACCTGTGTTAATATTATCCTTATTCATAATTTCCAATATAGAATAATATTTTCTTAGTCTGTAAGCTCCATATATTGACTGCCTGCATCTTTAAGACTTTGTTGCTTTTACTGTACCAAATATAAATTAAATTATTCTCATTACAATCACATTATATTTTACCATCTTAGTATTGATATTGATCAAGCAAAGTTCGAGACTACGAAAGGGTTCTGATTATACGTCATTAATAAACTTAACGGCGGGGTCTACGAGACGACTTTCGCAACTGGGTGACCGAGAATGCAGCCTAAAAAAAGGGGTTGGTTATACGAATTTCGCAACTTTTTGATTTATGATGAAATAAATTACGAGGCAAATCTTCAATCATTTCTATAATTGATCGGGTAATAATAGATTATTTTAAGTCTCTTGTGCAGTTTATCAAGATGGGGATAAGGCTATCAACTATATGAATAGGAAGTATGTGTGTTTCTCGGTGTCCTTTAAGTAAAAAAGCCAGCAAGATCTAACCTGCTGGCTTAATACAGAAATTAAATTATTGCTATTTTAGTAAGATCATCTTCTTAGTCTGGACAAAATCTTCAGTCTCAAGACGATAGAAGTAAACTCCTGTGGAAGCCCTCACGCCATTGGATGTGGTTCCATCCCAGGTAATCCTATAGTTACCTGCTGAAAATTCTTGATTGACAAGTTGCTTTACTTTCTGACCAAGCATATTGTAAATATTTATCGAAACGTTTGATCTTATTGGCAGCTTGAATTCAATTGTAGTAGTTGGATTAAACGGATTCGGATAATTTTGAGACATTTTGTAATCTGTCGGTAAATTATCAACATCGAATTCTTTAATGTCCGTAGAGAAAGAACTGAATTTAATCACAAAAGCATTAGTAAAACCTTTGAGTGAATCTTGATACGGATTGAACGTCGGGAAATCGGTGGATTCCGTTTCTCCCATCACATACACCGCCCCGGAGGTATCTACTGCGATGCCAGAGCCATAATCAAATAAACTGCCGCCTAAGTAAGTGCTGTAAACCAGACTGTTACCGGCACTGCTTAACTTGGTGACATAAGCATCATAATTACCTTGAATCGTTCCCTGATAAGGGTTGAGCGTCGGGAAATCGGTGGATTCTGTATATCCCGTTATATAGGCCGCCCCGGAAGCATCTACTGCGATGCTAGAGCCATCATCATAATTATTCCCACCTAAGTAGGTGCTGTAAACCAGGCTGTCGCCGGAACTGCTTAACTTGGTGACAAAAGCATCAGCAGAATCGTGAAATGTTCCCTGATACGGGTTGAGCGTCGGGAAATCGGGGGAAGCTGTACATCCCGCCACATACGCCGCCCCGGAAGCATCTACTGCGATACCATAGCCAAAATCATCCATACTACCGCCTAAGTAGGTGCTGTAAACCAGGCTGTCGCCGGTACTGCTTAACTTGGTGACATAAGCATCAGAATTACCTTGAAACGTTCCCTGATACGGATTGAGCGTCGGGAAATCGCTGGAATATGTTAATCCAGTTATATACGCCGCCCCGGAAGCATCTACTGCGATGCTATAGCCGTCATCATAATTATTCCCACCTAAGTAAGTGCTGTAAACCAGACTGGCGCCGGAGCTGCTTAACTTGGTGACAAAAGCGTCAGAAGAACCTGGCATTGTTCCCTGATAGGGGTTGAGCGTCGGGAAATCGGGGGAATCTGTATATCCTGTTACATACACCGCCCCGGAAGCATCTACTGCAATGCTATAGCCATCATCATAATTATTCCCACCTAAGTAGGTGCTGTAAACCAAGCTGTCGCCGGTACTGTTTAACTTAGCGACAAAAACATCAGTAAAACCTTGAAATGTTCCCTGATACGGGTTGAGAGTCGGGAAATCGCTGGAATATGTTAATCCCGTTATATACGCCGCCCCGGAAGCATCTACTGCAATGCTATAGCCATAATCATAATTATTCCCACCTAAGTATGTGCTGTAAACCAGGCTGGTGCCGGAACTGCTTAACTTGGTGACAAAAGCATCATAAGAACCTTGAAATGTTCCCTGATACGGGTTGAGCGTCGGGAAATCGGGGGACTCTGTATACCCCATTATATACGCCGCCCCGGAAGCATCTACTGCCATGCCAAAGCCGTAATCAGATGAACTACCGCCTAAGTAGGTGCTGTATAATAAAACAGGGTCAATTACTAAAGGTAATGCCGGATTGTAGCCACTCAGTTCAAACCCAAAAGAATTATCACCCATCATTTTGTATTCACCGGAAACAGCAACACGGGAGCTATTATCTATCTGATAAATAACAGGAGTTTGTTCAACAATTTCACCCCATTTAGTCACAACTACCAACTGGCCATTAGAATTTATTGAGATAGACTCAGCGCCTTCATACTGAATCTTTATCTGAGAATAGTCAGCGCCGGGGGAGACAATAAAATCATACTCCATCTGCTTACCGTTACCGTAATACTTTAAAGCTATACCGTCATATATTTCTTCATAGATTACAGCAGAGTAATTAGGAACATCTGTATGCCACTCATCTGGGTCATTGCCGATGAAGTAGTTGCATATGTACTCCATCTTTTCCAAGCCAACTATAACCGGGTTAGAATTAGAACCCACGAAGCGGGCTTTGATCATCATAGTTTCAACTGCCTTCGGCTGTCTATTTTTCCTGTCATACGGCATCAAACCATACCGCTTGTCTACAACAGAAATAGGATCAGAATTTTCTGTTTTGATTGTTCGGGTGAATTGATAATAGGCGCCATCGGATGCAAACCACATAGTAGCTCCACCGGCAATTGCTCTAAACTGAACCTTATCATCCCATTGGCCTTGATTTTCGGTAAAAGACAGAGGCATAGATGCGAGACTCTTAGTTACCTGAACATTTGATAGATTATCACTTGACCAACCTGTCTTAATCGATTCATTTGGAAAAACTACTTGTGTGGTTGAAAATAAAATAACGAGTGTGATTAGAACACTCACGCTATTAGGTTTCAGTTGTATCGTAAAGATTCGTGAGATCATTGCAGCCTCCTTTTAATCTCATGTCATTTTTCAGTGACGCGCAATTCACAATGATCTTGACCCAGTTCAGAACTCCTGCAAGGCGATTAGGAACACGCCCCCCTGCATAGGGAAGTATCGGCACGTTGTCGAAAACATTTATCGGTAGAATCTGACCTGCCCCCTGTTATTCTACCACTTCTTAAGTTAGTCCTGTAACTATTTGACGTCATCCCGTAGACTGGACCACTTTTGGGTTAAGGATTTCGACTTCCCACGGTTGTTTTAAAATCCACTGGTTCGCGAACTCTGTGGGAGGAATGACGACCATGTTTATACCAGGGGGAAAAGTTCGAAAGTCCAATCAGGGTGGTTTGATAAGTAACTGATGCTGAGTCATATATAAAGTTTACGGGGTCTACGAGACGACTTCCGCAACTGGGTGATTGAGAATGCGGCGTAAGAAGGCTCCCCCGACGGGACGATCTTAGAACTTTTCAGCCGGTTGTGGAGTAATTTCAAAAAAGGGCGCAGTTAGACAAATTTCGCAACTTTTTGCTTTATGAAAAGACCAATGCTATTATTCAATTATAGGCCGGAGCCACGAGGCGAGATACGCAACTGGGTTTGATAAAACGGCGGCAGGTCAATATAGAGAAGCCAGTTAACGGACGGCCCAACTTTGACTTCACGCCCTCCGGTAAGTTCACACACTTACTATTAGAGAGAGAATGAAGAAAAATTGTTATAACTGATTAGTATACAATAAAGTAGCTCCCCCTGTAGGACTCGAAACCACGACCCGTAACCAGCTGCTCAACCAAAGATTCTTTATACATCCTTACGGCAAGAATCAAAGCATTAGTTTTATATTTTTTTCAAGTACGACTCACTTCATTTTGTAAAAAATATCGACTAAAGGCTGTGGACGAATGTAAAACTGGAGTGGGTTGGTAATAGCAGTTAGTTTCGATTGGAACAGGATATTACGTTTGGAGGGGATTGATGCTCAATTTGATAATTAGTACGAGATTCATTTCTAAGACATCGGGGCTGATTCTCATTATAGCAATCATATCTGCGGCGGGGTTGGTTCTGTGGGCCGATGTACCCGGACCAAAACCTGATCCGAATGTTAAAGTTGTGTCGTTCAGCCCATTGGGAAGCACAGAACAAACTGTAAATATTTCTATTAAATTCTCAAATGCGCTGGTGCCTCCGGATAGCATAAATAGAATGGTTTGGAAATTACCTGTAAAGTTCAATCCGGAAATAGATGGTCTGGCACGCTGGACTGCAACCGACGTTATTGCATTTTATCCGACCAAACCGTTAGCCCCGGCCACTAAATATACCGCTTTGGTATCGGCAGGTGGCGGCTATGTAAACGGCAATGCCATAGGCCGGAATTACAGTTTTGAATTTCAAACGCCTCCACTATCGGTTAGTGTCTCTCGGTATCGGGCGCAGCGAAATAGAGAGAACAGTCGCAAGGCCCGACTTGTGATAGATCTTGATTTCAATTATACCGTAAACAGAGATGAGCTCAAACGATTGTTACGTATAGCAGGTAAAAAGGATGCTACCACATCGAAGCTAAAAGTCATCTGGCCGGATACATCCCAAAGTGGATCTCTTTTAGACGCAAACTCCGCTCAGTTTCGTCTTGCCACGGAGTTATTTGATCTTCGTGAGGGAGCACAGCAATATCAATTGATCATTAAGGCCGGTATTAACTGCATAGAATGCGGAAACGGTCTTAGTGTGGATTATACCTATACAATGGAAGTTCCACAAAATCCAAATTTGGATTTGATAATTGAGCGAGTTCAACAAAAGCGTGCCGGTAAACAGGGGTCAATTCTGATTCAATTCTCTGGAAAGGTCCCAACCAATGAAATCCAAAATTATGTAAAATTGGAACCGGCAGTACCTTTTACTGTCGACTCATACTGGAGAGGAGCACAGCTACGCGGGCACTTCAAACCCCGATCAACTTATACAGTATCGATTGCAGCTGGACTGATGTCTGCCGATGGCGCTTTGCTTGAAAGAGACTTCAGCGGAAAAGTCACAATGGGCGACTTGCGTCCCTCTATTAGATTCACATCGCAGGGCATTTATTTGCCCAGTGATGGCAGCCGCCTGTTGGAAGTCAAAACTATTAATATTGACACATTGTCAATCGAAATTAGTCAGGTTTTTGCCAACAATCTCGTAACATATATAGCAACAAAATCAAAACGATACAGTTGGTCAGCTGCTCCCAGTGATGCGTTTGGGCGCAGGACTTTTCTGAAAGATTTTCCGCTTGAAGCCAATACCAATGAAGAGCTGATATCAACAATTGATATCGGGAAAATATTGGGTGATACCTTAGCAGGTATCTTCGTTATCTCTGCTCGCGACAAGACTTCGCGCTGGATTGCTGATTCACGGCAGGTAATGATGAGTGATATCGGAATAATGGCCAGAATGTCGGAACATAACCTGCTGGTCTGGGCAAACAGCCTATCTGAGGCAAAGCCAGTTAGAAAGGCTAATGTTAAATTATTTTCACGCAACAATCAACTGCTTTTGGAGGGTCGCACAAATTCAAAAGGAGTGGCAACCTTTACTGATATTGCAGACCAAATCGAAGGCTACAAGCCATTCATAATATCAGTTGAAATAGACGGTGACCTGTCTTTCATGCGGCTTGATAATACCCGGTTGCCGACTCGTGATTTCGACGTATCAGGTCGCCCTTACCTGGTGGATGCCTACGAATCATTCATGTACTTTGACCGGGGAGTATTTCGCCCGGGAGAAACCGCTAATCTTGTAAGCGTCGTGAGGGGAGAAAACGGTTCGCGGCTCGGCACATTTCCTTATTTGATAAAAGTAATGGATCCGCGTGGTCGCCTGTTCAGAGAATTCCGAATGACAGCAGGGCAGGAGATGGCAGCGATTGAAATTGAACTCCCATCTGGAATTACTACCGGTCGATATCGCGCCATTGCCTATCTGTCCGACAGGTATGTTCTGGGACAATCTCAGTTTCTGGTCGAGGACTTCGTGCCTGACAGAATTAAGGTTACCGTGCGAAACGACCGCTCCGATTACCGGATTGGAGACACGATTAAGACTTCGGTAAATGGCCAGATGTTATTCGGAGCTCCGGCATCCGGGCAAAAAGTAACAGCAGAAATAATATTAACGCCACAGGATTTCCGTCCAAATGCTTACAGCAGCTACAAATTCAAAGTGCCCGGCCGTGACGCTTCGGTTTCAAAGATTAAACTGGGAGAATCAAAACTCCCAAAGAGCGGGATTATAGAATTTATTTATATTATATCCGATAAGCACCGCCCACCCGGTTTACTGACTGCAAGAGTGTGGGCAACAGTATCAGAAACCGGAGGTCGCGCCGTAAGCTCGTTTAGCGAAGCAAAAATTCATCCTTACAAAAAATATGTAGGGATAAAAACAAATCTAGAAGGTTATGCGAAAGTAGGTGAATCTGTACAGACCCGCATTGTATTGGTTCAGCCCGATGGTCAGCCAACTATGGGGGACTCAATACAATTAAGTTTCTTTAGAGTTGTCTATAATTCCATGCTTCAAAAGCAGCCGGATGGCAGCTATCGTTTTGTTTCAGAACGAACGACCGAACCGATAGAATCGAAGTGGCAGGCGATCGGTATCGACGGTAATACAGTGCAATTCACTCCTCGGGATTACGGCCATTACGAAATAGTGGCAAGTGATCCTGCAGGTGGCCATTCAGCCGGTGTAAAGTTTTATGCCGCAGGGTGGGGCAGAGTTCCCTGGTCTTTATCAGAACCTGACCGGCTGCAGCTTGATCTCGACAGGACAGAGTATTCTCCGGGCATGAACGCCATGCTTCTAGTCCGGGCACCGTTTGCTGGTAAATTGCTGATAACAATTGAGAACCAAACGATACAGGACTACTTAACATTTGATTTAACGGAGAACACGGGAGAAATCGCTATACATGTAGAGAGGGGCTATTCGCCCAATGTTTACATATCGGCAACTTTAATACGCCCCGCTGCTGAGATTAGCAAACACACGCCAGCTCGGGCATTCGGTATTGTACCTCTAAAAGTTATCCAGGATGAAAGACGGCTGGATGTTACCGTCCAAAGCCCCCAAGAGATTAAGCCTAATTCAAAGCTGAATATTAGGGTCAGTACAAACGGATCCCGGGACGCAAAATTAACTATTGCCGCAGTTGATGTTGGAATTCTACAGTTGACAGATTTTAACACTCCTGATCCTTTTGGTTTCTTTTATGGCAAGAGACGTCCCTCTATGGCTGGTTATGACCTGTATTCACTGATCTATCCCGAAACAGAACGCGCAGGTAGTCATCTGTCTCCTTCGGGTGGTTTTTCTTCTTTGAGAGAAACAAGACATCAAAATCCGTTTCAGGCACGGCGTGTAAACGCCGTCTCGTTGTGGAGCGGAGTTGTGGCTGTAGACTCTGCCGGCAATGCGGAAATTGATTTCGAAGTTCCGCAATTTAACGGGCAGCTGACTATAATGGCTGTTGCGGCCGATGGTGACAGGTTCGGCTCTGCCTCAGCAAGTCTCTTGGTCAAAGAACCAATTATACTTCAGGAAAGTTTTCCTCGATTCGTGGCACCGAATGATAAAGTCCAGGGAATTGTGACAGTATTCAATGGTCTTGATACTGCGGCCAATATCAGCGTTAAGGTCGAGATTGCCGGTCAGGCTAAACTTGAATCAGCCGAACCAAAATTGATCAGCTTGAAAAGTCAGGAGCAGGGTGTTGTCATTTTTCCTTTTGAAGCATTGCCTGCTCCGGGGATTATTGAAATCAAGTTAGAGACACAGGCAGGAGCGGAAACTTCCCGAGTTTCATTTGAGATGGCAAACCGGCCAGCGGTACCTCTGACTACCAAGTTCGGTTCAGGAGAAGTTACAGCCGATTCGTTGGTAAGAATTACTCTACCGGCTGATTGGGTCACGGGGACTGAAGAATACATTCTTAGAACTTCTTCTTTAGCGGCAATGCAATTGACTCAAAATATCGAGTATTTGCTGCGATACCCTTACGGCTGCCTTGAGCAAACAACCTCGGCGCTGTTTCCATTGCTCTATTTCGATGACCTGGTCAAAATAGTCAGGCCGGAATTATTCGGCGGCAAAGGACACGAATACTTTGTTGCGGAAGGAATTGATAAACTGCTGCGGCACCAGCAAAGCAGCGGAGCCTTCGTTTACTGGCCGGGGTCAAACCGCATTCACAACTGGTCGTCAATTTATGCCTCACATTTCCTGGTTGAAGCGAAACAGGCCGGATATGATATAGATCACTCAAGCTATAAGCGGACGATTCGCTTTCTGGTGAACATAGCGCGAGACAAAGGGTTTGCCGATGTTTCAAACGAACAGCGTGTCTATGCTTGTTATATTCTGACTAAAGTCGGAAAGTTGGATAATAGGTTATTTAACTACCTGTCGGGACTCAATGTAAGCAAACTTCCATTGTACACCGTTTATCAACTGGCAGCTTCAATGGCAATGGCAGGAGATGTCGCAAGAGCCAAAGAGATGATTCCTTTTGATATACAGCTCGATTTCACCGCACCCCAATCGGGCGGAAATTTTTCATCAGGAGTTCGCACCAATGCCATTCTCCTGGATCTTCTACTTTCAATTGATGCGGAAAACCCCTCGGCCGCTGTTTTAGCCCGTTCGCTGTTGCAGGGGGCGAGGCTGAATCAATGGTACAACACGCAGGCAACAGCCTTTGCACTTATGTCATTAGGGAAATTTTTCAGTCACACTGAACCGGCTGACTTTAAAGGATATATTCAAATAGATGGGCAGGAAAAAATTCAGTTCGGCACCGAGGACTTTTCATATTCAAGCAACGACATTGGAGGGAAAGAGCTGACGATTGCAATTGAAGGAAAAGGGACTTGCTTCTACTACTGGCAGGCCAGCGGTGTCCCACAAAGCGGGGCAATACCTGAATTTGACCGGGGTATAGTTGTGCGTCGGGAATATCTCGAAGAAAGCGGCTCACAGGTAAATTTATCAAATGTTGAATTGGGCTCTCGGATTATCGGACATATTTTTATAGAGACCACCGAAGAGTCGCTGAATAATGTAGTAATTGCAGATTTGCTGCCGGCAGGATTTGAAATAGAAAATCCACGACTGGAAGGCAAGAATCTTATGCCAGAATTCCGAGCTAAACAATCGAAGCTCGAACATCAGGACATCCGGGATGACCGCATTCTGTTATTTATAAACATAAGGGGTCGAAAAGCACAGCACTACTACTATAGCATCAGGGTAATTGCGCGAGGTGATTTCATTGTTCCGCCTGTCGCCGCAGAGTGCATGTACAATCCGTTGAAAGCAAGTGCAGCTTCGTCCGGCAGAGTAGTAATAGTAGACATGAAATAACAAATGCCACTTTCAAAATGATTAGCCAGGGTAAATAGAATGATTCGGAGTCTATTTCGAACTTATAGAATACAAAAGCTGCCAAAATTATTTTTGATTATTGCTGGAATCAGCGTCGCCATTTTAGGCGTTGTTGACCAGTGGCTCTTACCTTTTCCCGAAGACAAACTTTTTCGCCCGCATTCTACATTTATCTACAGCCGTGAAGGAAAACTCCTAAACGCATTTACTTCCGTCGATAAATTTTGGAGAAAACCTGTTACACTTGAACAGATCTCACCAAAGCTGATAAAAAGCGTAATTAACACCGAAGATAGATACTTTTATCTGCATCCCGGCATTAATCCAATATCGCTTGTCAATGCTGCTGTTACTAATATAAAAAAGGGTAGGGTTGTGCGTGGTGGCTCCACAATAACGATGCAAATTGCACGCATGATTGAGCCTAAGGCGCGAACAGTGCCTAACAAACTTTTTGAAATGTTTCGGGCAATGCAATTGGAGCTTCGCTATTCAAAAGTTGAGATTCTTGAAATGTACTTTAATCTCCTTCCCTACGGCGGTAATATTGAGGGTGTGGGTGCGGCTTCACACTTTTATTTCGACAAAGAGCCAACTGCTCTAACCTGGTCCGAAGCTGCGATTTTAGCGGCCATCCCAGGGTCGCCTGAGAAACTCCGACCGGATAAATGCCTTGCTTGCGGTAAAAAGCGTTCAAAGCAAATTCTGAACAACCTGTTAAATTCCGAACTTATATCTTCACAGGAATATCTGGTGGCACTGACCGAAGAACTGCCCTCGCGGCGATTGTCGTTTCCAAAGATTGCTCCGCACTTGACGGTATCTCTGCAAATTTCTTATCCTGATTCCAGCAGTCTGCAATCAACCGTTAACTATGAAGCACAATTGGTCTGTGAACGGCTTGCAACGGTCTACCGGCAAAAACTTGAAAATAAAGATATTTACAATTTGGCCATTGTTGTTATTGATAATAGCAGCGCGGAGATCCGTGCTCTGGTCGGTTCACCGGACTTCAACGATAAGCGACACAGTGGTCAGGTTGATGCATCTGCAGCGCCAAGGTCTCCCGGCTCTACTTTGAAACCGTTTGCATATGCTCTGGCATTTGATAATGGTATTCTGTCGCCACAACAGATGGTCGCAGATATACCTGTTAATTATTCTGGCTACCGGCCCGTGAATTACGATGAATCATATCGCGGTATTATTTCTGTTAGAGATGCCCTTATTCACTCCCTTAATGTTCCTGCTGTCAATGCCACCGCCGATATTGGCCTGCAAAACCTTTACTCACATTTGCAGCGCGGCGGCATTTCGACTCTAAACCGCCGACATTACGAATACGGACTGCCACTGATTCTGGGAGCGTGCGAAATTAAATTGACCGAACTTACCAATCTCTATGCAACACTGGCCAGGGATGGCATCCATAGACCAATCAAAACATTGTTAGAGGCCGGCAACAATCATGGAGTTCGCATATTTTCCGAAGGTGCCTGTTATCTCTTATCTGATATTCTCGTAGACCTGAAACGACCCGATTTGCCCGATAGCTGGGAATTCGCAACCGGAAGGTTTCCGATTGCCTGGAAGACCGGAACTTCGTATGGCAGACGGGACGCCTGGGCTATAGGCTACAATCCAGAGTACACGGTCGGCATTTGGGTGGGCAACTGTTCGGGTGAAGGGTCGGTCGACTTGGTGGGAGCTTCAGCCGCAGCACCGATTTTGTTTGATGTCTTTTCTGAAATTGTGACAGAAAGTGAAAAAGTCTGGTATCTACCGTCACCCGAAGTTGGGCAGCGCTCGGTTTGCGGACTAAGTGGTCAGCCAGTCAGTAGATTTTGTCGGGAAAAAGTGACGGAAAAGTTCTTGATCGGCAAATCACCGTCTGCAATCTGTTCAGTACATCGTCCGATAACTGTCGACCGGCAGTCAGGATTGCGGTTGAGAGCAAGTTGCACTGACAATCGTGACAGTGAGAGAAGAATTATTGAGCAATGGCCGCAGGCAATAGCATCGTGGCTGGTAGAAAATGGTATGAGTAGTCCGCTGCCGCCCTATGACCCAACTTGTTATGTAGTAAATGATGGGCTTGGTCCAAGAATAATTTCCCCTGAACAGGGCGCAGTGTTTGAATTTGCTGAAGAGATACTGCCGGAGTATCAAAAAATAAGGCTGCAGGCTTCAGTAGCGTCCGGCGATGGGAAAGTGCACTGGTTTCTCGATGGAAAGCATCTTGAGGAAGTCCGGTCGAGTGAAATTACCTTCTATACTCCGAGAAAGGGTAAGCACTATTTGTTGTGTATGGATGATGCCGGCCGTTCTTCCAGTGTCAACTTTACAGTTCACTAAATGTCACGACAAAAGAATTATTGGCTCCTCCGAATAGACGAATTCCGCAACTGGGTGATTGAGAATGCTGCCTAAGATTGCTAATGGATTGGTTATACAAATCTCATTTTACTAAGTCTTTGTAAAAATAGTTTCTGAACAAACTCTGATGCGATAATAATCTTGAGATATCTTCAACATTCTCATTTGTTATACTTGTATCAATTTGTTTTCGCCGGGTGGCCCATCCCCGCTGAGGCGGTGTGGTGGGTTTCTGTCAAAATAAATATAAAAGTAAGAATTATTCTGTGAATTTTATGGCGGGGTCTACGAGACGACTTTCGCAACTGGGTGATCCAGAATGCGGCTTGAATCATCTCCCCCCGGAGAGACTTTATTGAGGCTCCGAGGAAGTTTGTATGGTCCCCTTTAAAGAGACCTGATTAAGTATTTAATGTAATTGTTTTGAGCCTTAAAGAATACCTAAGATACTAATACACAATAAGTTAGGGCGACACAGGCGACTTTGCCAGATAAATCTTTGTGAAAAACTTCTCATAAGAGCTTGACAAAAGGATAACAGATACCGATATAATATAGTAGTTGAGTAAGTAATGAACTATTCAGGTAATAGGATACGTTAGATGTTATATTCGCCGACATGTCAGTACGCTTTGAGAGCCTTGATTTATTTGGCCTCCCAGAAAGACGGTGATCCTGTGCTGGGAAGAAAAATTGCCGAAGAGGAAGGAATTCCTAAACAGTTTTTATCAAAAATACTTCATCTGCTTCGAAATAAAGGACTAATAGTTACCACCAAGGGTCCAGGCGGAGGATATAGGCTGGCCCGTCCACCTCAGCGCATTTCCTTGGGGCAAGTGGTCGAGGCGGTAGATGGAAAGATGGACATAAGTGAAAGATGTATTCTTGGGCTTGATAAGTGCAGCGATGAAGAGAGTTGTGCCTTGCATGACCAATGGAAAAAATTCCAGAAACAATATTTGAGTACGATTAAAGAGCTAAATTTGGAGCAGGCAGCAACTACCTTAAAGCGAAAAAGAAAAGCGGCTAAAGAAAGGTAATTTTTTATGAAGATACTTTATCAGTGGGTCAACTACTCAACAGCTGATGCTGTATAGTAAAGAAATGAAAGGACAAAGATCAGGTTCAAATTGATTAAAAGTATTGAAGGTAGACGCAAAATATGAACGACCACGATTTACATAGTCAACCGCACGTCCTAAAAATTAGGGTTTACCTAATTGTAGCCGCACTTCTGCTGCTTTTAACCACGGCCACAGTTGTAGTCTCTACTATAGATTTTGGTCCCTGGAATCTTATTGTTGCATTGTCAATAGCCGCAATAAAGGCAACTCTGGTAGCTCTTTTCTTCATGCATCTCAAATATGACAACCGCATATATTCCGTCATTTTCATCGGGGCGATTCTTTTTCTCGGAATTTTTATTACTTTTACCATGTTCGACACTCTCAACAGAGGCGGAATTAACCAACTGACTAAGATGCCCATCAAGAAGTACGCTGCTATATATGAATCAAACGGCCGGCCCATTCCGGTAAGTGAACGAATTTACAATGTTTCAGGCCGTATTGTTTCAAATGATTTCTTTTTAAAAAACGGCTATGGCCCTATCAAACAGGAATTAACAGTTGATCCCATAAACGAAAAGTTGGCCTCCTATGGTGCGAAGCTTTTCAATAAAACTTGTTATCGCTGCCATAGACTTGATGAAAGATTCACGGGTCCGCCTCTCCGCGGGGTAACAGCTTACAGGTCTCCTGCTTTTATCATGAACATGATTTTGAATCCTGAAGAAAATATAAGGCGTCACGCCGGTGTGCAGGCACTGCAAAAGCAGTATTACACAATTATGACCAATCAAGATTTAAGTATTGATGAAGCCAGAGCAGTTCTGGAATATCTCAGATCAGCAAATGAGAGGGCTGGCGAATAAAACTCTAATAAGGAGACAATATATGAGACACACTCTAACAATTACGATTATAGGCATACTCGTTTTAGTGTCAATGGCATTAGTGGACAAGCCTAACGCTATACCATCTTTTGCCAGAAAATATGAGACGAGCTGTATAACCTGCCATACGATTTTCCCCAAGCTAAATTCGTTTGGTGAAGCTTACCGCTTAAATGGCTTCCAGTATCCCGAAGATGATGCCGATCAGACTAAGGACGAACCGGTTTCTTTAGGCGCCGACGCTTATAAAAAGGTTTTCCCGAACGCCGTCTGGCCAAACGACATCCCCGGAACTCCCCCTATCGCAATCAGGGTAGCTTCAGGCTTCAATTACGACAGACAAGGGAAAATAAAGACAGAATTTTTATCTCCCTCTCTGATTCTCATGACCGCCGGAACACTGGGAGAAAACGTCAGCTTCTATGCCGGTGCCCACTTATTTGAAGAAGGCGAAATTGGCTCAATTGACAGAGCCTTCTTTCAGATTTCTAATCTGTTTAACAATAAGCTGCCGGAACATTTTCTGAACCTGCGCATCGGCCAATTCATTCCCAATATTGTTCCGTTTGCAAATCATCGTGGTCTGGCGGTGACGCCCTATGCCTTCAATACTTATTCCCCCACGGCGGATGAGTTTGAAGCAGGTCATGCTCATGGCAATGAATCGTTTGGAATTGAAACGTTTCAACTCGGAGTTGAGCTATCAGGAATCGCTTCAAGCAGGTTTCGCTGGGGAGCGGGGTTTGTCAACGGGTCCGGAGCTGCAGCTGAAAACAGTTCAGCTAAAGACGGTTATTTCAGAGCGGCTTACAAATTAGGCGGAATGGGATTCGACGGTTCAGGCGGGACCGCTGACCCCCGCGGCAGAAATTGGATTGACAATTCAATTACCTTGGGAGGCTTTACCTATTTCGGCAGCTACCCCAATGATGGATTGGTTGGTTCCAATGATTTGAGCAGAGAGCGCTATGGCCTTGATTTTAATGTGCTGTTTCAAAACACGAACTTGTTTGGCGGCTGGATTCGCGGTAAGGACGAAGTGGTCGAAGGCAATCTGGCTTTAGACAAAAAGTATGACCTCGGCTTTGTGGAACTTAACCAGGTCATCTATCCCTGGCTGATAACCCTGGCGAGGTACGAAAGAGCCGAACCGGAAGCTCAGCAAAGTATCGAACGTGTAGTGGCCGGCGTCGCGGCACTCTATCGAGCCAATATAAAGTTCGTAGTCGAATCAGCTGTGGACCCGTCGGATCTGAATTTTTCTAAATTGAATGTAAGATTAGATTTTGCGTTTTAACTTTATAGTAAGGAGTGAAAAAATGTCCTTTATCAAATACACTTTAATTATAGCCTCTGTCGGAGCATTTGCGCTTCTGTCCTGCAGCGTTGATGACAACCCGGTCTCAGCACCAGCGGTTGAGATGTCAACTGAATTGATAATTCAGCTGAATATCCAGCCAACCGATGCCCTCAGGACTGTCGAAACCTGGAACTACTGGACTGTGCCGGTAAATGTCGCCTTCGTGGCCGAAATCGGTGGAACAGATGCCCCAGCCGACACTGGTGCACACCACGGCGTCAGCAGCCCCTACCCGGTAGTACTGCTTCAAAAAGCAGCCGGAGTAGCAACAGCTGATTCGGCAGATATTCTGGTCGGTTCGATAGAGCTGCCACAGATGCATATCAAAATGTCTATCGGTGCCGCCAAAGAGTTGTGGGAGATGGAACACGATGGTGCCTTAGTCGAACATCATGCCGAAGCTGGCTCCAACCATATTATAGTGGAGATTGCAGAGACCGCAACCGGCCACGACGCCCATGGCGGTTTGACTGTCTCTCATTGTCATGTCACCCTGTTTGCCGAAGGTGCCACAGACACATTTGAAGTGCATTTGGTACCGGTGCAGACCAAGCATGGCCTGCGTTACGAAGCAAACTCGGAGCTGCCCTACGACAGCTATAATCTGAGTCTGGAAATTGAACCTCCCGGATTTTTCCGTGACGAGGAGACAATGAACAAGTGGACAACCGATATTTCGGCTGCTTTTTCCGGATTTGTTTTCGACAGTCAATTTACAGGTGGCACAGTCGGTTCGACTACCTGGGTGGGTGCCTCAAATGATTCACTTAACATAACTCTCAGGGCCGGAGCGGTAGCAACATATGGCGCTGTGGGCATGGGCCTGCTGCCTAAATCAGGAAACGAAACTATCAATTTTTCATTAAAGCTGGATGACCCGACCGTCGAAGCTCACGAGCAGCCTCTGGCCGGTTCAATCGTAACTTTGACTGTAATCAACGTTGAAGCAGGCAGTACTATTATAAAAACCCTGAAACCGATTTACGGCCATGAAGGCTTTTACTTCGGTGAGAATATGCATTTGGGTCTTGGAGAGCATGCAGCAGATGCTGGCGGCGGAGATGGCCACTAAATTAACATCATAATTTATATGAAAGTGAGGAAATAAAATGAAACTGATTAAACTCTTAAGTCTCGGATTAATCCTGGTGATTTTTCAGTTTGCCAGTTCAGATGCAGGAGATATAACCGGATTTGTGAAAGCCAAGAGAAGTAAATATCTTCCAAAGACAGTCGTTTATATTGAAAGCGCTCCGGGCGACTTCATACCCCCGGAAAAGAATCCGGTAATGGACCAGCTAAATATGATCTTTTCACCACATATACTGCCTGTATTGGTGGGAACTACCGTTGACTTTTTAAATAGCGACGACGTCGCCCACAACGTCTTCAGTCCGGATGAATCTGCTGACAAAATGAATCTGGGAACCTGGCCAAAAGGAGACATCAGGTCATTCACTTTCAAAAATAGCTGTGAGAAAGTCTGTGACCCGGTCTTGCTATGTAATGTTCACCCTGAAATGGAGGCCTATGTAGTAGTAATCGACAATCCTTATTTTAGTAAAGCGGACGACTCTGGTTTCTTTAAGATAAGCGGTGTTCCGCCCGGAAAATACAATGTCAAAGTATGGCACCCTAAACGCAAAGCGGAGGATGTCAGTATAGTTATGCCGGACTCCGGCTCTGTAGAAATTGAATTTGCTTTGAAGAAAAAATAATTGCATTTATATTGGAGAAATATCAAATAAGGCAGGCGCTGGCCGTCTGCCTTTTTGTAGGGATGCTAAAGTGAATATTGCTAATAATCGGAAGTTTTCGGTCGGGCTAGTAATTGCAGCCTTGTCAATTCTGGCCCTGGTCACAAGCTGCGACTTTATGAACAATATTCCTGTAAGCAGCGACGATTTAACCTACATCGAAAAAACAATTTTCTTCAGCGAAGAGTTCAGGGCCATACCAGCTCACATGACCACAGAGTTCTGGGAAAAAAGCGATTGGCCGAAAGAATTCCTCGAAGCCAGCTGTGGTACCTGCCATCTATCAGAGGAAGTTCCCAAGACTTCTTTGCTTACCCAGGGACGCATTCTCTTTAGAGAAAAAGGCTGCATCAGCTGTCATAGTATTAGTGACTTTTATGAGGATAAAGTCGACGAATTGGGTCCCGACCTTAATGGCATCGGCAACAAAGTGAATCGCGGCTGGCTGTACCACTGGCTTAAAGATCCGCACAATTATCTCAAAAACCCCAGGATGCCGACTTTTAGGCTTGATGACCAAAAGCTGTTCAGTCTTATAGAATACTTGATCAGTTTGGACGACAAAGACTCTCCGCCGGTTTTCATAAATGAGATGCCAACTGCAGCAGGTGACCCGGATCGCGGGGATATTCTGGTAAGAGAGTCACGCTGTATTTCCTGTCATTCTATTCATGGTCGAGGCGGCACGTTTGCTCCCGAACTTGAGAGAGTCGGGGACAAAGTAAAAGAAGCGTGGCTCCCGAATTTTCTGCGTAACATCCATTATTACCAGCCGCGCAAAAAAATGCTGGAATTTAATTTCTCCAATCAAGAGGCATTGGACATCGCGGCTTATTTTTTCGATGAATTTACCGAAGATGACTATCTCTACCCGCAAAAATTAAATGCAGCTCAAGCGGCTCTATCGCCAGAAGAGCGCCAGCAAAAAGTAATTAAAGGCAAGCAAATCTTCTGGGGCTACGGCTGCCGCGGATGTCATAATGTAGCTGATATTCCGAAGCTGAAAGTCGGTACCGATCTCTCAAATATCGGCAACAGGTCGGTGTCATCGCTCTATTTCGGGAACAAGAACGATGTCGCCCGCAATTTGCACAACTGGATTTTCATGAAAATAAAAAATCCGATTGCATTTGATTCAATTTATAATATGCCCAATTTCAATCTTACCGATCAAGAGGCACTGGCTATTACTGTCGCTCTCTTGGGTAACAAAGAAGGTGAGTACCCAGCTGAATATTTAGTCCACGAGCTCGAAAGTTCACCTTACACTAAACCTCCGGGCAAGTTTGGAGAACTTTTCGAACGATTTAGCTGTATCAGTTGTCACACTGTCAAAAAATACGGAGGAACGATTTCTACTGTTTCATTGACTAATGTCGGCAGCAGAGTCAAATATGAGTGGCTGAAAAACTATTTACTTAAACCGTACGCTGTTAGACCTATTGTGACGGCCAGAATGCCTCGCTTCAGAATGACTGAACCAGATGCAATAGAAATAGCAAAATACTTAAAAGAGGTCTATGTAAGTAAAGAGATACCAAAATTTCTCGAATATGAATTCACAATTGAAGATGCAAGTAAGGGCAAGAATCTTTTTGACCAACAGAAATGCGTCAGCTGCCATATCATTGACGGCAAGGGTGGCTATGTCGGGCCAACGCTTGACAATCTCGCCCAAAGGCTGGAAACCGGCTGGGTCTATAAATGGCTGCGAAATCCCCAAAAATATCGGCCGAGTACAATTCATCCCAATTATGGCTTTAGTGAAAAAGAAGCCAAGCAATTGACTGCCTTTTTGATCGGGAAGCAAGTGGTACCAGAATGAAGTTTTTCTTCCCGTTAATAATATTGGCAATGGTCATTATAGCCTTGAGTTGCCAGAACGACAGTCCTCAGAAAGAGGATTTAGCTTTAGAGGCAGCCAGAGAATTTTTCCGAGTCACAGACGTAACAGTTGAGGATTCAAAACGTATGTACCTGCATTATTGCTCAGTTTGTCATGGCGCAACAGGAAAGGGTGACGGTTTTAATGCCTACAATCTGGAGCCTAAACCAAGAGATTTCACAGACTCTACCTTTCTAAATAAAGCTGACAGCGCCTACGTAGTTAAAGTAATTACAGGCGGTGGCCTGGCGGTTGATTTGTCAGCCATGATGCCCCCTTATGGCAGAACCCTTACCATAACAGAAATAGAAAAACTGGCCGAGTACGTCTTGTTTCTTTCAAGAGACAGCACAAACTAATGTAAAACAGAAATTACGCGGTGATTTCCTTTGAAATGATAAACACTGACCAGGGAATGTTCTAATGACATCAAAATCCCGCCATCGACAAGGTTCTGAAAGAAAGGAGCATAGGGAATGGGAATAGCCGACTGGTTCAACCAGCTGAATCCCATCATGCAGGCGCTTCTGGCGACTTGTTCCACCTGGGGAGTAACAGCGCTCGGAGCAGCTACCGTTTTCCTGTCGAGGGAACCGAAGCGGCGAACCATGGACATTCTGCTCGGATTTGCCGCCGGGGTTATGATAGCTGCCAGTTTTTGGTCCCTGTTGGCTCCGGCGATTGAGATGTCGGAGGGGAAGTCTGTTCCTGCTTGGCTCCCTGCGACGGTTGGTTTTATGGCCGGTGCCCTGTTTCTACGCGGTTTTGACTGGCTTCTGCCACATCTTCATCCCGGTTTCCCGATGAACAAGGCCGAAGGTATAAAAACAAGCTGGCAGCGGAGTGTACTACTGGTTTCAGCGATAACGCTTCACAATATTCCCGAAGGTCTGGCGATTGGGGTTGCGTTCGGAGCGGTTGCGGCCGGGTTGCCATCTGCAACACTGGCCGGTGCGGTCGCTCTGGCAATTGGAATCGGGATACAGAATTTCCCTGAAGGAATGGCGGTCTCAATGCCTCTCCGACGTGAAGGGATGCCACGAATGAAATGTTTCTGGTACGGCCAGCTCTCTGGAGTGGTCGAACCGATTGCCGGAGTGTTCGGCGCTGCCTTGGTGTTAATTGCACAACCGGTCCTGCCGTATGCACTGGCATTTGCTGCCGGAGCGATGATTTTTGTGGCGGTTGAAGATTTGATTCCTGAATCTCAAGCCGGTAGACATGCTGATGCTGCTACCATGGGGGCAATTGTAGGCTTTGCGGTGATGATGACGCTCGATGTTGCTCTGGGTTGATTCATGAACCACGAAATATATGGCGGTTTAAACGCTTGTTCGTCTGGGTATTGAATTATGAATTCAATTATAAAGCAGTTAATGGATGAAGTTTTAGATTTTTACTTAAATGTAGAAAAGAGTAAAGTAGTTCCAAAGGCATACTCAGAGGAGTTACGTGCACATCTAAATGCCACATATGATTTCCATGAAAGAGTCCCCTTAGATAAACTGATTTCGGACATTTCCTGGATGATGCGTCAGTGGACGCTCCATGTTACACATCCCCTCTACTTCGGTCTGTACGTACCGGGTGTAAAAATGTCTTCTATAATTGCAGATACCCTTGTGGCATTATACAATCCACAATTAGGTTCTTGGTCTCATGCTCCTGCAGCGAACGAAATCGAACAATTCACTCTGAACTATTTGCTCTCTCAATTTGGTTTTAATACAGATTCATGCACCGCTAATTTTACTACTGGGGGAACGGAAGCCAATTTATCCGCAGTCATAGTAGCTTTGACGAAGGCCTTTCCACAATATGGCGATAACGGAATTTTAAGTCTTAAGTCCCAGCCGTTGATCTATCTGACAGAAGAAGCCCATAACTCATTTACCAAGATTGCCCATATCACCGGATTAGGGCGTAATTCTTTAAGAATTATTGAGACGGATGAGAGTCTGAAGCTTGATATGAACGACCTTACGAAGCAGTTGCAGGAAGATAAGGCCCTGTGTTATGCCCCTTTTTTGGTTGTTGGGACAGCAGGTACAACAAGTGCTGGGGTCATAGACCCACTTCCCCAGTTAGCTGAATTTTGCCAGGAGCATAAGTTATGGTTCCATGTTGATGCTGCATACGGAGGTGCTGCAATATTGTCGCCACGTTTGAAACCCTTTTTGACAGGTATTGAGCTGGCAGATTCAATTACCTGCGATGCCCATAAATGGTTCTCGGTATCAATGGGTGCTGGTATGTTTTTCTGCAAGCATAAAGACGCAGTTACAAAAGCTTTTAGAGTTGTGTCACCATACATGCCGGGCAAGTCAGGAGATACAATCGATTTGTATGACACAACAATACAATGCTCGCGACGTTTTATTGGGCTAAAGGTCTTCATGTGTCTTGCAGAACTTGGTATTGACGGATTTGCTGAGATGATTGAACACCAGGTTCAGATGGGTATACATTTGCGTAAGGCTTTGAAAAACTCAGGGTGGACTATTATGAATGACACTCCGCTGCCGGTTGTTTGTTTCACACATGAAAAAATAATAAACCAGGAAGTTTCACCAAGCAATCTTCTCCAACTTTTATATGATAGCCAAAGGGTTTGGATTTCAGAGACAAAGTTGAAAAACAAGATTCCGGTCCTACGAGCCTGTATTACCAATTTTCGCACAGAAAAATCTGATATTGACCTTTTAGTTAAAGAATTAGAGAAAATCTTATAGATTTAATTTAAGAGTAGGTTTCCCAACAATAGACTATGCAGCAATTTTATCTCGTGCAGTGTACTATTGGCCATTGTCAAGTTGGTTGAAAATCGGGTAGTGGGTCAGTTTACTTTTATTTTGGCCTGCGATTTGGAGTTGTTTTAGATGGCAACGACGGCACCTGCTTGATAGCCAGCCCGGTTTTTATCAACCGCTCTATATTCTTGATATCTTTTTTCTGTTCAAAGGTAGCAAAGGAAATCGCCCGACCGGCCAAACCGGCCCGGGCAGTCCGGCCAATGCGATGCACATAATCACCAGAAGTGCTGGGCAGATCGTAATTTACAACTAACTCAATGCCAGCTACATCTATGCCCCGCGCTGCAATGTCGGTGGCAATCAGAACCCGGTACTTGCCGGACTTAAATCCTTCGAGTGCGTCACGGCGCTGCGGCAGGCTGCGGTCAGAATGAATTTCTGCCGCCGAATGCCCCATGGCGCGAACATTGCGATTTAGTTTTCGAGCCCCGTATTTGGTGCGGGTAAAGACCAGCACCGATCCGTGGTATTCGGCAAGCAGAACATCAAGAAGCCGGGTCTTTGATTCTTTCTTGATGAAGAACACTTCCTGCACAACTTTATCAGCAGCTGTTCCCGACGGAGCTATTTCAATATTCATCGGCAGCTTCATATGCCGGTGGGCAAGTTCCAGAATCTCCTGCGGCATGGTGGCCGAAAACAACATCGTCTGCCGTTCTTTGTGAATCGCTTTTAATATCTTGTTGAGTTGCGGAGCAAAGCCCATATCAAGCATGCGGTCGGCCTCGTCTAAAACAAGAATTTTAACTGCCGACAAATTCACCGCCCGCTGTTCCAGAAAATCCACCAGCCGCCCGGGAGTGGCTATAATTACACTTGGCTTTTTCTTCAAAGCCTGCTTCTGCGGTCCTTCTGGCGCTCCGCCAATCACCACCGCTGAACTGAAACCAACCGACCGGCCCACCGCATAAAGCGATTCGCTGACCTGTATGGCCAGTTCACGCGTCGGCAAAAGCACCAACCCCTGACCATTTAACTGGGCTAAACGTTGAATCATGGGAATGCCAAAAGCGAGTGTTTTGCCGGTCCCGGTCTGGGCAATCGCTATAAGATCCTTGCCTTCAAGTCCGACCGGAATCGAGCGGCTCTGAATAGGGGTTGGTTCTGTGAATTTAAGGCGAGCGATGGCCGAAAGCAGCCCCGGGGCGATACCCAGGCCGCCAAACCCAGTAGAATGTGATTCTCTTACCATCGGACTAGAATATAGCTAACCCGAAACAAAAGATAGGCTAATCTTGCGAAATCTAATTGCGGAAATCAAGGGCCAGGATCTATACGTATTTATCAGCTGCCCTTCTATTGCTTCTTTTTAATCTTTTCTTTCCGTTTTTCCTTGGGAGTTTTTTTTGCTTCTTTTCTTTTTTCCCTTTTCCCTTTGTCTTTACTTCCTTTGTCGCCCATGTCAGTATCTCCGAGTTTATGTTTTACTTACGCCGGTAATGTTAGTCAATTTCTATACTGTGCCCAACTAATACCGTACTCTTATATTGAAATATAATCGCGAATTAAGCGAAAGGCAAAAAAAACACCACCGGACAACCGGCCGGGTGGCCCATCCGCTTGCGGTGGGTTTCTATCATATAATTAAACAAAAATAAAAATTTATCTGCGAAATTAATGGCGGGCTCTACGAGACGAGTTTCACAACTGTAGAATCGAGTATGCGGCGTGACTTTATTGTAAGCATGGAAAATGGCTCATCCAACTGCAATTTAATTTCTCCCAGCTGCACGTTAGTCAAACTCACTGTATCTTTCAGAGGCACTCCTGTTCGCACGCTCGAAACGGTTCAATGACGTCACTGTCGCTCATGTTTGATATACTTCCTCCAAATCGACCACAGATGAGTCCGCCGATGCATTCCAGTATGCAGTCCTGTTGGCTCTTGGTATATGTAATAAAGCGCTCCATCTCTTCAATTTGGGACGTACTAAATCGGCTATCGATTTGCGCAACGTAAGTGTTGATTTCTGTCTGTGTTGCCGAGATCCCTGGACAGGATGCGGCCTGTTCACAGACTGCCCTTACAAATCCAGCAACATCACTTATTTTTTTGTCAGGTCCTGTACTATTATCTTCCTCCCCGTTACAAGCGAGTAAGATAAGTGTGGTAATAAGCACACAGAATCCTAAAAAACTCTTCTTCTTCATAGAGAGCTTCCTTTCTTATTTTGCAATAAATTGACAATCTATTCTATATCGACGGGTGGCCCATCCGCTTGCGGTGGGTTTCTATCAAATAATTAAACGAAAATAAAAATTTATCTGCGAAATTAATGGCGGGGTCTACGAGACGACTTCCGCAACTGGGTTATCCAGAATGTGGCTTGAATTATGCTTCCCCGGCAGGACGTTACTCGAACTTTTGAGAGCCTGATTAGGTACTTCTTGGGAGCTGCTTAGACCGATAGATAGCGTCCTTTCTCTCAAAAGATCTTCTCACAAGCAGGTGAGGGGTGGGGGAGGAAAATTCGAGTCTAATTTATTTAATGGAACCTTACTCTTGCAGAAAATTCTCAGGAAACTCATAGGAAATCTTTATCGAAATATTCTCTAATGGCCTGCCAATTTTGACAATTAGTCTTCGATTCAAAAAGAAAATCAAGACTCACTTGCTAAGACTTTCTGGAGTAGTCACTTGCCTCCCCGTTTTCGTTTGACAAATCGAAACTGAAAGTGTAGCTTTAGTTCAGATTCAAGTGGCGATAGTAATGCTGCTGAAGCAATTCATTAGATTTTTGACATAAATATCGCACATGATTAATCAAAAACGGGGGTTTGAAAAACTCCGCTCAGTTTCTGTAAAACCATTTTATAAGGATTCACATTAGAATCTTTCAAAAACCAAGGTAGATAATCGGGGTTCAAGCATTCTAAATTGTAGGGGAATGACATGAAAAAAAGGATACTAATCAGCACTTTTGTGGGATATTTGATCTTGGTAGTGGTTACTGCTCAAGCTCAGACAACAATTTTCTCAGAAGGCTTTGAGGGTTCGTTTCCAGGCTCCTGGTATGTCGGGAACAATAACTCAAATACTGTCGCCAAATGGGGCGATAACTATGCCAAGAAATATGCGGGAAGCTGGAGCGCCTTTTGTGCAGACAACGGCAGCAATTCGCGGACTACTTATGATGATAATTTGAATACGTATTTGCAGCGGAGAAATATCTCCCTTTCGGGTTATAGCGGTGCGACGTTGACTTTTAAGTACTGGATGAATACTGAGGCTAACTATGATTTCTTCCAAGTAAACGTCCGCAATCAATCAGGCAATTGGGCTAATCTCATGGCTATCAGCGGCAATAGTTCCGGCTGGCAAACAAAAACTATAAACATGAATCAATACGCAGGGCAGACTGGGATTTTCATAAGCTTTGACTTTGTCAGCGATGGTAGTGTTATACCAAGCGGGAATGCCGGTGTATGGATTGATGAAATTGCTCTCACAGCGCATTCGATTGGCAACTTACGAGTAACGGTTCAGAATCAGAACGGGACAAATACATCCGGTGCGTGGGTGTTTCGTTACAGTTCGAACTGGTCAGTGTTGTATGACAGTCTTCAGACGAACTCGAGTGGTTATGTCCAGTGGAATAGCATTCCGGCTGCACAGTATAATCTTGAGGCCTACTCTTATGGGTCTAACCCTTTTGATTCTGAGAAGGAGTACTGGACTACGTCGTTGGGTGTTCAGGTGAATACAAATCAGACGACCTTTCATACGATGCGCCGTGATCGGCCGTATGCTTCTGATGTAGTGTTCAGAGACAGTGCGAGTTCTGTAGTGATTCCTAATGGTGGTCAGGTAGAATTGGGGAGGACTGTTCGTATTGATGTAACGGTTCGGAGTCACACAGACTTTAGCCAGCAGTCCCGTGAGTTATTGTGGTTGGATCGTGACCAGTCGGGGGGTCGTGACTTTGAGCAGGAGAAAGGTCCTCAGACATTACCGGCCAATGGTTCAACGGTGTTCCGTTACTACTACAAGCCGACTCAGTTGGGAATGTACTCTCGAGCGGTGAAGACGACAACGAGTGTCAATAGTGTTTATGTCAAGACAGATGCCTGGGCATGGGGTAATGCCTTTGAGGTCTATACAACAGGCGGAATTGCGGGAGTAGTAAGATCTTCGGCGACTAACGATCCAATCGGCAACGCATTTGTCAGTGCAACGCTTGGAAATAGCAATACTGCTGATGGCTTGGGAGCATACCAAATTCTTGGATTAACACCAGGAACCGGTTATGCCGTTTGGGCGTTCGCGGCGGGGTACACTGCCGACACAGTCCGAAATATAACAGTAATTGAAGGTCAAATATCATTACAGGATATCTCCTTAGTGCCCCAATCTTCCTCAAGTTTTGCTTTGACGGACCTGTCTATCAACCCCAATCCGATCACTTCTGAAATTGGTGCAAATGGGATATTACATCGATATTATAGGCTTGTAGATGGAATATCTGGTGATCCCGTAGCTGGGGCGTTTGTGGTTTTGACTCCGGTTGATTCTTTCATGACAGATGAACAGGGCATTGTCAATATTGAAGTGCCTTCAATAATTATAGGAGATGGCTCTGTTGGTGCCATGGAAACATTTGCCATTTCTGAAATCAGCTATCGAGGGAATCGTCACCAGTTAATTCAAACTGTATCTTTCAACTCGATTGTTGTAGATCAAGAGTATACTTTTGGATGGAAAAACTCCAAATATGCGGAACTCGGTATCTCAGTGCTTCGGGTTGGTAAAGGAGAAGGGTTTTCCCTCAATTTGAAAGAGTTTGACGATTCTCACTATCAGTGGGATAGCCTGCACCTGGTTCGCCAGATGAAAACCAAGGTTGGGGTCGAATTCAAAGTAGGTGCTCCTCTAAAAGCTAAACTTGGTCCGGCGCAATTTGGTGCTGAAGCAAGTGTTGAAGCATTTGGTGTTATTCACCAGGGTGATGAGTATCGCTTTGCTTTTCCTGATTACAACAACATGGATGCAACCATTATGTATATTCTGTTTGTAGATGGAAACGTGAGTGCGCTTGACAATGTTCTTATCAGACTTTTGGGTTATATCTTGGAGTTCTATGGTTCTGATGGATTATCAGTAGCGTTCCAAAACGCTTACCGCGCGGACTTAGGCGGACTTGAGATTGGGGGAGGTGCGCATGCAGAAGCAGGATTTGGCCTTCTTGGACAGCCCACCATAGATGTATTTATTGGTGTCGGCGGTGACGTAGGGATACAATTCACTGGTCATTCGATTCAGAAATATCTTCATAACGAAAATCAAGTTTTATTCCTTGTTGGACTTTCCGGCCAAGGAGAAGCAAGCTTAGCTGCAGGACTACATTTTCCAAATTTCAATGGCTCGGTTGCCATTAGTGAATTGCCCCTCTATGTGACACCTTTAGGATTGGGGGCCACGGGTGAAGTAGGGGCGGGAGTCGAATTTGGAGCGTTGTTTGACGTACAATCTTCCTTTCCCGAGGAATTGTCAATGGAGTTTAGTTACAATTGGGGAGCACTAAATGACAGCCACGAAAGATCGACTCGTTACAGAATGCGGGGTCAGGAACTAATTCAAGGCCTTGCAGAGAACGTTGATTTACTCGGAGGACTATTTGGAATACAGAATCAGGGACAAGCTTTTGTTCTTTCAAACAGTAATATTACCGGTCCCTTAGATGTCATTTTCGGAGTTGCGTACGAGTTGCAGAGAACTCAAACAGGACAGGCAACAATTACATATAGCCAAAAACGCACAAACACGATGACAGTATTCGCTTTCGAATTTGAAATTGAAGTGGGTACTGCAGGAATAGAAGCATCCGTGGGCGGCGAATTCTCATTCAAGCAATTCTTTGAGTATGAGGACACAAAAGGAATATGGATTAGTGGACGACATTTTCCTCTTGAAGAGTATTCAGAACCATCCTATTCTGAGGCTGAGTACGGGCAGCTCGTCCACGATATTTGCCAAAAAGTACCTATGGAGATCAAGATCGCAGCGTTTTTATTTAATCTTTTAGATTTAGTAGGATTTAAGAGTTCGCCTCAAGAGGAGGCCATATTTTATATTGTTGACAGCACTGTGTCTTTATGGGATACGACTGCATATTTAACTTACGGCTCATCAACATTTCCTGATACTTTGTCCCAGGTTGAATGTCATTCCTGGGGTTGGTGGGGGTCATCACCATTGTCACTTAAGAATATGCTCACAAGCAGTGCAGCGCTAAGTTATCAGCGTATCCGTTCTGCTGCTGAAGAGTCACGAGGAATGACCTATGGATATGGCGGCTTCTATCAATTCGAACCTTTCAATCTCATATTCGACAGCACCGCAACTCTGACTATGCGATTCCTTGAAGCCGAGATTGAGGGCTTTTCTGAAACTGAACTTGCAATGTACAGAGAGGACAAAAGTACTCAATCTTGGATATTCATTGGTGGTACAGTTGATACCATTAGTAATACAGTTACTGCTCCAATTGATCAGTTGGGAACATATACTTTGGCTCCTCGACTACCCTTTGGTTCCTTTGGTCTTTACCCAAATCCAAAGGTCATTCTTGCTGACAGTCAGTCAACTTGCTTCGTGGTAAGTGACACGATTCTAAATAATGATGGGTCTGTAATCAACGACGGAATGCAGTTTACAGTTACTGTCAATGGGTGTGCATTTTTGACCGTTGATAATGATACAACCCAGCCGGGGCTTCAGGTGCATTCTAAGGACGGAATAATTGAGTTTGAACTGCGATCTGGTATACTTGCCGGTAAAACACCAATAGCAGTGGTTAGCAGTTATGGTAGTGCTTACGGTGAAACAGAGATTACATTGGTTGATGGAGAAAGTGCCCCATCAAGGCCCCATCTTGACTCCTTGGTCAAATATCAGGATTCAGGATTGATTGATTCGGTGAAAGTATACTGGCAGGCAAATCTGGACTCTGATTTAAAGGGCTACATTGTGTTTTACGATACCACTCTTGGTCCTCCTTACGAAGGTAAAGCAACAGTTTTAGGAGAATCATCACCAATTGATGTGGGGAATCGTTTACAATATACTTTGACTGGACTTTCTGCCGAAAAGGTGCACGTAAGTATTAAAGCTTATGATATATCTGGTAACGAAAGCGAATATGCATGGGAACAGATTTTAACAAGTGTTTCAGAGATAGATCTTCCAGTATTACCAAGTGAGTACGAGCTTTCACAGAATTATCCCAACCCGTTTAATCCGAGAACAAGAATAGATTTTGCTCTACCGACTGCAAGTTTTGTTACCCTTGACGTTTTCAATATACTTGGACAAAGAGTCAAAACCCTCGTGAATGGGCAACTTTCAGCTGGCAAAAAGGCAGTTATTTGGGATGGAACAAATGAAGATGGTGAAGAAGTCTCCTCAGGTGTATATTTCTATAGGATTAAAGCTGAGGAATTTGTTGACAGTAAGAAAATGATGCTAATAAGATAGAAGATACCCAGTCACTGCAAAAGGGGAACTCAACTATATGTGGGGTCTATTTACAAAGCTTCGCTACATATAATTCGTGGAATCTCTAATCTCTCAATTTCAAGATCGGCCCGAGATAATCTGTCCGAAAGTCTGTGATTGTGAAATATCGTTATAAGGGCTTTTTGCATACTTTGACCCATCATGCTGTTTCGTCTAATAGAGTTCAGCTCTTTTGAAACTGCCGCTGTAGGGGTCATTCGGAAAGCTTTTTCAAGCCTATTTATCATTGACTTGTCGTCATCTTCTTCTGTAAGGGCATACAGAGCTCTCAATTCCCTTAGCACGTAACGTTGAGCAGGACTTAATGAAAAGGAATGGTATCGGAATGACTCTTGATGTTGAACATCGATATCAAACTGATTCTTAGCCTTCATTACTATTTTATTGAAATCTTTAGGAAGAGATGAACTTGATTCAGTATATTTATTTGCAACAACGGCACGTAAAACATGGGGAATATCACTGGTTAGTTTTTGACCATCTTTTCCCCATAGAGTCAGTTTATTATAGCGACCCGCTTGGAAAA
Organism: Candidatus Zixiibacteriota bacterium; assembly: GCA_022571985.1. Taxonomy (GTDB): domain Bacteria; phylum Zixibacteria; class MSB-5A5; order GN15; family FEB-12; genus JACZWU01. The sequence goes on along the minus strand of JACZWU010000002.1, from coordinate 145,064 downwards.
AAACATAAGTGCCTATTTCGTTCGATTTGCGGGCTGCACGAATTCCATCTCGAAGATTGACAATTCTTTCATATTCGGAAGGATCGTCTTTGGCCAAATTTCGGAAGAATTCCTCTGCCTCAGAAAGGTCCATAAGCTCATCCTCCTCACCTTCGAGGTTGCTAAATTCACCCTTGACATAGATTGAATACATTGCGTCTGAATTTAGCTTTTCGCTATTATCAAGAATCGCAGCATCTTCACCTATAGTATCATGAATCTCTTGAATTCGACCGCTCAAAAGTGCTGCAATACCTAATTCTTTTTCAAGTGCGGTCTCTGGAAGAAAATTTAAGCCGTACACTGTCTCGTGCTCGGTGCCAATTCTGTCAATTCTACCAATTCTCTGAATTAGCCTTACCGGGTTCCAATGGAGATCATAATTTAGAACAACATTACAATCTTGCAGATTTAATCCTTCAGCAAGTACATCCGTTGTTACAAGTAATCTTATTTCGTTTTCAAAAGTTTTTGGAGGAAGTTCAGGATTTGATTTAGGCGCAAATCTTCGAACCATTCTCATTTTACTTTTATCTGCACCGAAGATGATGTCAATATCTTCAATTTTATTTTTGGGATTGAGGTTTGCAAATATATACTCAGCAGTGTCAGTGAACTGAGTAAAAATCAAACACTTGTTATCCTTGATTGGAGTTCTTCTTATCCTTTTTAGAAATACTTGAAGTTTGTCGTCTTGCGCCGGAGTGATAACTTCGACAAGTTTCAACATCTTACGCAAAAGTGAAATATCTGATTCAACATGTTTTTTCAGTAATTTGGAATTAAAGTCAGAAATATCGTACCTACCAGATGCGAGACTGATTGCTTCGAGCAAATCTTCGTCATCAAGGGTACCTGCCTGTCCCAAGAGAGTATCAACATCATCTCCAGCTGGTACAATATCATTCTCAAGTGATTTGAGGAACATTTCATGTGTACGAATCATTCTCTTGATCGATTTTCTAAATGCCTCTACACTTGATTCAAATCGCTTGAATAGCATTGTTCGTATAAGACCTCTTAAGTTAATTCCGGCACGTTTAAGTTCATGATAGGGAGCTTCTCTCTTCTTGTCGTCCTTTACATAATGCCAGATTCCGTATCTTGCATACAGAAGATGTCTTGGAGCAAGCTCGTCCTTGCTTAGCACTCGCTGAAAGGGGCGACCAAGATACCCTCTCAATTCTTGATAGAGACCGTTATAGGTATCTTCAATACTATATCTCAAGGTTTCGAGCTTTCGTTTGGGAAAGAATTGGTGCCTGCCTGCAACCATTACATAAGCACGTTTGCCACCATTCAAATACTCATTACACTTTTCATCTGAAAAATTTCTCAATGGTTCACCACTGTCTTCAGCGTAGCCGTACCACCTGAGAATGTGGCGACGAGTTCTTCTAATCAGCAAGTGTGTAAGCAAGTCTTGTAACCTTCGGTCTCCCTTGTCAATAGACTTGAAATATTCTTTCAAATTCGGTGGATCAATAGGTAAAGCAGTTATATCTTCAGGATGAAACAATTTTATTTGGTTGTATACGTCAAAAGCTCTGCTGTTTCGCGGAGTAGCTGTTAACAAGCACACACGTCTGCCAGTTGATAGGAAAGACTGCAATTGCTGATATCTTTGGGAAGTATGATGGCGAAAATTATGTGACTCGTCAATCAGAACGAAGTCTCTATCTTTGTAACGAGGGTCTTCAAACAAATTGACACCACGTTCTTCTGCTTGCAGCATGCTCATAGGCAGAATTTGGGCATTCAATTCATACCTTTCATTGTAACGAGACCACATTTCTTCGAGAGGTTTTGGGCAAATAATCAAAGGTCGAATATGTTCGGTTCTGTCAAAATGCTTAATTATTCCCGCACCGATATAGCTTTTTCCAAGACCGACAACATCGGAGACGAAACAGCCGCCGTATTCGCGAATCATCTGAATTGCTTGTCTAACGGCGACCTTTTGGAAATCTGCCAGATGTCTGGTTATGTCGTCGTCCCAAAGGATTTCTTTGTCTTCCGTTCCTTCGAGCCGGTCTTTTACCAATGTATACAAAGTCTTCATGTAGATATCATAAGGAGTTGCAAGTTGCGCTGCCCAAGATTGTTTTAGCTCATTAACAAGATGAGACGCGAATTCTTGAGATTCATCCCAAAGTTCCTCGAACCAATTTACCAACTCCCCGTGATTACCGCTTTTCGGATCGTCTAAATTCGCATTGTCGTGCACAACTACGTTCAATTCGGTGTTGTGGCTTATCCCAGACAAGGTCAAATTTGAAGAACCAACAATGGCGATTCCTGAGTTTCCTGGTACAGGCGACCTATGGTCAAAAATATAAGCCTTTGCATGTAACCTGCCTTTAGTATACACACGTACTTTTATCTTTTTCTCTTCAATGAGTCTCAGTAAAACCTTAACAATCTGCTCACCTTCATCAGTTTGATCCATAACTTCTATTGACTCTCTCAAATTCTTGGCAGTTTCTTCGACCCATTTCTTTTGGTCAGACCTCTTAGCATACTGCATTGCATCAAGGCGTTTTTTAACCAAGTCAAGTCGTCGATGGCCTTCGGTTAATAGCTCAATCGTCTCTTTATTAACAGTGTTACCAATAAGTAGCTTGAGTTCTTTCAAGCTGCCCAGCTTTGGGCCAATGCCTATTAACCCTGATAGAAAAAAATATCCGACAGCAAATCGTGCCACTTCAGAAGAAGGGAGAATCGTTTGGATTTGATCTACAAGCTGTTTACTTCTGTTATCTATAATGTCGCTCAAAGTCTATTCCAATCTATCTAATATCTATACTAAGTACGCTCTCAAAGATCTTGACCTACTGGCATGCCGCATTCTTCTAATTGCTTTTTCCTTGATTTGTCTTATTCTTTCTCGGGTCAAACTAAATCTTGCAGCGATTTCATCAAAAGTAAGTGACAAATCATTGTATAACCCAAAGTATAAATTCAGAACTTCTGCTTCGCGAGGAGTGAGAGAATCAAAAGCTTTCTCTATCTCTCTTAACAACTCATGACGCTCGATAAAATCTTGGTCAATATAGCATTTCAATTCGTCTCGATCATCTTCAATTATTTCTTCCAATCCTACTCTGATTGTTGGCATTTCTTTCAATCGCTCTACTTCTTCCTCAGAACAGTCCATTTCATAAGCATATTGGATAATAGTAGGCCCCCGTCCTGTTTCTGTAAAATACTCCCGGCTGACCCTTCGAAGTTTTCTAAGCTTTTGTATTTGATTTAAAGGGAATCTAATTAAGTCCGCCTGCTCATCTATGTGCTTGTAAATGTACGCCTTTATATAGTACACTGCGTAAGTTATGAATTTTGCTTCTTGACTATTGTCGTAACGATGAACAGCTTCAATTAAGCCCCAATTCCCCTGTTGAACCAAGTCCATTTGATCGGGATCAGTAGGAGACCAAAAATGTTTCTTAATTATATAGATTACAAACCTCAGGTTAGATAGAATAATCTTGCGCCATACTGGTATCGCATAGCCCGGGGGAAAGGAGTTCTGCGCCTTTCTCTTGGCCATAATTCTTCAAGTTCTTGAAAAAGTGATTTCTCTTCTTCGGGTGTGAGTAACGGACTTCTACTGGCCAATTCACACCACCATTGGTAATTGCGATCTACATATATACCGCCCACTTCCATATCAAGGCGGCGACTATATGACCTCAGTTTTGAATCTAACAGAATGTCATCGAACCTGCTGGCTAATCCCAAAGTGTCTTCATCTTCGGCTTCGTCTGCTAACTTTGTAAACATTCTTGAAATTACTTTACTTGAGCCAGGCACACCGAGTCGGATGAGAAGTTGGTCGTCGGACCGGCCATTGCCGGAATACGCCAATCGCCAGTCTCGTCGTGAATAGTTTGTAAAAAGGAATATACCGTACGGATACGAAGTCCGAAGATTTCGTGCAATGCGCCTTAGAAGTTCGGATGACATAGGCATCCCAGAGCGCAAAGTAGCAACTATTAATTTATGAGCACCTCGACTTCCAAACAGATCCAATTTTTCCACAAACTTTTGACACTTTTTTGAAAGGACAATCTTGGAAATTGACAATTCCTCTGGTGAAAATTCAAGAATGTCCCAAAAGAGGTGGCGCATAGAATTGTCATCCGAAATACTATCGAGATAACTTTCTATTTGATCAGATACGGATACCATCCAAAACCCCGTTATTATTTCTTCTTCTTAGTGAACGGCCCGCCAAGTACCTTTATATCGGGATGATTGGGTTCACCAAGGCATTTACAAAACATCCATGCCTTGCCGGACTCAACGAAAGCATAATAAGACGGATAGTCATCAGATACTACGAAATGCCTCCCCTTCTGATATACATACGGATAAGGAAAATTTTTGAAGTCTTCTTTTTCAATCTTTTGGCGTAGTTCATTTATAAAAGGCAAAAACGGCGTCCACTTCTCAGGAAAGTACTCAAGGCTGTATGGAACAACAAAAACGGCAGGGACCATAATTATATGCAGTGCCAGATCCCCTTTTTCGTAGGCTATGTACTTTTCCATGAACACAGGGTCCTGCGGCGGTGCGAATTCTTTGTCAACGTGTAGATCCGCAAGCTTCATTGATTTCGGTTTGTTTTTATTCATATCATCGAAAGTGATTCTTTCTTATAGCCATCCAAATTCCCTTCCCTGCGCAGTTGGAATCGATTTTCCTATAAAACCAGTTAGTTTCGAACTGGCAATAAGTTTTTTTGCCTTTTTTAACGTTTTTCGAAGAACTTTCATCTTAGGAACCTTATTCCCATTCGAAAATTCGATTACAAGAATAAACGGTGAAGGTCGACTTAGATCTGGTCGAAGATTCATGTAGAATCCTTTTTGAAGATTCATGAATCGCCACATTCCTTTGGTATAGGTCAAATTATAAATCTTGTACCCTTTTTGGGTTTTCATGTTCAATTGGACACTGGTTCCTTTACTTGGAGAGTTAGGTAATCCGAGAAAGGGTGCAAGAGGCTTTACAATTTCCAACTGCCCCCCAGCGCCCGTATTCTTACCAAGTTCAATCCAGACTTTAGAAGTTGTGGAAAGCATGGTAATGCTGGTCATCTTTTTCTTAGCACTGGATTGCGTTGAAGTTTTTTCATCCTCCACATCAGGCAATTTGCAAACCTTTCTTCTTTTGCGCTGATTTTCATATTTTGCTATTGAGGATTCATCAGCACGAATACCGAGTTTCCATAGATGTTCCCAGTAATTCCTTAATCGCTTTACTTCTGCTTTTGATTTTGCTCGCCTGAACGTAAAAGTTTCGCAGTTTTTCTTAAGTGCAGATTCTGTGAGATTGTTAGAACCGATAATCAGGGTCGCAAGATTTTGGTCTGAATTTTCAAGAAGAAATGCCTTAGCATGAAATCGAGCTTTAGGTAGCATTGAAACTGTTCGAACTTCCGAATTTCGCGTCCACAATGCTAATCTAATCGCATTTGGTTCGCTGATAAAATCGTCGGTCCCTATAAGCCATCTGCTCCGATTCTTGGGAAGTTGTGAAAGTAATTCCCTTACGAGGAATAAGCCCTTATAAGTTACATATGCTGCACATATTGATATAATATTGTACTTGTAATTGGAGAACTCTCCTATTAATAGAGAAAGCAATTGGTCATTTCTTGTGTCTGTCCCCTGAATGTAGGACTTGAATTTTTTCATACTTGTTCTCACTTACACCGAGTCTGCTTTATCAAGTCTGGCTTTTACAATGTCCGCGATTGCAAGGTAAATTTCCGTCTGTTCCAGCGAGTTAAGCCCAAGCAAACTAAATACCAGTTTATCGAGGACTAATCGTGGAGCAATTATAGATGGTATTTGATTGTGTACGGGGATTGATTTGTCGATTCCAAACTCTTTGAAACACGATTCCACTCTTTGATCGAAAGATTCTATTGCAGCATGACAGGCCGACTTATTCAGCAGTTCAGGATTAGGAATTTGCAGATTCTTAACAACGGTTACGTCTACATCTGCGATCGCCTGTGCCCCTGTTAATTGCCTGGAAGTAATTTCCATGAATAGCCTCAATAAACTTGAATTCAATACGACCGCCCACTGTTCGGAACTGGCAATGCTCTTGTGCGGTGTTATGCCATAGAGTTTCTTATCTTCCAACAATCTCAAGTGATTTACATACACAAGAAAACGCTCGCCGATCTTAGAAGGAAATATAAATGGTGCGGGTTTCCAGTCATATCCAACTGAATACCAATGTTTACGGGTAGTACAACTTGGACGCTGATGATATCCTTTGCTTTCTCCAAAATTGATATAATTCCTAATCTCTCGTGGAAGCCTGTGTTTTTCCACTGGAGGAAGGACTATCAACAGCTTCTTATTCTTTTCTCTAATTCTCTCAATGGAATCTATGTCTTTTAAAGAAAATAATGCGTGACGTGCCATTTCTTCTTCAATTTTAAACGGCTCAAATTCTCCATTCTTTGGCAGCACTACGGTAGTTGATTTATTAATTACAAGTTCAGCGTAGTCGTTGGGAATGTAAAAGAAATCGTTTGCACCTGTCTTTATTCCGAACCGAACATCAGCAATATCTCCCAGCCGCACCAGCCTGCCTTTACTTTTCTCCAAAATTGTCCAATAAATGTCAGGTGCCCTCAAATATTTGCCACCCCATTTGTTGCCAATATATCTTTCCACTCTTAAAAGTGGACCGCGTCGGGAATGCGATTTGGAGGTTGCTCCTGAATCAGTTTCAATTGCACAGCCTTCTACATAGAGATTGTGTTGACTAATTGCGTGTATGTTGAATTCCGGCTTGACCTGGCGGTCTGTTATTGATTCAATTTCTTGGAATATGACTGGGCTTAAAACATTTTCGAACGGTTCGGTAAACATCACAAATCGTATTGACTCTTTTGCATAGAGATTCTTTTTCTCAGTTAGACTGCCCAACAGTGTGATTGTGCTATTTACACTGGCATTTTTGAATGACCGCCGAATTTTGTTGTCGATAACCATTTTTACGCGGCCATTGATGAGCAAAAATTCTTGTAAATCCCGGCCATAGCCGACATCAAGCCACGAATTGGAAGTAATAAAAGAAAACGACCCCTTATCATGAAGAAGTGAGAGACAGTGAAAAAAGAAATAGATATATAAATCGCTTTTTGCATCTATCTTATGCTTAGGCTTTGTGGGGTTATTACCAAAGAAATAAGGATATTTGGCATAGACAGAATTGATCAATTTACTCTTGTACACCCTTTTATTCTCTTTGGTAACTGCTTTGCGGTCAAGCTTTGGGTCAGAAATACTCTCTTGACGTACATAGGGAGGGTTACCAATGACTATGTCAAACCCCTGTCTATCTCCTTCGAATACTTCTACAAAGGCGAGGTCCCACACAAACGGCACTTCGCTGGAACCCTTTGACAACGCTTTTAAGCCATGATTAGCCTGTTCCAGTTCAAGTTCAAAAACAGAAATTTCTTCTTCAGCTTTCCGACGATTACTTTCTGAGATCTGACCCGACTCTTCTCCCCAAAAGTCTGAGGAACTACTCAAAATGTTCTTCCTGCTTCTAACTTTTGACCTTAAGTCACCTACGACAACACCAAGAATCTCCTTAAATAGAGATAATTCGTCTATCTTTATTCGATTTTCGCTGCCTTGTCTTGTATGTGTAACGCTGTTATAGAATTTAAGTTTGTCTCCCTTCAGTTTCGTTAATTTACCCTTGATCGCCGGAGAAATCATATGTGAAGACCTCATATGAGCCATATTTATTCCGCCAATTTCTTGAACTAAACTGTCTCCGCACCGAATCTTAAATGAAAGATTTGGTAGAAGCGGTCTGAATTTGAGTTCAGCAGACTCTAATTCAGTTTCAATGACCAGCTGTAACCACAGCCGCAATTCCGCAACATCAACGGCCCATCGCATTACATCTACGCCATAAAGAGACTGTCCGATAATGCGTTTTTTTCTTTCGTATGGAGTTTCCTCTCGGCCAGTTACTATGTTACCTCGCTTTATTAGATCATCAAGAATCTGGAGCATGCCAATCAGAAATGAACCAGAACCACAGGCCGGGTCAACAACGGTCACACGGTTTAGTAACTCTTCCAGTTTCGGCCAGAGATTTTGCCCGGATAATTGTCTGTCTGCCTCACCTTTTTCTTCATCAGAATAGGCAAAAACAGCTTCATACAAAATCGGTTTTAGTTTGTCTCCAAGATGATTGGACAGGTGATCCACAAGTGTCAGTCGGCACATAAGGTCAATTTCGGTTCGAGGAGTATAAAATATGCCAGCATCGCCCTTCTCGTCTGTTTCTTCCGACACATTGACAAGGCTTTCGTAAACTCTACCGAGCATTTCAGCATTTACCGCTACTTCTTGGTCAAGTGGTGTGTCTTCAGAAATTGTGAAATTGAATCTGTCTAAGAAGCCGATGACTTTTTCAAAACGAGAATCAGTAATCGAAAATTGCCCATCGTATTTGTTATCCAGGTCATTTTCGGCAAACAATCCACCATTCAGAAATGGGGCAGTTTGAAGAGCTGCTTTGATATTATCTGGAAAATGTCGATGACCTCCATGAAACTTTTCATTGAAAGCCTCAAAAAATAATATATTGAGCCACTTTTCCCAGAATGTGTCCTGTGGTTGTTTAGCTTTCAAATATGTTTTCCAAAATGAATAGAGAAAGTTCGGGTCTTCATTCAGCCATAGCTTACGTTGGACGAAATAAATGAAAGTGCATCGATTCAAAAACTGCAACGAATAGTCATGTGCCCATTTCTTATCAGCTGTTTGGCTGACAAGATCGTTTTGAAGATGGTCAAAAACTTTTTTGTATTCGTCGTAGAAAAGCTCAGTGACCTTTTCTACGTCAAAGGCCGTATCATGAGCTTTCTGAATTTCCAAAGGCGTGGGTGTTTGGTTTGTGGTCTGGATCTGTTCAATGTCAATCTTAGAGAGCCTTTCGGAAGCAGTTCGCAGACGATTACCAGCCCGATCTTCAACACCCACTGAAATGCGCCTAAACATTCGACGCGTTGCTCGGCTTTTGGTAGTTTCTTCGTCATCTATTGTTTTTTTTGTCATTCGCACGTTGACGAAATGCCAATCGGTCTGAACTTTGTTTGAAAACACAAAAAGGGTGTAGGGATGTTCTTTTAGAAGCGATTCAATAACTGCGCGCTGCGGTCCTAAAAGCAATCGATCAGAATCCAACCGCGAATAGATAATATGAAAAGCATTTCCGTCACCTGCAGTCGCCCAAAGTATCGGATCCTCGGCCAAAGAGTCTGATGATATATGTCCCCAGGACTTGCGTGAGATTCGTTTATCAATGCGATCATAATTAAGACCGGACCAAAAGAGGTCTTTCAGACTATCAAGGCTGTCAAGCCCTTTGAGGATTTTGAATATTCTTGATGTATTTCCAGATAAGTCCATCAAAAACCTTACATTTATCTAATTAAGTCAATCATCCAATTGAACGACATTGCGTTACCCCGATTGGGTTACCCAATCAACAAATATACAGGCTAATTAGCTGACTAACAAGCCCGATTTTTTGATGTACTCACTCTGATAATTGTGATTTAACAAACCTTGTCAACTGAAATTCGAAGAACTATTATAATTTTGGTTCGCAGCTCGGAACGCTTGTTAAAAGACAATAAGAACCGCTACTAATAGACCCAGGAGCCCAAAATGGGACATTTACGGTTAGGCAATCTACCGCGCACGCAAAGGTGGAAACAGGTAATAAGCCTGCTCGAGAATGGGGCCAATCTTCACGAATTGGCTAATGCGAGTTTTCGCGCCTCTCTGACGGGGTTAGACCGAGTCCCAGCTGATCCCGGATTTCTAAGTGTTCTTAATGAAATCATTGGTCTGGCGACTGCTTCCCGCGAGAAGGATACAGAATCGGCTCTTCGGCAAGCTGGGATCGATTCCGCTGCTCAAACATCATCCTTTGGCTTCCTCTCTGCGGTTGCCCAGAGGTTCTCGGATCAACTCAGTCAAGTCTATCCCAGAAGCGATGTTGGCAAGATTGCCCAGGACGCCTTTCTTGAGTCACTGACCAAGAATGTGAAGGGGAAGACGGGTTCACTGTTCGGGGAAACAGAAGACGCCAAATCCCTCACTGCCGCTTTCAAAGGGAACCAGTTCAAATTGCTGATGCATGAGTTCTACGCAGGATTCACGAGCAGGTATCTGTCCTATTATCTGAGCCGAGAGTTGCCGCACCATGTGGGTGGAGGAAAGCGATTTGCCAATATTGATGAGCACTCGGAGTTTACCCGGCAATTCGACCTGTACTGCAGACAGATGGTTCGGATCACCGATGAGTTTACGCCTGGATGGATCGGTAAGGCGATATACGAGGGAGATACTGGGGCCGAGGCAGTGCGGCGTTATGCCCATGTTGCGTTCAAGAAATTAGCCAGCGAGTTCCGACAAGGTGGCCGCTGAATACTACGACCATGTGGTGCGCGTATGGTGCGGTCCTGACGATCCGCCTCGGGGAGAGAAATCTCTGTACACACGCAGACTCAACTCGATTCCGCCCAATGTAAACGTCTATCTTAAAGCCTGGAACATAAGCGAACGGTTGGTACAAAACCTAAACGCATCTTCACTCGATCTTCTCGAGATCGCCGCCTACATCTACTCAGCTGATCAATCGGTAACTCGTGGAGGTAGCACTTTCCCCAAAAACGGTCGAAATTGGTATCGTCAATTCGAATTGTCAATTCCTGTAAGGCACCCAGAAATTTGGAATAGAGAACAAGTCTCAGATAAACTTACGGAATTGCTCAGCTTCATGTCCGATGATGACTATCGGTTCGTTTTCAGACCTCTGGTAGGAGATTGGCCAAGAGATTCGTACTTCGAATTTGACGAAGGTAAGCCGTGGTTTGAGCCAGATTCGATTCTGCTGTTTTCGGGTGGCTTGGATTCCCTTACAGGAGTTGTTGAGGAGCTTCAGGACACCAGCCGCAGGATCCTACTTGTTAGCCACCGACCCGTCAGTAAAATTGACAAGCCCCAACGGGACCTCGTGGCCGCGCTAAAAAACAGGTTTGACGCTTCAGGTCGTTTACTCCACATCCCTGTCTGGGTCAACAAGGATAAAGGAATCACAAGAGACGCCAATCAACGCTCACGATCCTTTTTATACGCGTCCATCGCCGCTGTGATTGCGTCCATGACGGACTCACGGGAGATCAAGTTCTACGAGAACGGTATAGTTAGCTGCAATCTGCCAATCTCAAACCAGGTGGTTGGGGCACGGGCCAGCAGGGCAACACATCCCAAGACTCTGAGACTAATGTCAGAGCTATATTCAGCGATTTTCAAGAATGAGTTCAAAGTAATGAATCCGTTCTTTGGCAAAACCAAGTCTGATGTCCTCAGAACATTAAAGGCTCATAACGGACAGGAGCTAATACCGATTTCTCGCAGCTGCACGCGAACGATGCGCAGCACCCGCTTACATACACATTGTGGCACTTGCTCGCAGTGCATTGAGCGTCGGCTGGCCATCCTAAACAACGACTTAGAAGACTTCGATCCGGAGGAGATGTATCAAACCCGGCTTTTTCTTGATCCGCTGGGGAAAAAAGACGAGCGAAAAATGGTCGAGAATTACATCGGTCACGCAAGGTTTCTTGAAGATATCGGAATTGACGATTTCTACGAGCGGTTCCCCGATTGTTTTGTCATTGCCCGGGAGATTGATTTGCCTATAGCTGAGGCAGGGCAACTACTCTATGACCTTCATGAACGACACGGCCGACAGGCAGCGGAAGTGATCACCAGCCAAATCTCGAAGCACTCCGATGAAATCCGGAAGGGGCGGATTCCACCCAACTCGCTTCTCGGAATGATTGTTGGCAAACGTGGCCATAGGAAGCTTGGAAATGGGCCACCAAAACTCTTCCCAACCCCACCGGGGACTCAGTGGAAGGACATCCAGATCGATATGGTGTCCAGGGAATCTCTTGTCGTACGGGTAGGGAGCATCACAAAACGATTCCACGGCTTTGACATGGGCTTTCGCGACCGCCGCAGGGTGGATATGTTAAACAAGCAATGGGACCTATTGGAAACACTTGCTATGAACAACGGGACTTTGAACTGGGACGCAAAGGGATTCAAACGTCCAACGCAGAAAAGGATAGAGGAACTTAACAAAGTACTCCGTTACTTTTTCGGATTGACTGACAATCCTATAGCACCATACAAGAAAAAGGTGGGCTGGGTGGCTAAGTTCCAAATCTTCGATAAAATGTCCGGCAAGTCCTGATCTGCGAGTTCTCGCAGTTTCATCCAAGATAAATACCAAGATTTTTCACAATGCAAATCTATATGAGTCTTTCTGTTAGCCTGTGGGAACAGGCTTGAGCTGATCTTTTTTCCAGTCCATATCGATTTATCGCCAATTGGAGCTGAAGGCGTCAGTGATCTGACAAACAGAACAGTCTCAGGCCAATGTGGCCGGGACCCGGAAGGTGCCTTCAAGTCAGATCAGCCTTCCGGGTTCTTTATTCGCCGGGTGGTGACATTTGACACGCCAGACCAAGCATTCGACTCAGGAGAAACTGAAAGACTCCGCGTGTATGGATACTCCAGACAAGAATGGCTCTGTGGTTTTCTTGTGCCAAAAAATGTCTCAAACCGAATACGAGGAATCCTGTCGAAACTTGGCTGAGTTCTTCGAACTGTTGAGAGCCTGGCGAAAAGGAGAGTCTGATGAGTCGTCGGAGCTGTAGGCGAAATCGGATGCGACTCCGGTTGCATCGGTCATATACTATGCGAGAGTTGGCGGAGGTATTGGATGTTCATGTTAGAACGATTCAGAGTTGGCATAAGCAAGGAATGTCGGCTATTGACGAGCAAACCAGACCGCTTCTATTCTTGGGAAATACAACAAGGTCATTCTTAAAAACCAGGCTGGAAAAGAGGCGGACTGCGCTCGGCCCCGATGAAATTTATTGCCTTAGATGTGCAACAGGAGTGATCCCTCGCCCTGATAGAGTCTCGATTGAAGTCACTGATCGAAGATTGGGCCACCACTCGAAACTGGTTGTCGTACGAGCAGAGTGTCCCCACTGCCGTGGAAAGGTGGTACGGCTTGCATCCCTTAGGTCGATTTGTGAGTCAGTTTGGTGGACGAAACTACAGCAAGCAGATAAGAGATTATCAGGTATTTCAATCCCTTACTGTAACACTGACTCGAGAATAGGATGAAACGGCATGGCAAATGCACGGAATGAAAAAGTGAAGAGGAGATACTTCAAGCTTCTAAGGGAGGCAAAGGGGCATTCAGAATCAACCATCGTAGTAGTTGAAAGAGCTATACATCTGTTTGAGGAGTCGACAAGCTATCAGGACTTCGCGACTTTCAGTGAGAGGCAGGCAACTGGATTCAAGAGGTGGCTTAATGAAAAGGTTAATCGGGGCCGCAAGTTATCAGTAACGACCAGGTATCATCAGTTAAGGCATGTCAAGGCCTTCTTTACCTGGCTGTCAACCCAGCAAGGTTTCCGGTCTCGAATTAGCCTCGATGCAGTCTCCTACCTAACAATGGATAGACGAAGTAAGCAGGAAGCCCTGGCGACTCAGCCAAAAAGATTTCCATCTCTGCAACAAGTGAAGTCGCTGGTGGACTCGATCAAGATTGAAACTGAGATGGATCGCCGGGATCGTGCACTGATCTCGTTTATGCTTCTGACCGGTATACGTTACTCGGCAGCTTGCAGCCTTCCCCTGTGCTGTATTGACATTGAAGGACAAGTTATCTATCAAGACCCGAGGCAGGGTGTGAAAACCAAGTCAGGCAAGACGATCACGTCTCATATTCTCCCGTTTGATGATCTATTAGTCAAGACCATTGGAGAATGGATTAACTATCTCGTGCAGATCAGGCAGTATGGTCCCCATGACCCGTTGTTCCCACGCACCAGGGTGACTCAGGCACCGGATGGGAGTGTCTTTGAAGCCAATAATGTAGAACCTTTATTCTGGAAAGGGGGCAATAGTATCAGAGACATTCTAAAGATGCGCTCGGCGGTAGCGTGTTTGCCCTATTTCAATCCACATTCATACCGCCATGCTCATGTGCATATTGCCCTCAAGTGTTGCAGTACGCCAGAAGAACTGAAGGCATTGAGTCAAAACATCGGCCATGAGCAGGTGATGACAACCCTTCGTAGTTACGGAACCCTTGATGACGATCGTGTCAGCGAAGTTTTGTCCGTAATGGATTTCAACCCAGACGTGGCCAATTCCCAGAAATCTATCAGTCCTAATCAGCTCAGGAAGGCATTACAGAATGCGGGAATAAGACTTGACAAATGATATCTTATGATATATTATGAGATATGGTTGATTTAATACAAAGACTCGACAATTATCGCCTTGAGCATCGCATCACGCAGAAGGAGTTGGCCGATCTATTGAGCGTGGCTTTTGTGACCGTCAGCCGGTGGCTGAATGGTCACACGAGGCCAAACAAAATCCAGCAGTATCATATTCAGAAACTGCTCTCAGAGAGGGGGCGGAAGCGATGAAGTGTGTGATTTATGCCAGAGTCTCGTCAAAGGAGCAAGAAAGAGAAGGATTCTCTATCCCTTCGCAAATGAAGCTCTTGCGCAAGTACGCTGCTGAGGGTGGATTTCAAGTAGAACATGAGTTTGTCGATGTTGAAACCGCAAAGGCAACAGGACGGACCGGCTTCAATCAGATGCTGTCTTATCTTCAGAAGAACACGGCGTGCAAGCTCATTCTGGTAGAGAAAACCGATCGACTGTACCGCAACATCAAGGATTGGGTAACCCTTGACGAGTTTGATGTTGAACTTCACTTTGTGAAAGAGAATTTCGTACTGTCCCAAGATTCAAAGTCGTCAGAGAAATTCCTTCACGGCATCAAGGTACTGATGGCCAAGAACTACATCGACAACCTTTCCGAGGAAGTAAGAAAAGGCCAGACCGAGAAGGCAGAGCAGGGCCACTGGCCTTCGAGAGCTCCAGTCGGCTATAGGAACAACAAGGAGACGCGCAGGATCGAGCCGGACCCCGACAAGCGTGCTTTTATCAGAAAGCTGTTCGAGTGGTATGCCAGCGGAGAATACTCGTTACAAGGACTTGCAAAAAAGGCCAGGGAATCTGGTTTATTCTCACGCAATTCAATGACTATCAATAAAGCCGGAATCCACAGAATTCTGAAAAATCCCATTCACTACGGCGAATTTGCATGGAAAGGGAAACGGTACCTGGGGAAGCATGAGCCGCTGATAACCAAAAAGCTTTTCGATCAGGTCCAAGAAGCATTTGCCAGAGCCAACCACCCTAAAGAGACCAAGCGACGGCTTGCATTCGCTGGTTTAGTGAAGTGCGGCAGATGTGGCTGTGCCATGACCCCAGAGATCAAGAAAGGGAAATATATCTATTATCATTGCACCCAGTTTCGAGGCAAATGTGACAACACGTACGTGAGAGAGGAAAGGCTCGCCGAATTGATGGCCGATGTCGTAAGTCGAGTGCGAATCGGCGCAGATGCTGCTAACGATATCAGACGAGCGCTGATGGATAGTCAGCGGGACAAACGACTGTTTCATGCCCAGGCAGTAAGTTCACTCAGAAAGCGGCAGGATCACGTCCGGAGGCTTCTGGACCGGGCGTACGAGGATAAGCTGAGCGAAAAGATATCGGAAAACCTTTGGAAACGGAAATCAGCGGAATGGGAGGATTCGTTGATTGACATCCAGCATCAACTCACGGCCCATGATTCTGCAAATGTCAACTATTACGAGACAGGCTCGGCTATTATAGAACTCGCTAACGAAGCCTACGACTTATACTTACAGCGGAACCGGCAAGGGCAGAGGAAATTGTTGAACACGTTACTATCGAACTGCACTTTTTACCGTGGAACCCTTTGTCCCACATACAATAAACCCTTTGACATACTGGCCAAAGGGACTGAATTCCAATCAATGCGGGGTCGACGAGACTCGAACTCGCGGCCTCCTGCGTGACAGGCAGGCGTTCTAACCAACTGAACTACGACCCCGAACAAATTACTTACATATCTCTATCGTCAGCTTTGCTTAAGCCGACTGCCGATTTTGGCAACTTTCTATCTGTCTGACCGGCAGTACTGGCAAACCCGGCCAAACTCAATATGGGCGGTACTGGATTCGAACCAGTGACCCCCTGCGTGTAAGGCAGGTGCTCTAACCAGCTGAGCTAACCGCCCATCAATTTCTTATCAAACCACCGGGGTATTCACTATTTCCATACCGACATTTGACCAAAAGGATGCATTACCATAGTCGGCCAAAATCAGATTCGGATTATAATCAAATCTGCCCAAAACGCAAGCTCACTTGGTGAGTTTCTCAGCCTCGCCGCTTTTTGACGCTAAGATTAAATTCTCTAAGACAGAGTTTACTCTCAAAACTTCAGACATTTCACTTATAAAGTTGACCGGCCACTCGGGACAGTCTATTTTTATTAGTGATACTCATATCGGCCGATATTATTTAGATAGATTAAGGAGCTTTTCCCGGATGCAAATTGACCCGATAATCTTCAAAGCCTATGACATCAGAGGCACAGTACCTGACACTTTTAAACCCAACTACGCCTACCCCATAGGACTGGCTCTGTCCCTATATCTAAAAGCAGAAACTATCGCGGTCGGCAGAGATATGCGGGTTTCATCAGATGAGATATTTGAGCATCTGGCCAAAGGACTAAACGACGGCGGCACCAATGTAATCGATATCGGACTGACCTCAACCGACGCCCTTTACTTTGCGGTGGGCAAATACCAGTTCGATGGCGGTGTTATGATTACGGCCAGCCACAACCCCAAAGAATATAACGGCCTCAAAATCTGTCGCAAAAACGCCGAGCCGCTCTCTGGCGACCAGGACCTGCGGCAAATGCTCAATATGATAGAGCAGGAAAACCTGCCGCTTGCTCAAAACAGAGGGTCTACCTCGAAGCGAGATATTCTAAGTGAATACATCAGCCATTGCCTCTCGTTTATAGATATTACCAGGATAAAACCGTTTAAGATTGTTATTGATGCCGGTAACGGCATGGCCGGGCTGACTCTTCCGCCTGTACTGGAAAAACTGCCCCTCGAAGTCACCAGGCTATATTTTGAATTAGATGGAAATTTCCCCAACCACCCGGCATCTCCTTTGGAACCGGAAAACTTAGTCGACTTACAAAAAACGGTGGCTGAAGAAAAGGCCGATTTTGGAGCTGCCTTTGACGGCGATGCCGACCGTATGTTTCTGGTAGACAAGCTGGGACACCAAATAACCGGGGATATGGTAATAGCACTGGTCGCTAAGTCGCTGTTAAGTAAGCACCCCGGAGAAACTATTCTCTACAATCTTATCTGCTCCAAAGCGGTCCCGGAAATCATAGAAAAATTGGGCGGCAAACCGATCCGCACCAGAGTCGGGCATGCCTTTATAAAGCCGCTGATGAAGGAGCATAACGCTATTTTTGGAGGTGAGCATTCCGGCCATTTTTATTTCCGTGATAACTGGTTTGCAGACTCCGGCCTGATTGCCTTCTTAGTCTGCCTGGAGCTGCTGTCGATAGAAAACAGACCACTTGATGAGCTCATTTCGGCAATGAATCCATATTTCCAGTCCGGAGAAATAAACAGCCGGGTAGATTCAATCGAGGGTAAAATAATACAGGTAAAACAGGCCTTTTCTGATGGGGTTATTGACCTTGAAGATGGCCTCACCATAAAATTTGATGATTTTTGGTTTAACTTAAGGGGCTCAAATACCGAACCATTACTTAGGCTCAATATTGAAGCCAATACCAAAGAGATTCTTAAAAAGAAAAAAGAGTTGCTCCTGAAAATTATCAGGTCCTGAAAAAAATAATATGAATAAGTCCGCAGCCAAAATTCTTGTTGTCGACGATGACAGCCGACTGCTTGGTCTCCTGACCGAAACTCTGGCAGCTATTGGCTATTCGGCAGAAGACGCCAAGAGTGCCAGAGAAGCTCTGGCAAAACTGGCTGAGTCAAAATTTCACCTTATCATAAGTGACATCAAAATGCCAGAAATGGACGGCTTCTCTCTGCTTGGCCGAATCAGAGAAAACTATCCCGGCCTGCCGGTAATCTTTATAACTGGTCAGTCGACTTTGGATTCAGCTCGCCTGGCCAACGCCGAAGGAATTCTCACAAAGCCTTTTCGTATCTCTAATCTGGAAGACCTGATTGAACAGGCACTGGAACTAAATAAAACCGATGATTCAGAATTAAACAGGATAAGTGAGATTTCGGGCGAGATTACTTAGCTAAGTACCTACTCCCCAGGCATACTAAAGTGGGCGGCCGCCAACGGCGTGTCTCATCTGCCCCTCTGTTCCGCCTTAAATAAAACTCCCCCCGACCCCGATAAAATCAGAATCAGAGGGAGAATTTATATGGAATATGCTGAGGTCAGAATCTTTTGAATTCTGGCCGAAGTACTTTCTTAGAAAATACTTATTTCAGCAGGACCATTTTCTTTGTGTCGACATAGCGATCGGAACCGTTCTCTGCTACCAGTCTATAGAAATAGACACCACTAGCATTGACAGAACCGGCCTCCCAGACAACTTCGTGCTGACCAGCAGCTTCTGAACCGCTAAGAACTGCTACCTGCTGACCATTTACATTGAAAATGGTAATAGTGTAGTCGCTCTGAGTCGGCAGACTGAAGCTGATGACTGTGCTCGGGTTGAACGGGTTAGGATAGTTCTGATTTAGACCGTACTCTGTCGGCAGAACCTCAAGGCTGACCGGCTGACCTTCGTTAGTCGCCATTTCGAGTGAAACTACATCACCAGTAACATTTAAGAAATCGCCAGTGAAGCTGTCGCCATCAATGGACCAGACCAGAACCCTGGTATTGGTGCCATCAAAGGCATACTTTATTTCCATCTCGTCAGCCAATAGAATCGGCTCTACATCGCCAGAAATCACTATATGAGCAGCGCCGATCTGGACATCGTCCTTAACCGACATTACACCCTGATTATCATGGGTATAACGAACCGCCAGCGGAGTGATTTTGGCATATGGCAGAGCATCGCCAATAACGATACGAATCAGGTATACCAAATCAGCAACCGACAGGGCCAAGCCATCGGCATTGACGTCTGTGGCAGCAATCTGTCCCTCAAGGTTAACGGTGAATACGGAAATACCATAGATGAAATAGTTGGTGAACAGAACAGCGTCAGCAACTTCGTTGGCAACGTTGTTCAAGTTGATATCTCCACGATCGTCAATTTCGTCTAGGCAAACGATGTCAATTCCACCGTTCCGGAAGTCAACGCAGCGCTCAAGATCCGGTTTTCCGTCATCAACAGCCACATCACAGGTTGAGTTGGCGCCCTGCAAAGTCGGGAAGGAAGCGCTCGGATCGGCTATGTTGCCAATGAGATCGAAGTCGTAGACATTTCGTGAAATAAACAGAGTGTCACCACTCTTGGATGAAATGCCATTGTCTCCGCAATCATACCACTTGAACCGAATCGGTACGTACTGACACTCAAATGTAATGTCGCCAGTGACTAAGAATGACAATACGGTAAGTTCGCTGCTGGCTGCCGGGGTTTCACCAAATCCGGCCGGATGATTAGCGCCATCATTGATCTCGGCAAATGCTACTATCCGAACTATACCTGACGGGCAGGCGCTCGAGCCGCAGTTACCGGATTCACCAAAACGATATTTAAAATATTCCCAGCCATCGGCTTCAATCAAGGCGCCGATTGCAGCTGAGTTAAAGGACAATGCTGAGGCATCATACTGAATCAAGAGATCATATCCACCCATCGGGTTACCTGGGTCAGTACTATTGTCAAGTGTGATACTGACATTTTCGATGGAACCAAAAGATGTTCTTTCGGTTTTCTCGATAGATACCCGGAAAGTAGGAATGACTTCAATCTCCACACAGCAAGTGTCTGCATTGGACGGACTGCAGGAAGGATCCGAAACATTGGCGCCATCTGTCACTGCAATACACAGCGTAAATGTACCAATATAAGCGTTCTGCTCGTCTATCTGCCAACTCCAGTCACCCGTGCTCGGACTAACGTTTACCGTTCCCGGACCATTAAACCTGGCCACAGAATAGGATAAAGCTGCCGGTCCGCCATCGGGATCGGAAGCGTCTACGCTGCCTGAAACTTCAGCTCCCCAACAAGTACGGTCGGGACTTGAACATGAAGCAATTACAGGCGCTGCGTTAGTTACACAGATTTCATAACTGGTACTTGCAGTAGCACCGCAAGCATCCGCTATCTGGATTGTCACTGCATTAATTCCGATGTCTGCGCCGGTAGGACTCCAGCTCAAGGCACCTGTAGCAGAATTTACTGACAAACCAGCCGGACCAGCCAGTTTGCTGAACGTTAGCGTTTCACAGCCATTGGCCAAATCAGGGTCGTTAGCTGTTGCTAGAGCTGAATAGGACGCTGTCCAGGACAGACTAACATTAGCTATGGCGTCGATAGTAGGGACTTCATTGACCACCGTAACTGTTCCGGCTACTACTGCTGCTGCAATCAAAGCATTGGTTGCGCAGTCTACAAACTGGGTCGAAGCTACAAGCAACGGATTCGTTGGGCTTGTATATACTGCTCCGTCCAGAGAGATTTCACCTGAACATACGTCATTGGTCAAGAACTCCACTTGAGCTACTACCGTCACACCTGAAAGACAAATGTCACCAGGGTCTGTTGCAAGGGCCGCAATACGTATCGTATCAGGAGAAACATTGTCTACTCCTGACATATCGATGATACGGTTGTTGAGACTTGCAAAACCTGCATCGAAGACTACATTGATATTGTCAAAGAAAGCACCGCCAGAAGCAGAGCTGATTTCAAAAACAATCTCAATTGCGTTCAAATCCGGATTACGATTACCAGGATCAACTGTAATATTCAGTACTCCTGCTTCACAGCGATTTGCGTTCTTCGACTCAAAAGTAACAGTCTGAGCCAAGGCTGATGAAAATGCAAACACCAGTATAAAGGAGGTCAGCAACAAAGAATATACTGTTCTTTTGTGCATCATTAGAATGCTCCTTTAAAACATAAAGGTCTAATTATTTCAGGTAACAGTCAAAAAATAATATTAAGTGACAGCTACCCGTAAGGTCTCGATTACAGTTTACAATCAGGTAAACTGACTATCGAGATCCACCAGTTCCGAATTAACATCTGCTATAATCCAAACCAATTCAAAGATCAGTCTGAATCAACTGCTGTTATCAAAACTGGACTTTAGAAGAATCTTTTTGAGAGTTAAAGACGTAAAGGATATAAAAATACCCGGGGTCTTATCATCTCTATATGAAAACCAAAAAGAAGCTTTTGAATGTTGTAACACTTTAATAAATAAGGAGTTACAAAAGGTGCGACGGTCTCAAAACAGAAGCGTTTTCTACACAACTATTTCCCTAGACAGCGCTAAAATACAATAAAGACCGATTATGTCAAGCTTTTTTTTAAAATAATTGAAATACTATAAGAGGTAGTAGCAAGATTCGGTTTTGAGGCGCATCTTTGCTCCAACAACCGGTTGCTGCCTGAACCAGCTTTAGCTCAAAGAATCGATCGCCGGGCAGTTAAGGTCAGTGTCTTTTTGGACGGCCCATTTCAAATGCCCTGACAGAAGTTTAAGCTGGAGATCAGCTCTCTGGGGCGTGCTCACTTTGCTCAATATGCTCAAGCTGACGACCAGGACAATTGCGGGCATCGACAGTTTATGACTGCCTGTCTGAGCCTTAAGAATCATTATCGGTTGAAATTTAGTGCCACCCAAAACCCTTCACTTGTGAATTTAATCACATATCGTAAGATTGATTGTTCGCCTTATCGGAGGTATAAGTTTCTTAGCATCTGGCAGGCAGCTGCTTGAGATAGTTAAAAAAGAAGCTTTCCCAAAAGACAGATTGTGAAATAATTATCAAATCCGCTCTGTATTTCGACTCCCCTTGACTCGTAAATTCGTAGATTTCCAGGCCGGAAACCAGGACGGCACCTGACTTAAATTGCTCATTTTGGAGGCTAAAATGAACTCAAATAGTGTAGCTGAAATTTGAGGACAATAGGAAAATTTGAGAGTTTTCCTGAGACAAATCATGCCATTCCCATTCAGCTGAAATGAGCCAGTTCAGACTCAGCCCATTGCCCAGCTGGAAATTTCCTATAGTATTAATTCTCTCGTAAATGAAATTGGTTTGTAATTGATCCTCAATTTTGAGATTACGGTAGCCCAGGATCGACTCCATACTTCCGAAAAATCGACCGGCCTTAAGCAATTCCAGGTCAATTTTGCCGCCAATTTCAAAGTAATTTTCAACGGTATTGAAGCTGCCTGCCTGTTCCAGCAGCAGCCCAAATTCCGGGCCGATAGCAAGCCCCCAGCCATTCTTTTCGTAGCCTGCCAGTATGGCCAGAAGATGCCGGCTGTAGTCAAAATTAACCAGGTCTTCAGAGCCGTAGAAAACGAAATCTGAGTGGAGCTCAATTCGCATAATTGAATTGCCCTTCAAATTGATTTTCCCTCTGCCGTCAAAATCGAATCTAAAATAGTCATCTTGCTTGTCAGCCCGGTTATAGTCTTTGCGCTCAAGTCTGGCGTAGAGGTCAATATCGCCGCCTTCCATTAATCCAAAGAAAGAGCCGTCCAGCCCAAAATTCAGATAATCAAGCTCAGCTGAGTCCGGCACCTGTCGGGCTACCAGAAACAGATTGACATCCAGAAACGAAAAACTTTCGAAGGATTTTGTCAGGCCGATTTTAGGGCCAAATCTATAGTAGTCAAAACTGAATTCAGAGGTAGTGTCAAAACGAACAAACTCGCTCATAAACTGAATTTTTGAAGTCACTTTAGCTGAAACCGGAATCTTTATGAAAGCCCTGGTGTAGCCAAAAAGGTAAGAATCACCAAAGAGAGAAACTCCTTTATAGCGGTCTCGCCGCTCCAGTTCGGTCGTTATCCCTAATCTGTTATTACCAAGTTTTGGTCTCCAATCAGCAAAAAGCCTTATTCTAAAGAGTTCGTTTGACTGCTCGTAGCTTGACTGAAGCTCGAGTTCCCTTTGGTCTCCGGACCAATAACGAAAAGAAAGCCTGCCCCTTAAATCATCAAGATAATCAGTTTTAAGCTGCCACAATGAAAGTGAGCTGTCGGTAGTAACCGAGTCCAGGAAATACTCCTGCGAGATGAAATCGTAGCCTAAGGACGTTTTTATTTCAAAGTCTGAGGCTTCAGAGTTTTGACAAATAGCAGCTGCTACCAAGCAAATAGCAGCTGCATAAATTTCCCCCAATTTCACTTCAATCCCTGCTGGAACGCCTGTTAAAACTGGCTGCTGTCCAGATACCTTTTGAGTTGTCTGAGTGTTAACTGAGCTGCTTTCAGAGCTGCCGCGGCAGCCTCATTATCCTGTCTTGATATAAATTCTCGGGCATTTTCAAGCTGGCCGTAAACCTGACCAATCAAGCGGGAAGCGGTCTTATCATTGGCCGGCAAATCTTCCTTTATGCGGTCAGCCTCAGATTTCAGGCTTTCCAGTCTGCCGGAGATATTATCTGCCTGGCCGCACATCTCAGCAGCTTTCCGGGCAACTCTTCGAGCCCTCTGCAGCTGATCGACAGCCTGCTCGAGTCTGCTATTTTCTGCCAGTTCAAGTGCCTTCTGAAAGCTTTCTTCGGCCTGCTTGAAAATTCTCTCGGCTGCTTCTGATTGACAGGCGGCAATTCTCTCCTTGACCCGGCTTAATAGTTCTCTGACTGTTTCGACCCGGCGTTCAAAATTTGCCTGGCGGTTTTGATGGCGGTTTACGATTTTCAGCAATCGTCTCACTGTCTTTTCTACCTGGTTGGCCAGTTTCAAAGCCGGCCTGTACTCTCTGGCACGGTAAAACTCCCAGGCCTGTCTGAGCTGTCTTTTGGCCGAACCAGATAATGCTTTTAGCGATTCATCTGCAGAACCGCCCAGGGATTCGTGAGCCCGGGTCAAAAGTTCTTTGATTCGTTCCAATTTGCGAAGAACTGTTTCTTCACCTTGCTCCGAAAGGCGGGCAATACTCAGAGCCTTGTGGGCCTGCTCACGGGCTGCCTGAGTAAGCTTGGCGGCAAACTTGTAACCTTCAAGTGTGCCCATTCCAAAATTTTCCCAGGCCTGCCTTTGCAGACGAATTGCCTGCTCCAGCGCTAATGCAGCCGGGGGAGAGCTGGCAGTTCTGACCACTTCTCTGACTCTCTCAAGGATATGGTTTGTTCTTTCCAGTTCGGTTCTAAGGTTTTCAACGAAAGCATCGGTAATTTGGGCCGACGATATCGGGGCCAGCAGAGCCGCCGCTATTACAATTATGAGACTTTTGAGCATTTTCTTTTTCATTATTTTACTCCGGTTTTAATGTCCGGAGATATCTGTCGCAAAGCAGGTGCCACTATTGCCTATGCTCCTTTAACCAAATAGAACACAATAGATTACGCTATTCCCTCAAGTTCTACGGCTTGGTCGGATTGTACCGTAAGGTACGTTTCTCCAATTTTGACGAACCATCAGGGACTAATTCCATGAACTTTCATGCGGCTGTAAAGACGCCGTCTGGTAATTTTCAGCATCTTGGCCGCCTCGGTTTTATTGCCGCTGGTGCGTTCGATGGCCTCAAGAATCATCTGTTTTTCGGCCATCTCAAGCCCTTCTCTGGCGGCCGGGCTGGCGGTGCCGGTATCTATAATCGGTTCGTTGTCTATTTCCAGAGAAAAGTCAGCCGTACTTAGTGGCTCCCCGCCGGAGAGAATAACCGCTCTTTCGAGCACATTTCGCAGCTCCCTGATATTGCCCGGCCAGTCGTACATTTCGAGCAGCCCGGTTACTTTGGAGTCTAAGTCCAGGTGGGGATAATTTTGCCTTTTCAAAAAGTGTTGCGCCAGGGGAATGACGTCTTCAGTTCGCTCACAGAGATTGGGCATATTTATTGGAAATACATTTATCCTGAAAAACAAATCTTCCCGGAACTTTCCATTTTCAATTTCTTCTTTCAAATCACAATTAGTGGCTGCTATGACTCTGACATCAATCTCCACCTGGTCAACGCCGCCGACTCTGACCATTTTTCTTTCTTCCAAAACTCGCAGAAGTTTTGACTGTAAGGCCGTGGTCAGTTCACCTATTTCATCCAAAAACAAAGTACCGCTGTCGGCCAGTTCAAAGCGGCCCCGCTTGCGGGCATCGGCGCCGGTAAAAGCTCCTTTTTCATGTCCGAATAGTTCAGACTCCAGTAAATTGTCAGGCAGAGCGGCACAGTTGACGGCAATAAACGGATTGGCTTGACGGGGTGACAGCCGGTGAATCATTTGGGCGGCTACTTCCTTGCCGGTTCCGGAACGGCCGGTAAGCAAAACCGTAGCATCGCTGGCAGCTACTTTTCTGATCAGTTCTTTGACATTTTCTGCTACTGCAGAATTTCCAATAAACTCACCTTCCGACTGAGCTGAGGCAACTTTTTTATAGTGTTCAGCCAGCGACTTTTGCTTTTGCTGCTCCAGCACTTTCTGAATCCTGACTTCTAAAACCTCAAAACTAAACGGCTTTTCGATGTAATCTACCGCGCCGATCTTCATGGCCTCCACCGCATTTTCAACAGAGCCGTAGGCAGTCATCATTATTACCTGAGTACCCTCTTTTTCCAGGGCCTTCTTTAGAATCTCCATACCTGAGATTTCAGGCATCGAAATATCGGTTACCACCAGGTCAAAAGAATGCTTATCTAAAAGCTTGATTGCTTCGGCCGGGTTTACTGTCGTCTGAACCTCGTGCCCCAGATCTTCCATAACTCCGCAGACCATTGAGGAAATTTTCGGTTCGTCATCTACAACAAGAATGTGTGCCATATTTACTTATTCGGTTCTTTGGGCAAATAGATTATAAATTCTGTTTTTTCACCGGGCTCACTTTGAATATCTATACGGCCTCTTAATTCTTCAACTATTTTTAGAGTCAGGTATAATCCCAGACCGGAGCCCTGCTGACGGGTAGTATAAAATGGCTCGAACAGCTTTTTCATCTTCCTTTTGGGTATGCCCGGGCCAAAATCCAGAACTCTTAACTCGATAAATTCAGCCTGCTCTAATATCGAAAGCCCCAGTTTCAGCGGCTTTTCAGCAGACAGACAGGCCTCGGCTCCGTTTATCAGTAAGTTCAACAGGATTTGACGCAGCACCCGGGGATAGCTATTGATAACCAGACCGGCCGGAGAATTGTCACTAATCCATTCAATTTTTTGGTCGGCATATTTTTGCTCTAAGTCAGCTTTCATTTTGGCTATAAATTCAGCCACCTTAACCGGCTCACTCTGACTGGCTGCTAAAATCCCGCCGGTAGTCCCGCGGGCAAAACTTAAGTAGCCCGTGACAATCTGATTTAGGCGGTCAACTTCTTCGATTATAAAATCTGATTCTTCAGGATGCTTGTTTTCTTTGGCCAGAAATTTCTTAAGACGTTCAGCCGAGCCACGGATTATCATCAGCGGGTTTTTTATTTCGTGGGATATGACCGCCACCATGCGGCCTAAGTGGGAGTGCGTTTCGCTGAGCACCAGGCGGGCTTCGGCCTGATTAAGCGAGCGCTGCACCAGCAGAAAAATTATGCCGAAAATAAGCCCGGCCAGAACTGACAGGAGACTCGAAAAATAGAGATTGTTCTTTAGCTCTATCAGTGATTCAAAAAAATCTACGGGAGCTTCGACGCCTAATACTGCCACCACCAGTCCCAGTGAATCGGCCAGCGGCACAAATGCTGATTTAAGATAAATCGAACCGGTCCGGTAAGACTCGGTTACCAGAGCATTTTCTGCAGTACTGAAACTGTAAAAAAACGAATCTATAAAACGGCCATTTAACGGAGCCAGCAAATAGGTAGTGTCTGACTCATAGGAAGTTGTCGCCAGGTAATAGTAGTTTTCATCAAGAATAAAGACTTCAGAAAGAGAGTCCGACAGCCGGATCTCTTCGAGGATATCGACTATGTTGACAAAAGCCTCAAAATCAGCTGACATCAGAGCTTCAATATCCGCGGCTGTAATTCTCGAAGCTCCGGTATTGGCCACCAGCGCCAATCGCCGTCCCAGCTGACCATCAAGGATAGCCTCGGTTTTATCGTAGAAAACCCACCAGGCCAGATTTACCAGTACTATCAGAACGATAGAGAATAAGGCCACCAGCCAGAGTTTTTTAGTGCCGCCAAACATCCCACCAAGCAACTTCAATTACGATATGCAGTCAACTTTAACAGGAATCACATTAGCCGGAACTTTTTTGAGTTGGCGGTATTATCATTCTTCGCAGAAGCACTGGATATTGATTCGGAAGTGGGTCAGTTTGAATAGGGATTGACATTCAAGAATGAATAGGAATATTATACAATATATGGCAAAGGGGAACAAAATAGGGGCTGACTTCTGCATAGAGATTGATTTCGACAAAGGGTCTGAGCACCCAAGCCGTGTATTTAGTACACTCTCATCACTAATCGACACATTTGAATCGATCGATAACGACCTCGTTGCGTCCATTGACTCCAAGATTGAAACGGTTTTACTTCTTGAAGATATCGAATCGGGTTCGATAAAAGCTTGGCTGTCAAGTAAGATAAAGAACATTGATGATACTGCCCTTAAGAGTGGTGACTGGAAGAAAATTGTTGGCCTTTATCTCGTCAAAGCGAAATGGTTCATCATCAAGCAATTAGAAGGCAAGGTGAGAATCACTGATATCAGGGAAATAGAAGAGTTGCAAGAAGGTTTACTATCTATTGCTGAAGAAACGGATGTGAGGCATCTGCCTTCATACGTCCCAATTGAGAAAACCAAACTCTTGAAGGGTGTTGAAGGGATAACTCAAGCTCTTTCTCCCCTGACTGAAAAAGACTCGGCAACTTTTGTGTCTGCGGATGGTTCTGCATCCTTCAACTTGGAGTTCAGCTATGTCTTGGAGGAAATTGAAGAGCTAATCATCAAAGAATCCGAATCGAGTGAGCTAACAATGATATTGAAAGTAAAAAGGCCGGACTATCTCGGGGAGGCAATGTGGGAGTTTAGGCACGCTAAAAGTCCAATGTTGGCAAAGGTTCTCCACATTGATTGGTTGCAGAAGTTCCAAGATAGAGAAATTGATGTGCGCCCCGGAGATTCTTTGAGAGTCAGAATTAGACAAACCCTGAATTACGACTATGACCATAATCTCATTTCTACAAAGTATGAAGTACTGGAGGTTTTGGAAGTTCTCAGAAACTCACAGTCGGGTCAACTTGATGTGTTTGATGGCTAATGCTTCTTGTAACTATCGTTTTGTTCAATCAGTTTCTGCTATATTTTCTAAGCTCCAAAGCCAATTAGTAATGCCTGCTTCTATTGCCGGAGTTACCCTCAAGGTTCTGTGAATCCGCACAAAGTTATAGTGCGCAAAATGGAGGACGGCTACTTTCCATTCAACTTTCTTGACTTTGCCCCAAGAAAATCCGTATTATAGGCTTCTTAAAATTTGAGCATTGACCCCATCGTCTAGTGGCCCAGGACTCCGCCCTTTCACGGCGGCAACACGGGTTCGAGTCCCGTTGGGGTCGATTTTTTTTGCTTGGCAAAGCCATCTTTTCCAGACAGTTGCCTGGAGATTGTGAAATCTGTATCTTGAACTTCCATAAATTGAATGAAATTTGAAAAGAATTTTGGAGGAATAATATAAATGAGTACGTTTCGGGTGCCTTATCCAAAAAACGAGCCGGTTCGTGATTATGCCCCCGGCTCGGCAGACTACCTCGCTTTGCAGAAATCACTGGTTGAGCTGAAATCCAGTCAGCTTGAAATAGGCTCCGTCATAAACGGACAGGAAATTAAAAGCGGTAAAACATTCGAAATCAGAGCCCCCCATAATCACCAGCTCATTTTGGGCTCTTATTTTGAGGGAACTAAGAGCGAGATAAATCAAGCTATTGACTCGGCTATTTCATCTCAAACCAAGTGGGCCGATATGCCCTGGCAACATCGGGCTTCTATATTCTTAAAAGCAGCCGAGCTTTTAGCGGGACCCTATCGCCACCAGATGAACGCCGCCACTATGCTGGCTCATTCCAAAACCATCTATCAGGCCGAGATTGATGCTGCCTGCGAGCTGGTCGATTTCTGGCGTTTTAACGCTTATTTCATGCAGACTATTCAGGATATCCAGCCTGACAATTCGGACGGCATCTGGAACAGAATGGATCACCGCCCGCTGGAAGGATTTATCCTGGCGGTGGCACCGTTTAACTTTATTTCTATAAATGCCAACCTCCCCACCGCCCCGGCCATGCTCGGCAATGTGGTTGTCTGGAAACCAGCCCCGACGGCTGCTTATACCTCGTACTTCCTGATGAAAATTTTGATTGAAGCCGGCCTGCCGAATGGCGTCATAAACATGCTGTTTGCTAATGCCCCCGATGTCGGGAATATTGCTCTGAATCATCACGATTTAGCCGGAGTTCACTTTACCGGCTCGACGGCTACTTTCCAAAAAATGTGGAAAATCATCGGCAATAATATTGAAAATTTTAAGGCTTATCCTCGAATTGTAGGTGAGACCGGCGGCAAAAATTTTATCATAGCTCACCATTCGGCCGACCCGGCCAGGCTGACTACGGCTATAATCCGCGGCTCTTTTGAGTATCAGGGGCAGAAATGCTCGGCGTCATCAAGGTGCTACATTGCAAAATCAGTCTGGAGCAAAATGAAAGATGAACTGGCCAGCCAGACCAGTGAACTCAAGATGGGCAACCCCGAAAGTCATGAGAATTTCCTGTGTGCTGTAATCGACGAACACGCTTTTGAAAAAATCTCTGGCTATATAGATTACGCCAAAAACGAAGCAGACTGTCAGATTCTGGCCGGTGGAGATTACGACAAGTCCCAAGGCTGGTATATCAAGCCGACAGTTGTAGTCACCACCAACCCAAAATCTCGGATGCTCTCAGAAGAAATTTTTGGCCCGGTGGTGACTATTTATGTTTATCCGGACAGCGAATTTGAAAAGACGCTGGAGCTGCTTGATTCTACTTCGGCTTTCAGCCTGACCGGGGCGGTCTTCGCCACAGACCGGGCAGCTGTTGTTTTAGCTGAGAGCAGGCTCCGCCACGCCGCCGGAAACTTCTATATCAACGACAAACCAACCGGCGCCGTAGTCGGGCAGCAGCCCTTTGGCGGGGGCAGAGCCTCGGGCACAAACGACAAAGCCGGCGGCATTCAAAATATGCTGAGGTGGGTTTCACCTCGCTCTATCAAGGAAACTCTGGTAGCTCCCACAGATTATCGCTATCCCCATATGGGTTAAAACTGCCCTGCAATAAACGGTTTTGGTTAAGTAACTTTTTCATACTGCCGTTATTGTAATCATGGAAACAGCTGCTCGAAAAAGAGTCCTTCAATACCATATCCATAAAAAACTCGGCAGCGGCTTTGCCGGGGATCTTTATGAAGCCTGGGATTCCGGGCTTGATAGAATTGTCACTTTGCGAATAATTCGTGATGAACTGGCCAAAAACGAGGCTTTCTCCTGCCAGCTGTCCACTTCGGCTTTTTCCGCCCGGGAGTTAGACCACCCCAATATCTGTCGCTGCTATGGCGTGGAAGAATCCGATGAAATAATGATTGCCGTAATGGAATATGTCCCGGGTCAGATGCTAAGCAAAAGGATTGCGAAATCACCCTTTGACATCAATCAATTTTTAGTTTTTGCGGTGCAGATTAGTGAAGGTCTAAAAGCCCTTCATGATAGCGGCCTGACTCACAAGTATATTACCTCGGATAATATCATCATCAGCGACAGCGGAACGCCAAAATTTCTGGATATCAGCATTGCCCCAACCCCGGCGATGATAAAGCAGGAGGATGAACTGGTAGCTGCCAACAAACTGGCCTATTTCGCACCGGAGATTCTTGATGGCCACTCCCCCTCTGTTTACTCAGATCAGTACGCTTTGGGCATTGTCTTTTATGAATGCCTGACCGGAAAACTGCCTTTTAAGGGCGTCACCAGAAAAGAGCTAATCGAAAAAATTGGCAATTCCGAGCCGCTGGACCATAAAAATAGTGAAATCAAAAACGGTCATATCGTTCTTCTGATAAACAAAATGATAGCCAAAGTGCCCAGCGAAAGGTTTACTGATGCCGAAGAACTGATCACGACCCTGAAGGAAATAGAAGAATTTAATAAAAATGGTATAGCCGTAACGAAGATCGGACCGAAAGAGCAGTTAAAATCGAGGCTTCATTTTATGAGCTCGCTGGTAATTTTATTGGTTGTGGCGATCTGGCTGCTTTTTGCCAGTCTCTCAAAATGAGTGGCAATAACAGGAAAGAAACTAATTGGAACGATCTGATATATATCCTATGTTTAAACCAAGACGGTAGAAAGTGAGAGGAATGAAGCTAAACTACAACTCAGAGATTATTGAAATAGAATCGACCCTGCCGGTAATTCCACTGCGGGACGTGGTGGTCTTTCCACATATGATCTACCCCTTGCTGGTGGGCCGAAAATTTACTGTAAAATCTCTACACAAGTCTCTTGACCGCAACAAACAGATTCTCCTGGTATCTCAAAAAAAAGCTACCGACGACTACCCCAAGTCCGGCGACTTATTCAAAGTTGGCACTGTTGCCCGCATCCTGCAGGTAATGAAAATGCCTAACGACACTTTCAAAGTCTTAGTCGAAGGTGTGCTCAGAGCCAAAATTAAAAATATCAGCAAACAAAACGGCATGATGAGCGCCGAAGTTGAACCTATAGCTCCTGATGAAACTCCTGAAAATAGAGAGATTGAAGCTCTTTCCCGAAATGTTACCGAGCAATTTACTGAATATATCCGGCTCAATAAGCGTATGCCCGACGAAGTCCTGGTGTCGCTGGCTTCAATAGAAAAATATCACCAGCAGGCAGATACGATCGCTGCTCACATCCTTCAAAAAATTGAAACCAAACAGAAACTTCTGGAAGCTTTCACAGTCAAAGAACAATTTGCTATTCTTTCCGATACGCTGAAAGAAGAGATTGAAATTTTGAAGATTGAACAGCGCATTGACGGCACTGTCAGAGAATCACTCTCAAGAAATCAGCGCGAGTACTATCTGCAGCAGCAGCTCAAAGCTATCAAGGATGAACTGGGGCAGTTCGATGAGCCGGCCGCCGAACTTGACGACCTTTACGCCAAGCTGGAAACAGACGAATTCCCGGAAGAAGTCAAAGTCAAGGCTGAAGAGGAATTACAAAAACTAAGTAAGATGCATCCCTACTCGGCCGAAGCGGCTGTAGTCAGAGGCTATGTTGAGTGGATTTTGGGACTTCCCTGGAACAAAACGACAGATGATCGGACTGATTTTAAGCAGGTTCAGGCCATTTTAGACAGCGACCATTACGGCCTGAAAAAGCCCAAGAAGCGCATCTTAGAGCATCTGGCGGTAATAAAGCTCTCCGGTAAGGTAAAGGGACCAATCATCTGTCTGGTAGGCCCTCCGGGCGTAGGCAAGACCTCTATCGGCAAGTCAGTGGCCAGGTCGCTGGGACGTGAGTTTGTGCGCATGTCATTGGGCGGAGTTCACGATGAAGCCGAAATACGCGGTCACCGCCGGACATATATCGGCGCTATGCCGGGCAGAATAATTCAGGCCATCAAGAAAGCCCAGTCGTCAAACCCGGTCTTCCTGCTGGATGAAATTGACAAACTTGGCAAAGACTTCAGAGGGGATCCGGCTTCGGCTTTGCTTGAAGTTTTAGACCCGGAACAAAACAGCACATTTACAGATAACTATCTGGAAGTGGAATATGACCTGTCCAAAATTCTATTTTTGACAACGGCCAATTCGACCGCTTCCATACCGGCAGCTCTGCGGGACAGAATGGAAATAATCCGTCTACCCGGATATCTCGATTTTGAAAAAGCAGCCATTGCTAAAAAATATTTATTACCAAAACTGCTCAAAGAGTTCGGGCTGGAGAAGCTCACTGTCGATTTCAAAGACGAAGCTATGCTAAAAGTCATTCAGGACTATACCCGCGAAGCCGGTGTGCGTGAACTCGAAAGACAACTCTCCAGCATCCTGCGTCAGACGGCGGTCAAACTGGCCGAGGGTAAACGTCTCCGCAAATTAAATATCAGCTCTAAGAGCATTTTCAAATATCTGGGACCGGCCCGCTACAGCGATAAAAATATCAAACTGGAGCCGACCGTAGGCTACGCTGTTGGCCTGGCCTGGACCGATTACGGCGGCGTGGTGCTGCCGGTTGAAGTGGCCCTGCTTAAAGGTCGAGCCAAGCTGACTATGACCGGTTCAATCGGTGAAGTCATGAGAGAATCAGCCACCGCAGCACTGGCCTTTATCAGGCAGAATCACACTCAGTTTGGCTTAAAGGATAATTTCTTTGACCGCTTAGAACTCCACGTGCACCTGCCCGAAGGAGCCGTTCCCAAAGACGGTCCTTCAGCCGGCGTTACTATGACAACGGCAATTCTGTCTAAGCTTACTGACATTCCGGTCAGAACCGATATCGCCATGACCGGTGAGATTACACTCACCGGCGATGTCCTGGCCATCGGCGGCTTAAACGAGAAACTTCTGGCTGCCAAAAGAATGGGCATCAACGAAATTATCGTTCCAGAAAAAAACAAAAAAGATATCTCTGATATGCAGGAAGATCTCTTAAACGGACTGAAACTTCATTTTGTACGAAGTATTCGTGACGTTCTCAAACTGGCATTGACTAAGTCTCCTTATGTCAGAAAACGCTCCAGAATAAGCCGCTCGGGCGCCAGCTCTATAGGACGATGAAGAAAGCGGAAATCTTAAGCCGTACAAAGAAGAAATCAAAAATAATCAAGACCCGGCGGACCGAATGCGAGTTCGTCGGGTCATTTTTTGACCTGAGGGCTCTGCCCAAAGACCGCCTGCCGCATATTGCCATAGCCGGACGTTCAAACGTCGGCAAGTCTTCACTTTTAAATAAACTGGTCGGCTCCAGGAAAATGGCCAAGGTTTCCTCGACCCCCGGCAAAACCCGCTCGCTTAACTTTTTCAAAATGAATCAGAAATTCTATATCGTTGACCTGCCCGGCTACGGCTACGCCAAAGTCAGTAAAAAAACTCAGAAAGACTGGGGAATACTCTTAGAAAATTATTTAACCAATAGCGCAATGCTGATTGGTTTGGTATTATTGCTCGACTGCCGCCGGGACCCGACCGAACAGGACCGGCAGCTGGCTGGCTGGCTGGCCGAAAGAGGTCTGCCGGTTTTAATAGTTATGACCAAAACTGATAAACTAAACAAAGATAAAGTAAACAGAAAATCCAGACAGCTCCAGGCTGAATTTGGTCTGGAAGTCATGCCGTTTTCAATTGTCAGCGGTGTGGGTAAGAAAGAACTTCTTAACTCTACCTTTTCACTTGTATCAGAATATCTGAAATCAAAATAATTTGAAAGAGGCCATGAGCAAAAACAAACTTGTACTGGGACTGCAGTGGGGAGACGAGGGCAAAGGCAAAATTGTCGACCTGCTGGCAGCCGAAGCCGATATCATCGCCCGCTTTCAGGGCGGCGCCAATGCCGGCCATACTATCATCGTCGATGATAAAAAATATATTCTGCACCTGATTCCCTCGGGAATAATCCACCCTGACAAAGAATGTTATATCGGCAACGGGGTGGTGCTGGACCCTTTTGCTTTCATTGAAGAGCTGAAATTTTTGGAATCTCACAATATCAGTTATAAGGGTCGGCTCTGGCTTTCTCCGGCGGCTCATCTGGTCCTGCCCTTTCATAAACTGATTGACTCAGTCGAAGAAACCAGCCGCGGTACCAGTTCAATCGGAACTACCAAAAGAGGTATCGGTCCGGCTTATGTTGACAAAGTTGCCCGGCAGGGAATCCGGGTGGCCGACCTGTTTCAGCCTGACAGACTTAAAAAAAGACTGGAGCTTCACAAAAAAGTTAAGGGCCGCTACCTGGAAGGCTCCGGCGATGAACGGGCCGACCTTGACAGAACCTATAAAGAGCTGCTGGAGATAGCGCCTGTTTTGGAACCGTTTGTAGTCGATGTTTCTCTTAAGCTCTACCAGGAACATCAAAAAGGCCGCAAGATTTTGTTTGAGGGCGCTCAGGGCGGTCTGCTTGATGTTGATCTGGGAACCTACCCCTTCGCTACTTCCTCAAACACCACCACCGGCGGCGCTTTGACCGGGCTGGGTATAAATCTGAAAATGATTGACGAAGTTCTGGGAGTTGTCAAAGCCTACTGCTCGCGAGTTGGCGCCGGACCCTTTCCGACAGAATTAGTAAATGAAACCGGCGAAAAATTTCGCCATCACGGCGACGAATACGGCGCCAGCACCGGCCGACCGCGCCGCTGCGGCTGGCTGGATCTGGTTGCCCTGAGATACACCTGCCGCATTAACGGAGTCGATTCCATTGCAGTAACTAAGATTGACGTGCTTGATAACTTTGAGAGTATAAATGTCTGCACCGGCTATGAACTAAACGGGGAAGCGCTCAGCGAAGTACCGCTGGATCTGGCCGACTTAGCTCACGTAACCCCTGTTTACCAGACTCTGCCCGGCTGGTCCGAAGAGACCACCGGCATCACAAATTTTGAGGATTTACCAGCCAGAGCAAAGGATTATCTGAAATTTGTAGCAGATGACTTAAAAGTTAAAATCTCTCTCGTTTCCACCGGCGCCAAAAGAAACGAAACTATTTTTGTATAATGGATTGATCTGATAATTTTATTTTCATATAAAAGGAGAACAAAAAATGAAAAAAAGCTTATTGTGCCTCGTTCTCAGCCTGCTTTTGATTTCTGCAAGCCTGGCTCAGGACACAACTAAACCCGAAACTAAAGAAAAACTGAAAGTCGAAAAAATGACAGATTCTACAGATTCCATCAAAAAGACAGCTGCCGACTCCACCAAAAAAGAACCGGAATGGATTAAAACCGAGTCGGGATTAAAATACCGTGACATTATTGTCGGTGAGGGTGTGGTAGCTACTGACG
This sequence comes from Candidatus Zixiibacteriota bacterium, assembly GCA_022571985.1. Classification (GTDB taxonomy): domain Bacteria; phylum Zixibacteria; class MSB-5A5; order GN15; family FEB-12; genus JACZWU01. The sequence continues at coordinate 108,864 of JACZWU010000002.1, read as the reverse complement.
GGATGAAAGTTGAGTGCCATTATACCTTGTGGAATTCTGACAGTTCGGGCGACAGAGGCAAGAAGATTCAAAGCTCAAAAGACACGGGGCGTACCTTTCACTGCCAGATTGGTTCCAGACTGATTGAGGGCTGGAGCGAAGGTATGATGGGCATGAAAGAGGGAGGCACCCGCCAGCTGCTTATACCGCCAGATATCGGCTACGGCAAAAGAGGCAACCCGCCAGTAATTCCGGCCAACGCCACCCTGCTTTTTGAAATTGAATTCATCAAGAAGGATAAGTAATATAGCCCGGTAGAATTTAAGACCGTCAAAGAAAACTTCGTGTCAAATAACGGCACTTAGTGTCCAAAAACAGTTTGACTTAGTCTCATACATTTCTATTTTGGGAAGTCCACTAAGCTTAGTGGGGGTGTAGCTCAGGGGTAGAGCATCTGCCTTTTAAGCAGGTTGTCGAAGGTTCGATTCCTTCCACCCTCACTTTTTAATTTCGATTTTGTGGACGGCCAGCGCAAGACTGGTCCTTAATCTGCCCCTTGTCAAATATAGAAACTTAGCTACAGATAAGACAAGACCACCTGGTTTTTTTAGTAACCAGATGGTCCGGGTGATAGGTTGGGAACCTTTTCATACTCGAATCTTTGAGCGTATCGTCTGCTTGTGTTGTCTATTCTCTTATACGCAGTAACTTTAATCATGTTTCAAATAATTGTCGCCGCTTCAAATTTGTCAAAAAACTGTTAATCCTTGCGATAGCAGTAGAAATTCGCTTAGTTTTTCTTCAATCATTTTGAAAGAATTGACATTAGCTGACAAACAGAATTTGGAAAGCTCTTATGGATTATAAAATAAGAACAAAAGTAAAGAGAATCGTTGTTGATGAAGAACTGCCGCTTGGTGCCGAGATTACCATCCTGGGCATGGTCAGAACTATACGCTCCGGTAAAGAAGTTGCCTTTATTGAAATCAACGACGGCTCTACTCTCAAAAATATTCAGGCCGTAATAAGCGAGCCTGACAAATTTCCGATTTTAGAAGAAATTTTAACCGGCGCTTCAGTTCGAGTAAAAGGGAAGTTGGTCGAATCGCAGGGTAAAGGACAGAAGTTTGAAATCGCGGCTGAATCGGTTGATTTGATCGGAGCTGCCGACGCCAGCTACCCCTTGCAGAAAAAACGTCACTCTTTTGAATTCTTAAGAGAAATAGCGCATCTGCGGCCGCGCACAAATACGTTTGGTGCGATTAACCGTCTGCGCTCAAAATTGTCGTTTGGAATTCACAAATATTTTCAGGAGCGCGGGTTTTGCTACACCCATACTCCGATTATTTCAACCTCGGACTGCGAGGGCGCCGGTGAATTGTTTCGGGTGACCAGTTTGGATTTAAAAAATCTCCCGCTCAAAGACGGCGCTGTCGACTGGAATGAAGATTTTTTCGGCACTCAAGCATACCTGACAGTCTCCGGGCAGCTCGAAGGAGAATTATTAGCCGCAGCCCTGGGCGACATTTACACCTTTGGTCCGACGTTTCGGGCCGAGAACTCCAACACCAGCCGTCACGCTTCGGAGTTCTGGATGATAGAGCCGGAGATGGCCTGGGCTGAGCTTGAAGACAATATGGACTTAGCTGAGGATTTCTTAAAAAACCTGTTTAGGTATGCGCTTAACGACTGCCCCGAGGAAATGGAATTTTTCGGCACCTGGGTTGACAAAAACGCCCGTGAAAAACTTGAGAAAGTAATAAACTCGACTTTTGAAAGAATCACCTACACCGAGGCTATTGAAATTCTTAAAGCCTCAAATGAAAAGTTTGAGTTTCCGGTCGAGTGGGGCTTGGATATGCAGTCGGAGCATGAGCGTTATCTGACCGAAAGGAAATTCGGTAAACCTGTAATCGTCTATGACTACCCCAGCAAGATAAAAGCTTTTTATATGCGCGTTAGCGATGACGGCCAGACTGTGCGGGCGATGGACGTATTAGTACCGGGGGTGGGTGAAATTATCGGCGGCTCGCAGCGCGAAGAACGCCACGATGTCTTAGTCGAACGTATCAAAGCGTCGGGCGTGGGCAACATCGAAGATATGCAGTGGTATCTGGATATCCGCAAGTACGGCACCGTGCCTCATTCTGGTTTTGGGTTAGGCTTTGAACGGGTGATAATGTATATCACCGGCATGGCCAATATCCGCGACGTCCTGCCGTTCCCGCGTGTACCAAGATGGGCGAAGTTTTAGGTTGGCAATGCCATTAATAATTATCGAAAAATTCTCTCCTAGCATCCTTGACTGATTCAGGTAAGGAGCGGGTTGCATCAAATTTGAGGTCTGTCAGAGAAAGCGTTTGACCCTGACATTCTACCACTCCGAGATTTAGAATTAGTGGGAATTTTAAGAATCCTGATTCCTTATAGTTTGAGGAAAAGTGTAAGGAAATCCATGCTTTGCCTGACCCAATTGAATAAGAACCACCAAGAAAGGAACCTTCTTCATCGCTTGCTATTTCATGGATACTTTTCCGTTTTCCGTTCTCTTCTTGTGCGTCTATAGAGAATCTATCTGCACCAATTACTTTCTCGCCACTAATAATGTTCGGTCTTGAGAAATCTACTGTGAAAAATTTCGATGAATTGACATTAACATGAACCCATAAGTATGAAGCTTGAACTTTCTTAGCATAGGGACTCTGCGTTGAGCCGCCCGAAACATATACCGCGATGTCATTATTGGATTTCGAATATATCCATGCCTTGCTTAGTTCTGTAGTGCTTCCTGTTTCCTCCATTGGAACAATGAAATATCCCCCGTCACATCCGACTAAGTAAACTAGCATAAGTAAAAGGAATGCCCACTGCGCTCTTTGAATTAGACAGCTTTTCATAGAAATAACACAATCAATTTTAAGTTGTGTGTCTACCAAATTCTTTCACAGTATTGACGAACGATAAGCCAAAAAAAATCCCCGCGCCGGGGGAGGGCAGAAACGACGCGGGGGAATATCGACGACACAGCTGCAAATATATCCATAAGCCTGCAGAATCCAGCCGCCGACGTCTTCTACTTGTTTAACTTTCTTATACGTCAGTTAGTTGCAGTTGTATGCCTCACAAATTGAATAAAATCGCAGAATGCAGTATTTGCGTTGGAATCCGCCCACAGAAAGGAAAAGATGGATTCCCGCCTACTCCCCGTGATTACACGGGACTAAAGCGGGAATGACAAAAAGAAACGTCTGCCGCCCCTAGAAATACCAGCGGAATCGGCGATATTGATGTATAATTAGATACAGAGTTAAGAACTTTAGGGCGGTTTGTCGATATAAGATAACAGTATGAAAATCAGGCTAATATCCATAATTGTCGCCATTTTGGCATTAAGCCTCGCCGCCGGCTCTGGCTGTAATGGTGTTCTTACTGATATAGAACCGGGCTCAACTTTCAATTACAATCTGACCGGGGCGCTGGTTCAGGACCCCAACAGAGATTCGTCCATAGTAATTGTCAAACTGCAGCGGGATGACGCAGATTACGTGATTGCCAAAATGAATTTTGGCGGTGACGTTCTTTTGTTCAGTCCGCTCAAATATGGCTTTGATTCAGTTTTCTCAGGCAGCAAGTCCCGTTCACCCGGCTATTCTGCAACTCAAATGAATCTGATAATGGACGATTTCCCGTTTCTGACAGATACTGCATTTGTGAATGTAGTTTCCAGCTTTAGTATTGATACCACTAGTGTTACTCCCGCCACCCGCATAATACAAGGTACCGGCACGGTATCTTTTATTTGGACACCTTCGGTTAATACCGAGGGTTATGTAATCGTAGCGGTAAAAGCAGATTCCGCCTATAAGGGACAGGGATACAGCTCGTTTCTAGATTTTGGTACTACCCAAGGCACAATCCCGGCCGATGCCTTTGTCCTGCCGGTGACCAGCGACCCCGATACCGGACTTTACAATCTTTATGTCTATTCAATATCCGGCTCACCGGATAGTGCTATGACTGCCCTGCTGCTGCCCACGCCGCTGCCAACACAGTATGCTGATAATATCGCCGACGGGAAATTCACCGGGCATTTTGGCTCTATCGAAGTATCTCTTTTAGATACAATCCGGGTAGTTATCAGCCCTTAAGTTTCTTTTTATTATACAAGCCGCTTTCACGCACAACTTTTCCCTTTTTGTTGTTTTTGCCTTGTCTCAGGCTTTCTTCTTGTCTGTGTCAAATTACGAAGATTTAATCAAACAGCTCGGACGACTTGAGACCGAGAAAGTAAATTCAAAATCCAAAGATATAGACTTATTAGATCCGCTTGGGATCGCCCGGCTGATAAACTCTGAAGACAAAACTGTCGCTGCTACCGTAGAGTCTGCTTTAGAACCGATTTCAAAAGCTGCCGAAAAATTTGCAGCTACGATCAAAAGCGGCGGCAGAGTTTTCTATATCGGCGCCGGGACATCGGGCCGGCTGGGAGTGCTCGATGCTGCCGAATGTCCGCCTACTTTTGGAACCGACCCGGCTCAGATTATTGGCGTTATATCGGGCGGCTATGAGACGCTTGTACAGTCCAAAGAAGGTGTCGAAGACCAAACCGAATCAGCTGCAGATGACTTAAAAAAGCACCAGCTCGGTCTCAAAGATTTCCTGATTGGCTTAGCGGCCTCAAAACGAACGCCCTATACCATCGCCGGTCTTAAGTTCGCTAAAGAGCAGCGAGCTGCTACCGCTTTTATTATCTGTAATAAGTTAATCGATAATGAAGAAAATTTACTAAAGCAGTTTGTTGGTATTATTATCGAGCTGCCGGTCGGTCCGGAAATTATCACCGGTTCTACCCGGATGAAATCGGGCACAGCTCAAAAAATGGCGCTCAATATGATCTCTACTACCGCCATGGTACTGCTGGGTAAAACCTGCGGCAACCTGATGGTTGACTTGCAGGCTAAATCAGAGAAGCTTGCAGCTCGATCCCGAAAAATTTTGATAGATATGTTTGAGATTGAAATAAACGAAGCCGAAAGTTTACTTGTAAACGCCGGCGGCTCTGTTAAGACCGCCATTGTTATGAAGAAGTTTGACTGCAGCGGTGATGAAGCATTGTTCAAACTAAAAGAGGCCGACGGTTTTATCAGACGTATAATAGAATAGCCTGGAAACTATACTGGAGATTGTAAGATGACAACGAGTTCAATTCAAAGATTGCTCAATGGTTTTCTTGTTCTCGGTCTTTTGCTTTTGATTCCTGTAGTCTCGATTCTGAGTCACGGAAAAAAGAAGCATGATGATGACGATAAAAACGATAAGCAAGAGGCAGTCGATTCGACCCTCTCGGACAGCTCCCAAATAATCCAGGACTCTGTCTATGCTGCAATTAACGATAACTACCAGACTGTTCGCTATATTTTCAAAAACAGCTGTTTTGACTGCCATACTGATTCCACTAAATACCCCTGGTATCATGTCCTGCCGTTTATAGGTGGCGTGATAGATGACGATATCAAAGAGGCAAAAACACATCTTGATATGTCCAATGATTTCCCTTTTGGCGGACACGCCACTCAGATAGATCAGTTAACTGAAATAAAGGAAGAAATCAAAGAAGGCAAAATGCCGATATTAAGTTATCGCTTAACCCACTGGGGGCTTTTGATTGAGGGCAAAAAGCAAGACTCGGTTTTTCAATGGATTGACGAGAGCATTAAAATGCTCAAAGAGCTCAAATAACCGGTAAGATTGGCGACTTCGCCTAACTCATTAGACAATATCAAGTGAACGTCTCGGTTCACTTTGGCTGAGCCTGTACCCCATGGTACAGAATTTCCAAATTTGGTAAATCCTGATTAGCCCTGTAATCTGTTATTATTCAGCTGTTTATAGCCATCTACAGTCTTTGGCATAAGGTTTGATATACTCTTTCTGCGATAGAAAAAAAACTCAAAACCTTATCTTGAAGGAGTGCCAAAATGAAAACCAAAGAAATCCTACTTGCTTTTATGCCGGCCCTGTTGCTGCTCCTGGCAATCGGCTGCTCAAACAAAAATGTCGATCCGGAACTATTGATTGACGAACCGAACCTGACTGATGAGTTCGGCGGCTATTCAACTGCCAGCGAGTCTCCCGGCTTTGGTGACGATCAGCTTCTTGACGATGCCTATGCCAGCGATGATGAATTTGATGATCCGATGCTGTCGGACCAGGCCGTAACAGAATTGACCAGCGACCCCCAGGCCGGACTTTATCACCTGCGCATTGTCTGGGGTCAGCTTCGTTTCGACTCAGGCATGACCAACCCTACCGACTGGAGTGGCTCTTTAAGCATATCCCGCGGCGCCGAGATTATCCGCCGGGTTATTAACTTTGAGTTGGGGCAGGATTATATAGTGCCGCGCACCGACCATGCACTGATCGAATGGGTTTCGCAAACTACTGTTCATAATGATGGCATAGCGGTTGACCTGCTGGTGCCGCCGGTAAAACCTCTGCTGGACACTACTGAAGTCGAAGTGACCGATTCTGCCGGAAATACCACTATCATTATTGTAGTAGATACTACCTGGCCGGAAACAGAGCCGGTAATCGTATCTTTTAATACCGGGCCTTACAGTAGATCCTTTAACCTGGATGAACTAATATCACTGGATACAATTGTATTTCTCGAAGATTCCAACGCAGTTGCCTTTCATGGCTTAAAACTTGATCGCCTGCCCTGTCCACGTGGATTTTTGGCCGGACACTGGCTGTTTGATGACAGCACCAGCGGCCTCTTTAAGGGAGTCTGGCTTAACAGAGCCGGACTGGTTGTCGGATATACCAGAGGGCATTTTGGCCAAAGAGAAAACGGCGAGAAAGTCTTTTTCGGTAAATGGGTTTCCCGTGAAGGTCGCTTCACAGGGTATATAAAAGGGCATTGGGCATTTAGTGACATTAGCATGACAGTAGACAGCACAGCCTTGATCGGCGGTTTTTTCAGAGGACAGATTTTCAGCGAAGATCGCCTTCAAATAGGCTACCTGGCCGGTCATTTTGGTGCTGCCCAATCTGAAAATGATGCTACAGGCGGATTCTTCCAGGGACGCTGGAAGATTATCTGTGCGGATGAAAGCTGGAGCGACAGCAACATCGACAATGACGACGGTCTAACTACTGATTTTCAATAGTACAGAAGTTTGTTCAATTAGCAGAGGCTTGCTGCCGGTCTTTTTTGAAAGAACGGCAGCAAGTTCTGCGTTTAAAGAATAAAAAATTTGGAAAAACAGAACTATTTATTATACTATCCTGTTACAGGAATTGAAAAGCTTATTAAAGACCCCCCTCTGTCTCATTCAGAGACAGCCCTGCGTTGGGCAGGATTAGCGATAATCCTGCCCGTTATTATTTTATACCAAGTTCCCTCTCAAGATAGCTAATTAAAGAATCAATTTTGTTCTGATTCGTAGTTTTTGCACGCAGCCCCTTGAAAATATCGTAAGCTTCGCGCTTTTTACTCAAGTCATCCTGAAAAGCCAAAGATGTGGCCAGCTGCAGCTGATATACCATTGAAGAATCTTTTAGCAAAAGCGTTCTTAGGGCCCGCTCAGACTCCGCATAGGCCCGAATATAACTGTAATACTGACCCAGACTGGAGAGAATCTGCGGTCTATCGCCAAATCTCTTCAGGGCCAGTTTTAAGACTTCAATGCCCGAGAGAACATCCTCTTTGTAAACGGCGGACTCGGCGCAGCGCAGATAATAATTTAAGCTGTCCGGCTCTGTCTCAATAAGTTTGCGGTAGTAGTAATAAGCAGTATGCGCAATAGTATCGGCAAAGGCATACTCTGCCATCTGTTTATAATACTGCTCAACCGGGTCGCCTGCCCGCGTGAGAGCCAGCAGGGCATTTATAGCCTCCTGATAGTGGCCGGTCTTGGCACTGGCTTCATGCAGGACGGTGTTGACTTCGCGGCTGCCGGGATAAAGTTTCTCGGCACGGCTTAAAACAGCGTAGGAGGAATCGTACATATTCTCGGCGAAATAAGTGCGGCCAAGGTGATAGAGCGCGTATCTGTTGCTGGGCTCTTTTTTTAGAGCTCTGCCAAAATATGAACGGGCTAAAAAATAGTCACCGGAGTCATAACTTTTCTGCCCTGAAGCTAAAAGTTCATCAATAGTCTTTTCTTTTTGACCGCAGCCAAAAACAGACAGTAAAACAATAACAAGCAGAGCCAGAACGGCTGCGCTTGACAGCTTTATTTTTTTATCTAATCTCATTGTCACAATCACACAGCTTATAGGATTTTAGCGACAGGCCATGGTACTCAAGTTGACCTTTACTCCGCCGCTTGGTAGATTCTCAAAATGGAAGATACTAATTTTCGCGATAAAATGATAGTTCTGGCGCTGGTTCGCTTCGCCGGCATAAATTCCAGGGCGCTCGACTGGCTTCTTAAACGTTTTTCCACACCTCATGAAATAATTAACGCCGGCTCAAAAGAACTATCCGAATTTAGTAACATCTCATCAGAAGTATCTGAGAGGATTGCTGCTGTTGACGAAAAACTGGAAGCGGCAGAAAAATTTTATAAGGAACTTCAGGCACGAGACATAAACGTCGTCAGCCGCTTAGACAAAGACTACCCGGAGCGTCTGTTTGAACTTAACGACCCACCGGCTCTCTTTTATCTGAGAGGCTCGCTCCCGGATAATGACCAGAAGACTGTCGCCATAGTCGGTGCCGGCCAGGCTACGGCCGAAGGCATTGCCTTGACCAGCAAACTTTCGGCTGCATTTTCTAAAGCCGGAGTTCAGATCGTTTCTTCGTTTGGAAAAGGAATTGACTACGCCGTTCATCTGGGCAGCAAGACAGCCGGCGGTGCTTCTTTTGCAGTACTTGATGCAGGCTTTGACCATATTGATACCGCAGCTGATATGCCGGTGGCTATCGACCTGGTCCGCTCTGGCGGTGTCTTAAGCGAATATGCTCCAAACGTAAAACTCGGCAAGACCAATTACAAAGAATCCAACAGGATAATTGTCGGGCTGTCTCAGGCGGTGGTGATTACTGAGATTTACGATGATTCCAGACATGTTCACGATATTCTCAAATTTTGCCACCAGATCGGCAAGCTGGTCTTTTTCTCAGTTGAATCAGAAAACGGCGCTCTCTCCGATGAAAAAAGTCTGGCTAAAATAGCCAAACATGGAGCAATTCCGATGGTAGGACTTAACAAAGTTGACGACATAATTGCTTCGTTAGTTTAGTTCAAATATGAACGATTGTTATTTCACTATTGCGCAGGCTGCCAGAGCAGAGACAAAAGTAAAAGGCTCCAGATTCATCGCTGAAGTTGCCCTGGTAAAGGATGCTGCCGGCGCTAAAGAATTTTTAGAAAGCGTCCGCAAAAAAGAATATGAGGCTACCCATCATTGCTTCGCCTATCAGCTGGGAACTGACAGCAACATTGAGTTTAAGTACTCCGACGACGGCGAACCAAACGGCAGCGCCGGCAAACCGATATATGACTGCATCAAAGGCCGGGAACTGACCAGCATCATAGTTGTAGTAACGCGCTACTTTGGCGGCACCAAGCTCGGTACCGGCGGTCTGCTGCGAGCTTACAGCGAAGCAGCTTTACTGGCGCTGGAAAAAGCCGGCAAAAACACTAACTATATTACAGATTCCATTCGACTGACCATTGAATTTTCGTTTTATGACCGGATATTAAAAGTGATTGAAAAACTTAAAGCAAAGCGGACCGAGTCAGATTTTTCAGAGAAAGTATCAATGACGGTTCTAATTAGAAAATCTTTGACAGAGAAGTTCGTCAAAGAACTGACCGATATCAGTCGCGGCACGGCGCAAATTGAAAAGCAGGAAAATGCCTGAACCAAAACTCGACTGCTTAGGCCTGGGAATTATCCCGCTTGATTTGCTCTTTGGCGTCAAGAAATATCCGGAAGCAGGTCAGAAAGTTGACGGCAGCTGGCTGACTATTCAGGGCGGCGGTCCGGTGCCCAACGTCATGATTGGTCTGAACAGATTAGGCCGCACAAGTTCGCTGATTGCTGTAATTGGCAATGACCTGTTTGGTGAGCTGACTCTCTCAGAATTGAAAAACGAAAAAGTAGACAGCTCGCAGATTATTAAAAAAAGAAAAACCTCGGCAGTGGCGGCAGGTTTTGTAGAAGAAGGCAGCGGCCGTCGGACACTGGTTTTAGAAAGACGAATATTCGTTGAGCCGAAAGATATTAAGCTCAAAGAACTTAGAATCCCCAGAATTATTCATCTGGACGGCAGGGATATGAAAGCCACCATCAAACTGGCTAAGTGGGCGAAAAAAGTCGGCGCTCTGGTTTCTTTTGATATTGGCTCAATGCGCAACGATGTTTCTGCTGTCTTTGAGTATGTCGATCATCTGGTAGTGGCCGACAATTACGCCTTTGGATTTACTAAAACCAGAACTGCCAGAGCTGCAATTAAAAAGCTTATGAAACTCTGCCCGGGAACTATAGTGGTCACCGAAGGCATAAAGGGCTCTACCGGCTGTGAGAGAGGTCGTTACTTCTGGCAGCCGGCCTATAAAGTCAAAAACGTCGACACCACCGGCGCCGGTGACGCCTTTCATACCGGTTACCTCTTTGGACTCTTAAAAGGCAAAGACTTAAAAGACAGATTACATCTTGGTGCGGCAGTAGCCGCCATAAAATGCAGCAGCTCAGGCGGCCGGGCAGGACTTCCCACCGTAAAACAACTGAGCAAATTTTTAAAAGACGGGCCGAAAAAATATGCTTGAGTGGCTGATAGATTTAGATACAGCGCTGTTTCTTTTTTTTAACGTAACACTTTCTAATCCTGTTACAAATTTCCTGATGCCGATAATTACCTCCGACAATCTGCTTCGGGTCGGTTATGGCTTGACTATGATTTTGATATTATGGAAAGGTGAGGCTCGACTGAGATGGTTGGTTCTCTTTTCTATTTTAACTCTGACTGCCACCGACCAGCTCGCCAGCCACTTTTTAAAACCGCTCTTTGAGCGCGCCCGCCCCTGTCATATTATGGAAAACATAAATCTTTTAGTTAACTGCGGGGCGGGCTTTTCGATGCCATCCAGCCACGCTGCCAATGCTTTTGGTCAGGCAGCCATATTTGGATTGCTGCTGAAAAAAGTAAGAGCGCCGCTTATTATTTTCGCGACGGTTGTCGCTTTCAGCCGGGTTTTTGTAGGTGTGCATTTTGTGGGAGATATTTTAGCCGGCGCTCTGCTGGGAATTTTCGCCGGATTGATCTTTATGTTATTGTTTAAGCAGTTTGAAAGGAAATATATCAAGCGTGCCGTATAAGATCGAAGTTGTTTTAGGAGATATTACAAAGTCTGATTGTCAGGCGATTGTAAATGCCGCCAACAATAAGTTCTGGATGGGTTCAGGAGTCGCGGGTGCCATAAAAAGTGCCGGCGGCGATGTTATCGAAGAAGAGGCTGTTAATCAAGGCGCTAAAATGCCGGGGGAGGCTATTTTTACTGGCGCCGGCAAGCTGCCCTTTAAGATGATCATCCATGCGGCAGTTATGGGGCAGGATTTAAAAACCAATGATAAATTTATCCGGCAGTCAACCATAGCCAGTTTAATTATTGCCGAGAAAAATAATATAGAATCTATAGCCCTGCCGGCTTTTGGCACAGGTGTGGGAGGTTTCCCTATGCAAGCCTGCGCTTATATTATGATTACGGCCGCGCGCGGCTACGAGACCCGTTCGGAAAATATAAAGAGAGTTCAGTTTTGTCTGTTTGATGATTACGGCTTCAAATGTTTTTCGGATAAACTTAAGCAGCGGCCCTAAATTTTCATTTCCAGAATGCGATAAGTTTTATAAAGCTCAGCGCCCATGCGGCCGATGGCGCTGTTCATCTGCTGGTTTGTCTCTAATATCCAGGACATCTCAGCCCACTGGTAACCAGCCTCCTCTCCGCACCTGTAAATCAAAGCATAAAGTACCATGTCAAGTCCGCGCCCCCGAAATTCAGGGACGACGCCCAGCGTTATTACCCGCAGGCTGTTAACCTTGTTACGAACCTTGGTATGCCAGAGAAGTTTCAGCAGCCCCAGCGGCAGCAGTTTGCCATTGAGTTTAATCAAGGCCTGATTTATATCCGGCAGAGCCAGCACAAAGGCAATAGGTTTTTTGTCTACTTCGATTATGAGCGCAGCTCTGGGGTCGATTATCTGTTTGAGATTTTTGCCGGTGTGAAAAAATTCTGCTTTGGTCATTGGCACAAAGCCCCAGTTATCTTCCCAGGCCGCGTTATAGATCTGATGAATGCTCGAAATTTCATCGTCAAAGCGGGACATGTTAACGTTTCTGACAGTAGCTCCCACTCTTTTGAGAATCTTGTCGACGATTTTATCAATCCGTTCAGGTACCGGCATCTCTTTGGTGATGCGATAGGCGAACAAGTCCATAGCTTTCTTAAATCCGAATTTTTCACAAAGCTTCGGCAAATACGCTTGATTGTAGGTCATCATAACTTTGGGGGGGGAATCAAAACCGTCTACCAAAAACCCGCACTCGTGATTGGTGGAATATGAAACCGGGCCGATCATTTTTTCGACGCCGTCTTTTTTTAGATTGATCATGGCTACCCGCAGCAGCATTGAAGCTATTTCGTAATCATCGGGGCAGTCAAAGAATCCAAAAAAACCGGCTTTTTCCAGATGATGTTCGTTGTGGGCATAATTAATGCAGGTGCCTATGCGTCCGACAATCTGACCATCGCGGTAGGCCAGATACTCTCTTGAATTGGCCGTCTGAAAAAACGGATTTTTCTTTTTATCAAAAAATTCTAACCGCTCAGAGATGAGCGGAGTAACGTAATTTGGGTCGTCTTTGTAAAGCTTATGGGGATACTTAATAAATTTCTTAAGTTGAGACGCAGATTCTATTTCAACAACATCAATGGCCGCCATAGTAATTTTTTTAAGAAATCAGTCCGCGTTTTTTGCCAACCCTGGCCATGATTTCGACTACCCGGTCGAGGTGTTCGTCGGTATGGGTGGCGGTGTATGAGGTTCTGATCATTGACTGTCCCGCAGGTACAGCCGGAGAAACTACCGGATTGGTGAAGATGCCGTTGTCAAAAAGTTCTTTCCAGAATTCGAATGCTTCAAGATCTCCGCCGACAACTATCGGTATTATCGGAGTCTCTGAAGCGCCGGTATCAAAACCGAGGCTGTCAAATTCTTTTTTCATTCGTCTGGCGTTTTTCCACAAGTTTTCGCGGCGTTCGGGTTCGCTTTCCATAATGTCTAAAGCCGCTAAGGCTGCGGCGGCATTGGCCGGGGCAATTGAAGCAGAAAAAATAAGCGAGCGGGCGCTATGCTGTATGAAGTGAATTATGTCGGTGTCGCCTGCCACATAGCCACCGAGTGCTGCAAACGACTTGGAAAAGGTGGCCATCGTCAAATCTACTTCGTCTATCAGCTTAAAATGCTCGGCGGTACCGGCGCCATTTTCACCCAAAACACCAACAGCATGAGCGTCGTCAACCATAACGCGCGCATGGAACTTCTTTGCCACCGTGATCAAATCCGGCAGATTGATGATGTCCCCCTCCATTGAGAAAACGCCATCGACAATTATTAAAATCCCGGCGCGATGGCCGTTGCTGCGCAGGTTGTTACAGAGCCGCTCTAAGTCATTTATGTCATTGTGAGCAAATTTATGCGTTTTCCCGTAGGCCAGACGGCAGCCGTCGACAATACAGGCATGGTCCTGACGATCTATCAAAGCGACATCATTTTTGCCGACCAGACAGGAAATAACACCCAGGTTTGTCTGAAAGCCGGTCGAAAAGACCAGTACTTTTTCTTTTTTCATAAATTTTGCCAGGCGGTCTTCGAGTTCCAGATGTAAATCGAGTGTGCCGTTTAAAAAACGGGAGCCGGTACAGCCGGAGCCGTATTTCATGGAAGCCTTGGCGGCGGCTTCTTTGACTTTAGGGTGGTCAACTAAACCCAGATAATTATTTGAGCCGACCATAATGCAGCTCTTGCCGTCTATAACAACTTCATTACCGAGCGCAGATTGAACCGGGTGAAAATAAGGATAAATGCCTAATGCCATTACCTCGCGAGCGGCGGTAAACTTGTAGGCTTTTTCAAACAGGTCTGAAATAGTTACCGCGGTCTTTTCTTGGGGATGCAACTGCTTACTCCTAACAACATTGTAACAGGGATATAATTCACCGCTGCAAAACAACCTATTTTTGGCTTAATTGTCAAGGAATTAGAAAGATTAGACAGTATTGAGACACTCTCTAAATCCTGCAAAACAGGCGCTCTGATGCGGTTACAGAGCATTTGGAGCCTCTTCAGGAAGTAACCCTGACTGCCAGGCAATGTGATGGTGACAGAGACGCTTCCAATGAGTATCTTCGGCTCTGTTCTATGAAACTTATTAAATGGATAAACTAAAGTGTCTGATAACAGGCGGTGCCGGATTTATCGGCTCCAATATCGCCTTAGAGCTTCAAGCGAGCGGGCATGAGGTTACTATTGTCGATAATCTGATGTCGGGCGTTATGGGTAATCTAAAAGGTTTCAATGGCGAATTTCTCAAACTCGATATTTCCCGGCCGTTTGAGCTGAACCAGAAGATTGATCTGATAATTCATCAGGCCGCTATCACCGACCCCAGATTTGATGACGACGCAGAAATGATGCGGGCTAACATTCAGGGATTTGAGCATATTATTAAATTAGCCAAGAAGAATAATGCTAAACTTGTTTATGCTTCTACCGCCAATCTGTACGGCAACGGCCCGGTACCGATGAAAGAATCGCAGGAAAAAGAGCTGATTTCGGTCTATGGCAAATCAAAACTCGAGATGGACTTTATGGCTGAAAAACTTTTTGACAAAATGCAGATTGTAGGCTTGCGCTATTTTAACGTTTTCGGTGCGGGCGAACAACACAAAGGCAGGGCGGCCTCGATGATTTATCATCTTTATAATCAGATGAAAGAGGGCAAAAATCCGCGGTTGTTTAAGCACGGTGAGCAAAAACGTGATCATATTTATATAAAAGATGTTGTAGCAGCGACTATCAAAGCGGCTAATGTCAAGAGCGGAGTCTATAACGTGGGCACAGGGCTGGCGACATCGTTTAACGAGTTAGTAGCTGTCTTAAACGATGTCATGGGCACAAATTTAGATCCGGAATATTTTGAAATGCCGTATGACCCATCTACTTATCAAAGCGACACTCAGGCCGACATGACTCAAGCAGAAAAAGCGCTGGACTGGAAAGCGCAGTACAGTTTGAAAGAGGCAATTAAAGAAACCATTGGGTTGTATTAGTTTCTGCCAAAGGGCAGATCCTTCGACAGGCTCAGGACAAGTGGGAACCCGCCGTGATGGGCGGACCTCGAAAAACAATTGACAATGCTATAAAGTATTTTTTAATTATATCTATAAATTAGCGCGAAAAACTTTGGTGGGAAACAATCGATGCGTAATATCTCAAAACATATAACCATAGTGGGCTGGCTCCATATCGCCCTCAATCTGACCACAATCGGGATTGCAATCTTTTTCGGGGTGTCTTTCGAAACCACTTATCTCCCCTTGGCAATCGTGATTTTCTCAATCCCCGGCGTTATTGCCGGTGTCGGCCTAATTAAGCTCAGGCCCTGGGCACGTATACTTGGCATAGTCATGTCCATTTTCAATCTACTTACCTTTCCTCATGGCACCGCCATCGGCGTCTACTCAATGATAGTCCTGTTCGACCAAGAGGCCGTTCGACTTCTTGCAAGGGATGCCATAAGACCGGTGAATGAGTGATCGAGCAATCAGTAGCCCCCGTTCGACCGGCTCAAGAAAAAGCCTCTCCAACATCGTCATTGCGAGGAGTCCCGACACAGTCGGGGCGACGAAGCAATCTCGTTTGCATTCACAGTATAGATTGCCGCGTCCCGGCAAGGCCGGGACTCGCAATGACGGCGAAGATGGATTCCAGCCTACGCTGGAAAAACAATTAGTTTACTTTCTTAAACTCCAGCATAAACTCAGCCAATTTTTCAGCGCCGGCTAGCGGCATGGCATTGTACAGCGAAACACGAACTCCGTCAACCGAACGGTGGCCTTTGAGTCCACCGAACCCGGCCGCTTTCGCTTCTGCAATGAATTTGCTCTCAAGATCTTCTGATGGCAGCCGCATTGTTATATTCATCCAGCTGCGGCTGTCTTTTTGGGCCGTCCCCCGATAAAAATCGGCATGGTCGTCCATCAGACCATAAATACAATCTTTCTTAGCGGCGTTTTCTTTTTCTATCGTCTTTAGTCCGCCTCTTTCATTTATCCATTCTAAAACCAGTTTGACCATATAAATAGAAAATACCGGCGGTGTATTATAAAGCGAATTTTTGGAGGCGTGAGTGTTATAGTCGAAAATGACCGGGAGATTGCTGTTGCAATTTTTGAGCAGACTGTCTCTAGCGATTATAACAGTGACACCGGCTGGTCCCAGATTTTTTTGGGAGCCGGCATAGAATAAATCAAACATAGAAAAATCTAACTGTCTGGACAAAATGTCTGATGACATATCACAGAAAAGCGGCAGGTTTGTTTTCGGGAAACTCTGCCACTGGGTGCCAAAAATAGTGTTGTTTGAAGTCAGATGCAGATACTCGGCACTGTCGGGTATGTTCAAAGAATCGATAGCTGGAATGGCGTTATAATTTTTATCGCCCGAAAATCCGGCCAAATCTACTGTTCCAAATTTTTTGGCTTCTTTGATGGCTCTACCAGACCACTCACCGGTATCGATATATACGGCAGTTTTGTCAGAACTTAAAAAATTCATCGGGATAATAGCAAACTGAGACGATGCTCCGCCACCCATAAACATGACTTTATAACTGTCATCCAGTCCCATCAGCTCTTTGAATAGTGCCATAGCTCTGTCGTTTATTTCTTCGTAATCTTTTGAGCGATGTGAAATTTCCATGACCGACATGCCGCTGTTTTTGTAATTTAAGAGTTCGCTCTGAGCTTTTTGTAAGACTTCCAGCGGAAGTGTACCCGGACCGGCATTAAAATTATAAATTCTATCTGACATTTTCTGGCCTGCTTGTTTTTAGTTATTCGTTAATGGTGCTCAACATAGTCGCCAATAAGTTTCTCGATTATTTCTCCAATGCGCTGCATGTTTTCGGTCGAACTGGCTCCGATATGCGGTGTCATCAAGACGTTGGGGGCACTTATAAGCGGCGAGTTTTCGGGCGGATCAGAATACCAGACGTCACTGGCATATCCGGCCAGAGTCCCTTCTTCTAAGGCTGCTGCTATGTCTTCTTCGACTACGCACTGAGCCCGGCCGGTGTTAATCATATAAGCCCCTTTTTTAACAGAGGCCAGAGTTTTCTTATTTATAATGCCGCGGGTGGAATCTAACAGCGGCATATGCAGGGAGATATAGTCCGACTCTGCCAGTACTTCTTCTAAATGATTTCTGATAACAGCGAAGTCTGAAAAATATACGAGCGGCCGCCAGCACAAAATGTTCATCCGGAAAGCACGGGCGCGAATTGCTAAGGCGGTGCCGATACGACCCATGCCCAAAATACCGAGCGTCTTGCCCATCAGCTCAGTGCGCATCAGCTCTTTTTTTATCCATTTCCCCTCGGTCATCGATTGCTGCGCTCTTACTAACTGGTTGGGCATGGCTATCATCAGCGCAAAAGTAAGTTCCGCAACTGCGGTGGTGGAGGCGTCGGCAGTATTGTACACGGCTATCCCTTTTTGCTCAGCGTATTCTATGTCGATATTATCAAGCCCGACGCCGCCGCGGATTATCATTTTTAGACCTTTGGCCTGGTCAATATATTCTCTGGTCGCCTGGGTCTTGCTGCGGACTAAGACGATTTCTGCTTCGGGCAGGCGATTCTTGTCATCGGTAACTTCGCCGTATTGTTTTAGTTTTTCCGGCAGCGTCTTGTCAAAAGCATCGGATATTAAAATCAGCATTTTTTGTAAAGCTCCTAATTTAGTCGAAAGTGTGGGATAAAAGTCCGCTTCTAAGTTTCGGTTCAAACCAGGTAGATTTGGGCGGCATTATCTGGTTGGCATCGGCTACTTTCAATAATTGCCCGACTGTCACCGCTGAAACCGAAAAGGCGATTGCAAACTTGCCGGAATCTACCAGCCGCTCCAGCTCACCGAGTCCTCTAATTCCCCCGACAAATTCAATACGGGGGTCTTTTCGAACATCATCAATTTTCAGATAAGTTTTCAAGAAACAGTTTTCTAAAATAGCCGAGCCAATAGAAGCGGTGACGCTGCTGGCATCAAAAACCTTGTCTCGCACTGTCAGTTTATACCATTTCCCTTGCGAATAAATGCCAAATTCTGTGTTGGTCAGCGGTTCAAAAGGTCTCTCAGATTTCTCAATTATAAAATTTTCTAAAGCGTTTTCGAGCAATTCTTCAAGAGACAGTCGCCCCAGATCAGTCACAACCCTGTTATAAGAAAGTATTCGCATCTGGTCTGAGGGAAAGATTACTGACAGAAAATAGTTGTATGGCTCGCTGCCATGGTGAGACGAGTTCTGCTCTTTTAAGCGACGACGCACCTCGGCGGCTGACTCAGAGCGATGGTGCCCGTCGGCAATGTACAGAAAATCTACCGCTTCAAATGCCTCTTTTAAGCTACCGATACTGTCAGCGTCACTTACGACCCAGATCCTGTGCCTGACAGAATCGTCTGCTTCGAAATCTATTTCAGGTACGCTCTCTGTCAGCTTGTCAAAGAGCCGGTTGATCTCCTGATTTGGTTTAAGCGTCATCATTACCGGTCCCACCTGAGTATTAAGAGCGAGCATATGATCTGCCCGGTCATTTACTTTTTGAGGACGGGTCAGTTCGTGTTTTTTGATGAAACCGTTTTCATATTCGTCGACTGAGCAAAGGCAGACCAGTCCGGTCTGTGATTTCCCCAGCCAGCTAAGCTGATACAGGTAAAAAGCCGGCTGGTTATCTTTGACTAACTGTCCCGCCGAGATCATATTTTCAAGAATTTTTTTGCCGGAATTGTAAACTTCTTCGGAATAGGCAGACTGTTCGGGGGGGAAATCAACTTCTGGTTTATTCACTCTCAAAAACGACAGCCGGTTTTCTTTCACCAAAGCTCTGGCTTCAGCGCTGCTTAAAACATCGTAGGGGGGAGATGCAATCTGAGAGGCAAGGTCCGATTTTGGTCTCAGACCTTTGAAGGGGAGGACTGTTGACATTCTAGTAAGCTGCCTCTGTTCTGTCTGCTTTTTGCTGGATAACATTCATTAGAAATGTAAGGATACTCAGGCTGTTTTGAAATAACAACCCATAAAAAAGCAGGCCGGACTTAACCGGCCTGCTGACTATTGTACTAAAACGCAGTACGAATTATTTCATATGTTTGGAGACCAGCTTGGTCATTTCAAACATATTAACTTTCTTTTTACCGCCAAAAACTTTTAAGAGTTTAGGGTCGGCGTTAATCATACGACGATTAACGTTGTCCTGCAGTTTATACTTCTTGATATAGAGCCAGAGCCTTTTGGTGACCTCTGTACGAGGTATAGCCTTGTGCCCGACAACCTCACCCAATTCGCTCGAAAGAGTCACCGGGCGCATAAAAGCAGCGTTTGGTTTACGTTTAGTTTTTGATTTTGCTCTAGCTTTTTTGCGAGGGGCCGCCTTGCGCGCGGCTGGTTTTCTTTTAGCTGTTGCTTTTTTACGAGCAGCTGGTTTTCTCTTGGCAACTTTTTTCTTAGCGGCCGGTTTTCTCTTGGCTACTTTTCTTTTAGCCGGTTTCTTCTTGGCTACTTTTCTCTTAGTAGTAGTTCTCTTCTTGGCAACTTTTTTCTTAGCGGCCGGTTTTCTCTTGGCTACTTTTCTCTTAGCCGGTTTCTTCTTGGCGCTCGCCTTCTTCTTACGCGCTACTGCCATGTTTAACTCCTTTGTTAAAATATAGGTTTTGTTAGGTTTTTCGTGCTCAGATTTTCTTCGTTAACTGCTCCCAGAAAACCAAATCACTTCTCATAGGGAAAAGTAAGGTTTTTTTAATTTTTTGTGCAAGAAAAATCGTAACTTTTTTGAAAAAAACTTTGCTCTTCTTTAGAGGGTAATTTGTAGTCAATTTCGAAAAACTCGAATATGTTTTTAATTAACCCCGGTGTAATTCCAGAATGGGAGCCTCGCAGGGACAACCCAGTCTGAAGGGAAACCAGTGTCCCATTCCCGAAGATGTGTAAAGTTTGGTTTTCCCCATAGAGTATTCACCCCAGAGGTACCTGTCCGGCCAGACGCTTTCAAATACCGAACGACCCATAAATCCTATCTGACCGCCGTGGGTGTGACCCGCTAAGACCAGATCAAACTCTTTTTCAGAGGCGTAGTCAAGAGCGTAGGGCCTGTGGCTCATAAGGATAGAAAAATCTCCCAGGGGCTGCCGGGAGAGGAGATAGTCTATGGAGGTACGGAAAAAGTCAACATTTCTTACTCTCATTCTGACAGGATCATCGGCGCCGCCAACCATTAGTTTAAGATTACCGACTGGCATGACTATTCCTTCATCGACTAAAAGCGGAGTGTCAGACTTATCAAAAATGCGCCTGACCCGCTTCACTCCTCTGAAATACTCATGGTTACCTAAGGAAGCGAATGTTCCCAGAGGGGACTTGAGCTGCTCAATCATATTTAGCGCATCCGGCAGTAGATTGAGATCGTCGGCTATATCTCCTGTAACCAGTGTAATATCAGGCCGGAATTTTTCAGCAGCACTAAGAACGTCTTCCAAATCCGAGAGTGTAACATAGTGGTGCAGGTGTGGATCTGAGAGGTGGAAGATTTTCAAACCTTCTAATTCTTCGGGTAAATCCTTGTAAAACAACTTCCGGCGGTAAACATTTACCTCGTGAAAAGAATTACTGATTCCTGATACTGCACCAACTACGGTTATAGCGGGTACGGCTACAGCGGCAGTTTTCAAAAACAGCCGGCGCTTCTGGTTTATGACTTCGTTTACTTGGCCGCTTTTTCTTTTCGCTATAAAATCTGCAAGGTGCTGGAAAAGATGAAGTGCCCCCGATACCGGCAGCGAGACCATCAGCGCAAATTCTAACATGAAAGCGGTTACTGCCAGAATTGCTCCTGTAAAAGAGAGCCAGCCGATAGTATTGTATTCTCCTAAGGCCCAGAGCAGGACCATCAACGAACCAAAGATTGGCAGTCCTATCGCTGCGTACCTGACCAGACGCTTTTTCCACCAGACTTTGTTAAGTACTCTTAAGAGTAATATTTCAAGCAGACCGAAAAAAAGAATGAATATTATCGAAAATATCAGAGGGTAGAAACTACGCATTTCTCAGGAATGCTTTCTATAATTATGGCTCTTGATACCGTTCATATTCTAAAAAACAGCCGTCATCTTCTTTTTGTTTCAATTATTTATTGCTTCTTATTATACCAGGTTATACCAAAAATCTGGTGGCTCGCTTATTTTCGCCAGGTCCTGGCGCGAAGAAGAATAAGGACTGTGAAAATTTCCAGGCGTCCCAGCAGCATTGTAATAATCAGCAGCCATTTGGCAGGAATTGGCAGCCAGGCATAATTTTGAGTTGCGCCTACTCCAGCCAGCCCGGGGCCGATGTTTCCGATAGCAGCTATTGAAGCTGTAAAAGCAGTTTCTAAATCGGGGACAAAGAGAGTCATCAGAAGTCCGCAGAGAATAAACAGCCCCAAAAAGAAAATAAAAAAGGAAGCTATATTAACAACCCGGTCTTGTTCAACTACCCGATTGGCAACTTTAACAGGAGATACCAGGCGCGGCTGGGCTATCTTTCTCAGTTCATTGAAAGCAGTTTTGGCCACTACCAAAATCCGGATCATTTTTATTCCCCCTGCCGTAGAACCGGCGCAGCCACCAAAAAACATCAGAAACACTAGTGCAGCTCTCAAAAAATCATCCCAGAGGTCAAAATCTGCAGTAACAAAGCCAGTGCCTGTGACAAATGACATTACCTGAAAGGCGGCGGTACGAAAAACAGTCCCAAAGCCGTTTATTTTTTCTTGCTGGTCAGCATAATGGAGAGCGAATTCAGAATCTCCGGGCTGCGAGAAGCGATAGCTTTCGGCTGCTGTTTCAATCGGCGCCAAACCCTGAAAAGTGAGCACAGCCGTAAAAACTACGATAGCGGTCAAAATTACGCCGGCATAAAACCTGAACTCTGGGTTTTTCGTTAATGATTTAAAGTCACCTCTGAATACTCTGAAATGTAATAAAAAATTAATTCCCGCAAAGAACATAAAGACAATTATGACCCATTCGATAAAGGGCGAGTCAAAGGCTGCTATTGAACCATTTTTAGTCGAAAATCCTCCAGTCGCCATAGTGGAAAAAGTATGACAAACAGCATCGAACAAACTCATATCTCCTACCATCAAAAGCAACGTTTCAAAAACTGACAAAAGAACATAGACACCCCAAAGGACCGAAACAGTCTGTGCCAGGCGAGGCTGAAGTTTTTCCTTGGTAGGTCCGGGGACCTCGCTTCGAAACATCTGATAGCCGGATACGCCCATTGCCGGGAAAATGGCAATGGCCAGAGTAATAATGCCCATACCGCCTAACCATTGCGTCAGCGCTCTTAAAAATAAAAGTGAATCCGGGACAGCTTCAATGTCAGTTAGTATCGTGGCTCCGGTGGTAGTGAAGCCCGACATTGTTTCAAAAAAACCGTTGGTGAAGGCCTCAAGAAATCCGAAACCATTGGCAGCGGGCTGGCTTAATAGATAGAGCGTCATCGGTATTGAGCTGATAAAAGTCAAGGCCACCCAGCCGATGGCGACTACTGCAAAACCTTCTTTGACACCCTGTAATTTTTTTCCTTTTCGAAAAATATAGACGCAGGCGCTGCCTACAAAAAGAGCCGCAATAATCGCTATCATAAAGCCGATCACTTCGGGACGGCTGAAAAGAGACATGCTGCTTTCGCCAGAGCGGTCATAGATTGCAATTGCCAGCGGAACCAGCAGCACCAGTCCCATGACCTGCATAAGTTTTCCAATTGCGTATGCTACTGCAGATTTATGCATTTAGTTTAGTTTCGGACAAATATGCCGCCGGACTTAAACAGCTTATTGACCGAGTCCAGGTTTTCATGGCGGGTTATTATTATAACATGATCATTTGCCAAAATAGTGGTCTCTCCGTCCGGAAGCAGCATGCTGCCTTCGCGAATAATAACACCAATGATGGAGCCTTTCTTGAGTTTGACAGCCACGTCTTTGACCTGCATGCCGGCGATTTTACTGCTTGGCGCAACATTAAACCTGATGGCTTCGATATCAACATCAGAAAGTTTTACAACTGCCCCGATCTGCCCGCGCGAGATAATCTCCAGAATCTCTCTGGCGGTTGTCAGCCGCGGGTTAATGACATGGTCTATGCCTATAGAATGAAACAGTTTGTCATGCTGCCATTCCGAGGTTGTAGAGATAACTTCGTGTGCCCCTTCAACCTTTGCCAAAAGGGATGAAAGCATATTGTAGTCGGCCTCGTCTGATACGGCTATGAAAAATGAAGCTTTGTCCACATTGAGCTCTCTCAGGAGATCGTCGTGGGTGCAGTCGCCATGCAGAACTTCAACATTGTCAAACAGTCCGGCGATTTTGTTGGCGTGGTCAAGATCGGGATCGACTAAGGTAACATGGTGATCTGTCTTGTCCAGCCTGAGCGCCAGCTCAACTGTCGAATAGGAACTGCCGGTAATAATTATTTTACGGACAGTTTTCTTTTCGATATTTACCAGCTCCAGAAATTTATCAAGCGACTCTCGCGGAAAGAGAGTATACAAAATATCGCCGGGTTCAATGACCGTATCACCATCGGGTATCATGCCCTTGCTGCGGCGGACGATGGCCGCAAATAGCAGCTGCATATCAGTTTCTTGGCGGATTTCACGTGGTGTTTTGTGGGCTAAAGGCATTTTATCGGTAATGCGAAAGCCGCGCAGGAGAATACGGCCATCTTCAAAATTGGCCGACTCTACCGCATGGGGCGTTTCGACATACTGCATAATCTGGTCTACTAAAACGCGTTCGGGCTGGATTACGGAGGTTACTCCCAGCTTTTCTAAATCTACCAGATCATGCTCTCCGGAGTACTCCCGGCCGCGAAGTCGCGCTATTCTGGATTTTACACCATACTGGGCGGCTAAGCCGCACGACAAAATGTTGACATCGTTTTCCGGGGTTACCGCCAGAAGCATGTCCGCCGAATCAACTCCGGCAGATTTCAGCGCCGACGGCGAAGAGCCGGAGCCTTCAATGACTTGCAGGTCAAGTTTTTCACTTACCTCGATACAGAGCTTGTCATTAAGCTCTATCATTGACAGGTTATGTCCTTCTTTTAAGAGGTGCTCTGCCAGGCTTGAGCCGACAATTCCACCGCCAATTATGATTATGCGCATATTTGCAAATTATCCTCTGGTTTTAGTCAATGCAATAGCTACAATTTGAGGATTGTTAGATGTTTTATCAATTATTTTTTCGCCGCCTGCAAATTCGTCCCTGGCCGGATTTTGGCCAAATATCAGGAACCAGAGCTCAAAAAATCGGTTAGTAATTCAGTAAAGAGGCCTTATAATTGGATTTAGGCAGATAAATGAGACAAGAAGCATTCATTGAAAGACCGGCTGTCCGACCAGAAGCAGCTGAAAAGAAAAAACGCCGGAGGTTTTTGAAATTCCCTAAAAGCTGGGGCGAAGTCAAAAAACTCGGCTGGAAATTCGTAGCCGCCTTTATACTGTTTTATCTGATTCGAGATACGATTCTTTATATTATCATTCCTTACCTGATCGCCAAGGGGATATTTTTTTAGAAACAAAGGGGACCCGTTTCTTGTCATTCCCGCTTTAGTCCCGTGTAATCACGGGGAGTAGGCGGGAATCCATCTTCATCTAATTTCATACTCAACGCTAGGGCAGTCGACATCCGCCGTGGCGTCCACCCCTGAAAATCCAAAGTGTCTCCAAATACCGTTGGACAAATTGGACTGTTTATTCGTTAATTTAGAAGACTGTTCGCTCTGGAGGGAGTTATGCTAAAGCCGCATTCTTGGACGCATCTGAAATGCTTCTTATTGTTCGCCATAACCTGCATCTTTCTTGTCGGAGTTGACACAGTCCAGGTAAAGGCCGGAATTCCGGCGGGACAAGAGACATCACATAAAAGTAATAGATTGAGATTGGGAAAAGGTAATTTTGGTTCTTTCGGAGGTGGACTAAGGAATTTCCCCGGCATAATTGACGTTTATACCGGGGAGATCGAGTGGATTGGCTCAGAGTTTCCGATAAAAAGTCAACTCACACACATTGAACATGGTGCATTTTGGGTTGGAGCTTTGGTTGGCGGAGATACTCTTGTATCTTCAAATTGGCCG
The DNA here is from genome assembly GCA_022571985.1 of Candidatus Zixiibacteriota bacterium. GTDB lineage: Bacteria > Zixibacteria > MSB-5A5 > GN15 > FEB-12 > JACZWU01. The sequence goes on along the minus strand of JACZWU010000002.1, from coordinate 83,416 downwards.
CCGCCTACAAGCGAATTGCATCCAGATGAAGCCCCATTTGGCTATCTAAAGTATAGATCAACACTTGTCCCTAATTCTCCTTTATACAAGAACGCCATATCTGAAGAAGATTATATTGGAGTTTATACAGATACGTTTAAGACCAGTCAGTTTTCCTATATAGGGTATGATGAGGTAGATTTTAGAGCTCATAAGCCATTAAATATTGAAATTACAGAAGCATCTTACGCCTGGTCATTCAGCTACGCAGAAGACTTCATTTTGTATGATCTCAAATTAAAAAATATCGGCGATGATAATTTACGTAATCTATATTTTGGAATATATATGGAACCCGAAGTAGGCTGGATAGGCCGTGATACAATCTGGATCGGAGAGGATGATATTTGCGGCTACATGAAGAGCTATAAAGCAAAGAACGGCTGTGGTTTTGTTGATACTCTTAATATGGCCTGGCTGGCAGATAACGACGGCGACCCATACGAGGGTAAATTTCTGGACCGCGGTCCTCCCTACAAGTCCTCGCGTCATGCTATTGGAGCATCATTTATAGGCTTGCCTTCAGATGAAGTCAGATATTCGTTTAACTGGTGGAACTATTTATTTCCCAGTACACCGCTTTATGCCGACTTCGGACCAAGACATAATGAAAATTTTCGCAATTTCGGAACAGGAGGGCTTGGCAGACCGGCAGGCGACAGAAACATGTATCATCTGCTTAGTAACGGTGAAATTGATTACGATATGCCTTTGATAAGCACGATTAAACAATATGATTTGAAATGGATGTATCCTGACAGGCGGTTGCCTTTGGACGAATCTGACGGATTCCCTCATAAATTTCTTTATTCGGTTGGACCGTTTAATCTTTCTCCGGGCAGCACTATCCCGATAGTATTCGTAATTACTGCCGGTGAAAACTTTCACACCAACCCCAGAAACTTAGAAAACATATATCGTGGCGATGTTGACGCTTACTATGCCAATCTTGATTTTTCTGATTTAGTCAAAAATGCGCAATGGGCCAGATGGATTTACGATAACCCTGGAATTGACACTGACAACGACGGTTACGCTGGGGAATTTCGTGTCTGTGTTTTTGATTCGGTGCTTGATGCTGATTCTATGTGGGTGGCAACTGTTGCCGAGACAACCTGGTACAAAGGTGACGGTGTGCCGGACTGGCGGGCGGCCGCTCCCCCGCCTGCGCCTAAAGTCTGGGTAATACCGACATTTAAAGGGATAAATATCAGGTTCAACGGTCAGGAGTCGGAGACGACACCTGATATCTTCACCAAGTTGTTGGATTTTGAAGGCTATAAAATATATATCGCCCGCGATGACCGCGAGACCAGCTATTCTTTGTTGGCATCGTATGATATTGAAAACTATGACAAGTATGTCTGGAACTACGAGAAGCAGCCCGACCCCGGCTGGGAACTGCTTGATTTTCCCATGACACTTGAGGAAATCAAATGTGCCTATGCCGACAGCTGCAACGATATACTCTTCGATGTTTTTAAATACCGGCCGAGTTTCCCCTACTCTCATCCGATTTATCCCGAATCACTTTTTTACTTTGTCAAACATGAGCACAATGTTTCAGAGTTCGGCGTTACGACACCGATAACAAAACGATTCCCCAATGCCCCCGACCCAAGAGTACTTCCGGCGGATTCTATCACCGCCGGATTTTACACCGATGACGGCTATCTCAAATTTTTTGAGTACGAATTCATAATCGAAAATATAATTCCGACAGTGGCCTATTATGTCAGCGTGACAGCAATTGATTTTGGCTGGCCGAAGTCAAGACTCGAGCCACTGGAGACCTCGATAACAGAGAACGCCCAGCAAGTTTATGCCAAAATAGTTGACCCCGCAGTTGGTGCCGATAGTTTACAGATAGTTGTCTATCCTAATCCGTATCGCATCGACGCTAATTATCGCGCTCGTGGCTTTGAAGGTTTAAATCAGGAAGACCGCTGGAGCGAGAGGGTAAGAAGAATTCATTTTGCCAATATCCCGCCTAAGTGCACTATCAGCATATTTTCACTCGATGGTGATTTGATCAGGGAGATTCACCATGACAAAGACCCCAGCGACCCGACAGCAAGGCATGCCGAGTGGGGACTAATCAGCCGCAATGGCCTTCGAGTAGTCTCCGGCTTATACTACTGGGTGGTCGAATCCGACAGCCGCACCGAGATGGGAAAACTGGTGATAATTTTGTAACGTCACCCTGAGCGTACGAAGTCCCGAGCGTAGTCTCGGGAGTCGAAGGGTAGCCGAATCGGACGGCTGGGGCAGACGAGACGTCTGCCGCCCACGGAAATTTTCAAACGAGAAGACGCGGCAATCTCAACGCTGTCGGAACCATTCGCCGGAGACGGGCTTAGACCTACTCAAGAGTCCTAGTAGGGGCTGAATACATTCAGCCCGAAATTAAAGACAGAACCACAGACGCCGGCAACAGCTATCTAAAAACCATAAATCCCGGCATACTTATCATTCATATAGTCAACCAGCGGCTTGTGAGATAATTCTTCACCGGTCACTCTCTTGCAAAGTACATTGGCGCGGTAACGGGCGCCATGTTTATGGATATTCTCGCGCAGCCAGTCAACCATAGTCTTAAATTCGCCGCGGCTGAAGCGGTCGCCCAGATCAGGCATATCCTTTTTGGCCTTATTGAAAAACAGAGCCGAGTATAGATTCCCTAAAGTGTAGGTCGGGAAATACCCAAAAAGCCCGGCCGACCAGTGCACATCCTGAAGGCAGCCGTTACTGTCTTTGTCAACTTTAAGCCCGAAATATTTTTCAAAGCGGCTGTTCCATTCGCCGGGGATATCGGCCGGTTTCAGATCACCTTTCATAATCGCCCGTTCCAGTTCAAAGCGAAGCAAAATGTGAAGATTATAAGTAGCCTCATCCGCTTCGACTCGTATATATGACGGCTGCACCGCGTTTATTGAGTCGTAGAAATCATCAAGCGATACCCCGGACAGAGATGTTTTGAAAATACGCTGAGCCTGCGGGAAAAAGTATTGCCAAAATTCTTTTGAGCGCCCAACCTGATTTTCCCACATCCGTGACTGCGACTCATGAATACCAAGCGAGACCGCTTCACCGGTCGGCATGCCAAAATTGTTTTTCTTGTCGATGCCCATCTCGTACAACGCATGACCGGCCTCGTGCATGATTCCAAACAAAGCATCATTGATATGGTTGGGATTGTAACGAGTGGTGATTCGAGTATCTCCGGGTCCAATCCCTGAGCAGAAGGGGTGAGTGGTGACATCAAGCCGACCCGAATCAAAACTAAAACCGATAGCCGCCGCTACCGATTCGCCGAAAACCTTTTGCAGGTCGACATCGTAGGGCCGTTCAACAATAGTTTTATCCGGCTGTTTGGGAGCCTCTTTTATTTTCTTCAAAAGAATGACTAAATCATCGCGGAGGAGCTTAAAAGTTTCAGAAACCATATCAACGGTTGCCCCCGGTTCGTAGTCATCTAAGAGCGCATTGTAGGGCTCACCTTCGTAACCATAGGCTTCAGCTTTCTGGCGGCTCAAATCGACAACTTTTTCAAGCCAGGGTAGAAACGCCTTGAAATCATTATTCTGACGGGCTGTGACCCATTCCCCCTGCGCTAAGGTGGTAGTCCTGGTGAATTCCTCGACTAAGTCTTTGGGGAGTCTGGCTTCTTTGTCATAGCGGTGGCGCGTTTCACGAACATTGGCCGCTTCGGGTGAACCGTTATCTTTGACCAGATCAGAACTTTCGAGTTCACTCAGCCAGTCGCCGATTTCGGTTGAAGTGAACTTTTCGTGAACCATCCCCGCCAAAAGCCCTAACTGGTCAGCACGAAGCTGAGCCCCGCCGCGGGGCATATAGGTGCGCTCATCCCAGCCCAAAACTGCCTCGCATGAGACAAGCAGGGCAATATTGCGGCACTTTTTGGTTAATTTTTGATAAGTTTTGTTATTCTCTGCCATTTAAAAATCTCCTTATAAGTCGGATAAAATAAGGGATTTGGAGGGCAAAGGCAAGAGGGGGGAGGGGGGGTGCGAAACGACTATTCAAATAAAGACTGCTGTTTACTTCTCAAATTCTCCGTGCTAATCACCTCGAGAATTTCTTCAAAATTCTGTTCCCTATCATCATTTTCCGTCAGAGCAATAGCGCCTCTTTTTAGAAAGTATTCATTTCCTTCGGTGCATGGCTGATACTGATATTCCCAGACAAAAAGAGGTCTTTCAAGCTTCAATGCGGTCTTGCCTGCCTCAAATGTTCCACCTTTAAGTGCCGAATCAACAAGTACAATAGCCCGACTGAGCCCGCAAATTGTATGATTTCTTTGCATAGCGTTGTGTACCGCCCAGCCGAGTCTTGGTGAAAATTCTGATATGATTAACATGTTATCATCTGACATTAATTCCAAAAGTGAAGTTTTTAATGAATAGTTCATAATTCCCAGTGGTAACACTAGCGTGGTTACACCTCCGGCACTAAGAGCGCCAATATGAGCAGCAAGATCTACTCCGTGTGCGTATCCACTGACTATATTGACTCCCTGGCGAGCTAAGTATGCAGCTGAGTCCCTTACCAATTCGCAGCCCTTTTCGGATGCCTTTCTGGAACCACAGAAACCTACTGCACGACTTTCCAGAATTTGAAGATTCCCTTTAATGAAAAGCACAGGGGGAGCATCTTCGCCTAGAACTTTACTCAAGACGCTCGGATACAAATTGTCTTGTTGAGTAATAACTTTAATTTCATGCTCCCAGAATTTATCTGACAATTGCTCCAATTCCGAATCCACTTCTTTGAGTGAAGCCGCCATATTTTCTGTAAATCCATATCGTTCGATTAGTTCTTTTGTCGATGTCATCACGAAATCTTCAACAGGATAACTCTCATTTTGTAATCTCTTCAGCAGCCGAGATAAGCGTTTTGCACCTATCCCGGAAGTATTCATCAGTTGAAGAATTGCAGTATCTTTATTCATATGTTATCACTATCTCTGAAGTTTTTTTCACAAGCCAAGCCAAAAACTGTCGTTGCACCTTTGTCTTTCAGAAATTTTGCATAAGACCACATAGTAGTTCCAGATTGATAAAAATCATCAATTATTACAATATTGTATCCTTTAACAGAGTTCGCAAGCGAGACTCTATTGTTAGCATATAATTCTTTGCAAACGAACAACTTTGACTTAATCGATATGTTTTTAAGTTTGTATAATTTTGTGGTTATCCGCGACTCTATATATGGATTGCTTGAATCTCGGATTCGTGATAGAGAATTGTCAGCAGCCAGCTTTTCCGCCAGGTATTTGGGCAAATAAAAATCTTCATAACTATCACTGGGCACGAAACTAATACTTATTGGACCTCTGGTTTTGCCCTTCGAAATACGTTTTACTGCCTTACTTAACTCTATTGCTAGTTCATTCGCCTTGTTCATTTTCCTCTTATACTTAGCTTGATATACCAGCTCACCTATACGGCTTCTGTTTTTCATACTCAATTCTTTTGGATTCTCTGCTGGCCAGCCAAGTGCAAGACAAAAATCCAGCTCGTCTGTGAAACTACTTGTGATATGTTCATTCAAGTCCAGGATTATCCATTTTTCATATTCCTTCAGAAATGATTCTACCCTGCCTATTTCACTCTGTTCCAATTCTTTGAAAAAAGCGAACTTCTGACGCGGGTTCCTGGAGACTCGCCAGCCCGTGTTGGATTTCTTCAGGATTTCAGGTTCTTCGAGAGAAAATAGATCAGCATAGTATTTTGGGACGACCATAATCCAGTCATGATTTTCAGTTTGGTCAAAACTAAAATATTTTAGCTGCCTTCTGCTGGTTCCTGACCTTGGTATCACAGCTTTCCCCTCTTCATTTTCATTAACAAACTAAAATGACTGCCCAGTATTGATAAAAACTTTGGATATAATGTCAATCACATTTCAAGCTCAAACTGAAAAATTGGTAATCCTATTAATATTGCCTGCTCGACCAAGTTAACCTATATTCTCAATTCTATGCCACATGAGATAAACAAAAAAGCTGAGGCTTTATTAGACAAAGAATTTAAGGTCTTAGACCATGGCTTTGTGCGCTTGGTCGATTATATGGGCTCCGATGACGCCATTGTCCAGGCGGCCAGAGTCAGCTATGGCGCCGGCACCAAGAAAGTTTCCGAAGACCGCGGGCTTATCCGCTACCTGATGCGCCACCGCCACACCACCCCGCTTGAAATGGTTGAGTTTAAGTTTCATGTCAAGCTGCCCATATTTGTGGCGCGGCAGTGGATTCGCCACCGCTCGGCCAATGTCAACGAATACTCCGGGCGCTATTCGGTCATGAAAGAAGAATTTTACCTGCCCAAACCTGAGGATATCCGCTTTCAGTCGACAGTCAACAAGCAGGGCAGATCAAAAGAGGAAGTCCCGGACGAGCTCAAACAAAAATTTATCGGACAGCTAAAAGAGACTAACCGCAAATCTTATGACCAGTATCAGGAAATTCTCGAAACCGGTCTGGCGCGCGAACTGGCGCGCATAGATCTGCCGATTTCACTATACACCGAGTGGTACTGGAAAATTGATTTGCACAATTTGTTTCATTTTCTGGCTCTGCGCATGGACGACCACGCCCAAAAAGAGATTCGGGTTTATGCCGAGGTGATGGCCGATATGGTCAAGGCGGTTTGTCCTGTGGCATTCGAAGCCTTTATGGATTACCGCATTAATTCTTTTAGCTTCTCAGGCAGCGAGGTGAATGTGCTCAAAGACCGGCTTGCTGACTTTTTGCCGGAGATTGAAGAGCTTGAGAAGCAGGGTCTGTCCAAACGCGAGGCCCGCGAGTTCCGCCGGAAGCTGAGGAAGATAGCTAAGTTATAGCGTCATACATCAACTGCACATAGTGCAACCCAATATCGTCTCTGAGTTGTAAGCTAGAACGAAATTTACATATTAGAGGGTTAAATCGAATGAAAACTCTTACACTAATATTCTTACTTTTATCTAGTGGCATATCAACGATGTCGCAAAATCCGAAAACAATTGAATCCAATAATGATAATTTGAAAACGGGGCAATTGCGACTTGACAAACCTGAACAGGCTGCTAAGAGAGCGTTGGAGTTCACAGGGCTTGAATCAAGAATTGGTACCCATACTGCAGCTGCTTTCGTCAAAGTTGAGAAAGTCATAATAAATAGTGATGTGACACCGTTTTTGAGTAACAGAATTAACGGGAGAGAAATTTGGAGAGTGGTATATACCGACGTTGATTTTCGACGACCTTTATTATTGAAAGATAGTAATGTCACGAATCTGCGTGACATCGAGATTCTTCTCGACCCAAAAACCGGCCAACTTCTCAGAATAATTGTTTCATCTAGCAATCTTGACTCAATCCAACTACCTGAAGTATCTGCACAAAAAGTAGAAGGACAGGTCCGCCTCAGTAATGAGATATTTCACGATTTCTTGGATGGTTTGCCCGAAGTTCGATTCATTGATGCCGTATTTGTCGGAGTTGGGTGCATGCCATGGGCGGCAAAGGTGATTATGGCTCAGTTGATTACGCAAACAAACCTTGATGGAGAAATCAATGGCGTATGGCACTTCATGTGTATTGATGTGCCAATTACTTTGGCTACATTCGGAGGTACTTATAAGGACGTGGACCGTGCGAGATGCGTGGTTGATGCCACAACTGGAGTTTGGTTAGAAATGTCAAGCGCACCCTATTGATAACAACTCCGGACACATGCCCTTCGATTCTTCGACACCCTCAACTTCGCTTCGGGATCTTGTCCGCTCAGAGTGATGAATTTACTCTTTTTGTCACTCCCGTTTTTTCCGTCATTCTTGCGCATGCGAGAATCCAGTCGTTGATACGACCACAGATTTGAACGCCATGAATTAGCCATACTTCGACTCCGCTCACTATGAAGAGGAAACTTCGACCCTTCGACAGGCTCAGGGTGACGATAACACTACGCTCTTACTTGCCACAACTTCACCATTTATCAATACTTCTATCTTATGCGCTCCCGGGAAATGCTTGCGGGTAAGCTGGTCTTTGAACAACTGCTTTTTCTCTAAAGTTAAATCGTTTTGACTATCAATTGATTTTACCGCCCACTTAAACAATTTCTTATTCTTAGAACCGTTCTTTGATACAAAATATACTTTGTAATCAACCGAGAGTTTCTGCTTAGATTTTTGATCTGTACTCAACTTCAAAACCAAAGTGGCCACGCCACTGTCACCAATTTTGACTTTGGCCGGTTTGATCGAAAACAACTTAATTCTTACATTTGGCTTTTTGGCAAAGCCAAACAGGCTCATCGCCAGCGGGTGACCATTTTTGATCAGTGTGCGACAGCCATGCTTGATAATCCAATCGGTACGAGCATCGCCCGCTTTTTGCCATTTTTTGCAGGTACTAGCTACTAAGTCCGGGTGTTCTTTGGAAATATCGTTTAAGTTATTAGCCACAGCTTTGCGGACATAAAGTGAATCGTCGGCTTTTAGCTTTTCAAGTATTTTAATCACAGGACGCGCATCTTTTTTGAAAGCGTCGATATGCGCCACCCAGACTCCGCGCGGACGGCTGCCCTCGGCAGCCAGTCTCCTGATATGCTCGTTATCGCTCTTAGTCCACTTGATCAGAATCGGGAGCATCCTGGCCGTCTGATGAATTATAAACGGCCGGATAGCAAATTCGCTGGTACCGTACCTGGTCAGCTCTTCTAAAGCATTGACTGAAACTCGAAAATCTTTGAGCCCGAACTTTTCAATATAAATAGTCAAAGCCCAGTTCTCGAAAGTGCCGACATGCGGCGCAACTTCGATTAGTATTCGAACAGCAGCGTCATAGTCGACCGGTAAAAAACCTTTGAGCGACTCGGCTATTTTATTCAAGCGTTCTTTTAGCTCCAACTTCAAAAAACCATCTGACAAGACAGCTTTGGCATATTGTTTCTGATCAAATTTGGAATAGGCATCTTTGATGCATTTGGAGAAAACTGAGACCGCGTCTTTGCTTAAATGGTCTTTCCAGAGACGCGGTTTTTCTTTGCGATTTAGTTTTGACGGCATAAAAAACGCGCCAGGTTACATTGAAGAAGCTAACTTAACAAACTCGTCAATATCGGACAGGGCGTTATCGACCGCAGCCTGCCAAAAATCATCTCTGGTCAGATCAACGCCCATATGTTTTTGGGCAACAGCCTCGGTGGTCATAGATCCGGTATCGGCCAGCAGTGCCCGGTACTTGTCAGCAAATCCGGCGCCTTCTTTTTTGGACTGCTCATAAACACCGGCAGAAAAAAGAAATCCAAAAGTATAAGGGAAATTATAGAACGGGGTATCGGAAATATAAAAGTGCAGTTTTGAACACCAGAACAGCGGATGGAGTCCCGATTCATCCAGCAGCTTGCCATAAGCTCTTTTTTGGGCGGTCACCATCAGTTCACTCAAACGGTCGGCTTCGACCATTCCTCTGGCGCGCTCTTCGTAGAAAGAACGGTCAAACAAATAGCGGCTGTACAGATTGCAGAAAAATATATAAGCACTCTGAAGTTTCTGGTCTAAGAGCATCAGCTTTTCCTGCGGGTCGGTGGTGGCTGCCAGTGCCGCCTCGGTCACTAATGACTCGGTAAAAATCGACGCCGTTTCTGCTAAGTTCATCGGGTATTCCTGAGCGAATACCGGTCGGTCTTTTAAAACGTAGCCGTGGTAGGCGTGACCTAATTCGTGCGCCAGTGTCAGTAAATTTTCATAGCTGCCGGCGTAAGTCATAAAAATGCGGCTTTGCTTGCGCGGTCCCAGGTCAGTACAAAAACCGCCGCCTCGTTTGCCGGCACGGTCTTCGGCTTCTATCCAGCCTTTATCGATGGCCATCCGGCAAAAATCAGCTAAGTCATCCGAAAACGTACGAGTTTTTTCGACAATAAAATCTGCAGCTTCGGCATACGGAATCAGCTTATCGGCCTTGCCGCAGGGAGCGAACTCATCGTACCAGCAAAACTTGTCGATATTGAGCAGCTTTTTCTTGGCGTCTATATACGGCTGCAGGCGCGAGATGTTCTTTTCAATCACGCTCCACATAGTATCAAGCGTCTTCTCCTGCATGCGGGTGAGCAGCAGCGGCTCGTACATGTACGATTTCCAGTTTCTGTTTTTGTAAAGACTTAAGCGGAAACCGCTCATGTTGTTTAAGGCCATCGATGCCAGCGAAGTACGCGATTTCCAGGCTTCGGTCATTTTTTCAAAGGCCTGCCGTCTGATGGCACGGTCGGGACTGGCAAACTTGGTGGCCAACTGCCCCAGTGACAAAGTCTCAGACTTGCCGTTCTCCTGATACTCCACCCGAAGTTCGCCCGACATTTTCTCATATAACTGATACCAGGAATGGTAACCGTTGACAGACAAATCCAGCGCCAGCTTTTCCTGTTCAATAGGCATTTTGCTCCGGGCAAGATCACGCATCTCGTCGAGATAAAATTTGACCTCGTTAATTTTCGGATCCGATGTCAAAAGCGCCCAGTCTTCGTCGCTCTGCTTTATTGCCAGCGACTCCAGCTCGGCTTTTATTTTTTCCCATTCGGAATAAATTTCGAGACCCTCGACATAAATAGAATCAGCCAGACTGTCCTCGACATTCTGCGAGCCCAGACAGCTGGCAAACGAAAGCACCAGACTGATATCCAACTGGCATTCCTGCAGTTTCTCCACAAACTCCACCCACACGCTAAGCGTGTTTGTTGTAATATTGGCTGGTAGCGAATCGACTAACTTTTTGGCACCGTCAAGTCTGCCCTTAGTCTGTTCGCGGAACTTTTTGTATTCTTCGGACCTACTGCCACCGGGAAAGATTGAGTCTAAGTCCCAGGTTGGCGCTGCTGGTATTTTGGTAGCTGCTGCTATGGTCATATTTTTCTCTTATTGGTTATTGAGTTAGAGTGAGAAAATAGCGGAAAATCGAGGGAAATGCAAGAAGTAGTAAGGCGGAAACTGTGGCGATTGTTCTTATATTATATTCGCCTACATACAGCGTCATACTGAGCTTGTCGAAGTAGGCGCTGTATATCTCAAGTACTTACTTACTCACTCGCTCCCTTTGACCCCTCAAAACACTCGGGACCAAGGAGGCAGGCTCAGGGTGACGAGTAAAAATGTTGGTTGATATATCTGGCCAGATGAGAACATCTGCCGTCCACAGAATTATTCAGGTGCCAATTCAGCAATGGGAATTGGATCACTGTATTCACCAGATATTCTAAGTATAAATTCGGAAAATTCCATACCTTTCTTCATATATATAACCGACATCCAACTCACCACACAATAATTTTGATCAACGGATTCAACAGAATAGAGAATATCATATGCTACTCGAAGCACTTTCCTTGCGTCTCTTCGCGAAATTCGGGTAGGGAAAAGATTGAGGCGCAGGATTTTTGAACACCGATTGTTAATATTTAAGACCTTTTTGAATTTCTTGTCTCCATGTCCAAGTACGAGTATTGGCGGTTTGGTAAATGTTAATTTCCCTTCTCTATGAACCTCTGCGTCCCATATGTGATTATGGAGAATAACATCACGTATGACGTACAATTCTTCCAGTCTATTGGCAAGGCCACGTTTCTTGAATCTGAGTCTAAAGAAGCTAACTAATGACTCTTTCTCTTTCTCGGGAATATTATGGATATTGCGGCAATGCATAATGTATCTTGTGCGATTTAGCAAAGACTCAACAACTGCCATAGTAAGAATTATAATGGCAATGGCCAATCCGTTCTCCACCACGTTTGTTTGAACTTGATTCGGTCTTTTTTCGGGCTTCTCTTCTAGCTTTTCCCACAAGTCTACAATCGACTGAAGAAGTGCTGTTCCAAAAACGCTTAGATATCCATCTGTTTCTTTGTTCATAGACTTGAGCAAGTGGCAATACCCTTTTGCAATTCTGACGTTACTTGAATCATACTATTACTCGTCATCCTGAGCGGACAATGTCCCGTGGGAGTCGAAGGATGACGATTGTAAAAGATGGATTCCCGCCTGCGCGAGAATGACAAAATAAAAACAGTCATGATCGCTAGGTGGCCCACCATTTTGGTGGGTTTCAATCAATGGGGCAGATGAGGACATCTGCCGCCCACGGAAATGGATTTCAGCCTTCGCTGGAGATACAAATGAGATTCACTTTTCTTCCTACGCATCAGCAGTCGCGTGTTGCTTGACCCACTTAGAATAAAAGAACATCCCGACTGCAGAGACTAAACCAACCGCTGCAAACGGAAACCACAGCGTAAATGGGTCGTAAGTTTCCCAGAGCATCTTAGTAGCTGCCGCTGCATCAAGGCCGGTGACTTCGATAAGCATGGTCATCGCTTCAGTCCGCTCTATGCCCGTGATATTATAATTTGCGGCCAGGTAGTCGATCGCCAGATTGGCTTTGTCGCCCATTTTATCATAGACAGTACCGGCCCAAAAAGAACCCAGCCCCCAGCCCAGCGCGCGCGGAATATTAACATAGCCCATGTACAATCCCTTTTGACCGTCAGGTGCTATGACACCGAGATAATCCTGCATCTTGGGCGAGGCCAGCATTTCACCGACTGAGAATATAAGAATACCCGCCAGACAAACATAACCGGAAGTTGTATAACCGGCTACGATTAAACCTGCTGAGGCTATAGTGATGCCCAGCGTAATTGACAAAACTCGTCTCATGCGCGCTACCATGGCTGAGATGATAACTACCGTCAGGACTATCAGGCCGGCGTTGGCATTTATCAGCCACTCCTGTGAAACTTGCGCTCCGCGAGCGGAATTTGTCTGAAGCATATATTCGGGAAGGTTTAAGTCGCTGACCATTTGTGAACTGTCTACCCAGTCGACGATAAAGTTGGGCATCATGTCAAAGAGTTGCATCAGCATCAGCCAGAAACCCGATGTGATAAGAATGAAGACAATCAGTCTCGGATTAAAAAGATTTTTAATAGTGTTTATGATTACCTGAATGACGCTGCCCTGGTCTTCGCCTCCGGTGGGCGGGTCTTTGTAAGTAAACAGCAGCAAAAAGTTCAGCGATACCAGCGCCGCACAGCCATAGAAAAGTGTCGACCATGAAATGCCGTATAAAAAATGCGCAATCGGCGGTCCCAGAAACGCGCCGATATTAACCAGCATATAAAACGTGCCCCAGCCGACCGAAGAATTCTGCCTGGTCATTGTCTGGCACATCGTCGCCTGCACACCCGGTTTGAAAGTAGCAGTTCCCAAAGCCAGCACACTGCAGCCGAATAGAAACGGCCAGAACTCGCGCTGAGTCGCCATCAGGATATAACCGATAATTTTTACGGCCACGCTGAACGTGATAGTTTTCTTGTATCCATAGCGGTCGGCAAAACCACCTGAAATAAGAGGAGTCAAAGATTCTACAAGTGCCCAGATGGTATATATTAATCCTTTTTCTATCTGAGTAAAATGCAGCCCACCGATTTCATCGGCTTGAGCTATATAAATTGGGAGAACTACTCGCACGCCGTAATAAGCGGCCCGCTCAAATATCTCCATCAGATTGACCATCCAGAAAGGACGATTAAGCGACGAAAGCTGCGACCATAAAGATAGTTTTTGTGCGGCTGGCATGTTGACTTCAAATAAACTACTTGGAAGATTATTATGCAAGCATATCTTGAACAACCATGCTTCGACAGGCTCAGCATGACTATTATTGAAATATGAGTGAAAAAGAAAAAAACATTAAGAGCGAAACATCGATTAAATATCCCATAGACGGCACACTCGATTTACACCAGTTTGCCGCCGGGGAAACTACAGAAGTTGTCGCAGAGTATATACGAGCAGCTCTGGAAAAAAAGATTTATGCAATTCGCATTGTACATGGCAAGGGTAAAGGAGTTAAGCGACGTATGGTGGAATCACTTCTGAAAAGGCATCCTGGGGTCGAGCGTTTTTATCAGGAAAGCGGCAGTGGCGGATCATGGGGTGCTACAGTTGTAAATTTGAAGAATCCTGACTGATAAAATATTTTATAAAAAAGAAACCCCGCCTCGACAAAAAGCGGGGATTCACCTCTGAAGATTCAGCCCACCGGGACAACAGGGTATTGGGAAAATGACTTAGCCGGTTAGACCGGTAAGCACACGCGGCGGCACCAAACGCTCCAGCATATTTTAAGCCGAAACTTAAAACAGCACACTTTGCCTCACACAATTCCACTGCCCGCCAATCAGGCGCAACATGAATCGAAATTATTTATATTTTGTCTCGGGAGAGAAGTTTCTATTATAAAATTAGAAAGGTCGAGTACAGCAGAACAATCAAAATTCCCGTACTCCTCCCGATTACCTAACTTGTCCCCAATGACGTCCAGTAATATCACAGTTGCAAACTCCGTGATACCAAAGGGAACACACATCCAATTCCTTTACAATTTAACAAATCAGAAATCTTTGTCAAGGGAAAAATTTACAATTTATGGAGTTACTAATCTATTTACCTGCGGCCGGCCGGCCGACAACTGCTGCAGGTTTTCCAGAGCTAAGCCACTGTGACTTTATCGCTTAAGTAAACGTCCTGAATTGCATTTAAGAGTTCCACGCCTTCTTTCATCGGCCTTTGAAAGGCTTTGCGTCCCGATATAAGTCCGGTACCGCCGGCACGTTTGTTTATGACCGCCGTGCGCACAGCCTGCACCAGATCTGAATCACCGCCTGAGGCGCCGCCGGAGTTTATCATACTTATCCGTCCCATATAGCAGTTGGCGATTTGATAGCGGGTCAAGTCGATAGGGTTGTCTGACGTTAGTTCGTCATAGACTTTCTGGTGCGTTTTACCGAATTTGAGAGCGCCGTAACCATTATTTGTTTCCGGTAGTTTTTGTTTAATGATGTCGGCCTCAATTGAAACTCCAAGGTGATTGGCCTGACCGGTTAAATCCGCGGCGCTGTGATAATCTATACCGTCTACCTTGAAAGCCGGATTGCGAAGATAACACCAGAGGACTGTAAACATTCCCAGCTCATGAGCTTCGGAAAAAGCCTCGCTGACTTCTTCAAGCTGCCGCATACCCTGGTCGGAACCAAAATAAATAGTGGCGCCAACCCCGACCGCGCCAAGATTAAAGGCGTCATGCGCCCGGGCGAACATGACCTGGTCGAAGCGATTGGGAAAAGTCAGCATTTCATTATGGTTAAGTTTAACTATAAACGGAATTTTGTGAGCATATTTGCGCGATACCGAGCCCAGCGCTCCGAAAGTGGAAGCCACGCCGTTGCAGCCGCCCTCGATTGCCAGCTCTACTAATCTGGCCGGGTCAAAATATATCGGGTTTGGTGCAAAAGAAGCTCCGGCGGAGTGCTCTATGCCCTGGTCAATTGGTAGAATCGAGAGATGGCCGGTTCCAGACAGGCGGCCATGACCAAAAAGTGAGCTTAAAGAGCTGAGCACTGCCGAGCTGCGGTCGGAATCCGAGGTGACTCTGTCTAAAAAGTCGGGTCCCGGCAGGTGCAGCATCGATTTGTCGATAGTTTTACACTGGTGGGTTAAAAGTGATTTATCTGCTCCTAAGAGTTTTTCAATGTCTAAGGCCATCAGGCACGCTCCATAATTTGTTAGCAGCTCTATAGTTATACATATCTAATTGAAAATTGGGGCGTCCGCAACCTAATTTCGTGCCAGCCTCAGAGAGCCAAAACTCGGCATATATACGGAGTTCTCAGGAAGATTTTGGGCTGGCGGCTGTAATACTGAAGACAGAAGTTACATCAGAACGATTCCAATATCGTTAGGGAGGTATTACTAATGACCAAGAGACTCATATTGCTGCTGATAGTTGTCTCACTATCGGCTTGCCACAAGGAATATCGGACGAATGAAAATATAGAGAACCTATCGGGTTCCGATACTAAATTCGGCGGAATAGTCGGGACAGCCTATGACTGCTTTAATAAGCCATTACCATATGCTAGTCTATACTTGAATAAAATGCCTGCCACGCAGAAAATGAAAATTCGAGATAAGGTTGCCATCTTCAGAGATTTAAGCTTATACAATGATGGATTTCTTAACATCCAGATTACGGCAGATTCGCTCGGCAATTTCATGTTCGAAAGTGTTCCTGTAGGCAACTACCAAGTTGTAGAGTTATTTCCGAGTCCACCATCATCACAAAACGGCACTAATACAATCGATTGGGGGGTAGATACTATCCAAGTTAGACCAGACAGTTTTATTGTGGTACACATTGAACCGATTCCTCCTTCGGCCATGTATGCGCTTAACTCCCCTTGCGGGATGTCGGCGATTGACATCGTATCGGTTAAAGCAGACAGTTGTGCAGTTGTGGATATCCGCCTAGCAGATCCCTGGACTGAAGAAATGAAATCACAAATTATCTGGAACCCAAAATACAGACCGTGTGATTGGAATATAAATTAATCAAAAAAAGCGCTGACTGAACGAAACGGTTTGAGTCCGGCCTTGTCACATTTATGGAGGTTTCAAAAATGTTGAAAAGATACTTATTGCTATTACTGCTTATATCTCTACAGACTTGCAACAAAGGCTATGGAGGGAGTGAAAACGTAGAAACCAAACCTAATTTCAGTCCCAGATTAGGCGGCATTGAAGGGACTGCTTATGACTGCTTTAATAAACCGCTTCCATACGCCAGCCTTTATCTAAATAAGATGCCAGACACTATAAAAATGAAATTAAATAATAGCATATTCATTGCCAGGGATATGGGTTTCTATAACGATGAGTTTCTGAACATCCAGATAACTGCCGATTCTCTTGGAAATTACATATTCAATAGTATTCCCGTAGGCAACTATCAAGTTGTGGTGTCATTTCCAGCTCCACCGAGTACACCAAGCGACTCTGATTCAAATGATTGGGGAGTAGATACTATCCAAGTTAGACCAGACAGTTTTATTGTGGTACATATTGAACCGATTCCTCCTTCGGCCATGTATGCGCTTAACTCCCCTTGCGGGATGTCGACGATTGACATCGTATCGGTTAAAGCAGACAGTTGTGCAGTTGTGGATATCCGCCTAGTAAATAGCTGGACTCAATATATTAAACCACAAATTATCTGGAACCCAAAATACAGGCCGTGTGATTGGCGTTTGGACTGAATAAAAAAGCCCCCGCCTTGGCGGGGGCTTTCAGGGGTCAAATAATTCTTTTTGGTTATGATGCGAAAGACTTGATGGCCTCATCGCGGCTGTCGTAATGGTCGAAAACAGTGATTAGTCTGGTAATTGTCAGAATTGACTCAATCTTATCGATATTTGCCAGGACCAGCCGTCCGCTGACATTGCGGAGAGTAGTCAAAGCAGATATCAGCATGCCCAGTCCGATTGAATTCATCCAGTCAACTTTGGCCAGGTCAATCACAACGCTTTTCTTGCCCAGATTTATATATTCATGGAGTTTACCATGGAACAGTGCGGTTTCATCGCCGCCCATAATTTTTCCGGATACCTCCATAATGACAATATCACCTTCGAGAATATCATTAAACTTCATCAAATCCTACCTTTCCAGAGTGTCCCTACAGCCTTTTCCTGTCAGATCGGTTAGAGAAAGCCCTTGAGCCTTCGGTAATTCGAACAGCCCAAAAGTTACCACCTCCACCCAAAAAATCAAGCGGAAAGTGGGGGGAGACTAGGAGCTAATCAGTATAAATTATTGCAACAACTCTAACAATACGCTCATTGATATTGAACCAAGAGTCTCCAATTGGTACTGAACCAGCATGAGATTCTTTTAATCCGACCAATACTATACCGTTAGCACCAAGCTTCATTGCTTTTTCCTTCAATTTTTCTATTAACTCTGACTCTTTCCGACCCCATCCTTGATCATTGGCTGAAAGTACTGCTATTTCTTTATACTCATGGTCAATACTTGCATATGATGTAAAAACATCGATTTTAGTCGTTTTAGCTCTCGCGGTTTCATCTAAAGTAACGACATCAACAACCGCACCACACGCCATTAAAATTAGACTAATACAAACGACTATGATCCCACGCACTTCACACCTCCAACATGCAATATGTAACTGATTGCATTTCACTTAAACATACGGATAAAACATCATCTCATCAGTAATGTCAAGATTATCCCGATGTTCTAACTGGCTGCTCAGTGAGTTCTGGCATGGAACTCTATGCCCCTACTACCCTTCGGCGGCTTCTTTGACAGGAGCTTCTTCTTTTTTGTCGGCAGGCAGCATGCCCAGTTCCTGTTTGACCTTGGTTTTGATTTCCTCGAAAATATCTTTGTTTTCCTGCAAGAATGCCCGGGCGTTTTCACGTCCCTGACCGAGGCGGTCATCGCCATAGCTGTACCAGGAGCCGGATTTATCGACAATACCTTTCTCCGCGGCAATATCTAAAATCTCGCCTTCGGTAGAAATACCGATGCCATAAATGATATCAAACTCGGCATCCCTAAAGGGCGGCGCGATTTTGTTTTTGACCACCCGCACCCGCGTACGCGAACCGATAACTACCTGATTGTCTTTGATAGTTGCAATGCGGCGGATATCAAGTCTGATTGTCGAATAAAATTTGAGCGCATTACCGCCGGTAGTTGTTTCGGGGTTGCCGAACATGACCCCAATTTTCATTCTTATCTGATTGATAAAAATAACCGAGGTATTGGATTTGGAGATGATGGCAGTCAGCTTGCGCAAAGCCTGTGACATCAGCCGCGCCTGAAGTCCCATATGGCTGTCACCCATGTTACCTTCGATTTCAGATTTAGGGGTCAAAGCCGCAACCGAATCGATAACGATTAAATCAACCGCACTGGAACGAACCAGAGTATCGACAATTTCCAGCGCCTGTTCGCCGGTGTCCGGCTGTGAAACCAGCAGTTCGTCGGTATCGACACCAAGATTGCGAGCATAAGTGGCATCGAGCGCATGCTCAGCATCAATAAAAGCAGCCACGCCGCCGGCTTTTTGGGCTTCGGCTACGACATGCAGGGCCAAGGTTGTTTTACCCGAAGACTCCGGCCCGAATATCTCCGTGACTCTTCCGCGGGGAATACCGCCCGCTCCCAAAGCAAAATCCAGCCCCAAAGAACCGGTTGAAATTGTGGCGATTTCAAAAACATTCTTGTCGCCCAGACGCATTATTGAGCCGCGACCAAAATTCCGCTCTATCTGCGTCAAAGCAGCTTCTAAAGCTTTGTGTCTGTCCGGAATAATTGTGGTAGTTCCCATATCACGCTTCCTCTTCTTTATTTCAATTTGTTTTCTAACCATAATCTGTACCCAAAATATCTGTTTTATATCAGGTAGTATATCACTTTCTAGTCTCTCTTATTTCTAATTTCTGTTATTAATATATATGGGCTACTGACAGATATTGTCAGTAAAAACAGAGGATGGGATGAAACTTTTGCCAACCCGAACGACTGCCCAAACGTAATTATAAGAAGGCAGAACAGTAATAAGCAGTTACAGACCGGGGAATGTGGTATCTTTCTGGTAAATCTCCCCGTATAATAGAGAATAGGTTATGAAACACGGAAATTTTGTACATTTGCACACGCACAGCCATTATTCATTACTGGATGGCGCCAGCAAAATCGATGACCTGATAGCCAAGGCCAAAGAGTACAAAATGCCTGCTCTGGCCATAACCGATCATGGCAACCTGTTTGGGGCTATTGAATTCTATAAAAAAGCGACCAAAGCCGGAGTCAAGCCGATAATAGGCATAGAGGCTTATGTGGCCGGCGGCAGCCGTCATGATAAGCAGCCCTCAAGCAAGCACCCCGACGGCGGCTATCATCTGATACTTTTGGCCAAAAATCTGAGCGGCTATAAGAATCTGGTAAAACTCTCCAGCGCAGCCTTTTTGGAGGGATTTTATCACCGCCCCCGCATGGACAAAGAGTTACTCAGAAAATACTCCGAAGGCATTATTGCTACCTCGGCCTGCTTAAAAGGTGAAGTTAACTGGAACCTTTTAAACGGTGATACCGACGGCGCCGTCATGGCCGCCAGGGAATTAGAGGAAATTTTTGGTAAAGGCAATTTTTATCTCGAACTTCAGAATCATGGCATAGACAAAGAACTGCTACTCATACCAAAAATTGAAGCAATCGCCAGAGAAACAAAGATACCGCTGGTGGCCACTAACGACTGCCACTATATGCGCCAGGAAGATTATGAAGCACACGATGCTTTGATATGTATTCAAACCGGCAAATTTGTCTCAGACAATGACCGTCTCAAATACAGTACCGACCAGATTTATTTTAAGTCCGAAAGCGAAATGCAGCAGGCACTCGGCGATTTCAAAGAAGCTCTCGACAATACTATCGAGATTGCCGAAAAGTGCAATCTGGAATTGGAACTGGGCAAACTCAAACTTCCCACATTTCCGATCCCGACTCCCTTTGTCGACGCCGATGCTTTTTTAGAGCATCTCTGCCTGAAAGGTATTGACGAGCGCTATGGCAAGATGAACGATGTCGTTAGTGAACGTCTGAAGTACGAGCTGGGGGTCATCCGTCAGATGGGTTACTCCGGTTACTTTTTGATTGTCAAAGATTTTTGCGATTACGCCCGCTTGAAAAAAATCCGGGTTGGCCCCGGCCGCGGCTCTGCTGCCGGTTCAATCGTTGCTTATGTCTTAAAAATTACCAATGTCTGCCCGATTCATTTTGGGCTTTTGTTCGAGCGTTTCTTAAACCCCGAACGAATCTCAATGCCCGATATCGATATTGATTTTTCAGATAAAGGCCGCGATGAAATAATCCGCTACGTCATTGACAAGTATGGCAAAGACAATGTCAGTCAGATAATAACATTTGGCACTATGGCGGCCAGAGGTGTGGTTCGCGATGTCGGACGGGTATTGTCTATGCCTTATGCCGAGGTTGACCGTATCGCCAAAATGATTCCCTTTGCCGTCGACATGACTCTGGAAAAAGCTCTGAAGCAGTCCAAAGATTTATCAGAACTTGTCAAAAGCGATAAACGGGTCGAAAAACTGCTTGAGATTTCGCGTACTCTCGAAGGTCTGGCGCGCCATTGCAGTACTCACGCCGCCGGGGTTGTCATTGCCCCGACTGCCCTGACCGATTATGTGCCGTTATTTAAGGGTTCACGTGACGAGATCACCACCCAGTTTGATATGAAGATGGTCGAAGAAGTTGGTCTTTTGAAAATGGATTTTTTGGGGCTGCGCACTCTCTCTGTCATAGATGACGCTCTGCGGCTGATTTCAGAAAACTACCCCGGTGTTCAGGTGGATATTGACAATCTGAAATTGGATGACGCCGAAGTTTACAAGATGTTTGCCAAAGGGAATACAATTGGCATCTTTCAATTTGAATCTGCGGGCATGCGCGATTACCTGCGCCGGTTGAGACCGGAAAATTTTAACGATATTACGGCCATGAATGCGCTCTATCGTCCGGGTCCGCTGGATTCGGGGATGATTGATATTTATGTGGAGTGCAAGACCGGTGATCGCAAAAAAGAATTCTTACTGCCGGAACTGGAAGCAATTCTGGGCGACACTTATGGTGTCATTGTTTTTCAGGAGCAGGTCCTAAAAATTGCTCATGATCTGGCCGGTTACTCGATGGGCCGCGCCGATCTTCTTCGTAAGGCTATGGGCAAGAAAGACGCCGCTTTGATGGCCGGGCAAAAAAGAGAATTCTTAGACGGCTGTGCTAAAAATAAGATAGCCGAAAAAGCAGCCACGCAGATTTTTGAACAGATTGAAACATTTGCCCGTTACGGTTTTAACAAAGCACACTCTACTTGTTATGCTCTTATCGCTTATCAGACAGCCTGGCTGAAAACTTATTACCCCGAAGAATTTATGGCCGGATTGATGAGTTCAGAAATGAGCAACACCGACAGGATTTATGTACTCTTAGAAGAATGCCGCCGCCTGGCAATTGAGGTATTACCTCCCGACGTTAACGAATCAGGAATTGATTTTGCAGTAACAGATAAGAAAATAAGATTCGGCTTGCAGGCAATTAAGAACGTGGGAGCTGGCCCGGCTACTGCTGTTGTAGAGGAAAGACAAAAGGGCAGCCGTTACCAGACGTTAACGGAACTAGCCAGCCGGCTCCCTGCTCGTTCGTTAAACCGCCGTACTCTGGAATCATTGATATCTGCCGGGGCCTGCGATTCTCTAAAAGGCAACCGCGCTCAGAAACATGCCAGTGTTGAAATAGCTCTCGATTATGCTCAAAAGATCTCTGAAAAAGAATCCAGTCATGACCTTTTTGCTGCTCCCGGAGGGGAAATAGCCAGAGTGGCCCCGGATTTGCCGGAGCTTTCAGACTGGCCCAATTCTCAGAAACTGGCCGAAGAGAAAAAAGTGCTGGGATTTTATGTCTCCGGTCATCCGCTTGATAAGTTCCGGGATGAGCTTAAATCATTTACCAGCACTACCATAGCAGGCTTGGAACAGGTGGCAGATAACCGCGAAATCACAGTTGGCGGTATTATTTCCAAGCTGAGCACCAAGCTGGACAAAAGAAATAAGAATATGGCCTTTGCCACTATGGAGGACTATTCCGGACAGGTAGAATTGATTATATTTTCAAGTACTTATGAGACGAGTCGCTCGGATCTCGAGATTGACAGAATGGTTCTGATTACCGGCCGGGTTTCTACCAGAGAGGGAGAAGCCCCCAAAGTCATTGTCAGTGAACTGGTTCCGCTTGAGAAGTTAGGGGAACGATTTAACTGCCAATTGGTTATAAAGATTGATAAAAATAAGACCGATAGTATGATAAGTAAGGCTTTAGCTTCATTGGAAAAATATTCCGGCTCCGTGCCGGTTATTTTGGCCGCTAAGGAGAACGGTTCGGAAGTGTATATAAGATCGAAGAAATATTCAGTAAATGTCGATTTTGAGCTGCTAAGTAATTTGAAGGATTTGCTGGGAGATAGAGCAGCTTATTTGAGACCAATTTCCAAAAAAAACATAACAATATCGAACAGCTGACAGGCGGAAGTAATCATGAGAAATATCAAGACTATACTAACTTTACTTCTGGCAGGACTTATTTTGTGTATGCCGGCCTATGCTGGTGATGATAAAACAGAGAGTAAATCTCAAAAAAACAAACCTGCAACAGAGATAGAATGGCTCTCATATGATGTAGGTCTGGCCAGGGCCAAAAAAGAAGGCAAGCATCTATTTATCGATTTCACTACCAAGTGGTGCGGCTATTGCAAGAAAATGGAAAGAACCACATTTAAAGAGCCGGAAATTATCAGCATGCTGGCCAATAATTTTATTGCGGTTAAGGTTGATGGTGATTCAAAGAAGGAACTTAATATTGACGGCTACAAAATAACCGAAAGAAACCTGACTACCAAAGATTTCAAAGTCAGAGGCTATCCCACATTTTGGTTTCTGGACCCGGCCGGCACAAGACTTGGCGCTGTCAGCGGCTATCAACCTGCCGCAAGCCTGAAAAATTACCTTGAGTTTGTAAAAGACAAAAAATATGAAGAAGAAAACAAAGATGATAAATCCGAAGACAGCGACGACACAGATGAAAAGAAGTAAAATCGGAGCAGCATTAACGGTATTAGCCTTAATCTCTTTGATTATTGCAGGCTGCTCATCGAGTAATTCGGGCAGCAAAACTGACGGCAATTCCAAGACAGCAACTGTAAACAGTATTAACGTTCCGCAGTTTAGCGCCAAAGATATTGATGGTGAGTTGCGCCACAGTTCTGAATGGCTGGGTAAACAGCCGGTCGTTATTAACGTCTGGGGTACCTGGTGTCCGCCTTGTCGCAGAGAAATACCTGATCTGGCTAAGCTATATGCAGAGTATAAACCTAAAGGCGTGGAACTTATCAGTCTGGCGGTAAAGGACACTCCTGAGAGAGTAAGAAAGTACGCCGAGCGAAATAATATGAATTGGGTTCTGCTGATGTCGGAAGACCAGATACTTATAGACTATAAAGCTACCCGCGGCGTACCGACTACTATCTTTATTGACAAAGATGGCAACGAGGTTGCCCGCTTTATCGGGATGAAAGACTACGACGCTCTCAAAAAAGGCTTCGAAGCTATTCTTTAATAGCTCTTAAGCTGACAAGAACATATTATTATTACGAATCTTGAAAATCCCGCTTTGAAAAATAGAGCCAGCTTTTATCACAAATAAATCCTGCTTTTTGAAAACATGAGATAGAGGGTTCGTTGATATCTTCTATCAGCGCTGTCAGAACCACTGCTCCTTTAGCGCGCATAAATTTTTCACATTCTTCGATAATCATTCCGGCCAAGCCGTCGCCGCGTCTGTCAGGATCAACCGCCACTCGGTTTATCCAGCCTCGGCGGCCGTCGTAGTTGGCAATACCCACTGCCAGCAGCCGGCTTTCTTCATAGAGACCAAAATAAGCAACGCCTTCCTGCTGCATTTCTTTGGCCATCATTGCCCGGCTGTCGCGGCCATTCGGTTTATAGGGAAGACCAGCATCGGCCCATAGATTGACTATCTCTTGGTAGTCAGCAATTGACAATCTTTTTAATATTTCAGACATAGTATTTCAAATATATGAAAAGAGCTGATAGGGTAGACACTTATTTTTGAGCGATAAGTTGACTGACTCTGTTATAGCTGTCTCTGGCGACAGCCGATTCCGGGTCTATATTTATGGCGGCCCGGTAATGCATTTTGGCATCAGCAAATTCCCCCGTTAACTCCCAGCATTCGCCTAAAGCCAGATAAATATTGCTGCGCAGGGCCGGCTCTTTGACTGGTAATTTAGCAGCTTCCCTGAATCTGCCAATAGCTGTCTCCAATAGACCGAGATCCTTATTTATAAGCCCCAGAAAGTAGTAGCTGCCCCAATAATTGGGCTGCTGGGCTGTCAGGCTGACCAATGAGCTTGAAGCAGAGTCGAGCTTACCCTGATAATAAAGGCTCAGACTGGCCGCAAATTTCGCTCTGATTCCCGGGGGCGCCGAGTTGACATACAGCTTGTGATCAATTGGCCGGGGATAGGCCTTAATTATGGGAATATTTGAGCTGCACCCGCAAACAATCAGGCAAAGCAGTAGCATCTGTATATTAGCATATTTCAATTTCATGGCTATAATCCCGGTCTATTACTTAAATCGGAATTTGAGACTGCAAAATTTAATGCAACTTTTGGACATTTTTTTCGATTGGATAACAGGGGCAGAAATAGTTATTATTTGGCAGTAAACTTTGTAATTTTGATTTATGGAGGCATAAATGAACCAACCTACCTCACCAGTTTTCTATAAGAACCCCGGTCTGGCCGCTGTTTTTTCGTTTTTCTATATGGGTTTAGGACAGATATACAATGGCCAGCTTCACAAGGGAATCGCATTTCTAATAGCCTATTCAATCTCCTGGCTGCTTATGTTTCTTTTGATCGGTTTATTGACCACACCAATTCTCTGGATTTACGGTATTTACGATGCCTACAAATCTGCTGAAAAAATAAACGTAGATATCGCCCGCAGCGCCGGAAACCGTCCCGGAGTAAATTGACCAGGCCGGCCAAAACCGCTTTAGCGGCTTCGAAATCAAAATGCTCTTAGCCTTAGATATTGGCAACACCAATACCGTGGCCGGAATCTTTGACGGCAAGAATCTACTGCATCAAAACAGAATTGTAACCAACAGAGACTCAACAGCAAAAGAACTTGTTAGTTCATTTAATAACTGGCTTACTCAAGCCAAAGTCGAAAAAGAAAAAATAAAATCTATAATAATCTGCTCGGTGGTGCCTCTTGTAACCGGCGCCTTTACGCAGATGGCTCAAGAATTATTTAAAATAGACGCTCTGATTCTTTCATCAGAACTACCACTGCCGATAAAGATAGATATTGACACACCGGAGCAAGTCGGCGCCGATCGCATCGCCAATGCCGTAGCGGCCTTTTCAAAATTTGGCGGCGAATGTATAGTGGTGGATTTTGGAACGGCCACAAATTTTGATATTGTAAATAGAAGCGGTGATTATATCGGCGGGGTGCTGCTGCCCGGGCCGGAAACATCAATGGCAGAACTAGCCCGCAAAGCAGCCCAGCTGCACGTCGTAGATATTGAGCCTCCCCGGAAAGTGATAGGACGGACAACAACCGAAGCATTAATGTCCGGTCTGTTTTTTGGCACGGTCGGGCAAGTTGATTATATCGTCGAGCGGATTATTAATGAAGCCAAATTTAACAAGCCGACTGTCATTGCCACCGGCGGTCTGGCAGAAATATTCGTCAGCTTCTCAAAATTTATTCAGCACACCGAGCCGGATCTGACTTTGGAAGGTTTGCGGATTATCAGCGAATACAACAGCCGCTAAAATCAGAGCTTAAACGATTCCTCGAAATTAAACTTAAACCCCTTAGGGTTGTACGAGCCGCTTTCTCTGTCGACCATATAAAAGGGATGGTAGTCGCCTGCCACAATCTTTTTAACCATTATGATCAGCTGGTCGACTTCTGCTTTGGTGTTGTAGATGCCAAAAGAAACGCGAATAGTACCGGGGAGCTCAGAGCGGTCGCGGTTAAGAATCTGTTTTTCGACAATTTTCTCTTCTTCGCAATCCAGATTGAGAAGTGATTTTACATACGGCTGAGCACAGAAACAGCCCGAGCGTACACCGATGGCGCCTTCAAATCCTAAAATCGCAGCCGCCAGATTATGACGCACGTCTTTGATGTTGAAAGAAATCACGCCAAGTCTTTCAGAAGTCGTCTCCGGGTCATTGTCGCCGTAGATTATTACTTCGGGAATATTATTCAGCTCTGTCAGGGTATAGGCCGCAAGTTCCGATTCATGCTTTACAATCGCTTCCCAGCCCACTGCCTGCAGCAGCCTGATGGCCTTAGCCAGCGCTACTACCCCGACTATGTCGGGCGTGCCGGCTTCTTCTTTTTCCGGAGGCTCGGTCCAGTAGGCTTCTTCTAAAGTGACAACATCAACCACCCCGCCGCCGACTACTTCGGGTTCGCCGGCAATAAACGTTTCTTTGTCACTTACTAAAACACCGACTCCAAAAGGAGCATACATCTTGTGCGCTGAAAAAACGAGATAATCAATCGCCTGCTCTGGGTCGCGGGGATTCATATTTATCGGCCGGTGCGGTGCCAGCTGAGCAGCATCGACAATTATCTTAGCGCCTATCTTATGCGTTTCACTGGCAAAATAATTTAAGTTGTTTATAAAGCCGGTCACGTTTGAGGCACCGGTTATGGCCACTAATTTAATTCTGTCGCCGAACTCTTTGATTTTATTTTCAAAATCTCTGTTGATAATGCGGCCATCGGCATCGACTGCGATATGATGAACCGTCCCCACCCGGCGCCAGGGCAGCTCGTTGGAATGGTGCTCCATCAGGGTAGTCAGGATAATGTCGTCTTTTTCAAACGGCAGACGATGGGCAAGTTTGTTTATCGCCTCAGTTGAATTCTTGGTAAAAATGACCACCTGCCGGTCGAGATCGGCACCTACAAATTCTGCCACCAAATCGCGCGCCTGCTCAAAAGCCCAGCTGGAAAGCTGCGACTTAAAACCGGTGCCGCGATGAACATTTGAATACCACTGTAGAAAAGAACGAACACCGTCGGCTATCGGTGCAAAGGTCGGGGTCGAAGCGGCGTTATCAAAATTTATATATCTTCTGGAGCCGTCAAGCGTCGGCACTACCGTATCATGCCCGACCAGAAGTTCTGGCAGGTCGTCTATTGAGATTGATGTTTTTTCAATTTCTTCTGCTATGACAGCCATTTATACCCCTTTTAAGTTTTTATAAGGTTAGTCTCTCGCTCAGCTGAATATAACCCGAAATTGGAATAAAGGCAAAAAATAGTTTTGAGGCGGAATTTGCGTGGGAAGCCCTACTGCAAAGGGCTAAATAACCGTAGGGCACCATGGCCCTTTAGCGGTTCTGCCACTGATTTGAATCTCCTTTAGTTAAGGACCTTTTAACGGTCCTGACGCTTCTACTTGCCCTCCTTTTTGTCTCGCTCAATGAGTTCCATGATGTAGTCTATGACATCACGAGCACCCTTGGTATGGGGATGCTCCGTGCCGAGAAATTCCGCGAAGATTCTCTCTGCTTCGCGAAAGTGCTCCAGCGCACTTTGAAAATCCTTCTGTGCAAGAAGTACGAGGGCAATGTTGCTCAAATCTATGGCGACGTCAGGATGATGGCGCCCGAAGAACGAAGTATCAATCTCCAGCGCTTCGGTGAATTGCTCTAAAGCACCCGCAAGATCTCCCTGGGCATAAAGCACACTGGCAATGTTGTTCAACCGGGTGGCTACCTTGGGATGATCGCGCCCGAAGAACGAAGTATCAATCTCCAGCGCTTCCGTGTATTTCTCTAAAGCGCCAGTATGATCTCCCTGTATTTTGAGCACGCCAGCAATGTTGTTCAACCGGATGGCTACTTTGGGATGATTGCGCCCGAAGAACGAAGTGTCAATCTCCAGCGCTTCGGTGTATTTCTCCATGGCACCGGCATAATCTCCTTTTGATTCAAGCACGCCGGCAATGTTGTTCAATGCGATGGCTACCTTGGGATGATGGCGCCCGAAGAACGAAGTATCAATCTCGAACGCTTCGGTGAATTGCTCTAAAGCACCTGCATAATCTCCTTTTGATTCAAGCACGCCGGCAATGTTGTTCAACCGGATGGCTACCTTGGGATGATGGCGCCCGAAGAACGAAGCATCAATTTCCAGCGCTTCAGTGTATTTTTCTAAAGCACCCGCAAGATCTCCCTGGGCATAAAGCACACTGGCAATGTTGTTCAACCGGGTGGCTACATTGGGATGATTGCGCCCGAAGAACGATGTATCAATCTCCAGCGCTTCGCTGTATTTCTCCATGGCACCCGCATAATCTCCCTGGGCTTTGAGCACGAGGCCAATGTTATTCAATGCGACAGCTACTTTGGGATGATTGCGCCCGAAGAACGATGTATCAATCTCCAGCGCTTCGGTGTATCTCTCTAAAGCACCCGCATAATCTCCTTTTGATTCAAGCACGCCGGCAATGTTGTTCAATGCCATAGCAACATCGGGATGCGTCCGACCATAGGCGTTCTCCCATATCTCCAGCGCTTCGGTGTATTTCTCCATGGCACCCGCATAATCTCCCTGGACTTTGAGCACACCGGCAATGTTGTTCAACCGGGTGGCTACCTTGGGATGATCGCGCCCGAAGAACGAAGTATCAATCTCCAGCGCTTCCGTGTATTTCTCCATGGCATCCGCATAATCTCCCTGAGCTTGGAGCACGAGGCCAATGTTGTTCAACCGGGTGGCTACATTGGGATGATTGCGCCCATGAGTGGCCGTGTCAATCGTGAATGCGCTCTGATAGACTTGCATAGCCCGGTCGTATTGAGCTGTTTCGACCAGTGCCCGCCCCAGCATGTTCATTCGATTTACATCGCCCGGTGCGACGCTATCGGCCTTGACAAAATAGATAACGGCACTGTCATAACGAGCCATAGTGAATAACGTGAGACCGAGGTTGTAGTAAACATCGGGCAGTCGCTCCTGCGCTTTCTGGCCTCCCTGAACCGCAAGTTCATCCTGGCGCGCGGCTTCGCGGAAGTTAACCTCGGCCGTGTCTAGTTTTTGCTGCTTGATTTCAAATTGCGGGGCGGCGTAGGCATCATCTAAAGCAGCCAGACCGCGTTCGTACAAATCCTCACTGCTGCGCAGACTATCCTTATATTTTTCAACGGCAGCAAGCAGCATCACTTTGGTGAGGCCCAGCCTAGCCGCTTCTTCTTCTAGTACATCACGCCCGACAAATTCTTCTTCTTTGATTTGTACGGCGGCCTGAATTTTTTCGAGCAGCAGGAATTTCAACATGCGCTCACTGCGCACAAATAACAGAGAGCCTTTTTGGGCCAGATAAATCTCAAAGGGGTCCTGG
This sequence comes from Candidatus Zixiibacteriota bacterium, assembly GCA_022571985.1. Lineage (GTDB taxonomy): Bacteria > Zixibacteria > MSB-5A5 > GN15 > FEB-12 > JACZWU01. The sequence continues at coordinate 53,414 of JACZWU010000002.1, read as the reverse complement.
TAGGTCCAGCTAAACGGCAGGCGGATTTTGCGATTGGGCGGCTCAAGCACTTGCCAGCCTTCCTTTTCCACCTCAAAATGCAGATCGACGCCGCCTTTGAGAAAGTGCTTTTGCGCAGTTCTTTCGGGAAAATCAAAGGCAAAGTACCCATCCTTGTCAGTTTGGATGGCATCAAGACCGGGCAATCGGACAGTGACAAAGGAGACGGCGTTCGAGTCGGAGTCCATCACCCGACCGATGATTTTAGTTTGGGCGTGGAGCGAAGAAGTGCTGAGGATCAGCAGGCAAAAGAATAGCTGTTTCATGGCCCTCTCTTAAATGTCAGGCTCTTGTTTCCAGCTAAGACCTGCATTTCCGCAAAGCCGACGATGCCGTCTTTAGTTATAGTCACCCAGACTGCTGCCTCCGGATTGGCCTTGACAATGAAGTTAAACTGGCCGTTCGATTTGGTTTGTCCGACACCCAGAACTTCCCCCGATTGGCTGGATGATTCGATGCGAATAGTGGCGTTTGGGACCGGATTGCCGTCTTCAAAGCGCACAACGCCGTAATATTGGGCGGTTTCGGGTACTAAATTCTCTTTGTTTTTTTCACGAATATTCAAATATGCGAGGTATGAACCAGGGATAGCTAAGACAATTACCAAAATCGTGGCAATTCGTTTTAGCCCGTTTTTGCGTTTATCACCAGCAGGCTGCGAGATTATGACATCACTACCGTCCTGCGTGTCGCGCGTTGTGATATCGCCGATTTCTTTCTTCGCCGACTGAGAACTTTTCTTTTTTTTGCCGGGTTTTCCCATATGAGCACTCAAGAAAAACAATTCAGTTCTTTAGGTGCATTGACAATACCGGAACCTCTTTGAATAGTCAAGAATTGCTTGGTCTTAGCTTTCATGGCAGAACCGTAAAGGGCCATAGTGCCCTGCAAATGCTGTCTCATTTATCAGGACCCCACAAATTAACTCCACTCTTACTGCAAAATACTGCCGTCACCCTAAAATAAAGCGGCTATGACAATGCTTAATTGCAATTGAGACCAGAGCAAAAAACCAACAACTTTCGATAGGGGAAAAGTAAAATATGACAAAACGAACCCAAACGCGCAGAACGTCGCAGTTCCGCGGACCATTTATTCGTCGGCGGCCAGCGCAAGACTGGTCCTCATCTGCCCCAATTACGGGCTGAATATATTCAACCCCTACAAAATTATAACAAGCTTGCACATCTCGGCTGGGGGTCGCCCACAGCTTGCTGTGGGATAATAACGAATGGAAGATGGATTCCCGACAACGGCACTCCCAGTGAATGCACGGGACTAAAGCAGGAATGACAGATAGGCAGTTCCTTGTAGGTCAGGACCCGCCTCCTTGGCGTGGTCCTGACGCTTCAACCTCGAGTGTCAGGAGTGCAAGACTCCTGACCTACAAGAGCTGCGGTTTTGTCATTGCGAAGCCCGATGAAATCGGGCTGTGGCAATCTGGCTTTAGACTACTGAGATTGCCGCGTCGCTTTGCTCCTCGCAATGACTGATTCGGGTGCGCCACCCCACGGGACTTTGTCCGCTTGCAGTTGGATCATGAGGGATAAGAAAATATAGCTCGATAGTCTTGAGCTTATATTACTGGCTGGATTCTCGCATGCGCAAGAATGACGGAATAAGTGGCGGGTTTGTGGGCGGCCAGCGCAAGACTGGTCCTCATCTGCCCCAGCGTTCGACTCGCACACCCTTCGACTCCCACGGGACTTCGTACGCTTCGGGACTTTGTCCGTTCAGGGTGACTACTTATGAGTGAAAATTCTATCTAGACAGATTCGATCAGACTGACATAGCGTTCGGCCCAGATTTCGCGGCGGTGATATTGCAAAGCATGCCGGTGGTACTGCTGTCCCAGTTTTTTGCCGTCTATCTGGCCGGTCTTAAGCTGCATAATCAGCTCAGAGAGTTTACCGGCATCGTCTGTTGGAAAAGAGAGCGCTCCGCCCGCTTTATTAAGTTCGTCGATTGCTTCACCCTCGCGGGCGCCGAATACAATCGGACGTCCCGAGGCCATATATTCAAACAGCTTGCAGGGGAAAGTGCCTTTGGTTATGGGAACTTCTCTTAAGCTCTCAACCAGCACGTCGCTGGCTTTTAGGAAATAGGGGATATCTTCAAGCGGCTGAGTGCCTATGAAAGCAACATTGCGCAGGCCGTAGTCGCGCACCATGCCTTCGAGCGCATCGCGCTTCTGGCCGCCACCAACAAATACAAACTGAATATCGGGCTGGTCAGTCAGTTTGCGGGCAGCCTCAATGATGGTTTCCAGAGAATGCGCCCAGCCCAGAGTACCGGCGTATAACACCAGAAATTTTTCTTCCCAGCCAAAAGTTGTTCTGATACCGTTGGAGTCAGCATTTATAAATTCATCACTGACGCCGGACTTGATAGTTGTTACGCGCTCTTTGGAGATGCCGATTGTTTCCAGATAGTCGGTTATGCCGTCTGTCACCGAGACGACTTTATCGGCTTTGCGGTAAAACCAATGCATTAGTTTCTTGAGGGCGCGGGTAAGAAACGATCGATTAAGATTGCCGAAGTCTTCACTGGACTCCGGCTGCAGGTCTCTGATTTCAATAATCAGTTTGCTGCGGTAAATTTTACTGAGTATCCAGCCTATTACAGGTGTGGTAACCGGAGGTGCTGTGGCCAGAACCACGTCGAAATTGTCTCTTATTCTGAACGAATTAATCAGCGAGGTAAACATAAATACTATAAAGCCAATCATTCTCTTACCGGGAGCGCTGTTGGCCGCCGGCAGCACATAGCTGCGATGTATGTTAACACCATCGAGCTTTTCATTAAAATAGAAGCGGCCCCGGTAGGCCTCGGGGACTATACCGTCAGGATAATTGGGCATGGCAGTCAGGACTGAGACTTCGTGACCTTTGCTGACAAAATAACGGGCGAATTCAAAGATTCGTCTTACGGCCCCCTTTTCCGGGGGAAAGTGTTGGGAGACAATAAGTATCTTCATTTTAATCAGGTCAGTTTACTATAATTATCGAACCATTGCAAGAAAATAATTAGCGCTAATTCTTCGCTGTCCTAAGGCAATGGCGGCCTAATTGTTATCGGGACTCTCAAGGGAGAAAGTTCTGGCCGAAACCCACCTGTCCCCGACTATCGGAATCATCAAGTCTAAGGACAAAACATTGAATTTCTCCTGCGGCAGCCCAGGTAAAATTCTCTCTTTAACAAGCATTACCCTATGGCTGGAGATCTCTCTGGCAACCGTTACATGTGGGAGATAATTACTGAATGGTATGGGCAAATCCAGTTCGGCATGGAGATTCCGATAGAGTTTTTGGAGTGCTTCACAAGGCTTTACCTGCCAGTAGATTATGGGAGAATGCGGGTAGAAATCTGCTATGGAGTCAAGCTCAATTTCAAACGGCTCAATATTTTGAAGCTGATAGCTTATCACCGCAGATAACTCGTTAAACGATGCTTTACTGTCGAATGGAAAAACAACTGTAACATGGCCGGGGACTTTATTGTAGTCCGGATCAAATTTCTCACGAATGGGATATATTATTTCATCAAGATCCTGCGGCAGCAAAGCAACGATAGCGTATGTTCTTTTTCTTTGATTCTGTGAATCACTAACGTATAAATTGCGCTGCATTTTTTTAGCAGGTTATTGCTTAGCTACTTATAGAAAACGATTTCGATACGGCGGTTTTTGTTGCGGCCTTTTGAGGTGTCGTTACTGGCTACAAAGTTTGTTTCGCCCTGACCGAACAGCTTGAACCTGGCCGAATCAACGCCGTACGAAACCAGATACTCTTTGACTCTGGCTGCTCTTCTTAAGGACAGTTTTCTATTGGCCAAAGTAGTCCCGATATTATCAGTATAGCCGTTTATTTCCATTCTGACATCTTCGATAAAATTCAGCAGCCGGGCAAGTCGTTTTAGTTTTTTGATATTGTGCGGGTCTACTTCGAACGAGCCGGGCAGATAATTTATATTTAAGATCAGCGGCTTGTCAATAATCGACAGGTCGATACAGCCGTTGCGGTCAACTTCGACTCCGCCCAGAGTGTAAGGACAATCATCAAGTCCGTCGGGGACGCCATCTTTGTCGGTATCTATCGGGCAGCCCTGGTTGTCAACCTGTGCGCCAATTCTATTATGCGGACAGTTATCGGCAAAATCGGGGATGCCATCAAAATCAGAATCGACAGCACAACCGTAGACATCAACTAAGTTTCCTGCCTCCCTGTCGGTATTGGGGCAATGGTCCAGACCATCGGGGACACCGTCAAAATCTGTGTCAAGCGGGCAGCCGTGTTTGTCGACTTTGACGCCGGGTTCGTTTAAGGGGCAGTCGTCTTGATCATCCGGTACACCGTCTTGATCACTATCGACCGCAACGCTCGACATCACTCTGCCAACACTGGCACCGGAATAATCCGATGTCAATGCCATCGGCTGGACTGGCTGCCAGGAAACATCGGTGTGCCCTCCGAATCCAAGCTTTAGTGACAAAGAGCTGCCGAGCTGCCAGCTGTCCCTGTCAGATTTGATTTGTTCGGCAAAATCGGCACCGGCACCGGTTAAGTAATCTACACTTGTTGCAAAAATAAGGCTGAATTTGGGCGAGAGACTAAAATGCAGTCCGGTCTGAAGTGTCAGAAAAATTTCTGAAGCTGAATAGTCAGTCGGTTGGTTCTTTGATGAAGTAACTGTAATCAGCGTATCGCCGGCAGGATCAAGCAATTCCCAGACCACCAGGCCGCCGCCTAATCCTGCTGAAAAGTTGAATTTGTTTTCTGCATGACCAAAGAACCTGTCAAATACCATAGACAGGCGGGTCGCTTTCCATTTTAAGGTAGCGTTATCTTTGTTATAGCCAAGAGCGAAGCCGGAAGTTGCGGTGGTGTCATTGTAAAACGTCTGCTTTGAAAAACCCAGATGTATAAACCAGTTATCGCTTAAACGCTGCCCGACCTGAGTCCCAAATGAAGGCTGGAAAGTGAAGTTTGTGCTCTGGCCGCCAGACAAACTTACCAGGCCGCCGCTCACTGATAACGTCTGGCTTTGAGAATGCGCCTTTTGCGAAAATATAAATGTCAAAAGGATGAGGCCCGCTATGAAAGAAAGCCTGCTAATTGAGATTGAGATTCTCATGGTGTTCGTATCTTTAGTACAATTCTTTGAGCTCAATGTCGGTATAATAGTGCGATAATATATTATTGTAAGTCCAGCCGATTCTGGCCAGACCGATGGCGCCGCATTGGCACATGCCTACTCCGTGGCCATAGCCCCGCCCTCTGAAAGTAACTCCGCTGACATATCCGGCGGCATCGCGTTCGATGTCGACAGAGAATCTGTCAGAGGGAAGTATCAGGTCCGGGTCCGAAGTTCTGCCGATTACCCAGCGTATTCTGTCTTTTTTGAAACGAAAACTGTCGTTGTCAGTTTTTATAATCAGCACGGCGACTCGTCCGCCGGGGGTATGGTCTTTGGCAATGATATCTTTGATTCTGTGAATTTTGAAATCCCGTCCCCGGTCGCTCGATAAAAAATGTTCAATACGTCCCCGCAGCTGTTTTTCAGTAAAAAATTCTTTCCAGGTGTAATACTTTGACCAGGAACAGGCGCCGCTGTCTGATACTGCTTTCAGGTACGGTGTTTCTTTACGTTCCCAGACATGATCGATATCATCAGTCATACCGCCGCAGGTTGAATGGTAGTAGGCATTCACAAACGAATCGTTATAGAATACTACTTTGCCCGAGGTGGCGGCAATGGCGCTGTTGACCAGTTTATTCTCTACATTGTAACCTTGATATAGCTGGTCAATTATGCTTGATTTCATATCATAAGGCTGCTTGCCGTACTGTCCCAGATGGGCCATGGCATAAGTTCTGGCGGCAACGGCCTGCGCTTTGACAGCTTCAATTTCATCGATTGTTCTTTTGCCGATTTCCGGGGGAACTACGCCTTTGAGATAGTCTTCCATATAAACTACATTTATGATCCGAACATTTCCCCCATTGGGCAGAACTTTTATCATACCCCGGTACGTCCTGTTGTTTACCTTAAGATGATTGTTTTTCCCCCTTGGCAGGAAATTTACTTCTTTTAATCCTTCGTGAAGAACCGCGCCTTTGTTGGTTTTTACAACCAGATGAGTGTTTTCTATTACAGCCGTGATGTCGCTGTTTGAATAATATATAACCTGTTCGTTATCACTGATACATTCTATCGCAAATGATCCGACCGCGCCTATCGTAGCCTTGCTGTTGGTGTCATCTAAGAGCACTCGCACAAAAGGAACTCTGAGATAGCCATTCCCACTCTCGTTGTTAAGACTGGTTACCGAGCCACAGCTCCAGACCAAGACCAGGACAGATAAGCCGCCTGTAATACGGGCGAGTAATTTCAAGCCGGCGACTATTTTATTTTTAGAAAACATAAATATTTTAAATTCTTACCGGTGGCTGCACTATTTTACCCAGAATTGCAATTTGTTTCTGGTCCTTACCGCTGAACAAAGTTGGCAGCGGTTCAGATCTCAGAGCGGCCTCTCCCATTACCGCATAGGCCGCGGCCTCAATATAGTCTGCATTTATCCCGAGTTTATCCGCCATTTCAATTTTCGTTTCCGGCAAAAGCTCCTTTAATCTACTTACAAAAAATTTGTTCTTTCTGCCGCCCCCGGTCAAATACAATTTCTCAATATCTTTATCTTTTTTGATTACAGGCTTCAGGCTATGTGCTATTGACAAAACTGTCAGTTCTGCTGCGGTAGACAGCAGATCACCGTCTGAAACCGAAAATTTCGAGGCCAGAGCTGTCATTTTACCTGTCAGGCTCTCGCCAAACATTTCTTTTCCCGTCGAGACATATTTGCCTCTAAAAAAAGGTTCGGCCATAATTAAAGTAAGAATCTTCTTAGAAGGTCTGCCGCAATTGGCGATTGTTCCGTTGTGATCGAATTTTCTGTTAAATAGCTTCTGGCTGAGTAGATCGCAGAGAGAATTTCCGGGTCCGCAGTCTCTGGCTTTGACTTTTAAGCCCGAATTAGATTTTGGAAAATAAAAGAAGTTTGAGATGCCGCCAATGTTCAGGATCAGACGTGACTCGATTTTTGCCGCAAAGAGTCTCTTCATTGCAGCTACTGTGATAGGGGCGCCTTCGTTGCCTAAGGCAATATCGGCCTGACGGAAATCCCCTACTGTTAACTTTCCGGTAATATTTGAAATCATCTCAAGAGAGCCGATTTGCAGAGTTCCGCTTTTTTCGTTGCCCCCGGGAGCGGGAATATGACGCACGGTCTGGCCGTGCGAAGCAATCAGGTCAATTTTGATTTTATCTTTTTCTAAGGATTTCAGAAACGACCTGGCAGCTCTGCCGAAAGATTCTCCAAGTCGATTGTCTGTGTCTATGAAATCTTCCATGACGACAGATTGTGATTCTGACAATTTTATTATTTTCTGGCGCAGTTCCGGTGAAAATTTTCTGGCACTGCCTTTAATAAATCTGGCGGAAACTTTTCCGTTTGACCTCTCTATTTTTACCGCTGCCAGATCAATGCCATCGGCCGATGTACCGGAATTCAGCCCCAGAACAATCAGTGATTTTTTATTTATCAGTTTCAACAGCGACATGCTCCATTATGCTACTGCAACACGTTGCTGTCCAGTTTTAGCTTAATTCCGGAAATACGCTGCTGGGCAGATTCAAGCCGATCTTCCGAAATTTCTCCGTCTCGGCAGGCTCTGACGAAATAGTCAAAGGCTTCCACCGTATCTTCAAGGTCTTGTCCGAATAGTAAAATGTCATGACCGGCCCTGAAAGCTTTTACTGCTCTTTCTCCCGGCTCACCCAGTTTTTCGGCGCCATTCATATCAAGCGCATCGGTAATGACGGGACCCTCAAAACCAATCTCTTCACGCAGCAGTTTACTTAACACATTCTCAGATTCTGTTACGATTTTATCGTCAATTTTAGACATGAGCATGTGAGTGGTCATGACAAAATCAACGCCCTTTTCCACGCCGGACATAAAAGGAATCATCTCTCTGCTGAGCCAGGTTGGTTCGTCGATAGTCACTACTGGGACAGCCAGGTGGGGATCAGTGTCAGCCGAACCAAGACCGGGGAAATGTTTAAGGCAACAAAGCAGTCCTGAGCGATGGGCAACTTCGACAGATTTTTCCACAAAAGCAGAAACTTCTTCGGCTGTCCTGCCAAAGCAGCGGTCTCTGAGGCAGTCGTTATCTTCGTCTAAAAAGATGTCAGCGACCGGAGCCAGATTGAGACTGATCCCCACAGATTCCATGTACAAAGCAGAATGGGCATAATCTTCGGCAAACTTCTCCAGCATTTTGCCTGAGGCATAATACGATGCCGAATGGTATTCTGCCGGCATGCCTTTAATGCGACAGACCCGGCCCCCTTCCTGGTCAACTGCAATCAGAGGGGTCATGCCCCGGTATGATGCTTTAATCTTTCTGATATTCTCTTTTAAAACATCGTAGCTGGCGCAGTTTTCTTCAAAGAGAATTACTCCGCCGATGTTTTCTTCAGAAACAAATTCCAGAAATTCCGGCGAAGGTTCTTTTCCCTTAAAACCGATCATGAAAAATTGACCAAGCCTCTCGAATAGTTTTGATTTACTCATAATACAGCTCCACATCTAGCATATCTCATAGTTAGCCCCTCATAAACACGTCTATATAATACATACAAGATTTCTTCCCCCCCCTTTGGCACGGTACAAAGCCTGGTCTGCAACTGCCAGGATATCTTCCTGTGATTTCCCATTTTCAGGAAATGAGGTAACACCAATAGATACAGTTATCTTTAATCTTCCGGCATTATCAACCAAAAGTACAGACTGCTCTACCTGCTCGCGAATTCTCTCAGCAATACTGGAAGCTTCAACCTGGGGCGTCTGCGGCAGTATCACCACAAATTCTTCACCCCCGTAGCGGCAGAATATATCAACATCTCTTATACATCTTTTTATTATATCTGACAATTGCTTGAGTACAACGTTGCCTACCTGGTGACCGTATGAATCATTAAGCTTTTTGAACCAGTCGATATCAACCATTATCAGCGAAAGCGGCAGCGTATATCTTAAGGCTCTTCGCTTTTCTTCCTGAAGTTTCTGCACAAAATAACGGTAATTATAAGTATCGGTAAGCTCATCGTTGATTGTCAGCTCTTCGGTTCTTCTGTGCAGCTCTGCGTTTTCCAGTGCCATAGCAGTTGAGCGGGAGACAATTGAAAGCATCTGCTGGTCCCGTTCATGGAAGTGGTTGGCTTCATTTGACTCTGCAATCAGCAGTCCCATAGTAAATCCATGAGAAGCAAGGGGCACTAACATGATTGAGCGGGTGCGCTCGTTTAAAACGGTATAGTCCTGCCTGGTCATTACGTTTTTGATACTGACCGGTTCTCCCATTTCTATGACTTTCTTAATAAGGCTGATGCCTTCGCTGTCACACTGTTTGGGGTGAAGGCTGATATGGCGGTCTACCGCCCGCGCCCTGTAGTAGAATTTTCCTTCTCTGTCTCTAAATATGATTGCATATGAATCATAGCCGAGAATATCTCCCATAATTTTCATAACTTCGCGAACTACGCTTTCTGAATCCAGAATCGAAGCCAGAATACGGGAGTTTTCATAAATAACTTCCAGTTGCGCCTGTGATTTTTCAAGTTCAGAGGTTCTTAAGTTGAGCGTATCAAATAAATTGAGGAGCCTTTTTTCACTTCGCCGCAAGTATTCTGAGGCGTATGAAATTGCCAGAAAATAGGCCCAAATAAATCCAAATCGCATGGTTATGTCAAAAAGATTGACGTTTTCCAAGTCTGCTAAAATAGCTATCAGATATGAAGCAGTAGCGATGATAGAAAAACCGGTTGCAAACCAAAAAGTCAGAACGTAAGCGGCAACTGAAATAGTAAGATAGTACATAAGATAAAACGACGAATTGATACCGCTGGTGTGCATAATCATCAATGGTATCAGGATCAAGTCATATACGATAGCAGAGAGATAGGCTAATTTGATATCGAACCTACCTCTTACTGCCAGATAAAAGACGGCCAAATGAACAACAAATGTACCGATGATGAAATAGAATAGATTAAGATCTGAACTTTGGCTTTCGCCGAAAAATGTATACCAGACAATACCAGATAACGCCATTACGCGCGTCAAAAGATAAATAACGTCAATTCTGGGCAGTAGTGTCCTATTTCTATCAAGAAAGAGCTTCATAAATATACCTATATACAGCCGTATATCGGCCAAAAACGGGGTTTATTTATTGTTTGGTAACGATTTAGGAAAATTATGAACGTTGAGACTCAACTTTGGCGGTAAGACTTTTTTAATCAATTGGGGCGGCAACACAAAAAGCTAAAATTGACAACATCAGAGCTGCTGCAGCCAGAAGGCTACGCCTAACCATCTTTTATCTAATTGTTAGGCAACTGGTTAGGGCTATATTGCTGTGGCCCTCACGGTCAGAGCCAGGAGGAAACCTGGACTACTATCATACAGCCAGACAATTGAAGAAGCGAATACTTGGCTGTATCAACAGTTAAACAGTAAGCCTGATTCAAAAAATAGGTAGAAATTTGTAAATAGTATAACTATAATCCCACGACTTCGTAAATAGATGTAGCTGAAAGAATACAGTCTGAAGATATAGAATATTATGAGTAGAGCTTTAACCAGGATAACAACAGCCTTAATAGTAGCCACGTTCTGCTTTTTCCTGGTTCTCACAGGCGAGCCAGCAGCCTCTGTTATAGAAAAAGGAGATGACATTCAGTTTTCTCCGCTGCACCACATAGATGATGACGTCTATACTTTCAGCAAGAACCCTATTTCGATGGATGGTTTTATCGACGGTGATTTTAGTTCGATATCTTCGGATGTCACCATCAACGGAGAGATAAGCGGCAACGGAAATTTGTTAGCTATTCATTCTTTTCACAACGGGCTTATCAAAGGTTCGCTCAGGTCTTTTTCAATCAGCTTCACGATTAACGGTCGTGTAGAAAGATCTGTAATGGCTGTTTGCACCAAGTTCAATCTGAGCGGATTGGGCCAAATTGGCCGTGACGTCCATATTATGGGAGTTGACATTGATATTTACGGAACGGTTGGCGGAAATTTGAAAATAAAGGGAAAAGAAGTTCGGCTAATGGGTGATATTAAGGGTGATGTATTTATTGAGGCAGAGCGGCTGATAATTTCTGCACCGGCTGTGATTCATGGTAATCTGACTTATGTATCAGCGACTGAAGCAAAGATAGATAGTTTTGGAGTAACCATAAGCGGTGTGACCGAGTGGATAGACGAGAGTGACGCTGTAGATTTAGAAGCGGAGGAGCTCCGCAATACTGCTGTAATTTTTTCAGAAATTTTGGCTGCCTTTTTGTTCGGGCTGATTCTCCTGATACCCGGCCGCAATTATGCCAGAGTTGCCTACGCCCAACTCAAAGAAAATTTTGCAGTTTCACTGGCGACCGGGTTTATAGCTGTTTTCCTGTTTTGTCTGGCAGCGTTTTTTACGCTTTTAACCAGCTTCTTATTTTTGGTCGGGTTCGCCCTAGCTTCCGGTGATACACCTGCTGCCGGCGCCATGGTTCTTATATTTTCTACAATAATTTTTCCGGTATCAGCCTTTGGTGCGGTTTCAGGCGGGATCTTATTTTACGTTGGCAAAATTTTAATGGCATTTTTTATCGGAATGTTCCTGGTACGGAAACTTAAGAAAAATCCGGCGCTATTGAGTAAAACTCAACTTATGCTGGGGCTGATTGTTCTGGCAATAATCTTTGCCATTCCCTATCTGGGATTTGTGCTTTATCTGTTAGGAAGCATGACCGGGGCCGGCGCTATTATTTTAGCTATTAGAAAAATAAAGTTTAAATTTAAAATCGACGACAGCCACTCAACCTCAGTCTCTGAGGACTCAGAGACTTTATAGGCGGGCAGCTTAGTAACAACTATTGCCCACCGACAGATCCGGGTCCGCGGCGGTCGGCTGCGGCGGTCATCAGACCTGCATCATCTATGTAAACAGCAGGAATTTCACTTATCATGTCAGCTTCTTTTATTATGTGACCAAGCTTTAAGAGCCCCTGCTTAAGATTCATATCAAAAGATTTTTCTTCGAGCAAGATATTATCGGGCAGCCACTGATGATGAAAACGAGGCTGTGATAAGGCCTTTTCTAAAGACAAATTGAATCTGCTAAAGTTAATTAGCAACTGTGCCACAGCGGTTATTATCTCAGAGCCGCCGCGTGAACCCAGAATCAAAAGTGGTTTGTCGTTTTTTAAGACTATTGTTGGAGACATCGATGACAGCATTCGCTTGGCAGGTTCAATCTTGTTAGCCTGGCCGCCCACCAGACCATAGAGATTGGGAACCCCCGGCGCTATGGCAAAGTCATCCATCTCATTGTTTAATAAAAAGCCGCCGCCGCCGATATTGCCGGCTTCCGGATGAACTACTGCCAGAGCAAATCCTACCGCAACAGCGACATCAAAAGCATTGCCGCCTCTGGCAAAAACCTGCTCACCAATTCGAGTTGCTATGGGGAAGGCAGTAGCCAGGGCACCTTTTTCATAATAGCCGGCAACAGCAGCATTTTCACAGCCAGATATAAAGAAAGGCAGCAGCGCCAGTAAAAACGCTGCTGCCATGTATCTCTGCTTGATTATAATTCTCAAAAATGTCAAACCAAACCTGATACTATTGTCTCTTTTCTACGTGGAAGATGATACCATCGGGGAAACTGATGCTAAGCGCCAGCCCTTCTTTTAGTTCTTTAGCCGACGTTTTAATCGGTGTAGAATTCTCAGGATCATCAAAGAGGTTGGTCAGTCTGACATTGGCAGCTTTAAAGCCTAATGGCTTTAAGTCCGCTTTGATTATTATCTCTTTTGAGGGAGCCTCAAAACCACTGGAAAGTTCTCCCGGGGGGGGTGCCACGATACAGAGCATGCCGGATTTGGATCCCATCTGAAATGCGATATCCACGGCCGGGTCGCTACAGTATAGATTTGATTCAATCTTTTCTGCCTGCAGGATTGATTCTATGAAAGCCAGTTTGTGATGATCGCCGGCTGAAGCAATATCAAACGAGAAATAGTAAAGGCTGCCTTTTAAACGCGACGAGCAGATACCGACAACTTTCGAGCCACTCTTAACCAGCTTTTTAGTTTTGGAATCTTCGGGGCCGCGTATCGAGGCATAAATCTGGGTAGGATACTCGCCATCTTTGTGCGTGACCGTACCTATTCTGTATTCGACGCTGGATTTTATTCTAAAGCAGTTGGCCAGAATCTGACAGTTCTTGAGATTCTCATCAAACTTGGGCATAACGCCGCAGAGCACCACACTTGTGCCGGATTTGATGAGTTCTACCAGCGCTTCCTGATCTTTTTCCGCCATCATTTCTGCTGTGGGTACAAAGACAAGTTTATACTTGTTCAGGGTTTCAAAGATTCTGTTTTCACGCACACTAAAACCTATTTTCAGTCTCATCAGATCGCGACAGAAGCCGACTACGGTTTCATTTATCAGCTTGGGGATATATTCAAATTCTTTCTTGCCAGATGTAAGACTGAGCCAGCTGTATAGCCGATTTCCTAATACTGCTACATCGTTATTGTATTCCATTTCTTCCAGACCAATTTCTGCAACTGCCTGATTGAACCTTTGTGCTATGGGGAAACCCTCAGAAACAGTACCGTCAGCATGCAGTGGGGCTCCGCTCCAATGCTCCCGGTCTACAAACATGTATTGGTTCATTCCTTTGAATCCTGCCGCCAGACCGGCTGTGAGATAGAATTTTCTCTCTTGATTTGTAAATTCGCTTTGGGAATGAGAACCGTTTGCAGAGCTTGATGAAGATCCCGACACAAACGATGAGGCGAAGGCAAAACCGTACTCAGCTCTCAAAAATCTGGCTTTAACTGCCAGGTCAAAGTAGTTTCCTTCGGGAAATACGTTACATCCCAAAAACGGATCACGGTCATCAGGCACCAGATTATACGCGGGCAGCAGGTCGCCTGGTTTGAAATAAAGGGAGCGAAAAATCAATGGCTCTACTGAATAAGATGCAAACAGATCCTCGACCGTCTGTAAATATTTGTTGAGCATGTACTCCCTGAAACGGAACCAGTCAAGAACTTTGGGATAGTTTTTAAGTTCGATGTTTCTGAATTTTCTTGGGGGATCCACAGTTGCAAATTCTTTATTTTTCTCTTTGTAGAGATTATTTAGTTTCTTGACGTCTTGGTAGCGGCTCTCCAGAAACTGCGGATAGTAATTTTCTATGACCTGGGGGTTGTAATCGGCCTTAGAAGGATCCAGCATCTTTCCGAAGGAAGTTTCATAATCCAGTTCGACCATAAAGATTGGTCCGCGCGGATGTACATAGTTCTTGGTAATTTCTATAAACGCTTTAAAGAAAGTCCGCAGGTGAAACTGATAGTTGCTGTGAAGATAGCTGACCAGATGACCGCTGTCTACACCATGGTCGCTGAGAATTTTAACTTCCTGCCCTTCAGAGTCCCGCGCAAAAACCTTTATGTCATTAAATAAGTAATCCGGAAGCCCGCCGTTTTTTAGCTGGCCAAAAACCGAAGGTCCCGGTCTCAAAATAACCTTAAATCCAAACTCCCGGGCCAGCTCCAAAAATACGACCAGATCTCTTTTGGGATCGGTAAAACCCGTGAAATCAAAGTGCTTGGTGGTCGGGTCCTGATGGATATTCCAGGGAACTGCGGTAGCAATGATTTTGTAGCCGGCTTTTCTTATCCGTTCGAAGCAGATAGACCAGTATCTCTTGTCTATTCTAAAATAATGGAGCTCTGCCGAGAAAGGACGGTAGGTTTCTTTACCTATCGAAAACTTATTACCAATTACACCTAACATATAAATCCTTATAGTTCAATGGGTTAACTTATAACAACATTATGGATGTAGCTATAATAATAGCAAATAGCGGTAGTAAAGTCAATATATATGTTATAATTTATTGCGCTTCAATAAGTTACGGGGGTGCCTAGAATATTTAACTGGTTTTTACTTTATCAAAATCATCTTATTCGACTTTTCATATTCTCCACTTTTCAGTCTATAGAAGTATATCCCCGTGGGCGCCTTGGTGTTATCAGAAAAATTGGCGTTCCATTCAAATTTATGTGGCCCGGCTGAAAGCACCTGATTGACTAAAGTCTGGACTTTTTTTCCTTCAATATTAAAAATTTCTAACAAAGTATGAGATTTTTGGTTCAGGCTAAATTCTATAGTGGTCGTTGG
Organism: Candidatus Zixiibacteriota bacterium; assembly: GCA_022571985.1. Classification (GTDB taxonomy): domain Bacteria; phylum Zixibacteria; class MSB-5A5; order GN15; family FEB-12; genus JACZWU01. Next base: position 38,059 of record JACZWU010000002.1, on the reverse strand, counting down.
ATTAAATGGATTGGGGTAGTTTTGCAAAAGTGAGAAATCTTCGGGTAATTCTACTTCTGCTTCCTTTATGTCCGTTGGAATGCCTGATATTCTTAATGCTCCCAAGAACAGCGGCTTGTACCCGATTGGATAATAGGGGCCTTCTCTGACAAATTTAAAGTCCACTATTTCAGCTGGAAGAATATCTATCACAAAGCTGTCATTTGGATTCCAGCTGCTGGAACTAAAATAGTATGTTGCCCAGAGGCGCCTGGACTCTGGATAACTCTCTATTGAGCTTCCAGTTGAAAATCCTCCAAGTGTAAATATCTGGTTGTCTTTCGAAGCAAAATAGCTGTCATGATAATATAGAAAAACGGTCAGACTATTTTCGGATAATATAGCCGCCGGTTTAACGCTATCTAAGTGCAAGGCAGCATTGTCCCATTTAAACCCGGAGATGAATGATGAAATAGGATTGTCGGAATATACCCAGGCTTCTACTGTAAAATTCACATTTTGATTATCTGCCTGAAAATAGCCTATTTCCAGTGCTACGGTGTCGGCCTGACCGAGATCATTGGGATCCTGCTGGGCAACAGCAATCTGGGAAATAATAAAGATTGTAAGTAAAAAAATATATGATCGCACGCTACCACCTGAGAAATGTTTTGTACATGAATTATAAACAAAATGCCCCCGCTTTAATGAAAGCGGGGGCATGAAAATTTCAATGCTTTTATTACTTTAGTAACATCATTTTCTTGGTTTCAACAAACTTGTTATCATCGGCATCAGCAATCAGTTTGTAGAAGTATATGCCGCTGGCCACAGGAGCGCCATTATCGGAATGACCGTCCCAAGTGGATAAATGTCTTCCGGCGGGCAAGTCTTCATCTACCAGGGTAGAAACTTCCTGACCCAAGAGGTTAAATACTGTGAGCGTAACCTTGGCTCTGGTGGGCAAATCAAACCAGATACTGGTTGAAGGGTTAAAGGGATTGGGATAATTCTGCTCCAGCTGAAAAGATGCAGGCAGAATATCAGTAATACTTTCTTCAACTGCGGTACCGGAAATATTAATCGGGCCGCCCCAGATCGGGTCATAGTCTATTCCACCCAAGGGGATGAAAATATATTCAGTTGAAACAAAAGCTGTGTCAAATGCAGTGTCTATAGCGAGCGAACTTGATGCAATCCAGTTTGTCATAGTCATGTAATAAGTACAAACATGCTGCCAACTTGCAGCGACAGGGAAATCATCACCAATAACGGAAGTCCCACTGGCAAGTGCTGCCTGCATAGAGTTAGTTGTGGCCAACGAATTATCCAGGAAGAAAAAAGGTCCGATTGCCATAGCATCAAAAGCTGCCGATGGTACAGCGCTGTCCATCTGTAATGTTGCCGAAGCGGTTGTCCAGTCCCAGCCCAATTGAAGAGTTGAAAGTACGGTAACATCGACAAAGGCCGAACAGGCAAGTTCAAAAGTCTGCGTGCTTAGTCCGGTTTGTAGTGTCGTGACGGGTACCAGTTTCACACTATCGGGTGCACCCAAGTCCTGCGCGGAAACAGAAGAGACAGCAAAAATAAGTGCTGCCAATACAACAAAGCTTTTTAATTTCATTATTTTGCCTCCAAAGTCATAATAATAGAGCTAATTTCAATATTCATAAAATAAAACAACTACAAAAATTTAACAAAATTCTATAAGTATTCACCTCCTGGCCAACGCTGTTTGAGCGAAAGTCAATTTAGAGTTCAATCTATGCTTTACCAATTATATCATTTTGCATAAAATGAGTCAATAGAAAATAATGTCTTACTGATAAAGCTGCCAATTTGGCCCAAATTCTGCGCCTAATTTGACAATTTACGCTCAAATCAGGCGATTTCCCTAAGATGATGGGGGCGGAGGCCCGCTTCTGAATATGAAATCTACCATATAGGTCAAATCCAGAATATTTGCGGCAGCGCCATCACAGTTGGCGTCACCGTAAGCACATCCGACAACAATTTTACCACTTATATAAATGTCAGGAAAGTACTCTCCCCAGACTGATGAAATAACCGTCCCTTGACCGCTTATTGCAGCAGTATCAATCTCAATTATTCCAGATGGAGCAGAGGTGTCCACTTTGATAAGTAATTTTATAAACAGCCCCGATCCAACCGGCAGATAATTAGCTCCGCCATTTGTATCAGGTATCATTTCTATCAGCCATTGCCCTGAGCCGGGATTTGCTACAGCGAATGAAACACGTTCAAAATTGCTGGTGCGTGTCGCTAAGATATCAAAGGAATCTACAGTCACGCCTGTAACGTTTGACAAACTAAATGACAGGCCAATTTTTTTAATCAAGGAACTGTTGGATAGATAGACAGGTAAAGAGGTAGTTTGCCCCTTGACGGCTACGATTGAATCGAAAGCGAGGGTGTCGCTCCTGACCCAGATGAAATTGCGCAGGTGCTCTTCGCCCAAGCCCAGCGGGTGGCCGTCATCGATTCGAAGTGAGACAGAATAAATACCCGGCTGAGTATAAGTATACTCCGGGTTCTGTATAATCGAGCTGTCGCCGGTGCCAAAACTCCACTCCCAGAAAAATGGAGAGTTTGGCGACAGGTCACTAAACTGAACTGTCAGAGGCGCGCTGCCCTCGGTCATGTCGGCGCTGAATTTAGCTATTGGCAAGACCGGCCAGGGCGTTGTATGCATTTATTCTTCCGGCACCAAGGAATCCGATATATGACGGGTTTTGGGCATCAATATTATCGGCTGTCGCAAATATAATCGATTCTATCTGCTGATGGGAAAGTGAAGGCATCATCGATTTTATATGAAGCACCGTGCCGCAGATCATTGGTGCAGCCATTGATGTTCCCGACTTATAGCCATACGACGGAACATAGGCAAATGAGACTGTAGAGTAGATACTCGAGCCGGGAGCGCTTATATCTATCCAGTCTCCAAAATTCGAAAATCCAGACTTGGTATCAGAAGAAGTCGTAGATGCGACCGATAAGACGTCATCACCCAAAACGTCCAAAAAGTCCGGTACTTCTGAGTTGCTATTTCCAGAAGCATGCACGACAGTAATCCCCGCCGCTGCTGCATTACTCATTCCCTGAACCATCGCCGAAGTTCCTTGAGACCCCCAGCTGCAATTAATTACATCAGCCCCCATCATAGCGGCATAGTCAATTGCCTGTCCGCAATTAGTAGAATTGACATAGCCCAGACCATCTGCTGCTGTTCCCCCGACACGCAGGCACATTATCTGTACTCCCCTATATGACCTGTTGCCTCCGAACCAATCTCCAGGCTATGCCGGTTACACCGGTGCCGTTGTTATTCATCCCGGCCGCGATCCCGGCAATATGAGTACCATGGCTGTTAAAGTCATTAGGATCCGGGTCCCGGACACCGCCATCCTCTCCGGGCATTGTTCCTAATCCGCCCAACCTGTAAAAAAATCGTAGCCTATCAGGTCATCAACAATGCCATTACCGTCATCGTCGATACCGTTTAAGTCGTTGACGTCAAAGACCAGACCATCTCCATCCAGATCTTCTCCGGGATTTACCCAGACGTTTCCCACAAGGTCAGGATGTCAGTAGTCAACGCCGGTATCAATATTGGCAAATTTGATTGAGTCCGATCCCGTTTCCAGATCCCAGGCATCATAAAACAACGGATCTATCCCTCCGGGAAACATGGCCCATTGTAAATTCCAGGAAGGATCATCAGGAGAGGCATGAATTGGCAACGCCCAGACAGTTTCGACATTTCGAACGTTTGGGTTTTGAAGTAATTCTTCTATTAATCTATTTTCGTCGGCAGTTTCAGCAAAGTAAATTTCCCAGAATCTGGTGAGGTCGTAAATTCCTGAGTTTGCTTTAGGTTTTTCCTTGCGCCAGGGAAAAACAGCATTTGCCGAATATACATTATACTTTTCTAAAATGATATCCAGACTCGGCAGAGAAAAATTTACTTTTCCAAAGCTCTGGCTGAACGATTCTGTACTGACCTCATCTTCAAATTGAATAGTAAGACGCCCTTTAATTATGTAAGGTTTTGGAGGATCTCCGTCCGGATATTTTTCTGCAGATGCTGACGAAACTACCAGCAACAGAAACAAAAAAGTCAAAAAGTGCCGGGACGCTGTTCTAATTCTCATAATCAAATTACCTGCTTGTTTTGTAGTCCTCACAATATTGGCAAGTAAATCGGTGGTGGCACTCCGCCGGGGTTAACTTAGTTATCAATATACGATGATATTCTCGTTTAGCTAAACATAAAATGGCCACCCCGATTGCCCGGGATGGCCATTGTCTTTATAACTTACCAGTACATGACTGGTTATATGTTATTCGTCGACTTACTTACTTTACTATAGAGGCGATCCGCAGCTATTAGGTGCATCTCCACCACGGAAGATACGGTCTACCAGGAATGTCAAGTCAAGTACATTTAGAATATTCCCGTCACTGTTGGGATCAGCTTCACCTGAACAAACGGCTTTACCACCGCCACGGAAGATTCTGTCTACCGAGAAAGTCAGATCAAGCACGTTTGCATCTTTATTGTCATTGTTCAAATCACCACGAAGGCCACGACAACAACCAAAATAGTGAGTAAAGTTACGACCCTTATCGGCCAGGTCCTCTATACGACCAGGACCAGCAAGATCCTCACGTACCGAGGCCAATACCGTGTAAACTACCAAAGTATCGCCGGCAAGGAGATTATACTTAAACTTATATGTCAAGACTCCATGCAGGTCTGTCTCGGCTGAGTCAGGATCAGGATGACTCCACGGAATTAAACCTGATGCTAATGCCATGTTTGCATAAAGCTCGTTGTCATCCCAACCGGTATAGACATAACGAGCATTTGCCTCAGCATATCCACCGTAAGGAAGAGTATCAACGATAGTCCACTTCCTGGTTGCACCATTATAATGAGTCGTATAAGCATGAGCCATACCACCAAAACGGGCATCATTCTCCTGACACTCGGTTGCATTGTCGAGGCCAGTCTCCGCTCCGATAAAGTAAATAAGACTCAAATCTGAGCTTACTTCACCTCTGTTATCAGATTGAGTACCGACAACGGCACCGGCAGTATCCTTCCGGTCGGATGGAATATCCCAGTCTATGGCATCACCTATAGCCAGACTGTCATGATTCAGGCCATTGTTGGACCAAATCTTAAGGCTTTTGGTGATGAACTGCTGGTCGGCTTGCCAGCCACCACTATAAGTAGCCGTTGCCTGTGGCGCATAATAGGTCACATGAAAAGCTAATGACGAATCATGGTTGGTCATCTTACCGGTACTCCAGGTCTGAAGCATGCCATCTGTGACAGGAGCAGCCGGAGCCTCCAGAGAATAAACTGAACTGGGACTACGAGGTCCCTGATCAAATATCTGGTTGGTCAAAATGGTATCGGGACTACCATCGTCGTCTATGATACCGCCTACCACAAAGCTGCCATCATAGAGGTAAACATCGGTTAAACCTACAATAGAATCAAAGGTGTCGCACTCGGCCGGGTCAAACCAGTAGTCCATTTGGACTCCCGGGCCGACTCCGGTACCACCGCCAAACTGGCCGTTGGTGGCTACTGCCAAAGAGATTACGCCTGTTGAGATTGTATCCCAAACGGTCAAGAGAACTGTATCCGTGACTATCAAAATCACTTCAAGAGTATCTATATCGCTCGGACCATCATGGTCAAACAATACTCGACCCGTAACCGTAATATGACCACCAGCGGCGTTGATTTTCGCCTGAGAAATACCAGAAGCGTCAAAAGTAATCGTTCCGGTATCAGCGTTGTTGGCTCCATCGGTAATTATCGTTGCAAAATTAGAAGCTGAAAGCCAGCCGGGGGGGCCGGTGTCTTCTTCGGTTGATACTGTAATATTCAAGGTTGCATTACCGGTATTCTCTATGATCAGGGTAGTATCTTTGATAGAGTCGGGCTTAACATAGTTAGGCCAGTTTATTTCGGTGTATTCATAAACCGGAACCGGTATCTGATCAGGATTAACACAGGCTATACGAATATGCCTAAAGGGGTTATTCTGCCAAGTTCCATGGCCAAAAACAATTCCACCCGGGTCAAGATCCTGTTCATAAACCATATGCAGCCAGTTTGTGCCTACTCCATCAGGATAAGAGACTGAACGAGGCAGGACAGTATCGGCTCCGGAGAAATCATCACCTGACAGTGTCGCTATACCAAAAGGCGCCATCGAAGCCCAGTGGTCTGAAGCACATTCTCCTACGGCACCTGTGGCAGAGTCACACTGAGGTGTTGGTGAACGGGTCAGGTTATGAGGCAGGTCAAAAGATACACCGTTGTTATCAGATATAACAACAATTATCTCACCATTAACTGCTCCCAGGGCGCTGCCATCGTAACCGCGCTGTGAACAGTCCGGATTAGCAGGATCAATATGGCCATCCCAAAGATCCGATGCTGAAATGTAAAGGTTACCGGCACAGGTCGCCATGCTAATTTTGGAAAGATTAGCGTTGAAGAATCCGGCATTACACATAATTGGATCCTTCTGGCTGACCATCGCAACACGCGGGCCAAAACCACCAGCCGGGAATGACTCGGCCCAGTGATATACACGAGAAGTGTAAGCAATAATACCTTCACTCAGGTAACGGCCAATGTCCGAGGCGTTCCAGGCAATATGAAGCTCTTCGGTGGGAGCATCGCCTACCCAAAGACCACAAATGTCATTCCAGGCAATCCATCTGTCTGTCAATGTATCAAACTTGGTAGCATTTACTCTGCGATTCCAGGTCACACCATAGTCATCTGAAATCTGATAATAAATGTCATTGAAATAACGATTCCTGGGACCGGGCATGTCAGCGTTGATTGAACAGGTATCACAACCGGGTTCCGGCAGATTTGCTGTCCAGAAAAGTGCCACTTTACCTGACTTCTTGGAAGCTTCTATTGTTTCCGAAGTAGCATGTATAGTGTCAAAGACCCAGGGGCATTCCCAGCCTTCTACCAGAGGATCAATCTCTCCAGATATAAAACAGCTCGACAGAGAGCCATCACCCAGAGCAGAGTCTGCATGACCTTCTCTGCGGAAGTAATAGCCAATATGGCCTGAACCACCGCCAGAGAATGCTATAGCAGCAACGTGGGTTACTGCCTCACCGGTCGGTCTGACCTGAAAACCAACTGTCGGCCATATTACTACTTCATCGCCGTTGGAATAAGGGTTTTTCCAAGTCGACAGAGCACTATCTACAATCGCTTTCACACCAAAGCCAGCATCGCCGGGGGCTACTTCGTCATAAAAGACTGTGGATCTATAATGAGCAGAAACTCCATCAGGGTTCCAGTGACCGCAAATAATAGCCCGGTTGTCAGGAGTAACTTCGAGTTCAAAATAACCACAATATTCCGGGGAAAATGTGATATTTACTTCTGTCAAATAAGCATTGTCGGCGGCACTATAGGCGGCATAACCCGCGGTACGGGCGTTACCGAAATCCGGACCAGGAAGGTCCATCCAGGTCGCGTGAACCAGTGTCAGTGTGTCACCCAGACCAGTATCGAAATTACGACCGACCATCATACGACGGTTCATGCGGTTGTTCGTTTGATAGTCGTAATAAGTGTTGCCAATTACGGCACCGGGAGAGGCGGATGGCACCGATGCTCCTAATGAAGCTTGCGGATAATCACCTGCTTTGCGGGCCGGGGCATTTATTGTAGGATGCTCCATAGGCATCGCGTAATCCCAGACCTGACGGATAATAGGATTGTACCGCGGAGTCTCCCATGCCTTTTTGGCGGAGAATACTGATGTCGCACTAACTGCGATCAACAGTAAGGAGAAGATTAGTATTAAAGGAATTCTCCTTGACATCAATTGCTCCTTTCGAGAGTTTTTTTAAAGTTCCCATTAATTAATTGTTCCTTCACCAAACGCAAATGCGTTGCAATTGGAAAGTAGTTCACCTTTTGTCCTCAAACTAAGGGACAAACAAAAAGCTGTTTTCTTACTCTTTTGCAGATTCACCTCCCTTCGCACATGCACATAGCAGCACGAAAAAGTTAATTATATTGTTAATTCTCAAAAATGTTGTCTACTTAACTAGCTTTCTATTAGTTTGTAACTGAGGTAAGTGTTAACAAATACCGTATTGTTGTAAATTCCACCGTCTTAAGAATTAACCAGCTTCCGCTGATGCTGTCATTACGTGTGGCAGTACTAAAACATGCCACATTTCTATTGAGAAATGGCCGCATACAGGCCGACTTCCCCAGTAGTGGGTCAAACTAAAATATGGGAGAGCAAGTAAATTGTCAAGAGATTTCCCCTGTTTTTAAAGCCTTCGGGGCTAATCCCACAGCAGCGATTCTTGTCGAAAAGCCTTCAAATCAGAGGTATTAGGAAGATTGTCCAGAATATTGGGCGCAACTATTGCGGAGGAGCCGGGCCGCCTCGATAGATAAAGTTAATCAGGTAAGACAGGTCGGCAGTATTTATGGCACCGCTGGCATCAACGTCTCCGGCTTCGAGAGGATCTGGCTCAGGTCCACCTCTATAAATATAGTTCACCAGGTATACTATGTCATTCATGGTATATTTGAAATTGCCGTCCAGATCTCCTCTAAGGAAACTCCTAATCCAGTAAATTGTTTCCAACGTGTCGGTTAGGCCAGCCGGAACATCGGTGACGATAAATCTGACAGACGTGAGCAAGCCTATTACAGAAGAATCTGGCATATAGGAGTGCACACCTGTGCCATTGCCGGAGTCTACAAATGAACTGCTCAAGGGCCCCAAGTCTAATGAAATGGTAATATTATCAAAGTCCAGGTCCTGGGCTTTGACGACAATATTTCCGACTACTCCTACAAAGAAGTCAATTGTGTCAGGTAGTGTTGTTGTAAAGAATGGAGCGTGGTTGCCAAACTCGGCCACATTTATTTTAACTGTCTGATTGACACCGGCCAGATCGTTGTCGCTGGTACTGAACTTTATGTTATAGGTGCCGGCTTGATTGAAAAGAGGCGTCCAGGTTAAAGTTTTGAAGTAGTCTACCGGTCCAGAAAAAGTTGCGCCAGCAGGCAAATTGGTTACATCCAGCGAGGTTATGGACCCGTCAATATCTTCGGCCAGCACTCTGAACCTCAGGGCTTCACCTTCGACAATATCGAAAGGACCTGCCCCGTCAAGGAAATTCAAAGTAGGTGCAACGTTAACATTGCTCACTCGTATTGTGCGCGTTCCGCTGGATTGTGATAGAGTGGAATCGAATTCATCGATGGCTGTCACGATGTAGCTGTAAGAAGTCGGATTGTCGTTGCCTTGAGTATGGTCGGGTATGAACCTAAAGACACCGGCTCCATTACCTGAATCAAAGAATGTCATGTTAGTTGCCATCGTATCAGCACCAGACAACGTAACTCTAATGCTGGGAGTTGAGCCATCCTGGTCAGTGGCAGTAAAGTAAAGCGAAAGCGTATCAAATTCGTTCATTGTATTTGAAGGATTTGGCAAATTATCCATGAACGGCGCCCTGTTTACGTCAACGACAATAATTGTTATCTCCTGCGAATCTACCATTGTAGTTGCCGGATCCGCATCAGTAGCATAGAAAGTAACTGTATAAAAACCTGAGTCATCATGAGTAGGAGTCCAGCTAAAGGTTCCTGTGTAATCTCCATTATCGGTAAAGCTGGCGCTTCCGGACAGAGCGGAAGTTGTCAGAACCGGCGGCACAGAATCAATATCTGATGTTGTAATAGTGAAAGTTAGGCTGGTTGCCTCATCAACCGAGTAGTCCGGTATGCTATCGAGTATAGGCGGCTGCGGGCCAGCTTCGATAATTTGTACAATCATTGAAAAAGTATCAGCCGTTGAACTGTCGTCAGCTACTATCAGATCAAGCGGGTAATTCCCTGCCTGATTAAATACCGGATATAATTCCAAAGTAGCCAGGCCGCCGCCGCTATCGGTAAAGATGAAGTTTGGCGGCAGAGGAGTAGCAGCTTCATCTATCGAAAGCACAACCGGACCGTCATCAGGGTCGTAGGCTGTCAGGAAAACAACTAAAGAGTCTCCTTCGACAACCGACGGGCTCGGAATGGAATCGTAAAGAGGCAGCCTGTTACCAAAATCAGTGACCTGAATGATGACAACTTCTTTGTCGAAGTCTATGCCATCGTGAATTCTGAACGTTACATTTCTCAGTCCGGAGGAGATGAAGTTTGGTACATATGTGAAAACGGCTGTACCATTACCACTATCTACCAGTGAAGAGGCGCCAAGTAATTGAGAAGTGTCTACTGAAAAGAACGGTATCATTGTAGAGTCCGGGTCGTAGCCGGTCAAAATAATTGTAAGAATATCTCCCTCTTTTACGCTCTGCGCTCCGATTGGATTAAGAACCGGCGGTATGTTTACTCCAACTACTCTTATTTCCACATCCAATAAACCTGAAAGGGCAGGCGTTCCCTCATCTGTTGCCAGGAAACCCAGCGTATCAAAACCCTCCTGTCCTGCCACAGGAGCAAATATAAAGGTACCGGTATTGTCACCGTTGTCAGTAAAACTTGCGTTGGCGGGCAGGCCTGTAGTCGTCAAGAAGACCGAATGCGTAGTATCCTGGTCTGTGGAATCCGCAGCAAAAACAGTGAAAATCAGGGTATCGTTTACTTCGACTGCATAAGGACCGGCAGAATCAAAAACCGGCGGCTGGTTGTTTTCAATTGTCGTGATTACCGAGACAATAGTTGTCGTCCTCGGCGGACTTCCGGAATCAGTAGCCAGGAATTTGACGGTGTCTAGACCGGCATCGAACAGCGAGGGGAAGTAAGTCAGTACACCAACTCCGTTGCCACTATCTACAAAACTAAAACTTGTCAGGTTGGTAATAATTGTCAGAGATATTCCGGAGCTATCGGGATCAATAGCCTTAACTGTTACGATCAAGGTGTCCAGCTCGGTGGTCGTAAAGTCAGCCAGAGAATCAAAGACGGGCGGCTGGTCGCCAGACTCGGTAACTGTAATAGTAATCAGCTGGCTGTCTACAGCGCTGGAATCATCAGTGGCGTAGAATGTAATCGGATATAAGCCTGCCTGGGTGAATCCAGGAGTCCAGTCAAAATAGCCGTTGCCGTTGGCACTGTCTACGAAAGTTGCACCGATCGGAAGCGCTGAAGTTGTCAGCGCCGGAACAGATTCGGCATCTGAGGCTGTAACTACAATTGAGAGAATCAGACCTTCAGCTGTTGACTGGTCGCCAATAGAATCAATCAGCGGCGGCTGGTTGCCAACATCAATTACTGTAATCGTTACGACCTGACTGTCGAAATCAAGGCTGTCTGAAGCATAAAATATGATTTGATATATTCCGTTCTGTGCAAAACTTGGCGTCCAGTTGAATTCACCAGTGCCGTTAGCGCTGTCTACAAAAACCGCACCGGCAGGCAGGATTGATGTGCTCAAGGCAGGTATAGTGCTGTCAGGGTCTGATGCTGTAACAATAAATGAGAGAAGTAAGGACTCCGTTACAGAAGTGTCCGGAATTGAATCCAGAACAGGCGGCTGGTTGCCGGCTTCTGTGACGGTTATTGTGACAAGTTCACTGTCAACAACTGCTGAATCATCTGTAGCGTAAAACGTAACATTATAAATTCCTGCCTGTGTGAATTCAGGCAGCCAATTAAATGAGGCACTACCGTTGCCGCTGTCTACAAAGACAGCTCCGCTCGGAAGCGCTGAGGTTGTTAAAACAGGAATGCTTTCGCCGTCGGAGGCGTTGACTACAAATAGCAGCTGCAGACCCTCTGGAGTTGTCTGGGCGCCAATAGAGTCAAGCACAGGAGCCTGGTTGCCAGCTTCGTCAACTGTAATAGTTACGACTTCGCTGTCAACTGCCAGTGAATCATCAGTAGCATAGAAAGCTACATTATAAGTTCCTGACTGTAAGAAATCCGGAGTCCAGTCAAATGATCCAGAGCCATTGCCGTTGTCTGTAAAGACTGCACCAGTCGGAAGAGCGGATGTGGTCAGAATCGGGATGCTTTCGGCGTCGGATGCTGTGATTGCAAACAACAGCTGTATTCCTTCTGTGATCGTCTGTGCACCAATCGAATCAAGCAGAGGTAATTGATTGCCCACTTCGTTAACTGTAATAGTCACCACTTCGCTGTCGACTGCCAGTGAATCGTCGGTAGCATAGAAAGTCAGGCTGTATACTCCCGACTGAATAAAGTTAGGTGTCCAGATAAAGCTGCCGGAGCCGTTGCCGCTATCTATAAAGACAGCGCCGGCTGGCAGGGCGGAAGTGGTCAGAGCAGGTATGCCTTCGGCATCTGCAGCAGATATGGTAAATTGCAGTTCGACGTTTTCCGCTACCGTCTGGGCACCTATAGTCGCCAGAACAGGGGCCTGATTACCCGGCTCTGTTACTGTAATTGTAACAAGCTCGCTATCAACTGCCAGTGAATCATCGGTGGCATAGAATGTAATATTGTAAACACCCGATTGCAGGAAAGTAGGCGTCCACTTAAAACTGCCAATACCGTTGCCGCTGTCGACAAAGAGAGCGCCTGTCGGGAGCGCCGAGGTTGTCAGGGCTGGAATGGATTCACCGTCAGAGGCTGAGACTGTCACTGTCAGCTGCACACCCTCGGAGATTATTTGAGCGCCTATGGCAGTAAGCAGAGGTGTCTGGTTACCGGCATCGTTGACTGTGATAGTTACTACTTCTGAGTCTACTGCCAGAGAATCATCGGTGGCATAGAAAGTGACACTATAAGTGCCGGACTGTACAAAATCCGGTGTCCAGACAAAAGAACCTGATCCGTTTGCACTATCTACAAAAGCAGCGCCTGAAGGTAGAGTTGAAGTTGTCAGAGTCGGAATGCTTTCACCATCGAGAGCCGATATTATAAATTGCAATTTTATTCCCTCGACAATTGCCTGGGACCCGATGGAGTCAAACAGAGGCGCTTGGTTGCCGGCGTCAGTTACTGTTATTGTTACCACTTCTGAGTCTACTGCCAGAGAATCATCGGCAGCGTAAAATGTTACATTATATATTCCGCTCTGTACAAAATTTGGTGTCCAGCTAAATGACGCTGCTCCGTTGCCGCTGTCTACAAAATTTGCGCCAGCAGGCAATGCCGAGGTTGTCAGTACAGGGATGCTCTCACCATCTGTTGCAGTAACTGCAAACAGCAGCTTGACACCTTCAAGAATTGACTGCGAACCAACGGCGGCCAAAACCGGCAGCTGGTTGCCGACCTCATTAACTGTGATAGTTACGACTTCGCTGTCGACCGCCAGTGAATCATCGGTAGCATAGAAAGTTACATTATATATGCCGGACTGTACAAAAGTTGGTGTCCAGCTAAAGCTACCATTGCCGTTACCGCTATCTACAAATGTTGCTCCAGCTGGCAGAGTGGAGGTTGTCAGTAATGCAATGTCTTCACCATCGGACGAAGAAACTCCAAAGAGTAACTGAATGCCTTCCGCTGTTGACTGCGCTCCAATAGTAGCCAGCAGCGGCGCCTGGTTGCCGGCTTCGTTAACTGTAATAGTTATTATTTCGCTGTCAACTGCTGCGGAGTCGTCGGTAGCGTAAAAAGTGACATTATATGTCCCGCTCTGGTTGAAGTCCGGAGTCCATGAGAAGCTTCCAGCTCCGTTTCCACTATCTATAATAGAAGCCCCGGCAGGTAAGTTTGTGGCGGAAAGAACCGGAGTAAAACCTTCGGGGTCAAAAGCGCTGAAGCCAAAGTTTAGGGCGACCCCTTCGGCAACTGCCTGAGCACCGATTGGATTCAGAACCGGTGACTGGTTACCGCCGTCATTGACAGTTAGTATGATGAGGCTGCTGTCGATTGCGAGAGAGTCATCGGTGGCATAGAAAGTTACAGGGTACGAACCGCTTTGGACAAAACCTGGAGTCCAATCGAATGATCCGCTGCCGTCACCGTTATCTGCGAAGGTTGCTCCAGTTGGCAAGCTTGAAGTTGTAAGAGCTGGAATAGATTCGGCATCTGAAGCAGTTACTGGCAGTACAAAAGCTATTCCCTCTGTTAAAGAAGTGTCGGAAATAGGATCGAGCAGAGGCAGCTGGTTGCCGGCTTCAATGACAGTAATTACAACAGCCTCTGTGTCTGACAAAATGCCGTCGCTGGTAAAGAATGTTACAACATAAACGCCGCTTTGCAGGAAAGTAGGAGTCCAGTCAAAGGAGCCTGAGCCGTTACCATTGTCTACAAAGGCTGCTCCGGCCGGTAATGACGAAGAAGTCATGGTCGGAGTGATGCCTTCGGGGTCGGTGGCTGTTAAGGCAAAGCTAAGTAATACGTTTTCGGTTGTTGTCTGGGCGCCAATTGAATCGAGAACCGGCGGCTGGTTGCCGGATTCACCGACTGTGATGGTCACCACTTCGGAGTCGACAGCATTGGAAGCGTCTCTTGCAAAAAGTTTGATATTGTAAATGCCGGATTGAATAAAGTTCGGTACCCAGTTAAAGCTGCCGGTGCCATTGCCGTTGTCGGTGAATGAAGCACCACTCGGCAGAGTAGATGTCGTCAAGACCGGCGTAGTGCTGTCCGGATCAACTGCTGATATTGAAATTGTCAGCGAATCACCTTCGTTGATAGTTTGAGCACCAATTGCTGTAAGTATCGGCGTCTGGTTACCGGCTTCACCAACTGTGATCGTCACCACTTCGCTGTCAATCAGGGACCCGTCTGAGGCATAGAATGTAATATTGTAGGAGCCGCTCTGAATAAAAGCCGGTGTCCAGTCGAATGTTCCGTTGCCGTTGGTGTTATCGGTAAATGAGGCGCCGGCTGGTAAAGTTGAAGTTGTCAGGACCGGAATTGTAGCATCAATATCTGTAGCGCTGACAGCAAAGTTTAGATTGTTACCTTCTGTTACGGCTTGGGCGCCGATGGCTGCCAGAATCGGCGACTGGTTGCCACCGTCGCCTATTGTAATAGTGACTATCTCGCTATCTTTGGCGGCTCCATCGGATGCAAAGAAGGTTAAGTTATAAATTCCTGATTGATCAAATCCAGGTGTCCAGCTGAAGCTGCCGCTACCGTCACCATTATCGATAAAGGTGGCGCCACTCGGTAAAGTTGAAGTTGAAAGTACCGGGATGGTACTGTCGGGGTCAACCGCCGAAACTGCAAAGCTTAAGTTAATTCCCTCGGTTGTACTTTGACTTCCTATTGCAGATAATACTGGCAGCTGATTGCCGGCTTCGTTGACGGTTATTCTGACGATTTCACTATCTGAGACCAGGCTGTCGGCAGCGTAAAAGAATACGAAATAGGTTCCGCTCTGGGTGAATGCCGGCGTCCAGTCGAATACTCCTGTACCATTGCCGTTGTCTACAAAAGTTGCTCCTATAGGAAGATCGGTAGCTGTTAAGAGAGGGAAAGTACTGTCGGCATCAGTTGCTGAAATTCCAAAATTTAGATTGGCACCTTCTAGAATTGTCTTCTGTCCGATGGTAGCGAGTATTGGGTTTTGGTTGCCGGCTTCTGTGACTGTGATGGTGACGATTTCGGAGTCGCTCAGGAAGCCGTCATTGGCGTAAAAGATGACATTATATGTCCCGCTCTGGATGAAGTTCGGTGTCCAGTCAAAAGATGCGCTGCCGTCGCCGTTGTCGGTGAAGACCGCACCTGAGGGTAAGCTTGACGTCGAGAGGGTCGGGATGGTAGAGTCGGGGTCGCTGGCTGCGACTGTAAAGTTTAAGTTTATTCCTTCGGTAACTGTCTTTGAGCCGATCGCAGTCAGAATTGGGGCCTGGTTGCCTGATTCGCCGACCGTTATAGTGACGATTTCTGAGTCGGCGGCGACGCCGTCAGAGGCGATAAAGGTGACATTGTAAACAGCTGCCTGAGTAAAGTCCGGTGTCCAGTCGAATGTTGCTGAGCCGTCACCGTTATCGGTGAAGATGGCGCCTGAGGGTAGTGAGAGAGCAGACAGGACGGGAATGGTGCTGTCGGCGTCGGTGGCTGAGAGGGAAAAGTTTAAGCTGACACCTTCGGAAGTACTTTGTGCTCCGATGGCTGTCAGTATTGGAGTCTGGTTGCCGGCTTCACTGACAGAGATAGAAACAATTTCGGTATCAGCGGCTGAACCGTCAGACGCATAGAAAGTGACGTTATACGTCCCGCTCTGGGTAAAGTCTGGCGACCAGTTAAATGAGCCTGAGCCGTCACCGTTGTCGGTGAAGCTGGCGCCTGAAGGCAGCGAGAGCGCAAAGAGAGCCGGGATGGTAGAGTCGGCATCGGTGGCTGTAACTGCAAAGTTAAGAGTAGCGCCTTCGGTGGTAGACTTGGGTCCGATGGCAGCTAAGACCGGCGTCTGGTTGCCGGCTTCGTTGACGGTAATGTTGACGACTTCACTATCGATAAGTGAGCCGTCAGAAGCGTAAAAGATGACGTTGTACGTCCCGCTCTGGATAAAGTTTGGTGTCCAGTCAAAGTCGGCAGTGCCGTCGCCGTTGTCTGTGAATATAGCGCCACTCGGCAGACTTGAGGTGGTTAGAATAGGAATAGTAGCGTCAACATCGGTGGCACTTATGGCAAAGTTCAGATTTACACCTTCTAAAACGGTCTTGTTGCCTATGCTCGCTAAGACCGGGGTCTGGTTGCCGCCTTCGTTGACGGTAATGGTGACCACTTCTGAATCTTTTGAGGCGCCGTCGGAGGCAAAGAAGGTGACGTTATAGCTGCCGCTCTGGTTAAAGTCCGGTGTCCAGTCAAAAGATGCGGTGCCATTGCCGTTGTCGGTGAATATAGCGCCACTTGGCAGACTTGAAATTGAGAGAGTGGGAATGGTAGAGTCAGGGTCAACCGCAGCGAGAGCAAAGTTTAAGTTTATTCCCTCGGTAGTAGACTGACTTCCGATAGTGCTTAGGACTGGCAGCTGGTTGCCGGCTTCGTTGACAGTAATTCTGACGATTTCTGAGTCGGAGATTAGTCCGTCAGAGGCGTAGAAGAAGACAAAATAAGTACCGCTCTGGATAAAGGCGGGTGTCCAGTCGAAGGTGCCGCTGCCGTCGCCGTTGTCTACGAAGCTGGCGCCGATGGGCAGGTCGGTGGCAATTAAGCTGGGAATGGTGGCGTCGGCGTCCGTGGCTGAGATGGTAAAGTTAAGATTGGCGCCTTCAAGTACAAACTTCTGTCCGATAGTGGCCAGGACGGGATCCTGGTTACCGGCTTCGTTGACTGTTATGGTGACGACTTCAGAGTCAATAAGTAAGCCGTCAGAGGCGTAGAAAGTAAGACCATAGACAGCGCTTTGGGTAAAGTCGGGTGACCAGTCGAATGTTCCTGAGCCGTCGCCGTTGTCTATGAAAGTAGCCCCGGTCGGTAAGCTTGAGGTTGTTAAGACTGGTATGGTGCTGTCGGGGTCAGCGGCTGTTATGCTGAAGTTAAGATTTAGTCCTTCGGTCACAGACTGTGCTCCGATAGCGCTAAGTAGCGGTGCCTGGTTACCTGATTCGGTAACGGTAATGGTGACGACTTCGGAATCTGTAGCAACGCCGTCGGTGGCTTTGAAAGTGACATTATATATGCCGCTCTGGGTAAAGTCGGGCGTCCAGCCGAAGGTTCCTGAGCCGTCAGCGTTATCGGTGAATATGGCGCCGGCCGGCAGTGGTGAAGCAGTAAGAGCCGGGGTGGTGCCGTCGGCATCGGTGGCCGCTGCGTCAAAGCTGAGACTGACACCTTCGCTGGTAGCCTGGGCGCCGATAGCAGTTAACAGCGGTGTCTGGTTGCCGGCTTCAATAACAGTAATTGAGACAATTTCAGAATCTTTGGCGGCGCCGTCAGAGGCGAAGAAGGTAATGCTGTAGATACCGGCCTGGGTAAAGGTTGGTGTCCAGTCAAGAGAGCCGGAGCCATTGCCATTATCGGTGAATATTGCGCCGGCAGGTAAGCTTGAGCTTGAGAGGCTGGGGATGATACTGTCGGGGTCGGCGGCGGCGATATTAATTATCAGCTGGATGCCTTCGGTGGTGACCTGTGAGCCGATCGGTTCAAGTGTCGGGGTCTGGTTGCCGGCTTCGCTGACGGTAATGGTGACAGCTTCTGAGTCGGTGGCTATGCCGTCGGAAGCATAGAAAGTGACGTTATATGTCCCGCTTTGAATAAAGTTGGGTGTCCAGTCAAAAGATGCTGAGCCGTCGCCGTTGTCTACAAAAGTTGCGCCTGAGGGTAAAGCGGAAGTCGCCAGAGCCGGGATGGTAGAGTCGGCATCGGTGGCTGAGAGGCTAAAGTTAAGAGTCGTTCCTTCGGTTATTGACTGGGTGCCGATTGCGCTTAGGACTGGCGTCTGGTTGCCTGATTCGGTGACTGTAATGGTGACGACTTCTGAGTCGGTTAAAGCGCCGTCGGTGGTATAGAAAGTTACGCTGTATATACCGCTCTGGGTGAAGTTTGGTGTCCAGTCAAATACTCCTGAGCCGTTGGCGTTATCTGTAAAAGTAGCGCCTGAAGGCAGCGTTGAAGCAGACAGAGTCGGGATGGTAGCGTCGGCATCTGTGGCTGTGACTGCAAAGTTTAAGTTGGTTCCTTCGGTGGTTGTCTGGGCGCCAATGACGGCTAAGACGGGTGGCTGGTTGCCGGCTTCGTTGACTGTTATGGCAACAATTTCAGAGTCTGAGGCGGTGCCGTCGGTGGCATAGAAGATAACAAAGTAGCTGCCGTTTTGAGTAAAGGTTGGTGTCCAGTTAAAGTCAGCGGTGCCGTTGCCGTTATCTGTGAAAGTCGCGCCTGAAGGCAGAGCTGAGGTTGTCATGGTCGGGTTTGGTCCGTCGACATCTGTGGCGGTGGCAATAATCAAGAGCAGTTGTCCTTCGGTGACCGACTGGGCGCCTATAGCGGCTAGAACTGGTGACTGGTTGCCGGCTTCAATGACTGTGATGGTGACGACTTCACTGTCAGTGGCTGTGCCGTCAGTGGCATAGAAGGTGATATTATATATCCCGGCTTGAATGAAGGTTGGTGTCCAGTCAAAATCAGCAGTGCCGTCAGCGTTGTCTACGAAGGTAGCGCCTGAGGGTAAAGCAGAAGTTGAAAGTACTGGTACTGTGCTGTCGGCGTCAGAGGCTGTGACCACAAAATTAAGATTAACATTTTCGGTTGTACTCCGGGCGCCGATGGAGCTTAAGACTGGCGTCTGGTTG
This sequence comes from Candidatus Zixiibacteriota bacterium, assembly GCA_022571985.1. Lineage (GTDB taxonomy): Bacteria > Zixibacteria > MSB-5A5 > GN15 > FEB-12 > JACZWU01. The sequence continues at coordinate 18,856 of JACZWU010000002.1, read as the reverse complement.
CCGGCTTCGGTGACTGTAATAGTGACGACTTCGCTATCTGAGAGCAAGCCGTCAGAGGCTATGAAAGTTATATTATATGTCCCGCTCTGGATGAAGTTGGGTATCCAGTCAAAATCAGCGCTGCCGTTTAAGTTATCGGTAAAAGTTACACCTGATGGCAGGGCCGAAGTCGAGAAGGTCGGGGTGGTGCCGTCGGCATCGGCAGCAGTGATGCTGAAGTTTAAGTTAGCACCTTCGCTAACAGACTTAGCGCCGATGAGAGTCATGACCGGTGCCTGGTTGCCGACTTCGTTGACGGTAATTGAGACAACTTCGCTATCTGAGAGCACACCGTCAGAGGCATAAAAAGTAACGTTATACGTCCCGCTCTGGGTAAAGTCGGGCGTCCAGCTGAAATTACCGCTGCCGTCAGCGTTGTCGGTGAAGGTGGCGCCAGAGGGTAGTGTCGAGATCAACAGAGCCGGGATGGTGCCGTCGGGGTCGCTGGCCGTGACAGAGAAGCTTAAGTTTACATCTTCGGTTGTGCTTTTTGGCCCGATTGCTGAGAGTTGTGGAATCTGGTTGCCGGTTTCTGAGACGGAGATGGTGACCACTTCGCTATCGGCTAAGAGTCCGTCGGAGGCAATGAAAGTGACATTATACGTCCCGCTCTGGGTGAAGTCTGGTGTCCAATCAAAGGTTCCGGAGCCGTCACCGTTGTCAACAAAACTAGCGCCGGTTGGCAGATTGGCAGTGCTAAGCGCAGGTATGGTGGCATCGGGGTCTGAAGCTGAGATGCCGAAGTTTAAGTTAACACCTTCGGTGACAGACTGAGCGCCGATGGCAGTAAGCAGCGGGGCCTGGTTGCCGGATTCGGTGACTGTTATGGTGACCACTTCGGAGTCGGTCAGGGCGCCGTCGGAGGCCCGGAAAGTTATATTGAAACTGCCGCCCTGGGTGAAGTCGGGCGTCCAGTCGAAGGTGGCGCTGCCGTTGCCGTTGTCAACAAAGGTGGCGCCGGTTGGCAGCACTGAATTACTGAAGCTGGGGGTGGTGCCGTCAGGGTCGCTGGCTGAGATAGAGAAGTTAAGGTTGGCGCCTTCGTTAACAAATTTTGCACCGATGGCAGCCAGCTGCGGCGTCTGGTTGCCGGCTTCGAGTATTGTAATTTGAACAGTTTCCGAATCAGAGAGCACGCCGTCGGCGGCAATGAAAAGAATGTTATAAATGCCGGCCTGGGTGAAGGTGGTTGTCCAGCTAAAAGATCCGCTACCGTCGCCGTTATCAACAAAGCTGGCGCCTGAAGGTAGTGTGCCGGTATTTATTGAGGGGGTGGTGCCGTCGGGGTCGGAAGCGGCAGCAGCAAAAGTCAAAAGCAGACCCTCAGTCGAACTCTGGGCGCCGATAGCGCTTAAAAGCGGACGCTGGTTACCGGCGTCATTGACTGTGATGGTGACTACTTCTGAGTCTGTGGCAATGCCGTCAAAGGCGTAAAAGGTGACATTATATGTCCCGCTCTGGGTAAAGCTTGGGGTCCAGTCGAAGGTACCAGTACCATTGGTGTTGTCTGTGAAGGTAGCGCCAGAGGGTAGTGCCGAAGTTGACAGAGTCGGGATAGTAGCGTCGGCATCAGTGGCGCTTATACTGAAATTAAGATTTAGGCCTTCGGTGATTCCTTTGGCTCCGATAAAGCTGAGCACTGGTGATTGGTTACCGGCTTCAGCTACTGTAATGGTGACCACTTCGCTGTCAGCCAGTGAGCCGTCGGAAGCTATGAAAGTAACGCTGTAGATTCCGGCCTGGGTAAAGCTCGGGGTCCAGTCAAAGGTACCAGTACCATTGGTGTTGTCTGTGAAGGTAGCGCCACTCGGTAAAGTCAAAGCCGACAGGGTGGGGGTGGTGCCGTCGGGATCTGAAGCGGCGATATCAAAGTTAAGAGAATTGCCTTCGCTGACAGACTTAGCTCCGATGGCAGCCAGTGTTGGTGCCTGGTTGCCGGCTTCGTTGACGGTGATCGAAACGATTTCTGAGTCAGCGGCGACGCCGTCAGAGGCGATAAAGATGACAAAGTAAGAGTTGGCCTGGGTAAAGGTTGGTGTCCAGTCGAAAGTTCCGGAGCCGTCACCGTTATCTGTGAAGCTGGCGCCGGCCGGTAAGCTTGAAGTAGTCAGGGCTGGTATCAGGCTGTCGGCATCGGTAGCTGAGATTGTAAAATTGAGACTGACGCCTTCGGTGGTTGTGCGGGCGCCGATGGTGGCTAAGACCGGCGTCTGGTTACCGGCTTCGTTGACGGTAATGTTGACGACTTCCGAGTCGGTTAAGAGTCCGTCTGAGGCATAGAAGGTGACATTATATGTCCCGGCTTGAGTAAATATTGGAGTCCAGTCAAAAGTTCCAGAGCCGTTGCCATTGTCGGTAAAGACAGCGCCGGTTGGTAAGCTTGAAGTTGACAGTACCGGGATGGTAGAGTCGGCATCTGTGGCTGCGACGACAAAGTTAAGATTTATGCCTTCGGTGGTCGCTTTAGCTCCGATAGCTGTCAGAACTGGCGACTGGTTACCGGCTTCTGTCACGGTGATAGTGACCACTTCGCTGTCTGTGGCCAGTCCGTCAGAAGCATAGAAGGTGATATTATAGCTGCCGCTCTGAATGAAGTTTGGTGTCCAGTCAAAAGAGGCGCTGCCGTCAGCGTTGTCTATGAAGGTTACGCCTGAAGGCAGGGTTGAGGTGCTTAAGGTGGCATTGGTACCATCGGCGTCAGAGGCCGTGATACTGAAGTTAAGATTATTACCCTCGGTGGTTGACTTAGCTCCGATAGTGCTTAAGACGGGCGGCTGGTTGCCGGCTTCGTTGACTGTAATTGAAACTACTTCACTGTCAGAGGCGACGCCGTCTGAGGCATAGAAGATGACAAAGTAGCTGCCGCTCTGAATAAAAGTAGGCGTCCAGTTAAATGAGCCGCTGCCGTTGCCGCTGTCTACGAAGACAGCGCCTGATGGCAGCGTGGAAGTTGTCAGGACCGGAGTAGTGGCGTCGGGGTCGACAGCTGAAACAGCGAAGCTTAAATTGATATTTTCGGTGGTGGTTTGAGCGCCGATAGTTGCCAGCACAGGCGCCTGGTTGCCGACTTCGTTGACTGTTATTGAGACGATTTCACTGTCAGTGGCTATACCATCCGTAGCATAAAAAGTGACATTATATGTCCCGCTCTGGGTAAAGTCCGGTGTCCAGTCAAAAGTTCCTGAGCCGTTGGCGTTATCGACAAAGGTGGCGCCTGAAGGCAGTGTTGAAGTTGTCAGGACCGGGATAGTGCTGTCGGGGTCTGAAGCCGCCACAGAGAAGTTAAGATTAACGCCTTCGGTGGTGCCCTTTGGTCCGATGGCAGCCAGTGTTGGCGGCTGGTTGCCGGCTTCTGTGACTGTTATGGTGACTACTTCGCTGTCAGTCAGTGAGCCATCGGTGGCATAGAAAGTAATGTTATAGATTCCGCTCTGAGTAAAGAGCGGTGTCCAGTCAAATGTAGCTGAGCCGTCACCGTTATCGCTGTAGCTGGCGCCTGTCGGCAGAGTGGTCGAACTAAAACTGGGGGTGGTGCCGTCGGGGTCGGTGGCAGTTGTTACAAAGTTAAGATTATTGCCTTCGGTAACGCCTTGAGCTCCGATAGCGCTTAAGACCGGCGACTGGTTGCCTGTTTCAAAAATTGTGACGGCCACAACTTCGCTGTCGGTCAGGACGCCATCAGAGGCACGGAAAGTTATCAAATAAGTTCCGGCCTGGGTAAAGTCCGGAGTCCAGTCAAAGGAGCCTGAGCCGTTGCCGTTATCGGTGAAGACTGCGCCTGAAGGCAGATTGACCGCCGTTAAAACCGGGGTGGTGCCGTCGGGATCGCTGGCAGAAACTGCAAAAGTCAAATTGACGTTCTCATTGCTGCTTTGTGAACCGATTGAGCTAAGTATTGGCGACTGGTTGCCGGCTTCGCCGACTGTGATGGTAATCGCTTCGGAGTCTGTGGCCAGTCCGTCAGCGGCGTAGAAAGTTATATTATAGACACCGGCCTGAGTGAAAGTCGGGGTCCAGTCAAAAGATCCGCTGCCGTCAGCGTTGTCTGTGAAGACCGCTCCTGTTGGTAAAGCGGTGGTTGTCAGGACCGGAAAAGTACCGTCGGCATCAGTGGCTGAGACTGCAAAGGCCAGCAAGACATTCTCGCTGGTACTCTTAGCTCCGATAGCAGCTAAAACAGGCGTCTGGTTACCGGCTTCAGTTACTGTTATGGTGACTACCTCACTATCAGTGGCCAGGCCGTCGGTAGCATAGAAAGTTACACTGTAGCTGCCACCTTGAGTAAAGTCCGGGGTCCAGTCAAAGCTGGCTGTGCCGTTGCCGTTATCTACGAAGGTGGCGCCGGCAGGGAGCGCCGAAGTCGAAAGTGCCGGGATGGTAGAGTCGGCATCTGAAGCGCTGATGGCAAATGCTAAATTTATTCCCTCGACCACTGACTGCGCACCGATAGTCGCTAAAACAGGCGACTGGTTGCCGGCTTCAATGACGGTGATGGTCACCACTTCGCTGTCGGTAACAGTGCCGTCACTGGCATAGAATGTTACGCTATATCCCCCGGCCTGAATAAAGTCTGGCGACCACTCAAAGCTGCCTGTGCCGTCACCATTATCGATAAAGGTGGCGCCACTCGGTAAAGTTGAAGTTGAAAGTACCGGGATGGTGCTGTCGGGGTCAACTGCCAAGACAGCAAAACTTAAGCTGCTGCCTTCGGTTACTGACTGTGAGCCAATAGCCGATAAGACCGGCGACTGGTTGCCCGCCTCATTTACAGTAATAGAGACTACTTCACTATCACTTGAAAAACCGTCTGAAGCATAGAAGATTACAAAGTAACTGCCACTTTGAGTAAAGCCTGGCGTCCAGTCAAATACTCCTGTACCGTTGTCGTTGTCGGTAAATGCTGCTCCAACAGGAAGAGTTGAAGTACTGAGTGTAGGCGTTGTTGCATCAGGGTCTGTGGCTGAAACGCTGAAGTTAAGATTTACTCCTTCGATAGTTGACTGTGAGCCGATGGTAGCAAGTATTGGGTTTTGGTTGCCGGCTTCGTTGACTGTGATGGTGACAATTTCGGAATCAGACAGGGCTCCATCAGTTGTCAGGAAAGTAACATTATAAACACCAGACTGCACAAAACTCGGGGTCCAGTCGAAGGTGGCTGTGCCGTCGCCGTTGTCTACGAAGGTGGCGCCTGAGGGCAGGGCGCTGGTTGAAAGAGCGGGGATGGTGCTGTCGGGGTCGGTGGCTGAGACTGTAAAGTTTAAGTTAATTCCTTCGGTAACTATCTTTGAGCCGATCGCAGTCAGAATTGGTACCTGGTTGCCGGCTTCGTTGACTGTAAATGATACAATCTCACTATCTGTAGCTATGCCGTCGGTGGCATAGAAGATTACAAAGTAACTACCAGATTGAGTAAAGTCTGGCGTCCAGTTAAAGTTAGCGGTGCCGTCACCGTTATCGGTAAATATGGCGCCTGAGGGCAGTGTCGAGGTACTTAAAGCTGAAGTAGTACTGTCGGGGTCAACCGCTGAAACACTAAAACTAAGATTGGCGCCTTCTGTAACACTCTTACTTCCAATTGTTGCCAGTACCGGCGACTGGTTGCCGGCCTCGTTAACTGAAATAGTAACAACTTCACTATCGACAGCCAGGCTGTCATCGGTCGCATAAAATGTGACGCCATAGGTCCCGCTCTGGGTAAAACCAGGTGTCCAGTCAAAATTGCCGGTGCCATCTGCATTATCGACAAATGTTGCGCCTATTGGAAGAACCGAAGTTGTTAATACCGGCGAAGGGCCGTCAACATCTGCAGCCGACAGACTAAAGTTGAGATTAGTTCCTTCAATTGTGGTCTGGCTTCCAATAGCCGTCAGCAGAGGCAACTGATTACCGGCATCGTTGACCGTAATAGTGACAACTTCGCTGTCAATTAAGAGACCATCGGAGGCATAGAAAGTTATACTATAGGTGCCGCTCTGGGTAAAATCCGGAGACCAGTCAAAGCTGCCGCTGCCGTTGAGGCTGTCTACAAATGTTGCTCCTGCAGGGAGGGTAGAAGTACTAAGATTAGGCGTAGTGGCATCAGCATCTGAAGCCGTAACCCCAAAGTTCAGATTTGCGCCTTCACCTACGTTTTTTGCACCGATTACAGCAAGAATTGGCGCCTGGTTACCAACTTCGTTAACTGTAATTTGTACTATTTCTGAATCGGTAGCGACCCCGTCAGTGGCATAAAAAGTCACCATATAATCACCGCTTTGATCAAAGCCAGGCGTCCAGTCAAAATTTCCAGCTCCGTTTCCACTATCAACAAAGGTTGCCCCTGTTGGTAGTGACGAAGTCGACAAAGTTGGCGTGGTGCCGTCCGGATCGGAAGCTGCGATATTAAAATTCAGGTTGACATCTTCAGTAGTAGACTGAAAGCCGATAGGCTCTAAGATCGGCGCCTGGTTGCCGGACTCATTAACATTGATAGTTACCACTTCGCTGTCGGTGGCTAAACCATCGGAAGCGGCAAATGTTATATTATAAGTTCCGCTCTGGGTAAAATCGGGCGTCCAGTCGAAGGTGCCGGTGCCGTCACCGTTGTCAGTAAAGGTGGCCCCGGCAGGCAGTGGTGCGGCCGACATAAATGAAATTGTGCTGTCCGCATCCGAGGCGGAAATAAGCAAGTTAAGATTTGCACCCTCAGAAACAGTCTGTGAACCTATGGCTGCCAAAATTGGTATCTGGTTGCCGGCTTCGTTGACCGTAATAGTGACTGTTTCGCTATCTGTTTCGACACCATCCGTCGAATAAAAAGTAACATTGTAGGAACCGGCTTGAGTAAAGTCAGGTGTCCAGTCAAATGAGCCGGTGCCGTTGCCGCTGTCTACGAAAGTAGCGCCGGACGGCAGTGCTGAGCTTGTCAGAGTTGGAGTAGTACCATCCGCGTCCGTACTAGAGATACTAAAGAGCAAATTCTGCCCTTCGGTTATACTCTTGGAGCCGATTGGATCAAGTGTCGGTGCCTGGTTGCCGGCTTCCAAAATGGTGATTGTAACCACTTCACTGTCAATTAATACGCCGTCGGATGCACGGAATATAACAAAATAGGTGCCGCTCTGGGTAAAATCTGTCAGCCAGTCAAATGTTCCAGTACCGTCGCCATTGTCAATGAATGTTGCACCGGATGGCAGCGATGATGTTGTAAAAGTGGGTGTCGATCCATCAGGGTCAGTAGCTGAAACTCCAAAGTTTAAATTTATTCCTTCTGTTGTGCTTTGGTCACCAATATTCGCCAGCACAGGAGCCTGATTACCGGCCTCGTTGACACCGATCGTGACAACTTCACTGTCAGTGGCAAGACTATCAGAAGCATAAAAAGTGACGTTGTAAGTGCCGCTTTGCGTAAAATCAGGGGTCCAGTCGAAAGAACCAGTACCGTTGCCGTTATCTATGAAAGTTGCTCCAATTGGCAGAGTTGAAGTAGTCAATATCGTAATGGTACTGTCTGGGTCAGAAGCAGAGACTGAGAAATTAAGATTAATTCCCTCAGTTGTGCTTTGCGCACCTATGGCGACCAGCTCGGGTGACTGATTGCCGGCTTCGCTGACGGTTATTGATACCACTTCGCTATCGGTAGCGACTCCATCGGTGGCATAAAAGGTGACATTATAGGTGCTGCTTTGAATAAAGTTTGGTGTCCAGCTGAAACTACCAGTACCGTCAAGGTTGTCAACGAAAGAAGCTCCCGCCGGAAGCACGGAAGTAGAAAGTGTAGCGAAAGTACCATCCGGGTCGCTGGCCGTAACCGCAAACGATAACAGAGTTCCTTCTAAAACAGACTGCGCACCTATAACCGCTAAGACAGGATTTTGATTGCCGGCTTCGAATATTGTAATTGTTACCTGCTCACTATCAGTAGCCAGCCCGTCTGTAGCATAAAACGTTACATTATAGATTCCGCTCTGGGTGAAATCCGGTGTCCAGTCGAAAGTGCCGGTACCATCACCATTGTTTACAAAAGTTGCTCCAGCGGGGAGTGACGATGTAGACAGATTAGGAATTGTGCTGTCCGGGTCACTGGCGGTTATTCCAAAGTTAAGGCTGGTTCCTTCGGTAGCAGACTTAGCTCCTATGGCTATAAGAACCGGAGCCTGGTTGCCGACTTCGATAACACTTATCGAAACAATTTCCGAGTCTTTGGCTGCACCGTCTGAGGCAAAGAAAGTGATATTATATAGTCCAGCCTGCACAAAAGTTGGTGTCCAGTCAAAAGAGCCGGTGCCGTCGCCGTTATCGGTGAAGCTGGCTCCCGCAGGAAGTGCTGAAGTTGTCAGGCTGGGCAGTAAGCCATCCGGGTCAGAGGCGGAAATTCCAAAATTAAGATTAACACCTTCATCGGTGACTTTTGATCCGATTGGGTCTAATACCGGCGTCTGATTACCCGCTTCACTAACGCTGATTGTAACGATTTCACTGTCGGTAGCGGCGCCGTCGGTGGCATAAAAAGTAATATTATATGTTCCGCTTTGAGTGAAATCCGGTGTCCAGTCAAAGGTGCCGCTGCCATTTCCATTGTCTATAAAAGACGCACCGGTCGGCAGGGTTGATGTCGTCAGGCTCGGTATGGTGCCGTCCACGTCTGAAGCAGAGATTACAAAGTTTAAGTTTATTCCTTCAGTTGTTCCCTTAGCACCGATCGGATCAAGTTGTGGAATTTGGTTACCGGCCTCATTGACTGTGATGGATACTACTTCGCTGTCGGTCGCGGCCCCGTCGGTGGCGTAGAAAGTTACGACATAGCTGCCGCTCTGGGTAAAGGTTGGCAACCAATTAAAGTCAGCGGTACCGTCGAGGTTATCTGTAAATGTCGCTCCTGTGGGGAGCGCGGAAGTGCTTATAACAGGAGTTGTACCATCGGCGTCGGCAGCCAAAACGGTAAAGATGAGGGCTACTCCTTCTGTTGTAGAACGAGCGCCTATGTTTGACAGAACCGGAGTCTGGTTGCCGGCTTCGTTAATTGTAAAGGCCACCACTTCACTGTCTGAAGCCAGACCATCTGAGGCGCGGAATATTATGTTATATGTTCCGGCTTGAGTGAAATCAGGCGTCCAGTCAAAGCTGCCGGTGCCATCACCATTATCAGTAAATGAGGCTCCCAACGGCAAACTTGAAGTAGTCAATACTGGCGTAGTGCTATCCGGGTCAGAGGCTGAGATAGCGAAATTAAGATTTATTCCTTCGGTAACGCTCTGTGCACCAATTGTTGCTAAAACCGGTAGCTGGTTACCCGCCTCGGTGACAGTTATCGTAACCACTTCGCTGTCTGCGGCCAGGCTGTCGGCAGCTATAAACGTTACATTGTAGATGCCGCCTTGAATAAAGTTTGGTGTCCAGTCAAAGGTGCCGGTGCCGTCGAGGTTATCTGTAAAAGTGGCGCCGCTCGGCAGTGACAGAGCAGATAAAGCTGGTATGGTGCTGTCGGGGTCTGTGGCCGAAATACCGAATGCAAGCTGAATGCCTTCAGTAGTCGCCTTTGAACCTATCGAAGAGAGGATCGGTCCCTGGTTGCCCGCTTCGTTGACTGTTATGGTAACCACTTCACTATCGGTCAAGAGACCGTCTGAGGCATAGAATGTTACATTGTAACTTCCCGCCTGCACAAATGTCGGCGTCCAGTCGAACGTTCCGGTACCATTCAGGTTATCTGTAAAGGTAGCGCCAGCTGGCAGAGCTGAACTGCTAAGACTTGGTGTGGTGCCATCCAGATCAGATGCCACAGCGGTGAAGTTTAGATTTGCACCTTCGGTAACACTTTTTGCTCCGATGGCTGCCAATACTGGCGCCTGGTTGCCTTCTTCGTTCACCGTAATAGAAACTATTTCGCTGTCGCTGGCCAGACCATCGGAAGCTATAAATGTTACGATATATGAACCGGCTTGAGTGAAATCCGGTGTCCAGTCAAATAAACCAGTACCATTGCCGTTGTCTGTAAAAACTGCTCCAGTTGGCAGTGATACTGCACTTAGTGTCGGAGTGGTAGCGTCCGGGTCACTGGCAGAAATGCTAAACAATAATTGAACGTTTTCACTGGTACTTTGAGGTCCGATTGTTGCCAGAACTGGTATCTGGTTACCGGCTTCGGTCACTGTAATTGTTACATTTTCTGAATCTACCGCAGACGAATCATCAGTAGCGTAGAATGATATACCGTAGGTGCCGCTTTGATTGAAATTTGGTGTCCAGTCAAAAGTAGCTGTACCGTCGCCGTTGTCTATAAAAGTGGCGCCGCTCGGAAGAGTCGATGTTGTCAGCGTCGGCGGGTTGCCTTCGGGGTCAGTAGCTGAAGTTACAAAGTTAAGACTTTCACCCTCAAGAATATTTCTTGAACCAATAGTGGCTAAGACAGGGTTCTGGTTACCGGCCTCGCTTATGGTAATTGTAATTGTTTCGCTATCTGTGGCAATGCCGTCAGACGCATAAAAAGTGACATTATATGTCCCGCTCTGGACAAAATTCGGCGTCCAGTTAAAGTCTGCGGTGCCGTCACCATTATCAACAAAGGTTGCACCAGATGGTAAAACTATGGCCGACAAAGTTGGGATGGTACCATCCGGATCCGAAGCTAACAAACTAAAGCTAAGCAGAACACCTTCGGCACTGCCTTTTGCTCCAATCGGATTTAAGACAGGTACCTGGTTACCTGATTCGATTACAGTTATGGTTACCAGTTCGGAATCAACAGCTGTTGAATCGTCGGTAGCATAAAACGTTACATTATATGAGCCACTTTGGGTAAAGTCCGGTATCCAGTCAAATGTTCCGGTGCCGTTGCCATTGTCGACAAAAGTTGCGCCGGCTGGTAAGCTTGAAGTTGTCAAGGATGGCAGAGCGCTTTCAGGGTCGGAAGCCGAAATTACAAAATTGAGATTCAGATTTTCTGTTGTAGACTGCGCTCCGATTGTGGCCAAAGTTGGTGACTGGTTACCAGCATCGGTAACTGTTATAGTAACTATCTCGCTATCGGTGGCCAGGCTGTCAGTAGCATAAAAAGTGACATTATATGTCCCGCTTTGGACAAAATCGGGCGTCCAGTTAAATGTTCCGGTGCCATCACCGTTGTCTGTAAACGATGCACCTGAAGGTAAAGTTGATGCTGAGAATGCAGGAATGGTAGAATCTGCATCACTGGCCGACAAACCAAAGCTTAAAAGAACTCCTTCGGTTGTAGACTGTGCACCTATCGTTGCCAGGACGGGAGTTTGGTTGCCAGCTTCAGTTACGGTTATATCCACAATTTCTGAGTCAGTCAGAGCGCCATCAAAAGCATAGAAAGTTACGTTAAATACTCCGGCCTGGATAAAGTTGGGAGTCCAGCTGAAATTACCGCTGCCATTGCCGTTGTCTACAAATGTTGCTCCACTCGGAAGTGTCGATGTTGACAAAGTCGGAGTAGTGGCATCGGGGTCAGTAGCCGCAACAGCAAATGCCAGATTTATATTTTCTGTCGTCGACTGTGCCCCTATTGACGTCAGCACGGGTGACTGGTTGCCGGCTTCATTGATTGTAATGGAAACTATTTCACTATCACCGGCGCTGCTGTCATCAATTGCCGAGAATATTACAAAGTAGCTGCCGCTCTGGGTAAATGTTGGCGTCCAGTCAAAAGTACCGGTGCCATCACCGTTATCTGTAAAGCTGGCGCCGGCCGGAAGCGATGATGTTGTCAGTGTCAGAAAGGTGCTATCCGGGTCAATTACTGAAATAACAAAATTTAGATTTAATCCTTCGATTGTACTTTGAGCACCGATAGTAGCCATTACCGGTTCCTGGTTACCGGCTTCATTAACGGTGATTACAATAATTTCGCTGTCTATTTCAACGCCGTCTGAGGCATAGAAAGTGATATTGTATGAACCGGATTGAACAAATTCCGGTGTCCAGTCAAAAACTCCTGTTCCGTCGGCATTGTCACTAAAAGTTGCCCCGATTGGCAGAGCTGAAGTCGTCAGGACCGGGATGGTGCTGTCGGGGTCAGAGGCTGAGACTCCGAAGTTCAAGTTAAGGCCTTCGGTAATGCTTTGAGCTCCAATCAGAGCAAGCACCGGGGGCTGGTTACCTTCTTCGACAACAGAAATGGTCACGATTTCACTATCGGTGGCGCTGCCATCGGTGGCATAAAATGTAACGTTATAGACTCCGCTTTGAGTAAAACTTGGTGTCCAGTCAAATGAACCATTACCGTTACCGCTATCTACAAATACAGCTCCGGTCGGCAAACTGCTGGTGCTTAGTATCGGAATGGTGCCGTCGGCATCGCTGGCAAAAACTCCAAAGTTTAAGTTAGCACCTTCGATAACTCCCTGTGCTCCAATTGCAGTTAATACCGGTGGCTGGTTTCCAGCCTCGTTGACGGTAATTGAGATCTGCTCAGAGTCGGTGGCTACCCCGTCCGTGGCGTAAAAAGTAATATTGTATATTCCGGCCTGAGTAAAATCCGGTGTCCAGTCAAAGCTGGCGGTGCCGTCTCCATTAACTACAAACAGAGCTCCTGTCGGAAGAGTGGAGCTGCTCAAACTTGGTACTGTGCTATCCGGGTCAACTGCTGAAATTACAAAACTTAATAAGACTCCCTCGGCAGTAGTTTTATTGCCTATAGCAGACAATGTTGGTGACTGGTTGCCGGACTCAAGGACGTTAATATTGACAATTTCCGTATCGATCGAGATGCCGTCCGAGGCATAGAAACTAATATTGTAAGAACCTGACTGGGTAAAATCAGGAGTCCAGTCAAAAATTGCGGTGCCATCGCCATTGTCAACATAGGTAGCGCCTGAAGGCAGCGCCGAGGTTGTCAAGACAGCGAAGGTAGAGTCAGGATCCGTAGCGCTAACTGTAAAGCTTAAATTAATGCCTTCGTTTACTGATTGATTGCCAATCGGGTTGAGCGTGACCGGCTGGTTGCCCGCTTCAAGAATAGTAATTTCAACAATTTCCGAATCAATCGCTGTACTGTCATCGGTGGCATAAATCGTAATATTGTAGATACCGGCCTGGTTATATAACGGTGTCCACTCAAAAGAACCGGTGCCGTTGCCATTATCAGTAAATGTTGCCGCGTTAGGCAAACTTGATGTTGTCAGTACCGGGGTGCTCTCTATATCTGTGGCCGAGACATTAAAAGTCAGTAAAATATTTTCTGTAGTCGACTGCGCACCGATAAATGCCAAAATCGGCAGCTGATTGCCGCCATCATTAACGGTTATAGTGACAATTTCAGAATCGACAGCTGTGCTGTCATCGGTTGCATAGAAAGTGACGTTATATGATCCGGACTGCAAAAATGTGGGAGTCCAGTCAAAACTTCCGGTGCCATTGCCATTATCTGTAAACGATGCCCCTGCCGGAAGCGCTGAAGTTGCCAGCGAGACAGTACCTTCTATATCTGTTGCCGAGACTCCGAATGATAGCAGCACATTTTCTGTTGTTGATCGGGCACCTATCGCAGCCAGAACCGGGGCCTGGTTGCCGGCCTCGTTTACGGTTATTGAAACTATTTCGGAATCAACTGCTGCGCTGTCATCAGCCGCATAAAATGTTACGCTGTAACTTCCGGACTGCAGGAACGTCGGAGTCCAGTCAAAACTTCCCGTACCGTTGCCGTTGTCAGTAAAAACCGCACCGACAGGAAGAGTCGATGTCGTCAGCACAGGAGTACTTTCTATATCACTGGCTGATATACCGATTGAGAGCAGAACATTTTCTGTAATAAACTGTGCGCCGATTGATGTAAGTATAGGCAGCTGATTACCACCATCACTGACTGTTATGGTGACTACTTCGGAATCAACTGAGGCAGAGTCGTCGGTGGCATAGAAAGTGACGTTGTATGATCCTGACTGTAAAAATGTCGGTGTCCAATCAAAGTTGCCGGTACCATCGCCGTTTACTGTAAAGGTAGCTCCCGAAGGCAGAGCGGATACACTTAAAACCGGAGTACTCTCTATGTCTGTTGCTGAAACAGCGAAAGAGAGTGTTATATTTTCAACAGTTGAACGAGCGCCTATTGCTGTAAGTATAGGCAGCTGGTTGCCGCCATCGTTAACTGTAATGGTAACAATTTCTGAATCTACGGCTGTGCTGTCGTCGGTTGCATAAAATGTTACGCTATAACTTCCAGATTGCAGGAATGTAGGCGTCCAGTCAAACGATCCGGTACCGTTGCCGTTATCTGTAAAGATTGCACCGGTAGGTAAAGTTGAAGTTGTCAGAACCGGAGTGCTCTCGATATCAGTGGCTGAAACTCCGAATGAAAGCAGCACATTTTCAGTAGTAGACTGAGCTCCAATTGCAGAGAGTATCGGCAACTGGTTGCCGGCTTCAGTCACTGTAATGGTAACAATTTCAGAATCTACAGCCGTACTGTCGTCGGTGGCATAAAAAGTTATGTTATAACTTCCAGATTGCAAAAATGTCGGAGTCCAGGTAATCGAACCCTTACCATTGAGGCTGTCTACAAAAACTGCGCCTGCTGGAAGAGCTGAAGTAGTTAAAACAGGTGTGCTTTCCGCATCGGTGGCTGAAACTCCAAACGAAAGCAGAACATTTTCAGTAGTAGACTGTGCACCTATTGAAGTTAATACCGGCAGCTGGTTGCCGCCATCATTAACGGTGATATTGACAATTTCAGAATCGACTGCTGTACTGTCATCCGTGGCATAGAAAGTGATATTGTAACTGCCAGATTGCAGGAATGTAGGCGTCCACTCAAATGATCCGGTGCCGTTGCCATTATCTGTAAATATTGCACCGTTAGGTAAAGTTGAAGTTGTCAGAACTGGAGTGCTCTCAATATCTGTTGCTAAAACTCCGAACGAAAGCAGCACATTTTCAGTGGTTGACTGCGCACCGATTGCAGAGAGTATCGGTAGCTGATTGCCGGCATCGTTAACTGTAATTATGACAATTTCAGAATCTATAGCTGTACTGTCATCAGTAGCGTAAAAAGTGATATTGTAGCTGCCAGATTGCAGGAATGTCGGAGTCCAGTCAAATGATCCGGTACCGTTGCCGTTATCTGTAAAGACCGCACCAGTAGGAAGTGACGAAGTCGTAAGAACCGGAGTGCTTTCAATATCTGTTGCTGCTATTCCAAACGAAAGCAGAACATTTTCAGTAGTAGACTGTGCACCTATTGAGGTCAATACCGGCAGCTGGTTGCCAGCCTCAATTACAGTTATTGAAACTATTTCAGAATCTACAGCCGTACTGTCGTCGGTGGCATAAAAAGTTACGTTATAACTTCCAGATTGCAAAAATGTCGGGGTCCAGTCAAATGATCCGGTGCCGTTGCCGTTATCTGTAAAGATTGCACCGATAGGTAAAGTTGAAGTTGTCAGAACCGGAGTGCTTTCAATATCTGTTGCTGACACTACAAACGAAATCAGAATATTTTCGGACGTAGACTGTGCTCCTATCGACGTCAATACCGGCAGTTGGTTGCCCGCCTCAATTACAGTTATTGAAACTATTTCAGAATCTACAGCCGTACTGTCATCAGTGGCGTAAAACGTTACATTATAACTGCCTGATTGGAGGAATGTCGGCGTCCAGGTAATCGAACCCTTACCATTGAGGCTGTCTACAAAAACTGCGCCTGCTGGAAGAGCTGAAGTAGTTAAAACAGGTGTACTTTCCGCATCGGTGGCTGAAACTCCAAACGAAAGCAGAACATTTTCGGTCGTAGACTGTGCACCTATTGAAGTTAATACCGGCAGCTGGTTGCCGGCATCGTTAACTGTAATTATGACAATTTCAGAATCTACAGCTGTGCTGTCATCAGTGGCATAGAAAGTTACATTATAACTGCCTGATTGCAGGAATGTAGGCGTCCAGTCAAATGATCCGGTACCGTTGCCGTTATCTGTAAAAACTGCGCCGCTTGGAAGAGTCGAGGTAGTTAAAGTTGGAGTACTCTCAATATCCGAAGCTGAAACTCCAAACGAAAGTAGAACATTTTCAGTGGTTGACTGAGCTCCAATTGCTGCCAGAACTGGGGCCTGGTTGCCAGCCTCAATTACAGTTATTGAAACTATTTCAGAATCAACTACCAAAGAATCATCCGTGGCATAGAAAGTTACATTATAACTGCCTGATTGCAGGAATGTCGGAGTCCAGTCTAATGATCCGGTGCCGTTGCCGTTATCTGTAAAGATTGCACCGGTAGGTAAAGTTGAAGTTGTCAGAACAGGAGTGCTTTCAATATCTGTTGCTGACAGACCGAACGAAAGCAGCACATTTTCAGTCGTTGACTGAGCACCTATTGCTGAAAGTACCGGCAGCTGGTTGCCGGCATCGTTTACTGTAATCGTTACAACTTCCGAATCAATCGCTGAACTATCGTCAGTCGCATAAAAAGTCACATTATATATGCCAGACTGTAAGAAATCCGGTGTCCAGTCAAATGAACCGGTGCCGTTGCCGTTGTCTATAAAGACTGCGCCTGCTGGAAGAACTGAAGTAGTTAAAACAGGTGTACTTTCCGCATCAGTGGCTGAAACTGCAAACGAAAGCAGAACATTTTCAGTAGTAGACTGTGCACCTATTGAGGTCAATACAGGCAGCTGGTTGCCGGCATCGGCTACTGTAATCGTTACAACTTCTGAGTCAATCGCGGAACTATCGTCAGTCGCATAAAAAGTCACATTATATATGCCGGACTGCAGGAATGTAGGCGTCCAGTCAAATAATCCGGTACCGTTGCCGTTATCTGTAAAGATGGCACCGGTAGGTAAAGTTGAAGTTGTCAGAACTGGAGTACTCTCTATATCAGTGGCTGAAACTCCAAACGAAAGTAGAACATTTTCAGTGGTTGACTGAGCTCCAATTGCAGAGAGTATCGGCAGCTGGTTGCCGGCGTCATTAACTGTAATGGTAACAATTTCAGAATCTATAGCCGTACTGTCATCAGTGGCGTAAAACGTTACATTATAACTGCCTGATTGCAGGAATGTCGGAGTCCAGTCAAATGATCCGGTACCGTTGCCGTTATCTGTAAAAACTGCACCGCCTGGAAGGGTCGAGGTAGTCAGAACAGGAGTACTTTCTATATCTGTTGCCGAGACACCAAATGAAAGAAGTACGTTTTCGGTAGTCGATTGAGGTCCGATCACTGCCAATACCGGTAACTGGTTTCCAGCATCAATGACTGTAATTGTAACTATTTCAGAGTCAACTGCTGAACTATCATCAGTAGCGTAAAATGTTACGTTGTAAACACCAGATTGCAGGAAGGTCGGTACCCAGTCAAAGCTTCCAATACCATTACCGTTATCTATAAATACGGCACCGGTCGGCAAATTTGCGACTGTTAATGACGGCGTACTCTCTATATCGGTTGCCGATATATCAAATGGAAGAGTTGAGTTTTCGATAGTTGATTGAGGTCCGATCACTGCCAATACCGGTAACTGGTTTCCAGCATCAATGACTGTAATTGTAACGATTTCAGAATCCACAGCCGAGGAATCGTCGGTTGCGTAAAAAGTTATGTTGTATACTCCCGACTGGAAGTAAGTGGGTGTCCAGTCAAATGATCCGCTGCCGTTGCCATTGTCCGTGAAAGAAGCTCCTGATGGAAGTAAATTTGTGGTCAGCACCGGAATAGTACCGTCAGGGTCAGAGGCTGTTACGCCGAAATTGAGATTCACATTTTCTGTAGTCGCTTTGGCACCTATTGCTGCCAGGACGGGAGCGTCATTTACAAAGTTTACCGTTATAGCGACAACTTCGCTGTCAACTGCTGTCGAATCATCGGTAGCGTAGAAAGTAATATTATATGTGCCACCCTGATTCGATCCGGGTGTCCAGTCGAAAGATCCGGTACCGTTGCCATTATCTATAAAGACTGCGCCGGTCGGTAAAATCGAGGTTGTTAAAATCGGCGTGCTCTCTATATCAGTAGCTGATACTCCAAAACTTAGCAGAATATTCTCAGTAGTTGACTGTGCGCCAATGGCTGCAAGTATCGGCAACTGGTTGCCAGCCTCAATTACAGTTATTAAAACTATTTCAGAATCAACTGCCAAAGAATCATCGGTGGCATAGAAAGTTATACTGTAAACACCAGATTGTAAAAATGTAGGCGTCCAGTCAAATGATCCGGTACCGTTGCCGTTATCTGTAAAGATGGCACCTGTCGGTAGAGTTGAGGTTGTAAGAACTGGCAATACACCTTCAGCATCTGTAGCTGAGACACCAAACGAAAGCAGAATATTCTCAGTAGTTGACTGTGCGCCAATGGCTGCAAG
The DNA here is from genome assembly GCA_022571985.1 of Candidatus Zixiibacteriota bacterium. GTDB lineage: Bacteria > Zixibacteria > MSB-5A5 > GN15 > FEB-12 > JACZWU01. The sequence continues at coordinate 527 of JACZWU010000002.1, read as the reverse complement.
TATCGGCAGCTGATTGCCAGCCTCAATTACAGTTATTGAAACTATTTCAGAATCAACTGCCAAAGAATCATCGGTGGCATAGAAAGTTACACTGTAAACACCAGATTGTAAAAATGTAGGCGTCCAGTCAAATGATCCGGTACCGTTGCCGTTATCTGTAAAGACTGCACCTGTCGGTAGAGTCGAGGTTGATAAAGTCGGAGTACTTTCTATATCTGAAGCTGAAACTCCGAAAGAAAGCAGAACATTTTCGGTTGTAGACTGGGCGCCAATTGCCGTAAGTATCGGCAGCTGATTGCCAGCTTCAGTTACTGTAATTGTAACGATTTCACTATCAACTGCTGTGCTGTCATCAGTGGCATAAAATGTTACATTGTAACTGCCTGACTGTAAGTAGTCCGGTGTCCAGTCGAAAGATCCGGTACCGTTGCCATTATCTATAAAGACTGCGCCGGTCGGTAAAATCGAGGTTGTTAAAATCGGCGTGCTCTCTATATCAGTAGCTGATACTCCAAAACTTAGCAGAA
>JACZWU010000015.1 GCA_022571985.1 Candidatus Zixiibacteriota bacterium | reverse complement strand
TTGCACCTGACGGCACTTTGCACCTGACGGCACTTTGCACCTGACGGCACTTTGCACCTGACGGCACTTTGCACCTGACGGCACTTTGCACCTGACGGCACTTTGCACCTGACGGCACTTTGCACCTGACGGCACTTTGCACCTTATGGACTTGTCAAATCACCTAACTTGCCCCTTTATTTCTGCTTATGAATTAATTATTAGTGGCAATCCCGGTATGAACATCATATTTATGTACCGGCATGGTTAAAAACTCACACACAAAACAAAACCGCATCTCTATCTATCCCATCCTCTCTGTCAACTTTGTGGGAACACTGGGGTTCAGCATAGTTCTCCCGTTCCTGGTCTTTCTTGTAACAAAATGGGGCGGCAATGCACTTATCTACGGTATAATGGGAGCGACTTATTCATTCTTCCAGCTGATAGGCGCACCGATTCTTGGTAAATGGTCAGATAAAATTGGCCGAAGAAAAGTTTTGCTGTTAAGCCAAATCGGGACACTTCTGTCATGGGTTATTTTACTGATCGCGTTCTTTCTGCCTGTGAACAACCTTCTATTAGTTGATTCAACTATCTTTGGAAAGTTCACGCTTACTTTACCACTATTGGTCTTATTTCTCGCGCGAGCAGCCGACGGCATCACCGGCGGCAACGTCTCAGTTGCCAACGCCTACCTGGCGGACATCAGCAGCGACGACAATCGCAACGCCAACTATGGCAAGATGTCAATTTCTTCAAACCTTGGCTTCGTACTTGGCCCGGCCATTGCCGGAATATTGGGGGCAACTGCAATGGGAGAAATATTGCCCGTAACTGCAGCGCTGATTATTTCAGCAGTAGCAACTGTTTTGATCATTGTAAAGCTGCCAGAATCAAATCGATGCGCAGTGACTAAGCACCCTGATGCGAATAATGTTAGTAAGGTCTTTGGGCAGGAGCTAAAACCATGCTATGAAACAGAATCATCAAAGAACATTTCACTGGGCGAGATTCTAAAATTGAATAACATGAAACATATACTTGCTATCTACTTTTTAATTATGCTCGCTTTCAATTTCTTTTACATAGCCTTTCCCGTCTATGCCGTGAAAACTCTTGAATGGAACGTCACTCAGACCGGCATATTTTTTACTGTTCTTAGTCTGTTGATGGTCATCGTACAGGGTCCGGTATTAAGCCGTCTGTCTAAAAAATGTTCTGATACGTTCTTGATGGCAACTGGAAGTGTGATATTGGTTTTTGGGTTTTTCTTTTTCGCCACTACGAATATAACTTTGATATATATTGCTGCAGCTTTGATGGCTTTGGGAAACGGACTGATGTGGCCATCGACAATGGCGGCTTTATCAAAAGCAGCCGGTGACAAGTATCAAGGCGCTGTGCAGGGCTACGCCGGCAGCGGCGGGGCAATAGCCAGTATTATCGGCTTAGTAGTTGGCGGTGTTATGTATGGATTTTTGGAAGACAAAATTTTCATTATGTCAGCAGTCATAATCTTTCTAACTGCTTTGATGTCAATATCTTTACTTTTGAGAAAGACAAGTCCTTAAATAAACATTGCATAAATATCCATAAGTTTGTATAATTTCTTGGTCAGTCTTTTTTCGTCTTTTGAGTTTGACATCATTAGTTCACTTAAGCCTTTGAGGTGAGCCAAATGAAAAATTCTCGCAAATCTTGCCGGCCTATTGTTATATGCATTCTTGCTGTCACTATAACTTCGATTCCGACTCCAAACGTATCTGCTCAAAATGGTGTTATATATCTAGACCATACCGTTGGTAGTTTGGGTCAGTCAGATTCTATCGCCTGCAGCGTACCTCTTGAGTTTCATATCAGTACATTCAACAATACCGGAGGGTACATATTGGCACATCATGGCGTTTTTGAAGTTAATTCGCCAGATGGAGCAACTTGGTCACCGATAGTCACGGTAGCTGCACCAATAAATTGGAATCTCTATCTCAGCGGCACACCTTCTATTTACTATTACGGTCTAACCGGCTCGGGGGCTGATACAGTATTTGCCACAAAGTGGGTAATTTCTGGCAACGGTATACCAGATGGGTTTGATAGTGTTACATGGATAATTAAAACTGAAATAGATTGTTCCCAGAAGGGCAAGACTATCTGCTTAGATAGCGTTACTAATGCAAATGGAGGGACTACTGATTGGATATGGGGCACTTCAATAAGTCTAGTTTATCCCGACTGGTCCGGACCGCACTGTTTTACGATCAGTCAATGCTGCTATGGATTGAGAGGTGACTTAAACTATGACGGCAAGAGCGCCAATACTCTCGACTTGAGTTTCATGGTTGATTATATATTTCGAGGCAGCAACAAACCCGGAGATTGCATAGAATCACGAGATATCAATGCTGACGGCAGAGGCCCGGACATATTAGACTTAACTTTTCTGGTAGACTATATTTTCCGAGGCGGCCCTGCGCCGCCAGCGTGCCCTTGATTTGACACTTTTTATTAAGAGCTCCGTCTCTGTTCTTACTATCCACTGTTTACAATATTCGCTTGCCCAAATGAGCGCAATCTGATAAGTTCTGCCGATAAATAGAAAATATCGTAAGGACTACACATAATGTCAGATTATTCATACATACACGCCCGCCAGATTCTTGACAGCCGCGGCAGCCCTACTGTCGAAGTCGACGTCTGCCTGAGCGATGGCTCACTTGGCCGGGCTGCTGTGCCTTCGGGTGCCTCAACCGGCGCCCACGAAGCAGTAGAACTTCGCGACGGCATAAAGTCAAAATATTTCGGAAAAAGCGTCGAAAAAGCAGTGCAAAATGTCAATGACTTAATCGGCCCGATGCTGATTGAAGAAGAAATCGACCCCTTTGACCAGACCGCAGTAGATAACTTTATGATTAATCTCGACGGCACCAATAACAAATCAAAACTCGGCGCCAATGCGATTCTTGGGGTTTCTTTAGCCAATGTAAAAGCAGCTGCCGATTCTCGCGGCCGGTTTCTGTATGAGTATATCGGCGGCTGCAACTGCCGGACTCTGCCGGTGCCGATGATGAATATCCTAAACGGCGGCAAACACGCCGATAACAATGTCGACCTTCAGGAATTCATGATAATGCCGGTCGGAGCAAAATCATTTTCCGAAAGTCTTCAGATGGGTGCCGAAATTTTCGGGCACTTAAAAAAAGTGTTGCAGGCCAAAGGCTACAATACCGCTGTAGGCGACGAAGGCGGCTTTGCTCCGGACTTAAAATCCAACAAAGAAGCGCTTGATTTGATAATGGCCGCTATCGATAAATCCGGCTACAAAGCCGGCCAGCAGATAAAAATTGCCTTAGACCCGGCCTCGACTGAGTTCTACGACAAAAAAACCAAAAAGTATCACCTGACCGCCGAAAAGAAAAAACTCTCATCAGACCAGCTTATCAAATTCTATCAGGAACTGATTAGTAACTATCCGATTATTTCTATCGAAGATGGCTTTGCCGAAGATGACTGGCACGGCTGGAAAGATTTTATGACCGCTGCCGGCACAAAAATTCAGATTGTCGGCGACGACATTTTTGTCACCAACCGTAAGAGGCTGGCCAAAGGTATCAAAGAAAAAGCAGCCAATTCGATTCTCATAAAATTAAACCAGATCGGCACTCTGACAGAAACCCTGGATACCATTGAAATGGCCAAAAAAGCCGGATTTACCTGCGTTATCTCCCACCGCTCAGGTGAAACCGAGGATTCAACCATAGCCGACGTGGCAGTGGCGACTTCCGCCGGACAGATAAAAACAGGCTCCATGAGCCGGACCGACCGGATTGCTAAGTATAATCAGCTCTTGCGGATAGAAGAAACTATCGGCGCTAAGGCCATTTACCCCGGTATGGGTGCCTTTTATAACCTGAAAAAGTAACACCCCTGCCTCGAATTTACGTTAAACCATTATTTTATAACGACTTACATTCTCCCCTGCCTGCGAGATAGCGAAAAAAATCACAATATCCTCACTTTTTAGCTGGAACCTCTTGACAAAATCTGGGTTAATAGTTATTGTTAGCACTCGACGATAGGGACTGCTAATTAGTAACAGTAAATAAATTGACCATAAACTTAATGCATGAAGCAATTAGAAAGGGAAGAAAATGCAAGTTAAACCATTGTACGACAGAGTAGTTGTCAGACCGGTCGAAGAAGAGCAAGTCAAAGGCGGCATCATTATACCGGATACAGCTAAAGAGAAACCAGTGGAAGGTGAAATCATCGAAGTTGGTTCCGGCCGGGTAA
>JACZWU010000012.1 GCA_022571985.1 Candidatus Zixiibacteriota bacterium | reverse complement strand
TTGTACGACAGAGTAGTTGTCAGACCGGTCGAAGAAGAGCAAGTCAAAGGCGGCATCATTATACCGGATACAGCTAAAGAGAAACCAGTGGAAGGTGAAATCATCGAAGTTGGTTCCGGCCGGGTAACTGATGACGGCAAGAAGATGTCTCTTGAAGTCAAAAAAGGTGACCGGATTTTGTACGGTAAGTATTCCGGTACCGAAGTATCAATTGAAGGTGAAGAGCTGCTCATTATGCGTGAGTCTGATATTTTCGCCATTATCAAAAAATAAGAACCATTAGGAGATAAAACAAATGGCAAAAACTATAGATTATGATGCCACCGCCAGAAACAAGCTCAAAGCCGGCGTTGACAAACTGGCCAACGCGGTCAGAGTAACTCTTGGCCCCAAAGGCCGCAATGTGGTTATCGAAAAGAAATTTGGCTCACCGACTATCACCAAAGACGGTGTGACGGTTGCCAAAGAAATTGAACTTGAAGATCAGGTAGAAAATATCGGCGCCCAGATGGTCAAGGAAGTTGCTTCCAAGACATCCGACGACGCCGGTGACGGCACTACCACCGCAACTTTGATTGCCCAGGCGATTTTCCGCGAAGGCGTCAAGAACGTAACCGCCGGTCACAATCCTATGTCTATCAAGCGCGGCATTGACAAAGCCGTTATAGCTGTTACGGCGGCTGTTAAGAAAATGTCCCGTCCGGTCTCAGGCAAAGAAGAAATTGCTCAGGTTGGAACGATCTCTGCCAACAGTGACTCAGTCATTGGCGAATTGATTGCCGAAGCTATGGAAAAAGTAGGCAAAGACGGCGTTATTACAGTAGAAGAGGCCAAGACCGCCGAAACAACTCTTGAGGTTGTTGAGGGAATGCAGTTTGACCGTGGTTACCTCTCCCCTTATTTCGTGACCAATCCGGATGCGATGGAAGCAGTGCTGGAAGACCCGATGATTCTCATCTACGATAAGAAGATTTCTACCATGAAGGACCTTCTGCCAGTTTTGGAGAAAGTTGCTCAGTCGGGTAAGACTCTGATGATTATCGCTGAAGATATCGAAGGTGAAGCACTGGCCACACTGGTAGTCAATAAACTTCGCGGCACTATCAAGGTTGCAGCGGTGAAGGCTCCGGGATTTGGCGACCGCCGCAAAGCGATGCTTGACGATATCGCTACTTTGACCGGCGGCCGTGTCATATCTGAAGAAACCGGTTTCAAACTTGAAAACGCTGTTCTTTCAGACCTCGGTACTGCCAAGAAAGTCACTATTGACAAAGACGACACCATTATAGTTGAAGGCGGCGGCAAGACTGCGGATATTCAGGGACGCATTGCCCAGATCAAAAAGCAGATCGATGATACTACTTCGGACTACGACCAGGAAAAACTCCAGGAACGTCTGGCCAAGCTGGCCGGCGGTGTGGCGGTTATCAATGTCGGCGCTGCTACTGAAACTGAAATGAAAGAAAAGAAAGCCCGCGTTGAAGATGCCCTGCACGCAACTCGTGCGGCTGTCGAAGAAGGTATTGTCCCGGGTGGCGGCGTTGCTTTCCTTCGTGCAATTAGTGCGCTTGACACTCTTAAAGTTGACAGTGAAGAGAAAGTCGGTGTTAACATTGTGCGCAAATCGCTCGAAGAGCCGATTCGACAGATTTCTCATAATGCCGGAATGGAAGGCTCAATTGTAGTCAACAGGGTAATGTCTGAAAAAGATGCCTTTGGTTACAATGCTCAGACTGATGTGTACGAAGACCTGTTCAAGGCAGGCGTGATTGACCCGACCAAGGTCACCCGCACTGCTCTTGAAAATGCGGCTTCAATCGCCGGACTCCTGTTGACCACCGAAGCTGTGGTGTCCGAGAAGCCCGAAGATAAGAAAGCAATGCCTGCAATGCCTCCTGGTGGCATGGACGGCATGTACTAAGAGAATAGAATGCCTTTCCAGCGCAGGCTGGAATCCATCTTTGATTTTAATAATAAAGAAGCCCCGGCAACGTTGCCGGGGCTTCTTTATTAATGAAAGGGATTCATATTGGCACAAAGTGCAAACAGTTTGTACCCTATACCTCTCTGCGAATTTGTAAAGACACTAGTATCTGAGAATGCAGTGAATTGGGGTGAAAGAACAATGGCTTGGATGGTTGAAGCGTTGAGCTCTCGAAACGATCACGTCTTTTACCATCTATCAGCAAGTAACAGTAGTCTATCAAAATATGTTGAAAAACATTCTGTAGATTTGTCTAATAAAACTGCCCACTGTGATGTACAGCATAGTATTTGGAAGTTAAATCTTGATGCAGGAAATGATAAATGTCCAATTGACCCATTGTGGTCTGAAGATAAACATCGATTCTTTAGAAATGGCACCATAATTGGAAACAAATTTATCGATAGAAGAAGCTTTGAAATTGCCAGTACTTATGCCGAGGAATTAAGCAAGCGCCCTTTCAGTAGAACCGGACGAGGGGTTATTTGCTATTCAAAGGATGGCTGTTTCTGTAGAAGCTTGGAAGAAGTAAGAGTAGATGACTGGCTATTCGACAACGGATATAAACACGAAAAAGAGCCGAATTATCCCATTCATGCTGATTATAACAAACTTGGTAGAAAAAAAGCCGATTGGAAAGTTAACGAAATTTTGATTGAGTATGCTGGTTTAATTTCTGACAAAGTTTATGAACAAAAGCTCTCTGCTAAATTAGCATTATGCAAAGAAATGAATATCACAGTAGTCGTGCTAACGCGTGGAGACTTGAATAATTTGGACAAAATACTTGGACCTGCATTATTATAGTCGAGTAACTCACCGTCGGGTGGCCCACCATTTATGGTGGCTTTCTACCACAGAACAATCAGGACATCTGCCGCCCACGAAAGCGATGTCCCCTTGGGCGACGAAGGGCGCAGGCTGGAATCCATCTTCTACTGTGAAACCCTGTTTAATTCTATTGTACGTACCAGATCAAAATCCGGCAGCTTCTGATAAAACAACATGGTTGAATTCATGACAGTTACCCGGTAATTGCCGTACAATTCATCAAGCGGGTTAAAAAGACAGGCCATCGCTACCATCGTGATGCTCTCAAGTTCCAAAGAGCCGTTCTCGTATTCATACCAAGTTCCCTCAAATCCACAACCATCCTCAATAAACACATTGTACGAGTAGGTCGAATCAGAATCGAATATAATTTCGATTTCAGCTGATGCAGTTACGACGCTGTCGGTACCCTTAAACCGCCAGTATGAAATTGTACCGGCATAGTCACCTATCAGGCCTTGCGGCACCGGCGGTGCCAGCGGCTTGTCGCTACCTGAACAGCCTAATAACAAGCCGATGACTAGAATAACAGCTGTTTTGCGCATAACTCTCCCCCGAAATCTTGAATGTCAAAGTTAAGAGACTTCTTATATAATCTCTACCTGTATCTACAATAACGAAATAATTGAACTTTTGTGCAATAGTTTTTTCTAAAGAGTAGGTCGAAACCTCGCGTACTCGGGATGGTTTCGACAAATCCAATGCGACAGTCACCCTGAGTCCGCCCCTGCGGAAAGCGTCGAAGAGAAAGCTGGTAGCCAATAATTTACCCCTGATGCAAATCGGGGTTTTTTGTTCGGAATATCCACACTTACAGGTTGCATCAATTATATAGATATATTAAATTATTTAATGTACTAGGGTATTCAGTCAATATTGTACTTATATAGCTATTCTACTATATTAGCAAACTCAAAGCGGAGTATATGTCATGTATACAAAAACTGCGGCAGTCTTAATTCTTGCAATTAGTTTTAGCGCCATTTCTATGGCATCAACTGCGCCCGAACTAAAAGCATCAATTAAATCAACTTTTTCATCAATGCCTTTGTCATTCACGGAGAATCAAGGACAATGGCCGGATAGCATATTGTATCGGGCTTCTGCAGGAGGCGCCACCATGTGGTTTACACCCACAAGTGTATACTATCAATTTACGCGCCCAATTCTTAAGCAGAGCGATAAAACGGGCGCTCTTTCTGCTGATGAGCATCTCTACTCCAAGTTCAAGGCTGAACCTGACTCAATTGAAATTACAATGATTAGAGCCGAGTTTGTTGGTGCAGAGCTAAGTACCGCAACCGAAGGAATCGGCTTGATGGATTATAAGTGCAATTATTTTATTGGCAATCAACCGGACAAATGGCGAACCGATGTCTCCAATTACGAATCGATTGTGTACCGTGACGTATATTCGGGCATCGACTTAAAATACTACGGCAACGGCCGACAGATGGAATATGACTTTATAGTTTCCCCTGGCGCCGACTACAGCAAGATTCGAATTCGTTACTACGGCGCAGAATCACTCACCCTTGGAGAAAATGGTGAGTTGATTATCAAAGTAGCCAATGGAGAGATTATAGAACAGCCGCCGGTGGTTTATCAGATAGTCGAGGGACGCAAAGTGAATATCGACTGTAATTATCTGATTTCTGGAGATAACACCTTTAGCTTCCGAGTTGATGACAGCTACAACCCCGCACACGAACTGGTCATTGACCCGATCTTAGTCTACAGTACTTATCTGGGCGGCAGCGGCAGCGACCCGGTCTCTGGCATCGCGGTGGACTCAAGCGGTGCGGCATACGTGGCGGGACATACTTCTTCAGTCGACTTTCCGATCCTCAATCCCTACCAGGAGATATATATAGGGAACTTCCAAGATGCCTTTGTAACTAAGCTGTCAAGCAACGGCAACAGCTTGATCTACAGCACATACCTCGGCGGGAACGGAAATGATATTGCCAAAGGAATTGCATTGGATGCTGCTGGAGCAGTGTATGTGGCAGGTTACACTTTCTCACCAGATTTTCCTACTCTCAATCCGTACCAGTCAATTCACGGTGGTCGCGATGATGTCTTTGTCTTCAAATTAAACAATGCCGGCAACAACTTGCTCTACAGTACCTACTTAGGCGGTAGCGACGCAGATTTCGGATATGCCATCACAGTTGACGCCACTGGCAAAGCATATGTAACGGGACAGACTATTTCAAACGATTTTCCGATGCAAAATCCCTATCAGGGAACACTTAATGTTGATGGCCGTGATGCCTTTGTCACCAAGTTTAACAGTGATGGCAGCAGCCTTGTTTACAGCACTTATCTGGGTGGAAACGACACCGACATTGCCCAGGGCATCGCCGTAGATGCCGCCGGGGCCGCGTATGTGACAGGTCGAACTAAATCCACGGATTTTCCGACTCAAAATCCCTACCAGGGAACATATAATGGCGGGTTCAGTGATGCATTCGTCACCAAACTGTCCAGTTCCGGCAATAACTTAGTCTACAGTACATATTTGGGCGGCAGCGACTTTGACATCGGCGTGGGCATTGCTGTGGATACTGACGGCATGGCCTATGTAACAGGAATTGCGCGCTCAACCAATTTCCCGACTCTTAATCCGTATCAAGGGACAAACCTAGGGCAAGATGATATTTTTGTAACAAAGTTATCCAGCGAGGGAAGCAACTTAGTTTACAGTACATATTTGGGCGGGAGTAGCAGTGACAACGTCTTTGACATCGGATTGGATGCTGCCGGCTCGGCTATTGTGGTTGGAAAAACGCATTCTACCGATTTCCCAATTCTTTATCAGTTGCAGACGAATCAATTGGAGTCTGATGGTTTTGTCACTAAGTTCTCCCCTGTCGGCAACAACTTGACGTTTAGCACTTATTTGGGTGGAAGCACCTACGACCTTGTCACAAGTATCAAAGTGGTTGCTGACGGGGCGGCCTATGTAACTGGTTTTACTCAGTCCACTGATTTTATAACGCTCGGTCCTTTTCAGGGGACGAATCTTGGCGGCAATTCAGATGGCTTTGTCACCAAGATCAGCTTTTGTTGTGTTGGCATTCGTGGAGACGCCAATGCCGACGGTCTTGATGCGGACATTTCCGACCTTACCTATATTGTCGATAGAGTTTTTCGTGGCGGCCCACTTGCAATATGTCCTGAAGAAGCAGATATAAACGGCGACTTCACTACATCTAATATTCTCGATTTGACTTATTTGGTTGATTTTATCTTTCGGGATGGCCCAGCTCCGGGACCTTGTTGACATAAAACTATTTCGCCCGGTCACCCACCGCTTGCGGTAAGGTCCTGACCATGGTCCCGAGCGCACGAAATCCCGTGGGATCCGAGGGAGCGTAGCCGAAGGATGAGTTCCTTAAATCTTGGCGCTGTACAAATTCATTACAAGATCGCTTCAAAATACCAAGCCCGACCCTACTACAAAATGCTATCCATTATGACAAAATCACTACAAGACCTATTAGAAGAAAAATATAATATGACAAAACGAACCCATTCGCGCGAAACGTCGAGGGGCCGTGGTCCATTTACCGGCCAAGGCCAGCCGCCCACAAATAAATTCTTGTAGGGCAGTACCCTCCCGAGCTCGCTTGGGTGTAGTCCTGCCTTTGATCGGGCTAAACTAAATTCGGCAGAACCGCTAAATGATAATCGGAATTGCGCTACTCAAGCGGTGTCGGCACTGTAACTTTGGTAACATCGCCGGAAAGAGCCTTTAGAAAGGCTATTAAATCCTTCTTATCCTGGTCCGTCAAATCGAGTTTTTTCATCTTCGGATCGAGGTATTCATTTTTAACACCACCCTTGGCATAAATTTCAATAACCTCTTCAAGTGTCTTGACACTGCCATCATGCATGTATGGTGTGGACTCAACAATATTTCGCAGTGTTGGGGTTTTAAAAGCTCCCTTGTCTTTGGTGTCTTGCGTTAACGCAAAACGACCGGAGTAGTCTTTCTCCCAACCTGGTTTTTCTGTTCCCACGCCAAGATTGTGGTAGGCCTCATCGGTGAAATTGAAGCCGGCGTGGCAACTGGTACAATTCCCTTTCTTGTTGTCTCGAAAGATGCCCCAGCCGCGAATTGCAGACGGGCTCATGGCAGTCTTATCACCACTTTCATACTTGTCAAAAGGAGAATTCCCGGAAACAATTGTTCTTTCAAAACTGGCAATAGCTTTGCCAATACGTTCAGCAGTAACCTGCTCATCTCCGAAAGATTCTTTGAACAGCTGCTTATAGCCTTCCACCTGAGATATTTTGGAAACCGCTTCATCCAAGGTGAGAGCCATTTCTATAGGGTTTTGTATAGGTCCAAGGGCTTGATCTTCCAGGCTCTTTGACCGACCGTCCCAAAATTGTAATGTACTGAAAACCCGATTGATTATTGTAGGAGCATTCATGCCACCTTTCGCACCGCCAACGCCTGTGGAAAATTGTTGTCCGTCACTCCACCCTTTCTTAGGATCATGACAGCTGGCACACGCAACCGAATTGTCCTTCGAAAGTCGGGAATCAAAATAAAGATGTCTTCCCAGTTCCACTTTCTTAGAACCAGTGATACCGTCCAGGGGGTTATCCTCTGGTATTATCACCATAAACTTGTCAAGTCCCAGGGGTAGATTTTTAAGTGATTCAACGAGAGAGTTTTCTTCAACTTGATTTTCTGCTTCCGAAGTCCAAGCAGTAGATAAGCCAATCACAGCGGCAAGTAAGAAAAGTACTGGTAAAAGCACAATTCCAACATTCAATTTTGATTTCATGATTTCCTCCCGACTAATAAGAACTTAGTCTCTAGCTGGAAATATATCTCAAAGCGGTATTATGAGTCAAGCCAATTCATTGATCACATCAAAAATAACTCTCATTCAATTTGGACCGAAATTCGGGGAGCAGGTCACATACTGTGAGAAGTCAACACTCGCTGGAACGGTCTGATGCAACCGCCCTAGATTTCAGGAGCTTACCGCAGAAACCGGTGCCACCGGCTCCTTCAGCCGCAGCAGGACTATTCCCATAGCTAACACCCACCCCAGGGAGGTCCCCGAAGCGAACAGCCAGGGAGGCCTGATGCTGCTATCAAACACACCCGATAGAATCGTCACCAATGTCAGGTTCGCCGCCACATTTATCAGGCCCAGCCAGCCGATCCACTTGGGTACCACCGACGTCCGTAGAATGGCTAAACTGAAGAGGAGTACCCCGATACCGAAGATAAGCACGAACCCTACGCTCGCGGCCAGCAAGCTTGTTTGGCGGAGGGTGTCGGCCATCACCTCCAGTACCGGCCTGGTGGCTGCACTGGCCTCCGCGATGCCCGGCACCAGTTCGTAGGCGATACCCAATCGGATGAACTCATGGGCAAGGACAAAGATGATACCGGTGAGGTAGGCCACCACCGCTATCAAGAGCAGAGGTCCGGCCTTACGCAGAGCCTGGTAGAACCCCAAAACAGCGGCCATGTACAGCAAGAGTGCCGGAACATCGAACCAGTGGCCAGTGATGATGGTATCCACACCTCGTGACGCGAGCCAGGCATTCCCAAAGATGATGCGCGCCATAATGCCGCTGACCACCACCAGGATGGCACATACACCACCGACTCTCAGAAGGCTTATATTCCCCATGGTTGACTCCTCTTCTGCTGTAGTAAGTTCCTTTTAGCTATGCGCCACAAAACATAATACAACCATTTTTCTCAGCAGTTTATCCTACCAGGGGTAGATTATTAAGTCATTCAATGAGAGAGCTTTCTTCGGCTTGATTAACTGCTTCCGTTTGACTAACATCCCCGAATGCCAACTTAAGGGAAGTAACCCCGCCTTTGTTGATCTCCACTTCACCCGTTTGTTCACCCAGCTCTTCATGCCAGGCAACGTAAGAATACTTGCCGGGAGGTATTCCGGTCATAGACAGCATTCCTGACTCGTCGGTCAGGGACACGTGCTGATTGGTATGAACAATTATGTAGCCTTTCATCCAGTCGTGAACGGCACAACTGACTTCAATTAACCCAGCCTCTTCAATCGGTCTTGGAGGGGGAGCGGGTTGTCCGACCAGGAGCGGGATGTTGAAAAATCTTTTTCCGTTTAAGTATGTATCGGTCGTGTGAAAAACCGGATCATCATTTATAATTTTGATTTTACTCCCAACCACTGCCACCGCTACATGGGGGATGAAAATACAGCCTTTATTTGAGATGGTAACCTCTATCGGTGATTCTTTGTTTTCGAACTCACCTTCCAGTCGAAATACGACGTTTTTGAGTCCACGTGTTTCTGAGTTTACAATTATGTTCTCGGCATAAATTTCGTTCCCACAGGTGGGAACATCAGTATCGACAGAAAAAGCAACCGCTGCTGGAATCGAAGTTCCTGCAAAGGTGACTACTAACGACAAACTTCCGGGACTCGAACTGCAGCCAGAAAGCATGCTCAGTACAGAGGCAAATGCAAGAAGTACTGGAAAAAGTGCATATCTACCGATTAATTTTGATTTCATGATTTCCTCCCGACTAATTAGAACTTAGTCTCTTACTGGAAACATATCTCAAAGCGGTATTATGAGTCAAGTTAATTCTTTGGCTACACCGCCGAGGAGGCCCACCTTTCAGGCCTGCCCTGAGCGAAGCCGAAGGCTGGGTTCCTGTGTTATCGTAGTATATGAAAGAGGGGCTGACGAGAACCCGCTCTCGCCGGCCAACCATAAGAATCCAACTGTATTCAATGCTCCTAGCTTGACTCTTCCTTGCTCCAACTGTTTTCAAAAGGTAAATTGCATTTATACAATCAAGTAATTGGAGGGAAATAACACATGCCAAGAATCATTGGAATCCTGAAAACCGCCCTTTATGTCAGCGAATTAACTAAATCAATCAATTTTTATGAGCGGCTTTTCGGATTCAAGAACTTAGGTTCGAATAAGAGGATGGCTACACTCCGAATTGCTGAGAATCAGGTACTTCTGTTATTCAAGAAAGGCGGCTCAGTAAAGGCCTCAGAAACATCCTATGGTATCATTCCTCCGTCTGACGGCGACGGTAATCTTCATTTAGCCTTTGGAGTGACAAAAAATGAGCTTGACGATTGGGAAAACCTATTAAGCGAATTAGAGATTTCAATTGAAAGCAAAGTTGAATGGCCAGAGGGAGGTAAAAGTATTTATTTCCGAGACCCTGATGGGCACTCGCTGGAGCTGAAAACAAGTGATTGGGACAATCCGATCGAATTCTGATGCTGATGACATCTGCCGCCCACGAATGCGACAGCCATGCACAGGTCGAAACCTCACGTACTCGGGATGGTTTCAACAAACATAAATCGTCAGGGCCACGCCAAGGAGGCGGGTTCTGACCTACAAGACTTGGCTAAGACAAATATATTCATTATCATCCCCCTATGTCAAAACCGAAGCTCGACCGGTTCATAGAAGTCATAAAGTCGGAATTTCCCGAAGATAGGCTGACCTGGCAAAAAAGCGTGCCCACTTTTCACCCCGAAAACGCTGAAGATGCGGCAGCTCTTATAACGCTGGCCAACAAGCACAAGCAGCGCCTGTTTATCACCGGTTTCGGCAATAATATCGACCCGCAGGGGGAGCCATTTGTTAATATGATTTCAATCCGCACCGACCGCTTAAATAAACTGCACCAGCTCAATGCCCCGGATTTTTATGTTAAAGCTGGTTCCGGCTATCCTCTAAGAGAACTCAATGACGATCTGGAAGCTGAAAATTTGTTTATGCCGCATTCTCGGTTGCCGTATGTCGGCTCAGTCGGCGGATCTATTGCAGTTAATCTTAGAGCAGAAAACGCCGGTCATGATTTACCTTTGAAACGGTATTTCATTCAGGCCGAAATAGTCACCCCGCAAGGAGATATTATCACACCCGGTTCAGCCTGTTTTAAGTCTGTTTCGGGCTATGATGTCGTCAAGATTTTTGCCGGTTCCTGGGGACTTTTGGGGCTTATTGTCAGCGCAACTTTTCGGGTTTTCCCCATTACAGCTGAAGTGGAGTACCGGGATATCAAGATGAAAGAAGTTGACCGCAAAGGACTTATCGGTGTGCTTGACGAATCAAACGACGAAACCAATGCCCTTTACAACCGTAAAGTCAAAGCCAAATTTGACCCCGAAAACGTACTACCGATAGTCTGACAAAAGCGCAAATCCTGCATCACATTCCGTCAATTTTCACTTAATTCGATTGCCGAAAGCGAACCTTTTGCCTATAATATCGTAGACAAAGATAATTAGTTTTGTCGTTAATCAATACCAATTTTGGAGGAGTATTTTATGTCACAGAGAAATCCCAAGTCCGAAGGAATGCAGTGGCTCAACACTTACATTGTCGTAAAAGATGTCAAAGGCTCACTTGAGTTTTATGAAAAAGCGTTCGGTTTTAAAACCAGAATGACTATGCCCGACAAAGAAGGCAATATCATGCACGCTGAGATGGGTCACAAAGATGGCGTTATAATGATGGGTCCCGAGAGTCCGAACTCCGAAGACAAGTCACCATCGGAATACGCCGGAAAGGGAGTGCCGGTGTCCTTTTATCTTTATGTAGACGACGTTGGCCAGTCCTATGAAAAAGCAAAACAGGCCGGGGCCAAAGAACTTCAGCCGGTAAAAGACCAGTTTTGGGGAGATCGCACTTGTACTTTTAGCTGTCCCGAAGGACACAAATGGACTCTGGCGCAAAATGTGGCTGATTTTGACCCGTCCAAGGTCCCCTTTTAATCTTAAACAAATATCTTGATTCTCCACAGCCCGTTCAATTATAAATTATACATACATAATTGACGGGCTGTTTTTTGTGATAAACTTTGCTGCCATATCCTGATTACGTTATATTGAAAGTAACAAATAAAGGATTTATCATTTGAAAACACTGGCACCAGCCGGTTCACGGGTTGCTGTATTGGGCGCCTCACCAAAAGAAGCACGCTATTCGCTTAAAGCGATGCGTATGCTCAGAGAGCATGGCCATAAGCCAATACCTATTCACCCGGCCGGACATACTGTCGATGGGGTCCCGGGTCTTAAATCTTTGGGAGCAATTGACGATACGATTGACACTTTAACAGTCTACCTGAATTCAAAAATTTCAAATGGTCTAAAAGATGACATCCTGAAACTAAACCCCAGACGCGTAATTTTCAACCCCGGCGCAGAGAATGAACAACTCGCAGAAATTCTGGAAAACGCCGGCATAGAAGTTGTCATCGCCTGCACTCTGGTAATGCTGACTACCGGAGCGTTTTGAGTGCTGCAATTCCCGGCGGTTAAGGGTTCAATTTTGCTTCCGATAAAGTGAATTATGGCAGGTAAAAAAGTAGCATTTCAGGGAGAACGCGGGGCCTATTCCGAAGTAGCGGCGCGGCAGCTTCTGGGTAAAAAGATCGTACCTGTCCCCTGCGATAATTTTGAAACTCTATTTCAAATCGTAGAAAATAAAAAAGCAGATTTTGGAATTGTGCCCATAGAAAACTCTCTGGTCGGTTCGATCCACAAAAATTATGATCTGCTGCTGGAGCATGAGCTGAAAGTAATAGATGAAATCCAGCTGCGGGTTTCGCATTGTTTGATTGCTCCGCCGGGAGTTTCTTTTAAGCACATCAGCAAAGTTTATTCGCACCCGATGGCTTTAGACCAGTGCCGCAATTTTTTTAAAAAAAATAAAACAATTGCGCCTATCTCCTACTACGACACCGCCGCCGCAGTTAAAATGCTGGCGCAGTCCGGACTAAAAAATTCGGCGGCTCTGGCCTCTCCTTATGCGGCTGAGATTTATAAAATGAAACAAGTCAAAAAAGCAATTGAAGACGAAAAAACAAATTTTACCCGCTTCTTATTACTATCAAGAAAAGCAGCAGTATTTAAAGGTGAAGCCAAAACTTCGATTGTATTTTCGCTCAAAAGCGGCCCCGGAGTCTTGTTTAAAGCACTGTCTGTTTTCGCACTTCGTGATATAGACCTGACAAAAATTGAATCACGGCCGTCACGCAAAAAGGCCTGGCAGTATTATTTTTATGCCGATTTTTGCGGCCATATAAGTGAAGAACGGGTCAACCACGCTCTGGACCATCTGGCCGAGATAACTCACTTTATCAAAGTTCTCGGCAGCTACCCCCGCCGCGTAGACGGCATTTAGGCCTGCTAATCCCTATTGCTCTTCGTATAGTTAGTACTTGCATAAATCGGGGCTGGCGATTAGATTTCGATGTCCATAAATCATTACTGCAGTTGGAATCGGTTATGCAAAATAGAACATTAAGACATTTCTTAGCATTTTCATTTGTGGCATTGTGGCTATTACCCTCAATAGCCTCCGCAGCCCAAATATCTATAAGCAGAATTGATAATGCTTTAACCGGACAGACCAAAACTCTAACTATTTCAGCAGATTCTATAGTGAATGACATTAGCGGATTTGCTATTACCATTGCCCACGAAGGAATACAGGCCTCTGTTTATGATATTAATCCAGGCGATATTTTTGATAGCTGTGGCTGGGAGTATTTTACTTACCGCCAGATATCAGCAGACACTGTGCTTACTTTTTTCCCGCAGTATCCTGTAAATTTAATTAATATCATCGGTCTTGCTTCTCTTTCGGGAGGTCAATTGCCAAGTTGTAATCTGAGCAACGTTACTTTGGCTGAACTGGAAATTCAACTTTCACAAAATCATCAAGGGCATTTTCCGGGCGAACTTATTCGGTACAGTTTCTTCTGGCGAGATTGCAACGATAACGTGCTGATCTCGGCTTCAGGCGACACTTTATATACCGCCGAGAGTTTATTTGTCGATTATTCAGCAGTAGACCCGATTCAACAAGTAAATTATTCTTTTCCCGGATTTGGAATTCCCGATCCGGCTTGCCCGAATCAGCAAGGCAAAGAAGTTCTGTCGAATATCAGGTTTGTCAATTCCGCGATAATTTGGGATTCTGGAGATTACGACTGGTGTTGGTTCGAGGTAGGTGATATCAATCTCAACGGTTTTGCCTTTGAGGTTGCCGATGCCGTAATGTTTATAGATTATTTTCGGTACGGCCTAGGAATATTTACAATCCATTTCCCGGGACAAATAGCGCAAACGGACATTAATTGTGACGGAGTAGTACTATCGGTCGCGGATTTAGTTTTGTTATTTCGAATAATTTCCGGGAATTACTGGTATTTTAAACCCGCACCGAGCCACACGTTTGAAAGTAATTTATCAGTTTCCCAAAGAGATTACAGTAAGGAATTGAGATTTGTCTCTAATAGTGAAATATCATTACTATACCTTCGCCTTTTTCCCAAAGATGGACAGCAGCTGTCGCCGGCAGATTTCCTGTTTGAACAGCCGGATGTACTGACCGGTCAGATTGGAGACACTATTACCATGCTGCTGGTGGACATTGAAGAAAACCAGGTATTGACAAGCGGTGAGCATTGGCTGTTTTCCTACAGTGGGGATGCCGAGCTTGGTATTTTAGGCTCGGCCGTCGATGTCTACGGAAGAGAAACTGCTCTTATGGTTGAAGCCGAAACTGTCCTGCCTGAAACCCCTATACTCCATCAGAACTATCCCAACCCGTTTAACCCCTCCACTACTATTGAATTCAACCTGCCAAGTGAAACAGATTGGAGCCTTGAGATATACAATGTCAATGGCCAGAATATCAAAAGTTTTTCTGGTAATGGCATAGGTTCTCAGGCTGTAGTTTGGAAGGGAACAACTAATTCCGGGCAGATAGTATCTTCGGGCGTTTATTTCTATAAGCTAATGGCTGCTGAGAAATGGCGCAGCCGCAAAATGCTTTTGCTAAAGTAAGCTTTCTTTCGCTCGCCTCCTGAATTATATTTATTGCCGTGAATCAAACTGAAAACTATCAGGACTTGTTAATTGTCGACTCAGATTTTGAGTCTATTCTGACCAACCCTATTCTGGATATAGCCGCACGATTTTGGGACGAAGACAGGTATCAGGCGTTTAAGATCTGTTACAAGTCGATGCGGGAAATTGACGACTTAGTTGATGACCGCAAAGTTGACGGCCAGTCGTTCAGCCCGGCCGAACAAATTAGTTACACGAGAGACATTAACGAACTGATTGCCGGCCTGAACAAGACTGAGTCCGGCGGCAGAACCCTGCGAATGCTGCTGGAAGTCATTCAGAGATTTAAGATTCCTCTCTGGCCCTGGCAGAGACTCGCTCAGGCCATGATCTATGATATCAAGAATGACGGCTTTGACAGCTTTATGACTTTCCGCCGCTATACCGAGGGAGCAGCCATATCGCCGGCTTCGATATTTATGCATCTTTGCGGAATATCTAAGTCAGGAAATGAGTTTAGCCTGCCTAAGTTCGATATCTGCAAAGCCGCCCGGCCGCTGGCAATTTTCTCTTATCTGGTGCATATAATGAGAGACTACCAAAAAGACCAGACCAGAAGCTTAAACTATTTCCCGGACGACATTTTGAAACGGCATAAACTGACTGTAGATGAAATTCAGAATCAATGTAAAGCCGGTATTGTTGACGATAGAGTCCGTTCGCTTTTTACCGAATATAAGAGACTGGCTGACTACTACCGCAAGAGAGCCTTAAATTCTGTCAACAAGACTATTCTCTTTCTTGAGCCCAAATATCAGCTCAGCCTTAAGCTGATATATTCGCTCTATTTGCAGACATTTGATAAAATAGACTGCGAAAATGGCTCTTTTTCGACCACAGAACTGAACCCGACTCCGGCCGAAGTCCAGCAGCAGATTGACTTTACGGTCAAGAATTTCAAAGCTGTTTAAGACGCTTTTTTCTGGAAGATTCGCCCTTCTTTTTGGTATATACTTCGATATGATAATATTTGCAGCCGTAGGCTGTATAATCATTAGGAGACTAAAATGAAAAATCTGACTCTCATAACATCGCTGCTCTTAATCTCATCTGTCGTAATTGCTGATGAAATAGCAGTTACCGTCTATAACAGCAATCTCGGCGTGATAAGCGAAAAGCGGACATTGAAATTTGATAAAGGCATCGGCCGCTTGCAGTTTCGCGATGTACCATCACTTATAGATGCCAACTCGGTCGGCTTCACAGTCGAAGGCAATCGCAATGTTTCAATTTTAGAGCAGAACTATGCCTTCGATCTGGTCAGCCCGGCACAGATGTATCAAAAGTATATTGATAAAGAGATTGAACTGATTGATAAACAAGGCAAATTATATAATGGCATTCTGCTGGCCTCAAGTTCCAATGCCATAACCATTCAGGAAAAGTCCGGCAGAATTAAGATCGTGCTGTTGTCCCATGTCGTCGAAGTCAATTTCCCAAGTTTACCCGACGGACTAATCACCCGCCCGACTCTTTTCTGGAAATATGATTCTGATTTTTCTGGTGAAGCGCTATGCGAAGTAAGCTATCAGACTTCAGGCCTAAGTTGGAGCGCCGAATATGTCGGGCTCTTAAATTCAGAAGAAACTCAGTTAGATCTGTCCGGCTGGGCAGCAATAAACAACGTATCGGGGAAAACATATAAAGACGCCAAGCTTAAACTTGTAGCAGGAGACATTCATAGGGCGCAGCAATACGAGCGAGTTGTTTTAGACGGATATGCGAGAAAAACTCTGTCAGCGGCTGCTCCCGGATTCCAGGAAAAAGTATTTTTCGAATACCACCTCTACACTCTGCCCCGCAAAGCCACCGTGGCTGACAAAGAAATCAAGCAAATCTCTTTATTTGAACCGGCACGTGCCAAAGTCGAAAAAGTATTCGTTTATGAGCCGGAAAGAAACCCCAAACAGGTACAGGTAAAATTACGTTTCAAAAACACCTCAGAGACCGGTCTGGGCATGCCGCTTCCGGCCGGAAGGTTCCGCATATTTCAGGCCGACGATGACGGCTCCCGGATTTTACTCGGAGAAGACAGAATCAAACATACGCCCATAAACGAAGAGCTTAATATCACTGTCGGCAATGCTTTTGATATCGCAGCTGAAGAACGCATAATGAACCAGAACCGGATTTCCCAAAAGATCGAAGACCGCGATATGGAGATAGAAATTCGCAACCGTAAGGCTGAAGCAGTAACCATAGAGATTGTCAAAAAACTATATGGTTTCTGGGAGATTCTGGAGTCCGATTTTAAGTATGAGAAAAAGGATGCCAATACCATTAAATTCAAAATTAAGGCCAGGGCCAACGAAAAAGTAGTTGTGAAGTATAAAGTCCGCTATAATTATCGCTAAATGTCTTAGGTTGACAGAGGCATTATTGGGCTATAATTTGCAGAAAGTTTTGAATCATTTCAGGAGGACATTTTGAAAAGTTTTTCTTATAAGATATTGATTCCACTGGCTTTACTGCTGTTTTCGTTTGGTATTTCAGTAGCTCGTAAACTTCCGGTCGGAGCATATATTACCAGTGCCAAAATTCATGTAATTGAAAACCGCCCGGAAGATGCAGTTGCTATGCTTGACTCACTCTTTCTATACTACGGCCCCCACTCTCAGGCTCTGGGATTGATGGGACAAATCATGGTGGATTTTGTTGAATCAAAAACAACTGCCGATGCAAAATATCCATACGTCACCAAAATGATAGCGTATTTTGACACTCTGGAAATGGCCTGCGATAACAAAGATATCAAAAAGAAATACCGCAAAAACTGCAGTAAACTGGTCGAAGAGGCCGACTCCACCAAAGTCAAATACTGGAGAGAATTCTATAACAGAGGCATTGAGCAGCTCAACTCTGTAGAGGAGATGTCCAGCGAAAAAGAGAATACTTCTGATTCTAGCATGCTGGAATTTTATACTACTTCTATTGCCGCCAAGGCCGATTCAAGCATTTCAAATATGAAACTGGCGATTCAATTAGACTCAACAGATCATCGCCCCTATGTTGCCGTTGGCTCGCTATATGAAAGGCAGGATAAATATGAGGATGCTATCGTCTGGCTAAACCAAGCTATGGCACAAACCGAGGACAGTTCCTCACTGCTGCTTTCAATAGCCTATGACTACATTAATTTAAATGAATATTGCAAAGCCGCCCCATTCTTTTCCAAATTCCTGATTGCCAATCCCAGCGACCTCTCAAATGCCAGTAATTTGACAATCTGTTATATCCGCTGCGATATGATGGACTCGGCCATGTCGGTCTTTGAAAAGATGCTGGCAGTTGACTCTGCTTACCCGGATGCGCTGGTCGGACTTGGTGATTTTTACAGACAA
>JACZWU010000007.1 GCA_022571985.1 Candidatus Zixiibacteriota bacterium | reverse complement strand
TCGTCCGACATGCCCCAGTTGCAGACCATTTTGCGGGCAAGTTTGGTAGCGCGCTCTAAATCGTTGCCGGCGCCGGTGGCCAGCTGGTTAAAGACCTGAAGCTCGGCTACACGACCACCCATAAAGACAGCTAAACTTGTTTCCAGATAATCTCTGGAATAAGTATGGCGTTCATCGACTGGCAGCGACTGTGTCACACCCAGCGACATTCCCCTGGGGATAATCGTCACCTTGTGAATCGGGTCGGCATTGGGCAAACACTTGGCGACCAGGGTATGACCTGCTTCGTGATAAGCGATAAATTTTTTCTCTTCGTCTGTTATTACCAGCGATTTGCGGGCCACGCCCATCAGTACTTTATCTTTGGCTTCTTCGAATTCATCCATCGAAACAGAGTCTTTGTTGCGACGGGCGGCCAGCAGCGCCGCTTCGTTGACCATATTGGCCAAATCTGCGCCGGTCAAACCGGGTGTGCCACGAGCCAGAACCTTTAAGTCTATATTATCTGCCAGTTTAACTTTGCGGACATGCACCTTGAGAATGCCCTCTCGGCCTTTGACATCAGGAATAGGCACAACTATCTGACGGTCGAACCTGCCAGGTCTTAAGAGGGCCGGGTCCAGGACATCGGGACGGTTGGTGGCAGCGATAAGTATGACGCCTTCGTTGGATTCAAAGCCATCCATTTCAACAAGCAGCTGATTTAAGGTCTGTTCGCGTTCGTCGTGACCGCCGCCCAGTCCGGCACCGCGGTGACGACCGACTGCATCAATTTCATCTATAAAAATTATACAGGGAGCATTTTTCTTGCCCTGCTCAAACAGGTCACGCACCCGGCTGGCGCCGACACCAACAAACATTTCAACAAAGTCCGAACCGGACATCGAGAAAAAAGGAACGTCGGCTTCGCCGGCAACAGCGCGAGCCAAGAGAGTCTTACCGGTTCCCGGAGGGCCTAATAACAGGGCGCCTTTGGGAATTTTGCCGCCAAGTTTTTGAAACTTACCCGGCTCACTTAAAAATTCTATAATTTCTTGCAGCTCTTCTTTGGCTTCGTCGGCACCGGCTACATCACTGAAAGTTACTTTTGGGCGTTCGTCGGTCAAGAGCTTGGCTTTGCTTTTACCAAATGAGAACAGCCCGCGCGGGCCGCCGCCTGACTGCATCTGACGGATAAAAAAGAGCCAGATGAAAATTATCAAAATCCAGGGTGCCAGAGTGAGCAGCACCGAAAAGAGGTCCGGTGTTCTTTCTTTGACTTTGATGGCCACCTTTTTGGCTTCCAGGCGGTTTATCAAATCGTAGTTTATGTCCGGAAACGGAATCAAAGTTTTGAAACGGCTGTATGATTTGGTGGATTCTGAAGAAAGAAATGTAGTCGGATTTACTAGTTTCCCGTTTATGTTTCTATCTGTAAAAGAGACCTCTATTACATTATCATTTTCGAGCTGAGCTAAAAACTCGGTGTAACTGATTTCGGCTTCGTCTGAGGTAACCCCTTGAAAATAGCTGAAAGCGACGATAACAATCAGAATCAAAGCGACCCAGAAAACCAGAGATTTTCCGGCGCCGCGCCAGTTCATCTGGCCGTCTGATTTATCGTCTTTTGGGTCACGTCCTTTTTTATCAGGAGGCGGTAATTTAGAATTCTGCACTAATACTCCATTCGGTCAGTTGCTATAAATATAAAGTCTACTGCTCATCTAATACTCTGCCAATGTAAGGAAGGTTTCGAAATTTTTGAGTATTATCAAGTCCGTAGCCTATTACAAATTCATTGCCGATAGAAAACCCTATCTGCTTTATATCCAGACGATTACGATGACTGCCCGGTTTGTCCAACAATGTAACAAGCTCTAACGAGGCTGGTTCCATCAGTTTTAAGTGAGACAGGATAGCCTCAGCAGTACGTCCGCTGTCTATTATACCCTCGACTATTATAACGTGCCTGTCTTTCAGCTCGGTTGTCGAGGCTCCCCCCAGTACCAGGAAATCATTTGAGCCCGTCCCTTGCCGATATGAAGATGCTGAGATAAACTCTATTTCCAGCGGAAAATTGCACTGTCTTATCAAATCGGCCATGAAAATTAAGCAGCCCTTGAGCACGCCCACAAATACCGGTGTTTTGTCACTGTACTCGCGGGTTATTTCTGCGGCCATTTCTGCAACCCTCTTGTGAATCTTCTCCTGATCTATCAGAAGTTCAAAAGGGAGCTTTGTTTTATTTTCAAGAATATTTGATTCCAATTTTCAGTCTCTCCGTTGTTGTGCTGTCCATCTTGACTCGCTCATCAATCTCGTATCCGACCAGCCAGATAATTCCTTTTCTGTCTGCCACCACCGGCACTTCGTCTCTTAAGGGCCTGCTGACTTTTCTATCTACTAAGTAATCACTTACTTTTTTACTGCCTTTTAAGCCCAGCGGGCAAAACCTGTCGCCGGCTCTTATGCTTCTGACTAATAATGGGGGTCTGACTTTGCCAAAATCAACAATCACATCTGGAGATTGGCGTTTTTTCAAAAGAGATTGATTGCCTTGCTTTAACAATTTAACCGATAGAGTCGCTCCCAATACTTCGATTTTACACTTTGAGCCAATTTCAATTCTTTCTAGAAATGTCAGAGGTGCCTTTTGGTGCAGATAAAGCTCCTGGCCAATTCTTTGGCACTCTAAATTTCCGGGAACAGAAACCGCCTTTTTCTTTCCAGCTGCGACTTCGATAACCCGCCCGACAACTTCTTTTGAGGGAGTCAGCTGAGTTTTCGAAACTTCTGCAATACAACGTCTTATGACGCGACGCTGTACCCATAAATCATAACCCGCAAAGCGCTCCGATGCAAGCACTAACTTACCGGCAGGAGATCTTGTCACACACTTTTTGTAAGCCTCGTCTGCAATTTTTTCGAGATATAACTCTTCTTCGGAGATGATTTCACTCAGCGATATTATACCTCTGTCAACGGCCGGATTCAGTTTTGTCCTGATTTCAGGAAGCAGCCGGTTACGGATATAGTTGCGTTTGAATTCTGTCTGGCTGTTAGATTTATCGAGGCAATATTTCAGATTCTGTTTTTTGAGATAGTCGAAAATCTCCTGCTTAGTCAAATCAAAAAGCGGTCTGATGATTTTACCTCTGGACATTGGAATACCTTTTAGCCCGGCCGGGCCGGTGCCTCGCAAAAATCTGAACAGAATTGTCTCGACCCGGTCATCAAAGTGATGACCCAGGGCGACCTTGCTGCAATTTAATTCTGCGGCTAATTTTTCAAACTGCTCATAGCGAAAATTTCTGGCAGTTTCCTCGATCCCTTTTTTTGAGCCGGTGGCAAGCGCTTTGATATCGACAGCCACCAGGCGAAGATTGACATCAAATTTCTGACACAAAGCAGCGCAAAACAGCTCTTCTTTTGCCGCAGCACGGGGTCTCAGTCCATGGTTAATGTAAATTGCATTTAAGTTCAGCCTCAGACTATTTCTGAGCCTGGTCAGAATATGAAGCAAGGCGACAGAATCCGGCCCCCCTGATAGTGCAATCAGAACGGAATCTTCGGCTGATAACAGACTGTTGTCAATTATCGTCTGTCTTACTTTATTGTACATATCCATTATGTAGACTGATTATAATAGCAGTGGTGGTCTTTTGATAGAAAAATTTGAGAACTGTGCTGAGTGTCTCTTGATTTTATCAAATTGCCCCAATTTTACTTGACAGCATTTTGACTCCATTTTTAAGATATGGATAAGAATGAACAGCCGGTAATTATGTAACGAAAGGGCCTGAAATTACCCACAGCAGCTTGAAAACATTCGCAAAGTATCATTTACCGCCAGTTCTATATGCCTTGCTAATTATAGCGGCTTCTTCAATTTCGGGCTTGAAATCTCCCACTCTGGGGGATTATCAGCTAGATAAAATAATTCATTTTCTGGAATACTTCGTTTTTGCATTATTGATATTCAGGTCTGTTAGTCACTTAGCGAACAAAGCTCTTTCGGGAAAAGCTCTTTTGATATCATTTTTACTAGTAGGGCTCTTTGCTCTGGGTGATGAATTTTACCAAAAATTCGTGCCAAATCGAGTTTCCGAACTCCCCGATTTAATCGCAGACCTGCTCGGGGCAATTATGGTCTTGTTTTTGCTTTGGATACGAGATAGAAAGAGGATACGCAATAGGAGCTGAGCAAATATTGCGCAGGAGCTTGAACATTCTTGACTTTTGATCGTCTGGCTTTATATTTGAGACATCTGCAGGAATATTGAAGTTTCTGTGATTTAAGTGATTAAGACGTCTCCATTAGTACTTTTCTTTAGATTTAAGGATGACTTAAAAATTAAATATTGCTAAGAATTGAAAGTCCGAAAATTATTAATTGGAATTTTTTTGAAGTGAGGACCTGAGATTTTTCGCGCAGCGAAATTGCCATTATTTATTGCAAATAGTTTCATAGATATAAACAGATTGATAATCAGGAGATAATTTGATGCAATTGAAAAAAGCATTTCTGACATTACTCTTTTTAGCACTTTTTGCCATACCCGCATTTGCTCAGGACGACGGGGCACCGGACAGCATAAAAATGGTATTCATAACTCCTCCGGTAGATGGAATAAATGTACCCGTAGTCGTTGAATGCTCTGTATTTGTAGATGCTAATTCGCTTTCAACGCTTCAATATGCCTGGAAATGGGATAACCCATCTCTTCAGATGGATAGCGCCTTACCTTCTGCTGAGCTGGACGCAATGGCAATCGGCCCGTTCTT
Source organism: Candidatus Zixiibacteriota bacterium (assembly GCA_022571985.1). Classification (GTDB taxonomy): domain Bacteria; phylum Zixibacteria; class MSB-5A5; order GN15; family FEB-12; genus JACZWU01. The sequence goes on along the minus strand of JACZWU010000007.1, from coordinate 213,997 downwards.
CTTTCTTAATAATAGCCTGGCTGTTACAAACGACAGCCAGGTTGCTCTGGCCAGCGGTACTGCTATTTTTAATTTCTATCCCCCCGCCCCAAACTGGAGAAGACTGGCTACTTTTTATATGACAATGGGTAGCTGGAGTGGCTCCAGTGTTCTTACTATTGATACGGTTCAGCTTGCCGAATTTCCTTCGACCGATTACCTGTTTCTTCCTTTGGGCGGACAAGATTATGATCCTATCTGGGGCGGCCCGCTTCAGATTGGTTCGGCACCAGTCAATAACCTCAATGTTTCGCCCAACAGCGTTTCTGGTACAGCTGTTGAAGGCGAAGCGAACCCGGCTCCTGACACAGTAGATGTTACCGAAGCCGGCGGTGGCAACATTGGTTTTACTGTCAGCGAGTCAATTTCATGGGCAGCTGTTTCCCCTCTATCCGGTACAACACCAGATGAACTGGTAGTATCTTATGACATCACCGGTCTTGCCCCGGGTAGCTATTCTGGTACTATTCAAATTTCCTCTGGCGAAGCCGACAATTCTCCCCAATCAATAGCAGTTTCACTGCTGGTAAACGCAGCCGAAAAATTCCTGGCAGTCAGCCCGGATACTTTATCATTTAGCGCTACCGAAGCTGGCGCAAACCCGGCCGCCCAAGGGTTCTGGCTATCTGAGACTGGCGGATTTCACATCCCCTTTACTCTTTCAGAAAGCAGCAGCTGGCTTTCCCTGGATATCTCTAGTGGGACGACTATCTCTTTCATAGGTGTATTTGTTGACATTTCTGGTCTTACTGCAGGAACATATTTTGACTCTGTCATGGTATCTTCTGGTGAGGCCACCAATTCACCTATTTATGAATATGTAAAATTGGTAGTCAGTTCAGCTCCTAAATTTCTGGCTGTAAGTCCCGGCACACTTTCATTTAGTGCGGTTGAAGCCGGAGTAAATCCTGCTGACCAGTCATTCACAGTCAGTGAAACCGGAGCATTTAACATTGCTTTTACTGTGTCAGAAAGCTCACTTTGGCTGTCGCTGGACAAATCCGGTGGCACAACTACCGAAGATGTAACCGTTTCGGTAAACATATCTGGTCTCGCCCCCGGTGCTTATCTTGACTCTGTCATGATATCTTCTGGTGCTGCCAATAACTCACCCATTTATGAATATGTAAGTTTGGTGGTCAGCTCAGCTCCTAAATTTCTGGCAGTCAATCCTGACACACTTTCATTTAGTGCGGTTGAAGCCGGAGTAAATCCTGCTGACCAGTCATTCACAGTCAGTGAAACCGGAGCATTTAACATTGCTTTTACTGTGTCAGAAAGCTCACTTTGGCTGTCGCTAGACAAATCCGGTGGCACAACTACCGAAGATGTAACCGTTTCGATAAACATATCTGGTCTCGCCCCCGGTGCTTATCTTGACTCTGTAATGGTATCTTCCGGCGCTGCCAATAACTCACCAATTTTTGAATATGTTAGTCTGGAAGTCTTCGCTGCCGACAAGTCTCTTGCCCTAGACCCTGACACTCTTTCTTTTAGTGCTGTCGAAGGCGGTGCCAACCCTACCGACCAATCATTCTTAGTTAGTGAGACGGGAGGATTTAACATCTCCTTTACTTTGTTAAATAGCGTCGCCGGGCTGTCGCTAGATATATCCGGTGGCACAACTCCTGAATCCGTTACTGCATCAGTAGACATATCGGGTTTTGCTCCCGGAACATATTTTGACTCTGTCATGATATCTTCCGCTTCTGCTAATAACTCCCCCATTTATGAATACTTCAAATTAGAAATCACTGCAGCTCCGATTCTGTTGGAAGTCGCACCAACTAATATCAACCTTGTTGTGACCGATGGCGGTGCAGCCTTTGATCCGGTTTCTGTCTCAGTATCTGACAGTGCCGGAACAATTTTTCCTTATTCGCTATTAGAAAGCAGTTTCTGGTTTAACACCAGCAAATCATCTGGCACAGCGCCAGATAATTTCATGGTAGTTGCTGATACGACCAATCTTGATTCACTTCTTCCCGGCATGTATAAAGACACTATAGTTGTATCAGCAGACACAGCATTTAATTCTCCGGTAATTGTCATTGTCAATTTGGTGATCCTTGAAAAGCCAAACAATCCACCGGTACTCGCTACAATCGGCAATACCACGATTTTCGAGGGTGATACCCTGGATGTGCATGTATCAGCAACCGACGCTGACGGCGATGCCCTGTTCCTATCAGTCTCACCGTTGGTCGAAAATATGATATTTACAGATAGCGGCAATGGCGCCGGACGGTTTGTGTTCACGCCAAACTTCAGCCAGGCCGGAGTCTACAATTTAACTGCTTTCGCTTCTGACGGAAAAGACACAGTCAGCGAATCTTTCACAGTTACAGTTGAAGACAAAGACCCGGGTTCAGAAGGCGACACTCTGGTAGTTGCTACCGTTCCGGCGGTTCCGGGTCAGCAGGTTAGCGTACCATTAAATATAACCAACAGCTGCGATGTATTTGGAATCTCGATTCCGCTAATCTGGGATGGAGATAGTTCAATTGTACTTGATTCTTTTGTATTCAATGAAACTAATTTCGGTGGTGTCTCCATAAAGACGACCGCCATAGACAATAATACCAATTTTGCCCAAATAGACTTGGATGTTGATGGCGGAGCGCCTATTGCACCAGCGAACTATGCTCTTGGTAAGCTCTATTTCTCTGTTGACTGTTTTACTCCCCACGGAGTTTATAGTGTAACACCTTTGATATCGTTCTTAAAATCTGATACTGCTCATTTCCCTACAAGTTTCTTTAGAGATTGTGGCGGAGGACTTGAGGTTATCCTTCCAGTCATCCCCGGAGGCGGGGGAAACATAATAGTTGATACAACCGGTGCTTTTGTCTGCGGATATGTTATCAGCCCCGACACAGTCGGCCTTGCCGGCGCCATAGTCGAACTCTGGGCGGATTATCCGAGCAGCGGTCCTTCAATGACTACTACCACCAACGGCAATGGCGCCTTTGCCTTCACAGAAATATTTCTGGGGAATTTTGACCTCTATGCTTACAAAGGCAGTTCGGACTCCACCACTTTTAACGGCGCCTGCTACCCTAATAATGTTCACGCTAATTCCGGCGACAAGGGACTTATGATAATTCTCTACCCGGTCGAGCCGATTACAGCGGTTGACCAGTGGGTTGATTATTTCTGCGATGTCAACACCCTCTTTGGTGCGCCCTTACCCGTTGGTGCCATTGTAGAAGCTCAGGACCCGCAAGGTAACATTTGCGGCCGTCAGTTTGTAACTGACCCCGGTGTCTACAGATTTATGCCGGTCTATAGAGATTCTACCGGCTCAACAGAAGACGAAGGCGCCACTACCGGTGATAATATCAGGTTCTTCATAAATGGCGTCGAAGCCTTAGCTGATGGCAATACCATCTATCCGGATGCCTACGATACTGTCCGTGTCTGTCTGGCCGGAGGCGAACGCCTGACACTTGAATGTCCTATATATCCTGGCTGGAATTTGGTCAGCTGGAATTTGAATACTGATTCTGATGATATTGAAGATGTTCTTCATCCTTTTTCGAATTGTATTGATATTGTGCTCGGCTTTGAACAGGGCGGTCTAACATATATTCCCGGTATGGATTTATTCAATACTTTAACTCAAGTTGACCATTTGAGCGGCTATTGGATCAGAACTTTCTGCGACTTTGTTCCAGTAACTTTAGTTATAGAAGGTGTTCCGGTGGATCAGAATACCCCCATTCTGCTGAACTCCGGCTGGAATCTGATCAGCTACCTGCCAAACGATACGCTGCCTACTGACTCAGCTTTGGCTTCACTTGGCAGCCTGGAGATAGCTTATACATTCGATGTAGGACCTTTGGTGTACATCCCCGGAGATACTGTTTTCAATACAATGAACGATATGAGGACATGTCTCGGTTATTGGCTCAAAGTCAGCGCTAGCGATGTTCTGACTTATCCGGCAGCAGGGGGCCTGGCGGCACCTGAATACGATATTGAAGAACTGCTGGCATCTGCCAAAACTGTTGAAAAAGTTGTTGAGCCGACCAGAAGCTGGGTCAACCTTTATTCATACAATTTGACTTTGGACAATCAGACCGTATCGGCCGGAACAATTGTTACGGCTCGTTCAGCCGATGGCACAAAAATCGGTCATTTTGAGCTTACAGAAAGCGGTCAGTTCGGATTTATGCCGGTCTATGCCGACCTCTTTGGTGAGCAGGTGACCGGAATCAGCAAAGGTGATGTTTTCTTCCTTGAAATAGATGGTGTGAGAACCCGCGAAGAATTCAGCTGGACAAATCAGGGTGCTTTGATTGAAATAGCAGCCCTGACCACAGGCGGCAGCCCTGAAGATAATCTTCCGGGCAGCTATTCTCTGTCACAGAACTATCCTAATCCCTTTAACCCATCTACTACCATAAACTTCAGCCTGCCGGCTGCAGGCCAGGCCAAAATAGAGATATTCAATCTTTTAGGTCAGGTAGTGGCAATTCCGTTTGACGGCATGGCCGATGCCGGCGAAACTAAAGTGATTTGGGATGGGCGGACTATGAGCGGCGAAACAGCAGCCTCTGGCATTTATCTTTACAGACTGACTGCTGATAATAAGCAGATTGAAACCAAGAAAATGACCTTACTGAAATAAGAGAAATAGAAGCAAAAATGGCTCGAATTTTGCAGTATAAATAAGTAATTATGACAAATAGACTTAAAACAGCAGTTTTGGCAGCGGCAATCGTGATAATTGCCGCTTCGCCTGCACAGTCACAGGTACCATTTTGCATATTTTTTGACTCTACCAGTACCTTTGACAACAAACCTGTGCCAGTCGGCTCGATTATAGAGGCTTTTGACTCAAGCGGGGTTTCCGGCGGTAAATTTACAGTACATACAGCTGGATTTTACGGGTTTTTCGCCGTTTTGGGCGATGACCCTTTCACTCCGGGCATTGATGAAGGTCCTGAAGCCGGTGAAACAGTCAGATTCACTATCAATGGCAGAGATGCAACTGTAACCTCAGGTGACCCGACCTGGCAGAATCTGGATACTAATCTGGTCTCCCTTTCGGCCAATTCGACTCTGATAGCTCTCTCCGGAGTATCCTATCCAAATGATACCCTGGTCGGCTTTAACAGATGGGTAGGAGTTGTGGTCGCCGTTAGAAACGACGGCGATGGCCTGGATTTTTACGGCATAAATGCAGTTTCATCTAAAGGCTGGACAATTCAGCCACAAACCCATTTTGATTATGCAGAGCCAAATGATACCGCTTATTTATATTTTGAAATTTTTGTGCCCAACTGGTTTCCGGGTGGAGACACAACCGATTTCATTTCCTATTCGGTCTTCTCATATCTGGACACATCCAAGCATGTGGACAGCTCTTTTACTATGACGGCCTCAATAACTACCGGGATTGATGATGAAATCGACGGTATTTTGCCTTCCGGATTTGTCCTGGAGCAAAACTACCCTAATCCGTTTAACCCTACTACCAATATCGCTTACACGCTGCCATCCAGAACTGATGTCCTGCTTCAGATATATGACATTCTGGGGCGCGAGATTGAGACTATTGACTTAGGCAACCAGGGTGCCGGTGAGTATATATTTAAATTTGATGGCTCGCTTCTGCCGAGCGGTATATATTTCTACCGGATGCTGACTGAAACTCATTCAGAATCCAAAAAAATGATGCTCGTCAAATAAATTGGCTAATTACAGCAGATTTTCTAAAAGCCCCATCAGAAGTGGGGCTTTTTCTTGTTGTGTATATCAAGCCGGATTCCGATATTAAAAAAATCTGGTTGCCAGAATTTTTTTGTTTTGTAATAATGTCTGGATAGGTTGGAACATTTTTAATTGCATCTTTGGACCAAGATATAATGTCACTTATTTGTAAAGCTGTTGGTAAAACAGATATCGGCCTGGTACGTACCGGCAATGAAGATTACCTGCAGCTGGATCCGCAGAATAATGTCTTTGCGGTTTGTGACGGCATGGGTGGCCATGCAGCTGGCGAAGTTGCCTCGATGACGGCAGCTGAAATCATAAGCACATCTTTCAGCCATTTTCAAAAAGAACTCTTAGAAGACAAAGCACTGGCATTCGGACGTACTGTGCCTGACACCGGAACAATCCTGGTGCAATCAATTCGCCTGGCCAACAGAGAAATTTACAACCGGGCACAGACTGACAGCGCTCTCTCTGGCATGGGAACTACCATCGTAGCTCTGTCGCTTGAGGCCGACTATATGTCTATCGTACATGTTGGCGACAGCAGAGCTTACAAAATCGAAGAAAGAGAACTGGTGCAGCTTACCAAAGATCACTCCTGGGTGCAGGAAATGCAGGACAGCCAGAGAATAAATTTGTCCGAAGCCGATGTCTCTGTCGGCAAAAATGTAATTACCCGGGCTCTCGGTGTCAGGCAGGACGTCGAGGTTGACTACCGGCTCTTAAAAGTCAAAGCTGGCGACAAATTTATGCTTTGCTCCGACGGCCTCTGCGGATTTGCCGATAATGACGAAATTTTTGATGTTATAAAACGAGCCGAAGGCAATATTGAAAAAATAACTGACCTGCTGGTAAAAATGGCCAATGACCGCGGCGGCATGGACAATGTTACAATAGCGGTAATCGAAATCGAAGAGGTCAAGGAATCTCCGATCGTGGAGTGCCAGACATTTACGGTACCTGCAGAAAGCCCGGAACTGCTGAAAATCGAAGACCTCTGGCTGCAGAAAATAAATGCCAAACGTCAGGAAATAGCTGAAAAGGATGAGAGGCCGGCGGCTGAAAAAAAAACTCCTGACAATAAAGTAGTTTTCGCTATTTTTGCCGGTTTCTTTATCATCGTGCTGCTCTTTATCTGGATGCTGATGAGCAATTAACCTCTATTTTCATTTAATTACAGAATTATCTTGACCCGCTCTATATCTGCTATATAATTTTCTCTTTCTGAAATGCGCCCATAGCTCAATTGGATAGAGCGTCTGACTACGGATCAGAAGGTTGCGGGTTCGACTCCTGCTGGGCGTATTTAATTTTCAAAGCACCCCATTATCCATGGGTTTAAGCTTCCCTTTAGTCGATTCAAAATCGGATTGGCATCACCCTGCAAGTCCTTTATAATTGTTCAGGTTTCAATCCCATTACAAAGGAAAATTACGCCAATGTTAAAAAGCATAAAAGTAATTTAAAAAATGATTTCCTCTCCATTGGGAAGTTGGACGCCCTCAATCACCGTCGGTAAAACCACTGTCATGTTTTCCTGTCAGTTTTTTTCTCAATTTCCTCAAGAGTGAAGCTTTTATTTACCGTACACCCAACGGTCAAATTAAGAAACGCAACCAAAGTGAACATTGACATTATGAGAATATATGAATTTTTTTCTTCATAACACTCTCCTCATTTCAAACGCTTTCTGTACATCAAAATGCCAAAGCACCAACCATGAATCCCAGATTATTCGATCTTTGGTCCCGTTTAAAACAATTACTTTCTCTTATAGACAAAAGGTAGGCCTCGAATATGTAGTGGTTATATCCATATCCAAAAGATAATTTTATGCTATTAGGTGATTCCCAAATGGCATCAGTCATGAAGCTATTGTTGTACTTTCCGATGCCAATTCCAGCAAACATGCTCTCTTTGGAAGGCTTAAAGAAATGATACCAAGATATGAGATAGAATGATTTATCCATTACTGTATGAGTTCCACCGCTGAAATCACCAACAGTTCTAGGATCGCCTTCAGCCCCATTAAGGACAATCAAATTCTGCTCAGAGAAACCCAATCCCAACACTAAATTAAAAGTCACTATTTTGCTCTCACCCTTGTTCTCAGGTAAACTGAAAAGACCGATCCCTCCACCAAACACAAACCCTTTTCGTTCACCATCAAATGCCGAAACGGTAGATGAAAGAGATAGAATAATTAATAGTAATAAAATTCTTTTCATTTGAATATCCAACTTTCTTAACAATCCGTATTTAGTGGTTCTACATCAAAACTTATTTCTGGAGTCCATCTGGTCCACATACCATTAACAAAGGCACGTACTTTCCATCTCCAGTCAAATCTATTTCCATTTATAATATAGCAGCCATCGCAATTGCTCTCGTAGCTGATAGTTGTAATGTTGTTATCGTTGACCACTGGATAAAGTGACCCAACGTGATAGACGTACAATTGATATTTTGTTGCACCTTTAGCTGCCGTCCACGAAAAATTCCATATGATAGGGTTAGTTCTATTGGTACATCCATTATCAACAATGTCACCGCTTTGAGGGTATAATTGAGTTGGTAGACCATCGAAGGCTTTCACTCCGTTAATAGTTCCCTCAGGGATTAAGTCATTGCTTGCATTACTGCTGAATGATAATTCAGAATCTGAGCTAATTATGTTTTTGTCACATCCCAACGAAAATAAAAGAATTCCTGTCAGTACAAATGTTAGTTTTAGTAATTGTTTCATTTCAATGCTCCTTTTTTTCGTATTTCAAGAAGCAATTAGCAACTACTATGCCCAAACATTACCCACACGCTAAACGCCTGTGTGACAATTTGTTATGTTTGTTATTATTCGTTTTGAAAATGAATTTTGTGGATAGTAAATATTCAGATAGCTTGAAGTTAATAATCAATTTTCACGTTATAGTTGATTGAATTATCAAAAAAGCCGCTGCTGTTGTAGCAGCGGCTCTCATTCCCCCCTCCTGAAACTTCTAATTACAGTTCACTTTCTCTTCAAAATAGTTTGACCCTTTGGAGTCAATTTTGAATCGTTTATACAGCCATCCTGCATTATCGTCCGATGCGGGATTTAGTTTTTGCAAAAGCCAACTGGTTGCCGTTTGTTTGGAATCATTTATTGAACTGGAATGATTTTCAAGTACAATCGCTTCCATTGTTTCCCCAACAATTTCACCGGTTAACGGATTTACTGGTGTAGCAGACAGAATTCCTTCGGCATGAAACTTTGACTGGAATTTTCCATTTTCCTCAAGAACGGTTGTTTGCACCAAAGTAACCTCACCATTTAAGTAGAGATAGTCAAACTCTGATGATGCGCAAAATGGCTTTGGCAATGTTTGATCAAAATTGATAATGAAGTCCTGAACTCTGGTTTCTGCAGTAAATGCAACTTCACCGGCCAAGTTAATGATTGCAGCATGTCCATCACTTTTGATAGGTACATCTGAAGCAACATCGCCAAGCGGTCCACCGATTGCTGCTCGCAATTCAACAGGTAAGAGATTGTAAATTTGAGCTGGAATCGTTCTGTAATTTGGCGGATTAATTTCTGATGTCATGGCGGGGGCGGCACCCAGGAGTCCGGTTCTAATCAAATCAACCATTACCAGTTGTTCTGCAAGTTCCCAGCTCAAGACCTGATGTTCTGTAGTCCCGGGGATTTGGATCTCAAAATGTGTGTTTGCAATAGTATAGTCTCCAACTCTAAACAGCCTCATATGAAACCTTGCAGGTTCATAGTTTCCGCATTGCAGTTGAATAACAGATCCTGTCCAACCTTCTGTTCCACCATATCCAGATTGAACATCTCCAATTGCATCATTCCAAGTGGAGTTAAATGGAGCTTGGTTTGGGAAGCCGAATGCCGTTCTGTCACCATCCAGTGCAAATAAGGCAGCTCTGATTTGCCTGGGGTCTGCGTTCCCTGTGAAAATTAAATTGATTGGATCCTGAGGTGATCCGTTGAAGCTCGTTCCCGTGTATGGCCAGAAATCCAGATTTTTTCCATATGCGTTTTCACTCACAATATCCGCGGGGGGAATTGCAGCCACGTGATGAGCAGATGATGAATTTAGAAAACCAAATAGTTGAAACCCATCTTCAAGTGTTGATTGCCCAGCATCGTGAGAAGTTGGTGTTTTCTCACACCCAACAGTTGCTATCAAAATAATAGCAATGGCACAGCAGAAGTTAATAATCCGATTCATGATTTACTTTCCTTTCTGTTAGAATGTTTATTCATTCAATTGAGACATAGCAATAGCGATGCCAAAAAAATTACAGATGATTGTTCTTGGGCTAAAACTATATATCACAACATAATCTGGGATCTATGCTGTGTGAGTAGGAATAGCTTGAAGCAAATATCTTCTAATCAGAATGTATATTTAATATTCATTGACCAATAATTTCTGCTGAGTTATCATATTAATGTGATTGGGTAAAATTATGAACAATCAAAACGAACAGACCTCGATTAAATCTTCATTTGAAGAGCTTAAGAAAATCAATTCTCTCATTGAAAAAATATGCGGCATAAGAGAAACGAATCACATTATGTCAATTGTATTAAAGGAGTTGATTAATTATACAAATGCTGACCAGGGTGTTATAAATCTAATTTCATCAAAAATTGATGACGCCCTGATTACAGTCATTCGAGAAAATAGAGAGGAGGACGAAACAGAGGGCTTCAAAGTAGATGAATCTATTTCAGGTTGGGTGTTAAGAAACAAGAAAATTATTAAAATTGATGATGTCGAAAACGATGAAAGTATATCATTTAGTTCGAAAGAGAAAAAAAACTACAAATCATTAATATGTTCTCCCATGATTGTACATGGAGACATTATCGGCTTGATAACGTTAGTAAGGAGTGAATTCAAAGGTGCATTTGGCGACAACAACCTCAAGCTAATTGGCATAATAAGCTCACAATCCGCACAAATATTGAAGAATTCTCTTTTACTGGAAGAACTTGCACAAAAGAATGAGCTTCTTGAAGTATCCAGGAAGAAATTAGGTAAAGAAAATATCAGACTTCAAAGCGAAGTTGAGGGAGGATTTTCATATGAAAATATTATTGGAAAATCTATCCAAATAAAAAATATCTTATCTCTAATTTCAAAAGTAAGCCAAAACGATGTCCCGGTTTTAATCATCGGACCAACTGGTACCGGAAAAGAACTCATTGCAAAGGCAGTTCATTACAACAGTTTTAGAAAAGATAAACCATTTGTAATAAAAAATTGTAGTGTAAAGACAGAAACTTTGCTTGAATCTGAACTTTTTGGTCATATAAAAGGTGCTTTTACGGGTGCAGATAAATCTCAACCGGGTTTATTTAAGGAAGCGGATGGCGGAACTGTATTCCTGGATGAAATTGGAGACGCACCCCTATCTACTCAACTCGCAATTTTGAGAGTATTGGAATCTGGTGAAATAAGACCGGTGGGCTCTTCCAAAATGGAACTGGTAAACGTGAGAATTATTTCAGCAACAAATAGAAAACTTGATGAATTGATTGAAAAGAATTTGTTCCGGCAAGATTTATTTTACAGGCTAAATACGGTAATAATTGATTTGCCTCCATTATCACACAGAAGAGATGATATACCGTTACTTGTAAATCATTTTGTCAGAAAGCTACAACTGAAACTGGACAAACCAAATCTCTCAATTTCTCCAGATGCGTTAAAGAAATTGGAACAATACTCATGGCCCGGAAACATTCGCCAATTGGAGCATGAAGTTGAAAGAGCAGCAATAGTCTGTAGTATTGACAATATGATTGAATCTCAAGATTTTTCAAATGTAATCAATGGTTACAACTTGACCGATCAATCAACTGGAAAATATTCTGGACAATTGAGAGATATTGTGGAAGAAATTGAAAAAGAGGTTATTCTTAAGACTCTAAAAGAAATGCAGGGAAACATTTTACAGTCTTCGAAAATTCTTGGCTTAACCAGAAAAGGATTAAAAGATAAAATTACAAGATATAATCTGGAAGTTTAGCAATTATTATCACTGGTCTTGCACCAAAAATTCATTGAACGACTCATTCTCAAGAAGTGATTTCCATAGAGGATCTATCTGAATATATGATTTCGAAACAAGTCCTGGGTTTGATACAAGGTATTTCAATATCTCAATTGCTGAGTCATAATCTTTCAGAATAATAAAAATCTCTGCACAATTCATTGCCAAAAATGGCGCATCAAACGCGTCTTTAGATTTTGATATTAGCTCCAAGGCCTTTTCACCAAATTCCAAACTTTTCTCTTGCTCACCCAGACTCGCGTATGCTAAACCAATTGAGCTATTGTATCTTGCATCATCTGGAAAATCAGCCAGTTTCTTCTTAAGGATTTGCAAAGCAGAATCTGCATATAATTTTTCATCAGAACTGTTTTCTTTGAGCCTGTTTCTCTGAGCCATAAACAAATAATAAGCAATAGAATCTGTTCCCGGGGTTATTTGAGTGAAATTTAATTTTGTTTGGTCACCAATTATTCTCAACAGCCACCAGTAATATTTCGATGATGTCAAGTCTGTTTGCTTCAGCGATTGCTCCAATAGATTTTCAGCTTCTTGAATGTCACTTTGACTCAGAATAGGAAGCCACGCTTTGAAAATATGTGCAAGAGAATAATCTTTATTTAACCCAATAGACTTCTTTGCATAAAAATCAGCACTATCATATTGATGCAGTATGGCTGATGTGAATCCAATATCCAGAGCTTTCAAATGTGATCTAGGGTCCAATTTTAAAGAGCGCTTAAAACTGATATTTGATTCTACGAATTTCCCCTGTCTTCGTTGAACTGCTGCAACTGCATTATGTAAATCCCCGTTATTATTACTGAATGTTAATCCCTCATTGAATAGTTGCAGTGCCTTATCAAGATTTTGTTCACAATGATAGAAACAGTAGCCCTTTGCAAGGTAGCCTACCGCAAAATTATTATTTAGCGATAGAGCTTTATTAGCAAAGCTTTTTGATAAATTGCAGTTTTCCAGTGAGTGTTCATAATACTCCCAGTAAAGACTTGAATAACACCTGGAAGCCATGGCATAAGCAGATGCAAATCCTGAATCTAGTGCTATTGCGTTGTTGTACATTAGCAATGCCATTTCGATATCACTCTTCTTCCAGCTACGGTTAAATAATTGATTTCCTTTTAGGTAAAAATCATAAGCGTTTAGATTGGAAGTTGGTATCTCTTTTAGAACAACAAGGTCCGATTCTGAATAAATAATTTTTAGAGCATAAGCAACTTTTTCCAAAATTGTTGTCTGTAATCCAAAAAGTTGAGACAATCTCCCGTCATAAGAATCTGACCAAATATATTTGTCGTTTGTAACATGAATAAGTGAAGTGTATATTCTTACAGAATCATTTTTTGTTTTGTCCCAGTGAATTGTTCCAGACAAAATATAATCTACTCCAAGCTGGTTTCCAATTTCTTTGAGACCAAGCTCACTCCCTTTATATTTTGAGGCACTCTGCCGAGATATTACACCTATATTCTTCAATTTGGCAAGACCGTGTGTTAGTGCATCAGTAATACCGTCAGAAAAATACTCATCATTTGGAGTCCCCAGATTTTCGAATGGTAAAACTGCCAGCATAATCTCCTGAGTGCCAAATTCATTTTCACTTTGACTACCCCACATTACATGATACAAGTACGTAAAAAATATAGCTATCACGATTGTGCCAAAGAAAAAAGCAGCTTTATTGCCAATATTCATCGACCAAATATTCTTATGCGAAGCAGAAACTGATTCAAGGTCGCAGATTACGTCATTTGCAGAGCTATATCTGTTTGAAATTTCTTTCTCCAACATCTTCATAATAACATCTGCGAGTTTTTCATCAATTTCAGGAGAAAATTCTCTAATATCTTTAGGGGTTTCGTTTTCTATTGAGAATTTTATGGCTGCTTCATAATCTCCCTTAAATGGATACTCTCCTGAAAGCATTTGATAACTGATTACACCGAGAGAAAATAAATCTGAGGCTTCCGTTAATTCTTCACCTCTTATTTGTTCTGGTGACATAAAGAGAACAGTTCCAGAAAAAGCTGAGAAAGTATTAGGTTCAATAGTATCTGTTTTCTTAGCCAGACCAAAATCTAAAACTTTTACATTATTATTTTTATCAATCAATATATTATTAGATTTTATATCTCTATGTAATAGTCCTGCCATATGAGTCTCTCTTAAGGCCGAACAAATCTGTCTGATAATTGCCGTTGCTTCATGGACGGAAATTTCTTTACTTTCAACTAGAGATTTAATTGATTTTCCATCAACATATTCCATCACAATATATGGATTCCCTGCAATTTCAGAGACATCAAATATTGTTACGATATTGGGATGATCAACACTTGCTGCGGCCTGTGCTTCAAGCATAAATTGTTTCTTAAATACTTGGTTTTGTGCAAGCTCATTTGAAAGTATTTTAATTGCTACTTTTCTATACAGGATAGTGTCTTCGGCAAGATATACTTTGCCCATTCCACCAGATGCAATCTCTTCTATGATTCTATAATGACCTACGATTGAGTCAGATTCTAATCTCATAAATTTCTGAACCTCAGAGCTTGAGGAATATCAAACACTCAGAAAGAATATAAGCTAATGATTGGCGTTAACAAGATTACTTTCCCAATTTCTTGTGTATAGTTAATTCCAGAATGCCTATAAAATATCCATCTTGGTTAGTAGAAGGGGGCTTATTTAAAAGTCGCCTAATTCCTTAGACAAAAAACGCTTACAACGCTTAGAGTGTGACAATTTACTGTTGGCATTCAAATTGCTATTCCAAGTACAGAATAGTACTACAAGACAAAGTGAGGTAATTGTTATGTCATGGAAGAAAAATTTGAGCTATCAGCAGAAACAGGAAATTCATAAATTACTGCAGGTTAACCCAATGTGGAATCTGGTTGTACTGGTTTTTATAGCCATTTGGATCCTCGCAGCATGGACTCTTTTGAATACTAATTTCTTAGCATTAAGAATATTGTGCTATATAGCAATTGGAACAGCTGTACATGCAATGGCAAATATGATGCATGAAGGTAGTCATGGAAACCTTTTTAGAAACCGGAAACTGGATAAGTGGTTTAGTTTCATAATAGTCATCCCTGCTTTCTTTTCAGCCAGAGCTTACAAAGTCACCCATATGTTTCATCATAGATATACAAGAACAGAAGATGACCCCGATGAATTCAAGAACGTAAGCTCAAACAAATTTCTACAAACTCTAGCGTTCTACCTTTGGATTATAATTGGATCTGCAGTTTATCTTATTCACATTCCTATTACGGCATTAACACGTGGAAGAAAATATGAGAAAAAAGAAGTAATAATTGAATACGCTCTCTTGCTCGTTATCTATTTCTTTATATTTCTAACGGCAATAAAGTTTGACGTTGTCAATGAATTGCTGCATTGCTGGTTAATTCCCCTATTTGTTGCCATTTCGTTTGGAAATATTAGGGGATGGGCTGAACACACGATGACTGAACCAGGGAACGACCTGATAGAGACAAGAACTGTTACAAGTAACAAAATCTTGTCGTTTTTAAATATCAATCTCAATTACCATTTGGAACATCACCTATATCCGACTATGCCCTGGTATAATTTGCCCAAATTGCATCTTTTATTACAGGATGAATATGAAAAGGCGGGTGCTTTTATCTACAAATCCTACTTTGTATTTCTATATGACGCCTTTAGAACAGGAGTCCACGGATATGCACCTCCTGACAGGAAAAAGAGTGAGGTTCTATCATGAAAAAAATTTAATTCCAACAGCTGCAGGAGAAAGCATTAATAATGCTCTTGATACTTTTTCTGTTTTTTGTAGTATTTGCCGCTGTACCATCTCAAGGACAATGACTTATGCAAAAACTTAGAATTACCGGGGAAGAAGTTGTTTGATAAATTCTTTCTTGGTCCAGAACTTTTTATTCAGCAATATTCTTACAAGTACCCAAATACCGAAATATCCAATGCATCTGGAGAAGATAAGAATACAGAGGCAAATTTACTTATAAGCTTTGTTAATGAGTTATCAAAGCCATCAAAAGGTTCAACATTTTTGACAGGTGGTTTGGGGCAAAACCGGTATCGTGAATAAGAATATAGGTATATATCTTCATACTTGGTATTTCAATAATCTACAATTGCGTAAATTGTACGAGTGCCAGTAGCAAGCCATTGGGGTAATACCAAGCCCATTACACTCTTACCAATTCCCTGTTGCGATAGAGCTTTGTGGCATTGCTTTATCTGTTGACCCAATGTCAATTTCAGAAAGTCTCCGTAAGGTATGACTCTACCGACCAAGAACCGAAACTCCCTATAAGCGTTTTCGAACGCGTACTTGATTTTAGCATATTCTGAGTCTGTAAGCTTCAAATACGCCGGATCGGCAAGAATCTTTCTACATTTATGAAGCCTCTCCCTGGCAAATTTATCCGTGGGATCCAAATCAATTGCCTTTTGATCGTGTATTTTGAATTTGGATATCGTGATGGGCAATTGGACTGTCAGATGAGGTGGTAAATGGGACATGGATAGTACTGGTGAATTCATGAATGTTCCCACTTACAGGGCTGAAATATGACTTTACGGGTTTCGTGAGGTTGGCACAGCCTACTCTAACCCAGACCACTTCAAAGACAAACCCAGCCGAGTCCCGTTTGGCACCAACTCAGAACCCGACAAATACCAATGTATTTCAACGAGTATTCTACTAAGATACGATACTAAAAAATCACAAAAATCTGTCTGAAAAGCAAAGAAACCCCGTGCCATCTCAAACATCTGCTGTGATATTAACAAAGAAAGAAAGTGACAAATCATTAATCAGAAAGGGAGTAAGTAAGATGTCAGAAACCAAAACGATAGTGATTCAGACCAATACTCAAAACAGAAAAGCTCTAACCATGAATACTAAAGCCTCGGAGAAACTGAACCGCATCAATGTAGCCATGAACTCAGGAGAATTCTCGATTGGAAATATAGTCAAAGAACTGAAATGGCCGTTCCAGAAAGTGCGGCATCAAGTGCATGCAATCGCCAAGAAAGAGAATAAGAAGCTAACCTCAATTTCTCGTGGAATCTGGTCAGTACAGTAGCAGATCACGGCTCCAGACTGGTTGAAAAAGAAAGGAATTATGAAATGTTAACTGATTGTATTACAAGCACATCTAGTTTTGACCCGGGTCCTGGACTACGGATCAGAAGGTTGCGGGTTCGACTCCTGCTGGGCGTATTTAATATTCAAAGAACAGCAATTTTTGAAAAATTCGAGAGTATAAGCTCCCTTTTAGTCTGCCCAAAATCGAATTGACATCCCCCTGCCAGGCCTTTATAATTGCTTAGGTTCTAATCCCATTACAAAGGAAAATTCCGCTAATGTTAAAAAGTATAAATCTGCTTTCAAGAATGATGCTTGTGTTAGCGTTGCTGCTAATTTCGAGCGCGAACGCATTGGCATCGGAGCCGCCTGATACCACCAAAGAGAGAGAGCCCTACCCGGAAAAAAAGGGCTTCGGACAGGCGCTCTGGACTATTCCCCAGTTTGTAATTAACGTACCGGTCGACATATTAACAGGCATTTCACAGGTAGTCATTGATGATCTCTACGCCGGGCATCTGGCTGCCCAGATCGCGGCCTTAACCGGTGAACTTGACAGAGTTTGGGGCTTCTACCCAATCTTTGGCGCCGGAGGAAATTCGGGAGCAGAATTTGGCCTGGCTTTTACTTCAAAAGATGTATTTACAGTCGATGAACGGTTTAAGATTAAATTTTCATTATCAGTCAACGATTACCAGAGTTTCAAAATCAGATACAGAGCCCCAAAGTTCTTGAGTGAAAAGATAGGCATAACATTGCTTGGTCAATATACCCAGCGACCACAGGAGAGGTATTTTGGCAGCGGTCATTTGAGCTTGAGAAAGAATGAGACTAATTTTAATCCCGAACATTCGCAGCTGTCTTCAAGTTTCCTGTGGCAGGCACGTTCGAAGGTGGTGGTAGACTTTAGAGTTGGCTACGATGCCTACAATATTTTCGACGGCGAAGACCCCAATCTTGTTGGTGATATCGATTCGATCAGGCAGATACATAAATTAAGCTTTTCTGAAACACGCAGCACCAGGCTTGTATCTGTCGGAGGCACCATCGACCACGACTGGCGCAATGACAAAGGACAGCCCACTTCAGGCGGCAGAGAAATAATCTCTCTGTTCTACTATGCCAGCACCGAAGACAACGACAATTTTAAGTACACTTCTGTAACGGTGGATGTCCGCCAGTATTTTCACATTTTCAGAAAACGTACCCTGGCGCTTCGACTAATGGCGCAAACTACTGACCTTGTCAATGAAACATCGTCTATGCCGTTTTACTTAAAGCCTTCGTTAGGTGGTGCCGAAACTCTGCGGGGTTATACCAGGCTCCGCTTTGTTGATAACGACCTGGCCCTGATTTCAGCCGAATACAGATACCCCATCTGGAAAAAGATTGATGCTTTTGTTTTTCTCGATGAAGCCAGGGTCTTCAAAAGCTTAACAGACCAATTCAAATGGCACGACTGGAAATACTCATACGGTGGCGGGCTCAGAGCCTGGGAAACTGATAATCTGATTTTGAGTTTTTATGCGGCCAAAAGTGAAGAAGAAACCAGATTCAGAATTCAATTCAGCGATTCTTTCTAAAGGGAAATATGATGAAAAAGAGAGATAAATTCAGCCGGCTGATAATTGTAACAGGACTTTTGCTTTTGCTGTTGTCGCTACTATCCGGCTGTGCCGCCAGACGAACTATCACGCCCGATATGCCCTACTGGAAAGACGCCGACCGCAAAGATATCCCCGAACCGGAAGGACGCGACCCCGGCCTGGCCTGGACCTCGATTAAGCGCTCTGCCTTTGATCAGGTAAGACAGGGCATCAATGTCGAGAGGAATTTCAGGATTTTATCATCAAACAGAATAGAGTCGCATAACATCAACAGTTTCGACGAAGTTCCGAACTCCACCTGGTTTACCAACCGGCACGGGCTGTTTGAACTTTCACCTGAGGAAATTTTTCAAGGCCCGGTAATTGGTGACGGCCCTGATACGTCAGGAGCCTGGGAAGTATTTCGCCCAAAAGTCGGCGGTGCCACACCGGGGTTCTGGATAGAAGATTCCAGAGGTGACCAGTATATTATAAAATTTGACCCTAAAGGCTACCCTGAAATGTCAACTGCCGCAGCTGCCATGGCCTCGCGATATTTTCACGCCTGCGGCTATAACGTTCCCGAAGAAACAATTGTCTACTGGCGTCCGGAGAAACTAAAAATTAAGCCGGGCGCAAGAATAAAAGAAAAAGGAGTCAAACGGGAATTTACCCGGGCTGATCTTGATAAAATTTTAAGCGATGTGGAAAAAGAAGAAAATGGCACCATCCGCTCGCTCGCCTCAAAAATTATAAAAGGAAAAATCAAAGGTTCTTTCAGTTACTCAGGCAAACGTCGTGATGACCCCAACGACTGGTGCAGCCATGAGAACCGGCGGGAACTTCGGGCACTCTATGTTTTTGCGTCGCTTGTAAATCACTATGACACCAAAGACCAGAATACGCTTGATGCTTATATTGAGGAAGACGGCCGGCATTTCCTGAAACATTATCTGATAGATTTTGGCTCGACTTTTGGCGCCGATGGCGACGGTCCCAAGCCGGCTATCAAAGGCTACGCCAACTTTGTTGACCTGCGAGATATGCTGGTCTCCACTCTGACGCTGGGGCTGAAAACATGGTCATGGGAAAAAGGTGGCGAGGTTGAACATCGCTCTATTGGTTATTTTGAGTCTCAGATTTTTCAGGCAAATAAATTCGACCCGATTCTTCCCAATCCGGCCTTTGAAGAAATGACCTATGCCGATGCTTTCTGGGCTGCAAAGATTGTCATGTCGTTTGACGAAGAAGACTTAAGAGCTCTGGTAAGAGCCGGCAAGTATTCTGATGCTCAGGCAGAGAAGTATCTGCTTAAGACACTACTTGAGCGTCAGCAGAAGATTGGCCGTCATTGGTTTAGTAAAGTAAACCCGCTGGACGAATTTGATTTTGCTAACAGCGACGGTTCGATTTCCATTAATTTCACAGACCTGTCAGTCAGGCACGGCTTTGAACTTGAAGATGAGACGCAGTATAAATATTCGGTCAAATACCAGCGCTTGCAGAAACTTGAGTCGGCAGAATTCGGCGGCAGTCAGTTTGTCATATCTGCTGAAGATGTCAAAACGCTGATCGAAAGTTACCGTGCTCCAAAAGTCGAGAACTCCGGCAGCCATCTTTACGAAATTTTAATTTCGACTAAGCGCGGTGATTCTTACTGGAGTAAAGATACTGCGCTGTGGCTCTGGTACCATCCTGATAAAAACAGCTTTCAGTTAGTTGGCATTGAGCACCGCAGCTAAAACACAAGGACTATATGTTTAGACTTAATAAAACTCTGGCGACGCTGATTGTTTTATGGCTGTTGGTTAGTGCATCACTACTGGCCGGTCCTAAAGACCCGATCACAGGAGAGTCGTTTCAAAAATATGTTGAACTGCAGAATGTTGAGCTTCAAAACACTCTAAGAGAAATTTTCCCCGAAGAAGATGGTTTTATAGTTATGGGTCCGTTAGACCCAAGCAAGCAGCATTTGCCAAAACAGATTTTCGAAAGTGTTAGAGTAATATGCCCTAATCTCCAGCTCTTAAAAGACGTTGAAGAAATAATTGCCAGAGTTGACCATTCATTTCTTGGAGGTGAAATAGAAATAGGGATTGGAAATCCTCCTTTTCATGATAATAGAAGTCTTGCTGAAAGATTGGAAAAAAGAGAAATCGGGTTTGGAAGTCTTCCACTTGATAAGCATGACAGGAGCCCTTCAGTAAGATTTTATGATGGACGAATTATTGTCTTACAAATTAATAATAACAGATACAATGTTCTATTCCAAACCATTAATCAGTTTCGCTGGCTATTCTGGGCTAAACGCACACTAATCAAGAATGAAGATGAATCTTGGCGGGACAAACTAAGAGATTATGCAAACGCAGTTTCCGGATATCTTTATGAAATCGACAAAGGCAATCTTGACGCTCCCGAACCGAAAGCTGTCGATTTTGGCTTAGAAGAAAGTTTCGATTTCTACGCCGCGCCACCTGATTATGTAATACAGGGCTATCAAAACTATAAAGATTATCTCAAATCTCACGCTGAAATAGTAACTTCAAAGCTGTCCGAGATTTTGGCATTTGTGCCGACTGAGTCGGGTCTGGAAAGACTCAAATCCGAAGCGCCGGACATTGCTTACCCCAACAAAGAATATCAGCTTTTGCAGCAAGAATTCAGAAAGTTCATCAAGCGCGGCGGCCAGATGAGCTATATGCGAACCTTGACCAAAGAAGTGTTTGATACACTAAAAACAGCTGAATATTTCTTTGCGGTCGGCATGTCCGGCAAAATCCGCTTCGGCCGTGAGCTTTTAAGAGAAGAAGTAAAGCGCATTGAAGCTGAAACCGGTCAAAAGCCGGCCCGGGCCAATCATGCCTTTCTGTTTGTCGGAGAACCAATTTTAACCGCCGGAGCGTTTTTTATCGAAAACGATGGCGAACCCAAAATAGTCGAAGTAAACACTCAATCCGGGCATTATTTTTATTCCAACATTACCGCGACTATACGCGAAGACGTGGCAGAGCGCTCAAACGAATACTTTATGACAATCGGGCATTTTTTCCGTGCCCTGGACTACCTTGAAATAAACTACCAGGATCTGCTTTTAAGAAAACTATAGGAACAAATTCACAAAAATTTAATTGTATTAGTATCTATGATAAGCTATAAATTTACGAGCATGCCCATTAGAAAACTCGCTGCTATATTATGCTTCTGTCTTGGTCTGCCTGCTCTGTCACAGGCAGGTGGATTTCTCTCAGCCGAAGATGCCGGTATTATTACAGCCAGCACGATTGGTATTTTCGTGCTTGGTCATCACGTTAAAAATTTAGACAGCAGCAAAACTCCGCTGATAGGCGGCCCTATATTGTTCGATCGGAAACTTCAGCGCTTTCTGGGAGGAGACTGCAGCATCGACAAGACAAATTTCTTGGATAGCGAATTAGGCTCGGCTGTAACACCCGTATCGGCAGCGCTGATTATGCTTTCTGCAGACTTAAAATGGCCGATGTCCGGAGATAGAGAAAGAGGTCAACTCGTTGCACAGAATCTCTTTCTTTATGGCGCCGGACTGCTTGCCACTAAAGGAATAACCGACCTGACCAAAGGCATAGTCGCCCGTCCGAGGCCGCTGCCCTGCCTTGAACCGGAGCTGGCCGGTCTGAGAACCAATATCGACCATGCCTACGACCATAATTCTTTCTTTTCGGGTCACGCCTCAAGCGCTTTTTTCGCGATGACTTTTTTAAACAAGAGAATCCGCGCAATCATGAGAAATGAAATGACCCCCGGGAAATACAATAAATACAGCTGGGTCTCACCTGCCACTGCTTTCAGCTGGGCGACTTTTGTCGGCTGGACCAGAATACATGCTTACAAGCATTTCCCGACCGACATAATTGTTGGTGCAGCAGCCGGAATCCTGATGGCTGAGCTGTTCTATTCGTTCAATGATTTTGACTTTCCGCCACTATCTTACACAACTCCCCAGCAGGTCAAGCAGTTGTTTTCGATCCGGCTAACGTTTTAATACTTTCTCTTTTTTTCTTTCTACTCAAAAACCTGTTATATTCCCAACTGCCATGAAGAAAAAAATCATAAAAGGATTCTGGGATAATATTGAAAAGCCTGTCTATGCTATGGCTCCCATGGCTGATGTTACCGATGCTGCTTTTCGTTATATGATTGCCAAATATGGCAAGCCGGATGTCATGTTTACCGAATTTGTTTCCTGCGACGGCCTCTCTTCTGCCGGTCGGCCGAATCTGATGAAATATCTTATTTATGATGAAATAGAACGCCCGATTGTCATCCAGCTCTTCGGAGAAAAGCCGGAAAACTTTTACAAGTCTGCCCTGTTCGCACAGGAATTGAAATTTGACGGCATTGATATTAATATGGGCTGCCCGGTTAAGACTGTCACCAAAACCGGCTCAGGGGCGGCGCTTATTAATACTCCTGAGCTGGGTAAAGAAATAATCGCTGCTGCTATTGAAGGCGCCGGGGACCTGCCGGTCTCTGTCAAAACCCGTATCGGTTACAACTCGATTACCATAGCGGAATGGGTCGAGCATCTATTGGAAACAAATCTGGCTGCTATAACCTTGCACCTGCGCACCAAAAAAGAAATGTCGAATGTAGAAGCTCACTGGGAAACTGTTCACGAAGCTGTAGAGCTTGCACGACAAACTGAAACGCTGCTATTGGCCAATGGAGATCTGGATGATCTTGACCAGGCCGACAAAATGATAGAAGAAACCGGAATCGACGGCGTCATGATGGCCAGAGCAATCTACGGCTTCCCCTGGCTTTTTGACCGCACCAAAAAAAGAGAAAGTATAACTTTAGAGCAGAGACTCAGCGCTATGATAGAACACAGCAGGCTCTATGAAACAGTATTTGATAGTAAAAAGAATTTTGCGGTGATGATCAAACATCTAAGGGCTTACGCCACCGGCTTTGACGGCGCTAAAGAACTGCGGGTGATGATGGAAGATGTCAAAAGTAGTAGCGATGTCGAAAGCCGAATAGAGAGATTTCGCAAAATGTACTCGGAATCTCACCCGGCTAAACAGATCTTCGGACAAAGCGAAAATAGGAACCTTTAAGAACTATGAACAATAAGCTCCAGTGCATTGTAACGGACGGCCAGGGTATTGACAATCTGGCTCTGACAGAAAAACCTGAAACGGCTGCCCTCTCTGACAATGATGTTTTAGTAGAAGTCAAAGCAGTCTCGCTCAATTACCGCGACTTGCTGGTTGCCAAAGGCCTTTACGGCGGCAGCTACGAGCCGCCGATTATAGCCTGCTCCGATATGTCCGGAACGGTTCTTGATGTTGGCTCAAAAGTTACCGGCTTGAAACCCGGTGACAACGTAATCAACTCCCCTTTTCGCAGCTGGCTCTCCGGCAAAATGAACTCCCAAAAGATTCGTACTTTTGTGGGCGGTCTCGGCGTCGATGGCGTCTTAATCGAAAAGTTAGTCTACCCCGCTTCGGCGCTGGTCAAAATGCCTGAGCATATGTCATTTGAAGAAGGCTCCACCCTGACCATTGCCGGCCTGACCGCCTGGGCGGCTGTTATGACACATGGCAAAGTTCAACCCGGTGAATGGGTACTGGTGCATGGCACCGGCGGTGTTTCTATCTTCGGAGCTCAGATTGCTAAAGAGGCAGGAGCTAAGGTTATTCTGACGACATCCAGCGAACAAAAAGCAAAGCTGGTCAAAGAAAGACTTGGAATCAAGCATATAGTAGATTACCGAAATGAAGACTGGCCCAAACAAGTGCGCGATATCACAGATGGCGCCGGTGTCGATGTTGTAGTAGAGATTGCCGGTGGTGAAACGCTGGCGCGTTCGATTAAGGCCTGTAATTACAGCGCCCGAATCGGTATCATAGGAATTCTTGATGACACCTATAGCAAGTTCAAACTTTTTGATGTTATTACTAAACAGATTTCTCTGCGTGGTATGTTTATGGAGTCGACCAAAGAATTAAACGCTCTGGCCAGATTCTGCGAAAAAAATCAACTCCAACCCCGGATAGATAAGCTTTTTCCGTTTGAGCAAACTATTGACGCTTATAAGTACTTAGAATCCCAAAAACATATCGGGAAAGTAGTCATATCACTTCAATAACAGATAGTGTGCACTGTTGTTTTTAACTCGGCACATAACAAGGTCCTGGAGGTACTCCGTCTCTAAATATGAAGTCGACGAGAAATGTCAAATCCAGAATATCTGCTTGATTACCATCCCCGTTGACGTCACTCTCATTTGGGCATCCTCCAGGATCGCCACTGCCTCTGAATATGAAGTCCACCAAATATGTCAAATCTGACATATTTGCTTCATCGCCATCTTCGTTCAGATCACCTCTGGTGCCTATGCAACAACAAGCATCGCCAACACCATTGCTGTCAGCGTCTGCTTGAGTAGGATTAAAGTCGTTCGGACAGTTGTCTGTGCAGTCATCAATACCATCATTGTCGGAATCAATTCCAGGAGTACAACCAGCTCCTATTGGGCCACCCCAGATTGGCTGATACGGTTGACCACTCACACCCCCCACCAAAGGATAGAATAAGTATTCGGTCGCATGAAATGGAGGCAACAACTGGACGGTGTCGATCAAGAGTGTACTGCTGGCATCCCAGCTGCCCATCGTCATATAATAAGTAGCCAGCCTTCTCCAGCTTGCGGCAGGGGTATAGCAAGTAAAAAGACAAACGCCGGCGGCAATGGCAACTTGACTGTCGTTTGTAGTAGCTAAACTATTACCAAGAAAAAAGAATGGGCCAATATTCATTGCATCGAATTCAGCCGACGCTTTTGCGCTATCCATCTGCAAAGACAGGTTGTCCCATTGCCAGCCAAATTGAAGTGCTGCGAGCGTATCTGCATCTACAAATACAGAGCATTCGACCACCACTGGTACATTTGTCCCTGTAACGGGGGGTATGATAAATACCATTTTCAGACTGTCGGGAGCGCCTGAATCTTGAGCCTTTGAAGTCGTAGTTTGAAGTACCAGGGCAAGAACTACGCAAAGAATGAGTTTCTTTTTCATATCTAAAACCTTTCACTGATTCAGCGCAGATAAATCAACTAACCACTGATGATTCTTGAGCAGTAAGCATTGATAAACCCCGAATCGCCGAATATTGGCAAAGATTGGTCTGTCAACGCTGTGTATTAGGGCAACCAGAATAGCCCTTCAGGATATTATCTATATTACCAAATATATAGTGCGATTAGTCCCTTTCCAAGCCCTGATTTGGATTTGTTTGTATATGGCCATTGACATGAGACAAACTACGTCTTAGTTTTGACAAAACCCTATCCGAATTGTTTGGCGTATTACAGAAACGTGGGAGTTAGATGAGAGCAAGCAGTCTTGAAGCGGCCGTAAGAAAGTTACTCGAGCACACCGATATCCGAATCAACGGCAATAATCGGTGGGACATCCGGGTTCACGATAACAGGTTCTACAAACGCGCCGTAGGCGAGGCCGAACTCGGTATCGGAGAATCATATATGGACGGCTGGTGGGATTGCGATGAGATTGACACCTTGATTTGCAAACTTCTCCGGTCCGGACTGCAGGATGCCGTCAAGAGGAACTGGTCGATTCTCTGGCCGATAGCACTGGCGGCCGTTTTTAATCGCCAGAATAAGAGACGGGCACAAAAAGATGTCGGAGGCCACTACAGTCTGGGAAACGACCTCTTTCAGAAAATGCTCGACCCGCTCATGCTCTATACTTGCGGCTATTGGAACAACGCCGCTTCTCTCGAACAAGCTCAAATCAATAAGCTGGAACTCATCTGTCGCAAACTTGAACTCAAACCGGGCATGCGAGTACTTGATATTGGCTGCGGCTGGGGAGGCTTTGGCAAATATGCCGCCCAGAACCATGGCGTGTCGGTTGTTGGCGTTACAATTTCGAAAGAGCAGATGGCGCTGGGCCAAGAACTATGCCAGGGATTACCGGTTGAGTTTCTACTTACTGATTTCCGGCAGCTCAACGA
The DNA here is from genome assembly GCA_022571985.1 of Candidatus Zixiibacteriota bacterium. Classification (GTDB taxonomy): domain Bacteria; phylum Zixibacteria; class MSB-5A5; order GN15; family FEB-12; genus JACZWU01. The sequence continues at coordinate 187,432 of JACZWU010000007.1, read as the reverse complement.
ACGGTTCGACCGCGTTGTCGCCATCGGCATGATTGAACATATCGGCTACAAGAACTATCGTACTTTCATGAAAGTCGTCCATAGATGTCTCGACGATGATGGCCTCTTTCTCCTGCATACTATCGGCGAAATTCGTTCTGTGACCGTCACCGATCCCTGGACGGAAAAATACATTTTCCCCGGCAGCATGCTCCCCTCCACAAAACAGCTCGGGCAGGCAACCGAGAATCTGTTCGTGATGGAAGACTGGCACAATTTCGGAGCCGACTACGACAAAACGCTGATGGCGTGGTACGCAAACTTTGAGCGGAGTTGGGACTCTTTGAAGCGAAACTATGATGACCGATTCTTTAGGATGTGGAAATACTTTCTTCTCTCCACCGCCGGTTCATTTCGGGCCCGCAGAAATCAGCTGTGGCAGATTGTCTTCTCCAAACGCGGAGTAATCGGCGGCTATCAATCGTATAGGCTCTGACTCAAGTGGTCTTGGGTCGATGGTAATTTCATCTAATTGTCTGTATCCATTTTCGTCAAGTCATAATTCAAGAAACTACCCAGGAAAACCGATATATAGAGAAGAGGAGTCTCGTGAGCTCCATAGCCCTGAGCTCTTTCTTAATACAGGGTAACCATGGGAATCTGGCAGCCATTGACTTTCAATTTGAATCCCTGGGAATGCTCGATTATTCGGAGGAGAGAAAATATGTCGCTAAGATTTTTTCAGGAACGCGGTTCGACGATTCTGATTGTGATGGCCCTGTTAGCTATGTTAACTGCAGTCGGCATCATGTCCGTGGATCGCTCCACTCTCGATATTACTTTGTCATTTAACCAGTTAAGCGAAGAGCAGGCCTTTTACGTGGCCGAAGCGGGACTCCAGCACGGATTTGCGGAACTCAATAGAGATTTCACCTGGAGAGCCGGAATTGTCACCTTACCGGTTGGAGACGGATTTTATGTTGTTACAATCATCGACTCCACCACAGATACGTTACTAGCAGATACAGTTATCCTGCGTTCCAGGGCAGTGGTAAACGAAGCATTCGCCGCTGTTGAGGGCCATATAGTTAAGTCCCCGCCAATTCCGATTTTTAAGTATGCTCTCTTTGCCGGCGATTCGCTTAGAATGGACCAGAATTCATGCACCGACTCCTACAGCGCGGATTCTGGTACTTATGCAGCAACAGTAGATACGCTTGGCGGCGATATAGGCTCAAATGGATTTTTAGACTTGCAGGGAGGGGCGGTTGTCGGCGGCGATGCCTCGACAGACGGTGAAACCATCACTTATGGCGGTGGTGCGACTGTGCTGGGAACTGCATCAAGTTCCGCGGATGAGTTTCCCATGGATTTGATTCCGCAATCGGAATACGACTGGGCCGAAGCCAACTCAGATGCTCCCTCGGGGTTTATCGGCTCCGGATATACATATAACTCTCTCACCGATGATCTGACCCTTGGAGCAGGCGACGAGCTTACACTTTCCAGCGGAGTTTATTTTTTCAACAATATTACCCTTGATCAGGGTTCAGACTTGAAGATTGATTCGGGAGCTCAAGTCACTATTTATATGACCGGAGATTTTAACGCAGGACAATTTACTACTGTTAATGCCAACGGTAACCCTTCTGATCTGCTCATCTATTCAACCGGCGATTATCTAACACTTGATCAATCCGTTGAATTCAGGGCGGGGTTTTACGGTCCAAATACGACATTTACAATCTCTCAGAACACCAATCTGTATGGCTCAATTGTGGCCGGGTCAGTAAATTTGAAACAGGGGTCCTGCATTCATTATGACCGCGATCTGGTAGAAATTATAAGAGACCAGCCTAACAAAGTCGCCATGGTCGCCTGGAGGCAGATCTAGCGGCCACTTCTCAATCGGAAATTCAGTGATTTGTATTTGTTAGTAAATCGCCCTCGGAAAGGGACAATAATGAACGGCATTATGCGAAAAACTCTCAATTCTGCACAATCAGTCATTGTTGTTATTTCTTTCGTCAGTCTCTTGAGTTGTTCTTCAGGCAACGAAGGAGGTAACGGCATAATTACTTCAAATGACTTTGCTATCTATAAAATAGATATAACTAATTTTGCATTCAGCCCGCAAACTCTCTCGATTGAAGTCGGCGACAAAGTTGTGTGGACGAATACGGCTACCGATATTCATCGCGTAGTATGGGACAATGGAACCTTCTCTAGTTCTGATAACCTGGATATTTTTCAAACCTACGAAGTTTTCATGACAACAAGCGGCACTTTTTCGTACTTCTGCGGCATACACTCTTCAATGACCGGCAGTATTACTGTTAACCCTGCCAGTTAATTCCAGCTTTTAACAATATTTGAAAAGCAGGGTTGGCCAGCCGGGCTCGATTTTCTCGCCCTGAAAATTATTACCTTTAATATCGAATAATGGCCTGATTTGCGCTATGTATGCGCTAAACAGCCTTCCTTTTCCTTCATGGCCTCAGAATCATGCTGCTTAAGTAATCAACATCAACAACCGATAGCTCTATAATATAGATGTGTTCTGAATTTGCAGTGCACTTTTTCATTTGATTAAAGAAGTTATTTTCCTGAAAGTCCTGCAAATTCATGATAAACTGCAAGATATTGAGGAATTCGGATATGGATGAACGAAGAAAAGACCCGAGAAAACAGACTGACCATTTCTTTGGAGTATTTCACAGAGAAACCGGCGAATTCATCGGAAAATTAATTGATTTAAGCGCCAAGGGAATGATGTTGCAAGCGGTTATCAATATGGATACCGGCAGTATCTATGAATTTAAAATTGATCTTCCCAAGACAATAGCAGGAAAACGCTTTCTGTCCTTTGATGCTGAATGTGTATGGTGCCGTGAAAGCAAAAAATCTAAAGATAATTACGATGTCGGCTTTCAAATTACTGAGATGAAATTTGATGAGATAGAAACTATTCAGTATCTTCTCAATGGTGCTCTTTTTCACGACTCTGGACAACAACCACGACTAACGCTGGCCAAAAAGACAAATTAACCTGCGAATCCTCGTGTTATTCAAATCATCTGTCTTTGATAGAACATAGAACTGCTCATGTCATCATCCAGAACTTCTGGGCTTGGATACTAAAATAATCTAATGCCGAAGGGGGGACTCTCAAAAGGCTATAACTGCAAGACATTGACTACTAAGCAGATACGGCTTAACTCAAAATCAGACAAGGAATTAGTTCTCTTGTCTCTTTGTGTTTAGTTTTGTCTCTTTTTGTCTGTTTTGACCAACGATGGTCACAAAATGGGCACAAAAGCAATTGCGCTGTCTAACTGGCCATATAAAGCATAAATGTAGCCCCGGGTGTCATATGAGTTTGGATTATCAGGTGCGAATTCAATGTATTTGTTAGCCGCCCAGCGGGCGCCATCGAAGTCGCCGAATCTATCATAAATATACGCAAGATTATTGTAGGCTTCTTTGTTAATCCGGACTGCGAGCGAACATTGTTTCAGAGCCTCTTCCTTTCTATCGGTCATAGCCAGCAAATCGGCGTAGCCGGTATAAGAAGTCCACCTATTTGGTTCGATTTCTATCAAGCGTTGATACATTTCTTCGGCTTCCTGAAATTCGTAAGTCGCTTTCTTGCGGGTCGCCCTGTTGGATACCAAAGCGATCGACATTGGGTTTAACTCAAAGGCCAGATTCTCCTGTTCTGTTTGTTCGCGAAATCTTCCCAGTCTCCCCAACACTTTCGAGTTCCAATAATGCGCCCAGTGATAACCGGAGTTCAGTTCGATTGATCTCTGAAATTCCCTCTCAGCTCCTTGCAAGTCCGACTCGTCCCAGAGCATGAGTCCCAAAGATGCGTGAGCCTCCGCCAGATTTTGGTCAATTTGGAGCGCTCTCTCAGCCGCCTTTCTCGCTTTCGGCAGGGTTTCAGAGTTGAGGGCATCACTGTATCCGGGAAGTATAGCCCAGCCGTCGGCAAGTCCAGACCAGGCCAGAGCATAGGCTGAATCCAGCTCGATCGCCCTTTCAAAATGTTCGATGGCTTTTCTTAAATCATGCTCTGTTCGCTTGTTCCAGAGATGGCGGCCCCGTGAATAATAATTAAAGGCTTCAACATTTTCTGTGGGGCGTCGCTTTCTGACAAAGAAGAAGCGTGAATGTGGCGGCAAGGTGGGCACAGGACCCCAGTCAGCAAATAAAAATGAAACTTTTTCTTTCAATCTAGCCTTCGGGAGAACTTCATCACCAGGCGGTAGACCATCAGGAGCGCTGAAAAATGATAACGGTCTTCTGATGAGGTACCGGACTGGCAAATGGTTTTACAAGCATACCAGTACGGTCGGAACGCTTCTTACCTGCCTATTAGCAGTCGACCTGCCTGACCTACTTCAGACTCTCGGTATTCGCTAGAGCTTAGAATTCTGACAGTATAAGGTTCCCTTTTACGAGACAACTGGGCCGTTTCTCTCCACCGCGGGGCAATTTAGCGCTTAGGCTTTTGAGCCCTAAGGAGGATGACACATTGATTGGAGTACAGCGATTCACCATCTACCGGTGGACGCATCTGGGATATATTCCACACATAATAATAGGGAAATTTGTACGGTTTAATTTAGATGATGTTATCAAGTGGTTGAGTAAAATGAAGTCAAAAGGACATAACAGTAGAAGAATTGCTGTTAGAGAATTATCACTTAAATGACACGGGGTTTCTTAAGGTGTGATTGCTGGTGATGTTGGCAATATTAACAGAACCATCACAATTCAGGTCACTACCCAGGTCTTTATTACTTCCTGTCCGATTTGTCCGAAGAAATATATTCCTCAATAGCATGAAACTAATTTTGTCACATCCTTGACAAGAAATATTATGCTTTTACTTCAATAATCTGCTGGATTACTGCCTCATCTTAATTTCCAACGACACTGACTGTTTTGAGAACAACGAGCCGTTACAGCAATCAATTGTAATACTTCCGTTTAGATATTTACTTAGTATAATTATATCTGCCAGATCAACTATATCGTTGCAGTTTAAATCGGTCGAGTTTGCTGGAATTGTTGCGGGTCCGTTATAAAAGTAGGTCTGAAACAAATACTCAAGATCAAATTGGTCCACCACGCCGTTGGAATTGGCATCGCCGCATAGAAACTCTAACACGTGAATGTCCACAGGTAGCTCAACTTTGGGAGTAATCGGGTCATTGCTCTCTATTGACAGGATTGCAGAATAATCACCAGATTGCAACCCGGTGCCGTCAATTGTAACGAGGAGGGATGTAGAAGAGCCGGCCACAATGGTACCGCTTTGCGAACTTACTGATATCAAATCGATTTTTGAAGCCAGCCAGTCGAAAACCTGATTGCCAAAGAGTTGATTGTCAGCTATACCAATGGAAAAATCTCCGAAGTTTTCATCTGCCATGACTACAATGCGTCCAGTACCTACTCTACTGTAAGCGGTATTAGCTGTGCCAAGAATGTCGCTAATCAGTAAAGCTGCCGGAGATGTTACGGTCGATAATTGAGCTAAAGGGCCACCCAAATAAATACTGTCAACACCGATTGTGGTCTGATGTGGGGAAATTCTGGTGGTATAACCGGCTGCGCCTCCTGAGGAGTATAGAATTCCGCTTCCCAGAGTCGTAAGTATGGTATTGTATTGAGTAACGTATTGGTCACTCTCGATTAATAGCCCTCCGCCTGCGACAAGCCAGTTATTGAGCGCGTTAATCTCGGGGGTCGTCCACAAAGCACTATGCATATCAAAGGCCCACACTACATCCATATCCTCAAGAACTGTGCTGGTGATGGGAGAAGAATTCACTGTAACAATTGCACCTCTGGTTTGCAAGTCACTAATCAAAGTCGACCAGTTTGCACTTAAGCCAAAGCCAAGATGGTACTCATCAAAGAGGACGTTAACGCCCGTCAGATCGTCCAAATACTCACTGATTGCGAAAGGTCGTGCATTAGACAATATAAAATCCTGGAATACTGAAGTTTCCTCGAAATTAGAGGAATCATTGGTCGATGCTGGTATATTCAGTGTATAGAGGATTTGATTACTTGCATTGTCTAGACTAATAAAAATCTGCCAGTTTAGGTCGCTGCCACCTCTGTTACTGATAGTCAGCGTATCTTCCTGTTCAGGATTGAATGTAAGAAGCAGATCCGCTGTAAACGCAACCGGATCAACGTCGATTTCAGGTGGAATTAACCCCTGACCCTGAAGCACAACAGTGATTATGGGCATATCGGGATCATTGCTGGTAATGGTCAAAAGGCCCGCTATTGGTGCCCCCACGCTTGGTGCAAACGTGATAACTATTTCTGTTTCCTCTCCGGGGTTCAAGGAAAAGCTGGTAGTATCGGGTACAAAATCGGCATTATCAGACGAAACATTGCTTACGACCAACAGGTCAGTACCTATATTTTTGACAACTACTGTATCAGTGGCTGAAGCGCCGATGAACAATGTACCGTAATCAAGAAAATCCGGTGCTACGACGATGTCGGGTGCACCGGTCACTTGCAGGTGTACCGGCACCAGTACCTCCGGCTCGTCCGGGTCGTTGCTTTTCACTAACAAATCTGCCAGGTAATCACCGCCGTTTAGACCGGTAGCGTCAAAAGTGACTTCAACGTCAATCGAAGAACCGGCCGGAATGGTGCCGGCTGTCGGGCTGATGGCTACAAAATCCGGCCCAGCGACATAATTTAGCGCATTGGCCATGATAATGGCACCATCGGTGGTAGCCAGCCAAAGTCCGGAGAGTGCATCTGATGATCCGGGAAAGAAACCAAGGTCAACCCGGTTTGTTCCCGTAATGGCTCTTACCGCAATCAGGGGCTCTCCGTCGCTCCAGGACGCGATCAGAGTGGCGCTGGGATTGATAGTGCCGCCAACCGTCCGAACACTCAAGGAACCGCCATCAAAGGTGTTGACATTTTGAATCGTGGGATGTTCCGGCACATGAATCGTTTCTAAAGTGGCTTGTGGCCCGAGCTGAAAATCGGCCGGTTCAATGGCCCAGTAATTCTGCGTATTAAATCTTCCTTCAATTAGCAGATTGGGAAAAGAGGGATTTTGAATCATTCCGAAGAGAGCCACTACCACACCTCCTCCGCCATCAACGTAGTCGGCCAGTACGTCTCCGAAAGCAACCGGATTGAAAAAGCTGGAGACGCTCCAGGTAAAAACGGCGTCGTATTCAATCAGCTGGACTAAAGCCGGATTCGCAAAACGAACATTCATCGTGTCAACAATGGAAAATACCCCGGTAGCGAATAGTTTCGACCTTACGTCCAAAGCACGGGACGTAATGTCTGCAAAAAGAAGCAGGATTTTGGGTCCCGCGCTTTGCTTAGCTGTGCTCACTCCCTCAATAGAGATCTCAAAGTTCAGATCGCTTAAGCCGGTGTTGGAAACGGTCAAAGTTTCAATGGCCATCTCACCGGTAAATAAGTTGACATCAAGTGAGTCCGGAGAAACAGCAATATCCGGCGGAACTAACCCCTGACCCCGAAGAACAACTGTATCCACAGGCATGTCGGGATCATTGCTGAAAAGTGTTAAAAGTCCGTTAATCGATCCAGCCACACTCGGTGCAAATGTGACCAGAATCTCAATTTCCTCTCCGGGGCTCAAAGTAAAGCTGGTAGTATCGGGTACAAAATCCGCATTATCAGACGAAACATTGCTGACGACCAACAGGTCAGTACCTGTGTTTTTAACAACTACTGTATCAGTGGCTGAAGCGCCGATGAACAGTGTGCCATAATCAAGAGAATCCGGTGATACGGCAATATCCGGTGCGCCGGTCACATGGAGTTGCACCGGCACCCTCACCTCCGGCTCGTCCGGGTCGTTTGAAGAAATCAAAATATCGGCAAAATAATCCCCGCCGTTCAAACCGGCGGCGTCAAAGGTTACTTCAATGTCCAGTGAAGAACCAGCCGGGATAGTGCCGGAGGTCGGTTCAACTGACAAAAAGTCGCTAATTGATGCGAGCCAGTCAAATACCTGATTGGCAAAAAGCCGTGTTTCTCCAACCGATAAATTAAAGTCTGCAGTAAATTCATTTCCGACAGCAATCACCCTGCCAGTCCCGAATCGGGAAACCGCCACATGGGTTCGGGAAAGATTATCGAATACAATCGTTTGGGCCGGCGAAACAACCGTACAATAGGAGCCATATCCTGAAGCGTTGATGGATAATACCCCTTCAGTAGTAGGATGGGCCAAAATGTTGCTAAAAACCCCGTTGAAGTAGCTGCCCAAGAAAGTCTCTGAAATACCGGTCCCTGAAAGCAAACTGTTGAGGTTGATCATTGAACTGCCGTCGTCAGCCTGGAGCAAAAGTCCGTTTCCTGACTCCAGCCAGATGCGTATAGTGCTAATGTCAGTATTTGAAGCACTCGTTATTGCATCGTCAATCGCCAATACGTGCAAACTGTCTAATTCTCCTGAAGTGATGGGAAAGTTAACATTGACCACCACCGCCCCGCGAGCCTGTAAATCTGCTATGATAACCGGATAGCCGCCAAATGAATTTATTAAACCAATTCGCTTTCCGGTCAAGTCGGCCAAAGATGCTGTCAAAGGAAGGATTGTTCCAGTCGCTTGAGCCGGAATTGCACCTTTCGGCCTGTCAATTACTGGTGCATTGGTCGAGAGTGTTGCCTCAGTCAACGAAAAGATCCTCGACAAGGAGGCCGCGCTGTCCTTAGATATAATCGAAATATCAAAGTCCAGATCGCTAAAGCCGGTGTTGGAAACAGTCAAAGTTTCAACGGCCATCTCGCCGGTAAACAAGTTGACATCCAGTGAGTCCGGAGAAACAGCAATATCCGGCGGAATCAGACCCTGACCCCTGAGGACAACAGTAGCAGAGGGCATGTCGGGATCATTGCTGGTGAAAGTCAGAAGTCCTTCAATCAGTCCGTCGATACTTGGGATAAATGAAACCAGAATTGTGATATCCGCTCCCGGGACTAAGGTAAAACTGGTAGTATCGGGTACAAAATCGGCATTATCAGACGAAACATTGCTTACGACCAACAGGTCAGTACCTATATTTTCCACAAGTACTGTATCAATGGCTGAAGCGCCGATGAACAGTGAACCATAATCAAGAGAATCCGGTGATACGGCGATATCCGGTGCACCGGTAACATGGAGATGTGTGGGAACAACCACTTCCGGTTCGTCCGGGTCATTTGACGAAATCAAAATATCGGCAAAATAATCACCGCCGTTTAGACCGCTGGCATCGAAGGTTACATCGACGTTCTGGGTGTTGCCGGCAGGTAAAGTGCCTGAATTTGGACTGGCACTCACCCAGGCGGGTTGTAAGCCTAAAGTATTTATAAAGGTGTTCATTATGTTTAAGGTGGCGTTATTGTCTAAGTAAAATCCATTGGCCCCCGCATAGAGGAGATAGTAAATGCGTGTGACCCCCGTGAGATTAAACACCCGGTGGTAATCGTCGTTAGTATTTGTCGAAAATTCGTGGGTGACCGCAGGATCTTCTTCTACAATAATCAGATGATTCACAGAAGGGTCAATGGCATTGTAAACCCTTTTGACAAACCCACGGTAGGTGATCCCATTCAATGTGGTCTCCAGAATAGCCCCGTCCACATTTCCGAAGCCATCCGCACCAAGATTGCCGGTAATCTGGAAGAAGTTTAATCCCTGTATGTCAGCCGCCATTACAAACAGCCCAGGATACTTCCTGGTGAAATATCTCCCGCCGCTGCCGAAAAAGGCACTGTTAAGGATGACATTGTCCGAATAGCTAAGCGGTCCTCCCAGGTTCGTAGACAGAAAATTACCCCCGTCATACATGTCGTTGCCGCCATCTGAGATAGAATTCCCGAATACGCCATTGCTGAAGTCATAGCGGTTGGGAATGATACCGGTTACTGCCGCAAAGCCGGAGTTAAGACTATCCAGTATGCTTTCCAGACTGGTCGGGTTAGTGGCCGCAGAAGAAGGAGTTGTGGAATCAATACCGCCTGCAACTTCAAACGTATAAATCTCAGCTGAATTAGGCCGCTCCAGAGAAGCTTCGGTTGTATCCTTATTATTTGGTTCATTCGACTGTGAACCAAATATTGGACTCGAAATCACGGAAGTCGTCATACCCGCGAACGCGGTAGTAATCTCCCAAAGCAAATCACTCCCCCCGGCGGTGTTTGAGATGGTCAACTGCTGCATCGAAGACTCCCCGGTAAACAGGTCTTCAACAAGTGAGTCAGGTGAAACCGCAATATCCGGCGGAATCAGACCCTGACCCCTGAGGACAACAGTAATAGAGGGCAGGTCGGGATCATTGCTGGTAATGGTCAAAAGGCCCGCTATTGGTGCGGCCACACTTGGCGAAAAAGTGACAAGTATTTCAATTTCCTCTCCGGGGTTCAGGTCAAAGCTGATAGTATCGGGTACAAAATCGGCACTATTAGATGAAACATTGCTTACGACCAACAGGTCAGTACCTATATTTTTGACAACTACTGTATCAGTGGCTGAAGCGCCGATGAACAACGAACCATAATCAAGAGAATCCGGAGCTACAGCGATGTCAGGTGCGCCGGTCACGTGGAGGTACACTGGAACTATAACTTCCGGGTTAATCGGATCATTACTGGTAATGGCGAAATTGGCATTATAGTCACCACCAATCAATCCTGTGGCATCAAAGGTGACTTCAATATCTATACTACTGCCTGGTGTTATGGTTCCAGATACGGGATTGGCAATTAGCCAATCTGGACCACTTAATAACCAATGAAAAATATTTGTTGCTAATTGAAGATTGTCATTTACATATAATTCAGACGATTGATCGTCGAAATTGTTGCAGTCACCATAAAAGACAATTCGCCCCAAGTTGTACTGTTTTATCCCCATTATAACTGTAGAGTCATTAGCACCAATTGTTCCAAGAGGTGTGAATGCTCCGCTAAGCTTTGAACCATAATTGAAAAATACGGTTGAAACATTGTCTGTAATTTCGTGTTCACTAAAGTTGATATTATCCTCAGGATCGTTCTCTTGAGAGTAATTTACCTCAAAAAGGTTGCCGACAGCATTCAAAGCCGGAAGTTCCAGCCAACCGCCGGCACCTTCTCCCAGTAAAAACAGCCCGCCACCTTGAGAAACAAAACTGTCGATCGCTGTTAATTCATTACTTGAAAAAGATGTCCCACCGGTAGGACTTGCAATCACTAGAATGTCATATTGATTTAGATTGATTGTGTTTAAAGGTACAGTGGATTCTTCAACGATATAGCTTTGTATTGTTAGTTCTGAAGCCAAGTTACCAAATAAAAAACTGGGCTTCCAGTTGGAATGAAAGCCGTCAAAAAGTACTTTTTTGTCAACCGTTGATTCAAAAACGATAAGTGGAATAACATCTCTTGCAGTCAATTGAGACACCGCAATGTTTCCAATCAAAAGACTATCGTTTTCACCATCATCCCAAACATTGACTATTGACGTTACATCTCTATCTATCAGAGTCGCGCCGTTTATCTGATTAAATTCCGAGGACCACTCCAGGTCACTTCCACCGGTATTGGACAGATTCACAATATGAGTAGATGTATCCCCGGTAAACAAGCTGTCGCTCAGTGAGTCCGGTGTGACGTTAATGACAGGTTGGCCAGTGACTTGGGCAGCAAATACTGCAATAAAACAAAATGAAAATACAGCTGCAATCTTCGTTTTCATAGTGTTCTCTCTTTTCTGCGAATAAGAGTGATTACCTAATATTAGTCCTGAGGCTATTTGAGTTGAAAAAAAAGAATGAAAGTATGTCGATAGGGCAACACGTCTGCACTGTTACTTTCGTGTAATGCATACTTGAAATAGCTCAAGCAACCGATCAGCCCCACTTCAATTCTGGAATTTTTCTCAGCTAAAAAGTACCTGTAAGGACCAAAGACTATAATTAGTAAAAGATATCTTGGTTGTCAGTTTTGTCAAGCGAAAATTCGATCATTTTCTTAGAAAGCTTCATCGTCAACTTGGGGCGTATATGACTTTGGTTCAAGCCTAGGGTCGATTAAGTATTCATACTTAATAAATTATTCGATAAATTTAATTACTGTCTAAGCTCGACCTGCTTCCTGAATTTCGGTCCAGTATTAGAGTTAGCACATTCAACCAACTCTGCGAAGGTACTGCAATACCGGTCCGAAAGTTCTTGAATAGTCCAATTAGGGGAGCATGGGATACGAACTGCGAATTGTTTATTTAACTATTCGGATAACCAATTACCAGAGTCTATCAATAAAATATATGATATCAGAGATTTAGAAGGTTGAATACTTCGAAATGTGAGAAAGCAAGGTTCCATATTACTGATTTAGTGCGAATTTTTGTTCCCCCGGGGAGTGGTTTCCCGCTTCTAAAACGACAGCTTATTTACTGCATCAGCCAAATGATCGGGCTACAGGAGCATCGGATACATATAGAACTTTTGTCTTAAGCGTATGGAAACGACTATGGGGTCTCGCTAGCTAGTTTCTCAAATATTCTAATGCTACAAATCTGAATACGCCGCTTGCCGGTTGGTCCTGCGTTTTAGCTCATGCGCATATTTAAGTCCTATTTGAGCGCGGTTTTGGCGTATCCATTCGGTAAGACAAGTTGTGCCAACTGGTGATGATTCAGTATACAGCAATTCGGTCATAAGCCCTTCAATCTCTTCACGAGTAAGAATAATGTCACCTACGATCCAGCCAAGCAAGCGCGCGATCCAATAGCCAAAGCCCGGACCCACACTCACGATTGGTCGCTTCTTGCCAATAATCTCACCAATTGTTTTTACCAACTGCTTATAAGAGAATGTCTCCGGACCAATGGCGTCAACAGTGATGTTCTCACGCGATGATCCCTGACTTACGGCTAAGTCAGCCAGGTCTTCTACATAAATTGGCTGCAATCGATACTGACCATCACCGAAAACTCCCATTACTGGAAATTTACGCAACATCCAGGCGATGTTATTGATGAGGATGTCCTCGGCACCGAATATCACGGCTGGACGAAGGATGGCATAGGACATTCCGGAGCGTTTCAAAGAAGTCTCCAGTTTTGCCTTGCAGCTAAAATATTCCAGAGGACTATCTTCTGAAGGATTCGTGATGCTTATGTGTACGAATCGTTCCACTCCAGCCCGTTTAGCGGAATCAAATAAAACTTCCGTATTAGCTACGGCACTTTCATGTGTGAATAGTTTATGGTTGAATCGCACCCAATAGGTATTGTAAAGAACCTTTACCCCTCGCAGCGAGTTAGTTAACAGTTCCGGTTGGTCGAAATTAAACGGGAATACTTTGACTTGTCCCCCTAATACATTCTCGCGCTTGACGGAATTGGTCAAGGCATGAATGTATACGCCTCTTTGCAGCAAACGCTGAGCGATGTATCTACCAGTATATCCAAAAGCGCCTGTAACAGCATGTGTTTCAGATTCGAACATTGTTGTTTACCAATGGCGACTTTTCAGCCGGGTGCCCCAGCCGCTTGCGGCCATGGTCCTGAGCCTGCCGAAGGGTGGGTTTCCGTGACCACATTATAGCTTATTCTTGAATGTATCGATTTTGAATTATCCCCAATATTCATTAATCCAATTATTATGGCGGGGGACTTGGGATACATATAGAACTTTTCTGAGAATATAGATAGCTGCCCAAAACTTTGTGAATTTCTCATTTGAAGGGTTCTTGTCCCGCAAACGTCGTAAGAGTATAAAAATAGTATACATTAGAGAATTTTGTCCATCAAAATCATACTAAAAAATGTGGGGCACATATCTCAATCAAAATCAAGTATCAGAAAGATGGCGTGCCAGAACTTGCCTTTCTATGATTTCGTATAACTCTTCAAAATTACATTTTAGGGCATTTGATGATATCTGTACTGGAGAACTAAATACATTTTTATTCCACGTCATTAAAAGTTTTTTGAGACCGGTTTGTTTTAGTAGTAATTTTTCTGCATTATTTACTTCTATCGTTATAAATTTTTGTCCGAATAATTCGGAAACATACACATTAGTAATATTTTCCCATTTAATTAGCCCAGGACTAATTGCACTGGAGTTATCGAATATTCCATTGTCACTTATCACCAATCCGGGTTTCTTGTCGAGAAATTTAACAATTAAGTATGCGCCGCCTAATCCAAAAAATATCACGGTTGAAATAAAGATAATTTGTAATAGTAAAGGGTTATATTTGGGAAATTTATCTAAGTTTTGAAGCAACCAGAGCCCAATCATAACAAAAATAACTGACCCAAAGATAGCATACACAATTTTAGTTTTTGATAATTGAATCTTAGTTTCCAGCATGATATTAGAATTTTAGATAGTCGTTTTTCCTATCTCTCGGTTAAAGGTATTGTTTATTTTTTATTTGTCAAATTCGAACGGGGGACTTGGGATACATATAGAACAGAATTATGTAATAACTACTTAGAGCAATAATGGCGGAGAGGCAGGGATTCGAACCCTGGAAGGAGCATATTACCCCTTAACGGATTAGCAATCCGCCGCCTTCAGCCGCTCGGCCACCTCTCCACTACACATTATGATTTTCGATATTAAACAATAAACAGCCAAAAGATTCTATTCAAGCTGTTTTTCAGCAATTAGTCATATTCTTGAAATAGCCGGCAAATGTTCTCTATTATAGTATAGGATATAGGAAATTCGGGGCTGTATTACCGGAATATCTCTAATAATAGCTGCCGAATTTACATTTTGGCCGAAAACGCTTCAACCAGCTCGGCGATAAAATCATGCAAAACAACCGGTTTATACATAACCCGGCTGGCGCCGAGGATTCCGGCCTCTTTGACCAGCCTTTCTGTGGAATTGCCGGTAATCACCCAGACAGGTACTTTGGGGGAAACTTTTTTAATATCTGCCAGTACATCGAGTCCCGACATCTCAGGCATTATCAAATCCAGAGTAATAACGTCGTACCGATTCTGTTTCGCCAGCTTAAGCGCCTCTTCGCCACCATCAGCCAACTCAACTTCAATAGCCTTAGTCACTCCGCAAAAATCTTTGAAAACTTCACGCACCCATTCTTCATCGTCGACTATCAAAACTTTGAAAGGCTCTCCTCTGGTTTCAACCATTTCGGTGAGTTTTTCGATACATGCTTGAAGAATTTTTTGATCGTTTGCAGGGCTATTCATTTTTTATATTCCTATCGTTCATTTGTCGGCAGTCGTCCGACAATAACATATTTCAACTTTCCCGCCGAATTGGTTATGGCCAGTCAGCGGGCTGTCCTTCATTTTTTAGTGTATGTAAAATTGCAGCACATTGCTCCATTATTGAATTCAACTTTACTTCTACCTGGTCTTTTATACCTCTGCACGATGGCAGATGATACTGCACATTTTCATTATGCGAGGCCGCCCTGATAACTATTGCTATCTCCTGCACAACTTTTATGGTCGTGTTAACCAGCCGTATAAACTGCGGCTCCATTCTGTTCACTACTTTTGAGTCTTTCTTAACTTTAGCCAGATACAGCGCCAGGTCGACTGCTATCTGTTTAACATTTTCGTTGAGATTATCGACAGTTTCGATTAGCTGATTGTTCTGTTCTTGTTCTTGAGTATCCATAGTTGATTTTTATCTGAGGCTGGTAGCTCCTCTGATTCTGTCCGACAGCATGACAGCCAGCTCTCGTTCTAATTCACTGAAAAATATGATTTTTTCCGGAGCGCTGAGGTGAAGGTCGGCATCATTTTTGTCATCATCTGTATAGGCCTGGATAATTCTCTTTCCCTCTTTTTCAATTTTGAAATGTTCTGAAACAATGTTGCGCTTTCTGATTAAGTCAATTACCCGTAATTCTCCGGAGATAACGCCGATATTTTGATACTTATGAAAAATGAGAGGCAGGCTGAACGTTTTCTTGCGCTCCAGTCCTTCAAACTCCACCGACACTAAGACCAGATATTTTTTGCCGGCTACAGCAGCCCAATCTATGAGAAGATCTGTTTCATACCGGCCCACTGGAAATTCTGGCAGCTCGGTTAACAGGTCGGCATTGACCACTGCACCGTTACCGTTTCTTGAAAGTTCAATCAGAAGTTTTTCTGTCAGACGAGAGTCTGTCCAGCCAAATTCCGAATGTATTACTTTTATGAGTGCCGAGCCGTTATTACGGTTGCGGTGGTTGTTTTGTGCCAGCCCGACGGACCCGAAGACAAAAACAAAGATTACAATAAATATGTATATTTTTTTCATGGTAGTTCAGCTTTACTTTTCTGTTATGTATTTTCGCAGTGTTTTCTGAACACTAATATCAAAGCCACTAAATTCCAGGGGGAGCATATTAAGTTCTGCTTCTGACAAAATGTCTTCCAGTTTATTTCTATCAATAAACTCAATACCTGTAAGATACTTCCCCTCAGACTCATCTGATCTCTTTACCAGCCCCAGAACATTTTCGACAATAACTTCACCCTGCAAACTAAAGCGGAGAGCAACAATATCTCCCGGTGAGAAGGGATCATCGAGATCAATCAGAACACCACCAAGCGATAAGTTGACTATTGAAGCTTCCACGGGCTGCCCCTGACCTTCTGGCCAGAAATCCCCTTCGGCAGATTTTATCCGCTGAATAAATAGCGGCGATACAATCTCAACCCGAATAAACTGCCGCCGGTTTTGCTCACTTAACTCAAAAGGCGGCTTTACATTTTTGCCCGAGTCCTGAACTTCGTGCTCAGTAACGAACTTGGTTTGTTTATCGTCTTTCATGACTATTCCTGTTGACGGTATTGGCTCATACCGTAATTCTTTGGTTAAACATTTTAAAAATCTCGTTTATTTTCTAAGCCTTAGCTTCTTCTTTTAGAATTTTGTTTTGCTCTATGGCCAGTTCTAAAATTTTTCTGGCCAGGGCAGTCTGTGATTTATCCTCTCGGTTACGATATATCAGTTCCTGACCGTGTTTAATGGTGCTCGCAAAATATTCTTTGGCCTGGTCATGCTGTTCTGTCCTGCGAGAAAGTTCGGCGATCAAATAAAGTGCCTGGACCTGCTGGTTGCCTTGAGAAATATGGTGCCCTTCTATGAAAGCCTGCTTATAGAAATGGGCAGCTTTTGTCAGCGCCTGACGTTCATTGATTACACAGCCATCCCAGTTTTCCGAGATATCACTTAAGAAATCAGTAAACGCCGGAAAACCGCCAAAACTTCCCGCACTGTCACCATCATTTGAGCCTACAGTCATGGTCTGATACTCTTCAAGCAGGTTCTCTAATGAATTCAACTGCTGCTGATTTAACTCTGCCGATTTCTCAAATTCTTCCAATTTGGCAGTAAACTGATCTTTGAACGGCATCATCAATGACTTCATCTCAGCCGAAATTTTATCAGTTTCAAAATGCGCGTTTAAGTGACGCTTAAAGACGCTGCATATTTCTTTGGAATTATTTACTGAAGCAAGAAGCTGATTATACTGGCTCTTAATTTCAGCCAGTAAACCTTTTAAAAATCCCTTGTTTGGATTTTCTCCCTTGCCTAGATCTCTGAAAACCCAGCCTAAACGAAGGTACCAGCGGCCGAGATCCAGAAAATTGGGGCGTTCTGATAATTCTTCGTCAAGAATTGCCAGATGCAATTTGATGATCGCTGATTCATTAGGATAACGGGGTACATCCAATCCTCTGGCGAACTTCTTAATAACCGAATCACCATCTCCCAGCTGTGCCAAATGGCTGGCTCTGACAGTCTTGAGCCGATAAGTTTTAAAATGACTGTCTGACTGCCACTCTTTGAAACTACTGTTAAATTCACGGCTATAGCAGCAATTGGCACAGGTCGCAATGAAAAAGACCAGCGGGTTGTAGGACTCATACTTTTCGTAACGCCACTTAATACCGGTCGGACAAAAATCCGTATCCCGCTCGCCCTCCACATAGGCACCAACCTTAATAGATTCGTATTCATTCACGGTCTTGCAGACCGGGCACTCTATACGTGAATTGAAAAAGGGAGTATCATTACTCATTTAATTTTCCTGCCTTGCTTGTGGCATAAAAGTTCGCCTCATAAATTCCAGCTCCGCCGCTGAAAGTGGTAAAATTTTTCTAATCTCTTCCGCCGCCTTTCCGGAACTCAACATTTTCTTCGCCTGCTGAATAATTTCAAGTCTGTTTCTTTGCAGCCTGCCGCTTCTTAAATAATCGGCCTTTTCCTCTTGTGGCTCTCCAGCGGGAACTTTTGCGCTTTGTTCAAATCTCACGAATTCAAACTGATTTCTGGGTTCTGTTCCTTCGACCTTTTTCTCTTTAATTTCCCCTTCTTCCGGAAGAAAGTTCACCAGCTGTACCTCGCGGTGCCGCCTGGTAGCCACGGAATAAATCAGCACCGAAAACGCGCCTGCAAAAATATATCCGGCGGCAATTATGGCTGTATCAATCAATAGTGCATTACTGAAATCCATTACTCACTCCTATAAAAAAGGCATCCCGCCTCAGGCCTTAATGTCCACATGATTTGAATCGTCTTCTTTCTCTTCGGCTGCTTCTCGTGGCTGGAGAAGATTCTTCTTTTCAGATTGTTCTTCGTCTTTGTCATTATCTTTGTCTCTATCATCGTGCAACTCGGCATTGTCAATGTTTTCTCCGGGGTTGCTCAAAATCAGCTGGTCTTCAAGTTCCTGCTTATTTGTTTTATTCTTTTTCTCATCTTTCTTTTTATCACTCTTTTTGTCGCGGCCTTTATTGGCATCGCTTCTGAGAACTTTGGTCACCCTTTCAGATGCCTGAGAACTTACGATTCTGTTTGAAAAATCATCCATCAGGTTCTCCTCTCTAAAAGCCGATGACAAGTTTCTTAACCTGTCAAAGAAAATTTCTCCCGTACCATGGTTCGAAGTTTAGATACCGCGCGAGTATGAATCTGCGACACTCGCGATTCGGAGATAGACATCACTTCGCCAATTTCCTTAAGCGTCAGTTCCTCGTAGTAATAAAGTGCTATTACCAGTTTTTCCTGAGCTGTCAATTTTTCCATGGCAATCGACAAAAAGGCCCTGAGTTCATCTTTCTCCAGTTCACCCAGGATGTTTATTTTTGATGTATCAACAATCGTCTCAATTCTGGAGACCTGGCGATTATCATCCTCGCGGAAAATGATATCATCAAGCGACAGAATATTTGTGCCGGAAACATCGTCCAGAGACAGATGCAATTCTTCCATAGTTACATTCATATGTTTGGCCAGTTCTGTCTTTTCAGGCGGACGACCGTACTTGTTCTCAAGTATGTTATATGACTTGTCGATCTCCCTTGATTTAGCCCGGGTTGAACGCGGCACCCAGTCAAGGGCACGAAGTTCATCAAGTATGGCACCACGAATTCTGGGGACGGCATAGGTTTCGAATTTCACGCCGCGACCTGGATCAAAATTGCGGAAGGCTTCTATCAATCCAATCACACCGGTATTAACTAAATCCGGCAATTCGACCGATCTGGGAAAGCCCATGGCCATACGTGATGCAACATTGCGCACCAGCGGCAAAAATTTATTTAAAAGCATTTGTCGCATCTCTTCTGTTTCAGATTTACGGTAACGCCGCCATTCCCGCTCTGTGACCGTAGGCCTCCGTTTGCGTTTCGCATTCTCGACAGACGGAGCATATGTCAGATTTTCGGTTTTCTTTAAGACAGTCTTGCGACTGACCTTTTTTGACGGTGCTGATATCGTGTTAACCATAAGAGTACTATCCCTTTATATATCGGCCGCAGCCGAGTTCCATTTATCGTTACTGGTTAAAGCCGGATTCTGTGCCGGCGCGGCTGGTGCCTGATTGTGAATCGCTCGATTCAAAACCGATTTGAGCGGACCAAAGTTCACTGGTTGCAGTAATCTGTTCAAACTTTGCACAGCTCCGCCTCGACTTCTAAAGTTGTGCGTGCCATGGCGTTAGGGTCCGGCACCTGTATGTCGCCGATGCCGCCCGGAGCATCGCTGGTCCAGAGCATCTTGCAATTGAGAATTTCTGCCAATTTGATAACTCCGCCGTACTTGCTGCTGAGATCCATCATTGTCATAGCGAAATGTGTGGGAGTTGCCGAACGTCCCCATTTGGCCAGGGTGTATAAGTCCGAGGATCTTGTCAGAGCCGAAAAAACAAAAACGCAGTGGCTGGGATCGAGTTCGTTGATTCTGCTAAAGAGTTTTTCTCTATCACTTTCATCCGCTGTCAATCCCGGCGAATCAATCAAGATTATCCCTGAACTATCTGCTTTCAACGATCCTGCCACTTCAAAGCTGGAAAACGATTGAAGTCCCAAAAGGTCGGCGTAGCTGTTAAGTTCTTCGGTGCCGCCAATCTTGAAATCATCGATACTTGCCAGTTTAACTTTAACTTTCTTTTGACCGATCAAATGCGCCGCAAGCTTGCCCATCATCGAAGACTTCCCCGAGCCGGACGGCCCGATAAACAGAACCCTGTCTCCTTCTTTGAGCTCAATGCTCGGCTGCATGACAGCCGCCAGCCTGCGCACTAAGCCGGACCTGATTGACTGAGCCAGATCAGAGTCAGCTTCTGCGGCTGTTTCTAAGAGTGAGTCATGAATCAATGACTCGATAAATTCGTCTGAGAAATCCGACTCGCTCAGTCGTTTACGAAGTGACATCAGCTCATCGGCGTCTTCGTTCTGTACCGGATTGACCAGATAGCGGGTAAGAATTCTCTCCAGTCTTTCCAGCCTGTTATCCAGTTTCTGATTATTGACAGGTGAAACGGGTTCTTCAGTTTTTGGAACAAAATCATGAGCACCGGTCACCGTTGCCTTCTTGATCGGAGCCGGTTTTGAGGCAGCAATCGGAGCTGCTTTCGGAGTTGCCATCGGAGTTACTTTCGGAACTACATTCGGAGCAGCCTTTAATTTTTTTGCGTCAACAATCTTGTTGACTGAGGCAGCTGCCGGCTGCGCGTCATTGTCATTATTGTCATTGATACAGGCAATAATTTCAACCTGCGCTTTGCCTTTCGGACTGACAGCTTTGCGCGTCTTTAAGACTATGGCGTTTCTGCCCATGTCCGCTTTGATAAGCCGCAGCGCTTCGGCCACGGTGTCAGCTGTGAACGATTTAACTTTCATTTTCTATCCTCACTATTCCTATTGAAATCAAGTCTGTTTCAGGCAGGATTTCGTTGTAAGAGACAACGTTTAGTGCCGGGTATTTTGATTCGGCCAGTTTTCTCAAGACCAGCCTGATATTAGGTGAGCAGATACAAAGTTGTATCTGTCCGCTATTTGACATTTTCTCAATGAGCTTACCCATTCCAGCCAGAATTTTTTCAGACAGTGATGGTTCCAGTCCCAGTACCAGCCCCTGCTTGGAACTCTGGATTGATTCAGCCATCTGCTGTTCAATAGCTGGGTCGACTGTAAAGACATGAATCTTTCCGGACTTGTCGCGGTACAGGTCTGTAATCTGCCGCTTAAGAGATATCCTTACATACTCTGCCAGTATTTCCGGCTCTTTGGTAGCGCCGATATAGTCGGAAGTCGTTTCGATGATTGTAGCCAGATCACGGACCGGTATACGTTCAGCAAGAAGCGACTGCAAAATCTTCTGCAGTGTCCCCAGCGGAACAACTTCAGGGATGACGCCATCAACCAGCGCCGGATAATCTTCTTTTAATGTTTCTATCAGATGCTGCACATCCTGCCTGCTCAAAATTTCGGGAGCGGAGCTGCGCACTATTTCTGTCAGATGCGTGGCGATAACAGCCGATGGTTCCACGATGGTAAAGCCTTTTAGTTCGGCCGTTTCTTTTAAGCCGGGAATAATCCAGGTAGCTTTCAGCCCGAAAGCCGGATCAGTTGTTTCAAAGCCGTCCAACTTGTCTTCGACATAGCCCGGATTAATAGCCAGTAGATGGTCAGGCATCAGCTCATAGCTGGCTGTCTTGATGCCTTTGACTTTTAATGAATACTGGTTCGGACTCAGCTGAACGTTGTCACGTATCCGAACCGGCGGCACGATTATGCCCAACTCCGTTGCCAGCTGTTTACGAATCATACCGATTCTGCTCAAAAGGTCGCCGCCCTGATTAGCATCAACCAGAGGAATCAGACCGTAGCCAATTTCCAAGCCGAGTATATCAACTTTCAATAGATCTTCTGTGCGCTCTTCAGTAACCTGCGTACTGGCGCTTTCCTGCTCTTTAAGCTGTTCGACTTCTATCGCTTTATTTTTTATGGCTGAGCGGGCGGCAAATCCGACTCCGCCGGCTATGAGTCCGAGAATGACAAAAGTCGCGGTGGGCATACCCGGCATCATTCCGAATAAGATCAGAACTATTGCTGTTACCAGAATCGCGCGTGGTTGTTTTGTGAATTGAGTCGCTAAATCGCTGCCCATATTGGTAGTAGCGGCAGCACGAGTAACGATAATACCAGAAGCTGTTGAGACTAAAAGTGCTGGAATCTGTGTCACCAAGCCGTCACCGATAGAAAGCAGCGAATAAGTACGCATGGACTCAGCCAGACTCATATCTTTCATGGCGATTCCGATTATAAAGCCGCCGATAATATTGATTAAAGTTATGAGAATACCGGCGATGGCGTCACCGCGCACAAATTTTGAAGCACCGTCCATCGCTCCATAAAAATCAGCTTCCTGAGAGATTGCTTTACGGCGGTCGCGGGCGTCCTGATCGCTGATTATGCCGGCATTAAGATCGGCGTCGATAGCCATCTGCTTACCCGGCATAGCATCCAGAGTAAACCGTGCGGCAACTTCAGAAATTCGTCCGGCACCTTTTGTAATCACCACAAACTGGATTATTACCAGAATGGTGAAAACTATGAAGCCTACCACATAGTCGCCCTGTACCACGAAGTTTCCGAACGAATTGATAACTTCACCGGCGTAAGCCTGACCCAAAATGAGCCTGGTTGAAGCAACGTTGAGAGAAAGTCTCATCAGCGTCACTATCAGCAGCATGCCCGGGAAGACAGACAACTCCAGAGGTTTCGTCACATAGAGGGTGGTTAAAAGAACGACTAAAGAAAAAGTTATATTAAATGCCAGAGCAAAATCCAAAAGCGCAGTCGGAATGGGAATAACCAAGACAGCAATAATTCCGATAACGCCGAGCGCCAATACAATATCGGAGCGCTTCCTGATGATTTCAATCAGTCCCATCTGCTTAGTTTTCATATTAATTTATTACTTTCCCGTTTAAGCGGTAGACATACGCCAGCAGTTCGGCGACGGCGCGATAAAGCTGGTCAGGGATGAACTCACCGACATCGCACATCTTAAAGAGAGAACGCGCCAGGGGTTTATCTTCGACTATCGGAATATCGTGCTCAGCTGCAATCTCACGTATCCTCTGAGCAATCAGCCTTTCGCCCTTGGCAATAACCTCGGGTGCGCCATGCTCTTCACGATTGTATCTTAAGGCCACAGCTATCTCAGTCGGGTTGGTAACAACCACGTCCGCCAGCGGGACGGCTGCCATCATCCGCTTCTTGGTCATCTCACGCTGAATCTGCCTGATACGTGCTTTTACCTGCGGCGAGCCGTCGGTATCTTTCATCTCTTCTTTGATTTCCTGCTTGGACATGCGGATAGACTTTTCATATTCGTACTTTTGATAGAGGTAATCGATAATCGCCAGAACGAAAATAGATGCCCCGATTTTAAGTGCGATCGAAAGCGTCAGCGAGCCCAGCGATGTTGCCAGTTGGCTTACCGTCATATCCGGGTAGAGAAAGAAGCTGTCAAACTCGGAGTCGATAACTTTGTAGGCCACAAAGCCGACCACGGCCAGCTTGAGACTGTCCCGGACGGCGTGCACCAACGAACGCATCGAGAATAATTTCTTGAGACCTTTGAGTGGATTAATTTTATCAAACTTCGGGCCGAGCGCTTTGCTGCTGACTCCGACACCAACCTGTACAATATTTATTCCAGCCGCGATAACAACCATCACTCCAAAAACAGGCAGCATTATCATCAGAAATTTTTCGCCTATCTTAGTGAACAGATTTATGTATAATTCATCCGATGTCGCGATATACGGAGCATTGGCCATCACGTATTGCATCAGGTTGTAAACCTGCCCTACCAGCGGGGGGCCCAGCACGTAAAACGAAGCAAAGCCGAGACAGATGATGGCGGCGGCATTAAGCTCCATCGATTTGACAACCTGTCCCTCGTTACGCGCCTCCCGGCGCCGTCTGGGAGTAGCCTTCTCTGTCTTTTCCTGAAAATTCTGTTCCGACATTTCTCGTTAAACTCCGCCAATTGCGAAATACATTTGCTGCAGTTCTTTGTTAACGAAGTTCATTCCTTTTTCAAGTACGTAGGCTGCTATTGGCAGCGACATTGCCAGCACTATCAGACCGGCTCCGATTTTTATGGGGAAACCGACAAAAAAGACGTTCATGGTCGGCATCATCTTGGCCACCGTACCAAGCGCCACATCTGTCAAAAACAAAGTCATCAATACCGGCGCCGCGATTTTTAAGGCCAGCACAAAGACATAGGCACTTGATTTGATGACAACTTCGATAATACTTTGACCGTAGACGACCTGACCTATCGGCAGGACGGTGTAACTGTCGACAAGAGCTTCTATCATTATGTGGTGTCCGTTTAACGCCAGAAAAATCAAGGTTGCGAACAAAAACCAGAACTGTCCGATTATCGAAACCCGCTGGGAACTGTTGGGGTCGAACATGGCCACCATGGCAAAGCCAATCTGATAACTGACCAGCGCGCCGGCGGAATGAATGGCGATAAAAATAAGCTGAAAGAAAAATCCGATAAGCAGCCCGACTACGATTTCACGCATACCCAGACCAAGCAGATGCCATTCGTTTTCAATCACAGGCAGGATACTTGAGTCAAGAGTGCTGCTGAGCAGCAGAGACAGCAGCAGTGCAAAAGCGACCTTGATGGAAGCCGGCACCGTGCGATAGCCCAGTATCGGGGCAATAATGAACAGTCCCGAAGTCCTTAAGATTATCAGCAGTAGAAACTGAAGCTTATCAGCGCCGTATGTTACGAAATCAAACAATCAAAAATCCTCACACTTTTAGCTTATCGTAACTATGTAAATCAAACGATATGCCGGTTTGAAACAGTTCGGCAATAAGACTTAACTTGTTGCGATATAGATGTTTACGCCTACAGCAAGGCAGCTTGTAGATGTGAATGTTATGAAAACTGGAAAAATTGACCGAAAGTCAGGGAAATTGATTCCAACTATTTCCGGGGCTAAAATCAGCCGGCTAAACCGGGGATCATCTCAATCATGTGGCGGGTAAAATCTGTCAGCTTATTGATCATCCAGGGCAGGAAAATCAGAAGTGCCAGAGCGATTCCTATTATCTTCGGTACAAAAGTCAGAGTCATTTCCTGAATCTGAGTTACTGCCTGAAAAATAGAAACTACTAATCCGATTATCAGGCCGATCGCCAGCATTGGTCCTGCAATCATGAGAGTCAACATCAGCGCCTCGCGCGCTATACTTACAACCATTTGCGGTGTCATATTATCTCTTTCTTACTTTGCTTCGACCTACATATGAAAGGATTCAACCAGCGATTTTACTAACAGATACCAGCCATCGACCAGCACAAACAAAAGTATTTTAAACGGCAGTGACACGATAATAGGCGGCAGCATCATCATACCCATAGACATCAAAACCGAGGCAACGACCATATCAATCACCAAAAATGGTATAAACAATACAAATGCAATTTGAAAGGCCAGGCGAAGTTCCGATATTACGAAGCCGGGAATCATAACGTGCAGCGGTATATCTTCCGGGCTGTCAGGCTTTTCTAATTTTGCAATATTCACAAAAAGCGCCAGATCTTTTTCTCTGGTTTGCGAGAGCATGAATTCCCGCACAGGCGCCGTCGCTATTTTAAAGGCTTCTTCCTGCGTTATCTTTTCTTCCATGTAAGGCTTTATGCCTTCGGTGTAGGCTTTATCTATCACCGGTGACATTACAAAAAATGTCAAAAGAAGCGACAGTGCCAGAATCAATTGATTTGGCGGCAGCTGCTGTACTCCCAGAGCATGACGCAAAAAAGAGAGCACAATTACGAATCGGATGAACGACGTCACCATAATCACAATCGATGGCGCCAGCGCCAGAACTGTAATTAACAGAATTATCTGTAGAGTAGAAGACAGCTCGGACGGCTCGGTAGTCTGACCGACTTCTATAGAAATTTTTGGTAGCGCCTGGGCGACGCTGTTGCTGGCTGTCAGCAGGACTCCGCCTGCAAAACAGACTGATAACTTAATAAGTCTTTGCATATCCTATATGTTTCTTGCTTTCGCAACATCCTGTCGCAAAAGTCACTTATCAGCCGCTTTTCCTATGCGGCTAACTTAGTTTACTTAAAACTGCTGTCTTCTTACTCTTTTGGGCTACTTCCTTAACTTTGGCAACTGCCGTACTCAGCATTTCGCTAAAACCAAGCGTTGGAGCTTCCACTTCAGTCTCAGCCAGCAGTTTGCCTGTCTCTATTTCATCCTGCTCACACAAAAGCGACATACTGCCTTCGGTGGTGCCTACCAGGATAGACTTCCCCCCGACTCTTAATAGAGTGACAGACTTGCGAGGAGCAATATGAATAGTTTCAATAATCTCAAGATTTCCATTTATGGTTCTGCGGCCGTTGCGTCTGCTCATAAGTTTTTTAAGCAGAAAAATACCGACGTAAATACAGACAACCACAATGACCAAGGCGCTTATGATTCTGATTAAAGAAGGCAGCACACTCAGACCGCTGCCTGAATTACCGCTAAGAGGCGAATAGACGTTATCGATGGACTGTGAAGTTTGCAGGCTGACTTTGTCAGCTGAAACGTAATCAGTCTTTACAAAAATCAAGCCAATGAGCGCAACTGCTACTATTAACGTAGTACCAATTAGCGACCTGTTTTTGAGTATTTTATTCATCACCGAGAAGTCTTATCCTTTCTTCCGGAGTGATCAGCTGCGTAATACGAACACCGAAATTTTCATCAACCACCACAACCTCGCCCCTGGCGACAAGCTTATGATTGACCATTACATCAACCGGTTCGCCGGCCAATCTGGCTAACTCTACTACTGAACCGGGTCCAAGTGCTAAAATATCCGAAATTGACATTTTTGTTCGACCGAGTTCTATCGAAACAGGCAGGTTGACATCCATCAACAAATCAATATTAGAGGGCTCGGAACTGCCCGATGGCTGCGAGAGCTGCTGGAACTCCGCCTTTGAAGCAGAACTTTTTTCAAAGCTGATGTCATCTGCGCTTGACTCTTCCTGAGGAAGATCATCAAGCATCTTTAGCATCGCATCTTCCAGTTCTTTTTCTTCATCTTCACTGTGCCCGCCAGGTTCTTCAGCCTTTGCCGGGGGAGCTTCCTCTTTTGCAGATTCTGACTCCTGTGGAGTTTCCGGCTCCGCGGCTTCAGGCTCCTGTGGAGTTTCCGGCTCCGCGGCTTCAGGCTCCTGTGGAGTTTCAGCCTCTGCGGATTCTGACTCCTGTGGAGTTTCCGACTCTGCGGATTCTGACTCCAGCGGCGCTTCTACTTCCTGTTCAACAGAACCGTCCACAGGTGGCGTAGAATCGTCTGGAGTTGGATTTACATTTATTTCGTCAGCCATATTGCTACTCCTATTCGCTGTCTCTGGTAATTTCCACTATTTGGAATGCTTTTTTTCTGCCCGACAATCCCGGCTTGGCAAGAAATTTCTGGCGATTGTTAATCATAATTGAAACCGGCTGGCTAATTTTCTTTTCAGACTTGATAATATCTCCCTTTCGGAGTTTCAAAAACTCACCGAGCTTTAGATTAGTATTAAGCAGCTCTGCGGTTATGCCGGCTTCTATGATGCCCATATTGCTCATATTAACTTTTCGCTCAACTTCGAAACTTTTTTTCTTAAGCGAATCTATCCAGTTTTGAGCCGAGAGTTTCATTATAATCGGTTCCAGAGAAATATATGGGTAGCAGATTGTTAACAGCCCCGTAGATTGAAACAGTTTGAGCTGGAATGAAACAACGACAACCGTTTCCGTAGGCGGTATGATCTGAATAAACTGGGGATTTGTTTCAAAACTATGCTGCTCAATTTTAACTTCAACAATGTGTTCCCAGGACTTCTCAAGGTCTTCGTATAATTTTTTTGATAAACGCCCCATGACAGAACGCTCAATACCTGTCAGTTCCCGCTCTGTCTCTAAAATTTTTCCATTGCCGCCAAACATTCTGTCAATAAATGAAAAAGTGAGTGTCGGATTAAAATCTATAAGACAGACACCTTCAAGCGGAGGCACTTTGATAGTGTAGGTGCACGAAGGTGCCACCAGTGACATTATAAATTCAGAATATGTAATCTGGTCAACCGATACCAGATCAACGTCTACAATAGTACGCATTACAGCAGAGAGGGTCGAACCGTAATGCCCGGCAAAGTTATCATGCATATTCTCAAGCGTACGTACCTGATCTTTGGAGACGCGGTTGGGATGTTTGAAATCATAGACTACTAACGACTTCCTGCTGGTTATGGCCGGGTCGTCAACCGGTTCTTGCTCCCCGGTCGAAACGGTCGTTAATAGCTCATCAATTTCTGCCTGTGATAAAATCTTTGCCAATTCTCTTGATTCCTTCTATTGTAAGACAAAGTCCGTATAGTACACTGCCATAAGTTCTTCTGCTTCCAGCAATTGTGAGACTCTCTTTTTGATCTGATAGCGTATTATTTCCTTTTGTTTGGGATCAGTCAGCTGCGCCACTGTCTTAGCTGATAAAATGGTTATCAGCACATCTCTTACTATGGTTTCTTTGCTTTCCAGCAATTCTGCCATTTCCGGCGAATCCACCTGGAACGCAAACGATACTGACAAGAAACGGGTGCCACCTGTGCCGGCCGGATTTACAACTATATCTTTGACTGCGAAAAAAGATGAAGCGACTTGTTCTCCATGTCCTCCGCTCGCTTTCTTCTTATGTACGGCTGGTTTTTTATGCTCTTCCGCTCCCCCGTCGGAGTCGTGTGACAACATCGGCTTCAGCACGAATATCGCCAGGACCACACCCATGACAATTGCACCAACTCCAACCAGTCCAAACATAATCATTTTCTTGGACACGGCGAAGTTCTCTGCTCCTGCTTTTCCTTCAGCTTCCCCTTCAGCTTTTTCTTCAGCCTTGCCTTCGGCTTTATCTTCGGGCTGAACTACAGTCTTATCTTCAGCATCTGCCATGCTACTTTTCCGTCCTAGTTATGCGGGGACTTCGGCTTATAAACCGGATTCCCCGCTTTGCTTTTGAATTCAGCTACCCTGTTAATGATTTCATCGACATCTTCGGATATAATGATCTTTTTCCCTGTGATCAGGGAAATCATTGTCTCCGGAATTGCTTCCACGAATTCAATCATGTCGCAATTGATGACAAGCTCACTACTATTTAACCGGGTAACTTTTATCATTACTGATTATTATCTCTTAATATTCACCAGTTCATCCAACATACTGTCGGAGGTTGTAATGATTCTGGCGTTAGCCTGAAAACCTCTCTGAGCAGTAATCATCTGCGTAAATTCCTGCGCGATATCCACCGCCGATGATTCCAGGGCGCCGGGTGTAATCTCACCTGAAATCGTGGCACCGGCGATTCCTTCAACTGCCAGACCGGAGTTGGCCGATGGCTGGTACATTGACCGCCCGACCTTTAAAAGACCCGCCTGGTTGCTAAAATCAGCCAGAATAATCTGGGCCAGAACACGGTTTATGCCGTTTGAGAAAATTCCGGAGATAAATCCAGACTTATCGATCGTGATTGTCTGAAGGATTCCCAAACCGTAACCGTTCTGGGCAATCAGGGTCGCGGTGTGTCTGCCCGAGGCAAACCCCGTCAGACCGTCATAACCGTTAACTGTTCCTGCATCTATCGAAATATTAATATTACTTGCGCCGTTCTGAGGGTCGATAGAGATGGTGTTGGCACCACCATTATAATCAAATGTGTTTAGTGAACCATCACTATT
The DNA here is from genome assembly GCA_022571985.1 of Candidatus Zixiibacteriota bacterium. Taxonomy (GTDB): domain Bacteria; phylum Zixibacteria; class MSB-5A5; order GN15; family FEB-12; genus JACZWU01. Next base: position 157,344 of record JACZWU010000007.1, on the reverse strand, counting down.
GAATGAAACATGTCCCGAAGCACCGCTGGTTATAACTTCAACACCAAGAGTGGAAGCAGTCCACTCCCAGCGATTGTTAAGAATAGACTTAAAAAATTCAATCGAGACAGTATGCTTTCCGCCAAGTGAATCAAAGACCTGAATTGATGTCGCATGCGTGGTCGGTTTAGTATCTACTATGAGTTCACTTCCGGCGGCTGTTGGGGCTAGCCCGCCGGTTCCGGTAGTTACTTCAATACCACCGCCGCCTATACCGCTCAAACCTATTGCCAGACCGCTGTTAGAATCGAATACCATGCCTAAGGCTGTACTAATAGGTCCTGAGGCAGCGCCGGTGCCTAAGTCTGGAGTAAAGATATCCACTGCTGTTAAGGTTGAAGCAGCGCCTCCGGCAGATACAAAAGTGTTTCCTGCGCCGGCCGGGATGCCAAATATTAAGTTTACAATGTTTCCGGCAACTGAATCAGAGGACTCAAATTTATAACTGGCCGGATCACCTGCTCTATCCCTGATTATTTCTACTTCGCCTGAACCTGTTAACTGTGCTGTCAAACCATCAATCTGACTAATTATATTTATCAGGTCCTCAATGGTCGAAGTAGCGGTTAACCCGGCTACTGGTTCTGTGCGGGTACCGTCAATGGACAATGTAAAATCGTTAAAGATTGTTACACCCAGACCTCCGATAGTGGTAGTCAGACTGAGCGCCCCCACACCTCCGGTAAACGAAGCATTCTGGGCCTGAATACCGCTAATCGTTATCGAATGTGTGCCGCCCACACCGTCAACGGCTTTTCCGGATACAGTCAGAACATTGGAAATACCGGCAGAAGTAAGCGAGGCCGCGGAATCCGTAGCAGAGGCATTAAGGTTTTTGCTCAAATCAACAATTGAAGTAGCATTGGCCGGGTCCTGCTGGCCGAAGGGCAGAACTAATTTACCAATTGCCGTCAATGATGAGACATTGCCGGTGCTGTCTGCCATTCGCCCAAATACAAACAGACCTGTGGCCGGGTCTACCAGCCGCGAAGCTGAGTCGAAACCGAAGGCGCCAGCTCTGGTATAAAATCTGTTGCCGTTATTATCGCCAAGGACAAAGAAACCCTGTCCCTGAATGGCCAGATCAGTGATTTGTCCGGTCGTCTCCAGACCGCCCTGCTGGAACAGATTATCAATCGAAGAAACCTGCATACCCAATCCGAGCTGCACCGGGTTAGTACCGCCGGATATTGCCGATGGTCTGCCGGCTCCTTTAAACGTCTGCACCAAAGCTTCCTGAAAATTAACTCGACCCGGTTTGAAACCGATCGTGTTAATATTGGCAATGTTATTACCAATTACGTTCATCTTGACCTGATGGTTCTTCAAGCCGGACACACCGGCAAATAGTGATGCCATCATAGTGTTACATCCTCCGTTTCTGTGGCTTTGGGCCCCTCCATCAGAATGGAGTCCAACCCGCTACATTGTTTATTATTTATTGTCACTTTTCTTATCCTACATTATTACAGCCGAATCAATGGCTGTTACTACGCCCTGGCGCAGACTGTCTTTGTCAAATACAGTTATGACAGTTTTGTTTTTGACCGAAACTACATAGGCCGAGTCTTTATCCAGTATCAGTGTTTCCCTGGCTCCCTTTTCTCCGGCCTTCTCTATCGCTTTAACCAGACGGCCCACAGTTTCTGCATCCATTTTAATTCCGCGTGAATATATCCGCGCTTCTGCATGTTTGGAAAACCGAATCGAATCGCCGCCATTTAGCTCTGCTTTGAAAACTTCATTAAACGATTCTTTTTCACTTTTGCTTTGCGGCTTTAGCTCGCCGGTCCGGTTGACAATCTCTAAAAGATTTACCGGACGAGATTGGTTGCTTATTGGTATTCCATGTTCAGCTGACATATCTTTTTCCTTCAGGAAAACTTTTCATAGTTCTTTATTATTCATCATCTTCAGCTAATGACCCCGGCTCACCGACTGCCGTAATTTCTCCCAGGGCTATATCTGAACCGTTAACACGCAAGTATGCTCCACCGTCGCGATAGGTAATTGCTTCAACTATACCTACCAGAGACATGCTTGGAGAAAATTCCTGACCGTTGCTATCTGTAGCGACGATTTCAACCGCGTAATAACCTTCGGGCACGCGATTGCCGCGCGTGTCGAGGCCGTCCCAGTCTACTGAGTGAGAGCCCGGTCCCAGTGAATCTCTGGTGAAATTAGCAACTGTTTCACCAGCGCCATTGGTGATAATAAACCTGACCTGGTCGGCATATTCATCCATAGAAAAATTGATGGTAACGTCGCCGTCGGACTGCAGATACAATCCTCTGTAATCGGCTTTTACTTCCTTTCCAATCAGGTTGGCAGCCATCATATTGTTAATTGACTGCATCTGCAAAAAATCCCACTGAGATGAAGATTCGATTCCAGTAGCAATCCTCTCCATCTGCTCCAGGGACGAAAACTGCGCTAACTGTGCTATAAAGTCTTCATCTGAAGAAGGATTGAGCGGGTCCTGATAGCGAAGTTTTGTTACCAATAGCTGCAGGAAATCGTTACGACCAAGTTCCTGCTGCGAGCCGGTCTTGATCGGGTTACCCCTCGAGTCTGTTGGTATCGGTGATATAAAACCCATATCGTTCTCCTTTAGGCTAAGAGATTAACTCCGCCAGCTCCGGCATACTGCGGCATTAAATTTAACGGCGCATCAATTGCCGCCGGCTCATTACTGACTAAGCTTTCACCCAGCCGGTTAAACTGCCTGAGTGCCTTTTGGTTCTGCCAATGCGCCTGCTGTTTGTCAGACATCTGACTGTTATGTGATTCGCTGCGCACGTTTATCTCAAGATTTTCAACTTTAATATCAGCTGAAGCCAGTTTCTCTTTTAACTGCGAGATTGAACTTTCCAGAATGATTTTGGCTTCTACTGTTTCAACTATTAATTTTGCTGAGAGAAGATCGTTTGTCATTGTTAGTTCCAGCCGTGCCGGTCCCAGATGGTCCGGTTCAATCCTTATCATTATGGTTTGAGTCTTTTGATTCGTGTTCAGCTTAATATTTTCAGGAAGTACAATTTTTACCGTTTCTATAATATGCCCGTCTGTGCTTGTTTTCAGCTGAGTTATCGTCTGCACATTTGATAGATTGGCTTTGACAGAATTTCCGGCTTCATTGTTAAGGCTATCGGCGTTGCCGGTTTTAAAGAGTGAATCAAATTTTGTCAACTCTGCTTTCTGTTCTATGCCCTTTTGAGCATTCGCCTCTTTCTCTATGACTAAATGGTTTTGCTTTTTCATCATGTCACCGTTGGTCAAATTCTTTTCACCACCTGGCAATGCTGTTTCTCCGGAGGCTTGTACGCTTTCATTAACATTTGATACAGTACCCCGATTTTCAACACTTCCTCTTTTAATATTTGAGCGTACAAAACTTTGCATCTGATCACTCTCTAAAAGCGGGACAACTGATTCAGTTCCTGTTTTCTCAGGCTGTAGCTTATCTGTTATCAGTACTTCTTTGGCGTTGAGATTCTTTAAATATGCGGTAAGCTGCCTGTGCGGGTCTTTCTGAAAATCAACATCGGACAATCCCGGCAGAAGCTCTGACCGCGATTGGTTGAGAACCGTTTTAGGAGTTGACAGCTTCACGCTATCATCGACCTTTATTGCAATGGCCTGTTTCTTATCTCCGGACTTTGATTGCAGTAGATTTTCAACTATTTCTGAATCTTCTTCCTGACTAAAATTGACCAGAGGCATCTCCTTATTTTCCGTCGGAAAGAGCAATAACTCGGTATCTGCTGTCAATTGTGCAAATTCGTTCGAACGCACATTACCAACAAAGAGTTTGTTTTTAGTCGGAAAGAGCAGTAACTCGGTTTCTGCTGTCAATTGTGCAAATTTATTCGAACGCACATTACCGGCAGGGAGATCGTTATTCTCCATTCCTGTGAATATTCGTTCTTTGTTCCCAGCGAAAACTTGAACCGCGTTGTCAGCGTCGTCAGCACCATCTACGAAAAAATTCAAATTCTCCTGATTTGGAAGTTTTGAAATGAGCTCGCCTTCCTGAACTTGCATTGAATGCCCCATTAAAGATGCAAACTCAAGATTTTCGGGCTCAATCGAAAGCGAAGCCCCCTTCATAGATGCAGTCCCATTAGTTGCTGGTATCAGGCTGTCAAATATATTCATCGCTTTCGACTCCATTCTATTTCTCCGCCAATGTAATCATCTGTTTAGACAGATTCGCGGCACGTTTGGGAGGTAAAAGCGACAAGACTATTGCTGCATTCTTGCTCTTCATGCGGGGTAAAAGTTCGACAACTATTTCATCTTCCAGATTGCGCATCAGTTGGGCAACAGCCTGGGGATCCATACTATCGTAGAGCTTGGCCAGTTGATTTATTCTGGACGACTCTGCTTGTTCTATTCTAAGAAGTTTCTGAGAAACTTTGCGGTCAACTTTTTCTAATTCTCTTTGTTTCAAATCCAGAGATCTTTCACGCTTAGCCAGCTTATGTTTTTCTTTTTCGAGCCAGTTGGCGCCATCGGTGGAATCCTGAATGGACATTGACCCGTCCTGGGTCATCATTTCATCAGGTCCCGGCACATAATCGAGTACTGCCAGGTTTTCCATCATTTTTGACAGCATCGATTCGTATTCTTCCTCTGCAGTTGCTGCCCGGTCGGCTGACATTTTCGGCTTAGTTTCTTTCTTCGCATCTTTCTTTACTTTTTCCGACTCATGCGTTGTTTCAGATTCGCTGACTGACGCATTATCGCCGCCAAGCATCATAAGTGTGCCAAAAGCCACTAAAGCCATGACAACAACAAAGCCAACTCCTAAAATCAGCCACTTCATTGCGGCTGCCTGTCTGGCTTCATTAAACCCGTTTGTTTTCGCATTCCGTTTTCTGACATAAATAGTCCTTGGCGATAGTTCGCCGAGCATTGATATAGCAGCAGCCGTGCCAATCAGCGCCAATGCCAGTTAAGTTATTGACAGTATGAAAGTTAAGCTGACAAACGACAGCCCTGAATTTCTATATGGGTTACGCTTAAAAGAAATGTTTTCCAGAAAGAATGGAAAAAAGTGAGCTTTTGGTAAAAAATTCAGAAGTTTGCTGAAATTAATTTAACTCTGAATTGTTCCCTCAAGATACTCGCTGGTTGATGAGGTCACTTTGAGACTCAGTATAGATTTATTCCTGCTGGTATCAGCCGGAAGTTTTGCTTTCAGAAAGTTGTCAGTAATTCCCCAGAGCAGGCCGTTTCCGTTTGATTTATGCTGCGGAATGACTTCCAGAACTTGTCCCAGCTGTCTTTTAAGAGAATCATGTTTAAGCCGTTTTGAAATTTCAGACAGCTCTATATTACGTTTTCTGATGACTTTACTCTCTACTTTATCGTTAATAGCAGTAGCTTTGGTACCGGCTCTGTCTGAGTAGCTAAAAACATGTAAATAGTCCAAAAGTCCCGATTCTGCCAGTTTTTTGGTCAGATTAAAATCTTCATCGGTTTCGCCCGGAAAGCCAACAATCACATCCGCCCCTATAATAGTATTCGGCTGTACAGCTTTGATTTGCTCTGCTCTTTGGATGTAGGCTTCTCTGTCATAAGGTCTCTGCATGAGTTTTAAGATTCGCGACGAGCCTGATTGCAGCGGCAGATGCCAGTGCCTGCAGATTCTTCTGCCGTATTCTCGATATAGTTCAACTAAATCAGGCCCAAGTGTCTGGGACTCAATTGATGACAAACGCAGTCTGTGCAAGTTTGTCTGCTTTAGTATATGACGGCAAAGAGCGGCCAGATTTTTGGCGGCAAATTCAGATTCTTCATCTTTGTAATAGCCGATATTGACACCGGTCAGAACTACCTCTTTGTAGCCGTTTTCTACCAGATTGTTAATCTCTTGAATAATTTCCCTGACCGGCTTATGTTTTAATCTTCCCCTGACAGTTGGAATAATACAAAACGAACACCATTGATTGCAGCCATCGGATATTTTCAGCCAGGCGCGGTTGCGCTCAAAAAAATCTGAAACCAATGTCGAACAGTTTTTGTCCGGCTCGGTATCAAATAACTCGGGTAGTTTGACTCTAAGAATGTCACTAAGTGACTCTTTTTCTGAATTAAGAATGACAACATCGACACCGTCAATGGCTTTAACCGTATCAGGGTCATAGTCAACAAAGCAGCCGGCAACTACTATACGTGCCTCAGGGTTATGACGGGCTACTCTTCTTATATAACTGCGGCAGTCTCTGTCGGCCCGATGGGTTACCGTACAGGTATTAATCAGGTATAGATCAGCCGCTTCATCTTTATTATCTGAAGTCCGTACAAAACCGAACGGACGCAGACTTGCGGCCATTTTTTCTGTTTCGTATTGATTCAAACGACAGCCAAAAGTATGACAGGCTACTTTTTTTTCTGAAACTGTAGTTTTCATTCTCACTCAAATTATAACCTCGCTTGGTAAAGTCCAGCAAAGATATGGCTATTTTCGATAAAAAAGCGGCAGGTCAATAATCAACCTGCCGCTATACTGTTATCTATTATAAGTATAAGATAATTCTATAATTGCTCTTTAGATTCTGAATCATCGGCATCGCTATCAGCTTCCGGCTCAGATTCAGACTCTGCTTTTGCTTCAGTCTCGGTCTCTGAGGCTTCAGTCTCGGCCTCTGAGGCTTCAACCGGAACTTCTTCACTATCGGCTTTAGTTTCGGCTTCAGAGACTTCCTGTTCCTTTGGCTTCGCCTTAGTTTTTAACTCTTTCGGCATAGCATCACCAATAGTCTGAGTCGACAAAGTAGGATGCTTGGTCAGGAACTCATCAAGCTCTGCTTGTTCGCGCTTTTTAAAATAAGCGTTCACAGACAGCACAATCTTGCGCTGGTTAGGATCAATCTCAATAACCTGCAAGGGAATCTCATCTCCCTGATTGAAAGCTGATGACGGGTCTTTTATCTCCTGAAGAGAGAGCTGCGCCGATGGAATAAACCCCTCAACTTCATCGTCCAGGCTGACTACCACGCCCCTGTCCAGAACTTTGATGACCTTACCCAGGCATTCAGAACCTACAGAATGCTCCTGAGCAATAACAGGCCAGGGATCTTCGGTAAGCTGCTTATAACCAAGCGAGATACGGCGATTGTCATGGTCAACTTTAAGAATCCTGATGTCAACATCGTCGCCTTTCTTCATTATTTCCGAAGGGTGCTGGATTCGTCTTGTCCAGGACATATCTGAAATATGCACCAGGCCGTCTATGCCTTCTTCCAGTTCGACAAATGCTCCAAAGGCGGTCAGATTACGAACGTTGCCAGTGACATCTTTGCCGACAGGATATTTCTCTTCAATTGTCTGCCAGGGATCCGGCTCCATCTGCTTAATTCCCAGGGAAATCTTTTCATTCTCTTTATCAACCGAGAGAATTACAGCTTCAACCTGGTCATTGGCCGACATGATTTTCGAGGGATGCTTTATATGCTGTGTCCAGGACATCTCGGAAATATGAATAAGTCCCTCGATTCCTTTTTCCAGCTCAACGAAAGCACCGTAATCGGTAATTGAAACAACTCTGCCTTTAACTTTGTCGCCGACAGGGAATTTCTCTTCGACATTCTCCCAGGGATAAGGTGTCATCTGCTTCAGCCCCAGAGAGATACGGCCGGTTTTCTCGTCAATATCAAGAATCTTGACGTCGATTGTTTCACCCAGCGAGACCATTTCGGATGGATGGCGGATACGTCCCCACGACATATCAGTAATGTGAAGAAGTCCGTCAACTCCGCCCAAATCAACAAACACACCAAAATCAGTAATGTTTTTGACCAGACCGGGGCGAACCTGTTCGACATCAATTTCATCAAGAAGTTTGCCGCGCATCTCTTCACGCTCTTCTTCTAAAACAACGCGCCTGGAGACAACGATATTTCGGCGGTTCTTGTTAATCTTGATGATTTTTACATCGAGCCCGTTGTTAATAAGGGCATCAAAATCCGGAACCTGCCTGAGCGCTACTTGCGAGCCGGGCAAAAATGCATCGACACCAAGCACATCAACCACCAGTCCTCCTTTAATACGGCGGACTACGCGTCCTTCTACGGTCTGACCGGAATCAAATATGTCGCGAATTTTGTCCCAAACGCGCATAAAATCGGCTTTTTGCTTCGATAAAATTAACTGCCCGTTGGAATCTTCAATCTGCTCCAGATAGACATCGATTTCATCTCCTACAGAAATGTTCACCGGTTTAGGGAATTCATCTATAGGAATTATTCCCTCCGACTTAAATCCGACATCAACAATAACATCGTCGCGGGTAACATCTAAAATTGTTCCCGTTACGATTTCACCCTCTTTGATTGACTTCAGAGTACTTTCGTACATTTCAATCATCTGCTGATATTCAGCTTCATCATAAACAACACCGGCGACATCGGTAACTTTAACAGCCAGAATTTCAGCCGGCTCTTCGGCAATCGCTGATGCCACCGATACCACAGCAGTAGTTTTTACTTCTGCTCTTTCGAGTACCCGGCGCTGACGCGAGGTGACAACTTTTTCTGCTATCTCAGTCGTCTTCTTTGCTGCTGTAGAAATCGATTCAGCTGTTGTGGATGTTTTGGTGACCTTTTTGGTCTTGGTCTTCGTCGTCTTCTTAGCCGTGGTGGCTTTTCGTTTCGACGGTTTAGTTGTTATAGACTTTGTCTTCTTTTCGGCTACTGCCATTTACTTAAGAAAACCTCCTTAACTACTGCCCTGATTAGTTTGGAATTTCCCCGAAACCGGGGTTCTAACAGGTATCACAGTAAAGCTGCTGCCGGGCTTACCCGGCAACGGCTTTCATACTAATACATTTTCGTACTTTGCCAAGTATTTTTTAGCATTATCTGGCTTTTTTTACCATTTTTCAGACTTTAAATTGCCGACAGTGTTTTCTCTTTTAAGGCTTTAATTCGTCTCATAATCTCTTCAGAAATAGCTATGTAGCTCTTTTTGCCCGCTTCAAAAGAGATTACATATTCTCTTGAGAGGGGTTCGCCGTATCTGATCCGAAGTTTGGCCGAGCCAAAAAAACACTTCCATAAAGCATTGGAGCCGTGGATATATACCGGAACGATAGAAACCTTAGCCTGGCAGGCAATCATGCCGATTCCGGGTTTGGCTGAAAGAAATTCATCAGTAAGTGAGCGGGTACCTTCGGGAAATATGACTAATCCCTGCCCTTCTTCGAGAAGCCCGACGGCTGTCTCAAGACCTCCTCTGTCAAATACGCCTCTTCGCACTGGCCGGGCATTTACTTTACGTATCAGGGCACCAAAAAGCCTGTTATTGAAAAGTTCTTTTTTTGCAAAAAAGAACATCTCACGGCCGGTAAAAGCAGCCACCAGCGGCGGGTCGACATACGCAATATGGTTAGCAGCTAAAATGAAAGGACCGGATTGGGGCGGAAACTGGCGCCCGCTTACTTTGCCCCTGAAAAAATAGAACATCAATTTAAAAAACAGACAGCTTATCCAATAGGTCCAGTTCATTTTTACCCGGCAGCCTGAAAGAGTTCAACGATCCGGTCGACCTGCTTTTCAATAGTGAGATTGGTGGTATCAATTACCACGGCATCTTCTGCTATGGTCAAAGGGGAATGCTCCCGCTGCGAATCAAATTTATCCCGTCTGTTAATGTCCCGTTCCTGTTCACTTAAGTCCGACTCTATGCCCATATTTGACAGATCCAGCAGCCTCCTTTTGGCACGCTCTTTTACTGAAGCATCCATATAAATTTTTAAATCTGCATCCGGAAATACAACGGTAGTCGTGTCGCGGCCTTCGGCTACAATCGACCCGTTCTTTCCGAACTCTTTTTGTTTGGCAACCATGGCCTGACGGACCAGAAAATGGGCCGAAATTTCGGAAACATTCTTAGTAACCTCAGGTGTTCGTATCTGCGAACTGATATCCTGGCCGTTTAAAAAGACCAGATTCCCGCTGTCTTTGCGGCGAAATTCCAGCGGCAGCTGCTCGGCTATTTCGGCCAGCTCTTTTTCATCGGCTGGATTTATCTTATTCTCGAGGGCGTAGTAAGTCAGAGCCCGGTACATCGCCCCGGTATCCAGATAAGTATAGCCCAGCCGCTCGGCCACTATTTTGGCAGTAGTAGATTTACCTGACCCGGCCGGTCCGTCTATGGCAATGACCTTTCCTCTTTCAATCGGGCTATTATGGCTTAAATTATTCACCAGAAAATGTTAGCACAACTTTTGGATAAAGGCAAAGAAAAATGCCGCTTGATAGAACAAGCAGCATTTATCGGTCACAACGTTCTTTCTGTCAGTTAGAAATATTCTATGGAAAACGAACGAAGATCAGCATCAAGGTCTATTTCAACTTTGGAATCAACTCTGTCGAATCCCTCCGAAATATACCAGCCGTTCTGGCGGGTCATGCCAACTTTTTCAAAATATGCTTCATAGCCTTCACCGTTTATTTTTATACCGACATGTTCAGGAACCCGAAGTTTGAGCTTTGTATCAATTCCGTTAATTTCGACAGAAAGATTTGGCACCAGATCACCAAGTTTCAGATATATATCCGATTCGTCCAAATCCAGAAACAATTTGTACAATGGCGTAGTTGCCAGATTTAAATGAATATCTGAATCTTTCCCCCTACAATACAATTCCAGCGGAATATCTTTAGAAAAACTGAGATCCCAGCCTTGTGACTCATCAAACTCCAGTTTAATAAAGCCGCCCAATAAGCCACCTCTACTGATGAAACTAACTTCGGCAATATCATCCACTACCTCATAGTCAATTTCCGGCTTACGGGTAAAACGGTCAAAAGAAGCATAGACTATTTCACCGCCGGAATCACGAATTGTCAAATCGGTGCCATTGATTTCAAGATTAGCCAGGATTCGTCTGACCGAATCATCATGCTTCTTTTCAAAATATGATGCCGAAGAAAAATCTCCTCTGGGGTCGTTATAGCCGCCGACAAAGGCGATAGCCAGCCCGCTGAAGAGAATCAGGAATGAACTGGCATACGCCAGAAACTGGAGTTTGGTACGGGTAAATATCTTCTCTATACCTATGGCTATCAGCGTGATTGAGAAAAATATTACAAAATCATCCCAGTAATAATCAGAAATCAAATTTATATTCTGCAGCAAGAGCAAGAGACCAAACAGAATAAGAATTATGCCCCATCTGAATCTTGCCGGAGTCATGATACTGTACTTTCGTTACTTTCATTGCGGCCATCATTACTATTCGTCTCAACTTTCGTTTCCTCAGAATGAGTTGAGTGAACAGATTTGGATCTCCAGAATATCAAAGCCAGACCTATGCCGATTAACATCACCGGCCAGACCTCATGAAAATCGATCCAGTACCAGTGTTCACGTACCAATATTAGTGCCCCAAAAAATATCAGCGCCAGACCCGGGAAATATCTGGTCCAGGTGGCCGAAGCGTGATAGACCTTAGGTTGATTTTCGGGTTCTGACAATTTCTTCTCTTTGACTGCTCCCGGAAGTTCTTCAGGAATTATTACCCAGCCAATAATATAAGCTATGACCGCCCAGCCCATAGAGGCAAGTCCAAGTATAACAGCAATAACTCTAACTACTGTCGGGTCGACATCAAAATATTCGCCCATACCCCCGCAGATACCTCCCAACATCCTCTCTCTATTTGACCGGTATAATCTTTTGTTCATTACCTTCCCTCCTGTTTACTATTACTTAAGTTACAGGATTCTATACGATAAAATAAAGCCCGGGTTGCCATAATATTAATTTTTGAGTTTTTCAAGATATTCTTTTATCAGAGCAGAACCCACTCTGCTTTTCTTAGAATGTGCTTCTAAGAACTCTATGGCCTCTTTTTTCTCAGTAGAATCGATAGTCAAAAGGCCAATATTGTACCAGGCTAATGCTAATGCAGAATCACTGGAACTAAAACCAGACTTAACTGAATCAGCTACTAATGCAGATTTGAACCTTTCTCCCGAAACAGCTTTGTAAACTTCAGCTTCTACTATCAAAATCGAGTCCCTCTTATCCCGCCAGTACTGAATCGACGGCGAAATAAGTTCTTCTTCTGTTGCCTGAGCAGAAACTTCCATGACGGGAGCAGTTGTTAATTGCGACTTATCGGCAGCCTCAGATTCTATTACTATTTTATCTGCGACATAACCCTGTGCAATATCTCCCAAAGACTCATTTTCCTTTGCCTGTTCCTGTTTCAAAACGGGAGCGGACTTGATTATCGATTGACTTGACGTTTCAAATTTTAATATCCCCTCAAGCTCTCTGGCATCGACAATCTTTTTCGGCGAGGCTTTAACTTTGCTCTCATGCACAGTTGCCGGCTTGTCTTTTTCAATTTCTTTTATATCGTTAGTGGCAGCTTTGTCAGCTGCTTTTTCTTCTGCTGCTATTGCTGTCTCTGGTTGAGTTTCAGGACCCACTACAGAATCTAAAAGCACTTCGACAGACTGCGCCGGCTTGGCGGACTGCTCTATGATTTCTTCAAGAATACTCTCATGGTCCTGCCACTGGTAGTAAGTTACCGTGGCTATCAACATAAACGAAGCTGCTACTGCGCCAATTTTCCAGTCAAACCCAAACCGGCGGGATTGTTTGTGAGGAAGCTCGACTATTTTGCTGTCAGAGTCTGCGATTTTTCCGTCAATCTTGGCAGCTAAGCTGTCAAAATATTCATTTTCATTTAGCCTGCTCAGCTCTTCTATCTTTTGACTTAAAGATGACAGCTTTTCAAGTAACTCTCTGCATTCGGCGCAGCTTTCCAGATGCCGGCGCAGCAGCTCCATCTCCTGAACTTCCAGAGAGTTGTCAAAATATGCCGAGAGCTTGTCTTTGTAATACGAATGTTCCACTACTTACTATACACCTGTCAGTTAATCTAATAAATCCTTGAGCGACTCCATCAAAAGTTTTCTGGCCCGATGCAGCCGGGAGTCGACCGTACCGGGGGGAATTTTCAAATAGTTGGCAATCTGGTCATAACTCATTTCTTCAAACTGCCTGAGCACAAATACTGTCCTGTACTCAAAAGGCAGCGCCATCACCGCTTTGTATAGTCTCTTCGAGCTTTCGTCCGACAGCAGTTTTTCAAATGGTCCCAGATCCGTCGACTCCGGATCAAAACCGGATTCTCGTAATTTATCAAGTGATTCTTTTCTTTCTTCTCTTCTAATCCAGTTATAGGCCAAATTTCTGGCAATGGTCGCCAGCCAGGGATAAAAATCATGACCCGGACGAAATCTCTTAATAGCCTGCCAGGCCTTGACAAAACTTTCCTGAACAATATCCTCAGCAGAGTCAAAATTTCGCAAAATCGAATACACGAACCGAAACAACCTCTTTTGATGGTTGCGCACCAGTATGCCAAAGGCTTCCTGGCTGCCGTTTTGAGCAGCTTGCAGAAGCTTGCGTTCGTTTGGCCACTTACTACTTTTATCTACAGTTTTGGGCTGGTTTTCTTCCCGGGCAAGCCAGAGCATTTAGATTAGCTTTTGACAGAAAGGCTCAGGGCCAGAGTTTCCAGAATCAGCTGGTTGGGCAGTCTATTTTGACGAAGCTGAGCATTTCCATCGGCCAGAGCTATTATAATACTCTCTAATTGAGCATTGCCGAATTGTCCGGCTTGAGCACGAAATTTTGGAATCAGAAAAGCCCGCCTGCCGACCGGATTTTTGCCGTTTTTTACCAGATACAATGAAATAAAATGCTGAATCAAAAGTATTGTCAGCATATCGATACTAACGCCGCTTCCCAAAAGCCTATTTATCACTTTGAGAGTTTTCCGGGGACTTCCCTGAACCAGAACATCACCTACTTCAAACATGTTAAAAACTTCGTAACCGGCACAAAGCTGCTTGATATCCTCGACTGTAATTGTGCCGCCGGATTCTTTGTAGTCTATCAGTTTTTTTAACTCACCTTCAAGGCCACCCCGGTCACCATCGATTAAACCTGCCAGACGGTTTAAAGCCTCGCTTTCGATACTCAGGCTGTTTGCTGTCAAAGTCTTATTAATGTGTCTGCGAGTATCATACTGATCCAGTTTATGGAATTCTACCGCCATGGCCGCTTCGGAAATTTTCTTAAAAAATGCTGACTTTTTTTGAGGGGTCTTTTTCGAGGGAGTGCTGAAAATGATAATACGGTTGGCGTCGGGAGCTTTAAGAAAATTGAAAATCTGCTCCTGCTCAGTTGGCTTAAACGATTCAATTCCCGTTACAATATAGACTTCTTTTTCGCCTAAAATAGGATAGTTCGAGAGCCGGGCTATCAGCTCTTGAGCCGAAATCTTACTGGCATCAAGGCGGTGGTAATTGGTGGAGCGCTGGAGATCAGGAAGAAAGCGGCTGCCTATATATTTTTCTGCCTCGGTTCTCCGGTAATCTTCGGGGCCAAAAAAATAATAAAGGGATTTGAATTTCCCAGCTTTTATTTCTTTTAAAAGTTGTGCCGGACCTGCCATAACTCAATGAATAACGACAGGCGGCTGAGGTCAATCATAAAGGTTATCCAAGGCAGAATTCTTGTCTGGTTTGATCCAATTGAGAGAGAAGCGATATTTTTCTTTGTAGTCTCGCGCTTTTTGATATAGGCCCATAAATTTGTCCGGCAGTGGTTCAAAATTGTTAAACTGGTTTACCAGTCTCTTGTTAGCACAGAAAATCTGATAAGCAGACCTTTTCATAAACTTCTGATTAGAATCGATAAATTCCAAAAGAGCCAAAAGAGCTGCGAAATCTGTATGATATTCATCTATTCCGTCAAACGGTGCCTTGAATCTAATACCCAGCTCTGGAATATGAAAAACCACCAATCCTGATTTACTGAAATCGTTGTCTTCCGGAAGACTATATGAGCCAAAGAAACAGTCCATATCAGCCCTAATTGCAAGATACGTGCCCCTGTCCCTGCCGGCGCTTAACGGACTGACATGCAACAACTTAAGTCTCTTTTTAATCGGAGGGACTTTTTATAATTGCAAGCCGATTCACTTTTTAAGCTACACAGCTGCTATATTAAAGAATTGAACATTCAGAACCCTGCTTGCGTTTTAATATGGAGTGTTAATAGATTTTCCTCATGAGCAGAAAATTTATTATATTGAGATGTATTTAAAGAAACTAATATGAGAAAACAGATATCAACATTACTGCTGATTTTAATGGTCCTTTTTCTGACTTTGTCCTGTGAAAAAGAGGTGCCCTTAGCTCCGGCCAAACCGGTGACAATAGAAACCTTTCCCGACATACTTGGCAGCCAGTGGATATATCACATGGTTGACAATTTACAGATAATCGATCCAAACAAACCTGAAATAAAAATTGATACCGTATTTGCCTCGATAAGTGAAAGGCTGACAGATCAGGATACTGGCGAAGAAGCGACCATCTGGCGCTATAACATCAATAATGGCCTCTCCATAATCCGGCCTGTATTCTTCAGCGGAGATACAGTCTACTTCTACTGGAACTGGGAGAACCGTGACAGAATAGGTCTGGTTTTTCCATTCCAAAAAGGAGATAAATGGCGCACCGGCGGATTTTTGTCAGGGGATGAAACCACCGTTACAGATGTCATATCAGCCAATGTTCGGGGCAGGCTGTTAGAAAATGTATTTATTCTTGAGAATAAAACACGTTCTACAATTTCTACTGACTTAAGGACGATTACAATCTGGTATGTTCCCAATCTGGGACCAATAAGAATTCATCTGCACGAAGTGCACGACCGGTCTGTCGGCGACACCACCTGGACTCTGGTAGACCACAATTTCCCGGGCTTTGACTGACATATAGCCGTCTTTACTCGCCGATTTTATCATAACTTATTTCTGCAAACCTGTCGGTCATGCCGGCGATGTAATCAGCCACCACAATTTCTTTTTTCTCTGCAGCCAGCATTTCTCTGAACCGTTCCGGAAGTTTTTTCGGGGTCTGCAAGTAGTAGCTGAAAATCTTATTTATTATCTGAGCCGCCCGCGCCGAATGCTCCAGGAGCCGAGGGTGCCTGTAGAGTCTGGTAAACAAAAACTCTTTTACTTTTTTGACACTCTCTTTTAATTCGCCTGAGTAATCGCACAATTTGCTCTTGCAATTTCTGACTGACTTCAAATCTTTGATATTCTGCTTAGCTATTCTCCTGCTGGTTTCGTCCAAGACATCTAATACCGTTTTGTTAATTAAATTACGGATTATGCCGTAGCGGTCTTTATCAAAGTCTGTTCCTTCGGCAAAACCTGTTGCTTCTATAATCTGGTCTGCACCGATCGACATAACTTCATCAAAACTAATCAGCCCGGAACTCAGACCGTCGTCTAAGTCGTGGGCGTTATAGGCCAATTCGTCAGCTATGTCTACCAAGGCTGCTTCGAGTGTCGGCTGTTCATCGCTCTTAAACTCCGGCAGTTCAATTTTAACTGTGGTTTCATGTTTTACAATGCCTTCGCGAACTTCGTATGTAAGATTTAAACCGGGATGTTCAAAATATCTCCGTTCAAGTTTGTCCACGACTCGGAGCGACTGCCGGTTGTGATTAAAGCCGCCATGATCTTTGAGCAGTTCGTCTAAAGCATCTTCACCGGCGTGGCCAAAGGGAGTATGCCCCAGATCATGAACCAGCGCGATAGCTTCGGCCAGATCTTCGTTGAGTCTCAGATTCCGTGCCATAGAGCGGCTTATCTGGGCAACCTCGGCAGTATGAGTAAGTCTGGTCCGAAAGTGGTCCCGCTCGTGGGGAATAAAAACCTGAGTCTTGTATTCCATGCGTCTGAAGGCAGCCGAATGGATTATCCTGTCGCGGTCTCGCTGGTAAGCAGTCCTCAGCGCATGCTCTTCTTGCGGATATACTCTGCCGCGAGACTCCGCCGACAGAGCGGCATAAGGCGCCAATATCTGCCTTTCTCTTTCTTCAATCTCTTTTCTGTCTGCCAGACTATTCAAAATCGCCTTTGCCTTTCGCTTTCGAGCCAAGTCTGTATATCAGAGCAATATTGTGAGAATATCCTAAAGCCGGATGAAATGAACCGGCGTATGACAGCATGCCTCGTTTGACAAATTTCAGTTCCATGCCGCCGCCAATTTGAAAGGGTGCGCTTGAAATCCCCCAAAAGATCTTGCCTTTGTCAGAAACAACTATTTTCTGTGCAAGCGCCAGCGAAGTTTCTTCGTCTTTCTGAAAGGTGACCCGACCCATAATAGAATATGCCCCTTTACCTTTTAGTTCTCCGTAGAAAGAATAATCAGGTCTAATTTTTGGAGAACTTTCAAGCAATGTCGGCGAGTTCAAATTGTCAAACGAAGCAGCCAGATAAAGTCGCTGCAATTTAAAAGAAAATCCGGCGCCAACAGCAGCCGCCCGCAGTGAACCATAGAAATCGCCAAAATCATATTCGATTCCCGAAACATTTAATGACAGACCAAAATGCTGCTGCAAGTAACCAACACTTGCCCGTAAAGTTTTTTCTGCATAAAAGTCTCTCTGCCCCAGCTGCGCAATGCCGGCAGCAAATATAAAATGACCTGCTCTGGTCGCTGCCACCAGATAGGCCCGGTCAAGTTCTTTGATTTCAAATTCTCTCAAAGCCCCGGCCTCAAATATCCATTCGTTTTTGGTGATGCCGGATGTCGGCAGCAAAAGCAGCGTTGAAGCTGACGCTTCAGATAACAGCAGCGTCCCTGCCATGCCCAGACCCCGGCTGGTAACAAACTCAAACGCTTGTGAGCCGACTGCCGAATACAGCAAAGCAAAAACAAAAAAGCAACACTTCAGGTACGGCCGGATTCTCATCGCGCTACCACCACCGCTTTTTTTATAGTGCGTTCACCGCGGGCTTCAAACAAAACCATATAAATTCCGACCGGCGCCCGGCGGCCATCATCAAATTTTCCGTTCCAGCCGTATGACTCAGCGATAAATAGTTCGTCATCAAAAATAGTACGAACCTGCCGACCATACCTGTCAAAAATCTTAAGGCTGTAAGATTCTGCCTGTGATGACTCTATATAAATTATGACCGTATCCTGATAGCCGTCCCCGTCCGGCGAAAAGTGGCTCGGTTCAATTTTGAGACTGACCGATTCTCCGTCTGGTGAAAACACCACCCGGTTTAACTCTCCCGGGCTGCCGCCGCTATTCTCTGAGCGCCCCCAGCTACCTTCATCAACGCCGCTTTCGACCCGTGACCAGCTGAAATTATCACCGTAACCTGAAGCGTAATTAAAACTGTCAGCCAGTATATTAAACGAGTCCAATAGTTTCAAAGCATCGCCGGAATTATTCAGCGTCGACCAGCCGGCAGGTTGAATCAGCCGGCCGGAATAAAATGGATAGAAACTTGTAAACTCAAAACTGTCCTGAGCTATAACAACATATTCTCCCGGAGAAACCCAGATCTGATTTGAAGTAATAAGTTTGACAGAGTTGGCGTCACCAATCTGCCAGCCGTTTAAGTCTACCTCTAAACTTGAAATGTTTTTTAATTCCACCCATTCAGTCGCCAGCGGCGCTTTTGGGTCCGGCAAAAATTCGTTTAACACCAGCGGAGGGAAATCGCTGCCGGGTGCGACAAATAATATTTGGTTGTTGTAAAGACGATCGTCGTCTGAGAGTTTTACTCTTAAGTTTACATACAGCCCGCTCAAGAAATATGTCCGCTTGATTAACGTAGTAAATCCCGGCAGGGCATCGGGTAAGTTAATAATATCGATTGTGTCAACAAGCGGTTGGCTGGTATCAGCGCTTTCTCTGAACAAGTAGAGAGAGACTCCGCTGATAGTTGAGAAACTCCTGTTTAAAATATGAACTGTAATCGAAGTGGCGCTATCGATTGAAAGCACTTCTATTTTTTCTAAAGAGAGATCGTTGGCTACAGGTGACACCGAATTAACCAGCGCGGGACTGCTTCCCGACGGGTCAACAGACTGCTCTATCTGGCTTGAGTCTACGAACGTTCTCTCCCAGGAGGTGCCGTCCTGGCCGGAGCTGCTCCAGATAAATTCTGAAAAATTATTAAATGAATCATACAGCCTGATAGTACCGCCTGAATTTAGTAACGAGAAATATGCTGCTTGTGGAATCTGAATTGAACTTTCAAAGGGAGTATCTCCCCAGAAACCGGAACTGTCTCCCCATCTGGTCTCAAAGCCCGGAGAGAATGCGTCTCCTATAAGTTTCCGGCAGATAATATAATACTCAAAAGGTTCCAGTCGGAGACTTGACGAAAACAGAACGGTATCACTGCCGACAATCAGAGTGTGACTATTTATGAAAGCGACACTGGCAGAATTATTGTAAAGCTCTATCCATTCCAGACTTCTGCTTGAGCCCGGTTCATTGGACATAACTTCGTTAATTACAATAGTAGAAAAAACAGACGGCGCCATATGAAGCGTTAGCAGCGCTACAAACAGAATAAATATCAGACGTCCGCTTTTCATATTTGTGCTTTTAAGCCTACTGAAAAAGTTGACAGGTGCGGTTCTTTATTTTCACGCCGGTAACTGTGGCTGAATTTGGTTGAGACGGACAGATTTTCAGACAGATCACTTCGATTTTCAATATAGACGTACCAGTAGTCTACCTGATTTCTGTTATGGTTATACTCTCTCAAATTTCCCCAAAAATTCATCCGCCCTAACTCCTTAGTCTCAAATCTGAGATTTGCAAACAGCGACATGTAATCATCTTCAGTTGTTTTTGTATTATAGGCCAAATATGTCCTGATGCTAATTTGTGCTGATTTAAATTTCAGTTCTGCTCTTGTCCGCCTGGTTATGATTTCATTTTCGATTCTGCTCTTGCTTCTGCTCAAAAAATCGAAGCGCAGCCGCAGGCTGCTGCTAAAAGACCTTGTCAGAGCTGTCAGAAATTCAAAATTATATTCTTCGTTTCTACTTTTTGCAAAAACAAAGGAGTTGACCAAAAATATGTCTGCTGCCGGCTGCACAATTGGCTTTAACATTACTCCCCGCTGGCCGCTTCGTCTGTTTGAATATTGAAACTCAACCTTTTCTATTTCTACAGTCGATGACAGATTTCCGCGCTTTGAGCCGCTGCTTAAATCTATAAAGTTATCACCGTATATCCAAGTCGCGTACTTTATCTCAGCTGAGCCAAAAAAATGCCGTCCTTCGGTCACTGCCGCTGCAAACGAAGTGCTCTTCTCTGTCTGCATTATTACTTCTGATCTGTTGTAGCCGCTTTCATATTCATAACGGCTGCCTACTCCAAACTTGTAGAAAAGCATTGACTCTTCTGTGTTCCTGTTTTGTAACTCAGAACCGTTAAACAAGAGCATCGGCTTAAAGGCATTATCAAGATATTCAACACTGCCGGCTAACATTGTCAAGCTGTGCATAGAATCTCTCTGGTGAGAGAAAACGACATTTGAGCCAAAAGATTTAGATTTAAGCCGCATACTAAAGCCGTTGTGTCCGCCGTAATCAGGATATAGCAGCGACTCGCTATCAATATCTTTCGAAAAACTAAACAATTTACCCCTGTAACCAAACAAAGTTCCCAGACCCAGCCGGTCTGAATAGTTACCCACGATAAGGCTTCTGAGCAGACCTAACTTCGCTTTGTATCTGACAGACCTATATACCAATCTTTCGCTCCCGGAATACTCACGATGAAGACGCAACAGAGTTGTTATAGAATTATTGAAATTCAATTTTATTGAAGTCCGATAGCGGCTCTGCTGGCTGGCGGTCAGCCTTTTTGAAAAAGAATGAGAAACTATTGCTGAGACCTGTTTTGGTGGCGCCGCTCTTTTAATAAAAGCATTCTTTTGATTTTTCTTCAGCTCCGGCTGTGGGAGTTTTTTGGATTTCAGAAAGTGCGAAAGATTCGGAATTTCATCGAGAAGATACAGGTTGCTGGAGTCAATGCCAAAACGTATTAATTCCTGCAAAATTATCAGCTGACTGAAATCTATCTCCCCGTTTCTGAAAGCTTCCTCCAGATCTTCCTCCGAAGTATATACGTAAGTTGACAATTCCTGTTGAGCTGAAGCCTCTGCGCTGAAAACAATCAGACATATTACAAGCCCCGCCAGCCGCATTCTTAAGTCAGCCCATATTTTTTGAGTTTCCTGTAAAGAGTCCGCTCGCCGATACCCAGCCTCTGGGCTGTTGCCTTTCTATTACCGGCTGTTTTATCCAGAGTCTGCTCAATAAGCAGCCGCTCCATATCTTCGACTGTCCTGTCATAACTATATTTACCCTGAATTCCGGACAGTTCACTTTCATCTACATCTCCGGGCAGGTTTGAAGTAATCAAGTCACGCAGCAGACGCACCTCGCTGCCTAAAGAAATAATGGCGCGGTAGATAAGTTCCTGACCGGCCTCTTCGGTAGATTTGCCGGTCGAAACCGGCAGATGAGTGGCGCTGGAGTGCTGCTCTGTTATAAATTTTTCGACGTCTTTATTATCAACTGTGCCGCCCGGCTTCAGGGCGCTCATTCTCTCGGCGAAATTCTTGAGCTGCCTTACATTCCCCGGCCAGTCAAATTTATTTAAGAGTTCTAAGGCTGAGTCGGTATATGACATTCCCTTTTTATTCCGCCAAAAATGATGCAGCAGCGGCTGAATGTCGCATTTGTGTTCCAGTAACGGGGGCACGATTATTTTGACAGCGCTAATTCTGAAATATAAATCCTCACGGAAAAGCTTCTCGTTTATTGCTTCGGTCAAATCTCGATTGGTCGCCGCAACAATGCGAACATCGGCTTTTCTGACGACCGATGAACCTACCGGATAGTAAGTGCCGTCTTCGAGTACGCGCAATAGCTTAACCTGCATCTCCGGAGTTGTTTCACTTATTTCGTCTAAGAAAAGTGTACCGCCTTCTGCTTTGGAAAAAAGCCCTTCCCGTTTACCGACCGAACCGGTGAAAGCGCCCTTTTCATGCCCAAAAAGCTCTGACTCCAGAAGTCCTGCGGCCAGCGCCCCGCAGTTAATGGCTACAAACGGTTTGTCGCTTCTGTTGGAATCTTTGTGGAGTGCCGCAGCAACCAGTTCTTTTCCTGAGCCGGAAGGACCAACAATCAAAACAGCTACATCTGTCGGTGCAATACTTCTGATTGTCTCGGCAACTGCTTTCATCTTTGACGAACGCGCTACCATGCCGTAGCTGTCCAGTAAATCTTTGGTAGAGAGAATTTGGTTTATTTTGTCAGACATCGTTTTATGTCCGACATCGCCCGAAATCAGGCCGTCCAAGTAACCAGCCGGCTCAATGCCATTTGGTTCATGGTCGATAAGCTTCCAGATTTCGGTCAGACCGTTACCCCGCCTTATCCTTGACGCAACCGCCGGCCTGATCTTAAAACTATCACTGTCAACTATGACTAATAAAATATCTCGCTCTTTAATAAGTTGATATAGCTGCGGCAGTTCTTCGGCTATTATCCCGATGTCGTTCCAGTTAACAGAACTACCTGACAAATTGTCCCGGCTAATTAAAATTGCTGTCCTTTTATCCTGCTGCATAACTGGCTGCTATCTCGCTCTTCTGCCTTGTCTGGTTTTCGTCGTATTACGGCTTTTCGGCGGACGAAGTCCTTTGGCCTTTTTGGCGCTGCTGATAGTTCTTGATTTCTTTTGTCCCTCATTGTCGACCAGATTAAGTTCTATCTCGCTGGTGGTTTGATTGACAGCAACGATACCAACCTTGACCCGGTCTCCCATTCGAAAAACCCGGCGCTTCCTGCGGCCGACTAAGCGGTACTGCTTTTCGTCAAAATGATAATAGTCGTCATCGATCGAAGAAATCCTGACCAAGCCTTCGGCACCCAGGTTATCAAGGCGGACCCAGAATCCCCAGCGGGCAACTCCAGAAATCACTCCCCCAAACTCGTCGCCGACGTGTCTGGCCATAAACTGAACCTGCTTGACCTTGATGGCGGCGCGCTCGGCCGACTCGGCTACTCTTTCGGTTTCTGAGCAACGAATGGCAACCCTGTCAATCAGCGACACTACCTGAGAGGCAAATTTCTTTTTGTAGCCCTCGTTCCCCAGCGAACGCAGCAACCGATGCACCAGCAGATCCGGGTAGCGTCTTATCGGCGAAGTAAAATGAGCGTAGTGCGAAAAGGCCAGGCCAAAGTGCCCGTTATTTTCACGCTGGTAAACAGCTTTTTTCATCGAACGCAGCATCAGTTCATTTATAAAATCAGCTTCCGGTTTTTCTTTTATTTTTTCCAAAAATCTTGAAAACTGGACCGGCTTCAAATTGCCGGAGACAGGAAAAGAATAGCCCAGTTTTTTCATCGTTTCAGAAAACTCCGCTATCTTCTCTTTGTCCGGCGTGTCATGCACCCGGTGAAGAAAATGCACTCTTTTATTTTTCGCTTCCTTAGCCACGACCTGATTTGCAACCAGCATAAATTCTTCAATCAGCCGGTGAGTTTCCAGTCGTACCCGGTGACCGAGTTCTAAGACTTCACCCTTGTCATCCATAATAATTTTCGATTCAGGCAGGTCAAAGTCCAGTGAACCGGCTTCCAGCCTTTTTCGTGATAAAAGCGAAGCCAGTTGGCGGGCAGACTTCAGGTTAGCTGAAACTCCTCTTATTTGATCAGTAATTTTACCGTCGTCAAAGAATTCCTGAACTTCCTCGTAAGAGAGTTTGGCCTTAGAATTAATAATCGTATCAGCAATTTTCCAATTAATTATTTTGCCTTTTTTATCGAAATCGACGAAGATTGAGTGTGCCATTCTTTTGCAATCAGGACGAAGCGAGCAGACATCGTTTGAGAGCACTTCCGGCAGCATCGGAATTACCATGCCCGGCAGATAGACCGAGTTGCCGCGCCTGAAAGCTTCTCTGTCAAGCGCACCACCCGGCCGCACGTAAAAAGAAACATCTGCAATGTGCACTCCCAGGCTGAATCCTTTTTCTGTTTCGACCACCGAGATGGCGTCATCATGGTCTTTGGCATCAAAGGGGTCAATGGTGTAGATGCACTCTTTAGTCAAATCTATTCTGCCGGCGGAGTTGTCTTCTGTAAAAGCCGCCGCTTCTTCGGCTTCTGACATAACCTCGTCCGGGAATTCTTCAGGCAGGTTATAGCTTTTGATTATTGTCAGCATATCCACGCCCGGTTCTCCCGGGCGGCCCAGCCGCTCAATAACCTTTGCTTCGGGATTAAGATGGGGATCATCCCATTGCAAGAGAACCGCTACAACTTTTTCACCGTCCTGTGCCTCGAGAGTTTCATCGGGCGGAATATACATATCGCGATGAATGCGGGGATTGTCCGGAACTACTACCGAGAAATGCCCGCCGCTCTTAAACGTCCCCACCATATTCCTAGCGGAGCGTTCCACAATCTTGATTACTGTGCCGGTTTCGCGCCCCTCTGACTTTCCTGTCAGACGAACCATCACCTGGTCACCGTCGAGAGCGGTCAATAGGTGTGCCGACGGAATTAAAATATCTACGTCATCTTCACGAATCAGAAAACCTATTCCTTTTTTGATAATGGCAATTTTGCCAACCTGAATTTCAAGCTCAGCCGCCAGCCCGATTCTGCCTCTCTTGAGCTTGACCAGCTGGCCTGAACTTATAAGTTTTTTTACTTCGTTCCTGAAAGCCGCAAAGTCTGTATTTTTGACAGAAAGAGCTTTGGCCATCTCTTTTAATTTCATGGGCCGGTCGGCTTGTTTTTTAACTGCTTTGATTAGATGCTGTCCTGATAACTTCATGCTAATAATAAACGATATATGACTGCCAGCTGTCAACAAATTCGGCCAAAAATCGGCCATTTTGGCAGTTGGATTTCTTCGCAAAAAAAAACCCTCCAAGAGGCGGGTTCTCTATTTTTAACACAGGAGTAGGACGATCTTAGAACTATTCAACTCCTTGCCGAGCATTTTCTGAAAGCTGGGTAGAAATGTTATGGGAGAGTTTCCATTGATCACTTGCAACACAATAGCAATTTTATAAGTCGGAATAGCGCTTAACGCATTGAATTTGAGACATTATGCTCAAATCCCTCGGGCAATCCATGTGGAAATCGAGCAAATTTCTTTAGCTCATTCCAATCTGAATCAGGAAACGACTCAATGGGCTTGTGCGATTGAGCGGCTGCAGCAATACTTCCACCAATAATCCAAACTGGCGCAGATAGTATAAGGCCGATCCCATGGGAGGCAGTTGATAGGAACCCGAGTAAGGTCCAAACAGTAAGTTTCCCATATTGGGAGTCATAGGTAGCTAACCGAGCTCTTTTAATGTCTGATAAAGATATAGCTATTAGGCCTGTCAGGGTATCGACATATACAGTTTCTGTATTTACTGCAATGAATTCTCCTTGGACAACTGATTTGTTCGCCCCTGAGGAATATTCGATTTTGATCCATGCACCTTTGGATTCCTTTTGTGCTTCGGAAGCAGTGGAGAGCCATCCTCGAGGAGCACCCGTGCCAGCACAGCCTGCCAGAAGAGGCGTGACGACAATTATTACTATGGCCAACAACTTTGTCTTACTGTGCATAGCGACTGTTCCAGAATAATTCTTCTATTTCAGCTTCAACTTGTTTGAATTCAGGTGCCAGCTTGCGCAGGGCAAGTTCAGGATTAAGGAATATCATTGTCGCTCGACTTAAATCTTCATCAGCAACCCATTCGTCACGAATCCATTCTAGATAGTAACCGCGACTTTCCAAAAACAGTTCATATTCCACAAAGTCCTCCGGCAAGCGGTACATCAAAGTGACTACATCCCCTGGAAGTGTAATAAGTTGCTTGGTAGTGTCCAGTAGCGCTTCTCTGGCTGTGTCATCTCGAATCGCGTTGCGCCTGACAAGAGAAGGTTTAAGTCTGATAGGTTCTACCCTCTTTCCTAAAACAGCAAGGGCAACATAGTCTATGCGCCAGTGTCCTTTTGTAAGTCGAAGCCTAATTTTAGCCTGACTCTGCAAATTTTGAGGAAGCGGCACCAGATGAACATCAGTGGCAAGTGGTCCGGTTTCATTAATTTCGCCTACAGAAACCCATTCGCCTTGGCTGTTCAGGGTCAAGACTTCAATTCCGCCCAGCAGGCGACCAATTCCACCCGACCTCTTTCGAGTAACTTCGTCTCCTCGTTCCATCATAGCAAACCATTTACCAACTGAGTTGCCCATGTATGAAAGGGTTTGATAGAACAGATAAGTGCTGAGAAGTGACTGTCTGCAGGCAATGACCAAGCCCAATTTGGCGTCTGGTACATTTCTGAACTCTATGTCGATTGTCTCTTTTGCGCCCAGATAGGTCGAGTCAGTTTCACTAATACGTTGAAGACCGTCAAAGTTCTTCACTTTTTTGAGACAATCACCCTCCGGTCCTATACATTGACTTGGTTTAATGAGCTTACTAGCCTGCCAGAAGGTATCGTTGGAGGCAGCGAATACTCTCCCTCCCTTAGTTCGTCGAGCAATCAGCAAGTCTGCGTACCTCACGACATGAGTCTCAAGTGCTTCGTTCTTCATATGCAGTTCAAAGTCTCGGGACGTCGGTTTAACGCGATAGAGGGCGTCAATATCTCTTCCCTCAAGGGCAGGAGAAATGCTCGCGGAAAACCCTTCCGCTTGCAAAATTGGCACCCCCTCGTTTTCAACATAGAATGTTGGACATGAACCAAAACATGCCTTTGGATTCGAAATACAATATATAGTTAAAGCAACTGATGCACCGGTAATAACAGCTAGAGCCGCCACAGACCCCGAGGTATGTACAACGTTGGTTTCAAAGATTGCGACAGAATCCAAAGGTATACTGAAGAAATCTTTCTCGAGGAATTCACGATTTACATCAAGGAGCCGCCCGGTTCCAGTAACAAGCTTCTTATCCTCATCTACATTCCAATCCGAAAGGACGTAAACATGACCGTTGAGAAGATGTACTTTTAAAAAAGGAGATTCCGCCTTAAAGTAAGCTGCATCCTTTACAAGTTTACCGACATTTTCACGAGAAGTGAGTTGTCGTTTTTGGGTCTGGACACCACACCCATTAAGATAAATACAGCAGCACAACAAAACAGAAGTATACAATATAGTGGAAGTATAGCTTTGTTGCCAGTTTATAAATTTGATAAACATCATAACGATCTCCTGCTTTCAAGACGTTATTTGTGTTAACTTAATCTTTGTGGTTGTTAAGTCAACACATATCTTGTCATACCAAGTACTTGCAAAGAATCGCTTTTTCAGAGTGAAAGGGTGATACAAGTGGGGTATGGACAGATATTTAGTCCGCTCCCCCTTACGGTTTAGAGTTTTACTTATCAGTCTTTGCGACTTTTTTCGAGAACTTTTGAGTAGGCCGAGAAGTTTTCCAGGACCTTGCCAGTACCCCTGGCAACACAGGTTAACGGATCTTCGGCGATGTTAACCGGCAGGTTGGTTTCATCACGCAGCCGTTTATCCAAGCCGCGAAGCAAGGCGCCACCGCCGGTCAGTACGATACCTCTTTCGAGAATATCAGAGGCCAGCTCAGGCGGAGTACGCTCCAGAGCCTGTCTGACCGCCTCAACGATTATATCAATAGTCTCTGATAAGGCTTCACGAATCTGGACTGAAGAAAGTTTCAATGTTTTTGGCACTCCGGCCACTAAATCCCGGCCTTTGACATCCATCGAAAGCTCTTTTTCGAGCCCGGTTGCCGAGCCAATCTTAATTTTTATGTCTTCGGCGGTCAATTCACCGATAAGCAGATTGTAGTTCTTTTTGAGATACATGATAATAGCTTCGTTTAACTCATCACCGGCAACTCTTATAGAAGTATCGTTGACGATGCCGTTTAAGGCTATCACCGCGATTTCTGTGGTGCCGCCGCCGATATCAATGACCATACAACCAGAAGGCTGCTCTACCGGCAGTCCCACTCCAATAGCAGCTGCCATCGGCTCTGACAGCAGGTAAACTTCGCGGGCACCGGCATTTTCAGCCGAATCACGAACCGCGCGCTTTTCTACTTCGGTAATGCCAGAGGGGACAGAAACAACTACCCGGGGCTTCATCAGATACTTATGCTTGACCACGCGCCGGATAAAGTCTGATATAAGTTTCTCGGAGATTTCAAAATCAGCAATAACCCCGTCTTTTAGAGGGCGAATTGCTGCAATTCCGGCCGGGGTACGACCGGTCATTTCTTTGGCGGCTGAACCTATGGCCAGAACTTTGCCGGTAGATTGCTCTATTGCCACCACCGATGGCTCGTTTAGTACTATGCCCTGATTCCTGACATATACCAGCGTATTGGCTGTACCCAGGTCAATGCCGATGTCGCTTGAAAGCCAGTCAAATAATCCCAATGTCTTGTTTCCTAAAATAAAAGAGATTTATGTCCATAGGCCGAGAGAAGCCTGCAGCCTACACTACCATATATCGTATTATTTAGCTTCAAGTTTACTCTAAAAACCAAGAAATTGCAATAAAATAGTGTCTTTTCAGCTCTAAGCGGCAAAGATTTATCCAGTAAATTCAACGGTTTTCAGACAATTCTACTCTTTAGCTCTGGGCATCGACAACTGCAATCGAAGCCATATCAACTATCTGGGTCACATCCAGCGTCCGGTGTAAAACATGTACGGGCTTAGAGAGCCCCATCAAAATTGGTCCGATGGCAGTAAGCCCGCCCATTCTCTGCATCAGCTTGTAGGCGATATTGCCGGAATTTAAGTCAGGGAATATCATCACGTTAGCCTTGCTCTTGAGCTTTGAGAAGGGAAAATGTTCTTTCATAAACTCTGGCATCAGAGCTGTATCTGCCTGCATTTCGCCGTCCACTATCAGGTCGGGCGCTTTCTGGTGAAGAATCTTTACTGCCTTGGCCACTTTACTGGATTCGGCCAGCCGGACCGACCCAAAATTTGAAAACGAAAGCATCGCTATTCGCGGTTCAATATCATAACTCCTGGCTACTTTGGCCGCATTGATGGCGATCTCGGCCAGTTCTTCGGCGGTCGGGTTAATATTAACCGTCGTGTCGGCAAACATATAAACTTTGTCCTGACTGACCATGGCAAACAGACCCGATACCCGGGTAACACCCTCTGCCAGCGGCACAATTTCAAGTGCCGGACGGATAGTAGACGGATAATCTGAGCGTATGCCTGAAAGAACCGCATCGCAGTCGCCCGACATAAGCATCATCAGGCCGTAGTAAATAGGAATTGTCACTCTGCGGTTAGCGCGCTCCATGGTAATACCGCGCCTGCCCCTTAACTCAAAATATTTTTTAGCATATTCTGCAAGTTTAGATGATTCTTTGGGATTGATTATTTCTGCTCCTACTAATTCCAACTGGTACTCTTTGGCAACTTCGGCAATACGCTTTTCGTCCCCTAAGAGAATTGGCCTGGCAATGCCTTCATCAAGAAGATTCTGGCAAGCCCGCAGAACCCGTCGCGACTCACCCTCGGGAAATACAATACGTTTCGGCTCAGACTTTGCTTTTTCTGCAATCGATCTCATAAGTGTCCTGCCGCTGCCGACTCTCTCCATCAACTCATGCTTATATTCTTCTAAATCCAGCTCCCTGCCGGCCACGCCGGATTTCATTGCTGCATCGGCTACGGCTGCTGCTTCCCAGGTCAAGATGCGGGCATCGAACGGTTTGGGGATAAGATATTCACGGCCGAATTTGAATCGTTTTCCGCCATAGGCTTTGGCTACTGCCGGCGGAACTTCTTCTTTGGCAAGTGCCGCCAATGATTTGACAGCGGCAATTTTCATCTCTTCGTTTATGGTCGTAGACCAGGTGTCGAGCGCACCGCGAAATATAAAGGGAAAGCCCAGCACATTGTTAACCTGATTAGGAAAGTCGCTCCTGCCGGTGGCAACTATGACATCTTTGCGGGCTGCCATAGCATCGGGGTACATGATTTCCGGATCCGGGTTGGCCATGGCCAGGACGATGGGGTCTTTGGCCATGGACTTGACCATTTTTTGAGTGACCAAGTCTTTAACGGAAACACCCACGAATACATCGGCGTCTTTCATCGCATCATCAAGCGTGCGTGCCTCGGTTTTTCTGGCGAACTCAGCTTTGTATTTGTCCAGACCGGATTCGCGGCCTTGGTAAATGACGCCATTAGAATCCAGCATCAGCAGATTTTCGTGTTTTACACCTAACGAGCAATACAATTTGGCGCAGGCGATACCGGCCGCGCCGGCACCGCTGAAGACGACTCTTATTTTGTCTATATCTTTGTTTACAATTTCAAGGGCGTTTAACAAAGCTGCTGCGGAAATTATGGCAGTACCGTGCTGGTCGTCATGGAAGACCGGAATGTTCAGCGTATTTTTTAGGGTCTCTTCGATATAGAAACAATCCGGTGAACCAATATCTTCAAGATTTATACCGCCAAAGGTCGGCGCCATAAGCTGACAGCATTTGATTATCTCATCCGGGTCTTTGGTGTCGAGTTCGATATCGAAAACATCAATGTCTGCAAATCTCTTAAAGAGAATAGCCTTGCCTTCCATTACCGGCTTACTGGCAGCAGGACCAATGTCTCCCAAACCTAATACAGCAGTTCCGTTTGAAACTACAGCAACTAAGTTGCCTTTGGCAGTATATTTGTAAACATCCGAAGGGTTGCGGTATATCTCCATACATGGCTCTGCTACTCCCGGCGTATAGGCCAGCGACAGATCGTACTGAGTGCTGCATGGTTTGGTGGGGTTTATTTCAATTTTTCCGCGTCTGTCGCGGCTGTGATATTCTAAAGCATCTTTTTTCGAAATCATTCTATCTGCTCCTTAAGACCTATTTTTAATTCTGGAAGAACAACAGTAATAGGATAAGGTTACAGACGTATTTAATCAAATTTGAAATCGATTATGATATTCGATAATTGAGACTCGAACGTGCATTCGTAGGGGCTGAATATATTCAGCCCTTACAGTTCTCTGGTTTATAGGTCAGGAGTGACCTACAATTATATCATAAACACGGTCCTGGAGGTGGCCCAAAGCGGAAGATCCAATCTACTAGATAGGTAAGATCAAGAATATTTGCTGAATCACCATCGGAATTGACGTCACCCTCTTTTGGACAACCAACTGGAGATCCGCTGCGAAATATTCTATCAACCAGATAAGTTAAATCAAGAATATTGGTGTCGGTACCATCGCCATTCGCATCACCCCTGTTCCCAATGCAGCAACAGGCATCACCGACTCCGTTACCATCTAAGTCTTCCTGACCCGGATTAGACACTGTCGGACAGTTATCGCATATGTCTCCGACATCATCACCGTCGTTGTCAGCCTGGTCCGTATTGACGTCACTCGGGCAGTTATCGCAGATGTCTCCGACATCATCGCCATCTGTATCTGTCGTGTCCATACTTGCAATAAGGGGACAATTATCCAGGCTATCTAAGAATCCATCATTATCGTCGTCATCATCACAGACATCACCCAAGCCATCACTGTCAGTATCTGTCTGGTCTGTGTTGGGAATATCTGGGCAGTTATCCCAGCCATCATGGACACTATCCGAATCGGAGTCAAAAGTAGCCGCAAAATTAAACATATCATCCGCGAATCCAAACATCACGGCTTGATGTAGAGTTAGAGTACTGAACCTCAAATTTACTAACACAATAGCGCCGATATTTTCCTCAGGAATGAAGAACATCAAGGCAGTAACGCCGGGCCAGCGTCCTCCGTGGCCCCAGACAGTCCTGCCAAGTATTTCTCTCTTAAACAAACCTAAACCGTGCTCTGCGTCCACACCTACACCACCGTAGGTAATTCCGGGGTACTGCACAGTGGTCATCAATTCAATAGTAGTACTATCAAGAATGTTAAGTGTGTCGTTTTGTCCTTTTTGCATAATAGAAATCAGAAATCTTGCCATCTGCAATGGACTCGTTTTTAATTGTGCAGCAGGATACCATGGCATACCCATATAGGAAAGGCGAGAATGGTTCACACCATCGTACCCGTATGGAACGGCAATATTGTTTGTATCCAGATTGGAAAGAAACCAGGATGTCTCTGTCATACCGAGAGAATCAAATATATTCTGTTGACAATATTGTTCAAGTGAATCACCGGAAATAACTTCTACAAGATGACCTGCAAGTGCAAAAGCGGCGTTTGAATAATAATATATGTTTCCTGGGACAGTGTTATAATAGTTTGAAGTACTATAATATGTTCCACCAGAGACCAAATACTGTTCCATAAAATCACCCAATTGAATCGGAGAGTCTGAACCAGACTCTACTACGGAAAGTAAAATTCCAAAATCATCACGTATAGTAGAGACATGTGCCAAAATTGTTCTGAATGTTATTACTCTCGGCCTCAACGGATTAATAACCTGAAAAGGAAGGTAATCATTAATGTCATCGTCCAGATCAAATAAACTATCCTCATATAATTGCATCAAGGCAGCACTTGTGAAAGACTTACTAATTGATGCAATTTGAAACAAGGTAGTGTCAGTCACTTCTATGCTATCTTCAAGGTTGGCATATCCAAAAGCGCCCTGCCAAACAATCTGGTCATTTAGTATTACACAAGCAGACAGTCCCGGAACGTTATTGAGAGCCATTCTATCCTGAATTAAAGAATCAAGATATGCAGAGTCCGGTGCAGCGGACATAATTTTGGTATTGCCGGTAATAGTGAGGTCGATATGCGTCTGGTCAGCAGGTTGGTCTGAAGAAATATTGATATTAGACGCGTTTGAGAGAGAAGCAAGGAATACAACTGCGCTCATGGCTATCAGAATTGTTAAGAAATTTTTCATTCTTCACCTCTGTACTTTCTGAAATTCTATAGCTTGCCTCCTGGAGCAAGCCTTGATGAATTCTCAGAGGCGCTATAGATTAGAGATATTTGTCTTGACAATCCAATTTGCGATAAATGGGGTCTTTTGTCAAGGTGTTTTTGGACAATTGGGGAAGTCTATGGATTGCTTAGCTCTATTAATTCTTCCCGCAGCGGCCGCAGGCGCTGATTTCGTCGGTCATGCCTTCGACTGCAATATGCACCAGTATCTCGGTGCCGGAATCACTGGAGCGGATAGCTTCTACCTGACAATAATTTTTTACCGCGCCCGACTCCTGACCGATGTACATCGCTAAGCCGGCTCTGACAGCTAAGAAATGCTTTATCAGCAGATACTCTTCAATCTCATCATCGACCTGGTGCTTATCCAAAAACTGGCCGATATCGGCACTTAAGATATCTTCTATTTGCTTATTTTCAAGCCAGTCGATAATCATTGATTGATTTCCGACGGCACCGCCGCAGCTTAGTTTGCGCAGAGCGTAGCGGCTGACACGGTCATCTGCGTCGAGCCTGATTCTTAAGTGGTCTGTTATATCTTTACAAGGCATATCTTAAAGATACTGATTAATTGCTATTTGTAAAACGTTTATACGCTTACTAAGGGGTCTGTTGAAAAACCCCGTTACGTCATTGCGAGGAGCGGAGTGACGAAGCAATCTCCTTGTGCCTCAACGATTGAGATTGCCGCGCTGCGCTCGCAATGACTGATATTGACCTTTTTCAACAAGTATTAACACTCAATTCCAGTCCATGCGATAAATTCTCTGTCCCGATGACCGCCTGGGACCGCGGCGACCATAGAGCTTGGTCAAAACTTTAAGCAGCACAAATCCGAACAAAAAGCCGCCTACATGAGCCATCCAGGCAACCCCGCCGCCGGTAGAGCTATCACGTAACGACATGAATAGCTGCATAAAAAACCAGATACCCAGTACAATCCGGGCTGGAATTTTGATAAACTGGATAAAGAAAAATATTATAAGCACCGTTATGCGCGCCTTGGGGTGCAAAACAATATAAGCGCCCATTATTCCGGCGATAGCCCCAGAGGCCCCGACCAGTGGAATTTCGGAACCGGCACCAAACAAAGTATATAAGGCGATGGCAGCCAAGCCGGACAAAAGATAAAAGAAAACAAATTTAATACCCCCAAAATAGTCCTCGACATTATTTCCATAAATCCAGAGAAACAACATATTGCCAATCAAATGCAGCCAGCCGCCATGCATAAACATAGAGGTAAACGGAGTCAGGTAAGTCGAAAATGCCAGTTCGGGTGTCAGCTCGACAGAATGAACCAGCTCTACCGGTATGTAAGCGAATTTATAAGTAAATTCTAAAAATCCTTTTGAACCTAAAAGAATGCTGAACAAAAAGACGACCGAGTTAATTACAATTAGAGCAATGGTAATTACCGGCTTTTTGACTGTCGGGACATCATCTTTTATTGGTATAAACAAATAACTGCTCCGTTAATTTTTAAGATCATCGCCGTTTTTGAGACTTTGCTCTGATCCGGAATTTAAGATACTTCTCAACTTTATTACCTACTCTATCGGTAACTATAATGGCCAGATGATGCTCGCCTGGCTCCAGAGACTTTATCGGCGCGGTCTGGCAGATAAAAGTTTCCGGGTCATATTCGGGAATCATCCAGTTGCCGTCGAGCTTTATCAAAATATTTCTGTCATCTTCAAAACCGGATAAAGAGTCAGATAGTTCAAACCTAATAGGCATATTGGCATTTCTATATTTTTTATTTGCTCTGACATTCAAATTTTTGATTGAAGGTGGTTCATAATCTATTACCACGGCAAATGATCCGCCGCCAAGAGATTTTGTCCGCAGTCTGTTACTGTTACCGTCTCTTTCATTCTCAAGCCAGACCCATTTGTTTTCTTTTTTGTCCAGCCAGCAGATTCCGCTTAGATCGTTTTTGGGGAATTCTCCAATCATCTCAATAGAAATTTCAAATTCCTCCCGGCAGAGAAACACTTCCGGCAGAATTTCATAATGATCCGAGTTTAACCGCAGTACAGATTTTCTATGTATTATGTTCGTCTTAATTTGAATAAACAACGGAGCGTACAGACTGTTTTCTTCAAATGAAACTTCAAACTTGTCACCGGCTTTGATAGTTCGCCGGCCGTAGCCGACAGCGTAGGCGCGGAATGATTTGGCAGTAACGCCCTCGTAATCAGGAGAGGCGTTGAGAACAACTTCGATTTTAGTAATTGTTGCGAGTTTTGGAGAAGGAGGAATGAAACAACGGTATTTTTTCAGATTAAGCATTCTGGCCTGCCAGTTGCCCAGCAAGGTGGTGTCATTGTACAGCTTTACCCAGGCTTTACTGGCTCCTTTGTTAGTTGAAATAATATCAACCCAGAGACCTTCGTCGTCAACTTTTGCCACAATTTCTCTTGCAGATTTAGAAAGCCTGTCCATAATTCCGTGAAAGAGATTATCGCGGATGAGACCGCCGCTTTTTGTATAGATGAATAGCCTTAAAACCAGTCCCGGGTGGATCCTGGAATCGGCTCTGCATATCAGGTTGCCGTCATCACTATACTCTGTCTTGATTTTCTTTGAAGCGACCCAACTATTTTTTGATGCCTTAAAAGCAATAACTGAATCAATCCCAAAGAGCTTGTATTCTCTTATTGGTTTGAAATAGAAAAGAGCGCTGCCCGAATCTGTAACAATTGTAGAATCCAGACGGAAAATATTTTCAGCCGGACCATAAATGAACTTAAAACCAAGTTCTGAAACATTGCCGCAGCAATCTTCGGCCACAACTCTGGCAGAGCGAATTCCGGGATTATCTGTTCCTTTTCTACCGATTTGTCCTTGAGAGCCGTTTGGGGATTTGCTGCCCTTAAATTTATTCCATCTGTCATCAAACAAGCGCCGAACTTTTGGACTATCCTCAACAAACTCGCCATAATCATATTCGAAATTGACAGACTGTTCGGTCTCATATTCCAGAGTGTCAAATAGTGATTCGTAGTAAAGCTGGTCATCTACGTAAAGAGATAATTTTCGCACTGTCCTTTTCATACCGCTGGGCCTCATCAGGTCATAGCAGTCTGTCATTATGCCGAACGGCCGGTTAAAATGCAGAACTGTGTCGAGAACATACTGGCCGGCTGACTCCGTTTTTCTAACGTCGTAGAACATCTTTCTGACTCCGCTTTCAAACATCGAAGTGTCATCCATAATCTTAAAACCAACTCTGGTAAACATTGGCCGGACATTGTCACTCAGACTGAAGCCATGAGTAAGCGGATTAATCGGTTGATTGTCCGGGCTTCGTTTTTCAAAATGAAGATGAGGTGCTCCGGCGCCGGTTTGTCCGCTTTGGGCTATTAACTGGCCTTTTCTGATTTTCAGGCTGCCAGCCGGAGGATAGAGGTCAACAAAGTAACGTTTTGAACTTAGCTGAGCTGTTTTAACATAGTTATCTATGGAAGGGATAAACTTGGCCAGATGAGCAAACACATAATAATAGCCGTCATTTCCCATTAAATAGATGACTTTGCCGTAACCCTCATATGCGGTTCTTACTCGCCAGACATAGCCTTCTACCGGAGAAAAAACAGCTTCTCCGACTGCTCCGCCGGTTCTGATATCGACCCCGCTGTGAAACCGGTTAGCTCTCATATCCCCAAATCCCGAGGCCAGATCTATTTTTCTCTTCACCGGCCAGTCAAGAGATTGAGCATTGCCTGATACAGAGAGCATCAGAAGGAGCAGTACAATTGAGAAAATTTGATTCATATTAATCCTTATATCCAAATATCTTGCATATTGTACAATTCTATGGTCAATCCGCTAATATAAAGCAACAATTTTGTATAATTGACAGTTTATCGGTATTGCCAAATTGAACAGTTAAAGTATATTAACTGCCCGCCTGTCGATATCAATAGCAGCCGGTAAATTTTTGGATTTTACTTAAAGGAGTTTTTTAGATGTTTAAGGCACTTCGCAGAATGATTGTTCCGATCATCATAATAGTTCTGTTCTTTTTTGCAGGTATGATTGTCCTGGAATGGGGCATGGGTCTTTCCAGCCGCCAGACCTTTCAAAATACGAATCTTGCAGCCATCATAAACGGGGAAGAAATCACCTGGCAAGAGTACAATCGGACATACAACAACTTAGTACAGGCTGAAATTCAAAAAGCCCCTGACCAGGAACTCTCTGATAATCAGAAAAAACAGCTTCATTTGAACGCCTGGCAGCAGATAGTGCATGACCGGCTCATAATGCAGCAGGTAGAGAATTTCGAAATTATTGTTTCTGCTGAGGAAATATATTCTTTCTTGAAATTCAGCCCGCCGCCTGAGCTTCAAGCCGCAGCCAGCTTCCAGACCAATGGCACCTTTGATTACCAGAAATATATCAACGCCATGGCGGACCCGCAGGCCGAAGCTTTTTGGGCTTCAATTGAGCCAATCATAAGAAGCGAAATTAAAAAATTAAAAATACAGGAATTGGTCATTCAGGCTGCGAATGTAAGTGAGGACGAAGTCAAGCGCGCTTACATAGAAAAGTTTGAAGAAGTAGACCTGGGACTTGTTAACGTCTCTTTTGCAAGATTTTCCAAACCTCCTCCTAAAAGCACCGACGACGAAATGCGTGCTTTTTACGATGAACGCCGGGACGATTATTATTTAGATGAAAAAAGAGGCTTAAATATTGCCATATTAGAAAAAGCTCCCAAACCCTACGACTGGGAAATTTCTTACAATCTGGCCATAGCCATTTACGACTCAATTAAAGCCGGTTCTGATTTTGCAGAAATGGCTGGAAAGTACTCCGATGATGTCACTTCCGAAGATGGCGGTGACCTGGGCTGGTTCCCGGCCGGCCAGATGGTCCCCGAGTTTGACAAGATAGTTTTCAGTATGCAGCCAGATGATATAAGCGAACCAGTACGAACACAATTCGGCTGGCACATAATCAAAGTTCATGAAAGAAAAGAAGTCAATGAAACCCCTGCCGGGAAAGACGAAGCTGTATTGGTAAAAAAAGCACGTGCTTCGCATGTCTTGATTAAAACTGATGTTTCTAAAGAAACCTTAGATGAACTGTACAATAGACTTGAACGATTCTATGCCGAAGCAACCAGCACAGGTTTTGAAAAAGCCGCCCGTGATTTGAAGATGCCGGCAAGAAGAACCAGCACTTTCTTACGCGGGAAAAACATCCAGTTCATTGGCAGCAATCCGCAGGTGAGTGATTTTGCCTTTGAAAGTGACTTGAACGCAATATCTGAATTGATTGAAAATAACTCTTCATTTTTTGTGGTTCAGCTGGCCGAAATTGATTCAGCCGGGCCGGCTGATTTCGAAGATGCAAAAGAAAAAGTACAGATCGACATCGTCCGACATAAAGTCCTGGCATTATGCATGGATACAGCCAATGCCATCTGGAATGAATTTAAGGCTGGAACGCCAATTGAAAAAGCTGCCGAAAATCATGACGAGACTATTGAAATTTTAGAATCAGTATCACGTACTGGCTGGGTGCCACAGCTTCGCCGGGATCCAGAATTAATCGGAGCCGCCTTCAGCATGGAATCGGTAGGTGATATGACTCCGCCAGTGAAATTCGGCCAGGGGGTTGCTATTTTTAAGCTGATCAACAGAACTACGCCCGACTTGACCGATTATAACAGCAAAAGAGATTCGATATATTCGGCAATTCTAAGTTATAAGCAGCAGAATATATATCAGATTTGGTTCGAAGCGCTGATTAGCTCAGCAGAAGTTGTTAATAATGTTGAAAAAACACTAATTGAAAATCCTGATTTTCTATAGAGGCTTTTTTTTACTACAGATTGGTATAATTGGGCCCCTCTCCCCCTTGAGGAGTAACCCAGCGGATTATCTGATAGGGGTCGGCAATATCACAAGTCTTGCAATGGACGCAGTTTGACGGGGTCAGCTCGAGTTTCTTCTTACCCGGATTTCCAGAGTCTTCAACCATGTTATAGACATTGGCCGGGCAGAAATGCTGGCAGGGGTTGCCGTACTCTTCTGTGCAGCGAGTGTTGCAGATATCTCTGTCGGCAATGACAAGATGTGATGGCTGTTCTTCTTCGTGCATGGTGCCTGATTTGTAAACATCTGATAACTTGTCGTACAAAAATTCATTGTCAAATTTCAGCTTTTCTTTTACCGGCTCTGCTCCGAATCTAATTTTATAGTCTGACTTCTTCAGCATGTATTTGTGATCACGAGAGTTTTCTCTGCGATTAAATAATCCTCTGCCGCCGGTAATTATCTGAATGGCGCCGTGAAATAGTCCGCTTAAGAGTCCGCCTTTAAATCCAGCGTGAAAATTCCTGGTTTGGTAAAGTTCTTTTTTTACCCAGCTTTGTTCGAATCTATCTTGATAGGCAGCAAGCTTTTCTGCTCCAAAATCCGAAGCTTTAAAGCACGCAGCCAGAGTCTCGGCAGCCATCATTCCTGACTTTATGGCCAGGTGAATACCTTTGAACCGGGCAGGATTGAGCATACCAGCGCTGTCCCCGCAGATCATGAGGCCCTCATGATAAAGTTTGGGAACTGCGAAATAGCCCAGCACCGGAATCGCTTTGGCGCCATAGTGGAGCATCTTGCCGCCATCAAGAATCTTTCTGACTTTAGGGTGAGTTTTGTAAGATTGAAATTTCCGGTGCGAGTCATTTTTTGGATCAGGAGAATCAAGGCCGATTGCAATCCCCAGAGAAACCATATTGTCAGACATGCCATAAATCCAGCCGCCGCCGTATTCTTTGGAGTTTTGAGGAAAACCGATGGTATGAATTACATCCCCGGCTTTGATACGTCCGTCCGGCACTTCCCAGACTTCCTTGACACCAGTCAGATATGCCTGCGGAAGTTTTCCTTTGGTCAGCTCAGGAATCATTTCAAAGGCCTGCCGCATAAGCGAGCCATGTACCCCTTCGCACAAAATAGTAACTTTTGCTTTGATAATAGAGCCCGGCTCAAAATTCGGCTTTTGGTTTCCTTCCTTGTCGAC
Organism: Candidatus Zixiibacteriota bacterium; assembly: GCA_022571985.1. Classification (GTDB taxonomy): domain Bacteria; phylum Zixibacteria; class MSB-5A5; order GN15; family FEB-12; genus JACZWU01. The sequence goes on along the minus strand of JACZWU010000007.1, from coordinate 117,450 downwards.
ACCCATATCGACAGTTTGCACACCCACGACTTTACCATCTTCAAAAAGCAGTTCATATCCGGCCAGACCGCAATAAATATCAACTCCGGCTTTTTCGACCTGCTCACCCAGCCAGCCGGCAAATTTGTTTAACGAAATAACGTAGTTTCCGTGATTGTTTATAGAAGGCGGCGTGACAGGGAATTTTACGGCGCTTTTCTTTCCCAAAAAATACATCGAATCAGAGCTTACCGCAGCTTCAAGGGGTGCACCAAGTTCTTTATAGTCGGGAATGAGTTCTTCTATGCCTCGAGGGTCCATAACAGCCCCTGATAAGCAGTGCGCTCCGACATAAGAGCCTTTCTCCATCAGGAGAATTTCTGGTAATTCTAAATCCGGGTCAGCTTCGGCCAATTTTGCCAGTTTATAGGCCAAAGAAAGGCCGGCCGGTCCGGCTCCGACAATTAGTATATCTGTTTCAAGAATTTCACGTTCAACGGGCATAACATTCCTCTAAAAAGAATAGTCATTTCCCTTGAATATAACTGGGAAAATATGGAAAAGAAAGTTCGAGGTCAGAAGAAATTAGGTCAGCGGTTGGTCGATGAAGACCTCTTGGAATAAATTCTATTACTGCCATTTTGATGTCTTCTGATATTACCGCTAAATTCGCGGGAAGACGGCTCGCCGTTAAGCCTGAGCATCTCTGATATCTTATCCTTGTCACAACCCACGGTCAACAGGCGGGTAGTCTTGATTATCGGGCGCTTCAGCAGAGTAATGTCCTCGGCTATAAGCTCAACCAGCTGTTCTCTTGGAGGAATCTTTTCACCTAAATTATGCTTGGCATAAGACTCGGACATGGGATTTATAAAATGTTTGGCATCCAGATGGCCCAAAATACCCATTAGCTCATAGGCGCTCATTGGGTTTTTTCCTAAATCACGTATATCAAGCACAACTCCGGCTTCTTCTAAAAACTGCCTGGTTTGGGCACAGCCCTCATCGTTTCCGTAAGTTAAATATATTGCACGTTTGGGTGCCATTCTTCCTCCTAAATCTGTTTTCTGTATGGCAAATTTTATTCGCTCAAATAAGTTTCAAAGTTCAAATTGAAAATTTCTATGTTTGTACTTAATCGAATTACTAACAGGCTATAACTTAGCTGTTATAGCAACTAAAAAATGAGCCTATGACTTTTAAAAATGCTTATAGTGAACTCCATCAAAAATAAAACCAGCAGATTCCTATTCTTTCTACGTTATAAAGTCCGGATTGTTCGCTTAAAAAAACAATCCAAAAAGCCCCATTAATATTATCGGGAAAAAAGAGCCTCGTCTTTAATGTGACCTACACTAATATAACAACATTTTCGTAATTAAAAAGTTTCAAATAAAAAAACTTTGCTTCAGACTATAGCCTCACCGCAATACTTACGCCGTCTCTTAAGGGCATTATGGTTGTGAAAAATCTGCTGTCTTTGTATAAACTCTCCGTAAACTCCTTTACTGCTTTCGGCGATTTTTCAGTAGTTTTTGCATATACTTTGCCTTCCACCAGCAGGTTGTCTGTTATGAACAAGCCTCCTTTTTTGAGTAGCGGCGCAACCAAATCAATAATAGCGGGGTAATCTTTTTTGGCGACGTCGTTGAAAATAATATCAAACGGCCCCGTTAGTCTTTTTGCTATTTTGAGACTGTCGCCGACTTTATAGTCAAAATGGCTGCGCAGCCCGGCTCGTTTGAAAAAATCCATGGCCAGCTTCTTATTTTTGATATTATTGTCAGTCATGGTAATCTGTCCGCGGCCGCCTGAGGCCATAGAGAACCAGAAGGCCGAATAACCATAGCCGGAGCCAAGTTCGAGTATTTTGCGAGCCTTGGTCAAAATTGTCAGCTGATACAGCAATCTTCCGACCAGAGGGCCTACAATAGGGAAATCGATCTCTTCAGCGAAGTTTTCCATCTCTCTTAGAACTTGCGGGCGTTCCGGAGTAACATTTAACAGATGCTTATGTACGTCTTCAAACATTCCCATTCTTCCAACCAATCTTAAATTTTAATAAAAATATCGCCGTTTTCGACCTCCACCTGGTAGGTCTTGAGTTTAAACTTGTCAACTGTCAGGCACCGGCCGGTCTTGAGGTTGTATTTCCAGCTGTGCCAGGGGCAGGTGACTACCAGCCCTTCTACTTTCCCTTTCTTAAGAGATGCCTTCATATGTTTACAATCGGACTCTATCCCAAACAGTTCGCCATCGACATTGAAAACCGCCACGCGTCTCGCCAGGATTCTTTTTTCCAAAGAACTGCCCGGGGGAAGTTCAGAAATTTTACCCATTTTGATTCGCTGCATTTAGTCTTTTCTTAATATTCAAAATTTGATAATTACTAACTTTGACTGTTAAAATGAGAATCTATGCTGCGGCTTCATGCGCTGGTTCTGTTTTCTTGTCGGTCCGTGACAATGATAATGATATAGTTTTCATCAGTTTCTTGCGGTCAACTATCGCCAGTGAACCGGCCAAGAATACCAGGAACGAACCCGCCCAGAAAAGTATAATTAAAGGTTTTTCTGAGATGTCTATAATCAAGGCAGTCGTTTGCTTAGGGATATCCGGCAAAAAGTCGGCCTTGAATTTGAGCACCACGCTGCCATCTTCGGGATTTATTCCGGCTATTTTGACGCTGGCGCTGCCATCATCAAATGTAACCTGGTTACTTACGATCTTTTGACCGGTCAGGTCAAGACTAGGCCTGATCTCCTCGGTCCGGCCGCCGTACTCAATGCTCAAGACTGAGGCCACAGCTTTGGGGGTAATGGCTTCCGGATCGTCAAACTCAAATTTCAGGAAAGTTATCTTATACTTATCAAGCCACCTTGATTCTCCGCTTCGAAAACTTAGCGTACCCGGGTCGCGCTGCTCGGTATTGTTCATGGCTACCGGAGCTACGTAAAGGTCATGGCTCAGGTAATTTTTGACGTGAGGTTTACGCATTACTCCCTCGGAATTTTTGGGAAATTCGTGGGGCAAAACGGCCACAAAGTGTTCACCTTCGGAGACAAAATCAACATGGCAGTCGAAACCTTTATCGGTTTCAACCATATGCGTAAATGTCATATCGTAGCCCATAGCAGATACGGTCTCACCCATAGGCAGAGTAACATTCATAGTGTTATCAAAGCCTGCCGAGGCGGCAGCGCCTGTCAGGGCGATTGACAAACCTACATGCGCCAGATAGCCGGGCGAAAATTTCTTGTTTAACAGTCCGCCGATGACAACCGTGGAGTTTGAGACAAATGCCCAGGTGGCCGCTCCAAATAGAAGCAGATAGATTATTTCTCTGGTAAAACCGGTAATAACTAAAATAAGGACCGTTACAAGTCCGGCAGATGAACCTGATATCAATAACCATTTCCGGTACATTCCTTTGTTCCACTTAAAGCAGGGGAATAGAGCTATCAAAAATAGTATGGCAACAGCTATAGGTGTCATGGTAGCGAAATAATATTCAATGCCGACGTTTGAGGGGCTATCGGTGAATCGAGTTAATAACGGAGTCGAAGTTCCCAGCAGAGTTAAAACGCCGCCCAAAAAGATAATAATAACGCCTATTGTTACCAAATAAGAACGGGAATTGACGCTTGAATAAGATGCCTCGGTTTTGATATCCCGCCAGCGCCAGATAAGAAGAAAAGTGCTGATGCCAACAAACATTAAAAGACCTACAACCAAAAATGAGTTTATACCGAGGTCGACGAAAGAATGCACTGAAAAATCGGCCAGCACTCCTGACCTGGTTAAAAAGGTGCCATACAAAACAGACCAGAAACTTAAACAGACCACAAATAAAGAGAAGCGCAAAAGTCCCCGCCGCTGCCTTTTGATAAAAAGGGAGTGTACTTGAGCTGTCAGGAAAATCCAGGGAATAAGTGAAGAGTTCTCTACCGGATCCCAAGCCCAGAATCCTCCCCAGCCCAGAGTTTCATAAGCCCAGTAGCCGCCCATGATTAAAGCCGTACCCAGCGTCACCCAGGCAAAGAGCGTCCATTTGCGGGCGGACTCTGCCCAGACACTATATTTTTTGTCTATCAGAGCTGTCATGGCAAAGCAGAAAGGAAAAACTATGGCCGAAAAGCCAATGAACATAATGGGCGGGTGTATTTGCATCCAGTAATTCTGCAGCAGCGGATTTAAACCGGCGCCTTCTATCTGGAAAACCGTCATAAGCTCAAAGGGTGATTTTTTCAAGAGGATTGCAAGCAGTGACAAATTAAACAGATTAAGAAACATCATATTACCCGACTCGAATTTTTTGGCGGTGTAGATCATCACCAGGCCCATTACAGAAGTATAAAACAGCCAGAGCAGGAAAGTCCCCTGCTGTCCTCCCCACAACGTAGATATCAAATAACCGAGCGGCAGGTCAGTCGAAGAATATGAATGAACATAAGCGACAGTAAAATCGTGAGATATTATCAGGTAAAGCAGAGTTGCTATTGCCAGAGCAGCAAAAGTTGTAGCGAATTTATAGAACAGACGGGCGATATAACGCTTGCCCTCATCCCCTCTCCAGACTAAGAAATACAGGAGCATAGAAAATATCGTGCAGCCCGTAGCCGCAACAATGAAATAATTTCCTAAATATGCCAACTTTAGCCCCTGAAAATCTTCCGCTCCGTTATAATGGAGCTAAACTTTGAACTACCTTGCCACTCGAGCAATTTTTGTTCTCTTCTCCGGCAGCACAACATTAGCTGTGCCGCCTGATAATGCTACTAACTTCTCAATAACAGCCTCAACCAGATAATCCGGTGTCGAAGCTCCGGCTGAGATGCCTATCTTTTCATATTTATCTTCAAACCATTCATCTTTAATATCATCTACGGAGCTAATAAGAATGCCCCGTCCGCAGATGCCATCTGATATTTGTGCCAGACGGTTTGAATTGGCCGATGTTTCTGAGCCGACCACCAGTACCATATCAACATTTGGAGCCAGCTCTAAAATTGCCTGCTGTCTCTTAGTGGTTGCGTTACATATCGTGTTGAAAATTTTTATTTGCGGCCACTTCTCTATTGCTAATTTTTCGGCCTCTTCGAATTCCTTTTCATGGGCAGTCGTCTGTACAGTCAAGCCGAGTTTGCGCTCTTTCCAGTCGGGCAGCGCTAGTAGCGACTCGTGATCAGAGACTACGGTAATCTTGTCCGGTGCATAACCTACTACGCCGTAAGTTTCATCATGGTCGGCTTCTCCATAGTGGATAATATGGAATCCCTGCTCGACAGCTTTGACAATGATGTCATAGATGCGGGTTACCAGCGGACAGGTAGCATCAATTACTTTTAAGCCCTGTGCCTCGGCTTTTTTAATTACATCTGGAGCAATACCGTGTGCGGAAATTATTAAGGTGCCGCCTTCTACATCTTCAACGGAAAAAGCCTGCTGTACTCCCTGTTCACGGAATTTCTCCACAACCGATTCGTTGTGAACAATTTCATTGAGTATTGTGACTCTTTCATCGCTCTTTTCGGCGGTTTCTTCGGCAATGTTGATCGCTCTCTTGACTCCCATACAGAAACCGTGATGTTTAGCCATAATAATCTCTTTAATCATCGTGCCTCCAATAAATCCTTTGATTGGTTGAACGCTTTATAAGAACTCCGCACCAAAGGACCGGCTTCGACATGGCCAAATCCTATTTCCTTGCCTACTCGGGCTAATTCCTGGTATTCTTCGGGACGGTAATATCTTTCTACCGGCAGGTGCGCCGGCGACGGCCGCAGGTACTGACCAATCGTAAAGATATCAGCTCCGGCATCGCAAACCTGCTTCATCAATTCAATAATTTCTTCTTTGGTTTCGCCAAGTCCGGCCATCATACCGCTTTTGACTACCGGACGAGGCCGGTATTTATGGGCATAGTTTAAGACCCAGAGCGAGCGCTTAAGTTTGGGCGCACCGCCGCGGACACGTTTTTGAAGACGGCCGACTGTTTCAACATTATGTGCCAGCACATCAACACCCGATTCAAGTATATAACCCAATGCCTCAGCATTGCCGCGCATGTCGGGAATCAAAAACTCAACTTTTACTGCTTTGTCCCGCTCACGTAATTCCTGCATTGTTTTGACAAATATCTGGGCGCCACCATCGGGTAAGTCGTCTCGCGTCACCGATGTAATCACGACCTGTTTTAAGCCCAGTTCGGCGACTGTTATAGCTAATCTTTTTGGCTCTTCAAGATCGAGACCTTCAGGTTTGGCTTTTATTACATCACAGAAATTACAGCCGCGGGTGCAGTGTTTCCCCAGTATCATAAACGTGGCCGTACCTTCATCAAAACATTCCCTGATGTTCGGACAGGATGCTTCCTGGCAGACCGAGTGAAGTCCATGCTCTTTTAAAATCGAGCGTACTCTTTGGTAGCCGGGGCCGAATCTGGGGCTGACTTTCAGCCACCTGGGAATCCTGGAACGAGGTACCTGCACCCGGTCTCTGACCGGTGGGGCCTTGGGCTTTTCAGAGTGGGCCGAATTTTCGCCAAATGACTGTGTGAAAATAACTTTCTGCATCGTTCTGTGTCCAATTAAGGCATAATTTTAGTCTAAGTCAACCTGATGCAAAAGTCTTCAAAAAATAGCGTAGTAGCGTGGTATCCTGGCCTAATTCGGCATGAAAGGAGCTGGCCAGAACCTTGTTCTGAGAGATTAAAACAGGCTCATTTTTGAACTTTCCGAGCACTTTGACGCCCCGGCCTATTCTGGTGATTTTGGGTGCCCTGATAAAAGTGGCCGCCATTTGCGATTTACCATTATTCAGATTCAGATTTATATCTTCTTCAAACGAAAAGATCTGCCGGCCATAGCCGTTGCGCAGAACATCAATATCTATCAACCCAAACGGCTCCACGCCGGATTGGTTATCTTCAATTTTTTTTGAAAGCAGTATCAGACCGGCACAGGTGCCAAAAACAGGCTTACTCCGGCAGAAATTTATTAACGGCTGACGCAGTTTGAACCTGTTTATCAGCTTGTCCATAGTGGTTGTCTCCCCGCCGGGGATTATCAGGGCGTCCAAATTTTTGAGGTCGCCCGCCAGACGAACTTCTCGAGCTTTTACAGCGAGAGACTCCAGTTGTTTTTTGTGCGCTTCGTAATCCCCTTGCAGCGCTAAAACACCGACAGTTATGTTACCAAAGAGACTCATAGCTTCTTAAACAGTTGAAGAAAGATAGAGTGCCAAAGTTAAACGGAAAAATTAGTCGTGAGACTAAGCTGATCCTTAGCAAAGGGATTTTTATTCGGCATTTCATCCCAGGTCCTGTTACCTAAGATTCTGCCGGTTCTCTTTTTGTTAACTCCGCCCCATTGTTTGAAGAAAAAGGACACCTTTTGCTTATCACACTGCTCTTTGATTTCCCAGACCCATTCTTCTTTCATTGGGCGGGCGCCGGGGCCGGATTCGCCTCCGACTATGGCCCAGTCAATTTCCGTTAAGTCCATGTCCGGCAACGGCCCGATGAGCGGCTCCAGAGAAAGAAACTTAACTTTAGCATCTGTTTTTCTCAGGTCTTTTATACGATATCTGTAATGCTTGTTTTCAACAGTTACCCCCATCCAGATATTATCAGACCATTTCAATTTCTTTCCCAAGCGAATTAACTGTTTTGACCTCTTGGTAAGGACCTGAAAAGTATGCTGAGGGTAATGCTCCATTACCTTGAATATTTCCTGAAGAAACTCAAACGGTACTTTTTCATGAAACAAATCACTCATAGAGTTCACAAATACAATTTGAGGTGTTGTCCATTTTGATGGCGCATCCAGAACATCGGGGTGAATAGTAAGATCAAATCCGTTGCGATATTTATAGACCCCCATAGCTTTCAAACGCTTGGACATACGGTCGGCGTAGCAGTGATCACAACCGGCACTAACTTTATCACAACCCGTAACCGGATTCCAGGTTGTATGAGTCCATTCTATTCTTGATTTAGTCGACATCAGTTTCTTCCAAGTTCCCTATATTTTTTTAAGACATGCTTCGCTATTTTCTCACCTGTCTTGTTGTGGGATGCAAAAAACAAATAGTATAATTCTCCTCCCGAAGTATTTCGCATTACGATAGGTTCAGGGACGAACTCAAATCCGGCAACTTCATTTAACCGTTTTCGGAACGCTTCCGCAATCTTTTTATTTGCATCAAAGACTTTTGAAGGATAGCCAAATAAATCACCTATTGTGTCATAAACTTCGTCACGCCAAGATTCATCACCCCAGAACCGATTCATTCTTTCAATTTGTAATGGATCTTGACCTTCAGGATTCTTCCTCCACAATACATTCATATTCATATCCATTAGTGGAAAATTCAAGAAAATTTCAATGGCTTTGTTTTCTGCAGCGGCCTGAACCGTTTGCCAATGTAGATGTAAACCATAAGGGTCAAATACACACAGTCCTCTTTTGTATTCTGTATAGCCTACCTCTGAGAACACACTATCAATAAGAATCTTGTTGCTGTCTCCATGTATTACTTCAACGTCAGTTCTGTTCTTTGTGGCTTCTCTGAGAAACTGAACTTTGTCCTCATCGGTATCAATAAAGTAGTACTTTTTAAAAGGCGGAACAATTCTAATCGCATTTAAAGCACTTCCAAGGACATTCTTCCCCGACTCTCTTGCTATCGCGATTCCTGCTCCAGAGAATGCGTCTATATAGACATGAGAAATCCTTGGTTGCTTATTTAGAATAAGAGAATACGCCTTTGCATATTCATTAATAATTTCCAATTTGATAAGCGTCCATCGACCGATTTTGTCCACATGTGGAAGTTTATCTATTGGTGTATTAAGCAATTCCTCTAAAGAATCCATTTTCCCCCAATCTGATAACTCTTAAGCGAAAGATACTAGATTCATTAAAGCTCAACATCACATAATTCTATGATATTGAAGAGACAAGAGAATTTCTACCAACAACTTACCGCGTGTGCAGCAGTTCCTCGTCGGCTATAGATGCCACCTGGATGCCTTTCATGGCCTGGCCCAGTCCGCGGGAGCTTTCGGTAATCTGACGGGCATTTTTGTAATGCGTAGTGGCATCGACTATCGCTTTGGCGCGTTTTTCAGGATTGTCGGCTTTAAATATACCAGAGCCGACAAAAACAGCCTCGGCGCCAAGCTGCATACACAGTGCCGCGTCGGCCGGAGTGGCTACACCGCCGGCGGCAAAATTCGGTACCGGCAGTTTGCCGGTTTTGGAAACAATCTTTATCAGCTCAACAGAAACTTGATTTTCTTTGGCAGCGCCAAAAAGTTCTTCGTCGGACATAATAGTCAGAGCTTTCATGGCCGAATTGATTTCACGTAAATGTTTGACCGCTTCGGAGACATCACCCGTACCGGCCTCCCCTTTCGTGCGAATCATTGCAGCGCCTTCGGAAATTCTTCTGAGCGCCTCACCTAAGTTGCGGCAGCCACAGACAAAAGGGATTTTAAATTGCCATTTGTTTATATGGTACTTGTTATCTGCCGGGGTTAAGACTTCGGACTCATCGACAAAATCAACTTCGAGTGCTTCCAGCACCTGAGCCTCGACAAAATGCCCTATGCGGCACTTGGCCATGACCGGAATAGTGACCATGCGCTTTATATCTTCAATAATATCCGGGTCAGACATTCGCGCCACACCGCCATCGGCCCGGATATCCGAGGGCACTCTCTCTAAAGCCATAACAGCTGCAGCGCCGGCATCTTCGGCAATCTTGGCCTGCTCGGCATTGATCACATCCATGATTACGCCGCCTTTGAGCATCTCTGCCAGACCAACTTTCAGTTTGTACTGTTTATCATCAAATTTCAGCATATTAATTACCTGCCGTTATAGTTAATATATTTGCAGATTGCGCCCATAAAAATAGCCGCAATACTAATAGAATAGAGCATTGCGGCTAGATTTTAGTCAAGAGAATTTATTTCGATTTTTTCTTGGCCTTAAGCGCGTACTTTCCAAAAGTCTGTCTGCTGAAAGTGTTCTTGAGTGTTTTTTCCTGGTCTTTCCAGAATTTTTCGAAACTGCTATCAGCTTTACCCTCGCCGGAAAATGCTCTCGACTTGCCATCAGTAGCCAGACTAATACGAAGCGGACCATCGATTATTTCGATTACATTCAAAAACGAAACATCTTTGGCTGCTTTGGACAGTCTGTAGCCGCCGGTTACTCCCTGGAAAGAACGAAGTATTCCCCCGCGGGTCAGGTCCTTTAGTATCTTGGCCAAAAACTCACGCGGTACCTTTTCGGCCTGCGATATTGAATTAATAGAACCCAGTCTGTCCTTGGGAAGTGTGGAGAGATGTCGTACAGCCCTCAAAGCATAATCCGATTTCCGCGATAATCTCATTGATAAACCTTTCTTTTCTTCATGTTGTCATTCGTTACAGTCCACATAAGACTGCCAAACAGGGAGCAAGCGTTCCCTTTTCTGCCTAATATTGATTGGGATTATAAGAAAAAAGATTCAATTTGTCCATCTATTTATTGTCGATTTGTGAATTATTTTTTCTTAATTTAACTCCTGTCACAGAATTGTCATAAATCTTCTATCGCTAACTTGATTAACGAGTCATTATCCCGGAACCGACAACTATATTGTCTGTTATAACTGGTTGACAGAGCAAACAATTGATATAGATTGTAGAGAAATGAATAAGGGAGCCTTTTAATGACCGAAAACATAAAAGAATCTGTCCAGCAGATGTCTATTACAATAACTCCGGATGCCATGGTGGAAGTCAAACGACTGATTTCTCAGGAAAAAGATGAAAATCTATATTTGAGAATCGGTGTTGCTGCCGGAGGCTGCTCAGGAATGTCATATACAATGGCATTTGATACGGAAAAAACGCCTAATGACAGCGAATACGACTTTGGGGGCATCAAAGTGCTGGTTGCCGAAAAGGCACTGGTACAACTAAACGGAACAATTCTGGACTATAAAAGCGGCCTGATGGGCGCCGGTTTTTCGTTTTCTAATCCCAATGCCCGCCGTTCCTGCGGCTGCGGCTCCTCATTTAGCTGCTAAAATATGCCTTTTTCTGTTCTGGATCCCGAAGATTTGCTCGAAAACGGTGTTTTCAAAGAAGTGGCTTTCCTTGAAAAAGTGGAAAAATTTGACTGGTTGCAGTTTGAAAACAAGCTAGTCTTGGTCCGTGGCTGCAGCTCTGCTCTGATGCCCCCCTGGGCATTTATGCTCATAACCGGGAAATTGGCACATCTGGCCAAAAATGTACGCTTCGGAAATGAACATGATAATCTGGTTGTGTTCAGGAAAAAAAAGGATTAAGATTGTCTTCTTAAAATTTGTAGAAGCGAAGGATATGGATGAGTTTGATGCCTAAGATAAAGTTTTTGCCTTCTGAAGTTGAAGTTGAGGTCGAAGCAGGGACGCCCATTTTGGACGCGGCCTTAGATAATGATGTTCACATAGACCATAATTGCGGCGGCAACTGCGCCTGCTCCACCTGCCACATAATTGTGGTAGAGGGCTTTGATACTCTTAATGAAATGACCGAAGACGAGCAGGATATGCTGGACGAAGCCGAAGGCCTGACCGAGACCTCACGTCTGGCCTGCCAGTGCGAAACCAGAGCTAATCTGGTCGTAAAAATTCCTCCCAAGGAGTCAGACTGGGAAAATGACCCTTTTTAGGCATTATATCAGCTAAATTGTCCAAAGCCGCCTTATTTTGAGGCGGTTTTTTTGTGAGCGTAAATTATTGCCTCTTTTCTTCTTCTCAGATGGAAATCAACCATGCCCAAAAAGTAAATTTGGGCCGCAAAACAGCCGATAATATAAAGATAGATGACGAAACGCCGGGAGTGCATGCGATTGCATATTTCATATTCGAAAAAAGGCTATTCTTTGATTGAACTGATGGTTGTCATAATCATCATTTCGATTATTGCAGCCGTGTCTGTAAAAACTTTAATGACCGCCAGCGATACCGTCCGCACAGAACGCTCCAAAGATGAAATGGACGAACTGGCCTTTGCAGTAGCCGGTAACCCTGAACTGGTCTCAGGGGGAACAAGAACAGACTTTGGATACGTCGGTGATGTCGGCTCTATGCCGGTGAACCTTGATGCGCTGGTTATAAACCCGGGCGGATTCGCCACCTGGAAAGGGCCATACTTGAAAGACGACTACCTGGCTGCTTCAGGAGGCGCGAATTCTGAATTCAAAATCGATGACTGGGGTACCGGATATGTCTATTCATCCGGAGTAACCATAACTTCGACCGGCAGCGGACAGGCAATCACCAGAAAAATTGCAAACTCTGTAAGCGACTTACTTTACAACAGCGTGGCTGTTACCGTAACCGACATAAACCAGAACCCTCCCGGACCAATCTACAAAGACTCTGTAAATGTCCTGTTGACTTATCCTGACGGAACCGGCGGAACAGTTACCATAGCCAGAGCACCCGCTTCCGATGGTTTTGTTCAGATCGATTCTGTCCCGATTGGACTTCAAACCCTAAGAACAGTTTATCTGCCTGACAATGACACCCTGAAACGGAAAGTTGCAGTTAACCCGGGAGAGCTGGCCTTAGTCGATGTTCAGCTGTTCAGCAATCCCTGGGGTTCTGGAGGCGGTGCTGGTCCCGGTTTGGTTATTATCAGACCTGACGGAATTGGAGATTATACCGAGCATACCAGTAACGGCTGCAGCAGTAACTGGCAATGCGTCAACGACGTTACCTCAGACGGCGACGGTTCCTATGTAATAATCGGATCAGGACCGTGGGCTCAAGATACCTATCAGGCAGAAGACCCGGTCGGCAGCGGCACTATTGATAGTATCGTTATTTTCATAATGGTACGCTCTACTGACAACGGTCAGTTAGCACGAACTACGATTGTGGTCAATGGCAATCTCTACACCGGCGGCAATAACAACCTTAATAGCTCACCAACCTACACAGTTTTTTCAACAACCTATGTAACAAACCCGGATACATCTTCCCCATGGACCTGGGCTGAACTAAACGATATTCAAATTGGTGTAGGACTAAAAGATCAAGCCAGATGCTCGCAGGTCTGGGCAGAAATTTTTTGATACCAGTTAAATAGAACTAATGAAAAAACATATTTTTAATAATCAAGCCGGTTTTTCTCTTATTGAGCTAACTATTGCGCTGATTATCATTTCAATTTTGATAGGCGTGGCGCTGCAGCAGATGACCTCGGTCATTAACGACAGCCGCCAGATCAAAACAGAGCGCGAAATGAAAATACTGGCAAATTCGATAGTTGGAAACCCCGACCTGACCGGAAACAGCGGCCGCACAGATTTTGGCTATGTCGGAGATGTCGGCAGTTTCCCGCCCAATATCAACGCGCTTTATACAAACCCCGGCGGTTATGCCAGCTGGGACGGACCGTATCTGCCGGTCGGCTTTGTGCAGGATTCTACGGGTTTAAAAACAGACGAATGGGGAGCCGCCTATAATTATTCCGGCGGAGTAATAATTTCATCTACCGGCAACGGCACCACAATAAGCAAACAGATAGCCAGAGCAACTTCGGATTACCTGCTTAACACTGTCTACGGAGATATCAAAGACAACTCCAACTTTCCACCCGGCAGCAGCTATCAGGATTCTGTTGATATTGTGATAACGATTCCCAACGGAGCCGGCGGCACGCAGACAAAACTTTACCATCCCGATTCGATCGGTAATTTCACTCTTGATTCACTGCCGGTAGGAAGACATCCCTTGAGAATTATCTATACCCCGAATGTCGATACAATTTTTAGATACCTGACTGTCTATCCCCGCCACAAAGACAGCAAGTCTTATAGGTTTTTTGGGAGCTACTTCTCTGGTGGCGGTGGTGGAGGCGGTGGCGGCGGCTGCGACTCCAGCGGCGTATTAATCTTGCGTCCGAACGGCAGCGGCTCTATCACAAATTTAACCACAGCAGGCTGCGTTAGTAACTGGCAGTGCGTCAGCGAAATAACTTCAGATGAAGACGCTACCCGTCTGGAAAGAGGAGTCAATTTGTATGCAACCGACGTTTACGCCATCGAAGATATTCCTTTCACCGACTGCGATATCTTACGGGTAACTGTTTTTTACAGAGCACGCAAAGAAAAAAATACAGGAGCGGCTATGCCGGTTATCTATGTCGGAAGTGTGGAGTACCAGGGCACTGAATCTTCTTTGACAAATTTATACAGTAACTACAGCTACCAGTGGAATTCCAATCCGAACAGCGGCAGCGCCTGGAGCTGGTCGGACATTATTAATCTCGAAGCCGGTCTGGCGCTTAAAGGTCAAAACGCAAGTTCCCCTGCTTACGTTACCCAAGTATGGCTGGAGATAGAGTACTGATGAAAAATAAAATGAATACAAAAGGCTTTACACTCATCGAAATTGTCATCGTGCTGGTTATCTCTGCGATTCTGGCAACTGTGGCCATGCGCTCTGCCTTTTTCATTTCTGAAACTACCAAAGAAGAAGAGACCAAGCAGGAACTTGAAATGCTGCAGTTTGCCATTGTCGGCAATCCCCTTTTGTATAACGACAATACCAGATCAGATTTTGGCTATGTTGGCGATGTTGGCTCTATGCCGCCCAATCTTGATGCTCTCTTTGCCAATCCCGGAGGCTATGCCACCTGGAACGGTCCCTATATCAAGAGACGCTTCGAGCAGGACCCTGATGGCTACAAGAAAGATGCCTGGGGCGCGGTCTACAGCTACGCTGGTAATTCTATTACCTCAAGCGGTTCCGGCTCTAACATAGTCAGGGAGTTTGGGACCAGCTTAAACGATTTTTTAGTAAATGGAGTTGATGGAGTTCTGCTTGATTTAGACGGCACTCCCCCGGGACCAATTTATCGTGACTCAATAACGGTCCGTCTGATTTTTCCCAACGGCTCAGGCGGCTACTCTTCGCTTCTTGCTCAGCCCGATATCGGCGGTTTTTTCTCATTTGAATCTGTTCCGATAGGCAACCACGATATCGAAATCGTCTACGGACCAACTAATGATACTATAAGAAGATTCGTGTCGATAGTCCCCAGATCAAGGCACTACGGCGAATATTTCCTGTCACAAAATGTCTGGTATGACACAACCGGAAGTTAAGAAAATATGATTAGGCGAAAACTAAATTCGAACTCCGGTTTTACTATGATAGAGCTGGTCATAATAATCATTATCATCGGTATTATCACCGCAGTCGCCATGGTCAACATGACCTCATCTTTTGACACCGCCAAACATGAGCATACTAAAGCCGAGCTCGACGCCCTGGCCTTTGCGATAGTGGGCAATCCGGCGCTTTACTCAAACGGCGCCCGTTCTGATTTTGGATATGTCGGCGATATTGGCAGCTTACCTCCGGACTTAAGCGCCCTGGTTTCAAACCCGGGCAGTTACGCCACCTGGAACGGTCCCTATCTGGAAAGCGGATCCGGCTACAATCAGGATGGCTGGGGAGCTAACTACATTTACAGCGGCACCTTGATTCGCTCAAGCGGCTCCGGCGCCAATATCGACAAAATGGTGGCAGCCAGTTCGTTGTCGCTGCTTTCAAATTCTTTGACAGGCTACCTCGTTGATGCCAGTTCAACTATGCCGGGCGCTGTCTATAAAGATTCGCTGGCGCTGCGTCTGACATTCCCTGACGGAACCGGCGCCATGACAACCGCTGTTACCATGGTTGATGCCAAAGGAAATTTTTCCTTTTCAGGAATTCCCATAGGAAATCATCGGCTGACGGCGGTATATCTGCCGGACAATGATTCGACCACGATTTCTGTCTCGATAACGCCGGCTTCTGTTACAAAAATTGATATCGTCTTTCCCCATGACCTCTGGTAAAACTTTTCAGATTTTTCTGAATAAGATTTCTATTCTCTTATCGTTAGATTAAGCCCGCGTTTTCTTAATTCTTCTATAAATACTTTTGAATCAACCACTAACTCCTGCGGTTGGCAGCCACGCCGGCTGATTTTGCCAGAGGCTGCCATCCAGGTTACTATCGCAGCCGGAAACGAGGTTGAGCGCATCATGGCTGTCAGGCCGGTCTCTTGGTCAAATCTGTCTACTAGCTCATAGACTACTTTATGGTCTCTACCGTTTAGTTTCCCTTCGGCAGTAAGACGTACCAATACTAAGTCTGGTTCATCAAAGGAAAGGTTTTTATTTAGCACCGTCTTAAGAAGCTCTCTGGGAATTACATTCTGGCCGTTTACATCGATTTCTTCTCTTGAGGCCAGTCCGATTTCGAGCATAGTTTTAAACAGTTCACAATGACCGGGGTAGCGGATAGTTTTGTAATCTAAAAAATCAATCTTGTTTAAATAACTATCCGGCAGCGTTGAAGTCCCTCCCGAAGTATAAAAAGCTTCGAGTTTTCCGATTGTTTCAAATTCCAGCTCTTCAATTGCGCTCATCGGCTCGACAGTTTTTTTCCGGCCGTTTTCAAGTATAACACAGGGCTCCCAGTATTCGTTTATGAGACCCTCGGCGGAAAAAACCATCTGGTAGTTCAGTGGCGGCCTCGGATTTTGCGGAAGTCCGCCTACTCTGATTTTGACCGAAGAAATTTTGTCAAACTTAGTGAAAGCATCGGCGCACAAAACCGCCACCATCCCCGGCGCCAGGCCGCAGTCGGGAATAATTATTACATTATTTTTTTCAGCTTCATCATTCATGGCCAGCTGCTCGGCCACCGTATCGTTGTTGCCGCCCAAATCAACCAGGTGACACTTGGCGCTGATGGCGGCTTTGGTCAGACCCGAATTAAATTTGTAAGTCACGCACGAGAGAGCCGCATCGTAATCTCTTAAGACTGAAGTTACAGCCGCGGCATCGCCGGCATCAAGAGCAGCCGCTATTGCAATATTATTACCATATCTTTGGGCAACTTCGTTCGCTAATTTTTCGTCAATATCAAAAACACCGACAGCCGTGACACCTTCGGCACGGGACAAATCATAAACGGCCGCGCGTCCCATAAGCCCGGCGCCTAAAACTGCAATTTTCATTTTTCCCTTTTATTTCTTTAGTCAGATTAACTGAAATATTTTCCTCAACAGCCATTCTAATGAAAGCGCACTTAAAAACAAAAGCAACAGCCAGAGTTTCCCCCACAAAGTTATTTCACCGGTTTCGGATACTTCGACCGGCCGCAGATCCAGAGCCGCGATAGCTTCATCAAATTTGTCGAACTTAAAGTACTTGCCGCCTGTCCGGGCGGCCATGGCTGTCATCTCGGTTATATGGCCGCTTAAGTCAAACTCTTCGAGTGTGAAAGATTCCACCAGAATCTTTCCAGTTTCTTCCTGTATGATACGGCCGTCTTTTTCAAATTTGCCCGTCCAGCTGTAATTGCCCGATGACAGATTAAAAATCTCCGCTCTAAACTCACCTTCTTTATAAGGGATCAGGTCTGAGAGAACCGTTTCTTGTCCCTGCTGCCCGGTCAGCTCGATATTTCCCGAGACACCCGGCAGAGGTCTGAAACCGAGGTCGAAAGCGAAACCTTCGAACCTGACAGCCTCGCCCCGGCTGAAAACTTTTCTGACCGGACTGATTCGCAGCGGCTCCAGGTCTTCTTTGACAGTTAACCAACTGGCCGTGCCCTCGACAAATTTTTCAAAAAACTTTTCGCCCGACTCAAAACTGTAGCTGTCAAACTCCCAGGACCAGAATGGTAAAGCGGCGCTGACAAAAACACGCCCCGGACCGTGACGTTTATAGCCACTTACCGGCAGGCGCTTTGATGGTTGCTTCAGATCGGCCGTTTCTGAGAGAATTATGCCGTCCGGGTCAAGTTCATCCATGACGACCAGAGATTTAAACGGAGGAATCTCAGACCAGGCCAGTCTTATCGAAGTCTGGTCAGCGGCCAGCCGATTGGCCGGGTGCAGTAAACTGCCCTCGACAGGCTCGGCGTGAAACTCCCGGTATTGCAGATTCGATTTTGCACTCTGATAAAACGGCATCAATTCGTTAAACCAGCCAACAGGACCGCGCGCTGCAAACTGCTCACCCAATAACAGCCAGAGAGAACCGCCGCGGTCGTTAAGATACGAGACAATAACCTGCCGCCACTGCTGTAAGCTGCGAGGGTCGGGGTCGTGCAAAATAATCAGGTCGTACCGGTTTATTTCTGTCTGCTTAGCGGGAAAGTTCAGTTTTTGGGCGGGCGCTTTCTGGCCTGTCTGAAGCAGCTTTATATCGTAGCGGTCTGATTTTTCAAATAACCTTTTAAAAAAACCAACTTCGTAATCCGGTCTTGATGACACCAGCAGAACTGACATCTTACTTTTTAATACTTTGACTGCAAACGAACGGGAATTGTTCTGTTTGTTTCTCTCCCCTTTAAGCTGAGGAATGCTGACTTTAAGAATTTTATGACCGGGACCTGCGGGAATGTATTTAAGACTTATCTCTGCCAGACCATTTTCCTGAGTCGCCCGGAAACTTGCCTCTTTTAAGACTTTGCTGGAATCAGACAGCCGCACAATTACTTTCTCCGGCAGCTGCCCCTGCCAGCTCAGGCTGACCTTTACTGAAGAAATCTGCCCGACAAATAAAACCGGATTAAAGTCGATTTTACTAATAGCAATGTCCGACTCACTGCCGCCGGCGGCCATATCAATTGCAAACAGAGGCCTGGACAGATTCTCTGACGCCGCCGAGACATCCCTGCCAAAGTTCGAACTGCCATCTGTTAAGATAAAACGATAGTCGACAGCTTCAGAAAGCTCCATTCTTTCTATGTCATAGAGAATATCACCAATGGCAGTCTTATCTCTGGAAATATCAGCAACGTCAGCAGAGATAATATCAGCAAAATAATACTTTTCCAAAGAAGCCTCGCTCTGTAGTTTTTCAAACAGAGATAATGACAAAAGTGAATCAACTCTGGCCCGGCGGGTTTTTCCATTTTCTACTTTTTCCATACTATCTGAACGGTCGATCAGAAAAGAAATACGCCGGGGACGCTCATAGCTGCGGCTGAAACTTATGACCGGTTCCAGCAGCGCCAGCATCAGCATGACTATTGCCAGAAGACGCAGGCTGCCTAAAATAATTTTCAAATAACGGGGCAGCGGCGGATTGGTACGGTAGTATGTAAAAACTGCCAGAGCTGTCAGAACCAGCAGCATCAGCCAGACCGCCAGCGGGCTTGCTGTCAGAAAATTTATTGATAAGTCATCATAGCCGAACATTTATGTTATACCTGAATTGACTTAAGAGAGTTTAATTTACGCCGGCCCAAAACTGTTTATTTTTGACAATTGAAAAATTATGAAGCTCTCTTTATGGCAAAGCGAACCATATCGTTGAGGCTCTCCTGATAGATCGAGGAATTCATTCCGGAAATAACATCAAGCCCCTGCTGACTTAACTCAGTCGCCTTATTATAAGCGTATTCAATCCCTCCTGATTCGATAACAAACTTGTATACTTTATCAAAAGCATCCTTGTTTTCCGCGGAGTCATCAAGATATTTCATTATCTCCCGGCGGCTGCTGTCGTTTGATTTCTTTAACGAATATATAAGCGGCAGAGTAACCTTGCCGGTCATGACGTCGTTGCCCGGTTCTTTGCCGGTAACGTCAAGTTCTCCCACAAAATCAAGCAGGTCGTCAGCAATCTGAAAAGCAATGCCAATCTTTTCACCGAACTGGGCCAGCTGACGGCGTTCTTTTTCAGTTCTCTTGTTTAGAATCGGACCTGTCTCGCAAGAAACGCTGAAAAGCGAAGCTGTCTTATCAGCAATGATACTGACATATTCATCTTCGGAAATATCATAATTGCCGGTTTCTTCTATCTGGCGAAGTTCCCCGACTGAAACTCTTTCGGTCGCTTTGGAAATCGCCCGCATAAGCTGTACTGACTCCGACTCCACCATTATCCGAAAAGCCTTGGCAAAAAGATAATCTCCCATCAGAACCGAGATGAGATTTGTCCATTGTTTGTTTATCGATGACTGACCTCTGCGGAGATCCGATTCATCTACCACATCATCGTGCAGCAAGGTAGCAGTGTGAATCAGCTCAATAGCCAGCGATGCTTCGACTGCAAACTCAGAATAATTATCAGAGGCTCTGGAAGTTAAAAAGAGAAAAGCCGGCCGTATTCTTTTGCCGCGGGAACGCAGCAGATGCCGGGCGATTGAAGAAATCAAAGGCGAGTCACCTCTGAGATAATCGCTAAGTCGCTTGTCAAAGCGCTCCAAATCGGCGCTGACCGGTTTGGTGTATTCGAGCATCTTGTTGATATCAAGCATCTTAGCTTATCTGTCCTATCGCCTTTATATAATACAAGTTAAGAGCAAATTATAACGGCACCGTCTCTGATTGTCAAACAAATAGCATAAGCCTGATTTTAGTTTCTGCCGGCACCATCTTGCTTAAGCAAGTTGTCAATTACTGTAATATAGCCCGGATCATCAAGATAAGTGCGTTCGTTATGTCCGCCGGAAATCTCGAAAAACGTTTTGGGTTCCGGTGCTGCCTCAAAAAGTCTCTTGCCTCTCTCAAACGGCACCAGATCATCCACAGGCGAATGCGTGAAAAGCTTAAGACAATCAACTTTCGAAATCTTGCTGATCGAATTATAACTGTATTTTATTAAGAGTCCGGCCGGAAAAAGCGGAAAGTAACCTTTAGCCATTTCTATGGCCGAATCAAAGGTAGATTCCACTATCAGGCCGCCGCAACTTACTTTCGAGGCCAGATCAACCGCCACCGCCCCGCCTAACGAACGTCCAAAAATAATAATGTCATTTGGTATAGCGCTTTTTTCAGTAATCAACCAGTCATAAGCTGCTTTCACATCGCCATATGTATTGGTTTCTGTCGGTCTGCCGGATGAACGTCCATAGCCGCGGTAGTCAAACATCATGACGTTGACGCCTCTTTGCAGCAGAAATATGACAGTCTCCATCCGATGGGAAATATTGCCGCCGTTACCATGACAGAACAACACGGTTCTGGCAGATTCCTGGCTCCGGGCTTGCGGAAAATACCAGCCGTGAATAGTCTCATCCTGACCAACATTTATAAAGATGTCCTGGAATTTCAGATCATAGTCGTCTGGGTTTACAGCAAAATCTTTAGTCGGAAAATAAAACATCCTGTCCTGCGCCATATAAATGTACGCACAAACAGCGGCATAAACGGCAACAATTGTAGCAAGGGCTATCCAGATCATACGCAACAGTTTCATTTTCTAGTAGTTAGAGGGATGGATTCCCGCCTTCGCGAGAATGACAATTTTGTGGGCGGCCAGCGCAAGACTGGTCCTCATCTGTCCCTTGACTACCAGATTTAATTTTGGGTTGCTGCCCGCGCAGGAACCGCAGAAGTATTAGCTTGCTGGTTATCGCCATTCTATTTATCATTCCCATTCTATTGTCGCCGGAGGTTTTGATGATATATCATAAACGACTCTGTTAACGCCGCTTACCTGGCGAATAATCCTGTCAGAAATATCTGCCAGTATTTCATTATCAATACGAGCCCAGTCGGCGGTCATGCCGTCAACAGAGGTCACCGCTCTTAAAACCAGTACATTTTCATAAGTCCGGCTGTCACCCATGACACCAACCGCTTTGATCGGCAGGAGCACCGCAAAAGCCTGCCAGATATCATCGTATATTTTTCTATGGTGCAGCTGCTCGATAAAAATGGCGTCCGCTTCTTTTAAGATATCGCACCTCTCCGCGGTTACCTCGCCCAATATCCGCACCGCCAATCCCGGACCCGGAAAAGGATGACGCCCTATAAACATTTCAGATAACCCCAGCGAGCGCCCCAGCTCTCGTACTTCGTCCTTGAATAGTTCTCTTAGCGGTTCGACCAGTTTAAGTTTCATGCGCTCTTTTAAACCGCCAACATTGTGATGACTTTTAATTGATACTGAAGGTCCGCCCTTAAAAGAGACCGATTCGATAACATCCGGATACAAAGTCCCCTGGGCCAGAAATTCTATACCTCCGATTTTGTCGGCCTGCTCTTCGAAGACATCGATAAAAGTATTGCCGATAATTTTTCTTTTCTTTTCAGGATCGGTTACATCTTTGAGCCGTGTCAAAAACATTTCTGAAGCATCAACAGCGTGCAGGCTGAGTTTGAGATGGCTCAAGAGTTCTTTGACTTCTTCAAATTCATTCTTACGCAAAAGACCATTGTTAACAAATACAGCATGCAGATTTTTCCCGATAGCGCGTGATATCAGGACTGCCGCCACTGTAGAGTCTACCCCGCCGGATACGCCAACTACTACCTGACCGTCGCCGACCTGTCTGCGAATTTTGCCGACAGTTTCTTCCAAGAACGCCTCGGTAGTCCAGTCACCTTTGAGCTTGCAAATATCAAACAGGAAATTATTAAGAATCTTGCTGCCCTCTTTTGTATGATAAACTTCAGGATGAAACTGCAAACCAAATAATTTTCTTTTCTCGTCGGCAATAGCGGCTGTTTTAAGTGAGTCGGTTGAACCAATCAGATGGAAATCCTCCGGCAGAGATTCAATTGAATCACCGTGAGACATCCAGACCTGGCTGTCTTTATCAACACCTTTAAGAAGAGAACTTGAGTTCAGAGTTTTAAAAGATGCCCGGCCATATTCGCGCATGGTAGATTTTACCAGTCGCCCTCCGAACAGATCGGCCAGGAGCTGCATGCCATAGCAAATGCCAAGAACGGGAGTTCCATTTTTGAAAAAACCCTTATCAAGCCGGGGAGCGTCTTGGTCTGTTACCGAGGCCGGCCCGCCCGAAAGAATATATCCGGCAATCTTTGAACTGTCATATTTTGATAAGTCACTGTTAAACGGAACGATTTCACAGTAGACTTTTGACTCACGAATCCGGCGTGCGATCAGCTGAGTGTACTGCGAACCAAAATCAAGAATCAGAATCATCTGGTGAGAATCAGACAAGAGCACTCCTTTTTGAAATTCTTCTGGTAAGGCCGGAATCTAATGCAAATTTCTTTGATTCGGCCGGGTAATCTTCCATAAAATGCAAGCCGCGCGACTCTTTACGCCATAAACCTGACTTTATAATCAGCTCGGCTACAGTCACCAGGTTTCTAAGTTCAACTAATTCATAACTTGGTGCTGTGCTGGCATATTCTTGTTCTGTAATCTGCCGGAGTGATTCGATCTTTTCTAAGGCCGACAGCAGCCTCTTTTCCGAACGGACAATCCCGACCAGTTCAGACATTGTTTTTGTCAGTTGGGCACGTGTTTTCTCAATATTAATATTAGAAACCTTTGCTTTTTTGTCTATGAGTTCTAATGTAACAGAATTATTTATTTGATACTCTTTTAATTTCTCAAATTCGCTAACTGTTTTGAGTGCGGCGTTCTTGCTGACCACTACTGCTTCTAAGAGAGAATTCGAGGCCAGCCGGTTGGCGCCATGCATGCCTGTCATGGCTACTTCGCCCGAGGCAAACAGTCCGCGTATTTCTGTCTGACCGTCCATGTCCGTTTTTAAACCACCACAGGCATAGTGTGCCGAAGGCACGACCGGTATCGGCTCTTTGGTAATATCTGTGCCGTATTTGAGACAGGTCGCATAAATATGTGGAAATCTCCCTTTTATAAATTCTGAATCTTTGTGGCTGATATCAAGCAAGACATGCTCGGCCTGGGTGTCTTTTAATTCTTTGTCAATTGTTCTGGCCACAACATCGCGCGGAGCCAGGTCTTTTAGTTGGTGTGCTTCTTCCATAAGGTAACGGCCGTCGAGTGACATGAGCCTGCCGCCTTCACCCCGGACTGCTTCGGAGATTAAGAAAGTAGCTTGACCGGGCGCATACATGGCAGTCGGATGAAACTGTACAAATTCCAGGTTGGCAATACTGGCTCCGGCCCTGTAGGCCATGGCTATACCATCTCCGGTTGCGATCGAAGGATTTGTATTGTGCTGGTAGACCTGACACAATCCACCAGTTGAAAGGAGAGTGACTGGCGACAGGAATAACTCGATTTCTTCACTATTGTCACTGGCGTTATCCCTGAGAACCGAAATACCTGAGCAAACTGTTTTTCCGTCATCTGATGCTGTTATCAAATCGAGTACAATGCTGTTTTTAAACATTTCTATACAACCCGACAAGCTGCAGGCGTTAAGAAGCGCTCTGTCTATTTCTTTGCCGGTTAAATCACCGGCATGAACTACCCGCTGGACCGAATGCCCTCCCTCGCGAGTCAGATCAAGACTGTCGTCATGTCTGCTGAATTTTACGCCGTAACCAATAAGTTCATCGATGACGCGTGGGCCATGCTCGACAACTTGCCGCACTACTTTTTCATCGCAAAGGCCGCCGCCACAATCAAGAGTATCTTTAATATGCAGTTCAAATGAATCTGTTTTGGAAAGAACTGCCGCAATGCCTCCCTGGGCACGGTTGGTGCTGGACTCTGCGGCGGACTTTTTGGTAACGATAGCAACTTTGGCGTCGGGCTTAAGAGAGACAACTTCCAGCGCATAGAACAGCCCGGCGATTCCACTGCCGACTACCACAAAATCAAAATGCCTTTCTCTCAATTCAGTTTCTCCCCGGTCTTAATAAAAGAGAGCAGATACTTGACCAGCTTTTCTTCTCCCGGATCTAAATCTACCTCTTGAGCAAGATAGTAAATCTCGCGGCCAAAATCAAAATCTCTTATTTTTACCCAGTCTTTGGCAGTAGTCAGCAGCAGATCGGAACCATAGCGCCCGGCTGCATCTCTTATTTTGTCTATTTCCCTGTCAGTATAATTTTGATGGTCTGAGAATTCGAGCGCAAAATCAAGATTCGAAGTCAAAGTGCGGACCTGCTTTTCAAAGGCCCGGAAATTTCCTATGCCTGCAAAGGCAAAGACAGCTTTATCTTCAAGATACTTAACCGGCAGTTTCCGCTCAAGCCCGATAATCTCTTTCGGCTTAAAATTGGCCGTATATATTTTTGCTTCTGGAGCAATTTTTTTCAAGCGCACACAAAGAGTGCCGATATCTCTGGCAAAATTGGCGCGGGTAATAATTATAACATCGGCCCGCTTAAGCGAACTGAGCGGCTCCCGCAAAACTCCATAAGGAAACAATTTTAAGTCTCTGGCTTTAATGGAACCGTCATAGGTTACAATATCAACCTCTCTGTCTAATCTGAAATGCTGAAAGCCATCATCGATTAAAAGCATATCAAGGTCGTAGTCAGAGTTCCGGGCATTTAGAGCCGCCTGTGATTTCGATTTGTCCACAGAAATTATTGCCTGCGGCAGAAGTTCGGCCAGCATTTTTACTTCATCGCCAGTATCGTCAACAGACATCTCCGCCACCCGTCTGGCTTCTTTGACAAAAGAGATTTGATTTTTTCTGCCGTAGGCCGACGAGACAATGCCTACTTTCACTCCTTCTTCCAGTAAAAACTCTGCCAGAGTGGCAATGATTGGAGTTTTACCGGTGCCGCCGACAGACAAATTGCCGATTGAGACAACCGGAATGTCAACTGTGACCACTTTGCCTCTGGTCGCTTTATTGAGCGCCAGACCAATTCGGTAAAGCAGCGAGACAATCCACAAAAGCAGTGCCGGAATTGCCAGCGGCGACATTCCTTTTCGTCTGAGAATTTTTTTCCAGATTGACTCAAACATCGCTCAACCTCTGCAGAATATAATCACCGGCGATCGAGGTAGCACTATGAGACAAATCATCGCTCTTCTTAATTGAAAAAGTTTTCTCACCGTTAATAAAGTTTTTGACCAGCTCTGTCATTTCCGTTACGTCAGCCACCATAGCGCCATAATTGTTTTCCAGAATATATTTTTTGGCTTCGTTGACGTTAGCTGTTGATTGTCCAAACAAAACCGGTGTTCCGGCCCAGACCGGTTCCAGCAGATTGTGGCCGCCGATATCAACTAAGGTCCCCCCCACAAAAGCTAAGTTTGCGGCCAGATACAAATCATTTAAACAGCCCATTTTATCTACCAGAATAAGCGAACTATTTAAGTTTCCCTCACTATATAAGTCAACAGAATCGCCAGAAACAGACAAATCTTTCTGCAGCTGTGTAATCCGGTCAACATGGCGCGGCGCTAGCACCAGTTTAATTGGCACTGAATTTGTCTTGAGAGTCCTGGCCAGTTCCTGCAGAAGTTGTTCTTCGCCCGGACGAGTAGAACCGCAGACAAAAACAAAATCGCTTTGGGAGGCACCTATTCGGCTGCGAATCTCCTGAACGCGACCTGCGCTGCGCGGCAGCAGCGGGGCATCAAATTTCATATCGCCGGCGACAATAACTTGTTCGTCTCTTGTACCTGCACCAAAAAATCCGAAGCGGCTCTTGTCAGCTGCGGTTTTCACAAATAGTTTCTGATAGCACCCCAAAATATTCCTGAACATTTTTCGCGCCAGTTTATATTTTCCGAAAGCAGCATCGGACATGCGGCCGTTTACAAGAACTATTTCGATATTACGCTTCGAAACCTGCCCGATTAAATTCGGCCAAATTTCCGTTTCAGTAATTACCATCATCTTTGGTTTGAGTACATCAAGCGTGCGATTAAGCGGTGAGGGATGGTCGAGCGGCAGAAAACCAGTCATGACATTCTTGCCTGCAATTGTTCTGGCAACTTTCTGTCCGGCTTCAGTCATTGTCGAAAGATAAATGCGCAGTTCGAATTTATGTCTCAAAAGATAGTCTGTCAAATATGTGGCAACCTTGGTTTCGCCGACCGAGGAAGCATGTATCCAGATATCAACCGTGCTGCTGGACTCAAACAAGCCCAGCCGCCCGCGCCAGAGTTCACTGCCGGCTTTGGCGCGAGAATGTCCATATACTCTGCAAAACAGATAAATAAGCGATGTAATAAAGCGATATATAAATTTCATTTACTTTTACTGCAGGTACTCTCCGATAATTTTTGCGGCTCGCTGCGAAGCTCCCCGACCGCCGAGGACCGACAGCAGGCAATCTAACTTACTTTTTATAAGATTAAAGTGATTCTCGTTATTGTAAAGTTTTTCCAGTTCAAGAAACATTCGCTCCTCAGTCGCCTGACCCTGAATCAGTTCCGGCACCACTGTTTCATTCATGATCAAATTTACTAGGGCTATATTGTTAAGCTTTACCAGATTTTTAGCTATCAAATAAGTAATAAGTCCGGTCTTGTATGCTACTACCATCGGACGTCCGATTATGGCTGCCTCAAGGGTGGTAGTTCCAGATTTTGTCAACACCAGACTGCTTTCGAAAATAACGTTTCTAGAATCATCAAATACGATTTCTATATTACTATCGGGATATTTGTTTAAAACAGACTCGTAGTCAAAAGCCCCGTTTATGCCAGCCACAACCGCTCTGGTACCATACATCTGATTAAACCTGCTGGTCGCAGCAATCATTGGTGACAATAGTCTCTTGATTTCAACTTCGCGCGAACCCGGAAAAATTGCAATATGACCACCAGAGGGAACTTCGGAGCTTATCATCTTTTCATCTATATCTTCTAACAGGTAATGCCCGACAAAATCTGACTCTATGTTATGTTTTTTATAAAATTCTTTTTCGAAAGGGAGAATAACCAGCATGCGTTCGATATTGTCTCTGATAATTTCTACTCTCTTTTCTCCCCAGGCCCAAAGCTGCGGTGAAATATAATAGATTACCGGAATACCGATCGGTTTTATTTTTTTGGCCAGGCGCAAATTAAACCCGGGATAATCTATCAGTACAACTACCGCCGGACGTTCCTGTTTTATCTTCTCAATACAGTCATTAAAAAGCCTGTGAAAGAACATATATCTTTTGGCAACTTCCAGAAAACCCATGACCGCCAGATTTTCTATTTCCTCCAGCTGCTTTTGTCCCAGCCGATTCATCCTGCTGCCGCCAAGACCGAAAAAGTTTAGTTCGGGATTTATATTTTTGAGTTCGGATATTAGCAACGCCCCGCTGTTGTCCCCTGACAGGTCGCCGGCAGAAATAAAAATAGACTGGTTCTTCATTGTTGATGCTTTTAGTTTTCGAGCATTCTTTGAATAGACTCATAGCCTATTCGCTTAATCTCAAGCGCAACTTCAAGCGATCGGACGCCTTCGCTAACCGTCACCGCCACCGGCCGGTCATCTATGATGGCCTTCAAAAACGAGCTGAGTTCGCTTTCGAGCATATCTTTGCCCGTATCGGGCTTCTTAAGATAGATAATTTCCTTACCGGATTTCCCCAGCGGAATCCTGGCGCCGCTGCTGTCGCTGTTGCTATCGGCTAAGCTGTAAAAATCCGCCTGCTTTTTGGCTAAATCAAGCGAGCAGTAACCGGATTTCTGGAAAATGCGAAGTTTCCGCATGGTGCTCAGCGAAATCCGTGAAGCTGTCAAGTTTGCCACCGCACCGTTTTTAAAAGTCAATCTGGCGTTGGCGATATCTGCCTGTTCACTAATTACTGCCACAGCCGAAGCCTGTATGTCAATCAGTTCAGACTTGATAAATTTTAGTACCAGATCAACATCGTGAATCATCAAATCAAGCACTACCGCCACATCGGTTCCGCGCAGGTCAAAGGCAGCTAAGCGGTGCGCCTCAATAAACGATGGTTGAATATCAAAATCTTGCAGGGCCACCACTGCCGGATTGAAACGTTCAATATGCCCAACAGTTACTTTCACCTGGTGAGAGTCGGTTAATTTCTCGATCTCTCTCGCTTCTTCGTTACTTGCTGCTATCGGTTTTTCTATCAGGCAGTGAATACCTTTTTTTATTAAGGTCGAGGCAACTTCGCGATGAGTAGTAGTAGGTGTTACAATCGAAACCGCTTCAGCGGACTTGCACAGATCGTCAAGAGATTCAAACGCCGTAATCTTATATTCTTCAGAATATTGTTTAGCCCGTTCGGCATCAATATCGTACAAACCGACCAGTTCGCTCTCTGTTATCTTAGCGTACCAGCGCAGATGATGCCGCCCTAAACTTCCGACGCCGACAACTGCTGTCTTAATCTTTTTCATTATATTATCAAGAGTTCCGCGCTATTTTACTATTCCGCGGTTCGAAAGATTGATAAAACCGAGTATCTCTTCAATTTCAGGCGTGCTCTCTAAATCGCTTTTGATTTTTTCAGCAGCCTGAGTCGTGTTCAGATGACTGAAGAAAAGAATCTTAAATGTTTTCTCAATAATTTTCACAACTTCTCTGTCAAAACCCCGCCTCTTCAGTCCGATCGAATTTGTCCCGACAACTTTGAGCGGATATCCGCCCACCAGCGCAAAGGGACAGACATCCTGCTGCACTCTGAAACCGCCGCCAATCATCGAATGCGCCCCGATTTTTACAAACTGATGAACCGGCAACACTCCTCCCAGAATGGCAAAGTCTCCAATTTCGACATGGCCGGCTAAGTTAACTGAGTTAGCCAGAATTACATCATCACCTAAAATACAATCATGCGCCACATGGGCATAAGACATTACCAGGCAATTTTTGCCCAGAGTAGTTGTGCCGTGCGCCGAGGTGCCGCGATTGATAGTAACAAACTCGCGGATAGTTGAGTTGTCGCCAATTTTGACCCAGCTTTTTTCACCGCCGAATTTTAAATCCTGCGGCTCGGTGGAAATTACTACCCCGTGTGAGACTCTTACATTCTTGCCCAAACGAGCGCCGGAGGCAATGACCACAGAACTTTCCAACTTGCAGCCGTCACCGATCTGAACGTCTGCTTCTATGATAGAGTACGGCCCGACTGTAACATCTTTGCCCAATTCAGCTTTGGGAGAAACCACCGCAGATGAGTGAATATCTGTCATTTGTCCACTACCATTGCCATAAAATCAGCGCCGCAAACTTCGACGCCGTCAACAAAAGCCTTGCCCGACATTTTACAAATGTTGCGCCTGAAAGTTTTCATAGTCAGTTCAAATACTAACTGGTCGCCCGGCAGAACCGGTTTGCGAAACCTGGCATTATCTATTCCCAGAAAATAAACAAGTTTTCCCTCGGGGTTTTCAACGGCATTTAATATCAGTATCCCGCCGGACTGCGCCATCGCCTCAAGTATCAAAACCCCCGGCATAATCGGATGACCGGGAAAATGTCCCTGGAAAAACGGTTCATTGATTGTCACATTTTTCATGGCCACAACTTTTTTGTCCGGCACCAGATCAATTATCCTGTCTATAAGCAGAAACGGATAGCGGTGCGGCATGATTTTCTTGATAGCGTTAATATCCAGAAACGCTCCGGCATTTTTTCCGGAATACTTGCTGGCTATTTTCTTTTTCTTGTAAAGTTCCCGGAGCTTTTTGGCCAGGGCAACATTGGCTTTGTGTCCCGAGCGCGCCGCCAGAATATGTCCTTTGAGAGGCGCTCCTATCAGTAATAAATCACCGAGTAAATCCAGAGTCTTATGACGCACCGGTTCGTTGTAAAACCGCAGAGGAACATCGTTTATTATGCCGGTTTTGCCTACAAACGCTTCCCCTTTTATGTTCAGCACTTTCTTAATCCGGTCAACCTCGACCTGTCCCTCGGTCGAATCATAAATCACCACCGCATTGTCAATTCCACCGCCTTTTATTAAGCCTTCCTTGCGAAGCATCTCAAGCTCTGACAAAAAACAAAATGTCCGTGCCGGTGCATATTCTTTGACAAACTCTTTTTCCAGATCTACCAAGGTCGTGTACTGCGTACCCAGCGCCGGGTTTTTGTAATCGATTAAAAAAGTAATGCGAAGCTCATCAGCTGGTATGGCAACTAAGTCTACTCCCCGTTCCGGCTCGCTATATGACATCGGCGTATCAATTTCCAGATAGAACTTATCTTCTGCCTGCTCCACGATGCCGGCTTTGAGAAGTTTCTCGACGTACGGCAAAGCAGAACCATCCATCACCGGCGGTTCATTGTTATCCAGTTCAACAATCATATTGTCTATCTGAAGGCCGGCAAAAGCGGCCAGAACATGCTCGACTGTGTGGACTTTGGCCTCGCCATCCTGCAAAGTGGTACCTCGTGAGATATCAACCACATGGTCAATATCGGCCAGTACTCTCGGCTTTTCGGGCAGGTCGGCTCTTTCAAAGATAATACCGCTGTTAACTTCACCCGGCCTGAAGGTCATTGTGCAGTTGTTTCCGGTATGTAGGCCTATGCCGGATATAGAGATGGGCGATTTTATGGTTCTTTGCTTTTCGTACATTATTTGGAATCTCTCCTTAACTCAAACCGGATTATACCACCTTGAGACAAGCCACTCAAGGGGATTTTTTTAGGTAAAAGTGATATGGAATCCAGCAAATTTTGAATAAATTGAATCTATGCCAACGCTCGAAAATTTGAAAGATGAACTATTCGTAAAGCTGGACAAGAATCCACTGTTAAGGGAATTCTTCAAAGACATGCTTGAAGAAAGAGTTAGTAACAAGGATTGGTTGGAAAATGAGTTAGTGCAGATAATTCTCACAAATTCGGCAACCAATATCGATATGATTGAATCGATCTTGAAGAAGGTCAAAGATCATGGTCTCTCTCTATTTTGTCAGATGTCAAACGCATTGTCTGGTAACGATGGCGGCTTTGACGACAAAATGACTGATTTGTTGGCGGAATTAAATGGAATTGCCTGGATTATTGATCATAATTATTCTGAAATTGAGAAAATAGCAGAAACTGATGATAAGACGCCTGACTATAGAGCCAATAAAGAGAATGAATTATTTCTCTTCGAGGTTAAGAATCTACGAGTCCCTGACCAAGTTCTCCATACAGTTTTTGTCCAAATGGAAGCAAGGGCGCAAGCAGAACCAGAAATGTACAAGAAACAATTCAATTTTGACCTTAAGCTAAACGAAAAGCAATACGAAGCTTTAGGAGTTTATGACCAACACCAGATAGTCCAATTTATTGACAAGATTAATCAAGCGTTATCCATTCGAGAATGGAAAGCTATACATTCTTATAAAAGGAGAATTCGTGGTAGGGACATAGAGAGAGTCTTCAAGTGCACTTGGAAGCCAGATGACAGATATCATTCTATAGGGCATCAAGACAATTTCTTTTCGCAATTGGGATACCCAACTTATACGAAACTACTTTTTCCACTAATTAAGAAGACTTGGGTTGCTGTTGAGCGTTCAATCGAGCAGTTGATCACTCATGACCAAAGTGATGCCTGCAATAAATTTGTTTTGTTAAATTGGCAAAAGCCACCTAATTTTAGAATGTTTGAAGATTTAAGAGATAAATACGAACAAGCAGTCAAAGATATTGATAAGATAGCCAAAGTAATTAATCCAAAACTACATATTCTATTGCTATAGATCTAGGTGCTCCACCATTTATCACGGGATTATTTCCGTTAGGATCCCACCGCAAGCAGTGGGCGACCCAAGATTTTTCATTCCAGCGCCTTCTGTCTTTCCAGCGGAGGCTGGAATCCATCTTCTGCTTGATTCATGCTTCGACTCCCTCGAGTACTAGGGACCTTGTTCGCTCAGCATGACCTGCCAAGTGTGTCCGGGTCACCCTGACGCTTGTGAGGAGTACACAATCTCCCCCCTATATCTCCTTCAGCGATTTCACCTGTCTCAACTTTCTGAAAAGCTGCACGTACTCTCTGACCATAATCTCCTCGGCTTCGGACAAGCCTTCCATCATCGGGATGCCGATTTTCAATACGGCTCTGACCATATCTGAAGTAGTCCGGTCATATTTTTGCGCCAATTTTTTGAGCCGTTCTTTGAGCTCGTACGAGACAAAAATGTTGAGACAGTGCCCGCCGCGCAGTCGCTCTTTTTTGGTTTCTGTTGTCATAAATTTTCTCCTTGTTTGTTATGTGGGTGTCTCTGCTTCTAAGTACGTCATACTGAGCGGAGTCGAAGTATGGGTGACCAAATTTGCGACAGCCACCCTGAGCCTGCGCTTGTCCTGAGCGTAGCCGAAGGGTCGAAGGGCCTGTCGGCAAGCTGTCTCTTCCATAATCTGCATCCGGTTCGACAAGCTCACCATGACGCAGACTCTTCCGGAAGTCATGCTGAGCCTGTCGAAGTATGACTTCGTTAATGATATTTCTGATGTCCAATCAACGTCTGCGGTGACTTTATTTTTAATCCAAACTTTTCAAAAATACGTTTCATCACCGGACTCCAGGTCTCTTCCGCTTTCTTCTTCAAAATTATTCTGTCAATTTTGGCTCGCTTTGGCGAATCACAAATCAGACAGGACTTTCCTTTTTTAATTTTTATGCCGAAGCTTTTTTTGACAAACGGCTGCAGACGGGTTTTCAGCTTGCGGATCGCCCGTTTATGCAGAGCTTCGAGTTTGTGATTAACCCGTCCTGACTTTTCCGAGATTTCGTTGTAACCCTGCCCCATAAAATAAAAGCGAATGACAAACTCCATCTCATCTTCTGAGAGGCTTTCCATGGCCTGTTTGACCTGGCGGTCGATCTCTGCGGACTTTTCGCTGCCGGTTTCAATTATGTCAAAGAAGTTTTTGATTTTAAGCGGGTCCAGTCCCAGCTCTACTATCCAGTTTTGATAGATAATGCGGCTACCGGGCATTTTGCGGCTCCTTTTTTTTAGCTTAGCATAGCCCACCCGATGACCGCCTGGCTACAACGAGGCTATCAACACTTCAATTTCACATTTCGAGGAGTGAATATCACATGAATCACAAACCGAGTCTCTGCTGGACTGGCGGCTCTTAAGAGATTAAATTGAATCTCGCAAATGGTCGATAACCATTAGATGGACAAATTTGAGGAAAATTTTTGAGCACCGAACAGTTTGAAAGAGTAGAAGTCTACAGTCCGCAGCCGGAGGAAACAGAAGAGACCAAACGTTTCAAATTTGAAACCCGGAACGAGTCTTTCCGGAAATCTGCTGTGACCTGGATAGCGCTGGCATTTTTAATGATTCTTTATCCGATTGCCTCGATAGCGCCGGGTGAGGACCCGACCAAAATGCTGGACGGACTCAACGACACCACCCGGCTGGTTCTGTTCATCAGCACTATGATTATTCAATGGTGCCTGTTTCTTCTGATATTCGGAGCCGTAACCAGAGAGAAAACCGACCTGGCCGGTATTGGCTTCAATAAAATTCAACCGCTTCATTTTGCCTGGGCTCTCGCCTTCCTGGCGGCTTCAAATCTAATCTTAACCGGCGTGGCCATGCTGCTGGCTGAAGTGGGACTACCTATGCCCGGAGAAATTTCACTTCTGTTTCCGCAAGACACCACCGGCAGAATTGTCTGGGTCTTTTTATCTTTTACCGCGGGATTCTGCGAAGAAGCTGCCTTTCGCGGCTACCTGATGACACGTTTGAGATTGATTGGCAATTTTCAAAACTGGGTTATTCCTACCATTGTTTCGGCGGTGGTCTTCGGTGCCTGCCATGCCTATCAGGGACTACCCGGATTTATATTGATTTCGATTTACGGCGCTATGTTCTCCTGGCTGTACATCCGCACCGGCTCTATCTGGCCACCGGTTATCGCGCACTTCTTTCAGGATTTCGGTGCACTCTTTTTCCCGCAGTAAACTCTCACGTTTTTCGAAATTCAGCACCAGGCTTGACATCATTCGGCTTATCTCCTAATGTATAACGTAGATTTTCTACATCACTCTTAAGTGTGGAGATAGGCTATGAAACTCGTTTATGTTTTCGCTATTCTTATTTTTCTTGCAGCAACTCTGTCGGCCCAGGATCAGGTTGAATTCGAAGAAATTTCTTTACCGACTCAGATAAATTTCACAGTCAAACCCTCTTTCTGGAAAATGTCCGGCGAGACAGAATATGATTATAATATTTCTTATCCGGTAATTTTGCCTTCAGGCGACACCGTTGATTACGCCATCAGAAGTCTTCTGGAATTCCCGCTGGATGTCGCGATGGCCGGCGGCAGAATCGGCATAATAAAAAGTAACGAAGAGAAAACAATCTGGACAGTGGAGCTTGGACTCTACACCAATATTGGCGACCCGGGCAGTCTGATGAAAGACCATGACTGGCTTTCTTTACCGACATATTTTGACGGAAAAATCAGCTACACCGAGTCCGACGCCAAGATGAAAATGCTGATGTTTGATATCGAAGGCACGGCGCTTATTTTTGATTTTGGCGGAGCTTCCATTTCAATTTTGGGCGGCTACCGCTATCAAAAAATAGAGCAGGAAATAATCGGTTTCAGCGGCTGGTATATAGATTCGAATCTAACCCAGCAGCCACAATCCGGAACAGAGCCGGCTATTGATTACTGGATAACTTATAAAGGACCAAAGTTCGGTCTTTCTTTTCAAAAAGAATTCTCATCAAAAGTTCAGCTCAGCTTAAAATCGGCTTTTACTATGGTCTGGGCCGAAGATTTTGATGACCACCTGCTCAGAGGATTTCACACTTTTGCCGACGGCACCGGCACCGGAATTCTCAGCGGTGGCAATATTCGCTGGGACTTAAATAATCAAATTTCAGGCGGCCAGCCTTTTGTAGAATTCCAGGCCAGTTATGATTACTTCTCAGTTGATGCCACCCAGACTTTTGAGCAGTATGCCGATGCCGGCCCGAACGAAAGGCCAGTAGGTACTTCGTTTGGCGGCCTGCCTCATGACCTGAAATCCAGCCAGTTTCGATTCGGAATTAACTTAGGGCTGATTTTTTAGATTTATTGCCGAACAAAGTTCTGAGCCTTCTGGTAAGTTTCTGTATTTCAATGAGATACTCACAGTTTTTCTTTGCGCAGACCCGAAACTAAAGCTATAATAATCCGTAAGTATTAAGAGTATAAAGAGCAGCGGACAGCTGCTGCCGGTAAAAAGTAAACTCAAAGGACTGAGACATATAAAGTTAGCGCTATTTTCTATGAGATATCACAACAGACATAATTTGAACCAATCTGAATTCTGGCAGAGTTCTACTGCTGGTGAGAACCCCTGGGATGGTTCTGGCAACGGTACCCGCAAACCCAAGGCGGGTGTTATCAGCTGGCGGGATCGTAGCCTTTCTCTTTTCATTACGGCCATTGCTCTGACTCTGAGCCTTCTCTTGCTTGCCGGCACCGGGCATGGCCAGAATGCTCCCAAAGCCGACAGTGACCGGCGCGGAAATCTGATGAAAATGGACAAAGAGACGCGCAAGCTGGCCGAAGAGTACGCTTATCTTCTGGAGCAGTTAATATATTTGAGTACTGACTACTGCCGATATTTTGAAAGACTTGACAACAAGGATGCCGCTCAAAACTTCAAGTCTCTTCAAAATCTTTGCAGCAATCTCTCAAAGTCAGGCTACTATGATAATCTGGATGAGCTGATCGTAGAGATTGAAGAATTGAAAGGGGAGCTGTCCCTGAGAAAGAAAAGTTTGTCTCGTGCCAGAAATAGAGAGGCATTACACAGCGGTGAAATTAAACGCACCAAGGAGAGATTGAAAGCGCTCCGCCTGACAAAATCACTTATAACAGAGCTCGACCTTTTAAAAGAACAGCTTGTAATAGAAGTAATCTCCAAAACCGCAGGGGATAAAATTCGCCGCCGGGTTATTCAGCAATACGTTGTAACAGTTATGCAGGATTCCCTGGCCAGGCTGGCAGAAGTAGTAGCGCTAATAAATATTCCTGAAATACAAGTAACGGCAAATAGCAATGGCGATATTACCCGGGTAATTCTTTCCTCTGATGGATTCGCTCCGGTTGTCGTCTCTGTACCTGAAATCTCTGAATTACCCGAACCTCCCAGACCACCAAAATGGCCGGCTGGTGAGCGTGTTCAGAACATACACTTTTTTCATAGTGGTAATTCAAATACTTTTGTAAAAACTTTCCGCGACAGCATAGGCATATCTTCCGGGAAATCTGTAATAATGGTAATTAACCCGTTCGGCAAATTGAGCATAACCGGCTGGGATAAAGACCAGGTCTCGGCCAGCTATGATATTTCAATTGTTTCGGTCAAACCGGGTCTGGCTGAAAAGTTTGGCCGGCAGATTCAGATAAGAATGTTTGAAGAAAAACATAACGTGTATATCGAGGCCGTCGTGCCGAAGCTTACTGACCTGCGGACCAGGATTATTGAAAGCCATCTTAATCTGATGGTTCCTTTTAAAAATGATTTGAATATTAACAATTCAGCCGGCCGGGTAAGCTTGAGTGAGCTTGAGAATGATATAAAGATTAAATCAAGTAACAGCTTTATAAATTTGTATAAAATCGAAGGTGATATAGAAATAGTCAACAGCGGCGGAAAAATAGAACTTGAAAAAGTATCGGGCGATATCTTAGTTCAAAATCGTATGGGCGGCCCGGTCAGCATTCAGAACTGCAGCGGCAAAATCGAAGTAGACAACTCACATGGCGCAGTTGAAATAACTTACTCTGAGGGTGATTTGACTGTCCGCAGCAGCGGCCGGGTAGATATCGATCACCACTCCGGAAAAGTTCATGTCAATAATAGAAACGGTTACGTCAGCGCCAGCCATATTGATGGCGATCTGGTTATATTTAATTCGTTCGAACCTCTAAAGGTTTATAACGTCACCGGCTCAGCCAGACTCGAAAACGCCAATGCTGTCATAGAAGTGGAAAAAATTGGCGGCAGTCTGGATATCAGCAATAGCTACGGCAAGATATTTACTTCGTACATTGTCGGGCCGATAAATATCAAAAGCAACAACGGTGACGTCTTTATGGAACTGCTGGAGCAGCTCAAGGGGAAATCGTCCGTAGTTGCCAGCGGCGGCAGAATTATCCTCGGCCTGTCACCGCGCATCAATCTTCTGTTGACGATGGAAACACAAAACGGCACCATAAATGTTTCAGATTTTCAGGCCATCGCAATTTCTGATAAACACGGCCTGCAAACCGCACAAGTTGAGTTAGGGAAGGCTTCGAATCTACTGGCTGTAAAAGGCAACCGATCCGTTATTATCGTAAAAGAGTCGAACTAAAATTTATCCGCCGTTAGCTTACTTGTTTTTAAGTTTTAGTTTTAGTTTTAAACGCTCAACTCGTTTGCTCAAGTTCACTTTCTGACTGGCAGGAATCTCCCGGTTTTTTCCGGCCTGCGTAGCGTGCTCCAGCGCTTTGAGCAATTCTTTGGTACGGTGTTCATAGTGAACAGCCAGTTCTATATTTGCTGAAAAACCATATTTGGAATCATCGGACGTTATTTTAGAAAGCAGTTCTATGCTTTCATCAAATTTTTTTTGTCGCTTAAAACTTCGGGCATAAAACAAGACTGCTTCGGCGCTCATGTTTTCTGATAACCTTTCAGCCTGGCTATAAACAACTTCTATTTTTTCGCGCTCTCGGCGCCGGTCATACCATTTTGAGAGCGAGTGCAGGTCCTCTGAATAGTCCAGACTACCGCCGGTGGTGGAATACGCCTCGGATATTAGCCTGGCTAAAAAGAAAAGAGAAACAATATCCAGCCGGTTGTGCTCGATTACAGCATTCATCATGGAAAGATCTTCACTATTGAGCCAGTCGAAAAATACCGACGGCACCAGGTAACCGGGAATGTCGTCTATGCGATTAAAATCAAACAGTTCTCTTTCGAGATTTATCAGAGTACAACTTTGCAGCCGTCGCTTAAAAAGCCTTCGCGAGGAATGAAGCAAGTCCAGATGATGCTTGAAGCTGAGTTTTCGTCCGACACGATTGATTATCAATCTGTCAGTCAGAAGCGGTAAATCAAACGATTTGCCATTAAAAGTTACGACCGCCAGCTCGTCACTGAAAATACTATTTAAATCTTCCAGCATGGCGGTTTCGTCTGAGTAGTCGGGAATAATGTACTGTAACAGTTCAAAACCTTCGTCAATTATCCTGCCTACTCCTATTAAGAAAGCTACTGCTCCGGCGCCGCCCAGTCCGGTTGTTTCGGTGTCAATAAACAGAACTGAGCTTAAGTCGATTGTCTCGCTGTTGCAGCTGACATCAAAAGCAGCCAGTGGCAGCGAACTATTTATTTCGGCGGCAGTAAGCTCATAGCTGCCGTGCCTATAGCCTAGCGGAAAAACTGTGCGAATAAGACAGTAATTTCCGGCGCTGTTTGTTATCAGTTTGCCGCCGAGAGCTCCTGCGAAATCTAAATAACGACTCGGAATTTTTGGCTTAGACTTTAACATAGATATAGACATAGGCATTGCCGGTGAACCGACACCCATATGCCCTTCTAGTCGCTTGAGCTGATCAGTTAGCCGAGTGCGTGCCATCGCCCGCTGATGCCCTGACCGATTTGATTTTAAGAAGGTCCAATCTGCCTTTGACTTTTTCGAATATGCTTTCATGGTAACCGCAGATATTTTTGGGGTCGGCTGACACAATCGCAATGGCAGCGTCTACTACTTTTTGCCGGTTGCCGGAATTTAGCTGCTCTGAAAGAATATCCATAGCTTCATCATTGCCGATTTGTCCAAGTACTTTCATGGCCAGTTTTGCTTTTAAGCCGCTGGCCGATTTAAGCGTTTCTTTTAACTGTGCTAACAACAAGGTCGTGTCCTTGGTAAGCAAGGCTTCAACCGCTGACAATCTGGCGCCGTAGTAAGCATCTCCCAGTATCTGAATCAGATATGAGATTGTTTCAGCCGAGTTTAATTGGCCGGCAGAAACTACCGCCGCTTTCCTCACCTGTCCCACCGGGTCCTTAAACGAATTTATAACAGCTGCCACAGCCTGCAAATCTCCTATTTTCCCCAGCGCCCTGATGCTGTATTCTCTAACCTGCCAGTTGTCATGACCGACTACACCAATTAGTGAAGAGACAGCAGCCACATCGCTGATATCCCCCAGTGTCCAGCAGACCCGTTTTACCACCAGCCACTCAGGCCGGCTCAGAGCATCAATCAAATCTGGCAGAGCCGGCGAGCCGATTTTCTTGAGAATCTTTATTATCGTCAGGCGCTCTCTGGCAGACTTAGTCGTGAACTTATCAATCAAAGGCGGGGCTGCCTTGGCCCCAAGTTTTGCCAGGGACTCTATAGCCGGGTCAACCTTGTCACGATATTTAAGCTCACCCGATGACGCTATCACAAATATTGAATCTATCCTTTTTTGAAGCTGCACCGGGGTTCTGTTTGATTCTGCAGCCGCTAAAGTAAAAACTGGTACTGCGATAAGAGATATGGCAGCTATGAAAATTCTAATTTTCATTTTTTATTCTCATCTGCAGGAAAAAGCTCAATATCCATACCGCCGCCCCATTTTGATTTCGTCTGCCAGAAAAAATCATCTCTGCCGTTGCCCAGATATTGGTCAGCGCCTCCGTTGTCAATGAAGAGACCGATAGAGCCAAAATCTCTGCGGGGGTTACCGTAACCCTGACTGTTTTTTTGATTATGGATAAAATAACGGTCATCGCCTGAGTTATCTATCAAAATCCCGACGCCGTTGGCTGAACCGGCCGCCTGGGATAAATCATAGGCGGTATAAGTATCATTTCCGGCTCTGTCCAGCAAAATACCTGCAGAATAATCGTGGCCGCAACCCTGCGAGACTCCTTTGGCAAAGTAAACATCGTTGCCGCTGTCGTCTGCGAGAATCCCCAGCGACATATGAGCGGCGGCTCCCTGAGCATATTGAAAAGAGTGATAGTTGTCATTACCGGACTTGTCAGAAATAAATCCCAGCGACCACCAGTAGCTGGAGCCCTGACCAAATATATCAGAATAATAACTGTCGTTGCCTTCAAGGTCGATTATGCCGCCGATTCCCCCGGACATAATCGGTCTAAGTCCGTAGCCGAAACCTTGAGACAGCGACAAATAATGGTCATCATAGCGCAGGATATCTTTGTATTTTCCTCCGGCGTAATATGAGTCTGAGCCTTTGGTATCAACAATAATACCGCAGCCTTCGATAAACCCGAACCCCTGGGCAAAGAGAGCGCCATTGTAAATGTCCCGTCCCCCTTCATCTATTAAAAGCCCCAGTCCGAATGAGCCTGCCCCCTGGACATGGGTGTCGCCGTCATAACGGTCGTCACCACCGGCGTCATATAAAATCCCAAAACCAAAATAACCTGAGCCCAGAGAAAACGATTTAGCGTCATACCTGTCGTCTCCCTCAAAATCGACTAAGATACCGACAGACAGACAGCCAGAACCTAATGTAAAATCGCTACGGGAGCGATAGCTGTCGTTACCGCTGAAATCAATTATGATTACTCCGTGGGGGTTGTTCGGGTCATATTCCAGGTCATAGATGTCGTCCCCGCCGATATCCAATATGAAATAGTAATCGCCGTTGTAATAGTCGTTATCCGGACCGCCTATGGCCCAGCCCGGCTGCCTGCCCAGAAAGGCGCTGAGATCAGTATTATCCGGAAGGAACCCGGTTACCCTCATGAAATCTTCGGCGGCGTCTTCTCCTTCTCGCAGCTGCTTTCTTAATCTCTTGGTCTCAAGCAGTATCATCTTCAGGCAGTCTATGCCGGCTCTGATAATGGGGTCTTTGTCTATTTTACCGGCAAATTCTACAAACTGGTCGGCATATTTTTCTTCGGCTTTCTCCAGTGAATCATGTTGTTCTACTGTGTAAAATTCTTCTTCTAAGTCGCTTGTTATAATATCTTTGAATTTGGTTGTCAGAAATCTTTTTTCCTTCTTAGACAGAGGTGCCAGCATCATTTCTGTCGAACGGGGAAATACCTGGTCGATATAGACAGCCATCCGGGCCAGAAACTGATTGAGGGCCTGATTTAAGAAATACAGAGTATAGGCATCTCCTGCCTCTGTCCCCTGCGGCCGGTAGGCCCTGCTACGGGAGCTCTGGCCGGTTACGGCCAGATCGTCAAAGAGTATGGAGGCCAGAATTTCCGGCTGGCCTTTGATATGAACACCTCTTAGCTCGTCGACATAGCCAATCATATCCAAAGGCCGACTCATAAGCGCCGCAACTTTGCTCAGGCGGAAACCGTCCGGGTCGTGGTAGTCCTGGCGAAAAGAGATATCCTCTAGTTCGAGGCCTAAATAGTTTGTCAATAGAAGCAGCCCCTGCTGTTCCGGTGACATCTTCTTTTTATTCTGAGCTGAAGCACCCAAGGCTAACAAAAGTATGAGACACATGTAATAAACAGATTTCATCGACATATTGATATCAAGAAAAGATTAGATCTGAATCAAAAGCAACTAAAAGCCTTTTGCCGGAAGCAACCCGAAAAAAGTAATAAGAAAGCGTCCCTGCATAAGCAGGGACGCTTTCACTAAGGAGATAATTGCCGGGGCCCGCCAGTCGCAGGCTGCGGCAAAATCTTAAGCGACTAATTAAAGATTGACGTCGTTGATCGTATTCAGCAAGTTACCGTTGTGGTCAATCGTCCAGGTGTCGACAGCAACATCGTCATCCAGGTTAGCAGTTGCTGTACAGAGAAAGGCGATATCTGTAGCAATAGTCATGTCGTATTGATAAAGGGCAGTGACCATGACTTCTACACCAATCTCCGGGAAAAGACCTCCACCAGGAGCCACGCTGACACCGGCATCACCATATCTGGCTGGTAAGACTGCGACGCTCTGACGAAAGGTGCGTTGCATTGTATAAACCTGTTTCAGAAGCTGTTTGGCTTCTGACTGCTTGGAACGAGTAGTAGCCTGCATGAATCTCGGAATGGCCAGAGCAGCCAAAATACCGATAATCACGACTACGATCATCAACTCAATAAGGGTGAAACCCTTCTGACGATTGTGATTCTTTGTGAACATGTGGACCTCCTACAGTCTCTAAAATTAAGGGTGTCTGTTTCAATCAGTTTCCTTACTCTAACTGTATTGGCAAACGCTGTGCCAAAACCTGCTCTAATAGATAATTTCGGTGAAAACAGGGATAACTGCATACAGAGAGCGGAATTTTATTTATTTTTTTTGTTAAGTGTAGGAGTTGTCCTATTCTTTTTCGGCCTGTTGGGGGAGAATCCCCTACGGCAATTTGCCAGAAACTTTGCATTTTGCAATGGCCAAACTCAGGCACTTATCTTTCAATGACATAACAAAAAAAGCCCGCAGATAACCTGCGGGCTT
Source organism: Candidatus Zixiibacteriota bacterium (assembly GCA_022571985.1). Taxonomy (GTDB): domain Bacteria; phylum Zixibacteria; class MSB-5A5; order GN15; family FEB-12; genus JACZWU01. Next base: position 74,446 of record JACZWU010000007.1, on the reverse strand, counting down.
TCGTCTATTACCTTAAGTTTTATAACGCGGTTACGTCGTTTATAGGATTAAGGAGAATGCCGGTCTGGTCTATCGTCCAGGTGTCTATGGCGGCATCATCGTCGATATTGGCAGTAGCGGTACAAATAAAAGTATTGGTCGTTGCTGCAATTGTGTAGACGTAACGGGCATTGGGCATAATCTCAATCCATATTTCACTAAATGCCATAGGAGAAGCTGCAGAGGCCGGTCCTCCCGGGATGTAGTAGGTATTAAGCTGAGTCGCCTGCCTGAAGGTGCGTTGATTCACGTAGATTTGTTTCAAAATGAGCTTCGCCTCACCCTGCTTTGTCTTAGTCGTACTTTGCATAAACCTTGGTATGGCCAGAGCAGCCAGTATCCCGATAATCACCACGACTATCATCAATTCAATTAAAGTAAAACCCCGCTGGTCAGAACGTCTCATCTTATCTTTCTCCTTCAAATGCAATTATCATACTCCTGCACTCTATTCTAGCTGCAATTATCGTTCCCAACCGCTGTCTAAAAAAGTCGGCCTACTGTTCAGTTTTTGCTCATTTTTTTACTGCCTTCGTTTTCCCGCTATCACTTAAATCATATCTCTCTAATTTGCGGTAAAGAGTCGAAGTATCTATCCCCAGAATCCGGGCTGCCTTTGACTTTTTGCCGCCGGACTGGCTCATGACATAATGGATATAGGCTTTCTCTATAGATTCCAAAGTCGGATTGACCGGATCCGCTGCGGTGACCATAGGCTGAGGTTCGACTGTTGTAAGTTTCTCCGGGAAATCTTCCGGCAGCAGTTCACTGCCTTTGCTAAGTAGAACCGCCCTCTCAATTGTATTTTCCAGCTCTCTGACATTTCCGGGCCAGCTGTAACTGGTAAGGGCCTCTATTGCCTTTTCAGAGATCTCTTTTGGCTCAAGATTAATCTTAGCGCAAAATTTGTTAATGAAATGTGCCACCAGAAGTTTGATATCTTCTTTGCGCTCTCTCAAGGGTGGAATATGCAGGGGTATTACATTTAAGCGGTAAAACAGATCTGCCCGGAACCGCCCCTGCCTGACATCTTCTTCAAGGTCGGCGTTGGTGGCAGCAATCAAGCGCACATCAAGTTCCAATTCCCTGGTACTGCCGACAGGCGTCATTTTTTTCTCTTCAATAACCCGCAGAAGTTTTACTTGAAAAGCCATCGAAGTATTACCAACCTCGTCAAGCAGAAAAGTGCCTCCTTCGGCTGTACTAAAAAGTCCTTCTTTGTCTTTAATAGCGCCGGTAAAAGCTCCTTTTTTGTAACCGAAAAGTTCCGACTCTAACAGGTTTTCAGGAATAGCGGCACAATTTATGGAAACAAAGGGACCGTTTCTGCGGGGGGAATGATGGTGAATAGCCCGGGCTATGACTTCTTTACCGGTGCCGGACTCTCCTCTGAGAAGAACAGTCGAGTCTGAGTTGGCTATTCTGCTGGCCAGTTGCTTTAAATTTACTATTACGGCCGATGTCCCCAAAAATTTGTCAAATGAATTTCCCTCGTGCAGCTGCTGTTTCAGGGTGATGTTTTCCTGCTGGAGTTTCCTGCGGCTGAGAGACTTTTCGATAGCCAGTTTTATTTCATCAACTTTGAAAGGTTTTGTAATATAATCGACGGCGCCTCTTTTCATGGCTTCTATAGCCGTGTCCACCGAAGCATAGGCGGTCATAACAATCAGGTCCTGGTCTTTCTTGAACTTCTTAACTTCTTCAAGTACTTCCAGTCCGTCCATCTCAGGCATATTGAGATCTGCGATAATCAGGTCGTAATCGTTTTGTTTAATCTGGCTGATAGCACTCAGCGGAGAGTTCACAGTTTCCACGATATAGCCCTCTTTTGAGAGCATAATCTCCATGAAATCGCACATAGAATCTTCGTCGTCAATTACTAAAATTTTGGCTGCCATTTGTTTTCGCTTTTTGCAAGACTTCCCGGTTTAAGTCGTATCATTCTAAGTTTCGGCAGGTTACAGACTTTATGAACAATTAAAAGCAAGGTTGCTCACAGATTAAACAGTACTTTGACGGCTCTTTCGGGCAGCTTATATTGGCTTTCAAATCAGAGAGGATAACGATAAAATAATGGCCAAATATTCACCAAGAGAACGGATAGAACTCATTTTAAACGGTGAGAAACCAGACAGGTTTGCAGCCTCTTTCTGGAGACATTTTTACCACAAAGAAAGCCGTGCCGATGGTACCGCCGAAGCTATGCTTGATTTTCAAAATCACTTCGGCTGGGATTTTATGAAAATCAACCCCAGAGCTGATTACCATGCCGAAGATTGGGGTTTAAAACTGGACTACTCCACAGCAGAGCTGACTAAACATACCAAAGTCAAATTTCCGGTAACTAAAGCGGACGACTGGGACAACATAGAACCTCTGGAGCCCACCGCTCCGGTATTAGCTGAGCATCTGCAGGTTGTAAATCTTATCCGTAAAGGGGCTGGTAAAGAGCTGCCGATATTGATGACCCTGTTTACGCCTCTGGCCATTGCCGGCAGGATGGTCGAAGATGACCAGCTGCTGGTCGAAAGTATCCGAACTCACCCGGAAAAAGTTCATAATGCCCTCAAAGCCATAACTGCAACTTTTAAAAAGTATGTTGAAGAATTGCGGAACGCCGGAGCGGACGGACTCTTTTATGCCACCACCCTGTGGGCTTCATCCAACCTGATTAGCTGGGAAGAATATCAGCAGTTTGGAGTTCCCTATGACTTAGAAGTAATAGAAGCCTCCGGCGACGATGCTTTAAATCTCTTTCATGTCTGTTCCAGCAACAATTTTCTTAAACAACTTTCAGAGCTGGATTACAAAAGTCAGCTTTATAACTGGGACAGCGAAGACCCGACCAACTCACCAATTGACAAATCGTTTGATATTCTGCAAGGCAAAACAATTGTCGGCGGCATAGACCAAAAAGGCTGGCTCTTGCATAGCTCAGCTCATGAAATTGAAATGCAGATGCAAAAACTGAAACAGAAATATGACTCTTCTCGTATAATAATAGGACCGGGCTGCTCCATTGACCCGGCCACACCTAAAGAAAACCTTCAGGCCATAAAGGATAATCTCTAAGATGGACGATGAACGGAAGCAGCTGATTGACAATATCAGAATTGCCATGTCTGACAAAAAGACCGAGAACGAAATCTTAAAAGCGGCTGTGGAATTGATAGATGCTTACTCGTCCGGATTTAACTGGACCGGGGTTTATATAATGCGCGATGGTTTTCTGGAAATCGGCCCGTATGTTGGTCCAAAAACGCCTCATACAAAAATAGAATTAAACAGCGGCATCTGCGGGGCTGCTGCAACTGAAAAAAAGAGCATCATCGTGGATGATGTAACGGTGGATTCTCGTTTTTTGGCGTGTACACCCGCTACCCGTTCAGAAATTGTGGTACCCCTTATGGACGGAGATAACTGTCTGGGAGAGATTGATATTGATTCCAATCAGAATTCTTTTTTCTCAAACGATGACAGACTGATGCTTGAAGAGATTGCAGTTATGTTAGTAACCCAGATCAAGCAGGCACGGAGCTAAATAATTTATCAGGAGGGATCAAGATGTTTCTTGGAGTGTTGATATTACTGCTGGGTGTACTATTACTTTTACAGAAACTGGATATTATTCACGGCGGAGTCTGGGAATATTTCTGGCCGGCGGCAGTTATTGCAATCGGTATTTCAATGATAGTTAGAAACCGCATTCCCAAAAAATAAATAATGGCTGAACAATCGTTTTACTTTGACCCCTTCGCCAAAGGAAACGCAGTTTTTCTGGGGCGAACCGAGGCACGTCTGATGGATATCGCCTGGACGATTGGCAACGTCACTGTCAAGAAAGCGCTGCTTTATCTCAAAGATGAAAAACCGGCCTACACTACTATTATGACGGTATTGGGCAGACTCTCGGATAAAGGTCTTCTCAAAAAAACCAAAAGCGGCCGACTGTATTTTTACACTCCGACTGTTGACAGAGACAAGTTTATTAAAAACCGTTTGAAAATTATCGACTCCTGCTTAAAAAATAATTTCAAGAGTATTAAATAAAAGTGAGTGTAAGTTACCGGCCGAATCTATTTCTCTTCCAGCTCAATTAAAACACCATTTAAATTTTGGGGATGTATAAAAGCTATCTTTTTCCCCTCGGCGCCTGTCCGGTATGTTTCATCAATAACTTTGATTCCGGCTTTTTTAAGTTCACCAAGTTTCGCTTCAATATCGTCTACGTAAATGCAGATATGGTGTAGTCCCTCGCCGCGTTTGTTTATAAATTTTGCAATCGGGCTGTCATCAGAAGTCGCTGCCAATAATTCAATTCTGCCGCTGCCGTTTGAAAAAAGGGCAACCTTGACTTTTTCTGATTCAATATTTTCTATAACAGGATTTTTTGCACCGGTCAAAATTTCATATGATCTGATAGCTGAATTTAAATCCTTAACTGCTATACCGACATGAGAGACCAACGGCTTAGTCATCGCCCCAGCTCCTCTTCTTCGGCTTGTGCGGCCGAGTCGGCCCTGTGCCGAATATTATCAAGCTGACGCTGAGCGTCATAAGTAGAAACAGTCGGCCTGATCCACCTGCCGCCATACCAATAAAATGTCAGTTTGTCTCCTTTGAGAATTGTTTCTTTACCGGTTGGTCCTTTGAAATGTACTTCAACATAGGCAACTGCTGAGTCTGGCTCATACATTATGAGTTCTACAATATCCACAAATTCCAGCGTATCGGCTTTGGCTCCGCGGATTTTGCGGTTTTCTAAAAATTTATCAAATGTGTTTTCTTCACGGTAATACGGAAACTCCAGTTCATAAATATAGGACTTATCTCTGTATCTAAGACGGTCCATTGTTTCGTTGAGAATATCTTCGAACAGTTTTTCTTTTCCTTCGGGAGTAGCCGGGTTTTGGTCGACAGTTTCAACTTTTTGGGTTGTCTCTTTGTTTTCACCGCAACCAAGAAGCAGCAGGGCTAAAAGAGCTATTAATAAACTGATTTTAGGCATTTTAAATTTGCTCCCGATATTCTTTCCATTCTTTTCTGAAAACATCCGAAATTTCTCCGATGGTGGCGTAGTTTTCAACAGCATTTAAGACCGGTTCAACAATGTTGTCGCCCTGCTCGGCTGCTTTTTGTAAATCAGCCATAGCCGTCTCATGTGCTTTTTTGTCACGACTTTTCTTTAATTTATTTAGCTTGGAAATTTGCTGCTTTTCTAGGCCCGCGTCAACTTTCAACACGTTCTGGGTCTGCCCGGAGCCGGACTTAAATTTATTGACCCCTACCACGACCGTTTCGCCAGTTTCTACTTTCTTTTGAAACCTGTAAGCGGCATCGCTGATTTTGTCCCTGAAAAAACCGTTATCTACACAGGCAACCGAGCCGCCAAGCTTGTCTATTTCCGCCATAATCTCTTTTGCTTTATTTTCCAGTTCATCGGTTAAATATTCGACATAGTATGATCCGGCCAGAGGATCGGCTGAGCTAACGATTCCTGATTCGTAGGCCAGTATCTGCTGAGTGCGCAGAGCAATCTCGGCTGATTTTTCAGTCGGCAGACCCAAGGCCTCATCAAAAGAATTGGTATGCAGCGACTGCGTCCCTCCCAAGGTTGCCGCCAGCGCCTGAATAGTTGTTCTCACAATATTATTTTCGGGCTGTTGAGCTGTCAAGGTTGAGCCGCCGGTCTGGGTGTGAAAACGAAGCATCCAGGAACGTTCGTTTTGGGCGCCAAAATCTTCTTTCATAATTTTAGCCCACATCCGGCGCGCCGCCCGGAATTTGGCAACTTCTTCAAACAGATCATTGTGCGAAGCAAAGAAAAAAGAAAGGCGCGGGGCGAATTCGTCTATCTTCATACCGGCCTCAAGAGCGGCTTTGACATAGGCGATAGCATTAGCAAGTGTAAAGGCAATTTCCTGCGCCGCGGTTGAACCGGCTTCTCTGATATGGTAGCCGGAGATTGAAATGCAGTTGTATTTCGGCAGATGCTTGCCCGCATACTCAAAAATATCAGTGACGATTTTCATAGACGGACCCGGCGGAAAAATATAAGTGCCGCGGGCAATAAATTCTTTGAGAATATCATTTTGAACCGTGCCGGTCAGCTGCTCCGGCGCCACACCCTGTTTTTTGCCGACTGCAATATAAAGCGCCAGCAGAATTACAGCTGTAGAATTAATGGTCATCGAAGTTGAAACTTCCGACAGCGGAATGCCATCAAATAAAGTTTCCATATCTTCGATTGAATCGATAGCCACCCCGGTGCGGCCAACCTCTCCAGCCGCCATGGGATGGTCCGAGTCGTAGCCGATTTGAGTTGCCAGATCAAATGCTACCGACAGCGCCTTCTGTCCTTTTTCCATCAGATATTTGAAACGGCGGTTGGTTTCTTCGGCGGTTCCATAACCGGCGTACTGACGCATTGTCCAGAGACGACCCTGGTACATATCGGCATATATGCCGCGGGTATAGGGATATTCTCCCGGAAGCGGCAAAGTGTTTTTCGCATTCTCTGACGCCTTGGCTACGACAGGCAATTCTATATCTGATGATGTCTTTTTCTTATCAGCCATCTATTCAAACTCTATTAGTAAATCGCCCTTTTCGACCGACTGCCCTTTAGAAACTGCTATATTTTTGACAACAGCCGCAGCCGACGATTTGACAGCGTTTTCCATCTTCATGGCCTCAATTACCAAAATTAGCTGACCGGGCTCAACTTTTTCTCCCGAACTTACTTTGACTTCCAAAATCAGTCCGGGCATGGGCGCTTTTATTTCTTTTGAGGCTGCTTTGCCGCTGCCGTTGCCGGCAGCTTTTTTTAGCTGCGCCAGACGGAAATTATCAATCTCCAGTTCTACTTCAACCGGTCCGACAGTTACCAGACGGCTGTTATCATAACCATTTGTTTTAATACTTATTTCGTGAGAACTGCCGTCGATAAGCATGACGGATTTAGACCTGCCACAGCTTGCAGATTGCACAAAGTACTTCCGACCATTGACAACGGCGTGAAATGAGTCTCCGGATTTTTCGATAACTATATCAAACTCTTTGCCGTTTGATCTTACTAAGTAATGCGCCATTTGTTATCTGCTCCCGGTAAACTTTCTCATATTTCTCTGGCGATGATAAAGCGACCAGTTAGAAACAGACGCTCTCGAAGATTTTCCGTTTTGCAGATTTATGCTGCTTTCGTTTTTAAATTTGTCGATTGCCGCAGCGATGGCAGCTGTTTCGATTGTCTTGTCAGCTGCTGTTTCAAACTCAAAATTCGGATATTCAGTTTCTATAAAATTAGTAGAGAAATCCCCCGATATAAAATTGTCATTCTCCATGACCAGACGATGAAAGCCGATAGTCGTTTTCAGTCCGGAGATTCGGAATTCTTCAAGCGCGCGTCTCATGCGGCTGATTGCTTCACTGCGGTCTTTTCCCCAGACAATAAGTTTGGCGAACAGCGGGTCATAGTATACAGAAATTTCTGAGCCGCTTTCTACTCCGGAATCAATGCGCACTCCCGGCCCTGAGGGGATACGATAATCCTGTATTGTCCCGGTCGATGGCACAAAGCCCTGCTGCGGGTCCTCAGCCGAAAGGCGGCATTCGATAGCATGGCCTGAGAACGTAATGTCGTCTTGAGAAAAACTTAGTTTTTTATTTTCTGCGATTGCAATCTGCTCTTTGACCAGATCAATGGCTGTTACCAGCTCAGTCACCGGATGTTCAACCTGAAGACGGGTGTTGACTTCTAAAAAATAAAAAGACATATCCTGATCAACCATGAACTCAACTGTACCGGCGCCGATATAGTCGCTGGCTCTGGCAATCTTAAGCGCCGCCTCACCCATCTTTAGTCTGAGCTTTGGCGTCATGACAGGTGAAGGTGACTCTTCGATAAGTTTCTGATGCCGTCTTTGTATAGAGCATTCCCGCTCTCCTAAGTGCACGGCGTTGCCGTGAGCATCGCAAAGAATTTGAAGCTCAATATGACGCGGATTTTCTAAGAATTTCTCTAAGAAAACCCGGCCATCGCCGAAAGCAGATTTTGCTTCAGACGATGCCCGTATCAATGATTCATTAAAATCTTCAGCTGAATTTACTACCCGCATCCCTTTGCCGCCGCCGCCGGCAATAGCTTTTATCAAGACCGGAAAACCGATAGATTTTGCTTTAGTCAGTGCGTCATCTGAATCAGCGACATCAATTTCTTCACCGGGTATAACCGGCAGGCCGGCTTCGATTGCTTTTTGGCGCGCCTGGATTTTATCACCAAGTAATTCTATCGTTTCTGCCCTGGGGCCGATAAAAATAATCTTTTCATCAGCGCACCGTCTGGCGAACCCGGCGTTCTCTGCTAAAAATCCATAACCCGGGTGAATAGCATCAGACTGGCACTTTTTAGCCGTTTCGATAATTTTGTTTTGATCTAAGTAGCTTTCTGGTGATGGCGCCCCACCGATAAAATAAGCTTCGTCTGCCATGGCCACATGGCAGGCGCTGCGATCGGCACTTGAGAAAACTGCCACGGATGTTATGCTCAGTTCTTTGCAGGCACGAATGATGCGCACAGCGATTTCACCGCGATTGGCAATCAGGATTTTTTTGATTGGCTTAGACATTACAGCGGGATATTGCCATGTTTTTTGGGCGGGTTGGAATCTTTTTTATTTTCGAGCATTTCAAAGGCACGAATCAAACGGGCACGGGTAGTTTTTGGTTCGATAATATCATCGATATATCCCCGCTCGGCAGCCTTAAAGGGATTGGCGAATTGTGTGCGGTATTCTTCGGTTTTCTTTTTAAGCTCTGCTTCGGGGTCTTTGGCGCTCGCAATTTCTTTTTTGAAAATTATTTCGGCGGCACCTTTGGCACCCATGACAGCGATTTCCGCTGTTGGCCAGGCGTAGTTCATGTCACCGCGGACATGTTTTGAATTCATAACGTCATAAGCTCCGCCGTAGGCTTTGCGGGTGATGACGGTAACTTTAGGGACTGTCGCTTCGCAGAAGGCGTACAAAAGTTTGGCACCTTCTTTGATAATACCGCCATGCTCCTGGTCAGTGCCGGGCATGAAGCCGGGCACATCTTCGAACACCAGCAGCGGAATATTGAAGCAATCGCAGAAACGCACAAATCGTGCTCCTTTGCGCGATGAGTTTATATCCAGACAACCTGCCAAAACTGCCGGCTGATTGGCGATAATGCCGATTGACCGGCCGCCAAGATGAGCAAAACCGACGACCATATTTTGCGCAAACATTTCGTGAACTTCAAAAAACGAGCCTTTGTCAACCACCAGTTCGATTACATCTTTGATATCGTAAGGCTGATTAACATTATCCGGAACGATTTTATTCAGCGCTGCTTCTTCCCTTTCAGGACTGTCGCCGTTATCAGCTGTCGGCGGGTCTTCGATATTGTTCTGCGGAATATACAAAAGCAGCCGCTTGGCTTTGGCAATGGCATCGGCTTCGCTTTCGCAGGCGAAATGCGCCACGCCGGATTTCGAAGCGTGCACTTCAGCCCCGCCAAGTTCCTCGGAGCTGACTTCTTCGTGGGTGACTGTCTTGACTACGTTGGGGCCGGTTACAAACATATAAGAAGTACCGCTGGACATAATAACAAAATCTGTAATAGCAGGGCTGTAGACGGCACCGCCGGCGCAGGGACCCAATACTAAAGAAATCTGCGGGATGACGCCCGAAGCATGCGTGTTTAAAAGAAAAATATCGGCGTAGCCGCCCAGAGAAACAACACCTTCCTGAATCCGCGCACCGCCGGAATCATTTAAGCCGATTATCGGTGCGCCGGTTTTTAAGGCAGCCTTCATAATTTTTACTATCTTCTCAGCGTGTGCTTCAGAAAGAGAGCCGCCAAAAACGGTAAAGTCCTGCGAAAAAATATAAACTAAGCGGCCGTTTATTTTACCGCAGCCGGTGACCACGCCGTCCCCCAGATATTTTTTCTTTTCTAATCCAAAATCAGACGAACGATGAGTCACAAAAACATCAAACTCCTCAAACGAGTTCTCGTCGACTAACAATTCAATCCGCTCACGCGCTGTCAGCTTTCCTTTTTTATGCTGTGATGCGATGCGCTCTTTGCCGCCGCCAAGTTCCGCTTCGCGGCGCATTTGTTCCAGCTGTTTTAATCTCTCTTCAAGCGACATTTTTATCCCGTCATTGCGAGAAGTTCCCCGCCCGCAGCGGGGAACGACGCGGCAATATCTCTTACACTATGCCATTATGCCATTGAGCTTGCTTCGCCCACAGTAGTGGGACTCGCAATGACAGCCAGGCGCGTTTTGTCTAATCTTAGTTTGTGTTTCACTTAACAATATAATTATCATATTTCTTTCACAGCCGTTACTTTATACTTCTTCCCGTCCTCTTTTACTTTACCGAAAGTTACCTTGGTATCATGGTTAAAAGCAACAATAGTGTTTTCGTCTAATAACCGCGGCAGCACTTTGCGCTTGGCCTCCATTGACTCGAGCGGAAAAACGTCGGTGGCGGCTATATACGGCACCGGCATATGCCAGGAAGTGGGAAAAATATCAGAATAATAGAAAACTCGCTTATCTTCAGATTCAATTTCCAGACCAAAATGACCTTCGGTATGTCCGCCGGTATAAACCGCTTTTATGCCCGGAAAAAGTTCGCTGTTGGCGTCAACAAGTTCCAGCTGTCCGGCGTTTTTTAAGGCCTGATATCTGTCGGGGTTATAAACCGCCGAAGTGCGCTCGGTCGGGTTGGTGGCCACCTGCCACTCTTCTTTGCTGACAATATATTTGGCGTTCTTAAATCGCGGCACAAACTCGCCATTGTCGATTGTAACGGCGCCGCCGGCGTGGTCGGTGTGAAGATGCGTCAGTATGACATAATCGATATCGTCAGAATTAAGACCAACCGACGTCAGGCCGGAAGTCATGGCGCTTTCTTCGGTTACGTTGTAAATCTTTTTTTCGAAATCGCTTAAGTTATCTCCCAGTCCGATATCAAAAATCATTGTTTTACCATGCGCTTTGAGAACATACAAATTGGTAGTCATCGGGATAAAATTTTTATCATCGGCCGGGATTAATTTGTTCCAGATAACTTTTGGCACAATACCGAACATCATGCCGCCATCGAGCTTAAAGCGCTGCTCTACAAATACATCTATTTCAAACTGCCCGAATTTCATCGGCCGCAAATCTTTTAGCGGATTCCTTTGATTGGGTTCTCTTACTCTTTGGGACTGCGCGAACCGGCAGCCTCTCTGAGAAATTTTATCGCTTCTTCGGTTGGCGCACCCGGAGTGAATATCTTGGCCACGCCCATCTTTTCCAGTTCGGCTTTGTCGTCGTCGGGAATAATGCCGCCGCCGAACAAAATTATATCGGTGGCATCTTTGGCTTTTAGTTCCTCTAAAATTGCCGGAAACAAGGTCATATGCGCACCTGAAAGTATCGACACCCCGATAGCGTCGACATCTTCCTGAATGGCGGCATCTACAATCATCTGCGGCGTCTGACGCAGGCCGGTGTAAATTACTTCCATACCGGCATCACGCAGCGCCGCCGCTATTACTTTTACTCCGCGGTCGTGCCCGTCAAGACCGGGCTTGGCTAACAATACTCTTACTTTCTTTTCCATAACTATACTTTTCACATTATGTACTAAATGTCAAACGATTTTCCTTTTCAAGCACATTCAGTTTTACAATATCCCACACTTCAAATTTTACTTTTCCATTGCTAGTAGATAAATCCGTGGCTTTATTATGGGTTAGTGGTATTCCCTTAGAGATGTACTTTTTCCTAACACTTTCAAAATGATGTTTAAGGCTAGCAAGCAGGCTTGAATTATCGTTCAATCTACCCTCAAAGGGCAATATGAATAGCAAATTGGAAATATCGTTAATCTTTATTATTGGATCAGAATCAATGGAAAAGTTTTTTTCAATCTCACCATCAAAAATACCGTAGATGAAGCTACTCTTAATAAGCGCATCAAGATTTGAAGCAACCCGTACCATATACTCCGTCTTGTTTTTCCTGGGATCATAGCTATTCATCAACAGAAGAAGAGTTTTCTCATTCCCTTTTACTCTTACGTACGGTGAAAAAAACTCGGGCGTCTTGATTTCGTGGTTATCGTTCCTATAATCCATAATGGGGAGCAAGTTGCTGATTCTCCTCTGCATATAATCATGCGCTAACTTTCTCGGAGCTTCTTGTTTTTTCAGCATTTGTCGCAAACGATTTTCCGTAGAATCTCCTCTTTTCTTATCCAACATTTCTTGAACTTTATTTCTAACCTCATTCGGATTCTTCAATATGTCCAGTATCGCTTCTTTCATTTTCCTATTGAATTCAGATTGTGCTTTGGAGTCATCTACCTTATATCTAATGGCTCGTATATCCGATCTGTCAAAAACAATGTCACCAAATTCTTGTGTAATAGTAATTGTTCTATTGTGCCAGGAATCCCTTAACCCAAGTTCATAGTAAACATTGGGATTTTTTCTTGTAACGTCAGCTACGCAAAGGAAACTTTGATATAGATGACGAATTATATCAGGGGTTATCTGCCCTGATTTAGCCTCATCGTCAGCTCTAAAGCATTTTATACTTGAATCCGTATATTCAACAGCCGGCTTGATTATATCTTCGTAGATACTTTTCCAATATTCGGTAGATTTATCATCATGCTTACCTATCGGCATAATTACAAAACAAATCTTTTCTTTAGTTTCAATCATGAATTTTTATGACACCTGCATGGCAGCAGGGTTTTCCACATGTTCACCCCAGACATCGCGCAAGACATCGCACATCTCGCCTAACGTCGCGTATTCGCGGCTGCACTCGAGAATCGCTTCAAAAGTATTACCGCCGTCTGTGGCAACCTGTTTTAGTTTATCGAGCAACACCTGAACCTGACCGTTATTTCGCTCTGCTTTTATTTTCTTAAGTGCAGCAATCTGCTTTCTTTCACATTCCTTGTCGATTTTCAGAACCGGAATATCTATCTTTTCACCTTCCATAGTGTAACCATTGACGCCGACAATGACCCGCTCTTTACTTTCAATCTCTTTTTGAAATTGATAAGCGGCGCGGGCAATTTCTGTCTGAAAAAAACCTTCTTCGATACAGGTTAATACTCCGCCGCGCTTTTCAATTTCGGCAAAATATTCTTCGGCTTCTTTTTCCATCTTGTCGGTCAGAGCTTCCACAAAGTACGAGCCTCCCAGCGGGTCGACTGTGTTGGCTACGCCGGTTTCGTGAGCAATCACCTGCTGGGTACGAAGAGCAATCAGGGCCGCTCTTTCCGATGGCAGCGCCAGCGTTTCATCCATCGAATTGGTATGCAGCGACTGGGTACCGCCCATAACCGCGCTTAACGCCTGAATGGCCGTGCGCACTATGTTATTTTCCGGCTGCTGTGCGGTAAGCGAACAGCCTGCTGTCTGGGTGTGAAAACGAAGCAACCAGCTTTTTTCGTTTTTAGCTTTATATTTCTCTTTCATATGGCGCGCATAAATTCTTCTGGCCGCCCGGTATTTAGCAATCTCTTCAAAGAAATCCGAGTGAGCGTTAAAAAAGAACGACAGACGCGGTGCAAATTCATCTATATCAAGTCCGGCTTCGATAGCAGCTTCTATGTAGCAGAAACCATCGGCCAGTGTGAAGGCCAGCTCCTGCGCCGCGGTCGAACCGGCTTCGCGAATATGATAACCTGAAATAGAAATTGTGTTCCACTGTGGTACGTTTTTTAAGCAGTACTCCATCATATCCGTAATCAGTTTGATTGACGGCTTGGGCGGATAGATAAATTCTTTTTGAGCAATGTACTCTTTTAAGATATCGTTTTGCAAAGTGCCGCGCAGTTTATCAAGCGCCACGCCTTTTTTCTCAGCAACTGCTAAGTACATAGCTAATATAATTGAAGCCGGCGAATTGATAGTCATCGAAACTGAGACTTTGCCCAGATCTATGCCCTCAAAAATTAATTCCATATCTGCCAGAGTGTCAACTGCCACCCCGCACTTGCCGACTTCGCCCAAAGAATGAGCATGGTCGGAATCGTAGCCCATCAGAGTCGGCAGATCAAAAGCCGCCGAAAGGCCGGTGCCGCCCTGAGCCAGAATATATTTGAAGCGCTGATTGGTTTCTTCGGGAGAGGCCATGCCGGCAAACTGACGGAAAGTCCACATCTTAGTGCGATACATGGTCGGGTGAATGCCTCTGGTGTAAGGGTACTCACCGGGGAAATTTATCTGCTTTTCGAAATAGTCGTCTTCACTTGAGCCTTTGATGTCAAGCGGAGTGTAGAGTTCGTTGATATCTTGACCTGAGATAGTAAAAAATCTGGGCAGAGATTTTTTTGAGCGATATTTTTCGGCGTTTTTATCCCAGCTTGAAAGCTTCTCTTTTAAATTCTCTAAGAACTTACCAGCAAACATTTTAATTCAATTCTCCTGCCCGATGAGGGCTCATAAAACATCAGGCTATGATAGCTAACCGAGGCCCTAAAATCAAGCCGCAAGGAAAAGCGGTAGTGGGCTATTTTGAGATTCCTGTCACCACTAAACTAATTGATAGCAATATTATTGTCATTGCTATTTGTCCTGTAGGAGCCCAAAGTGGAATAGGCTTTCGAATTTTTTTATATACAAAGTTATCACTCAATAATTTATCCATATGTTGAAGAGCACGCTTCTTGTCAATACTGTTTGCTCTTTCTAACCCGATTCTCCAATATGTATAGGTAAGGAAAATTAATCCGTGTGAGAGATAGCGCAGACTTTCGCTCTCAGCGACAGATTTGTTAACTCCCTCAGTGACACAGAAACCTATGACGAGTGCAATTACCCCCCAAAAGCTAAGGTTAACTTTCCATTGGAGGTCACGTCTCTTATTGAATTGACCCCAATAGATTTTGGCTAATTCTAAATCATTCATAATTTTCGCCTCTCCTTTAATGATATCTGGTTTTGAATGCCCTATTTACTTACGAAATTTCTGATACAGCTTTTCTCCGGCGGCAAAAGGGTCTGACTTTCCACTCACTATATCATCAATGTACGACTCAATTTTTTCGCCGCTGTCTATCTGCTCCAGAAATTCCTGCCTGAATCTGCTCTGCAAGAGAGACATAATTTTTTTGCTTATCTGTGAGCGTCTCTGCTTCACAAACCTGCCGGAATCTTTGCTGTACTTTATAAAAGTCTGAACCGACTCAAAGAGCTCCTCCAGGTTTTTTCCGTTGATGGCCTCGGTGCAGACCACCGGAGCGTTCCAGCCTGCATCAAGTCGTTTCCAGCTGTCAATGGCGTAGCGCAGGTCTGCGGCCATCCTGTCGGAACCGGGACGGTCGCATTTGTTGACTACAAAAATATCGCCGATCTCCATCAGTCCGGCTTTCATCGTCTGTACCGAATCGCCCGATTCCGGAACCAGCACAACTATGACCGTATCGCAGGAATCTATTATATCCAGTTCAACCTGCCCGACACCGACGGTTTCTATCAGAATAATGTCATATCCAAAAGCCCCCAGTGCTAAAGTAGCATTATCAGTAGCAGCCGAAAGGCCGCCGCTGCTGCCGCGGGTGGCCATCGAACGAAAGTAAACTCGGCCGTCAATTGGAAATTCATTCATGCGCACCCTGTCACCGAGTAGCGCTCCGCCGGTAAAAGGCGAAGTAGGGTCGACCGCCAGAATGCCGACTTTGCTGCCGCTATCAATAAATTTATGAACCAGACTGTTGACCAGAGTCGATTTACCTGCTCCGGGAGGACCGGTAATGCCGATTTTTATTGAACCGGCCGCTTTAGGGAAAATTTCACCAAGAGTTTTATGGACACCATTTTGCTGATACTCAATGGCGCTGATCAGTTGTGAAAGAGCGCGCACATTGCCGTTATAAAATTTATCGAGCGAAACCATCTGTCTACTTATAATCGGGCGCCATAGTACTGACTGTCAGTTTGATATCTTTAATACGCATCTGCACCCGGGTAACATTGTTATAAGTATTATATTCCAGCGTATAAACAGAATCTACAAGTGAACCGGTCGATATCTGGCTCAGCATATCGCCGAAACCAAAACCAATAACATCAATTACAGTGCTGCCTTTGCGAACTCTCATGCGAAGATGATTATTGCCGACCACACTTGGGCGTCCGACTATCTCGCAATTACGAGTCAGAAAAACCGGCCGCATATTCTGAGGCCCAAACGGTGCAAACTTCTCCAGCAGCTCCATGAAATTGTCAGTTACTTCCGATAGTTCTAATTCCATATCAATTTTCAGTTTGGGCTGGATATCGTCAGCAGTAAGTTCGCTGTTTGAGACTTCAATAAATTTCTTGCGGAACTCTTCTACGTTCTTGGATTCTATAGACAGTCCGGCGGCATATTTGTGACCGCCATACTGAAGCAGTAAATCCTCGCACTTGTTTAGTGCTTCACACAGATGAAAACCGGGGATAGAGCGCGCCGAGCCTTTGCCTATGCCGTCTTTTAATGAAATCATTACAGTCGGCAGATGATATCTCTCTACAATCCTGCTGGCCACGATGCCGATTACACCCAGATGCCAGCCCTCACCGGCCAGCACAATAGCCTTGTCATTTTCCAGATCTGCAATCTCTTCCAGCTGTGCCAGGGCTTCATTTAAGGTTTCTTCGTCAATACGTTTGCGTTTGCGGTTGTCGTCGTCGAGTTTGCGGGCAACTTCCTGCGCCACCTTTTCATCCCGCGTCGATAAAAGCCGGATAGCTTCTTTGGCATCGCCAAGTCTGCCAATGGCGTTTATTCTGGGAGCGAGCACAAAAACAACCTGCCCTGTAGAAATATCCTTGCCCATCAGGCCTGAAACAAATGTCAGCGATTTTAAACCCGGTTTGGTAGTCCGGGATATCTGCGGAATTCCAAATCTGGTCAAAACTCTGTTTTCACCTACCAGAGGAACGATATCGGCGGCGGTTCCCAGAGCTACCAGGTCAAGATGCTCATACAGATCTGCTTCGTTTTGCCCCAGGGATTTGTACACCGCCTGCGCAAACTTAAAGGCGACTCCCACACCTGACAATTCTTCGTTAAACTGACATTGTTCCTGCTTAGGGTTTATTATGGCTACCGCCTCGGGAAGAATTTCGCGCGGTTCGTGATGATCTGTTATTATTACATCGATACCCTGTGAATTAGCATAGGCTACTTCATCAACCGCATTGATGCCGGTATCAACAGTGATAATCAGATCAACACCCTTTTTCCTGGCTTCGTCGATACCATCAACAGAAAGCCCGTAACCTTCAACCAGCCTGTTCGGCAAAAAGTAATCTACCTGTGCTCCCAGTTTGTTAAAGATGATGTACAAAAGCGAGGTGGCCGTTATGCCGTCGACATCGTAGTCACCGTAAATTATTATTCTCTCGTTGGCCAGCAGCGCTTTGGTAACCCGCTCCATGGCTTTGTCCATGCCATGCAGCAAAAACGGGTCATGCAAATCTGAAAGCTGGGGATTAAGGAATTTTTCTACAGCTTCAGGGGAATCAAAGCCTCTGTTCAAGAGAATTTTGACAATGGCTGGCGGAAGTTCCAGAGCTTCGGACAGATCTCTGACAGTGGAAGAATCCGGTACAGGAACCACATCCCAGATCGGGTTTTTGGTTCTCAAAGACTGGATCATTTATGGCCTCCAATTTTTGTTGAAGGTCTTTTGAAAGCTGGAGTATAAGCCGAGTTCTGTATCCCGATTAAAATCGGAACAGCAGCCATTTATCTTGGCAGGCGGTTACCCGACTGCTCCTTGCGGTCTACCCGGAAATCGAACGGCGCGAATCAACGCCTCTTTCCCTATTTGACCTTGCTCCGGACGGGGTTTACCAGCACCGCCATCTCTGGTGGCACTCGTGGTCTCTTACACCACGTTTTCACCCTTACCCCGACTTAAAAAGTCGAGGCGGTTTTTTTTCTGTGGCACTATCCGTCGGATCACTCCGCCCCGGAGTTACCGGGCGTCCTGATTCTCTGGAGCTCGGACTTTCCTCACTCTAAAAGGATTTCTTAAAGCGCGACTGCTCCTCCTGCTTTCTTAAGACTTCAATCATATATATTAAACAACATTCTTACACATTTAGTGAGTCCCATTAATACCTATTAATACATACGGCGATAATTGGGTGCTTCTTTAGTAATTGACACAGAATGCGGGTGAGATTCTGTCACTCCGGCAGAGGTTATCTGTACCAATTTGGATTTTTCTCTCAATACTTTCAAATTTGCAGCCCCGGCAATGCCCATACCGGCTCTCAAGCCACCCATCAGCTGGAAAACTGACTCCTGCAGAGCGCCTTTATAGGGCACCCGACCTTCGATTCCTTCCGGTACCAGTTTGCCGGCCTCGGTTTCATGCTCCTGAAAATATCTGTCTTTGCTGCCGCTTTTCATAGCTTCAACTGAGCCCATACCACGATATACTTTAAAAGAACGACCTTCAAATAAAAGTGTCTCGCCGGGCGATTCGTCGGTTCCGGCAAACAGCGAGCCAACCATAGTTACGCTGGCGCCGCAGGCTAAAGCTTTGACAATATCACCTGAATAACGAATACCGCCATCGGCAATTACCGGCGTCTCAGACTTCTGGGCCGCTTCAACAGCATTTATGATGGCTGTCACCTGCGGCATGCCGGCACCGGTGACTATTCGAGTAGTACAAATAGAGCCGGGACCAATACCAACTTTGACACAATCTGCTCCGGCCTCAATCATCGCTTTGGCGCCCTCTGCCGTAGCAATATTCCCGGCAATAACCGGCATCTCAGGAAATTTTTTCTTTATAAGCGATACCGCCTTTAAAACTCCCTCACTATGACCGTGGGAACTGTCTACTGTCAGAATATCAACACCGGCATTTACCAGAGCCTCGGCTCTTTCTTCAAGATCCCGACCGGCCCCAACTGCCGCCGAAACTCTGAGTCTCCCCCGCTTATCTTTGCAGGCGCTGGGATATTGAATCCGCTTCATTATATCTTTGACAGTTATCATGCCTTTGAGCATCTGCTTATCATCAACAATCAGCAATTTCTCTATTCTATGTTTGTGCAAAATTTCCTGAGCGGTTTCAAGATTCGTACCCTCTTTGACGGTAACTAAGTTCTTGCTGGTCATAACGTTAGAGATTCTTTGGGCTGTGTCTTTCTGGAAACGCAGGTCGCGGTTGGTCAGAATCCCTACCAATTTGCCATTTTCGGTAATCGGAATTCCGGAGATAGAAAAGCGCGACATAACTTCGAGAGCATCAGCCAAAGTGTCAGTTGGAGGCAGTGTTATGGGGTCGACTATCATACCCGACTCTGAGCGCTTGACCTTATCAACCTCTTCAGCCTGGCTCTTGATAGACATATTTTTGTGAATTACGCCTAAGCCTCCCTGCCGGGCCAAAGCTATAGCCATCTGAAATTCGGTGACCGTGTCCATAGCCGCCGACATAATCGGAATATTGAGCTTTATCTGCTGGGTGATATGGGTGCTGACATCGACTTCGCTCGGCAGGACGTTCGAGCGAGCAGGCACAAGCAGGACGTCATCAAAAGTCAGACCGGTTTTCTCTAAGAAATTAGCCATTAATAATTATATTACACACCTGCCAAAATCAAGCTATTCTTTTTTTTCTTTAGGGAGATTCACTCTCATGCCAGTAGAGAATTCTTCCGCAATAGTCGCAAGTGAAAATCTTACCGCCACCTTTGATTTCCTGAACTTTTTTTGGTGTCAAAGACTTAAAACAGGCTCCGCAGGCACGTCGCTTGACCGCTATGACCACATCGCCGCCTCTGCCCCGGCGAACCCGTTCGTAAATTGATAAAACTGGCCTGGGGATTGATGTAATAACGGCAGCCCTCTCTTTGTCCTTGTCAGCAACTTTATCCCCAATTGAGTTTATTTTCACTTTCAGGATATCCAGCTGTTTGTGGTTGTTTTCCTCGATTCCAGAAAGCTGTTCCTTGCTTTCTTCTATTTCTTTTTCCAGCCCTGAGAGTTGTTCGATTGTATTGAGAATTTCTGTCTCGGCAGCGTCAATTTCCTGTTTGAGAGTATCAATCTGGGAGACCAGAGCGTCATATTCTTTGTTGGTCTTGATTGACATCATCTGCTTCTGATATTTTTCCAGCTCTTTTTGCCTGCTGGCAACATCCAGTTCCAGACTACTCTGCTTTAGATTTGACTCTTCCTGAGTCTTAACAGCGGAATCCAGCCTGGTTTGGATCTCCTCAATCTCCCGGTTCAGATTCTCCATCATATCAGGAAGGTATTCTTTTGATCTTTCCAGTTCACCAAGATCGTAGTCAATCGTCTGGAGCTGCATCAACTGCTGTAATTCACCTAACACTTCTCTCTCCTTTGGAACAACACTTGCCATAACCTACACCTCTTTTTCGCCTTAAATCTGCCATAAACGAAAAACGCACTCTGCTTAAGGTAAAACAGAATGCGCTTTGATTTTTTCTTTTACGGCCTCTTTTCCAATTTTTCCGCAGTGGAAAAGGGCTCGTATGAGAATCAATTTATTTTTCAATACAATCATCTTTCGTTCTTCATGGTGGGCAATACTGGATTCGAACCAGTGACCTCTCGGATGTGAACCGAACGCTCTAACCAACTGAGCTAATTGCCCTTGCCTGTTTAGCCCAAATCTTAAGTGGGCCCTGCAGGACTCGAACCTGCGACCCGCTGATTATGAGTCAGCTGCTCTAACCAACTGAGCTAAGGGCCCAACAAGCCAAGTCTTTCATAATAAGCCATAATTCTCCATAGGTCAAGAGATTTTGGTATTATTAGTGAAAAAAACGAGGTTTGTGGGCCGCAGACAAGTGTCATTATCAAATATATCGGCAAAAAGACCCAAAAGTCGAGGGGGAATTGACTCGTTCCTTGTGCCACAAGACATTTGACCCTATATTTCTAGGTCTCAATTTGAAAATCGCAATATCAAATTCGAGGAATTGCCATGAAAAAAACCTATATCGTATCCGCCGTATTTCTTATGGCTTCAACTGTTTTTGCTCAATCTGACCAGCTTCAAAAAATCGAGCCCGAAAGTATTATCAGAGCCGAACTAAACGCCGGCGAGATTCATAAATTTCAGGTCGAGCTTAAATCCGGACAGTATATCCTTATCGCAGTCAGGCAAATTGGAATTGATCTGGTGGTAAAAGTCAATGACCCCAATGGAGAACTCGTTTCGGAAATAGACAGTCCCACTGGCGACAAAGGCGCCGAACTCGTTGAGCTTGTTCCGAAGTTAACCGGAATTTATGAATTGCAGTTGAGTTCGCTCCAAAAAGATTCTGCCAAAGGGGAATACGAAATTAAGATACTCAAATCCCGCACGCCAAAAGAACAAAATGAATATATTCGGGCTAAAATTGCCAGGCGTGAGTCGGGCTTTGCTATTGAAAATGTGCGGGTTTTTGATGGCGAAAGCGTCCACGAGAACACCACGGTACTTTTTGAAAACGGCAAAATTACAGCAATTGGCAGCGATATTGATATTCCTGAAAAAGCCGAACTCATCTCCGGCGAAGGACGCACACTCTTGCCGGGGCTGATTGAAAGCCATTCACACATTGCTACCTCACGTGCTCTTGAGCAGGCTCTGGCATTTGGAGTTACTACCGCAATGGGCATGCACGAAGACCCGGTTGCTGTCAGTAAGTTGAAAAGTGAACAAAGAGAAGGCAAAGCCTTTGGGCGCGCTGATATTTTTTCGTCTGGAAATCTTGTGACGGCGCCGAAAGGTCACGGGACCGAATATGGCAGAGATATTCCTACAATTGAGAGAGCCGAAGATGCTCAAAAGGTTGTCGATGAACGCATCGCCGAAGGCTCGGATTATATCAAGATAGTTTATCAGCCTTGCAAAGGTTGTATGCCCTCAATTGACTATGAAACATTGGAGGCGCTCATCGAGGCAGCTCATAAACGGGACAAACTGGCCATTGTCCATATTCATCCCCTTGAATATGCAGAGGATGCTGTCAGGGCTGGCGCCGACGGACTGGCTCATATGATTGCCGACCATGTTCCGGATAGCGCCTTTATAGAACAAATGAGCCAGCGAAACACTTTCGTAATCGTGACGCTAGGTGTCACCTATTGTATTGGCGGCCGGGCAGGGAGCGAGGCGCTGGCGACCGATGACCGGGTCGCCCCCTATCTTGATGCTTCGGCTGCCGAGTGGCTGGCCATCACCAATCCCAATGCCAAACCGGGAGGCTGGTTTGACCCGGATACAGTCAAAATATCGCTCAAACTTTTGCATGACAAAGGCATCCGGCTTCTGGCCGGTTCCGACCCGCCTAATAGGGGCACTGCTTTTGGTATCAGCATTCACAGGGAAATGGACATACTAGTTGAGGCGGGATTATCTCCTCTGGAAGCTTTGAAATCCGCCACTTCGCTACCGGCATCGGTTTTTGGACTGACTGACAGAGGACGCATTGATGTTGGACTTCGTGCTGACCTTCTTCTGGTCGATGGCGACCCGACTACTGATATCGATAAAACCCGGAACATTGTCGCCATCTGGAAAGAGGGCCAGATGTTTGATAGAGATTTCTATCGGGAAAAAAAGGAATTGGTGAAAGAATAGTGCTGTAAAGCAGCAGAAAGGCTTTTCCTGGTCCGGCACGACGGGTCGACCACCAAATAAATGCCCCTCTTGACAACAACCCGGAAATTCGTACCTTGTTATATCAGGCCTGCTTGGGTGCAATGCTCGATCTGTCAGAGTAGCTGACAATATAACAATTTGAACGATTTTAGTTCAGCTGGAAAGAGCCGAAGTCCTGCTCTTAGTTTGAGTTGGCGTGTATAGATAGAATCGAATTTAGAACAGGAGCATTGATGCATACAAATATGGATCTTCATTTTTCGCAAGTTGCCCGAGAATATCGCAGAATACGCACTACGGATTCAGAGCCAATTGAATATATCGTCTCTAAATTAAACGGCGTGAAAAAACTAGTCGGGGCGGATATAGGCTGTGGAGCTGGCCGGTATTCATTGATGCTGTGCCGGGCGTTAGGTGAAAGATTTTCGTTGTACTGTTGCGACAGGAGTCCCGAAATGCTTCGG
Source organism: Candidatus Zixiibacteriota bacterium (assembly GCA_022571985.1). Taxonomy (GTDB): domain Bacteria; phylum Zixibacteria; class MSB-5A5; order GN15; family FEB-12; genus JACZWU01. The sequence continues at coordinate 51,264 of JACZWU010000007.1, read as the reverse complement.
GAGCTTGAAAAACACATGCAATCAAATGGCATGCAGAGATTTACGGTAGTCAATTCTTCATCAGAAAAGATTCCATTAGAAAACGACACTCTCGGTGCCTTATTCACCTTTAACGCCATACACCATTTTTCACCTATTGGGTTTTTTCAAGAGTGTTCTCGTCTCCTGGCAGGCGATGGACAATTATTTGTGTATACGCGTTTGAGGGAACAGAACTCCAGAAATATTTGGGGGAAATACTTCCCCGGTTTTCACAAAAGAGAAACACGTCTCTATCAACAAGGCGAAATTGAAAAGGAATTATCTAAAGTAAGCAGCCTCAAATTAAATTCTGTGACTAAGTTTCACTACCAGCGCTCAGAGTCTCTTGATCAACTGGTGCGTTTAGTGAAACAGCGTCATTATTCCACATTTAGTTTGTACAATGATAAAGAACTTGCAGATGCACTTAGTCAGTTTGAAAAAAATATCTCTAACGAATTTTCCGACATGACAAATGTCTGCTGGGAAGACGAAAACATCATGTACCACATTAGTAATCACTAACAAGCTTGAGAAATGGATAAGGACCCGGCCGCGGCTGGTCGCCTACGAGAAACTCAATCTTAGTGAAGACAGAAATATACCCCGGTAGGGTGGAGTGACAGATTGGCCGGCACGACTCCAGTCGTATCTGACTCTTTTGCTGCCATGATGCTATGGTACGCGTCCAGAACATTCCATAATTCGCCATACCCGCCTAATTCGCGAATAACAGGAACTTCATGATAGACCCAGCAGGGACCATGTGGATTTTCAAAACAAAAGGTATCTGTAACATAAGTGTCAGGGGACATAGTGTACAGGATATTGAGCGGACCGGGAACATGAATTCTTCTAGCCAGATTTCCTGTTTTGAGAATAGCATCAAATTCCTCAGCAACTGGCTGAAGGTCGTTGATTGTTGGATATTGAAAAGCAAAAGTAAGATGTAGGGGGTCAATTACATCATATCCGATATCGAGTCTAAGCGCGGTGTCGCCCGGTGTGAGATGAATGTTGTAGAATGTATCCGGTGGCCAAGTGTAGCCGGTTTCAACAACAGCGATGTACGTCCCGGCACTCATGTAACGCTCAAACGAAGAAGAATCATCAGTCTCCCATTGCGATTCAAAACCATTATCTCTGATAAATGTAATCTTAGCCGGTTCACCGGTTTTCATGGAAAATCGATTTAGATGCTCCTCAGTAGGATTGTTAAAGGGGTCGTTTGGACCGTAACATCGCCACGCATATACTACCCCAAACAAGTGGACGGCATCACCGTCAATTGGCCGAATGATTGTTGTTTTTTCGGTACATGACAGTAATACAGTAACAAGCACTAGAATTATTAAGCCCGTATTAGATACTTTTAGATTCATGACTCCACTTAAAATAATACCCTTCTACTCACCATTTCAGTTATGGCTGTAATTATGGACGCACCACAACCCTCAACCGTTTAATGAACAGATGGAGCAACTATAATATAATAGCATATTAAAGCCAGATTATCAAGCAGTTACGGGTTTTTGGGTAAGCTATCGGCCGGGTGGCCCACCACGAAACTTCCGCTTGACAATAAATGACCTGGTTCCTATATTCTCTTTTAGAAGACTATTTACTATCTCTTACTTTTTTAACAAAAGGGATCAGGTACTTACTAAAGTAATCGCTAACTTTTCGACTGTTCAAACAATAATATTTGCTCTGAATTTAAAGCCCGAAAAGTGGGAGGTTGAATTTCAGGCATACAATTTTTTGGAGGTAAAATGTCCTCACAAATCTCATTCCGAAAAGTTACCTTTCTGGCTTTAGTCACTATGCTTTTTCTGGCGCCTACGGCTAAGAATTCTCCAAATCAGATTGAAGATTGTGAAGTTACTATTTCTATTGGAGATACCACCGCTTTTCCCAACACCACTAACATTGCGATTCCGATATACATCGACCATCTCCCGGATACGATAATCGGGTTTAAATTGGCAATACATCTTGGCCGTACTGGACTTATCTATTTCCCGTCTGATAGTGTCACCGTATATGATACTCTTTTTTGGAAATGTAATGCTTATAGCGGACCCAACTGCATTGATTCGACAAGTGTATTCTCTGATAGTCCCTGGGATTTTTTTCACGTCGATTCTTTTGAAGTCTTCAGAGCCAATTTTGATACGGCCGGTACCCTGATTGCCGGTTGGGAAATTGTTTCTGCGACCACATATTCTGAATTCTCAACAATAATGATAATTGCTGGAATTGCAGATATTTTCGGAGGACCGATAACGCCGGGATTTGCGCCGCAATCTGGTGGAACATTCTTTAACGTACTTGTCGATGTTTTTGAATTTCCTGATACTCTCGGAGATCAAATCATACCTATAAGAATCAATACAGCATTTACTGACAATTTTGGCATTGTGACTACTGATCCCGATTGGTCACCCTGGACTTTTGAAACTTACTGGGACACTAACTTTTTCCTTTGTACTGAGTGGGATATCGACACGACGCAGGATCCGCCGGATACAATTGAATGCCTCTCGTGGCAGCAAACCGCCGGCCCTTCCTGGGATAGCATTGAAGTTGTCCTTGATTCAATCGCGTCGCTGGATACATTAAGAATCTGTATCACTGACGGTTCACTGGAAGTGCTGCAAAGTTATGTTTGCGGTGATGCCAACGCTGATGGCACGGCCGGCAACATCCTGGATTTGACCTTCCTGGTTGACCGTATATTCAGAGGCGGCCCGCCGTCAGATCCAATGGAAGCATCTGACTTAAACTGTGACGGTGACGGTGGCAATATTCTTGATCTGACCACGGCGGTTGACTTTATTTTCAGAGGCGGTGACCCGGTCTGCTCCGCAGCCGAATGTTCTAAGTAGGCGCTTATCCTATTTAGGAGGGCTCCCGTATTATCACACTTTAAGAAAATGAGCAAATGAGGACACGCCTTTGGCGGCCGCCCACAAAAATTACGCCATTCGTTCTATTTAAGCGTTTCGAGTAAAGAGTCAATTACTGAAATACTTTGAATTACTGGCCTCTGGTCAAGGTCTTCTATCTTTTCAACAGGAAAAGAAATAAATCTTATTATTCTTTTCTCGCAATCAAGGGGCAAGTAAACTCGCCCTGAAACTTTTCCAGCAGACGGACTCAAAATTGCAAATAGTTTATCGGTCATTGCAGCTGGAAAGCATTTAGACCTTGTTTCAGAAATGATATAGTAGTTGTGTCGTTTCACCGCTTCTGTAAAGTAAGGAAAGTTAGACCAGTCATACTTCATTGACAATTTATACGTTGTAATTACTCTCCCTCTGGACGTGAAACATGAATTAATCCCACTAAAGTCTTTTCCTGAAGAAACCAACAACTGGTCTCTAGTGTACTTAACATACCCGATACCTACTTTTTTTTTGAACTCAGGGATGTTAGTGAAAGCTGCGGCTCCCATAAAAACTTCCAGATAGTCCAACAGAAATCGTGAATTGAAACTAAACCATGAAACGCGAGCACTTCTCTTGGAGAATGGCCAGTTGGGGGCAACCGCCAATGTATCTCCATTTTCTGAACGAATTTCAAAACTATACCCTGCATGCCAATAGAGGTGTTCTGAGCAAACATTTGCATTGCTTCGAAATAACCTTACGAATTTGTTGTTTTCGATAGATTTCAAGACTTCTTGTAGCTTTAATCTGATTTCTTTTATTCCTTTATAGTTAAGGAGCGAATCGTTGGTAAATTCCATCCTTATTCCGAGTTCTAATGACGTAGCCTCTTTCGCTATTCTCTTAGGAACCACTAAATTAACGTACAAATAAATAACCTCGCCTTGCTTCAGTAGATTGAAAACGGATGTAATCTCCCAACCGTTGAAAACTTCCTCGAAGATTTTGTGACTTTTGGCTAACGAATCGTAATGTTCTGGATTTTCTACCTTAGTTATAATTGAGGGTGTCTCCGGAGTAGCAAAAACAATACTTGCTTGTGTCCAAAGCATGATACAAACGAATAGTGAATACTTAATCATAATTTTCGACCCTACAACGAAAGCAACAGAGACTCTGCTTATTTGACGTTCGTTCCCCAGAAAACGTTTAAGCTTTTCTACGCAGAAACAGGCTTCTTCGGGGTTTTGAGGCTGACAATAGCGCGCTCTATCATCTCAGTCGGGCAGGCGTACGAAAAGCGAATTGATTTTTGGTCGTCGTAAAAAACATCGCCCGGCACCGAGCCCATCGAATAATTGTCTATCAGGTAATTGACCAGATCCCAGGCCGAGCCGCTCCAGTTATCGGTAATCTGAGCGTAGAGATAAAAAGCGCCTTTGGGTGGCGTGTCGCATCTTAGCATCTCGGTTGAATTGACACCATCGAATAACAGGTCGCGGCGTTGGCGGTAAGTGTCGCGCATAGCCAAGACATTGTCCTGCGGACCTTCAAGCGCCGCTACTCCGGCGTACTGCGAAGGAGTCGAGACGCCATTTATCGTATAAAGAATCATTTTCTTCATATTGTCGGCATAGTCTTGAGAGCTGCAGGTGGTGTAGCCGAGTCTCCAGCCGGTCATGGCGTAGCTTTTTGAAAATGTAAAGCAGCTGATGATTTTATCGCGCACTTTGGCCGGACGGTCTTTGGCGATTGCCGCAATGCTGTAGTGGGTTTCATCGTAGATAATATGCTCGTAGGCCTCGTCTGAAACGATGTACAGGTCGTGCTTTTCAGCTAAATCCAGCAGCGCTGCCATATCGGCTTTGGTCATAACTCCGCCGGTGGGGTTGTGCGGAGAGTTTATGAGAATTGCTTTGGTCTGGGAAGTGATGGCAGCTTTTAAGTCGTCGAAATCCCAGCGGTATTCGAGTTCCGGTTTTAGTTTTACGCCAATTTCTTTACCGCCCGCCAGACGAATCATCCAGGTGGTGGCTGTCCAGTTGGGCTGAGGCACGATTACTTCGTCGCCCGGGTTTAGAATAGTCTGCATGGTGCAGTAGAGCGCGTGCATGCCGCCATTTGTTACCACGATTTTATCGAGGCCGTCAAGATAGTCAATTCCGTTTTGCTCGCTGACTTTCTTCATGATGGCGCTTTTGAGTGGTTTGACACCGGTCGAGGGACCGTAGTGAGTGTGGTTGTCGGTCATGGCTTTGGTCATAGCTTCTTTGATATGAGCGGGAGTGTCAAAACTCGGCTCGCCGGATTCCAGTCTGATAGCGTTTTCTGCACTCATTAGGCGGTCACGGACTGCTACAATGCCGGAAAAGACAACATCACGAAGATCGTTATTCATAATTCTACCTCAATTACTGTTTCTGTGGTTTCGTCAGCCTGCTCTAAGATTGTGCCGTCATTGTCGACGACCATACTGGTCCCGCCGAATTCATAAGTGCCGTCGTCACCGACAGCATTTATACCTACTATTTTAATGTTATTGTCTTTGGCTCGCTGAACCAGTAAATCTTTCCAGTCATTAATGCGCGCTCTGGGAAAAGCGGCCGGCACGAAAATAATTTCAGCGCCGGCGGCTTTGAGATTTTCAAAAATTTCCGGAAAACGCAGGTCGTAGCAGATAGCCGCGCCAATTTTGCCGAACTTTGTATCAAAGATTCCCGGCTCTGTTCCGGGGGTGTAAACTTTATTTTCGTTCATCGGCTCAAACAGATTGATTTTATGGTAGAGCTGATATTGGCCGCTGTCGTAATACATATAGCAATTTTGCAGTCCCTCAGCGGCAGCTTTGGGGCAGCCAATCATGATGCTGTAGTCAAGACCGTTAAAATTTTTGACCAGTTCATCCAAGGCCGGTACTTTGCGCTCAGTATACAGACAACCGCTGGTGGCCAGTTCACCAAAACAGACGATGTCGGTGGATTCCGAACTGACATCATTGAGAAAGCCTTTAAAATCCGGGTTATTGATATCTTTTTGAATAAGTCTGGCGCGCATACGTAATCTGAAAATTCTCACTTTAATATTATCTTTTGTACTTAACACAGAAATCTGAAGCCTGTCAATCTGATTCGCTATCAGTAATAAAAATTAGGCAGCCGGCTCTGCTTAACCGTTTAAGATTTAAGCAAAAGCCAGACCGTCAAAAAAGACTTTGGCAGGCCGGCATATTTTGCTATTATGGGAGCCTTATGAAAAACAGACTGAATATATTTTGTAACTTTGTGCAATTAAGACGATTAGCCGTTCAGATAGCTGCCTTGCTTATAATGACAGGATTGGCAGGCTCTGCAAAAGCGACCGAACCGGCCAGACCAATCCGGCTGGGCTATTTCGAGGGCGGGCAGTATATAATTCACAACCGGCTCAGAGATGAATACCTGCAGCAACTAAAGGCAGTCCTGCCCGAAGATTTGATAGTTCATTTTTCTCCTGATGGCTACCGCAGCGCCGAATGGAACAGGGAAAATTCCAGGCGGATGGCCAGAGAGCTCAGCGAACTGGCTGCTATTGATATTATCATTGCGGTGGGTCCCTGGGTGGTCAATGATTTGATTGAGGCCGGCTGCAAAAAACCGATTGTAGCCATGCATCAGTTTGCACCGGACGTTGAAGGTCTGCTGGATGCTTCAGGTAAGCCTGTAGTAGAAAATCTGACAATCCATCTTATCCCGGACAAAATAGAAAATGACCTGTCCGTTCTGAACCTATTTCGACCGATTAAGAAACTTGGTTTCCTGCATTTTCCATCGGGAGATGAATCGAAAGCAGTACTCGCGCGTGTTGAAGCGATTGGGCAGAAGTATGGATTCGAAGTTGTCACGGCCGAGGGTTTCGATAATAAAGGCACTTTTGCATATTTCAAAGCGTATAAGAAGTTAGACAGATCTGTTGACGCCATATATCTGGCGCCACTTTGGGGGCTGGATGTTACCATGGTCAATCAATTCTTTTTATCGCTTAAAAACGACCGCATTCCGGCTATTGTCAGCGAGGGTCTGGCGCTGGTAGAGCGCGGAGCGCTGGCTACAAATTCTGCCTACAATATTTTTTCCGAAGCCCGCTTTAACGCTTACAAAACTTTTAAGATAATCACCGGCTCCAAACCAGCCGAACTTACTTTCGAATTCGTAGGCGGCAACTCGGTGGCAGTCAATGAAAAAACGGCAAAAATCTGCCGGGTTCCCCTGTCGCGCAGAATCTATAATGAAGCCGATGTGATACTTGCCGGAGCTTCCGAAGATACGCCGCCTCTGACAATCGATGATGCCATACTTCGGGCAGTTTCGCTTAACCCCGGCTTTCTGGCTATGTATGACGCACTTGAAGCAGCGGGACAGGCGGCAGCTCAGGCCTACGCCGCCTACCTGCCGCAGCTTAGTCTCAGCGCCGGGCTCGGCTACCGCGACGACAATACCGTAAGTAACTCCCGCAATGAATTTGAGCAGGAATACTTTGCAACCAGCCTTGATTTGCATCAGAAACTTTTTTCGCTGGAAACAATTCGCTCTATCAAAGTAGCCTCAAAAGAAAAAGAACTGGAGCAGGTTAATCTGGAAAAAGCCAGGATAGAACTGGAGCGGGCGGTAGAGCGGGCGTATTTAAATTATGTCAGAGCAGAAAAGTTAGTCGATATCTTTTCACGTATCAGACAGTTAGTTGACCGGAATATCGAAGTCACCGGTACGCGCCAGATCATAGAAAATGCCGACGAATACGAAATGTCGCGCTGGCAGCAGGAACGTTACAAAATCAGTCAAAAGATTATTGAATCCAAAGCAAATCTCAAAATTGCCCGGATACTTTTGAATACACTGCTCAACTACCCGAACGAAACAGAATATATTGTTTTCTCCGAATCGTTTTCCGAAACAGCAACTTCGTTATTTTATGACCGCGTTTATGGCAAGCTGTCATTGCCTGAGCAGGCTTCGCGCATCGCGCAGCTGATGGTAGATTATGCACTGGTCCATAACAGCGAAATCCGGCAATTTGAGCAGAAGCTGGCCATAATGAACGGACTTCGGTCACAAAACAGGTCACGTTACTTGCCGTCGCTTGAGTTCCGGGCAAGTTACAGATATGCTGATGACTTGAGAGATACGCCGCTATCGTTCACAGAAGAAAAAAGCAGCTGGACGCTGGGTGGCGTTTTGAAATTACCTCTTTTTCTGGGAACGGACAGAATCAAAGAAGGACGAAAACTGAATTCAATTTACAGCAGACTTGAATTTGAAACTGACAATAAGCGGCTTAAAGTAAGCGGCCAGATATTTTCCAAATTCCAAAAAATGACTGCCGGCCTTGATATGCTGCCCTCGGTCTACCGCCGGCTCGATCTGGCACGGCTTAACCTTGAAACAGTTATCGGGCGCTATGATGCAGGCAAACTGAATATTATTAATCTCCTTGATGCTCAAAACGAGCTGACCGCAGCTGAGCTTAACGAAATTATGGTTAGAGTTGACTTTTATGAGACTTTATCAGATTTAAGCGGCCTGCTTGGCTTCTCGGCAAGCGAAACCGGCACAGCCTTTACCAACAGGATAGAGCAATTCTTTAATCAATAACAAAGAACTCAGCTGATAATCGGTACGTTTAAATATACATAATGACGGACCAGACAAATTTACATCGGGTAGTAATTATAGGTGGCGGCTTTGGCGGTCTTAACGCTGCTAAGGCCTTGAAAAATGCACCGGTCAAAGTCACGCTCATAGATAAACGTAATCTTCATCTGTTTCAGCCTCTTTTGTATCAAGTTGCCACAGGCGGCTTGTCGCCCGCTGACATTGCCTCACCAATAAGAGCGATACTTCGCAAGAACAAGAACACTCGTACTATTATGGCCGAGGTCAATGATATTGATATTGAATCGCAGAGAGTCTTCATGGATGATGACCGGGTCATTGACTATGACAGCCTGATAGTCGCTGCCGGTTCAAGACACTATTATTTTGGCCATGACGAATGGAGCAGACATGCTCCCGGTTTGAAAACTATTGAAGAAGCTCTGGAGATCAGGCGGCGTATTTTATCAGCCTTTGAAAAAGCAGAACTGGCCGAAGATGATTCTACCCGAAGACAACTCTTGACATTCATCATAGTAGGCGGCGGACCAACCGGGGTTGAGCTGGCCGGCACCGTTGGCGAAATCACCCGTTACACTATCGGACGCGAGTACAGCTCTTTCGACCCTAAGACAGCAAGAATCATTCTGGTAGAGGGACAAAACAGAATTCTACCCGCCTTTGATCAAATGCTTTCTGCAAAAGCGACCGTCTCTCTTGAGGAACTAGGAGTTGAAGTACTTTCAAGTACTATGGTGACCTCAATCGACCGAACTTCAATTACTATTGTTATGAATAACAAAGAAGACAGAATCAAAACAGATACTGTTCTATGGGCAGCAGGCGTCAAGGCTTCATCGTTAGGGAAAAAAATTGTAAAGAACATTCTGAGCTGTCTCGATAGCAGTGAAAGAGTGATTGTAGACAGCCAACTGGCTCTGCCGGGTCATGCTAATGTCTTTGTAATTGGCGACCTGGCCAACTACTCTCACCAGACAGGCCAGCCTCTGCCCGGTCTGGCTCCGGTGGCGATGCAGCAGGGGAAATACGTCGCCAAGCTGATAAAAGCAAGGCTATTAAACAAAACCGTTCGACCATTCAGATACGTTGATAAAGGAAATCTGGCCACCATCGGCCGCTCCCGAGCGGTTGGTCAGATAGGCAAACTAAAAGTCAGCGGACTTTTTGCCTGGCTGATCTGGTTATTTGTACATCTGATGTATCTGGTTGGCTTTGAAAACAGACTTCTGGTTTTTATTCAATGGGCCTGGAATTATTTCACCTGGAATCGCAGCGCCAGAATTATTACCAATGTCACTGCCACACCTGAAGACAGACCGAAACTTTAGCCGGCAACTTTCAGCTAAGCAAAAACTCATATAGCTTTATCAAAAGTACCAGCGATATCAGTGATGTTGTCGTCCACCGCATATATTTGAAGACAGGCTTATCATTAAAAACCGGGATAGTTTTTTCCTTAGCCAGATGTCTTAGAACCCGGCCATAAACAAACATAGAAATAACTATCATGACTGTGCTGATATAAGTCATTAAGTTAACGCCAAATTCGAAGCGCATTACAGAGCAGGCCAGTAGAATTGATATGGCAGCAAAGGCGTATTTGCCGGTGAGATTTGAGGGCACTACGATTTCTTGTCCTTTTAGTAAAATAGCGGCAAAAGCAATTATCAGCAGGTCACGTCCCAAAATCAGGACAGCCAGCCAGACCGAAAAATCGCGATAGATAACCAGAAGAATAACCAGCGCTCCCGCAAAAACTTTGTCAGCAAAAGGGTCGAGAAGCATCCCCAGCCGGCTTTCTTCGTGGCGCACTCTGGCAATGAAGCCGTCGAGACCGTCTGAAAGAGCTGCCAGGAGCACGATGGAAAATGCTATAAACGCCGGCTGCTGACCTGGCTTGGACAGAAAATACCATAATAGAGGAATGACCATAATGCGAAAGAGACTCATCAGGTTGGACGGTTTGAGAAGTTCCCTTAACTGCACGATGTTGCTCCGGCTGTCTTGATAATGCCCATATCTGAATTTAAGCGCTGTCTGTCTTATTCTCAACAATGATATAATGATATAATGATATTTCTGCTCGGTTATTTTGGGGATGATTCGAGAGATGCCTTTCTTTACTCTGTAACATCTTGCCCGAAGTGAAACTTAATCATATATTCGGCGTAAAGATTCTCTAAAAACTTATATTTGGGAGAAACCATGATTTTTTCAACACAGCGTTATGGTCTTTTTTTGGGGGCAATTTTCGCGATTTTGGCAATTAATCTATCACCGATATTTGCCGCCGATACAATCCGGCTCAAAAAAGAGGTCATCCCCACATTTCAGGCTATTGATTTAAAAATTGATGCCAGAGAAGCCGATTATTCGGGCTCGGTCTCAATTGATCTCAAAGTATTAAATGCAACCAGCGAATTTATTTTTCATGCTGAAGATATAGAACTTAACAAAGTACTGCTTACGAGTGGTGAAAAAGAACTGGACTACACTCTAAGCACCGGCGAAAACGGCCGTGTTACTCTTACTACCAGCCAGATAATGCAGAAAGGCAGCTACAAACTTGAGATAGATTTCACCACTTCTTTTAACACTCAGGCCGTAGGCCTCTATAGAACCGAAGTGGACGGCGAGAGTTATCTTTTTACACAGTTTGAAGAGAGCGATGCCCGCAAAGCTTTCCCCTGTTTTGACGAACCTGCCTTTAAGTTCCCATATCAAATGACCTTGTCTGTTCCGGAGGAACACATAGTAATCGCTAATACACCGGTAGCAAGAGAGACTCAAGCAGACGGCTGGAAGATTTATGAATTTGAAAAAACCAAGCCGCTGCCATCGTATTTGCTGGCAATCGCCGCCGGTCCGTTGGAGACTGTCGAAGTTCCTGATATGCCCATTCCAACTCGCATCGTTACGGTCAAAGGCAAAACCCACCTGGCATCTCAGGCGATAAAATCTACACCACCTATATTAAAAGAGCTTGTCGCATTTTTTGGCAGACCCTACCCCTACAAAAAACTTGATTTGATAGCCGTGCCGGAGTTCTGGCCGGGCGCTATGGAAAATGCCGGCGCCATTACCTACCGGGAAAGTCTCTTACTGTTTGATAAAACTCCGACTATCGGCCAGTTAAGACGTCAGGCGAGTGTTACCGCGCATGAGCTGGCCCATATGTGGTTTGGCGATCTGGTGACGATGGAATGGTGGGACGATTTATGGCTAAACGAGTCTTTTGCCACCTGGCTGGGCGGCAAAATTTCGCATAAAATTTACCCTGACTATGGGCTGGGTATAGGCTCTGTCCGTTCAGGACTGAGTGTAATGAGAAGCGATGCCCGGCCCACTGCAATTGCCATTCGTCCTCCCGGAAGTGAGACCGCTGATTTGCTGAGAAATATCGGGACAATCTACTCCAAAGGTCAGGCTGTGCTATCGATGATTGAGAACTGGGTAGGTGAAGAAAAATTTCGTCAGGGCGTCGTAAATTATATAAATGACAATGCCTGGGGAAACGCTACCGGGTTTGATTTATGGAATTCCCTGAGTGCGGCTTCAGGACAGGATGTAGCCGGAGTTATGAGCACTTTTATTGTTCAGCCGGGAGTTCCTCTTCTAACTGTCACAACCGGTGATGATAACCAAATAACTGTCACCCAGAGTCGGTTTTCCAATTATGAAGTTGAAGTTGCCCAGCAAATCTGGCAGATACCGATAACATTAAAATATCTTGATGGAAAAACAATTAAGCAAAAGTCATTTCTTTTAACCGAGAAAGAACAAGTAGTCACGCTTGATTCAAAAAGCTCTCCAAAATGGATTTTTCCAAATGCCAGCGCTACCGGCTACTACCGCTGGCAAGTGTCAAAAGAGATGCTGGTCAGCTTGATGGATAATGCCAGAGAACATCTGAACCGAAGCGAACGAATCGGACTTTTGAGTAATCTCTCAGCGCTGCTTGATGCCGGTGAAATAAAAGGCAGTGACTTTCTGGATGCTTTGAGCATGTTCGCAGGTGACAAAGACCCGGCTGTTATAGGCAGCTTAATCTCGAGCATCGGTAAAGTCGAAGGGGCCTTTACGCCCGATGAGCTAAAAAGTGATTTCGCAGTATTTGTAAATCATCTGCTGATGCCTTCGCTTGAGCGCCTTGGCATGGAGGCTAAAATTGGTGAAAATGAAGAAGAAGCGCTGCTGCGCCCCCGTCTGATAAACTGGCTGGCTGATGAAGGTGAAAACGAAGAAGTCCGCAGCTATCTGAAAATCCTGGCAAAAAAATACCTGGAAGAACCGACATCAATTGACCCGTCGCTGGTTGGCGTATCGCTTAGCAATTACGCTAAAGATGGTGACTCCGTTCTGTTTGAAGATTTCAAGAGCCGCTTTCTGGCGGCCAAAATTCCGGCCGTACGTTCCCGTTTCTTAAGGACCCTGGGACAATTCAGAGATACGGCGCTCATTAATCAGGCGCTCGACTACACCTTAAACGGAGAATTATATCCACAGGAAGTTTTTTCGATACCATTTACAGTTAGTGGTCAGTCAGAATATTATGATCAGTTCATTTTCGAGTGGTTCCTTGAAAACTATGATGTAATAATCTCTAAGCTGCCAGAGGCCTTCGCCACGCGTATGGTCTTTATTGCCGGAGGCTGCTCTTTAGATAAATTCAACATGGGCAAAGAGTTTTTCACTGATGAAGACAGAATTGTGGAAGGAACCCACCAGCAATTGGCCAGAGTTGAAGCCCAGGTGAACGACTGCGTCAACTTGCGTTCCCGTGAGGGTGAATCGGTAGCTGAATATTTGAGAAAGTTTGCGGCGAACAAATAGAAATTTGAAAGGACTTGACCGGTCTGTTTCAAATGGGGAGATAAGATGTCCGAATACGTAGCAGAGATTCTGGAACTGGCACAAACCAAAAATCCGGGAGAAACTGAGTTTCTTCAGACTGTACAGGAAATTGTCGAGTCACTCGCTCCCGTTTTAGAAAAAGAACCGAAATACCGCCAGGCAAAAATTCTGGAACGTATGATTGAACCGGAACGGACTATTACTTTCCGCGTTCCCTGGGTCGATGACAAAGGCGAAATTCAGGTTAACCGCGGCTATAGAATAGAGATGAACAGTGCCCTGGGGCCCTACAAAGGCGGGCTAAGATTTCACCCCAGCGTAAATTTGAGCATCTTAAAATTTCTGGCCTTTGAACAGGTCTTAAAAAACAGCCTGACAACTCTGCCCATGGGCGGCGGCAAAGGCGGCTCTGATTTTAATCCCAAAGGGAAAAGCGATAACGAAGTCATGCACTTCTGCCAGAGTTTTATGAACGAACTCTTTCGTCATATCGGTCCCAACACCGATGTCCCGGCCGGTGACATTGGGGTCGGCGGCAGAGAGATTGGTTTTCTTTTCGGGCAATACAAAAAACTACGCAACGAGTATACAGGAGTATTGACCGGCAAAGGCATCGGCTGGGGCGGCTCGCTGATGCGTACCGAAGCAACCGGCTATGGTTCGGTTTATTTTGCCGCTGAAATGGTAGGAAAAAATGGCGGATCTCTCTCAGGTAAAACCTGTCTCGTCTCCGGCTCGGGAAATGTTGCCCAGTATACAGTAGAAAAGCTAATAGAAATGGGGGCTAAAGTTCTGACAATGTCAGATTCAGGCGGATTCATCTATGACGAAGCCGGCTTTGATACTGAAAAACTGTCGTTTATTAAAGAGCTGAAAAATGTCCGTCGCGGCAGAATAAACGAATTCGCCGATAAATTTAAAGGCTCAGAATTCAAAGCGGCAGACCGAAGCCTCGACCACAACCCGCTCTGGTCAATCAAAGCAAACTGTGCCTTCCCCTCCGCTACTCAGAACGAAATCAGAGGCAAAGATGCCGACCACCTTATGTCAAACGGCATAGAACTTGTCTGCGAAGGCTCCAACATGTCGACCGATTACGAAGGAGTGCAGAAATTTTTGGGCAGCAGCATTTTGTACTCGCCGGGCAAAGCCTCAAACGCCGGCGGCGTGGCTGTCTCGGGGCTGGAAATGTCGCAGAACTCGCTCAGGGTCGGCTGGTCGAGAGAAGAAGTTGACAGCCGCTTAAAGAATATTATGAAGAGTATTCACAAATCGTGTGTGGATGCTGCCGACAAGTACGGCACCAAAGGCAATTATGTTCGTGGCGCCAACATTGCCGGCTTTATCAAAGTTGCCGACGCCATGCTTGACCAGGGTGTTGTTTGATAGCGTAGCGCAGTACCCTCGTCGAATTTAATCCTGAATGGAAAGATTTGGCTGGGGAAATTTAGAAATGCGATTGCCACGTCGCTCCGCTCCTCGCAATGACAGTATTACGAACTTCGCAATTAAGATAATTTGTTTCTGGCAAAGATAGCGGTTTGTTTTTGGCAATGGCAGTAGTTTACTGCCCCGGGCAATTAGGATTATTTGATAAGATAATTTAGAGAACAGTCATTGCGAGCCCCGATTCTTTCGGCGTGCGGCAATCTCATATTGGATTTGTGCTGATCAGTGGTTCGAATATTATTTTATTGCAGCCGCCAGGCGATGACGTTAATGTCTCCGGTGGTTCCCTTGGTGTAGCTGCTCAGGGTACGGTCATAATGGAAGCAAGCATCTTGAAACATAGTAATATTTCCAGCCACTATTGAGCCATACATGCCCATATCCTGCCTGCCCTTAAAAACTACGTTGGGGCCGTAGAAGGCACCATAGAACTGAGAATCCTGAAACATCGAAAACTTAGCGCCTCTGGAGAATATGATAAGAGATGACGGCGCCCCGCCTGAGTTCATGCTGGCATCCTGAAACAAGCTTAAGTTACCGGTTAAGTAAATTGTAACAGTCGCACCCGGAGCGATATTAAGCTGGCCGTTTTGTTTTAAATCTATCTGCGTAAAGTAATAAATGCCGTCTGCTAAGATAACATTACCATTGCTTTTTACATTAAGCGTATTGTTAATTGAATTATAGGTGTAATCAGTTCCCGAAAGTCCGGCAGAGGCAATGCTGACAGTCTGCGCCCAGACATATTCCGAATCAGAAATAATGCTAAGGTCGAGCGAGTCTGTGCCAGTTATAGTATCTCCTAAAACCCGGGCATCTTGTCCAAAGCTAATTCCACCAGGAACTGCTACAATTGCGTCACCACCAACTGTAGCATCCTGGCTTAAAGTAACAGTAGCGTTGGTGCCAATATTACCCAGCATGGCAAGCACAGTAACGGCGTAAGACCCTGAATCCGAATTGTATGAATCGGTACAGGCGCCTTGTCTCATGACAATCCCAGACTCACTAAAAAGCGCATAAGCGAACGGATTCAACTGCTCGGGCGTTACCCACATCTCTAAGTTGACAACTGCTTTGGTGAAATAGCCGAGACTTTGAATAACCAATGTATCACCCAGAGCCGGGTTGATTGTTGAATCAGTAATTGATGTGGTATAGTAGCCGTCATCCAAGACCTGCCGGTAGTAACCGACGCGCCAGCTATCGTCTTTTCTAAGTTCGGCTATAGCGCGCTGCAAGCCGGCTTCGGCAACGTAAAATGCTCTGTCGCCCTGTAGCTGGTTAAAGGCTAAATCAATATCGGTCGTGGCTCTGTCAACTGACATAATTCCCACGCCTGTCAGCATACCTATTAGAGCTAAGACTATTAAAATAGCGCTGCCCTTTTGATTTGCTGTAATTCTCACAAGTCTGCTTTGCTCCATCGTAACCTACCCCCTGTTAGCGCGTCTATTCTATTGGCATTCGCTGTCTATTAATTCTGTCTCCAGGCTACAGCCTCCATCTCGCCGGTTGAACGACCCTTTATATCATAGAGGGATTGGTCATAATGAAAACAGGCATTCCTATCAATCGTTAGGGAATTGCCAATTAAAGAGCCATATACCTGGGTAGTCTGGTCATAGAAAATATCAGCGTTCGGGCCATAAAATGTCCCATAAAACGTATTATCCTGGTCAAATTGTAGTGATCCGTATTGTGAAAAGATTTCCAAAGCCCTCGGTGAGCCGCCATCGTTAATAGTGGAGCCTTGCTCGAAAGTAAGATTGCTATCGACATAGATGGTGACTTTGGCACCTGGCGCCAGAGTCAGAGTCGATAGCTGTCCCAGGTCGATTGAAGAAAAGTAATATACTCCGCTTTGAAACTCCACACTTCCTGACGCATCGGTAATTAGTGATTGAGTTGCAGCGTCATAAGTATAACCCGCTCCGGAAAGTCCGGCTGGCGCATTGCTTACCGACTTGGCCCAGTCGTATTCCGACTGCGGAATCATGTCCAGACTGACAGAGTCCTGCGTAGTCGATGTGTCTCCCAATATAACTGACCCATTGTCAACAAATAGCGAGCCGCCCAGCGCAGTATTGGCATCGCCGCCAATCGTTACAAATTTATCAATAATTATGTTACCATTGGCACCAATGTCACCGTCTTCGTTGAACTGGGTTTCGGCATAAGTGCCCGAATCAGAGTTAAAAGCGTCTACGCAGGCGTTCCTTGCAATGTTCAGGTCCTGGCCGGCGAACAATCCGTATCGATACGGATAATAATAGACGGGCGTTATCCAGACTTCAAGGTTAGAAATTGATTGGTCAAAATACCCCTTGGCGCTCAATAGGATAGTATCAGCCAGAGTAGTGTCTGTCAGAGTATCGACCAGCGATATATTATAATAACCGCCATCCAAAACCTGTTTGTGAAAACCTCTTCTCCAGGCATTATCCTTATTCATTTCTACTAATGCCCTCTGCGCACCGGCCTCTGCTACATAAAACGCTTTGTCTTCATTCAAGGCATTAAATGACAGATCAATATCAGTCGTGGAGCGGTTAACAGACATAATGGCCACGCTTGTCAGCATGGCAATCAATGCCATTACTATTAAAATTGCGGTGCCTTTTTGGGAGGCAATGACTTTATTGATATATTTTGTTACTACCATAATAATTTAACCCTTCATGAAGTTAATACACATAAATTACATTTGGCGCCAGGCGACAATGTCCATGCGCTCAATCGCTGTTGTAATGAGTTTCAAGAGAGATCGGTCAAAATGAATACAGGCGCTATTCTCTATGTTAACCGATGCGCCAATTATCGAACCATATATATCCGTGTTATTCTCTATAAATATGCTTGTGTTTGTTCCCCAGAAAGCGCCGACGAACTCAGTATGGTTACGAAGTTCTAGCATGTTACCTTGAGAGTAAACAGTGAGGTCGGCAGCCGAGCCGCCGTGATTCACTGACGAAAACTGACCTATTGTCAGGTCACCTGTCATGTAGATTGTTACGTCAGCCCCCGGAGCTATTTGCAGACTAGCGTCCTGGCCAAGTGTTAAACTGGAGAAGTAGTAAACACCGTCTGAAAGTACTAGGGTGTCATAATTATTGAGTCTAAGCTCATCTGTAAAAGGAATATAAGTATATGAACCGGTAAAACCCGAAGGCGCCAGACTATTTGCTTGAGCCCAGGAATAGTCACCGGCATCTATTGCAGACATATCCATTGGCGCTTCGGAAGTACTGGTATCACCGGAAATTGTTGCAGAACCGTCAAGTGTAATGGTGCCGCCAGATGTAGAGGCATCGCCATAAACATTGGCAGTGTTGGCCATAATTATTACACCATTGGTTCCGATATCCCCGCCTTCAAACAATACTGTGGAATCATAGGAGCCGGAGTCCGAGTTGTATGAGTCTGTACAGGAAGTATTTCTCATTATGATACTGTCGGCCCCGTAAGCTGCATATCGAAAAGGCTGGAAGTAGTATGGCGCAATCCAGACTTCGAGGTTAACCGCTGCGCCCTCGCGCCTGGCAGTTGAGCGAATTATAACAGTGTCGGCCAGAGTGGAATCCCAGGTTGAGTCTAAAACAATAACTGTGTATTCGCTGCCATCCAGCTGCTCGCCGACGATAGGTCCTCTCCAGCTGAAGTTTCTGTTGATTTCGACCATCGCTCTGGCGATACCCGCCTCGGCTCCGTAGAACGACTGCTCTTCGTGAAGCTGGTTGAACGACAGTTCTATATCTGTGGTTGAACGGTCAACTGACATTATGCCGACTGCAACCAGCATGGCAATTAATGACAAAGCTATTAGTATGGCCGTTCCTTTTTGATTTGACAGTATCATTTTCATTAGTTTTGTTCCGTTTTAACTGATGTTTCTGATATTTATTCTCTCACTCAACGTGAATGTTCTGAAGCCATCGTTGGGCTGGTAAGAGTCATCTTTTAGTAATGAATGCACACTTATGGATACTATCATATTTGCGGCATCGATCTGGTTGTATTTTATACCTATAACGTAATCCGCATATAGAGCAGGAGCATCACTGTTGACTTTCTTAAAGAGCTTGTACAATTGATGCGTCTGTGGCAGCTCGGCTACTTCGCCGTATTCATTGTCGGTGTACTCTACTAAGTAATACAATATCGTATCGACCGGCTGAGTGTCCGAGTAATATACAGCCAGGGTATCGCCTTTGACTTCGTAGGCCGGGTGCGCCGTCAACTTAAAGCCGGCTTGCAATAACGACTTTCTGATATCATAAAGACTGGTTCTGCACAACTGGTGCATCTCTGAAACATTAAACTGATGCTCAGATTGCTCGCTCATCTTAACGTAAAAACTGAAAGCCGAGGTTGCTATAATACCGGTTATAACAGCGGCAATGAGCACTTCGAGAATCGAAAAACCAGCCTGATTATTTCTTTTCTTCAATATTTTAAATAATTTCATAACAGCTAATTCCTATTTTTGAATGTAAGTCGAATAAGAAGTTGAACGATTTACACCGGTTTTGTCCGTCCAGGTTATGTTGATAGCTACCTGGTAAAGTCCCCCGGGAATTGAGGCATCGCTGACACTGTCCTGAATAGAGGTATAGCGATTATAACCGCCGAAGATGCTTGTCTCTGTCTCGTAATAGGGAACTGCCGGGAACGGGTCAACGCCCTTGTAGTACTCAATTTTTTCTTTGGCCATCTCCGATACTGTCATGACATCGCGCGAAATATTGTTTCCTTCAATGGACAACACTATCATTGGAGCCATAGCAAGAAGACCCAGCGCCAGAAGAATCATGCTTATCATAACTTCTAAAAGGCTAAGTCCTTTTTGATTTAATTTCATAAAAACACTCCTTAAAATCACGCCGGATTTCGATTGCCTTATTTGTGTTGCAATATCCTTGCCCGACAGCCCAAGCCCCTGGGTGTCAGCCACAACGTCAAACGTGTCAACGGCTTAACCGTTTACCCTATCGGCGGAAATGACCGAAATATATAGGGCGCAGCCCATAGCTGCTCCCCCTGTCTCCAACACAGAACAACTTCTGAACGAGCAGATTTTAACCTCTGACTTGCCCCAAAAATTGGGCTGCAGCAGCCAATTGATTCAAAATCAGGGCAATAATATACTTGCGCCCCTGTTCGGACTAAGTCATATTTGCGGCGATTGCCAGTAGAAGTTATGAGAACAAAACACTAAAACATAACCGCGGCGTTTGAATATAATCTTAAATAATTGTTCTTTGCCCGCTTCTATTCCCAGGAAAATCTATCAAGGGATTATAACTCTATTTTTGGTAACTCATGCCTGATAATAAACAGATAAGGCGACTGGGTATCAATCCGGCTACCCAAAGCAAACTTGAAATCGCCGGACGCTTACTTTTGCTTTTCGTTCTGCTTTATATTTTTATCATCTCTATTAAATTGCTGGGTGTATCGTTTAAGCTGATGGGCAGAGAAGTGGCCGAGGCTATCTTTCAGGCCACGGCCAACCCTATAGTTGGTTTGCTGATCGGAGTTCTGGCAACTTCTATTATTCAGTCGTCTTCGACGACAACTTCTATCATTGTCGGCATGGTAGGCACCGCTACTATTTCCTTTGAAAGCGCCGTGCCTATGATCATGGGCGCTAACATTGGTACCTCGGTAACAAACACGATAGTATCGCTGGCGCATATCTCAAGGGGCGAAGAATTTAAGCGCGCCTTTGCCGGAGCAACGGTTCATGATTTCTTTAATTTATGTACCGTAGCTGTACTTTTGCCTCTGGAGCTGATATTTGGAGTAATTTCAAAATCCGCCAGACTCGTCGAAGGATTCTTGACAGGATTCAGCGGCGGCACCTTTAATTCGCCAGTGGCAGCACTCACCAAGCCTGTCGCCAAAGCGATTGCCCATGCGGTTGGTGATAATGGAATAGTGGCAGCCATTGTAGCTCTTATTCTCATATTTATTGCTCTGCGCTACATAGTCAAAGTTCTCAAATCATTGGTTCTGTCAAAAGTAGAAGTTTTCTTCCAGCGTTACATCTTCCGCGCCCCCGTCCTCTGTCTTTTATTGGGCGTAGGCTTGACAGTGCTGGTACAGTCTTCTTCAATTACAACATCTTTGGTAATACCACTGATAGGCGCCGGGGTGGTAACGCTGCGGCAAATTTATCCCTATATGCTGGGCGCCAATATCGGCACAACTGTAACTGCATTTTTGGCGGCTCTGGCCACTGGTTCCCACGAGGCTGTCACTATAGCCTTTGCTCATTTGATTTTTAATATCTACGGCACCTCGATTTTCTGGCCGCTGAAAAAAATCCCCATCTTTCTTGCTGAAACGATGGCAGAGCTGACTGAAAAATCACGTTCTATTGCATTTGTATACGTACTGGTCACTTTTTTTGTAGTGCCGGCAGTCCTAATTTATATATTGAAGTAGGTAAGCAAATATGTTTAGAAAATTAAAAGAATTATTCGGCTCCGAAAACCTGTTAGATCAGGCTTACGAAACAACGGTGGAAATGCTGGAGACCGATTTTGAGATGTACAAAGCCGCCAGACACAGTCTGCGCGAATCTGAAACCGCCGAACTGCCGGTTGATGTCAGAAAAAAAGATAAGCAAATAAACAAGTTTGAACGGCAGGTCAGGCGCAATGTACTGACTCATCTTGCCGTGGCAGGCAATGCTAATCTGGTGCCGGGACTTATACTGGTTACTATTGTAATCGATGTTGAACGAATCGGCGACTATACCAAGAACATAGTTGATCTGGCCGAAGGTCACCCTGGCAAACTGCTGGGCGGTTCTTTTGAAAGCACTCTTAACGATATCGAAACCGCTGTCATAGAAAACTTTGACCTGGCTATCACGGTTCTGAAAAATCATGATAAAGAACATGGCCAGCAGATTATGAATTCAGAGGAAGGCATCTCCAAACAGTGTGAGAAAATAGTTGCCGATTTGCTGTCGCAACCTAATGAAAGTATCAGTCAGCAGGATGCCGTAGCAGTTGCTCTTTATTCAAGACATCTCAAGCGCATAAACGCCCATGTTACAAATATAGTCAGTTCGATAGTTAATCCTTTCCCCCGAATCGGCTTCAGAGAAAAACCTAAAAGTTAGTAATTGGAATAGGACCGCACCTGCAAAAGACTTCTTCACCCTGAGCGAAGGCTGTCTTGAACCAAATTTATCATTCCCGCCTCTTGTCATTCCTGCTTTAGTCCCGTGTATTCACGGGGAGTAGTCGAGAATCCATCTTCGTAAAGCCGTCGAAGCAGTGGGGCATTGAGCCAAATGGGTTCGTTTTGTCATATTTTACTTTCTCGTTATCAAAAGTTGTTGGGTTTTTGCTCTGGTCGCATTGGCAATCAGGCGTGGTCATGGCCGCTTTATTTCAGGACCGCGAAAGTATTTTGTAATAGCTTTGCAGTGATTTTGTGGTGACTGGTACCCACCCTTCGGCTATGCTCAGGACTATGCTATGAATAGCAAAGTCCCGTGGGGTAGGCCAGCCAGCCTCCATTTTGAGACTATACTGACAAAATCTGTCACGTTAACTAGGGTCCATATCTTAGGGGATAATAAAAATTGGAGGAAAACAGGATATCATACGTTATATTGTATAATAGGGTTTGGATTGATTATGTCAAATATCGTTTCAAAGTGCTTATTAATGGTCTTCTTGTCTACTGTCTTCCCGGGGGCTGACAGGGCTAAGGCCCAATTTATCATTCCAAGAAACGTCTGGGAACTTCCTGTTCCCTGTGTTTCTGCCCATGACGTCGGCAAATTCGTATTGGATATATCCAACAAAGGCTATTTTGGGAATGGCGTAAATCCTAACTATTATGACTGCCTGGTGGGAAGCAAGCATTTTATAGGCAGTGAATACCCGACCGGGTCGGGAATAAATTTGATTAAATACGGCTCAATTTGGGTAGGAGGTATACTGGGCCAGGACACGCTCGTAACAGAAGGCTTCTATGGCGGATTTTTTGAGCCGTCGAATTTTCATAATCACCCTCCTTATTCAGAATTCAATCCGGACGATCTTCCATTAGAGGGGCTTCAAAGAAAATCAAGCATCAGGGGTTCGCCGTATTATGATGAGGATGCTGTCTCAGAGCAGGATGTGATTGCTGTCTATACTGATACCATCGTGATAAAGTTTAACCCATTTGACGGTCATGAGGGCGTTAGAGATTTTCTGGATTTTCGGCATCATCAGCCACTATTTATTGAGTTAACGCAGCGATCGTATGCCTGGTCACTATCCTATGCAGAAGACATAGTTCTATTTGATCTGTCTATTACCAATATAGGGGAGCAATCGATTAAGAATCTTTCTATCGGTTTACAATTTTTCGTACAAGCCGGATATCTTCCTGGTCCCGAAATCTGGCAAAGTTGGCGTAGCGATAATTTTTCCGGTTTTATCAGATCTTTTCCAGAGCAAAGTGAATGTGAGTTTCTTGATACTTTTAATCTGATGTGGATGGCTGATAATGACGGCGACCCCATAAACGGTAGTTTTACCGAGGAGCCATTACCAGATACGGCGGGAATTCCTACAAAATCTGTCAGGGATGTGCTGGGAGTTTCTTTTATCTCTCTGCCCAATGATAAGGAAGTCGGCTTTAACTGGTGGACACCTTTTAGTGCCATTCCGACTATCGATATGGGACCAACCATGCGCGGAAACCTGCGCGATTTCAAGACCGGCGGCAGTGGAGAACCGTTGGGCGACAGAAATAAATTCTTCCTGATGAGAAACGGTGAAGTAGACTACGAAACCGCCCAGGCCAAAAAGATAACCCCCTACAACTTGAACTGGATATATCCCGACCAGACCTGGGCGGCAGATGTGGCAGACGGGGCTTCGGTTTTACAATGTTTACTTTCTCTTTCTGATGGATCAGTTGGTCCCGGCGGCACTTATCGGGTTGTCTTTGCAATGACCATGGGTGAAAACTTTCATACTACTCCCGATAATCTAAAAAACCTGCCTGATGACCCCGACGCCTACTATGCCAATCTTGATTTTTCTGATTTATTAAAAAACGCCCAATGGGCTAGATGGATTTACGACAACCCCGGTATCGACACCGACAACGATGGCTACGCCGGGGAGTTCCGGGTCTGTGTTTTTGATTCGGTGCTCAATGCAAATTCTAATTGGGTGGCTACTGTGGCCGAGACAACCTGGTACAAAGGCGACGGCGTACCGGATTGGAGAGCGGCTCTGCCGCCGCCGGCTCCAAAAATGTGGCTGACGCCGACTTTCAAGGGAATCAATATCAGATTTAACGGGCAGGAGTCAGAAAACACTCCTGATATTTTCACCAGGTTAATAGACTTTGAAGGCTATCGCATTTACCTGGCCCGCGATGACCGCGAGACGAGTTATTCGTTTATTGCGTCCTATGATATTGAAAATTTTGACAAGTATGTATACAACTACGAGAAACAGCCTTTTGCAGGCTGGGATTTACTCGATTTTCCGATGACCCTGCGGGAAATCAGGTGCGCTTATGGGGCTGGCTGTGATGACACTCTGTTTGATGTTTTCCAGTATAGACCAAGTTCCCCCTATGCTCATCGGAATTACCCCGAGTCACTTTTTTATTTTGAAAAACACGAAGGCAATTCTTCCGAGTTTGGCGTTACCACACCCATAACAAAGCGTTTCCCCAATGCCCCTGACCCAAAAGGACTTCCGGCAGATTCGATTACCGCAGACTTCTACACCGATGACGGTTATCTTAAATTCTTTGAGTACGAATTCACCATCGAAGATATAATTCCGACTGTGGCCTATTATGTCAGCGTGACGGCCATGGATTTTGGCTGGCCAAAATCTAATCTTGAACCATTAGAGACATCGATAACAGAGAACGCCCGGCAAGTTTATGCCAAAATAGTTGACCCGGCAGTGGGTGATGACAGTTTACGGATAGTCGTCTACCCTAATCCGTATCGTATCGATGCAAATTATCGTGCTCGCGGCTTTGAAGGTTTAAATCAGGATGACCGCTGGAGCGAAAGAGTACGTCGGATTCATTTTGCAAATATTCCTCCCAAGTGCACCATCAGCATATTTTCACTTGATGGCGATTTGGTCAGAGAGATTCGTCACGACAAAGACCCCGGCGACCCGACCTCGAGACATGCCGAGTGGGGACTAATCAGCCGCAATGGATTACGCGTAGTTTCGGGCTTGTACTACTGGGTGGTCGAGTCCGACAGCCGGACGGAGATGGGGAAACTGGTAATAATTTTGTAACGTCGCCCATTTGCCTTTCCAGCGTAGGCTGGAATCCATCTTCATATTGGGATAAACATCCCACCGCAAGCAGTAGGCCACCCGCCCTTCGACAAGCTCAGGGTGACGAGTGTGGCTCTTGTAGGTCAGGAGTCTTGTACTCCTGACTTCGCGTCAGGACCACGCCAAGAAGGCGGGTCCTGACCTACAGGAACTGTTGCACGAGAGCCTGCGACAGCTCCTACTCTAAATACAAAAATTCTACTTTTTCGATCTTATCGACTGCAGCCAGTTTTTTATTTCTTCAGCGGCGATCTCCCGGCCGCCGATACCGACAGCCAGAGCTACTGCCACGGCCAGAGTACCGACTATCAAGCCAAAGGCCATATTTATTATTTCATTGGCCAGACCCATCTGACGCAGTGCCATGGCGCTGGTCAAAACCAGAATCGCAATCCGGGCGATTAGTGCAAGTATACCGGAATGCGCCATCTGGCTTTCGACTAAAGCTTTGGCCACCAGATTAGCTAAATAGAGACCGACTCCAAAAATCATCAGGCCGAGTAAAACCTGTCCGCCAAAGACCAGAAAACGTGAGAGCAAATCTGCCGCCCAGTCAAACTCCATCAGGGCCGCGGCTTCGGTGGCGGCAAAGAGCATGATGCCAAGCAGCGAGATGCCGCCCACAATTTCGGATGGCGTGCGTTTCATATGAGCTGTTTCTTTAACCAGTCCCAAGCGCCTCAAAACTCCGTCAAAGCCGGCTCCCGATAAGACTCTGGTAATTAGTCCTGCCACCACTTTTGCCACTACGTAGGCAATAACTAAAACTACCAGGGCTGCAAATATCGCAGGTACCGCACCCAAAAAGGCATCAAGCATATTACTGGCCGGGGCGGTGATGGCGTCTAATTTAAGAACATTAAGCGCCGCAATCAGGACCGGAATAAAAACCATCACATAAACGATTAATCCAATAAAGCCCGACAGTTGCTGTTTCCCGGTAAAAGCATTCAGCCCTGCTTTTTTGCCGATATTATCGGCACCGACTGAGATGAGCAGGTTAGTCACAACCCGCTGCAATACACGGGCCACGAACCAGCCGACTAGAAGTATAAGTCCGGCAGCAAACAGATTCGGCAGAACCCCCAGAACTTTGCTCAGCATCCCTCGCACAGGTTCCAAAAGTCCTTGTAAGCCCATAGCATCGAGTACTCCCGGTAAAAACAGCAAAAAAACCAGCCAGTAGACTGCTTCAGCCAGTGACTTGGTCAACGGCACCCGGCGATCTTCTTCGAGGTCCGTTTTGGCTATCAGTCTCTCTTCAATTTTACCGGCAGTCATAGCCCTGATAACTACAAACCTCAAAAGAGTTGCCACTACCCAGGCAACAACCAGCAGCATAGCAGCGCCGAAAACGCGCGGTGCATACTGGAAAACCTGGTTTAAGAGTTCATTAAGTGGTACCGTAATAAGTGTAAGTTCGAGCACCTGGAAAAAGCCAATCAATACAAACAGCATCACCAGCCAAAAAACAGTCCTGGCCACCCACCTTTCGAGCTTTAGTGAATCGGTTACTTCCTCGCCCGATATCCAGGCAGCCATCTTATTGCCTATATTTGTCTTTCTAAGGCTCCGGCCAACCAAGCCGGAAATTATCCGGGCAACCAGCCAGCCGATTATCAGAATCGCCAGGGCTGCCAGTAGAACCGGAATATATTCCCCCAGCAGCTGTCGCATCTGTTCCCATATTTCCTGCATAATCACCCTCCTTGGTGTTGTTAGTCAGATTTCCATCTATATTTTATATGATAATTACCCAAACCTGAAAATGTACATCAACAAACATTTTTTGGCAAAATTACCGATTTCCTGCCATTTGCAGGCTGGCTAAATCCGGGATGTCAATTCTAATTCTTGGATAATTTCAATAAATTCGTTATATTTAGTGACCAAAATGAATGATGATTCTATATTATCTGAAGATGTCAGCGACAGTCCGCCAGGGACTGGCATAGCCGCATGTTTGGTAACTTATCCTAAAGCAATATCAATCGGCAAAAAACGAGCCAGAGCAATTTTCTGCTTGAAAGCGAGGGAATAAAACTCAAAATGTTAGAGTTAATTATAATTGTGGCAGCGGTGATAATCGTCTCTGCTATCTGTTCGGTGATGGAAGCCATCCTCTATGCCGTGCCGCTCAGCCATATCGAGGCGATGGCAGAGCAAGGCAGTAAAAGCGCCAAGATACTACAAAAACTAAGACAGCGTATAGACCAGCCGATTACCGCTATCTTAACACTTAACACTTTCGCTAATACAGCCGGTGCCGCTTTTGCCGGAGCTATTGCAGCCAGAGTTTTGGGAAACGCCTGGATGGGTCTGTTTTTGGGGCTTCTGACACTGGGGATTTTGCTTCTTTCAGAAATTATCCCGAAAACAATCGGGGTGGTTTATTCGCGGCAGTTATCTGTTGTTATCGCCCGGCCCTTGCTGCTCTTAGTCTGGGTTTTAAAACCCTTTGTATGGCTGGCAAGTCTTATGACAGCGGTTATCGCCCGGGCAGCGGAGCATGAAAAATTCTCACAGGAAGAAATAATTGTAATGGCCAGAATGAGCCTGCGCAAAGGCGAAATCGAAAGCTCAGAAATGCAGGTTATCCAGAACATTCTCTCGCTGGAAGATAAGACAGTACAGGGAGTGATGACTCCCCGAACTGTTGTCTTTGTTTTGGGAGCCAAAAAGACTGTAAAAGAGGCCCAGTCCCGTGAAGAACTTCTGACACACAGCCGGATTCCCGTCTTTTTCGACAATAGTGAAGATATCGAAGGTATAGTTCACCGCCGGGATATCTTAAACGCTGTGGCCAAAGATGAAATTGATCTGAAACTTGAAGAGCTGATGAAACCGGTGCACTTTGTTCTTGAAAAAGACCGCCTCGACAAAGTGCTCAAGATGTTCCTGGACAGGTCTGAGCATCTGTTCATTGTCATTGATGAATTTGGCGGGCTGGCCGGTGTCATAACTTTAGAAGATGTGCTCGAAGAGATTCTGGGCCGGGAGATTGTAGATGAATTTGACCAGGTGACCGATATGCGTGAACTGGCACAGCGCCGGCGTCAGGAGCTGATTCGCAAGGCGCAAAACCTGCCCCCGATTAGAAGAGACCGCAGCAGGTAGAAAAAAAGGGTGTTTTACCCATAAAATTTATGGCTTAATAGCCAGGAAATAGCTATATATAAGCAAAATTGATAACTCGTATAAACTAAAACAAACACCTCAGCTTCTTTCAAGGGAGTAGTAGAATGAAAAAGCAAGTTATCATCCTGGCCGCTTTAGCTGCTTTTTTTCTGGCTGGTTGCACTGAAGAAAAACTTTCTCCGGTCAGCTCGGAAAACAACACGCCACAAGCTGAAAACTTTCCAGCCGACGTTAGTATTCTTCTCGAAAAGTACACAGTAGAAGAAGAAATTGACATTTCAGAAATTGGCCAGCTGCCGGACAACTTTGATAATTCGATGCTGTCAGATTCTCTGTACGATTTCTACATCGTAACATTTTTGTGGGGGAAGCTTCCGCATACTTCATCTTCGACTGATTTGATTACCGACTGGAGCGGTTCACTAGCTGTCAACGGACCGTCCAAAGTTTTCGCCCTGCATCCGATTGATTTTGAGCCTAACCAGGACTCTCTGATACCTGAGGACAATCCCCATGGGGAGAAATGGGCTTCATCGACCCAAAACGATTTTGATGGCGTTTTGTTTTTAGTTCTATTCGATAAACTTACGCCTACTTTCGCCCCTCAAATTCTTACTTTTGATACAAATCCTGTCAAACTGCAATTTGATTTTCATCAATTAGTACATATGCGGGCATTTTACCGGATCGACAGCGTCAATTCTGTTGCCGTTAGTTCTCAAAAAATACGGCCGAGAGTCTGTCCCGAAGGTTACTTTACAGGTAGATGGATAAAGGCTGACAGCTCGCACAGCGAGGGTCATTTTGAAGCTTTATGGTTCGCACATAGCGGGGATACAATCGGTTATCTTAGTGGAAGATTCTGGACCAATGAGGAGGGGCACGGTATTCTTAGGGGTTGGGTCTCTGGTTATATAACTGATCAGGTCATAGCAGAACTGAATGGGACCTGGATCTATGACGATAAAAGGATGTGCCCTATCTGCGGAGTGGGACACGGCCAATTCAAAGGGCGCTTGAAGTTCTTAGAGCATGACGCAGACGGCTATTTCAGAGGAGAATTCGGCAATTACGAATTGCCGCCAAACGACCAAGTAATGCCTTTGCACGGAAGGTGGCAACTAAACTGTGTTGCAATTATGACAGATGACTTTCCTGGTGACAATTAGTTTTTGCTGAACAGCAACTGAATTTATAATAAAAAAAGCCCGCTCTCTGGCGGGCTTTTCGTTAAACCTTATTTGGAACTAATAACTCAATCATTTCGTTAAAGATACAAATGATATTAACCCGTAAAATTAAACTAAATTGCCGACTTATCTCACTACTGGCAATCATATTATCAATAACGATTTCTAATGCCAGCGCCCAGAAAGTTAAGTCAGGAATTCTGGGAAAACCTGCGCCAGCCTGGATCGTTGATAACTGGACGAACTTAACGGACGATATTGAGTCTATCAATGTCAGCGATTATGATGGTAAAGTTTTGTATCTCTACTTTTTTCAGTCCTGGTGTCCCGGCTGTCACAAGTATGGTTTCCCGACCCTTCAAAAATTAATTACCTCTTATAAAAATAACAAGAACGTTGAATTTGTAGCTGTTCAGACAACCTTTGAAGGCTATCATACCAACACTTTCGAAAGCGCTAAACGAACTGCTAAGCAATATGAGCTTGATATTCCGATCGGTCACAGCGGCACAGCCGGAGTTCGCTCACAACTGATGCACGACTACCGCAGCGGCGGCACTCCCTGGACAATTGTAATTGACCAATCAGGTATCGTACGTTATAACGATTTCCATATAAAAGTTGCTCAGGCTACTGACCTGATAGACAAACTCATTGAGGAAACGCTCGTGGAACAAATTAAATTGATTATGCCCGTTACGCGCGGCGGCCTTGACATGATTGGCAAAAAGTTCGACATATCGAAACTTCAATTTGCGGACGGAGAAAAACGCTTTGAGCTTAAGGGAAAAGTGTCACTTATTCGCTGGTGGACAGACACCTGTCCGTTCTGCTCGGCCTCACTTCCGGCAATCGAACAGTTAGTCAATCTAATTGGCGATGACGCTTTTCAAACGCTGGCGGTCTACCATCCCAAACCACCCCGACCGGTCAAAACTGAAGATATCTTAAGCGCTGCCAGAAGACTTGGCTACACCGGCGATGTTGCTATTGACTTAAACTGGGAAGTGCTTAATAACAATTATCTTTCCACAGGTGACCGTTCGGCAACCAGTGTCAGTTTTATACTCGACCAGCAGGGCATTGTCAGATTCGTGCATCCCGGCCCGGAATTTCAAAAGAGCGATGACACTGACAAGACTCAGGAAAATAAAGATTACGAAGATATAAAATCAGCTATAGAATTTTTGCTTAAAGAGTAATCCTAAATACCCATCCGCCGGAAATAATCTTTTAGCGCCTCGATTACTTTACGCGACAAAAGCAGTGTTGATATAAGTGTCGGTACAGCCATAAATGCGAAGCAGGTATCAATTATATTAATGACCGTATTTTCTGTTAAATAGGCTGCGATCGGCAGCGTTAACAGATAGGGATAAATATAGTACTGCCCGATTTTATTACCGAAAAGATATTTGGCGCATTTTAAGCCGTAGTACGAATAAGAAATCATGGTCGATATCGCAAACAGCGAGACTACCAGTATCAAAACAGGTTTGCCAAAGCCCGGCATGGCAGTTGCAAAGGCGTTGGCTGTCATCACTACCCCATCGCTTTCGGACCCGACACCAGTGCTTAAAATTACCAGAGCTGTCAGGGTGCAGACGATATTGGTATCAATGAACGGTCCCATCATGGCCACCAGACCTTCGCGGACAGGCTCTTTGGTTTTGGCGGCGCCATGCGCCATCGGGGCGGTGCCGATTCCGGCTTCGTTTGAAAATGCTGCGCGTTTTATACCGGTTACTAAAACTCTGCTAAAGGCAACTCCGGCGGCACCGCCGACTACTGCTTCCTGACCAAAGGCGGATTTAATAATCATAAGCAGAATTTCCGGCACCATGGCAGCGTTTAACAAAACGATATAAAGGGCTGTCACAAAATAAAGAATGGCCATGGCCGGTACCAGTCGCGCGGTGACTTTGCCAACCCGGACTATACCGCCGATAATAACAATGCCGACAATTATCATAGAAATAACGCCGATGCCAATTCGAAGCGAGGTGTCGTCACCTGCTACTATGGCGGCTAACTGATTTACCTGATAAAGCGCCAGACATCCGACCATACCGCAGACAGCAAAAACAATTGCCAATGGTTTAAATGCTTTGCCCAGACCGACTTCGATAAAATACATCGGTCCGCCCTGCTCGATACCGTCTTCATCTTTTTTGCGATACATGCACGAAAGAGTACAGGTGAAAAATTTTGTAGCCATGCCGATCAAGCCCGCTATCCACATCCAGAAAATCGCCCCGGGACCACCAACTGAAATTGCCAGCGCCACCCCCGCTATATTACCCATGCCGATTGTAGCGGAAAGAGCCGAGGTCAAAGCTTGAAAATGGGTAATTTCGCCCGGGTCATCAGGATTGTCGTATTTGCCTCGCAATATATCAATGGCGTGACGAATCGCCCGAAACGGCAGGAATTTTGAACTGACTGTAAAATATAAACCGGATGACACTAATAGAACTACCAGCGGTAAGCCCCAGGCGATATCAACTGCACTTGACCAGAAATCTGCGAATGCCTGCAAATAATATCCTTTTTTAGTTAACCGGTTAAATTGGCAATGTGACAGTCTACGAAAGTTTTTGAGTCAGGACAACCAGAAAATATTGGACTTTGATCAGTCATTGCGAGGAACGAAGTGACGCGGCAATCTCGCCTTAGCGTAACATACCAAAAGATAGATTCCAGCCTCCGCTGGAAAGTCAAATTTCGGGTCCCCCACAGCCTGACGTGGTCCGGTCGCCCACTGCTTGCAGTGGGATCCTCGCGACACTAAAGCACTGGAAAGGCAAAACGTGACCATCTTAACTTTGTCGAAACCACACTAAGCAGGCGGGTTTCGACCTACTCACTACTTTGAATTCGCTCTCTCTGTCATTCCCGCTCTTTCTGTCTTTCCAGCTTTAGTCCCGTGTAGTCACGGGGCGCAGGCGGGAATCCATCTTTTCTTCGCGTGACAGACTCAGGGTGACTGCCTACTTCCCTTCCGCCAGCTTCTTCCTGAGAGCTTTATACTTGCTCAGATACTCGAGCAGCCTGCTCTCGCGGCCGACATCTTTGGGACGAAAGTACTCGCGGCCTTTTAGTTCATCCGGGAAATACTGCTGGTCGGTAACAGCGTCTTTGTATTCCTGCGCATACTTGTAATCTTTGCCGTAACCAAGCGCTTTCATAAGTTTTGTAGGAGCGTTACGGATATCAAGCGGAACTGGCAGCGAACCTTTTTCTTGGGCATCATCCATCGCCTTAGAAAAGGCAGTATAAATAGAATTCGATTTCGGCGCACAGGCCATATAGACCACCGCCTGGGCAATGGCCAGCTCTCCTTCGGGCGATCCTAAGAAGATAAATGAATCGCGAGCGTTTAAAATAAAAGTCAGCGCATAAGGGTCGGCCAGACCGATATCTTCAGAGGCAAAGCGCACCAACCGCCGGATGATATATCTGGGGTCTTCACCGCCGTCGAGCATCCGTGCCAGCCAGTAGAGCGAGGCATCCGGGTCACCGCCGCGGATTGTTTTGTGTAAAGCCGAGATAAGATTAAAATGCGCTTCGCCCGATTTGTCATAGAGCGAAAAACTCCGCTGAGAAATAACCTTGAGATTTTCCTGAGTTACTTCGCCATTATCACCCACAAAATCTGCAGCCAGTTCTAAAAGTGTCAAAGCTTTGCGGGCATCGCCGTCAGCTGCTGCTGCGGTCGCTTCTATGACGTCACCGGCTATTTTTATTTTCCTGTCGCCTATCCCCCGTTCTCTATCTATCAGCGCACTTTTGATTATCTCTTTTAACGAATCGTTGGTCAACCGCTCCAGCACATAAATCCTGACGCGCGACATCAGCGCCGAGATAACTTCAAACGAGGGGTTCTCGGTCGTCGCCCCTATGAGTACAATATCCCCTTTTTCTACATACGGCAAAAAAGCATCCTGCTGGGCTTTGTTAAAACGGTGAATTTCATCGACAAAGATATAAGTCCGTTTGCCGCTCAGTTTGAAATAGCCGTCGGCTTTGGATATGACCGCTTTGATTTCTTTGATACTTGATGACACCGCCGAAAACAGCACAAACTGGCCTTTGGTGCTTTTTGAAATCAGACTGGCCAGAGTTGTTTTGCCACTACCGGGCGGCCCCCAGAAAATCAGCGAACTGACATTGTCGGTTTCAATTGCCTTGCGCAACGGTGTGCCTTTGCCGACAATGTTTTCCTGCCCCACGAATTCATCAAGCGTCTGCGGCCGCATCCGGTCAGCTAGTGGCACCGTCTTTATATTTTCTTTAGAGTTCTCTTTGTCTTGTTCAAACAGTTCCATGTAAGGAATATAGTGGAATGATTATATGATAGGAATCACAAAAGACTGTCCCTTTTTTGTCTTTCCAGCTTTAGTCCCGTGTAGTCACGGGGCGAAGGCGGGAATCCAGCAGGCTAATACAAGAAATGCACTCTGTTTCATGCTTCTTTCCCAACAGAGAATAAGAGAGATTCCCCTCACATTCTAAGCAGTCAGCTCCTATTACTGACTGGATTCCACGTCAAGCGCGGAATGACGAACGAAAGCTTGTTTCAATTTCATCTTGGCAAAGTGGTTTGTAGATACTACATTCTCCTATAATATAGCTGTATTTCATTTCTTGGTAAAGAAACATAGGTAGGTGATTGTGACCGGCGAAAATAAGTTTTATTTGTCATTTTGCCTTTTGGTCGTGATATCTCTCAGTGTTCCGATATACATTTTATGGCCAGTATGGAATTCTGTTTCAGAATTAGCAAACGACAAGTATATTATAAATGCAAATTATTGGTCTGGAAATGCGACAATTACTGGAGAGTTTCAAATTGTCCAAGAAAGCACAACTAAGTTATTTGGAAGTAAAAAGGAGTTGGTTCGATCAGGAAAGCCTTCCCGTGATGCTAATATGTACTTTTTAGACTCACAAGTTGTCTTAGTAGCAGCATTCATATATAAAGATGATATTACTAAAACTTACTTCCTATTGAATTTAGACAACCCTCTTGAGTACAAATTAGAGCTATTTTCAAAACACAAATTTGAATATGATTCAGTAATGTCGGTTGATTCTTCTGAGTCCTACGTGGCTCGAAGTCAATACATCTTGGAAAGGAAACATGTAGTTAGAGTCAACCTTGAGGTAGTCTCGCCGATGTCCAATCGCTTAGATTGGGATTTTTTTGTCCTTAATGCTGACAAAGTTTCCGTGAGCTTTGATACTCCGAGAAAACTAATAATGAGTATAAGATGGCGACATGATCAGTTAATAAGTGAGTATTGCCTAATCCTTCCCAGAGATGTCAGAGAATTTATTGAACCGTGTATAGCATCTGATTAGTGGAAAACTGAAGTGGCGGCATCGGGAGTTTATTTCTATAAGCTTGAGACGGCTGAGTTTGTTGATACCAAGAAGATGGTGCTGGTACGGTAGGGTCCTACATTGGGTGCCCCATCATTTATGGTGGGTTCCTGCCTAAAGTGTTGGCTCACCCTTCGACAAGCTCAGGCTGACATAATACGCGAAGCGAAAAGTGGCCACTACGTGGGCGGCGCAGAATCTGAGTCGGCTAAAAAGAAAAGGCGAAAATCTCTCCTTTACCCTTGACCGATAGATAGCAGCAGTATATTTTCAGAGTACAAACTTCACTGACCTATTCCCCACATATCCAGACCGCCCACCGCCTGACATAATTTTGTCGTTTTATTTGATTTGGAAAAATACCGGCGAAAGCCGGACTCGAACCCCTTTGTGACAGCTACACCTTCGCTGCAAGAAGTGACAGAACTTATTATTGAAGGGAGGGAACGCGTATGGTCGTAGCGCTCGATAAGCAGCCTTCGAGTTGACAAAATCGAGCAGGAGGAAAGTTTCACCACCATTCAAAGTCGTACCGTGGTGAAATAACGCCAAAGGGCGTAATACAGGATGTTTCGCCCAAACGGCCCTTTTGAAACCTCTGAGTTTTGCCGAGAAACTCCCATCCCGGTCACCTATCATCCAAAACCAGGTGCTGGCGGCAGATTCATAAGTTTCATGAGACAGCCAGGAGGGAGAATCAACAAGCAATCTTAACTTGTCCGTTAATTGCGGTTGATAGGCCCCGCAGTCAAAAGACTGCGGGGTTTTGATTTAGCCAACAGTGTACGGGATTTCTCCCATACACTAACCCCGTCTCAAGCCAGCTCTTTAAGCCCTCTGATTGTTCAACTATTTCACAATTTTCAATGTAAGTCATTGCAGCCCAAGGGGCTAATCTGTCCGGCTCAGATATGTCCGTCTTTGGCACTGCCGTTGCAATTCTGATGGGTAAGAAACGCCCTGGTGAATAAGGACGGACTGATATGAAAGTGAAATTTATACTGACAATGGATGACCTGGTTGTGGATGACCAGAATATCGATCAGGTAGTACTCGACTGGGAGTGCGAGGTAGACCAAAATGAGATACTTGAGCTGTCTCACCGCTGGATTACCTCACGCAATTTCCTGACTACCCGCATGGTCGGACTTACCAGAGTCGGCGAATCATCCTTAACAATCGAACCAATGGACGAAGTAGAAAATGCCTGATAAAGCACTACTCGCAGAAGCGAAAAACCTCTTCGACCAGGCCTCTGTCTCTATCGAGCATTACAGCGGTCTCCTGGGGCAGGTACAGCAGCTGATAGTTAATAACTTCGGCGAAAATGGCCTTTACGCTGCCTATTTCTCGCTGGCAGCTCTGTCGCTTCTTTTGGTCTGGAAACTTATCAAGCTCTCTTTGTCCGCTTTAAAATATATGGTACTCCCGGCGGTAGGGCTGGCCGTTATCGGCGCCTTTTTTATGCCCTACTCGTTTACCTCACTTCTCCCCGTAACCGCAACCGGCTGCTCTTTAGTGCTCCTATTTAAAGGCTGAGCAGCGGAGTCAATTCTCTCTTAAACAACGATGGTAATCGATAATGGAAGATAGACACAACAACGATAGCGACTTCAAGAAGACCTGCGTTAACTGCGGCCGCAGACTGATTGATTACAAAGGCGCTCTGCTCTGCCTGCAATGCAACCCCCAAGAGTTTGAATACACCGAGCTTTTTAAAGATAGTATAGAAGACGGCGACTATGTTTTTATAGAGTGCCCCGGCGCAAGTTTGTATCAGCCCGGCAGTAACGAAGTAGTTGCCGGCGCTAAATTTATTGAAAACGGCAGTCCGGAAACTGATTTCGAAATAATCAAAGAGCCGGTCTTTGCTCCGACTCACAAAAAGCGCCGCCGCATCAAACGCGAGGCATTAGGTAGGATCCGCCGCTGTCAGGGCTGTCAGGACTATACTGTGCGCATGCGCCGCCCGGAGGGAGCAGATTTCTTTATCCCCTCCTACAAACATCCCAACCGCAAAAAGCTCAAAACTATTGACCATACCAGCTACGAACCGAAGTAAAATTCGAATTATTGCATCATATAATGTTTCTTTTGAAAAGCCTCAATCACAACTTATAAAATCTACATAACCTTGTGTCTTTCAACAGCATATATACTCTTTTTTACTTGCTATGACTCGTCTTTTTGGCGTTATTTGAGTATAAAAAGAGGACGTCATGCAAACACGAAGAGCCAGAAAAACAGCCAGAGTTGAACCTCTGCCGATACTGCCGGTTATTGAAAAAGTAATCCGGGGGCTGGGCTTTACTAAGCGCTACGATGGCTGGCAGGTAGTCACCAAGTGGCCCGAGATAGTCGGCGAAAATATCGCCGCTGCTTCAAAAGCCGAGCGTTACGATGACGGCATCCTTTATGTAAAAGTCAAAAGCGACACCTGGCGGATGGAAATTCATATGAAAATAGATACCATCATGTCAGAGATAAGAAAATTACCTTATGGCAAGTCTATCAAAGAGATAAGACTGGCCTGAACTTTTTTATAGAAAGTAAAAGATGGAAACAACGACCGAAGATTTGACGACCAAGACGAGAAAGACATCCCCGGGCAGCAAAGGTCACAGCTACGATGCTTCGACTATCAAAGTCTTAGAAGGTCTCGAAGCTGTCCGCAGGAGACCGGCTATGTATATCGGCGATACCAGCCAGCGCGGACTTCACCATCTGGTATACGAGGTAATCGATAACTCTGTTGACGAATCAATGGCTGGTTTTTGCGATAAAATTATCGTGGACATCTGCGCCGATGGTTCCATAAAAGTTACTGATAATGGCCGCGGCATTCCGGTAGAAAAACATCCCGAGCAAAAAGTGTCGGCCTTGCAGGTAGTCATGACCACTCTCCACGCCGGTGGTAAATTTGACCACGACAGTTACAAAGTTTCCGGCGGTTTGCACGGAGTCGGCGTTTCGGTTGTTAACGCCCTTTCGGAATGGTGCTGGGTGGAAGTTCACCGCGATGGCGCCGTTTACCGTCAGCAATATGAAAAAGGCAAACCGAAAAAAGCAGTTGCCAAAGTTAAGACTTCCGACAGAACCGGTACCACCACCTGCTTTTATGCCGACAAATCAATTTTTAAATCTATAGAATACAAGTATGACATCATCGCCTCGCGCCTGCGTGAACTGGCTTTCTTAAATAAAGGGCTGGAAATAGTCTTCACAGACTCGCGCAGCGGCAAGCACGAATCATTTCTTTACGAAGGCGGCTTGTCATCGTTCGTTTTATACTTAAACGAAAACAAAACGCCGCTTTTCAAAAAGCCGATTCACTTTAGTGGCACACGTGATGGCGTGGAAGTTGAAGTTGCCATTCAGTACAATGACAGCTATACCGAGTCCCTCTATTCTTATGTGAATAACATTAACACTATCGAGGGCGGCACTCATCTGACCGGTTTCAGAACTTCTCTGACCCGTTCAATAAACAACTATGCCTTTAAAAATAATGTCCTGAAGAAAAACGGCTTTTCTCTTTCAGGTGAAGACAGCCGTGAAGGGCTGACGGCGGTACTGTCGGTGCGTGTCTCTGAACCGCAGTTTGAGGGCCAGACCAAAACCAAACTTGGCAACTCCGAAGTCCGCGGTATTGTTGAAGCTATCACCAATGAACATCTGGGTAATTTTTTCGAAGAAAACCCGCCTATTGCCAAAAAGATTATCGAAAAAACCGTGGCGGCAGCTATGGCCCGCGAAGCTGCCCGCAAAGCCAGAGAACTGACCCGTCGCAAAACGGCGCTCGACAGCGCGGCTCTGCCGGGCAAACTGGCCGACTGCAGCCTGCGTGAACCCGAAGATTGCGAAATCTACATTGTAGAGGGTGACTCGGCGGGTGGCTCGGCCAAACAAGCCAGAGACAGACGCTTTCAGGCGATACTACCGCTCAGAGGAAAAATCTTAAACGTAGAAAAATCCCGCATTGACCGCATTTTGGGTAACAACGAAATCCGTTCGCTGATTACGGCCCTTGGCTGCGGCATCGGTGAAGAATTCAACGCTGAAAAAGTGCGTTACCATAAAATAATAATTATGACAGATGCTGATATCGATGGTTCACATATCCGCACTCTTATCTTGACTTTCTTCTTCAGATACATGCGTCAGCTAATTGACTTAGGCTATATGTATATTGCCCAGCCACCGTTGTATAAGATTCGCCAGGGGAAAAAAGACCACTACGCTTTCTCTGACGATGAAAGGGATAAAATTATCAAAGGGCTGCCCAAAAAACCGGTGGTAATTCAACGTTTCAAAGGTCTGGGTGAAATGAATCCCGATCAGCTCTGGAACACTACCATGGACAAAGAAACCCGGACGCTGCTTCAGGTGACGCTCGATGACGGCGCCGAAGCCGACCATCTCTTTTCTGTCTTAATGGGCAGCGAGATTGCACCGCGCTATAAGTTCATCCAGGAAAACGCGCAGTACGTCCGCAATCTGGATGTGTAGATAAGGGAAATCCATTTTTGCGTAATCGGGGGAGATTTTTGAAATCTTTTTTTCTGTTATTCTCAGCTTTGGCTCTTATCTGTAACATTTCGATTGCCTCTGATTCACTATTGACCGACCATTCGATCTTTGGCACGTTGCTTTCTGAAGATACACTAAGCATTCCCGACCTAAATCACTTTCAAATAATCGAACCATATATATTCACACAGATTGGCGCTCAATACAGCGATAGCTCAGTAATTCAGTTGCGCGACCCACTCAATTTTGAACCCATATGGTCACAAACTGGTCCCTGCCACTTCTATTATTTTAGCACAGGTAAAAATAAAAGTGTTGTCGTAAACGTTGCCGGTTATGAGGATGTCAAAAGCACCAAAGTATATGACATAAACTCGGGGTTATTGTTTGCCATAGAGAATCCCGGTATCTATATTGTCCCGTCTCCAAACAGTAACTATTTCTATACGAAATATAGCCCGTATAGTTCAAGTGGTCTGACTCTTTTTGATAGAAGCGGGAGTGTTATTCTCTCAAATCCCTGGGGTTTAAGTTCAGGGTATACATTTGCTCTTAATGATTCTATTATCACATTCATTCAATCTGACACCATTTATTTTGTTTCAGTATCGTCAGGAAAGACAATTACGGCGATAAGTGCACCAAGAGGTAGAATTGGAGGAACCTTTGCGGTTGCTGATAAACAAGGCAGACAACAGGCCGTTAAGTATCATCAAACCACGATGCTCATTGACTCTAATTTGAATATCGGCTGGATAGATTCAAGTCGTATCTACGTAAATAATCTTTCATTCTCCGACGATGGCAGATTCTTAGCGACTTACTATAGCAACAAAGACGGCACTTTCTTGTCGCTTGTTAAAAGCAAAAATGGAAAACCTATTTGGACGGAGTCTTTGGAGCCAAATTATCATGTCGGTGAGGCACCGCAGGCTGCCTTGACCTTTACAAAAAACTTTATCAGGCTGCTCGACCCACAGGCGGACTATTTCGGCGAAGGGATACTCAGAAAATCTTCTCAAACTTTCTTATTTAAAGTCGATTCATTAAGCGGCGAACTATTGGGAAAAATTACAATACCCGGTGTTACCCTCTTGCTTGCAGATTCCAACTATATTAAGAGTTTCTCAGTTACTCCTGATAAGCCATTCGAAATAATAGTAAAGGAGTGGTCAGAGACGTCACAATAAGCAAGGAATTAGTCTTCCTTCCCCAGATCGGTTTTGTGGGCGGACCCTCCTAAGTCGGGCCGTCCACGAGAGATCTACTGACAACACGGCGGGGCGCCGGTGCCGTTTATGTAGGCGGCCAGATAGGTGATGTCGGCAATATCAACTGAACCATCGCAATTCAGGTCACTTGCCAAGTAAGGGAAAGGTGTACCACCGCCATAGAAGTAGAAGTTCATAAGAAAATCTACATCTTCAAAATTAATCAGCGAGTCGCCATTGGCATCAGCACAAATGAAACACGTTCCCAAATAGACATAAGCCCGCCCGGCACGGTCGCCACCAGCGTCACTGAGAAAAGCTCCCACGATCAGGTCATCAAAGCCGTCGTTATCTACATCACTAGCCGAAGCAACTGAATTACCGAACAGGTCGGAAGGTGCCTCGCCGGTGAAGACATAAATTGTATTACCGGTTTGACCGGAAAAGACATAGGCCTGCCCGGCATTAAAACCACCAGCGTCATTACCCTGAGCTCCCACAATCAGGTCAGCAAAACCATCGTTGTTGACATCACCGGCCGAAGCTACCGAAATACCGAACTCGTCCCCACGTCCCTCGCCGGTGAAGACATAAATTGTGTCACCGTTTAGCCCGGAAAAGACATAGGCCCGCCCGGCTTCAAGGCCACCAGCGTCATTACGAAGAGCTCCCACTATTATGTCATCAAAACCATCGTTATTTACATCACCGGCCGAGGCTACTGAAAAACCGAATGAATCTCCGAACACATCGCCCCCTGCTTCACCCGTAAATACATAAAGCGTATCACCGTTTAGACCGGAAAAGACATAAGCCCGCCCAGCATTATTGCCACCGGCGTCATTGCCAGCGGCCCCCACGATGAGGTCATCAAAACCATCGTTATTTACATCACCAGCCGAAGCAACTGAATGACCGAACCGATCCCCTGCCGCCTCGCCGGTGAAAGTATAAAATGTTTCACCCGTCTGACCGGAAAAGACATACGCCCGCCCGGTACGAGTGCCAGCGGCTGGATGGTGAGCAGCTCCCACGATCAGGTCATCAAAACCGTCGTTATTTACGTCACCGGCCGAAGCAACAGAAATACCGAACCGGACTTTCGCTTCGCCAGTGAAAACATAAAGTGTATCACCGTTTAACCCGGAAAAGACATAGGCCCGTCCGGCCAAAATGCCACCAGCACTATTCAAATAAGCTCCTACAATAAGGTCATCAAAACCATCGTTATTTACATCACCCGCCGAAGCAACCGAAGAACCGAAATAGTCCGATACCGCCTCGCCGGTGAAGACATAAAGCGTATCACCAGTCTGACCGGAAAAGACATAAGCCCGTCCGGCACTAGTGCCACCAGCGTCATTAATCGGTGCTCCCACAATCAGGTCATCGAAACCATCGCCATTCACATCACCGGCTGACGCAACCGAAACACCGAACCGGTCACCAGCCGCCTCGCCGTTGAAGATATAGACTGGCGGGCACTGGGAATGAGCAGGTGAAACAGCCACGATTAGAATAATTATGGTTAGCGAGAAAATTAGTTTAGAGAATTTCATAGTGTTTCCTCTATCTGAGGTTGACCTAATACTCTATTACAGACTGCAAAGGTGTAATTCTTGATGAAATATCAGCAGCCCAATAGAATTGTAATCAAAGAATGTACTCTCCAATTTACGAAAAACGGACCTTTTGTCAAGGGCTTTGCTTGAGGGCCTGTTGGAAAGCCCCGTTACGTCATTGCGAGGAGCGAAGTAACGAAGCAATCTCTTCCTGTCTCAACGATTGAGATTGCCGCGCTGCGCTCGCAATGACTGATATTGACCTTTTTCAACAAGCCCTTGAATGAGGGGCCAGATGGAGCCGAAGCGGCTCTGTAACTTAACTGCTGGGCGGCAAGTCTTTATTCGTGGGCGGGTTGAGAACTTCTTCCGGCAGTTCAACTTTGGGGGTGGCAATACCTAACCAGCGCTGGTACCATTTCCACTTTTTTCTTTCGGTCTTCAGGAATTTTTTCATGCGTTTTTCTTTTACAAGCGCTATGGCATCATATTTTTCAATTTTGGTTAGAAGTATTTCAAGAGTCTCACGCTTTTCTAAAGCGGTGCGAAGAGTATCGTAGTCTCTGAAGTTAAAAATGGTCTGCACCATCGGTTCAAAAAAGACCATCGTTTGCGAACCGATATAATTAAGCGGCTTGACCGATTCCACAAACAGGATAGCCGGCACTGTCCAGCC
Organism: Candidatus Zixiibacteriota bacterium; assembly: GCA_022571985.1. GTDB lineage: Bacteria > Zixibacteria > MSB-5A5 > GN15 > FEB-12 > JACZWU01. The sequence goes on along the minus strand of JACZWU010000007.1, from coordinate 8,369 downwards.
TTTGTCGACTACTTTGTGAGCGAGCTTATCGAGTACCGCGTCCTCTTCTTCCGGCAGCCGCTTCTCTTCGGGGTCAGGAAATTCAATACTGCCGCGTGAGAAAAACCCCATCAGCTATTTCCCCCGCCTGCGCCATGGCTGTATTGGATTTGTGGGCGGCAAATGTCCTGAGAATTTTTCATTAACATGTCTCTTAAAGCAGTAAAGGTTGTCATCCTGAGCGGATGCCGTCCTGAGCCTGTCGAAGGGGTCGAAGGGTGAGGACTATGAGGTAATCGCTCGGTCATGGTTCGACTCCGCTCACCATGACATTCAAATCTTCCTAAGACTTCACTCATTAACTACTCTTTCCATTTGGGTACTTTTCCTGTTTGCCAATGTACTGACCTATGAAAGATAATATCCGTTCACGTTTACCGCCGTACATCAGATAAATGCCCCGAAAATTTTCCAGCCTTGATGGCTCAGCAAACGGCGAAAGCAGCACGCCGTTTTTATCGGGATAAAAGCTGCGGTATTCCGACCACGCTTTGGAAATTGTCTGAGTGGGGGTTTTAATTGTGACACCTTTTTCACTTAAACGATAGTGCGTGGGAAAATAATATCTGGCCAGCGAAAGCGAAAATACAATAAAAGTCAAGAGAGCAAAACCGACAGAATCAAACGAGTAGTAAACATAGACTACTGCAAAAATCACAAACAGCGTCACCGCTACGGAAACCAGCGGCCGTTTTTTTAGCGGGTGGCAGCTCCAGTTAAAAGCATCAACAGCCGCCTCCGTATCAACCTCTGACTTTGCAGATATTTTACCTGAATCGTCCATCATTCTATATCTTTTAGGGGACGGTAACGTTCTTTTTTGACTGTTTCCATCATCTTCAGCAGTTCTTTGGGCTCAAACAGTTTTTTCTCAATCAAAACCCGTACCAGCGCTTCTTGCGCCAGGTTGTTGGAAAGAGCCAGCTCTTCGTAGGAGACATCACGCTCTTTACCGTCGATAACCATTTTCAAAGCTACTTTTGAATCACTCATATTGTTTACTTTCTCTTTCCGTTCTGGCTTATTATTATCAGATGAGTAATATAATCATTCACAATAATAACGAAACAGTCAGCAAGGCTGCCGGTCGAAATTTTAATTTTCCGGCTCAACCAGTTCAGCTGTTCTCTGCTCTTCGGAAATCAAAATTGCCCTGCCGTTTTCAATTCTATAAAGAGGCATTTCTATGTTTTCGCGAAATTCCCCGAATGAGATTTTGCCCGAGGCGCCCTGAAAGTCGCGCAAATTCGACAAACTCTCTACCAGTTTTTTCCGGTTGTTACCGGACCTTTTAATGGCCAGCCCCAAAATTTTCAGAGCATCGTAGCCCAAGGCAGCCAGTCTTTCGGGGCGTTTGCCATAGCGGATATCATAAGCTGCCGAGAATTTCAAATTCGCCTCAGAATTTTCTCTTTCTAAAAACGGAGACGGAAAAACCGCCTTTTTGGTGACGTTATCGCCCAGACGGAAAACCATTTCGTCCCCCCAGCCGTCGGAACCCAGATAGGCCGCGTTCAGATTATAAAATCCAATCTGTGCCACCAGCAGTTTTATCTGGCTGGCCTTGCCGGGTAGATAAAGACAATCCAGATGCGCCGGGATATCATCGAGATCCAGAGTGTCACCGCCGGGATTGATATAATAAATTGAATCAGGAAATTCTCCCAGCAGTTCTGTTTTGATGTCGGCAATTTGAGGGCCAAAATCTTTATCGCGCGGACGATAATATTCAACTGCTACAATAGTGCCGCCCAACTTTTCAAATCGCTTAATAAAGGCGCGTGACATTTTCAGATGTTCAGCAGCCGTTGAAGTAATTATGGCGGCAGAATCGGCCTGCAGGTAGACTGCAGCGTACTCGGCCATGATGGCGCCTTCAAGTTCTATGTTTGGTGACAGTTGAAACGAAGTTTCAGAAAGTCTCGTCAGACCGGCCTGAGTAGCCGCCGGAATCAAAAGCGGCAGGTCGCTGCAAATTAGTGAAGCTGCTGCTACCGCAGCCTCTTCTGATGTCAGCGGTCCGATAGCCGCCACATAAGTCTTGTCCGAAGCAATCCCTGCGATCAGACTGGCGGCATCAATAGGCTCAGCTTTGGTATCCATGGCCGTTATTTCGATAACAATTCCGTATTCCGCTCTGATCTGTTCGGCGGCTATGACGGCGCCGTTATAAATTTCGTCGGCATACTTTTGAAGTTCTCCCGAAAACGGCAGCGCAATAGCAACCGAAAATTCCCCTCGGCTCCGTTTATAATCCGGAACATCTCTGGTGTTGTCCGTCTGGTCGCAATGTGAAAGAATCTCTCTGGCATAGGCAGAATCATTTTTCTCGTATAGAACACGGGCGATTGTTTCAGCCAGCAGGCAGCGTCTGTCTCCTTCTATCGATTCAAATTCGCCATCGGCAAATCTGACAGAACTGGCGTGCTTGACCGCTTCGCCGATTGAAGAGATTAGAATCTGGTTAAGCCGCCGGTCACGGGAAATTCCGTAGGACTGAAAATAGTAAAGTACGGCCCGGTCAACTTCTCCTTTTAAGTAATAGGCGTTGCCCATATAGAAATAGACAAAAGGGAGTTCCGGAGAATTTTCAAAGTGGGCGGCAAAATATTTGAAACTGCTGATGGCGTCGCCGTATTCACCCAGATAGTATTTGGCTTTAGCCCGGTGAAAAACGTAAAGGTCTAAGTATTCCGAATTTGCAAAACGACCTGAGAGCTGTTCGAAAATTTTGGCGGCTCCAAAAAAGTCTCCCTGTTTCATCATCCTTTTGCCGTCGGCATACATAGCCCGTGCTTCGGGCGAGTCGCCTGTATTCTGGGCATAGATAGACGTAGCTGCCGCCAAAATCAAAAGACCGACGACTATACGCATTCTAAGCGAGTGCATCAGAGTGAATATTTTCCGAAATCTTCGGGATTAATATTTTTTAGCCGTTCCCGTAAGGACTCCGGGTCGGTCGGCAGACTTGATGTTTCTGACTTATCCTGACCGGCGGCTTTGAATAATTCTTTGCTGACAAAAATCTTGGCGCCTGTCCGCAGCGCCAGGGCGATTGAATCCGATGGCCGGGCGTCTATTTCAAATTCCTTACCGTTGCAGGTAATAAGCAGTTTGGCATAAAATGTTTCTTCTTTTAACTCAGTAATCTCTACCCGTGCCAGTTTACCGTCAAGTATCGTTATTATTTCTTTTAAGAGGTCATGAGTCATCGGACGCTTTGATTCAACTCCGGAAAGAACCATGGCAATGCCCATGGCTTCGGCCTGCCCGATCCAGATTGGCAGAACTTTTTCCATACCCACCGGTGACAGTATTACCACCGGCGACTTGGTGGTCATGTCCAGCGCCAGACCTTCGACTGTTGCTTCAACTAGTTCCATAGATCAAGTCTTCTTTACTACCCAGAGTTTAAGGTCTGCTTTGACATCTCTGGCAATCTTTACCGAAAGAGTATACACACCCAGTGCTTTAATCGGGTTCTCCAGTTCAATCATTCGTTTGTCCACGGTTATGCCTTCTTTGGCCAGAAGTTCAGCGATATCACCACTAGTAACAGAACCGAATACTTTATCTTCTTCGCCAACTAATACTTCGGTGGTCAAAGAAATCTTCTCAATTCTGTCTTTGACAACTTCTGCTTCTTTGCGAAGTTTCCTTTGTCGCTGTTCAGACTGTTTTCTTACTTCATCAATGGCGTTCATACTTGCTTTGGTGGCAGGTATGGCCATATTTTTGGGAAACAGAAAATTGCGGCCGTAACCGTTTTTAACTTCGACTAATTCTCCGGCATTTCCCAGATCCGGAACATCCTGACGTAAAATTACTTTCATTTTTATACCTTCCGATAAATTAAATAAATTCTATTTAGAGCCAATTGGCAACGGATATTTCTGCCTCCAGTCAAAAAAGCTGTCTGCAAAACCTATTAGTGCCAGAAAAGCCAGTCCATATATATGAAACAGGAAAAGCAGCAGATATACTATCAACTTAAGATAAATGCTAAGCTGGCTTTTCTGCATAAGAAAACCCAGCAGTGATATCCCCGTAAACGAATAAAGCAGAGTCAGAATCAAGAGCAGGTTGTCAGCGACAATTGTCATGGAATCATTACCAAAAAGGCGCAGCAAAACAGCTGATAAGACCAGCGGCGTAAAAGAAAAAGGGATCTTCCAGGAACTAAAAGGCGGCGGCCTGAGATTTTTATTTCCCCTGATAAATTGCCATCTGGCAAAAAGCCAGAAGCCAAGAGTGAACTGCACTATTATTGACATGACGGTCAAAGCAGGCAGAACTCTCAGGAAAAACGTTAGAAACTTCTTAATCTGCCCGGCGTTTTCAGCCGAGTAAGCAGAGGCAGACAGGGCAGTTTCTGTTTCCAGAATCAATTGGGCAATTTCCTGTGATGATGCCAGCGCCTGCCACATCGGAATCATCTGCAGTGATCCGAATAAAACCAAAGCTGCAACTGCAGCTAAAAATATTCTGGGAATCGAGTAATTATACAGCGCCAGTCTGCCGCAGAGAACCGATGGCGCTAAAACCGCCGACCAGCCAGCCACTACAACCCAGACCATATCAGATTTTGTTAACAGTAAGCTCATAATAATTGCAGGAACCACTACCAGCGAAAGCTTCATATTTTTCCGGTAGTAGATTATGGTGCTGATGCTGCCAAATAGAAAGACTACTACTACAAAATTAACTGTTCCTAAAAGAAGTTCAACCGGCACCCCAAGTTCAAACGGCCGCTTTGAATAAGCAATAAAGCCGTGCAAAAAAGAAGCAATCAAAACTGATAGCAACAATTGCACCGGCAGAGCCGGCTTTGGTCTGCCTTCCACGACGCTTGAAGCAGATGACCTGCTTAATTGTTCAACGATATGACTCACTCGCAAAGGCCATAATTGCCATAACGCGGGCACGTTTTACGGCCCGGGTCAAATTACGCTGATGAATAGCACAGTTGCCTGATATACGCCGGGCCAGAATCTTGCCGCGCTCATTGGTAAAACGGCGCAGCATCTTTTCATCTTTATAATCTAAATAATAGATTTTGTTCTCACAAAACCGGCATATTTTACGTCTTCTCATCATTGCCATTTATTTAATCCTCACTAACTAATTCAATATTCTCTTTACAGTTCTTCATCTTCCGGCTTTTCATCGGCAGCTTTTTTCTCTTCGGCCTCAGCTTCGTCTGTTGCAGACACTATTTTTATTTCTGCAGTTTCGTTTTGGCTGTCTGCTTCGGCTGCGGTCTCTTCTGGTGCAGGCACTATTTTTATTTCTGCAGTTTCGCTGGCACTATCTGCTTCGGCCGCGGTCTCTTCTGGCGCAGGCACTATTTTTATTTCTGCAGTTTCGCTGGCACTGTCTGCTTCAGCCGCTGCCTCGCTTGGCGAAGGCGCTATTTTAATTTCTGCAGTTTCGCTTTGGCTGTCTGGTTTTTTCGCCATAATTTTTCTGGGTATTCTGTAATCTTCCTTCTTGTCGCCATAGACTCTTTCAGGGTCAGCTTCAAAACGGATTGTAAGATGCCGCATATATTCTTCACCAAGTTTCATATGCCGATCCAGAATCGCAAGAACCGACTTATCTGATTCATGAAGAAAAGTAGCGTAATATCCCTGATGCAGTTTATTAATTGGATAGGCCAGACGGCGGGTACCCATTCTGTCTTCGTGCACAATTTTTCCGCCATTGGCTAAAATCAAATCTGAGATAGCTTTGACTTTCTCCTCAATTACGGCGTCATCTGACTGGGGATTTACAATGAACGTTGTTTCGTAGAGAATCAATTTTTACCTCCCTTTGGACGTTTTACTCTCTCAACGGCTTGAGACTACAGTCCTCAAGCAGGGTTATAGTTATATTTCGTCATGGCCATTTCCAGTTCATGGCCGAGCGCAAATATAACGGCTTCTGCGGCAACTCCAAGCATTTTATTTAGCTCTGGGCGCTCTTTTGGGCTAAACTGACCCAGCACAAAATCGACTTCGCTGATATCGTCAGGAATCGGCCCAATACCCAGCCGCAGCCGGGGAAAATCTTCGGTCTCAAGCTCCTCGATTATTGATTCCAGCCCCTTATGCCCTCCTGCTGAGCCTCCGCAGCGAAACCGGATTGAACCAATTGGCAGGTTGAAATCGTCGACGATTATCAGCAGATTTTCTGGCTTTAGCTCGCAGCTATCCAATATCTCCCCGGCAGAGTAGCCAGAGCCGTTCATCATGGTAGCAGGCTTGACCAGATAGACCGGACTATCTCGATAGTCTGTTTTATGAATCAGAGAATATTGCAATTCTGACAGCTCTGAAGAGCGAAATTCTTGGCTGAGCAGGTCAATAACAGCAAACCCGACATTATGCCGGCTGCCTTGATACTTCTCCCCGATATTTCCTAAGCCGATAATAGCTTTAATCATTGCGGGAGTATTAATCCGCAATTTTTCACTGCCAAATCAAGAAAAAGAATAGAAGTTAAATTTTGAATTTGAAGTAGAGCTTAGCGCTTGGTAGAAGCAAAATCCGACATATCGTTTAAGATATATTTCTGAGGATTTAAAAACTTGCCGTTGCGGATAATTTCATAATGCAGATGAGGACCGGTGGAATATCCGGTCGAACCCATCAGCCCGATTACCTGGCCGCGTTTAACTTTTTGACCTCTCTTGACAAGTATTTTGGCGAGATGACCGAAACGGGTGCGGTAGCCGTAACCATGGTCGATAGTTATCAGCTTGCCCAGGGCAGTACTGCTCGAGATACTTTTAATTTTACCGTCTGCCGTGGCAATAATTGGTGTATTGGTATGATTGGCGATATCTGCGCCCCGGTGCATCTGTTTGTAGCCGGTGAAAGGATCATATTTCATGCCGTAGCCGCGGGAACTCCAGCCGTTGGTCGGCCAGATCGACGGCGTATGCCTTAGTTTGGTCTTTACATTTAGGAGAGCATTTTCTACTTCTTCATATTTCTCTAATTCGAACTTTGACAATCGCAGCAGCCGGTCAACTTCCATCTCGGTGATGTAGGCTTCTTTTTCGGTTATTGAAAGCTGGGCGATCTGATCCGGCTCTGGTCCGCCGATGCCTAACTGCCGTTCTTCGGGATTTATCTCAGGCAGATTAAAAAGCGCTCTCAGCTTTACTTCTTTGGAGACTAATTCCATATAGCGGTCTTCGACTTCGACCAGATTCCAGCGAAGCTGCTCATAGTTTTCTGAGAGCTTTTTGTTTTCAGCCTGTAGCCGGTTGAGCTGCCCTTCGGAAACTTTATTACTAAAGAAATTTGCTGAGAAATAAAAACTGCCCACTATCAGCAGCAAAGCAAAGCCCAATACAGTATAGACCGTTGATTTGGCAATGCTCAACTCTCTGGGGGTACCCGAAGAATCCGGGATATAAAGAAATGTAAGTCTGTTATTCTTCAAATTTCTGGCTCTAAATTCAATTTTTCTGACTTTTTCCAACCTACTGTCTACCTTTCAACCTCAAACTGCAAATACACAGTTGGAGAAAGTAGGCTACCGGTTGCTATCTGTCAAGAACTTTGTCCTGTGTCAACTATTTTACCAAATTATATTCCCGGCTAAGTATCTTATTGACAACCTTTACCAGTTTTTCAGATTCGAGATTCTGCAAACTGTATAGATGCCAATAGGTTTTCTTAGCTACTGGAAATCTAACCTGCTTTTTCTTTTCTTCTGACATGACTCTATCCTTTCTGATTGTCCAGCACCCGAAAGACTTGGTCATGCTCTAATACATAATCGGGTAGTTGGACTGAAATATTTAGTTTCAATCCGACTAATGCACAGATTATGCCAAAAACAGCCAGAGACTGTCTTTTTTTGAAATTTAACTTACTGCTACATAACAAGATAGCTTGCTCAAATTTTGAACAAACACCAATTTTGCTTTTATAAGCTGATTATTATGGCAATCTCCCCATTAATTGAAGCGAAACTGGCAGTAATGGCTATTTGGGCGAATTGACGGCCGGCCTTATTAGGTGTAGATTTGATTTCAAAACTAAGTCCCGACGATTGTCCCGAGCAGAGCCTCGGGGGCGTAGTCTCGGGACGGGTCTGAATAGATATAGATTTGATTCAAAACAGCGTCATACTGAGCGGAGTCGAAGTATGAGCGGAGTCTGGGTGCCCCACCCCACGGGACTGTGCCATTTATGGTGGGATAAATTGTCATTCCCGCGTATGCGGGAAGGTGGATTCACATTTGAAGTGCAACGGTTTATTCCAAAATAGTTCTGCTGGGGTTCGAAAGTCCAGACATTTTCTTGGTGTGTTATTGTATGCCCGGATGAGTT
>JACZWU010000006.1 GCA_022571985.1 Candidatus Zixiibacteriota bacterium | reverse complement strand
AGATGTCGCTGATGCATTAAGAGATGAAGAGGTCGTGGCTGGTGGTGGAGCTATTGAAATCGCACTCGCAAAAAGGTTAAGAGAATATGGTCAAAGCCTTAAAGGAAGAGAGCAATTGGCCGTGGAAGAATTTGCACTAGCACTTGAGAGCATTCCAAAAATACTTGCTGAAAATAGTGGACTAGATCCTATCGATATGATTACAGAACTGAAGGCAAAACATGATGCTGGAGAGAACCATGCCGGAATTGTAGTGGATATTAAGGGGGTCGGGAATGCTTTTGAGGCTGGAATTATAGAGCCTCTTAAGATAAAGACACAAGCTATCAGTTCTGCATCAGAAGTCACAAATCTTATTCTTAGAATAGATGATGTCGTCGCAGCTGGAAAGTCTTCTGGCGGCGGCGGACCGCCTTGGAAAAGGTATGCGTACAAGTAAGCTTGGTCTAAAATGTTTACACTACTGTCTCCGTTTACATCTCCGCAGACCTGTGAATTGGCGGTGATTGGCGATAATGCGAGTAATACTATGGTGAGGAGAAAAATCTTGGCTACTAAGTAAACACTCTTGCGTGTTTTCATAAGATATTCCTCCCAATTTAGTTTGGCATATAACACAACAATATAACTCTTGTCCATTTTTGTGTCAAGCTGTTTTTTTGTATACGAATTTTACGTTTTATTTGTCTGAGAATCTGTAATAGAGTTCCAACCCGAAAGCCAAAACTGTGATTGAAGCAAATATCACCCAGATCCAGAACCAGGGAAAAGAGAATACTTTTAAAATGTTCAGCAGCGCCAATATCCCCAGCAGAACATATCCGGGGCCGGTAATTTTGCAATGGTATCTGCCGCATCTTTTATAATTATAGATGCACATAATGCCCGTGACGCAAAAAAACAAGACATGCAAATATTCGTGCAGTGGATATGAAGCGAACTGAGCAGCAATAAGTAAAGCGTAGGCAACTAAATACCCGGGACTGAAACAACTTTTGAATATATCAGAAGATTTTGCCATATCAGCGATAAGTTAATTTGCATTTAAGCATTTTACAAATAAATTACTTCTGCGTTTAGAACTTGATCCGGGATCCAGCCGATTGAGTTGCTAAATCAGAGGCAGATGTGGCTATTTGCTGTCAGCTAAAGGTGCAAAGTGCCGTGCTAGGTTTTCCTTTATCGATTTAAGAGTGTGGTTATGTTTTTTCCTTCGATCATAACATCACAAACTAATTGTCCTCCGGTAGTCGTTTTGGGATTTTTAAGTTCAACGTTTTTGCCTCTGATGATACTTTCTAAACCATCCTTGGCCTTTTGAAATCCGGATTGTCCCGGTTCAGGGGCGGCATAGCCGTTGATCTTAATTGTATCGCCTTCTTCCTTTCCCGTCGACTGCCAGTGAGGTGCGACCTTAAAGGTGCCAGCATTGATTACTTCTGTCACGGTAACCCTGGTTGTTTTTAGTTCCATGGTTGCCTCCTATTCTTGGTATAGGAAAATCCATTTCATACCACGGCACTTCACCACTTTGCTTTTTTTGGAGATACCTCTCCATTTAAATGAAGCCTAATCCGGATATTGATGTCAACATAAAAAATGTAGGATATTTGCTTGAAAAAGTCTCTGAGGGTTTTCGACAGGCTACCAAGTGGCCGAAATGCGACTCCTATTATTAATTCCGGCCCTTTTCGTCATTCCCCGCTTCAGAACAGGAACCCAGCCAGGGAAATGTGCAATTATTGGAGCACTCTGAAAAGACAGATAGCCACTCTAAAAGGCTTGTTTTGCTAATGCCGAGTGCAGGCCAGGGGTCGACGACTCAGTTTGCCGCCAATTCGCAAACTGCTGGCGGGCCGCCTCTAAACAAGTAATCTACTACGTAAACTAAGTCCAAAATATCGACGTGGTTGCCACCCGGACTTACGATTCCATCAACATTAGCGGCATCTATACTCGGAGGAATCGGTCCTCCCCTGAATATAAAATCGACAATGAATGTCAAATCCAAAATGTTTGTTGAGCTGCTACCTGATAGACCATCGATGTTGCCGCACAGAATTCCAAAAGTCAGACGGTAAACGGTTTGCGGAGGGTTAGGCGGGTCGTTCACAATTTCTGCTGCATTATCTTCTACACTAACATAGTAGCTAATCAGTATCGACGAATCCGACGGACGCGCGACAGCAACTCCGAACAGACTGTCTCCGGCAGCACCATCCCAATGCAACCCGTCATCATACATCATCAGTGGAAACTCACCTGAGCCGGTGTTGATGTATAATTCGGCAGTTGCAATACCGGACGGGGAAGATATAAAAGCTGTTACGATAAAGAAGCTGTCAAGCGGCGAAAGGTTATCAGGCTGATGGGTTATATTTTGAATAGTAATCGGATATAATTCTAATGGACCAGTTGGTGTAAGGTTCTGGCCAGCGAGTCCGGGGTAATCGACTCCGTATCGTGTGCAACGATAAGCACCATTACCGCTGGGGACGTCGCCCTGTGTAATCGGGCCGGATGAACCAATGGGCTTTATATACTGCCAGACAATTTCACCGGAGGTGGTTACTTCCCTAAATTCTCCGAAAGGACCTTTACAAAGGAGTGTGTTGCCGTTCGGCAGACGTTGCGTACCGGAGATAAATCCTGCATAAAAACTTTCGGGTGGATCGGCAACATAGGTCCAGACCGGAGCTGAAGGACCGTGTGCTGTTCCCGGAGCGGGCAATGGATAATGCCCATTTTCGTCAACAGTTGACACAATTTCATCACTGGATGAATAACCCCTGCCATTGCCGTTATTAAAAAGTAAAATATTTCCCTCTCCGGACAATCCGGTTCCAATCCAGTGGGAATTATGCTGCTTGAAAAGTTTCTGATCTGCCGAGTCACCGGCGCGATAAGCTATCGGATTACCCCAGCGATATAAAATATCCCCGCCCATGCCATTGTTGCCACCGGTATGACTGGCCGCCTCGGCTGTTGTAGCAGAGTGGTCAATGATCCAAATTTCGCTGATCGTCCGATGACTAATAATTATCTGGTCGAGCGCCTGTGAGTATCCCATTCCATTGGAGTGAAGCCAGTCGGCGGCACCATTAGTAAAATTCAGGTCAATCAGTTCCGGATGTTCTTCAACCACTCCGTAATTTTCTTTTGTCGAATCGAAATCCTGTATCAAATGATCCCAGACACGCCACTCCCAGACAATGGTTCCGCTGGTGGGTCCGGCAGGCTCTACCTCAAATATCATCTCCGACCAGACGGTATCATAAGAATGATTGCTGGTATCACGACCGGCCGCAACCACTTCTGCCATTGGTTTGTAATCACGAGCTATCACCAGCACGTTACCGTTAGGGAGTGGCTCTATGTCATGATGAAACAAGTAAGCAGGGTTGGTGTCTTTCCATTCCCAGACAACGTTTCCATCCCAGTCAGATTTCAAGATATGCGCGCCGCGTTCACCCGCAGCTCCAGGTCTGGCAGACCATAACAAGAGACCGTTTTCCAGAAGGTAGACAGCCCCTCCGGGTGAATAGTCAAACTCCCAGGAGTGTACAAAGCGACCATAGTGGTCAATCATCACGACTGACCATCCTGCAGTGAAAAGAGTATAACCTTCATAAGAAGAAGTATCGTTAAGAAAAAGACCAACAGTCTGGGTCTGGGCATGAGCGGGAATGGGTGCAAACAGGTTAAAAACTATTGCTGTTGTTACAGCAAAAATGACTAACGATTGTTTCGGCAATTCTAACTTTGTCATCGTTTTTTAATACAGAATAGAAACTGCAATCCTGTTATCGTCTATGTAATTGAACGGCATAAGTGGTAAATTAATTGTAGGAAGGCTATGCCGCATTTATTCAAACTCGTCAGAGGTAATATAAGGCTGCCCGTCAGCTTGTCAATGATGGATATCAAATCTTGAGATAAGTTTAGCAAACAGAGCCACTTAGACGAAATGGGGACGAGTTGATAATTCGGTTCTCTCTCGTTTTTCTGAACCACGTCGTCAATCCGGCTCCCTGTTGTCATTCCAGACCTTATCCGAATTCCAGGGGTGTATTCAATGTACACTACTAATGAATTAAAAAAGTTAGTGACCCACCATAAATGGCGGGCCACCGGCCAAATAGTCGTTACCTGAACTCTATTGACGCTCAGTTATCGCACCAAGATTCAACTGAAGGTGCTTTCAGCGGGAAATTTCTTCAGTATTTTATGCACTGACCTCCTGATAAGTTTCCGGACCTTCTTCGGTTTTGGGTCCTGGTCGAGCGATTTGATTGCCCAGCCACGCCAAATTACATCGCCCGTCTGCGCCTCTATAATATCAAGCGTTAACGTAACTTCGAGATATTCGCGAACTATCGGGGCCGCTGCATATCCGTGACCATAGCCGCCACCATATCCGTGACCATAGCCGCCACCATATCCGTGACCATAGCCGCCACCATATCCGTGACCATAGCCGCCACCATATCCGTGACCATAACTGCGACCATAGCCATAACCATAGTATGAACTGCCGTAGTAGTTGTCAAAAGTTGTCACTTTGGTTTTCTCTTCAGTGCTTAGCTGATAGTCAATCAGAAAATCCGCTTGTTCGGGATCTACTTTCTCAAATCCTAAGCTTGCCAGTTCAATATCGATCTCTTCGCGTATCCTCTCACTCACCAGTGGCCCGGATAGTGCCTGATCCAAGTCGTTGTCGTTGACATGGTCGGCCCAGCTATACTGTCTCAAATGTTCAAATGAAGCGTTTTCGTCATAGTCCACTCGAACCTTTGTGCCTGCCTCGACGGTCGCGCCGATGACAAGTGCCATCATTATTATGGTTCTCAGAGCTTTCATTGTTTAATTCCTTTCATCAAGAGTTAATGTAACTTTCTACCTTTTTGCAATTATTGGTGTCTCTATGGAATGTCCATATAGAGACTCGGTTTCTAATGATTCTATAGGCAATTTCTCTCTTACGGCGGCCTGTCTGACAGCCGGAGCAGTAGCGCCAAAAGCAACCCTATGTTCTATAACGCTGTACACTACGCTAAGCACAACTCCGAAGATTGCGTGGCCCATCAGGCTCGGCAACATCGTCGATGCAACAGCTAAATTCCAGTTAACTCCCAAGCCCATACCCATGAAGAGCGGCATCAGAGTTAACGGACCGAGAAGCCACCACAGACCACCATAGGCAAACCCGATGGCAATACTTCTGCCAATTCTGGTAGCGAAACGTCCGAAGACAACTGAAAATTCCGCACCGATAATAGCGCTGATGATCATATGTACTACAAAGCCGATCGTAGCAGACTGCAGCCCAACCATTTTGCCTATCGTCGGCAGCATCCCCATTATCCCCATCAAGATGCCGAAGACAAGACCACCGGCCAGACCGCCGATGACTCCGTGAGTAATTTGTTTGCGATTCATTGTATCTTCTCCTTTATAGTTTTTCCTGTTTTTGCAACAGCCAATTTTCAGTCTATTGGCTTATTTTTACTTTCAATTAATTGGTCGGGGAACGGGCGAATATGTTACAATAAGCGATTAAAGAAGAATATCGCTTTGTTAGACAATGAGTTGCGGTAGTAAAGTAAGAAGTAAGTAGTTAAGATGAAGTAAGTTGTTTTATCAGGTGCTTCTAATTGCGCCAGGTGGTTTAATGTATTTCAAGTGGGTTCCCGTCTGTTTATTATCTTAAAATAACATCCAGTCGTTAGCATGTGCACACAGTTGAGATTTTTCTCTAACGTATCGAAACAACTCCTCGACTCCCACGGAACTTCGTACGCTCAGGACCATGGTCAGGACCTTGCCCCAAGCGGCGGGCGTCCTGCTTTATTCCTCTACCTTCAAATGAAGAATACGCTCGAAGTAGTTTCCGACCATGCCCTCATTTGCTTTTCCCTTTACAGTTTTGCCGCTGGTCAACATTACTTGCAGTGTAACTGTGGCATCGCTGGCCGCGTCTGTCGGCCGAACAGATAATGGCAGCATGGTTCCTTTGGCACCCGGGTAGGAATCAAGTTTATCTCCTACCAGGCGGCAGGCCATCGGCAGATTTACTTCCCAGCCCGGTGCGAACTTGGACATTGAGGAACTGTTTATTCTGTCGGGCGCAACATAGAGCCAGCCGTTGCGGTAGGGAATCAGTTGTTCATCATCTGTTTTATATCCGATAACAGTCAACAGGGTGGCGCTTTGGCCGCGTTTGACGGAAAGCAAAAAGCTGCCGTCAGACTGCTTAAGCGATAATCCTGATTCTTTTTCAACGATGTCAATTACGAGATCAGGCCCGTCTTGCCAGCTGCCGTTGTTCACATGGCAGCTGAGACAGTTCTCCGACTTTCCTAAAATTCCGACAGCGGGGGGATAAGCCAGTAAGTTTGTGACTATCACAGCCGCGACAATAACACTTGCGAGAACAATTCTCTTTGATTTCATTAGGTTCTCCTTTGACATAAAAAAGATTTGTGAATCGGCCGTTACTCAAAATAATTCCCGAAACGCGTTTAACACCAGAACTCATATAATAGTTGATTAGCAGGAATTACATAGCGAAATCCTTCGGGAACGAAAGCTGACAAATTCATTATTGCTGCACGGATTTAGCACTGTCCCATTTATAGGACTTTGGCGGGTGGCAGCCGGCCCCATTCCTTCGGTCTTTTAGCAACTAATGGCGGGGGACTTGGGATACAAATAGAACTTTTCTTACATTTTTACGGATTAGAGTTTGGTTTGAAATCCGGTCGATTCAATGCGAGCATAGCCACAGAATTTAGAGAGATAGAAGCACATCATCAATTTCGTCCTTCCGAGGATAGCCGAGGGGTGGGCCACCCCGGCCTAATTCATACAGTTCACGTCAGATCGATTAGTCTAAAATCTGCCGGCCATTTCAAGCATTCTTCCACCTTCGACTCGGGTGGCCGATTTTTCGGTGACCGATGAAGCCTTCTTCCCATTCTGCCCGTTTTGGGTTATCTGCTCAGCGAAAATCGACTGTTCCTCGGCTGCAGCGGCAATCTGCTGAATCATATCCATCACCTGCTGCGACATATCAACCACTTTTTTTAGTGAACCACCAGCCTTATCGGCCATTTCACGACCTGTGTTGACTTCCTGCATTCCGATTTCCATCGATCTTTCAACTTCTTTGGTTTCCTCCTGAATACCCTTTATCATGTCGGTTATTTCGCTGGTCGCTGTGCCGGTACGCAGCGCCAGTTGCCTTACTTCATCAGCCACAACAGCAAAGCCGAGCCCATGTTGACCCGCCCTGGCCGCTTCGACAGCAGCATTCAGCGCCAGTAAATTGGTCTGCCTGGCAATGTTGTCAATGACGCTGATTATCTGACCAACTTCGTCTGTTGATTGGGCCAATTTGGCAATTGATTTGGCCGATTCATCGACCACACTTGCGATAATTCGCATTCTCTCAACTGTGTCAGATACAATCTGTCCGCCAATTGTAGCCGTTTCAGAAGCATTTTTGGAAGCGTCCGTCGCTTCTATGGCAGATGAAGCAAACTGCGTAGCGTTGCTGCTCATCTGGCCCATCACGCTGTTGAAATTTGTAATCATCCTGTTAAATGAATTGCTGAGAATATCTTCTCGGGATTTAGCTTCGACCGACACCGACAGATCATTTTTTGAAACCTGTTCTGCGCATTCTGCTATTCCTTTTATATAATCTATTAGCTTTCTGAAAGAATCTGCAAGTTTCCCGATTTCATCATTGGAACGAATTTTGAGATCCTGCTCAACATTTCCCATAGAAATCTGCTCAGCTATTTCTGCGATGTAAGAGATTCGCTTGCCGACATAGCTCCCGAACCACATACCAATGATAGCCATGATAGCTACAATACCTAAAGCCATTAATAGTGACGTTGTTGAATTTGCGCTTACTTGTTGGTTCAGAAATTTCTTTGAGAAATTTATTTCGACGTAACCCAAAATGTTCTTTTGTGCATCCCAAACAGGCGACACAGCTTGCAGTACTTCCCCACGGTCCATAATCTTTAGCTCGTTAACAGCTTGATCTTTAATATGTCCCGTCGTTCCACCATTCATTCCGGTTATCATTTTCAAATCGCTGTCATATATCCAGGCATCTGTTATGACAGCAGATTCGCTTTGTTCACTGGTGAGCAGGCCAAGAGTTTCTCTAAGAGCTGTATCATCGTCGGTCAGTGACATAGTCTGCAGCCCTACAGCCGTACTCTGAACGACTAAATCGGTTACAAACTCTGCTTCGTTCTGCAATATTTCATGTCCTATTTTCTTGGCTTGCTGAGGTGCATAAAACGCCAGTAACATGCTTATGCTCAAACTGCTTCCAACAACCAAGCCTATAATTTTTGATCTAATTGTGGTCAGTTTCATATTTTGTTCTCCCCGGTTGAATCCTCATTGATGTCCGACACTATATGTTTACCTTTACGAAAGAAATCCCGAAAATCTATTTTACTTCAAAGCATGAGCCAATAGGGGAAACTTGCAATGAAAGCAGCGGGACCTGTCAAATTTCCGATGCCCGTAATCATTATTGGAGCCTGCGGAGAAATCGGAGCAACGGGACCAGCTTTTGCCGTTATTGAGTCCGGTTCAGGTGCCGACGATTGCACCTTTGGGGACGTAATTACAGTTTCCGATATCGACTCGTTCTCGCTCATACCAGAAAACCTAAAAGAGGGAGCCAGGCTTTCCATACAGTGTAAAGGGGTCTCATTACCTGACATGGTCAATAGCATCCTTGCTGAAATAGCCAGAATCAATAAGTGACGGCTGTTTGGCCCATCTCTCGGCTCCCACGGGACTTCGTACTCTCAGGACGACGCCATTGATGGCGTGGTCATGAACGCAGCCGAAAGGTCGGTTACTGCTTGAATGATATCTTATTATAGAATTGATCCGTTAAGAAAAACAAGGTAAATAATATGCGGAGGGACTTGGGATACATATCAAACTATTATCGGCGACTCCTCGGCTCTAAGTTGCAAAAAATGAGGTTCCGATTCAGTCATTTTTACCCAAATTTATTCTTTCATAGTGATAAACGAAAACCTCTTTAATGAGATGTCGCTCATCATCAAGTATTACGGCCTGTTCCCACTCAGTCCCGGCAAATGCTTTGACTGATTCTATATCTGTCCATAACATCATCATTAGAAACTCATCGGGAGAGGAAGGTAGCGGTCTGCCTACCGTTAATGAGACCAGACCCGGTTGACTTTTGACATGTGGAACTGCCTTTTCCAGGAAAAACTTTTCAAACTCGCGATGTTTGCCTTCGCGCACCTTAACTCGAAATACTCGAATAATCATAATGGTTCATGCCTCCGACCTTTTAGTAGGATTTCAGCTAAAATATCTCTGCTGGGAGCATTGTATACACATAAAACTTTAAAAGAACATAGAAAATTTAAGGAAAGCACGGGATATATATCGAACTCTCCTGACTCGTACGAATTGCTGGGTGTCGGCCGCCGCTCTTGTCATTCCGGCTACCTTTCGTCATTCCGGACTTGATCCGTAACCAGCCGTTAGCATGTGCACACAGTTGAGTTTTCTCGGCCCTGATTAAGTCACAAATAATTGAACCGTGAAAAGGAGTTCGCCGGTTACTATGTCGACGTACATCCACCACGACGAGATTGAAAACAAATCACATCCGACATCGAATCTCCACGCGACCCGGAGTTCAATACCTCTTTCGGTTTCGTGTGGCAGGATCACTTTCATTGGTTCAAGGGCTGAGCCATCTATCAATGTGTCCTGACAGAACGATACCTCACTGACCCGGTATTCTATGGGCGATCCGCCGAAGTCGTACCATATCAAAACGCGTCCCTCTAATGTTCGCTGAGCCACTGATGGAAGGACAACCGGATTCGGGACATAAATATCAGGAAAATGATTCCCGGAGATGGAAAGTATTCCGACAGAATCAATCATGAGCTGTATGTCAGCAAACTGAAATTGCAGGCCCTGATAGACCTGGGGCTCAAATCTCACTCGAATATCAAGAATATCCTCCTGAAGATTGTGTCTTGGGGTCCAAGATGCCAATGAAAGAGAAGATGGTTCCCGAACTCCCGTGAACTGGGCGTTCTGAGCGAGTATGACTTTTGCATTGTCGATAAGGTGTTCGATTTGAGCGTCCTCCACCACTCCACTCCTCGTTCCCTGGATGCAGAAACTTCCGCCCTCGACGAGGGTCGTGAAGCCGAATTCGTTCAGACCTGAGCAGATTCTAGGATTGGCATGTGAGAAAAGTGAGTCAAGTGTCGCCAAACTATCCGAGGATAGCCGCGCATAGGTAGTCGGGTACCGCTGGTCCTGTAACGGACCCGTCACGGGACCATCCGAACACGCAACCAACAAAACCGCTGACGCGGTAATAAAAAATCCAATTATTAAACGGCCACAGAAAATCATATATCCTCTCCTAATCTTGTCCAGCCAGCGAAACTCCTCAGCCTAGTTCGCCAAGTGATAATTGATAAGCGTCCGGGTTCTGTTCATCCAAGGAATGAAACCGAACTGCCAACGTCTGCTCTTGACGATTCCCACCCCGGGCACAAGCCAGTCTTCCTCACTCCAGTAATCGTTAAACAAGCCCCCGCCCATGCGGGTGTGAAAGCAGGAGGCAAAGTGCTGGACCGGAGTAAGCACAGCTTCTTTGTCAAGCACTTCCGGTAACGATACAATAAACTCGAGCCCCCAGGTTCGACCTACCGCCAAGGGGAAGTCATAATGAAGATCAAAAAATGGGTAGCCAGTTGTATCGTGCTTAAAACTCAACCGTTCTACACCAGTCACAACAAATTGGGTATCGGTCCCGTGTTTGCTCACGAACTGCCACAAAGTGTATGAATCGCCGGATTCGAACTGACCGGAGTCGACAATCGTGACTGTCACCGTGTCAAATTCTACCGTGAAAGAGTCAGGTCCAGCGAGGGCGGAATCAATCTGCTCGTAAACCCATTCAGCGCCAACCTGGTTGGGAAACTGGTGAAGCCCGAAGGTCGTAAGGTCGTACTCAATCAGTTCCCAGACTTCGTTTGTGGTAACGGTGATACCTCCGCCATCATTGAATTGGCTACGACGGTACCGGTAGACCACTCCAACGCCTGGCGCCACCCAAGTCTGGCTCCAGTTGCCGCCCCCTTCAAAATCGAGGTTCCACGAGCGGTCGATCCGGGCGCCGTTGCTGAACCTTGCGGCCGGGACTTGAATTTGTCCGACCAGGGTCACCGTACTTGTATCGCCTATGCTTATCGGCCCTGTCCAACTATTACCCAACTCAAGCGGGAAAACGATCCTTTCGTTGGCCTGCACTCCAATGGTATCGTCGAAAATTTCCAGCGTGTCCCCCCTGAATTGAAGATACTGCCAGCTAAAGGAACTGTCTGCAAAGTGTTTTTCGCGACGCTCGGTGAAGATCTCATTCGAGCCGATTGTTATGGTATCGGTAATGGAGAACCAGACCGTATCGGTGGTTTGGGACAGACTGTCGTAAACCTGGTATTTCCAGAGCATGCCTATGGCGTTCGGGAAATCAAAGTCGATCTTTCCACCTCCGTGACCAGTCGGTGAGTCGTCGCCACAGGAACTTATGAAGATGAGCAAGGGAAGAAAGATCGCCAATATTGGCCGAGTCACTGCCATATTACACCTCCTCAATGAAAACTTGATTGTTTTATCTACTACTAATATAGTTCAATGCGGTGCTGTTTGTCAAATGCTCTTAAAGGACGAATTTTAACGACCGTATGTTCAATGGTAAACAGCAGCAGAAAGCGCTTCAGCTAAAGCAGAGATTGAGAGATATGCCTCTCAGGTTCTGGTCAGCGAATACAGACTCGATTTTCTAGCAAAACCAACCAGTTCATCGGAGGAACTAAACCCAGCTAATTTATTGCTATGCACATAGATATAACAATGGCGGAGGAGGTAGGATTCTCCAACTGGCATTTTCGCTATCTCAATACAACGGTAGAATTTAGGTATAAATTGTTACCCTGTCAAAGGTTAAGTTGGGTTAAGTTGGGTCAAGTTAGGTTAAGTTAGTTGAACTTGGATGTAGCTAGTTGTTAGAAAATTGTTAGAAAATTTTTCCTCATAATGACTCAAGGATTTGGTGTAGTTATTATTCGCTAATATGCTTTAAAGCCGAATATTACTGTTAGGACTAAACCGCATATGAATGCCAAGATTTGGAGCATGGAGGGAAGCCTCACATTTGACCCATAAATGGTAGTAAGTTCTTTTTCGTCCATAGAAGCTAAAGAACCTGTGAGAGCCATTAAAGTCCATACTCCGAACATAACACACAGCAAGAATGACAACCAGGACAGTTGTACATAAAGGTTGACTTCGTTATCGAGAGCAGACACAGCATCCCTCAAGAAAGTTATTTCGATTGCGATAATCCCTGTTGAGAGAGTAATAAGCTGTTTGGTTGTCTCTCTGGCAAATTCAAAAACTGTTCTTACTGTTGAATCCATAATATACTTCCAATCAGCAGAACGGCCACAATGGACATAGATTGCCAAGCGCCGTCTCGAACGTTTTCTCGTGCATTTCAGATAGATTCAGGCGGCGCGCTTCTTTTTTCATCTCCTTTACGAATCTGAAAATGTTACCGACCGCTATAGAAATTTTGACTTCATTGTTCAGTAGCCTTTCCGCTTCAATTTGCTTAGCGCCGCGGCGAGCAAGCTCTGCTAAATGCTGCCAACAGCCTGGAGTGTAACTAAATCCTCCAGCCGCTTTCTTCGTCGACGCTAATAAGCTCCGTTCAATTTGGGACATGGTTGTCAAAGGAAATTCTCCCATTTAGGTTAGGTACAATTCTCAAAAGCTGTCTTTAGACTTCTCATTATAAATAAAAGCTATTTACCCCATTTTTTCAGTACTCATTGTTTTAACCGGTCTCGTCGTGAAGTCTATATCGTTTAATATCTATTTTCGGGCGGTGAGTGAATCTGCTAGTAGCAATACTTATTGCCTCTATATCCTCAACATCGATCCTCAGGTCAGATTGAGTTTCTTCAGAGTACATTACAAAAGTTGCGCCGCTTTCTTTAAACCTAATCCCAATAGGGATGAGCATTTGTTTCGTCGAGAAATCCCGCTTCTCGCTTACAGAAACATAATTCTGACTGAACAGAGCGAATACAAATTTTATTATCTTTTCTTCATGTTTTTCTGAAAACCCTTTGTATGTAGCCTCATAGAGAAAAAACTTATCAATCTTATAAAAAGTATGACTTTCAAATTTCTGTTGTAAAATCTCTTTTAGAAGCATTAAGCGACGCTTGAAAAAAGGGCTATTGTTCAAGGGATTATGGTAAAGACAGAAGAGAATCAAATCTGCTTCATCCGAGCGAATTTCACCGAATCTAAATTCTATGTTTCTGGATAGTCTATATCCCTTTCCTGGGTCATGAAATATTGGGACATTAAGTTCCGACAAGGAAACAACGTCTCTATAGAGTGTACGTTCAGAAACGCCACATTCCCGCGACATTTGCTTAATTGTTATCGGAGCGCGATTCTTGACTAACTGCGCTAGAAAAAACAATCTTTCAGATTTTGTCATTTCTTTTTCTCTCAAAAATTCCCAAGCTACGGTGTAGTACAATAGCGCAGTAGAACATTTTATACGCCTAAACTTCAATTACTACAACCGTAGCCAGGATTGTTCCCCCTCGTCTCCGCAGAGACTAGAACATATTCTTTACGATGTCCCATAAAAGAATCAAAATGCTGGTATCTGACTCTTCTATTTCTGAATCCTCTAGAGCAATTACGTTTGAAGAGCTATCGTTTGAGGAATCAGCTTGCACTATTGGCCAACCTGGGATTCCATCTGTTACACCTGGAGTTGGTGTAATGAAGAAGTTGGCTAAAAGGGATAATGCGACCAAGAAAATGATCGCCCGAACATTAAGTTTTCTTCCGTGCGGCTTCACTGTGCATCTCCTTTCCTGAGCACAGCAAAGGCATACCGTGTACCTACTATCTCTTATGAGACAGTTTTTCTAAGTACTAATGGCAGAGTAAATTATGAGGATTAAGCAAGGAAGTTGCGCAATGCGGTTGCGCAAACTCCCACAGCGAAAAGGATTGAATTGGTCAAGTTGTTAAGACACAACAGCGTAGTCTGCGCAAATTCGAAGTAGCAATGAAAGAATTAAACTCTTAGTTGCGCACTAAACCTGAAGTCTCTTAGGTGTAGCCTTGATATTTAGTTTTTTCATGTTGTATCTAAGTGTTGATTCTGGAATACTTAATAGGCGCGCTGTTGCTCTGATGTTGTAGTCGCGCTTTCGTAAGGCGCTTAACAAATCTTCTTTCTTCATGAAGTCACCACTTGGATTTACTAATTCGCCGTTATTGATGTTAATTGTAATTGCGCCTTTCAGTTCTGCGGGAATGCCCTCAAGTACAAAAGAGGAACCGTCAGAAGATACAACCAGTTTCGAAACTACTTTAGACAGTTCCCTTATGCCTCCTGGCCAATCATATTTAAGGAAAGCAGTCAATATGCCTTCCTTTAATGGTCCACATTTCATATTCAATTTATTCTGAAAGAAACTGTAGTAATGCTGCGTCAATACTTCAATGTCTTCTTGTCTACCTGATAGATCAGGAATCTTGATGACCACATCGTTGATTCGATGGTATAAGTCTTCTCGGAATTTTCCTTCAGAAACCAACTGTTGTATATCATTATTCGTAGCAGAAATCAGACGGAATTTAACTTTCCGAGATTTACCACTACCACCAACAGGTTCAACTTCTTTAGTTTCTATTACCCGAAGTAATTTTGCCTGCAGTTGTAAAGGCATTTCTGCAATTTCATCTAAGAATAATGTCCCATTATCCGCTAACTCGATTTTCCCTTTACGTTCCGAGACATTTGTGAAAGCCTTATCTGCTACCCCAAATAGCTCTGATTCTAAATGCTCCAATGGAATGGCAGAACAGTTTATGGCGACAAACCTGCTAGAATTAGTCTCCGAATTCTCATGAATCATTCTGGCTAGAACATCTTTGCCGCTTCCGGTCTGTCCCAGTAATAAAACAGGCAAACTAATTCTGGAAAGCTTGAATATTATCTTATAAATCTGCTGCATTTCCTTGCTTGGGAGAAAGACACCTTCATAGCTTTTCAATCCGGTATCTTGCCCCAATTGAAGTACCCTTTGATAATCTTCATCTAGCTTTTGCAATCTATATGATGAACTGATGCCCCCAGAAATTATGGCGCCAAATGCATCAAGGAACGCTTTGTCTAAGTCCTCAAACAACGTTGTAAAACGCACACTATCAATGTAAATGGCACCAAACACTTCACTATCCTTCTTCAAAGGAATACAGATTGCAGACTTAATATTTTTGGCTATTAATGATTGTATTTGATCATAATTTTTAACAGTCATTGAATTACGAATAAAAATAGAATTTCCCCCCAGCGCATGCTGCAGTAACGACTTACTAATATTCTTTATATCAGTTAGATCATTATCTTTACATCCGCTACTTCCTAGGACCTCAGGACTTTCGGAGTACTTGCTGACAATGAAAATCACACCTCGGGAAGCACTCAAAGTCTCCACAGTCAAATCCAACACCTGTGATACGTACTCATCCAGATTCTTACTGTGGTCGACAAGGCCAGCAATCTGTTTAATGACCTGGAATCGTTTTGTTATCGAATTATCAGCTTTGCCAGAGGCATCTACATTATCTTTTTTAGGTTTTTCCGGAAACATAACACTACCCTCGATTCGAATTTCACTCAATATTTGCTTTAATATCTTTTTGTCCTGAAGAACGATGGGATTGTCAAGGATGTATTGAACTACATCTGAATTGACATCTCTAAATGTAATAGGATTTCGTTTTCTTATTAGATTTATAATTTCTACGCTCAGGTTTCCTAGTTCCCCATGAGAATCTGATTTCTTAGCGCTATTCAAAATGTTGACCAGCAGTTCAGTATCCATTGCAGTTGCCTCAGAATCTAGCTTTTTGGTGGTTTTTCGCATACTATCAATGGTACGCGTACACTCCTTCCAATCCTCTCTTACGAAATGACATAGAAAAATTAGCCAAAGAGTGAGAAATTCAGCGAGTGTGTTCCCTGTTTCAATGCATTTTTGTAATAATAGAAAGAGGTTAACCAATTTTAGTTCTTCGAGTTCAGAATACCATAGTTTTAACAAAGCTATATCGCATAGTTCCAGCTCATTCTGGGTTTTTTCGTAATGTGCCCTTGCTAGTTTGAGATATCTTAAGGCATGTCGCTTATTCCCGATGAGAACGTTAATCTCAGCAATGTTCTGAAGGCATTTCCCATAACCATACTGATTTTCAGTATCCCTGTTCATTTTTGCCGCTTGTCTTAAGGCCTTATAAGCTTTGTCCATTTTACGAGAGCTCAGATATGTGTTTCCAAGAAGTGTCAAAAGATAGGATGATTCTCTCTTCGCATCTGGCATAGCCAATATTATTCCACATGCTACTTGTAACGTTTTAGCTGCCAGTTCGGAATTGCCCGACCTGAGGCAAAACGCGGAGAAATTGTGCATGTAATTTAAGATTATGTAGGGTGAATCTACACTTGCCATCAACAGCTGGAGAGTATCTTGACATTTTTTTTCAGAGGATAAGTTGCCTGAGTCGCCCAGATACATACACCTATTCAAATAGATTGAAGCTAGCAGTTCACAGTTTTGAGTTTTATTGGCATGTTGTAGTGCCATATTATTACACTGAATAGCAGCACTCACTCCTTCAGTCACCCATTTCACTGTAGCTAATCTATTGAAAGTAACTGACTTGATTGTATCTATACTGCCTATAGCCTTGTCGATAGTACTCAATGCTGTATCTAAGTGTTTGAGTGCACCGGTCAAATCTCCTCGGAGAAATGCACAGCCGCCTGATAAAGAGTGGTGCTCGGATAGTGCGATTGCTGAGGCACTATGCAGTTCGGATAGAGAAATTCGTTCAAGTATTTCTTGTGCTTCATTTATACTGCCAATACTTGCCTGGAAGTATGCATGATATGAATGCAGCGTTAGTGCATTACTGGAATCTAAAGTCTTCGAATTGCTCATATTGGTAATTAATTTTAGCCCTTCTCGATGATCATTTTTTAGGGCACAATTTCTAACGAGTTCAACTAGGTCTGCACTATTCGATTCCTTTCTAGATATGTTGGCGTGCTTTTCTGTTCTAGTGTAGTAGCACAGATGAAAGTCATAGTTCAGGCGAAACTGCTCTGATGTATAGTCGTTAAGGAAACTGCCCTTGATATCGTAAGAACTGGGAATAGATACTGACTTTGGAAATAATCGCGGAATCAGATTTCTTTGGTACTTGTTGCGGCATACAGAAACACCAGTTGGTCCGAATTCTAGATTTTGAGTTGTGTTATCTCCTATAACATAAAACTTGGAAAGTATCTTAAAGTTGTGGTTAAACGACGAGATGCACTGCTTGTGGCATTGCTTAATGTTAATCGTTTTGATTGGCTTTCTTCTAAACAGGCGATTGTTATAGTATATCCAGTGAGTTTTAGCTATATAACTTGATAAAGCGTTAGAAATTAGGGCATCATATTTCTCGAGAGTCCAATTGGTCGCCCCCTGGCTAATCAGATATTTCAATATATCTCTTCCAGAAGACTGCCTAGTCAAGGGAGAATATGAAATCATCTTAGCAATACAATTCGCAATCGGATTAGATTTATCTAAAGTAGATTTTAAGATGGTGAGATCCTCTGAACTCCAGGGTCTTAAGCTCGATCCATATTTGGTTAACAAATCAGATGAAGTTCCACTCTGATAATACAGTTTTAAAAAAGTCAAACCTAGGGAGAATAAATCAGATTGAATGGAATAACCATAACGCCAAAACAATTCAGGTGCAAGATACCCTGTAGTACCGATCAGAACTGAATCAGAAAGTGAAAAGATCTGAGCAAAATCTATCAGTACAAAATTACCTTTAGAATCAACAAGTAGATGTTCGGGTTTTATGTCTCCTTGTGACAAATTTAGAAACCCTAATAAGTCGATGACATTAAGAATTGATATTAGCTTATCCCCGATTAGAGTAGTCGTATCTTTTGAGATTGGAAGAGCATCGGGTTGAAAATTGAGCTTTTCCAGAGCCAAGAATGGCTTTCCGATTTCATCAAGACCACAGTCACGGAGTTTAACAATGTGAGGATGGCTGATTCTAGACAAGAAAAGAGCCTCATTTAGATACATAAGGCGTTCGTCTCGATCAGATGTACGTCCCCTCTTGAAGTAAACGGATTCGTTTTCTGATAATTGCATTGAACTTTCAAAGTTCGAAGTAGTCACGGCCAAATCAGTCCTTGCTATAAACTATTGATGATAAGTAACTTAATATATATTACTAATTCCATAGCGTCAATTCCCTTACCGAATTCATAACGTGGCTTGACAAGGTAACAAAATGCAAATTCTGAGCCTATTCGACAGCCCCAAAAAAGGAAGCACAAGACACTAACCTCTAATAATAGCAATTACTTACGTGAAACAAAGTGTCTGGAGTTTTCCCTTATTGTCTGCTGTTCTTGCTCGTTTAGTTAGAAAAATTTTAGAAAGAAGTGTATGTCATAATGGATGGCAATCATATTTTTTGACTCTAAGATCGGATAAATTCTGTTTAAGTTTCTTGATCAGCAAAAATAGCAGATCAAAGAATCAATCTAAAAGATATTTGAGCAAAGTTCATATTTGTAAGATTGGACTGACACTCCTTGTCAGTCCTGATTCTTAAATTAACAACCAAAACCGATGAAATTGTTCAGCAAAATGTATTTGTTGTAGTAACTTATTTTTGAGAGAGGTCAGTTATGAGTAAAAAGATCAATCATATTCAAATTCTAATCGTATTATTGAGTGTACTTATGACCACACTTGGATGTGCGGACAAGGTGAGAATTAGAAACAGTGCTGGCGAGGAGCATGGTCTTTTAGTTGATGGGCAAAGTAACTCAGGGCATGTGAATGATCGAGATCGGGTTTCTACAAGTATTACGATTGATGTAGGGAAATTACGTGCTTCTTCATCCACAAATGAGATAATCGCATTTACCAAATCAAGGCCTGTCGCAATAAGAGATAATGTTAACTGGACTACTCACAGAGATATCGAGGAAATTGCTTTTTCGGACAAAATATATATCCCCGTTACTGTTTGGATCGTTAAAGGTCCTTATACAGATAAACTATTGAAAGCTGGCAATGCCGCTGTTTACACCATTGGCATATTTGATGCCGAAAATGTAGGTATAGGCTTTAGCGAATTTGAAATCATAAATAAAACTAGCATGACCGACGCCAGCACCTATTATAACTTTGCTCCGACTGCAGATCCTGATGACTGGAAAAATAATGTTGGCTGGAAAGATGATCGGATTAATATTTATTATTTGGAAACTGTAAGCGGCTCATCTACAACGGGGCGAGCAGTAGGTTTTTCAAATTTTATAGTATTGGGAGAAAACTTTGGGGATATCGCTGTCGTTCACGAAATAGGCCATAGCTTCTCAGCGAGACATAAAAGTTCCCCCGACTTTAACAAAAAATGTATTATGTGGCCCTTCTATAATACGAGCGATCCCTTTTTATATTTCAGCGAAGGAGAATTATTCAGAATGCATGTTAACTCAACGTCGGCTTTAAATAGTGTATATAATGCTAGACCTGGATTAATCACGCGTTCTTGTGTAGGGAATGTCTCTTCTGATCAATGTGTTGACTGGAGAAAAAGGCTATGGGACGATGGAGTCTTATTGGCTAATTAAAAAAGGAGTCAAAAGTGAGGTTTTCAATTTTCTTTATAATGATTGTTTGCGGGTTTTTTCTCTGTAGAACAGAAATCATTGCCCAGCCGTTAAACTCGGATATTAGGGCACAACTCTTAGATTATTTGACTGGATCTTGCGAAGAAGGCGAGGAAGATTCATTTGTTGAATTTGTCCAGAAAAATGAACAAGCAGTGACACCTGTGATAATTAAATTTGTTCAGGATGGTGTTCCTAAAGATTTTATCAAAAACCTTGAAGCCACAACACTAAGATTATATGCCGACAGGCAAAAACTCCTGAATGAAAAAAGTAATTTTGGTTTAAGTGAGGAGAATCTGGAAATTCTAAAAAAAGAATCTCAAGAAGCTTTTACTAAAAGAATGACAAAGGATTTTCGTGATGGATTTATGAAGCAAACGATTTTTGGTCTTTCTTTGCTAAGATCAAAAGATGCGCAAGATTTGTTAAATAAAATTTCAACTGACAAAAACCACCCATACCAAAGATCCGCTGAGAATGCCCTAATATTGTTGAAGAAACAATAGAGTTGACTTTATGAATCAATTTGCATTTAAAAGGGAAGGGAATTCATGAAAATGATTAAACCGGATTTAGCCAAGTAATTCCAAGCAGGATTTCCCTTTCTCATACAGAGTGTTTAGCAATATTCATCACGCGATAAACAAACTGATTTAATAGCGAGGGGAGGATTAGAACAAAAAACAACGCCCAAAAGGTGTAAACTTTGGGTTATTATGATGTCCGAAAAACAGAAAGCACCAGTACGGGAATAAGCAACCTGTGAAGAGGCTTATTTCACCGATTGCATGTGCGAAAAACTTTACAAGATTAATTTAGCTAATGAAAACAAAGCATATTCCAGCGGAGGCCCTATATGGTGAGAAGGTTTAGAGGAAACATGAATGGTGAGCAGTATCTTGGCAACACATCAACTACTGAGGTGCACGACCTCGACAATGAAGACACGGCAGGTAATGGCTGCCAGATTGATGAGATTATCGCAGCCGGTAACGACAAACCATTCACATCATTGACGCAGGCTCATAGTGCCGGCTATGACAATTGTGCGAAATGCCTTGGTGATTCACAGAGATGAATCGAATTAAAAGAAAGGACCTAGATATGAAACACAAGAGTAACTGTGTTGCATTCTTGTCATTGATCCTTTTGCTGGCCAACGTTACGTATGCCCAGGATACTACCGAAGAACGTCTGGACAGAATCGAAGCAAAACTCGATACGCTTCTGTCCTACCATCAAGGAATTACTTCTGCAAGTGAACCCGGAACAATTCTAAGAGATGATTCTAATCTGAGATGGGGAATTGCCGGTCACTCTGGTTCGGTTCTCGATAAAGGCTATTTTGTAATCAACCACAACAACGGCTGGAAGATCCCGTACTGGGTGGCCTACTATCTATCGGAATCCAACTTGCAGGGCGGCCAATCCAGAACTAATGACTTCAGGGCCGATCCTCAGCTCTCGATTGGCCAGCGATCTGAATTGGCAGATTACAGAAACAGTGGATATGACAGAGGTCACAACGCACCGGCCGCTGCCTTCAAGCGAAACAGAGAAGCAATGTCAACGACCTTTTTGCTTAGTAATATGACGCCTCAAAGCCCTTCACTAAATCGGCGAATTTGGAAAAACTTAGAATCAGAAGTCCGAGACCTCGTAGGAGCCCACGGTGAGGCATGGGTAGTAACCGGCAATCTGTTCCTTTCCTCAGACAGCACTTTTGTAGCACCAACAGATTTCATCGGCAACGGAAATGTTGCAGTACCAACCCACTGCTTCAAGGCTATACTGTCTACCAGAGATGACGGAAGTTTCGATATGTTCGCATTTCTTCTACCAAATTTGCGTGATCAGATACCTGGTATACCAAGTGACTATGTGATTAGCGTAGACAGATTGGAAGAAATATCGGGCTATGATTTCTTTCCGGATTTACCTGACGATATTGAAAATGCACTGGAGCGTCAGATAGCTGACGTATGGCCTTTGTAAGGGAGGAAATGGAGATGTTTACAAAAGAAACTACTACACACGTGAAAATCTATGTCTGGTTTTCATTCATATCGACGTTTCTATTGGTCGTTTTGGCGGGAATCCTTCGGCCAATAGGTGTTCCATTTTGGCAGCTGAATGCTTACGATGTCACTGTGTTATTCGGCCTCCTATCCTTGGTCGCATTGGTTATAGAAAGATCGGTGGAGGTAATAATGGCCGCATGGCGGGGGCCGCAAAAGAAAACACTAGAGAACGCCATAATTGCAGCGATGAATTTACTGCCTAAATCCCAAGTTGATTTAGACAAAGCAAAAGCCGATAAAGAGCAATTCAGCGCTGAAACAAGAAGTCTTACGCTGTTGACTTCACTGGTCCTCGGCATTCTTGTAGGTGTACTGGGCTTACGGGTCCTGCAGCCACTGGTTGATCCGGTCGTGTTTAAGAGCATGAGCACGACGCAAATATCGTTTTTTACTGCTGTAGATGCCTTCCTGACCGGTGCCTTACTAGGTGGTGGCGCAGACGGAATTCATAACATACTTGATACTTTCCTCAAATGGGTCAGAAAGCACCGTGAAATCATCAAAATTGATATAGCTGGATTGCAAAGTGGCAAAAAACAGTAGGAAGCAATATAAAATGGGCAGCGCTCATCGCGCTTTGAGAATTTCAACAGTGCGCACGCTAGAGCAACTAGGAATATGGTCTAGCATATCGTAGATATGTATTTTGTCCGTAGAATTTAAAAGGAGGTTTAAGATGGCAAGAAAGTTAACAGATGCCGGTCAGTTAATGGTACCAGTTTCAGAGCCGAAAACACTTGATTATGTAGTGGTAGAGTTGCGACATGACAGTCGTGTAGCCTACTCCAAGGCAGGCTTTGTGGCCCCTCCCGAACAAGAACAAAATGCCAAGTCGCTTAATCGAATCTTAGAAACTTTTAGAGCTAAACGTATTGCTTCACATTTCGAAATGACCAGCAGGCCTATTCGAGAACGTGTCACCGCCGCTCCGTCATCTTTAAGAACACGTGTAACAGCTGATTTTGCCCACGCCGCTTTTGTGCAGGTGGTGCCAGGGAGGACCAAGGATCTTTCTGCCTTAGCAAGACGGCTTAACGGAAGCAAGTCAGTTTGGAAAGCTTTCGTTGCGCCTAAACCAGTTCTGCCTGCTTTGGCAATTGGTGCCCGTGTGGGCAGCAGGAACTTTGAGCCAGCCCAAGGATATCTGGATTCCCCGCCTAATGGTATCGGAGCCATGGCAGTTTGGCCACTACGCGGAGGACGTGGCGAAAGAATTACCGTTTGTGATATAGAAGGAAATTGGAATCGTAGGCACGAAGATTTACCTCGGGGAATCCGGTTTTTGGGAGGAACAGTAATCAATGATGTCGGATGGCGTAACCATGGTACTGCGGTGTTGGGCGAAATTATAAGTCGTCCCGGAGAAATTGGCACAGTAGGTATCGCCCATAGAGCACGGGGCGCCGTGCATTCAGCCATTATTAGCGGAAGATGGAACACTGCTCTCGCGATCAGAAATGCGGCTAGGCGCTTGCGAGCAGGAGACGTGATTCTTATTGAACTGCAGGGAACCGGCCCACGAGGAAATTATGTTGCTATGCAGTATTGGAATGATGTATTTTCTGCAATAAGGTTTGCAACCGACAGGGACATCACGGTTGTAGAAGCCGCCGGCAATGGGAATGAAAACTTTGATTCGCGCATATACAGAGGTACTGGACTGCAAAGAGATTCGGGAGCGATAGTCGTCGGAGCCGGAGTGCCGCCAACAAACTTCTATGATTATTTCGGACGCCGTCCCTTTAGCGGCGGTGATCCCGGGACACGATACCAGCATATCGGAGTGCCCCGATCGAGGATTTGGTTTTCGAACTATGGAAAGATTGTTAATGTTCAGGCATGGGGGTGGCATGTGACAACGTTAGGCTATGGTGACGCTCAGGGAGGAAGTGAGAACCGCTGGTACACACTTCATTTTTCAGGAACATCCAGCGCCTCTCCGATTGTAACTGGTGCGGTGGCATGTATCCAGGGTCGTGCCAAGACGCGACGAAGAGGTCTCCTTACTCCACGTAAAGTGAGAAGCCTCCTGATCCGAACCGGAACACCACAGGAGCCTGGTCCTGGGGCTCCCCTGAGGCAACACATAGGACCTCAACCAAATCTTATAAAAGCACTACGACGAATTAGGTGACCGTAAAGTGTATTCGAAGGGAGGACTTCATCATGGCCTTGGACCACAAAACCTAAGGCCATACCTAGTAGTGAAACTGAAGACGGGTTGGGAGTATGATGCAACTCGACGAGTGTTTAGACAAGTCAAAGGAAGGAAATTCTTCCGCATCAAAGGCCTACCTAATGGAAGCCGGATTTCATTCGTGGCGCCCGACTTGGCTAAGAAGCCAGCAGAGGCGCTGTCAAAGGAGGAACGTGATTTGGCGCGGTATATGCATATAATTTTTCCAAAGGGGGAAGATTCAAGCCGTTACACTTCACTATTGAAAAAGTGGGAGTGTGTTAAGGAGGTTCAAGTACCACCAGAAATCAGCCTTCCATAGGAGATAATTGTATTAGCTAACGTAAATTGAATTGTGACCAACACACAATTGAGTTTATTAGTCTGCATATAATTGCCAAGTAGGGCAAAAAAAGGATTGAGCAGGTAAGCGCATGCCTTGGAAGCAGAATCTTCCATTCTGTTTGAACGCGGAACGGGGCACAATTAAGATAATGCTGAAGATTGATTCAAATCTTAGTTCAGTTGAATATGCGATGCCCGCAAAAGGCGTTGATGGATCACGCAAGAGTCAAGGAAGATGAAAAACGCATATCGAAAAACTGTTGCAAATCAGAAATTTTTGACTTAACTTCTACGACAGTATATTGACTTAGTTTGACGACTTACACCGTACAGAAAGCTAGGGAGACAGTTCCACATGACAACAAAGAAAAGAGCTACGTTCCCGTTCTTCCGTTCCGTGACATCAAGGATGGAGGAGCGGTACATCTTTAATTTCCGCATCAAGCCGGAGGATCTCCGCAAGAAACTCCCGGTATCATGGCTTGAACCGCAAGTAATCAATGGTTGGAGCGTAGTTTCCTACTGTATTCTGTGGCTTAAGAAGCTAAGCGTCTCGCCCATTCCGCCCATTCTGAATTTCGAGACAATCTCGAGTGCATATCGTATCGGCGTCATAGACAAATCAGGTGCAACTCCGGTGCCCTCGGTCTACGTAACCGACCGCTGGGCCGACTTGTCTCTTATTGCTCGGCTTGCACCTTGGATTCTTTTGGACGCGATGCCATTGATCAAGGCTGCCATCGGCCACGCTGAATCACGGACATACACTCAGATGAGTTACCTTGACGGTACACACTTGTTTTCCGCGGAGTCCGTGCCAGCTGTCGCGGGGCTGAGTTCAGAGCTGTTTGAAACGGTCGATAACTTCGCCGAGTTCATTAAGGATGGCGTTTCGAGCTACTCTCCCTCAATCTATCCCGACTCCTATACGAAAGTTGATTTGCACAAGGACGATGTGGCGTACGATGCTTTGGACGCCACCATTGAGTTTAGTGAGCTACATCACACCTGGGACGATGTGGAAATGCCGCTCGACAGCGCGGTCCGTGCGACGGGCGCCAAGTACAAATGGACCTATCGCGGACTCTGGTGCGAGTAGGTTGAGACTGGCAGGATGGTCTGCTCCCCGGATCCTGATCCAATTCGGGTGAGAGGTCTTGATTAGATTGTGTTATTTGACAGACGGGCTTCTTGTTACAACACTGTCGAGTCTTATGATTCTAGAAAAGGTATCTGATGTGAATACGCGCGGGCCGCTCGGTCTCTATTGTTCTATCATCTTGTCCCTTGATCCTACTTGTTATCTCTTACTGTCTGATAGTAAGGTTATGAGCCTGTTCGACAGCCCAAACAAGAGGAAGCACCAGACACTAACAAACAACAGAAAGAGTTAGCGGTCGCCGTTTTATCTGGTGTTTTCTCTTATTATCTGTTGTTCTTGCTCGTTTTGTTAGAAAATTGTTAGAAAGAAGTGGAGTCAGGAATGCCTCGATATCATTGAGCTCAATAGCGAAGAACTGTCTTTGTAAATACCGGTGAATTATTTTGGAAACTATTGAATAATTACGTAATTGATAAGCAATTGCGTTCGCAAAGATCTTTATCCACCTAACCCTATTCGTTAATACAAGAGTTGATATCAAATTTTTTTTCTCTACATCTGTGGACAAAACAAATCTACTACACAACTAGGTTTTATAAAAAAAACAATAACGCTAGGATATTCTTCAATTTCCAAGTACAGCATTTGATTTCAATTTATCAATTCCTAGGAACTGTGGATTTTTCAAATACCACTTGTAAGTTTCTTCCAATCCTCTATGTATGTCAATTTTTGGGCTAAAGCCCGTGCAATTCAAGAATGACAAATCAGTCATTAGAGTCTTTGAGTTTAAAGGCTCACCTTTTCTCTTACCTTGAAACTCAATTTTGCAATTTGAATTTGTAATTTTTCTTACCAATTTAGCGACTTCCAGTACCGAAATCCCACTTCCTGAACCCATTTCAATGTATTTATTCAGAGGCAGTTCATCAACAAGACAAGACAGCAAGAGCGCGGTCGCTACATCCTTTGAATGAATAAGATCAATAATCTGTTCTCCATTACCAAATATGTCCATTTTTTGATCAAGTAAAGAGCTTCTCATGAATGATGGTATAATTTTCTTTGTATGATTATAAAGCTGTCGAGGTCCGTAAGCATTCATAACTTTCAATACTCGAATATCACCTTTTGATTCTAAGTTTGACATGAGGCATAAGTCGGCAGCGCATTTTTTTGATATTGTATATGGATTAAGCCAGTCGTTTCCAACCATAGTAAATACAGCGCGACGCCCGTACTTAACCAATAACTCAATAAGTCTAGTTGATGCTAGAGCATTATCACGAACTGTAGACTCTAGATGAGAGAATGTACTATCTGTACCGAGGCTTCCAACCAAATGAATGATAAAATCACTGTTATAAACGACTCTATCAAGGCCATCATAGGTGAGCAGGTCGTCATTAATCATGCATATGTCACTATCAAGTTGGCCCCGTGAGCGATCCAATACAGTAATTGTGGCACTATTACTATGAGCAACTTCAATTACCGAGCGACCAATAAAACCCAATCCGCCGGTAACTAGAATGTTCTTACCATTCAAACTCTCTAATACTTTTTTGATTCTTCTATTTTCCATTTGAGTCTTTCAAGATGTGGTCAACACAGTCAAGCCACCCTTCGCCATAATTATCTGATGACACATAATCAACCTCTTTTTTGACTTCTTCTGCTGCGTTAGCTGGTGCCGCTGAACGATGACACTCAACTAAGAATTGTAGGTCATCAATTCCATCACCAATGCCAAAACAATTTGATGCATCAATTTTTAGTTCCTTTAACATCCATCGCAACCCGGTTTTTTTATTTACGTCTTTTGGCAGCAAATTCACGAATGTATTTGTTCTATGCATATCCATTTTATCGGAAAATTCCTTATTCACATTTAGCCAATCCAATATTCGCTCATGTAGATCATCCAATGATATTTGATCTTTGAAAGGGTAAATAGTTATGGCCACTTCTTTCCCAGCTTGAATAAAACCATAATTCTGTTCCTGAAGAAATTGCTCAAGTTTAATCTTGTAATTACGGACCATTTTCAATGTATTGTTACCGATAAGAGGATGAAAAGTATTTTTATACTTCTCGGGCCAAAAAATTCCGCTTCCCCACTCAAAGACACCAATTGTGTCATTTCCTATAAGTTGAAGTATCGCTTCGAGATATGGTTGCGGTCGCGCAGTAATAAGGCAGATCCAAGGGTTGTAAGGGCTATCCTTTAATTTCTTACCAATTTGTCTTATTCTTGTAAATACATCTTCATTTATAAGCTTTCCTCTTCCAGCTGTAAGGCAACCATCAATATCGGTGATTATGAAAGGATTCTTCATCATTATAGATTCAATAAATGTTTTACGCCTAAGAGTCCAATTATTGTCCAGGAACTACGAACGTGACCATTATATATCATTTCTATAGCTTCATCAACATGAAACCACCGGTGCTCATAAATTCCTGCTGTTTCTGGAATTGGTGATTGTATTTTCTTGAAATGCCGAGTATAGAATAAGAATAACTTCTCCGTACCGAAGGAGCATTCCGGATAGAAATAGTCCTTTAGAATTGGCAGGCACTCAAAAGTGCTTATACCGGTCTCTTCTAGAAGCTCACGTTTAGCACAGTCCTCAGGAGATTCGAATTCAACATTTCTACCTCCTGGCATCTCCCAGATATATTCATCACCTGGGTTATTTCTTATCGCAAAACGAGGCATCTTCAATAACAAGATCCTGTTACTATCATCCAAACAGGCAATTGAACTAGCAAAAAACTTGTATTCAATGGTTAGAAACTCTACACTTTCATTATTACCGGCTGACAATCTGACATCATGAGAGACTACATCGAAGAAGAGATTCGAATCATCTGGAGTTGATAGTATCGAACGCGAGCTACGGACGTTGTACAATTTACTCTTTTTCATGACTTGAATCTCTTAGCCAAGGGATCCGACCGAATTCCCGTCCTTTTTTATTGATAAACATCATATTTATTATAACCCTTTCATCATCTAGTCTCCAAGCAAGTGTTTGTGGAAGAATAATGTTATTCCGTATATTGTCCCAGCTTTTTGGCTCCTCTTCATACGAAAGTGTCAAGCTGATGTTAGAATCATCAATATCAAATTTGAATACTTCTACATTGTCACTTTCATCAATAATACTTCCTGCGACAAAGCCCATATTCTCTGGGCGCCCCCAGTTCTGAAACGTATCGCACAAAGCTAACAGAAACATCAACGGGTTTTTGGACAGACTCATTTGTGAAGCGAAGAATTCGCGCAGCTCCTTTGCGTTATCAAATTTATTACACTCTCGTTGAATTTTGCTTACTACGTCTATCTCATGAAATACGATAGCTGACAGAATATTTGGCAAACTTTTTATGATCTTGTCATTTTTCAAGTAGCGGTATACCATCATCGCGCTCATTAAGGAATGAGTCTTAAGGGTCTTTTCCGTGGTCGGAAACGACATTTGGTGTAAAACAGTTTTTAAAATTTTATATTTAATGCTCCCTTTACTACATTCTAACGACTTAGCAACTAGATCCACAAAAAGTGGAAACTCATCAAAGAAGTCTTGTATTGATAATATCGGCATTTGACTAAATGGAAATTTAATGTCATTATCCAAATGCAAACTTTGCTGCATCAAAATACTAAACAGTTTATCAGATTTTTCAATAGGCAAGCCAATGTCATGTAGCATTGCGACAATGAACCACTCTTGAATTAAAGCATTCTTCTGATTTCCTTTAAACTTTTCACGTATTCCCTTGTTCTTACAAATAATCAAAAGCCCGAGTAAGAATACGTTGAACACATGTGTAAAGTGATATCGATACGCGGGAATGTTTTTCAACGCAAACTCGTAATCCTGAAGACCCTTTAGTAACTCGGAAGCAATCTTATCCAGTGTTAATGTAGATCCCATATTTCTGCAAATTCTCAATACGATATCTGAATACTCAATTATTGAGCGCCATGCCCCTCTATCAGAGACTATCGTATCAATAAATTCTTCCAAGTACTCAACTATTTTATCTCCGTGACTTAAGAGCTTAAGAGAACGAATAAAAGAGTCCTCTGATAGTGCTTTGATGATAGGCTCGCCGAACATTTGCGAACAAGTATATGATTTTCCAAAAGTTACATCTTTGGTTCTCAATAATAGAGCTACCGCGTTAGCAAAAATTTCAACAACCTGTTTATCTTGGTTATTAAACCCACCATTCTCAATTGGAATTTTATCATAGCCAAGTTTGTTTTCAACTTTTAGTACACCAAATTTCTCTATCGCTTCTCCTGTTGAGGAGCATTCTTTGACGCAATCCATGAAGTAAGAATGGCATTTTTTTTTCTTATCCACGTCCCATTGATCTGGCCACAGTTTATCTGCATGTGAATCAGGATCAGTGACTTCATCTTTATTATTTGCTTCCCGTGGCTCCGCACTTTCAAAGCACTCCCATGTTATGCCAGGTTTCTTTTCACCTGTTCGGTCACCGTCATATACAAACTTGTTGTTCTTGCCCTTTTGATTTGATAAATTATAATCATGTCCATTATCAGCCCTCAAGATTAATTGATTTTCGGCGTCCTCGTCCAGCAGAAATAGAGAGCACGCCTCGGCGGAAGTAACGTGAGCACACTCTCTAACAATCTTTTGGAGTGTTTCGATTACCTGACTTGAAGCCGCTAAAATGCTGGTAGCGTCTCCCAATCTTTTGGAAAATAGAATTGAACCGAGACCAGATCCAATTATACTTGCAAATACTTCCACGTTCTTCAAGTCTACATCATTTAATGAGTCCCAATCCTTCCGATCGATTCTAAGAACGCCTAGACAACTACCGGCAGAAATAATGGGAACACCAATGAATGATCTTGGA
Organism: Candidatus Zixiibacteriota bacterium; assembly: GCA_022571985.1. GTDB lineage: Bacteria > Zixibacteria > MSB-5A5 > GN15 > FEB-12 > JACZWU01. The sequence goes on along the minus strand of JACZWU010000006.1, from coordinate 188,939 downwards.
GAATCAGGCTTTCGCCAAGCTACATTGCGAAAAGTCCCTTTGAAATTTCTTGTTTTTTTTTGCTCATCTAGCATTTCTTGGGAATTAATCAAGCACGCTTTTGATTCCAAGACTATATTGGCTGTTAATCCGATCGGTTCATCTCCCGTTAAATTATATCTGACTCCTGGAAACTCGACTTTTTTACCAGACTCTTTGTTTCCCTTGATCTTTTCATAGCCAATACAGTCCAAAAGCTGTAAATAAAACTCGTGGGTTACCGGATTATGTTTAACACCGAAAACCGATGCTGCATCAGCATCAACCAGTGATTGACAGAGCGGTAAGGACTCAGAAATGAAATCAGAGGATTCCATATCCTGCTTAAGGTGAATCGTCAGTTCCTCAATTTCAGTAGGTAATCTGTTCTTTTTATCTACCATACACATAGATAGGTCTGAGAGTTATTATTGCTGTGTAGTTGCTTCCTATAATACACAAAGTTTAACCCTACCAGAATTTAAGTTGATCCGAACGTAAAGTAAGAAAACTGGGGATTCTTGTCAATAGCAAAGGAACAACTCATTATAGTGGTTCATCCATATATAATCGTACGCGAATTATATTTCGCAGACAAAGTTCTACGAAATTTGCCATAGCACCGGAATCTAAACGAGCCAGAAGCGTTGCTTTTCGTGAGTTCGCTATCGTGTTTAATAAACTCAGCATGTTTCTTCTCTGAACCATTTTAATGTCTTTTCCAGTCCTATCTTTAGATCAGTTACTCTATTCAATTGAAGTAGTTGCCGTGCCTTATTAGTGTCAGAGCAAGTACGCGGATCTTCTCCTTTTCTATTTTGAGCAAATTGTGGTCTGTAATCTATTTCAAACGACTGGCAAACTAAATTTAGAAGATCTATTATTGATGTTTGTTTTCCTGATCCCACATTTACAACTTCGCCAATAACTTCACTACTGCTGCCCGCCCGTAGCAATGCCTGAACAACATCATCTACAAATATGAAATCTCTTGTCTGTCGACCATTTCCGTAAATAACTGGAGTTTCCTTCTTAAGTAATCGCGTGGCAAAACTCGGAATGACGTGCGGATATTGTGGATGAAGATTCTGACGGGGCCCGTAAACGCTGAACAATCGGAGACATACTGTTTTTAAATTGTAAAGCGAGAGATACAAATCGCATAATTGTTCACCAATAAGTTTGCTGGTCGCATACGGAGAACTAGGAAGTAGTGACATGGATTCTTTGAATGGAATATTTGTACGTGAATTGTAAACTGACGCCGATGAGGCGAAAACTACTCGGTCAACTTTATTAATACGGGATGCCTCGAGCACGTTCCATGTTCCAGTCAAATTAATTTCAAATGTAGTCTGCGGATCGTCAACGGATTGGGGCACAGAAGAAACGGCTGCAAGATGATATACTTGAGAAACATTCTTTGCGACTTCTTTAAGTGCTTTCAAGTCTCGCACATCATATCGAAACAGCTCAATCTGGTTTAAACAACCCTCTAGGTTCTCTTCTCGGCCAGTGTAAAAATTGTCAATCACTCGCACTTGACAATCGCTTTTCACCAATGACTTAACAAGGTGAGAACCGATGAATCCAGCACCTCCGGTAACAAGTATTTTTCTCATCCCTAGCTCCTACTATACTGACAATTCCACCGAATCGCTTGAATATGTAATTTTTGAGCAAGTGTCAAGGAAACTTTATGGTATCAAATTCTTTATTGAAAATTTTCTATAGGTCATTAATGTATTCCGTTCAGTTTTCTCCTGATTGACCCTTATGGTTTTACCTGATTTCAATTGTACTCGTGAACATTCAATAATACTTCTAAACCGGTTGATAAAAACGATTAGGCTGGCAGCAAAATGATCCAATTCTCCGCAAGGTATTTTGCTAGCTCCACACAATAGTGAAACTTAAGCATAAATCGTTAACCTGTCAAGGTTAAGTTGAGTGAAGTTAGTTGAAGTTGGGTTAAGTTGGTTGAAGCAAAGTGAAGTTCGTTGTTAGAAAATTGTTAGAAAAGTTTAAGTCAGCCATAAACGATTGTTTTGTCATGTTAAGCACAATCAATGCAGTTCCAAGCTTTGAAACCTAACTCCCAACTTCTTCCCATTGTTCAGAAACAAATCCCTTATGTGGTCATCCATGGCGAAGTAGAAAATTTGCCATCCATTCTTTACAAGGTTTATGGTGTAGTCAACCATATTCTTCCGGCGATCCCAGTCGGAATGCTGAAAGGCATCATCGAGGATTAGAAATGCAGCTTGCCCTTCCATTACTATCGACGCAAAACCGATTCTGAGTGCGATGAGAATTTGTTCCCGGGCGCCAGTGCTAATGTCTACAAGTGGAAATTCCTCGTCCTCGGCTGTAGCTAGGATCAGTCCCTTTTCTTCATCGAGCGTTATTTTGTTATACCTCCCTACCGTTAGAGCTTGGAGGGGCTTCAAAACCTCGTCCCGCTTCAAACCGTTTTCTATTCTAGAATCTTCTTTTTTACGGAATTCCTCAATAACGGAGCTGACCATCACTTTTGCAAGAATGCCAGAAGTAATATTCTTGTATTCTTCTGAAACTTGATTACACAAGTAACTGAGCTCAGTGAACAAGATTTCCCACTCACTACTTCGTGAGCCAGTTTCTTGGTTAATCCGAACTATCAGATCGTCTAGTTTTGTCAACTTTTCATTTAAATTTTCATCTATGTCTGATAGCTCTTCACTGACGATATCGTATCGGTTGGTGTCCCACTCCACTCCTGGATGTTTGTCAAGGAACTCTCCTTCTTTCACACCCAATGAGATAAGTTTTCTTTCTCTTGAGAGAATTTCTTCTTCAAGTTCCTTTTTTTCTTTCTTGAGGGACCTGACTGACTCTTCCCATTGCTGCGGCTGCTTTTCTGCACCTGTGAAGTCTTTTAGGGTTTTGGTAATTCTGATCTTGTAGGTATTGACTTCAAGTGTAAGCTCGCTCGACGCTTCCCTCAGAGTATTGGCGCGGATGTAGTTTTCATTGAGTTTCTCGAGTTGCGCATTGAGGGCCGCCTTGTTGGTGAGCTCGGAACCGAACCTTTTGCTATAATCTAGCTTGAGTTTATCCAACTCCTCGCTTTTGCCCTGTATGGCAAGCGCATTCTTAGTTTTCATATAGTACAAAAAGAAGAAAACTATCGCAGCGATGCTACAGGCAATAAGGGGAATATTCAAGCCAAATAAGCCTGTTATGACGGCGACCAGAAAAAAAAGAAATGCGAGGACTATCAAGATTGGCTTTGGCCCTGACTCGGATTGTTTGCTAACAATCTCCGAGTAGTCTTCACGTGCAGCCCTTGCCCACCTATAGTTGTCGCTGCTACCCTCCAATTCGCTGAGCTTATCTAGTTTAGTCTTAGCTTCTGCTTGTTTCATGTTGTAAATGCCAATATCTTTTTCGAGCTTTGTGAGGCTTTCTTCGGCGGGGAGCTCTCCCTTTTTCTTGAGTAATGTCTGTATCTGTTCGTGCAGCTGCCCAGCAAAATAGCGCTTTGCCTTCTCAAGGTTGTTGAGCTCGGCTTCTGTCATTTCCTTTTTCTGTCGGAGGGAATATACCTCTCCGGTGGCGTAGTCATCTTCGAAATCCTTTCGAAGAGTGTTCAATTTTTGGAGTCGTGCCTCGCAATCGACCCTATTGATTAGTTCACCTCTTTGTTCACCGACGATCTGGCGATTCAGTATTGTCGCTTTTTGTAGCGTAACAGGAATTCTCTTCGCTATGCTGTCGAGAAACCCTTTACCGGAAAGGCAATCTTTGAGTATGCGCCTGCCAACACCATCTATGTCATCCTCTGTTAACAGAGTATCGCCTGCTTTTACAACGAGTAAGCGAGATAGGTCACTGGGCAGTCCCGAAACTTCTTCCCAGAAATACTCAAGCTTCTTTCCAGTTTTCGTAAACGACAGTAGCTTGTCCTTTAACCCAGAGACAATAATTCTTCCATTCGCGTCCCAATCCCTAAGCTCCCATTTGGCGGGGGACTTGCTACCAGTCCTGAAAAGGAAATTTATCATCGTCTCCACTATGTATGTTTTTCCTGTCTCGTTCTGCCCATAAATAAGGTTCAAATCACCTGCCTTGAGCTCGAAATCGCTTCGCAGCGGGCCACCCCGGTTCACCTTTATTCTGTCAATCCTAATAGCCAACGTTGACCTCAATCTTTGTAGATAATAGATAATGCCGCGATTTTCACTTGGTCTTTGGTCGGTTCATCCCCTCCAAAGGCCCAGTCAAGCTCATCAATGAGCTTCGTAGTTTGTTCGGCTATCGCTGCTAATTGGTGATCCAAACTTACTGACAGCTCGTCAATCATCGGACCTTCGTCATTAAAATACTTAAATTTCTCAAATCCCTGTTTAAGCGCTGCTTGTATTGTACCCCTATCTGTCGCGTAACCCACGGCCTTAACTCTAACCCGAACCTTGGCGTAATCGGAAGGGTCAATGTTCCAGAACTCTATCCTTTTCTTAATCTCTTGTTGGAGAAAATCAAGTTCGTTGTCAGCTGGTACGATTATAAAGGATTCGTCGAAAAATAGAATATCTGTGTTGACAACTCTAGGAAAGATGTTTTCATCGGACGTATCATAAACCAGAAAACTTCTTTTTCCTTTATCGTTGATGCCCAAGCCACAAGGAGAGCCTGGGAAATGGACCTTACCTTGGCTCAATGGCTGGTGACTGTGGCCGAGGAGAACGATTCTAGGATTGAATCTATCTAGATCCTTCCTTGAAATCGGCATATAAACTCCAGGTTCTTGGGGGTTTTGTTCTTTTACTCCTTCGTAGAAGTCACCATGAGCAACAAGGATCCAATTTTTTCCGACTATTTGCACTTCCTTTTCGGCGATTTTCTCGCCCAATGATACTTTCTCTTCATACGGTATGAAAAGAAGAGTCGTGGAATCTATCTCAATGACAGTGGGGGCTGTGTAAATTTGAATGTTGTTCCCAACTATTCTTTTACCGCTAATATTCGGATCGTGGTTGCCCGGGATTATATGCAGTTGGAGCTTGCTATATTTCTTGCAGAGGGCCTCAAATTCAGAGTAGTCGTGGAAGTCCTTGTCAAACAGATCTCCAGCGATGATTAGGTGTTCGATACTTTCGGCGGTTGTCTGTTCGAAGATGTTCTGCAAAGCATTATATCGTTCGGGGTGTTCGCCACTATTCCTGAGGTGCAGGTCCGCTGTTATGGCTATTTTCATATTGTCATGGTGCTCGTCAGTACTTTCGTTTCAGTCCTATTAATCGGGCTATTCATTAAAGGAGAATTGATTTTAATCCATGCTTATTACTTATGATCTATTAATTTTCGCCCTCAAATTCTCACAGAGAACAAAATAAATATATGCTAATCACTATAATATTTCAAGACCTTGTGGTAAAGCAACTCAGCGTGACAGAAAGTACATTAGGCCTTTAAGTTCGAAAGACAACTAACTGCCTTTATTGGGTTGACATACTGGCACAGTGATGTATGAGTATTGGAACTACGTGATTTCAGCAATTAATCCTTTTATAGCTTTTCTCAGTTAGTGCGATATTTAAGCAACGGTTTCCAATTCCTAGCCCTATTATTACTCCTCTTCCATATACCCCGTTAATTCCCAACAACTTAACCCCAGAAACCGTCAATATCCATGGAAACCGTAGGTTATCCACAATCACCCCTCTTTAGAGACTCACATAACACCAGCCCGGCGCGAAGCGCCGGGTAACACCCATCCCCATCCGAAGGATGGACAAATCCTCCGCTCATTCAATCTTCTTCCTGATACACATGTCACGTAACGCGATCTCCATTCTCGAATACAAAATCAAATCCATCCCTTTTCTTTCCCTTAACCATCTCAGCCAGGCAGTCCTGGCGCCTCTTCAAATCCATCAGCATGCTCAGCCATCCTTTACCGTCCCTAATGGCTTGAAGCTCTTCTTGCAGCTCTTGGAATCTTGATGCCAATTCAGCATTAGATTCCTTAACCAAGGAAAGCTCTTCTCTCAAAGTCTGATTCTGCTTGTGTGCGGTTAGCATCTCATCCGCCTTCACAACATCAGCTATTCCTTCCTCGAGAATCCCCTCGCGATCAAGATACCTATCCACTACCCTGCTGGACATTGTCCAACCATACCTGTAGCATAGCTGGTATCTGCTTAGTTTGTTCGCATAAAATGTGGCAGAGCTGTGCCTCAGCATATGAGGAGAAACCTTCTTTCCGAGCACCCTCTGCCCAATTCTACGAACTTGCATCCTCAAATTGCCATAAGACATTGGAAATAACTGGGCTTGGTCATTGCCCTTAGCAGGATGTACATCAAGCCATGCTCGCAAGTGATTGGTACATAGCGGCAGCGATATAGTCCTAGGCTTGGTCTTACTAAATTCAATTCTCATCTTGTAACAGCCCAGATCTTCTTTCCATACTAGATGTTCCGACTTCAGCCGTACATTAAGAAGCTCTTCTGCCCGCGCTCCGGAGTCCAACAGCACCATCAGAAGTGCCTTGTCCCTTGGATTGGCACAGTGCTCAACCATCTTTTCTACTTCCTCTTTTCGCAAAGCCTGTACGTCCTTCACAGGGTCGTATGACTCAATCCACTCTACAAGCTCAGGATAGGTCTTATTTTTTCCATCTTTCCACTTCCAGAACTTTTTAATGGTTTTCTTTATGTCTGCTTTAGTTGCCTCGGCAAATGGTTTGCCTTTGGCTGAGATAAGTCGGTCTCCTTCAAGACGTTCAATCAGATTTTCCATGTCGTGCTGCATAACAGCCAGAAATGACTTACCCAACCAATTGGAAACTTGACCAAGGATGCTGAGATACTTGTGGCAACGGGCCGGACCAATACGTTTTTTACTCCTGCCAATCACTGTTTTTCCGAGCGCACAGTCCCTGAGGAATTCTAGTATCAACTTCTTGTTTTCGGCTATGACTGTATTCTTGTGTGTGAACTTTAGGAATGCCGCATTATAACGTTGCTGCCGCTGGTGAACGTCGATTTTGCCTTCAGGATGCAACTGAATTTCTGACTGATTCATTGTTTCATTTGTAATGCAGTTGGAGCACTTATACTTTGCCCCTATTTTGTAACAGAAATAGCCTACGCCCGCACCAGGCGAAGAACTAATCTGTTAATCTCAGGAGCTACACAGACAATTTATAGTCTTGTGATCAGTTAATTTGAATTAGTAAAGACACTGGAGTATTTAAGATTTTCGGTTTCCGTCGTGGCTAAGTAGCATGCATAACTGAATTTTTTGCAATGTGAAAATACTGTCGTACACGAGATTTGCTTGTTCGTGTTTTTGTATTACAAGTTGATATTTGTAGAATTGCCATAGAGAGTTCTTATATCTTGAGTTAAAAAAGCAAAAAAAAATAAATAAAACTTTAGTGAAAACCAAACCAGCTCACATGAACTGGTCTTCCAGCTTTTGCTCATTCTTGACGAGCTTGATACGGTTTCCAAGCACTACAGACAAATAGGTGTTGCCGTCGCTGTCAGTATTAAACCATGCAGCTACGTCAAGTGAACCTTTGAAATCAGGCTTATCGCCTTTTCCATTTGATGTTGTCATTATTCTGCCACCTCCTTACAACTGTATTGATGATTTTTCATAGCGTCTCTGATTTCTCTGGATAGATATGCTTTTAAGGAGGATCTATGAGAGCGGAACCTCCAGAGATCAGAGTGGCATTTCCAGTGGAAATGGAAAAGCTTACTGAGCCAGAGAAATAGCGTTAAGTGAAAAATTGAAATGAGTGTAAGGGAGTAAAGAAATGAGTATCATGAAGTTATGTGGAATAGGATAAATGTGAAACTTGTAGCAGGGGTAAGAACTATAAAACTGCCATAAGAATTGAAAATCCAGTAAATTTAGGTTCCTGAATTCAAAAAAATCACCTGAGCAGAAAATTAGATGTTGACATTTTTGGACAATTTCCTAAACTATAGTAATTCTCAAAAGCCCCCCTCTGTCTCACTCAGAGACAGCCCTGCGTTGGGCAGGATTATTTTTATAGTCCTGCCTATTTGATTATCTTTCCTTGATTAAGCACAATATAGTAACTCTTAAATTGGTCCTATATATGGGGGGCAGGTCAAAACTAATACGGATCAAATGAGCCCTAATTACAGCAATTCTTGTTACTAAAAGTACCTTGACAGTAAACTTCGTTTATTAACAAGGCTTTGGCTATTCTAAAGAGTGGTCACTGCTATGTTTAATTCGAAAAAAAGAGCTTGACAACTTACAGTGTGTATAGCAATTTACCGGAGTACGCAGGGATTATACCAATATTGTATGACTAGCGACTCGCCTATACTCCTGTGGCGAAACTTGCTACAAGCCTAACAGAATTTGTATGTAAATTTATTGGAGGGGCTAATATGAGGGTATTACGAATTGCTTCCACTTTAGCTATAATAGTATTTGGTCAGAGTCTATTGGCAACAAACTTATCTGCCCAAACAGTTTCTGGTTTTTTTAGCGTAGGTTCACACCCTAATGCCTATATCTTAGTAAACTTGTTGAGGTACAATCCTGGAGATTTGACGTGGTTGCCAGATAGCATTTATGAAGAGGCCAGTAATATTAATTTGCCGGACCTTGTATTTTTCTTTGATACAAGCCAAAGCACATCTCAAGTAAAATTCATTCAGCGGGAAGAGAAAAAGACAGAACTATTTGGTGAACCATATATTCATTGTCTGATATTTGCTGTTCGAAAAGTGCATAGAATTGATTCAGCTGAGAAGAAAATAAGGGTTGTCCTAGATAAAATTGTATCTGAAATGATTGTAAGGAGGTCAAAATGGATAAACAATCTCTCACTCGCATATTCGTAGAACTAGAGGACGTTAGTAAGGCAAGGACCTTAGCTTCAGTGGTTAGAGAGTTGGGCAGAGGTCTAAAGCTAACAAATGCTTTCCCAAAATCTGAACCATCTGAGCTCGCACTTCAACGAGCGAAGCGACGTGGTACTGGTAAAAAGGTCGATCTCTTACGATATATGGTCATCAATGTAGAAGATCCGGACATCGATGTTGATGAGATCTATCGCTGGCTACTCGCTCGACCAGAAGTCCGTTCTGTGTATATCGAAGAGTTTCCACGGCCGCTGTATAATTCTAATGATCCAGATGGACTTGACTTCGCGTTGACAGACCAACAACTGACTCACGCTACCGATCTGTCGGCCCTGGATGCAATTATGGGCGCTGGGATTATCATCGGCCTTATAGAAATGCCCTATTGGAATACGGGAGCCGATTACACACGTCCCGAGTTGGGAGGGACTGGCGACCAGGCAGCTGATTGGGCTGCAATTCAGGCAGGTACTCATACCAAATTTGTTCTTTATACTGATACCGGAGGTAATCCTATTGACCCTTTCGGTACTGGTCACGGGGATCGCACAGTACCGCGTTGCGTAGCAATCGCAGATAACAACATTGACTACTTGGGTACGGCACCGCAAGCAATGGTCAGGTTTGCCTATCAGAACAACATTTCCGGCGCGATTATACGCCTGAGCGATTTGGGTGTGCATGTCATTTCGATTTCATACACGGGCTCATGGGGGAGACGGTTTGCCACACTGTATGCCGTTTCTGAAGGTGTAGTGGTGGTGGATGCGCACGCGAACAATACCAATGCAGAAACTGAGTTCCCCAAACCTTACGAGGCGATTAATGTAGGAGGGTATCGTCAAAGTGACTACTCAACGGCTCGTTCCTGGGGCATTGGTTTAACTCTCTTGGCCACTTCCACTTATGGAACGACTTATGAGTCTTATGCGACACCAACCGTAGCCGGCGCTGCAGCACTACTGCTAGCGCAGAATCCTGGCTGGAATCCCTATGATGTGCATCGGGCGCTAATTCAGAGCGCATCTAAACCGCCCCAGATGGATGCCAATGTATTTACTCGAACCCATGGCTGGGGATTACTCCGGATCAATGACGCGTTAAAGCTCAGCCTTGCGGATTTATTACCCTTGCCACCTGTGGATGTTGAGATGACGATTCACGCTAGCAGGGTAATCGAAGTGGCCTGGACTGATCGCCCTATCACGAACTATGCTGGGCTTCGGATTGTAGGACGCCGGAATACGCCGCCGACAACCGGTACCGGCAATGAAATAGAAAGAGATGTAGCAGCTGGTACCAATTTGGCTTATATCGTTCCACCGGTCAGTGGAGATTGGTATTTTGCCGTATTAGGCAAGGACACAGTAGGCCGCTACTCTGAGGTAGTAGAATATGTTCAATTTGCTGTCGAATCTTATATATATCGATGCCCCAAAGCACCGACGGTGAATCCGGTAGCCTCGCCGACAACAGCCGGAACAGTCACCCTTACTGGGACCAAAGAACAACGCACGGCTATCCACATTCGAGGTGTCGAGGTCGTTTCCCTTGATGATTCGGAGGCCTGGACGGCAACCGTTAACTTGGACCCGGGTGGTAACCTCATCCCCATTACCGCTGTGGATGAATATGGTGAGTCGTGCGATCCAGCCTATGCATTCGTCGATCAACAAATGTATGTGCGTTTAGCTGGCGATACCATGACAGGTCCCTTACAATTGGACAATGCCGGAACAACAGGTGGGTTAAAGATTCGCAAAGCCAGCAGTGGCCTTCCTGAGTGGGCAATTAAGACTAGCGGGGAACACCTTATCTTCATTGAACCTGATGACAGTGATCGAGAGGTATTCAGAATCAGAGATATCTCTGGGACCGGATCAGCGGCAATTCAGCTGGCTGCACTCTCAGGGGCTAGTCTGAGTGCTGATCAACTCAGACGGCTAACCCAGCCCACCGTTGTGCGCTGGATTAAGGCAGACAACGGTACTACTTTGGAAACGGTATTTTTTGGCTCTCCTCGTAAAGTCGTTGCCTTCATTGCAATGAGTAGTAGCGACCCCAGGCACGATCATGATAGGGGAGACATGTTTGCAGCTGATATTTTCCGCATCGATGGGGCTCGTACTCCAGGAAATTGGTGGTTCGGAGGAGATCATCTTGGCCCAACCGGCAGCAATTCAAATTTGTTACGTCCTTTCTTTATTGGCACAGCATCAAGCATTCAGTTTCGCATAAGGTCTTTTCAGGACGCTTCAGTCTGGGCTGTGTGCGTCGTTGTAAGCGAACCATAAACTCTAAATTGTCAGAAAATACGGAGGATTATTATGTCAAAAACTTCACAACACAATGCGGGGAGACTGACCTATACTCTCTATGATCCGGATAGTGGACGTATTCTTGGAAATTACGCCAAGTATGATGCAGAAAAAGGGGAGTATGTGGGATGTGACCCCGATGAGGTGATAGAAGTAGTAGCTGGTGCATCCCCAGAACTGAGTTTGGGTAATTTTGAAATCTTGGAGGTTCTACTCGAAGAAGGGCTTGAGTTAAAGGACTTCAAAGTCGACCCCAAAGAAAGGAAGCTCGTGGTTCGAAAACCACAGAAGTCAGTGAAAAAATGAAGTCCGCGTTGTATTAGGATTGGCAGGTGGGCGACATTTTATGTACTACAACTTTGTAATGATTCACAGGACCTTGTGGGTGACTCCGGCAATGGAGGCAGGCGTAACTGACAGGCATTGGAGAATGGAAGATATCGTTAGAAATCTTGAATTCGAAGAGCTACCATAAATTGCAAACTGACCCACTATCAGTTCTTGACAAGCTTGTCCCGAAGAGTAATTTATATTTAGGAGTAAGAGGACTTTGTCAGGGCGTTTCATCGAGGTTAAAAACATATTATCACGACTCTCGTTCCAGGCAACTCAAGAATAGGAGTTCTCGCTAGATCCTTTTACTGTGCGAGTTAGATGCTGTTTACACAGTGTGCCATGTGCAGTAGATGGGTTATTCTGACTACGTATGGGCATTGATACGGAGAGGAGATCTTAATGCGAGAGAGTTTAACTCTCACCGCAAATCTTCAGCCAACTATCGTTGTGACGATTGTAGCCGCGATGGTGAATGCGGCTGGGCTTGAAGTGTGGCACAGATCAATGACTAACCCTGCATGGGACCACCGCGTCATCACTACCCGAACTGGTAGCTTGACTACCCAAGACATTTTCAAAGGTTTCTCCAGTCAAAGAATTGGGGACCGATCAGGTGTCAGTCACCCTGGCGGCTTCGGAAGCAAACCAATTAGTGTAAAACGATTATAAGACAAATAATAAATGAATGGAAAAACGTCATGAAACTTTCAAAAGTAATTACGCCCTTTTTTTGCATAGCATTTCTGGGCATTGCAGAAGTAGGACATACTGAACATCGTGTATACTTCGGGAATTTGCATGCCCATAGTAAATTGAGTGATGGTAACTCGACTATTGATCCTGGCGAGGCCTATCGTATCGCAAGAGTGGAAGGTAACTTGGATTTCTTGAGTCTCTCGGAACACAATCATATGTTAACTGGTGATGAGATGGCATCATTGATTCAGGCTGCTGACCAAGCCACAAGTAGTAATTTTGTTGCACTTTATGGTCAGGAATATTCTACGATCAATTCAGGCTTTAATCACACAAATATTCACAACTATCCTGAAGCAATACCAGATTGGTTAAACGGACAGTACCAAAGAGTATTTAGTCAAGTATTGGCAGACTTCGCTTTGAATAATTTAGGTACGACGATTCTTGCAGGGTTTAATCATCCTCATGAGTTTGCCACAGATTATGGACTTAAATCGGATTACAATGGAGATTGGACTGGATTTATCAGAGATCTTGATCCGTTTGTTCAGCTCATAGCTATAGGAAACGGGCCAGCTGATGTAAACAACAAGTCATTTGTACCGACGCAAAACGAGAGATTCGAGCATCGTGACATAACTAAAGGTCGATGGTTTCAATATCTGTCACATGGAATGCATCTTGCCCCAAAAGTTGATCACGATTCACATTCACCAACATATGGATTTAGAGTTGCAACTAGAACTGCAGTATGGATTGATGGTACTTTTAACAAAGCTCGGCTTTTAGAAGCACTTAGCTCGAGACACTGTTATTCCACTGAAGATATGAATCTAACAATTATAGCACGAGTTGGTGATGGAAACTTGCCAGGAGATATAATTGAGGAAGTAGCCGGCGACTCAATAGCAATTAACCTCTCAATTACTGATTCAGATGAGCGTGCCGCAAGATATATTGTGAACGTATACAGTGGAGTGATGGGTAGCGAAAATGTTGCTATCCGAGTTGAAGACTTGAGAAGAGTACGTACTGGCAATGGTGATGTGTCTCTCATGCTTCCGACTGAAACGGATGTATCTCTATATTACGTGATTCACATCAAGCAAGAATCAAGTGATCCAGTGAGTGGTTGTAGTCGCGACGATGCATATCTTGCGCCTATATGGGTGGAAGGTCAGATCGGGGATGATTGGCCGAGTGACTCGGCTCCCTACGCAAGTTCAAGGAAAAGCAAAGTGTATCACCTTGCAAATTGCGGCTATGTTCAATCTATTAGCTCGAAAAACTTAGAGTATCACCAAGATCCTCCAGAAGGGAAAAGATTACATAAGGGTTGTCCTAGATAGATTTGTATCTGAAAAGATAATTTAGAGAGAATACATTCGAAAGTAATTTAGTGAAGTGAATGATTGGAATTAACCGAACGTGGTTGCCTCATTTAAATAGGCGGACGGCTTGTCTCTTTGGGATAACAGTTGTCAATTGACCCGCCCTCAGCTGTTGTGGTTCTTGTCAAGTTAGCTCTGCCGTTTGTGCGGCGCTCCACTTTGAGAAGGAAGGCCATTGAGTTGTGAGCTTGGTAACGTTTGCTGTACGGTCGGCATCTTATAGCTGGAGAGTGATTACACCGCAGCTTATGCGCAGATCCGTTAGCCACTTTGGTAGTAAATATTAATCATTAGAGGAGGTAAGTATGAAAAACTTATCAGTATTGTTCATTGGAGCGACCTTTTTGGTAATTAGTGCTTGCACTCAGAAAGTCGATATTGAAGCCGAAAAGGAGAATCTGAAGTTGATTGAGTCCCGGTACGATGCAATCAACGAGCACGACTGGGATCGTTTTCAGAGATTTTACGCGGATTCGATTGTCTGGAATGAGTCAGGATTGCCTGCTCCGATCAAAGGGTCAACCGCGGTTCGTAAACGACTTGAAACACTGGCGACCGCATTTCCAGATTTGCACTGGAAACTCGACCGAATCTTTGGCCACCGCGAACACGTCTGCGCAGAGTTTACATTTACGGGAACCCACAGAGGGGTGCTTCCAGACAATCGTGGTGACAAATTGATTCCTGCCACGAATAAATCCATTAGAATCCAGGCATGTGGTGTATACACAGTTCGGGGAGGTAAAATAATAGATTCGAAAATCTACTTCGACTTTGGGAATCTCAAATCGCAAATCCTAGAATGAAGTTACCATAGCGGAGTACGAGCTTGACCTGCTCCTCTCTAACGCAAATTGGATATATAATCGTCGGGAGAGACCCTACTTTCATCCCAGAGATCTGCAAATACGTTTATAGTGTAGAAGATTGTCCAGGTGTGGAGGAGGAAGAACTCTATGTGTACGGGAACTCAACTTTGCAGATATCCGTCACCACGACATCTATTTAATCTCACAGAAAACAGAAGAAGTGATCTTAACAGCCACACTCAGATCGGACGGTTAGAAAATCTTGAATTTTTATTGTGTTAAAGACTAAGGATCCTACGTTTCTGCTTCTTAAATTGTCTTGACAGAGTGAGATAAAATGATTACCTAGCTATTGAAGTTCGCATTTCATCAGAAAGGCGAACCTTTTTTATTTGTCCATTTCTTCAGTTAACATATTTTACTCCAAGAACTTCCAGCGAGGCTAATAAGCCAAATATCCCGCCCTCATCAAATAATCAGGCCTGACCTAAAAGTCCGACTTCTTTTTTTACACTTCCTTTTCTAAGATCTCCCGCTTGCCCCTAACCCACTGCCCTTTAATGGCTTACACCGACGGCAAGCGGAACAATTATATACTCTACTGGCTTCATTTAAGCTTATGGGAAAGTTCGCAAAATTCACAAAACTGATGAAAGCCGTATTTACACAGAAGAAGAAGCAAAAAATCCACTGGATAATTGACCAGAGTAAATGTATGAGTATGCCTGAAGTTGAGATTCTCCGGAAAACCAGCCAACGTGCTAAATCCGAAGGACTAAGAGATAAAAGGTATAGTAAAGTAAGGACCTGGTTACTGATTCAACTAGGCCTGCATGCGGGTTTAAGAGTTGGTGAAATGGCTTCGCTGAAGCATGGAGACCTTCTCATTGATGGTTTCAGGTCATCAATAGTTGTCCTTGGAAAAGGCAGCAAGAAAAGAGCTGTCTGGATTAGCTCACATCTAAAACAGGCCTGCCTCACTTATATGGCATACAAAAGTAAGTTTGGTTTTGAAAACGGCAGCGATTCCTTTCTACTTAACAATCGAAAAGGTGAGCAGATTTCCCGACGAGAATTGCAGAAATCATTCAAAGCAATGCTTCAACTGGCAGGGCTGCCTAATCACTATTACGTCCACTGCCTCAGACATACTTACACCACCTTTTTACTTAAGGCCAGCAATTACAACTACAGATTTGTCCAGCAACAATTAGGTCACTCTTCAATACGAACAACCCAAGTTTATGCCAGTGTGCTTGAATCAGATGGCAGAGAAGCGATAGAGAGGCTCTATAAATGAGCCTTCAATGAAATAAGAAAGAATTTTTTCTGAATAAGCATTAAAGGAGAAGGTCATGAAAACTCTAAGAAAATATTTAGCTCTAATTTTCATTGGTATAGTGATGTCATTTATCATGGTCTCAAGCTGCGGAGATGACAAAGTAGTAACTGATGAAAACAATCCCCCTTCTAAACCAGTTATTAATGCTTTACCAGGAACGCCTCCAGATAGTTCCACCGGGCAACCAATAACTCCTGTATTACGCTGGATTTGCTCTGACCCTGATGGCGATAAACTAACTTATGACGTTCACCTAGGGAAAACCAACAGCCCGGCGTTAGTATCTGCGAATCAAACAGCGACAAGCTATACTCCGGATACCTTGCAAAACAACACTAAGTACTATTGGAGAATCGTTGCTAGAGATGAGCATAATGCTTTAACAAGTTCAGACACCTGGGAATTTACAACAAAATCCGAAGCTGTTGAAACTATCACCTTACCTTTTAAGCCTTCAGGGCCTGACAGTGGTAAAGTTAGCGAAATTCTGGCTTTTAACAGCGGAGGCTCTTCCAGCAACCTGAGTCACAGTCTCGAATATCGCTTTAATTGGGGCGATGGTAGCTTCTCGGACTGGGCTCTTTCTTCGACAGCTTCTCATGCATGGGCCGATTCAGGGAGTTATTCAGTGCAAGCCCAGGCCAGGTGCGAGACACATAACGACAAAACTTCGACCTGGTCTCAGTCACACCCATTAATTATCACAAGTCCTGAGAATCCTACACTTGCAGTATCTCCTACGTTCCTCAACTTTGACAGCGCAGAAACGACTCTTTCCTTCATAATACGTAACACTGGTACAGGCACGCTAACTTGGAATATTAGCGAGGGTATGTCCTGGCTAGAGGTGAATCCTACCAGCGGAACAACCCAGACCGAGGCAGATCAGGTGTCTGTGACAGTCAACAGAACAAACCTTGATTGTGGCAACTACTCAGGAACAATATTGGTCACCTCTAACGGCGGAGAGAGCATCGTAGATGTAGATATGAAAGTGACCGAATCGGGAAAACTGGTTATTTCGCCAAGCTCGCTTGATTTCGATTCAAGCACTTCAAGACTATGTCTGACATTGACTAATTCAAATTGCGATTGCGGTGGCTGTGATTGGACTGCAGCCGAAAGTTGCTCGTGGCTTACTCTGACTCCTTCGTCAGGGAATACAGGATGTGAAATAGATGAAGTATGCGTGGACGTTAGCCGAAGCGGACTCCCCTGCGGCTTTTATACCTGCATAATCAACTTCAACTCTTCCTGCGGGCAAACGATTCCTATATCAGTGGTTATGCAAGTCAGTGGCAATCCGAAACTGGCGATTTCACCAACTATCCTGGATTTTGGCTTGAACGACTGGAATAAGACAGTATCAATCACTAATCCTCAATACACATGTGGCAATCTCAGCTGGCAACTGACAACTAGTGAGTCATGGCTCACAGTAAATCCTACGGGCGGTCTGACAGGATCTGAGCGCGATGACATAAGTGTGAGTGTCTCGAGAAGCGGCCTCTCACCAGGAAACTATACCGGAATGGTGAAAGTCTCATCAAATGGCGGCAGTGATACTGTCTTTGTCTCAATGTCAGTCCCTTGCGGAATAGCGGTTTCCCGTCCTTCGTCCGGAGCAATTTGGAATAAGGGTAAGGCTTATACCATACTTTGGCAGCCTGGCTTTGCCGGGTCGCATGTGAAACTTGATTTGTACAATCAGGACAGCTTTATCTGCAATATTGATCCCTTGACAGCCAATGACGGTGTCTATAGCTGGTTAGTGGATGATTGCAATGAGGGCACATCATCTTCCTATCAGATCGAGGTCAGCGATGTGAATGACATCAGCTGCAGCGATTTTAGTGATTTATTCACAATCTCCGCCCCCTGCTTAATAGTCACCCGGCCATTTAGTGGCATTAACTGGTGTGAAAAGACCCAGGTAGCGATTGAATGGGACCCGGGCACATTAGGCGGCAATGTCAGGATTGACCTTTTTTATGAGGATGGGGCCTTAAATTATCTTTGCACCATCAGTGATTTAACTGCCAATGACGGCTCATTTAGTTGGACAGTGGATGATTGTGGTCATGGAACAATGGCAGACTACCGCATCAAAGTGAAGAGCCTTTCTGTAACGAGTTGCCTTGATTTTAGTGACCGGTTTCAGATAACTGCACGGCGATTGGCAGTCACCAGCCCTTCGTCAGGAGAGACATGGTGTGGTACTGAGGCTACAGCCATTAGGTGGGTGTCTGACTGCTTACCTATTGGTTCAAAAGTAAGAATTGACCTCTATAAAGGGACCGAGCACTTGCTTGTAATCTCCAACTCTACTGACAATGACGGATTATATGGCTGGCGAGTCTTCAATGATGACTTTCGTGGAACAGCTTCTGATTATAGGATCAGAATTGCAAGTTTAGTTGATCCTTCTACAGGTGATTACAGCGATTATTTTACGATTGAACCTTGCCTGACTGCCACCGAGCCTAGACCAGGAGATATCTGGCATATAGGGGAGGTAAGATATATCAGGTGGCTGAAAGGTTGTGCTCCCACGGGTGAGTCAGTGAAAATAGATCTTTGGAAGGGTAATAACTACGTGTGTACGCTGATAGACGAGGCCATAAACGATGGAGAAATCGCAATGGTAGTAACTGATTGTGGTGCCGGTACAGGCTCTAACTATTGGATTGTGATTTACAGCTTGAGTAATGCTGACTGCTACGCGACGAGCCAAGGTTATTTCACTATACAAGAATAAGAAGGTAGCGATTGGTGCGATATTTTAAGAACTTACAAGTATTTGATATTAGTTGTACAAAGTCCTTGGCACTGAGACCTATTCAAGGGAAATAGACAGATGGACGAAAGCCGACAGAGAGTCAGCGGAGAAAATACCTGGGAAATTAGCAGAAAATCCATTTGTAGGTGGTCCCTTAGGTTATAGTATTCTTCGAGAAAAGAAAGTTTGAGAAAAACGAATCTATTATTTGGTTTATGAGGACTTAAAGCTGGTATTGATTGTAGCTGCAGGTGGAAAGAAAAGTCAGCAAAGAACAATCAATCACATAAAAGCACATTTGGATGAGTTTAAAAGCATAGCTGAGAAAATCCCTAGGCCAGCTGCTTAAACCTGCCCTCTTCTAAGTCTTTCTGGCTACTAAGGAATTGTCTAACAAGATCAAAATCAATCTCTGCAAGTTCCCTTAGACGTTCATACTCTTTCTTGCTAATCGTGACAGTTTCCATATCCCATTGAGGATTTTGCCACTTAAATAATTTTCGATTTCTCAAGCGGAAGGTTCCCGAATCAGCGTGTGTTGTACCTCAAAAGCGTTCAAAATAACCAATAATTGAAGTCTTCTTGAGTCATAGATATGACGGACCTCATCAATGGCTCCACCTAGAAAGTAGAATTAGACTTATAATAGCCAACTTGTTTATTTTCTTATGGTTGAAATTAACAACAATAAGAAATGGTTAAATTTGCTGTGGTTATGTGAATTGTCTGGAAAACTGAAGATAAGATAAAGGATCTTGCTGAAAATTTTCCCAGGACGTTCATAAACTAACTTACTCAACCCAATTTCGAAACCAATAACGCCCCAGCCCTTCTTTCCAAATTGACTCTGTTATCAACGAAATCCAGATCACGAGCATAGGCAGTAAGCCCTTGAACGATACCCCAAAGGTTGGAGACTTCTTCTCCTTCAGCAATCCCTGTCTCCCAAGCACTAACAATTTCCTTCTTGGTAAACGGCTTGTTCTTGAACCAGTCGAGTGCTTTCTCCAATCTGTTGCCAATGTAAACAGACATAGCCTTTTTTGCAGTTGACTTAATGCCTTCATCTAAGGCGCGATTCTCGACAAATCGATTGAGCAATGGAATGGCAGCGGAATAGAAACGTTGAGGAGCATGACCCCTGTGAATTATCTTGAGCTCCCGGATATTTTGTGCTCCCCAGACAATGTGGTTGCCGCAGACATAATTATATAGGAAGGTAGTCAATCCAAAAGTAGCTGCTCCTGTTTCTGAATTCCAACAGAAAAAACCTCTACCCAGCTTCGCGTTTCCAACTTCGACGGGGTTTTCATCATTTACGAAAAAAGCAAACATATCGTGGTCAGATGCATAGAGACCGCTATTTCGAGATCTTTGACTTGAACGGGATTGAGGTACATGCCAGGAAGTGTTTTCAATAGCTTCCATTAAGCTTGCAACTACATCAGCATCCCAGATTCTTCCATATGATGGACTTGTAAAAGCTGAAGCATACCTATCAAGAATTCCGTTTCTTGACCTGTCACTAACTAGAATCTTGCAATCAGTATCTGACTCTTGTAATCCGAATCGCAGACAATTACAAGCAAGGTCTGGTGACAGTGATCTTAAGTAGGCAGCCGGGGCGCTAATGGTTCTACAAAGTTGGCCGAATGCCCAGTTTGTCAAATATGCATGAGAAAGATTGCCGTTCAATGTGATACCGCCATCTGAAGTTACTTCCAGTTTCAAATCATCCATTCGACGAAGTACTTGTGATGAAGTGGCTTTATTCTTCTGGGTATAATCTAAGAGATTTTGAAGGCTGGTAAATCTTTCATCAGCGGGACGAGTAGCCCACTGCCTATGAGCATCATAGAGGTTTTGTGGCATAGAATTGAAAGATTAATCCGGTTTATCTTCTTTGCGCCTGTTTTTGATTCTATTTCACTGCACCTGGTAAAAACATGACTGAATTTCAGGACAATCCATAAATATAGATGCAACTTCCCATATCTGCCGGTCAACAATTGGCCGGCAACCCTCTTGTCTGCCAGCCAGTCTTGTCTAAAATGAAAATTTCAAATCCCGAACAATTTCTAAGCAGTTTCAATAAGGAAGATTATGAAGCTATCCAATCGAAAATCGGCAAGATCGACCGTTTTTTCAGCCTTGGAGACACCTTCAAGTTCACATGCGATAAAAGAGGAAACTGTTGTAGGAATCGGGATGAAAATCCCATTCTACTGTCAGTTTATGACGTTTTCAAGCTACGCCAACATTTAGGAGTATCCAGCAGAGGTTTCGCCGAAAAGTACGGTCAAACAATTCTGGGTGGTCAAAGCGATATACCCCTTATGATATTGAGAAATATTTGGATTGAGAAAGGTGAAGACCGGAGCCATTGCGTTTTCCTGAAAGGTAATGAATGTAGTGTATATGACAATCGGCCTCAGGTCTGCCGTATGTATCCTGTTGGCAGGGTTACAGACTCGAAAATGAACTCCTATTTCTTTTTGACCAATACAGACGGGTGTTGTCAATCTGGCTGCGGTAAAGAGCACACTATTGAGGACTGGCTAAGAACCTCTAAGGTAGAGCCATATATAGAATGGAATGACAAATTCAATAAGCTTTACATGGAAATTGACCATAAGAAATATAAGGCCTTAGATAACAAATACAAATTCGTCTTTGGAAGCATCCTGTATGACATAGGGAGTCCCCTTGAAAGTATCGTATCCAAAGAAGAGTACAAGAAAATGAGTAAATTGGAAGACGATAGCCTTCTTGAGTGTATTTACTTTCTTGCCACGCAATACGTGGAGAAGTTCTTAAAATAGAAATTCGAGCTAGTTCGTACCATAATTGTCACGAAGTATAGCCATGAACTATAGTCAAGCCAGCAATATGACTAAAAAACGTCGTAACTAAAAAATGACGCAAAGTTTAAATTCTCCATCTGTATTGATATATATATGTCACATGAGGCCAATGGCAAAAGGAGAATAAACTTTATGCTCCTGCAGGAGTCGCTGTGGAAAGTTGAAGATAAACTGAGTCTGATGTTGGAAAGCCTGGCAGACCACGAAGCAGAGTTAATCAGGCTAAGAAGACTAATTACTTTAACATCTCAACGGCTACACACACTGGAATCACGTTCTACCCTAAGTAAATATAGAAAATAAGAAAAATGATAGACGAATTACCTTTAACCAAATCAGAAATACTGGGAATAGAAGATCTTGTTTCAGACTTTCTGACCTTACGTATAGGTGAAGAGATTTCAAGATTGGAAATCAAAAGAATAAAGAAAGTTACAAATAATAGAAAACAGGATAATCTCCCTGGAGTGGATTATAAATACCTTATAGAAACTACAGATGGGAAGCTACTTAAAGTGAATTCCTGGATATTGTGGAAGACTATTTCAGCAACTCTTCGTGAAGAAGGTCAAATCAATACTACTCTGTATTTGAGACACAACGATGTAGAAGATTATACAATCAAAGTTGTCTAATCTATTTATCATTCTCACTCACCCCTACTTCCCCCCAAAAACCCTAAAAAAATGCAACCCGAAGCCAGAGCTATGCTTGAAAACCTGTATGACTTGTTCTACAAGAAAACGCAGGACAAAAGAAAAGCCTGGAATTATTTGCTAGAATTCCTGCTTATCGACAGTGATGTCTCCCACATATTTGAAATCGACCATAAGTTCGAATGGTTATTTGGTGACTTGGACTTAGTAAAAAAGACTCGTGCGATTTATGACGACAAGCTGTTGCGAGCAAATTACTATGACCATTTAGGTAATATATATTTGGATCACTTTGTACCCAAATCAAAAGTGTTGAAAACAAGATCGTATGTAAAACATCAGTCGGCAATTGATGTTTTAGCAGATACTGTTTTTCCAGAATCAAATAAGCGCTTCAGGTTTCTTGACATAGAAGCAGGCACTGGAAGATTGCTTATGGCGGCCTACAAGAAGGCTCCTAAGGCATATTTTTTCGGTGTAGAACGGAACTTGGATCTTTATAGAATTGCTCTCACAAATCTGGCGATTCATGATATTCCGGCACTTATTCTCAATGTGGATTTGGGTAAGTATGAAACTGACATTTCTCTTCCAAATGGCAAATACAACTGGCATTTCGCCAACACCTGGAACCCTGAAACAAATCAATTCAGACTCAATTCAAAAAATTATTCAAAAAAGTTTTCACCCCTCCACCAAAAGTAAACTTTCAACTGCACCGAACCTAAATGGAAAATTTTTTAAGACTGCCCAGATGGAATCATGTATTGCTCGAGATTTACAAGTCTCAAAACAAACCAAGTTACTGCCAGAAGCTGAACCGACGCCTGAAAGCTTCCTTGACCCACATCCGAGAGATAATAAAGCAACTGGTCGCTTACAAGCTAATAGAAGTCCGACCAAAGCACAGAATCAAACTATTAGTGTTGACAGACAGAGGCAGACGAGTCGCAGCGTCACTTCAAGAAATCAGGTATGAGTTAAACAATATCAATCAAAATGAATGAACCTGTCTATAAATCTAAGCAATGGCAGACTATTCCAAAAAGAAGCAGAATGATTTCAGAGAAAGCGATGAGATAGTTAGTGCTTTACTACGTCTGCCTTCCAAGAATCTTGATAACAGAATTAAAGAACTGGAACAGGAAATCCAAGAGCGTCAGAAAATGAGAAATCATATCCTTTCAAGGCTAGAAACTCAGGGAATTAGGTTAAAAGACAACAAAAAGCGCCTCAAGTATATATCACTTATAGGCCAATCTGCTGAGTTGCAGAGTATTGCCAGTGATTTACTGAAAATAGAAACCAGTATAGCCGGAGAATTAAAAGACTGTTTTAGAGACATTTCAGGGCTTAAAGGGCGGATTCAGGAAGCCCGGGAAGAACTAGAAATGGAAAGGCAAAAACTGGCCATGATAACTGATTCAAATGAAAACATCAGAAACAGACGACCTCCTCAGAAAACTTAAGCCGCTTTTGGGCAGCAAGACTAAGGGTCTTTGGTACTATAATCTGTTAGCAAAAGATTCAGTCACCGCCCAAAGAAACAAAGATTTCTTAAAGTTAATCGCAGACCGAACCAGCAAAGTAGATTACCAAGAAACTATCAGATTACCCCCACCTCCAGCAATCGACCTTGAAGGTAAATATCATATAGGAAGTGTTCTTTATCCAGACATTCCTTACGCAGAATTCGGTCTTCGCGGTCCTGAGTTCATCAAACATATCCTGATTGTAGGTATGACCGGCGCAGGCAAAACCAATTTGATGTTCCACTTACTTCGACAGCTAGCTCATCATGAAAAGCCATTTCTCATTTTTGACTGGAAGCAGAATTATCGAGCCTTGAAGCAGTTTCCAGAGTTTCGAAATCTAAAAATCATTAGAGTTGGCAGTAAAAAAGACAATCTGATTTTCAATCCGCTTATTCCACCAGAAGGAATACATGCCAAACACTGGATGACGATGTTAGTAGACGTCATAAAACATGCTTTTTTCGTTGCACACGGAGTAGAGTATTTCTTCAGAAAAGGTATTGACCACCTTTACAAACAATTTGGAATTTACGAAGGCAAGCAGGAATATCCAACTTTCATTGACCTTGAAAAGCTGCTACAAAAGGAATTCGTCAGAGGAAGAGAAATGTTATGGATGAGTTCAGCCAAGAGAGTATTAGCTAGCCTAACGTTTTCTGGTCTACTCGGAGAAACTCTAAACGTTAGACAACAACCAAATCTTGATGAGCTACTAAACCAACAAATTGTACTGGAAATGGACAATCTGGCAACAATAGAAAAGATCTTCTTAATTGAATCACTACTTCTCTGGATATATCACTACAGGAAAAACCAACCACAACGTGAGCTATTCAAACACGCCATTGTAATTGAAGAAGCTCATCATATCCTAAGTGGAAAAAAAGAATTTCAGCTCGGTGAAGAAACCATTATTGAGACTATTATAAGAATGATCAGAGAATTTGGAGAATCAGTAATTGTTATAGACCAGGAACCAAGTAAACTTTCTAATTCAATAATGGCCAATACAAATTGCAAAATCTGCTTTAATCTAGGTCATGGAAAAGACATTAAGAGTATGGCTGAATCTATGAACTTAACAACTGAAGAACTGCGCTACATAGACAAACTAAAAGTAGGTGAGGCAATAGTCAAATTGAAAGATAGATTTACAGAACCGGTTCATGTAAGGGTTCCGCTTGTTGCAGTAAATAAAAAAAATATCCCTGTAGGTTCCCCTTAGGGTAAGAATCTCAGTCATTTTGACTGCCCTTTCAAAAAGTTCCAAAATGGTAATCATTGTAAAGAAACTCGTTCCAGTCTACCGGCAATGGGATAAAGTGCCAAAGCAATATCACAACTTGAGAAAAGCAGTTTACGTGACAACTTTCAAGTATCTTTATCCAAATATTCCAAAGATTTTGGTTGAGCAATATGGCTTGCATCCTGATGAGAAGATTGTAGTTTTTTGGACAAAGGAAATCAGACTTCCACATTTTAATAGATACCGCGTGAAGTTTAGGAAGGTTTATAGCGGGACGTTGAATAGATTTGAAGGGCAAGTAAAGCAATTCCGACGAGGGCGTAAATTTGGAAAGGACTGAAGAAGGTACTAGAAATGCACTATACAACTTCAATTCTGACCTCTCAATTGAAAGGGATATTCCGGTAGCTGCATAATCTTTACGCTCTCGTAACCGTTATTATTTTCAACTAGGCTGAGAGAGAAAATGCTACTTCAATTCAAGGAAAAGTGCCTCTTTTTGAAAAGATTCAAATGGTTCATGGATTGGTATACTGTCATTGTTTAGAAGTTTGGAGCAGAGCAGACGTAGGCATTGAAAACCAGAACTTCACCGCTGTTGAGTAGTAAGATAAGTATAAATAAAAACCCTACTGACTCAATCAGATGGTAAGAAAAAAGGGAAACTACTACCTTTCGCCGCTTCATAAATGGAATACCAAAAATGGTGCAATGGTAGGTTCTGCATTGGGGCTAGTCAGTTCAGGAATGATGTCACTAGTTCCTGAAGTAGAACAACTATCGCTAGAGCAAATTCTGGCAATCACGACCGTAAATACGTCTCTTACTTCATTGGTGTTTGGTTTTGGCGGTTATGTTAATCAGAAAATAATAAACCCATTTACTGTATATATGTCGCGAGCCTTCGAAAAAAAATTGAAGTATCTTGAAGGCAATAATTTGCCGCAAGAGAGCACCAACCATATTAACTAAAAAGTATTCCCTTTCAGGTCTATCTATTGAAAGACTCAATTTGGCGATAATTGTAAAATTACTTATTCCAATTTACAGCAAAAAAGACAACGTTCCAAAACGATATCTGAATTTGAGAAAGGCAGTTTACGCGACAACTTTCAAGCACTTATACCCAAATATCCCAGATATTTTGGTAAAGAAATACAGCCTAAAACCAGATGAAAAAATTGTGGTTGTTTTGGATGAAGGAAGTCAGCCTGCCGCACTTCAACAGGTATCGGTTGCCGTTCAAGAAAGTGTATTGGGGATTGGTCAATGAATTCAAACCGATTCGGACTCATAAAAAATATCCTGCCTCGAACGAAGACAAGAGTACAACATGATAAGTGAAGACTGATATATACAGAATTCTTTTATTAGGATTGCATATAACTCTTGACATACCCGTTCCGAGTAGGTGATAATGTTTATTCAGATGCCCGTTTCCATAGCGAGGACAATCCTGGAGGAAGAGATATGTTTGAAATTCCAAGACAAGTTGTGAAGTCAATTTGCGCCAAAGTCATGGACAGCATATCTAATGGCTCTTCCAAGTATATAGATGATTTATGGAATCTCTACGAGACGGATGGATGGTTTCTGACGTCAATGAGCCTGGACGATGCCTACAGTAAACTGGAGCATGATCTACCGCCATTTGTGATGAAGGTTTCAGAGGATCATCGCCCCTTTTATCTTATTGGCTCCATTAATACATTAAGAGCTTTTACAGCAATAGAACGTACGATTGAAATACTAAAGAGAACAGACAAAGAATGGATAGAGGATATTGTGTCAATGGTGCTTCACCGTCAAATGGTACAGTTCGACTTTGCTCCTCTTGATAATGAAGCAACCGTACCATCTACTGGTGGTGAACGTTATACTAGATGTGTGGTAGAAACCGGTAGTCAATGTATTGCAGCATATTATAGGGATGAGGTAACCAAGGCTAGGAATATCAAGGTAACGGAACCCTCACGCGTTGATGCAGATTCTGAAGTGCGCGAACACAAAATTATGCCAAAACTATTTACCGTTTATACAGCATGGAAGACACCGGGGTCTCCTCTCGAAAAGAATGACCTTGAAGAGTACCTGAATAAACGAAGTCAATATGACATTTGGATACGAGAGCCTCGGGCTGAGATATGTTATCGCGGCGCAAAATTCGATTCACGTAGAAAGTCTCCTGATCCTCGATTGATTCGAGTACTGAAGGCGATTCTAATGCGTGCACATGAGGAGTGTATCCCGCTCATAGATCTGTTCAAGAGCCTCCGGCCATACGAAAAAAGCGTTAGTGAGACGCTCGTAAGAAGTAATAAGAAGCAAATTGCTAATGCTTTATCGGAATGCCGTAGCTACTTCCCAAATTGCCTAGAGTGTACGTGGAATTATGACGACCCATTTTCAAGAATGTTTCTCAAGAAAAACTCCTTCACATACTGTTTCATAGAGCCGCTGACTTCCCCTCTGTCTTACGAAACTTTCTGAGCGCCGGACTGAGTAGCTTTTGCGGCCGTTTGAATCGACATCGTAATCGGCATGGTATGCAGATTCTGAAAATATTCAAGCGCATCTTGGCACACTGAGCGAAAACTCGAAAAATCAATGTACGTGTTTTCTGGCTTCAGTTGGAATCCTGTGGCAGATAGCCATACAGCCATATAGCGTTTGAGACGCTCTCGGCTTTCTGTCTTTGTATCTGCCATTACATTTATGCAGTACGGGGAAGAGGTTTCCTTTTTAGGTCGTATCTCCTTCGAGACTAACAGTGCCTCCAGAGGAGACTGGTGCTTAATCTCGTTAGTGATGTCTTCAAACCCCGTCGGCGGATAGATAACCCAGTGCTCGATGCCTGACCCCTGCAGGTCCTTTAGATTGTCATTAATCATCTGTGATATACCGACAAATGTATATCTCGAATCTTCCGGCCGATTGTCAATGCCTGGGTAATTAAAGCTTTGTGCCAGCATTAGAGAATCCTGAATTCGTCTCTTGTCCGGCAGATAGCCGTCTACCAAAGCAACGGGAACGGCTTGGTCGTTACGAGCAAAATATATTGCCATTTTAAGGTGTCTTCTATTGCGCCTTTGCCTTTATAAATTTTTCTATTTTACTAGCGCAAGGATGTGCGAAATTGTGACAAAATAAGGACAATTAGCAGGTATCAATTTTTACAATTATGACAATTCTGGGAAAGTGGGCACTGTATATTAGAGTAGAAGAAACTTGCAACTGACTTTTAAAGTGGATGGCATGGATGATACCTACTAACCAAAAAGACCACATACTTGGAACTACCATCGCATTTCACTTTCCGGAAATCTACCGGAAATCTCAACTGTGGTTCCAGTGTGGTCTAAATGTCCTATTTGTCAAATTGCGTGAGGTCTAAATGGAGTTTGGTTTTTGGCATATTCTACTTTGTTTAATCGGTGGTTTCATCGGTGCTTCGGTGGGCATGAAAGGTCAATTAGTGTTTGTGTTGATTATGGTAATGATGTGGTTGTTTATAAGAGTGCCTTTGGTATTAAACAGATTCCTATACGATCCACTTAATAAACAATTTGATCTCGCGGTTTCAAGTTTTGGATTTACCGTTGTCATTGTAATAGCCCTGGCACTTAGCTTATTCGTCCTACTGAATCGCATCTCTTACACTATTAAAGATCTCTACTATATGTCAACTTTTGAAAATAGAATGTACGGATTACCTGTTGGCGCAGCAATCGGCTATTTTATTGCCAACTATTTTTTTTGAAAGGATTAAATGTCATGCCTTTTAGAAGAGAAGATAGGTCCTCAAGCGAGGAAAGAATGAAAAGATTTGCACAACAAGGGAATTTTGGAATTGTTGGATCAGAGCAACATTTTGATTACGTAGTAGACCATTTTGGAAAGAAAATCCTTATTGGAGGAAAATTCAAAGGCATAGTGATAGACCAACACCAGATACCGAAAGTAGAGAGCGGTTTCATTAGTACTACTTTGGATTGTTCTCACACTGTTGCTTCCATAAATGATCTGAAAGGCATATGCGGTTATAACCATACAGTTTGTAAATGCTGTGAGTTATACACTTGCGTTCTGTGCGGTACTAAACTTTGCGACTACGACGTGGAGTGGTTTCAAGACAATCCTGTTTGTCCTTGCCATGCGAAAGAAATTCTAAAAGAGCAAATTTCAGAAGGATTATTGGGAATGCTAATAAATTTCTTTGGTACTCTAATAGGATATGATAGTTATGATAGATTTCCAGAATATAGACCTAGCAATACTAGAAGAATTGAAGAATAAGGCCCGAGTAACTGAGGATTGGTTTGAAAGTGGCCTTGACTCATTGTCAGTTTATTGGAATCCAACGCTTGCCCACAGCCTTTATAGCTACTTATTAGCGAAGCTGGACGGAAACTACTATGTAAATGATGACTTTGATCTGCCTGCTAATCAGGACTCTATAGTTGGGGAACTTAAATTAGGCAAAATCCTGGGCAAGAGTGCGATTGAATTAAGATTACCATTAGAGAAAACGCCAAGGCATTTAGTATTTGCAGGCACTTCAGGCTCCGGCAAAACAAATGCTGCAATTGTACTGGCAGAATCTGCTTATCAAGCAGGAATTCACTCAGTAAAAATAAATGACCCTAAAGCAGAAGAATATATTCCATTAGCCGCAAAATATCCTGATACGTTGTGCCTGAATTGGAAAGACCTCAGATTTAATCCGTTAAAGCCTCCACCCAACGTCCCGATTGATGTCTGGCATCAAGTTGTTACGGGGCATCTGTCTGAAACTCTAAATTTCTGGCATGGCGCAGAATCTGTAATCCTTAAAACTCTGGCAAATCTTTTTAAACGCAATCCAGATGCTACAATTATCGATTTGCTCCACGCAATTGTATCAACTCCCCAAAGATTTAAACACAAAGACGCAATAATACTCTCAACTGTAACCTCAAGATTAGAATTGCTTTTATATACTTTGGGAGAAGTCATTACTACAAACTCAGAGATGCTTCAGGTGCTTTCTGACAAACAACTCATTCTTTCAACCACAGGCTTGATGTCTGAAATCGAATCTTTTCTAAGTGAATTTCTTCTATTGTGGGACTCTTTTTATCGAACATATAACCCTTCTGCTAGACATTTAACAATCGACATTATGGACGAATGTCAACACAGGCTTTTCTCAAGAGCTAAAGAGTATAGCGAACACAAACGAAGTGCTTCCTTGATAACAAAACTTGTTGATGAAGCACGTGCTCTTAATATGGCTATCTGCTCGCTCTCACAGGAGCCCTCTACTCTTCTGAAAAGCGTTCTAAACAATTCATATTTGAAGGTTTGTTTTCATCTTTCGAGCGGAGGCGAGGTGACCACCATGTCTCAAGCAATGGCACTAACATCACAACAATCCGAATCTTTGCATAGCCTTGAAACGGGCGAGGCTATTATCAGAATGGCTGGCGGATACATGGAACCGCTGCCAGTGAAATTCTACAAGTTTGAAGAACCTACTTGTGTTGATTGGATAGCATTTTGGCGGCATCAGAAAGAACAGAAAGAAAGACTCTATCGACAGTCCGGTGTTAATAGAACAGATCTAAGGACCGTCGTGTCCGAGAAAAGGGCGGGGGACAGATTTTCACACACTTCAGCTAATGTCAGGTTAGCCAGGCAGAAATCAGGATTACAGAAAACTAAGGCACGCGAACTAGCAGAATCCTTGATAAAAATATGGTTAAACTTGCCAGATCGCTTGATTACGTGGCGTCAACTGCTGAGCATCACTCGTATTACAAGTGGCTCGACTCAATCCAAGGTAAAGAGTGAGTTGATCAGATTAGCTTATATAGTGGAGCATCGTCTGCAAGTTGGTAAAAGTTTTCTGATAGTGCCTGAGCCTACTGAGGCTGCTTTCAGGTTTGTAGGGGTAACTAAGCCAGGACTCAATTCAAAAGGCGGTTACTTACACCAATTTGTCGCTCATCACATTCGGATGTGGGCGAAGAAACACGGGTTCACTGTCGATATTGAATTCTTCTTATCCAATAATAAAGCAGTTGACGTAGTCCTTCGGAACCATCCTCAATTACTATTCATTGAAATAGCTATCTCACCACCTTTAGAAAAAGAGATTAACAATATAGTTAAGAATTTTAGCACTGAGTTGAAGCCTAGCCGGTTGTTAATTGCAACAAAAGACGGCAAGGCAAAAAGAGAACTTGAACAATTGATTTCCGTTGATTCGCGACTGGGTGTATATCGGGACAAAATAAAAGTGGTTTTGGCTGGAGATTTCCTTGTAAAATGAAACAATCTTCTGAAAAACTCTGGACTATTGAAGATGTGGCCGAATTCTGCCGTGTGAAACCGAGTATTGTCAAGTACTGGATACGGAATACTGACATTCCCTATATCAAACTGGGGAAGCATATACGATTTAATTTTGAGAAAGTTAAGAAGTGGGTTGATTCAAAATCCGGAGAGGTATACATTTCAGCATTGCAACAATTAGGAAAATTCTAGTTCTTTATGCGGAAAGGAAATAACCGAATTCCCACTTTCAAATTTAGTATTTAGGGTGCCTTTTTTCGGAAGATACTCTATAATTTATCATGGACTTTGTTTCAAAAGAAAAGCGAAGCAAAATTATGAGAAGTATCCACAGCAAGGATACGAAGCCAGAAATCACGGTGAGAAGTGTTTTACATCGGTTGGGCTACCGTTTCAGGGTTCACAAGAAGGAACTCCCCGGCAAACCTGATATTTGCCTCCCAAAATATAGAACTGTAATATTCGTACATGGTTGCTTTTGGCACCACCACACAAAGTGCAAAGAAGGACACTTTCCACAAAGTAATGCGACTTTCTGGAGACACAAGCTCAAGAAAAACATCGAGCGCGACAAAGTAAATCAAAAAACACTAAGGAGGCTTGGTTGGAAAGTTATCGTAATTTGGGAGTGTGAAACAAAAGACAATTCATATTTGAAAAAGAGCATCTGTGGGCGATTACCAATGGCACTTTCAAAATAAATATTTACTTTGGCTTGAGCGCTTCGTGGAATTCATTTATGGACTTTGCCTGTTTAATCAAATCGGCTCGCCATTGCTTTGCCGTTTCAAGATCAAAAGTGACAGCACCGATTTTGATCGCTATAGATCCATCTTCATTGCTTATCACTTTTTCACTTTCATGTGCCAAACGGTTTCTATTTGGGTTTGTCTCCTGCTCGAACTTTAATACGTTTTGATAGACTGCATACCATTTGTTTGAAGGGTTTTTTGCTTGAAAAGCCTTTTCGAGAATATCTTTACGAAGAGTGATAACTCTCAATTGCGATCCAAAATGTACCGTTGAGCTAAGGTAGTCCCAGGGGTCATCTACATTTACATCTTTACAAGTATTCTCCTGCTCACTGATCCTTTTTTCAATTCTCTGTAGAAGAGTTTTCCTGAATTGTTCCATTCTTTCGTCGTCGGGTATGTGATTGTCATGAAAGATCCTAATTATTTCAAAAATCTGTTTGTCTATGACAGAGGTAAAAGCCATCACAATGCCACGCATGTTATTCACATCAAGCACTTTTCTAACAGTGGTATCTATTACATTTTTAACTTTATCAATAAAGTCGATTTCCCTAAGCGCAACATAGACACCGTCAAGCTCGCTATCGGCCACGGCCTTATAAAGCTCAGCTTTTGTTTTGCCTGAATAAAAGACGACTTCTGCAAACACGTTGTGATTTCTAATATGTTTAATTAATTTATCGCCGAAGGACTCACCATCGATCTTATAGTCGACAAGAATAATATCAAAAGTTTGGGATTTCTTTATTGCGTTATCAAAGTTTGTGGTGTTAGCATTGGCAATTAGCGTAATGCTCGGAAGAAAACCTAATTCGGTTATATGGCGTTCTACCTGTTTTGACTTTGCCTCAAACCAATCCATGCTATCTTCGCACCAAAGGATATTGTAATCCAGTTTCATTTGAGCTTAATCCCTATAGTAAACCTTCCCTTTGCCCTGTTTACAACCGAAACTTCACCCTCCAAATCCTGAGTTACAATTTCTTTCAAGAAATAAAGGCCCAATCCAGATCCTTTCGTCGTCGTAACTCCCTTTTCGAAAATTGAATCAGGATATTCAATGTCCTTGCTCAAGCCATTACCGTTGTCGGAAATTGTAATCAGGAAAGAACTCCCCTCTTTTTTCGCCCCAAATTGAATCCGCGAAGCTTCTGCTTTCTTTGCATTAGCGAGAAAGTTGTCAATTGCCATAGTCAGTTCCAAAGGCCTAAACCGCCGGACAAGCTGGAAGTGCTCTGGAATCTTATCCGTAATCTCAAGGTCACGCGTAATTCCATGCTCGGACAGGGTAACCAAGTACTTTTTTATGAACGTAAATAGTTCTCCTTTCTTTTTTGCTGAAGACATTCTAAAATTAGCGTGTGTTGCTAAGCGGGAGATTTTTAATACTTTGTTGTTTAGATACTCTATTTTGTCCAAAAACCCCTTGATAGTCTTAGTGTCAATCTTTTCACTAATCTCATGTCTGAAATTTTGAATTTCTGTATTTATAGTACTTGCATAATCAATCGTTTGGTGATGAAGATTTATTATATCATCTAAATCCTCGTTCGATTGTGCACGTAAAAACAGGTTTTCACTTGTTAGTTGTTCCGCAGTTTTTTCTGCCTTCGCGATCCGTTTTTGGAGACGAATGGCAGTTGCTTCTTTCGCTTTTAGTGCTTTGGCTTGCCTTTCAATGTACTTATAAATGTCCTTTTTGTCTAAAGGCTTGAGCTGGGAAATGGGAAGTCCTTTAAATTTTTCTTTTAGGTCTTTAAGAAGGACATCATAGGAAGAAATCTCTTTAGCCGCCAATTGAATCAAGTACTTCTTATTGAATGTTACTTTAAAAATATTCTCTTTAATACTATTCAAATGAATAATTGAAGCTAGCGACTCAAGAATGTTCTTGTCCCTGTTCTGGAATTCATACTTTGTGAGTTCCAGATCTTCGCCTTCTTGACTGAGCACCCTTTTTATCCTATCCCAATCCAGCCCCTCAACAACAAACCTTTGATGTTTTCGCAAAAGGTTTTGCACATACCCATATAGTCTTGTGCTGTCCAAACTTGAAGTAACCTGCAGTTGGTTAGAAACGAGTTGATTGTATGCATCGTTGCTTACAAGACCCTCGCGGCTGGAAGTTGCCTTGAACAAATATTTCTTATCCGTGATCTCAACAAATCCGACAATATCCCTCGTTCCAAGTAATCTCTTAAATCCTTGTGCCTTTCGAAAGTCAATTGAAAGCCAGTCATTACCGGGCTCTCCGTACGGGGTAACCCTGAAGCCGTTAAGAAAAAGGAAAACCGAGCCGAAATCCTTAACACTATAACCGGTTTCACGCTTGAAGTACGCCTTTGCCGGTTGGTTCAAATAATACAACGCTACATCAATGTTCGAAAGAAGCCCAAACGGGTTCTTTTCAATGAGAGTAAAAACTTCGTTGGCGTTGTGCTTGAGAGTTATTTTAATTTTCTTTCCGTATTTGTCAATACTTGAATGAATAGAAGTAGTCCTGAAATCTAGCTTGTCAAAAATCTTGTTTTCAACTAATCCATTCAAGTCTTTCTCATCCTTGTAATCCAATGCATTGAGGTAGACCTTGAACCGCCTCTCGCGATCAATTGCAAAACGTTCTAACTCTTTCCGTAATCCTCTAAGCTTTTTGATGTCCCAAGTACTACGGAGTGACTTAATGATGAGGATTGTCCCATTCTTTAACTTTTCTATTCCAGTTTGACTCGCGAATTCTGAGTCAGTAAGCCTATATGCTGAGAGTCGGATGTCGCTTACTTTCTTGTCACGGTCGTCTATCTCAAAATCTGCCCAATCAATTTCTACATAAATGAGGTCTCCATTCCTAACTCTAGTAAATAATTCGAGTGTTTCCCCCAACCTGTCACATGAAAACCTGCCGATCCCCTTATTGCCTGCGTAGGGCACACTTCTATATACATTAGCCAACCTTTTATCAGAATATGCTATATTAAGCCATTTGTATTTGATATCATCAATGTTCATACCTGACCCGGAGTCTTGGATGATCAGTTGAGAAAAAGGACTCTCTTCAGCTTCAGCATTAAAAAAACTAATACTGACACTTTTGGAACCAGCATCCCGCGAGTTCTTAATTAGCTCAATAATTGCAACATTGTCGTTGTTAATCAGGTCACGCCCAAGAACGTCCTTAATTCGGGCGTGAGTAGAAAAGTGAACTTTATCTAGTTTTTTCACTTCTTGGCAAACCTTAACATTGCTAACCCGATTGCTTCCGCCATCAATGGAGGTACGGCATTACCGACTTGGGTATAACGTGGGCAATCTGTTTTCCGCAAAACACTGCCAGTTGTATATTTCCCATGAAAAGAAAACCAGTCGGGAAAAGATTGTAACCTGGCATTTTCCCTTACTGTCAAAATCCGAGGTTCGCTATAATGCAATGTGTCATCTGGTAGAGTGGTAACAGTGGTGGCAAGCATGTGCGGGTGTAGGGGAGTGAAGCATCGTTTCTTCATTTTGAAATACTCCCTCTGGTCTTTTGAGACCGAGCGACCTTTGGGACAAATCTTGAGCACCTTAGAAAACCGCTTGATTGTTTCTGCCCGATGGTTAGGCAATCGTAGACTGTTCGGGATGTGGCTTTTGGAGACGTGCTTTCTCATCAATCTTTGATACGGTGTCAATACTGAAGGCTGTCGATATTTCAATTGTTTAAATCCATTGCTCTCTTTTGAATCTACAAGGAGTTTCCCATCTAATTCCAAGTCGCCTATAGCCTCAACCACAGTTGTTGAAGTGTACAGCTTTCGCTTCCGCCTAAATTTCGGAAGCAATGATTCTAGTGTATCGAAGGGATCCTTGGCAAGCGAAATCAAATCATGCCTGACAGCCAACATGAGGAAACGGGGCCTGGGCTGTGGAACTCCAGACTCTGAAGCCTCCATTAAACGCGAATAGACGTTGTACCCGCCCCAAGATAAACTTTCCAATTTTCTTTTAACATGATGCGAATAAGGTTTCTTCTTGTTCTTAAAAGCGACCTGAAATCCTCGGACATTTTCCAGTATCAAGAACCTTGGACGGACAATGTCAACTATTCGAATATATTCTCCGGTGAGGCTGTTTCTTCGATCTTTCACGTTTCTGCGACCGATAAACGAAAAACCTTGGCATGGTGGACCACCAGCAATAATATCTATTTTCCCACGAATTTGTGCAAGTTCCTTCGAATAGCCGTTCAATAGCTGTCTAGTTGTCATTGCAGTACAGGGCAGCCATCTCGGCCAACTAAATCTATATTTTGCACCTTTCCGACACAAATTATGTTCCAATGTGTTAAAAGCATCAGGCGATTTTTCGATTGCGAAAACCCCAGTCCAACCAGCTTGCATTAGCCCCAAAGAAAGACCACCACAACCAGCAAACAGATCTATGAATTTGCACCGGTTCATAAGGTAAATCTGGCAGTTAAAATGATAGAGCATTTATGCATCATGGAAACTCACAAACTTGGTTGGTATCAATTTTCCACTAGAGCTAAAGAACACAATTTACATCCTCCTAATGAGCTTTGTCGTCATAGTTGGCAATGGCCTTAAATTTATCTTTCCCTATTATAATTCAACTAACCCTATGAACATATACAGTTTATGATTTTATAGTCAATAAGAAATTGATATCCACTCCGTTCAAACGCTATAGGGGCGTTTTCAAGCATTAACAGCTTTCATTTGAGTCCAGTATTAAAAATGACCCACTTCATTCAATTCCCACCCTGTTAATACTACTTCTCAAATGCTCTTGGGTTTGGTGAGTGTAAATCCTGGTTGTCGTGAGGTCTTTATGACCAAGAATGGCCGCGACTGTTGCTGCGTCCACACCATTCATTTGCAGATGACTGCTAAATGTGTGCCGTAAATCATGAACTCTCGTCAACCCGTCAATGCCAGCAATTCGGGCGATCTTGATTAGTATTCTTCTTATGTCGTCTGTATCCAGTCTGTTACCATTAGAGTTTGTAAATATCCATTGATTTTCTTGTTTTGTCTCTATCAGTATTTTGAGTGATGTTTCATTGAGGTAAAATTCTCTAGTAAAGGTTTTTGGTGTCCAACCATCTTTTGGTTGTATTCTTATTAGTCCATTTTTCAAATCTACGTCATTCCAGGTTAGATTGCAAAGCTCGCCTGAGCGCAGTCCAGTATTTAAGAGAAATGAAAAGATATTTGCATAGACTTTTAGGGAAGGGTTCTTGCAAAGTGTTTGGGCAGTTTTGACAAGCAATTTGCACTCATCAATGGTTAGTAGCCGTGGCTGCCTACTAGCCAATTCTCGAAGTTTGCTTACGTTCTTTGTAGGGGAAGAGCTTATTAGTCCTCTTTTTACACCCCAATTGAATGCACAAGCTAGCATGACAACTTCGTTGTTTACTGTTTGGGGTTTTGGCAGACGCTTGTTTTTGTGGTTACCTGTTTTGTCGCCATCAGCAGCGACCTTAAGATTAAGGGATTGTAGCCTTTTGCTCTGATAAGCTTCAATGATGTCAGGGGTTATTTGTGAAAGTCCCTTAATGTTCGGGTGAAAGAGCTTTAAAAATGTAACAAAGGTGTTCAATACAGACAGGTATCGTTTTACAGTACTAGGAGCATTTCTCAACTTGATGTAATCAGCATACTCTTGAAAGAAATCATCAATTCTCTTTTGCCTAGAAACAAGCCCAAGACTCTCAAAACGCTTAGATTCACTTAACCTTTCAATTTCTTTCTTCAAAATCTTAGCGTCCCTGATAGAGCCGGCTTTGATCCACTTATGCCCAGCGCGGTGAGAAATAACCACATAGAAGGTTTTCTTACCATTTTTGCCTTTTTTGAACTGTATACTTGCCATAATAAAGTGTTAGAAATTCGTTAGAAAATATACTAAACGGAGAAGAAAATGTCAATAACTTATTGATAAATAAGGGAATATACTGTTAGAAAATTATTAAGCGGAGGAGGTAGGATTCGAACCCACGGTACCTTGCGGCACAACGGTTTTCAAGACCGCCGCTTTCGACCACTCAGCCACTCCTCCACGCCTATTCTTACTTGTCAGGACCACGCCAAAGAGGCGTGTCCTGACCTACAAGAGTGCTTTTCGGACAGCACAAAACTATGAGAATTTGCCTCAGGGTCAAGTTAATATATCCGCTCATGGAGAATCGGTGTCTTTGGGGCAGACGAGGCGTCTGCCGCCCACTAAATACTGACCCTTCGACCCCTGTCCAACAAAACGGACTTGGGACTAAAGCAGGCTCAGGGTGACTATAGCAGGAGTGTCAGGCTGATCTGTGAGACTGAATTTGTTACACAAAAAAAGGCGCCCTGCGTTAGGCGCCTTTTACATTAATGTCCAAGGAATTCTAATTAAAATCGCGGGTCCAGCGTGAGGTACCACTCGCCTGTACACCGTCATCACAAGGCTCGGTAGTATTCCAGACAGTTGTACCATCAGAGATCGTCAGCGTTACGCTGCCGTCAGAAGCATAGACGCCGGTAGCTGTCCAGACACCAGATACTGAGATAGTATCAACTCCAGCACCAAGATCACCAATACAGGATATATTAATAGTTGCTGTCGAGCTGATTGAGCCTGAAGTTGGGCAACCGATAGTTCCGCCTTCTGAAAATACTATATTAGTTGCAGTTAGTGTATTGCCATAGGTAAAGTCGCAAACTAATGTTGAATCACCGTCACTCCCAGTCGCGGATTCTGTAGCCGTACCATTAATTGTAACAGGTGATATCATGTCAACAGTGATTCCTGTCACCGTTATTGCATGATCTAAACTGGCCAAAAAATCTCCGCCTACTTTAGCGATGTTAATGTGAGACCTGATTCGCAGTTCATCCAAGGTTGAGTCAGGAACCTGCAATGTCTGACCTTCGGACAATATCTGAACAGAATCAATACCACTAATGTTTATTGTGTCATTGTAAATAGTGTCAATTACTGAAGCGGCAAATGTGAATACATGCCAGACACCGTCATAAGCGTAACTAAGTGATGAGAAAACAAAAATTTCATCACCGACACCCAAGGCCTGTCTTGAGATAGCTTTTTTTGGCGAGAAAGTGGACCCTGGAATAGAATCAAGTATTTCCAGCGATAAATAGAATGAATTGCCAATGACTTCGAAACCTTCGGCGCCAACAATGTTTTCAACTGCCTGAAATTCAGATGAATTGGTGTCACCCTGAATCAGGTTAGTAATGGCGTCATCTGTGCTGCAGCCGGGAAGCAATGTTATGAATGCTCCTAATGACAGCAGTGTGAATAAAAGAGTAAATCTCTTCATGTTAGAATCCTCCAGTTGTTTAAAAAGATAATCTCTTTAAATAATCGGAAGACTGAGCTCTTTATTGAGCCATATTGTTCACTTTTTTTCAATGTTTTTGGTTTGAGAAAAAAAAGCTTATCGGGGCTGTCTGACAGCCTGAGGACCGCCGTAAATGCCTAAATGCGAACGAGTTCCATCTGGATTGTAAATAGCAGTATCTCCTGAATTCCAGAGGGGTGAATCGGGCAGATATATGAAATTTTTTTCAGGGAGAAACCTGGGGTCGGCGTTCAGATTACCGTTTAGGTCAGTCTGGTCGAAGATATTTTCGTATTCGCCTTCTTTATTGTTCCAGACAAGATTATTAGCAAACTGCCATTTGGCCCAGTCGCCGTTGTTCCAAACCCCTACGCAAGGGCAGACCCACTCTTTACGCCAGCCGTTTTTGGTGATAACGTTATTGACTATTCTTCCGCGGCTTTCGTTAGACCAGGGCGCCACCCCGCAGTTACCATTGTGATGGACTATATTATTAGCAATATCCATATACGACTGACCGGTAGCAATAATTCCCCAGCCAAGATTATCATGTACACTGTTATTTCGCGCGACCACCCATGATGTCCCGAAGGCGCCGATGCCTTTCCAGAAGCCGCTGATGTCGTTTCGAAAAGCGCTGCAGGAGGCATCCCAGGTGACACCGATACCGGCGCCGCGTCCGTCTTTGATAATGCAGTCGGTTACCAGTGCAGTAGCACCGCGATAAAGAGCCACACCATCCCAGCCGTTGTTAGTAATGCTGCAATTTCTAATGGTAATGTCGGCGCCTTCACGTCCAAAAACTCCGCCGATACCTACGACTACTGCGGAATCTTTGTGCCTGTTATCGTTGTCGCGAATGTTAATTTCTTCAATTAGAACGCGAGAGTTGCGAACGACTATGGCGGCATCGGTGGCGTTGCCGTCAGCATCGCGTCTGCCGCCGGTAATGGTCAGATTTCTAATTATAGAATTAAGTGAATTCTTAAAATAAAGACCATAGCCGCCTTTAGTAAGAAGAATAGTTTTGTTTCTATCGGCACCAATTATAACCAGCGACTTATTCTTGACAATAAAACCGTAGCTGGCAGCTACCAGAGTTTTGGGGTCAAGACAGTTACCGCATAGTGAATCTGTGAAAGCAATTGGCGCGGCTTCATAAACTTTAGCAGAAAGCAGTATGGTATCGCCGCTTGAGGCAAAATTAATTACAGCTTGAAAGTCGGTGCCGCGTTCGACCGTAAGAGTAGCGCCGCTGGCCGAAGCCGCAACCAGCAGCAGCAATAGTAAGCTGCTTTGAAAAGGTAATCTCTTCATTTTATCAGACCCATCAGATAAATTAACAGGCTATCAGCCTCATAACAAGCAGCTAAGATTTGTGTTGACTTGTTTATCAAAACTCATATATTTACCGATATTATTTAGGCAAGACTAAATAATATATTAGGTTTAATTAACATGATACTGAGCGAGTCTATAGAAGATTATCTGAAGGCAATTTACGCCCTCGGAAAAGAGGCCGGCAAGGTTGTGACCACGCAACCGGCTGAACGTCTTAAGGTTAAGCCGGCCTCGGTGACCAGTATGGTTCTTAAACTGCATGATATGAAATTGGAAACAAATAAGCCTTCAAATATAGGATAGTTAAGATGATTCAGAAAAACTGTTTTACAGTAACAATACTTATAACTGCAATCAGTACTGCCTTGTTATTAGTGATGTCTTCTCCAAAGGCCAAAGCCGACGAAATTTTCGAAAGAGTAACGGTTAGTGGCAATTATCTCGGAGTGTGGAACTATTTGTGGAAAAAGGATGATCCAGAAAAAGGCTACCGTCGACAGTTCGATTACGCCGTAAATCTCGATTTTGAGTGGTCTCTAAATGAGAGAATTACTGGTCTAGCCCAGCTGCAAACCAGTACCGGAGATGGCAGTTTTGGTTTTCCTGGGCCGGCTGTAGAAGTTACTGATTTAAGTATAGCAGTATCGTTTCCAGACTACCATTCAACTTTAG
Organism: Candidatus Zixiibacteriota bacterium; assembly: GCA_022571985.1. Classification (GTDB taxonomy): domain Bacteria; phylum Zixibacteria; class MSB-5A5; order GN15; family FEB-12; genus JACZWU01. Next base: position 147,597 of record JACZWU010000006.1, on the reverse strand, counting down.
TAGCCGGTTCGTTTGACGCTCCTTTTGGTATCACTACCGAAACTTTAACTAACAATGCAGATGCCACCCGTAATGCATTTCTGCTGAATTCTTTGTTATACAGCGTCCTGGGCGGTGATGTGGGAACGCTCAATGCAATCGGTCTAATGGGTACAACTACGCACGGTTTTTTTGAATTTTCCGCATCGGTCTTTAATAATTTGAACGAGTCATCTTCAAACGCGGACGGGTACTTCGGGTTCACAAGCCGCGGTACTGTAAAGTTTAATGATGAGTTCAAAGCGGCCGGATCTTTCATTCACAGTCAGGAGCATTTGTTTTTCAAATTGTATGGTTGGCTGGCAGACGCCCACTGGAATTCACGCAACGGGTTGTTTGGTAAGGGATATTATGGTCTGCTTACATATGATGATGATAAAAGTACCACTTTGGACGATGTTATAATCTGGATGGGAGAAGTAGGGTACAAAACTGGCAAGTGGAACTTTGCTGCCAGAGTTTCGGGTTGGCATCCCGAAGATAATGACGGATCAAATTCGGGTATTTCAGATATGGTTCCTCAAGCAGGATTTGCGAACAGACAGGAAGTGGTTTCCCTTTTCCCAAAAGATCAGAATGTATCAAGACTTCAAGCAGCCGTTGGCAGGGATATCGTCGAAGGATTGGCGATAAAGGCTGAATTCTTCCGTGATGACTACCAAATGCCTTTCTTCGGTGAATCGATTGATGTAAATGGCGTAGTTTTATTCCTTCAGGGGAGTTTCTAAAATGAGGGAATGCCCCGACTATCAGAAATGTGATTGACAAAACCCAGGCTCTAAGCACAGTTTCTCTTCAAGAAGCAGGCGATAGCGCCTGATAACTGAAATTTTTAATCTATAAGTAACAGTCAGCTCTTGTCAAAAAGTGTAGCTATAATTCTATCCCGGCAGTGTCTGAGGCCTTCGCTTTCTAAGTTCTGGGTCAGAAAACTAAGTGAGGCAGTTCGTTCTCTAAAGAGAGAAAAGCTGACTCTCATCTCATCTGCAGGCAGCCGTAACTGGGAGATAATAACAGCCTGCGCCGTGCTGAATTTTGTGCCGCTAAGGCTGCTGATTCCGGTCAGCGGAATTTCAAGTTTCGAACTGCTTAAGTCAAAAATATCCAGGCAGTTTTGTTTGTCCGCCGGCAGAGTGACGTTTGATAAAATCAATTACCAAAATTCAAACGACTTGACACCTCTGCAACTGGCAGGTATCCGGGACGAATCTATAATCGACCAGGCAGATATTCTCATACCGGTGTCTGTCAGGCCGGGCGGAAATATGTCTAAGCTATTATCAAAATCAGAGGCAGACGGAAAAACTATTGTCAGAGAGTTTGAAACTGCATACGAAAAGAAGAAAAGTAAACTTGCTTACCAAATCGACAGCAGCGCTCTTTCGAATAAGATAAAGTCCTTAGATGAGTCTTATTTGATTCACTGGACCCGAGCGACCAATCGTCGCTGGCCTGATGAAAACAAACTCGATTTTTACAGGATGATATTTGGCTCAGATAAATACCGGCGAACGGCCTTTGATACCTTGCGCCAAATTCTGAGTGGTCAAGCTATCATAGCATCGTCAAAGAACATGCCCTCTAATGTCAAGACAGTTTGTTTTTCAGGTCTGGTACCTCAAGAGGCTATTCGTCTGATGAAATGGCGTGCCCGGTATTGTCAGATGTCTTTTGAGCCGTTTGGAATTGGCATTGAAAGGAATTATGCAATGGCACACGGCATAAAAGAAGTTCGCTATTACCAGCCGTCACAAGAAAAGCCGATAGACGGGCAGGATCATTGGTGGTGGCAGTCGGCTGGAGAGAAAACAGACTGGAGGAATGAAAAAGAATTCAGGCACAAAGGTGATTTTGACTTTTCAACGGTACCGGAAGATAAACGGCTTATCTTTTGCCACCATAAAAGGCAGGCAAGTTTTATAAAAAAACAGACCGGCTTAAGAGCAATGTCGTTCTATAATTGAGCTCAAAAATGTTCTGCTAATAGCCGGGACAGGCAATTGGGTCCGGGCCGCCTCTAAAGATTACATCAATCACATAGGTTAGGTCTAATATATTAGGATGCGGAGTGGAGCTTCCATTCAGGTTGGCTTCCTGCCGGCAAACAGGGCCTGGTCCACCTCGGAAAATAAAATCTACTAGATAGGTCAAATCCAAAATATTGGGCTTTGGTGCCAGATCATTATTTATGTCTCCGGACAGTTCATTGCAACAGCCGTTTATAAGTGAATCGTAAACAGCCAGAGCCGCAGCTGCGCTGTTTTCCACTTCAGTCATCGTGTTTCCGGCTATTATTGCAAACGCAACAATTCTACTCTCACCGACAGGTATGCTGACAGGTCCGACAGATATCACTTGAAACAGGTCAAACTTAGCTGCAGAGTACATTGTGGCCGAACCATATCCGGCTGTCAAAGCCAAAAACTTTTCTGACTCAGTATAACCTTCAGGATAATAAACCGCCGAGCCTAAATCAGTTAATGTTCCGGCTTGTAAGCCGTCTAAGACGACAGTTGCACGGTAATCTTCAATTCCATTAGATCCGTTGTAAGCTATCCAGCTGATTCCTGTAGAGCTTTCATAGCCTCCGGCATTGGAAAAGAATGAGATAATATCCCAGTCAAAATATAATCCAGCGTATACACCGCTTAGCGAAAACGGGTTGTCATTGGTTAAAATATATCTGAGAATAATAAAATCGTCATTTTCTGTTTCAGGAAAGCTGTAAGTAAACTGCTTGACACTAATGCCTATCGGGTTTTCGGCGCGGCTGTCATCAAAGACAGCCTTAGTCTTCTGCGCTGACTCTGCACCAAGAAGATCAATCTGAATATTTCCGCCCGGAAGAACCCGGAAATCGCCATCGGGCTCACCTATAGCATTGCGGATGCCGTCTGATACGTGCTGCGCATCAGTTGCAATCAACAGTCCGCCCTCAAACAGATCATTAAGACCGCTGTTATACTTGAACCCCGGCCCGCCAGCCGGGAAAAATGAACCCGAACCTGCTGGACCGAGTCCGTAAGTGCCGAAGTTGCTGACTCCGAATTCTATATTGCCAACATTGTGCGACACCAGCGATCTTTCGGTCGGTTCGCCGACAGAAAAATAGATTTTGGTAGTGTCGGTGTAGCTTGAGCCGTTTGTAATTTCCAAATCAAGAGATAATACTAAACCATTTTCAGCAATTTCTGATACGACTACAATGATACTATCGTTGGAACTTACAGTATCATTGGCATTTATAATGCCGAAGAATGCCGAGCCGTTTGTCACCGATAAATTCACATCACTGCCAATGATACTTGCCGAGACAAGAGAAACATCTGCTCCCAGATTCTGAAGTATCAATCTTCCTCTGAAAGTTCCGCCGGCAAAAACAGCCTCATGATTGTAGGCGTAGACCCGCAAGTCAGGGTCTGGGTTGGCTGCAGAAATTTTATTGAGTGCAGCCATACAGTCAATTATACCCCAGCCGAATGTATTATCGGGAAGGGACAGGCCAAACTGTTGAGTCGAAGTCAATATGGCGGTTTTGATTTCAGCAACTGTTGCATTCGGGTTTTTCTGACGAATCAGCGCTACCAAACCGGAAACGTGCGGTGCCGCCATAGAAGTTCCCGAAAGTGACGAATAATTGCCGTTCGGCGTAGTAGAGCGAATGCTTGCACCCGGTGCTGTGACATTTGGTTTTATAGCGCCGTTGCAATCAGATGGTCCTCTTGAAGATCCGGACCAAATTGAGGCAGGGTTAGTTAACTGAACTGCGCCAACCGCAAAGCAGTCGATAGAATTCAGAGCACGGTTAGCCGGGTTACGAATAGTAGCTGCCCCCGAGCCATCGTTACCAGCCGCGAAAATATTTACAATCCCCAATGCTTCAAGATTTTCAATCAGTTCGTAAAAAACTTCCTGACATCCTATATCTATTATGCCCCAGCTGTGATTAATTACATCGGGCACGTCATCCATCGAATTCGGGTCGCCATCGGGATTGGCCGCCCACTCAAAAGCATCAATGTAAGAGGCGCCGGTTATATCAACCACCGCAGCAGAAATCCATCTGGCATTTAAAGCAACTCCGACTGTATCTCCAGAAGAATCATCATGCCCGACCATTATTCCCATGGTATGAGTGCCGTGTTGACCTGTGAACATGTTATGAGGAAAGGACTGACCATAGCGCGGGTCAAACCAGGCGGCGGCCGAGTCACCATCGTGACCTTTCCAGCTGTTATAAAGAGCCGGGTGGTCGCCATCGATTCCTGTATCAAATGAACATATCAGCCGTCCGGCACCGGTAAAGCCTGCCAGCCAGGCCTGGTCGGCATTGATATAAATAAGATTTGATTGAGCGCCGGCCGAAAAAGATGGTGATTTTTGAACCTGAGTATTGTCTGGCTGAATTGAGGTCAGTTCCGGAACTAAGTATATAGTTTTGATATCATTTCTTTTTGATAGTTTTTCTAACTCACCGGCAGCAATTTTTACTTCGACAACATTGGCCAGCCAGCTGGGCTTAATCCCGGCAGACTTTCCACTGGCTCTTAACCGCTTTAGGATGCCCAGCAGCTGCTGTTGAGAGGCCTGGTGCGCCGACTTCAAGAAATTATATTTCTGGCTATATCTTTTTGCTCTGGTCGCAGGAGCAGCTGATTTTGAATTATTAGCAGACTGAGTTTTGACTTTTGGAAGCTGAATCCAGACAGCAACCAGCGAATCTCGATCCATAGTTGATATTTCAGATGACAGCTCAGGTGACAAATTTCCGGCCGTTACAAGTGGCGCCAAAATAATCGAAATAGCAAATGTCAGTATTAACAAAGTTGTTTTCATATAAAAAGAATAATTTTTAGTATATCATTATACTATCGACTAAAACGTACGGCTGTCAGATTTGTTCAATCAGCAGTATTGGCCAGCCAATTCAGCGCTATCTTAACCGGCGGCTTTGGAGACAGTTTCGGTTTCTGCGGTGGTAGAAGTATAAAATTCAACGGTTCTTTTAAGGCCGTCAAGAAATCCTACCGACGGTTTATAGCCGTGAGCGCTTAATTTGGAAATATCTGCGTAAGAATGCAGGATGTCACCCTGTCTGGGGGGATCATACTGGGGCTCTACTTTTTTGCCCATAACATCTCCGAGATTGTCCAAAAGCTGGTTGAGACTGAACTGGGCGCCGCCAGCTACATTATACTCAGTGCCGACTATATCATCATTGGCGGCGGCAAGTAAATTAGCTTCTACTGCGTTATCAATATAGGTAAAATCGCGAGACTGTTTACCGTCACCAAACACTACCGGATTTTCACCATTCATAATGGCTGTTATGAATTTAGGGATTACGGCTGAATACTCGCTGTTTGGATCCTGGTTGGGACCAAATATATTGAAATATCTGAGAGACACAGTCGGGAATTTGTACAGTTCCCAGTAGACGCGGCAGTAGTGCTCGCCGGTCAGTTTAGTTACCGCATACGGAGAAAGCGGATGAGGCTCTAATTTTTCATGTTTAGGAAGCACTTCGGATTCGCCATAAACCGAGGATGATGATGAGCAGACAACTTTTTTGACTCCGGCGCGGCGGGATGCTTCAAGCACGTACAAAGTACCGACTACGTTTACTTCGTTTGAGGCCAGCGGGTCCTTTATCGAACGGGGAACCGATGGCAGGGCGGCCAGATGAAAGACACAGTCAGCGTTCTGGACTGCCTCTGAAACCGTTTCAAAATCACAGATGTTGCCGCGGCGAATTTCTATTTTATCTGCGATGGCAGCTAAGTTTTCTTCGCGTCCGGAAGAAAAATTGTCCAGAATTCTGACCTTATGACCATCAGCGACCAGTCTGGCAGCTATGTTAGAGCCAATAAATCCGGCACCGCCGGTAATCACGTATTTCATGTAATTGTGTCTCTTTATTCTCTTAAATTTTTTACTTCTGTTACTATTTCAATATCGGTTATTTTTGGTTAATCGTAAACAGGCTTTCTAAATTATTATTCGCTGTCCTTGAGGCGGTATAAATTATGCCGAGTTTTCTCATTTTCGCCAAATTTCTTAACCAGTTCATATTCGCCAAGAAAAGTCGGGTTTTGAGCAAATCGGCCGGTTATTCTCGAGGGAGCGGCTACTACCCAGTCCGGTCTGTTGTCCAGAATAAAGCCAAGATAATCCCCCCGCCTGTTATAGGCTGCCGCAGACGGAGTTACCAGCCCGTCCCTGTCTAAGACATAGAGATTACTATAATAACCGGTATTGCCAATATAGCGGGCGGCGACTACATCTTCCTCCTCAGCATTACTTTTGAGATACAAACCGATTGCCCGGTGGACGCCCGTTAAATAATTTTCATATTCTTGATAGTAGCCAAGCTGACGGTAGCCATAAAAAAGCAGGGTTATGCTAATTAATAAAGGTAATCCGATTGAAAACAGCCGCTTATAGCTGGCATCGATCTTGAGTTTGTCCCACAACAATGGCAGAGAAGCAGCAGCCAGCAACAGATAGACAGGATATATCGGCACCGGATACCAGAAAAAAAGAGCGGTATTGCTGAACGTAAAAAAGGCTATCATCAAAAAGAGCCAGATAATTTCGAGTTTCCCAAAATTCTGCTTAGCCAGCAGCCACCAGGAGCCAAAGAGAGCCGCCAGCGTAATCAGCCAGCCCAGCGGATTATGCCAGCCCAACAGATAAACCAGTTTCTCTAAAGCAGAGCGCGTCTCAATATATGAATACAAAGCCAATTTGCCGCTGATAGAGCCGGGGACAATCGACCCGAAATAAAAATAAGAAAAAGCCAGCCAGGGGATAAGTATTGATAGAGGTATAATAAAATAAGCAAAGATATTTCGCCTGTCTGCATAGCAGTTGACTGCAAATAAGAGAGCCAGCAATAAAGCGCCCTCCGGCCGGGTAAGTGTGGCCAGCGTGGCCAGGGCTAAGCTGTAAATTCGTATTTTTCTAAATTGACAATAGAAAGCAGCAATTATCAGCAGTGAAAAAAGAGCAGTTTCCATGCCGCTGGTGTCAGCAACAATAGAGCGCGGCCACAAAATGTATACGAGCAGGGGCAACAGGGAAAATTTTCCGAATCTCAATCTTTGTGCAAAGCGATAAAGAATTATCGAAGTCAGCCCCGAACAGATAAGCGAGATAAGCAAGGCGGCGCTGTGGGCTGTCAGCTTAAAAATCATAAGTAAAGAAATCAGAAAAGTGAACAGCGGTGTGGTCGTGCCCAGAATTCTTTCACCGATGTTATAGACAAAGCCGTGGCCGGCTATAATATTTTCAGCATAGCGGAAAGTTATAAGAGCGTCATCGGCAGTAAAACCAGAGAGCAGATAAAAAGCGATTCTAATTATAACTGTGGCTGAGAATATCAGTGCGAAAGTTGTTTTTTGAGAAGACACGCTAAAAGTAAAACAGCCGGTTATCTGAAACCAGCTTCTGGTTATTTTTTAAACGGCTTATGAAGTCCCTGTTCTCTTTCCGTCATATATTTTTTGGACATGCGCACAACTACTCCCGACAGAGCAATCAGCCCGATCAGGTTGGGTATGGCCATCAGTCCGTTGGCGGTATCTGCAAAGGCCCAGACTGCCTGTAAATCAAAACGGGCGCCTAACAATGTAAATAGAATATAGACCCACTTATAAGGAAGTTTGGCGGCTGTTCCGCCTATATATTCGATTCCTTTTTCTCCATAATACGACCAGGCAATGACAGTAGAAAAGGCAAAAAGCATAATACCCACTAATACCATCCAGCGTCCGTAAATCGGCAAGCCCTGATCGAAGGCGTTCATTGTCAATACAGCGCCGGTCTCTCCGCTTGACCAGATACCAGTAGAAATAATCACCAGCGCAGTCATAGTACAAATCACGATTGTATCAATGAACGGTCCCAGCATAGCCACCAAACCTTCGCGCACCGGTTCGTCAACTTTGGCAGCCGAATGCGCCATGGCTGCCGAACCCTGGCCGGCTTCGTTAGAAAACATACCGCGCCTGAGTCCCCAGGTAAATGTCATCCAGACTGTAGCGCCTCCGGCGGCGCCGCCTACTACCGCAGTCGGATTAAAAGCGTGATAGAATATCAGATTAAAGGCCGGTATGACCTGCTCAAAGTTTATGACCAGAATAATAAGAGCGCTGACTACATAGACCACAGACATGACCGGTACCAGATAGGAGGCAACTTTGCCGATTCGTTTTATGCCTCCGATAATAACCAAACCCACCAGTCCGGCCGTTACAAAACCTATTATCCAGCGTACACTGGCTTCGTTTGCGGCAGAAACTTCAAAAGCATCAATTATCGAGTGTGCCATCGTATTTGACTGCACCATATTGCCGGCGCCAAAAGCTGCTATGGCAGTACAGATGCCAAACATCCAGGCCAGAGGCTTAAAGTATTTAGGCATGCCGTGTTCAATAAAATACATCGGGCCGCCGCGGACATTGCCGTCCGGGTCGATTTTGCGATACTTGACCGCCAGCGTGCACTCGGCATATTTGAGAGCCATGCCAAAGAAAGCCGTAACCCACATCCAGAAAATCGCTCCCGGACCACCCCAATAAATGGCAATGGCCACACCTGCTATATTTCCGATGCCGATGGTAGCCGAAAGCGCTGCAGATAAGGCCTGAAAATGCGTAAGCTGGCCTTTGTGCGAGGGGTCGTCATATTTTCCGGTGGCTATGCCAATGCCGTGAGCAAAGCCGCGAACCTGAATCAAAACTGTTCTGACCGTAAGAATCAGCCCGGCCGAGAGCAGAATCAGAGCCATGGGCGGACCCCAGACAAAATCTGAGATTTCGGTTAAAAAGCTATTGATAAGTTCTGCCATGATTGGGTCGTAGATAACATATCTCAAATAATTGAGCAAGTGAAAAAAACGTAATTCTTGCGCCAGACTCTGTGACTAAGGCATATATCAATTGACGGATTTTAGAGAAGTGTTATGTTGAAACTAAATATGGCGGAATCTTGCGGCTTGATTTCGTTGCTCACATTGTTTTAATATCTACTACATAGATCTGCCGCCCAAGAAGGAGTAACACCATGGGTATTCGTTATTATATGATTGTTTTCGTTTTGGTGCTTATTTTTGGTGCTCAGACATCTGCTACTTCCAGTCTGGCGCCTCCGCCAAATATCAGAATCACCAATATCCCCCAGCTCAATAACGAAGAGCAGGTTTTTATCTGCCCCACTGACTCCAACATCATAATTGCCAACTGGAGAGATTTCAGGCTTGGCAAACGACAAGTCGGCATCGGACGTTCGACCGATGGCGGCCTGACCTGGACTGACTCTCTGATAAGCGTTGTTAATCAGGTATTCTTTGGTGATTCAAAACAGTCCGACCCAACCATGACAGTTGACCGTCTGGGAAATTTTTATATGTCAGTACTTGACTGGGACGCCTTTGGAATGTCCGGTGGTTCATATATTGCCTTTTACAAATCAACAGACAAAGGCGTTTCGTGGACGGGGCCCGTTGTGCACTTGTCTGTTATAAACACCGATGTCTTTGAGGACAAGCAGTTCATAACAACTGATCGCACAGCAGGCGCCTACGACGGCAACCTGTATTGTGCCTGGGCCAGATTTAATGCCGCCACTGGCAGCGGTCCAAATCGCATGGCTTTTGTCCGTTCAATAGACGGCGGAGCCTCATTTGAAGATACGATAATAGTCGCTCCTCCGCAGACTTCTACCGGCTGCGGAGGTAACGGGATAAGCGCCGGACAGTTTCCGATACCGGTAGTTACCTCAAATGGTGATGTGCATGTTTTATGGGCAGGCTGGTCACTGGACTCCGGCATAACCTGCACCGGATTTCAGGCTATCAAACATGTTATTTCGACCGATGGGGGACAAACGTTTTCTGCCGAAAATATTGTCAGCCCCGTATTCGGCTGGATGATAGCCAGCAATGGCACCAACACTTATCCGCAACCTGCCACCGATGCCGATATTACAGGAGGTCCTTTTGATGGCTCTATGTATACAGCCTTTACCAATATCGGTGCGGAAGATAATGCGCGAAGCGATGTTGATTTCGTAGTCACCACAGACAATGGCGCCAGCTGGTCTGAGAGAATTAAGATCAACGATGATGCCAACTCAAATCTAAATGAATCTTATCATCCCTGGCTGATTGTCAACGAAGAGGGAGTGATTATTGTAATTTTCTATGACACCCGCTTTGACGCTCCAAACTATTTCCTATTTGATCTGGTAGCTGCCTATTCTTTTGATGGCGGTGAGACGTTTACCACCAATCATCGTATTTCATCTGTATCATCAAGTACTTCTAATTTAAAAACATCTGCTGCCTATGACCCAATCGAAATAAACAAGCCAGAAAGTAGCACACCAGTATTATCATCGTCTCGTGCCGGACTAATCGGTGAATATATAGGCGTTACTGCTTTTCATGATAAAATCAACGCTGTCTGGACAGACTCCCGCGACGGTAACTCCGAGGTTTACACGGCCAACTGGTATCTGCCTATTCTTGAACCAAGGCTCATAAGTCCTGATGATGGCGCTTATTTCATTACCAACCCAACTTTCAAATGGGCAACTGCCTGGAAAAGTGATCAGGACAGATATCGCCTTGAAATTGCTGATGATTCCAACTTTACATCTATGCTCAGCACTTTTATATCTGATACTAATTTTGTACTGCCGGTTATTGACTTACTCGAAGGCGACTACTTTTGGCGCGTTAAATCTTTTACGTCTTCGAGTTCAGATAGCTCCGAATATTCAGAAACAAGAACTTTGACTATCGATAGAACCGCGCCAGATGCAGTAACACTTTTGGCTCCTGCCGACAGTTCAATCATTCTCGATTCATTTCCGGAGTTTGACTGGAGCGATGTTACCAGAGAAACGACGGTTTTGTATGACCTGTATCTTTCAACAGACTCAAACTTTCCGGGTGGAGCAGGCTCTACACTGTATTCTGGCTTAACCGAGTCACGATTTGTACCGCCTGACCCGATACAAGCGGATACGACAACTTACTGGAGAGTGGTCTCTCGGGATTTAGCGGGTAACTACTCAACTTCTGAAACTTTCTCGCTGCGGTATATTACTTTTTTCTGCGGTGACGCCAATAACGATGGTTCGGAATCCCCGAATATTCTCGATTTGACTTTTTTGGTGGATTATATATTCCGCGGCGGCCCGCTGCCGGAAATTCTGGCAGCTGCCGACCTTGATGGATCAGGGGGTAATCCGAACATTATTGATTTGACGACGCTGGTTGATTTCATCTTCCGCGGCGGTGCGCAGCCGACCTGTAGTCCCTGATATTATTATCAGGATAATCTTAGTGGTCTGTGCCACAAGATTGGGGAGTAAATTATGAAGAGTTCATTTAAAACCGTTTTCTTGTTAATCGTGCTCTTGATGGTATTTGATATTTACGCCACTTCAAATTTAGCGCCGCCACCAAATATCAGAGTGACCAATATTCCGCAACTAAATAATGAAGAACAAGTATGGATTTGCCCCACCGACAGCAACATCGTAATTGCTGTCTGGAGAGACTTTCGTCTCGGCTATAGGCAGGTAGCGATCGGGCGTTCCACTGACGGAGGTCAAACCTGGACAGATTCACTCATTCCCCCGAGTATGCAGATGTTTGGCGATAGCTCGTGGCAGTCCGACCCAACCCTGACAGTTGATCGAATTGGAAATTTATATATCGCTGTAGTCGATATTGACCATTTTGGTTCTACCGATGGACGGTTTATTGCTTTTTACAAGTCAACCGACAAGGGAGTTACTTGGACCGGACCGGTAACAACAGTTCCATCTCTGATTCCAGGTGTTGTGGAAGATAAAGAATTCATTACAGTTGATCGCACGGGTGGCGCCCACGATGGCAACCTCTACTGTGCCTGGACAAGAATTAACCTTGACGATGAGCAAATTATGGTGTTCGCGCGCTCAGTTGATGGCGGCGCCTCGTTTGAGGACACGATAGTATTCGGACCGCCTCAAGTATCTATCTGTCGACCCGGTGGCTTTAATGCCGGTTTGTTCGCCAATCCGGTTGTGTCTGCAAACGGCAGCCTGCACATATTCTGGCTGGCGCCGGTGTGGGACTCTATTCCTTCATGCCGGATCTTTAATAGAATCAAGCAAGTCGTTTCGATCGATGGCGGGCAGTCGTTCAGCGATCACAACATATTGCTAAATGCTTCAGCAGGGTATCTTGCTACCAACGGAACTGAGATTTATGCATCACCGGCGGCCGATGCAGATATTTCCAGTGGTCCATTTAACGGTCACGTATATGTTGCATTTCCTAACTGGGGTCCGGAAGACCAGTTTATAACTGATGTAGATTTAATTCGTTCAACTGATAACGGAGAAACCTGGTCAGATCGCGTTCAGGTTAACGATGACGCAAACTCGTACTACAATGAATCATATCATCCCTGGCTGGTAGTGAACGATGAGGGCGTTATTATAGTTGTCTTTTATGACACGCGCTATGACCCGCCCAACTATCTGCTGTTTGATTTGATGGCGGCCTATTCCTTCGATGGCGGCCAGACAATTACCTCAAATCATCGCATTTCATCTGTTTCATCTGATGTTGCGAATTTGAAATCTTCATCTAAAAGCAATTCGAACTTTGAGTTTGACGAGGAAGGCCATTGGACTAACACAGATGAGAACTTACGAGCTGGGGTACTCGGAGAGTATATCGGTGTTACCGCCTTCCACGATAAAATAAACGCCGTCTGGACAGATTCTCGAGACGGCAACTCCGAAGTATATACAGCCAATTGGTATCTGCCCATTTTGGAACCACGACTTCGAACTCCGGAAGACAGCGCAGTTATCAATAGCGGCCCTACGTTTTCATGGTCAACTGCTTGGAAAAGCAATGAGGATAGATATCGTGTGGAGATTTCAAATGACTCCAGTTTCTCCACAGGTGTACTGTGGTACTTGTCTGATACAAACTACTATCAGGCTGTCATTGATTCGCCAGATGGTACATATTACTGGCGAGTAAAATCGTTGATGTTTACAGGTGCCGATAGTTCTGAGTATTCAGTAATTAGGACGCTGATTGTGGACCAAACCGCACCGGTGCCTGTTATGTTAATCAGTCCGCCGGATAATGCCCAAACACTTGACTCAATGCCAACCTTCGACTGGAGTGATGTCATCAAAACAGGCACTCCGGTTGTCTATGATTTGTTAGTTTCATCTGATTCTGCTTTTCCGAATGACTCAAATACTACCGTTTACACTGACTTAACAGAGTCAGAACTTGTTCCAACTGACCCTGTTCTATTAGATTCCGTAACATTCTGGCGGGTGGTGGCACGGGATTTGGCCGAGAACGAATCAACATCTGAGACATTTTCGTTCACTCGAGTCGCTTACTTTTGCGGTGACGCCAACCATGATGGTTCGGAAACCCCCAACATTCTCGATTTGACCTTTATAGTAGACTTCATCTTCCGGGGAGGTCCACCGCCAGATATACCGGCCGCTGCTGACCTTGACGGTTCCGGAGGCAACCCGAACATACTGGATTTGACGACGCTGGTTGATTTCATCTTCCGCGGCGGTGCGCAGCCAACCTGTAGTCCCTGATTTCAATTAGCGAAATAACAATTACAAAAAAAACCCCGGCATTGCACCGGGGTTTTTCTAAGACATATATTTATAATTATTATGATTCTATGTCGATTTTGGTAGTCTCGGTAGTGTCCGCAGCAGGTTCCTGAAGTTCATTGTACATTGCTACAAACTTATCATAGGCTGTGCCATTACCGTTTGGTTCAGAAAGCGCGGGTAGTATTGAAGTTTCCGCAAGTGAAGCAATGAGAGCTTCCATTCCACTCTCGAAACTTTCTATTAGACTGGCAATAAACGCTTCACCGTCAATGACCACTTCTTCTTCAGTCGCTGGTTCGTCCACAGAAAATTCAGTGGTGGTCAGTTCGCCATCGGGGGGAGTAACAGCAGTAAAGCCGATAACGCCTTCGGCTTCGGTTGTTTCTTCAGTGGTCGTTTCTTCGCTGACTATTAGTGCACTATTTAAGGCTTCAATAAGAGCGTCAAAATCTGAGCGAAGTTTCAAAATTGCATCTTCAGTAGCAGCGATTTCTTCGGTCGCAGAGAAAGTAATAATTGTAGATTCACCTGAAACAAAGGCACTTAAGCTGCCGGTGATGCTTGTAATTGTTTCTTCGTCAAGTCCGTCAGTGGCCAGAAAAGTTTTGATATCATTGGCGACGTTACCGGCAATCTCAGCAACTCCGGCCGCGGTTGCTTCGGCGAGATTAGCAGCTTCCAGAGCCGCTAGTTCTTCATAGTATTTTATGCGATGGCGCAAATCTGCAACGCCGTTGAAATGACCGCTAAGCAAATTTCTTATGACACCTTTTTCGGTGAAATCATTTTCCTCGTCAGTTTCGATAACAGTTTCTGTGGCAGAAGTAAGTTCGGGTTCTTCGGCTGTCTCTTCGGTTTCGATAGAAGTAGTTTCGCCGTCGTCAGGTGTGACAGCCACCTCTTTTGTTGAGGTATTTGAAACTGTGAAACTGCTTGTTACTGTAGAGTCAATTGATGTTATACTCATTGTTAGTTCCCCTGTTTATAAAATGAACAATCGTCTAAATTTCTTATCGACAATTCCTTGAGATTCTTTCGCTACCTAAAAGCTGATTTTCAAGCGGAAACCGGGACTTTTAGTGGGCGGCCTGTCTCAGGCAGGTGCCGTTTGCTTTTGTGCACAAAAAAACCCCGGCTGTGATACCGGGGTTTATGTGAGTCTTTGAAGGACTTAACTGGAATTTTTATTCCGTTTTAGCTTCGCTTTCGGCAGCCATAAATTTGGCCAGTTCGTCTATGGTCTTTTGAGCAAAGGCATGAATTTCCTCAACCTGCTTTTTATCGGTTGAAGTCATTAGCGAAACTTCACCGGCCTTGGTCGAAAAATGCTCCTTGTTAACTCCAGCCTGAGCAAGTTCGCCATGTCTGGTGCAGAAGCCGCAGAGATACATTTCTTCGCCGGCTTTCATTTTTTCCATGGTCTTCATCATAGTTTTATGGGAGGCTTCATATTTCTCCTGGTAGCCGTCGGCAATAGTAGTCACAGTCATCATGCCGTTTTTAGTCAGGTAATGATCCCAGGTCATGTTATCCATCAGACCTTCCTGCGCCATCATTCCTGTGCACATTGTACAATTTTCCAGGTCTAACCAGGGTTTGTCTTCGGCGACCACAAAGGCAGCAACTGCTACGACCATTGCCAAAAGCAGGCCAATTCTAAGTGCTTTCATTTTACTCTCCTTGCCATTGTTATTTTCAAAGATTCGTGAGTTGTTAAAAATAGATATATATTTTCTAAAATACTTATGAATTTAGCAGAATCAAGCTGATGTTCGCAAGCGATTAATACCTGGCAGAAATAAAGCCCGAATATTGTGATATTCGGGCTTTGGTAAACTATACCAAAAAGCTGTTATAAGCGTCCGTAAAACTCAATAAAGAAGCGTTTTTCAAACGGAAACGGGACATTATCTACGCCCGGTTCTTCGTTTAAGAGTCCGACCGGATTTCCGCCTTCAATAACTTTCCCCAGATAATCCGGCATATCCAGACGGGGGTTGCTTCTGGCCTGCAGGAAACTGCCGGAACTGTAGCCTTTTTTGGTCAAGCTTACTTTGTCCCCTTTTTTCAAAATATAAGAGGGGATATTAACTCTTTTTCCATTGACCATAACGTGCTTGTGAGAAACCAGTTGTCTGGCCGAGGGCATGCTGGGGGCGAAACCAAGTCTGAAAACATTGTTGTCGAGTCTGCGTTCAAGCATACCGCAGAGGGTGTCTACCCATTCGCGCTCACGGTTTTTCTTTGATTCTTTGATCCATTTACGCAGCTGGCCTTCGCGAATACCATAATGAAACATCAATTTTTGCTTTTCACGCAGGCGGATGCCATAATCTGAAACTTTGCGGCGCATTCTCTGGCCGTGCTGACCGGGACCGTAATTGCGTTTATCCAGTGCACCGGGTTTGCCCAGTCCGGGCAATTCTACATTCAGCCGGCGCTGAATCTTAAACTTGGAACGGTTTCCCATTGTTGTCTTGGACATATATCTCCTTAAAATCCGATTCTATAATTCAATAACCATAGGCTGGCCATTATAAGCTATTTTGCTCAAAATTGCAAGGGCTAAGCTGTAGAAGCAGTCCATATTAACTGAATTGGGGGACAAACACAATTAGCCCAAATTTAAGCCGGTTTGCCAACTTTCGCTTGCTCTCAAAGGCTTCTTCTGCTATCAATTTTGGGTCAAAATGTGAGTATTATTGAGAAATATTATAGAATTGGAGCAAAATATGAGATTCCTTTCAAATCTGGTCATAACGGCTGCTTTTATGTTCGTGTCAGTTTCCTGCTCGTCAGATAATAATGACAGCTCAAAAACCGATTCCGGCTCAAAACAGACTCAAGAAACCGCTAAAACCGACCCCTACAATAGCGACAGCGAGCAAAAAAGCAGCGGCGGTATGGAAGTAACTTTTGATAACTACAAAATGTCAGGGATTGAATTTACGCTTGATGGCAAGCCGATGTCTATAGCAGGTATCACCTTTACGCCGGCTTCCGAATGGCAGGATTTTGGCTCCTCCGGGATGCGCGCAGCCAGCTACTCCTATGGACCACTTGAACCGGACAAAGACTCGGCCACAATGGCCGTTTTTCATTTTGGCAAAGGACAGGGTGGCACAATCGAAGCCAATATGGATCGCTGGATAAAACAATTCTCGCTACCAGACGGCCGCGACCCGGCCACTGCCGCAATCCGCTACGACCGGCAGGTAGCAGGTTATGCGGCTCATGTAGTGACTATGTTTGGAATCTATAACGAATCTGTGCGGCCGATGTCAAAGGAGAAAGTAGCCAGAGAGAAATATCGAATGGTGGCGATAATTGTTGAAGCTCCCGGCGGCAATGTCTTTTTCAAACTGACCGGGCCGGACTATACCGCTAAGATTATGATAGAAGCATTTATCACTATGATAAATCAGGCCGGGAAGGCGGGGTAATAAAAGGGGCAGATAGGCACCAGTCTTGCGCTGGCCACCCAAGGAAATCTATTATCCCGAATCGCTTGTACATTTTAGACAAATCTCGTCCGATAGCCATTTTTTCAACCTTGAATCTTCATAGTTTGAAGATTGATCATTGCTAATCGTAAGCTTTCCTATTTCTTTTCCAAATCTATTGACGAGAACAGGTGGATATTTTGCCATCATGTTGCAGGCACTGTATTGTGAAGTGTCAGAAGCATATATGCCACAAGCGTTCCATAATGAATGATCAGAATTAACACCAAAGTAACCTTGTCTATTGAATGGAGACTCTGGTTGGTAGTGTTTACAATTTACACAACCTAATAAGCTCAAATAGTTGGGCCCACCGAGTATAAAAATTCTTTCTTCGGATTTTCCGCTCCTAAAAGTGCCCTCATATTCTATGTCACCGCCAATAATTGAAAGGTTCAAACCTGGGATCAAAAATCCATGCTCTCTTAGCACACTGTCTATATGATAGGCAGCTTCTAACAGCACTTTTGAATCTTCGGTAAAGAAGTCGCCAGAAGTGGTTGAATTCCCTCTCCATATAGGCACAGCCTCGTATTCTGAATTAATTGCAAAAAGCCTTGTATCCAACTTCACATGTAATTTAGAAAGAGTAATTCCTGGAACATGAGTGGTTTTCGTTTTCGAAGTAACTGAAGATGAAGCAGATCCAGTTGTTATTATTCCGAATAAGCCGCCAGTTGAGACAGATTCATAATTAGTAATGACAGATGATTCCGACTTTGTTATTGACTGTGTCGGTGTAGAGTAATACGTTTTCCAATAATCTGAAACACCAACCACCAATACACATTGAATGTCATTCCTCATTATTGTATCCTTAATTTCTGACCTAGTATAGACCTTGAACGGTGGTAGCAAATCCATTACTCGATGTACATCGGTATGAACATTTGTAAGAGCAATCTTGAATTGATTCTCAATGTATGCTCGAATTTCTAGGTCTTCGTAGGGGGCGCTTACTGCAATTGTTACGTACTCGACCCCTTTATAATTTTCATCACCTACATGCACAAGTGATGTAGTTGTACCACAGTTTGTCAAAAGCAATAATAATAGGATAAAGGGAAGCGACTTTTTCAAGCAAAACCTTTCGACATTACTTAGATTGAGTAAGAACATGATACAATCTTCAAAATTCTTAGTCAATAGAGGGACGGATGCCAAGGTGTCTCCCCACCTGCCCTAAACCCAAACTCTTTCCAGCAAATCTCGTATAAATCAAAGTCGTGAAATACGGGTTGAGCGGAACCTTCATTAATAGCAAAATTGAAGCCGTCAGATTCCTCTTGTAACTGATTATCAGGGTTGTTATTATAGCATAACTTGGCTTTTGCGGTCAGGACTATGACTCATAACTGCCAGTAGAAAGTGCCATTTGCAAGATTCTGATAGCCAATTAATTGCCGAAGCCATCCAGGGCAGCCAAAAAGCTTACGCCGTACTGGAAGGCAGGTACAAGACAGCAATTTTTCATATTGTTCTAAAAATCGTCAGGGACAAAGAAACCGCCCATGATCTGGTCCAGGAGACGTTTATGAAAGCTTTTTCAGCATTGGCATCTTACCGCTCAGAATACCGCTTTTCGACCTGGCTCTATAAAATTGCGGCCAACAGCTCTATCGATTTTCTGCGCAAAAAGCGAATAAAGGCGCTATCACTGGATAAAGAGATAGATACCGGTGATGGCAAGGTAGAAATTGAGATTCCGGACTATACTTACCACCCGGAACGGGATTATGTCCGAAAACAGCAGCGATTCACTATCAATGAAGCGATTGACTCGCTACCGGATAAATATCGGGAAGTTATCGTTCATCGCCATCAGGAAGATAAATCATATGAGGAAATAGCCGATTTATTAGGTATACCGGTAGGTACGGTCAAGGCTCGAATTTTTAGAGCCAGAGAGTTACTGAAAAAAAAGCTCAGAGGAATTTAGGCGCAACTTAGCCTGAAATGATAGAAATGAAAAATTTGAGAAAAATTATACTTGGTATCTTCGTATTATTTATGGTGACAGCTCTGCCTGCTGAGTCCGAAGAATTCACTTTCAACTTTCAAAAGCTGATTGACATTCAAAAGCCGGTACTGATAGATCTGGAGATGGTCAGAGGCGCTATTATGGTCACCGGCACAGACGACAATCTAATTACTATCGACGCCATCAAGATGGTGCGGGCTTCCAGTCGCCGCGAAGCTGAAGAAATAGCTGCCCATATAGAGATTAAAATCAGAGAAAGTAAAGACAAAGTCAGAATTCAGACAAATTATCTCAATTTGATAAACCGCTCTCCGTCGTTCTGGAACAAGATAATCGGCGGCGGTGACAAAGTTATCAGCGAAGTTCTCTACAAGATATCACTGCCGTTTAACTGCGGCCTGCGCATCAAAGCGCTTGATGCGGATATTGAGCTGACCAATGTAGAAAGCAATATATATATAGAAAAGTCTACCGGACTGACCAAAGCAGAATTTATCTTAGGCTCGCTGGAGATTCATCAGCCGCTCGGTGAGATTGATTTGCAATGGATTGAAGGCGATATCAAGATAAATTCCAAATCGAGCAAGATATTCATCCGCCAGACCCGCGGCGCAATCGAGCTATCGACCTACAATGGCAATGTAGATATTCAGACAGAATTCGAGAGCAGTAACGATTATATTGTTGAAACCTCAAGCGGTAACGTCATATTTAGCGTGCCGATTTCTGCAGCCGGCGAGCTTCATCTTGAAACCATAACGGGTGAATTCTCGTCTGAAATACCAGTAGAAGTTATTTCTCTGGCTCGAAACAGAATGATAGGAATATTTGGCGGCGGAGGTACAAAAGTGAAAATTATTTCTGCCAGCGGAAAGGTTGTTCTGGCGCAGTTCTGATTTAAGCCGGACAGCCTGCGATTAACATTGGATGTGACATGATCGCTTTTAACAAGTTCGTAAATAAAGCAGCTTTGCTCATCGTTTTTCTTTTGGTCCTGGCATCGGGCTCTTTAGCTCAGTCAGATCCGGCCGACCAGACCTATGCACCCTCTGATACTGTCTTTAATGAAATTTTGCTGACCGAAGAAGGCGTTATCGCTGTCGATACTGCCGGCTATGAGTGGTACTACGATTTTGAATACTCAAGTTTTGTGGCTGGACTACAGCCGCTGGGCGATGATGAGGGTTTGGATTTTGTACTCGGCTCTGAATATGGAAATATCCCGATTGAAGAGCGCGCCACCATACGCAAACGTCTTAAGCAATTTGAATTAGGTTCTGTGACTGTTCGGGAAGATGAGTATGTTGATGGTAATATTATCGCTCTGGACAGGGTAACAGTAAAAGGCTGGGTAAAAGGGAACATCATCTCGCTTCAGGAGCGGGTCCTGATAACTGAAACAGGTTATGTTGAAGGGGATATTCAGGCGCCGCGAGTAATAGCAAAAGATGGTTCGGTTGTCCTCGGCGAAATTACCGAAACAACTCTGCCGCTGGATATAGAAACGTTTACTCCGGGCTTTGGTCACAAATTCCTTTTAGTAATGGCAATCATAACTGCTGTCTTTCTGTTTTTAGGGTTTTTGATATTCACTCTAATGCCCGGACAAGTTGCAACCATGCAGTCCTGTATTTTGAAACACCAAGGGCGCTCAGTCGGACTTGGTCTTATTTTGATTTTAACAATGCCGGTGATTGCCACACTTTTAGGAATCACTATTGTCGGAGCTGTCCTTATTCCGCTTTTGCCGCTGCTCTATCTGGCCGCAATTATCCTGGGACTTATGACATTCGGCAAACTGCTGCTTTCCAATATTTACAAGCAGACTATTTTCAACAAATCTGCCGGTCTGTTTATTGGAGTTATCGGTATTCTGATAGTTATGATTCCCTGGCTGGTAACCGGCGCCCTTTGGCCTGAGACAGACAATGTTGCCATAGTCTTAAGCGTTTTCGGACTGGTTATTTCAATTTTGGGTTCAATTTATCCGGTTTTTTCAGGGGTTGGAGCTGCCTTTTTAACAAGATTCGGCTTCAGAGAATACCCACCGGGACCTAAAAAACCACAATTCACGCCAGAGACGGCAGCTCATCAGCCGGCACCTCCGCCGATTCCTGATACTCCGATACCGGAAAATATCGAAACTCCAGAAGAAAGCTCTCGTATATCAGACCAGGACAAAAACTCATAGTCCCCAATAGAGAGGATCTGATATGCAAAGATTTCTAATTTTAACAGTAATAGCTGTTCTTGCCGTTTCATCCGTATTTGCAGGCCGGCTGGAAAAAGTCAAAGAATTTGTAATTGCCGAACATGCCAAAATAATCGAAATAGAATGTGACCTGGCGGCAGGAGAGTTTACCATCAAATCAGGTGCTATCGAAGAAATAGCAGCAATAGAAATCGAATATGATAAGCGAATAATTGAATATAAGATTGATTATAGCGAGCGAGGCGAAAAGGGCTATCTGTTTATAGATATTGACCATAGAAAAAATAGATCCTTCAGCGACTTCCATGACCTTGAAAATAACTGGGACATTGTTCTGTCCGATAAATTTGAAACGTCCATCAATTTGGACATCGGCGCCTGCGAAGCAGATTTCGATTTTGGCGGCATTCGTCTGACAAACTTAGATATTGATGTCGGCGCGGCCTCCGGCGTCATAGACTTTTCTGAGCCTAACAAATCAAGACTCAGAGAAATTAATATAGAAGCCGGTGCCTCATCACTTGAAATGCATAATCTGGGCAACGCCAATTTCGAGTATTTTGAATTTTCCGGTGGAATAGGTTCGTATGACTTTGATTTTAGAGGGAAATACAGCGGCGAATCGATTATCAATATTGAAATCGGGCTTGGCACAAGTGAAATCATTTTGCCCAGAAATGTGCCGGTTAGAGTTGAGACCGAAGGCAACAACTGGCTTTCATCTATAGAATTCCACAATGATGATCTGGTTGAAATTGATGATGACATCTATGAGACTGAAGATTTTGAAAATGCCAAGACCAGAATTGTCCTGCGCCTGGAGGTCGGCCTTGGCTCAATTGACATCTACTGGAAGAGGTAGTTTAACTAAGTCAATAAAATCGCTCCGAATCTCGAAGTATTCCCTGAATATTTGACAGCTATCGCCAAAATCTTTTAAGATTTAGGTGCATACATATAATACTCTTGCCGATTCATTAAAAAAGGCATTATATCCGTAGCAGACATAAACTTAAATCTGTTTTAGTTGTAGGAACTAATAGATACTGGTTGGAACGAATATGAGTAAGAGCTTAAAAATATTCTTGATAATAACGGTTGCTGTAGCAGCAACAGCCGCAGCAGCCGCGCCTCTGCCAATTCAAGACCAAATATTTAAGGCGCGGGACAAAGTTATGCCGGCAGTTGTTCATATTCAGCCGGTTATAAAAAATTATAATACCGGTGAACTTGAAAAACAGGCAGTAGTCGGTTCCGGAGTGATTTTCCATATCGATGGCTACGTAGTTACCAACTATCATGTTGCCGGCAAGGCCGAGAGAATTCTGTGCACTTTAGGCGACAAAGAGATAGTCTCGGCAGAATTTATCGGAGGCGACCCGCCCACAGATATAGCCGTCATAAAGCTTAATCTTGATGAACACAAAGGTTCAATCGTAGTTGCAGACTTTGGCAACTCCGACAGCATCCAGGTAGGCCAGTACGTTCTGGCTATGGGCTCACCTCTTTCGTTATCGCGCTCTGTTTCAGCTGGAGTTATATCTACCAGAGACAGATATTTTAGTCCGGATGTCCGGCTTCCCACCGGAGAAAGAACCGGCCGCTACAATTTATGGATTCAAACTGACGCAGCTATAAACCCGGGTAATTCGGGAGGTCCGCTGGTTGATTTGTCCGGCCGCATTGTAGGTATAAACTCACGGGCTACAATTTTTGCCAACAATCTCGGTTTTGCCATACCTATAAATGTTGTTCGCGAAGTAACCGAAGAGATTATCAGAAACGGCAAAGTAGAGCGAAGCTGGATAGGTTTGCATTGTCAGGCTCTGATGGAGTTAGAAGATTATTTTGGTACTCAGAGAAACACCGGGGTTTTGATTTCGTCAATAGACCCGGGCTCACCGGCCGACCAGAGTTATCTCAAAGCCGGCGATATTATCTTAAAAGTTAATGATCAGGAAGTATCGGCGCGTTTTGTTGAAGAACTCCCCAAATTTTACTACCTGATATCGCGCTTCAAGCCGGGAGAAAAAATCAATCTTGAAGTTTTAAGAGGCAGCGAAACCTATACTTTTGGAGTTGTTACTAAATCACTGGGTGATTTGCAGGGCGAGGATTTCGAAGCTAAAGGCTGGGGTTTCAGCGTCAAAGGAATTACGCGCCAGATGAAAGTCGAAAACCAGCTGGATGACACAGTCGGCGTCTATTTAATAGGCGTCAAACGGGTTGGCTTTATCGAAGACGGCGGTCTCTTTCGCAGCGACGTTATCAAAGCGGTCAACAAGACCAAAATAACCGGCCTGAGCGCTTTTACCGATCTCTATAAGCAGCTTACTGATGAAGGCGTAGAAAAAATACTGCTGACTATAAAACGCGGCGGAGGAACCAGGTTCATCGTTGTCACGGTTGATAAAGACGGAGAAGAGGAGCTGAATGAATAGTTGTAATGGCAGCGTTTTAAGAGCAAATATTCTCTTTGTTTTTTTTATACTCTTTTCTTTGGTCGGAGCGACAGCAAACGCCCAGAACTTTGATTTCGGAAAGCTTGGAAGCCGCTCCAGAGCGTACATGGTCGTGATTGATATGCAGATTGAAGTTTCATTCGGCATCAATACCAGTGACCAGGAAGAAAGATATCTGGGGACGATCGTCACCGAGGAGGGGCTGGTTATCTTTGACGGTACCGATATCGCCAGTGACAATATGTTCTCTTCTTTTTCAGGACTAACCGTAAAGACAACACCAACAAAAATCGAAATCAGTACACTGGATGGAATCTCTTACGATGGCGAATTGCTGGGTTATGACCGCTTTACCAAAGTGGGCTTTATAAAGATTCTTGCTGAAGAAAACGAAAAATTTTCTCCTGTAAAATTCAATAAACACCACGAGTTCAGAACCGGCGAATGGCTGGCTCTGTTTATGCTCATGCCGGAGTTTGTCACGCCGCCGCTTGCTGCGGACATTGGTATGGTTTCCAATCTGGTCGAGGCACCTGAGCCTTTTCCACTTACTGTCGGCTTTAATTCGATGCAGCTGGCCTCGGTTCTGTTTAACGAGTCGCTGGAAGCTGTCGGTATTCTTGGCTCACTGATGGACCCCTCCTCCGGTTCTGCCGATGGTGGCGCCCTGATGGGATCGTTTGGCAGCGGCATGCCCATGCTGGGAGTTATAACTGGAGAGCGCATTGAAGAGTTAATCGCTGATCCGCCTACCGAAGGAGAAATAGAAAGAGGCTGGCTGGGTATTTCTCTGCAGGCCTTGACTCAGGATATAGCAGAATTCTGGCAGCTGGATCTTGCCGGCGGCATCATAGTAAATGAAATAATTCGCAATTCACCGGCAGATAAAGGTGGGCTTAAGGTTGGGGACATCATTTTTGAAGTAAACGGCCAGCCGGTTGAGGTGGACCGTGAAGAAAAAATCGCTGTCTTCCAGAGGATGATTGCCAACTTTGGCCCTGACGCCGCTATCGAACTTGAGGTTATGCGTCTTGACCAGGGCTCTTCTGATTCGACTAAGATTCTGATAAATTTGGAAAAGGCGCCAATTTCTCCTACAGAAGCGCCAGACTTTAAAGAAGAAAAACTGGAGCTGACAGTACGTGACCTGGTCTTTGCTGACTATATGATTTATAATCTTGATTCTGAGGATTTCAAAGGCGTCGTCGTTTCCGGACTTACTCTTGGAGGTCCGGCTTCTATTGGCGGGCTTTTGATTGGTGATGTAATCCAGAGAATTGGCCCTATAGAAATTGAATCGGTAGATGATGCCAGAAAAGTGCTTGGCGAAATCTCAACCGAACAGCCGCGAGAAGTAATATTCTTTATCTGGCGGCGAAATCAGACCATGTTCGTAAATGTCAAGCCGACCTGGAACTAACCGGCTCAAAAACTTCCGCTTTAAAACTAAAATTCCCCCTTCAAATCAAACATGTATGCAACTGCTTGCCTATCATAGGCATCTTATTTTGGTGCTGAACTCAATTTGCAGGCCTGTCTGTTGATTTCTGCAGCCGTCTTAATACTCTGAAATTCAGACAAAGAGCCTGATGCAGAGTCTCTGACGGGTATAATAAGTGGTCTTGCGGACTACTGCAGTCTACTTTCCTAATCGACTCGTTAGGGCACACTCTTTGCATTTAGGCCTCGTGCAGGCCACATACGCCTGGAAAATGAGGGAGAAAATTTTGATTACTAAGAGAGTTGAAAGGCGGTATTTGATGAATTTGATAG
Source organism: Candidatus Zixiibacteriota bacterium (assembly GCA_022571985.1). GTDB lineage: Bacteria > Zixibacteria > MSB-5A5 > GN15 > FEB-12 > JACZWU01. Next base: position 121,959 of record JACZWU010000006.1, on the reverse strand, counting down.
TTAAAGGCATATTTGTTTTAACAGTATTAGCTTTGGTGATTTTTTTTCCGGCAAGCGCTGAAAGTGCCACAGTCAGGATTGATTCGGTCGAAGCTTCTCCGGGTGAAAGTTTTTCAGTCGGTCTCTGGTTGGCAGATAATACTGACGAACTCTCAGCCATGACCATTCCTCTCAAATACAACAACCCATATTTGACTCTGGATTCGGTCTCTTTTGCCGGCACTATTTTGACCAGCGGCTTTAGCGGAGTCATTGATCTTAATCCGGAAGGTCAAAGCTTAAGAATTTCTTATATCATTAGCGATTTTACCACTCCCTTGCCAACCATTACGACATCACAAGGGCTGCTGGCTACTCTTCACTTCACTCTGGGGCAGGGGGCCTCACCCGACCTGATTGCCATAGATTCTATTTACAGGGACTCGATAATTTATTTTGACGGCAGCGAGATTCATTTCTGGACCAGAGTAGAATTTTCTGACCAGACGGGGACATACGTAATTTACCCTGGTTTTACGCCGGGCGCTGTAAATGTCATGATAGCGACCGATATAAATGACGAGCTTGATAATCTTTTGCCCACTTCTTTTGAACTGGCTCAAAATTATCCCAACCCCTTTAATCCTTCTACCTCTATCGATTATTCGCTTCCCAGAGCAGGCTATATCAGCCTGAAGGTGTTTAACGTGATTGGGCAGGAAGTAGCCACTCTTTACGAAGGTTTCCAGACTGCCGGCAATCACCGGGTCGAATTTCAGGCCTCAACTAAGCCAAGTGGTATTTATTTTTACCGTCTGACTCATCAGGATGGCTCTGAGACCAAAAAAATGCTTCTGGTCAAATAAACGAAAATCAGATTTCTGCCGATAACAACAGGGATACTCTTTAAGGAATATCCCTGTTTTTTCTTGGTTAAAAATATGAGTCAAACTACAGCACAGAGCCCGCACAAGAAAGAAGTCAGGATTGGCGAATATATTGTCAACGGCAAGATTGGTCAGGGCGGCATTGCCGAAATCTACCGGGCGGTTCAGCCGTCTCTCAACAGAGAAGTTGCTATCAAAATTCTTTCGAAGTCTCTGACCGAGAACGAAGACATTGTCCGCAGATTTGAGCGGGAGTCGATGGTTATTGCCAAGCTCAATCATCCCAATATCGTACACGTAATTGACAGAGGCACCACCGGCGGCAGATACTATTTCGTAATGGAATATATCAACGGAACGTCACTGAGACAGGTTATCGATTCAGATAAAATTTCCCTGCGCATAAAATTAGAGTCGATTATTGAAATATGCAAAGGCTTAGACTACGCCCACAAAAATGATATCATCCATCGCGATATCAAACCGGCCAATATATTGGTCGATAAGCAGGGCAATGTACTTATAACAGATTTTGGAATAGCTCAGATTGTTGGTAACACCGAAGGCGAGCAAACCAGCACCAGTATTGTAATGGGTACGGTAGCCTATATGTCTCCTGAGCAGAAGGTGAGTTCCCGGGATGTTGACCAGACCACAGATATCTATGCCGTCGGCGTTATGATCTATGAGATTTTGTGCGGCAAAAAACCATTGGGGCATTTCAAAGCTCCCTCTGAAATTAATCCGGATATTTCAAAAAAGTTCGATCAGATAGTTCATAAGTGTCTGGCGCAGGACCGCAAAGATAGATATCAGACAGCGGTCGCTCTTAAAGATGCGCTCTTAAACGCTATGGATGGCGGAAAAACCGGCGGCAGAGACGAAGATTTGGCAAACGTTGGCTCTGATTCATTTATGGGCAAGTGCAAGCATCTGGATACTATCAAAGAAACCAGATATAACTCGACTATACTTGTCGAAAATCAAAGCAATAACAAACTCTACATAATCAAAAAACACAGCCGGGGGGAAGCCGGACGCAAAGAGGCCAAGCTTCTAACTTCACTTCGTCATAAAAACCTTATAAACATCTATGCTTCCGGCGGTGATAAGAAAAATACAATCGTAATCAGCCAATACGCGCAAGGCGGCTCGCTGGCTGACCGGCTGGCCAAGAAATACGACTGGCAGGATGCCTTTGATATCGGGGTGCAGATCGCTGAGGGTCTCGACTTTGCCCACAAGAAAAACATCACTCACGGCAACCTTCGTCCCTCAAATATTCTTTTTGACAGCGATGAGACGGTCAAACTTGCTGATTTTGGCATGCCGGCACACTATATGGAAGACGGCACCAGGAAAAACTGGTTTGGACCTCCTGAGAGAAAAGTCTCCAAGCTGGGAGATATTTATTCATTAGGAGTCATAATTCATCACCTGCTGATGGGGCAAAAGCCTTCTTATACCAATGGCAGCCAGCTGTATCTGAAGGGGCTGCGCCTGCAGCTGCCGGAAAGAATCGAAAAGATTCTTTCAAAATTATTGGCGATTCGTGTATCTCAGAGGTATCAAAGCTGCGATGAGTTCTTAGTTGAGTATGAAGATTTCATAGAGCAGACTAAGGTCAAGGTCAAAAAGCGGGTTGCAATACCGGCTGCCCCTCCTGTGGTTGTGGCAAAAACACCGACCTGGCAATATGTTGTTTTTGGTGTACTTATAATTATCGCACTGATGGTCGGCATGTATGTCGGCGGCATGCTCAAATAGATTTTTCAGTTCAGCTTAAAGACGAATCCCAAAGCCAGAGTCTGTTTGAATCTGACTTTGCGGCTTATTTCTTTATCATATAAAAATTGAAAATATAGATTTACCGTTATCAGTTTTGTAAGTGAACCGCTGAAACTGTTTTCGAAATTGAGGTCAACGGCTTTCCAGTCACTTTCAAACTCAGTTCCGATTAAGTCATCACTTTTAGAGCTTTGCAGTGCCTTAAACAAAGAGAGCTTGCCGTTATAGCGAATATTTTTATGTACTGCCAGATCAACTTCGCTGACAGACTCAATACCCCCGTCATAAGCAGTTGATGTTTCTACTGCCAGAGTAACTGTGTCGATTATGCTTTTGGTCAATATCTGACGAATTCCAAGACCAAGCCGGCTGACAACCAAGTCCTTATCTTTTTCATAGAATTTTCTGGTAAGGCCGATAGATTCTGTCAGCTTAAACGGAGAAAGCATCAATTTCTTATTCGGGTTGCTTCCGTCGTAAAATTGAGTTTCCACTCGTTGAGCCAGATATGGGTCTACCGGCCAGGTAACTGCTAAACTGACCACATTCTCCAAGTCTATTAAGTCGGTGGACTTTTTTGGTCTGTTCCAGATTTTGGTTGTGGCGTCCTGTGTCAGGGTTTGTCCGAATGAGAGTTTTAAGCGGCTGCGCAGTCCCAGGTTGTCTCTGAGGTTTTGGGTGATGGTGGTATTAAGATTGGCCACCCAGTTGACCGATCCGGCTTCACCGCCAACCCAGGAGTCGGAATACGATGTTTGAGTAGAGGTCAAATCAAACATCAGCGACTTTCTTGAACTATTAGATTCCTCATCCTGTGCATTTACTTTAGAGAAGACAACAAGCAGCAGAATGAAAAAAAGCAGACGGCATTTCTTTGACATAGACATATGTTTCTCCATTCCCATTACCAAGAGTGATTTGGTCTTAGTGAAATATTTAAGTGTGTAAAAGCGCCAATAATTAAATTTAATCAGCTAACGCTTAGCAGCCCCGTAAGATTCGCTTTCATCCGGAAACAGCCCGTCATTTACATCGGATATATATTTTTTTACAGCTTCGACTATGACAGGAGTGAGATTGGCGTACTCACGCAGGAATTTCGGTTTGAAGCCTTCTTCATGCAGTCCCAGCATGTCGTTGGTGACCAAAACCTGGCCGTCGCAGTCTACCCCGGCGCCAATGCCGATAGTTGGCATCGTTTTACAGGCTGAAGTAATTTTTTTGGCAATATCGGCTTGCAGAAGTTCCAGCACACATCCAAAACATCCGGCTTCTTCGAGCGCCTGTGCAGATTCCAGCAGATAGTTTTGAGAGTCAGCTTTTCGTCCCTGGATTTTCGGGCCTCCCAGGTTGTTGATGGATTGCGGGGTCATCCCGATATGTCCCATGACCGGGATGCCGCACTCGATAACGCGTTTAATAGTTTCGACCATTTCGAGGCCGCCCTCGATCTTAACTGCCTGGGCATTGCCTTCTTTTAAAAATCGGCCGGCGTTATTTATCGCAGTTTCAATTGATGGCTGAAATGAGAGAAAAGGCATGTCGCCGATAACCAGGGCGTAGCTGGTTCCCCGTGAGACTGCTGCCGTATGGGCTATCATTATGTCCATGGAGATAGGCAGAGTCGAGTCATAACCATGAATAACATTGGCAGCCGAGTCGCCGACTAAGATCGCATCAATTTTGCAGCCGTCGAGCAGCCCGGCAATAAAATGGTCGTAGGCGGTCAGCATGCATATTTTTTCGCCGGCTGCCTTTTTCTCAAAGAAAGAGAGAACTGTGTTTTTCTTTCTGCTGTTACTATGACTCATAGTGACTGCTTGTCTACCAGGTCACCGGCCGGGGAATAATATTTTTTGCCAATGATTGGTTTTTTAATCTGACTGACCAAATCTGTGAAATGCTCGGGATTGTTGACAAAATCAATATTATCGGTCTTGACCACCAGCAGCGGAGTATCGATATAATTAAAAAAGAAATAGTCGTAGGCCTTGTTCAGCAGCTCCAGATAATCAAAGTCGATCGGTTTTTCAAAACTGAGATTGCGTTTGCGGATACGCTCCTGCAAAGTCGGGGTAGAGGCTTGCAGATAAATGACAAGGTCGGGCTTGGGTATTTCGCTGGAAAGAATGGCTGCTATCTTTTCATATAGTAACAGTTCGGGTTCGTCTAAGTTAACCGAGGCAAAAATAGCATCTTTGGCAAAGAGATAATCCGAGACAATTTTTTGCGCAAACAGATCGCGCATAACCAGCTGCTGCTGCTGCTGGTAGCGGGAAATAAGAAAGTTCAGCTGGCATTGCAGGGCATAGCGCTTTTTGTTTTTGTAAAAATCTACCAGAAACGGATTTTCAAAAACTTCCTCAGCCATCATTTCTGCCCCAAGTTCTTCAGCCAGCATTCGGGCAAACGAAGTTTTACCTACTCCGATTACGCCTTCGACTGCCAGATAATCAGATTCAGCAAATAACCGGGCCATTTTCTTCTTTCTCTCTGACGAGTTCGCAATCTTCTTCGTTTACATAATCACTTAAGCGCTTGTCAGTCAGCGGATGAACCAGCGTTGGCTCAATTTCAATTACCGGCACGAGAGCAAAGGCTCTGTTTAAAAGTTCAGGATGGGGAATGACCAGTTTTTCAGTTTCCACTATTTCACTGTCGTACAATAAAATATCAAGGTCGATTTTGCGCGAAAGATTTTTCCCTTTGTCGTCTCTGCCGAGTGCCTGCTCGATTTTTTCCAGAGCCATCAGCAGTTCTAGAGGTCTGAGTTTAGTTTCTACTTTTATGGCCTGGTTTAAAAATGAAGGGGTTCCGCTGGCCATCTGCTCGGCCTTCGACGAATAGACAGAGGAGCTGCCGCAAAGTTTTAATCCGGGGATTTCTTTAATCATCACCATGGCCGAACTAAGAAATTTTTCTCTGTCTCCAAGGTTTGAGCCGAGTAGTATGTAGGCTGTGCTGGTCATTTTTTAGTCTTCGTCTATCTCTTTTCTTATCAACTGGTCGGTGTTTTTCTGATCTCTGGTTATTTCAATTTCAATGTTATCAATATGACCGGCAATAGGGGGCTTCATTTTGCGAACTCTCAAAGTTACCCGATAAGCCGGGAAATTGTCAAGCAGTTTGCTGGCAAGTTCGGTAGCCAGAGCTTCGACCAATGAGTAGGCCGTACCCTCGACAGTTTCCTTAATAATTCTGTGAACCTCAGTATAGTCAATGGTATCAGTCAGCTGGTCGGTTTGTCCTGATTCGGCTAAGTCGACTGCCAGTTCGCAGTCTACTTCAAATTCCCGCCCGGTCTCTTTCTCGGCCGCGCTGACTCCGTGGTAGCCATAAAAGGACATTTTATTTAAGCGAATTATATCTTTCATAACTATTTGCTGAGCTTAAAAAACCGTTTCTTTTTTTCTATCCGTTTAACGGCCTCGACATAACCCTGGCCTGGCTCTGTCAAAGAAAAGCGCAAATAGCCCTCGCCGCTGTCACCAAATTCGTTGCCGGGCACAGCCATTATCCGGCCCTGCCGGTAGAGCAAGTTTGCTGCTCTAAGAGAGCTCTTTCTGCCGCTGATTTTACTCCATAAAAAGGGAACAGATCTCTGGCCAACTTCTTCAAGCCCCAGCAGCTCTGCCAATTTTATTATTTCCCCATAGTTTTTAGAAATCAACCGGCGGACACTTTTAAGAGAGGAATTAGGAAATTGTTTCATGGCGGTTAGGGCCAGGTCTGTGAATAAGTTCGAAACCGGCTGAGGGGAGAGACGCTCAATCTGTTTCAGGCCGTTTATTATCTCCCGGTTACCCACTACAAATCCAAAGGGCAAAGCCGGAAGTCCAAAAGTAAATGAGAAAGAATATAGTTCAATGCCGACGTTTTTTCCGCCGGTTACAGACAGAATGGATAAGGGGTTTAATTCTGACAATGACTGGTAAGCAGCATCGTTTATGAGCATAATATTTTCTTTGGCAGCCACCCGAATCAAAAAACTGATATCTTTGGCGGTCAGCGTTGCCCCGGTCGGATTATGAGGGGAGTTTAGAAACATCAGTTTGGCAACCCTTCCGGCTGAAGTTTCGAAACTTTCCTTTTGCGGCAGCCAGCCGTTTTTTTCGTTTAAATCGTAGGCAATTGCTTCACCACCGCAGGCTGCCACGGTCCTTCTGTAATGAGGATAGCCCAGCCCCGGTACAAAGGCCAGCTCTCCCCTGTCAATAAAGGCCAGCCCCAGATTGAGAATAATATTACGGATACCGCTGCCTATATAAATTTCCTTTTCAGGTATCAGCGAGACGCTGTGCCTACTCAAGAACCACTCAGAAACAGCTTCTTTCAGCTGCTGAATCTTTTTGTCACTTGCCGGTGAGAGACTTTCGGAATCAAATGTCAGTTCGCTGTCAGTTTCAACCGGCCAGTTGAATTTTGAGAAGTTCAGGATATTGGTTCTGAGGAAAGAGGTCCTGGTCTTTTCCTGGTGCAAAAGAGAAAACAAGGGTGGCGGCAGCTGAAACATCCGATTTGCTTTCTCAATAACTATTTTTTTGGTCACCATCAGGCTTCTTCTGTTACTTTCTAATAATTAAGACGATGTCAGGCTCTGGCGAAGCTGATCCAGCCTTTTTAGTTCATCATCAGGAATTCTGTTTACAGTGCCTAACTGCTTAGCCATCCAGAGAATTTTGGCAAAGTGCTCAACAGTCTCATGCTTAAAAAATGCCTCTTCGATAGATTTACCTATAGTCAGCAGCCCGTGGTTTTTAAGCAGAAAGGCGTCATTCTTATCTAAGAAAGGTGCGATAGCTTCAGATATAGCTCCTGTGCCGGGCGGGGAATATTCAAGCAGCGGAATATCTCCGACAAAAACGGCAACTTCGGGTAAGATATTTCTATCCAGTTCGATTCCTGCCACAGCGAAACTGGTAGCATATGGCGGATGAGAATGAAGGCAGCAGCATATATCAGAGCGGTTCTTATAGACGGTAAGATGCATGGCAGCCTCGGTAGAAGGTTTGCCGCCTTCTGAAATTTGCTTTCCATCAAAGTCTATTTCAACAAAATCGCCTGATTTTAGCCGCCCTTTGGCCACGCCGCTTCGACTGATCAGCAGCCGGTTTTCATCAATTTTAGCCGAGAGATTGCCGTCGCTGCCGGCCAGCATCCCTTTTTCATAAAGGAGACGGCCTGTTTCAATCAGTTCGTTTTTGAGTTCGCTTGCCTGGCCCATAGATAGAAGCAAATTAGAGCCGGCAGAGGCAAAAGTCAACTTGGGGATTTCCGCTTATGGTAAGGAAAATCAGCTGAAAGCAGCGAATTAATTGAATCTAATCGGCTCTACTCTCGTTATAAATATATGTGTGGCAAGAATGTACAAAAATTAAGGCTTGACAGAAGATAGAACATATAGTAATATTCTAGGCTCTACCCTTGGAGGACCAAAGTAGTTGGCAGAAACGCATTTCTCTTCCGAAAACAGACATATAGAAAAACCTAAGAAGGGCTTAAAATCTACCGCCTGGTTAGTAGCCTTAGCGGGGCTTATAGTTTTTGTGCTGGTGCTTTCCGGGGAATTTAAAATTCCTCAGAACTCAGTGGCGCAGTCTCCCACCAACATCTCTGAGACCGGCCTTTTTCCAATAGTTGATAATAACGGCAGAATGGAGTCTCCGTTTGTAGCTGTAGTAGAAGCCGTCAAAAACGCCGTAGTCAACGTTTCGGCCAGTTCTAAGGGACAGCAGCGCTTTCATTGGTGGCAGCAAGGGAGCAGGCGTTCGACTTCTTCCGGTTCAGGATTTTTCTTCAGAGAAGACGGCTACATATTGACCAATAACCATGTTGTCTCCGGGGCGGATAAGGTAACTGTCCGTACTTCGACCGGCTATACTTATGATGCCGAAGTTGTAGGAACTGACCCTCAGACCGACCTGGCTGTTCTTAAAGTAGACCCCCAGGAAGAAATCGTGATTATTCCCTTTGGCAATTCTGATGAGATCAAGGTCGGCGACTGGGCTATCGCTATCGGCAATCCCTTCCCTCAACAGGGGCTGGACAGGACGGTAACTGTAGGCGTGATTTCTGCCAAAGGTCGCAGTAATTTGCGCTTTGGCTCTGAAACACCTGAGTACCAAGACTATATCCAGACCGATGCTTCCATAAATCCTGGAAATTCCGGGGGGCCGCTTCTAAATCTAAGGGGAGAGGCCATCGGAGTAAACGCTGCAATCTCAAGTCCCACAGGGAATTCCGTGGGGGTAGGTTTCGCTATTCCGATTGATCTGGCCAGAGCGATTGTACCGGATTTAATTACCAACGGCAAGGCCAGCAGAGGCTGGTTGGGCGTATGGTTTGCTCCCTTAACTCAAAGGGAGGCCAAAAGACAGGGGCTGGATGAGGTTAAAGGAGTAATAATAGATTCGGTGTTCATAAACTCTCCTGCTGATGTTGCTGGTATTGAAGGCGGCGACGTAATAGTCGGCTTTAATAACCATCAGGTTGAAAATACCGGTCAGCTTTCGGTATTGGTTTCTACGACCAAATCGGGTCAGGAAGTGCCGATTGATATTATCCGGGATCGCCGTAAGATGACTTTGAGTACCACTATGGCCGACCGGGAAAAGTTTCTAACCAATGCTCGTCAGGCGACACGGGCTCAGACGCAGGCAGCAGACGATTTTGATTTCAGGGTATGGAACGGAATGGAAATTATGGAGTTTACACCTGAGATAGCAAGAGCTCTTGAACTTGAGACTGAGCATGATAACGGGATTTATGTGCGCCGGGTATACCCCGGGTCGGCAGCAGATAGAGCTTCTATTTCAAGAGGGACTATAATCCTTCAGGTGGATGAAGTGGTAGTAAGGACGCTAAAAGAGATGGAAAACTCTATAAAGAGATTAAGGAAGAGTTCCCGGGCGATTGGTCTGATAGTTCAAGAGCCCGATGGAACAATTGCCAGAAAAGTTATTCGGCGATAGCCGGGTTTTTTGTTAATGACTAATAATAAAAGCGGTAATGAATACCGCAGGTATAAACATTTTAATCTATGGGAAGGAGTTAGAGGGTAAGTGGCAAAACAGTCCCTAAAATATCGCGATGAAGATCGTTCGTTGGACCTCTACTTGCGCGAGATAGGGGAAACACCTCTAATAAACGCTGCCGAAGAAGTCCGTCTGGCCAGACGTATCAAGCAGGGCGATGCAAAAGCTCTGGAAAATCTAACCAAGGCCAATCTGCGCTTCGTAGTCTCGGTAGCAAAACAGTATCAGAATCAGGGTTTGTCCCTGGCCGATTTAATCAATGAAGGTAATATCGGACTTATCAAAGCGGCCAAAAGGTTTGACGAAACCCGCGGCTTCAAATTTATCAGTTATGCGGTCTGGTGGATTAGACAGGCTATTCTGCAGGCTTTGGCCGAGCAGAGTCGTATTGTCCGTCTGCCGCTGAATCGGGTAGGTACACTTCACAAAATCGGCAAGATGTCAAGCCGGCTGGAGCAATATCTGGGAAGAGTACCGTCGCCGAATGAAATCGCCAAGGAGCTTGAATTAAGCGAAGGTGAAGTTTCCGATACGCTGAAAATCTCAAATTCGCATCTTTCTCTGGATGCGCCATTCTCTACCTCGGAGGATAACTCTCTGATAGATATCCTTGAGGATGAATTTCAGCCGTCACCGGATGAGTCTTTGTTGTCTCATTCGCTGCGGATTGAAATCGAGAAAGCACTGGATTCGCTGACGCCTCGTGAGGCCGAAGTTATCAATCTTTATTTTGGCTTAAACTCAGAAAAAGCGCTGACACTCGAAGAGATAGGCGCCAGGTTCTCGCTGACACGCGAGAGAGTCCGCCAGATTAAAGAGAAGGCTATCCGCAGATTGCGTCACGCATCGCGGAGTCGTTCGCTGAGAGCGTATCTGAACTAAGCAGTTTTTCAATCAGTAAATTAAAAGCCGTCCCGATAAAACGGGGCGGCTTTTTTTATAGCTTGTTTACTTTGCTGTCATAGTCGAAATTACTTCAATGTCTGAACTAGATGGTCGGCAGTATTCATCACAAGATAAAATAGCAATTATTTTTCTCATTCTACTATTTGCAGCAGTTGCATTGAGGACTGCCTGGCTTTGCGATGATGCTTTCATTTCTTTCCGAGTAGTGGATAATTTTGTAAATGGATACGGCTTAGTTTGGAATATTGGTGAACGAGTTCAAGTTTTTACGAATCCGCTTTGGGTACTGGTTATTTCTCTCCTATATTATTTTACCAGCGAAATTTACTTTACCAGCATTTTCCTGTCTATTCTGCTAACTATTATTTCGCTAATAATCATTTCATTCAGAATATCAGGTTCTCTTTTGGCGGTTATTTTGGCTATTACCGTACTCACCTTATCTAAAAGCTTTACTGATTATACGACATCCGGGTTGGAAAATCCTCTGACCTATCTCCTGATAACGCTCTTTTACTGGCAATTCTTAAAATCCCGAAACGTCTTTGAAGATTTCTTGAAGCTCTGCCTCATTGCTTCCCTGATGAGTCTGAATCGAATGGACACGGTTCTTTTTTGCATTCCCGCATTAACCTACTCGTTTTTGAAGATGCCTTGGAAGAAAGGAATTTATGCAGCGCTTATTGGTTTTTCCCCATTTATTGTCTGGGAGCTTTTCGCTCTTATTTATTACGGCTTTGCCTTGCCAAACACGTTCTATGCGAAGTTACAAAACGGAGTCCCGGCTAGCGAGCTAATCGTACAAGGAATTGTTTACTATTTAGATTCCCTAAACTTGGATCCAATAACTTTGTTAATGATTGGATTCGGAATTGTTACTGCGTTATATTCTCGTCGTAACAAGGCAATATTTTTGGCGGCTGGCTTAGTGCTATATTTGCTTTATATTGTCAGAATCGGGGGCGACTTTATGAGCGGGCGTTTTTTCGCAGTTCCAATATTGGGTTCTGTAATGCTATTTGTAGAGTCAGGATACATTCGCCATCACAGACATTTTTTCATTTGCTTGGTTATCTTCCTCTTGGTCGGAATTTCTGCCCCAAGATCTCCTTTATTTAGCGATAAAAGATATGGACTTGACTTAAAGGAAGCACCAACCGCTCAGGGCATTGTAGACGAGCGCGCTTTTTATTACAGGAAAACCGGTTTATTGCTTGTTGGACTGAGAAACGGATTCAAAGATCATAGTTGGTATCAAGCAGGCCAGAATTTTGCTGAAAGCGGATCAAAACTAAGGGAGTTATATTCGGTAGGATTGTTTGGTTTTGCAGCAGGACCTCAAGTTCATATCATCGATCTCCATGGTTTGTGCGACCCGCTACTCAGCCGATTGCCCACACAGTTTCTAGGACAATGGCGGATCGGTCACTTCGGGAGAATAAGCCCAAGAGGCTATTCCGAGTCGATTCTCAGCTCAAAGAACGTCATTCAAGATGAATTACTTTCAAAATATTATGGCAAATTAATTAAATTGACCACTGGAGACATTTTCAGCGGTGATCGCTTGTCAGAGATTTGGAATTTTAATATAGGGCGTTATGATCACCTGATCCAGGGATACATAAATAATCCTTTAAAAATTGATTACCGAGAAATAAGTGTGCCGAAAGCAAGAGGTACAACGTGGGACGATAAATCAAATGTTGTACTTGGCCCGAAAGGCTTAATGGTTTTCTTAGATAGCCTCAGTTATAGTAAACTTATAGAAATAAGCGTTGATAACAACGACGTATACCGAATTCAATTACTCAACGATAGCATTATAGTATTCCAAGGTTTGTTAGAAGCAATTATAATTCCGGAAGGAGGCTTACGCATAGACACCATAGTAGTTAACTCCTCAGCCGCTTCCGCAGGTTACAACATCATCGCTATACAAGCCGGTGATGGTGATGACAAGTTTAGCGTTGGTCACGTCAAAATTATCGATTAAAATGATGGATTGTAAAGATGTATTACGCCACTAAGATTAACAGTACATTGCTAAGATGTGAGAGAAAAATTGGAATATACGGGACGGCTCTACTTGTTGCTTTCTTACTTTTGATTCTGGCGGCTATCTATGTCCGACCGGCAGTTCAGACGGTTGTTCTGGGAACTTCCTATGCAGAACTTGCGAACGACCCCTTTTCTGAAAACAAAAATGCCGTCGGTTTTAGAATTCTAACTCCTTTGATTAGTTACGGACTGGGCTTAAGAGGACAGCTGATAATCGTTACCAATTTACTTTTTGCATTTATATTTCTGGCTGCTGTTTATCTTTATTTTAGAAAAAAATTATCCGGCCCGACTGATGCACTATTGGTGACTTCAGTATTCGCATTTTCATTAGTAACTCTGACAACGATTTATTATGGCGGCTATTGTGACTCGGCGACATATCTAATTGTGCTGGGTATGTGGATATTGCGGTCAAATTCAACAGCCTTTTATATTTTGCTGTTTCTTGGACTGCTTAACCGTGAGTCAATACTCTTTCTGCTGCCGTGGTTTATTTTCTTAGGTGTTTCAGAAGCCGACAGTAAAATTCGGACTGGAGCAAAAATGCTTCTGGGCTATGGACTGGTATTTGTCCTCTACTACTTATTTAGAACTTGGGTGTCATCTTTCAGGCCAGTCACGTTTGACTTTGAATACTATTTCGAACCATTTTTAGAAAATCCTTTGGCGTACTTTAATGTGTCTTACGGCTACCAGGGACTGGGCTATTTCACTGTTTTTAAAGCTATGTGGATTTTTGTATTTGCCGCGGTTCTTTCTTTCTGGAATAAGCGCATGATAAGACCATTGATTGAAATTTTTTTGATTCTCTTTTTTGTGTGGACGCAGATGTTTATTGCCTGGGATTCATCAAGAATGTTGACATTGGCTTTTCCAGTGATGCTGATTTCAATATTGCATCTATTTAAAACAAACCCATATAATTTCCGAAACTGGGGCTACCTGGTATTCCTGTTTAGTTTAATTATTCCACAAATGTATACAGCTGCACAAATAATTGAATTCATGAGATCTATTGCTTACATTTTGATTTCATTGTTTTTTGCTGTGGGGAGTGTTTGGTGAGAAAAAAGTTCATTCATAGAATATTATCAGGGATTTCGCTGGAGAGAGTCCTTGGCATAATTTATCTGATTTTTGGCGCTCTTCTCTTAGCATATTCGCATCCCCAAAAAACATTCAGCGAAGATCTGCTCATTACCGACCTGATGTGGCTCGACGCCTGGTCGCTCGCTTTTTTTCTGGCGCTGATAACATATTGGAAATGTTCCTCCTCGACTTCCAACAAGTCCCTGATTAGTCTGCTCTATTTGTCATTGTATCTGATAGTGGCTAACAATCTGATCTTAGACGGTACGGCTTACTATTTATATGGTTACAGCGGGGATCAGAAGTTCAGACAGGCGATGGTGCTTAAGTTTATGACATCTTTCTCACTTTCAGATTTCTACTACAAAGATTTACCTGCCTTTTATCCGCCCTTGTACTATTACCTACAAGCTATATTTGCCAGGATATTTTCAATCGAAGTCTTCAAAATGGCCAAGATCGGACAGATTCTAATTTTCGCTTTTTTCCCGGTGATTCTATTTTACTTCTGGCGTAAAATTGTTTCACCTGTGCAGGCAGTAATTATCACTTTTCTATCGTTTCTGTATTGCAACTACAGCAACGCCACACAATTTTTCTCGCCTCATACATTTCTGGCTTATGCCTTATTTATTCCATGGTGGTTTATCTACGTTGACCCGGTCAAGGACCAGCCGAAGACGGCTAAGTATTACATAACAGGCGGGCTTATTGGCGCACTGATTTTCTTAACGTACTTCTATGTATTTGCCATTGGTTTCTTTTACATCCTGCTTAAGATAATTTCCGAGAAGTGGCTTATGTCTAAGAGTCAGATTAAATGGCCGGATATTAAGAATACGGCCATCGTCCTGGGGCTGGCTGCTATATTTAGCGCCGTCTACTGGCTGCCGCTGTTTATTTCGATAATAGAAAACGGCGCCGACCGAAGTCGCGGGGGCTGGTATCATATTGGCTATCCGGGTATTAGTTTTCAGTTTTTGCAGTTCTCGTTCACCGGCATTATTTTGCTGGCAGGAATCATTTATCTGCTCAGGCGTTTAAACAAACGTTTGAATCGCGGCCTGGCCTTATTTGCAGCAAGTGTCATCATTTTTCACTTGGTCGGTTCTGTATCAGGCGCCATGGGAATTTCTCTCAACATTACAAAATCCACCAACATCTTTTTTGTCCAGCTGGCCGCACCGATAATCGGATTGATGATAGCCGCATTCTGCAGACGCGACAGAATAGGCAGGAAAAAATCTATCATCTCATTCGCTGCTATGTGTGTTTTTCTGTTGCTTCTGTTAAATAATGTTAACGGGATTGCAAGATCAGACGGAGCAAAGAGAGCCAGAAGTTCGGTGCCTGCCTGGAATACTAATAGAGAAGAGATGAAAGATAGAAGCGGAAAGGTGTTTTTGCTGGGCGATCCGGCAGTTCCCTCATTTTATCTCGTCTACTCATTTTTGAATACGAATGAACATTATGCTCATCCGGCCTCAAGATATTTCGGCAGATATTTATTTCTTAATCATTTACAGTTAATAAAAGACCCGTACTTGTTCAATATAGCTTTACGTTATAATAAATTTGACAGGGTCGATTATTTTATGCCGTTTAAACGCGATGGTATGTTTGTCTGTCAGGCCTCATTGAGTAATTATCCGAATAGGTCCTACTTGAAAAATCTAAAATTCGATCTGTCAGTTGTTGCTGATTCCAACTTGTTCTCTAAGCAGCAGGGTGCGCATCTCTACAAAGTGGAAGACGCAAGAGAGCAGCTCGATAATCTAGCTATGTTTGATTCTATGCAGAGCAGGCTGGATAGTCTGAAAACTTTAACGACTCTAAGAGGACTGTTCGGCAACTTAAGCATTGAGGGGCAGCGACTGGCAGAAAAACGTCTGAGTGCCGACTGGTCACAGTGGACAAAAATGAGAATTCCAGAAAATGGACATCACTATTCGGACAGCGTCACACTGGTATCCGGATATATCGTGGAAGCTGCTGATAGTTTATATTTCATGTTTTCTTATTTATGCCGGGCGGATTTAAAAAAAGACTACAAGATTTATCTTCATCTGTTTGATAGTACCGGAACAATGCATAATTATGATTTTGTACCGCCTGTTGTCACAAGTAGCTGGAAAAAGTGGGACATAATAGTTTGTGGGCGGGCTGTTCCCAAAGTTCATGGTAATCTTAAATATGCTGCCGGGTTATTTGTTAAGAAATTCAAATTGGGTCAGCCTCTCAGAGGTAAGTGGCAGAGCTTACAAATACCGGCCGCAGGAGAATAAACGTTCTTGCTTTTGGGGCTGTTAAGGCGATAGTTGGCAGGCTTATTAACAGCTGCTGAAGTGGTGAAATTGGTATACGCGCTGCGTTCAAAGTCATACGAGACTGTTTTTACACATTGACAAAATACCTGAAATTGACTAATATATAGATATTAGTTAATTCTTTCACGATTATGCTAGTCACAAAATTTATGGTGATAGTTTCTCTATGAGATAATTTCCATTTTTGTAATGTCTTAAAAATTAAAGAGGCGAGGTAATCCTATGAACTCCATCAAGTTGCAACATTCAACGATTTCGCCCAGCTCTTGTATGAAAACTGCGATTTTTCATAATTCCCAAAAGAGGCGGGGATTGCTACTCCAGCTATTAGTTTGCTTTCTTCTATTTTTCGCTTTTGCGGTAGAGTCACCACGAGCACAGGTTTTTGGTGACGGTTCTGATGGGGATAGCGTCATATCTGGTTCAGTTTCCCTTACTGCGAACATGAATTTTAATAACCTAGAAATTTCGTCAGGGGCAGTTATTTAGTAACGGATTTGACGTTCGAGTCAACGGAACATTAACTGTAAACGGAACGATTCGAAGCGGACTTGCGAGTAACGGCGGAACAGGCGTTATGGGCGGAAACGGAGGATCCGGTGATAGCTCCCATACTTCTCCAACGAATGGACAACCCGGAACAGCTGGAGTGGCAGGCGCCGGCGGTACTGGCGGCGACGGCGGCGGGGGCGGCGGAGCCTGGGACACTCTCTACTTAAAAGATGCATATGGCGGTGATGGCGGTATAGGCGGCGATGGTGGAAATGGCGCCTTGCCTCTCAATATCTATGCGCTAATTTTCCAAAACTTAGGGTCTATCAACGCCGATGGACAAAATGGCTTTGGCGGAGCTGATGGATTAACAGGCTTATACGAGTTCTGGGTCGTATCATCATTTACAGGTATCTTCTACGATCATGCAGGCGGCGGCGGCGGCGGTGGCGGCCATGGTGGCGGCGGCGACGGTGGTGATGTTACCGTTGTCTATGAAACTCTCTTGGCTTTGGGATCGATTCATTCCGTTGGAGGATCAGGAGGGTCCGGCGGACTTGGTGGGAGCGGTAAAGATACTGAGTATTCTGTCAACAAGAGTACCCAAAAGGAAGAATTTGGGGCTTCCGGCGCCGCGGCCGGCGGCACAGGAGCCGGCGCTGGCGGCAACGGTGGAGGGTCTGAAAATCACAAGTTAAGTAGTTACGGCGGGGAGAACGGGCTCAATGGTTCAGCCGGGGCGCCGGGAACTGTGACAATTTCGGTGAGTGTAACTTGCTACGCCGACACTGACGGCGATGGTTATGGCGAACTCTTTTCTCATGCTGAATTCCTCTCCTGTCCTGCTGGTTATGTATCTGACAATACAGATTGTAATGACAGTGATTTCGACGTCAATCTGGGAGTTGCAGAAGCGACTTGCGACAGCGTTGACAACGACTGTAATCCTGCGACGCTCGACGAACCTGACTTAGACAGCGATGGCTGGTCAACCTGCCTTGACTGTAATGACGCTGATTCCAGTGTCAATCCGGGAGCTATAGAAGTATGCAACGGAGTAGATGATAACTGTGATGGAAACATCGATGAGGGCGTACTGAACACATATTACCAGGATTCAGACGGTGATGGTTTCGGTAATATCGCAGTGAATACTCAAGCTTGCAGTCAACCGACAGGCTATGTTTCAGATAATACGGATTGTAATGATGCCGACTCCAGTGTCAATCCGGGTGCAGTAGAAGTATGCAATGACATAGATGATAACTGTGACGGCAACATTGATGAAGGTCTAAGCACCGCCACATACTACTTAGATATAGATAATGATGGATACGGGGACCCCTTAAGCAGCATAGTGTCCTGTAGTCAGCCACCAGGTTATGTTCCGGACAATACGGATTGTAATGATGCCGACTCCAGTGTCAATCCGGGAGCAGCAGAAGTGACCTGCGACAGCGTAGACAATGACTGTAATCCTGCGACGCTCGACGAACCAGACTTGGATAACGATGGCTGGACTACCTGCGTTGACTGTGATGACAATGATTCGACTATCTTTCCTCGCACTTACTATGCAGATTTAGATGGTGATGGATACGGGGACCCCTTACTCGGCGCAGAGCTGTGTAGTCCGCCACCAGATTTTGTTCTGGACAGTACGGATTGTAATGATGGCGACTCCAGTGTCAATCCGGGAGCAACAGAGGTATGCAATGGGATAGATGATAACTGCGACGGTAATATAGATGAAGGAGTAATCACCACATACTATACAGATTTAGATGGTGATGGATACGGGGACCCCTTAATCAGCCTACAGGCCTGTAGTCCGCCAGCAGGTTTTGTTCCGGACAGTACGGATTGTAATGATGGCGACTCCAGTGTCAATCCGGGAGCGGCAGAAGTATGCAATGGCATAGATGATAACTGCGACGGCAATATAGATGAGGGTGTACTGAACACATATTACCAGGATTCAGATGGTGATGGTTTCGGTAATATCGCAGTGACTACTGAAGCTTGCAGTCAGCCTTCGGGGTTTGTTTCAGATAATACCGATTGTGATGATACCGATATGAATGTCAATCCGGGAGCGGCAGAAGTATGTAATGGCATAGATGATAACTGCGATGGCAATATAGATGAGGGTGTATTAAACACTTACTATGATGATGCAGATTCTGATGGGTTTGGCAATCCTGCAAGTAGTGTCCAAGCTTGTACTGCTCCGCCAGAATTTGTTTCAAATAATACGGATTGTGATGATACCGATGCGACCATCTATCCCGGCGCTCCGGAAATTCCAAATGATGGTATAGATCAGAATTGTGATGGGGCAGATTCAACCAGTTGTTGTATGGGTGATCGTGGTGATGCTAATAATGATGGCGCTAATGCAAATATTTTGGATCTGACATTCTTAGTTGACTTTATATTCCGTAGTGGCCCGGACGCAGTTTGTCCGGAAGAAGCGGATATGAACTCAGATGGAAGTTCTTTTAATATTCTGGACTTGACATTCATCGTTGATTTCATATTCAGAAGCAGTGGACAGCCGCCTGATCCTTGTTATGTGCCTATGGTCAAAAATTCGGGAATGTAGACCAAAGGAATATACATGAAAGGGCTATCTTGAACGAAATCAAAGGGTGCCCACTAGGCCGGTATGAATTGAGATTGCTATGAAATGCAAACCGTAATATACTATTGTCACAATTTTATTTTTTCAGTCATGAATTAGTTTGTGGGCGGGCTGTTCCCAAGGCTAAGAGAAATTTTTATTATTCCGCGGGGTTTTCTTGAGAAATTCAAATTGGGTCAGCCTCTCAGAGGTAAGTGGCAGAGTTTACAAATACCGGCCGCCAGAGAATAAACTTTGTTGCTTTCGGGCTGTTTTGGGGATAGTTTGCGCGGGTATCAGCAGATGCCGAAGTGGTGAAATTGGTATACGCGCTGCGTTCAGGGCGCAGTGTCCGCAAGGACGTGGGGGTTCGAGTCCCCCCTTCGGCATTGGTAATGGCTTCGTGAATATCTAATCGACCTGTTTAAATTGGAGAGTGCTGAACTCAAATAAGTTCTATATGTATCCCAAGTCCCCCGCCATTGATGTAAGCAGTGGGACGCCCGGCTGCGGTTCTATCGGTGAGATCCGGACCCTCTGATGGAAAGCGAATTGAAGCCGATCGAAATTACTGTGTTCTTCGCAGTATGGCGCGCACTGGCGAGGCATCCATTCCTTTTAATTTAAGAGGTACCGCTATCAGTTCGTACCATCCTTCGTTCACATGTTCTAACTCCAACCCTTCCATTATTACAACGCCTCTATTCGCTAAAACGTTGTGAACCATAAGTTCTTTCGAATCGCTCTTATCGACAGAAGGAGTATCAGTGCCGAGAAGCGTGCATCCCGACTTAGCTATAAGATTAGCCGCTTCAACCGACAAATACGCGAAGTGTGAATCAAAGGCGCCGCTATGCGACGAACCAGTCTTTATCAAAATCCGTTCCGGAATAGGACTGGGAAGGCTCCTCAAGTCTTCTCGCTGGATCGCTTCACTCGAACGAACTTCGACAACAAATGCAGTCCCGATAAAAGTGCTCAATGGCAGCTCATCGATCGACTTGCCATCTTCCTGAAAATGAAGAGGCGCATCTACATGAGAGCCGGTATGAAGACTCATCGTAATTCCGCCGACGTTGCACGAGAAGCCTTCGTCCATTCGAAATGTCCAGAATAGTTCAAGCTGAGTGTCACCCGGCCATACGTTAGTATGCTTATGCAATGTTGGAGAAATATCTATCAATTCATTGACGGCCATACTTTCGCTTTCATTAAGGGTCCTTCCTAATGTAATTCCAAATGCTTAACTGATCCAGAGTGGTTTATATTACTCATGATGTCAACCTTAACTGAAATCCCGGTTCTCGGCGAGTCATCAATTTTATGATTCAATTTAGTGTTTCGGACTCCAAACAAGTTCCGAGGCTGTCAGTTACATTTCACTTTTTTCCACATAAGTTATTATCGCACAATGTAGTTCTATATGTATCCCAAGTCCCCCGTTTTATTGAATTGGTTAGATTTTCTTATAACGATTGAATCTTGTTTTAACGGGATAGCCAGATGAGAAACTATCTGAAAGGTGAGCCACCCGACCTGAAGATAATACTGAAAGACTTGCTGCGCCCCGCTAATCAGGGAACCTTATAGAAATTCCACTCAGAAGAATCCAATCGGACGATGAGCTAGAAATTCCAAAGCCGCCAGCAAGATCAAATTGAATATTTTCTTTTACCGAGAACGTCAATCCGCCATCAGCGGAATGTTGTGGTAAATCGCTATCGTCAATTCGAATGTCACCAAACAGTTCCACGAACGCTCCTATCTTATCGCTCAGACTGGCTCCCAGGACTATTGTATATTGTCCGTAATAATCGGTCTGTGATTGCCCGGGGAGTGTCTCCATCGACACAGAAGTGAACCCGAAATTGTATCCCAGCGATAAAATATCTGTTAATTTATTTGCGAAACTCATCCGCGCAGACGGATTTATTTTGCCACTGGTGAACTGATTGTCCCCTACCGGCAAGCTGAATCCAAAGAGTAGCGCAGCTCCAGGTCTCGATCCTTTCTCCGGCCACAATTCAAGTTTTCCACCGACAGCGGCGTCACCTATACCATTAAAACTATCGTCTTTTGACCTGCTCGGATTCTCCCAAATCCGGCCACTCCAAATCAAGCGAATCTCGAATCCGTCAACCGCCCCGATTCTAACAAGCGTCTGTGGAAATTCGTTTGTACGAACAAAACCAGTTGCAGATTTGTCGAATGTGTAGCTCCATCCAACTTCGAGTTGAACTACCCCCGGCTTCACACTTGAACTCGATTCAGTTTGATCGGGACGATCAGTAACTATTTCATTGCCCTCGGCGGCTTGAGAACTTAATAAACCGACTGTGAGAATTACCACAAAAGTAATTACTTGGTATGAAACTCGAAAAAGTTTGTCGTATCGAAAGAAAGGAATTGTGGACATTGTTGGTTTTCTCCACGTTTAAATATGTGAACAATCGCTATTTGTTGTCTCTTGCCCAGCTAAAGATGAGAGTTTCGCGCAACCTGTCCTCGAAAATGAAAAGGGAAGCCTAATTTCCAGCAATCATTAGTGAACTAATCACCAGCAAAGTACCGCGCATCGAGATGGGGTGTATAGAACAAAAGTATTCAAATGTGCCTTCTGTTTGAGCTATGAATTCGATGATTGCTTCCTGTCCCGGTTGGAGTACAGGTGTACGAAGGCCGAGATCTTCAATCACAAGATCGTGCCTCATGCCGGCATCCTCGTTTCGAAATACGATCCGTACGGCTTCTCCAGACGTCACCTCAAAAGTTGGATTTGTTTGGTTGAACTTCATGTCTTTTGCAGTTATGATGATTGTACGTACGTCGGTATCAAATTCCAGACTGCCACGCTGAGCGAAAATGTTGCCAAGGAACAGTGGCAGCGCAATTAACACGGTTAAAATGAGATACCGTAGACTTTTGATTTGGATTTGACTCATTTTTAGCTCTATACCAGCAGCGCCGTGCCGAACATGACGCCGAAGCCAAGCATCAAGCCTGCGAAGTTGGTGAAGTTGAAAAGGTTAATCGGATTTTCCGTGCGGGAAAAAATCTGTGCGGTTATTGAATAGACAACTTGAAAGATTGCTCCGGCACCTATGGCCATGAATATAATCCCCCAAAGTAAAGATGGGGCAAAACCACCAAGCCATGCTCCGACAATAGTTGGGGCACCAGCTACAACGCCAAGAAGGATCAGATGCTTAACTAGTTGTTTAAAATTGAAGGACTGTCTCGCCAGGGGTGAAATAATGGCAAGTCCTTCGGTTGTGTTATGAAGCGCGAAACCTATTACTAAGGTAGCGCCGAGAGAAATTTCGCCTGTATTGTAGGCCGTGCCGATGGCGAGTCCCTCGCCTAAATTGTGCAGTCCAATCCCGAGCGCGACCATATAGGCGAGCGTGAGCCCACCACCTGACTCACTCCGTGCCCCGGAACTGATGCGACCACGCTCAGTAAAAACCTGAAGAAGAAGAAAAGTTGATACCAGTATGATAAAAAACAAAACAGCCGGGTGAAACGTTTCGGCCACCATTTCCCCGCCGGACATCTCAATGCCCTCAACGACAGTTTCGACGCCAAGGAACACAAGTAGTCCCACCGTGAGAAAGAGAATAAAGTTCCAGGAGCTGACTGTAAGACGCCGTAATGATGGATACCAGGCCAGCCCGATCATGATCGGTACGATTCCAACATAGAAACCTAATAGAGCAAAAAAGCTGAAGTACTGAACTGACATAGGAGGGCTTTCGACAGCTACAGAAATCTCGTGACTAAATGTAACCCCACTTGCAGTAAGGAGAGTTATATTGTAGGCATCTCCTTCAGTCCAGTGGTAAGGGATTTCTATAGTGCCAGACTGCAGACGACCAAGCACCTTATCTTCGGGTGTCATCGTAAAATACCAATAAGCCTCATCGACCTGCACCTGGGCGATTGTGACTGGATCAGGACCGTCGTTTCGGATATCTACCAAAAAAAGGTGGTGTTGTGTCTCAGATTCCGATTGTATGACAATCCTCTCGAAGACGATTTCCTCTACCGGTGGGAACTCAGTACCTGCCACATTTCGTAGATCTTGAAAGAGAAGAAAAGACACAAAGGCACCAAGAAGAATGAATGGGATTACTGCCAGGACAAGAGTAGAAAGTCCGAACTTTTTCATAGGTCCCCCTGGTCCATGTTGTCCTTTTCCTTGGCACGCTTGTTTTCAAAACTATTGTTCATTTTTAAGCCTCGACCATGAAAAATGCCATCCAGCCCAATTCGGCAAACTCACTCTGGTGGGCGTGAAACATATACATGCCTTCATGAGGAAACTTCATTTCAATGATAGTACGTTCACCCTGGCACAGCATAACCGTGTCAGTGAACTCGAATTGGTGCTTGTTCTTTTCCATATGCGCTTCATTCCCCCAGGTCATAATTCTGGTACCGGTGCGGATGGCATAGAAAAAGTTTGCATGGACATGGAACGAATTGACGGGATCGAATTCGGTTATGTTAACCAGATAGATTCGCACAAGTTCGTTTTTCTTAACTTTAATTGCCCGATCTCCGGTGTAATAGAAAGCAGCCGTGTTGACACTGTAAACTTCATTATCTCCGTCGAAGTTAGTATCAAAACCATTCATCATCATCACGTATTCCTGGATTCTGCCCTTAGAATCTTTACCAGCCGGGGTGCGCGTGCCCCATCTGGGATCGGGATCGACTATGAAAACTCCATAGAGTCCCTTGTGAATGTGACGCTTAAGTGGACTCGAATGACAATGGTAGAGGTGAAGACCGTACGGCTCAGCCCTGAAGCGATACCAGAACTCTTGCCCCGGGGAGACGAACTGTTCCGGCATCGCCCCGTCAAACTCGTAACGGTGGACGCCGTGGAAATGGATTGTGTGGGGATGGGAGCCCTGGTTTACAAACTTGATGAGTATTTCTTGCCCCTCGCGGCAACGCAGAGTCGGTCCGGGAATATTACCCTGTAGAGGAAGCTCCCTGTCGCCGTCTCGTTTTAATCCGAATGTCCAGCCTGGAAAAGTTATTCCGGGAGCGATCTCGATATCGCGATCAAGAGCGTGGATTTCGTAAAATACGTCTGGCTTGGGCCAACCTTCTGACTGGGCTTTACGCAAGGCATCTGCCGGAACAGGCTGACCATTATAAAAGCTGCGAAGAAAGGATTCCGGGTAGTCACCCTTAACGCGTCCTACCGCTCCCATCAACTTTTTAGGTATCGAATTATTCGATGACGCTCCATGGTCCGCATGGACATTTGAAAAAGCTAGCCCACTGACTCCCAGGACTAAGCTGCTTCCAAAAATCCGCATAAAATGACGGCGAGAATTTCCATCTGAGCTTGGTTTAACAGGGTCTATCTGTGAATTTGGCTTGAGGAATGATTTCATTGTATTATACGCAAAGTACTTTAAAAGTTCTGATTCCCTTTTTCAATAGTTAGGTTCGACAAACTTTAAGAGAAGCTTAAACGTATTTTCATTAATAGTCAAGCCTTATTAGGTTCTCCAAATCCAGGAACGCCACTTCATCATTATCGAAAGAACTCCTAACCCTAATTACTGAAAAGACTTACGACACGATTTGACGGTAAATTCTATATTATAAAATCCAAAAAAATCGTTTTTCTGCCTGCAAACTCGTTGTATAATGCTTATAGAATAAGGCGACTATGGAAGCGAGATTTTAGATGCCAAGCAGATCCATTGAGGATTACATAAAGACGGTGTATGAGCTCCAGGGCAAGAATCAACGGGTGTTTACCAAGGATATTGCCAGGAGTATGGGCGTAAAAATGCCTTCGGTTAGCGGCATGGTGAAACATCTTGCCGCTGAAGGCTATTTATCGCACAAACCTTATAAGGGTGTACTGCTAACTAAGCGAGGCCAGCGGATAGCCGTAGATTTGCTTAGGCGCCACAGGTTAATAGAGCTGTTTCTAAACAAAACGTTAGATATTCCCTGGGACGAAATACACGAGGACGCCGAGGTCCTTGAGCACGTCATAAGTAACAAGCTGATTGAACGCATATTCAATTTTCTGGGAAGGCCGAAATTCGACCCTCACGGTCATACTATACCGGGCAAGGACGGTAACATGCCATTAAGCCGTGGCATACCCCTCGACCAAGTGAATGAAGGCGAAACAGGATGTGTGGTTGAAGTATCCGACCATGATCCGGAATTCCTGCGGTATCTGACTGGTCTGAAACTGAAGATTGGCAGTGAAGTGCTGGTTAAAGAGCACGCGCCTTTTGGTGGCCCGATTATGCTAAAACTGGAACGACAGTCTCTGGCAATTGGCCTGGATGCCGCTCGACGAATCCGTGTTGACATCAAAAAGAAAGTTGGGAAACGATCTAACTGATAGTAGTAGATACTGACCAGGGAACAGGAAGAAAGCTAATGCGTATACAAATGCCAGAGCATCCTATCGGCGTTGGACTTGGCTGCTACATCAAACTCAGCATGCTCACCCTGTTATTCCGCCATAATAATTCGCCTTGTAATTAGATAAGAAATGAATTCTGTAGCAAGATATGAAGCAGACTAAAACTCGCCGCAAGGGATGGGCCACCCACGCTCAAGAGGTTGGGCCACCCGGCCTAAGAAACCACCACCGAAAAGAGCTCGTGGTAAGCTTCCCAACCAAGATTAGGTGCCAACTCTAATGCTTAAAGACAATACGTATTCAAGAAATTTCGATCAGCAAAAACAACTTATGAAAAGAGTGTATTCTATTTTTTGTTGCCTGTATCTTACATCCTTAACTTCATGCGGTGTTACTAATAGTGGAGTGACTGTTCCATATGAATTTATGGACGATAACAACATGTTTCTGGGACAATCAATGTCGGTGTTAAAGAAAGTAAGAAATCTCGAACCTGACGACTCTATGCCCTGTTACCATGAAGAATTAACTGATAACAAATATTTCCATATCGCATCATATAACTGTTCAATCGAAGTATCCATCAAAGATTTTTTGGGTCTGGAATCCGGAGAATTGCATTCAGTCGATTTGTACGGTTCTCCGCGAGGGGACTACTCGGAGATCGACAGCTTGGCGCTTGAAATAATCAGTATTTGTAAACAGTACTTCGGCAAAGAATTTAAGGTGTCTGGGTTAGGCAAGTATAGAGTGATAGAAGATAGAAAACCTATATTGATCTGGATGACTGATAGTTGTTATGTTTCTTTTTCATACACGCCGTTCGCACTTTACCAATCATTGAAAAAAAAGAAGAAGTATACGTCGGGCGTCTTTGCATTAAACATAATTTCACTTGATAAATTAGCAGGCGAAAGAACTGAACTGCCTTCGTTACACACTAAGAAGAGCCTAGGTTTGGAATAGTGGGTTAATCTCCTAACAAACGATCTACTATTCATCGTTTGGATACAAAAATTGCTAACTGAGACTGACTAGAAGACGTGAATCAGTCGGAACCACAATTAGATTGAGGAAGAAATATAAGAAGAGCAAATACTATTTATCACACTTAGCTTTTTGTAAGAATCTCCATTTCCTTTCTAACGATTTTCTAACTATCTACTTGGAGTAAGTTGCTTCTACTTGGCTCTACTTACTCCTACTTTCATCTACTTAACCATTGACAGGGCAACAAATTATGTCTAAATTTCGGCATAGTATGAAGTTAGCCAAAAACCCACACGGAGAATCCCTGCCTCTCCGCCATTGTTAATGGCTTCGCGAATATCTAATCGACCTGTTGAAATTGGAGAGTGCTGAACTCAAATAAGTTCTGTATGTATCCCAAGTCTCCGCCATTAGACTCTTGCTTTTAGAATATCCACAGATGATAGGTGTCGGAGCTCTGCCTAATTGATAATGATAGCGGTGATTGCTATTGCTTTGGATTACACATTCTGAACTAAATCCGACGTCTTCCGGATGAAAGCCATGTTTTTGCTGCTGACTAAATCGGTCAAGAAAAGCTTGTGAGGACAGATCCTAAGAATTAATTTATCAAGCCCAGTCTTTGGGTTGATAATATTCCATCATCTGTTCGTGAGGAGTTCCCTTGGCAGGGTGCCAATCATATGGGAAAAGGACAGTTGGCGGCAATGACATGAAAATTGATTCTACCCGGCCGTGGGACTTCAATCCAAACAGTGTCCCGCGGTCATAAAGCAGATTGAATTCAACGTACCGTCCTCGCCGAATCAACTGAAACTCTCGGTCGTTCTCTGAGTAAGCCTCGTCCTTGCGACGCTTGAGGATAGGCAGGTATGAAGGTAAGAAACAGTTACCTACTTCCTGAACCAACTTGAAATGTTTCTCGTCGTCCTCTCTTAGATAATCGAAGAAGATACCTCCAATACCCCGCATTTCTCCTCGGTGTGGCAGGTAAAAATATTCATCAGAGCGGCGTTTAAACTGCTCATAAGAGTCGGGCATTATCGACTCACATGCTTGTTTTAAAGTCCGGTGAAATAGTACGAAATCTTCCTCATGAGGATAATAAGGGGTCAAGTCTGTTCCACCGCCGAACCAGGAGTCGCCATTTTCCATTTCAAAAAAGCGTACATTCAAGTGTATGCTGGGAATTCGAGGCGATCGCGGATGCAAAATGAGCGACAGGCCGCAGGCTGCGAACTGCATCGACTCTACTTTTAGCTGTTTGGCAATCTCTTCTGGCAACTTGCCGAAGACGCTGGAAGTATTGACACCACCTTTTTCGAATATGGTACTATCGTCTATCGCTCTTGTAAGACCACCTCCACCTTCCTGGCGTTCCCACGAATGATCTCGGGTAATTGCTGAGTCGAACTGCAAGAGACTGTCGCAGATTGTCTTTTGCAATTCTGCGATATACAGTTCCATTTCTGAATAAAGCGATGAGAACAACATATTATACTTCAAATTTGGGGTTACTTTGGCTTATCTGCAAATCAAAACTTAACGAAAAGAGAAAAAACTTTTGATGTTTGACTTACACAATTTTGGAAGTTGCAGCTGAAAAATCTTATTAGGCTTATAAAAACAGATGATACTATTACTCGATGACAATTTGATGACAATTTTTGAACCGAAAAGACTAGAATTTACTGTTTGATATTGTAAGATAATATTAATGTCGCCGAAAGAATATAGCTTGAGCATAAGTTTTATTTAAATGATGAAGTCTGTTTAGTATGGTTGAGTCTCATTATAAGAATTCACGCTACGGGGTATTGCTCGTAAATATAGGCACCCCTGATGCGCCGCGGACTAAAGAAGTCCGCAAATATTTGAGGCAGTTTCTCTCGGACCCGCGAGTTCTCAATATTTCCCCATTTGTTCGCGCTTTCGTGCTGAACCTGATAATTCTTCCCTTTCGCCCGGCCAAATCAGCCAGTGCCTACCGCAAAATCTGGACAGACAAGGGCTCGCCAATCATTGTATGCGGAGAAGAATTTACACGGAAGATTCAAAAGCGGCTCGATGGAAAATTTCCAGATCGATTTGTTGTTAAGCTTGCAATGCGTTATGGGAGCCATTCCATAGAGCAGGCGATGGACGAATTTCAATCTGCCGGGATTAGAAATATTCGCGTTTTCCCCTTATATCCGCAATACGCTTCAGCCACAGTGGGCAGCACCATGGAAGAAGTGTTCCGTGTTGCTTCAAAATTCTGGAACGTCCCAAATATTACTACACTTCCGCTTTTTTATGATAATCCCAGGTTTATTAAGTCATTTGCAGATGTAGCGAGAGAAAATATAGATGTTGAAGAATTTGATCATTTTTTATTTAGTTTCCATGGTTTACCAGAGCGACACATTATCAAATCTGACCTGTCTCATGGAAAGCATTGTCTGGCAGATAAAGATTGCTGCACCAAAATCGGTGCGACAAATTTCTTCTGTTATCGAGCTCATTGCTATGCAACAGCCCGACTAATTTCACAGGAACTGGGGCTGTCGGGCAGTCGTTATACTGTTTCTTTTCAATCCCGTCTGGGCCGCGATCCCTGGCTAAAGCCGTACACCGATGTACTTCTTGATACCCTGCCGAAAAAAGGCATTAAGAAACTGGCAATTTTTTCTCCAGCTTTTGTAGCAGACTGCCTGGAAACAATCGAGGAATTGGGAATCCGGGGGGCAAAAGATTTTTTAGCGGCAGGTGGAGAAAAATGCGTTATAGTCCCTTCACTTAATCTGCACCCAACCTGGATTGAGACGGCAGTTGATTTAATTGTTTCTTCTGATTTTCCCCTACAGAATAACCGTGAAGCAGAGTTTATACCGGGATTTTCGAAGAATTGATGACGGTGGAAATTCGAAATTAGATAATAAGAGATTTAGAAATTGAAGCAACTGAAAAAAGGAACAGATTTAACGATGGAATTCGGTATAGTTGGAACCTCAATCTGGCAGCAGAACATGCCTTTGCTTGCCCGCCTAAGTCTCGATAAGGAAAGCCGGACTAAAAAATTGCATCTGCTAAAGTCCCGGCTCGGAGCTAAAGAGCTGATTTATTTATCTACCTGCAACAGGGTAGAGTTCATCTATATGGCTTCTCCAAAAAATTCGGGCACCCGCATATTGCACAATATTATTGACTTTTTCTTTAAAGACGGACGTGAGCTCAGTTTTTTCCCCAATGACTTCTATCAATATACCGGCAGAGATGCTATCAGACACCTTTTTAGAACGGTCTCATCGCTGGAGTCACTGGTAATAGGAGAATCTCAGATTACCGGTCAGTTCCGACAGGCTTACCTGGAGGCTCTGGACTCCGGGCTGGCTGACCAGATGCTTGATAGCATCTCTCGCGAAGCACTGACAGCAGCAAGAACAGTCAAGCGAGAAACGAATTTAGGCACAGGGACACTCTCAATGGCCACTTTGGCGGCAGAAGAATTGAAAGTCTGGACCGATACAAAAAAGAACTCAAATATCGTGCTGGTTGGTGCCGGGATTATGACAGAGAAACTGGCCAGATCTATCACCGAATCCTTAACTGCAAAGATATTATTTGTCAACCGAACACTCTCAGAGGCAGAGAAGCTGGCGGCGCGATATGATTCTAAGGCAATTTCACTGGAGTCGTTTCTCAAAAACCCGCCTCCGGTAAGCGCGATAGTATCGGCCACAGCTGCTCCTAAACCGATCTTTGATTCTTCGTTCCTCAAGAGACTACAGAGAAGCGGCAGCTGTACACTCTGTATTGACCTGGCCATGCCGCCGGATTTTAGCGAGGTTTTCAAAAACGACAACTGTGTCAGGCTGATTGATATAGGCCAATTCAAATCTCGCGGGCAAAACAATCTTCGTCAGAAGTTTATTGAAGCAGGCCAAGCCAGCGAAATAATAGGTGATTCCGTCAACAAGTATCTCGCTGAACAAATTGAAATTTCTATTAAACCAATTTTCCAAAAAAGTCACCGCGACTCAATTAAATTGGCGAGAAAAGCGTTCGACGACCTTTTCTCTAAAAAAGTTACATCTCTGCCTGAAGAAGACCGGCATGAAGTAATCCAGCTTGTCACAAAATTAATTGGTTTCTCATCTTACCAGCCGGTTAAAACGCTTTCGAATCGGCTGGTTCAGTTAGATCCGGAGATAAATTTATTCCGTTACAGTTCTAATAAAGAGAAATCTAAATGAGAGGGGCAAAATTGACCATTGGTTCAAGAGGCTCTGATCTTGCTCTGTATCAGGCAAATTTCATTCAAGAGATTTTGGAACGAGTGCATAACTGTTCCATAAAAATCAAAATAATAAATACAGGGGGAGATTTTGATAAGGAAATGCCCTTTGAGATGATGGAAGGAACAGGCTATTTCACTAAGGAACTGGAGGAGGCTCTGCTCCAAGGTGAGATTGACGCAGCTGTACATTCGCTAAAGGACGTCATGACAACACAGCCCCGAGGCCTGAAGCTTGGAGCGGTGGGTTACCGCACAGATAGAAGAGAGATACTTTTGATAAAAAAAGGGTCAGAGATTACTCACGGGCTTTTACCGGTAAAACCGGGAGGCATTATTGGTACCAGCTCTCTCCGTCGAAAATTCCAGATAGTATATCACAATCCGACTTTGAATGTAAAAGATTTGCGCGGCAATGTTCCTACCAGAATTGCCAAACTTCGAAACGGTCATTACGATGCTATTTTGATTGCTGCCGCAGGAGTAAAGCGCTTAGACCTTGACCTTTCTGAATTCGTTACCGTGCTGCTTGATTCACAGAAATTTCTACCGGCGCCTGCTCAGGGAATGCTGGGAATTCAAATAAGATCAAATGATTTAGATGTCGAAAAAATTATCTCACCTTTGAATTCGGAGACCGCTTCACTGGAGTCAGCGCTTGAACGAGGACTACTAAAATTATTCAATGCCGGCTGCTCACTTCCGCTGGGAGTTTATTCCGAGACGAATGAAAAACATCATCGCCTCAAAGCTGTACTCGGGATTCGTGACGGAGATAAATGGGCAGAACCAAAACGGATAGATGTCAATGGTACGGATGTGCAGCAGTTGGTAAATCGGGCCTACGCCGGTCTTAATGAAAAGGTAAAATCATGCGCTTAGGGATTACCAGAAGTGCCAGTCAACTGGACACAATTCAGCCGCTGGCTGCTTCTCGCGGCATCGATATAATTCCGCTGCCTGTAATCGAGATTTGCCACCTGGCGTTTGAATGGCCGGCACAACTTTCAACTGAAAAAATAGACTGGCTCTTTTTTACCAGCAGCTCCGGCGTCGTTTCTTTTTTCGAGCGACTCATTCAACTAAAGCTGACATTACCGAATGAAGTACGAATCGGTGCCATCGCTAATAAAACAGACCTGACTTTACAGCTGTATGGACGGTCGGCTAACTTTGTGCCCACGAAATCTTATGGAAAAAAACTATTCGAGG
Organism: Candidatus Zixiibacteriota bacterium; assembly: GCA_022571985.1. Lineage (GTDB taxonomy): Bacteria > Zixibacteria > MSB-5A5 > GN15 > FEB-12 > JACZWU01. The sequence goes on along the minus strand of JACZWU010000006.1, from coordinate 89,883 downwards.
AATTCGATCAGACTATAGCCAATGGTGACGAAACTATCATCTACGCACGGGCCTTGCAGGTCAATTATGACCCGGTGACTGTCTTTAGTGCTAAACATTTCGATTACTACGCAGCAATCTGCTACAAAACGATGGAACGGAAAATTGACAGTGAGTTAGTCACAGCTCTGTCGCCGGACGACTATATCCTGTTTACCGCTCCATCTACAATCTCCGCCTATCAACACCAATTTGGAAAACCTCTGGCAAAACCAATCGCAATCGGTCACGCTACTGCCTCGACGATGGCATCACTGGGCTGGTCGCGCTACACAATTATGGAAAAGCCTGACATTGACCACGTCATGGAGCATTTGTCATGAATCTTAATGAGCGACCGCGCCGACTCAGGCGAACTCCCTTAATTAGAGGTCTGGTTTTTGAAAGCTCTTTACATATAGACCATCTTATTCAACCCTATTTCGTTACTGACGGAACCAAGGTACGTACCGAAATTCCCGGATTATCCGGGATATTTCGCGAATCGGTTGATTCGCTCGTAAAAACGATTGCTGAAGATATGAAGATGGGTATTAAAAAGGTAATGTTGTTTGGAGTAACCGACAGGAAAGATCCGGCGGCGGCGTCTGCGATGGATGATAAAAATCCGGTTCTGCGTGCAACGCGACTTTTGAAAAAAGAGTTTGGTGATGAGCTATTTGTGAGCAGCGATGTTTGTTTGTGCGCCTATACCGATAGCGGCCACTGCGGAATCATAAAGGAAGATGAAGTCGACAACGACAGTTCGGTCGAACTTCTTGCGAACATGGCCGTTGCCCTGGCGGAATCAGGGTCTGACTGCGTCGCTCCCTCCGATATGATGGATGGCCGCATTGGCGCCATTCGCAAGGCACTGGAATCAAAGCAGCTGACAAAGACGATCATTATGGCCTACACAGCTAAATATGCTTCATCGTATTACGGCCCGTTCCGGGAAGCAGCCAATTCAGCACCGGGAAAAGGAGACCGAAAAGGTTATCAGATGGATTTTCGCAATCGCTCTGAGGCGTTGCGGGAACTAGCGCTTGATGAAAGCGAGGGGGCCGACATCGTTATGGTCAAGCCGGCACTGGCCTATCTGGATATAATTTCGGATTTCAAGCGTCACACGAAACTTCCGGTGGCGGCCTACAACGTCTCCGGCGAATATGCCTCTGTAAAGTTTCTGGCCCAAGCGGGATTTGCAGACGAAAAACAGATGGTGCTGGAGAATCTTACTGCCATCACCCGAGCCGGTGCAAAAATAATAATCACCTATCACCTGAGGGATATATTGAAAAATGAATGGATCTGTTCGTGATACGATAAAGTCCAGGCGACTTATGGACCTGGCCTGCCAGGTAATGCCGGGCGGGGTAAACTCACCGGTACGTTCTTTTAAATCTGTCGACGGTACTGCGCGCTTCATTGAAAAGGGTGAAGGTGCCTATCTTATTGATGTAGATGGTAATCGCTATCTTGATTTTTGCTGCTCATGGGGACCACTGATTCTGGGACATAACGACCCCGATGTGGTAGAGGCCGTAAAGAATCAAATAGAGCGCGGCATGACCTATGGCGCCTGCACAGAACTTGAGTATCAGCTGGCTTCATTTATTGTTAACGCTGTCGATGCCGTGGAGAGGATTCGTTTTGTCTCCTCGGGAACAGAAGCTGTAATGTCAGCCATCAGACTTGCCCGCGGGTTTACCGGGCGGGACTTGATTTTGAAATTCGAAGGCTGCTATCATGGGCACTGTGATGCAATGCTGGTCAGCGCCGGCTCCGGAGCAGCCACCTTTGGACAGCCATCATCAGATGGCGTTCCGGCGGCGGTGGCAAGTCAGACTGCCGTCCTTCCATTGGACGACGGCGATGCCTTAGAGAAATTCATGGCTCAGCATGGTGACAGCCTTGCTGCCGTAATCATCGAAGGAATTCCGGCAAACAACGGTCTGCTTATTCAGCGACATGAATATATGCAGTTGCTTCGCACTCTCACCGAGAAACATGGTGCCTTACTTATTTTAGATGAAGTGATCAGCGGTTTTCGAGTTGGTCTCAAAGGAGCGGCGGCGTATTACCGTATCCTTCCTGATTTGGTGACATACGGAAAGATTATTGGCGGCGGCATGCCGGTCGGTTCTTTTGGCGGCCGCAAAGATATTATGCAGCTGCTGGCGCCATTGGGTCCTGTCTACCAGGCGGGCACTTTATCGGGAAATCCGATTGCGATGGTGGCCGGTCTTGCAACTCTAAAAAAATTGGAGGACGGCCGTATCCACGCCGAACTTGAAGAAAAAAATCGACTATTTGTCAGTGAGGTTATTTCCAATTTGGATGACAGCTCGATAAATATGGCGGGGGTAGCTTCGATATTCTGGCTGGTTTTCCAGCCCGACCTGCCCCGGGCGGCTCATGACATCAAGGCCGAGGCTATTTCTCGATATAATCGCATCCACCAGCGACTGTTAGAGGCAGGACTTTATTTTCCTCCGTCTGGTTACGAAGTCTGTTTTATTTCCGCAGCCCACAGCCGCCAAGTGCTGCTGCAGGCGGCAAAAACTCTTGCTGATAACATTCTACAGGAGGTGCAGGCATGTGCCTGACAGGTAAAAATTTTATTGATGCCTGTTACGGGCGGAATGAAGGCCGAATTCCTCTTTGGATAATGCGTCAGGCAGGCCGTTATTTGCCCGAATATCAGGAGATAAGAAAAAAAGTTTCTTTCCGAGATCTTTGCCGTTCGCCGCATCTGATAGCTGAAGTTGTTCATCAGCCGATTGAACGATTCGGATTCGACGCTGCCATTTTGTTTTCAGATATATTAATAATTCTGGAGCCAATGGGAATGATGGTAGATTTTGAGCATGGTGCACCGCGAATTGAGAAGCCGATAAAAGGCCCCGATGACGTTCACAGGCTAAAAGATATTGATATTGAAGGCGACCTTTCCTTTGTCTTAGACGGCATTCGTGAGATAAAAAAGAAACTGCCAGAGTCTCCCTTAATCGGTTTTGTCGGCTCTCCTTTCACTCTGGCCTGCTATCTCATTGAGGGAAGATCGGGCAAGGGTTTCGAGGCCGCCCGGCGCTTTATTCATCAGCACCCAAAAGCAGCCGAAGAGCTGTTTGATCTGCTGACTTCGGTATGCACCCGTTTTCTGCAGGCACAGATTGATGCCGGCGCCGATGCCGTGCAAGTGTTTGACAGCTGGGGGGGAACGATGTCAAGAGATGATTATCTTGACTGGTCAGTTCGACCGATAAACAGGCTTTTTAACAGCCTTAAGTCCGATGACGTGCCGCGCATTTTATACATCAATAATGTCGCTCCTTACCTTGACGTGGTTGCCGATATTGACTGCGAGGTGATAGGTGTTGACCATCGCATAGATATCAGTAAAGTTTTAAGAGAAGTTCCGAAGAAATCCGTGCAGGGTAACCTCGATCCTTCAGTTCTGTTTGGTAACAGCGAGCATGTTGCCGAACGAGCGAATGAGATACTCGAAAGTGTCAGCGATCATAATAGGTTGATATTCAACCTCGGTCAGGGTATTCAGCCGCAAACGCCGGTGGAATCTGTTAAGGCACTGGTGGAAACTATACATAATTTTAGAGCGTAATTATGTGCGCACTATCGCTGTCTCATAAAAAACCGGCGCTCGCCCCTCCAAATACAGTAAGTCAGCTTCATATCAAAGCGCCGAACGCTAAAAAACCGCTTAACTTTTCTCGCACTATTTAGAGAACGAGCTGATATGTCTCCTATTAAGAAGCGCCTTATCATAGTTGGCGGCGGCATCTCCGGTCTTTCCGTACTACACTACTTCAAAGTATTGGCTCCTGACCTTGACGTCCGGCTCTTTGAGGCCGCCAGCAGACTCGGCGGTGTCATCGGTTCTGATATTGTTGACGGGTATTTATGCGAGTGGGGGCCCAATGGAATCCTGGACAGACATGGCGCCGTCCGTGAAATGTGTCAGCAGCTCGGCATAGAGCATGAAATTGAACTGGCAGATGAGAATGCCAAAAATCGTTTCATTTTGCGTGATGGTAAATTGCAGGCGGTTCCGATGTCTCTGAGTTCTTTCATTTCTTCAAAGCTGCTTTCGGCATCGGCAAAGTTGCGTCTGCTGAGAGAACCGTTTACTTGCTCTTCAAATGAAGAGGATGAATCAATTCATCGCTTTGCTGAGCGTCATTTTGGAAAGGAAGTTGCTGATTATCTGGTTCAGCCGATGGTTACCGGAATTTATGGCGGAGAAGCCGAACAACTTTCGCTCAAGTCCTGCTTTCCACTGCTGCATAAGCTTGACAGTGAATCCGGGTCGCTCGTCCGTGGCATGATCGTAAGAAAATTTAAGGCAAAGAAACAGCAGCTAAAAGATTCAAAGCGCCAAGGTTCAATGCGCCTTCTATCGCTGAAACCCAGCGGAGTCTGTGCTCTGATAAACGCCCTGGCGAAGCGATATGCCGATTTAATCCAGACTAATAAGAAGATGCAATCGCTAAAGCGGATAGATGACGCTGATGGAAATGGGCAGCTGTTTGAATTGTATTTTGACGATCAGACAATTGTGCAGGCAGACAAAGTTATTTTGGCTCTACCAGCCTTTCAGGCAGAGAAAATCCTCAGACCGTTTTCAGCGCCTCTGACTGCAATTTTAGGGAAAATCCCCTACGCCCCTATCGCTGTTGTTTGTTTTGGGTATCCGCTTAAAGCCTCACCGCGGTCACTTAAAGGTTTCGGTTTTCTCGTTCCGCCGAAAGAAAAAAAATCAATTCTTGGTGCTATCTGGCAATCATCGATTTTCTCAGGACAGGCGCCGGATGGAAAATTTCTACTGCGTGTTCTTTTGGGGGGAGCAGGAGCGCCCGAATTGGCCGCACTTTCCGACGAACAAATGATTAAAACAGTCTCAAATGAAATGCGAGATATCATGGGCATCATTGAAGAACCAGAGATGGTGCGTATCTACCGCTGGAACAAAGCAATCCCGCAATACAGGCTCGGTCACGACACAATTCTAAGGGATATTGAAGACACTCTCTCAGAGATACCTGGCCTGCACTTGACAGGCAACGCCTATCAGGGCATAGGAGTCAGCGAATGTATCATCAATTCGGAACGCCTGGTCCAAAAACTTATCAATAATTCACGGACGCCCTGCGCACTGCCATAAAATAGTAACTGCACGGGTGCAGCACCTTTTGGGGTGAGAATAGTGAGACAGTAAAGATCGAATAGAATTAAAGGTTCTTTGGTTTATAGTAAGTATGAAACAATCGATAACATTGTTCTTGAGACTGACGGTTATGAATGTTAAGGTGGTCACGGACCCGTTCTTCGGCTCCCACGGAACATCGTACGTTCAGGACCATGGCCGCAAGCAGTGGGGTACCCGGCTTTGTAATTTCTAACGAATGAATTCTGTAACAAGATACGAAGCAGACTGGAATCCCCCCAAGGGATGGGCCACCCGGTCTCAACTCCGCTCGAGATAATGCTCAGGATTTTGCTCTAAGGGGCGGGGCGCCACTGCTTAAGAATCAGAAGGAGCGGATTTAGTTTCGATAATTTTAATCGTTGGAGTTTCTTGTATATCGTGCCAGTGTCCGTGTTCCGGAGACCAGACTTTTCCTTCGGGTACAGGTCCGAAAGGTTGGGGAGTAAGCTGAGCAGGCGACTGAAGCAACTGATTCCCAAAGTCCGAAGATGCAGGAGTTCCCGGTGCGTCATGCCAGTGTCCGTGTTCGGGTGACCAGACTTTTCCCGGCGGAGCCGGTCCGGGTTGAGAACCAGAGCCCGACTGCGAAGTTGGGAATTGACTATTAAACGGTTGAGTTATGATGGGAGCGGGCGGGCTTGAAGATGACGAGAATTTGTTAAAGATTACAACACCGGCAACTATTATGCCAATCCCGGCAATTATCCAGATGATCATCCTGCTTTGGTCTTTTTTCTCAAAACGCAGTCCCTTGCCGATGCAGCAATTCTTGTATTTTTTACCGCTGCCACAGGGGCAGGGTCTGTTCCTATTGGCCTTTTCGCCCATATAATTCTCACCGGATAAAATATTATTATTATATTCAATATAGGCATCAGGTCCAGGATGTCAAAAAGTTTCTTTCTTTTAGTTCTTTGATGATAATCTGATTCAATTCAGCGAACCAGATGCGAATATATGTAGCGAAAATTATTCTCTTGAAATTATTGCATGAATGGTCTTATTTTGCAGGTGAGCGGTTGGCTGCCGCCGTTAAACGTCTAAAAACGGAGAAAATATAGATGCAAATTATTGAGAAATTCGATATTGTGAAAGAATACTATACTGAAGAGCGCTGTTATATAACCGAACTTCACAATAATGGCGACAGTTCGATCGCCCGGGCCAGAGTAAAACCGGGAGTGACTACCGGACTTCATTCTTTAAGAGAAACGTTTGAGCAATATATCATATTAGAGGGCGAAGGTGAGGTAGAAGTTGGCGATAGTCCGGCGGTCAAAGTTACTTCTTTTGATATTGTCAACATCGCGGCCGATATTTCTCAGCGAATAACCAACACAGGGGATAAGGATTTAATATTTCTTTGTTTGTGCACACCCGGGTTTAAACAAGAAGCCTACAAAAACCTTGAGAATGACTGAATGAACAATGAGGTTACAGATGAATATTGGTTTTAGTCAATTCGATAGAATCAGTAGTGCGATTAAAGAACATCATATACATGTTCAATTAGCAGCAGACGATTCCGATCGGAAGAGCCGTAAATCTGGTAATTGAAGATATTGATACAGAGACTATATTTGACAATGAATAATCTACATATTAGATTGTTTTAATTCAATGTTCAAAACAATTATATATGTAGTTTTTCTAAGCGCATTTGCAGCCATCGCTCAATGCCAGAATTCTGTTAAAGATTCCTCAAGATTTGAAAAAGGCAGAGCTTATTCTGACAGCATTCTTCAAAACCTTCAAAAAGACATCAACTATTATAGAACTACTGAAGATCTCGTTTACCCAATTGATTGGAATGAAACTCTATTCTATGTGAAAGATAGGCTCGCAGATAAAGATTTTAGTAAACTATATTCATGCAAAATTTCGAAATGGCTTCCGGGAGATTATTTTATCGATATTAAGTGGCATCCCATCAAATACGAGCCATCTAAATTTCCCTGGTTACCCGTGTATGTATTCTTACCTAATAATGGATTAAAAAAAGCAACTATAGTCTCATTTCGAGAAATGACAGAGCAGGCGTTTGTGGAATTACCCGATGAGCTTTCTGACTATTATAGAATATTTGAATCAGACAACAATTCAGAGCCTTGGTATATGGAAAAAAAGATTAGATTTACTGGTGATTCATTGAAAATATTTTTTCCCAAAATATCAAAGATGGAATTCCATCTCGTAAGCAAGAGTGTAACAAAGAAAACAAAAATTAGCGCACTCGAATTTTCCACCTACGAATTTGGACCAAATGAAATAACGGCAGAATTTCAAGACTCCATAAGTGACGTCGTGTTCGCTTTCCCTGTTAATTCCGATATTCCTCTACCAAGATTCATAGAATTTGACTCTACCAAGTTCGGCCACTTGCTGGACGATCCGGAAAATACAACTGTGATTAGTACGCCTGCATTAGATATGGTATATATTTCTTCAACTTGTCCAGTTCCCATATCAATTGACATGCTATGGGATTATAGGAATCGGGTCATTAGGCAATTGCAAGCATCATTCGGGGTGAGTTTAGGAAATGAAAATCCCTGTTATAAGATTAAACACCTTTTGAAAATTGAGGACGAATATTTCGTATTGCGAATAGATGACCGAATTGCAGAATTGATATTTCTGAAGCCAAATGACTTTAGAATAGTTACAATCGCAGATGAAACAGCGCCTGAATTATAGTACTATTTAGCTCCAGGCCCGGTGGAGCTTTTTTGTGCATTAGCCCAAATGTGATTCCCATCTTTATTGTTTTCGTGTATTAATCTTGTAGAAAGGCGGAAAAAAAGAGATGGATAAAGTGACTGTATTACCGGTGGCGCAATTGAGTAAGAAACATGCTTCGACCCCTTCGGCAGGCTCAGGACAGTGTTCGCTCAGCATGACGCATTCCGGGGCACCCAATCATAAGGTATCGCTGTTTGAGCAGCAGGTGTCGGCGGGGTTTCCGTCGCCGGCTGATGATTTTCTCAAAGCCGAAACCCAGCTGGACTTAAATGAGCATCTGGTCAAACATCCGGCCGCTACATTTTTTGTGCGCGTGCGCGGAGACTCAATGACCGGCTGCGGCATTTACCCCGATGATATTCTGATTGTCGACCGCTCGCTGGAAGCTGTCCACCGCAAAGTTGTTATAGCGGTAGTCAACGGTGAGCTGACTGTCAAACGTCTGCACAAAAACGGCGGCAAAGTTATGCTCCTGCCCGAAAATGACAGCTACCAGCCGATTCTGATCGAAGATGAAATGCAGCTGGAAATCTGGGGAGTAGTCACCAGCGTCATCCATACGGTATAGCTGCTATACTGCCAGGCTAAAATGAGAATTCCCATGAAGCTAAAAGCAGACCACCTGCCAGGCGGACCCGAAGAAATCAGCTATCCGCCCGAAGCGCTCGGCCAATCTTTAGCTTTAGTAGACTGCAACAACTTCTACGCTTCCTGTGAACGGGTCTTCAATCCAAAGCTCAACGGTCAGCCGATAGTAGTGCTCTCCAGCAACGACGCCTGCATCATAGCTTTATCAAACGAGGCCAAAGAATTCGATATCAAAGTCGGCGAGCCGCTCTTTGAAAAGCGCCAGATAATAGAAAAAAATAATATTGTGATGTGCTCATCGAATTTCAATCTCTACGGTGATATGTCCCGGCGGGTGATGGACCTGTTATCCGGGTTTATCAGCGATATCGAGATTTATTCAATAGATGAAGCATTCCTTAATTTCAGCGGTTGTGCTAATCTTGATAAAGGCAAAGATATAACAGAGTACGCCCGAACAATTCGCCAGACTATTTTGAAATGCACTGGCATACCAGTTTCAATCGGCCTGGCTCGTACCAAGACTCTGACCAAAATCGCCAGCAAACTTGCCAAGAAATCCAAAAAAGCAGGGGGAGTGCTCAATCTGATTGATTCGCCCTATTTGGATAAGGCGCTTGAGAAAATTCACGTAGTCGATGTCTGGGGCGTAGGCATAAAAAGTGCCCGAAAACTTATCGAAAAAGGGATTCGCAACGCTCTGCAACTTAAGGAAGCCAGCGACAGCCGCATTCGCCACACTATGGGGATCAACGGTCTGAGACTTGTCTATGAACTTCGCGGGATATCCTGTCATTCGCTCGATAATTGTCCGCGCCCCAAGAAAGGAATTCTCTGCTCGCAGTCTTTCGGGCGAAAGGTAACAGACATAGCAGAACTCAAGCAGGCCATTACAGCATTTGTTGCAAACGCCGCCGAGCGCTTAAGAAAGCAGAAATCAGCCGCGCGCCATTTGACTGTCTTTATGCTGACAGGTTTTTCCGAAGATAAACAAGTCGAAAAGAACCAGTCGGTTTCAATCAAACTGCCCACCGCAACTAATCTCAGTTCAGAACTCATTCGTCAGGCAATGAAAGCAGTAGAGAAAATCTATCAGAACGGCCAAAGTTATAAACGTGCCGGTGTTCGTTTCGATGAGTTGGTACCGTCGGAGCAGACACAGATTTCTCTTTTTGAGCAGTCTGACTCGGACAAAACTTCACGGCTGATGGAAACAGTTGACAGATTAAATGACAAGCTCGGTTCAGGTGCTTTAAGATATGGAACCCAGGGTGCTATGCACCCCTGGAAAGCAAAATCGGAGATGGTCAGCCCCCGCTATACCACCTGCTGGGATGAATTGGCTGAAGTTTTAGCCAACTAATTTATGTGCTTTTCAGCAAGAAAAAGTAAAAGAATCTGAAGAATGCCTCAAACTGCACGACAAATCGTTAGCTGTTAAGGCCTTTATTCTGTACAATTTATTTCAACATTGTTATTGTAAGTATCTGAACATTAGTCCGAAAATTTGATTTCAGCCCTGCTGGCGGCAGAAAGAACAGAATGTCGAAACTAAAGCAGATTGGTAAACTGGTAACCCAGAATTCGAGCAAAATTCTGATGGTGGTAATGGATGGTCTGGGCGGTTTGTCCCAGAATGTGAACGGGAAAACAGAGCTTGAGACCGCCCACACTCCAAATCTCGACAAACTCGCAGCAGAAGGAATCTGCGGCCTGCATCTGCCGGTAGGAACCGGCCTTACTCCCGGATCCGGCCCGGCCCATCTGGGGCTCTTCGGCTATGACCCTTTGGAGTTTCAAATTGGACGCGGCGCCTTGGAAGCTGTCGGCATCGGCTTTGATCTGAAAAAAGAGGATGTTGCCGCCCGCGGAAATTTTTGCACAGTCGATGACAGCGGCAAAATCAGCGACCGCCGGGCAGGTCGCATTGACACTCCCACCTGCCAAAAATTGTCTGAGTTGCTAAATGAAAAAGTTAAAATCGATGGCGTAGAAGTATTTGTAAAACCGGTTCGTGAACACAGGTTTTTGTTAGTGTTACGCTCAGACGGACTGAGTGATGCTGTTGCCGATACCGACCCGCAAAGAACAGGCAAAGCGCCATTGGCTCCGGAGGCCTTTGAACCCAAAGCTGACAAAACTTCTTCTATAATAGCAGATTTCGTCGAGCAGGCTGCTGTTATCCTAAAAGACCAAGACCCGGCCAATATGCTGCTCTTGCGCGGATTTTCTCAGCTGCCCGACTGGCCTTTGTTTCATGAACTGTTCGGGCTCAATGCCTGTGCCATAGCAGCCTATCCAATGTATCGCGGAGTGGCAAAACTTGTCGGCATGGAAGCATACCAAGTCGATGATGATTTAGATAAAGAGTTTGCCCTGCTTGAGCAGCACTGGTCGGATTACGACTTTTTCTTTTTGCACATGAAACAAACCGACAGCGCCGGCGAAGACGGCGATTTTGACAAAAAAGTTTCGCTGATAGAAGATATGGACAGAATGATTCCGCGCGCCATGAAATTAAAGCCTGATGTGGTAATAGTAACAGGTGATCACTCCACACCGGCCATAATGAAAAAGCACAGCTGGCATCCGGTGCCGCTACTCTTGTGGTCAAAACTTTGCCGTCCTGACAATGTCAAAGAATTCGGCGAGCGCGCCTGTATGAACGGATCACTTGGCGCGTCTTTTCCGGCGACAGACATTATGCCGCTGGCCTTGGCCAACGCCGGTAGATTAGAGAAGTTCGGAGCGTAAGCTCATTATGGATCTCCGAACATTGAACCTCATCCTAGTTGCTCAGCTCGATGGCAACCATGATAATGATAGTCGACGTTATCAGCGCTACCCACCCCCTTCCCGATGCTCCCAGGTATAGTGCCGTTTGAGTTTCCTTAACGGTTTCAAAATTGGATGGGCCTAAATAGTTCTGTCTTTCATATGGAACAATATCAAGATACGCGTCTATGGAGAACCATTCGTTAACTGCCAATGCGGCAGAAAAGGCAAAACCGGGATAACTGCCATTGCCAGTCCCTGCAATTAACAGACGAGGAGATAAATCCAAGGCTACTCCTTTTCCCAACCACTTACGATAGCGAGGTCCAAAACCGAAGCTTTTGAAATTGTTATAGGCAGATATGTGAAATGAACCACCTAAAGCCGATGATCCTTTGTTGTTAAACATTAATCCCAGGTCAGCTGTAAACAGCAAATCATCCGTTCCTCTTCGAATTCCGCTTTCTGCAATTCCGTAGTAAAGAAAGCCAGTCTCAAAAATCAAGAAAGAGCAGCACTTTCCCTTGGGTTTGCCGCGAAAGCAAAAATTACAGCCCTCGTTCCCAGTGCTGTTCTGCCCGTTTACAGGCACAGCAATAGCTAATATGGTGATTACCAGGAAAATACTAAGGCAATGTGTCTGTTTCATCTTCTGTCCCCCGACTTATTTGATATTGATTTGCGATAGAAACTTAATGAAAGAGACAGGGGCCTACAAGTTCTTTATAACTTTTGTAACCGACTTGGCATCGTTCATTATATAAAAATGGATACACTCGACTCCGCCGTCAAGTAGCTCCTGGCACTGCTTGGTAGCCCAGTTGATACCGATTTCTTTGGCGTGCTTCTCACTTGAGTGCACTTCATCAACAAGTTCATCAGGAATGCTAATATTAAAGAACTTGGCCAGCGATGTCAGCTGCTTGGCGCTGTTAAGTACTTTTAATCCGGGGAGAATCGGCACAGTTATGCCCGCCTGCCGGCATTGTTTGACAAACTCAAAAAATGAACCGTTATCAAAGAACATCTGGGTAACAATGTAGTCCGCGCCTTTGTCTACTTTGCTTTTCAAATAGCTGATATCCGTCTTTGTGTTCGGGCATTCGACATGTTTTTCCGGATAACCTGCTACACCGATGCACATATCAATCGGTGAAGAGTTGGCGATCTTTTCTAAGAATGTCCCTTTTTTCAAATCAATCAACTGCTCAACCAGCTCGCTGGCGTATACATTAACGCTGTTGCTGCCTTTGGCCGGAACCATATAGTTGGTTTCATCACCGCGAATGGCCAGAAAATTGTGAATGCCTAAAAAGTTCAGTTCAATGCAGGCATCCTCGGTCTCTTCCTGAGTGAATCCCCGGCACAACAGATGGGGGACAGTGTCTATTTTATAGCGGTTTTGAATAATTCCGCAGATACTGATAGTTCCCGGTCGTTTTTTGCGGATATGGCGTTTGATAGTACCGTCGCTTAATTCTTCGTAATAGGCCTCGGCCGAATGGGCGGTGACATCAATAAAGGGCGGGTCAAAGGGGAGAATCTGTTCAACTATATGCAGAATGTTATCGACGCTTTTGCCGCGGGGCGGAGGAACTATCTCGTAGCTGAAAAGTGGATTTTTGGCCTTGTCTAAGTGCTCTGTTACAAACATTTACTTGGTTACTATAGTTTCTTTTTTTGGTTCATAATTCAAATTCGTGGCCAGCCACTTTTCTACAATCTTCACTGTCATGTTTTTTCTAGAGGCGTAATCCTCAACTTGATCCCGGCCAATCTTACCCACTCCGAAATAAAATGAATCGGGATGTGAGAAATACCAACCGCTGACCGAGGCGGCCGGCCACATAGCAAAACTCTCGGTTAACTTTATGCCAGTCTTGCTCTCAGCCTCAACTAAGTCAAACAAAAGTCTTTTCTCAGTGTGGTCGGGGCAGGCCGGGTAGCCGGGTGCAGGACGAATTCCCTGGTAGCTTTCTTTTATCAGCTCTGCACTCTCGAAAGATTCATCCAAAGCATAGCCCCATAATTCTTTTCTGACTTTTTCGTGCATTGCTTCGGCCATCGCTTCGGCAAGTCTGTCGGCCAGCGCTTTTATCATTATAGAATTATAATCGTCTTTGTCGGCTACAAATTCAGCGACTAATTTTTCAATGCCGATTCCCGCTGTAACAGCAAAGGCTCCGATATAATCTCTTTTGCCCGAATCTTTCGGCGCTACAAAATCTGAGAGACAGGCCAGATGTTTTTTATTATCTCGGTCGCGCTGCTGTCTTAGGTGATGCGTCGTCATAATGATTTCAGTTCGACTGTCATCAGTATATATCTCAATATCATCACCGACAGCATTTGCAGGAAAAATTCCAACTACGGCTTTTGCTTTAAGCTGTTTTTGGTTGATAACTTGTTCCAATAGATTATTAGCGTTGTCAAACAATTCACGGGCTTCTTTTCCCACTCGTTTATTTTCAAACAGTCGCGGGTATCTTCCCGGAATCTGCCAGACTTGAAAGAACGGTGTCCAGTCGATATAGCTAACAAGATCAGCAATCGGAAAGTCTTCAAAATGTGTCAGGCCGGGCGCTGCCGGAATTGGGGGAGTGTATGAATTCCAGTCTATCTTTACTTTTCTAATACGGGCTTTATCTATCGGTGCAAATGACATAGTCGAGCTGCGGCTTTCTCTTTCCTGACGGAGCTTTTCGTATTCCTGGCGGACATGGCTGGAAAAAGCATCACGCTTATCTTCGCTTAACAGATTCCTGACAACTCTGACAGATCTCGAAGCATCTGAGACGTGCACAGTGGCATTACTGTAAGCGGGTTCTATCTTGACCGCCGTATGCGCCCTTGAAGTTGTAGCGCCGCCTATCAAAAGCGGAATTTTCAGCCCGCGTCGGTTCATCTCCTGGGCTACCTGAACCATCTCGTCCAGCGAAGGTGTAATCAGCCCGCTTAAGCCGATAATATCAACATCGTTTACACTCGCCGCCTCAAGAATTTTATCAGCCGGGACCATCACGCCAAGATCAATAATTTCATAATTGTTGCAGCCTAATACTACTCCCACAATATTTTTGCCAATATCATGCACGTCTCCTTTGACAGTAGCCAGAAGAATCTTCCCATTCGAAATGGAAGCACCAGCATGTTTCTTTTCTTTTTCCATGTAAGGCTCTAAGACAGCCACAGATTTTTTCATAACCCGGGCGCTTTTGACTACCTGCGGCAGGAACATCTTGCCAGAGCCAAACAAGTCGCCAACTATGTTCATGCCGTCCATTAGTGGACCATCAATAACGTACAAGGCTTTATCATATTTTGACATCGCTTCAGTAGTGTCGTCCTCAATAAACTCAACGATACCATGAACCAGCGCATGCGACAGTCTTTCTTCGACTGTCCCCTGACGCCATTCCATTATCTGGGCTTTGTCTTTCTTTTTCTCTTCAACGCCGGTGGCGATTTCGGTCAGACGAGCGGTAGCCTCAGAGTTACGATTCAAAATGACATCTTCGACACACTCGCGCAGTTCGGCAGGTATCTCGTCATAGACTGCCAGCTGTCCGGCATTGACAATACCCATATCCATACCCGCTTTGATGGCGTGATATAAAAATACTGAGTGCATTGCTTCACGGACAGCATCATTGCCGCGAAACGAAAACGAAAGGTTGCTGACTCCGCCGCTAATCAGGCAGTGGGGCAGAGTCTTTTTGATAGTGCGGCAGGCTTCGATGTAGTCGACAGCATAGTTGTTATGCTCGTCAATGCCGGTTGCGACCGCAAAAATATTCGGATCAAAAATAATATCCTGCGGCGGCAGGCCGACTGTTTCAGTCAGTATCTTATAAGCCCGGCTGCAAATCGCTACTTTTTTTTCATACGAGTCGGCCTGTCCTTTTTCATCGAAAGCCATCACGATTGTTGCCGCCCCGTAGCGTCTGACCAGTTTCGCTTTTCTGATAAACTCTTCTTCACCGTCTTTTAGACTGATTGAATTAACAACACCTTTGCCCTGAACGCATTTTAGTCCGGCTTCAATTACTTCCCACCTCGATGAATCAATCATAATTGGCACGCGGCAGATATCCGGCTCTGATGCGATCAGATTCAAAAAAGTCGTCATCGCTTTTACCGAGTCCAGCATGCCTTCATCCATATTGACGTCGATTACCTGGGCGCCGTTTTCTACCTGCTGCAGGGCAACTTCCAGCGCTTTTTCATAGCTGTCATCTTTTATAAGTTTTGCAAAACGTGCCGAACCGGTCACGTTTGTCCGTTCGCCGACATTGACAAACAAAAGGTCAGAGCGGAAGGTAAGAGGCTCCAGTCCGCTTAGCTGGCAGAGCGGCTTTTTCTCCGGAATTGACCGCGGCGGGATATCGGCCACAGCCTCAGCAATCGCTTTTATAAACTCAGGGGTAGTGCCGCAGCAGCCGCCTACGATATTTACAAAACCACTCCGGGCAAACTCTTTTATTGTTTCTGCCATTTGCTCTGGCGTTTCATCATAGCCGCCAAATTCATTGGGCAGTCCGGCATTGGGATGAACAGAGACATAACAGTCAGCAATGTTTGACAAATTTTCAAGATACGGCCTGAGTTGCTTCGCTCCCAAAGCGCAATTTAAGCCGACGCATAGCGGCTGAGCATGATTGGTGGAAATCCAGAAGGCTTCGGTCGTCTGTCCCGATAAAGTTCTGCCGCTGGCATCGGTGATAGTGCCTGATATCCAAATCGGAATTTCAAGCTTTCGCTCATCAAGAAATTCAGAAATTGCAAACAGGGCCGCCTTGGCATTAAGCGTATCAAAAATTGTCTCGACTATCAAAATATCACAACCGCCATCAATCAAGCCTCTGGCTTGTTCGAAATAACTGCTGCGCATACTTTCAAAAGTAGCGTTTCTAAAGCCGGGGTTGTTTACATCAGGAGAGATTGAACAAGTCTTGCTGGTTGGTCCCAATGTACCTGCTACAAATCTTGGTTTGTCGGGGTTTTGAGCGGTGAATTCGTCGGCAGCCTGGCGGGCAAGTTTGCCCGACTCCAGATTTATTTCGTAAGCATAATTTTCGGTTTTATAGTCTGACTGCGAAACAATAGTACCGTTAAAAGTATTGGTCTCTATTATGTCGGCGCCTGCTTCAAGATAGGCTAAGTGGATTTTTTCAATAATTTTCGGCTGAGTCAAAGAAAGCAAATCGTTATTCCCTTTTAAATCCTGAGAATGGTCGGCGAATCTTTCTCCGCGAAAATCAGCCTCACTGAGATTATGAGACTGTATCATTGTCCCCATTGCTCCGTCGAGTACTAATATGCGCTCGCTCAAAGCTTTTTTAAGTTTGCTGATTCGCTCATGTAAAGTCATAGTTGATCCTGTAAAAGTTTCCTAAACATATATATGCCGGCTAAGAGCGGGTCTAATTCATTACCCGAAAATAGCTTAAAAGCTTTCCATATTCAATTGAATAAAGAATTAAACTGTATGAAAAAAATGGAAGAAACTGTTGCTACCCAGATGTCTATTTCCAGAAATTCTTTGTCTGAACAAAAATAAGAATCAAGCCCACGAAAGCTGTCACAAATAAGGTAATAACTACCAGTTTATCACTAATCATCTTTTCCTTTCATTTTACTGCCAGTCCAAAAAGATCAAGGCTTTTGTCAACTTCGCTTGTTTCTACTCTAAAATCGGACATCGGATACTTCAGCTTTATATCCTCGTCTATCAAGCTTTCTTTCTGGCCGCGCTTTTGCTGAAGAAACCGGGAAAGCCTGTAGTCCAGAGCCTCCGGCAGCAGTTTTCTAAGCCCCATATTCAATGCCAGCGACATCAGCCCGCCTCGCTTGATTCTCTTAAATTCTATCTCGTGAATTTCTTCAGTAGCGCTTATCCCGAACATATCTACCTGTGCGAAGTGTTTTTCGAGAAGTTCTTTAAGCTCTCTGGCATAATATTCTCTTTTGTGAAAGCGGTTAAACGGCTTTTGTCCCGGTTTGAGCCGGGTGGCCCGGTTGGGAGTTGTCATAAAAAGTTTGCCGCCCTTCTTTAAGACTCTCTCTAGTTCCGCTACAAACAAGCTGTCGTCATCAATATGCTCTATTACCTGAAAAGCAACCGCGACATCAAGAGAGTTAGTTTCAAAAGGAAGAGACTTGCCATCATAAATGATATACTTGCAGTTAGTGGTTGAATATTTTTCGTTTGCGTAGTCGACGACTTTTTGAATTACATCTACTCCGATAACTTCCTGACAATGTTCTGAGAGCATGCGAGTGCCGTAGCCCTCGCCAAATCCGAGATCCATTATCCGGTCATCCGCAGAAATCTGTTTATTGAGCCAGTCATAAACAAAATAATGCCTCATTAGCTGAATATAATCTTCAGCCGTATGGATATCTTCGGGGATGAGTCTTTCGCCGGGTCTTAGCTCTGTTGCCATAATAGTTTTGTTTAATTTCCTAACTTATTAGTGGCAAATATAAGCCGCTAAAGAGAATAGACCAAGAAAAATATAAATCTTAAAGCCTGAAAACAGCCGGGCCAGGCCGACTTTTAGTTGCCAGTAAATTTCGCTTCAATTATGCTCTGGTAAGCAACAGTTGCCAAAAAGGAAAATCATTGGGTAAAAATGGGTAAAAAGAAAAAAACTATACATTCACAACCGCTGCCCAAAAAACAGGAAATGAATTTTGAGAATTCTCCTTATTATGTTCCGGTAGTATTTGGAATAATGCTGCTGGCTTTGGTCATTCTATTCGGAGACTTTTTGTTTTCCGACAAAATGCTCTACGGTTCCGATATGCTCAATGCCGGAGTTTATCACCGGGGGATGCTGGTCGATCACTTTCTTGAGCATGGCAAGGTCCCCCAATGGAATCCTCATGTATTCGGAGGTATGCCTTATGTAGAAGCCTTCCATGGCGACATTTTTTACCCGTTTTCAGTCATGAAATTCTTTGTCTCCCTCTATTTTCATTTAGGCTTCAATCTTATTTTACACATCTTTTTTGCCGGTATCTTTATGTATCTGGCTGCCAGACAGTTTAAGCTCGGCAAAACGGCTGCACTGTTTTCGGCGGCGAGCTATATGTTTGCTCACTATCTGGTATCGATGATTGCGCCGGGGCATGAAGGGAAAATATATGTCACGGCACTGTTCCCTTTGGTGATATTATTTTTAGATCGTGCGTTTGACAAAAATCCGTTTTTCAATTTTACCATACTGGGTCTGATAATCGGTGTCATTATAGTTTCGCCTCATCCGCAGATGTCATATTTCACACTCTGGGCAGTGGCCCTTTATTCGCTGTACAAATTGATTCTGCTCTTTATAAAAAGCAAAAATTTCAGCAAAGTTTTAAAACCGGGTATTCTGGTTACTTATGCAGTTGTACTCGGACTACTCCTGTCAGCCATCCAGTTTTACCCGGGCTACATTTATACAACCGAGTTTTCTCCCAGGGCAGACACAAAAAGAGGCTGGGACTGGGCCACATCGTGGTCTTTACATGAAGAAGAAGTCTTCTCACAAATCATTCCCGAATTTGCCGGCACTTCTTCAAGAACTGCAGAAACTATCTACTGGGGGAAGAACGCTTTCAAAGATAATGCCGAGACAGTCGGGGTGGTTCCGCTATTTCTGGCTTTGATAGGTATGTTTTTCGCCCGCAGAAGAGAACGATTCTTTTTTGGAGGGCTGGCCCTGTTCGCCTTGCTCTACGGGCTTGGTGGGACAACTCCGATTTTTAATATATTTTACTGGCTGATACCCAAGGTAAGTTCTCTCAGAGCGCCAAGCATGATTATGTTTTTCTTTGCTTTCAGTGTTTCTCTACTGGCGGGAATGGGCATACAAAAAATTATCGAATGGAAAAATTCCGACAACCCCGAACTCAGAAAAAAACTGTATTACCTGTTGTTCGGATTCCCTGCTTTCTTATTTGTGCTGGCCTTTCTATTCGGAACCGCCGGTAACTCCATGCTTTCAATCTGGTCATCAATTTTTTACAGCGAAGCTTCCACCACTCTGGTAGGGCAGGGTGTCACTAAACTTGACCTGGCATACCGGAACCTGCCGGCAATACAGAGCGGAGCCTGGTTCGGATTCTTTTTTACGTCTTTAGCGGCGCTGTTTATCTGGCTTTATCTGACCGGTCGGGCCGGGCTGATAATAATTTCAGCACTGGTACTATTGCCGATAGTCGATGGCGTCCGTTTTAACGGCCGCTTTATCGACGTGGTCGACCCTGATAATTATTTCAAGCCCAATCAGGTTACCAATTTCTTCACACAGCAAGAGGGTAAGTTCCGTGTTCTTAATTTCAATAGCGGCATCCCCAAAATGATGCTACCTCAGTTCGGCATCGAAGTTGTCACCGGTTATCACGGCAATCAGTTGCGCTGGTACGACGACCTGCTGGGCGGACCACAACTTAGAAACCTGACCAATGCCCGTTTTTTGAATCTGATAGGTACCAAGTATTTGCTGCTGCCCTCGAATATGGCCCTGCCTCAGGGTTTTCTGGGAGAAAAACCGGTTACAGATGCAATCTCTTTCGGGAACGTCAAAGTTATGAAAAATGAAAATGCGCTCAAGCGCGTTTTTCTGGTCAACCAGTACCGGGTAATAAGCGAACGCAAGCAGATTGTTACTGAGGTATTGCAGGGCGGCTATGACCTGGGTCAGTTAGTTTATCTCGAAGAAGAACCGCCGCTTGAAATATCTCAAGACAGTATGTTAACCGATTCTGTCTGGATAATTGAGCACCAGTTTGATTCAGTCGTAATCGGCCTTAACTGCACAGCCAATCGTATTCTGGTCATGACCGAAAATTACTACGACAGCTGGCAGGTATTTATTGATAATCAACCGGCAAAATTACTCCGGGCAGACGGTTCTTTCCGGGCGGTCGCGATTCCGGCCGGAGCCAGACAAGTCACCATGATCTTTGAATCTGAACGCTACGCCACCGGCAAGCTTATTACTTTAAGCACCTCGTTCTATCTGTTAATTGTGTTCGGCTTTTTCTTCTGGACTGGCAGAAAAGAAAAAAGAGCAGAGCCATCTGAAGAAAGCGAAAGTTAAGAAACAAATTCAGAAATAGCCGAAAGCAGATCATCTAATTCTGCGTCAGTATTATAAAAGTGCGGCGAAACGCGCAGGCCGGCCCTGGGCCGGTAGTCGACTAAGAAATTTCTTTTGAGAAGCTCTCTTTCGACGATTTGAGCATTCGGAATATTAAAGCTGACAGTACCGGCGCGTTCACTTTCTTTTTCAGGAGTTTTAAGCGGCCAGCCTTTATCATTGGCGAAGCTGATTAATTTGCCGGTCATTTCGATTGAACGCTTTCGAATATTTTCAATTCCGATTTCTGCTATAATTTCCAACCCTGACTGGCAGGTGTAGAGCGCGGGTATGGCTGGAGTGCCGGACATAAAGCGATATGAATCAGTAGCATATTCTATAGGAGAGCTGTCAAAGGCAAAAGGGCTTTTGTGGGCCAGCCAGCCGGTCAGTTTCGGTTTCAGTTGTTCTCTTATGTCCGGTCTGACATAAAGAAAACAAGCGCCCGGTCCACCGCAGAGCCATTTTAAGCAGCCGCCTACGGCAAAATCGGCATTCAATTTTTTCAAATCTATGGGAACTGTACCAATCGATTGATAAATGTCCAGAAGTACTAACGCGCCGACGGCATGCGCCTTTTCAATTATTGCCTCGACATCAACAATATACGATGAACGAAAAAGAACATGAGAAATTGAAACAAGTTTCGTCGATTCATCTATTTCGTCAAGAAGTTTCTCAGTGGGGACTGTCATGCCGTCAGGGCAGGCTACAATTTCAAGTTGGCCGCTATCCTCAAGCCAGGTGCGATAAAGATATAACAGCGACGGAAACTCCTGCTCCACCATGACAACCTTGTTTCTCTTCTGTGAAAAATCAAAAGATGACAGCACAACTGCCTGGGCCGAAGTAACATTGGCCTGCATAGTGACCGAGTCACTTTCTGTATTTAAGAGTGAGCCGATTTTATTGCCTACAGTTTTACCCAGTTCCCACCATTCTTCTTCCCAGCAGCGAACACCTCGGCTCTGCCAGATATTCAGATATTTTTCAGACCACTCTCTGGCGCTGTTGGGCATGGCCCCCAAAGAATTAGAAATTAGATAGTGGCAATTCTTTAGTGAATCAAAATGCTCGCGGTAGTTATTAAAATCTGTCATTTGTTAGTCGTTAAGAATTTAACTTGTTAATAGTTTCAGTCAGCTTTTTACCCAGGTTTTTTATTCTGTCATGCATTTTGGCGTCTTTAAGAGTGGTCTCATTTTCAAAAGCGCTGCCGGCTGAAGTCAAAGCTATTTGGTCAGGCAAAACTGTAACCTTAATATTACCCAGTACCCAGCGCACCTGAAAAAGTCCCCGAAGTCCCCCCAGTGAACCGGGCGAAGCCGCCATGAGTACGGCTACTTTATCAGTAAAACATTCAAGCGGAGGGTAGCCGTCTACCGGACGTGACAGCCAGTCAATAGTGTTCTTAAAGACTCCGGAAAAAGAGCTATTGTATTCAGGAGATGAAATCAACAGGCCGTTGTTCTCAAGAAATAAATCTTTTAGTTTTCTTCCATTTTCCGGAAGTCCCTCCCTTTTCTCTAAGTCTTCATCAAAAAGAGGAAGCGGGTAATCTTCCAAATCGATATATATAACTTCGGCATTGGCTTCTTTGGCCCCTTCGGCTGCGATTTTAACCAGCTTTTTGTTATTAGATTCTTTGCGGGTGCTCCCGGCGAAAGCGATTATTCTGGCCTTATTTGACATTAATGCTCCCTTTCAATTATTTCTGAATTGCATGATAATTTGTCATCATCTTTATAAACAAAAGAGGACTAACTGGCAACTAAACAGCTTTGGTTGCGAAAATAATTCTGTTTTTTCAAACTTGTGAAAATTATTCAGTTCTTTACCTTTACCGGCAAATGTACTTAATCGAAAGAGGGTAAAGGTGAATCTTCCGGTAATAACAATTGCATATGGGGCGCTGCTAATAATACTAGGAGTGACCGGATATTTCATGAGCGGTATGGTCAGTGTTACCGCGCTGATTCCGGCATTTTTGGGCATTATTATTTTAGTCTGTGGGGTCTTGGCCAATAAGGAAAGCAGACGAAAACTTTTTATGCACATCGCCTTAGTCTTTGGTCTTTTAGGATTTCTGGGAACTGCAACTGCTTTGCCGTCTTTAATTACATTGATAGGCGGCGAAGAGGTTGCCCTTCCCGGCGCGATCATCGGCAAGTCGGTGACGGCTATTTTATCTCTGATTTTTCTGCTGATTGGTGTGAAATCGTTTATTGATGCCCGCCGCAACACGTCAGCTTAACAGCATTCGGCAGCAGTCTCAGAGTTGTCACCCGCTATCTGCTCTGAGTCGCTCGCCTCGGTGGTACTGATTTCGGAGTCGCCCATATCAATTTTTTGGGCACGCGCCTTGGTAGATATTATCAAGACCACGGCCAGAATTATGACAACCGAACAGCCCAGCGCCCAGTTGCTGAGTGCTTCGCCGTTTAAGAGGCTGCCCAGGAATAGTGCGATTATCGGATTTACATAAGCGTAGGTCGAAACTCGCGCCGGGGTAGAGGCTTTCATCAGCCAGATGTAAACGGCATAGGTAAAAGAACCAATCGTAAACAGATAGACCAGTGACCACAGAGATTTGGCTGATATAGCGGCCAGTTCAATTTCGGTATGTTCGCCTGTCAGCACAGCTAATAGTATCAGGACCGCACCGCCGATTATCATCTGCATGCCGGCTGAGAGCGCCTGCGATTTTGGCTGAGCGGCATATCTGGAGTAAACCGAGCCGAGCGCCCAGGAAAAACAGGCTACGGCAATCAGAAATGCTCCGAGATGGTCGATTTCAGAGAGCCCGCCGATATCGGTCGGGTTTATCAGGAAAGCCACACCGCCAAAGCCCAGCAGCACTCCAAAAATAGCAATTGCGGCCGGTCTGGTACCATTTGGCCTGAGCCAGTCAATCAGGACAATCCACATTGGTACCATGGCTATCATAAGAGCTGTTATGCCGGTGGGTACTGTTTTCTCTGCCCAGGTCACCAGTCCGATACCGCTGACAGTCAGCAGCAGCCCTATAATGCCGGTAGTCAGCCAGTGCTTTTTCTGAGGCTTTTCGGCGCCTCTGGCTCTGGCCCACCAATATAAAATTCCGCCCCCTATCAAAAACCTGACACCGGCCATTATAAATGGCGGCATAGTCTCTACTCCCCAGCCGATGGCCAGATAAGTAGAGCCCCAGATGATATAGATGGTCGCGAAGCCAAGTACGATGTTTAAGCGTGAGACATTGGACACAGGCTTAGGCTACCGTCTCAGTGCTGTCGCCGTTTAAGTCGATGGGAATAGCGCAGGTTTCTTTATAAGACTCCATTACAATAGTACTGCGAGTTGAAAGGACTTCAGGAATAATTCCGATTTTCTCTCTCAAAATTCGGCCCAATGAACTGGTGTTTTTGGTGCGGATCTTGACCAGATAGCAATCCTCGCCGGCCACATTGAAAACTTCCTGAGCTTCGGGCACTTTGGCCAGTTTTTCGCCAATATGTGAGCCGTGGGCGAGTTCGCTGGTTTTGACAAATACGAATGCGACCAGGCCATAGCCAATCTTCTCAGTGTCCAGGCGTGTTTCAAATGACTTGATATAGCCGCGCTCCAAGAGTTTGCGCAGTCTCTCGGAGGTTGCCGAGGGCACCAGGCCGACCCGGTTGGAAATCTCCTTGTTGGGCATGCGGGCATCTTCCTGAAGGACTATCAGGATTTTTTTGTCCATTTCATCTAATGTTTTGTTATTCATAGAATTATATCCGGTCTTAGGTTTGTACCAAGAATCTCCTTTGCTAATATATACACTTATACGCATAAAAGGCGGAAAAGTTCCCATACTTGAGCATATTTTTCTGATTTATATGAGATTTTCCGATTATCTTTGATTATGGGGCAGATGAGGACACGCCTTTGGCGGCCGCCCACAAACATACGAATGGGTTCGTTTTGTTATATTTACTTTTCGACTCATAGAACTAGTGGTGAAAACGAGCCGGAATTGGTCGAAATCGGATATCTGTTCTATGACATTCATATATGAGGGGACGTAGGAGAATTCTGCATTTAAAGTGGGGGGATAGTGGAGGGTACGTATGTGAGTACTGGATTCCCGCTCGTAGGCGGGAATGACGCCTTTATAGGCGTTTCGGGTAAACGTCGTTAAAACGACGTCATTCCACGCTTGACGTGGAATCCAGCCGGTGATATGTGCAGGAATGTTGATGCGATTAAGGGGCAGATGAGGACACGCTCTGCGGCCGCCCACAAAACACAGGAACCCACCATGAATGGCGGGCCACCCGGGCCGGCCTATCTAAGGAAGCAGAACCCACCCCGCGAATACTCGGGACTACGCCGCAAGCAGTGGGGCACCCGGCTAATCAGACTATCGGGTTACATCCCGATTAAAATCGGGACAAGACCCAACAGAACAGAAAAGCGAGATTGCCACACCCTGATTTCATCAGGGTTCGCAATGACGGAGTTCGCTTAGAAATAAAACGTCGCCAAAGCCACAGTGGCCGTATTTACATTAGTCCCATCGGGATTGTTAAATCTGAAAGAGAATTCATCTGACTTGGCATAATTTAACTGGGCCTCAACGCTTAGGCTAAAATGATCGCTGAAAAAATATTCACCCCCTGCAAACAGGCCAAACACCAGATCAGTCATCGCATCACCGTTTTTGGGTAGCAGATTCAAAGCTACAAACCGTATTCCGATGTACGGTACAGCTTCGGTTGTATTAAGGTTGTATCTTAAGCCCAGGCCAAAGCCAAAATCTGTAGCAACATCGTTCACACTTACCACACTTATCGATGGAATAATCACAATACTGCTGCCGGGCCAGATGGGAAAAGTAATGTCAAGCTGTTCGGTCTGAAGTGCAACGGATATGCCGAACTTTTTACCGTTATTTGTAGTTGTATCGGTTTCTTGTGCTGTTATTGCTGGTACTGCAAAAGTCATCATAATAGTTAAAAAGACTAAGACTTTACAAATTGTCATTCGATTCATAGCAATCTCCAATTGAAAATATAATTACTAATCTCCTACAAAATCTCTTAAGTAAAAAGGAATATCTTGAACTGTATGAATAACGAGGATATCGGCTTGCTGAAGAGTGTCCCCTATTGATAAATAGACTGTGTAGAATCCGCCGGGTAGCTCTGCAAAACTTATGGATACTGTATGATTTCCATAATCCAGTGTGTTCTCAATTACAGTTGTTATGGATGAAGCGCCTGAGACAGAAACGGTTGCTCCTCCAGTTGAGCTAAAACTACTTTCATCATCATTGGGCCCCAGCGCTTTCACGAACCACATCGAAACACGAGTGGGTCCGAATGGTACCAGAAATGAAACTTCAAGGTTTAAAATTGTCGGGTTGGGGTAAGGCGCAAGGTCACTTTTTGGTTTACCCCAGGAGCCGAGCGGAGTGGGGCCAGTTTCACTTGTTTTCCACATGCCCGTTACCCTCGGGGGGAAAAAGGCTATTGAATTCGATGTAGGATTCGGATCCAATGAACCGCATGATGCCATTATCAGACAGACAATTATTAGCAAGCAAGTTGTTAGTAGTCTCGATTTCATAACGTATGCAACCCTTTAAAAAAACTGAATGTGAGAATATGGCAGAATTGCTGAAAGGAATCAAGTGGGTGGGTAAATAAAGGGCTAGACATCAACCATATACAAAATCGATTATGGGGCAGATGGGGACATCTGCCGCCCACGAAAACAAAGTCACTCTGAGCGGACAAGGTCCCGTGTACTCGAGGGAGTCGAAGGGTGGTTAATTCGGTCACACAGGAACCCACCATGAATGGCGGGCCACCCGGCCGTAGTCATAGGCAAGAGGGGCAGACGAGGGCGTCTGCCGCCCACAAGAACGAACTTATTGACCCCGGGCATATCGCCTTGGCCATTGTAGTTCCCTTCTAAACCATCTCCGAAACCAGTGCCGTTATCGAACGGGCCAGACTCGATTTCGTTATCGGAGTAAAACGAATCGGTTGTTTCCATTTCGATTTCATCTTCGAAGTATTCTTCGTCCGGCACCGGCACCAGAATTCCGACTTCTATATTTGGTCTCTCAGGTGGTTTAACAGCGGTAGTTGGCAGTGGTGTTCTCTTAATTGAGATCGGTTCAAATTTGAATAAGAGTTCTATAGGTTTTTTATGGACTACAAAATAATTGCTCGTTTCTTCCTGCAACAAGAAGACGATTGAGGCAGAGGTTTTGTTTAATGGGAGATTAGTTAGATGGGACTAGACTGGAACCCACCATGAATGGCATCGTCCCGAGCGTACGAAGTCCCGTGGGAGTCGAGGGGTGAGCCATCCAACTGAGATTCTAAAAAGGCAAGTCGTCACTATCTTGACTTGGGGTGCCTGGTAATAGTTCCTTAAAAACTGCCAAAGTGGGACCAAAAACGTCTACCCATTTCATGAATCCTTTATCTTGCAACCTAAATAATGCATCTCGATATCGTACGTCTCCATCCTCAAGTCTTTGATTAACAAACACTTCAAATGAGCCTGAAGGTTCTGAAATAATTTCTGGCATATAATCAAAAAAATATCGAAGAATGTATTCCTCTTCACTCTCGTTTGATGAATACAGCTTTTCCAAAATCATTAATTCAAGTTCACTCATCATAGAAAAAGAGCTCAAAATATGAACTGTGCAGGTGCCCAAAAGACCGCCGTAGCAAGAATCATAACTTGGATGGTATTTGCCTTCCTTTATGGACATTAACAGTTTATTTTCAATCCTTAATCTAGCTACTTCGTCGTACAATTGCCAACATGATACTGGCAGAATTCTTATCATTGCTATTATCTCTTCATCAGATGTTGCGATTTTTAGATCGTCGGAAATTATTTGACGAATTTCATTTTGTTCGTCGTCAGACAATTTGGCATAGAGGGTACTGAAAAAATAATATAATTTCGCTGGATCACCATCAGATTTTTTTCTAAGTGCCGTTACAAAAATATCGAATCTCTTTTTGGTCGGAATTTCTTTTGTCAGTAACTGACCATATTTTTTATTTGCGTAGAAGTCAGGGTCAAAAACGCGCAGAAGAAAGTCTTCGGGAGAGAATACCCCCCTTGATGCTCCTATTATAGTAATTAAGTAGTTGATAAATAGGATAATAGCATCAGCATCTGACTTGGGGTCTTTCGTTTTCCCGTGGCTTCTAGGGTTTCTAATCGCTTGATAGAGTCCTCTCAATAGCTGTTCAATGCCTTTTTGAACATTTTGCTCTGATTCAGTTTGCATCTTGTTTACCTTAAGCTTTGGCGATTTGCCTCCAAAGGCGTTACCTATTAGTGCTACACCATCGCCCTCTAACCCACTTTTTTCACGAATTAAGTCGCTCAAGAAATGCATTGCATCCTTAATAGCACTGGAATAACTTCCAGCTTTATACGACTGCTCAATACTTTCCCAAATTCTTTTATCTACTAATGTCTCCAAATTCATAATTTTCTGTACCGTACGTATGTTAGCGCGCCTTTTTCCAAATATAGTTGTCTTCTACCCATACACAAACCTCTTAACTTTTTTGGTCGAGGTTTTTTCGAGTTCTTCGAGTTGGATTTCAAAACTGTTGATGCGCTTATAACCTGACATTGAACTGTTCACTTCGGCTACGATTTTATCCATCACTTTTTTCAGTTCGGTCATATCAGGTGAGTCGGGAGAGATAGCAAAATCTATTGCTATCTGGTCAAGGTCGGGTACTATCACGGCTAAGACATCTTCGCCCTGTTTATCCTGTTTTTTACGACCGAAGACCACGGCTTCTAAAATATAAGGCGAAGCCAGCAGATGTTCTTCGATTTCTTCAGGATAGATATTTTTACCGGCGGCTGATACAATCAGGTTTTTAGCCCGGCCGGTGATGTAAAGGTAGCCGTTCTCAAGTTTCCCCAAATCACCGGTATAAAGCCAGCCATCGCGGATAAGTTCGGCGGTTGCCTCCGGGTTGTCTTTGTAGCCGGGGGTGATATTACCGCCGCGGGCGATTATTTCGCCGATGCCGTTTTTGTCGGGTTTATCGATTTTAATTTCTACGCCCGGCACTGCTCTTCCAACCGAGCCAAATTTTATATCATCAAGCCGGTTGGCTGTCAGAACCGGCGAGGTTTCTGTCAGGCCGTAACCTTCTAATAAGGTAAAGCCGATTAAATTAAAGAAGACGGCAATTTTTTTGGGGAGGGGCGCCCCGCCGCTGACAAAAATCCTGATCGAAGAGAGTCCGGCCCTCTCGCGCATGCTCTTAAACAGACCCTGCCCCAGCCTGAGACCAAATTTCCAGCCAAGCCATGACAGACTAAACAGAATCTTAAAAAGAATTCGCCGGACGAGTGGCGCCGCTTTAATCTTTCGGGCTATGGAGTCGTACATTTTTTCAAACAACAGCGGCACGCCAATCATCATGGTCGCCTGGCTGCGCTTGATATCTTCGACAATCTCTTTTGACTTAAGCGAGCGGGCGAAAACTACCTGTGCCCCGCAATAAAACGGCGTAAGAAAGCCGCAGGTACATTCCAGAGTGTGGTGTAAAGGAAGAACCGACAGAAAAATATCTGTTTCGCTACATTGACAACAACTACCGATACTGCTTAAATTGTGCAGCAAATTTGAGTGGGTCAGCATGACTGCTTTGGGGTTGCCGGTAGTGCCGGATGTATAAATCAGCGCCGCGGTTTTATCCGCAGGAATTTTTATCTGCTCTTTTGGTGACTGAAAATAGTTGTGCCAGCCGTTTTTAGTGTCGTCAGAAATCAATATCAATTTTAAGTCACTGCTGAAATCAGAAATCGTATCTTTCTGAGAATCAGAAACTATAACGGTCTTCAGCCGGGCGTTATCGATTATGTTTTTCTTTTCAGATGGTTTCAGGTTGGCATCAATTGGCACCACGGTCTTACCTGAATTTAAAATTGCCAGATAAGAAATCGGCCATTCGGGTCTGTTTTCAGAAAGAAGCCCGATCTCTGTTTCGCCATTGCATTTATCCTTGAGGCCAGCACCGAAACCGCTTACGATTTCCAGAGCCTCTCTGTAACTGTAAGATTTACCCAGTCCGCCATCGGCCTTATAGGCTATCTTGTCACCGAACTTCATGGCCGAAAGAAAGAATGAGCGGCAGAGATTATCCTGTTTAGAAATGATTGAAGAGAAATCAATTCCCATACGCAGAAATTAGCTCTTAAAAGCTATTATCAAAAGTAAATTCAAGGGTAAGCAGCCAAAAATCTTGCCAAAATTGCGACATCTGATATATTGATTGGGAATTGTGAAATTCTTACTCCGGCAGCTACCTTTTTTGACCGCCACAATAATAGTCGATGGGCAATAGTCTATAGGCGAGACCGAAAGACATTAGGAAAAAAATTAGATGAGAAATAAGAGGTATCCGGTTATGATCAGAAAATCCAATTTTAGTGTCCTGGCCCTGATTCTGGCACTGGTACTGGTATCAACCGTAAATTCAGCATCCGGGTCAAATTTTGGCTCTGGCCAAATTGATAATACTCAGCTTCCTCAGATGTGGGAACGTCTCGACCGGCCGCAAAATTCTTTTAAGCAGTCCGGAGGTGAGAGGTCAAGTTTCCCGGGTTTTCCCCAAATTGGTGCAGTCTGGACCGGTCCTACCCAATGGATGACCAGTGTAAACTGGGGAGCAGAGGCATTTGGCGGAGGTTTGTCTGTCGGAGAGGACTTTTTTGGGAGTAATCTTGCCAGTACTGATTTAGTTAAAGTTCAGATCATATTTGAAAGTGATATGTCAAAACAGACTCTTTGTCAGACATTTCGGCGTGATCTTGGTTACATTGCAGCAGGAGTTGGTACTTTCCCCGGTTCAGCCTGGGATATCTCTGATACACTTAATCCGCGCAGGCTTAATCTCTGTTTTGTGGAATACTCACCGGGTGGTAATGTTAATTTGCAGTGGGACCCTACGACTTCATCGAACAGCCGCGAATATTTGTATGTGATGAACAGCGACTATGACAGTACCGGAGATACTTATAATTCTGTCAATATCTTTTCCGAAGCTTACACTCTTGACATTTTATACGGCTGGTGGCCGGTTCTGACGGCGGGACACACTTTTTTTGAAAGTGAACCCTGTACTTTGACCATAACGCCATATTATATCGGGAATTTTATCGGCGTACCCAGCGAAACTGAGATAATTCTGGACTGGAAATATCTCGGTGGATTGACGTTTGATGGCTTCTATATCTATTGTGATACTGTGTCACCGCCGACCACTTTGCTGACCATACTTTCCCCGGCTACAACCCGTTACACTCATTTGTCTCTGACGACAGGAGAGACCTATTATTATCGGGTTGAAGCTATTGATTCTGTTTTGGAAGTTGTTGCCAGCAGTCAAGAATTGAGTGTTACCGCGCAGGTGGTCTCCAGTAACGTAAATCTGATAGATTTTTGGAACGGACGCTCTCGATATGGAGATTGCTGGGGTTACACCGATACTTTGGGCAACGAGTACGGCCTTATTTGCGCAAGAAGTGAAGGAGTCAGTATTATAGATTTAAGTACAAGTCCTATATCAGAAGTTGGTTTTCTACCTTCTTTAGTAATTGGAAACGATGCTAAGGATATAAAGATATACAAGAATTTTGCAATATTGGTCAATGAGTATGAAAGGACTCAGATTTTCGACATCTCTGATGTTACAAATCCGGTACAGGTATCAACGATAATTCACGATAATAGCTCCGGCGCTCATAACTGTAAAGTAGAAGGCGACTATCTCTATATCATGGGTGACCACGCTACCGGCGGACTTTTGATATATGATATTTCGAATCCAACTTCACCAAGTTTCGTCAGCAGCTTTGAACCATACTATTACCATGACATTGATATTTATAATGATACGCTGTATGCCGCGGCCATCTTTGGTCAGGGGATAGATGTTCTGGATATTACTAATAAAGCTGTTCCGTCGTACATCACCACTTTCAATTATTCCGGTTCGGGCGCACATAATGTCGCGGTACTTGACAGCGGCAGATTTGTAGCAATCGGTGACGAAATTGGCAGCGGGCAGCACACCAGAATTTTTGATGTTCAAAATCTTGGAAGTGTCACGAAAGTTGCCGATATCATCGTCGACCCCAGCGCTTCGACTCATAATTGCTATGAAAAGAACAACATCCTTTATATAGCTCATTATACCGAAGGTTTACAATTGTATAGTGTGGCCAACCCGACCCGACCTCTGCAGATCGGCTACTATGACACTTTTTTGGGCACCGGTTATGGTTACCGTGGTAACTGGAGTGTTTATCCTTATCTGCCTTCCGGGAAGATACTTTTATCTGATATGCAGAGTGGATTGTTCGTCGTAGAACTGAGTGAGCCGGACAGTTGCCTGATTCAAAATCCGGGTGATGCCGATGGTAGCGGTACTATAAATATACTTGATTTGCAATTCTTGACAGATTTTTTATCGCGTGGTGGACCCGCTCCGAACCCACTGGCAAACGGCGACTTTAACGGTGACTGCATTATTAATAAGTATGATTTAGATTATATTATTGGCGGGGGAATTCCAGTCGATTGCACTTGTCTAGAGCCGACAGTTGAATTTTATTGCTGTATTGGCAGTAGAGGAGATATAAACGGCGACGGCGATGATCTTAATGTCCTCGATTTGACTTTCATTGTTGATTTCATATTCCGTGGCAGTGGTGACCCGGGCTCTTGTCCCGAAGAAGCGGATTTCAACAGCGACGGCAAAGGTCCGAACGTGTTGGACTTGACCTTTGTCGTTGACCGCATTTTCAGGGGTGGACCTGCGGCCGGCCCTTGTCCGTAGATTATTCGCGCTATTATTACCAAATTACCAAAATTAAAGCTGTCTCAACTGAGGCAGCTTTTTCTTGAAAATTAAAAACTTACTGACTCGCTTTGTATTTAATTTCTGTCTTGAAGCTGAAAAGAGTCAATTACGTCAAAGTCTGCTGAAATTGTCTCCATTATCAGCATCTTAGGGGCAAAATGGCAAAAAAATGGGTAGTGGCTCAGTTTGAAATTATTTAAGGAAGAGTAAGTCTATCGCTTGAAACAAGTGACATACTCTACGCTGAATAAAAGTGCACTCGTTCTGGGGCAGCGTTCGCTGCACCTGAAGCTCACGGCGTAATCATAGCCCGCATCAATACAAATCCCGTCAGCCTTAATCTGAACATTTGCATCATCGCAGGGCAGGCAACCATCAATGTAGTCTGAAGATAGAAATATCTCACGGGTAATTCCTGGTTCGGTTGATTTATCGTCCGAGCAGGCCAATAAGGCCAGCAAACAGAGCATAAATCCGAATCTCATCATATCTTAATATAGGTAAAACTTCCTTTTTTGCAATTTCTTTTGACAATTTGAAGTTGTTATATATATTAGTGTATGCCTAAGCGCTCAAGCAAAAGGAAAGGCAAAAAGGATAGCAACGTCCTTGCAAAAGACATAGTTGACCAAGCTACTGGTGAGGAAGCACCAGAAGATATTGACCCCGATAAAGACCCCAAAGCCGTAAAAGCAGGGCGATTAGGTGGCCTTAAGGGCGGTAAGGCACGTGCTAAGAAGCTGACCGCCGAACAACGTCGGAAAATTGCCGAGAAGGCTGCGGAGGCACGTTGGCGGAAGTCTTCTTCTTAGGGGTTGCCAATTCGGCTTCTTCTACATCTGCAGTAAAATTGAAAACGATTTGAATTGACTCTTCCTGATTATAGTTATCGTTATAGCTGTCAACGTCTGTTTTGAGTTGCTTGCAATCGCTGACAACCCCTTTTCGCCGTTGCTGAAAAGAAAGCTCCATTTGTTTTCGTGTGGCTCTACGACTATCGAACCAAATCGAAATCTTGAGTTGCTCCCCCTCTGGTTTAATTAGCGCAGCGTGTTTTACTCTGGCTCTTCTACCCTGAGGGTCTGTTTCGTATTCTTCTCTTAGAGCTTTCGAGACGTCTTCCGAACATCTTCTAATTATTACTTCTGGCGGAGCTTCCCATTCACCGTTATCAATCGCCCATCTTGCAACCTCATTTGAAGTATACGAGGTTTTGCCAGTCGCTCTTTCATAGCGGCCAATTATTCTTTGCATCTGTTTTGTGTAGTTCACTAACAAGTCCTCCTAAATCGTTAGGATTTGACCCCAACCATCAGTTAGGGCAGTTTCAGTTATAAAGTTTCGTATTTTTACTAACATTTGTCTTCCCTGACTCCAAGAAATCTTGTTCTTATGTTGTAATTGACCTACTACTATTCCCGGATGAACTTCTATCCTGCGGGCAAAATTCACAATATCAGCATTTGACATTATTCTTCTCTTGCGAAGACAAAAGTCCTCTAACGAATTGGGGTCGACTAAGAAATTACCTGCAAATTCGTCTGCTCGCTGTTCTTCATTATTCTTATCTTTTGTCGCTTGTGCTCCCCTGCCAACTAATTCTACATCTAAGTTTACTTCTCCCACTTTTCCGTCCCCATAATAAATGTGAGCGAGCTCGTGGCAGAGTGTAAACCAAAACCAATCAATGCGATTATACCTTAGCGACAAGACTACAACTGGTGCTCTCTTGTTTAACCAAAAGGATATCCCATCTATTTTTGAACCGGGAAGATGTTCAACCACAAGAAATCTTATGCCATATTTCATCAATACGTTGGGAATATGCCTAATTTCTTCGGGCTCACAAAGTAAATTACTCAAGTCTTCGAATAGACTGTTCCAAGTAGTTTGTCCTCTCGAATATGCTGTATCAATGTGCATTGATTTTGCGAGGTGAAACGATCTTTGGAACCAAGTTTTTTGTTCTTTTGTAAGCTCTGTGCCATCTGTTGACTTACGTGCCGCAAATGGAACGGGTGTAGAAGTGCTTACATCTTTGTTCCCAAAAAACTGTTTAACCTGTGCTTCCAAAAAATCAATGTTTTCTGTCTCTGCCAACCAACCCCTCTTCATCATATCTGAAACAGGGGCGAACCGCCATAAACGAGATTTTCTTTCACCTTTTTCATCTGGCGGGAGTTGCGAAATAGCCAAATCATACAGCATTTGGAGCTTCAACCACTCTTCGGGCTTGCTACTAAAGGCGACGGCCAATTGTTGTGCCCTTTTTGTGGTAACTCGAATTTTGTTTTGCACGAGCTGGTTGACCACCTTATTGGTCACGCCCATAATCTTTGCTAAATCGACTTGTTTCCAGTTTCGGGCTTCAAGTTCATCTTGAATAAATTCACCCGGCGGAAAAGGTTCGGCCACTATGTTTTTAGTCATTTGTGATAATCCCCTATCTCCAATATTACAATCGTTTCTGTTTTCTCGTCCTTATTTTTGCTAATCAAAAAAATTATCCGATATTGGTCATTTATTTTTACAGAATATTGACCCTTTCGGTCTCCTTTGAGTTTTTCGAAGTGTAAGGCCTTCCATTCATAAAGGGACAGCCTGTTCTCCACGGCTTGCATTTCAGTTATAATTTTTCTGTATTTTCTCACCACACCGGGTTGGTAGCCACCCACAAAAGCCCCATCGCAAGCAAGCTGTCTCAAGTCGGAGTGATTAAACTCTACATCCATTATAACGGAAGTATAGCTGATTTGTTCCATTAAGTAAATACCTTTTTTCGGTAAAAGGGTAATTTTTCTCTTGACAAATAATAAACGCTCAAGCATATTAGGTCAGTATGAATAAGCTAAACAAAGAAAAAAGGGTTCAGGTTTTAGCCTCATTAGTAGAGGGAAACTCTATCCGCTCAACTTCACGTATGACCGGAGCTGCCAGAAACTCAGTCACGAAGCTGTTAGTTGACGCTGGTATGGCTTGCGCAGAGTATCAGGATAAGGCACTTAGGAACCTGACCTGCAATAAGATTCAATGTGATGAGATTTGGTCGTTTTGCTATGCTAAACAGGCCAATGTCCCAAAAGACAAAAAGAATCAATTTGGCTTTGGTGATGTCTGGACGTGGGTAGCTTTAGACCCTGATTCTAAGTTAGTAGTATCTTGGCTTGTAGGCTTACGCAATGCTAATTGGGCAAATACTTTTATGAAAGATGTTGCTAAACGCCTGTCTAATCGAGTCCAGATCACTTCTGATGGCCACAAGGTATATATCGAAGCAGTAGAGGAAGCCTTTGGCAATAACGTAGATTATGCAATGCTTGTGAAGCTGTATGGCGCTGAGACAGCCGGTGAAGCTCGATACAGTCCGCCCAAGTGTATTGGTTGCCGTAGGCGCAAGATAACAGGTCGGCCGGACAAGAAAGATATTTCAACTTCTATGGTAGAACGTCAAAATCTGACTATGCGTATGAATATCCGGCGCTTTACTCGACTGACCAATGGATTCAGCAAGAAGATAGATAACCTTGAGCACTCAGTCGCTTTGCATTTTATGTACTATAACTTTGTGCGGATTCATATAACATTGAGGGTTACTCCTGCAATGGAAGCAGGCGTTACTGACCGGCTGTGGAGCTTAGAAGATATAATTAGTCTGATTGAGGCAAAAGAATCAAACTGAGCCACTACCAAAAAATGTTGCCAATATGTCAGATAACATAGTATATTTTGTTGCTGAGATATCAATTGGGTCGACTCCGAAATTTACACTCACGGGCTGCCACTTTAGAGGCAGTATGAAAAATTACAAATGATGTCAGTAAATAATTTGATTTAGGTTAATTCATTATTGCAGGAGGAGGCTATGCTCAGGACTCTTAAATTTAACAGTATTATCATTATTTTTGGCGCGCTCTTAGCGTCAACTGCAGCAACTGACCCCAAGCTTAATGCCGGCTCAGACCGGGTAGATAATCCGACTCTGCCCCTGATGTGGGAGCGGCCAGACCGGGCACAAAATTCTTCCAAGCAGTCGGGAGGTGAGAAATCAAGTTCCCACGATTTTCCGGCGATTGAGGCGTTCATGACCTGCCCGACTCCGTGGTTGACGGGGAATGACGGAGGTGGAGAGGCTTTCGGCGCAAGTCTTGCTCTTGCAGAGGATCTTTTTGGGAGTAATCTTAGCCCTGCGGACATTGTTAAAGTAGAGATAATATTCGAATCCGACACTTCCAAACAGACTCTTTGTCAGACATTTCGGGTAGACCTCGGTTGGGATGCTGCCGGAGTAGGTACATTTCCCGGTTCGGCCTGGGATGTTTCTGACCCACTTAATCCCCGCAGGCTGAATCTCTGTTTTGCGGAAAGGTCGCCGTTTGGAAACGTTAACCTGCAGTGGGATCCCACTACCGATCCAGACAGCCGTGAATTCTTGCAGGTGATGAAAAGCGACTACGACAGCAGCGGCCTGACTTATGCGGGAATTAATTTTAGGGACAACGCCCCAACATTGGACATTCTCTATGGCTGGTGGCCGGTTGTGGCGGCAGGGCACACTTTTTTTGAAAGCGAACCGTGTACTCTGACAATCACGCCCCTTTATATCGGTAATCTACGCGGTATACCCAACGGAACTGAGATAATTCTGGGATGGGAATATATAGGAGGATTGGCAATAGATGGTTTCTACATTTATGGTGATAATTCGTCACCGCCGACCACTTTGTTGGCACACGTTGATGCGACCACAACTCGTTACACTCATTCCGGTTTGACGACAGCGCTAACTTATTTTTATAGGATTGAAGCCGATGATTCAGTTATGCAAATCGTGACAACCAGCAAAGAATTTAGTGTCATAGCGCGAGTTGTCTCCAGTAATATGAATCTGCTCGATTTTTGGAATGGTCGCGATACTTATGGTGACTGCTGGGGCTACACTGATACAGCCGGCAATGAATATGCACTTATTTGCGCCCGCAACGAAGGTGTCAGTATCATTGATTTGAGCACAAATCCAATCAGCGAAGTCGGGTTTTTGAATCCGATAGTTCCCGGAAGAGACCATAAAGATGTCAAAATCTACAAGAACTATGCGATTGTCATAAGCGAAGGAGAGAGTACCCAGATATTTGATATTTCTGATGTAACAGCTCCGGTTCAGGTTTCAACGATTGCCCACGATTTCGGTTCGGGCGCTCATAACTGTAAAGTAGAAGGTGACTATCTCTATATCATGGGTGACCACAATATCGGCGGACTTTTGATATACGATATTTCAACACCCTCCTCTCCAATGTTTGTTTCGTCTTTTGAACCGTACTATTACCATGACATTGATATCTATAATGACACATTGTACGCGGCATCAATTTTCGGTATTGGTATTGATGTGCTGGATATATCTAACAAGGCAGCACCTTCGCTTATTACTACTTTTAACTACACCGGTTCAGGTGCACACAATGTGGCAGTACTTGACAGCGGCAGATATGTTGCAATAGGAGACGAAATTGGCACCGGGCAACATACTCGCATATTTGACGTACAGAATCTTGGAAGTGTCACCAAAGTTGCAGATATCATCGTCAACCCACTTGCCTCGGCTCATAATTGTTATGAGAAGAATGGCATTTTATACATCGCCCACTATACCGAAGGCTTGCAGATTTATGATGTCTCTAATCCTGCCAGCCCGGTCAAAATCGGACATTATGATACTTATTTAGAATCAGGTTTTGGTTATGAAGGTAATTGGAATGTTTATCCTTATCTGCCGTCAGGGAAGATACTATTATCTGATATACAGAGTGGATTGTATGTCGTAGAATTGAGTGAGCCCGACAGTTGCCTGATACAATTACCGGGTGATGCCAACGGTGACGGTTCTATAACTATAATTGATGAGCAGTTCTTGCTGGATTTTATAGCATTTGGAGGGCCAGCTCCCATTCCACTGGCCAATGGCGACTTTAACGGTGACTGCATTATAGATGCCGAAGATGTTGCTGCGATTGAAATCTTTTTACTTGGCGGGGCAATTCCAGTCGATTGCACCTGCCTGGAGCCGACAGTTGTATTCGGCTGCTGTTTCGGTAGTAGAGGAGATATAAACGGCGACGGCGTCGATCATAATATTCTGGATTTGACATTCATTGTTGACTACATTTTCCGTGGCAGCGGTGACCCGGGAGTTTGTCCCGAGGAAGCAGATTTGAATAGTGACGGTGATGGACCCAATATCCTTGATTTAACGTTTGCGGTAGATTTCATTTTCAGGGGCGGAGCCCCGGCTGGCACCTGCCCGTAGTCTGATTGCGTAATATTACTAAAATTCAAGCTGCCTCAGTTGAGGCAGCTTTTTCTTGAAAATTTTTGGAACTGTTGAACACCATAGAAATATAAGCTTAGTTGTAAGTAAATAAAGGCAGACTGCTAAAATGCTCAGCTGACCGGTCTTGACAGTTAGGATAGAAGTTCATACTTTTGCAAGATTCTAAGAAGCCGATTTGGCATCTTAGTGCAATTTGAAATAATAGAATAAAGATATTGAAAACAGCTGAATGTCAGATAAATTAAACGGTGCCATGATTCAGGCCTCACATTTGAGCAAATTTTACGGCTCTTTTGTGGCCATTCAGGATATTTCATTTTCAATTCCCAAAGGGCAGATTGTGGCCTTTTTGGGTCCCAACGGGGCGGGTAAATCCACAACCATGAAAATTTTGTCCGGTTTTCTGGCGGCCAGCGAAGGCAGCGCCAGCATAGCCGGATTTGACGTCTATGGACAGAGGATCGAAGCTGCCCGCAGGCTGGGCTATCTGCCTGAAAACGGGCCGCTCTACGATGACATGACCCCGTTAGAACTGCTGATGTTTTTCGGGAACGCCCGGGGTATTGAAAAAAAGAAGCTCAGCAGCCGCATTGAAGAAGTAAGTAATCTCTGTGCCTTAGAAGAAGTTCTGGAAAAGCCGATAGGCAAGCTATCTAAGGGCTATCGTCAGCGGGTGGGTCTGGCCCAGGCGCTGCTTCACGATCCGGAAGTGCTTATAATGGATGAGCCAACAGCCGGACTTGACCCCAACCAGATCAAAGAGTTCAGGTTAAACATCAGTAAACTTGGCCGCTCCAAGACAATTTTGATATCAACTCATATTTTGCAGGAAGTTGAAGCAGTCGCCGACCGGGTTTTGTTTGTGGACCGCGGCAAATTAGTTTTTGACGGCACCCCGGAGGAACTCAAGTCCGGCGGTACCTTAGAAGACACTTTTTACCGGCTGACCGGCTCATATAAACAGCAAAGCTCAGATGAGAGCGAGAATAATGAAGTTTGAGCTGAATAAAAAACTGA
Organism: Candidatus Zixiibacteriota bacterium; assembly: GCA_022571985.1. Lineage (GTDB taxonomy): Bacteria > Zixibacteria > MSB-5A5 > GN15 > FEB-12 > JACZWU01. Next base: position 50,157 of record JACZWU010000006.1, on the reverse strand, counting down.
TTCTGGCCATCAGCCGTCGTAATCTGTTTTCATATTTTTCCAGTCCGACCGGCTATGTTTTTGTAACACTCTTTATTTTCCTGAGCGCCGCTGCTGCTTTCTGGCAGACCAGGTTTTTTGCCAACAACTTAGCCAATCTTGACCAGCTCAATGAGTTTTTCCCTTACCTGCTTTTGTTTTTCATTCCGGCGCTGACAATGTCGGTCTGGGCAGATGAAAGGAAAAGCGGTACCGATGAACTGCTCTTAACTCTACCGGCCACGGATCTGGAAATTGTTCTGGGCAAGTATCTGGCCGTACTCGGAATTTATTCTGCCGCTTTGATTTTATCTTTGAGCCATGTCATGGTTCTGTTCTGGCTGGGACAGCCGGATATCGGACTGATGTTCTCAAATTATCTCGGTTACTGGCTGATCGGCTCTGCACTTTTGTCAGTCGGCATGCTGGCATCACTTTTGACTGCCAATGTTACCATCGCCTTTGTACTTGGCGCGCTATTCTGCTCATTGTTCGTTTATTCTTCCTCAGCCGGAGTGATTGTCGGGCAGGGACTGGAAAGCCTTTTCAGGATTGTCAGTATTCAAAGCGCATTTTCGGAATTTTCGCGCGGTGTCATTAGTTTGCATGGACTTATTTATTTTATATCAATTGTCGCCCTGATGCTTTACCTGAATATAATTATACTTGGTCGCAGGCACTGGCCGGTAGAGTCCGGACAAAGAAACTACCTGATACACCAGCTGATCAGGATTGCAGCACTTATCATAGCAGTCATAAGTTTTAACGTGGTGATGTCATACGCCGGTATAAGATTCGACGCTACCGCCGAACAATTACATTCTCTTTCAAGTCAAACCAAAGAACTGCTGGACGAACTGCCGGATGACCGGCCTATTTTGGTTCAGGCCTATATAAGTCCCGAGGTGCCGCAGAGCTTTGTCGAAACCAGAGCCAATCTGCTGAGCAAGCTCGACGAAATAGCATCGCTCTCGGGCGGCAAGGTGCAAATTCTGATAAACGACACTGAACCGTTTAGCGACCAGGCCCGTGAAGCCCGTGAAAAGTTTGGCATCGTTCCCAGAGAAGTTCTGAGCACCGGCTCGGCCAGAGCCAGCACTTCGCAAATTTTTCTCGGCCTGGCTTTTACCAGTGGTGTGGCGGAGGAAATTATTCCGTTTTTTGACAGAGGCCTGCCGGTTGAATACGAACTGCTCCGAAGCATCCGGGTGGTGGCCCGCTCCAAACGTAAAAAAGTCGGCGTTCTTAATACCGGAGCAAAAGTTTTTGGCGGCATGGACTTCCAGACTATGGCCAACAATCCGCCCTGGTCGATAGTACTTGAGCTAAGCAAGCAGTATGAAGTAGTTCACATTTCACCGGATGTTGCCATTGAAGAAGATATTCAGGCGCTGCTGGTAGTTCTGCCGTCATCGCTGACGCAACCGCAGCTTGATAATCTAAAGCAGTATATTGTTTCAGGCAAACCGACCATGCTATTGGTCGACCCCCTGCCTGCTTTTAATATGGCTCTGTCGCCGGTTTTACCTGCCGATGCTCAGAGAAGTCCGTTTGCGCAAAACCAGCCGCCGCCGGAAGCCAAAGGGGATATCAATAAACTGATGTCCAGTATGGGAGTGACCTGGAACACCCAGCAGATTATCTGGGACAATTACAATCCTCACCCGGAATTTTTGCAGCTGCCACCCGAAGTAATTTTTGTGACAGCCAGTAATCAGACCACCGAAGGATTTAACCCGCTTAACGACGCCAGCGCCGGTCTGCAGGAAATGGCCATAATTTACAGCGGTTATCTTAACAAAGCTTTTGAAAGCAAATACGATTTTCAGCCGCTCTTAAAATCCGGACGTGTCTCAGGGGTTCATCAGTTTCCTCAGTTAGTTAAGCGCGGATTTTTTGGAATGGGTTTGAGCATCAACAGAAACGTTCGGCGGATTCCGAACGGCGAGATCTATACCATCGCGGCCAGAATCTGGGGCAATCAGCCGGCAGCATCAGCAGAAGAACAACCAGAAAAGGTTAATGCGATTGTGGTTGCAGATATTGATTTTATCGGAGAGCAGTTTTTTCAGATCAGGCAGCAGGGACTGGCTAACTTAAATTTCGACAATGTCTCATTTTTTCTAAATTGCATAGATCTTCTCATGGAAGATTATTCTTTCATTGACTTGCGCAAAAAACGCCTTAAACACCGGGCCCTGGCATCTGTCGAAGACCGCATCAGAGAATTTGTAGAGCAGCGCTTAAAAGAAGAAAAAGAAGCCGAAAACGAAGCGCAGACGGCACTGGCTCAAGCTCAACAAAGACTGAATGAAAAAGTGGCGCTGGTCAGCAACCGCACGGACCTCGACGCCCAGACCAAAAAGATTATGACTCAGAATCTTCAGGAAGTTGAAAATCGCAGATTTGAGGCCCTTCAGGCGAATATCGAAGCTAAAAAGAATGCAACTATTTTAAGCAGTAAAGAAAAAATGGAAACTTCGATCAGGAGTATCCAGTCTCGTATTAAAACTCTGGCGGTATCGCTTCCGCCAATACCGGTTTTAATTGTCGGTATTATAATATTTTTTAAGCGCCGCAAAAAAGAGCTGGCCGGAGCCGCCATTGAACGAAGGTTGAGGAGTTAGTTCTCTATATGGATGAAAATAGAAAAACATTATGGTTTGTTCTGACTGCGGTGGTGCTGCTGGCACTGGCGGTTATCGTCTCTCCCGAAAGAATCACTCCCGATGCTTTTATAGAACAGGGTCAGGCGTTTTTCCCCGATTTTGAAGATCCCAATGAAGCTACGACGCTGGAAGTAATTGACTACAATCAGGAAACAGGCGAAGCAGTTCCGTTTAAGGTAACTTTTGAAAATGGCAAGTGGACTATCCCTTCACATTATAATTATCCGGCAGATGGCGCCGAGCGTCTGGCCAATACTGCGGCCGCCATGATACAGATAAAAAAAGATGACTACCGTTCTTCGATAATTACCGACCACGAGCAATTTTCAGTGATAGATCCCTTGAGTGACGATGCTTCCTTAAAAGGCAAAGGTCAGCGCATAACTATCAAGGGACGCGGCGGCTCGGTGCTGGCTGATCTGATAATCGGCCGGGAAGTTGAAAAGAAAAACGGATTTAAGTACGTCCGCTCACCTGAGCAATCGCGGGTATATGCTGCCAGGACCGATATTGAGGTATCGACAAAGTTCGAAGACTGGATTGAAGCTGACCTTCTGAAAGTTACCACCGCAAAAATAGAAAGAGTCGTGATTAACGACTACACTATAAACGAGCGAACTCTGTCGGTGGAAAGACGAGACGATCTGGCACTTTCAAGAGGAGATAACGATACCTGGAGCGCTGATAAAATGAAATCTTCCCAGAAGGTGGACGACGCCAGAATGCGCGAACTGCTGAATTCGCTGGTCGACTTAAAAATTGTCGACGTTCGCCCCAAACCGCCGGGGTTGTCGCAGAGCTTAAAAAGCGTATCATCTGACGGAAAAAGAATAAGTTCGCAGGACAGATTTTCTCTGCAGTCAAAAGGGTTTTATTTTACGCAAGGCGGGCAGCTGCTTTCTAACGAAGGTGAGATGCTTATATATACCGATGACGGCATTAAATATACTCTGCGCTTTGGAGAAATAGCCGGCAGTGAAATATCGGGAGGCGAGGGAAAAACAATTGAAAACCGCTACCTGTTTATCTCGGCCGTGTTTGACTCGTCATCTTTTCCTGAGCCTGCCAAGCCATCTAACGATGAATGGCGGACAAAAGCAGACAGCTTGTTAACAAATTCTGATACAATGAACAGACAGCTGGCCAGCCAGAGAACGATCTGGCAGTCTGAAATAGATAACGGCATAAAACTTTCTGTGGAACTAAACAATAGATTTGCCGACTGGTACTACGTGATTTCGTCGGAGAGCTACGATAAGCTGCAGATGCGACGGGAAGAGTTGGTTATTAAAAAGAGTGCCAGCGAAAGTTAGCCTTTCGTAACTGCGCGGTTTTCAGGGTAATCGCGCATAATTATAAAAAAATTCAGCTTGCAATCTTCATTTGCTATGCCATAATATAGCAGCTACATTCTTAATCTACAAAATCGAAAGCTGAAAAATGATCCTGAATTTTAAAAAAGCTATAAACTTCTGGCCGATTATTCCTGCTCTTGGCCTTTATGCTTATCTCGCGGACTATTTGAAATTTATTCAGGACGATGCCTATATAACTTTCAGATATGTGGCCAACTATTTAAATGGAGACGGCCTGGTATTCAACATAGGCGAGAGAATAGAAGGCTTTACCAATTTTGGCTGGACAATTTATCTCTTATTGTGGGGGAGTTTAGGATTTGACTACATAGCGATTGCAGCTTACAGTGGCTTGATATTCGGGGGATTGTCGTTATTCTTGATTTTCGTAATAGCGCGGGATCTTTTCAGTCAGAATGACCGCTGGTTTTCGCTGTTGGCTCTGTTTTTGGTAGCGCTTAACTTTTCATTCGCCTATTGGTCGCCGGCGGGGCTGGAAACAGCTGCCTTTACCTTGCTGACATTGCTGTCAATCAGGTTGTATCTGAAACGAAGCTGTCTATTAGCAGCCACGCTGGCTCTGGCTGTCTGGGTCAGGCCTGAAGGTGTTCTGCTGGCAATAATTTTTGTTTTCATAGAAGCGCTTTTAGAAAAACGACTGCCTAAATTTGCAATAACTGTCGGTGCGATTGCCTTTGTGATTTCAATCCCGTTTTTGATTTTTAAAGTTGCCTATTACGGCTCAATTTTACCCAATTCGTTCTATGCCAAAACAAGTTTTGATTTTGAACAGCTAACAAGCGGTCTTGAATATGCCGGCAGGTTCTTTCTGGAATATGGATTTTTTGGCATTGGCTTTTTGATCACGGCCTTAAACTTTAAGAAGCTGTCATATTCGGTCAAAGTTCTCTGGCTTTTTTCATTTGTATATATTCTCTATATAATTCTGGTGGGCGGAGATGTTCTCAAAGTTCACAGGTTTTTTCTGCCTGTCTTCGGGATTACTGCTATGCTTGCCGCAGTTTCGGTCAGGCTAATTCTTGAACCGTTTAGTGCTAAAAGCAGATATTTACTGCTGCTGGTGGCAGCAATTCCTCTTTTGTGGCTTACTTACCGGCTGCCGCTTGATTTTGTCACCTACTATAATGCCAACGAAAAAATATTTGTCTCAAAAATGGAATTCATCTCTAATAAAATGAAAGAGACCGATTCGACAAATTTCTCTGTGGCTATCTCTACTATTGGTAAGCTGGGTTATGAATTGGTTGGTCATGAAGTCATTGATATAATCGGACTGACCGATTCTACTATCGCCCGTCACAGCGACGCCAATATTGAGGGGTTAGAGACAACCTGGAAAGAGCGCAAATATAACATTCCTTATTTGCTAAAAAAGGCTCCGGATTATATTGTTTTTGCCACAGGTTTCAAGCCTTCCGCCCCTGCAGAAAAGGCATTGTTTTTGTATCCGTCCTTTTTCCAGTCGTATGTGCCTTTTCCCTGGTCGAAAAAGAAAGACCCAAATCAACTGATGGGAATTATCGAAATTGCTTTCAAAAAAGTAAGGCCGATTGTAAGAGATTTTGAGACTATCTATGATTTACAATATGTTGAATACTTCAAATTGGGAATGGAACAGTATCTTGACTACGACTATGCCAAAGCTCTCAAGTATTTTGATTCAGCTCTGGCAGTTTCTCAGAAACCTCACAGCCCTTTTCTCATGTATGAAATCGGGTTTTGTCTCGGTAAGCTGAATCGGATTGATGCCTCACAAAAAATATTCGACCAAATTATAGAAAACGACTCGTTGTACGTTTTTGCCCACAGGGACTTATATGTATTTTCGTTTCATAAGAATGATTCAGCAAAAGGCGCTATTCATCAAAGATGGTTAGAAAAGCTTGTTCCCTGGTACTGGCCGGAGATAAAAGCTGTAGTTGAATACGGGCAAAGCCAGCGCAAATCTAAACGCAAACCCTGAATCAACCTTAGAGCTACCTAAATCCAACGCATAAAAAAAAGCCGGGGACTTTAAGTAGTCACCCGGCTTTTGTGCTCTATTACTATGCTAGCTCTTAGAAGCTGGCTTTCATGGTAAAGTACTGGTTACTACTGAATACTTCGGTATCGGTCCAGGAGTATTCAAATGTAAGTCTGGCATCTTCGCCAAGGTCGACAGAAACTCCGGCACCCAGCGAGAAGCCATACAGGTAATTATCCTGGGCTGAATAATTGTAGCCGGCTCTGAGCGAATAACTTTCGTCATAAACGTATTCCACACCGCTGTTCCAATTGTCATTGGAAAGGTTATTGGAGCGGAAGTTTGTTGATAAAGTAGCCGAGTTGAGTCCTTCATTCATGAAATTATAGGCCAGACCCAGGTCAATCGATGTTGGCAGTTCTGCACCCGCATCGCTTGAAGCTACCGGACGATTGTTAGCATCTAATCTCTCAAATCCACTGCCCGAAAACTTAATGTCAGGACCATAATTTCGGATTGCCAGTCCGAGGGTCAGTCCATAAATTCTGGGCTCATAGGTAAATCCGAAGTCAAATGACAGTCCGCTAGCTGATACTTCGAAAATATCTTCGCGGATATAGCGTCCGGTAATACCAAAATTGACCTGAGTACTTACTGCTTTGGCAAAGGTCAAGCCGATCACTGCCATGGTCGGCTCGAAAATGCTGCCGGTACCATCAGGAAATGCCTCTGTTGTCTCTTCGATTTTGCCTGCACTAACAATTTTTACAGAAAGTGCCAGAGCACCAAAATCCTCAATCTGTTGGCCAATAGCAAAATATGTAACATCTATATCAGCTATATAGGGCAGGAGAGAGGCCATGGCTTCGGTGCCTTCCAGCCAGGCCAGGCCGGCGGGATTCCAGTATATAGCGTCAATGCCATAGGAGTTGGCAACTACTGCTCCTCCCATGGCTGTACCACGGGAGCCGACCGATATCAAAAGCTCGGCCGCACCCGCCGTACCAATACGGTTTTCGTTGCCTGCCATTATTGACTGAAAGGTCAATAAGAGCAGAGCAATTATAAGCAAAAATGTTTTGTTTCTCATTTTATCTATCCTCTTTAATTAGTATTGACCTAAAATTTCAATTTCAGTAAATATGGCCATCTTGCCGATTTTCTGACCGAATCCCGGAGCATCCACAACGTAAATATAAATGCCAGATGCAACCGGCACATTAAAATCGTTGGTAACGTTCCACGTTGCCTCAGCTGTAGAGGGATCGTCTTTTACGATTTCTATAACAAAGTCCCCGGCGAGGTTGTAAATCGAAATATTACATGTTGCCGGAAGATTGATGAATTTTAGAACGCGATTAGTTCGGCTCGGGTCATAGCTTGAAAATAGGTAGTACGGGTTCGGAACTACTTTGACATTCTCGAGAAGCTCTGCACCTCCGGTCACTGCAGCCGGCGCAGGGGGCGTAAAGGTGAAGGTGTCAACTGGCCCGTTTGGAATGGCAGTTACCATCCGGAATACTGTACCAATCTCAGGCATATCTTGAGCGAATGGTGGTGCTGTACCACCATTCCAACTTATCAAAACCGTTCTTGCAAGGTATTCAACGCTAGTGGCGCCGCCCGAGTATCCAGCGGGATCAGCAAGAATTGAGTCTTCAAATTCCTGGTATCCAGCCTCGCCCGGCGAATCGTCACCCGGCATGAACCAATATACCCAATCTGTAAACGGATCATTGCTGCCACCGGAACCGGAGTGTTCTGTGGAGGGATCTCCAACTACAAAGCCCGGAGGGGCAGTTGCAGCGTCGCCCCATGATTCTAAATCGAATGTGCCGCTTCTGGTATTGTCAATCATCCATGGCATCATGCGTACGTCATCGCTGGGGTCATTCGGTGTGCCTATTCCGATTCTCCATTGCTCAAACGGCACCCAAATAGCGACGCCCTGGTCAAATGGATCCCAGGCATAGCCTCCGTCCACTCCGGGGTTACTGTTTGAGCCAGTAAAGCGCCATTCAAGGTCGTAGGCGCCCAGGTTCGCACCATCATTATTTGAAAGCCGGAACACGCGACTCAGGAAAGCTGAGTAGCTGCCGCGAGAGCCATTGGGCTGCGTGTCGCCGGTATGGATCGCCCATTGGCCGGGCTGCGTGTCTGCACCGTCACCCGGGTTTTCATCATTCGGAGTAGGAAAGCCCTGGAAGTTCAAAGCAGCAGCTCCCGGCGGGACAACCGGACCGGAGCCATTGGCAACAACTTCAAAGCTGAGGAAGCCCGGGGCAGGACCGGCTACTTTCACCACGAATCCGTCCGTCACCGGATAGGTATCATCACCCGTCTGGTTAAACTGCTTGGTAAGGACTGATGTACCTTGTGTTACATTATCCAGATTCCAATAGACTGCATCTGTAAAAGTTGTTTCTGGTCCCATGCCAGTATCTATTACTGTAACTAATATAGTATCAAAGAATATGACCCGATAAGTATCTCCGGTTAGAGAATCCGGGCCCACAACAATCGGTGTAACAGTTCCGCCTGATACGCCTACGTGCGAAATACCAAGTGTGTCACCAAAAGTAAACGGGTATTCAAAATCCACTACCGGACCCTGGGGAATACCTCTGATAACGGTAGCTGATGTAAGGGTCTTAGGAGTTGCTACAGGACTGCTGTTATAGGAGTATGCTTCTACCCGGAAGAAGTATTCAGTATTATTTACTAACAAGCCTCCACTGATGATGTCTGCATTAGTGCTGAAAAAATGTCGAATGCCATTATCAGAGCCAAATTTAATAGCTCGCTGTTCAATAACGCCAGTTAAAGGATCCAACACTTCATCAATGATAATTGCAGCCCCATCGATAACATCAAAATTAGCGATACGAGTCCATGGTCCGTTAGGAGATTCTCCTTGAAAAATCGAATAACCCTGGAACGGGTAATCACCTGGGTCGACTTCTGAAGTGTCAGTCCATTCCATGGCTACACTGCCGTCCAGCGGGTGAACTATGACCTCAGGAGCTGCCGGAACCTGCAATAGATTGAAATTGATATCATAAGCCTGTTGTGCAAACTTATCATTAAACTTCAATACCGAAATTGATGACAAGCGGTCGCCGCCTTGTCCCACTATTATGGCCGCGAGAATTTCGGTGCTGTCTCCGGGTGCAAAATCAAATGGCCCGGTAGTAAGCATGTATCTTCTATCTGAGGAGGCAAAATCAAGGTCGCCTACGCCAGTCGTCGGGTCACCGGGAGCAAAGAACTTAGTGCCATTGGGGAGCGGTGCTCCATTCAGAGAAGCGTCCAGGCCGTTCATATACTGGTAGGTCCAGACTAAGTTTTGCGGGTCAGTGCCGTTGATATATTTGTTAAATGAAGTCATGCCCATATTCAGATAACCGACAAAAGTAGTGTCCCACATTTTGGCAGTATCTGCGTTATCACCTGTAAAAATCAGGGGACCCTGGAAGAAGTCAAATCCGACTGCCGGGGGATCACTGCCGTAATCACTGTCGTTTCCTTCATTATAGCAATAACCGAGCGATAGAACAGTATCAGATCCAACAAGGTCATCACCGGCGTTGCCTAAATCCGGATCAGCCCAAAGTGAAACAAACATATCTGTTAAAGTCAAACCACCATTATTGTAGATTTGGTATTTAACAAAAACGATGTTTGCCAGGGCATCAGTTCGATCAAATGCGAAAGTAGTCTGGCGAATTTCCAGCCCCATACCAATCGCACTTGAAGCATCGTTTGTATGCGGCGCCGGGTTGGCGTCATTATAGACGGACCAGAGCATCTGGTCACCCAGTATCGCCGGGGCACCGAGGGAATCAACCGGAGCGCCGTCAGCTACCGGCCATTCTGTGTAATCGGTATTGGGATTACTTGCCAGCGAGTCGGCATGCAGCTTGTAAACTCTATCAGCCGGGTCGGTATCAGAACCGGGATCGAAAGAAGTGCCGATCATCGGGCCGGGATACCAATCGTCGGCGTATTCTGCAATAGTTACCAGGGTATCGCCGGTAGCAGCATCTACCGCTCCCACCCAGATACCCGCTGCAAATATCACAGAAGTATTATTCGATTGATCTGCAATGTCATCCAAGCTCGAGAACGGGAAATAAAGCCCGTCGTTCTTGCCCAGCAAGCCACCCTGATCGTATGCGAAAGATCCCTTGTTGGTTACAAACATCAATATCTGGTTTGCATCAATCCAGGTACCGGTGTCTCTAATAAGAGAATCCTTCTGACTGAATTTGCCGCCCAGTGGCGCCAACGCAAAGGCTGACACCGCCAAGGCAAGCAAGCTCAATACTATAATTGCTTTTTGTTTCATTTTGATTTTCCTCATCGTTTTATCTTAAAATGATGCCCTTAATCCAAAGTATATCTGCCGCGGATTAGCATAGTTTAGAGGGTGGTTCTGAGCAATTTCGTATTTCTCTTCACCCGTTAAGCCGGTGGCATCGTCAACGTCACTGGTATTATTTACGAAAGTCTGACCTTCAAGAGTCTCCAGCCAGCCGGTTGAATTCGCGCGGCCGCTGCCTTCCCAAACCTGAACAACATTGTCTCTGTCAAGGAGATTCTTTATCCATAAATACGGAGCAAGCTTAAAGTTGCCCACATTAAATGACTTCTCGGCTTTCAAGTCTATCGATAATGTCCAGGGTCCTGTCTCGGAATTTCGCGTATCCAAAGCAATCGGAGCGAAAGCACCAAGAGTTGCTTCGTTTAATATCTGGACAGGGGTATAAGGAAGACCACTGGATGCTATCAGCAACACATTGACGCCAAAGTTTTCGAGCGGATACATATCGCCCAAACGCGGTCCTTCCTGTGCGCTGTATCTGAGGTCAAAGTTACCGACAAACTTGTGAGTCTGGTCAAACGAAAGCGGGGCAGTTTGTCTGGGCGCATTAGCGTTTACCCAGGCAACGTTACCCTGTGAATTCGAATAAGAACCGGTACCTGTAGCAAACGAAAGGGTATATTTGAAATCCAATGCTATCTGGTTGGTTCTTCTGGTGGTGAGACGGAATTCAAGACCTTTAACCGTGCCGTAGTCCGAATTGCGATAAGTGGCAAACGAAGTAGGCTGCGAGGGTTGATTAAAGACTTGAATGAGATCAGAAATATCTTTGTAGAAAATGTTTATGTCAAAGGAGGTATTGTCTCCCATCTGACGGGTTATACCAATCTCATAAGCGGTTGTTTTCGGGGGCTTCAGATTCGGACTACCGAAAGAAACATAGTAACCTCCGGTATTGATTTTGAAGTCCAGGAAGTCATAGCCTACATACAGATTTTGCAGCTCCGGTCGTTGGTAAAACTGGCCGTAGGATAGTCTCATCTGAGTCTTATCTGAAATCGGGAAAGCCACACCTAAGCGTGGAGAAAGTCTGGTGAATTTCTCGCTATCTTCGGTGTCGCCCAAATCGAGAACTGAGGCGAGGCTGTCAAGTGGTGGATTGCCAGCGAATCCTAATGAATCAGGATTTAAAGGCAATGCCGGGTCGCGCAGCCGGAGCGCTTTGTAATCAAAGTAGTCAAATCTCAGGCCTCCAGTAATAATCAAGCCTTCATATTCCAGGCGGTCCTGCAGGAAGAAACCAATATCAATGGGGTGCTTGGTTTCATTTCGCCAGTCTTCATCGTCAGACTCTTCACCAAATACGTCGTAGCCATAACGGTTGACATCCTGGAAGCCACCAGTGCCAACACCTTTATATACGGATACCGGGAAGAAATGCTGATAGAATCGAAGCGTATGGCGATTAAATTCAAAGCCACCTTTGATGGTATGCTCTGATGTTATTTCGCTGGTAATCTGTCCCTTGAAGCCGATGTAGGCCGACTTTCTCCTGAGATAATCATCCCAGACGTGTGCTTCGTCACCATCAGCGACGAAGGTTCTGTCGAGACCATCAGGAGTGCCGAGAGAGTCACCGGAAATAGTCACGAAAGTGACTGGCGTAAAAATGCGGTCACCGGTTATAGAATCGATTTCTATATTATCAAATGATCTGAAGAGGTTTTCAACATCATTTCTGGGATTGCCGCCGGGACGCCCATAGGCCCAGATGTCTTCACGGTAAATTCCATCACCACGGAATCTCTCGGTTACAAAATATGTTCCGCTAAAAGTCCAGAAAGTACTGGCACTCATGGTGTGTGTCAGCTTGGCGTTAAAGCTCAAATTATCATCTTTGTAGTATGGCATATGTTCGGCATTAAAGAGATATGAATGAGTATATCCACGCCACTCATCATTTGAACCGGTTCCGGAAAGCTGTAACTTCAGGTTATCAGAAAACTTATAGTCAATCTTTCCCTGATAGGACCAGCCGTCAAGGCTGTTATTAGGAAGTCTGACAGAACCTGAAGGCAGCACATCATCAGCAATTGCTGAGGGCATTCTGTCTCCATGGTAGCGACGCTCGACAGAGCCAAAGAAATATCCGTTTTCGACTCCCGGGATCGGTCCGCCCAGGTCGAGCGAATACCAGTTCTGGTCATAAGTGTGCTTGAAGCTGTCACCCCAATTGTCTGTGACGACCTCGGCGTTACCGTGGTATTCATTTCCGCCGGACAGAGTAGTTACATTTACGATACCCGACGCAACGTGACCGTATTCGGCCGGGAATCCGCCGGAAGTAATCGATATTTCCTTGATGGCGTTGTTGCTGATATTAGTAGTCGATGTACCGGAAAGCGGGTCCTGCTGTGAGAAGCCGTCTACATAATAGGCGACCTCGCTGGGTCGACCGCCTCTGATATTTAATTCAGGAGTGTTGGTAGCTTCACGCGCTCCCCTGAGACCTCTTGGTCCGAGGTTTGGTGTGACTCTTACTACACCTGTCTGAATTCCCACAACGTCTGCAAAACCTCGTGTCGGTAATGCCAAAAGCTCATCGCGTTTGACAATGCTTATCGAGGCTACTTTGTCTCTGATAACCATCGGCGTTTCTGCCGTAACGCGAATCACATCACCCAGCTCTTCAGTCGTCGGAGCGACCGTATGATCCTGAAACGATGCCAGGTCAACAGAGACCGATACATTACTAACTTCAAGTGTTGTAAAGCCGACTGAACTTACACGTATTGTATAAGTGCCAACCGGAACGTTCAAAATGGAATACTTACCATTTGCATCAGTAATACCTCCAAGCGATGTGCCTACCACAGCCACATTGGCGCCAGGTACTACGTCGCCTGTTTCTGAGCTTGTTATGACACCCGTGATGCGGCCTGATACCGCTGAAAGTACGGTGCCTGAAACAAGGCAGACAAAAACCGTGAGTACTACGAGTAATTTAGATTTCATTACTCCTCCTTGTAATGTTGTATTATTTCGCAACTGTTTTGTTCGTCATATCTTCAATGAGAAAAGCTATTCTAAAAGTTTCAGCTAGCCAAGCCTTTTTTTCGTCATCTGATTTGACCGCAAAACTTAGTCGAAAGCTCTCTAAAAGCCCGAAAACAGTCAACAAAAACAGATTATTACTGATTATTTTTTTGACCTTAATTCGCTGAAAATTGCTTGAATTTTTGGTCGTTTACTCCAAAGAGATTTAGGGCTTTAGTCGGTAACTATTTGGTCACAAAATTCTTAGATAAACAGGTTCATCGCCTCATACCTTCATCCTGCGATTGCCCCCGAAGAGCAAGGCGTTGTTAAGCAAGAGCTTAGGCTGTGCGGTGGCACGTGTGCAGAGGGCGGGTAATGTTGATAACTCTTTAGCTTCTGTGTGATCTGTCAAAGGTCAGTTTTGCTCAAACAGGTTATTCGCAAATCAGAGACGATCTTGCAGACCGAATTGTTTAATTCGAAGCAAAAAAAATATAAAATAAAATCTTTTTTATATTTAAGTGGTTGGATTTTTTCAAAAAAATGACCGCCAACCATCAGATTGGCGGTCTCATGCTAAATGCGGATGGCCGGACTCGAACCGGCACGGATTGCTCCACTACCCCCTCAAGATAGCGTGTATACCAATTTCACCACATCCGCTGATTTTCCTGAAGTCACGTTCCTAAATTAATTTCCAGATGTATCACCGGACTGATCACTGGTTGTCGTTTTTATTTCAATCGGTGTTATCTGAAGGCTTTCACTGAAAGTTGTCTGTTGCTGCTGTTGTTGTCGCAAGGATTGCTCTCTTTCCTGCTGGGCCTGGCGTGTTACAACTGATTCACCCGGTTGTCCGCCAGGGTTCGAGCCAGTTGGTCCGCCGCTTGAAATAAGCGCCAGGGCACCGCTGTTGAGCATGAACAGGGCTGCCAGGACAGAGGTTGACTTGGACAAAAACGAGGCCGCCCCGCGACCGCCAAAAACTGCTCCGGAAACGCCGCCGCCGCCAAAGGCAGAACCGGCCAGACCCTCGCCTTTACTTGACTGCATCAAAACTACAAGTATCAAAGAAAACGAAATGAGAATGTGAGTAACTACTAAAATTGCAAACAAAATTATTCTCCTTATTTAAAACTCAAGCTGCTTCTATTATCTTCATAAAGCTATCGGCGCTAAGCGACGCTCCGCCAACCAGAGCCCCATCTATGTCAGGCTGGCTAAATAGTCCGACAGCGTTATCCGCCTTAACCGATCCACCATACAAAATAGGCGTCGAACTTGCAATAGCTGGTTCAATTTTGGCCAAATTCTCTCGTATATACTTATGCATATCCTGGGCCATTTTAGGAGTTGCCGTTTTACCTGATCCAATAGCCCAAACCGGCTCATAGGCGACAGTAAGATTTCTCATATTTTCTAGACTCAGGCCATCCATGCCGTTTAACAATTGCCCGGAAACCACTTTTTGACTTTTGCCGGCTTCTCTTTCTTTAAGGGATTCACCGACACAAAATATGGGCAGAAGGCCGTTATTAAGGGCTGCTTTCAGCTTTGCGTTAATCAGACTGTCATTTTCATGATAATATTGACGCCGTTCGGAATGCCCGATTATTACATATTTAACACCGGCAGCAATTAGCATTCCAGCCGAAATTTCGGCGGTATAGGCTCCGGATTCATGCTCAGAAAGATTCTGAGCGCCGAGTTTAATGCTGCTCTCTGATAAAAGTTCAGATGCCACCGACAAAGAAGTAAATGGAGGACAGACAATTGTAACAATCTCAGATTCAGATTTTTCGCTGGCAATTAAGCTGGTGATGAGCTCTTTAGTTTCGGCCGGAGTGCAGTTCATTTTCCAGTTGCCGGCAATGATTTTTGGCCGGGACATCAGACTGCTTGAACTTTTGGTTTATCAGTTAGGACTTCAATACCGGGCAGGTTTTTTCCTTCTAAGAATTCAAGCGTCGCTCCACCGCCGGTAGAAATATGGGTGAATTTATTTTCGAGGCTTAATCTGGCTATGGCGGCACCGGTGTCACCACCGGAAACAATTGTTTTTGTTCCGCTTGATGTCAGCACTGCCAGTTCTCTGGCGATTTCAAAGGTACCTGTTTCAAACGGCTTATATTCGAATACTCCCATAGGTCCGTTCCATATGATAGTTCGGGCGTCTTTGAGGGAATTCTTAAAAAGCCTGACCGACTCAGGGCCGATATCAAGTCCTATTGAACCGTCCGGAACAGCTTCAATCGAGACGACTTCTGTTTTAGCCGAGTCAGAGATTTCTGCAGCTACAATCGTATCGGTCGGAAAAACTACGGTAGTCTCAGAGCTCTTAAATTCTTCTATTAATTTTCTGGCAAGATCTATCTTGTTTTCTTCCAGAAGTGATTCTCCGATACTGTAACCCATGGCTTTGGCAAAAGTAAAGACCATGCCGCCGCCAATCAAAAGCAGGTCGACTTTGCCCAACAGATTATCAATTATGTCAATCTTATCAGATACTTTAGCTCCGCCGATAATAGCTGCCAGGGGACGGTCGGGGCTGTTTAGCGCCTGCCCCAAAAAGCGAAGTTCTTTTTCCATCAATAGACCAGCCACCGCTTGCGGGAAAAATTTGGTGACGGCTGTTGTTGAAGCATGGGCGCGATGAGCTGCGCCGAAAGCATCATTGACATAGATGTCTGCCAGGGTTGATAGTTTTTGGGCGAAGTCCTCGTCATTATTTTCTTCTTCAATGTGAAATCGAAGATTTTCAAGCAGCAGACAGTCGCCTGCTGATAGTTTGCCGGTCAGATTGGAGGCTTCGGGCCCGATACAATCTTCTGCAAAGAGAACATTTTTGCCCAGAAGTTCTGATAATCTTTTTGCAATCGGCTTCAGTGATAACTCTTTGACTGCTTTTCCCTGTGGACGTCCCATATGAGAGCAGATGATAACTGTGCCGCCATCGTCTATGATTTTGTTTATAGTAGGCAGAGTGCTGGTGAGGCGGTGCTCGTCGGTAATTTTACCTGTCTTATCAATCGGAACATTGAAATCAACTCTTAAGAGAACTTTCCGTCCGCGGAAATTAATATCTGAAACTGAAATTTTTTGCATTGATATTGTTAACTTTCAAAAAACTTACATAATTTTCAGCATATCAATCATGCGGCTGCTGAAGCCCCACTCGTTGTCATACCAGCTGAAAAGCTTTACCATTTTTCCGTTGGCCCAGGTCATTTTAGAATCAAGAATAGAGCCATGGGGGTTGCCCAGAATGTCAACTGATACAATCGGGTCCTGGCAGTATTCAAGCGCCGCCGAAAGATTCGGGTCTGCCGCCGCGATTTTGAAAGCTTCGTTAACTTCTGCGGTCGTTACTTCCTTTTCCACTATCGCCGAGAGGTCAACCAGTGAGCCGCAAATTGTAGGTACCCGTACAGCGATACCGTCCATTCTGCCTTTTAGTTCAGGAAAAATCTCGCTGATAGCCTTGGCCGCACCGGTAGTAGTCGGTATCATTGAAACTGCGGCAGCTCTGGCGCGGCGCAAATCTTTGTGAGGCGTATCCTGCAGCCTTTGATCCGAAGTATAAGCATGAATAGTTGTCATATATCCCTGTACCATGCCAAAGTTTTCCAGGAGGACTTTTACCAGCGGCGCCAGGCAGTTGGTGGTGCAGGAACCGATTGAGATTACATGATGATTGGCGCTGTCATATTTATCGCTGTTGATGCCCGGTATAAAAGTGCCGTCGTGGTCTTTGGCCGGGGCTGAGATTAAAACTTTTTTGGCGCCGGCTGCTATATGTTTTGAGGCCTCTGCTTTGGTGCGAAACAGCCCGGTACACTCCAGTACCACTTCGGCGCCAAGCTTACCCCAGTCCAGTTTTGCCGGGTCTCTTTCTGAGCTGACCGGGATCTTCTTACCGTTAACCGACAGAGAGCTGCCATCGGAAATTACTTCGCCGTCAAAGCGACCGTGAATGGAGTCATACTTGAGCAAGTAGGCCAGTGTTTCAGAGTCGGTAATGTCGTTTATCCCGACAACTTCCATGTTTTCTTTTAATGCTGCTCTTAGTGCAAGTCTGCCGATACGTCCAAATCCGTTAATACCTATTTTCACGATGACGACCTTTCCGTGTTTTGCCATCTTTGTTGTATAAATATTTGAGTCCAATAGTAATACTGAGACCATCATATTTTTCAATTGTGATTAGTGATTTAGAAAAATTTATAGGCATATACTTGGCGTTGAGCTCCAGCCCCAAAGAATTCGCCAGTGGAATATCAATGCCGCCGCCTATTGAATAGTAAAAGTCTGTACTCGATTCGTCGCGTGTGACCAGAAATCTGGTAGTAGAAATCTGGGTGCTCCTTCGGCCGTAGTACATGCCGCCGCCGCCGGTTATGTACGGCTGGAAACGGCTGTGAATTATTGAGAAAGGATAAAATTTTGCCTGAACCAGCAAAGGGTAAAGTATGAGATTGCCGACATTCGTTGTTCCGGATTCGGTCAAGGTGACAGAGCCTCTGTTTGACATTCCAAAAGAGAGTTCCATCATTATAAGAGGGCTGATGCGATAAGCAAAATACCCTTCGAAATAAAAATTAGAATTGGCTATTTTGCTGGCCAGAGTTGTATTGCTGTTTTGGTCAAACATCAGACTGGGCGGAATATCACCCATATTAGACCAGACGCCCATTCGAACTCCGATTTGGTGGCTCTTAAAGAAGCGGTCAAGCAAGTCGGTTTCACCGGTTTGACTCCAGACACTGGCAGTGCCAATAATCAAAGCCAAGAGCAGCAGGACAATTCTTTTAAACATCATAATCCCCTATTAGTCAACAAGTTGTATCCTCCAATATACCTGCAAACCGAAAACTGTCAATACCCTCTTTTGGCAATTAACGGGCTTAAAATGGTGAACTGCCCGGCTCAAATAGAAATAACCGGCTATTAGCGTAATCAAAGAGGATTTGGTAATTCTCAAGTATCATAGTGCCGATATTTCCTGAAATATACTTCGACCCGATTATGCCTGAACCGGAATCTGCCAACAGTCCTTCCGATACTTCTATTTCAAGATTTTCTAACATAAGCTTTGCTATAGAAATTTTGCTGACGGCAGCTCCCTTGCCGACTCCTCCCAAAAAGGTACTCAAAGAGCTGTCAATATTAAGCTGCCCGGCGCTGGCCAGTTTCCGGCCAAAATTCTGATGAATGATCAGACCAAAGGCATTGCCCAGATCAATCAGGAAATCACCCCGAACACCATTAACCGTGGCCCTGACAGTTGGTATTTTCATAGTCAATTGGAAAGGAACTGAATACTTAGAATTTTCAATCTCAAATTTTTCAGGATTAAATATGGTAAGAGTCTGGCGCCTGAAATTAATAAGTAGAGGAAACCTGACAAAAAAGTCATAGCCCAAAAGTCCCCCAAAAGTCATTTTACTCGGAATAAGTCTGGCCAGTCCATCCAGCGGCATAACCCCGGCAGTCTGGTTATATATAGTCACCGGACCAACGGAGATAGAATCAAACTTTGTCAGCTCAAGGCTCTGGAAACCACCGAGACCCATAGCCGGAAGTTCTCCAAATCGGTCTAACTTCATTTCTGCGACGAATTTTTTGTCATAAAAACTGGCTGAGGCACCGGTATCAAGAATGAACCAGCCGAACTTGCTGCCGTTGACTTTTAAGCGGACCAGGATATGGCCGCGGCTGTATTTGAAAGGGACTGTTATAGAAACTGAGTCTTTGGGGAAATTATAATCGCTGAACTTCAGCTCAGGCATAGAGAACAGGCCGGGTTCCAAATCCAGGTCGAATCTGACATTTTCAATATTGATTTCAGCTCGAATAGGCGCCTCGGGGCTGGTAGTGATTGTCTCAGTCGGAAAATATACGCCTTCAAATTTCTGGTAATTGTACATGGAAGTATTGATTTGAAGATTGTCGACTGTACTTGCAAATATCTCTAAGCGGGAATTGTCTTTCCGGAAGGCAAACTTGAGCGTATCGTTTTCTATGGCAAAGCAAATTATATGATGGAAGCCGCTGTCATCAGCGCTAATAGCTTCAATATGCTCGCAATTACGGCTTGGATTTTGGTTAAGAAGATAGTCAAAAGAGAGAAGATATAGATTATTAATCAGATCGTTTTTTTCATAGCCGGTCAGCTCAGAAACTCGTCCGTGCATATCTATCTGCCAGGCGGTATTGCCGTCATAGCCTTGAGTCAGTTCGAACTGCTCAAAATCGGAAGTTGTCAAAATCTTATCCGGCGCTAAATAAAAGGCTGTGTAGTCGCCGTCGATTCCATTCCAGTTTATCCGGCCTTCAACTTTGAAAGATTTCAGTTTCTTGAGTCTCTCATATGCTTTTTGTCCGCCGACTGATTCGATAAAGAGAGAATCTATATCGACTGCCTGAGCGTTTGCTGATAGAAATAATATGAGAGAAAAGATTAATGAAAGGCGCCTGGTCATCTCTACATTATACAGAGGTGAATTGGAAATGCCCACTCAAAAAGTATTTCCCAAAAAAACAGACTAAAGCGCGGTGAATGAATTCAGACTGATTTGGTCCAAGCCTGAGGCTTGGGAGTGACGCTTTACTTAAAACGAAATTTAGTGATGAACGTACTTGCCCAGAATCTTGTTCATCCGGGATGACATCCGTGAGTTGGAATAAACTTCGTTTGCTCCGGCCATCCTGGCCGCATCCATCTGGTCTTTTAACGTCTTGGGCGAATAGCAGACGATCGGAATCTGCTTGGTCGAGCCGTAGGAGCGAAGTTTATTAATGAGCGAGGGTGCTTCTATGCCGTTAAGATTTAAGTCGATAATTATCAAGTCCGGGCTCAATTCCTGAGCCTTTACAAAAATTTCGTCAGATCGAATAGCCTTGATGCCTTCAGCCTCCATGCCATCAAGGATAGTCATAATCTTGGAAGTGAAAATCATGTTGTTAGCAGCAATTAACACTTTCCTGTTCATTTTTCCCATCCTGTTCTAACTTTATGCCTTCTACTAAGTTAGCGGCAAGCCCAGCCGCTTCCATACTTAGTCAATATAGTATATTTTACGCGATTTTCAAAGGAGAGATTCAAATATTTTCGAGAAATAACCCAAGTATCTGCTTAACTTGTTGTTATTCAATAACTAAACATTATTCTGCCCTTGTTTAAGGCTTATAAAGAAAGGTCTGTTCAGCCTTTTTGGTTGATTTCAGCTGAGATTGAAGCTAAAAAGTCTAAAATCAGAACTATTCTTTCGAAATTCAGCTAACTGCGAGGCCAGATGTGAATCTCACAGCCCTAAGAAATCTTATGACCCTGATGCTGGGATTGGCTCTTCTTTCATTCTTCATAGCTCCCGTTTGTTGGACGCAGTCAAAGAAAAAAACGAAAGAAATGTGCGTTACTTTTGATGAATTGCCAGCCAGCCGGTCCTTTGGGGAGGTCGATGCTGAGGCTCTCAATTATCTTATTTTGCAGGGTTTAAGAAATCACGAGATCAAAGCGGCCGGGTTTGTGGTGGGCAACTATATTGAAGGGAACTTTGATATTTTGGGGCAGTGGCTAAACGAGGGGCACACTCTGGGGAATTTGACAAATTCCAATCAGGATTACCACCAGATTGATATAAAAAGTTTCATTTCCGATATTGCCAAAGGCTATAACATTCTGGAGCCGATGCTCTCGGGCTTTGGCCAGAAAAAACAGTATTTCCGTTTCCCCTACCTGCATTATGGAACCAAGCTGAAAACCAAAGAAGCAGTTAATATTTATTTAGAAGATCAGGATATAATCACTGTTCATGCTACAATAGTAGTGGATGATTATCTTTATAATCTGACGATGGAAAAGTTAGGTAAAGTTCCCGATTCAAATTCACTCAGGCAGCTACGTTATGAATACATCGAGCATATTACTCTTCAAATACAGGATGCAGAGCTGAAATCGAAACAGGTACTCGGCCGCAGCTGCCGGCAGATTTTGCAGTTTCGGGCCAACCGTATTAATGCAGTATTTCTTGAGGAGATTCTGACTGCCATAGAGAATCTTGATTACAAGTTTGTGACGCTTGAGCGCGCGCTCAAAGATAAATTGTATGGCCGCGCCGAAGCCTACTATGGCGCCCGGGGTGTCGGTTTTCTTGATATGATTTTGGAGAGCGACCCCGACCATCTGCCCGCAGAGTAAAGTCGCTGCAATGCAGACCATGAATAACGTCACCCTAAACGAAGGTGCGGTGTAATCCATCCGACCGGCAGAGTAGGGGGAGATTCAAAGCCGTCATCCTGAGCCTGTCGAAGGGTGGGGCTACATAAAAATGGGTTCGTTTTGTCATATTTTACTTTTCTCCTATTATTTTCTATATGTTTTTTGTTCCGAAGATGATTGCTTCATAATTAAGACGGAGCAAAGTATTTTGAAGGAATTTGGAGGCGAATTTGCGGGTACGAGTGAGTCAACATTTGCATGTTGATTTTCTTATGCGTTAGGGCTAAGATTATACTCAGTTTCTATGTTAGAGTCATATTTAAAGAAAATATTTAAGGTCGGCCAAAGGGGAGATGCCAGGGAAGAAAGTTTTTACCCTGCCTTAACTGAACTTTTTGAGAGCTATCTCATTTCTATCGGGAAGAAGAAAGCGGCAGTTACAGCGCAACCTAAGAAAACTGAAGCGGGAAACCCGGATTTCCGTATTTGGGACGGGAAAGCGGAGATAATGGGCTATATAGAAGCCAAAGCCCCGTCAAATGAGCATCTGGATCAAATCGAAACAAGCGAACAGCTTAAGCGGTATCTCGGAACATTCCCGAATCTGATTTTGACCAATTTTTACGAGTTTCGCCTTTATCGTCATGGTACTCTAATTGACCAAGTTCTAATTGGGCGACATAGTATTGCAAAGAAGCTGAAGACTACGCCTCCGGTTGAAAAAGCAGAGGAATTTTTTAAGCTGCTTGAAAAGTTTTCTGAATTTGTTTTGCCTTCAACTACAAACGCCAAATCTTTGGCAATAGAATTAGCTAAAAGGACACGATTCTTGCGCGATGAAGTAATCGCGGAGGAATTAAAAGCTGATAAGAGTAAACTTCGCGGATTCTACAACGCCTTTCATCAGTATCTGATAAGCGGCTTGACGGAAGCGGATTTTGCAGACCTGTACTCACAGACCGTCACTTACGGTCTATTCGCAGCCAGAACTCGGTCAACCAATGGTTTTAACAGGAAGTTGGCGTATGACAATATTCCACGAACCATTGGAATTTTAAAAGATGTTTTCCGCTTTATTTCGCAAGAGGATTTGCCTGAGAAAATGGAGTGGATAATTGACGACATTTCTGAAGTTCTGGCAAAAACTAAGGTTAACGAAATCCTGCACAAATTTTACGAAGAAGGAAAAGGGAAAGATCCTATCATTCATTTCTACGAGACTTTTTTGGCGGAATTTGACCCGAAGACCAGAGAGAGGCGTGGTGTTTATTACACACCTGAGCCAGTTGTATCGTATATCGTTCGATCACTACACAAGATTCTCAAAGACGAATTCGGACGTAAGGACGGCTTTGCAGATAATTCTGTAACCGTGCTGGACCCGGCGGCGGGCACGCTGACGTTTTTAGCGGAGGCGGCCAAACTTGCGGTAAAAGAGTTTGTTGAGAAATATGGTGAGGGCGGCAAGCAGAAGCTCATCAAAGAGCATATCTTAAAAAACTTTTATGCCTTTGAACTAATGATGGCGCCATATGCTATTGGTCATCTGAAAATGGGTTTTCTGCTTGAAGAATTGGGTTACAAGCTAACAAAAGATGACCGCTTCAAACTATACTTGACTAATACATTGGAAATGGAAGAGTTGACCCAAACCGAATTACCCGGCATGGCCTCATTGTCTGAAGAGTCTCGTTTGGCGGGCAAGGTTAAAAAAGATCAACCAATCCTGGTCATACTTGGGAACCCGCCGTATTCAGGTCATTCATCCAATGTAGGAGAGTGGATTTCCAAAGAGATTAAAGAGTATTTTCAGATAGACGGTAAGCCCCTTGGAGAGAAAAACCCCAAGTGGCTACAAGACGATTACGTCAAGTTTATACGATTTGCCCAATGGAAAGTTGATGAAGCAGGAGAGGGAGTAATAGGGTTGATCACCAACCATAGTTACCTAGATAACCCGACTTTTCGCGGAATGCGACAATCCCTAATGAAAAGTTTTGATGAAATTTATATTTTGGATTTGCATGGAAATAGTCTAAAAAAAGAAGAATGCCCGGATGGAAGTGATGACAAAAACGTATTTGATATAAGGCAAGGTGTAGCCATCGTTCTGTTTATAAGAAGGCAGAACTCCAAAGCTGGTTGTAAAGTATATCACTCTGATGTTTGGGGTTTAAGGGATGCTAAATATGACTGGCTAGAAAAGAAAGACAAAGGAACGACTGAATGGAAAAAAATTATTCCGAAATCCAATGCTTATCTTTTTGTTCCGCGCGATGATAGGCTATTCAAGTTATATGAGAAGTTTCTGAATGTAATTGATGTCTTTTCTTCGAACAATATTGGGCTATTTACAGCTAGAGATAAATTGACAATTGGCTGGACAAAGGAAGAAACTTGGCTTACAACGTCAAGCTTTGCCAAAATGGATGTTGAGTTAGCGCGTTTAAGCTTTGGATTGGGCAAAGATGTTAAAGATTGGAAAGTGGTCTTGGCTCAAAAAGATTTATCCGATAGTGGTTTGGATAAGAAAATGATTGTTCCTATTCTCTATCGTCCATTTGATGTCAAGTATACCTACTATACAGGACGATCTCGAGGTTTCCATTGCAGGCCTCGTTTTAACATAATGCGCCATATGTTGAAGAAAAACGTAGGATTATGTATTGGTAGAGCTGGGCAAGTAGTCGGTGGCCAAAAGCCTTGGAATGTCGTCTATGTATCTGAGAATATTGTAGATTTGAATCTATTCTATCGAGGTGGAGAATTGCTTTTCCCACTTTACATCTACCCAGATTCTGATAAACATGATTTATTCAGCTCGAAAGAAAATAAACAAAAGAAACAGACTAACCTAAGCCCCAAAGTTGTAGTTGGCCTAAAGAAGCAATTTAAGAAAGCTCCGAAGCCCGAGCAAATATTGTACTATGTTTACTCAGTCTTGTACTCAAATACTTATCGCACTAAATACTCAGGGTTTCTCAAGATAGATTTTCCGAGGGTTCCATTTACAAAGAATTATGAACTATTTCTCAAAATGTCTGAGTTAGGCAAGACTCTTGTCAATCTGCATTTGTTAAAATTGGTCTCAAGACCAATCTCCAAATTTCCTATCAAGGGTGACGCCTTAGTTGAAAAGTTGAAGTATGAAGAGAAAGAAGAGCGCGTTTATATCAACAATGAGCAGTATTTTGATAGTGTTGCAAATGAGGTATGGGAGTATCAGATAGGCGGATATCAGGTTTGCCATAAATGGCTAAAAGACAGAAAAAAGAGAAAGCTCTCTTTGGAAGATATAAAGCATTACTGCAATATCGTTACAGCATTAAAAGAGACGATTGAAATTCAAAAAGAGATTGATAAGCTATATCCTGAAGTTGAAAAGGATGTAATTGCTTTTTCTTAAGTTTTTATCTTTCTGTTCGTATTAGCGGCTGGATTCCGGGACACGTCGCGGCGGTCGCCCATGAAAAAGACGAGATTGCCACACCCCATTTCATGGAGTTCGCAATGACAGAATCGTCAGGAACACGCCAAATGTTTAATGGGCAAGTAAATTAGAGGGGCAGACGAGGGCGTCTGCCGCCCACAGTGGCAGACAATGCATGGCAAAGTCCTGCTGCTTATTATAGGGGTAAGAATCGTCAGGACCATCACGAGTACGTGAGGTTCTGACCTACAAGAACTTACTAAACAGCAATTCTATCGAACTATTCCAACTGTCGTTTCTGTCGATATAAACAAGATAAACCATTATTTTGGACCATAAATAAGATATGTCTACGACAGAATTCATTCCCTGCGGAAGGACCTCGCTGGTCAACAGAAACGGGACTTCTCTGCAGATACAGACCGAATACGCCTACCGGCCGTACCCCCGGGTGACGACTACCATCTTAGACGGGGGCAGAGTTCTCCATAAAGTAGAAAAGAAACTTGAGAGGTGTGTTGATTCTCCTGAAGAACAGGCTGCGATGGAAGAAATCATCAAACACCAGCATTCCCAGGTGATGCTTCTTATCAAGGATCAAAAACCAAAACAAGTAGCAAGTACTCAGACTCAGAGAATTAGGGTACTGACCGAGCCAACTTTTCAGAGTGAGCTAATGGCAATTGCCGGGGTTGAGAAAGTTTTCTTTTTGAATAAGGGCGGGGAGTTTGAAAATGACGAGGACGCTTTCAATTTCAAAAAATACTTTCCGTCTTTGTTCAAAGGGCTGACCGACCTGATAGAAATGTTTATGAGGCTGCCGGGGGCAGAGGTTAAACGTGAAATCGGAGTTGTTGAAATCAAAAAAGACCGCTTATATTTTATTTCTTCAGGGTTTTCTTTTGCCTTTGCTATTACAGTAAAGAAAGAAGAACAGACCAATTTCGAAAAGATATTTAAAGATTTAATAGATCCAAGTCCGCTGGGCTAAAGAAGCTCGCAGTATTTCTGTCTAAAAAAAGTTCAAATTCCATAAAAAACCCCGCTGGGTCGCGGGATTATTTAATGGAGCGGGGTTGCAATTTGAATTAACTCCGTAACGCATACGGTAAAGGGTTTTTACAACCGCTCACTGCATGTTGATATCGCTATCGTCAATAAAGACGAGTCACGGCGAAAGCTCAGCAGATAAGAAATAACCTTCATTAGTTAAGTGTTAGAGATTTTCAAATGGCGTCCCCGCCCTAACACTTTTTTCTGTTATCGCTTCTAAAGATAACTGATTAAATGCTATTGGCAATAGTTTTTGGCTCTGTTGCCGTAAAGCCGGGAATTGCTTATTATCAGCCGGTTATGAATATTTGTCAGGAGGCAGAAATTGACTGAGTCAGTCGGAATTGACCTGGTTGAAACAGACAGAATCAGGAAAATTCTGAAAAAACATGGCGCCAGATTCGCAAATCGCATACTTGGCCAAAGAGAATTAGTAACATACGCTCAAAGAGGCGACAAGGTTAATTTTCTGGCCGGCAGATTCGCTGCCAAAGAAGCAGTGATTAAATGTCTTGGCCGGTTTTTGACAAACCGTCCGGCTTACAGCAGCTTGGAAATCATAAACGACAAGACAGGAAATCCATGTCTGGATTTTAATGGTCTGGCCGAAGAAAAACTCAGTCACAAAAAGTGTCTTATTTCTATCAGTCATGAGAAACATTATGCTACAGCGGTAGCGATAATTACGGCGGGAAAATGAATAACTCTGAAATATTGAAGATATTTGAAGATTCCGGGGCGCTTTTGCGCGGGCATTTCAAGCTGACCTCGGGCAGGCACTCCGACATTTACTATGAAAAATTCACGCTGCTCAAAAACCCACAGGTCTGCACAAAAATCTGTAAAATGATAGCTGATGAGTTTAGCGGCAAGAATATCCGGACAATAATAGGTCCTACTTTGGGGGGAGTGATTATAGCTTACGAAGTTGCCCGGTATCTGGGAATTGAAGCAGTCTATTCTGAACCGGGGGAGACCGGCAGGACTCTCAAGCGCGGTTTTGAAATAAGCCCTGGTGAAAAAGTTTTAATCGTAGATGATATTCTGACTACTGGCCGGTCGCTTAAAGAAATGATTGAACTTTGTAATTCCAGAGAAGCTGATATTTGCGGCATAGGCTTGATGCTGGACCGCTCGGGTGGGCAGATAAAGTTTGATTATCCGCAGTTTTCAGTAGGTTCAATCAATGCAGTTTCGTGGTCGCCGGAAGAATGTCCGATGTGCAAAAAAGATGAGCCTCTCACTCAAAGAGGCAGCAGAGTTCACTGAGAGGCTTTAGTGTCGCTCAGGCAGTTTGATACTGTCTGCATGAGTTCTTTAATGCTGAAAGGCTTAGACAAAAAAGCGCTGGCGCCGTGGTTGGCTGATTTGCTTACTGAGTACAAACTCGAGTAGCCTGTAATAACAATGACTTTGGCTTCGGGGTCTGATTGTTTGGCGAATCTGACAACTTCGTCGCCGGAAACACGCGGCATTTTAAGGTCCGTTATAACCAGGTCGTAGCTTTTCTCTTTAAGCTTGTCAATAGCCTCGTCACCGTCGCTAGCGGTGCTGACTTCAAAATCATCATTTAAGACTTCAAACAAAAAGTCTCTGATTATTTCTTCGTCATCTACAACTAAAACGGTTTTCTTATCCATCTTGCATATTTTCCTTATTGTCTAGCCAGGAAAGTCGGAGACTTTCTGCTTATTTTGTTTATCGGCTTCAGCGGTCGGTTTCTGAAGAGGCAAAACAACAATGAAAGTAGTTCCTTTTTCTTGTTCAGAAGTCACTTTAATCTCTCCGCCGTGATTTCTTATTATACCATAACTTACGGATAATCCCAGGCCGGTGCCCTTGCCCAGCTCTTTGGTGGTAAAGAACGGCTCGAATATTTTCTTTATATTCTCAGAAGGAATTCCACAGCCGTTATCAATAAACATAATTTCGATAGCTCCGCCAAAATCACCAAGAGCCGGGCTTGACTGAGTTTTTATCGTTATACAGCTGCCAGCTTCGGATGCATGCATTGCGTTTATTAACAGATTCGTAAATACCTGCTGCAGCTGTCCGGCGTTTCCACTAATTTCGGGGACACTTTCATTTAATTCAAGTTTAAGTTCAATCTGGTGCATATTGAGCTGATGCTCGATAAACGTCACAGTATCTTTGATAATGTGATTAATGCTGATTTCCTCAAATTCTATTTTCTCGGGTAATCGTGAGAATTTCAACAAATTCTGTACAATATTCTTACAGCGACGTGCCTGCTTTTCTATTTCTGACAGATAACGCAGGTAATCCTGATGCTGTTTTTCATCAATCTCAGTAGCTCCGGCTTTGTTCATTTTCTCCAGGGCAATTTGTGAATAACCGAGAATGCCGCCGAGAGGATTGTTAAGCTCGTGGGCCACTCCGGCTGCCAGCTGACCTATTGCACCCATTTTTTCAGATTGCAGCAGCTGTGCCTGAGTTTCTTCCAGTTCCATGGTCCTTTGCACAATCTTGTGCTCAAGATTTCTGTTATATTCTTCAATTTCATTTCGGGACTGCCTCAAGGAGTCGACCATCTTGTTAAAAGTAACAGCCAGATGTCCTATTTCATCGCCCGAATGAATATCAACGCTCTGCGTCAGATCACCGCGGCTTATCCGGTCCGTTGCAGTAAGCAGCACCCGTATCGGTCTGGTTACAAATCGTACCAGAAAGGCTATAGTCAATATACCAAAAAGCAGGATCGCAGCTGTTACCAGCAAGGCCGCTTTTTGAGCTTCTATTATGGCCTTATTAACATTAGCTAATGACAGTACCAGTTTTATTGATCCGACTTTTTCGACTATTATATCATCCCTATCTGCTTTGTCATAGCCAGCGGTCATTCCAAGCAGCTCTCTGTCCAGCGATTCTCTACGGGTTGTAATCGGATGATTGAGAACAATGAATTCATCGCCATTATTTAACCTCACCTGGTAATCATGATGCGTCAGATTATCTGTAAAGGCCGTCTTAATTCTCTCGCTGTAGGCAATAGCTTTATTATTCCATTCACCTATTTCTGACAGAAGCCTGTTATCAATTGAGTAAATAGCAGCATAGCGTACTACATTAAATCCATGCAAAAGTGTCAGCATTTCATCGAGTTCATATTGCGATTCCAGAATTACTCCGGTTTCGGCATTGACAGCCAGCATTCTAATCATTGTTTCGCCGGCAGTTTCCAGTTCGCGTCTGATGCCGTGTGCTTGTCTCTTGATCATATAAGTACTGGTAACCAGGCTGCTGATTAAGAGAATGACCACAATTGGAACCAGCACTTTGGTACGCAGCTTGAGGTTGTAAAACCATTTACGGAGGTTCATCTGTAAACCTCCCTGGCTACTGCTATCAGTTCAGGCGGGATTTTGATTTTTATATATTTGGCAGTCTTTTCGTTATAGTGAAAATAGATTACATCGCTTGAAGTCACTCTGATTTCCGAAGCGTCGGCTCCATCTATCAGCTTATTTACGATTTCTCCCGCTTGAAATCCTATCGCTTTGTAATCAAAGTCCAGAGCGAACAAGGCACCAGACTTTACCACGTGGCGGGAGAATCCCATAAACGGAATCATTTTGTGTAAAGTTGTTTTTAAAATATACCTGGTTGACTGCGGACTAAAAAGTTCCGGATCAGCAACTGACCAAAGTCCCTGAGTAATTTTCGCCAGTGAATCGAGCGCTTTGGGGAGATCCTTCGGTTCTCTAATTAATACCGGCACCAGGGTCAGGCCAAGTTCGCGCGCCACGATTTTTGCCGAAGGAATAAGCGGGGCGGTACTTTTCGTATAGAGGACACCGATTTTTTCTAACTTAGGTAATATCTGTTTGAAATATGAGAATTGAACATTTATAGGGATATCCAGTGAAGCGCCGGTAATATTATTGCCGGTGCCCGATGAACTGTTAACAAAGCCTGAAAGCGCCGGATATTTTACGCTCGAAAATACAATGGGAATTTTCTTAAAGTTTCTTTTGGCAAACTCTGTCGCCGATGAGCCTACGGTCAGTATGATGTTAATTTTGTTGGCCAGACAACTGTTGACGACCGCAGTATCTTTGAGAATGCCATGTTTGATAACGTATTTATGAAACTGAGCATCGGGGTGTTCCCGCTTGATAATGTTCTTGGCGCCACTTAAGGTCCTGGCAGTAGAAGTAAGGCTGTCGCTTACAAAAATTGCAATTCTGGTTCGGCTGCTCTGTGAATAAACATGCTCCGGAGAAAGGAAAATAAGCGTAATTATAGCCCAACTAATTAAGAGAAATATTGTCCTGTTCATCCAAATTTTCATGTCAGCAATGTTGATTCTTATTTTTTCCTTCTGCTTAACCCATATTCAGCCCCAATGCTAAGTCTGCAGGCAGACTGGTAGCCCTGCGTATTACTTGGATATCGGAAAACCTTGATAATTCTTGAGATTAGGGATGTTCCTCTTATCCGGGTCGGGAAAATAATTCCGTTTCAAACCTATCTAAGAGTCAAGTTTTTCTCAGTGACTCCGATAAATAATCAGACACTTGCTTAAAGGACTGTACTAAATGCCGATAAACAAATCTATGACTAATGAAAAGTCACACATAATAGAGACAGGTCTTTTCAAGAGGGGTTTTCTTTGGGTCGTTTGAATAAAAAAATATTACTGCTGATTTCATTAATAGTATTTGTTTTCAGCGCTGCAGTAGTCCAGGCGGGAGTTGTTGGAAAAATTTCTGGATTAGTTAAAGATAGCGAGACCGGAAAACCAATAGTCGGAGCAACAGTAAGAATCAACGGAACTTCGCTTGTGACTAAAACCGATATTGACGGGGAATTTTTTGTTATAAGTCTGCCGGTAGGAAAATACGATATTTCTGTCAGCAGCGTCGGTTATAAAACAATAGTTCATAAGAATGTTCGGGTTCTAATAGATCTTACCACTCCTGTCAATTTCTCAATCAATCAATCTACTCTCAGGTTGCAGGAAGAAGTAGTTGTAACGGCAGAGAATCCGGTAATTCAAAAAGACTTGACAGCTTCTAAAGTAATTTTTACGGCTGATCATTTAAGATACCTTCCAAATATTATTACAGTAAAATCAGTTTTGACCAATTATCCCGGCGTAGTAGTCGATCGTGAAAACGATCTGCACGTAAGAGGCGGTCGCGCCGGACAGATATCCTATTATTTTGACGGTTTTAATGTGCAGGACCCATTTATATCTCAGTCGGGAATAAAAATCATGCCCAGTTCATTAGAACAGCTGTCTTTGACTTCCGGTGGATATACGGCTGAGTATGGTGAGGCTCTTTCCGGTGTTGTCAGCGCGATTACCCGCGAGGGCGGCGAGTCTTATCACGGCGGAATCAGAATGTATGAAGGCATGACTCATCCTTATAATGTACTAAGTGGAGAATGGGCCGGCCTAAACAGAGTCGGAAATCGTTCGACAAGTTTTAACCTGTCAGGTCCGATTCCTGGCGCAGGTTTTTCGCGCAACACTTTTTTTGTGGCCGGTGAATATTTGCATGACCCCTCATATTTGCCTCATAACGGCTCGGTCTCTTATACAGGTACGACCAAACTCTCGCTGCAGCCCAGCCAGAGATTTAATATAAAAGCAAATTTCACCTATCATGATGAATCAGGCGAAGAATATATTCACCGCGACGTTAACGGCATCTCTTATGATCTCAATCTTGACGGACTTCCTTCATACAAAAAGAACTCATTTCTGGCCGGTATTAGCGGTTTATATTCAGTTAGTGAAAGATTGATTATAACAAACTCTTTCAACTATTTCATGACCAATTACAAATCAGCTCCCGGCGCTCTTTTTGATTTATACTGGGATCAATGGCCAGGCTATTCTTTAGATTCTTCAGGAAACTATGATGGCACAATTGATGATGACAATTATGCCGGCAGCAGAGATTACTCTGATGTCCGTCAGGCCACGGGCTTTACAGTTGGAGACGATTTTAAACCTACATTCAGATGGCGGGAGTCAATCTACAGCGCCTATAAATTTAATGTCGTCGGTCAGGTCGACAAGACCCATCAGCTAAAAGCCGGTTTTGAGTGGAGAAAGTACAAGATAGACTGGGATTACAAGCTATTTTTTAATAATAATCCGTATGGCGAAAAGTATAACAGCAGACCCAGCTATATCTCTGGATTTGTGCAGGATAAAATGGAATATAAAGAATTCATCATCAACCTGGGCCTGCGTGTTGATTATCGTGATGCTGATATTTCTTATAATGTGAATCCCGGCGGCTTTACCCCGGTTTATAAACAGGCTGATTCCAAAACACGCTGGGCTCCGCGTCTTGGAATTTCGTTCCCGATATCCTCAAGATCTAAAATGCATTTTAACTACGGGCTGTTTTATCAGGAGCCGAGTTTCAGATATCTTTATACCAATTTGGAAGGGGATGTTTCAACAGGTTTTCCGCTATTGGGTAATCCTGATCTCAATCCCGAGCAGACAACTTCATACGAGCTGGGTCTTGACCATTTGATAGACAAAACTACGAGGCTGAAGGTAGTTACCTATTTCAAAGATATCAATGATCTGGTAACTACCCGTTCTTCATTCCAAGTAGCAGGTTTACCGGTCACTCACTTTGACAATGATGATTACGGTTCGGTCAAAGGTATCGACTTGGCTATTGAAAAGTTTCCGGGCAGTGGTTATTTGAGCGGTTCTATCTCTTATAGCTATATGATTGCCACCGGTATCGGCTCCACGGCACTTGAACCATATTATACCTATATCACTTCAGTAACTGATACCCTGGCACCGGTTTCCGAATATCCCTTGGATTTTGACCAGCGTCATACATTTACCGCGCTTATGTCATTTCGGGCTCCAGCTAACTGGGACGCTAAGTTTCTTGGTATGCAAATTCCCGGCGCCTGGAATGTTAGCTTTGTCGGAAGTTATGGTTCTGGTCTGCCATACACTTCAACTGACAATAAGGGTTCGAGACTTGGTGAACGTAACGAAGCCAGACTGCCTTCGAATTACAGGGTTGATATGAGGTTTAACAAAGACTTCGCCTTTGGCGGGCCCAATTCGCGGCGTATGAGTTTCTTTGTCGAAGTAGACAATCTGTTTAACAAGAGAAATATCCTGGGTGTTTATACCAATACCGGCCGGCCGGATAACGACGGCAATTCCATCGGTGCCGGGTTGGCTCTGGATGCCAATGAAATCAGTTTTTATGACAGTTTATACGACCATGACCCGCAGAATTTTTCACCCCCACGGACTATTAGAACCGGTATTGAGTTTAGTTTTTAATTGGAGTTAAAGCAGATGCTACAGACAGGAAAAAATATCAGAATTTTTCAAATAAGTTTAGTGTTAGTTCTGGCACTGGGCACAGCAGCTTTCTCCAGACCGATCTATCAGCCGGATCCTCCAACTGGAAGCAACGGTCCGCAGCTGGCTCCTCAGCCCTCGACTGTTGACCAGATAATACATAATGTTGGTAACATTGCCACCACAGTTGATAATTGGGGTTATATTGGCGGCTATATGTTTTTTGGTCTGCCTTCTGGGGAATGGCCGCGTGGTTCCGGGCATGACTATCTAGCCGAAGTACGCTATTGGATCGGTGGAGTTAACTTAGCTGGTGACACAATTGTAGCAAACTCATATGATGATTTTCAGGCTCTTGAGACAGATTCGACAGCTGCCAATCCCTATCAAATTCTCCTGTCAACAGATACCAGTCGTTATTTGTCTTATGATCCGTCAGATACAGTCGGTTTTGGCTTTGGCAATCCTGCCAGCGGCTGGAGAATCTGGGATGCCGACTCGAACAGTTATGTTTACAACACAGTTTATAATTCCCTTTCAGCGAGTTTTTTCCCGGGTGGGCCAACTTCACTTCAGGATTCTCATTACCGGCTGGGTGATGCTGCCAGCGGAATTTCGGTACTCGGACTTGAACTGACTCATACCATACTGCAGTGGAACTACTGTTATAACGAAGATTTCATGTTTGTACTTTTGGAAATTACAAACACTTCATCAACGACTTACGACAGCCTGGCTTTTGGGCTTTATATTGACATAGATGTAGGCGGACCGGACGGAAGCGGAGAAAACGGCAGGCTTGAGGATTTGGTAGCCTTTGATTCGCTGGAAAATTTGGCTTGGATTTATGACAACATAGGTGTCGATCCCGGCTGGGGACCAACTACCCAGACAGGCATTTTAGGTACAAAGCTTCTGGAGACTCCCAATAATATCGGCATGACAGCATTTCGTACTGATGACTGGGCTTTTCTGCCGAATAGCGACCCCGGTCGTTATGCCATGATAAACAGCACGCAGTTTGATGTTTCGCTGCCGCCGACAGATCAGTTTTATATCCAGTGTGTAAACGGTATTTCGATGACCCCGGGACAAACCGTACGGGTAGTCTATGCCATTATCGCCGGTGCAGACGAAGCAGATTTCAGGGATAATGCTTCGCTGGCACAGTCCTTATATGACGCCAACTTTATCGGACCGCAACCACCTGCTACGCCGCTTATCAGCGCTCGTGCTGGCGATGAAAAAATTTATCTGTTCTGGAATGACACAGCCGAAGTTAGCACTGATCCGCTGACCGGAATTCAGGATTTTGTCGGCTATAAGCTTTATAGAAGTGATAATCAGGGCAAAACCTGGGGAGTTACTAATTATAATACCGGCAACAGCTGCCTTACTTTGGATTATTCACCGCTCTCTATGTACACTGTCTTAAATCCCGGCGACCCCATACAGCATTCATACATAGATACAGGTCTTTTTAACGGTGTCGAATACTGGTACTGCTTAGCTGCCTTTGACGAGGGGGATACTGTCACCGGCGTTGATCCGCTGCAGTCTGGTTTTGGCCAGCCGGAAATTAATCTGAATGTTATCAGTGTTACGCCAACTACCGACCCGGCTGGATTCTTTGATGCTGTCAGTACTGTGGAACACAACTATAGCGGAACGGGTCTGCCTTCCGATGGTTCTGTCTCACCTCTTATTTTTGATATTGACGCTCTTAGCGGTTCAGAATATCAGGTTGTATTCGAAGACAGACCCGAAAAGACTTACTGGCATCTGATAAACATGACCACTAACGATACCGTTTTAGCCAATCAAACGAAGACAACCGGCGATCCCGGACTTTATGAGGTTGCCGAGGGAATGAGAGTTGTAGTACGTGACGGCGACCATAACCCACGTGGCTGGGGACAAACTTTACTGGGTGGTACCGACACCAATTTGGTCATGGGAGCGTTTTACGGACCAACCCTGCCGGCCTTTACCGGTGATGACAATGATATTTTTGGCAATCAGCATTTCAGCTCAACCTTTGAATTAAGATATACAGGTGATTCTACCAGAGCCAACTGGGTATTGGATGGCTTTTTCGGTAGTGACTCAGTTTTCTGGGTGACTTTTGAAGCCTGGAATACAACCAGCAACGAAAGAATCTCTTTGGCGGTATATGATTTTGATGACAACGGAATCTGGGACCCATATGACTTGCTTGCGATTGTAAACTATCCCTATGATTCGGTTACATCGGTGACTTCGTTTGCCTTCCCGAATAATTACGGCTGGTTGTTTGCCTTTGATGATACATTGTATAATCCTTCGGTTGGCGATGTCTTTGAAATACAGGGAGCACCGCTGAATAACTCATCAGATAATTTCACTTTTGTAGCCGACGGAATTAATGCCGCCGCCGCTGCCAATGAATTGGATGATATCAGAGTAGTTCCTAATCCGTACATAGCCCAGTACTCGGCCATGGTTGAGATAGCTGAAGGCGAGTCTGTACTTGAGTTTCAGAATTTACCGGAAGAGTGCACTATCCGCATTTACAATTTGTCGGGGGGCTTAGTACAAACTCTGGTACATAACGATAACACCGGCTCGGAGAGATGGAATTTGATGTCTACCAGCCGTCAGCAGATAGCTTCCGGGACTTACATATTCCATGTAGAGTCTCCTTTCGGAGAACATATGGGCCGGTTTGCCATAATTAAGTAGAGGTTGAAAGTGAAACGCCTGCTTGTCATAATTGTTGTTGTCATAATGCTTGCCATGAGTGCAGCCGCCAGCGATGCGCGAATTGGCGCCAGCGGTGCCCAGTTCCTGAAGATTGGTGTTGGCTCCCGTTATCAGGGGCTTGGTGAAGCCTCTACGGCCGTAGTAAACGATGTTTACAGTATGTACTGGAATCCGGCCGGGCTCAGCGAGATCGAGCAATCGTCAATCAGCTTTACGAATGTTGACTGGTTGCTGGATATCAAATTGAATTATTTTGCTTTCGCCAAAAATTTTGAAGACGTGGGAGTATTCGGAATTTCTGCGACTATGCTGTCGATGGGCGACCAGGAAGTTACTACCTTTGCCGAACAGGGCGGTACCGGTGAAACATTTTCAGCTTCATCATATGCCGTTGGAATTACCTTTGCCAAACATTTGACCACCAGGTTTTCGTTCGGGGTGACGGCCAAGTATATTGGTGAAAGAATATATAACGAAAGCTCGCAGGGCTTTGCCTTTGATTTTGGAACACTGCTTTATACCGGCTTCAAGAGCTTCCGCCTGGGCATGAGTATTACCAATATGGGACCGGAGCTTAAATTTACAGGCCCGGACTTAACTGTCGGCTACGACCCGCTTGACGGCAGCGGCGCCAATAACGAGGTAGGGGCGGAACTGAAAACTACGCCTTATGACCTTCCCTTAACTTTCCGTTTTGGTGCGGCTTATGATTTTGATTTTGGGGATAACAGCATTCTCACCGTAGCAACGGAGCTAAAACATCCCAACGATTTTTCGCAGCAAGGCGCCATGGGTTTTGAGTATGCTTATGCCGACAAGTTCTTCCTGCGCTCCGGCTACAAGATAAATTATGAGGAACAGGGCTTAACTTTCGGCGGCGGCATGACTACTAACATCTCAAACGATACCAAAATTATCATAGATTATGCCTGGCAGGATTTTGGAAGATTGCAGTCTACTCACCGCTTTTCTGTAGGCTTCACTTTTTAATAAAAACTATCTGTATTGACTTCAAAAAGGCCGCATTAGCGGCCTTTTTTTTGGCCAT
The DNA here is from genome assembly GCA_022571985.1 of Candidatus Zixiibacteriota bacterium. Taxonomy (GTDB): domain Bacteria; phylum Zixibacteria; class MSB-5A5; order GN15; family FEB-12; genus JACZWU01. The sequence continues at coordinate 12,947 of JACZWU010000006.1, read as the reverse complement.
TAGTAGACATTAAATGTAAAATAGAATATATATTATCCCATGAAATTTAAACCGGAGAATTTAAATGATATTTGGCAGGCATAGGCGTTTTCTAGTAACTTTCTGTTTTTCAATTCTGATAGGGTCAGCTGCTGAGGCCCAGGTCAGCTCCGGCATACCAACTATTACAGCCTATTTTGAACTGCTGGTGACCGGAAACAATGAGTCGGCCGGTTTAATCTGGACCCAGGCGGCACAGGAAAGATCTACCCGTTTTGGAATTAAGTATGCTGATATCCCCTTGAAATCAGATGCTGCTTCTCCAATCGTTCAGAATCTGGAACTGATGCGTCATTATCTGCAGCCTCCGGTTAAGAGTTACGAAGACTTGTTTGATGGAGCTTATCAAACACTCAAATATTCTGCAATCGTCGAAGGAAAAAAAATTGAATATACCTATTATGCCGAATTTGACGGACGCAACTACTGGCTGACTTATCCTCAGGATATTTATTCTAAGGACTGGCCGGTATTGGAAACCGAATATCTTAGAATACATGTTCATCCTGACATTCAAAAATATATCAATCCGATCAATCTGGAAGAAGCGGATAAATTTGTGGAGAGAATGATAGACTCGCTGGGATTTGGCGACTACGATATTCGGCATCTGCAATCTGTCAAAATAGAATATTTCTACTGCGACTCCGATGAAACTGTTAAAACTATAACCGGGCGCAGAACCAAAGGGCTCTATGATAAAGCTTCAAGCGATATAATAAGTGCCTTTTTCCCGCACTATCATGAGATTGTTCACCTGCTGACAGACTACAAGCTGCGCAATCTACCGCTTTTTGTACATCCTCTTTACGAAGAAGGCCTGGCGGTGTATATGGGCGGGCGCTGGGGGAAATCTACGGCGGCATTGTCTCCTCTGGGTATTTTTCTATATAAGGAGGGCATTACTACGCTGGATTCACTTCTGGCCTATAGCAGTTTTAAGAGCAATGCCGAGTCCGACCTGGCTTATCCTCTGGCAGGAATTTTTACACGGTTTCTTATCGAAAGGATTGGTTATACCCGCTACCTTGCTTTATATCGAAAAATGTCGGGGAGTTTTGAGCAAGTTTCAGCTATGCCGGTTGATTCAGTCAAAGCCAGAGTGCTGAGAGTGCTTCATATCAGCGACTGGGACAAATTTGATAAAATCTTTGACGAATATATATCAGAGCTGCAGCTCAAGCACCAGCTGGGGCGCCCGGGGACTGTCGAATCCGGCAGCGTTATCGTATCGGCCAATGGAATTGAAGTTAAAGAAACTGATGACTGGCTAATTTTTGAAATCGACACCAGGAAAGCTGGCAGCACAGGAACCATATTTTTTGGGCGGGATGAGAAATTGAAAGAAGCTGCTTCGGTCATGTTTTCACAACATTTTCCGGATGGCGAAAAATTGGGCGACTATCGCTATGCCATACGTTTCGATACTAATGAAGCTGGTGTATATGACTATGCTACCAGCCATCTGCTGGGGAAAATTATCAACAGCCTGACACCATCTCCTGATTACTATAATGAGGAAAATCACAAGCTGGCTTTCCGTTTCAAAAAAAGCTTGACCAACGGGGTCTTTCCTTCAAATAATGATTATAAATTTATTGCTCAATAGCAGAAAGAACTAAACTTGGAATCAAACGGCTTACTCATAGTCTTAGTCATCGCAGGCACTTTTTTGGCAGCTGTGGTCATCTGGCTGATTTTTCAGGCTGTCAGCAGCAAGAAGTCATCTGAGTCTGAATTAAAACAGGCTTTTCAGACTCTCTCAGCCGAGCTGGTCGCCAAGCAGATGGAAGGCATGCTTACACTTAGAAATTCGATTGACCAGGCCAATAAGATAGTAAATGAGCGGCTGGCCGAGGGGAATCGTTCACTGGACCAGAAAGTTGCGGTATTCGGCGAGATAAAGACAAAATTAGGCGAGCTGGAAATTCAGGCAAAAAATATCGAAAGCATAGGCCAGAATATCCAGTCGCTCTCTGATCTTTTGAAGCCGCCAAAACTAAGAGGGCAGCTTGGTGAAACATTTTTAGAAAACATTCTGACTCAGATTTTACCCCGGGCACATTTTAATTTACAGCATAAGTTTCCATCAGGTCAGACAGTTGATGCCGTCATAAAGATTGGTTCAAAACTTCTGGCCATAGATTCAAAATTTCCGCTGGAATCATTTAACAGGCATATGGATAATCCCGACAATGAATCGTATCACAAAGAGTTCAGTAAATCGCTGAAAAAACATGTTGATGATATCAGTTCACGCTACATAAGGCCTGAAGAAGAAACTCTGGAAATTGCGGTAATGTATATTCCTGCCGAAGCAATTTATTATCAGTTTATTTCGGCCGAGCAGACAGTTTTTGATTACGCACTTTCGAAAAAAGTAATACCAAGTTCTCCCGGTCATCTCTATGCGTTTTTGGCAGCACTATTGTCTGTCTATTTGGAGATCGGTCTGGTAAATCAGGGCAGGCAGCTGTCGTCGTGTGTTAATAACATTTCGGAATCAGTTATCAAACTTTCCCGCAGCCATGAACGAATGGACGGCTCGGTACGAAACCTTGTGGCCAGCTTAGGCAAAGCCCGCCTTGAACTCCGGGAGATTGATTCAAATATCGTCCGCCTAAAAGAACCGACCGAAGAAAGAGAAGAACTGGCAGAAGAGCCCTGGAGAGAGAGACTTTAACACAGTTTTATTCTGTCTCATTTTCCTTTAAGATAAGATCGTTTAGCTTCTTACGAATGGCAGGCGTATCAGGGCTGTCCGGCAACAATTTTATAAACTTCTGATAATTTCTTTTAGCCCCCGCAAAGTTTTTTCTTTGTTCCATTATAAGTCCTCTGAACATATAAGGGTAGGGCAGCAGTGAGTCAATTCTGATAATTTCCCTGGCTAATGAGTCGGCGACTGTATCGTCTCTGGTATAGAATAAGGCGGTCATTTTGTCGACCAGCAGTTTCTTGTCTTCAGGAAATATTTTCAGGGACTTATCGGCGGTCTCAAGTGCCTGAAGATAATTACGCTGACTGTAAAAATAATTAAAGAGAGTATGATAGTGATTTTTGTTGTAAGGCTGTAGCAACAGCAATGTATCGATCTCCGCCTTGGCTTCCTTATACTGTCCCAGTCGCTGCAATATTGCCGAAATTAAAATTCTTGGCTCAGTCCAAGTGGGATACTTTGTTTTCAGGCGGAATAGTTCTTCCAGGGCAGGTGTGAACTCTCCTTTTTCTACCAGATTATTGGCGCCGCTGAAGGCTAAGTAATCTGCCGATTTTATACGCATGCCAATATCCCACTTATTGGCATTATCTAAGTCTTTCTTTAGAAAGTAAGCGTCCCTGAAAGCCAGACCTGTCTTGGTATAATAGGCGGGGAATTTATCAAAATAGCTGGAGCTGAATTTGTCCGATAAAGTAATCTTAGAATAGACAGGCAAATATGAAAACAAGAAAGCTATCGACAAGACAGCGACTAAGGCCAGGAGCCGGGTGGGGTTGGTCTGCTTTTCATCCGATGTCTTAAGAGCTGTGCAGGCCCAGATTGAGCCGGCCATAAAATATACAGCAAATGCCGGCAGCTCCATTAGTACGGAATTTGAGGGGTTGGCTATAAACACGAATATCAAACCGCTCAGAAAAATTACGCCGGAAAAAGCAAAGGCAAAAGCATTGTTACCTTCTCTTTTCGCTTTCAGTCCTAAAAATATCAGCAGCAGGATTTGCGGGAAAAACAAAAACAACATCTGCATCATATCGCCAAGATGTCTTTGTGAAAACAGACCGTAAAAAAGAAATGGATTGGTGCCTTTTAAATGCAGCAGTTTGAAAGATAGCTCATAATCATAGCTGGCATACAGGTAATAAAAAAACACCAGCATAAAAGTCGCCAGCAGCGATATCGACAGAGACAGCTTCGAAAATTTGGTGGGACGCAAAAAATGTCTCAACGTAACATAGACAGCCGCCGGGAAAAGGATAGCTGCCGAATAGTGAAGTATTGCGCTGACAATAAAAATCATCCAGACAGAGACAAGTGCCGTAATACTTCTTTGCCGGAACGTCCTGACCGCAAACAATCCGAACCAGATTGTTGCCGGTATTACTATAAGTTCGCTGCCTATCAGCCCGAAAAAGGCCAGCGATTGCGGACCAAAAAATATTATTAAAAAATACCAGAAGCGGTGTGTGGCTCTGCTTGAGAGTTCAGCTGTCAAAAGCAGCGTGCCAATCATGGAAACGATTACTGTTATAAATAAGAAAGTCTTGAGAGCGTAAAAGCTGGCTTCGTTGGCCTGCATTCCCAGGAAATCATAGAGATGATAGAGCTGAAAAATTATAACCGAGCTGCCGAACTCATACCATCTGTGAATGACGTGTTCAGTCTGAGAGAATTGAGCAATAGTCAGATTGCCGCCGGCATGAACCACCGAATCAAACTGCATCAAGACTATTATTAAGATAACAGACAGCAGGCCTGAGATAATCTTCAGACGGGAATTGAAAAATGAAGCAATCTGGTCGCTTTTTAAAAACACCAGCGATGTGGCCGTTACAAAAAACAGCAGCCAGCCCAGGCTGTACCATATCGGCAGGAATCTCCACTGCTCAAGAGACCAGCTGTCACCGAAAAAACCACTTCCGAATATTCTGGCAGAAATAAAAAGCAGAGCAATTAAGAATACTACAATCAGTTCGCTTCTGTTGGAGCCGGCCGCAGTCATAGAGCTTCCGCTTAAAACTCCTGACGCCCCTCGAGCGCTCTTGAGAGAGTGGCAGAGTCGGCGTACTCAAGGTCCGAGCCGACCGGCAGGCCTCTGGCAATACGGGTGACTTTGATATTCAGCGGCTTGATAAGTTTTGAGAGATAGACAGCGGTTGCCTCACCTTCGACATTAGGATTGGTGGCGATAATAACTTCTTTTATATCGTCTTTCAGTCTTGTAATCAGTTCTTTGATTTTTAAATCGTCCGGTCCGATTCCATCCAGAGGCGATAGACAGCCGCCCAGGACATGGAACATGCCGCTAAATCCTTCGGCTCTATCCATGGCAGCGGCGTCCGAAGAATCTTCGACCACGCAGATTATTTCTTTGTTGCGCCTGGTGTCGCTGCAGATAGAACAGGGGTCGGATTCAGAAATATTGTAACAGGTGGTGCAGAAGCCGACTTTTTCTTTGACCTCTCTAATCGCTTCAGCGATATCATTGGCTTCGTCTTTTGACATTTTCAAAATATGAAATGTCAAACGCGAAGCAGACTTGCGCCCGATACCCGGCAGGCGGGCCAGCTGATTGGCTAAACGTTCTACTGATGCTGCTGATTTAAACATAGTTTGTACTTAGAAAGGCAGATTAAGTCCCGGTATATTCATACCACCCGTCAGGCCGGACATTTTTTCAGACTGCATCTCCTGAACTTTTTCACGAGCTTGATTGACTGCGGCAACAATCAAGTCCTGAAGCATTTCGACATCATCTTTGTCAACAACTTCGGGGTCAATCACAACCGATACGATTTCGTTTTTGCCGTTGGCAACTACTTTGACCATACCTCCGCCCGATGAGCCTTCAACTTCGCTGCTCTCAAGTTCGGTCTGAACTTCCTGCATTTTTGACTGAAGCTGCTGCATCTGTTTAAGCATCTGTCCTATATTTCCTTTGCTCATCTATATTCTCCTTTTATTGTAATATAAAATTCTAATCCAATTTCTTAACGCCAATAATCTCGCCATCTACATCTTCAATCAACTTTTTTAATCTGGGCGAATTGCTGACCAGTTTTTCAACTTCTTCCCGGGTAATGCCTTTCTTTTTTTCCGGCATAGCAGCTGGTGCTGCGCCTGAGCTGTCATCAATCTCCAGTTTCAAACTGACGTTGCTATCGAAGAAAGTTCTCAAATCTTCGGTAATCAATCTAAAATTATCAGGTCGCTCTAGTATCTCTCTGGAATTTGCCGCCGATTTCGCAAAGGCAATGGTAATAATATTCTCTTTTACGTCCCTTATACTGCCCATCCGAATCTGCGACGAAAGCATGGCGCTTTTGGAGCGCAGATGATTTAAGTATTCACTCCAGTCTTTCTGGACCATAGGCAGGTTGACGGTGCGGTTAAAGCTTTTTGGGGATGGTGAGGCAGGCTCTGTTATTGTTTCCGGGCTTTGGATTATTGACAGCCGGCTGATTGGTTTATTCAGGTCGTTACTGTTTTTTTTTTCGGTCAAACCAAAAAGATTGCCGGACACCTGCGGGCCTATCTCTTTTAGCTGCTCTAAAACTTCTTCAAATTTTACAGTAGCTTCCATCTCAGCCATGCGGACAGCAGTAACTTCAAGCACCATCCTCTCGTTTAAGCCAAATTTAATATCTGCGTTAAGTTCGCCGGCCATTTTTATCAGGCGGATAACATCTCCCAAAGAAAAACAGCCAGCCTGCTCTTTGTATTGAGTAGTTTCTTCGATTGTAAAGCCAAGTTCATCGGCAGCGCTTTGGTCGGCTGTGAGGATCATCAGAATCCTGAAATGTTCCATAAGTTCGCTGGTAAAATCCAGTACATCGGTGCCGGCCTCAACCACCCGTCCGATTATCTTAAGTGCCTCCTTACTGTCATGGGAGGCGATGGCATTAGTGAAATCGAACAGTAGAGCCTTGTCAACCAGTCCCAGAGCATCGACAACATCAGCTGCTCTGATCTTGTCACCCGCAAAAGCAGTTATCTGGTCCAGCAGCGACAAAGCGTCACGAATAGAGCCGTCTGCTTTTCGGGACAGAATGCGCAGGGCTTCTTCATCTATTTCGATTTTTTCCAAGTTGGCTATTTTTTTGAGATGATTCGAAATATCTGTCGGGGAAATTCGCTTAAAATCGAAACGTTGCGTTCTTGATAAAATTGTATCGGGTACTTTGAGCGGGTCGGTCGTTGCACAAATAAAGACAACATGAGAGGGAGGTTCTTCAAGTGTTTTTAAGAGTGCATCAAAAGCTGCCCCCGAAAGCCGGTGCACTTCGTCGATAATATAAATTCTTTTGTGCCCGCCGGTGGCCATATAACGGACGTTCTCCCGCAGAACCCTGATATCGTCTACACCGGTATTGGAAGCAGCGTCGATTTCCAGAACATCCAGAGATGAGCCGGCAGTAATATCTTTACAGGCGTCGCACTGGCCGCAGGGAGTCGGGGTAGGGCCTTTTTCGCAGTTTAAGCATTTGGCCAGAATCCGGGCGGTTGTCGTTTTGCCGGTGCCTCGCGGTCCGCAAAATAAGTAGGCCGAGCCGACCCGGTCGTTTTTGATGCTGTTAACCAGGGTTCTGGAGACATGCTCCTGAGCCACCAGATCTTCAAACTGCTGAGGCCGGTATTTTCGGGCAAATACGAGATAACTCATAAACCTAAGTATAAGTAAAAAATCCGGAGACCGGAATCATATTCTTTGGGGATTTGCCAGAACATGCTTCGACTCCCACAAGACCATGTCCGCTCAACATGACGACCAGACTGGGTGCTGTCGGGTGACCCCACCCGACAGTTGCTGAATTTCGTAAGAGGTGTCGGACGGGGTCGTCCTATACCACAGTATTACGCCAAATTAGCCGTGATTTTTATAAATTGCCATCGATTTTCGTATAAACTATGATTAGGCAGATACCAACCCCTGATACTAAGGAGCTACGCGATATGAAAAAAACATTACTAATTTTCTGCTGCTTCTGTTTTCTGCTATTAGCGCAGAGCAGTTTTGCGGTCAGTTTTGGAGTGAAATTAGGTTTTAACACGACCTCGCAGGATTTCACTTTTTCTCAGTTCGGTGATCTGGGCAAGCTCAACAAGACCGGCGCCGAATTTGCCTTTTTTCTGGAATTTCCGTTAGTCAGTACTTTTTCGTTCACTACTGAAATCCGCTACCTGCAAAAAGGTGAGCAGTTTGATTATTTCAGCTGGGCCGGTAATGTTACTAATCCCAGCGGTATTTCAACAAGACTTTCCTATCTTTCTTTTCTGGCCCTGGCCAAACTGAAAATTCCACTGAGCGGTTTCAATCTCTATGGTCTGATTGGGCCGAGGTTTGATTTTAAGGTTGGTCCCAAGGAATTAGTTGGGTTTGAAATTTATACGAATAATTACCAATCTCCTATCGCAGGAAGTATTATCGGGGCTGGGATGGAATTTAAGCTCGGCGGGGTTGGCTGGTTTTTGGTTGAGGGTTACTACGGCTTTGATTGGAAAAAATTGTACGATTCCGCCGACTTGGTTATTGATACCCAGACTGTCGGTTTTCTGGTAGGAATTAGAACTCCTTAGAGAATTTCGTTTTATTGGTCTTGGCAGTGCGTTTCGAATTTGTTATTGTTGAACTGAGAAAATTTTGAGCTGTGTTGTTAATACAACGCGCAGCGGAAAAAGTGACTTCGTCACGGGGCAGTAGCTCAATTGGGAGAGCGCCACGTTCGCAACGTGGAGGTCGTCGGTTCGATCCCGATCTGCTCCATTTTTATATTAATTGCTTGCTTCGACTCCGCTCAGCATGACTAACTTTTTTGTTCGAAATAGAAAAGTCATCCTGAGCGGAGTCGAAGGGTGACGGGATTCAGCAAGTTGGCCACTTGAAGCACTTACAGCGAGGTATGCTATGCCGTATTTATTAGTCAAACATGGGGTAAAGGACTTTGACAAATGGTACGAAGTCTTCAATGCCCAGCTGGGAGCAAATGAAGATTACGGGCTTAAAGTAGAGTGGGTGATGCGCGATGTCAACGACCCTAACATGGTGGTCTTCATGTTTGAGATAGAAAGTATCGCCAAAGCCCAGGAATTCATGAATCTGCCGGGGCAAGAAAAAGTCGGTGAAGAGGCAGGCGTGACCGGCGAGCCTTTGGTAATGTTTCTGGATACGATAAAGTAATTTGTCTTTCCCCTTTTTATTGTCATCTCAGTAGCTATTGTCATTCCCGCGCTTTAGTCCCGAGCGAAGCCTCGGGGAAGGCGGGAATCCATCTTCGAATTCAACTAACCCCAAAAGCAACTTGCCCGCAGTCCTTTCCAATCGTATATAGAAAACGAATTACAGACTTTAGTCCTGTGTGCTAGATGGGGAGTTAGCGGTGCCCTGTTGCCCGGAATCCGCTCTACCGGGATCGAACTCCCACCCGAGGGCAGTGCTTGTTTTGGCTGGCCGTAAGTTAAGTGGTGTTGAAGGCTGGGTCCTGTACAACAGAAACCTGTGAACCCCGTCAGGACCGGGAGGTAGCAGCGGTAGACAGATTTTTCTGTGTGTTGCGGGATCGCCCGGCTGGAGCTGGCTGACTTTTCGACCACTAAAACAGCCGTTCGACGGTGGGTGCACATGGGGTTGATAATTGGAGTGTTTGAGCTTGCGGTAATGAAATATTTGGACATTATTATTATTCGGTAAATTCTTTTCGGAGGACTACTCAATGAGCTTCAACAGATTTTTTACAGTAATAATCTTGGTTCTATTGCCTGCTTTAATTGCGGCAAAAGATAATCCTTTTATCAGGATTGGATTCAATAATGGAGAAGAGGGCGTGTTTGAGTTCCTTAAGTATGATAAGAAGAAACTCCATTTTGAATTAAGGCAAAATAACAAGAAGCAGAAAATAAAAATCGGTCGATTGTCATTCATTCAATTTGATACTTCTGTTTCTTTGCTTGCTTGCGATTTTGATGATACTCAAGGAGACATCGTGGAATTAGAAGCGGGTCGAATGGCTCGATATATTTTCAGAAAAATGGATAAGAAGAAGGTTTCACTTGTCCCTTTGTCGTCAAAAGAAAATGAAGTCGAGATATTTTTAGATTCTCTTAATTTTATATGTTTTAATCCAGAAGTGTTGAATATAGACCGTTTCGAATATGGAAAAGGGTTTAACCTTTTGAGTAAACGCGAAGAAATTGAGTTGGCGGCAACTTATGCAGAAGAGATTACTAAGAGCAGCAATGTGCTTGAAGATACGCTTGTCGATAACTACATCGATAGTCTAGGGAAATATATTGCAAAGCATAGTGAATGGCCGGAACTTGACTACTCGTTCACAGTCATCAATGACAATGTCATCAACGCCTTTACTACAGGTGGTGGACAAATTTTTCTATACCGTGGCCTAATTGAGAATATGGGTTCAGAAGCTGAACTTTCAGCTGTTATTGCACACGAAATCGGACATAGTATTGGTCGTCATACGTCCAAGCAATTATCAAAACAATTGCTTTACGGAGGAATTCTGGAGCTTGCTGGAGGAATTCTCAACAAGGACAAGAACGATTGGGCAAAGGCCTTGACCGATGTTGGTGGTGCTGTAGCATTTTTTGGGTTAATGAAATTCAGTAGGGATGATGAACGTGAGGCAGACTTACTAGGTTTCTATAACCTTTACCAAGCAGGAATTCATCCCAAAGGAACGATTTTATTATTCGAAACATTCTCAAGGTTGAGTTCAAGTGAAAGTAGTATTTTGGAAGGATGGCTTGCTACTCACCCTAGATCAGAAGAGCGAAAAGAGAGTATGTCTGTAGAATTATCATTCGTTGATGCAGATGGTTTAATTGAAGACAGCGATCGATTTCAATGGGTAAAAGAATATCTATCTGCATTGCCACCTCCTGAATACGTCATCCCTTTTTGGATTGATACATTTGACATTTCTGCTGGACATTATAGTCACAAGGAATTTATCTACGATGAACAAAAATATAGAAACTGTCGTTTCTTTGGAAGGTTTCTTGCTCATGTTCAAAACGATTATAATGACGTAAAGTTCTACATAATGGACGAAGTTAATTTTGTCAATTGGACCCGTAACAACAAATCAACATACCTGCTAAATACTGATAAAACAAGTATTTACGATTTGGACTTCAAATTGTCGAAACCCGGCAAGTATTACCTAATTTTTGATAATTCATATTCGGTCATGACTTCAAAGACCGTAATTGTTGCCATATACTTGGGATTTACTAAACGCTAGGCGGCAAATTTCTTAATGAAAGGGATTCGGATATTGAACTGAACTGTGGAAGGAGATCAGAATGATTCGTTGGATTTCAATCTCTGCATTAATAATAGGTGTCTGTGCTATTCTTCTCTTTTGGTTCGAATCACGAAACCTTAGAGAAAGAATTATTATAATCGAATCACAGATAAACGAAGCGAAGAGTGAAATAAATGTCAATACAGAAAAGCTGACAAGACTTTCAGGATCAGTTGATAAAATTTCCAAACATACTGGAAAGCTGATCGCAGAAAAACAATCTCAAGAAGCTGAAAAGGAAACCCTGATCAAATCTCCCAGCGAATTTATTCATGTACTGGGAGAAAATACTACTGAAAAGGGAATATTTACAATACAGACTAGAATAAATAAAGTTCAGCTTGGTAATAAAAGCCGGTTTAATGTTCACAATATCCAGATTAGTGTAACGTATGTTGAAAATGACGGGATTGAAACTGGAGTGACTTCAACGATTAAAGTTAACGATCTCTTAGTTGCAGGGCAAACAAAATGGTTTGAAGTCGATGCTCAATGGATTGGAGGACGCCCAAGCGCTAAGCTCACCGTTACGCGAGTAGAAGTTGTTGAGAAATGAGCGTCAGACTACATTGTAGTTTCGACAATATCATTCAAACAAAAGTGTCAAAAGCGCAGGGCTTTTGACCTACTCAAGAGAAAGCTGTCGGGCGAGGGCGCCCGACAGCACAGAAGTATAAGCACAGAAGCAGAATTCTCTTCGCTTGTTTTTTGCTCCATATAACTATTGATTAGCCTGCATCATGCGGCGCTCGTCAATGTTTCTATTGTTCCCGGTTGTTTTCTGGGGGATATCGTATATTGCTATCAAAGTCGTCCTGAGAGAACTTGAACCGGTCGAGATGATATCAGTGCGCTTTCTGCTGGCTGCGCCGACTCTCTATCTCATAATCAGACTAAAAGGATTAAAAATTTGGCCGGTGCAGGAACCGGCTAAGCTGGTCTTTGCGGCGTTTATGATATTTCTGCATTTCTGGGTGATGGCGGTGGGAATGAAAGAAACTACTGCCTCCAACACCGCCTGGATTCTGACCACCGCCCCGATTTTTATAGCGATTCTGTCATGGATATACTTAAAAGAAAAATTCAGCGGCTGGCAATGGTTAGGTTTGTTTGTGGCCTGTTCGGGAGTTTGGTTTCTGACCTATAACGGCGACTTCGCAAATTTCGAGTGGACAAACTCCCGCGGGGATATAATCGTACTCGGTTCGTGCATCACCTGGGCGATATACACAGTAGGAACGCGAGACATCACTAAAAAAGTTAATCCGCTCGTCGCAACTTTCTGGATGATCGCCATCGCCGGATTGGTTTTTATACCGTACACTCTTATGACGAGCGGGATTGAACGCTTCACAAATTTACAGGACAATACTTATATCAGCCTGTTGTTTTTGGGTATTTTCTGTCTGGCGATTGCGTTCTGGTTGTGGTCCGAAGGCTTAGCGAGGCAGACAGCGGCCGAAGTTGGCATCTATTTGTACATCGAGCCGCTGATTACGGTTGTAGGCGCCTGGGCCTTGATAGGTGAGAGCATAACAATCTGGTTAGTAGTGGGGGCGGTTTTGATTTCTATCGGTGTTTATATCGCTGAGAAGTATGGCGCGGTTAAAGTAGCGGAGCATGATGTATAATTCTGGTGCCCCACTGCTTGCGGCAAAGTCCCGGTGTATTCGCGGGGTGGGATCGTTTTGTGTTGCTATGAAGCAGATGAAGGAATCTGCCGCGCACAAGAATTATGAAAGATGGATTCCCTAACTTCACAAACGAAGTGCAACACCTTATTAAGGTGTTGTTATGGGACAAAGATATAAACAAATTACCATTGAAGAGAGATGTGAGATTTCCCGTTTACATTCCTCGGGGTG
>JACZWU010000005.1 GCA_022571985.1 Candidatus Zixiibacteriota bacterium | reverse complement strand
GCCAATCGCTTCATCGAACTCATCCGGGCATACAATAACACACCAAGAAAATGTCTGGACTTTCGAACCCCAGCAGAACTATTTTGGAATAAACCGTTGCACTTCAAATGTGAATCCACCTTCCCGCATACGCGGGAATGACAGAAAGAGTAGGTCAAAATCCCTGCGCTTTTGACTTTGGACTATTAGAAAGATGTCGAGGCCACACCCTGGAGGCGGGTTTCGACCTATTCGCGCTTTGTCCGCTCAGGGTATCATAGCAAGCAAATTGTAAACACGGCAGTCCATCTGAAAGATGGGGCACCCCATTTACTCAAAATCCGGGAATCAGGCACTCTTCCGGAGCGGCACCACCGCGGAAGATAAAATCTACCATTAGAGTCAAGTCAAGGATATTGGGGAAAGAGTTATCATCGCCGTTAAAATCGCTCTCTCGTGGGCATGGCCCCGGATCTCCGCTGCCTCTGAAAATAAAATCTACTATAGCGGTTAAGTCTAAGATATTGGCATCGTCGCCGTCACCGTTTACATCCCCGCGATTTCCGGTGCAGCAGCAGGGGGAAGCAGGACCTTCACATTCATCGAGTACAAAATTGCCGTCACAGTCGTTTGCAGACACAGGCATAAAGGCCAATCCACTCGGATTTGACAGGTCAAAATCCCGGCGAACAAACGAACGATAATATCTGCCTGTTTCAACGAACATTTCGATTATCTGATAAAACTGGTCCAGGCCTCTGGTAACAAATACATTTCCGTTCGGGCCAATTGTTATTCCGGCAGGGCTTTCCGGAGGATTTTCATCGTTGTATACGCCGATAAAAGCGCCGCTCGCACCATCAAATTCTAAAACCTGAGCTCTGACCGAACTGGTAACCAGTAAGTTACCGTCAGGTTTGAAAACCAAACCGCGCGGCCATGCAAGATCGCCGTCACCAGAAGTTACAAACAGACCGATTAGTGAACCATTTACACCTGAATATTCAGCTACCGAATTACTCAATTTACCGGCAACAAACAAATTGCCGTTAGGTCCAAAGACCAGCGCCCCGGCTCCGAATATTTCTCCCGCAGAAGTTGCAAACACGCCCAAAGAATCTCCGGAGGTGCCATCAATTTTCAAAACAATATTTTGAGCGCTGTCGGTTACGTAGATATTTCCATCGGGTCCAAAAGTAAGCGAATGCAATCCTAACGAAAGGGAAGTCCAAAAGAATGAAAATGAGTTGTCGCTGGGTCGAATCTTGACGATGTGTTCTCTTCCGGCAATTCCATAAACCATTCTATCAGGCCCGATCGCAACAGCCGAGAAACTCAGCCCTGAAGCAAGTATCTGAATCGGCACGCCACTTGTGCCGTGATATTCGTGAATTCCGTCATCTGTTGAAGAGACAAATAAATTGAATTCTCTGTCCAGATCTATCCAGTCTGTAACCGAGTTCCCGTTACAATCCTGGCATTCGTCCGGAATCGTATTGCGGTCAAAATCGTCAGAGAAACCTGTTGCAATGTCAATGTGATCTGCAATCGAATTAGTATTACAATCCGGTTCGCAAATATCCAGAATATTGTTACCGTTTACGTCATTTGTGGAATTTGCTTCAAAATCATCCGGCACGCCGTTGCCATCGCAATCGGCTTCGCATTCATCGGGAATGCCGTTACCGTTGACATCAAGTGAAGCGCCTAAAATATCATCGCTGTCAAATATACCGTTATTGTTGCAATCTTCACATTCATCGGGAATATCATTGGCGTTTATGTCAAGGCTGGTAAGATTTGCAATATCAATCGAGTCATCAATACCGTTATCATTGCAGTCAAACCAGAAACAGGCGCTGCCGCTGACAATATTGCTTTCAATTACCTGCTGAACTCTGGCATGATAGCGCATATCAATATTGGCGGTATAGCCAGGATGAATATGGCAATAGCTGAGTATAGTACTGCGCGAAGCAAAATTATAGGCGCAGCTGTCAATTAAGGGAATGTATTGGATTGAATCGTGGGTGTGCCAGGAACCAAAGTTGTGACCGAGTTCATGTGTAAATACTGTTACATCCCAGTTGCCGTTATTAGGAATTCCAATCGGGGTGGGGAAAGTGCCATTGATATAACCGCTGATGCCGTAGCGAAATTCGGTACAGTAGGCGCTAAGATAAGCGGTTCCTCCGAAATTTAAGTCTCTTCGACCGGAGATAAGATGAATCAGATCTATGCCAGTTGTATCTTCGTTGTCGTTCCAATAAGTGCGAAAAGTAAAGAGGCTGTTTTGATTAAACGGCTCGCCTCCGGTCGACCATACCCGTACAAAAGAGGCCATTAGCTTCATATTAATATCGCGCTGATAGATGTCGCTCACGGCTCCTAACAATTGCAGCAGATATGTTTGTGACGCTGTGAGGTCACCGAAGATATTAAAAAATGCCTGATCGGCATCAAGAGCCATTATGGCAACCCGCATACCAGCAAGACTTTCAGCCGGGCCGGAATCCTCAGCAGTTGATTTGAAAAAAGAGCCGCCGATATCCTCGACATTGCAAAATTCAGCCAGGGGAGGCAATTCGGCTTCGCCGGCATTGCTTGTGATTGTGGCCATCTGTTGTCCTGGTATTTGGGCAAGGTAATGGGTTTGACCATCCAGAGTAACATATCCCATAACATTGTCATTTGAAGTAAACGACAGATAGGCATGAGAATTGTCTGAGCCGGAGACTTTGCCGCGATAGAAGATCAGTTCCGGTGCGGAAACTTCCTGCTTTCCCGAAGCTGTGCCGATGTAGAATTTGGCATCGCTGGTCAACACTTCGAATCGTTTAAGTTCAAGAGAGACTGTTTCTGATTCTGAAATTGGCAGGGCCATTTTCACAAAACGGGTACCCTCGACCAGCTTGCTGAATGTTCCCGGATTGACCGAAATCGGAATTGAGCCGACAACATTTTGACCAGAACTAAAAGTAAACAGATTCAGCTCGTTTTCTGAGAGCTGCTGTTTAGAATCTGCAAAAATTAGTGAAGCAGTGAGAGTAAATATGATCACAATTGCAATCGCAGAAAAAAGGCCTAGAGCGCTGCCATAGTTGATTTTTGGATTACTTAACATTTTGAGTCTCCGTTATTTCCTGTTACAGACAACCGGTTAGTAATCAGGCGGTCTCTTTCAATTGATTTTTTATTATAGTTGGTGAGGAGACAATCAATTGTTGATAAGAATATACGCTGAAACTGAAAAAGCGTCAATTAAAAATGCTCGTTTGAAAACCGCCGTAAATGGGTTCGTTTTGTTATATTTTACTTTTCGACGTAGTGGTCTTGTAGTGATTTTGTTCTCTGGCATATTCTCGGGCTTTTCTATTGTTGTTGCACGAGCATTTTCAAATGATTTTGTAGTGTTTTTGTGAATGAAACTGGTCTGAATGATGGGAGTCCTACCGGCGATCAAGTGAGATTACTATCGGTTTTCTCTTCCGATTCGTCAACCCACTTGCTTAATCTGGCAGTAAGTTCTCTTGATTCGCCACTTGCATGTTTAGTATCTGTTTCCGAGATGTATTTACGTATAGTTTTACTATTTAGATTCTCATTGTGCAGATAATAAGTAACATACCGAGACTGTGTGAGTAAAATTCTATCTAAGTATAATGCAATACTGGCTTTGAGCCGCTTGTCTTCCTCACAACGAAGAGCAATTGCCAATATTGCAGTAAATCCATACAAATTAATTTTATTCCATTTCCTCTTAGGACGAGCAAGAATCATTCTTATAAGTCCTCTAATCACGTGTCTCTTTGCTGGATAACTCAATTCCGATGGCCAATTATACATTATGTATTTTGGCCATGCAAATGCTTCCTCTGTTAAAAGGGTCTCAAAATGACGGTCGAGAAACCCTGCAGCACTAATTTGAACTCGTTGATCTTCGTAACGAAGAGCTAAGTCCAACACAGAGACTGTAGCCCCCGGACCAATAAGGCCAGCAGGACGCATGATGTACACCAAATCAACAGCAAGGTCTATCGATCCCAAATGAGCCAATGAATAAAGAGCACCGGTTCGCTGTGTCTCAGAACTATCTTTTCCTTCACTCGTCCCTAATAGGTCCACGGCTCTTATCGCTGCTTCGAGTTTCAGTCTCTTTTCCGCTTCGTCACGAAGGTCTGCGTTGCGTTTCTCCGTTGAATGTCTTAGAACAAGTCCGATTAGCGTAACCATAGTCGCGACAAGCCCACCTCCAAGCGTGAGCGCCGTGCCCACTATTTTGGCGTTCGCCTCTGAACCAGTAAACACAAAAAAATCGAAATACCACATTGCCCAGATCATCACAATAAATGGGACCGGCACGACTATAAGACTTAGTCTTATCCAACTATCATTTGTTTTTGTTTTACCCATTTCCTACCCTTCCAGCGACGCCCGCTACTCAACTGCATCAAACTCTCTTGCGGATGCCTAGTATAAATAGAAGCCCCAAAGACCAAAATGTCAATCATATTAATAAATACCCCCGTCAGGAATCGAACCTGAATATCCGGCTTCGGAGGCCGACGCGTTATCCGTTACACCACGGGGGCGGGGCGTAGCCCCTTTCATCCTGACGGTAGCATGCAACTAACTGCAGGAATTTAGGTCTACTCAGAATTAGATAATTCAAATGTTTAACATTATCAATCTCTAAATTAGAATATACTGCCTTACAAATAATTTGATTAAACTCATAAAATAGCATAACTTAGCCGCCAATATGAGTGTCGGAACCGCACCCGGGAGGCGGGTTTCGACCTACCAAGAATATGAAATGGACAAAAACTTACATACCGACCCTGCGTGAAAAACAGGCCGATGCCGAGCTGATCTCGCATCAGCTGCTTTTGCGTGGCGGTTATATCCGAAGGCTGGCTTCGGGGGTTTATATCTATCTGCCCCTGATGCAGCGTGTTATCGAAAAATTTGCGCAAATTGTACGCGAAGAGATGGATGCCGCCGGAGCACTCGAAATCACGATGCCTGTCCTTTGTCCGGCCGATATCTGGCAAAAATCCGGCCGTTACGATGTCGCCGGCAAAGACCTGATGACCATGCATGACCGGCATGAGAAAGAGTTTGTCATGTGCGGCACCCACGAGGAAACAGTTACCTCTCTGGTAGCAGGCGAGGTTAAAAGCTACCGACAGCTGCCGCTAAATCTTTATCAAATACAGGTAAAATTCCGCGATGAAATCCGCCCGCGTTTCGGGCTGATGCGCGGACGCGAATTTTTGATGAAAGACGCCTATACTTTTGACGCCAACCAGGAATCGTTTAAAAATTCATACCAGAAAATGGTCGAGGCCTACTACACCATTTTCAAGCGAGCCGGACTTGAGGTCGTAAAAGTCGAAGCCGATACCGGCGCCATGGGCGGCGAAGCGGCTCATGAGTTTATGCTGCTGGTTGACACTCAGGCCGGCGACCAGACAATTATGTTCTGCGATAAATGCGACTATGCTGCAAATATCGAAAAAGCCGAGTTTAAAGACTCTGCCGAAAATAAAACCGATTCAGATGAACTGTCGATGGAAACGGTTGACACCCCGGGTGCGGCCACGATCGAAGATGTCAGCGCGTTTTTAAAAGTAAAGCCACAAAAGTTAGTCAAAACTCTGCTTTACATGGCTGATGATAAACCGGTGGCAGCTTTAGTTAGAGGTGACAGGGAATTAAATGAATTCAAATTCAAAAACGCTACTGGTGCTGCTGTTTTAAGAATGGCCAGTGCGGCTGAAGTTGAAGAGCTAACCAAAGCGCCGGTAGGTTTTGCCGGACCGGTCGGACTTTCAAACGTGAAGCTGTATGTCGATTCGCTGGTTTCTGACGCGAAAAATTTCATTGTCGGTGCCAATGCCAATGAGAAGCATATCAAAAATGTCAATCTGGGCCGTGATTTTGAAGCCTCACATATCAGCGATATTACCAGCGCAACTAATGGTGACTGCTGCCCTAATTGTGAGGGAAAGCTTTCTACCAAACGAGGCATCGAGCTGGGCAATACCTTTATGCTGGGCACCAAGTATTCCGAAGCCCTGGGAGCCAAGTTTCTGAACTCAGACGGCAAGGAGCAGCCGATTCTTATGGGCTCATACGGCATAGGTATAACCAGAACACCTCAAGCAGCACTTGAGAGATATTGTGACGATAAGGGTATAATCTGGCCTAAGAACATTGCTCCGTATTTGGTTCAATTAATTCCGCTCAAAATGGATAGCCCGGAACAGGTAAAAGCAGCAGATAAAATATATGAAGATCTTCGGAAAGCTGGTATTGAGGTACTTTATGACGACAGAAATGACCGCCCGGGCGTTAAATTTAACGACGCTGATTTGATCGGATTGCCAATTCGCATCACCATAGGGGATAAGTCTCTCAAAGACAACAAGGTAGAGCTAAAAGCCAGGTCCGAAGCCGATATGGAACTGGTCGATCTTGATAAGGTATTAGAGGCCGTCCAAAGACTTGCTGAAAAAGTGAATTAGCCAAGAAATTTGTTGCTTTGCAACGACTTGGCTGCTATAATTGTAGGTTCTGGTGGGTATTATGCCCACTTTTTTATTAGGGTCTGGCTGAAATGGTTAGCATTAATGATAGGCTCAAAGAAGCTGTAAGAGATGTTATCGAAAAGCCGCTTCATAGCGAAGGTTGTGAACTGGCTGATCTGGTAATTTCGCAGTACAAGAGAGGTTCTACTGTGCGACTTTTTATTTATTGCGAAAACGGAGTGACGTTAGGAAAATGTGCCTCACTTTCTTCTCTTGTTGGCGCCGTAATTGATGGAACTGATTTGTTTGTAAACGGTTATACATTGGAGATTTCTTCGCCGGGCCTGGACCGTCCTTTAAGTAAAGTTGTCGATTATAAGTATCGCATAGGCGAAACAGTGAAGCTGAATTTTGCAAAAAGAAGTCGCCCTGCTGTCAGGGCTAAAATAGTTTCGGTCAGTGACAGTAAAATAGTTTTCGAAAACGAAAACGGGTCGTTTACAGAAGATCTGACAAATATTGAAAAGGCTAAAATAGTCTATTAGGAGATGATTAAGAATGGCATTTGACATGCTTGAAGCGATGACAATGATCGCTCGCGAAAAGAATATCGAACTTGAGGCGGTAATTGAAACGCTGGAAGAGTCCCTTCTGGCAGCGGCTAAGAAAAAATACGCCAACACTGACAATATCTCTTTTAAGTTTGACCGCAAAAATAACGAGCTGCTGATGATGGCCACTAAGCGGGTCACCAACGAAGTCAACGAGTCAGATGTAGAGATTTCGATAGAAGAAGCCAGAGAAATAGATTCTTCGGCAGACCTTGGTGACGAAGTAGATATTTACATAGACTACGAAGCTGAGTTCGGAAGAAACGCTATTGCATCGGCAAAACAGATATTGGTTCAGAAGGTTCGCGAAAAAGAGCGCGATAGAATTTACGACGAGTATATTGATAAAATTGGCACTCTCATCGCAGGTGTAGTACAGCAAGTCGACAAAGGAAATGTCATAGTCAATCTTGGCCGGGGTGAGTCACTGCTGCCAATCAAAGAACAGATTCCCAGAGAAAAATTTCGCCAGGGCGACAGGGTCAGGGCGCTGATAATTGATGTTCAGAAAGCCTCTCGCGGACCTCAAATTATTCTGTCTCGCGTTAACAACGAGTTTGTGCGGGCGCTTTTTGCACTTGAGGTACCGGAGATTTTTGAAAAAGTAATAGAGATCAGAACTATCGCCCGCGAGCCGGGAGAACGAACGAAAGTCGCCGTCTATTCCTCAGACGAAAGAATTGACCCGGTCGGCGCCTGTGTCGGCATTAAGGGCGTAAGAGTGCAGTCTATAGTCCGTGAGCTAAACAATGAGCGGATTGATATTGTACCATATTCTTCTAATCCTGAAGTTTTTGTTACCCGCGCACTGGCTCCGGCCAATGTGGTGACAATAGAGCTGAACGAAGAGGAACAGAAAATGACAGTGGTAGTCGAAGAAGACAAACTGTCTCTGGCGATCGGCCGCAGCGGTCAAAATGCAAGACTGGCCTCAAAACTGACAGGCTGGAAAGTCAATATCATGTCTGATGTTGAGTACGATATCTCTAAACATATGGAAGCGGAGCTCCTGGCACCTGTGGGACAATTAGAAGGTGTCGGTCCTAAACTCGAAGAGAGACTAAGCGAAGCCAACATAGCTACTGTGCAAAGACTTGCCGAAAGTTCAATCGAGACTCTTACCAAAATTGAAGGACTTGGACAAAAAACAGCTGAGACACTTATTGAACGCTCCAAAGAATTGGTAGAAGTGCTCGAAGAAGAATACCGCAAGAAAAAAGAGGCCGAAAGAGAAGCCCAAAAAGAACTAAGCGCTAAAGACAAAGACAAGCTCTCAGTTGGCGATGTATTTGAAGATGACGATGATTATGTCACGGAAGAAGACGATGTCCAGAAAGCTGAGCAGCCTGAAGTAGAAGCTGACGAAGACGAAAAAGAAGAGAACGAAGAAAAAGAAACAGATGACAAAACAGAAGAAGACACCGGTGAAAAGGTTTAAGAATGGCTGTTGAAGAAAAAAGAATATTTGAATTAGCTAAAGAACACAAGGTTTCTTCTCACGCTCTGTTAAAAATATTGAAAGAGTCCGGGTTTGAGCCAAAGTCACATATGTCTCTGGCAACAATCGATATGATCAGGGCCATAAACGATCGCTATGCCCAGGAAAAGGAAAAAGCCAAAAAGGAGATGGAGCATCGGGCCCAAGTTACACAGAGTATAGCCAAAAAACAGATTCAGATACAGCAGACTAAAGTTGAAGCTGAAAAAGCAACTCCGGCGCCAATCAAGCAAAAGGCGCTGCTGAAAGTAATTGATAAAAAACCCAAGAGAAAAGATAAACGCAAAAAAAGAGACAAAGTACCGGTCAATCAGGAAGAAGTCGCTAAAACTTTCAAAACAACTCTGGCTAAACTCACCTCCGGCAAGGTTAAACGAAAATATAAAAAAGGCGGGGGGGATGATGCCGACGCTGACTCCGGACCAAGTAACGTAATTGAGGTCAATGAATTTATGACCGTTGCAGAGCTGGCCCGAACGATGGACCGCAAACCTGCAGAGCTTATCGCCAAACTTTTTGAACTGGGCATGATGGCTACCATCAACCAGCGACTTGACCTTGATGCAATCGAAACGATTGCGGCAGAGTTTGATTTTGAGGCTAAGCTGGTAAGTGAAGTTGGCGAAGAAGTTAAAGAAGAAGAAAATTTCGAAAATGCTGTCTACAGAGCACCCATCGTTACAGTAATGGGACATGTAGATCACGGCAAAACTTCGCTTTTGGACTATATCCGGAAATCGAATGTTGTTGAAAAAGAAGCCGGCTCTATTACGCAGCACATAGGGGCATATACCGTAACTTTCCAGGATAAAATAATTACTTTTATTGATACTCCGGGGCATGAAGCATTCACCGCCATGAGGGCCAGAGGATCACAAATTACAGATATTGTTATTCTGGTAGTTGCCGCCGATGACGGCGTTCAACCGCAGACTGTAGAGGCTATCGACCATGCCCGAGCTGCTGATGTTCCCATTATCGTAGCCATAAATAAAATTGATAAACCGAATGCAAATATTGACAATGTCCGCTCTAAATTGTCCGAGCATAATCTGGTCTCTGAAGAGTGGGGTGGCAAAACAATTATGGTCGAAGTATCTGCCAAAACAGGGGACGGGGTTGAGAAACTCCTGGAGCTGGTTCTTTTGCAGGCAGAAATGCTGGATCTCAAAGCTGACCCGACAATCAGGGCTCAGGGTGTAGTGGTGGATTCCCGTCTGGAAAGAGGGCGTGGTGCGGTTGCTACGATCTTGATACAGCGAGGCACCTGCAAAATCGGTGAACCTATTATTTCGGGTATCAACTATGGCCGGATAAGAACCATTGTCAGCGATAAAGAAGAAGCCTTAAAAGAAGTAGGTCCGTCGATGCCGGTTCAAATTACGGGTCTCAACGGAACTCCGCAGGCAGGTGACAGCTTCTATGCGGTTCAAAGCGACCAGGAGGCCAAGGAACTGGCTCTCAAGCGCAGTCAGGTAAAACGCGAGCAAGAGTCCCGCCGGACCCACGGACGTCTTACCCTCGATCGAGTTTTTGACAGAATAAAAGAAGGTGCTATTAAAGAACTAAAACTGATTATCAAGGCAGATGTGGACGGCTCAGTAGAAGTGCTTTCAGATACTTTGGGTAAACTTGAAACTGAAGAAGTCCGCACAAACATTATTCATGACGGTGTTGGTCCAATTATTGAATCAGACGTTTTGCTGGCGGCTGCATCGGACGCCATTATTATCGGCTTTAACGTTGTTCCCGACGCCCGCGCCAGAGACTTGGCTAAGAAAGAATCTATTGAAATTAAACACTATGATATTATTTATGAAGCGGAAAAAGAAGTAAAAGAAGCCCTTTCCGGAATGCTTTCGCCTGAGATATCTGAAGAATTTGTCGGCGCAGCAGAAGTCCGTGAACTGTTCAAAGTTCCCAAACTTGGAGTAATTGCAGGTTGCTTTGTCAGAGATGGACGAATAACCCGTAAGGACAAGGTCAAACTTGTCAGAGACGGACAAATCATATACCACGGCGTAGTTGGCTCGCTCAGACGATTCAAAGATGATGCTAAAGAAGTAAAAGAAGGTTTTGAGTGTGGTATAGGTATTGAAGGATACAATGATATAAAAGTTGGAGACTCTATCGAGGCCTATAAAATTGTGGAAACTGCCAGAACTCTGCAATAGCACCAAGATAATGCTTAGCTTTGATCACTGTCACCCTGAAAGTAAAACTGGACTTGCCCGGTGTTAATTCACTCAAAGAGAAAAGAAGAATAATTAAATCAATTATGACACGTTTAAAAAACAAATTCAATATTTCGATATCCGAGGTTGAGGCACAGGACAGTCACCGCACTGCCGTAATCGGCGCGGCCATAGTATCCAATGATTCCGCCTTTGGCACCTCTGTACTGTCAAAAGTTGTTAGTCACATAGAACTATCCAGAGACGCCGTTTTATTGGATTATACAATTGAGACTTACTGATTATGAGACAGTTCAAACGTTCCGCCAGACTTGGAGAGCAGATTCTCAGAGATCTGCCCGCGGCCATAGGAGATATCGTCGGTGATCGATTCAAAGGTTTGATAACCTTTACAAGAGTCAGGCTTACAGATGATCTGCGCTACGCCACAGTCTATTATTCTTATCTGGGGAAACCCGAAGAAAAAGAAAAACTTGAAGAATATTTTCAAAGAGAGTGCCGCAGATTCAGAAGCTTGGTCGGTTCTCCATTGAACATAAAACATATTCCGGAGTTCACCTTCAAATTTGATCCTTCAATTGAAGCAGGTCTCAGAATAGAGCAATTACTAAATGAAGTCAAAGACGATTTACAAAGCTGATAGCTTAGAAGTTGATAATGGCAGGCCGTTTAAGGAAATAAGCCTGCTTATCGAGAGCGCCAAAAAACTGTTAGTCGTTTCGCATATCAATCCCGATGGCGACGCACTAGGTACACAACTGGCCTTTGCGGCCTATCTGAAAAGTCTTGGCAAAGAGGTAACGCTGGTCAGGGAAGAAGCGATTCCCGAAAGATATCAGTTCCTTCCCGGAATTGAGCTAATCCGGCATATTGACAATATCAAAAACAGCCTGGACATTGATACTGTCATAGCGCTTGAATGCCCTAAGCTCTCCAGGGCCGGGGATATTATCAACAGCCTCAGTGACGACATTAAAATTATTAATATAGACCATCATCAGGACAACGCTAACTATGGTCAAGTCAAATGGATTGACAAAGATGCTTCATCGGTCGGCGAAATGGTCTATGAGTTATTCGAGTCTTTCCGCTACCAGATTGATGTAGAGACAGCCGTTCTGCTTTTTACAGCCATCCTGACAGATACGGGAAGATTCAGATATGAATCAACCTCGGGCAGAACAATGGAGATTGCCGGAAGATTGATTGAAGCCGGTGCTAATCCCAGACATATTTGCGACAAAGTTTTTTATGATCTGCAGCCTGCTACAATCAAGCTGATAGGCAATGTTTTGACTAATGCCGAATTTATTGATAACGACAGAACCTGCCTGTTGTCGCTTACTAATGAAATATTGGAATTAGCGGAGCATGAAAATGCTGAAACCGAAGGTATTGCAGAATACAGCTTGTATGGCAAAGGCGTGACACTCGGAGTAACGTTTAAAGAACGCAGCAGAGGCACCACTCGTATTTCGCTTCGCTCGCGCGGCAACCCGAATGTCGCCGAACTCGCTGCTGAATTTGGAGGCGGCGGGCACATTTGTGCGGCAGGCTGTTCAATTGATAAGCCTATCTCAGCAGCGAAGAAAGAATTTCTAAATAAATTAAAAGAGTTTCAAGTTGAGCGCTAGTTCCACTCCATATAGCGGTATTCTCCTGCTCAATAAA
Source organism: Candidatus Zixiibacteriota bacterium (assembly GCA_022571985.1). Classification (GTDB taxonomy): domain Bacteria; phylum Zixibacteria; class MSB-5A5; order GN15; family FEB-12; genus JACZWU01. The sequence continues at coordinate 244,894 of JACZWU010000005.1, read as the reverse complement.
CAGCCGGGGATTACCAGCCATGATGCGGTTATGAACATCCGCAATATTATCGGACAGAAACGGGTCGGCCATACCGGCACACTCGACCCGCAGGCCGAAGGGCTGCTCGTCATCTGCATTGGTAGTGCCACCAAGATTGTTCAGTATCTCTCAAACTTCGACAAGTCCTATGAGGCTGAAATCTATCTGGGCAAGAGTTCAACTACCTTTGATAGTGAAGGCGTGATCACAAGTGACATGCCCAAAGCTGCTCCGGATTTTTCCATTAAAGAGTTCTCAGAGATGTTAGATGAATTCAGGGGCACTTTCAGTCAGAAAGTGCCGGCATATTCCGCCATCAGGGTAGACGGCAAACATTTATATGAACTCGCCAGAGCAGGAAAGGAAGTGGAAAGGCCGGAAAGACAAATTACAATATCAGAACTGGAAGTAATTTCTTACATTAAACCTCGTCTGACAATCCGGGTCACTTGTTCAAAGGGAACCTACATTCGCACACTGGCTGATGATATTGGTAACAAACTGGAATGCGGAGCATATTTGTCTGCCTTGAAAAGAACCGGTGTGAACGGCCTGCTTTTAGAAAACGCATTGACCATCGACGAAGTAGAACAACTGCATAAGTCTGGAAAGCTGAAAGAGAGGCTTCTTCCATTTCGGGAGATGCTCGATTTTAGCTGCATTTTCGTCAGCGATGTCTTTAAAGAAAAAGTTATCAGCGGAGCAACCTTGACTTCGTCAGACATATCAGGTACCGACGGCAGCTTCTCAAGCGGCGACAGAGTCTTACTAAAAGACAAAAGCGGCAACGCCCTGGCCATAGGTCGGGCCGAGATTAATTCTTCGGAAATTTCACAATCGACTGACAGCAAAATTTTTACTTATTCAAGGGTCTTAAATTGAAGGCACAGTTCATAAGAGATATCGAGAAGTATGCCTCCGAAGAAGCATCCCCGGCGGTAGCTACCCTGGGAACATTCGACGGCATTCATCTGGGGCACAAAGCTATTTTCCAGAGAGTTCAGGCAGCAGCAGAAGCAAACGGGCTGGTTCCGTTACTGGTTACTTTCCATCCGCACCCCAGAGTAGTGCTAACTCCCGAAAATGCTCCTTTGCTGCTAACGACAATCGAAGAAAAGGAACACTTCATACCAGATTTTTTTAGCGGCAAAGTAATTGTCATAAAGTTTGACGAAAAGATCAGAAATATGACTGCCGAGCAGTTCGTAAAGACTATTTTGGTAGAAAAGCTTCAAGTCAAAAAGCTAATAGTTGGTTTTGACCACGTTCTTGGCAAAGATCGCGGCGGCGATAGCAAAGAGCTCATCAGACTGGGCATCAAATACGGCTTTGATGTAGAAATCGTTGAGCCAATAATGCGGAATGCCAAACCGGTCTCTTCTACAAGAATTCGCGAGGCGATGCAGTCGGGCGACTTTGACGAAGCGACTGATCTTCTGGGGCACCAGTACGCCATTTTTGGCATTGTCATGAGGGGTATGGGGCTGGGGCGCAAATTGGGCTATCCGACCGCCAATGTAGACTACAACAAGAGCAAGCTTTTGCCGCCGGAAGGGGTATATTCCTGCTGGGTAACTGTTAAAGACGAGCATTATTCAGGCATGATGTTTATCGGCAAGAACCATTTTGACCCCAAAGGCGGAATTTCTGTAGAGGCGAATTTATTTGATTTTGATGAAGACATTTACGATGAGGAGATATATGTTTATCCGACTCGTTTTGTAAGAGGCAACCAGAAATTTGATTCAAAAGATGAACTCGTGGCTCAGATGAAAAAAGATAAAGAAATAGTAATTGAAATATTGAAAGAGGAGAAAAGTAATGGAATTGAAAAAAGAGCGCAAAGCTCAAACTATTGCTGAGCATCGGCTGCACGATAAAGACACCGGCTCGCCGGAGGTCCAGATCGCTCTGCTGACTTCGCGGATTAACGAACTCTCAGAGCATCTTAAGGAGCATTCCAAAGACTTCCATAGTCGCACCGGCTTGATGAAAATGGTCGGTCAGCGCCGGCGTCAGCTTAATTTCTTAAAAGACCGCGATATTGAAAGCTATCGTCAGGTACTGGGCGCCTTGGGCTTACGTAGATAGGCTACTTAAGCATAAACACTAAACAATAATTGTATTATTAGAACAAAAGAAATAGGAAAAGAACATATAATGTCACACAAAGTAGAATTTGAACTAGGCGGACGTACTTTAACCATCGAAACCGGAAAAATCGCTAAACAGGCCAACGGCGCAGTCACAGTCCGCTACGGCGACTCAATGGTCATCTCCACCGTCTGTGCACGACCGGAACCAAGGCTCGGCTTTAACTTTTTCCCGCTGACCGTAGAATACCGCGAAAAAACTTATGCTGCCGGAAAAATACCGGGCGGCTTTTTCAGACGTGAAGGACGCCCCTCAGAAAAAGAAATACTCTCAGCCAGAATAATCGACCGGCCTATCAGGCCATTGTTTCCCTCGGACTTTATGGGCGAAACCCAGTGTATCAATTTCATAGTCTCGCATGACCAGGAAAACGATACCGACATGCTGGCCTTAAACGGAACTTCAGCAGCAATAGCCGTATCAGACGTTCCCTTTGCAAAAGTAATAGCAGGTGTCAGAGTCGGCCACTTAAACGGCGAACTGGTTATGAACCCGACCTTCAGCCAGTTAGATGACAGCGACCTGAATATTATCGTAGCCGGTTCGGCTGATTCAATCGCCATGGTAGAAGGCAGTGGTTATGAACTTTCTGAAGAGGATCTGATCAAGGTGCTGGAATTTGCTCATGAAGGTATTAAAATTATCGTTTCTGAAATCGAAAAACTTCAGAAAGAATGCGGCAAACCTAAATTTGAATACATTCCGGTTAATATTGATGACGCACTGGCCGCTAAGGTCAAAGAAATAATCGGCGACAAACTCGACGGCTTTAATCACACCGCTGACAAAGAAGAGCGCCGTAAGGGCAAGAAGAAACTTCAGGATGAAATAATCGAGCAGCTGGCCGAAGAATTCCCGGAAAGTGATTCCGATATAGGCAATATCATTCACGATTTAGACTCCGCCTCAATGCGCAAGATGATTCTTGATGAAGAAACCCGCATTGATGGCCGTAAGCCTGATGATATCCGCGAAATCACCTGCGAAGTCGGACTTCTGCCCAGAACTCACGGTTCGGCCCTGTTCACGCGCGGTCAGACCCAGGCTCTGGTAGCTGTCACTCTGGGCACAAAGATGGACGAGCAGAGACTCGACGAACTTGAAGGGGAATCAACCAAGAGCTATATGTTCCATTACAATTTCCCGCCATTTTCGACCGGCGAAGCCAAACCGATGCGTGGCACCAGCCGCCGCGAAATAGGTCATGGCGTCTTAGCTGAACGCGCGCTGGTACCGGTAATACCGGCTGACAAAAGCTTCCCCTATACTCTGAGGATAGTCGCAGATATTATGGAATCAAACGGTTCGTCGTCAATGGCCTCGGTCTGCGGAGCTTCGCTGGCTATGATGGATGGCGGAGTGCCAATCAAAACTGCCGTGGCGGGAATCGCCATGGGGCTGATTAAGTCAGACGATAAAGTTGTTATTCTGACTGATATTCTGGGTGACGAAGACCACTTCGGCGATATGGACTTTAAGGTCACGGGCACTACCGAAGGCGTAACCGCTATTCAGATGGATATCAAAATCGAGGGACTCGATATCGAAATTATCCGGGTGGCGCTGGACAAAGCCCGCACCGCCAGACTTTCGATACTCGAAAGTATGAATGCTACCATTTCGAAAAGTCGCGAGCAGCTCTCGCAGTTTGCACCGCGTATTATTACTATTATGATCAGCCCTTCAAAAATTGGCGAGTTGATTGGCCCCGGAGGCAAAAATATCCGGGCTATCTGTGAAGAGACCGGCGCTAAAATCGACATTGAAGATGACGGCACAGTCCTGATTTCATCGGTAGACGGAGAAGCCGGCCAGAAAGCCAAAGAACGGGTGGAAGCCTGCACCGAGGAAGCCGTAGTAGGCAAAGTTTACAGCGGACTGGTCAGACGAATAGCCGCCTTTGGCGCCTTCCTGGAAATTATCCCGGGTACCGACGGCATGCTTCATATTTCTGAAATCGATCATACCCATGTAAAACGGGTTGAAGATTATATGAAACTTGGCGACCGTCTTGATGTCAAAGTACTCAGCATGGACAACGAGGGCAAGATAAGGCTGTCACGGAAAGCTCTACTGGGAGCTGATGGCGATAAAGGCAGCGAAAACTAAGCTCGGTTGAAAACTCTTACAATTAAGAGGTTAAAAAAAATTGACTAAGCGGCTTGTCCAGTCTGATGGCAGCATATATCAGAAAACAACTCTCAAGAATGGTTTGAGAATTGTTACTGAACGAAATCAGTCGGTTCGGTCCATATCCATAGGGGTATGGATCGATGTCGGCGCCCGCAACGAATCTCAGGAGCTGAACGGCGTCACTCACTTAATTGAGCATATGCTCTTTAAGGGAACCAAGAACCGCAATGCCAAGCAGATAGCCTCAGAGCTTGAAAACATCGGCGGCTCCTTGAACGCTTTCACATCCAAAGAAAGCACCTGTTACCTGGCCAGAGTCATGTATGAGCATCTTGAGACTGCTCTTGATGTTTTGGCGGACCTGTCACAAAATGCGACCCTGACACCAAATAATCTGAACAAAGAAAAAAAAGTTGTTTGCGAAGAGATTAAAGAATCGCTGGAAACACCGTCTGACCATGTCCATGATTTGTTCGCCGAAGCCTACTGGGGCGACCATGCCTTAGGCAGGCCGATACTGGGTAGTATCGATACTGTTACAAAAATGCCGCGCAAGTCTATTCTGAACTATATTAAGAATAACTACAAGGCTGAGTCGGTAGTACTGGCAGTTTCGGGAGCGATCTCTCACAATAAGTTGGTCAAACTTGCCAGAGAAAAATTCAACTTTGCCCAAGGCAAGGCGGAGATTCCGGCCTTGGCTGAGCGAACCAGGCAAAAATGTCTGACAGTAGATTCAAACGGACAAAGCCAGTCTCATCTCTGCATTGGTTTTCCGGGAATAAATTATCGTGATCCCTTAAGAACGGCGGTAATCGCGCTCAGTACTTATCTGGGCGGGGGGATGTCGTCGGTTTTGTTTCAAAAGATAAGAGAACAAAAAGGTCTGGCCTACACGGTTTATACTTATCATGAAACATTCCGAGACGCCGGAATATTCGGAGCCTATGTTGCTACCGAACCAAAAAGCCTGACAGAGGCCCTGGGCATGATGCTCAAAGAATGTTACAGACTAAAGAAAAAGAAATTGCCAGCTATCACCATGGATCAGATCAAGGCTCAGCTTAAGGGAAATCTGACACTGGCTATGGAATCAACCTCGGCCAGAATGAACAGACTGGCCCGACAGGAGCTGGTCCTGGAGCGATTCTACTCGCTTGACCAGACTTTGAAAGAAATTGACAGTCTCAAATCAGCTGACATTTTAAAAGTTGCCAATCTGATGTTTGATAACGATAGGCTGGCCATAGCTGTCAAAGGACCGGCTAATAAGAAGGCCCTCGAAAATGTCATCTGACAATCTTCTTAAGGATGAATCTTTTATAAAAGAAGACAGCGCTTGCCGCAACGTACTGGTCTTCCACAAGCTGACCGGCTCTCTCTCATTCGGCTCGACCAACTATTCTCCTAAAAGAATGTGCATATTGTTAGAGTCGCTTTCTGATAACGGCTGTCAGTTTGTTTCGGTTAGTGAGCTTATGAGCGCTAATGACAGCCGAAAGATTGCCATAACTTTCGACGACGGCTACGCCCATCTGGCTGCCGTTCTGCCGCCGCTTATCGATAGATATAAGATCAAACCGACAATTTTTGTGCCGACATCGTATGTAGGCAAAAACAATAGCTGGGACTACAGCTCATTTTTTAAGTCCGAGCCACACCTGAGCCGTCAGCAGATTGAATATCTGTCAGAAATTGGCGTCGATTTCGGCAGTCACGGCCACCGCCATGTTGGTCTTTCAAGTCTGGACGACAAAGCTCTTGGTTCTGAACTTTCTGAGTCTAAAAATATACTCGAAGAAATAACGGGGAAGCCGGTCGAAACCATGAGCTTTCCTTTTGGTAAGACGAATCAAAGAGTATTGGATGCGACAGAGAAAGCAGGCTACAAGTCCTCTTTTACGATGTCATTTCCTGATAATTCGGATTCAAATCTGGCTATGGGCAGAGTTCCTGTTTACTTTTTTGACAGCCCCGATTCGGTGATGCAGAAACTCGGCCGCACAGGATTATATCCATTTCACAAAGCGCTATGCCGCTCGGCCACGGCCCTGTCTGTCGGTACTGTTTTATTAAATAAATTACTCGGACGCCCCTGATTTCTCCTCATTACAGCTAACTGTTAATTATTGCAGTATGCTCCCGTTTCTCCTATAATGCCCGGTAATAAATTGACCGAAGAGTTTACAAATGTCCTCTACTGAAATAAAAAGCGAACGTTACGACTTTAAGACAATAGAAGCCAAATGGCAGCGCCACTGGCAGACAAGCGGTCTGTTTAAAGCGCCTGCTAAGCCTGACCCCAAAAATAAATTTTACATGCTGGAAATGTTCGCTTATCCCTCTGGTGATATTCACATGGGGCATTTCCGCAACTATATCATCGGCGATGCCGTAGCCCGCTGGCAGATGATGAAAGGCAAAGATGTGCTGCATCCCTTTGGCTGGGACTCGTTCGGGCTGCCGGCAGAGCGCGCTGCTATCAAGAGAGGTATTCACCCTAAAGAATGGACGATGTCAAATATCGAAGCCTCCCGCAAGACTCTTCAAAAAGTCGGCATCTTGTATGACTGGGACAGGGAAGTGGTCTCGTCGGAGCCGGATTATTACAAATGGACTCAGTGGTTTTTTATTCAGCTCTTTAATAAAGGCCTGGCTTACCGCAAAAAAGGCTTTGTCAACTGGTGCCCCGAAGATAAGACTGTGCTGGCCAACGAACAGGTCAAAGACGGCCGCTGTGAACGCTGTGACACGCTGGTAGAAAAGAAAGAACAGGTGCAGTGGTATTTCAAAATTACAGACTATGCCGACCGCTTAGTAGACGGACTCGATACGCTCGAGGGCTGGCCGGAGCATTTGAAAGCTATTCAGCGAGAATGGATCGGGCGGTCATATGGCGCTGAGATAGATTTTACGATTGAAGAATCCGGCGAAAAACTTCCGGTCTATACGACCAGACCGGATACTATTTATGGCGTGACCTTTATGGCTATCTCGCCGGAATCCGAGATTTTGAACTCACTCAATCTTGATTCAGAAAAGCAGCAGCAAGTTGACGAATACCGTCGTGCGGCCATGGCAAAGACCGATATCGAGCGCACAGCGGCAAGTGACGAAAAAGATGGCGTCTTTACCGGCAAGTACGCTTTCAACCCGTTTAACGATGAGAAAGTCCAGCTCTGGGTGGCTGATTACGTCTTGGCAGGCTATGGCACCGGGGCTGTCATGGGAGTTCCGGCGCATGACAGCCGGGATTTCACGTTTGCCAAAAAATATGACATACCCATTAAAGTAGTAATTCACCCGAACAAAGATACTATGTTGAATGTCAACGAGATGGATGATGCCTATACTGACGCCGGACCAATGGTCAACTCAGGCGAATTTGACGGATTGTCGGGGCAGGAAGCAATAGACGCTGTCACCGAGCATGCTGAAACTCATAATATCGGCCGTAAGAAGAAGCAGTTTAAGCTGCGTGACTGGCTCATATCGCGACAGCGCTATTGGGGCTGTCCCATACCTATTATTCATTGCCGGAAGTGCGGGGAAATAGCCGTTCCTGAAGATCAGCTGCCGGTAATATTACCTGACGTTGAAAATTTTATCCCCAAAGGGAGATCACCACTCGAAGATGTACCTGAATTTGTCAATACGAAATGCCCCGAATGCGGGGGAGAGGCCAGACGCGATGCTGACACCATGGATACATTCGTATGCTCCTCCTGGTACTATCTGCGCTATCTCGACGCCAAAAACGATAAGGCGCCGTTTGATAAAGAAAAAGCCGATAGCTGGCTTCCGATTGATTTATACATTGGCGGAATTACACACGCTACCGGGCATTTGATATATTTCAGGTTTTTCCAGAAATTCCTCAAAGATATCGGCTGGTCAAATTTCGAGGAGCCGGCCATAAAAATGTTCAACCATGGCATGGTCTCGGATGCAAGCGGCGAAGTGATGTCCAAATCCAAAGGCAATGTCGTCTCGCCGATTTCTTTGATGGACCAGCGTGGAGTGGATGTCACCCGATTGGCCATGTTTTTTACCGCCCCCAGCGCCAAGGAAGTGCTCTGGTCTGATAACAGCCTGACGGGAGTTGAGAAATTCGTTCTCAAAAAGCTCTACCCTCTAAATGAAAAATTCCGAAGCTCAGGCTGTGACTTAAAGCAGTACTTTAAGAAATCCGATATTTCTGAGAGTGACTGGAAGTTATATTTGAAACTCAATCAAACTATCAAGAGAGTTTCAGAGTCGTATCAGCAGCTTCATTTTAATACGGCTATTTCGGCTCTGATGGAGCTTATCAGAGACTACGAGCAGTCTCAGCTTAAGTCCGATCAGCTAAACGATTACATTATAGTTAAGGCGGTGCAGCTGATAGCCCCAATGGCGCCGCACTTGGCCGAAGAATTATGGCAGCAATTTGGCCTTGCAGATACTGGCTCGATTTTCAAGTCTGATTGGCCGGAATTCGACCCTGAAGCTATAACCTCAGACACAGTTAAGATTGCAGTTCAGATAAACGGTAAGCTCAGAGACACTATAATAGTGGCGGTTGATTGTGACCAGGAAACAGTCGAAAAGGCTGCTTTTGATAGCTCAAGGGTGACTTCTTATACCAATCAAGGAGAGATTAAGAAGATAATCTATGTCCCGGGGCGTATTCTTAATATAGTGGTAAAATAGCCTTTAATCTAATCAATGACAATATAAAGGCTCTCTTCGAACTAGCTGCTATTTAAGCATTTGCCATAAGTTAACATAATATATCTTATGGGACGTTGTGTTTTCTCGGTTCACCTAATTGTCGAAACCGCACCCAAGAGGCGGGTTTCGACCTACTCGCTTTTAGGGTTGAATATATTCAACCCCTACAAATTTACCTCTGGAGCCCACCATTAATGGCAAAGTCCCGTGGGCTGGGCCACCCCGCCGATCCAATTTAATTTGTTCTTGAAATTATCGAGTCCGTCATTCCACGCTTGACGTGGAATCCAGTCGGTGATATTTGCAAATAATTCTAGATTATAGTATCCCAGACTGGACCGACCATAAATGTCAAAGTCCCGTGGGGTGGGCCACCTCCGGCCTACTACATTTCTACAAGAGTTTCCTTAGTTCTTCGATTTTCCTCAATCTATCCCTCTTATGTAACTTTCCTACAACCCGGCCAGTTATTACTGCCTCAAAGTATCGTTTAATTGGTCCCCAGTCCGGATCAAAATCATCGATATAATTCTCACCTGCTTTTTCATATTGTTCAATTGCTTCTACAATTCTACCTTCTTTATCATATAAAATAGCGAGATGTTCATGATTAAAGTTCCAATGCGGACAAAGCTGCACAGATTTTTGCAAAGCTTCAATTTGTTCATCGCGTCTATCTGTCTGGCCTAGTTCATCTAACCCATGTGATTTTATGGAGTACCCGAAAGCAGCCGTTTCATCGCCAAGCTTGATAATTTCTTCAGCCAACTTCAAACTAACATAAATATTCTCCTCTAAGTAACTTCTATAATGCAGGTTGAAATGAGCAAACCACATTTTCGCCTGTGCATTTTGCGGATATTCTTCCAGGATTTCTTCATAAATATTCAGGGCCGGCTCTTCCTCGTCTAATTCAATATATAACATTGCAAGTTCTAACTTTTCTTCAATAGTTATGTTTCCTTCCTTTCTATTGCTCTCAAGAACTTCGAATAGTGCTTGATACTCCTTTCCCAACATATCTAAGTTTATCTTGATATTCATACTTGATTCCTTCAATCATCATTACAGATTAGATGCTAATATGGCAAGTTTGGACTCCACGTCAAGCCCATCAATGTGGAACGACTAAAGATGTCGAAACCACACCCAAGAGGCGGGTTTCGACCTACTCACACTCCCGTCACCCTTCGACAAGCTCAGGATGACTACTACTGACTCTTGATGCGAAAACTAGCACTCCCCCTACATGTAAATCTGCTTATAGCCCCAGTCTATCAGTTTGCGGATTTCGCGGAAGCGGAGTTTGTCGCCCGGCACACCCAGGACTACAACTGTCAGCCTCTCCCCTGATTTGTCCTGTACCAGAGTGCCCAGGCAGTAATCTGCGGCGCGAGTATAACCGGTTTTACCTGTCAAAACTTTATATGGCGACAGAACGATTAAGTTGGTGTTGGCCATCTGAAGATACCTGCCTTTGTGATTTTGAATAGGTATCCGACGTTTTCTAGCTGAGGTTATTTCTACGAGTTCGGGGTACTTGAAAGCGTAATGAATAATTTTGGCGACCTCATGGGCTGTCGAAACATTTCTTTTGTCCAGACCGGTCGGCTCTATGAACAATGTTTTTTTCAAACCAAGGGACCTGACTTTTATGTTCATTTCCACCGCGAAAGCCTCGCTGGAACCTGAAGTTGCCCTGGCCAGCGCCCGCATAGCCCGGTTGTCGGAGTTCATGAGCGCCGCTACCAGTAGATCTTCGAGCTTTACTTCATAGCCGATTTTGAGTCGAGACCTGGAGGAGCGTCGGGCGTCTTTTTTAGTAATTTTCTCGGTGCGATTCAGATCTATTCCTTTGTCGAGAATGACCATTGCCGCCACAAGCTTGGTAATCGAAGCAATCGGCCGGACCTGGTTGGCGTTTTTGCTATATAACACTTGTCCGTTTTCGTAATTGACAAGAATGGCGGACTTTAGATTTAAGTACGGGCCTTTTTTCTTAACAGTATCAAAATCGAATTGATAGGTGGGATTATCGGAAGCCAGCAGCTCGGCATTATCAATTTCTAAAATATGAACGGTATTAGCTGTAAAAAAGACAAAGGCTGCCAGCAGCAGCAGAACTTTGGGGAACGAACTTTTTCTAATCACTTTAGTACCTTACCCATTTAATTATTTCAGGCAGCGTTGGTCGTTTGCCATACATCAGGATACCTATACGAAATATCCTGGCCGAGAGCCAGATAACAAAAAAGGTGGTAACCAGCAGCAAAACAAAAGAAAGTATGGCTTCACCTAAAATACCTGAGAAAAACGAATATTCGGTTACGCTTGGGGCTACAAAGATAACTCGCATCATCATCAGAGTTGGCGCAAAAAACGGAATCATAGAAAGTGTCCGCGCCATAGTAGAATTAGGCTCCTGTATAATTGCTATCCCAATTACGAACGGTACTACTAATAGCATTGTAAGCGGCATAACAAAGTTCTGCGCTTCTTTTTCGCTGTTGACAATAGAGCCCAAGAGAGCAAACAAAGTAGCAAACATTAGATAGCCAAAAATCAGAAATAAGCAGAAAAACGTTAGTACCACAGGATTAAAAACTATTTTCGCTATTCCCGGATCAATCGCAACAGCAAAGGCTCCGCTTCCGAAATACAGCGCTGCCCCCATAAATATCCAGATGAATAATTGAGTAAGTGTGGCGCCCCCCAACCCAAATACTTTTCCCAACATAAGTTGAAAGGGAGTAATGGAGGAAACCAGCACTTCCATAATCCGAGACGTCTTTTCTTCGATAACTGAGCGCATTATGACCTGGCCGTAGCCTATTATGACAAACATTATCAGTGAAATGAAGATCATCGAAGCAAGATATTTTGTTTCGAAATCAACGGATTCTCCCTGGGCATCTCTTCGGGGCAGGTCAACGCGCCGGGTTAAGGCTAGAACAGAATCTACACCCAGATTGATATCGGATTTCTTGAGTCTCATGGTTGAAGCGATATGTGAAACAATTTTTTCAAAGCGTGAAACAGTTCTGAAACTTTCAGAATTGGTAACCAGAGCCATGTTGCTGTCGGCATCTTCTATGCCCGGCTTGAAAATGAGAAAGTATTTAATTTCTTCGTCATTTAATGCTTTCGTCAATGAATCAACGGTAGAGACAAACGCGTCGCTGTCACCGGGAGTGATAAGAATAATATCATCTATCTCATAGTAGGGGGTTTCGCCGTCATCAAGCTTGTAGCGCTCCAGGGCAGACTTAAACTCTTCCCCAACACCTGCACCACTCTGATCGACGACCGCCAGAAACTGGGTTGAGCTGGCCGATTTAGTAGCCAGCATAGCCGGAAGAATACCAAAGGCGGCCATCAGCGCCGGTATTAAGAATATACTGATAATGAAAGATTTCTTCTTAACGACCTGCGCGTATTCACATTTTATAACAACCCAAATTTTAGACATTCGCTACTCTCGCTTTGTCTTCCAGCTCTTTTGGGTCTATATGAGCCATGCTGATAAAAATTTCATACAGAGAAGACTCAGCAATTTCAAACCGGCGGACTTCAACTTTCTCTACCAGTTTACTTAAGATTAGCTGAGTGTTGGCGTTTTCAGCCAGTTTAATTTCCAGATAGTTACTGTACTCGGTTAGACCGGCCACTCCCGGAAGCCCGTTAATAAAAGAACCGTCTCCCTTGATTTCGACATGAAGAGCGTTCTTACCAAACTGCGACTTAATTTCGCTCATTGTTCCATCTAAAACTTTTATGCCGCTTGAAATCATGCAGATATAATCGCAAAGTTTTTCGGCCTGCTCCATGACATGGGTGGAAAAAAGAATCGTCTTCCCTTCCCTCTTTAAGTCCATCAAGACTCCCCTGATAAGTTCAACATTGATAGGGTCAAGACCAGAAAACAGTTCATCAAGAATAATGATGTCTGGCTCATGAATCAGAGTAGTGACAAACTGAAGTTTCTGCTGCATGCCTTTGGAGAGCTCTTCAACTTTCTGGTCGATATACTCAATCAAGCCCATTTTGGTAAGCCAGGGGGAAATTCTTGTGGCAGTTGTTTTGCGAGGGCAGCCTTTGAGCTCAGCCATATAGGTGATGACTTCGCGCAGAGTCATGTTTTTGTACAGCCCTCTTTCTTCGGGCAGATAACCAACCCGTTCAAGAAACGCGATATTAGATTTCTTGCCATCGAATGTAACTCTCCCGCTATCCGGTGCGATAATGTTCATTATCATTCTGATAGTGGTAGTTTTGCCGGCTCCGTTTGGTCCGATTATGCCATAGATGACTCCTTTAGGAACCGATAGCGAGAGATTATCTACTGCGACTTTTTGGTCGTAAACTTTACGTATATTTTCAAGCTCTAAATGCATTTTTGCTTCCAGTTATATTAGATTTTCATAAACGAAGTTTTAATGGGGAGAAGCAACTAAAACTGGGATTGAGTCTGAATGTTGAATGAATTTAGCTAGACAGAATGATTAAGCCACCTGCCACGCCGGTAATATAAGTAGAATATGAACGAGCTTATCGAAAGCGCGGCGACAATTGTCCACCAGATAAACGTAACTCCGAATCCAAAGTGCTGTGTAAAAAAGTAAATCGGAATGACTTCCAACACCCAGGAGTTTATGAAATTAATGACCATCGCCGGAATGTTTAAACCTACGCCCATGTGGATTTCTGATATCATCAGAAATGCCCCAAAAAATGGAAAACCGACAGCATATATTTTCAGCATAACGCTGCCGACTGCTATCGTATCCTGACTGCTAAAAAACATTTCCATAGTTTCTTCAGCGAAGAAAAACACAGCCAGTCCAAACAGAGTCATTATTCCTATTCCCAGGTAAATAGACTGAGTGGCTGTTTGCTTGGCGCGCTCGGTTTTGCCGCTGCCAAGAGTCTGACCGATTAAAGCAGACACCCCCACACCTATACCGACCAAAATCATTACGCCCATCTCTGTTATGAGATTTCCGACACCATAGGCAGCTACTACGCTTGTTCCAAAGGTAGCCACGATTGGCACGATTATCAGTCTGGCACCGGAGAAAGAAAATTCGCCAAGCCAGGCAGGAATACCGATTTTGACAATCGTCCACATTGAACTGACTGAGACACTTAGTTTTCCTCGCAGATGGAGTTTGATATTGGCGAAATCGCCATAGAGTATTATCAGCCCTGCCACCAATGTAACGAAAATACTTATGAATGAGGCCACTGCGGCGCCCCTTACACCCATCGCCGGAAAACCGGCGTAGCCAAAAATGAAAAGCGGGTCAAGAATCATGTTCAGTGCATTCGAAGCAAGCATCAAAGTCATCGCCTGATTCGGGTTGGCAACACCTCTAAAAGCAGTAAATATTGTATAGACCGCAAAATTAAAGGCTAAGCCGACAAGCATTATCTGTCCGTAATCAAAACCAAACTCCAGAGCGTTACCCTCTGCCCCCAGGAGAATAAGAATAGGCCGAAGCAAAACTAAGCCGAGGCCGCCAAACAGGAATCCGAAAAAAAACTTTAGGATGAGCGCCTCTTTAATGGCCTTTTCGGCGGCGTCATAAGCTTTCTCACCGTACCTGCGAGAAATTATGGCAACCGAACCCGGGCCAACCAGCGCATTAAATGAGAATAACAACCAGAGGATTGTGCCAAAAAATGTAAGCCCGGCAACAGCATTTTCTCCCTCGGGAAGCTGTGAAACCCACCAGGTGTCGACTAAGCGGTAGATGTTGGCGGTCAGAAAACCAAACATCGACGGCAGACCCATTTTGAGAATGGCAGTAAGGATGGAACCATCGGTGTAAACGGCGCGTTTTTTCTCTGGGTTGTCAGGCATATAGTCTGGCTAAAATAGGGCAATCTGATAAAGAACACAAATCACAAAGGTAAACGGCTGATTGAAAAAGGCAGAACCAGTAAAGGGTACTGCCTTATGAATCAACTGCAATTACAGAGTTATTTCTATAGCGCCGAATAAATCTCGTTCACTTTGTCCCAGTTGATAATGTTAAAAAAGGCCGCGATATAATCCGGGCGACGGTTCTGATAGTTTAAGTAATAGGCGTGCTCCCAGACATCGAGTCCGATAAGCGGCGTCTTCCCTATTGAAAGCGGCGAGTCCTGATTGGCAGTCGACATAATTTCTAGCTTGCCGTCGCTTGAAACTAACCAGGCCCAGCCGGATCCAAATCGGGTCATTGCTGCTGTCGAGAACTGAGATTTGAAGCCGTCAATTCCGCCAAACCCAGAGTTTATAGCATCGGCTACTGCTCCGCCGTATGCTACGTCTTTTTTCATTATCTCCCAAAAGAAGCAATGATTAACAAAGCCGCCGCCATTGTTGCGAACAGCGTTGCGGATGTTCTCAGGGACAGTGTCAAGATTTGTGATCAGCTCTTCGGCTGATTTTCCTGCTACAGAAGGCTCACTATCTACTGCAGCGTTAAATTTATCAGTATAGGCCTGATGGTGCTTGGTGTGATGGATTTCCATCGTTTTGGCGTCGATATAGGGCTCGAGCGCGTCATATCCGTATGGTAAGCTTGGCAAAGTTGCCGGCATATCCTGGCTCCTTTTGGTTTATGTTAATTACTGATTGAACAGTATAGCTAACTAAACAGGCTTCAAATGTCAAATGTTTGGCGAGTTTTATAAGTGGTGGGGGGAGGATTTGAACCTCCGAAGGCTACGCCGACAGATTTACAGTCTGTTCCCTTTGACCACTCGGGAACCCCACCAATCAATAAAAAGTTGAAGGGCAATTATAGCCAAGAGACTGTATAAAAGCAACCCTAATTGAAAACGGCTTGGTGACGGCTAAAAAATAGCGAATCAGACCAGATTTTTGGACCGATTCTGCTCATTTCCGTTGGGCTGCTTTTTTTGAGAAACCACTAAAAGCCTGCCAGTCCGCCTCGCTTCGAAGTTGGTATGCAATCAGCATCGGTTTTTGGGCGGCTATTATTTCGAAACTTTTACCAGTGATATTTCGGGTAAACAGATCAGCTTTTCAGAGAGGCACTCGAAACAGATTGGTGGCTGCATAAGACATCAGAAACACGCGGCCAGTGAATGGATCTTAGCTGGCTCGTGTCATATAAAACTTCTATTGATTCTTTGTTCTAAAAACGTATTTACTTATGGTCGGGAAAGTACTTTTTAGATCACTTTTTATATGATCTAACACTTCCTTTTCCTGCTTTCTTGAATGTTTTTTAATCGATTCATATATGATAACCATGAAACCTGTCAAAAATAAACTTATTACAAAAACTAACAGTAAAATGAGCGTTCTATGGGGGCTCGATTTTTCAGTAGGTAATGACGGACTATCCAAAATTTGAATAATTGGCACATTTTTTTGAGCTTCAAATTTTGTTTTCTCATATTCTTGAGTTAAAAACAAGTAGATACTTGATTTTATTTCTACCTCTCTGTCTAAGCGGGACAATGTTTTAACAATTATGGCATTGCTGCTTGCGTACCAATTACTATTTTCTGTCTGAAATCGTTCTCGTTCGTTTTCTGCAGCCGAGAGTTTTTCTTTGATCGCACTTAACTGTTTGGCGAGGTATACTTCGTTTTCCTTTGCCTTCGAACGTCGTTTGTAGAGATTGTAATTTTCTAATTCAAAAAGATATTTTGCGACCAGCGCCTGCGAAAAAGCGGGATACTTTGTTTCAACAGCCAGGTGAATAACAGCTGTTTTTTTATCTGTATTGAAAGATGAGATTTTAGCAAGTTCATATACGAGTTTGTCATTATCATATTCGTCAAAATATTCTTCGAGAGTTAATATCTTTATATTTCCGCCAACATGAAACGAATACTTTTCGGATAAAATTGCATTAGCAATATGCAGCGATTTTAGAATTGGTGGAAACAGTGCCGATGGATTTTCATTCAGGTTGGAACTGGTTCCTATGCCTGCAAGAGATTTAAGTTCACTAAACGAATTGGGAGAGCCGCTTGGTAGAATAGAAGCAGTTGAAGTATATTTATTCGGCAGTAGAAACAACGTTGCAATCGTTAGCAGCATCAATATACCGATAGTGTAAACAATAAATTTTATATGATTTACGATAATCGAAGCAAAATCAAAGAGGCTAAATTCTGAATTGTCTTCAATCTGACTATAGTTGTTTTGCATTTTGAATATTTGACATACTCATATTATATTGTTTGCAACAGATAATATTTTAATTATTAACATTATCATAATGAGAATTAACAGCTTTTTCAACAAAATCTTTGAATTCCTTTTTAAACCTTTCTTCGGCAAATCTCTTAGCATTATTGTGAACAATGGCAGGGTCAAAAGCAACAATACCGCTCTCGAATCGTTTTACGGCCTTGATGATATCATCCGGATGCTGTCGATAGAAGAAGATGCCTGTCTCGTTTTCAATAACCGTTTCAAGCGACCCTCCTTTACCATAAGCGATAACGGGCGTACCGCAGGCCTGAGCTTCTACCGTGACTATACCGAAATCTTCAACTGCGGTAAAAACGAACGCTTTTGCCCGCTGCATATATTCGCGAATTGTCTCCCTGGACTGAAAGCCCATCAGTTCTACGTTTGAAGCGGCAAGTGATTTAACTTTTTTGAACTGAGGACCGTCTCCTATTACGACCAGTTTCTTTTCGGGCATTTTTGAAAATGCTTCGACAATCATTCCAATTTTTTTGTATGGAACGAATCTTGATGTTGTCAGATAATAATCATCTTTCTGAGTGTGGAGTTTAAAAAAATCCAAGTCAACAGGTGGATATATTACTGAAGACTCTCTGTTGTAAACTTTTTTGATTCGCCGACTTATATAGTTTGAAATAGAGATAAAATCATCAACACCATTAGCAGTGCGATAATCCCACATTCTAATTTTGTGAAGCATGTATTTTGCAATCCAGCCTTTAATTCCCGTATTCAGCCCGGATTCTTCGAGATATTGATGTGTCAAATCCCAGGCATATCTGATAGGAGAATAGCACATGCAAATGTGAAGCTGATCGGGGCCGGTGATAACACCCTTTGCGACAGCGTAGGAACTTGAAATTATGAGGTCATATTGCGAAAGGTCAAATTGTTCTATTGCGAGGGGCATGAGCGGCAGGTAACTGCGGTATTTGCTTTTTGCGAACGGCATTTTCTGCAAAAACGAGGTGGTCACCTTCTTATCCAGAATAAAACCCCTCTTCCCCTCCGGAATAAAATCGTAAAGCGAAAAAAGGTCAGCTTCGGGATAGATCAGAAGCATCTGCTCAAGGACACGTTCAGCTCCTCCATACGTCACCAGCCAGTCATGAACTATTGCAGTTTTCACAGTACTCCTTCTTGCCTTGTCTCTATAATTTCATGATGAATAAGAGACAAATAGGTTCACTGTTTTCTGGCTGTCATCCAAATAGTTTCATAGTAGTTCTTATTCGACAGTATTTTAAGTATGACCATAAGAAGATAGTACGTCTTGTGAAATAAGTTTTTGAGACCAGAGGCTACGAAGTAAGGGTCTAACGAATTGTCAACTACCTCAAACCCTGAATCTTCAAGAAATTGTTGCAACACATCAGGAGTAAAATGTGACAAGTGGATTTCACCCATAGAACCATCAAGCGTAAGACGTGATATCCCAAGTCTTCCGGCATTTTTATAGGCTCCAAAGCCACATCGACCAAGTATCCTTTTTATCATGGATAAGCCGCTCAATCTGAGTGAATTCACGTCATTCGGAACGGCCACGATCAATTTGCCTCCCTGGCATAAAAGAGAATGACATCTGTCAATAACTTGCTTTGGATCTGGTACATGTTCCAAAACATGAAATATCGTAATTATGTCGAAATTTATCCCGGATGGAATAGCAGCGTTGTAAATGTCTCCCTCTAAGACATCTATATTATATTTTTCTTTAGCGATTGATATTGCACTTTTTGAAATTTCAATTCCCAGAACCTCACTGTAATTTTGCTGTATTAGGTATAAGAATTGTCCTATACCTGTTCCAATATCAAGAAGAGAGCCAGGTTTTTCATGCTTGCCTATCTTTCTAATCCTCCTCTTCCAAAGATCATTTCGTTGTTTCTCGTGTAAGAGCCATTCATCATATTGTGACGGTTTCGAATAGAAGTTTTTAATTTCCGTCTGCGTAGGACGAGGATTGTCAAAAACATATCCACAATTAGTGCATTTCCAGAAATTTCGCAATTTATCCAATGGTTCAATATTGTTACTTTCACAGATGTTACAGGAAGTAATGTGTTCCATTATTGTGGAATTCATTTTTTTATCTCCTCAGGAAATAACTTCGCTAAAGTTTATGCTGTAATCTATTAAATAAATTTTATTAATTTTAACAATCTATAACTTCTTCCAAAGCTTTCACAATAAAAGTGGCAGTATTTTCCCATTTGTACGTCTCGACCTGCTTAAAGCCTTTAGCAATAAGCGTTTCCCTGAGATCATCGTTGACGATTAATTCATATATTTTTCTTGCAATATCTTGAACATCGTAAGGGTCACAGTAAAGAGCCGCTTCACCGCATACTTCAGGTAAAGAAGCAACATTTGACACCACGCATGGGCAGCCGCATGCCATAGCTTCAAGCGGAGGCAAACCAAATCCTTCGTACAATGATGGTAATACAAGAATAGATGCTTTTTGATAGATACTAATCAATTTTTCATCACTTACTTTACCAGTAAATGTGATCCATTTACTCCATGCGGAATCAGCTATTTCTTCTCTAAAACCAGGAATACCGGTAATAAAACTATCCGCTTCGCCTACTATCATTAAAGGTAATTTAATATTGTATTTTTCATGAAGAATTTTATATGCGGTAATTAATCTCTTTAAATTTTTGTGTGGTTTAATATTACCAACATATACAATATATTTACGATCATTTTCAGCTGATTTTTCTATATTAGAAAAACCTGCACCGATATGAATAACCCTGACCTTTTCAACTCCTGGCAGCTTATACTTTATCATTTCAGACAGCGTGAAATTTGAGTCTGTAAATACTATGCGTGATTTTCTTAAAGCTGCTGAAAGCATGCCTCGAGCATATATTTTCATAATTAACGTTTTATTGTCATTTTCATCAGCAATATGAAATAAATCATGTATAGTCGTTATCTGAATGCCTCGAAATAACAGGGGTATGTTATAATGCGGTGAGAAAAACATATCACATTTAGGCATTTTTCTTAACATCTCATACTGTTCCGATATTGAATATATCGGAGAGTTACATTCGACTATATCTACATTATCATTTTCATCATTTATCTGTTGCAGGTCATTAATATGACCTAACAGATATATTTTGAAATTTGGTAATAAAGTGATAAGATGCGGCACCAAGTTTCTGAGATAAGTACCAATCCCGCTGGAACGCCACATTCGGCAATCAATTGAAAGCCGCATTTATCTAATGCTCTTCGTATTATTTAATCGGAAATAACATAATAATGGAAACATGCAGAAAAACCAAAATGGATATAATAATAGAGGGTTCAAATTACATAAAAGCAAACTGACAAACAAATAATTCAGATAGACTTTGTTAACAAATAATCTTTCCTTTACAAATCCCAACAGCGACGATACAATGAAACGTTTCATCGTAAACGCAGTAATAGAAAACATTGGAACACCCAAAGTAACCATCAATGCTAATATTGACGAATCTAATGACGATAATTTGGTTAACCCCAAATAAGAAAAGAAATTAAATCCGATTCCGAATATCAACACGTCAATTTGTGACAACAGATTCATTGCTAATACAAAATTATTATAACGGTGCGCCGCTGATTCATCCTGTCTTAGTGAAGTAAATCTTTCAGTTATTCTTATGATTTCATCAGGGAACAAATAGAAAATACTTACTATAGATGCGGCCAATATAACAGTATTTATAAATAATGACTTTTTGATCCGACAATTATTTATAAAAGTTTTTATATCTGGCAAGTAGTAAAACATAAGACCCAGTGATAATCCCAGTAAGGAAGATCTAGAAAAAGTGAAAAATTCCGAAAATAGCAGAAAAATAAATACGGCTAAATATTTCTTCTTTCTCGTTAAATCGAATAAATACAAAGACATCAATATTGGTAAAATGAGTAAATTGCCGAAAAAATTGGGGTCAAACAGTGTACCCAGTAATCTATGTAAATGCGGATCCCCGTGATAAATTACACCAAATAATGAAAGGAAAGCGTATAGCTGACTGGCATCAGGAAATATAAAATATATCACCCAGGCCACTATTGTATTGACTACAAACACTACTATATAAAAATTAATGACCTTTTGTAAATTAGAACCATAAATCCTGAAGAATGACAGTCCGATCACATAACTGGTAATAAACATTAAAAAGATTCTGATGTTGTATGTAAACGCTAAGGTACTTACCTCTTGAACTCTGAGAGCTCCTATTAAATAGGATACGAAAAATAAAGAATATATCAGTATAAACAGTCCGGGAAACTTCCTGATATCTTTCCAGGAGAAAAACAACAATAGTAAACAGGAAGCGTATAGAACTAATTCAAATATATTAAAGGAACCCAGCGCTGTCGAAAGAGGAATAAGTCTCAATATGTTTCCGAGAAACATAAAGAGAAAAAACATTAACAAAATAATTTTATATTTTGTTGCTCTCCCCATTATTCAAGCTGCTTCTAAGTTTGTGTATTTGTTCAAGTTCCGGTTTCTTTCAACTTCATTTGGTGATTAGTGACCATTCCCAGGTCGAATTCTTTTACTAAAACCTTTCTTAACCAAAAGAACGGACTAATAAGGATCACTGTTTTTCGTTTGAGCGTCATCACTTTTCACAAAATAGTTATCAACGATACGTTTTGAGAACCCGTCATTAAATTTATTAAATAATCCATTTACTCTGACCCTTTCTTTCGCATATGAATCCTCTTCTCTTCTATTGATAAAGCTAATACTCGCTTCAATCTCTTTCATTACTTCTATCCAGTCATAACACTTCGGACCTGGTGTAACTTCGTCGTAATCATAATATAGACCCCCGCTATTTTTTATATAATCATCAAAGTCAAATGGTGTAAATATTATTGGTCTGTTCATTATTAAGAAATCAAAACATATACTTGAATAATCCGTGATCAAAATGTCAGTGAATCTCAATAAAGGGTACGGATCTACCTCGCGATAAATCAATATATTGGATTTATCTTTGATCATATTCTCGGCGATTTCTAATTCCAGAAAATGCGGTTTCAATAATAATACGGCATTTAGACTTCTCAAGTTTTCATTAAAAGCATCAATATCAAATTTGTAATCGTTCATGAGATTCAGGATATTTATAGGAGCCGGCTTTCTATGAGTAGGCAGCCAGCTAATTATATATTCGAATCGTTTTTTTAAATGTTCTAATGCTTTAATTTCGGGAAAGCACTTTTCATCAAAATTATAATCTCTTGACATTGAATCATTACGAGATTGTCCCATGACATCAATTATAGTTTCGGAAATATTAAAAGCGCTCTTAAAAGACGGATAGTTAAAATCAGATGAAATAACTATTTTATCAAAACAGCGGCTGCTGTATAGATAAGGAATAATCGAATAGCACATGTTTCTTATCAAATTTCGAATTTTATTTGTTCCGTTGTCGTTAATCCAATCCATATCGTACCCTATCTTTTTTAAGGGAGTACCATGCCATAATTGAATCACTTCCGAACCGCTTGTAAGTACAGGATGAATATCCTCTATTGAATGGGAAATAAAAGCTTTCTTGGCACGTATTACTGTTCTCAAACCGCTAAATGAATACAAGTATTCAGCGTTCATTCCAATACTTTTCACAAAAGTTACGACATCCCTGTTTTTTGAAATAAAAACTGACCTAATATGTCTGACATGTTCATTTACATACAGGAAAAGATATTTACTATTATCAGCAAAGTGATAACCCAGCGATGAACCGAAAATGTATAATTGTTTATCTTTGGTAATCAGTTTTGATATCAAATAAAAAGGGAAAAGAAGTATCAATCCTATAAATACAAACAGACTTCTCCTCTTCGGTGTTATATTGGCCATTTAATCCTTGTCATAATACAATGCTACAAATATATGTTATTTAGGTGTTTCTTTGAAAATCATAGCTTTCATTATGTCAACATCAGGATGAAAATCGACTTCGTTCCAGTCGGCAGGCTCAATCTTTAAAAAAGATATAACTATACCATCATCGATAAGAGAATTAAATATTTCCAGCCAAAACTTATTTAAATAATTTTCATTTTTAACCAATTGAAGGATTTTATTTACGAACAATCTTCTACTTTTTTCACCCTTAACCAGAACCAGCCCCACCGACTCGGCGCCTACTTCAGCCAGTGGTATGTCTTTATGGACTCTCATAATCAAGCCGTCAGAACCGAAGCTGACCTTCATGTCATCTTCCTGATATTCATTTTTATAGTCTATCGTAAGCTGAATAATGTTCTTAGCATCTGATTTAATCTTCTTAAAGACATCACCAATGTAAATATTATCGCCGTTCGTTATAACAAAGTCTTCTCTCTGCATCTCATTCTGGGCTACCCAAAGAGAAACAAGATTATTTGTAACATTATAGACCGGATTAAAAATCGTTTTAATATTTATTTTAGATTTATGGTCCTTAATTTTAGCTTCAATCTGCTCTGTTTTATAGCCTGTAATAATAATAATTTCTGAGAACATTTCCGACGATACGGCAGATTCAATTTGTCGTTCCAGTATCGTTGTCCCGTCACCAAAATCTATAAGAGATTTTGGTGTGTTTTTTGTCAGAGGCCAAAGACGCTCTCCCTTGCCTGCAGCCAGAATAAATAATTTCAATTGAAACTCCTCATTTGCTAGTTCTTATCAATGTACTCCCTGTGCCAGAGCTCCATATTTACCAACATCCATATTTTTATTCCAAAAGTATGATTAGAGAATAATTCTTTATTGTTCAATATCTTTTCTAGATTCTTATTATAAAGATTCCTGTCCGAAGCCCTTTTATCCAGAAGAATTTCTTTTGAAAAGTCATTAAAATCTTCTCCCAGCCATTTATGTACCGGGACAGGAAAGCCCATTTTTTTTCGCCAGACAACCTCTTTTGGCAGGTCGTTTTCAAAAGTTTTTTTCAAAATATATTTCGGAATATCATATTTTTCGCTGATTTGGTCAGAATTGCAGGTAAACGCCGTCGCTTCATCCGTTCGCGATTTCCATTTCAATTTATACTTGATCGGAATTGTAAATGCAAATTCAACAAGACGATGGTCAACGAAGGGAACTCTGGCTTCAACTGAGGCTGCCATTGTAGTCATATCCACTCTCTGCAGAAGACCCAGGATATGTATTTTTTCAAAAATCCACATATATTTGTCATAGATATTCATATTTTTGATCTTATCAAATTCTACGGTAAAAATATTGTTCAACTGTTCATCATTATTAAGATATTTCAGAACATCTGGATCAAGAAAGTTCCGCTTATCGTCCCAGTTTGCATAATTATATAGAAAGAGAAAGTGTTCCTGGTCCGAACTGAACTTACTACCGTTATACTTTTCATCTAAATTCTTCTGCAACAATCGGTGTCTTTCTGTATTAGACTTTTTGTCAGATTTCTCAAGCTCTCTTAACCGCTGATAGTCATAAGGACTTCTGAATATCCTGCCGTAACCACCAAAAATCTCGTCGGCTCCTTCACCGGACAATACCACAGTTATATATTTCTTTAACTCTTTAGACATAACATATAAAGCGGGTTCGTTGGGAACACCAAGGGGGGCATCTTTATAACTGATTAGCTTAACCATGTTTTCTATATAATCGTTTGAGCTCATTGTCATGCGATTATGTTTTGTATGGTATTTCTCAGCTACCTGTTCGGCATAACAAAATTCGTTGTAGCCTTCTTCTTTAAAACCGATTGTGAATGTATTTACCGGTGATTCCATAAAATTACTCATAAGGGCTACTGTGATACTGGAATCGAGACCTCCACTCAGATATGCTCCCACAGGTACATCAGCTATCATCCGATACTTAACTGAACTTGCCATAATTCCACGAAGTCTGTTGATATAAAACTCTTCCCCTTGATCTTCATTATTCTCATTTATGGGAATTTCCCAATACTGATATTTTTTAACATTTTGTCCGTCCACTTCCAGATAATAGCCGGGATTTAAGGATTTTATCTTATTGAACAAAGTATCTTCTCCAATAGGATATCTATAGCTCAAATAACTTGAGAGGCCGTTGATATTTACTGATGCGGGAAAACCGGGGTATTTCAATATCGCCTTAATTTCTGAGGCGAAAATAAGCTTACCATCATAAAAACTATAGAACAAAGGCTTAATGCCTATCCGATCTCTGACCAAAGTTACAGTTTTATTCTTTTTATCATATATGGCAAACGCGAACATTCCATTGAATTTATCAAGACATTTGATTCCGTATTCGATATAGGCATTAAGA
This sequence comes from Candidatus Zixiibacteriota bacterium, assembly GCA_022571985.1. GTDB lineage: Bacteria > Zixibacteria > MSB-5A5 > GN15 > FEB-12 > JACZWU01. The sequence continues at coordinate 219,320 of JACZWU010000005.1, read as the reverse complement.
ATAACTTCCGTATCTGTTTGTGACTGAAACTGATATCCTTTTTTTTCTAATTCCAATCTTAGCTCTTGATAATTGTAAATTTCCCCGTTAAAGGTTATGCCCACCCTGCCGGTTATATCAAACATTGGCTGTCTGCCAAGTGAAGTTAAATCAATAATTGTAAGACGTCGATGACCGAGAGCAATACGGTCATCAACATACGCACCAGAGTCATCCGGTCCGCGATGTTTCATGGTATCAGCCATTTCCCTGATCAAGTCAATCCGTACTTGCTTGCTGTTTTCTAAATTTACAATGCCGACAATGCCACACATAGAATTCTAATCTTTCCAAATACCGGTCAATTTGAGCCTTATGCCAATAATTCTGAAAACTATAACAACCGATTGAGTTATAATCAATAATATTACTACTAATTCCAAACTTAGAATTGGCAAAAACGCTAAAAGCATCGCTACATGCACGGCGGCTGCTATGACAACACTGTAATTCGCATAGCCGGGATACCCCATAGCTGCTAATAATGGATACCCAAGCAGAACAGAAGGAACAAAAATACATGCCAAAATAGCGAATAACTCCAGAAGAGAAGCAGATTGTTCGAAACCAGGGCCGTATATTATTGAGATAATTTTAAGACTAAAGAAAAACACAAGAATACAAATGACCAAGTTACTAGTTGAAGCAGCAACAAATACTGCTTTATATGTTTTAATGTCTTTTCTTTTTGACATGTAAGGATACAAACTATCACTTAACGGCACGTACAAAGCTCCTATGGCATTAAATAGTTTTTCGGCAGCAATATAATATCCGACCGAAACATTCCCCAGTACTAGACCAATCACAAAAGCGTTACTATTTGTGTAAAACGATACTGCCGCACGGGAAATAAAAAATTGATAACTCTTTTTTAACATGAGCAGCATAAATGATAAGTCTGGAACAACGAATTTAACATTGAACACTTTTATTACCAGATAAAAGGAAATAACTGACGCTGAAATGAATCCCAATGAATTCATCAGAGGTACATAAATATAATCATCCGGCTTATTGACAACAACGAAGAGAAGTAAAGCAAAAATTAATTTAGCTATTACGTTGAGCATTGTGACAAATTTCATTTTTTCCATCCCCTGGTAAAACCATACCGGGAAATATGCCTGACCGACCGCAACTCCATAGCTCAACAAATAAATCTGATAATCAATTTTGAATCTATCGAAGTAACTGATCACACTAACAAGAACTATGAAACAGAACATCAAAAACAGTGTTTTTATGGCCATTATAGACCAGAATATCTCATTGATTTTTTGAGGGTCATCTCTATTTAGCGCTATCTCGCGCGTAGCTGAAAGATTAAATCCAAAATCGACGAGCATGACAAAATACTGATTAAAAGCGTAGGCAAACATTACTAACCCAAATTTTTCCGCACCGAGAACCCTGACCAGATACGGGATCGTAACTAACGGCAAAATGAAATTTGCAACTTGCAGTACTGATAAAGAGAAAACATTTTCGACTAATCTTTTTTTGTTTTTATCCTCAAAGATATTAATTATTGCCTGAAAACGTTTGCTCATTAAATAGTTCACCCCATTAAAGACATATAGCAGCAGGTCGACGACGATTTTTTGATACTTCCCCGCCTAAGTTATTATTGTCGTTCTATTTCTTAATAAAACAGAAATCTGATTGTTCTCCATTTGAGAAATAAAGAACAAATCAATTAATACGGAACATTAAATACTGCTGCCGCACATTAATTTTAGAATTGTAAGATTAGTCTGTTAGCTTAAAAGGAGAATTTGGGTTTTCTTCGTGGCGAATTTCATCAATCGCATCAGAGCGGCCAGGACCCTTAAATAGTCGGTTAGGGGCATTAAAAACAAGGCCGTCGCATTCCCCGATATTTTTATAGGCATGGACAATACCGGGCGGAATAATCAACAACGACGGGTTTTTCTGGCCGGCCTCAAACACGATTTTCCGACCATGTGACGCCGAACCAGACCTGTTGTCCCAGAGGTAAATCTTAAAATCTGAGGGACCCAAAAAGCAAAAGAGGTCGGCCTGATGAACATGCTCATGCGGCCCCCGCACTACACCGGCATGCGACAGAGACATATAGGCCATCTCCGGCCTGAACTCCGGCGGAATTTCGTCACTTCTGAAAAGCTCGATCAGCCAGCCGCGCTCATCTTTTTGACTTGTCAACCGTTTGATTATTACGCCGTCAATCTCAGATTTCATTTAATAGCTGCTTTCCGTGAAGTTTTAAAAATTCATCAAGGCTGTCTTTCCAGGGTCTCATCATATTCAAATTTTCTGATTCTAATTTCTCGCAACAGAGTGAAGATCTCAGCGGTCTTTTGGCTTCAGTCTCAAATTCACTCGAGGAACATGGCTCGATTGTAACATCCGGCAGCATCGTGGCCAGTATTACGCGGGCAAATTCAAACCGCAAAACTTCCGGAAACGAAGCGATATGATAAATACCGCTGACATTTCTCTCAATTAATTTTTTAGTCTGCGCCGCAATATCTTTTGCCCAGGTCGGAGTGCCAATCTGGTCAGAAACAACTTTGAGACAGGGCTTCTCTCCTGTCGCTCTGGCTGTTTCTACTTTTTTTTTGGCTGCAGCCAGTATCTTCTTTAAAAAATTGCTTCCATTTTCGGAATAAATCCAGCCGATTCTTATAATTACTGTATCTACCCGACTTGACAGGCACTTACTTTCGCCTTCAAGTTTAGAGCGGCCGTAAGTATTAACAGGGTTAGTTCTGTCAGTTTCAAGGTAAGCTCTGCTTTTGGTGCCATCAAAGACAAAGTCGGTAGAAAAGTAGACTAACTTTGCATTTACCGCTTTGCAAGCCAGGGCTACATTCTCAGTACCAATAGAATTAACCAGCGCTGCCTTTTCCGATTCAATCTCACATCTGTCAACATTTGTAAAAGCGGCTGTGTGTAAGACATATTGCGGCCTGTGACTGCTTATAACTCTGCTGATTTCAATTTTATCCGTGATATCTGCATCTTTTCTGGTAATTCCAACCACTTCATATAAATCAGAAAACTGCGAAACTAAGGCCCGCCCCAGTTGTCCGTTAGCGCCGGTGACTAAAACCTTATGCGGCACTATCTCTGCCTTTTGCATCTGCAATACCTGCGGCTTCTTCTAAAACAAGCTCCAGATATTTGCGGTAGGAGTTCTCCCCCATTTGCTCGATCAATTTTTCAAACTGGCTTTTGTTAATATGGCCGAGTCTTAACGAAATTTCTTCAATGCAGGCTATCTTTAAGCCCTGCCTCTTTTCGATTGTCTCAATAAAGTTGCCGGCTTCGAGCATACTCTCATGCGTGCCGGTATCAAGCCAGGCCACCCCGCGGCTTAAAATTTCAACTTTGAGGCTGCCCTGTTTCAGATAGATGTTATTGATATCTGTAATCTCAAGCTCTCCCCGTGCCGATGGTTTCAGACTTTTTGCATAATCTGCGACATGACTGTCATAAACATACAAGCCTGTTACTGCATAATGCGACCGCGGCGACTGTGGCTTTTCAATTATCGAAACCGCCTGGCCGCTGTTATCAAACTCGACTACTCCATATTTTTCCGGAGTGCTCACATAATATCCAAATAGTAAGGCGCCGTTTGAGAAGTTTTTTATGGTCTCAATAGAGTTGCCCAAGCCGTAGAAAATATTGTCCCCAAGTATCAGGGCCACATTATCAGCTCCGATAAATTCTTCACCGATTATAAATGATTCGGCGATACCGTTCGGCTGCGGCTGTATTTTGTATGAAATATTCAAACCCAACTGGCTGCCGTCATAAAATAGAGATTCAAAGCGCGGCTTGTCGGCCTCGGTAGATATTATCAGTATCTCTTTGATACCGGCCTCCATAAGAGTTGCCAGCGGATAATAAATCATCGGTTTATCATAAACCGGTAAGAGCTGCTTGCAAACAGAGCGCGTCACCGGGTATAGTCTCGTCCCGGTTCCTCCTGCTAATATAATTCCTCTGGTAATACTCATAATTGTTCCGTCAGCTATTTACGGTCGCCATAAACTGTTTCATAATAATTAACATATTCACCGCTGGTGCAATTGTTTAACCAGTCGGTCTGTGACAAATACCAGTCGACTGTCAGTTCGAGACCCTCGTCCAGACTTAAAGACGGCTCCCAATCAAGTTCGTTTTTGATTTTTGATGAGTCGAGAGCATAGCGCCGGTCATGTCCCGGTCTGTCTTTGACAAACTCAATCAGCTTGTCGAATGGCCCGGCACCGGTTTTCTTTTCAAGTATAGCGCATATTTTCTTGATTAAGATAAGGTTTTCTGTCTCGGAGCCGCTGCCAATGTTATAGGCCGAACCGGCCTTGCCATTATGAAAAACCAAATCAAGCGCTCTACAGTGGTCGTCTACATATAACCAGTCGCGGATATTTTTACCATCGCCATAAACCGGCATTGTCTTGCCATTGATAATATTATTTATCAAAAGCGGTATCAATTTCTCAGGAAATTGAAAGGCTCCATAATTATTGGTGCAGTTTGTGATAACAGTATCCAGACCGTAAGATTTATGGTATGAGCGCACCATCTGGTCGGCGGCGGCTTTTGAGGCTGCATAAGGCGAGCTGGGACACGCCGGATAGTCTTCGTCAGCCCGACGGTCGCCTTCTATCGAGCCATAAACTTCGTCGGTTGAAACATGGTGAAAGCGAAAAGTTTTGTTTGATACGGCTGACTTGCGGGCTAACTCCAGCAGATTAAATGTACCCATGACATTGGTCTGGATAAACAAAGCCGGACCAATCAACGAACGGTCAACATGGGACTCAGCCGCCAGATGAATGACAGCATCAAAATTATATTTGTCGAAGCATTTTTCTAAACCGGCGTAATCGGTAATATCTATTTTTTCAAATTCATAATTTTCAGCAGAATCAATTTCAGAAAGGTTTGATAAATTCGCAGCATATGTCAGGCAGTCAATATTGACAAAGAGATAGTCGGGATAGCGCGGCACCATCATTAATAGAAAATTTGAGCCGATAAAGCCGGCGCCGCCTGTAACGGCGATTCGTTTTTTAAAATTTCTGGTTTTTTCAGCCATAAGTTTATATCAGTCACTAAGGTATATATAAGCAAGAGTTCAGGCAATACGACATTGAACGGGAATTAATCAGAAATGGCGCCCCGCAGAATTGAACTGCGGACACACGGATTTTCAGTCCGTGGTGTGATGTTGTCCCCTAACGACTTACAGCGATTTATCACAATAAAAGTGACCCTTGCCAGTTTCTCACCACTCTCTTCCGACATCATCGCTCAGGGGTGTGGTTTAGTAAGGCTTGGCACGAGGGGAAAATAGAGTATATTTATCTGAGTCGCAGGGATGCTCGACTCCGAAAGATTTTAGTCTGCAATTTAACTATTGAAAGGAGAGAGTATCATGAAAAACGTATCTTATCTAATGGCACCGGTAGTGATTTTAGCGCTTCTCGTGTTAGGCTGCAATCAGGGGGCGCCTACTTCTACGAGCGGCAACGAGGTTGTTCCGCAGATTGACGCGCCTGCTGTTTCGAGCGAGGACGAGTCTGTTCCACAGCTAACCCATGGGGTCGAAGGAAATCCAATTGGCAACTGCTGCCCGGAGGGCTTCGACATAGAAATTGAGGTCGGGAATCCCGCAGATCTCAATGGAGATGACAACATCTGCCGAAAGTTTACAGCTGGAGGTACGATCACCATTGATAACAACGCTCCCGGCGATTGTGTTCTGTGCTCAGATGGAAGTGTTCCTCCTTGTTCGTGATAGCCGTTACCGGCGCTTTTCGGCGTCACAGACCGATGCGACGCTGACAAGTAAGTAAAACGTTTTGAAAGGAATTTAGTATGCATAGAAATGGCGCCCCGCAGAATTGAACTGCGGACACACGGATTTTCAGTCCGTTGCTCTACCAACTGAGCTAGGGCGCCAATATCCAAATTGAAATGGCAATTAAGGGGGTTTTTGAACTTAGTCAAACTAAATCATGAGCCGCCCGACAGGCATTCTCTGGTACTTGGCGCCAAAAGACTGTAAAGAGCTCCGGCAGAAAAGAGGACTACGGCGATATTTCCGGCCTTACTGATACTGATTAATCCCAGCAGTATTACGATGGCGTTGACCCCGATAAGTCCGTACCAGCCCCAGTTTTTGAGATCGCGATAGCCAATGGCAAATGACATCAGCAACACGCCTAAGATTGTAAATACTATGGGAGCGGACATAGCGTCATAGGTGTGGTCTAAAAAAGAGAGAATTACCTTAACTCCTCCATACAAAATATAAAAGAGCGCAAAGATAAATCCGTAAACGCTGGAAATGGCATAAGTGACCGGACGGCCTTTTAAATATGAAAACATCTTTTTTCCCTATCCGTTAGTGTTGATTCTCTCCCAATAGACCGGCGCCAATAAAGCCGGCGTCGTTACCAAGAGCCGCTTTCATTATCTTCAATTCTTTTACGGCCGAATCAAAAGCTTGTTCCTTAACTGCTGCAGACAGCTTTGACAAAAACTCCGGTCCGCCGTCGGCAATCCCGCCGCCAATAATAATAATCTCCGGGTTCAGCAGATTTACCAGATTAGCCAAGCCAATTCCCAAATATTGAGCTGTCTCAGCTAAAACCTCACTGGCAATCTTATCACCTTTTTTGGCTGCCGTAAAGAGCTGTTTGATTGTCAATTTGTCAATCTGACCGCCGGTAACTTCATCGAATACGGTTGACGAATTTTGCTCCAACCTTTTTTGGGTGCGATTTATTATCGCCTGCGAAGAACAATAGGCTTCCAGACAGCCTTTGCGGCCACACTTGCAGTCAGGCCCCTCAAAATTTATCGTCATATGCCCGATCTCGCCGCCAGAATATGAGTGCCCCCGCTGAAGCTGGCCGTCGATTATTACCGCCCCGCCTATGCCCGTTCCGATTGTCAAACAGACAGCTGATTGTGCCCCGCTGGCAGCGCCATAGCGAAGTTCCGCCAATGCTACCGTGTTGACATCGTTATCGACCCAGACCGGCATGTTCAGCCGTTCTTTGAGCGTGCTGCCGATTTCTGTTCCCTGCCAGCCGTTTATATTTGGAGCAGCGCCTATAACCTGTCCGGTCTTGAAATCGACTGCTCCCGGTGTGCCAACCCCCAGCCAGCGGACTTCAAGCTCATCTTCAGCGGCGTGATACATTAGTTGCTCGGCGATATTACTGACTAAGTGCATCAGAGGCACCGCCCCTTTTTCGGCCAGAGTTGGTTTTTGGTCTTTGTAGATTATGGTGCCGTCGGGCGAGAACAGACCGAATTTGACAGAGGTGCCGCCAATATCAATACCTGCAAAGGCTCTTTTGCCTGTCCTGAGCGAAGTCGAAGGGGTGGACATATATCTTGGTATAACTTTCCTGTCAGTTTCTTTGCCTCTGGGTTCATAGAATCCGGTTAACGAGTCCGATAATATGCGGGCGGTATATTCAAGTCAAGGTAAAAGGCCGCGAAGCGGCTCTTATGCTTCGCTCGTTTCTGTTTTCTCTGCCACCTTATCATTTCTGCCCCTCCTTGTCATTCCCGAATGCTGTTGTCGGGAATCCATCTTCTTCGTTAGTCATGCTGAGCAGACAAAGTCCCAAGTACTCGCAGGAGTCGAAGCATGAAACGAGAAACGTCAGGACCACGCCAAAGAGGCGGGTCCTGACCTACAAGAATTGATTTTTCCCGCTTTAGTCCCGTGCGAAGACACGGGGCGGAGGCTGGAATCCATCTTTTCTGTCATTCCAAACCATAATCGTCATTCCACGTTTTAATCCCGAGCAAAGTCGAGGGGCTTGACGTGGAATCCAGGCGGCAATACGAGCAGTGAAGTTGAGATTTTATATTCGTATGCTTAGAACCCACCCTTCGACTTCGCTCAGGACCATGGCCGCAAGCGGATGGGCGACCCAGCTACTTTTCAGGAAGATTTTCCAGGAGGAATCCGATTAAGTTTTCCCCCATAATTTTCTTTATTTCGGATTCTGAAAAACCTTCGCTTAATAGGGCCTCGGTTATTTGAACCATGCCGGTGGCATCAAAGGGCATAGAATCACCATCGAAATCTGATCCCAGTGCAACATGTTCAATTCTCACAAGTTCAACAGTATATCTGATTGCTCGGGCAATGTCGGTAGGTTGTGTTCCGCATACCGCACCTCTCCAGAAACCTATACCAATCAGGCCTCCCTTTTCAGCTATCGCCCTAACTTGGTCATCACCAAGATTTCGTGTTCTTTTGCAGGTACCTTTGACCCCGGTGTGTGATACTACTACCGGTCGACTGGTAACTTCCAATACGTCTTTGATGAGCTGCTCTGAGGCATGTGCCAGATCAATGATTATTCCCAGTTCATCCATTCGTTCAACTATTCGCCTTCCGAATTCCGTCAGGCCGCCTTTTTTGAGACCGTACGATGACCCGCCTATCATGTTGTCGAAATGATGCACCAATCCCATTATCCGATATCCTGATTTATAGAACAGGTCAAGGTTTTCTATTTCTCCATCCAGGGCATGTAATCCTTCAATAGCAAGAATTCCTCCTGTAAGTTCTTTCTTTCTTTCGCGCTCCTTAAAAAGTTCATTGAGTCCCGAAGAAGTTTTAATGACTCTAAACTTGCCATCAGAATCTTCTGCAACTTCGTTAAGATAACCGCCCAAATGAGTTACCCTGCTGCTTAAGTTGAACCAACTGGATATTGGCCAGGCCATCGTTATAGCTGATAGAGTTATCAAATTAAGCTGGTCAGGATCTGTTCCCCATTGGCTCCTCTTCTTTGGTACTTTAGTGGGCACAGAAAAAACTTGCAATGCAATATTGCCTTCTAAGAGCCGGGGAATGTCCACGTGCCCTCTGTCATTGTTTTCTAAAAGGTCTCTGCCCCAGATTAAAGCGTCAGAATGCAAATCTGCTATAAGCAGCTCTTCGTGAAGTTTCGTGGCTTCTAGTGAAGCAACGTTATATGGAGGGCTGGTAAAGATAGAATTATACTTTTTATCTATAATTCCAGGCACAAAAATATGAGCAGCAACATAGAGAGCGAGCGTCAAAAGTGAGGCGATAATCAGTAATTTTGTTATGAACTTTTTCACTTATCAATGAGTACGCACAATGAATGAAATAGTTTCATAAAGATCAGGAAGCTTGCCCTGTTACCCTTGTCATTCCCGTCTTAGTCCCGTGCGAAGACACGGGGAGTAGTCGGGAATCTATCTTCTCCGTCATTCCACGCTTGACGTGGAATCCAGTCCGTAATTCGAACACCTAGTTTAGAAGTGTCGAAAAGGGGGCAGATGAGGACATCTGCCGCCCACTCAAAAGGGTCCCGACCTACATGCTAATTGTATCAACCTTAGGGGGAAACGTTATGTCTAGCATCTCCGGTTTGGGTAAGTTCAATTGATTTACAATTTTGCGAGTGCCCTCATGAATTTGCGATCTTGTCTGATTCAAAAGCTGAACTGCATGAAAAATCCGACTTCCCAAATCAGGATTAGCCGCGCCGATTGCCATTGACGAAATTAAGTAATCAGTATATAGTTTATGTTCATGAATTAGTGCCGCTACACCTAGCATGTTCCATGAACGAGATTGAGGAAATAGACCACTTCTCCCCGCGTCCTCTAAAATTATGCTAGGCAAATATAACAATTTTGTTTTAAGAGTGTCCTGACCAATAATAATGCGGGTCTCACCTAGGTTGTCTATCGAGCCTTTTATAAAGCCGATTTCGTTAGATAGCAATTGCATATATTCTTTTCGTTGTCTATCCTCCTCAGAGTTTAATTGCCAAAAATACAAGAATAATCCTCCACTAATTGCTAGAAGGGAAGACAACAGTACGGACAAATACGATTCCCACCAAGAACGTGCTAGCTCAATACTAATCTTGCGTCTACTTCGACCAATAAAGTATGCCACACAAAAAGTTGCAAATGCGAGAACGGCTGCTTCGATCACCCCAGCTCCCCTTTCAAATACTCCACCATCCTATCTGCGCCAATCGTTACCTGAATTTCTTCAGCTTTGAGCCATTCTTCGCGCTCGGAGGTTTCTTTGGCTTTCTCCTGGCCTGCTTTGAGATTTTTGATTGTAACTTGACCTGCGGCGAATTCATCCGAGCCGACAATCACCACAAACGGAATGCCTACTTTATCGGCGTACTTGACCTGCTTGGTGATGTTTTTGGAGTCACCGACATAAATCTCAGATGGAATTCCCGCTTCGCGAATTTGATAGAGCATTTTCAAATAATCCGACAGACGCTCCGGGTCCATTACGGTAACCAGGACTTTTGAAATTGACTGTTCAAGTTTCAGCGCTTTTAATTCTATTAAAGCCGCCAGAAGCCGGTCGACTCCTATCGAAGCTCCGGTGCCGGGGATTTGTTGCCCGGTGAAGCGCGAGACAAGATTATCATAACGCCCGCCCGAAAAGACCGAGCCGAATTCGGGCAGATCCAGAAGTGTCGTTTCAAATACCGGTCCGGTGTAGTAGGCCAGGCCGCGAACGATAGTTAAATCGATTTCGGTTTTGCTATTGTCAATATTCATTGATGACAGATGCGACTCGATTGATTTGAGATCGCTGATGCCTTCGGCTGAAACTTCCACAGAGCCCAGCAGACTCTCGGCAGTTTCGAGCGTATTGCCGGAGCCACTGGTGGCATCGAGAAACTTTTCAATCTCGGCGATTTGCTTATCGGTTAGTCCTACGCCTTTTATTTTATCGCCCGACCTGTCGGTCCGTCCCGCACCAAGCTCTGCTATCACGGCTTTTTTGCCCTGCTTGTCGAGTTTGTCGACCACGCGCATAACGTCGGCCGCTTTGTCGTCGGCGATACCGGCAAACTTAATCAAACCGTTCATGATTTTACGGCTGGAGTATTTAACTTTATATTTTTGAATGCCGATCAGGTCAAAGACCGCCACCATCGTGGCAATAATTTCGGCATCGGCTAAGATATTGCTGCTGCCGACTATATCGATATCAAACTGCATGAATTCGCGAAACCTGCCCGGGCCCGGTTTATCTACCCGCCAGACATTGCCATATTGATACCGCCGAAAGGGCAAAGCTAAGTTCGGATTTGCGGCTACATATCTGGCCAGCGAGACAGTAAACTCATAGCGCAAAGCCATCTTGACTTCATCCGGCCCGACAAACCCAAACAGCTCCGAGAGGTTGTCTTCGGTATAATGCTGCCCCAAAAGAGTCTCGGCTAATTCCAGCGAAGCTGTCTGAAGGGGCAGAAAACCCATCAATTCTACGGCTGAGCGGACATTACCTATCATATTTTCGCGGGCAATCTGCTCCGGCGGCGGGTAATCCCGAAACCCCTTTAAGACCTGAGGCCTGACTTTATCTGTTTTCTTCTTAGCCATAATTTGAAAGACAATTTACGGCTTTATCTGATATGCTCAATTAAAAATTTGAGCTGAAATAGCTCATAAAAAAGGGCTTGCTTAATCTGTAATAGTTGATATATTGAACCATGCAAATTAGCTAATTATGAAGTTTCTTACTATTTCTGCAGTCGTCCTAATCTTAACGTTTTCATTGTTCTCGCATTCTGCCTTGGCAGACAACGATAGCAGCGATTTCTATAATTTTATCCAGTCCCAGTTTAAGAATCTGCCCGGCAGTTCTTTGGGGTCAAATTCGTCATCATCAGACAGCAATTTTGTAATTGAAATAGGGACGGTTTATGATGTTGAACCCGGGTCAATAATTTACTTACCGGTAACGCTCAACTACTCGCCTTATGATATGTACGGCTTCGATTTTCTCATGAATTTCGATAACTCGATTATGCAATTTGTCGATGTTGAAGAAGGTCCTCTTTTTTATGCCGATGGCTATTGTGAATGGGAATACTTTAACTACAGATACTATGACTCTTCGTCGTATTGCGGCCCAAACTACTGTCCGAACGGAGCAATCCGAGTCGTTGGTATTGCTGAAACCAACGTCTGCTGTCATCATCCGCTCTGCTTTAATCCTAATACGGTAGCAGATTTTTTTACGTTAAAGTTTTCAATTTCCGAAAATATAGACTCCACTTGCGCATTTGTTCCTGTCGAATTCATTTGGTATGACTGCGGTGATAACGCGATTTCGTTCAATGATCCTGAAGGACCACAATTTAACCAAAAGCTAGCTGCCGCCAAAGGAGTTTATAGTAGTAGTCAATTAATTCAGCCTACTGATACTTTTCCTTCCTTAAGTGGCCCGGCAGATACTTGCTATAAAGACTCAAATTCAAATTATCCTCTTTTACCGTTGATCAATTTCTACAACGGCGGTGTGTACATAAAATGTGACGAGAGTCAATTTTCGGTCGGGGATATTGATCTTGACGGGTTTCCATATAGCGTGCATGACGTCGCACTATTTGCCAGTTTTTTCTATAGAGGTGTTTCTGCTTTTAAAATCAATCCAAATAAGCAGATTGCCGCGACCGATATCAACAAGGACGGACAGTCTCTGAAATTAGAAGACTTAATTCAATTTGCAAGAATACGTGTTGAAGGACTTGACCCTGATTCAACAAACGACATCACTATTTACGGTGACAATTACATTGTCAATGACCGTGATACTAAGTCAATTTATCTCGACACAGAAACACAAATTCCGGTGCTATGGCTCAAATTTTTTGGTGAGATAACGCCTGAAAATGAGAATCTGGACTATATTTTTAATAGCGATTATGACGGAGTATACACCCGGGTTATTGTCGCGGCATACGGCGCAGTTGATTCCGGCTCACTGTTTCTCTTTGACTACGAAGGTAAAGGAGATCTTGTCGGATCACAGGCTTCGAATCTATGGGGACATGAGATTTCTACCTATTATTTCAATTGTGGTTTCGGAAGAAATTGCAGAATCACTCTTGATATGGGTGATATAAACCTTAATGGTCTTTCCTGCGAAATTGCAGATTGGGTCATATTTAGTAACTATTTCTTGAACGGAGAGCAGGTATTTACAAAAGACCCGAATAAGCAGATATATAATACGGATGTGAATCTCGACAGCATCTTTTTGACAATTGAAGACTTCGTTTTTATGTCAACGCATCTTATTGGCGGTCCTTCGTGCGCCGTAGACTTTGATACTACTTCGTCTAATATCGCTACTTTTCAACAGAACAATTCTTCACAAATGATTAGTGTCAATACTGTCGACTCTCTTGGGGCAGTCTGGCTGATTTTTGATGGGGAGGTCACTCCAGCTATTATTGACACAAATTTTCATGTTGTTCACAATTTTGATAACGGACAAACCAAAATGCTCATCTATCCTCGAAAACTTCGTCCTGCCGATTCTATCTTCATATCACCGGGGCCGCTGATAAGCTACTCCGGTTCAGGTCAGCTTGTTGAAGCTCATACTGCTACCAATATGGGCGCCAAGGTAAATTCTGTCATTGATATCAGCACGGATATTGCTGACAACCCGGACAACCTGCCGACCGAATTTGCCCTTTATAACAACTACCCCAACCCTTTTAACATTGAGACTACTATCAAATTCGATTTGCCCAGAGCCTCGGAAGTCAGTTTCGAAATTATCAATATTCTGGGTCAGTTAGTTTACAACGTTACTAATCGATACTCCGCTGGTTCTCATACCATCTACTGGGACGGCAGCTCGAATTTGGGACAGACCGTTGGCAGCGGTGTTTATTATTACAGAATTACCGCCGGAGATTTTGTCTCGTCGAAAAAAATGATTTTGCTGAAATAGGCTGAATATTCCAAAAATGCCTTTGAAAAAAGAGATTAAGGATTAAATTTCAATATGTTAGGCGCCCTCCAAAAATTTACGCTTTCTATTTTAGTATTTGCTCTCATGTTAATATTGGGAAGCTGTTCTGATAAAACCCAAGTTATCGGTCCTCCCCAACCGAAATTTCAACCTGGAGATGTAAATATAAACGGTATTGCTAATGAGGTAGCCGATGCTGTTTTGTTCAGTAACTACTTCGTCTATGGCCTGACCGTGTTCACCATTGAAAGGGAGTCTCAGATCGCCACAACCGACGTCAATAGAGATGGCTTGAATTTGACGGTGGCCGACCTTGTACATTTATCACGAATCGTTATCGGAGATGCCCTACCTTACTCGATAATCACTCCTCTGGAAGTTAGTTACACTTATGACGAAAGAAGAGGCGTATTGAAGGTGCTTGATGATGTCCGAATTGGCGCTGTTCTCGTGGTAGTAGCCGGAAATAGGTCAATTCAGCGAATGACTGACAATATGGATATAGAATATGCTTATGACGGAAAAAACACCAGAATTCTGTTGTGGTCGTACCATGGCGACTGGTTTACAGGTGACTTCCTCGAAGTGTACGGCGAAGTGGTATCACTTGAAATGGCCACATATGAAGGCCAGCCTGTCAACGCCAGCCTACTGCAAACCGAATTTGTTTTAGGTCAGAACAGTCCCGATCCATTCAGCAACGAAACTGTTATTCCCTTTGCGATACCTTTTGCGTCCAATGTCAGATTTAGAATAACTAATGATTCAGGACAAGTAGTGTATGATTTTAGTCAATATTATCTGGCCGGTATAAGTTCATTTACCTGGAATGGTACTAATAATTATCAACTGGCTGTTCCTGATGGGATATATTATTGCACTATGTTCTTTGAAGGTCACAGGAAGTATATCGAGATGTTACTAAAACGTTGACCCTTTTAGTCAAGTTTCAAATTCTAACTTTCATTTTTCCTTTAACTTCCCTTTAATAGCGAACCAATGAACTTTCTAAATAAACTGACAGAACTGCTGCCCCAAGACCAAGTCTCAACCCATCCCGACCAGTTGAGAGTGGCATCAATTGATGAATCTACCCTGCCCCCGGTGACCCCTGTTGCTGTTGTATGGGCTTTGTCTACTGACGATATCAGCAAGGTACTAAAACTCTGTGTCGAGCATAAAGTGCCAATTACTTCCCGAGGCGGTGGCAGCGCCCTGGAGGGCTCTGCAATCCCCACTGAGCAAAGCATAGTGCTTGACTTAAGCCGCATGACCAAGGTTCTGAACCACTGGCCGGAGGATTTGCAAGTATGTGTTCAGCCGGGACTTATCTATGACGACTTAAATAATAAATTGAAGTCCGACGGCCTCTTCTTCCCTCCTTCCCCCGGTGGCTCAGGAAACTTAGCCAGCATCGGCGGCATGGTCTCTACCAACGCCAGTGGTATTTTCTCGGTCAAATACGGCGGCACTAAAGATTATGTTTTAGAGCTTGAAGTTGTCACAGGCACAGGAGAAAGAGTTAAACTCGGCAGCCGTGCAATTAAACGCTCCAGCGGTTATAATCTGGTAGATTTAATAGCCGGTTCCGAGGGAACGCTTGTGGTTATCTCGGCTATTACCTTGAAGTTAGCCGGACTACCTGAACATAAACTTCAGGCTGCTTTCAAATTCTCCGATGAAATCAACGCTGCCAGAGCAGTCTCCGAGATGTGCCGCTACGGAGTGGATTTAGCTGCGGTAGAATTTCTTGATGGCAAAGTTATGGCAGCTCTCAATCAGCTTAAAAGTTACGGCCTTGAGGAAGTTCCCTCTCTGTTTTTGGAATTCCATGGAACCCAAAGTTCAAATCTGTCGAATTTTGAAACTGCTGAGTCAATCTGTCTAGAGCAAAAGGGTGAAAAGTTAGAGCTGTCGTCGAGTCAATCCCCCTGGGAGGTCAGGCATTTTGTAACCGAAGCTATCAAACACCTGAAACCCGGATTTACGATAATACGCAACGATGTAGCTTTTCCTATCTCCTGCCTGCCTGAAATGGTACAATTCTGCCACAATGAAGCTGACAATATCGGAATTCTGATGCATACTTTTGGGCATGTCGGCATGGGGCTGCTGCATGCCCTGATGCTGGCAGACAAAAACAATCAGAGCCAATGGAGCCAGGCCAAAGAGCTGAACGATATGATCATCAAAAAAGCCATAGAATTAGGAGGTTCTATTTCCGGCGAACACGGCATAGGACTTGCCCATAAACATCTTTTTACACTTGAGCATAGGGGCTCGGTAGACTTAATGAGAAGAATAAAGAAGCAGTTTGACCCCCATAATATTCTCAACCCTGGTAAGATATTTGACCTCTAAATAGAGTCTCAGATTGCCGGTAACTTGACTCTGCCGTCTTGCTGCTATATTCTTGGCGGATTACTGAAACTTTTGTCAGATTGGATAATATAATTAGTCTATGAGAAGATTTCCTTTACTTACGATGGTCGCTATTTCGGTTCTGTGTACTAACGCTTTTTCACAGCCGAAATTGGAGAGCAGCGGCCAAAAATTCGATTTCGGGCTGACAACTCAAAACTCCGATATAATCTACAGCTTCTGGCTAAAATCGACCGGCACTGATACAGTCACCATCTCAGAAATTAAGACCGGCTGCAGCTGCGCTGTCAGCTCGCTTGAATCCGATAAGATCGCCCCGGGTGATTCCACCTACGTGAAAATCTCCTGGAATACAGAACGGGCTACGGGTCCTATAAAAAGATATCCCTTAATCTACAGCAATGGCTCAGCTAAGCCTTTGAGAATATCACTTAAGGCCAACGTCCTGCTATCTCTTGATTCTGCATTTTCAGGAAGTATCTGGCCGTTTAAGTTTGAAATGAGCCGAATCCGCGAAATGTCGATCGATAGTCTTGAGTTTAGAATTATCAATGCTACCGACCAGATCTTTTATCCGGAAATTATATCTAAGTTACCGGCTGAATGCATTATCTTCATGCCGGAAACTGTACCTGCCAGAGGTTCGGCTTTCGGTTATGCTAAACTACTGCCCGAATTCGTTGACAAAGAGTTCAAAAGCTCATTTACAGTAGATTTTAAGTACGGGCAAGGAAATTATCTGACTATCCCTATTCGCCGGAAATTCTATGGCAGCAAAGCTGAATAAAATTGTATAATTGTCTGAATGAAGAAAAGAAAACCAGCTTGAAAAAATTATATAAAATATTGGTTTTGGCGGTCTTAATTATTGGCCTCTCGGCCACAGCGGCCTTGTCGTCGCCAAGATTAACCCTGCCGGAAACAGTCTTCAACTTTGGCTATGTACCTCAGCACTCGCTGGTCTCTCACAGATTCTGGCTGCTATCCACAGGCGACGATACTCTCATAATAGAGCAGATAATCCCCGGCTGCAGCTGTACCAGAGCTCCGCTCAAAAAAAATAAACTGGCCTCCGGCGACAGTACCGTAGTAGAAATCATATTCAGCACTAAAAGCTTCAGAAACAGGGTTGAGAAAAGTCCGAAAATTCAGACCAACGAGAACACGCCCGACAAAAGCCTCAAAATCATTGCCAACGTTTTAGCAAAGACCGACTCAACTTTTCCGGTAATCATAGAGCCGTTTAAGATTTCTTTTCCGACAAGCGATTCCGGGCAGGTAAATAAAAAGCAGTTTTCTATCAAAAACGTTTCAAAGGAAAATTTAAAGCTCGAACTTGTTTCCTTACCCGACGGCTATTTTGAAATTGACCTGCCGGTCGAAATCAAGGCGGGTGAAACCATAACCGCAGAGATCCGGCTCCTGAAAGACTCGATTGGAAAATCTTTTCAGAAGTCCTTTACAATCAGGCTCAGTGATGATTTTGGCAGCCGATTCACTATACCGGTAACGAGAATTATTGATTATTTTGATAATTGATTTTGTCAGGAAAAAAACTAATATTTGACAGCCTGGCGGACGAAGTAATATATTGGAGTATATGAATATGAATAATACTAAAACGATTGTTTTGACAGCAGTTTTGACTTTGCTCATTGCATCTGTTGCAATGGCTGCGCCCAGGCTGACAATACCTGTCAAAGAGTTCAATTTTGGCTATGTCCCTCAGAACTCTACAATCAGCCACAAATTTTGGCTGGTTTCAACGGGCGATGACACTCTCAAGATTCTTAAAATAATCCCTGGCTGAGGCTGCACCAAGGCTCCTTTACAAAAGGACCTGCTTGCTGTCGGTGACAGCACAGAATTAGAGATAATTTTCAGTTCAAAGAAATACCGGACCAAAATAACCAAGCGTCCCAAAATTCAGACTAATGAAGGACCTCCGGACAAATTCGTATCAATTACGGTGAATGTCGTTACCCGGCCTGATTCCACCTATCCTGTGATCATGAGGCCATACAAAATTGATTTGTCTCAAACAGGCTCCAAGCAGATAGACAATATGAGTTTTGAAATCAGAAACGTATCCGACGAGGATCTGAAGATAAAAATGATTTCCTATGCCAGCGAATATTTTGAAGTGGATCTTCCTAAAAAAATCAAAGCCGGCGAAGCGGCAAAGGCCAAAGTTAAACTGCGCAAAGAAGTTCTGAGAAAGTCTTTTGAAAAATCATTTACTTTCGAGTTAAGCGACGAAGTTAAGAGCAGATTTACCATTCCCGTCAAAAGAAAATTAGCTGCCGCGGCCAGGACTGCTTCGAAGAAACCCGGCAAATAACTTTTCTAATCAAATTCAAACAGACCCTGCTTAATTCTATTTCCCCAGGCAGGGTCATATCTTTCACCGCTTACATTTGAATGCACCAGAATGTATTCTTTATCCCCTCTTTTATTCTGAAAAACAAACACTTTGCCGTTTAAGCGGTGATAGTACTATGTCTGAAATGGATCATTGTTGCCCGAAAATTGGTGGCTATTGTAAATGTTTGAGTATTCTTTTGAGTAACTCAGCAGAATACCTAACTGATATCTAAATTAGTCAAAAGTCGGGGTTGATTCCTAACCCGTCATAAGGGTATTGCAGGCGATAGTCGCCGTCGTGGCTGTCATCGACGAAGACAAACCTGCGATACCTTCCCTTTCGATAATAATGCCAGATCTGCGAAGGATAAGTCTCCAGCGCAAAGGGGTAATCTTCAATCTGGTCGGGTATGCCATATCTTACTAAAATGCGCCCCCGGTCAGTTTCCCAACCCTGCCGTCTCAGGTAACCATAATTGGCATTAGCCAGCCTGACCCTGCTATAGAATTCGGCTCTAAATTCGTTTCTTGAAGTTTCAGGGAACGGGTCTTTTGATTTCCAGAAACTATCGAGAGCGGCTTTTTTCTCTTCGAGAGATTTTGCCTTTTTTAGTTCTTTGACATCTTTGGGTGAGGCGATAAGAGATATCTGGTTGAGCAGAACATCATAGTTATGCTGCAGCAGCGATTCCTCGTTCCATCTGATATGAAATTTCCCCTTTGTCTTATCGAACTTCTTGCCCCGGGCTCCTTTAAGCTCAATTTCAATTTCATACTCTCCCGGCTCAAAGCCGTCTACGGAAATCTCTCTTATCTGCCTCGCAAATGGCTTCTCCAAAAGAGAAGTAAGGGTATCCCGGTAGACCATTTTTCCCTTTCTCTTTCTTATCAGCGTCTGGACTGTGGCCTTAGTCTGACCATCAGAACCGGGATAAATTTCGAGATAATAAAGTAACTTGTTATCTTTGTCTTCCCCGCCCCCGTAATAATGCGTTACTGAGGGAATTACCACTTTATCCCCTTTGGCAAACAATTCAGAATTATCCTGGAGCGGTCCTACCGCCTGAGCAAACAGGATATTGGAAAGTTTTGGTTTACCCTTGCTGACATCTTTAAGTTTTGCCTGAAATTCCTTTTTCTTAATGTTGCTTTTCTTGGCGTAGTGGTCGTTGAGAACAAACCGGACATCGTACCTGCCCGGGTCAAGTACGAAGTTTATTTGACTGGTACGGTAACTGGTGCCGGAGAGGGCCTCCCGTTTATCAGCGACTGTAATAGTTTTCTCTCTCTTTTCGTCTTTAAGACGGCGGCCGCGTTTGTCCATTACTGTTATTTTTATGTCATAAGAAGCTACAAAAAGATCTCCTTCTTCTTTAAAAGCCAGGGAACTATTATAAACCTGATAATAGACCTCCAGACGCATCTGCCTGGAGTCTTCAATCGCAAAGGCTGCGTAATCCACTTTGATTTCGCGCTGGTTTTTATCCAGAAATAGTGATCCATAATCCCCCTGAGACAGGACAGGAGAAAACAGAATGATGGCAGTTAGCAGAGCCAGTGGTAAAAATGTGTATTTCATGAAAAACATGACGCCTACTTAATTTAACTAAACTCAAACGCTACGGTTCCAATCTATTACCGGGCGCAGTTCAGTTCAACAAAAAGCTGACTAATAAGCAAGCAGATTTATTCGTAGCGCAGAGCTTCAATCGGGTCGAGTTTTGAGGCTTTTATGGCGGGATATATGCCTGAAACAAGTCCTACCGAGACGGACACTGTAAAGCCGAGAATTATCCAGAAAGGAGAAATTGACAGCGGAAAGCCGAGCAGCAGATTAACTGTTATTCCTAAAGACAACCCGGCCAGAATCCCCGCGATACCACCGGTTCCGGAAAGCGTCATGGCTTCGGTCAGAAATTGCATTATAATATTTGAACGCTTGGCCCCGATAGCCTTTCTGACTCCAATTTCACGAGTGCGCTCGGTGACAGAAACAAGCATTATGTTCATAACGCCAATACCGCCAACCAAAAGGCCAATCGAGGTAATGACTCCCATACCCATATAAATATACTTGGTAATATTATTTATCTCGTCCTTAAACTGCTCCTGAGTCGACAAAGCGAAGTTGTTTTCTTTTTCAAATGGAACCTTGCGGTAAACTCGCAGTGCTGCCGTAATTTCTTCTATGGCGACATCGATTTTGTCAAAGCTCTCGGCGCGACAGTCCAGCCCCAGTTCTTTTTCCCAGGGAATCAGTTTTTGGTAAGTTGTCAAAGGTACCATCACATATCTGTTTTCCGAGTCATTACCAAAATTGGACTTTACATCTTCCATAACTCCTACAACCAGGAATTTATCTCCATTAAACCGAATTTCTTTGCCTATGGCCGTACTCTGCAGAAATAGTACTTCCGCTATGTCAGCACCGATTACACAGACCATCAGCCTGTTTTGCAGATCAGTTTCTGTAATAAATCTGCCTGATGAGATCTCTTTATCCTGTACGGAGACATAGTCCGGCCAGGTTCCGAGAAAATACGGATTGTTAAATTTTCTATTTAGATATTTAGCTACATTCCCGCCGGGCTTAAAATAGTAGTTTCTGGGAGAAACACCCTGAACACTGGGACAGTTATCCAAAATCGCCCGCGCTTCGCCTACTGTGATAGGCTTACGTCTGCGTTCTTCTTCTGTAAGATTGTCAAAGTCTGTTCCCGGTTTGAACTTGCTCACACTAATGATATTTGAGCCCATTTTGTCAACTTCGGATTCTGCCGCATTGTTTAAGCCATCGATTACCGATGCCATGCCGA
Organism: Candidatus Zixiibacteriota bacterium; assembly: GCA_022571985.1. Lineage (GTDB taxonomy): Bacteria > Zixibacteria > MSB-5A5 > GN15 > FEB-12 > JACZWU01. The sequence goes on along the minus strand of JACZWU010000005.1, from coordinate 197,897 downwards.
TGACCGAGCCAACCCCGACCATCACCCCGAGAATAGTCAGAAATGAGCGAAACTTATTAGCCCGTAAAGAATCCAGCGCCATCAATACGGAATTTTTTAATTCTACCGGAGAGAGCAGCATAATAGTCTAAAACAGATCCTTTGATATTTCATTATTACTAAATCTAATACTAAAGACAGTTTTCTCAGTTCCAAATTCAATCAAAGCAATGCTTGATTTAAGATAGTCAAGCAATTTGTCTATTCATAGCGCAGAGATTCAATGGGGTCGAGTTTTGAGGCCTTTATGGCGGGATAAATACCTGAAACAAGTCCCACAGAGACGGATACCGTAAAGCCGAGAACTATCCAAAATGGAGAAACTGACAGAGGAAACCCGAGCAGAAGATTTACCCCGGTTCCCAGAGATATTCCGGCCAAAATGCCTACAACTCCCCCCGTCGCGGAAAGCGTCATGGCTTCGGTCAGAAATTGCATTATGATATTCGAGCGCTTGGCCCCGATAGCTTTTCTGACCCCTATTTCACGGGTGCGCTCAGTTACAGAAACCAGCATTATATTCATGACGCCAATACCGCCGACCATCAGACCAATCGAAGTAATAACTCCCATGCCCAAATAAATATACTTGGTAATATTGTTTATCTCGTCCTTAAACTGTTCCTGAGTCGAAAGCGCAAAATTATTTTCTTTATTGAAAGGAACTTTGCGATACAGTCTTAATGCAGTTGTAACTTCTTCAATTGCCTTATCGATTTCTTCAAAACTCCTCGACCTGCATTCCAGCGTTAGAGCTTTGTCCTGTGGCATCAGTTTTTCGAAAGTAGTCAGAGGCATTATCACGTAGGTATTGTCAGAGTCCTCACCAAAATTTGACTTTACACGTTCCAATACTCCAATGACCAGAAACTTATCGCCATTGACCCTGATTTCCCGGCCAATCGGATTTTGATTCGGAAATAACAGATCAGCGACTGATGCACCAAGAACACAAACCATTAACCTGTATTGGAGATCTATTTCAGAAAAGAATCTGCCTGTCTCCATATTCTTGTCTCTGACCTTCATATAATCCGGCCAGGTCCCCATCACCAGCGGTCTGTTAAAAGTGCGGTTTCTATATTTTGCTTCATTCCCGCCAAGTGCATAAAAGTGATTCCTTGGGGCAACACCATCGACAGTAGGACAATTCGCCAATATTGCCTCAGCTTCGCCTACAGACATTTCCGGACGCTTGCGCTCTTCATCGCTAAGATTATCCCAGTCAGTGCCGGGGGCAAATTTCCTGACCGTTATGATATTAGTGCCCATCCTGTCTACTTCATCTTTGGCTGCATTGTCAAGGCCGTCAATTACTGCGGCCATCGATATTACCGAACCAACGCCTACCATCACGCCAAGGATTGTCAGAAATGAGCGGAACTTATTGCTCATCAGTGAACCAAGAGCCATCATCACGGCATTTTTTATTTCAACAGGAGATAACAGCATATTGCAACCTATTCAAAACTCAGCGCCTTAATAGGGTCAAGCTTAGCTGCTTTAAGTGCCGGGTAAATTCCGAAAATTAATCCTGTGCCCATAGAGATTGATAGTCCAGCTATAATAGCTATGGCCGAAGGGGAAATCTCCATGCCTATCATTCCAACCAGGAATTTTGCCAACAAATAGCCGATTAACATACCTACCAGTCCGCCGCTGGAAGTGAGTATCAATGACTCAAACAAAAACTGCAACAGTATATGTTTTTGCTTGGCGCCAATTGCTTTGCGTATTCCTATCTCGCGGGTTCTTTCGGAAACCGCCACCATCATTACGTTCATGACCACAATTCCGCCAACTACTATGGAAATTGATGAAACTCCTACCAGGGCCATCCGAAATACCTTGGTAATTGAATTAAACAGCTCCAAAAAAATATCAGCAGTCATAATGTCAAAATCATCTTCTTCGTCATAGGCAACGCCTCTTTGCGACCTTAAAAGCAGCCTGACTTCGTCCATAGCGTCTTCTAACTTCTCTACTGAACGGGCCTTGATAACAATATTCAGCCCCCAGCGCGGCTGTCCAAAATGGGCGCCGTATGTAGAAAGAGGCATGACCACAAAGTTGTCACGCTCATTGCCAAACATGGAGCCAAACTTCTTGGCGATACCTATAATCGTATATTTCTTGCTGCCAACTCTTAAAGTTTTTCCGATCGGATCAACTCCGGAAAACAGTTTTTCTCTGACACCATCGCCAATCATCACAACTTGACTCCTGTGTAAATCGTCTTCCATCGAGTGGAATCTCCCCTGGGCCACTTCCATATCAACAATATCAATAAAACTGTAAGTGCCGGCCATGATTCGGCCGTCACGAATATAATCAGAACCATACTTAAACCGGGCGCGTGAAAAAGCTCTGGGAGAAACTTTTTCGCATAGGTTGCATTCGTTGATAATGAGATCTGCAGACTTAAGATCAATCGGCTTGCGCTTTATTTTCTTAAAAAACTCCTCATCGGAAGTTGCAATCATCATCTTAGCAACCATAAATGTTGAAGGACCCAAACGACCAATATCTTTTTCAATCGCCCCCATCATACCTTCAAGTGCCGATATAATGGTCATTACAGAGACCATTCCAAAGACTATGCCCAAAAGTGTCAGCGAAGACCTTAGTTTATTGGCTCTTATTGCGTTTGCCGCTATGCCTAATATTGAAAAACCGATCATTTCAAGTTTACCGCTTTGCTAATTGATTCTCTTATCGTTGGCAACTTCACCGTCAAATAGTGATATAATCCGATGGGCATGGCTGGCGACACTCTGTTCGTGGGTGACAGTAATTATTGTATTTCCCTGCGAATGCAGCTTGTCAAACAGTCTCATAATCTCTTCTGAGGTTTTACTGTCAAGGTTACCGGTCGGTTCGTCGGCCAGAATCAAGGAAGGATTATTAACCAGCGCGCGTGCGATAGCAACTCTCTGCCTTTCCCCTCCGGAAAGTTCGTTCGGTTTGTGAGTTATTCTGTCTTCTAAATCAACTTTTGCCAGGGCTTCTTTGGCTTTGATAATTCTCTCTTCAGTAGATGTTCCGTTGTATATCAGAGGCAGCTCTACATTGTGCAGCGATGTAGCCCTGGGCAGGAGATTGAACGTCTGGAAAACAAATCCTATCTCACGGTTTCTTATATTAGCCAGTTCATCGTCATCAAGAGTGTTGACAGCTTTGTTGTTAAGATAGTAGTCCCCTCGTGAGGGAGTATCCAGGCAGCCTATGAGATTCATCAGGGTCGATTTGCCGGAACCAGATGGTCCCATTATGGCAACATATTCTCCCTTTTCAATTACTATAGAGACTCCCCGCAGAGCATGAACCTTTTCATGCCCCATATCATAAGTTCTCCAGACATCTTTGGTTACTATAAGAGCCATTTATTCTTTATCCTCTTCATCTTTTTGTACTTCAAGGGCGTCGCCATCTTTGATTTTTCTTAATGATTTATAAGGACCGGCTACTACAGAGTCTCCCGGCTCCAGACCGGAAGTTATTTCAATGAACTTCTGATCCGCAATGCCCGTTTTAATTTCTACAAACCGAGCTTTCCCATCTTTTATTACAAAAACACCACGCAAATCCTTGCGCTCAACATCCTTTTTTTTCTTAGGCTTGTCTTCGTCCAGATCACCGTTTTCGGCAGCGTTAACTTCGTTAACCAAAGTTGTGCCGGCTGACTGTCTTTGTTCCCTGGCCGCCAGGAGTGAATCCATATCAAATGAACGCATGACCACTGCACTAAAAGGAACCGAGACAGCCTCTTCACGTCTGCTGGTAGTAATGTCAACTGTCGCGGACATGCCCGGTCGTACTGAGACGTCGCTGTCAGCAAAAACTACCATTACTCTAAAATTCGTGGCTTGATCCTGTGTTCCGGCACGACTGACAACAGCAGTATTGCCAATTTCAACAACTGTTCCGGCAAAAGTAGTGTCAGGAAACGCATCCACTTCAATCTCAACTTCCTGATTTAACTGCACTTTATTGATTTCTGTCTCATCAACCTCTACTTCAACTTCAAACAGGCTCAAATCTGAAACTGTCATCAAAGTTTTGCCCTGGTTAAAACCGGTTTGGGCAGGGGCGATCTCACCAACTTCACAATCAACGAAAGTAACCACGCCGTTCATCGGAGCAACAATCGTAGCCTTACCAAGATTGTCCATTACTTTTTCATATCTGTATTGTGACTGCTTCGACTGGGCAACCGTTGCTTTTTCTGTTGATTTGGCATTCAGGTATCTGTATTTGGCGTCGGTATAGGCGGTTTGGGATGTAAGGGACTTATCAAAGAGTCTCTGCTGGCGGTCATATTCATCTTTGGCCTGCTCCAATGTTGCGCGAGCACCTTCAAGCCTGGCATTGACTTCATTCAAATTATATTTTGCCTGATTTACATCTGAGCGAAGTTGTACTGTGTCCAGGACTATCAAAAGGTCTCCCATCGATACCGGGTCACCTTCTTTGACGGCCAGCCGGACTATCTCGCCATTAATTTGTGCGGTTATATCAACTTTGGTCTTTGGTTCAACTCTGCCGGAAGCTGAAACTATCTCGATTATGTCGCGGCTTTCGACTTCGGCAGAGGTGACTTTTACTTTGTCTTCATTGTTAGACATCAGGCTCATGACAAGCAGCGCCACTGCCACGATCCCAATCGATCCAAATATCAGTATTTTCTTTTTCATAACAATTAATTATACCTCTTTTCGGGTTACGGTTTCCCCATGGAATTATCCAGATTTGCTATTGATAAATTGAGTGAGAATCTTGTGTTTATAAAAGAGACTTGCGCTCTTTTCAAATTTTCCTGCGCCTTCAGCAGATCCAGAATTGTGGCAGCGCCAAGATTATATCTCTCCTGTACTATTTTCATATCTTCTTCCGCGGCCGCAACTGTTTCTTCTGCTACCAAAAGACCTTCTTTTTGGTTTTGAATATCCGCATAAGCGGTCCTGATCTGCTGCACTACTGCATTCTTTGCGTCCGACAAGGTGGCTCTGGCATTATTGCGGCTGATTTTTGAGCGTCCTATTTCTCTTTGTTTGCCAAAACCGTCAAAGATACTGTAAGATATTTGAAAACCATAAGTTAACGAATTAAATGAATACTCAAAAACTACCGGGAATGCCTGGGTACCAACAAAATCTGTGTATCTGGCAAAAGCAGTAATACTCGGGAGATATTCGGCCAAGGTAGTTTTGACGCCGTAGCGGGAAGCCGAGTAATTCTTTAGATTTGACAAATATCCCGGCTCATGAGAAATTCCGAAATTCGTTGCCTGCTCCAGGGTTCCTTCGTACTCTCGTATATCATCGACTGTTGAAAATTCTACTTCTTTATTTGGGTCCAGTCCGGCTGTATAGGAAAGCAGCGCTTTCGAAGTCGAAGTGTTATTCCGAGCTTTTAGCAGTTCCAGCCTGTCAGTCCCGTACTGTACCCGCTGGCTTAATACATCTGAGTAAGCTGCAGAACCAAGTTCATAACGTGACTCTACCAGCTTCAGCTGTTCTTTACTTCTTTCGACAGCCTGCTCGTTTACTTCTTCACTCTGAACAGCACGGAGATAGTTATAATATGCCGTTTTTACCTGATATATCAGCTCCTGCTCGGTGTCTATTGCGGCCAGATGAGCAGCACCGTGACTTGCTCTGGCGCCAAGATAGTTGAACACATTGGAAAAACTAAAAGTAGCTCCTGCCGATAAGGTCAAACTCTTGTCCGGACCAAGGTCTTGTTCGTCTCTAAACGTAATCGGAATACTGAAAACGTCTCTGGCAGTTTCCCCACCGATGGTAGTTACTATAATAGTATCCTTAAACTGGTCACCGGACATAGGACTAATATTAAATTGACGTCCTCTATTGTAATTATATGTAGCATCAACGGTCGGTAAAAACCTTCCAAAAGCTCTCAGCTTGTCCTTTCCCGCAAGAGACTCCCTGCCACGTGCAATTATTACATTGGCACGGGTTTTCAGGGCATGCTCAATACATTGGTCGAGCGTCAGAGTTTCGGCTGATACAACAGTTACGCCTGAGAGAACAGAAATTATTAGAAGTGTTATGACTGCATATCTGAGTCGCATTAAATTTCTCCTTCGTCAATTTATATATACTTATACTTTATCCGAACGCCAGCTCCACCAGAGCATGCGTTATAGATATCATTCCCATGGATAAGACCGCTAAAGTGTAACCTTTGTTGCGGGAAAATCCGTAAATAATTGAAAGTCCTATGCCTATTATCATAATTTCCCAAATATGGAATGCACCGATTTTTGAAAGCGCCACATATAATGGGTCTTGAACCTGTACATCTTGAAGCAGGGCCGCTAATGATATCGTTACATTCAGACTCCCTTTGGCCAGTATCAGAGGCGCCAGCATCAAAGACCCAAGTACATATACTATTTCACCATAGATCATAACCGAAAGCAGCTGCTTGAATTTAGCGCGACCTTCCATGACTACATTTCCAAAAAACAAGGCCAGCGCTGCCGCAATTAGCGGAGCCAGCATAAACGCCAGGGGAATAAGTATAATTGTTGACCATTTTATCATATCTTTAGACGAAACATCTGCGGAAGTTTGCACCTGACCTGCAAATTTTTCTCGCATTACTTCCATCTGCATTTCGACCATGAGGTCAGAAACCAGATAAATTAACGAAAAAATAAGCAAAAAGAAAAATATCCAGGGGACTAATATCTTAGGCTCGTCTTTTATTCTTTCAAATAATTTCGCGGGCTGATAAAAAACTTCCACAATCCCTTTTAGGCCAAGATTGCTTTCTTTCTTTGCTACCGGCAAAATTTGCGATTGTTCCGGCAAATCCATTAGTACTCTCCCCATTTCATTGTTTTAAGTGTACGCCCCTAAAGCTAAATTGTTTCAAAATGAATCTCATGGCTCAAAATAGCAAATGCCCACGACTATTACAATAGTCGTGGGCAAGAGCTAAATCCTGTGTTTTAAGAAAAACATGAATTATTTCTCTATTAGAACACTATCTATAAATCTTTCGTCCTAATTAAATAAATATGGCCCAACCACAAGTGATACTATAGCCATCAGCTTTATCAGAATATTCATCGATGGTCCGGAAGTATCCTTAAACGGATCACCAACAGTATCACCGACAACTGCAGCTTTATGAGCATCGGAGCCTTTTCCGCCATGAGCGCCGGCTTCAATATACTTTTTGGCGTTGTCCCAGGCGCCTCCGGCATTGGCCATCATTAATGCCAGCATTACGCCGGACATAGTAGCGCCTGCCAGCATGCCTCCCAAAGCCTCTTTGTCAAGAATAAGTCCGACTACGATCGGAGCAAATATGGCCACAAGTCCGGGAGCGATCATCTGCTTGAGAGCTCCGCGGGTGGCTATATCAATGCAGCGGGCTGTATCCGGTTTAGCTGTGCCTTCCATCAGACCAACAATTTCTTTAAACTGCCTGCGCACTTCGGCGACCATTTGTGCCGCTGCCCTGCCGACAGCTTTCATGGTCAGGGCTGCCACCAAGAACGGCAGAGCGCCTCCGATAAAGAATCCTATGACAACTTTTACATCCAGAATATTAATACTGGTCAGCCCGACTGCGCTGGAATAAGCAGAGAACAAAGCCAGAGCGGTTAAGGCTGCCGAACCGATCGCAAAGCCTTTGCCAATAGCGGCAGTAGTATTACCAAGTGAGTCAAGTTTATCAGTTGTCTTGCGGACTTCTGGTCCCAGACCGGCCATCTCTGATATACCGCCGGCATTATCAGCAATAGGGCCGTAAGCATCGACAGACATAGTTACCCCGATTGTAGCCAGCATGCCCACACCGGCAATGCCAATTCCATACAGTCCGGCAAACTCGAAGCCTACATAAATTGTCACGCAGATAACCAAAATCGGCAGCACCACAGATTCCATGCCGATAGCAAGTCCTGAAATAATATTGGTTGCAGAACCGGTTTTGGAAGCATCTGCAATATCCCTGATAGGTTTGGCTGAGGTATAGTATTCGGTTAAAATACCTAAGATTATTCCGGCAACATTTCCGGCAAAGACCGCCCAAAAAACTTCCTGACGTATATTTAATTCTTTTATGATAAACCAGGTCCCTCCCAGCATTACAGCAGCACCAACATAAGTAACAAGTCTTAATACCATGGCCGGGTTCATCTTAGTGAAAACATGAACTGACAGAATACCCAGTATTGACGCCAGCGCTCCAAAAGCCACTATTAATAGAGGCAGCTGCATATATGACTCACGCGCGGCAGCAACAGACATGGCCATTGAAGTTCCTCCACTCAGAGTTGCAGCAATAGCGATGGTGGCTATGACAGAGCCGACATAGGATTCGAACAAGTCAGCACCCATTCCGGCCGTATCACCGACGTTATCGCCAACATTATCAGCTATAACAGCCGGGTTCCTGGGATCATCTTCAGGAATACCAGCTTCTAATTTTCCCACCAGATCAGCGCCAACATCGGCTGCTTTGGTAAAAATACCTCCGCCGACACGGGCAAAAAGAGCTATTGATGAAGCCCCCATGGCAAACCCGGAGATAACAGATGAAGATTCAGGATTACCGAAATAATAAAAAACGATACCCATACCAACCAGACCGAGCGAAGCTACGGACATTCCCATAACCGCCCCTCCGGTAAAAGCAATGGACAGAGCCTGGCTCTCCCCGAAATCTTTAGCCGCGGCGGTTGTGCGTACATTAGCCCGGGTTGCAGCTTTCATGCCGAAAAATCCGGCCAGCATTGAGCAGCCGGCACCGCCCATAAATGCATAAGCTGTCTGGGCAGAGATCTTCCAGAAAAGCATAGCGAATACAATAATAATGAAGATTAGCAGGATAGAATATTCCCGTTTCAGAAAGACCATGGCTCCCTGATGAATTACATCGGAAATCTCTCGCATGAGGTCTGTTCCGGTCGGTTTATTCTTAATCCACAAGAAGAGAATTAAGGCAAAAATAAGCCCAACAGCGCCAATCAGTGCAGCCATCAAACCTGTGTCCATTAGTCTTTTCTCCCGTTTAACGTTATCAAAATTAAATAGTTATCAACTATATGACTATCTTAAATTTACAAGCCTCGAATATATCCGCTCCTGATTTCAATGGCAAGTTATTTCAATGTTTTGAGGGGTTATTGTAAATAAAAAGAGGCCGGTTAATCATAACCAGCCTCTTTTACTATTATCTAAATCAATATTCTCAAATACTCTCTTAAAACGCCTTGATATCCACTCTTATGCGGGGAAATCCTATAAACGGATCGTTCGTCTGAGTTCTATTTTGCATATTTATTATTACAACCGTTGCAGTAATAGAATCTCTTACAGGAGGAACGTCGGCCATGAATGCAATCAGAGGGAAATTGGTAGTATCGGTTACGAAGTTTGTTGGTTCAAGTGAAATAAAGACAGTCCCTGAGTTGCCGCTGCTTAAAGGTACCAGACCTCCCCAATTGCCGGTGTTCATGCCTCCCGGCAGGTTTGCAATAAAATCTTCTCCAGGGAATTGCGGCAATCTGGGGCCGGCAACATACGGATTATTATCATCGGGCTTATTTATCTTGCTGAATGTTCCAGTGGTCAAAAGCCCTCCGCTGATACCCGGCATCAATGAATCATTAGGTGAATTAGGTCGCCAGGCAGGCAAGGTAGCGCTGCCCACTGCACTTGGTGACACTGTCGGCGATACAACCCAGCCTTTATATTTCCAGCCGTAGTCGGAGTATTCAGGCAGCGCAAAACTATCCTGAGTAAACTCATCAAAATTGAATGCAAATAAACTGCCAATAGTGTAAATGAAATTGGGAATCGTTACCAGTATAGAATCTCCGGCCGCAGCTGTATCAATCTGAACGGCTTGGACAAATCTAATAATGGCATGGTTAAAAGAATCAACTCCAAATATGCGGGTTGTATCTCCACTTGTAATGTTGCTGATACCAATCAGGTTTGGAATAACTGTGTCCCTCGGGAAAATCTCATAGGTAGTATCTACCCAGAAAGAATCGAGGCTTAGAGTATCTCTGATAGAGTCGAAAAGCTGCTGATAGCTGGCAAACCAGAGGCCGTATCCGTCCAGAGCGAATCTATCGCTGTCGGAAGTCGTTTCCATATTATATCGGGCTGTAGCTTCCCAGAGAATGTCGCTGAGTGGAAAAACCAGGTCGACAGAAATTTCTGACGGCAATGTTACATCATCAATGAGCATTATCGGACCCGGGGATAATGGCGCAGGATCATTGTCTTCTTCGATAGAAACAAAAAGTTCCGAAAAATCAAAGATGTTGCCATCCAAGGTAAACAAATTGGAATCTGCCCTTGGCGAACCGTTCAATTCCAGAAATTTCTTTTCGAAATTATCGTAAGCAAACTTCCCTAAAGAAACGGTGTCCTGAGAATTTGCTACCCATAATTGATAATGCATACCGGGGAAATTAGCAGGCAGTACCTGAGGGTTAAGGGTAACCTCGCTTGTTGAAAACGGAGCCAGGACATCGGCCGGCTGTGAGCAGCCCCAATAAACAGTAGTAGCTACCACAAGAGCTGCCATTATCAGTAACCGTCTAATTCTTTTCGACATTATAAGTCTTCCTCCCCAATAACTAGGGGTCTATATGTACAAGTTCCTGTTCAAAATATAAGCACAAATGATAAGCTATAAGCTAAGCATGTGTCAAGCCCTTTACAGCCCATTTTTTGTACAACTCTATCTTATTCAGACGCTTTGAGAGCTTCAAATATCTAAAGAAAACTTAAATTTTGGTCGATAAAGTGACAGAATCTAAAAAAGTCAGGAGCCAGCACATTGTTAAAGCATTGCCCCAGATGCAAATCTGAGCAAATTATTACAGAAACAGGGAATTGTTCTGTATGCAGCACCACGCTGGAGAACTTGCCGGCTGACAGCTCCCAGGAGCCAGATGATACAGGTCAACTTGATATTGTTGTAACAGAAGTTCCTGCAGATGATAGAGAATTTGTGGGAGGAGATAAGCCTGGTTTTGAGGACTCCAAAGATCAGCCTGGCCCCAGCCAGGAGACGTACGATCATACAGGGGATCTCAATAAATTAATGGACTATGATCCGATAGGCGTCTCTGAACCAACCCTCCCCCCTGAAGCTGACTATTCCGAAGAAACCAGCTCCGGCAAAGAAGTTAAACCAGAACCTGTTTTGGAGCTTTCAAAATCGGCCTCAGATAAACCTGAAAAAAATCCGGACGAAGTTGACGAAAAAGTCCATAAACTTTCAGATGAAGATTTAAAGAAAATCGAGCAAAATTTGTACGGTAAAAATGTTCATCTTGCTGATGAAGAAAAAGCTAAAATCCGGAATAAACTCAATGAACTGGATAGTCAGGAAAACCCTGAAGAAGCCAGTTCCGATATCCCCAAAATTGACAAAAAGCCTCTTCTGGAAGGTCTTGGGGAGACTCCCAAAACATCTCGCAGCAAAGGTAAGGCGTATTTCTACAAGAACTATATTCAGCTTTTGGGGCGGCATCATCTGACCCGACATGATGAATTGACATTAAACGGCAAGGAATATCATCTTCAGCCTAAGAAGCTCAATTCGGCCCTTCTTTTCAGCAGTATTGCCGGAGCATTTGTGATAGTTCTCTTTATTGTCGGATCGATGTTTTTGAGCGGCCCTGGAAACGGCGATGGAATAGTCGCCGGCATGATATTAGACAAAAAAGGTAAACCTTACATTAAAGGCGCTGAGGTAGTATTCCCGGATCTGGGGATTAAAGTTGAGTCAGATGCCGAAGGTTATTTTAGCACGACTGGTGTTCCCGAGGGTACACACAAAATCGAGTATTACGTCAAGAACAAGTTGATAGGTGCAGACTTTGCTACGGTAGTAAATGACGAAATCTCGATGATTTCGCTGTCACCTAATATTAAAAGTTCAGCCAAAAAGAGCAAAAAGAAGTATGCCAAGAAATCTTCTTCTAAATCAAGCAGCTCCAAAACCAGCAAAAAAGTAGCACAAGCAACACCGACTTCGAAACAAACCTCTGTACCGAAAAAAAGCAGCGCTACAACTGGCAAAGCCAGCCCTCGAAGAGGACCGGCTTCAATCAAGCTGGCTGCAAACGTCGCTGACGCCAGAATTAAAATAGATGGCAAAGTCCTGGGAGCAGGTAATCTTAAATACAGAAATATTGAACCCGGCAGCCACAAATATGAAATCTCCGCTGATGGGTACGGAACAAGAAGCGGTACTGTTTTCTTAAAAGCCGGGGAAACACGAACCCTTTCTGTCTCGCTGCTGCCTCTGTCTAGCCCGGTTAAAGAGAAAACATATAGCGCTAAAGATTTTTTCCGGTCAGGACTGAACGCTTACAAAGCTGGCAATTTTGAAGACGCCATTGCAGATTTCACAGAAGCAATAAATATTGAGCCAAGCTATCCTCAAGCCTATTTCAATAGAGCTATGACCAAACAGCAACTATATCTGCAGGAAGAGGCCGTCGAAGATTATATCAGGTCAGCCGAAATTTACAGATTCAAAAAACTCTTTAGCAAAGCTATTACATCCTATAGCAAATCTCTGGAAATTGATAACAAATCAATACCAGCTTACCTCGGCCGAGCTGAATTATATCTGGCCAAAGGGGAAGAAATCGCAGCCCTGGCAGATTACGACAACGTTATCAGAGTGGACAGAAGAAATTTTCGGGGATATTTTGGTCTTGGCCAGGCTCGTTTTAATCAAGGGTATTACAAACAAGCCATAGGTCATTTCAAAAACGCCAGGTCTTTAGATAAGAACGATCCCTATGTTTATCAATATCTGATGCTTAGCTACATGGCGATTGATAAGTTTAAGGATGTAAAGAAGTCCTATGAGAAGTTCCGGACAGTTGCCAGCGAAAAGCAAATGCGTGAAATGCGCCGAAATAAACGATATGCTGCTGCCATTAAGGCTGCTCAAACACAATAACAAAAACAAAACTGACTTAAACCCGCCTTGCCTAGGCGGGTTTTTTTGTGCCTGCATCCATTAGAATTCACAAATAGATACACAGAGAATGTTGCTATCAATCTCTCTGGAATGTATAATCTCAAAGACATTCAAACAGCATAATCTTAAGGAGATACTATGCCAAGAATTTTAGCAATAGCTTTGCTGGTACTGCTGACTGTCCTGCTGACAACAGATTTAGCCCAGTCACAGAGAAACGAAGAAATAAGATCGATGCTCAATCAGGGCAAATACATACCTGACATCGGTACTTTCATGCAGGTAGGCAGTAATTCACCGGCAGGATATAGCTGGGATGGCAAGCAGCTGTTTTTCAGATCTTCTTCATCGGGCGTATCTCAGATATACAGGCTTACAGCCGAAGGCTGGCCCTACCAGTTAACTACTTTCGAAGATGGCATAGACTTCTTCGAGCTCTCTCACAGCTCCACTATGGGCATAGTAGGAGCTTCAACAGGCGGCTCGGAGCAGTCTCAGCTTTATCTGATGGACACCAAAAGTGGCCGGATTATGCCTCTGACCGACGGCATAGATATTCAATATGGTTCTGTAAACTGGTCGCATGATGATTCACATATTTTTTACAGGTCAAACAAGGAGAACGGCCAGGACTTTTTCATCTATAAAATGGACATTAATAGCGGGGAGGCAGTCAAAATTTTTGGAGATACTGCCGGAGTTCGTGGCTACAATTATATTGCTAGTGTTAGCTCTAACGGCAAATTCATGGTAATCTTTCAAATAACTTCAAACTCCAATGACGACCTCTATTTGCTGGATTTGAACAGTCTGGAGTATTCTAAACTTACAGACGATGACCACGATGTTATTTATGATTCCCCTACGCTAATGCCGGACAACAAAACAATCTGGCTGACCTGCAATGATAACGAAGATGGCATCTTGAGAATTGCAACTTTGACTGTTGGTTCGCCCGAGATCAATTTTGTGGACGATGGCTGGATCGACCCAAAATGGGAAGTTGACGGTCTTGAATTTTCCAGGGACTTTAAATATATGTCTGCCGAAGTCAACGAAGATGGCTATGCCAGACTAAAACTGCGTGAAGTTAAATCAAAAAAGGAGCTGCCGAGCCCGCCTCTGGACGGCAAGCTGGGCGGCGGATATTTTGATGAAAACGGCTCCTGCATAGTTTCTTTTCACGGACCCACCCGGGCACCCGATGTCTGGAAATGGAACCCTCAATCAAAAGAACTCACACAGTTGACGTTTTCCATTTATGCCGGGATAGACCGGGATATTTTCTCTGAGCCCAGACTAATTCACTATAAGAGTTTCGACGATTTGGAAATTCCGGCATTTCTGTACCTGCCTCCTGATTACAAAAAGGGTGAGCAAATACCGTTTGTGGTCCACGCCCATGGCGGACCGGAGAGTCAGTTCACACCCGGCTTCATCAGGAATTTCCAATATTTGATTCTCAACGGATACGGCATTATTGCCCCCAATCCCAGAGGCTCATCGGGTTACGGCAGCCACTATATGGGACTTGATAACTACAAGAATAGAAAGCTTTCACTCAAAGATTACAAAGCTGCAGTAGATTATCTGGTAGAGAATGGCTACACCAATAAAGGCATGATTGGCATTCGAGGCGGTTCTTACGGAGGCTATGTGGTGATGGGAATGATTACTGAGTATCCGGATTTGTTCTCGGCAGCCATTAATATCGTAGGTATCGTGAATTTCAAAACATTTTTAGAAAATACCAAACCCTACCGCAGAGCCTTGCGTGAATCTGAGTACGGACCACTAAGCGACCCTGAATTTTTGAAATCAATCTCCCCTATTCACAAGGCCGACCAGATTAAAACACCCCTTTTGGTCATTCATGGCGAAAACGATCCGCGAGTTCCTGTCGGAGAAGCCCGCCAGATTATTGCAGCGATTAAGAATAACGGCGGTGTGGTTGATTCTCTGATTTTCCCGGACGAGGGACACGGCGCTTCCAAGCGTGTTAATATTATTGCAGAATACCGCAAGCAGGTCGAATTTTTTGATAAGCATTTAAAATAGATGGCTTGAGCAACTCTAAATTGCTTGAAATAAAAACAGGCGAGTGACTTTTCACTCGCCTATTATTTTGATAATAACTCTTTTTTTGCGGCGGCCGTCGAACTCGGCATAGTAAACCTGCTGCCAGGGACCAAAATCAAGCCGTCCTTTGGTAATAGGCAAAAAGACCTGCGAACCAATCATCAAATTTTTCAGATGGGCATCACCGTTGTCTTCGCCGGTTCTATGATGGCGGTAGTCAGGGCCGTAGGGGGCGAGTTTGTCAAGCCATTCATCGATGTCTTCAATTAAGCCCTGTTCGGCATCGTTAACATAAACACCGGCGGTGATATGCATCGCCGAGACCAGCACAAAGCCTTCCTGTACTTTGCTTTTTTGGAGAGCGTCTTCAACCCTGCCTGTAATATTAATGTATTCCCGGCGCTTTTTGGTATTAAAAACCAAATACTCAGTGTAGCTCTTCATTATATAATGTAGATAAGAGACTAATGCAGCCTGAGACTACCCTTCTCTAATATGAGACCTGGTCTATCCAGGCATCAGCTGAGTATTTGTCTTTAAGTTCAGCCACTAACTTCTTAGCTTCACTGTGAGCATCAAAAAGCCCAATGCGGACTCTGAAATGGGTTTCATCATTATAAGTGATTGTTGTCACGTACGGCTCGTAACCTCTTTCTTTCCAGAGGTCTACCAGATAAAACGCATATGATTCATCAGTCGCACTTGAGACCTGTACAACATAGCCATCTCCCTGCGGAGCATCAGGCAGGTCAAGAGCTGCCTCAGCGGCGGCTTCATAATCGTCTTCAACCATACTGGTATCCGGCACAGACTCAGAGGTGTCGACCGTAGCAGATTCAGCAGCTAAATCTGTCATATCCTGCTCTATCTGTTCTGATTCTTTTTGCTTATCGGAGCAGCCTGAGGCCAGCAAGGCGGTTACTGTTAATATCATTAAAGCTTTATCAATCTTCATCTTATCCTCCAAAATCAGATATAGTTAAGAATAACTATGTATCGTCATCATTATCAGATACTTTGTTCTGCAAGCTTGAGCAATTTCCCGGCGCCGCAGGAAATTGTCAACTATAAAGACCTGCTCTTGTTTTACACATAAAGTTGTTGAAAAACCAAAGTGAATTGTATAAACTTTAACTCTTAAACTTAGCAACATGAATACTTTTGAAGACATCTTGGAATTGATTGGTAAGACGCCACTTGTGCGCCTCAAAACTGGCATTCCCGAAGGCGGTCCAAAAGCCTACGCAAAACTTGAATTTTTAAACCCCAGCGGTTCAGTAAAAGACCGGATGACAGCCTATATTCTTAAAAAAGCAATTTCTGAGGGACGCCTGAAGCCGGGCGATACGGTTGTGGATAATAGTTCCGGCAACACCGGATCTTCGCTGGCTATGACAGCCTCGGTCCTGGGCCTAAAATCAATCATCACCACCCCGGAAAAAACCAGTCAGGAGAAAACCGATCTTATTCGTTCGTTTGGGGCGAAAGTTATAGTAACTCCTACAGAAGCGCCTCATGATTCTCCGGAGAATCATTATATGATTGCCCGAAAACTCTGTGAAGAACACGGCTACTTTGACCTTAATCAATATGACAATAAAGAAAATATAGAAGCCCACTATCAGACAACCGGTCCCGAACTATGGCATGACACCGATGGTAAAATAACTCATTTTGTCTGCGGAATAGGCACCGGCGGGACACTATCTGGAACCGGCCGGTACTTAAAAGAGAAGAACCCGGATGTCAGAAT
Organism: Candidatus Zixiibacteriota bacterium; assembly: GCA_022571985.1. Classification (GTDB taxonomy): domain Bacteria; phylum Zixibacteria; class MSB-5A5; order GN15; family FEB-12; genus JACZWU01. Next base: position 181,024 of record JACZWU010000005.1, on the reverse strand, counting down.
TATCGCTGTAGACCCCGAAGGATCAATATTTGCGGAGTATGTTAAAAGTGGGAAAATAATCGAAGGAGAGCTGTACCAGCTTGAAGGTATCGGTTCTGATGTGATAACCGGAGCGCTTGATAAAGATGTCATAGATGAACTGATTTCTGTTTCAGACAAAGACTCTTTTAATCGTGCCCGCCTTGTTTCTAAAACCGAGGGGATTTCATGCGGAGGATCTTCGGGAACCGTTGCCTGTGCCATGGAAATAGTTGCCCGAAGCGCAAAACCAGATTCTTTTATGGTAGGTATATTTGCAGACTCCGGCATCAGATATCTGAGCAAATGTTACAATGACGACTGGATGAAAGAACAGGGGTTTATTTGAGAATGCACAAAATAATTAAGAATTCAAAATTAAGATTGCTGCTGGCCATTGGTTTTACTTTAGCGATTACAAGTCAGTTACTCTCAGCTCAGGCGGTAACTGTTGTCGAAGAGTATTTTGATTTTGGTCATGTAGGCATAGAGTATAAGCTGTTTCACAAATTCAAAGTGATCAACAGCGGCTTAAAGCGAATCAGAATAGATAGTGTTAATGTTCCCTGCGACTGTTCTGCGGTCAGATTTGGAAAAGAATGGGTGGAAAGAGGTGATACTCTTGATTTCGTATTGACCTTTGACACCAAAGACTTTTACGGTCCGGTTAACAGAAAATTCAAAATTTACATGAGTGTTCCTGAGAAAAAAACTGTCAGCCTGATTTATCTGGCGAATGTCGGACAATGGATGAATGGCTTAAAACCTAATCCTTTTTCTGTTTTCTTTTTACCGAATCATAAAAAGAAAACAGTTAAGATTCCGAATAAATTTTTTGATAAGATAAGTCTGGAGCTGGAAAGACAGTACGACAGCAGCTTTACAGTGGAAATTATCAAAGCCGAAGCTGAAAAGGGCGAAACGCTGGAGCTTTCGTTGTCTCCTAATCCTAAATTAGGCAAAGGAACTTACCTTTCTAATTTCACATTGAAAGTGATTGCAGGAGAAAATGAAGAAGCGACTTTCCTGACAATTCCGGTAAAAATTGCCCGGTTTTAGTTTGGGGGAATCTATCTTGACAAAATAATCGAATCTGGTATATAAAAGATTGTCGAGGGTGTCTCTCTGCTGTCCCTGGGTAGTTTCCTAGCCCCCTCTGCCCAACCAGAGCTGCACCCTCTTTTTATTGTTCATTGATAGCACGACTTTTAATAAAACAGCCGCTTGACTTTCTAGTTGTCAGGCGGCTGTTGTCTATTTCAAAAGAAAAGCATTCAGCTTATCAGCATGGCGGAGGTAGCGGCCCTCCTCTGAATATCCTGTCAACAAGATACGTCAAATCAAGAATGTTTGAAGTAGAGCCATCCGCGTTTACGTCTCCTTCATTCGGACAATCAGCAGGCGGACCTCCTCGGAAAATCCTGTCCACTGCAAAGGTCAAGTCGAGAATATTACTTGGCGTTCCATCACCATTCAAATCTCCTCGTATGCCAATGCAGCAACAAGCATCTCCAACGCCGTCATTATCGAGGTCTTCCTGTCCGGGATTAAAGTTTACCGGACAATTGTCGCAACTGTCAGGTACACCGTCACCATCGCCATCTTGCAAATCATCAAAGCCAGGACAACGGTCACAGAAATCCGGTACGGTGTCGCCGTCTGAGTCAATATTATCATCTCCACCCGGACAGATATCGCAGCTATCACCAACACCGTCGCCATCAGAATCAACTTGACCCGGGTTAAACACATTCGGGCAGTTGTCATCTGGGTCACAAACGCCATCGTTGTCAGCATCCGGGCAGGTCGTAGTATCCGGGCAGATTACGTAAGCGTATTCAATTACGACAAACGGCTGGTCAAAGCCACAAGCTGCCTCTCCGTTTTGGTTTTCAAAATTGGCCAGGTCTGACGATACAGGATAGCCGCTGACTATTTCAGCTGTTACTCCCCCGTCAATACAGCCGAATCCGGCTGCAGCAAGACCATACTGGTCATGCTGAATTTGTCCATGCGGACCGCTGACGTTAAAAGCATCATTGTGAACTGTGGCCCCATGGGCGGAACCTGCCGGCGGTTCGCCTTCCAGTTCATCAAAGAACGGGTCGGAGATACATATTTTGAAGTCAGTAGTACAAACACCCGCGACGGTTACATAGTGACCGCCGATGCGACAGCAGTTGCCTCCGCCGAGATCCGAGTAAATCCCCAGAAGCAGAATTACATCACAACTCTTTAATACTTCATCTCTTATGTATGAATAACTCGGCCAGGCTGCTAAAGTATCTTTATACTCAGCAGACAATCCTTTAGAAGCAATATACTGTCTTGTACCCGAAACGAGGCTGTCTATGTTAGTACCTCGACCGATTGCCGGATTGTTGGTATTCATAAATGCCGCAAGTTCATCTACCAAAGGTACTACCGTACTTGTATCATGGTCATCCAGAGTCCCTGCATAAGTCGTAACTAAATCATAACCGTCATTTGGCGGGGTAGTCCCAAACGGTCTTGGGTCAACCGGATTCGGTTCAAATTTAGAATCAAACCACCACAGACAATTTGCAACCGCAACAGGGCCGCAATGCGACCAATGGCCACCTACGTCTACCCAGTGAGCTGCCGCTTTCTGGTCAAAGTCGGGCATGCCGTTGGGTGCGTAATCAAGGTATGGGGACTTGTGGTACTCACAGCAACTGTCGGGAGTAACGTCTGGACAGCAGTGCCCTTCGTGTGCAGCCCAAATGATTTGGTCCTCAGGATCACTACCGAAGTTGCAGTTTAAATCATCACAGATTCTACCGCCATCAAAGTCAGCATTCGTTACGCACAAGTCGCCATCGTTGTCCAGGAAGCGGGTTGGAACAGTTACGCAAAACTGACTGTCAATAAACAGAGCCGCCTCGCATATATCGCAATCTTTAATACTTGCATCTACAGTAAAAAAGTGTGTGCCAGAAGCGGGATCACATGAATCCGGGAAAACAAGCGGCCAGTCGGGCTCTTCACCGGGGCATGGGATTGCCAGCGGACAACCACTGAAATCTAAGAATGTTCCAAGAGAATCACAGATGGGGTTACCGCAGCTGTCTTTGACTGTGACCCGGAAAACCACATCAGACTGAGGACAAATCAGCAGACAGGGATCGTATGTTGTGCTGTCACAGAACGGTTTACCCGCAGGGCATTCGCCGCCACCTTCACAGGCGGTGGATGAACAGTTCATGAACATCGGGGTCTTCGGAGAACCTGTGTAAGCCGGGTGGTCATGAAATAGAACACAACGCAATGAAGAAACGATGACACCAGTAGCATCGTAAATAAAGTCCAGTCCGGCGGCGTCATCAGCCGTAATTGACCTGCGGGCTTCACAGAATGCGAAAGATGAAAACATAACCGGTGTTGGCAACGCTGGTGGCACATGTTCTTCATGACCCAGAGAGGCCCAGTGGCCGAACTCATGTGTGGCCACACTTTGCATATCGTAGCAGCTATCCGGACAGGCTAACGAATCCTGATCCTTAAACCAGGAAAAGTCCTGCGAGAAACAGATGTCAGCTTCAATTATACAGCATTCGGTCTCGCCCGGAGTTGTAACAAACCACCAGAAAGCAGTTGCCAGGACACCCGGCGGCATCTTACAAGCTGCCATTGAAACTACGTTTTGCCCATCCATCGGGCTGATACAAAATCCATCCGGTGACGCATCCGGTACACAGCCGCGATTGGTGGTAGTTCCGCCATAGCTCAGCTGAAAAGCCGTACCCTGTGCATTCCAGGCAGCTGCGGCAGCATTGACTACATCTATGATACTTCGGGGGTTGGGTCCGCAGACCGTATCGGGTTCTTGAGGGTTTATACAATAGATAATTTCATTCTCACAGCACCAGGCAGCGCCAGTATAATCGAATGCCTGGGTAGAGCTTACAGTCAGCAGGCCGAGCAAAATTAACCCAGCCGCTGCCAGGAGACAAAATCTTTTTGTTTTCATCGTATTCTCCTTACAGTTTAGGGTTAACGTTTAGCCGCTTTAATTTCAGAAATAAATTCTGACACCGGCAGTTTCTTCTCAACAACATTGGCATTTTCAATTCTGAATTTTCCCATTTCCCAGCTGGTCACGCTGTAGAGATTGTCAAGTTCAGTCAGAAACAGTATGACATCTTCACCATCTTTGAATTCCGGAGCATGCTCAACTCTGAGCCCGGTGTCATTTACTACTCCACCGGGAACGTAAACCGATATAGTTGCTCCCTTAGTAGCAGAGCCCAACAGAATCTCAGTAATCTCAATCGAAACGGCAGTATAAATATAAGTATGAGTTTCATCCCATTGAGAAATCTGGCTTAGAACTTTGCCTCTAATTACGTCGCTGGAATTTTCAACCAGCTGCTCTGTAGATTGGGGTATCGTAACCGCCTTGGCCGTAATTCCTAAAATGCAAAGGCAAAAAGACAACACTATTGTGATTATCATTTTAGGGGCATGGTGCATTTTAATCCTCCAATTATTTTAAGCCTCAAAAGCCCTGGAACTATTGCTCATAGAAGCATACAGAACGCTTCTACGAAATTCCTGGGGGAAAACTTTCTGATGATATTTTTCAATTCAATAGCCTTACCTGATCCTGTTCCCACAAACAGAGTCAGAAGTTAATTGATTGTAATGTATACTTATGGGACGCGTTTAAGAATTGAATTTGTTGAGCTAAGCTCTCTGGATTATAAGTCAAATTCAGAGAGCTAAAATAGTATCCGCTCCCCAAAAGCCTAACTATCCTAAAATATGGACACGCAGGCACACCTGTCAAGCTAATTTTAGTTCATCTCTAAGCATCTGCTTATAAGCAGCCCGGAACTGACGGGCCGCTTCTGAATATAAAATCTACAATATAAGTCAGGTCAAGGATATTCATTGGAATACCGTCGCCGTTTGCGTCTCCTTCACCGGGACAGTTAGTATTCGGACCGAAACGGAAGATAAAATCAACCAGATAAGTGAGGTCCAGAATATTGGCATCAGCACCATCGATATTCAGGTCGCCTGTATTTCCTACGCAACAGCAGACATCGCCGATACCGTCGCTATCAGCATCCGCCTGGTCCGCATTGCTTACCAGCGGACAATTGTCGCATGCCGAACCAATGCCGTCAAAATCAGAATCGCTCTGGTCTGAATTAGCCAGAGCAGGGCAATTATCGCAAGAATCACCAACCGCATCAGCATCTATATCAGTCTGAAGAGGGTTATAATCGTCAGGGCAATTATCGTTCCAGTCAAGAATGCTGTCCCCATCGGCGTCAAAATTAAGGGGGTTATTGACCGAGGCATAAAGTTTATCGCCTACAATCGAGTCAACCGTGACGGTAATGCCTGTCGGTCCGGAATAGCTGTTACTGTTGGGCGTGGTAGACGGACCAAATGTTTCTTTGCCGGCAACTTCGGAAGTAAACGGAGCCCCTTTGCGAGTTTCCCAGGGATACCACCATTCGGCGCTGTCGGTAACGTGACCTTCCGGATTAGAAAACTGATCTATGGCCGGATTGTAACCGGCATCTTCGACTATCACTTTGTAGTTAGGCCGGCCGTTATTATACCATATGGAAACAGAATCATCAATGTGAGTAATGAGCAGTCCTCGCTTGAGAGGGTCATTGCCGTAAGTGAGATCCGACCAGAAAAAGCAGCTGAAATCGGCATCAAGTTTGTCAAAAATGCCGGCAGCATTCGGGTTGCGGTACTCTAACAAGAAATACTCTCCGGTAGCGGGATCGATAGGGATTTTGTAAAGAGAACTCTCAGGATGAGTTTCAATGTCATATATCACCAGGTCATTGTATTCGCCCACAAGAATTATCGGCTCTACCCAGCCCAGCTGCAGTTTGCTCCAGCCGCAAAAATGTGTAGAGTTATAGGTCGCACCTATGGCAAAAATTCCGTAGCCATAATAACCCATAGAGCACCAATCCATCAAAGGATGATCATTGGCGTCATTGGGCGTTCTGTAAGTTATGCTGTCAAGCTTTGAATCATAATCGTACAAATCAGGCAGGCCGAGATTGTGTCCCAGTTCATGAGCATATACGCGGACACCGTTAATTTCTGAATATCCGGAAAAGTATCTCGGATCTGTTGAATCACGCAGAGGTTTGAGCTCCGGCGAACAGTTCCACCTGGGGATTCGCATGCCGTCATAAGGTCCGGGACCGCCGCCCAAAGGATAGATAAAAGCGAATGACCAGATATCGTCAGGATTTCGGGTATCTTCTTCACCCATTCCGGAGCGAACGAAAACTACGGCATCGACATTGCCGTCATTATCACCGTCATATTGCGAAAAATCTACCAGAGCGTCTATCGCGGGCAGGTATGATTCAAAGTCGTAAAAATTGCCGCCGGGATATGAGCCGGCATTGAACCAATCCAGGACATCTCCGACTATTGTCATCTTGCCATACGAAATCTCTTTATAGTAATCTGCCATTGACCCGCCCGGCCAGACTCCGACTGAAAAAAGCATGCTGTCCAGAGTTTCTCTGGAGATAACATGTGGCCTGTCAGACCAATCAACCGGAATTGCCAGAACTTTTAAGGTGTCAGCCTCGAATTGATATGTTGCCATTTTGACTTTCTCATCACGAGAAAGCTCCGACCCCGGCAGCACAGCGCCCATTTTCGCCTGCTGCTCCAAGGGCATGTCAAAGATTAATACTTTGCCTAAATCTACAGATTGAACTGACATCGTTGATGTAATTGCAATAACAATAGAAGTTGTTAGAATCTTTAACTGTTTCATCGGATTACCTCTCCTTTAAGAAACATAATTCACACTATGGTAAGCGCGGCGGTGAGGAATTGATTCTTGGAATCAATTTATATAATGAAAGGTAACTTTTCTTAGTTTTATTCCAAGTTGTTTTTTGTGCGACAGGTATCTAAAGTTCGACAAATATGTTTGATTTCTTTGAAATTCAGACTCCGTGGGCGGCCAGCGCAAGACTGGTCCTCATCTGCCCCTTGTTTTGGGCTGAATATATTCAGCCCCTACATAATTATTACCAGCTTCCCCATCTCTGTCCGGCTGTCCGACTCCACCACCCAGTAGTACAAGCCCGAAACTACGCGTAATCCATTGCGGCTGATTAGTCCCCACTCGGCATGTCTGGCGGTCGGGTCGCCGGGGTCTTTGTCGTGACGAATCTCCCTGACCAAATCGCCATCAAGTGAAAATATGCTGATGGTGCACTTGGGCGGTATATTGGCAAAATGAATCCGACGTACTCTTTCGCTCCAGCGGTCATCCTGATTTAAACCTTCGAAGCCTCTGCTGCGATAATTTGCATCGATACGGTACGGATTAGGATAGACGACTATCCGTAAACTATCGGCGCCGACTGCCGGGTCAACTATACTAGCGTAGACTTGCTGGGCGTTCTCTGTTATCGAGGTCTCCAGCGGCTCAAGATTAGATTTCGGCCAGCCAAAATCAATGGCCGTCACGCTGACATAATAAGCCACAGTCGGAATGATATTTTCGATGGTAAACTCATACTCAAAAAATTTAAGATAACCGTCATCTGTGTAGAAGTCTGCGGTGATTGAATCTGCCGGAAGTCCGCGCGGGTCGGGGGCATTGGGGAATCGTTTGGTGATTGGAGTGGTAACGCCAAACTCTGAAGAATTGCCTTCGTGCTTTTCAAAGTAAAAAAGTGACTCAGGGTAATTCCTGTGAGCGTAGGGGGAACTTGGTCTATACTGAAAAACGTCAAACAGACTATCATCACAGCCTGCCCCATAAGCACATCTGATTTCCCGCAGGGTCATCGGAAAATCGAGTAAATCCCAGCCTGCAAAGGGCTGTTTCTCGTAGTTGTATACATACTTGTCAAAATTTTCAATATCATAGGACGCAATAAACGAATAACTTGTCTCGCGGTCATCGCGGGCCAGGTAAATGCGATAGCCTTCAAAGTCTATTAACTTGGTGAAAATATCAGGAGTATTTTCTGACTCCTGTCCGTTAAACCTGATATTTATGCCTTTGAAAGTCGGCGTAACCCACATCTTTGGCGCCGGCGGCGGCAGAGCCGCCCGCCAATCGGGCACGCCGTCACCTTTGTACCAGGTTGTCTCAGCTACAGTAGCTATCCAGTTGTTATTGGCATCAAGCACCGAATCAAAAACACAGACCCGAAACTCCCCGGCGTAGCCATCGTTGTCGGTGTCGATACCGGGGTTGTCGTAAATCCATCTGGCCCATTGGGCGTTTTTTATTAAATCAGAAAAATCGAGATTGGCATAGTAGGCGTCGGGGTCATCAGGCAGGTTTTTTAGATTATCAGGAGTGGTGTGAAAGTTTTCACCCATGGTCATGGCAAAGACAACCCGGTAAGTGCCGCCGGGACCAACTGATCCATCAGAAAGAGAAAGTAAACATTGTAATGCCCATGCCCCATCTGCCACATCTGTCGCCCAGGTTTGATCGGGATATATCCAGTTTAAGTTGTAGGGTGTTATCTTTTTGGCCTGGGCGGTTTCGTAGTCTACTTCACCATTTGTCATCTGGAAGTATTTACTTCTGTCTCCTTTCGGCCCGCCCCAACCTTCGGTTTAAAAATCGCGGAAATTTCCACGCATTGTGGGACCAATATCCGGCAGGAACGTCCACCAGTTAAAATTCACTTTTCGTTCATTTGGCCGAGAAATAAAAGAAACACCTAATACATCCCTGACAGATTTAGTAAGAAGTCCGGCAGTATCGGGTAACGGCACTTCGGTAAAATTACCGTTTATCGGGTCGCCATCGTTGTCTGCCATCCACATCAGATTAAAAGTATCAAGAAACTCACACTCACTTTCTGCTCGGAAGTGTCTGACAAATCCGGTCATTTCAGAAAGGCCACGAGCGTTTCGCTCAGCGGGCAGATAGCCAGCAACTACGGCATGATGTAAACCGATTGCAAAACTTCGAATTGGCTGCTCTCCTATATTTTTAATAGACAGATCAAACAGAACAATATCTTCGGCATAGGATAACGACCAGGCATATGAACGCTGGGTTACTTCAATAAATAGTGGCTGATGATGCCGAAAATCCAGAAAATCTCTTACGCCCTCATGACCGTCAAATGGGTTAAACTTTATCACGATGGTATCAGTATAGACAGCAATCACATCCTGCTCGGAGACAGCATCCTCTTCAAAATACGGCGACCCTCTGATGCTTGATTTTCTTTGAAGCCCCTCTAATGGAAGATCATCCGGATTAAATTCTGAATAAGGAGGGTGATTATGAAAATCCGACGGCTCAAAAAATCCGCCGTAGAAGCCTTCTGTAACCAGCGTGTCCTGTCCCGTAACGCCTCCGACCCAAATTGCACCATATCTCATATATTTAATGCCAGACCCGGCTGGATACTCACTCCCTCGTAGATGCTTGCTTCCCACCAGGCAGTCATAATAGTTAGGATTTACGCCATTCCCAAAGTAGCCTTTGTTGGATATACCCAATACGAATTTGCCGACGTCATGGGACGAAACACAGGGAACAGGAAGCTCCCAGGCGTTTCTTGGAATGATAAATTGGCCCTTAGCTTTTTCAGCTGACAGAACGACAGTAGACAAAAAGACCATCAATAAGCATTTTGAAACGATATTTGACATAATCAATCCAAACCCTAATGTACAATATAACGTATGATAACCTCTTTTCCTCCAATTTTTATTATCCCCTAAGGGTCGCCCACAGCTTGCTGTGGGATCATAACGAATGGAAGATGGATTCCCGACAACGGCACTCCCCGTGAATACACGGGACTAAAGCAGGAATGACAGATAGGCAGTTCCTTGTAGGTCAGGACCCGCCTCCTTGGCGTGGTCCTGACGCTTCAACCTCGAGTGTCAGGAGTGCAAGACTCCTGACCTACAAGAGCTACGGTTTTGTCATTGCGAAGCCCGATGAAATCGGGCTGTGGCAATCTGGCTTTAGACTACTGAGATTGCCGCGTCGCTTTGCTCCTCGCAATGACTGATTCGGGTGCGCCACCCCACGGGACATCGTCCGCTCGGTGTTGGATCATGAGGGATAAGAAAATATAGCTCGATAATTTTGAGCTTATATTACTGGCTGGATTCTCGCATGCGCAAGAATGACGGAATAAGCGGCGGGGTGGCCCACCTTTTAGGTGAGTTCCTGTGAGGGGTGCGAAATCCAAGAGTGTCAACCGCGCTTAATGCTTTAAGCAAAATCACTCTAATATCAATGCAAAATATTGCCGCCACCCTAAAATAAAGCGGTTAGAACTACGTCTGATTGCCATTGCGACCCGAACAAAAAAACAACAACTTTTGATAGGGGGAAAGTTAAATATGACAAAACGAACCCAAACGCGCAGAGCGTCGCAGGTCCGCGGACCATTCGCGCAAAGCGTCAAGGGGCCGTGGCCCATTTCCATCGATCTGCTTGGCGTTTGTCCTGAAGAGAATAAGAGTGTTCAGAAATAAAAAAGGCGCCACCCAGATTCGAACTGGGGAATAGAGGTTTTGCAGACCTCTGCCTTACCACTTGGCCATGGCGCCCGAACAAAAAAAGCGGGAAACGAGACTCGAACTCGCGACAGCCACCTTGGCAAGGTGGTGCTCTACCAACTGAGCTATTCCCGCTTAACAAATTAACCGGTTTTTCGGTCAAGTCATCTCAATATATGAGCTTATGAGCCTATGTCAATATCTTTTGCTGAAATGTTATTATCGGCCGGCTCTACCCGCCTCTCTAATCTGTTGCTCAACTTTGGCTTGCAAACGGGGCCAGTACCAGGGCACCAGCTTCTGGAGCCATCTCTTATGAAGCTCAGCCCGCTCAAATTTCTGGTTATATCTCATGTAAATATAGAGGTCTTTGTGGCTTTCAAAAATTGTCGAATCCATCTCTAAAACCAGTTCATGGAGCTTGACCGCCCGGTCGTGATTGCCTAACTGCATATGGTTATAGGCCATTTGATAAATGGGATAGGGGTAATAAGGTTTGGGTGAAACTTTGATAGCCCTCTCAAGATACTTGTTGGACAATCGGTAATTTCCTCTGGTGTATTCATCCAGACCAAGCTTATAGTTTTCGACCCATTCTACCGGATAGGTCGGAACAAGTTCTCCGGTAATCTCTTTGACTCTTTTGAAAGCTACTATCAGGACACCAAATTCTTTTGTCGTATCAGACTGATAGAACCAGCCGATAGTTCTGTAACATTCCAGAAACTGTGGAAACAACATCAGGGCCCGTTCAGCCGGTGCCGACGGTTTCATATCAGTTGAAAAAATTATATAGTCAGGCGAGCTGGACAGTAAGTATTTTGAATTATGCTTGGTTTCTTTCCAGGTGGTCTCCATGCCTTTTACGGGCGGCTCGGAATGTCTGGCGATGGTAGTGTCGGTCAAACCGACCATGTCAATAATATTATGTCCAAGAAGCTCATAACCGAATACGCCAATCGTCGGCAGCGCTACTGAAAAGTTACTGCTGTCGGCAGCCAGCATTTTGTGCGCCTTGACCTGCATTTTGTTAACAAACTTTCGTTCGTAATTGTTGTAATACATTACAAAATCAATAGGCAGATAAACTGTCAGCACTATCATAGCTGCACCGATCAAAACAAAGAAACTCTGTCTGGTCTTATGGGCTGACCTGCTGAGCGCTTTCCATAATGAAAGAGACGATAGGATTGACATGGTGCCCAAAACCGGCAAAAAGAAGCGATGAACTTTGAGGACATCGCCACCTATCAGCAGCACATACCCGAAATAAAGCACCGTTACCAGCCAAATCAATCTGGCCTTAGCGCATAGTCGTTTATAAAGAAGCAATGGCACTAATAGTCCCACGCCATAAAATCCATAATGCGAAAGGTATCTTCCGGTGTACTCAAGGCCGCTCTGAATTTGTTCTATATTAAAGCCAGTCTTGGCAAAAAACGGATTCGGAAAAATCGACCCGAAATAAATAATTTTGAAAACTACAAATGGCAGTGACAGCACAAACGCCACAGCTATGCAGCTAAATGAAAAGCGCGGGAATCTTTTGTACACGATAGCCTCTGCAATCATTATGACAGCCGCTACGACCGCGCCATCGGGTCGAATCCAGACAGCCATCAAAACAGAAAAAACTAACCAGCGGCTGTTTTTCATCAGGGCATAAAATGACCACATTGCAAAAAAGGAGAAAGCCGCAGTTTCCAGTCCGGCCGGAGACCAATAGGCCAATGACAAATTGAAACCTACCAGCAAGACAGCCAGGATCGCCGGGAGTTTTTCTTTTTCAAAAACCTGAAGAGCTATTTTATAAGACAAAACAACTATACCGGCGCCAAACAAAAATCCTGCTATCTGGGAAATTAAAATATAATCGAAGCCCAGAGCACCCCAGAGAATCATAAATATGACCCAGCCGAAATTGGTGAAGCCTTCGACTCTTTCACCTATATTAAAAACCAGCCCGTGTCCGTCTAAAAAATTGGCAACATAGCGATAGGAAATATAGGCGTCATCCTGAACAAAGTTCAGATGGTAAGCCAGGTATGAAAAGACCAATAGCGGCGGTATGAGCGGCCAATAGGTTTTAAATAGTCTGGTCATTATTTATCACCACCGTTAAACAGATTTATAAAAAGGTCATGGTATGACCTGGCGGATTTATTCCAGGACAAATCGAGTTTCATGCCATTTATCATTAATTTTATCCAGCTTCTCTTCTCTTGATACAACAGACTAGCACGATTCAGCGCCGCCAGCATCGAGCCGCTGTTAAACTTATCAAACAAAAATCCATTGCCTTCCCCCGTTTCGGGATCAAATTCTGTGACTGTATCAGCCAGTCCTCCCACTTTATGCACTACCGGCACTGTGCCATATTTAAAAGAATACATCTGGTTTAATCCGCATGGCTCAAACTTCGACGGCATTAAAAAAATATCAGAAGCTGCTTCTATTTTGTGAGCTAAAACTTCATTGAATTCGAAAAATGTTTTAAGTTTATCAGGGTATCGAACAGAAAGCGTGGACAGTTCATGTTCCAGCTTTTTCTCACCAGTCCCCAGAATGACCATTTGAATATCTCTCTCAAACAGTTTTTGAGCACTTTGCAGAATCAGACCGATGCCCTTCTGTTCGACCAGCCTGGTTACCATGCCGATCAAAGGAACTTCGCTTCTAGGCGACAGCCCGATCTCGTTTAAGAAATCAATCTTATTAACTTTTTTTCCGGACAAGTTTGAAATTTGATAATTTGCAAAGATATGCTTGTCTTTGGCCGGGTCCCAGACAGAATAGTCGACGCCGTTTATGATTCCGCACAAATCGTTGGCTCGTTTTTTTAGCAGCTTTTCCAGTCCACAGCCCTGATCGTTCTGTATCTCTTTAGCATAGGTTTGAGAAACAGTCACTATTTTATCTGAGAATGAAATGCCGCCTTTTAAAAAGTTAGTTTGTCCGAAACTTTCCATTTTGCCTGCTTTCCGGACTAAATCATCCGGCAGACCGAGCAGTTCAAATCTCTCTTTGTCAAACTTCCCCTGATAGGCCATGTTATGGATAGTCAGAACCGTTCGGGTTGATTCAAAAAACTTGTTGTTCTTTTCGTTTGTTTTTAAGTAAACAGGAATCAGCGAGGTATGCCAGTCGTTAACATGAATTATGTCCGGCTGCCAGTTTAGTTTTTGAATGCAGTCCAGAATTGCCCTACAAAAAAAAGCATAGCGTTCGTCGTTGTCGGAGTATTCAGAATTTGTAGCCGGGTCAAAGTAAATTCCTTCTCTGCCAAAATAGATGTCATTGACTATCAGAAATTGTCCAACAGAAGAATTTTCATCCAGTAACAGTTCGACCTGATAGTCAATTTTTCCGGCAGGCATATTAAGACTTGCCTCGGAGATAACAGTTTGTGTCTTGGGCTTTAGCTTATTGATTGTTCTGTAATAAGGCAGAAACGTTCTGACATCGTTGCCAAGTTTTTGAAGAGCTTCAGGAAGCGAGCCCAGTACATCACCCAGTCCGCCGGTTTTTACCAGTGGCGACATTTCCGAACCGGCGATCAGGATTTTCATAAACTCAATTCTACTTGCGAATCAAACAAACTTAACAAAAATTAGATTTCTTTTGAAGAATATAAGCTGTTTGAGCTTAGAAATCCAGCGCTCCCTTGCTTAGCGATTCGCCATTAAAAATAGCCCGCAATAATTCGGAAGTTTGCGCAGACAGCAGGCAGTCTCTGCGACTGCAGACAGTTTCTGCGGTAGCAATCGCTTTATCAATATCATAGCGTTGATAGCTGCCGCTGCTGCCCCAGCTGAATGGCTTAATTTCTTTGTCGGTAATTAAAGAACCACCAAATATGTTACAAGATACCCCGATGTTTATGCCGGTATTTAGCATTGTTCCAATTCCAAAACGGCAGAAGTCGCCGATGAAAGAACCTACTTTGATTGAACCGGTATCAATTTCCTGGCCGTTTTGAGATACACGGATATTTGAATAGTTGTTTTTTAAATCAGAGTTTGTTGTCATGGCGCCAAAATTTACCCAGGAGCCGACGTAGCTGTGTCCTATAAAGCCGTCATGATATTTGTTAACGTATGACTGGAAAATCGAAGATTCTACTTCGCCACCCACTCTGCAATTAGGACCAATCGAAGAACCCGCAATCAGGCCGCGATACAGCGTACAATTATTGGCGATATAACAGGGCCCGACAATCGTTGCCTGCGGACGAATAGTGGTAAACGGTCCGATGTATATTGGTCCGTTTGAGGCGTCCAACGCTGCAGTGGGGAATATTTCCACTTCGTCGCTTAAGTGAATGTCGTCTTCATTTATAAAGTAAGCGCCGTCATGCACTTTTATTTTATTCTGCGAAGTCTGCTCGGCATTCAGCCGTGCAAAGTCTGCTGCTATAGCAGACGGTATCTCGTCTACCAATTCCCAGAGGTAATTATATAACGTTGCTTTGGTATCGTATTCGGCCGAGACGGACTTTTGGGTGGGCAGAATTTCACCAAATATTTCGGGAGTGGTCAAATCAGGAACTTTATTCAATGCTTCATCTTTGAACAAAACTCCGATTATGTCCTGTCCGTTTTTGAAAATGGTAGTGAGTCGGCAGCCTTCGATTAACTTCGGCAAGTCCGCTAAATCTTTGATACGGCCGTTTAAGAACAGAATATCTCCACTACCTTTTTTGATTATATTTACGGGAACATCACGAGCCTCGTCACTGATTAATGATGAAATCATAGTTCTGCAGCTGAAACTTATGGTGCAGTCTGAGAAAACCGACTTGGTCCGCTCAAACAATGGTGAAATTCCCGGGCGAAGCAAAAAAACCGGACGGAAATATGTTAACGGATAAAACTGATCGAAGTGAGTATCTTCATAAATGCAGATATTCACGGCCATAAAAATAATCCTTTCATTATCCAATTATCAACGAGCTTCCCTGCTCATCGTACTACGTACTACCAAACGCTATCTTACTTAAGACCTGCCCGTATTCAATTTCTTAAGCTGGCTGATAGCCACCAATAAAATAATTACAGGAACAAGCGGCTGAATCATATAGAGCAACTCAATCTTAACTGCTCCCTGCTGAACAAAAATCGGCAGGTAGCGCAGCCAGCTGTTGGCAGCCACCACTACCATAAACAAGAGTAGTCCTTCTTTTCCAGACTTGCTGTTTATCGCTTTGGCAAGTATTACGCCTGAGCCAATATGCAGCAATATCAAAAATGATTTTTCGAGCAGATTAAGTGAGAAAATTTCTACAGCAGGTAATTTGCTGGCAATGTAGCAGGCCTCAAGTATCGCAAATCCTGCTCCGATAGCAGCACCTGAAATCAAAATTCGCCGGTGTGTCAATAGAAAATATTTGATGGCTGCCATAATTAACAGGAGCTTGATTGTTTCCTGAATTATTCCTGCCGGAAGAGCAGGAACTAAGCCCCACAAATAGATAGATTCCCCCGACTGGACTTTTGGAAAGAAGTAATCATTGGCAAAGTATTCCTGCAACGGCACCTGAGTAAATATGGCTGCTATGTATCCCAGCAGTCCCAGACCCATGGCCACATAAAGACCGGGCCAGCGCAAGGCGCTGCCAGTCAAAAATGCCAGACCAAGCATAGCAACCAGCAGATAAATCAGGTACAGCGGCAACAGGCCCATAAATTTGTCAAACGTAAAGGCCGGCTGGGTTAATAATTCGCGGGGAATTGTTCGTATTATATCCAGATAAATTTTTGTGTCCTGATTGGGAAGTTCGGCTTTAAGTAGTCTTTTGTCGGCGCTAAAGTAAACAACCATCTCCTGCGGCCGGCTGAATTGAATTACGAATACAGAATCACGCACTTCGTTATAAAGTGTAATAAAATCAAAACTCTCTACAAACGCTGATATTTTCTCAATAAACATTGTCTGCGGCACAAAAAAACTGTCGTATATGCTCTCGCCGACTTTGATATCTCTGGTAGCCAGCAGCATTTCAATTTGGTCAAGGAATTGTCTGTCTGCTGCAAAAATAGTAGCTGGCAATTCTGTTTCCTGGTCAATTTTCTGCCCCGAACGAGTCATGTAGCCTCTGATGAAGTTGCCGTCGCGCTCAAGCTCGATCTTTTCTGACTGACCGTTGACTATTATTTCCAGATTGCTGCCCAGATACTCACCGCGTTTAGTGATGTACTGGCTTCCCTTGATTTGCAGCTTTCTGGGAGTACCAATTTTGTTGTAATCAAGCTGCAGATCCTGCTGTATCTCAAGTGCCGGAACTCCCGCAAAATTTAATTCATCTTTGACAATAGAAAACAGCTGACCGATAGCGGAATCTTTGATAATAAAAGTCCAGACCCGCATTTCACCGACTTGCCGGTAATCGGTAATATTTGCCGTAGCCGGAGCAACTCTTTGAGATTTCCCCTCAACCGGCAGTAAAGACAAAAATATCAGCGATAAAAGCAGTTTCTTCATTGGTGAAATGAATTAAGATATGCTGCTTAGGTCAACTAAATACGAATAACAATAGATTGAGCAATTTAACATGTCGGTGGCTGCGGACCACCGCGAAATATAATATCTACCACATAAGTCAGGTCCAAAATATTGGCTGAAGTGCCATCTGAGTTTATATCACTCTCTTCCGGGCAGGCCCCCGGATCGCCGCTCCCTCTGAAAATGAAATCTACCAGAAATGTCAAATCGAGAATGTTAGCGTCGTCACCATCTGCATTGAGATCACCACGTATACCTGTGCAGCAAGGAGCGATGCCGCACTGACTGGGAATTCCATCAGGTACGATTTTGTAAACGGCTCCGGAAAAATAAGTGCAAATGTACAACTCTCCATAATAATCTTCTCCATATGAGGAAATGGCTGCTGTGCCAAGGCCGAGTTCGGCTGTCCTGTCGGTTGAATCCGTTATAGTTGCACCGTCATACCTGATTGACCAATTGACGCCGCTGCAAAAATCTCCGTAGAAATAGGTGCCGTAAAGGTCCGGTATGGCGCAGCCGCGATATACATATCCACCGGTTACAGAGCACTTGTTGGGAATGCCGCCGTGGAAATACTGAGTGATTGGGGCTGTCATGTCTGCCAAAGTATCACAGCCTGTCGAAGGAATAAAACAATTGTTGCCTTCTTTTAAACGCCAGCCATAGTTTTCCCCGCCGCTGCTCGAGTCGGGCTGATAATCTATTTCTTCAATTTGGTTTTGCCCGACATCCCCGATATACATATCTCCGGTAGCCCTGTCGAATGAAAACCGCCAGGGATTTCGAAGACCAAGCGCCCATATTTCGGGTGAGTAACTGCTGTCACTTACGAAGGGATTATCAACCGGAATTGCATAAGGTGAACCTCCGTCGACATCCAACCGCAGCATTTTCCCCAGAAGCTCCTTTTTGTTCTGAGCACGATTTCCGGGATCATTGGCAGAGCCGCCATCACCCATTCCTATATACAAATAGCCGTCAAGAGGTCCAAAAGCTATCATCCCCCCATTATGATTTGAGAACGGCTGGTTAATCGTAATGATGTCAAATCCACTGGAAACATCTGCTGAATCCGGGTTTCCGCTGACATTGTACCTTCTGACAACTGTATTCCCGGAGCTGTTGGTGAAATTTACAAAAAACTGCCCATTTGATTGATAGTCAGGATGAAAAGCCAATCCCAGGAGTCCTCGTTCGCTGCCACTACTCAACAATGAGCTGATATTAAGAAAAGGGTTCAGCAAAAGAGAGTCGCTTTTGACTAATTTAATTCTGCCACCCTGTTCAACTATGAAGACTCTGGTACTATCACCCGGCGCAAAAGTCACCAGTAATGGCTTAGTCAAGCCGGCCGCAAAAAGCTCAGTTTTAAGAGGCGTGGCAGATTTTATTGTATCCGCAGCTCCAAATAGAAGAAATGAAGCTAAGAGACAACTGAGAGATATTGCAGATTTTATATTCATGACAGAACCGCCTACATTTGTATTTTGAAATCAAGGTAACAATACAAAATAGATTAACTTAAAAATCTGTCAAGGCGAAAACTTAGAGTTTGACATTTGCGCAAATTCTGCTAAATAGAAGTATGTACGTTAACTATTAAGGAGACAAGAATATGCAGTCACATTACGACAGAGAAATGGCCAGGCCTATGTGGCAGGAACTTGAAAATATCGGGGTCAGGCCTCTCACCACCCCTGATGAAGTAGACGAAACTCTTACCAAATCCGAAGGTTCGACTCTTTTGGTGGTCAATTCTGTTTGCGGTTGCGCTGCTGGAAATGCCCGACCCGGAGTAGCCATGGCCCTTCAGCACAAACTGATTCCTGATAACTTAGCTACTGTTTTTGCAGGAGTTGATCTCGAGGCAACAGCCCGGGCCAGAGAATATATCAAAGGCTACCCGCCATCATCGCCATCAATTACACTTTTCAAAGACGGCAATGTTGTGGCCATGCTTGAAAGGCACCAGATCGAAGGTGTTTCGGCTCAAGGGATTGCAGAAACTCTCAAAGCTGAATTTGATAAACATTGCACCAAAGAGGGTCCTTCGGTTTCAGAAGAAGTTCTCAAACAGGCCTTTGGAATCGCATAATCCGAGCTATAGCAAAGGACAGTTAGCCAATAATTAATTTGTTGTAGTTCAACTCCTTACACCGCTTATCTGATTTTATAGTTTAGCGGTAGACATTTTTGGTTGTATTGCCTTAAACTGGCTGCTGTTCAAGACCTTGGATTGCCAAAAAGCCTGCTAATAGTCCGTTTTTTGCTTGACAGAACAACCTCAAATGCTATAATGAAAGCAAGGCTGGTGGGTTTATTCATATTTTACTTCAGCTTACTTGCTCAGAACTTGCCAGAGTTAGACGATATTGAAGTTTTAATATTCTCAAGCTGACAGTTCTCTTGATTGAGAGGATTTGTTATGACGAGGCGAAGAGAATATATCTCGTCTGGAGGACGACGTGAAATTGGGTAATGATATTGCAAGAACTCGATGTTCGGGGTTCAAAATTTCAAAATCAATATTGATTTTATTTGCCACTGTATTTGTGGCATTTTTTGTTTCTGCCTCTACCCAGGCAGAAGAACCCTGTGATACTACAAAACTAATAGGTAACTTTTCTCTCCTATTTGTAGAAGTTACATATGACTCTATTGCCGGCACATCAACCTGGGATTATGAACTTACCTGGGACGGCACTGCTCCCAGCTTAAGTCATTTCACGATAGAATTGTGCACACTAATTACTAATTCCAATCTCATTTCAGCTGATCCGAGCAACGGTGTCATAGCCGAAGACGGCTCTACCGGACTTTACGGCATAAAATGGGACAATATTGAAAACTTCCCGGCCGACACTGCAATAATTTTCAGTTTTACATTAGACCAAATGTATGCAGCAGATCATTCGCAATTTGCACCTAAGGCCGGCGTCAACTTCAATATTGCAACTATTTGTGGCCCATCGACAGATTGCGATATAATTGGAGATCCATGCGATAACAACATACCTCCGACAGCCTCCTGCCCTTCTATTGACACTATATTTGTTTGTGATTTGAGTCAAATCTGCCTGCCCGGTTTCAACTGCAGTGATCCTGACGGCAATCTGGCTTCCTCTACTCTATTAGGTGGCACTTTAAGTGGTGATACTGCCTGCTTCACACCTGTTGCTGGGGATAATTTGCTGACTCTTATCTGCGTAGATTCCTGCAATGCAGCCGATACCTGTGAGACTACTATTCACATTGTACTAAATTCATCGCCAACTGCTACTTATCCCTCCAGCGATACTTTGTTTGTCTGCGATTTGAGTCAGATTTGCCTGCCCGGATTCTCATGTAGTGACGCCGACGGCAACCTGGTTTCTTCGACGCTGTCTGGCGGGTCCCTGAGCGGCGATACCGCCTGCTTCACTCCGGTTGAGGGTGACAATGTCCTGACGCTAATTTGTGTTGACGAGTGCGGAGCTGCTGATACCTGTGAAACTATAATTCATGTTGTACTGAATTCAGCGCCAGTCGCAACCTGTCCGGCCGGAGATACCCTTTTCGTATGCGACCTCAGTCAAATTTGCCTGCCCGGCTTTGCATCGAGTGACCCCGATGGAAATATATCATCAATCAATGTAACTGGCGGCTCACTCAGCGGCGACACCGTCTGCTTCACACCTGTTCAGGGTGATAATGTAATTACCATGATTGTTACAGATGTGTGTGGCGCGGCCGATACCTGCCAAACAACAATTCATATAGTGCTGAATTCTGCCCCTGTTGCTTCCTGTCCGGCCGGAGATACCCTTTTCGTATGCGACCTCAGTCAAATTTGCCTGCCCGGCTTTACATCGAGTGACCCCGATGGAAATATATCATCAATCAATGTAACTGGCGGCTCGCTTAGCGGCGACACTGTCTGCTTCACGCCTGTTCAGGGTGAGAATGTAATTACCATGATAGCAACTGATGTGTGCGGAGCTGCTGATACCTGTGAAACGATAATTCATGTAGTTCTAAATTCGGCGCCAGTTGCTTCTTGCCCGGCCGGAGATACTCTCTTTGTATGTGACCTCAGCCCGATTTGCCTGCCCGGATTTTCCTGTAGCGACCCTGACGGCAACCTGGCTTCTTCGACGCTATTCGGCGGAACCTTGAGCGGTGATACCGCCTGCTTTACACCTGTTGAAGGAGACAATGTCTTAACTCTTATTTGTATAGACGATTGTGGTGCAGCCGATACCTGTGAAACTGTAATTCATGTTGTACTGAATTCGGCGCCAGTGGCAGCCTGCCCCCCCAGCGATACCATTTTTGTCTGTGACTTGAGTGAAATATGTGTTGATGGCTTTAGCTGCACTGACCCTGACGGCAATTTCGCATCTGCCACCGCTATTGGCGGCAGTTTGAACGGCACTCAGATCTGTTTCACACCGGTTGAAGGTGACAATATAATCGGCATAATCTGTACCGATTCCTGTGGCGTTGCTGATACTTGCGAGGTTACAATAACAGTAATAGCCGGCGTGCCGCCGGAAATTTCCATAACTGCCTTCGATACCGTCCTTACCTGCACTATCGGCGATCCAATTTGCATTCCGCTTCAGATAACCGACCCGGGCAGCGGTCTGTCCGGAACCTTCAGCCTTGGAAATATAGACTTCGGTGACAGCACTGCCTGCTTTGCCCCCGGTGACACCGGCGGTGTTTACTGCGGTACAGTCATTATCACCGACAGCTGCGGGTTGGCCGATACTGCCGAGGTGTGCATCTTTGTTACTGTTAACGGCCCGCCGGTGATAGAAGAATCGACTCGCGAAGTAGTCAACGTCTGCGCCGGTGACAGCGTTTGTATTGAATATAATGTAACCGACCCCAACAACAACTTGGTCCTTGAAGAAATAAGATCCAATCCGTTAAATGCCGTTATTGACACATTGAATAACACAGTTTGCTTTGTGGCGCCTGATTCCGGCTGCTATAAGATAGTATTAAGAGCAACGGACGGCTGCGAAGCATTCGATGAAGACACTATAACGGTCTGCGTTATAGAACAGCCAGTTGCAACATGCCCGGGTAATTTTACGCAATTTGTCTGCGACTTAAGCCAAATTTGCGTTCCAGGATTCTCGACTCAAAACGCAGATACATCATATGCAATCGGAGGCACTCTTTCTGGAAACACAATTTGCTTTACTCCTGTTGAAGGCAGCAATACGATAAAGCTGGTAGCCGAAAACGAATGTGGAGCAGATACCTGTTCGGTAACCATAACAATAGACCTGAATTCCCCGCCGGTAGCTTCCTGCCCGGCCAGCAGAACCGATACAGTCTGCTTTCTTGATGACCCAATTTGTATAAGTGGCTTCAGTGTTTCTGACGACGATGGAAACTTGGAAAGCTGTACCTTAAACGGTCAGTCATTTAACCCCTCGAGTCCTTACTGTTTTATACCAATTGAAGGGGCCAACAACTTTACTCTGGTCTGTGTCGACAGCTGCGGTGCCTCTTCAAGTTGCAGCTTTACGATAAATGTGGTGGTTGACCCCTCCCGTTGCGGAGACAGTTGTGCCGTAATTTCTATAGAAAAAACACACGACACGCCTCAGGGTCAATATGAAGAAGTTAAGATTACAATTGACACTCTTCCTTACGAAATCGGCGGTCTTGACCTGCTCATCGAGTATGACGCTTCTGCACTCAGCCTGTCCTCTATCGCTACCGGTTCGTTCATCACCAACTGTGGCTGGGAATACTTTACTTATAGAAACGGCGCCGCAGGCAATTGTGGCGCCAGCGCCTGCCCAAGTGGTAAAGTCCGTATTCTTTCTCTGGCAGAGACAAATAATGGCGCCAATCATCCAAGTTGTTTCCAGGGCGCACCAGCGGAAATAGCAAAGCTCAGGTTCCTGGTAACCAACGACAGAACCTTTGAATGCCAATATGTGCCAATTCGTTTCTGCTGGTATGACTGCGGAGATAATACCTTATCATCAAAAGCTGGAGACACTCTCTATATTTCTCGGACAGTTTATAATTACTTTGACGGTGTAATTTGGAACGAAATTACAGACATCTCGGCAGAGTTCCCAAGTCTTTACGGCGCTAACTACACTTGCGATGTTGACCTGGGCGACGGCAAACCGGATCCGATCCGCTCAGTATGTTTCTACAATGGCGGTATCGATATCGTCTGTGCTGATTCAATTGATGACCGCGGGGATATCAACTTAAATGGTGTACCATACGAAGTTGCCGATGCCGTACTTCTTGGTAACTACTTCATCTACGGTCTGTCTGTCTTCACTATAAACCTTGAAGGACAGATTGCAGCATCAGACGTCAATGCCGACGGCACGGTTCTTTCTGTCGCTGATCTGGTATATCTGGTCAGAATAGTTCTTGGTGATGCCCTGCCATACAGCAAAATGGTCGCCTCAGTAAATATTGATTTCTATCATTATTCAGACGGCCGCTTGACGGTTGGAGAAAAAACGGCTATTGGAGCTGCCTATGTGGTAGCCGAAGGTAATATCACACCAAAACTGCTGGCCTCAGAGATGGATATGAAATATCACTTTGACGGTTCCAATACTCGCATTCTGGTTTGGTCGGAATCCGGCAGCAGTTTTACCGGAGATTTCCTACAAATTGATGCCGATCTGATTTCTTTTGAACTGGCCACCGCTGAAGGACAACCCGTCAGCCTGAACACTCTGCCAACTGCGTACGAACTCATGCAAAACTACCCCAACCCGTTTAACCCCACTACGGTAATTAGTTTTACATTGCCCAATGCCTCTGAGTACTCGTTGACTATTTTCAACTTAAACGGTCAAGTAGTTAAAACATTTGAAGGAATGGCAAATTCCGCCGGAACAATTGAACTGGAATGGCAGGCGGTTGATGTCGCCAGTGGCGTTTATTTCTACCGCTTAAAAGCAAACTCTGGCAGATATATTGAAACAAAAAAGATGATTCTCTTGAAGTAATCTTTGTTTCTCGAGTAAACAGATAAGTTAGAAAAAAAAACTCCGCAAAATTGCGGGGTTTTTTTATGGCAGCTTTTTAATACTGGGGGGCAGACTCGAACTGCCGACCTCCTGGTCCACAACCAGGCGTTCTAACCAACTGAACTACCCCAGCATTGTCCGCCAAAATTAACCAAATCAGGCAAATAGTCAAGGCTATTCGAGCCAAGGACTGACTACTTTAATTTCGAGACCAACTGCATGATTATTTTCCATTCACTTTTCCTGACAGGCTGGATAGAAAGCCTGCTTCCCCGCTGTGTCAGCATCATTTTTTCAAGACCTTTGGTCTCTTTCAGCTCTCTCAGCTCGATAACTTCGGGAAATATCTTAACAAGTTTTACATCGACCATATACCATATCGGATTATCCCTTGAGGACTTGGGGTCATAGTAGACGCTGGACTGGTCTAAAGCTGTATCGTCCGGATAAGCGGACCTGACGACTTGGCCAAGCCCAACTAGACCTTTAGGATTTGCATTAGAATGATAAAGCAGAATTTTATCGCCCTTTTTAATTTCATCCCGGAGTAAGTTGCGGGCCATATAATTTCTGATACCGTCCCAGCTGGTGGTCTGATGTTGTTCATTGGCCAGATCATCTATGGAGTAATCTTTGGGATCGGCCTTAAATAACCAATTATTTTCTGACATGCGCTCCTTTCAATGTAATTTTAATCTGCAACAGAATTTCAAAACCTTCAACCTATATTTTATGTTTGATATTACTCACAACTTGAAACATCTCATTGATTTACTTGTTGACAGTAATTGAAATGTTGTTATATTTGACACCGTATTGAAGTTTTGGATGATGTAAGTACCAGTTTAATTTAACACCGCCCTGAAGATAGCCACAGATCACCTCGCTCAAAACCAGGATTGGAGTATTTTGATGAGAGCATCCGGTGCCACTTGCCTCCTGCTAATAATATTTGCAGTACCAATTATAGTAAATTCTGCCGACCTTGATTTTGCCGTGAAGTTAAAGCAGAGGGATTTTCTGCCTGCTCCGGCCAAAGCGCAAACTCTGGCAGAGGAATCATCGCTGCTATTGGGAAAACACGTCCTGGTGCAGTTCGACCGGCCGCTGACAGATGCAGACAGACAGTCTCTTGCCGCCGGTGGCATGGAGCTGATAAGTTACATTCCAAATTTTACTTATACCGTAAATTTAGAAATTGAAATTGATGAGGCCTTTGCCACTCAGCATGGACTGAGATGGCTTGGAGAAATATATCCTGATGACAAACTATCCCCTATTATTACCGACCTTGGAATCGGTGACTGGGCTCGCCGCGGGGGCGATCTGGTTGAGTTTAAGATTGTGCTGCACGACGATGAAAATCTTGACTATTGGGCTCAGGAATTTGAAAACCGGTTCAATGCTGAAATTGTTGGTCTGGCCCGCAGCATAAATACAGTCGAGTTGATAGTGCCTGAACTATCCTACTTGCAATTATCAGAACTTGACGCGGTAATTTGGATCGAGCAGGCTGCACCGCCTCCGGTGGAATTAAACAACGTGGCCAGAGTTGATACTCGCGCCGAAGAACTTCAGGCCGCTCCTTACAATTTAACAGGGGCCGGGGTGACGGTTGCTGAGTGGGATGGCGGTTCTGTCTATGCTGTCCATGCGGATATGATAGGCAGGGTTACCCTCCGTGACGGAGCTGGCACCAGCAATCATGCCACGCACGTGGCAGGTACTATTTTGGGAGACGGCACCGAACAAGGCGGGCTATATGCAGGGATGGCTCCACAGGCGCTCCTGGCATCATATTTATGGTGGCTTTCGATATCTGAAATGGAAACCGAATATTATGACGCAATTAAGTTCATGGGTGCGCAAGTAGCAACAAATTCCTGGGGATATGGTAGTTCTATTAATGTCGCTGCCTGTGAAGCTGTAATGGGTAATTATTATACTGAAAATATAACACTTGATAATATAGTCAGGGGTTCACAGAGTCAGCCGATTACAATTTGCTGGTCAGCCGGCAACAGCCGCAGCACCAGCAGTACATCTTGCGGTTCATTGGGTTTTACCTATGGTACGATCGGCGCTCTGGCTACAGCCAAAAATATCATTACAGTAGGAGCCATGTCCTCAGGCTCAGATGCTATGACCAGTTTTTCGTCCTGGGGCCCGACCGATGACGGACGTCTCAAACCGGATGTCTGCGGCCCCGGCTGTGTGCTGCGAAGCTGCGCTAACGGCGGAGGCTACTGGAATGCCTGCGGAACTTCGATGTCATGCCCTGCGACAGCAGGAACTATTGCTCTGTTGCAGGAAGCACTAATGAATTCCGGCCAGCCCTGGCCGGTGCTGCCTTCTACTATCAAAGGAATTCTGATAAACACCGCCAAAGATGTCGGAAATACCGGACCGGACTATAGCTTTGGTCATGGCAAAGTCGACGGACTTAAAGCTGTCGATAAAATAGTAATAGGTGAACCATCCTATGTCGAGAATCAGACTACGACCGGAACGGTTCACATATATGATCTGACAGTACCAAGCGGCGCTGAAAGACTAAAAGTCACTCTGGTCTGGTCTGACCCGGGTGGACAGGGCATCGCCGGCAAAGATTTAGTTAATGATCTCGATCTGGAACTGGTCGACCCCTTAGCAAGCATCGAACTTCCCTGGGTCCTCAACCCTGCTGTCCCGGCTGATTGGGCCATCAAGGGAGTTGACCGCTTAAACAACGTGGAGACTGTGGAAATAGAGTCTCCCGCACCGGGTCTCTGGAAAGCGCGCGTAACAGGCTTTAATATACCAACTGGACCACAGTCCTATTCACTGATATTTACGCCTGACAGCATTTATACCCCCGGAAATCTGGCTGCCCTGGCTGTCTTTGATGTAGATGACATCACCCGGGACCCGGGCGATACGGTTGAAGTGCAGTTCTGGGTTTCCAACGTCGGAGCAGAAACCGATTCTGTCGACGTTCATATCGAAGACGATGCCGGCTGGCTGATAGTCAGCACCACAGATTCAGTTATTGTTCTTTCCACCTGGGACTCTGTTGCTTTCGCCGTCAGCGCTGTCATCCCTGCCTCTGCCCTGGCTACTGAAAAGACTACTATTACCTGTTCCGCAGTAAGTAAGTCAGATTCTCTGGTGGTTTCTCAGGCTTCTGTCGATGTTATAGCCAGTGCCCTTTACTCAATGGCACTTATTGACATACCGGATGACACAGTCGGTTCACCGGCAAGTTACCCCTTTTTGGTAATTGTTGATAATATGGGAAATGCCTACGACAGGGTTGTTGTAACTATTGATAATGATCTGGGCTGGAACATTGAACCCCCATCAAAGGCGCAATCTATTCCACCTTTGACAATAGACACCTTAAATTTTACAATAAACGTACCGGCAGAAGTTACTCATCTGGCAGTAAATAACATTACTATTAATGGACCCAGTGACGGTGGATCAGGAGACACCATAACATTTCAGCTCACAGTTAATAATCCATTTCCTCCCCCCGCCCTGCTGACTCCGGCCAATCCTACCTATAGCCAAAACCGTCTTCCAACTTTCACCTGGAGCGGCATCGGAGACAGTTATACACTATTATTAGCCATTGATTTCGCTATGCAAAATGTAGTACATGAATTTTTTGGTATCGCAGACCAGACTTTCACTATGCCGGTATCAG
The DNA here is from genome assembly GCA_022571985.1 of Candidatus Zixiibacteriota bacterium. GTDB lineage: Bacteria > Zixibacteria > MSB-5A5 > GN15 > FEB-12 > JACZWU01. The sequence goes on along the minus strand of JACZWU010000005.1, from coordinate 153,277 downwards.
ATTCTCTGCCAGACGGCATCTACTACTGGGCTGTCAGGCAAATTATCGGTCCGGACTCGTCTTCGCTTCAGGCCACTTCCCATAAACTTGTTATAGACAATGTGCCTCCGGCTACTGTGGCGCCGATATCGCCAATTAATGGTAAGTATTTGCCCGCTAAAACTTTTTCCTTCTTTTACGACTTTGGTTCGAAAACAGACCAAGGAGGTGAAAAATCTTCAGGCCTGGCCCCTGAATTCGGAAGAATTCAAATTTCACAGGATTCTGTTTTTGGCGGCGGAATTACTACCTATGAACCACTTCCGGACTTTGTCTATACCATCACTGATACTATTGATGAGGGACGCTGGTATTGGCAGGTAGAGCTGGTTGACTCTGCCGGCAATAATTCCGGCTACACCAGCCCGGCGACGTTTGTCATGGATTCAGAAACTCCGCCGGTTCCGGTTCAGTTACTACCTGTAGACAATGCGGGTGAAGGCCGGGATACTATTCTGTTTCACTGGAGTTCACCAGCACCTCCGGCATATGAAATATCACCGGAGTTTTACAGAATTCAGTTCTCAAGCGATTCTCTTTTCTTCAGCATCTACTACACCCAGCAGGCCTTTAGTGACAGCCTCAAACTTCCTTCAACGCTGTTCATTGAAAATGCCAAGCTCTACTGGAGAGTTAAAGCACAGGATTCAGCCGGTCATTCCTCGCTGTATCAATCAGACCCATTTAGCTTTATCTATGCTCTCTTTCTCTGTGGTGATATTTCCGGTGACGATTCGGGACCAAACATTCTTGATCTCACTTACATTGTAGACTTTATATTCAGAGGAGGTCTGGCGCCACACCCGTTTGTTGCCGGGGACGTTAACTGTGACTCTAATACAAACATACTCGACCTGACCTACCTGGTAGACTTCATATTCAGAGGTGGTCCGACCGCCTGTTGTTTATAGGAAAAGTGGGCAGACTCTGCGGGCCGGTCTTTCAGGCCGGCCTTTTTTCTGTTGTTTACTTCAGATTTCGAGACAGTTATAGTTTTGTACGTTATGAGCAGCCTCAGTGATAACATATTCGAGCAGCGTCGACGGAAAATGGTAACACAACAAATTAAGAAAAGAGGTGTTACTGACTCTTCTGTCTTGCAGGCTATGAGCAAATTGCCCAGGCACCTGTTTGTCCCTGAAAGATTCATTGATGACGCTTACGAGGACGGACCTCTGTCTATCGGTGCCGGCCAGACTATCTCACAGCCGTATGTGGTAGCTTCGATGACATCACACCTGAATTTGAATAAGGAGAGCCGGGTGCTCGAAATTGGAACCGGTTCCGGCTATCAAACCGCCATACTTGCCGAAATTGCGAAAGCTGTCTATACCATAGAGCGCATAGCTGAACTGATACCAAAAGCAGAGCGTCTGTTTGAATTACTTGGCTATGACAATATTTTCACAAAACATGCTGATGGCTCAAACGGCTGGACTGAGAAAGCCCCCTTTGATGCTATAATAGTCACTGCCGCTGCAAAAACGATTCCGGATATACTAACTCTGCAACTCAGAGCAGACGGCATAATGATTATACCATTGGACAGAGATACAATTGATAAACAGGAATTAGTGAAAGTCATAAAGTCCGTTGATGGACTAAAGCAGGAAACACTCTATCCCGTGCGGTTTGTACCGCTGCTTGGTAATACCGAAAACTAAACCAGACTGCACAGTATCGCTGCAATATAAGCGGCAGGATTTCCAATAGCGTAGCCCAGCAGCGCCATCAGGATAGAGACCGGCACCAGAGCCGGTTTGTGAAAAGCTGCCACAATCGGAGCCGAAGCTGCCCCGCCAATATTAGCCGCCGAGGCAATAGCAGCGGTGTGGACATCAACTTTGAAAAGCCTGGCAGCAGCAACTATGAAAAAGCCATGGATGAAAATCCAAATGTAGGCTCCCAGCAGAAACCAGAAAATCGACATACTCACATTAGAAAGATCTGCTTTCGCTCCCATTCGTGCCACAAACAGATATACCAGCGCCATAGCTATTTCATGTGAACCGGGAATCTTGCTTGCTTTCGTAAATGAAAGAGAAATACCTATTATGGTAACTAATAAAATCTTATAAGTAGAGGCGGTCAGATATGGCGGAAAAGCCGGCAATATTTCCGAAAACCAAATGGCAAAGGTAGTCGCGGCAAAACCTAAGAAAGCCAGATACAAAAAATGCCGCATCTCAAATTTTCCATTAACTTCGGTGGCGCCCTTAGCAGCCTCTTCCATCTTGCTTAGCCTGTCACCAGACACTCCGGTAAACTTATGGAACCAGCCGGCCAGATTCTTGGAGGCCAGCATAATAGGCAGCCAGATGAGATAAACAGCATTGTCTGCTATGACTGCATAGCCAAAATTGGCTGAAGTTTCATCAAGCTCTACCATCTGCCCCACCGCCAGCATATTTCCGGTGCCCCCTATCCAGCTTCCGGCCAGCGCCCCAAAGGCTTTCCAACTCTCTGCATCAAGGCCATGTTTTACCAGAAAAAACGCGATAGGAGCTCCGATAACAACTCCGATCGTACCTGCCAGCATCACGAAAATCCCTTTGCCCATAACTTTCACGGTCATTTTCAGGTCTACCCGAAGCAGCATGATTACCAGAAAAGTAGGCAGGATGCTCTCACCCATAAAATCATAGACCACAGACTTAGTTGGTATCAGGCCAAAATTTGACAATACCACAGGAGTCAGATAAATAAATATCAAAGGCGGAAAATAATTGAATAATTTCCACCCGGTTTTTTTCTCTAAGAAGAAAAACAGCGATGTCACCGCGGCCAGCACCGCTACCACTCCGGCGCTGCTTGAAATCAGGTATTCAGGCATAACTTGTCCATTTCTTGGTCATTTTGCCATAAAGTAAAGCTCAGATCGTGATTCACACATGAACAAAAATTAAAGGATTTACAGCAGAAAAAACAAACAAATTTCTCACATTTCCGTACAATATGGGATATAGATATGTACATAAATAACACTCATTGCATGCTAACAATCGAAACAACTATTGTCATTCCATGAAAAAATGTTATGTTTCTATTTCTGCTTATATGAAAATTACTAACCGGTTAATAATAACCATAAGGAGATAGTATGAATCTCAGAACTATAACCACAATTTTGGTGTTGGCTTTGTTTATGTCGTTTTCTACTCTGAGCGTAGAGGCCAGAGGTATTAAAGGCGCCGGACAAAAGTCGAATGACGAAAACGGTAAAGACTCCGCTAAGAGCAAGTCTAAAGCAAAACCCTTTGCAAAACTTACCAAAGACAAAGTAAAGATCGAGGGGCTGTTTACATTTTATCATGACACGGTAGACAACTCTGTTTTGATGGCTATAAATCCGGAGCATTTTGGCCAGATTTATCTTTTTGGTTCAGCACGCTCATCTGGCGACGGCACTTTCTATGATGCCGGCTACCCCAGCAGAACTTTTCCACTTTACTTCAAAAAAGTGGGCAAGAAAATTCTGGTTATGGAAAAAAACCTGCGGGTCAGGGCAGACACTTCAAGCACTATGCACAAAGCTGTCGCGGCTGGTATTTCTGACCATCTCTTTACCTCGCTGGATATAAAGTCTAAGCCTGAGGACTCAAGCAAAGCTGTCCTGGTTGATCCCTCAGCAATGTTTATTACTGACTACAATAATACCGGTTATTATCTGGGCAAGGCCAAGAAAGGCTTCAGCTTTGACAGTAAGAACAGCTATTACCAACAGATAAAGTCTTTCCCCGACAACAGCGAAATTGATGTAAAGCTTCACTATAAGTCCAGCCGGCCCAACTCCGGAGTTACACTTCAGAGTGGCAGAAGTTTTTATCATCAATACCATTATTCGATTTCCGCTATTCCGGAAACCGATTACGTTCCCAGGCTGGCTGACGACAGAATTGGTAATTTCGAAACAAAGTTTCTGGATTATACAGAGCTCGACCGCCAATCGCCCTACGTTCGATATGTTAATCGCTGGGACTTAAAGAAAAAGAATCCCGATGCCCGTATTTCCGAGCCGGTCACGCCAATCGTTTACTGGATTGAAAATACGGTGCCGCCTGAATATCGCGACGCTCTTGCTGAAGGAATCGAGTTCTGGAATCCGGCCTTTGAAAAGATCGGTTTCAGGAACGCTGTGGTTGCCAGGCAGATGCCGGATACTGCCAGCTGGGACCCGCTCGACACTCGTTATAGTGTAATCCGATGGATCTATTCCCCCCGTGTTTATGCGGTCGGCCCCAGTCGCGCCAATCCCTTTACAGGGGAAATATATGATGCCGACATTGGCGTCTCTTCGGATTTTGTCAGAGCCATGTTTATCAATATGGATGAATATATCGGACCGATATCATTTGACGGACGCCTGATGAAAGAAGAAGAATTTAATCCTTTTGAACAGGAGTCTGACAGAATCTGCACTTTTGCCACAGGACTTGCTGAACATGCCGGATTTGGTCTGTCTTACCTCTACTCAAATATAGGCGATATGGCAGATAAGGATTCGCTGACAAAAGAATATGTGCATGCTTATCTCGTGGAATTAATAGCACACGAAGTTGGTCATACTTTAGGGTTCAGACATAACTACAAGGCTTCGACCATTTACAGCCTCGATCAAATCAATGACCGGGAATTTACTACCAAGAATGGTACTATGGGAACCGTAATGGAATACGCACCGGCCAATATTGCCGGTAAAGGACAAACTCAGGGCGAGTTTTATTCTTCTACCCCGGGTCCTTATGACAATTGGATTGTAGAGTATTCTTATTCTGATTTTGGGGCTGAAAATCCTGAAGATGAAACCGAACAGCTAACACAGATTGCTTCACGTTCGGCTGAAAAAGGCCTGGCCTACTGTACGGACTATGATTTATACAACGCCTATGCTGTCGACCCATACGCCAACACCTGGGATCTGGGCGATGACCCGCTGGCTTACAGCGAACATCAGGTCAAGCTGATTCAGGATTTGTGGAGCAATACCTTAAGCAAATTTGAAAAGCCGGGAGTCAGTTACGAAAAAATCCGCAGGGTCTTCTCAAGAGGCATGCGCTACTATAGATATAGCGCTCTTTACGCAGCAAGATTTATAGGCGGGTTGATTCATAACAAGAACTATGTGGGTGCCAAAGGCGGCACAGTTCCTTTCACACCGGTTTCGGCTTCGGAGCAAAGGCGGGCAATGAATTTCCTGCGTGACAAAATCTTTGCAGCGAACGCATTTGACGTTTCATCAGAAATTCTTAACAGACTGCAGCATACCAGAAAGCAGGATTTCAGAACTTCCTTATATTCTTCACCTATAGCTTACCCCTGGCATCAATATATAATGTCTATTCAAAATACCGCGCTTAATATTCTTTATAACCCGCCCACTTTGGGACGACTGGTTAATAATCTTGACCGTTACAAAAAAGGCGAAGAGCGCTACACCATGCATGATATGTTCAGAGAAACTCGCCGTGCGATTTGGGGTGAGATAACCGGCCCCTCGAATGTGAACAGTCACAGACGTCAATTGCAGATGTCTCATCTAACCAGGATTGTACGTATTTATTTGAGCGGCAGTTTTATGTATCCCTCAGATGCCCGCACTCTGGCAGCCAATGACCTTGACATTCTGGAAAACGCCGTCAAAAAAGCTGTCAATTCAACCGCTATCAACGATATGAGCAAAGCTCATTTCAAAGAAGTTCTCAGACAGATTAAAGCAGCCAAGAATTCAGAAAAAGAATACTCGAAATTCTAAGCTGTTCATTTAGTTGAAATAAAAACCGGACTCGAGCAAAGTCCGGTTTTTTAATTTTCTAAATTTCACCCCGGGATTGGTAGTAAGATTTGATATAGTTCCAGGCATCGGCAGCTTTGTCTGCAAAAACGAACAGATTCAGATCCTTTTCGTCGATAGTGCCTTCCTCTACCAGATAGCGAAAATTTATAACTTTCTTCCAGTATGATTCACCGAATAAAATGATAGGCAAATCGGTTATCTTGCGTGTTTGCAGCAGCGTCAGAGCTTCAAAAAGTTCATCCAGAGTCCCGAAACCACCGGGAAAAGCTACCAGTGCTTTGGCTCTGAGTAAAAAGTGCATCTTTCGCAGTGCAAAATAATGAAACTGAAAACACAGTTCTTCGGAGATATAAGCGTTCGGTTCCTGCTCTTCCGGCAGGGTAATATTTAAACCGATGGACTTGGCACCAACGTCGTGCGCGCCGCGATTGGAAGCTTCCATTATGCCCGGACCGCCGCCTGTGACCATGACGAATTCGCGGCTCTGATGATTTTGCGACTCAGACGAAACCAGCCGGGCGAATTCGCGGGCTTCGTCATAAAAACGAGATTTCACTTCAACTTTCTTTGCTCTTGTAAGAAGCTGTTTTAATGACTTATCCTGAGGAGACTTCTTTAGCCTTTGCTCTATCCGTCTGACTTTGGCTTTTGCTTTAACAGGCTCAAGTATTCTGGTTCCTCCAAAGGTAACTATAGTCGAAACAATCTTTTCTTCTCTAAGCCGCATTTCCGTTTTTAAGAGTTCAAGCTGCAGTCTGACAGGACGGTTGAATTCCTCGGACATAAATTCCTTGTCATGAAAGGCTATTCTGTAGGCGGGCGAGCGCGTTAGTTGCTTTATTAATTTAGTTTTATTATTCTTGGACATCAGAACTCATCCTTGTTCTTATTTATCAGATTCAATTGTATGTGAGCTATATCGGTCAGGGCGGCCAACAAATCAAGTTTCCAATTCTATTCTGAGCTGTTGGCTGCCGCCAAAGAAGCTGTGCTGGCAGTATTTTCGGGAATCGGATTTTCATAATATTTGTTTAAGTCTTCGCCTACCGGCACGCCGAGACAGATTCCTAATGAGACCGCTGTCTTGATTAAAGAATTTTCGACTGTAAGCGGCCGCATTTTGCCTGCTACCTCGCTTATCGGTATAGTCCCCAGCTTACTGCCCTGCAAAGTTACCATACTGCCAAAACTGCCCTGTTCGGCCATATGAACCGCTTCAACTCCAAAACGTGTGGCCAGGATTCTGTCATAGGCGCTGGGAATGCCGCCTCTGAGCAAATGTCCAAGTATGGTAACGCGGCATTCGATATTGGTCAGCCCTTCTATTTGAGCGGCAACCTGATGTGATATCCCCCCCAGCCGGGTATTTTCAGAAGATTGCTTAAGCTTATTTCTATAGACCAGCTCTCCCCCCTGCTGCCTGGCGCCTTCGCCTACAACTACTATTGAAAAAGTCTTCCCTCGGGCATTGCGGACTCTGATCTGCTCGCAGACTGCTTCTATGTCATAGGGGAACTCCGGCAGCAAAATTATGTCACCTCCGCCGGCCAATCCCGATGACAGCGCCAGCCAGCCGGTATAACGCCCCATCACTTCGATAATCATAGCCCGGTGGTGCGACTGCGCGGTCGTATGAATCTTATCAATCGCATCGGTAGCAGTCACTAAAGCAGAATCAAACCCGAAAGTAACATCGGTACCAACCAGGTCATTATCAATTGTCTTGGGAATACCTATAATTGGAATGCCCTTTTCGATCAGCCTGGCCGAGGCCGACATAGTACCGTCACCGCCGATTGCTATCAGACAATCCAGGCCGAGAGATTCAAAATTTCTTACCGCCTGTGAGGACCTGTCTAAATAAACATACTCTTCATTGTCACCTTGAAGTACCGGGTAATTAAAGGGGTCGGAGCGATTCGACGTGCCCAAAATAGTACCGCCTCTGGCCAGCAGACCCGAGGCCTGACTCAAAGTGATTTCAAAATACTTGTTCTGCACCAGCCCTTCAAAGCCGTCACGAAATCCGACCACATCCATGTCAAATTCCACTTCAGCAGTACGTACCACCGCCCGTATTACAGCATTCATACCAGGACAGTCGCCGCCGCCGGTTAATATGCCAATTCTTTTCTTTTTGCGTGCCATTATATAAATTCTACCGGTATTGTTTACTTAAACAAATTAAAAACTGTTATTGTTCAATCACTTATATTTTCGGAAAAGTCCCTCATTATATGAGGCTAATATGAGGCCGATATTAGCCCGCGATTTTAGCCTGAAACAGCTCAAATTCAGGCAATTTTCAACCTGGTTATTGACATTAAAGATTGCTTTAGTCTTCTCTAAAACTGGCATTTGAAATTTTCCTTTAGTAAATTGACGCTGATATGAAAATTAAACAACTCTTAGTATTACCCAATCTGCCTGATAGTATTAAAAATCTTCAGGAATTAGCCCACAACCTCTGGTATTCCTGGAACCCGGAACTGTCCGGACTATTTAAGGATCTTGACAGTAAACTCTGGGAAGAAACACATCAGAATCCGGTTGAGCTGCTCTCCCGTCTGCCACAGGAGAGGTTAGCAGAAACAGCACAAAACAAAGAATTCACCGACAGGCTGGATAAGATTTACGCTGATTTTCAGTCCTATCTTAAAAAGAAATTCTGGTTTCAGCATAAGTATAGTGAAGAGGCTTCTTCGAAAGTTGCCTACTTCTCGCTTGAATACGGGCTCGACACCGGCCTGCCTGTCTATTCCGGCGGACTGGGAATATTGTCGGGTGACACCCTTAAAGCGGCCTCAGACCTGGGCCTTCCCATGGTAGCTGTCGGACTCCTTTACCGCTATGGCTATTTTCATCAGGCCTTGTCTAAAGACGGCTGGCAGCAGGAACGCTATGAAGAAAACGACTGGTTTCACATGCCGATTCAAAGAGTCAAAGGTAAAGATGGAAACCCACTGCAAATTTCAATAGATCTGGCTAATGAAAAAGTTCAGCTGCAGGTCTGGCAGGTGCAGGTTGGCAAAATTCCGCTTTATCTTTTAGATGCCAATATCTCCGATAATTCAGCGGCCTTGCGCGACATTACTTCGATCCTCTATGGCGGCGACAAAGAAATGCGAATTAAACAGGAGATTGTCCTTGGAGTCGGCGGAGTCAGAGCATTAGAGGCGCTCAAGATTAATCCGCAAGTCTACCATATTAATGAAGGCCATTCCTGGTTTCTGGTTCTGGAGCGGTTAAGAAATTTAATGGAATCGCACCAGCTCAACTTCAAAGAAGCTTATCAATATCTCTGGGCAACTTCTGTTTTTACAACTCATACTCCTGTCCCGGCCGGCAACGAAAAGTTTGAACCCGTATTAGTTCATCGTTATTTAGCCGAAAGTATAAAACAAATGGGCATCAGCTGGGACGACTTCCTTAAAATTGGCCGGGTTATTCCTGAAGATGAGACTGAGCCCTTTAATATGACTGCGGCAGCGCTAAAGTCTTCGGCTTTTAATAACGCAGTCTCAGAACTGCACTGCCAGACGGCCAGAGAAATGTGGCGCCAGATCTGGCCGAACGTTCCCTTTGAGGAAATTCCCATTAAAGCCATCAGTAACGGAGTTCATCCCGGTTCATGGATTTCGCCGGAGTTAAATAAATTATTTAAATCGACATTCGGTCCCGACTATGTCGAGCGTCCCGGAGCGCCTGAAGTCTGGAAAAAAGTCTATGACATCGCCGACTCTGACCTCTGGCGCTACCGCAACAGCAAAAGAGAACAGTTAGTTGAGTTTGTAAGAAAGAGACTGGTGCAACAATTGTTCAGCCGCGGTTCATCACAGACAGACCAGCAGCGCGCCAGAAAAGTCCTTGACCCCAGAGCCCTGACTATAGGTTTTGCCCGGAGATTTTCCAGTTATAAAAGAGGAAATCTGATTTTCAGCGATATCGAACGATTAGAAAACATCATAAATCGAATTGACAGACCTGTGCAGCTTATCATATCCGGCAAAGCTCACCCGCTGGATAATTCCGGAAAAGAGATTATAAAACAAATTATTAAATTCGCTTCTAATGAAAGACTTTGTGACAGAATTATGTTCATCGAGGATTATGATATTAATATTGCCCGAATTCTGGTTCAGGGAGTCGACGTCTGGCTTAACAATCCCAGACGACCGCAGGAAGCCAGCGGAACTTCGGGCATGAAAGCCGCCCTCAACGGCTGCCTGCATCTTTCCATTTTAGACGGCTGGTGGGCCGAAGCCTACGACGGCAAAAATGGCTTTGCCATAGGCAGCGGACACGAGATCGAATCTGTTGAAGCTCAGGACAGATTTGATGCTGATATGCTTTATAATTGCTTAGAGCATGAAGTAGTACCGATGTTTTACGAGCTCAATGAAATAGGACTGCCGGCACAATGGATTGAGCGGATGAAAAATTCTATTAAGACGGCCGGGGAATCGTTCTCATCACAAAGAATGCTGATGAATTATACCGACAAGTTTTACTTAAAGGCGTTTGAAGCCTCACGTAAACTGTCTAAGAACAATTTTGAATTGACCCGCTCTGTTTCGAAATGGACAGACAGAATGGCTGAACACTGGGAGAGCATTGAAATTCGGACGGTTGATATGAATATTCCGGAAGGTGAACTTTTTGTGGGACAGACGATCCCGGTAACTATTGAAGTTTTCCTCGGTGAAATTGACCCTGACGATGTTAACATAGAAATTGTTGCCGGCAGACTTGCCAGCCATGAAGAGCTGACGAATTTTAAGCCGATACAGCTCTCCACCAATAATTCCGGGAAGCAGCCCAAAAAAGGTACGTACTCGTTTAAGGGTGAAGTTACTCTCTCAGAATCCGGCAAATTCGGAATATCTGCCAGAGTGACGCCAAACAACGAAAGTCTGCCTCACACAATCAGACCAAAAATGATATCATGGTGGTAAACTTAGCCTGAAACATTGCCAAAATTGATTCGTAGTCTCAATGTATGAGTATCTCCAATTTGGGCATTAGCCTTAAAGAACTATTCGCTTGACAGTCATTTGTAATTCAATGTTAATTTGTTAATAATAGATAAGCTAAACGGAGGAGCTGATGAAAAAATATTATTCCGTATTCCCATTACTGGCAGTTTTAGCCATCCTGCTGGGGACTACGCCGTCCTACAGTTTTGATTTTTCCAAACTTGAGAACTCGGTTGTGGAGCATACCTTAGAAAACGGCCTGAAGCTCATAATTCTGGAAAGACACGACGCCCCGGTAGTCTCTTTTAATACTTACGCCGATGTCGGTTCGGTAGATGACCCCAAAGGCTACACCGGGCTGGCTCATATGTTTGAGCATATGGCCTTTAAGGGTACTACAACTTTCGGAACCAAAGATTATAAAGCAGAAAAAGAACTGATAGAAATCGAAGACTCTATTTTCATGGAGCTGCGTGCTGAACGCACTAAAGGTTTCTGGGCGGATTCTGCCAGAATAGAAAAACTGGAGAAAGACTATGAAGCTGCCCGTGAGGCATCATATGAACTGGTAATTCCCAATCAATACGGACAAACTGTCAGCCGCGAAGGCGGTGTCGATCTCAATGCCGGAACCTGGGCCGACCGCACTGTTTACTTCATTAGTCTGCCTTCCAATAAAGTTGAGTTATGGATGGCACTCGAATCAGAACGTTTCTTAAATCCTGTTTTGAGAGAAATGTACAAAGAAAGAGATGTCGTGGCCGAAGAACGGCGTATGCGAATAGAGTCAAGCCCGATAGGACGCTTGATAGAGCAGTTCTTAGGATTGTCCTTTCTTGCTCACCCTTACGGTATATCTGGCATCGGGCATATGTCTGATATACAATATTACTCTCGCAAAGAAGCCAGAGCTTTTTTTGAAAAATATTATTCTCCGGCCAATCTTACGATATCAATCGTCGGTGATGTCAATACCAAGGAATTGATTAAGATGGCTGAGAAATATTGGAACCGCATTCCTTACAGACCAAAACCTGCCAGAATCGCTACCGTTGAACCGGTGCAAACGGGCGAAAGACGAATGGTAATCGAAGATCCCTCGCAGCCGTGGTACCTGGCCGGCTGGCATATCCCCGAAAACACTCACCCCGACCGTCCGGCTATCGACGCCCTGCTGGACTACCTGACCATTGGCAGAACATCCCTGCTCTACAAGAAATTAGTAAAAGAGAAGAAAATGGTGGCGCAGGTCTCAGGGCTGACCGGTTATCCGGGAGAAAAATATCCAGGCATGATTCTTCTCTACGCACTGCCTGCTCCAAAAATCAGCAATGCCGATTGCGAGACTGAGATTTTGGCTGAAGTAGAAAGAATGAAAGAAGAACTTATTCCCGATGATGAAGTTGAAAAAATCAAAGCCAGAGCCAAAGCTAACTTTATAAACGGCCTGAGCAGTAATTCCGGAATCGGCTTTCAGCTGGCAGCTTATCAGACTTACTGGGGCGACTGGAGAGAAATGTTCAATGAACTGAATCGCATTAACGCTGTTACAGCCGAAGACATCAAGCGTGTCGCCAATACATACCTGACATCAAAAAATAGAACCGTCATCATGATGAACACGGTGGAAAGCTGAGATTAGGAGATAGATGAAATGAAAAAGTTCACATTATTTACATTTGTAGCTCTGATGACTCTGGCGTTTGCGCTTAGTTCCATGAGCACGGCGCAGGACATCGGCAAAATCGTATATCCGAAGCTCAATCCGCTGGAAATACCAAACGTTAAGAAAATCGAGCTTGAAAACGGCCTTCGACTTTATCTGTCACAGGACAAGTCATTGCCCATTTTCAGAGCCTCGGTCAGAATAAATATCGGTTCCTATCTGGAACCAGCCGACAAAATTGGCTTAGCCGATGTGACCAGTTCGGTTCTCAGAACCGGCGGCACCAAAAAATGGAGCGGCGATGAAATAGATGAAATGCTGGAAGCTGTCGGAGCCAGCGTAGAAACTTCCATGGGACTTGCTACCGGTACAGCCAGAATCAATGTCTTAAGCGAATACACTGACCTCGGACTGGAGGTACTGGCCGAAGTCCTCCGTTATCCTGTCTTTGAACAGGATAAAATTGATCTGGAAATTGTCCAGCAGCGCTCGGCTATCGCCAGACGCAATGATGAAGCGCTACAGATTGCCATTAGAGAATTCAGAAAAGTAATCTACGGACCTGAATCTGTCTATGCACGCCAAAGTGAGTATGCGACAATCAACGCCATAACCCGCGATGATCTGGTGGCTTTCCACAAAAAATATTTCACCCCAGACAGAATCCAGATAGGAATCTGGGGTGATTTTGACGAGAAAAAGATAGTTAAAAAAATTAAGAGCCTTTTTGGCGATTGGTCCAGAGGAACGGCTGAAATCCCCAAACTTCCCAAAGTTGATTACAAATTTGTCCGGCAGGTCAATTATGTTGAGAAAAATGATGTTACCCAGACGAACATTCTGCTGGGGCATATCGGCGGCTTAGTTACTGACGAAGACTATGCTGATAGAATTGTAATGAACAATATACTCGGCGGCGGTTTTGGGAATCGAATGTTTAATACGATACGCTCCAAGGAAGGTCTGGCATACGGCACCAGCGCTACTTATACCGCAAATATTTCTTATCCGGGATTCTTTTATGGCTATGTCGGGACAAAATCTGAAACGACTGCCAAAGCCATAAAAGAAGTCATAAAAGTAATCAAAAGCATGCAGACCGATCCACCCACCGAAGAAGAAATGGATAGAGCCAAAAATGCTTATTTGAATTCGTTCGTGTTTAATTTTGACACTAAAGGTGAAGTAGTAACCAGAATGATGTCATACGACTACCATGGACTTCCCGAAGACTTCCTGCAGCAAACAAAGGAAAAAGTTGAGCAGGTAACTTCCGAAGATGTCGTCGCAGCGGCAAAGAAAAATCTCAGGCCCGATGCCCTGCAAGTTGTAGTCGTTGGTAAAGGTGAAGATTTTGATATGCCATTAGAGGAACTGGCGCTCGGCCCGGTTGTGGCTATTAATATATCGATACCTTCCGGTGAAGAAAAAACTGAATTGTCCGTTACACCTGAAAATCTCGAAAAAGGGAAAAATGTCCTGACTCAGGCTGCCGAAGCACATGGCGGCCTGGCCAAATTCAAAAAAGTGAGCTCTTTACATACCAAAGGAACACTTACAATAATTACGCCTCAGGGAGAAATCGCCATACAATTTGATGAACTCAAAGCATTCCCGGATAAAACCAGACAGGAAGTTTCTATGATGGGCAGAACTATGCTGATCATCAGAAACGGTGTCAGCGGCTGGCGAACAAGCCCCACCGGTGAACTGGTTGCCTTTTCCGAAGAAGAAATACTTGAGAAAAACATAGATGCCATGAGAAATACAATCCAGATGTTTCAGCAGATAGATTCTCCTGAAATTCAGTTTGTATTCGACGGCTCCGGCGAGTTTGACGGAAGTCCTGTCGATTTTGTAGTAATGCTGGACAAAAGCGGCACTTCTATATGCAGACTGGCCTTTGACTCCCAAACCCACAAACTGGCCGGTAAGTCATTTTGGGGGACAACTATGGTCGGCGAGGGAAACATTGAAGAAAGATACACAGAATTTACCCAGGTTGAGGGTATTCTGATTCCTTCTAAAACTTTAAGAAACTTAGACGGCAAAAAATGCGATTACACGGAAATCTCCGAATTCGATGTCAACGCCAGCGTTTCGGCTGACCAATTCGAGAAACCCACTGAATAGCTTAGGCTTGCAAGGAATTAAAAAGGCCGGGTCAAACCGGCCTTTTTTTTGCAGATAGCTGTATGCTGTCCTTTTATTTGCAAAATGTAAAGCAGCATTTGCGTCAAAATAATTTCTGTTGAAAATGCTTGATTGACATGGTCCTTTTTGCTAATTTCTTCACTTATATTAAAATAGAGCTTGGAGTTAGCCTTATTTTTACCGGGCTCATTAAACTAAATTGGACCCTGATTCGTTAATGATTGAGAATTAAACCAGATGAGTGAGTGCTAAATTTATGTCAAAAAGATTTCTTGCAACAATCGTCTTATATTTGTGTGCTTTGGTTTTGCTGCTGACGCCCATATTACAGCCCCGCACCCTGTATCTTAAAAATGAAGAAGGAAAGTTCAAGGGCGGCGGTCAGCTGGCTGTAAATCCTGACCATTGTATGGCTTCACACAGAATCGGAAATATGACATTGGCTATCTCAAACAATGGCACGTTCGGTACCGATTACTCCCAGTCAGCTGCGGTGGACTGTTTCGCTTCGAGGGGAATTGCTTTTGGCTGCGAGGTCCCCAAAAATGGCGGTATTGAATATCTGTTCGGCGGTGCTTTTTGGATTGGCGCTATTGTCGGACGTGACACACTGGTTACTGTCGGACATGATGGCTGGCAGAGTAACCAGGAATTTTCTCCGGACGAAGCCTTTGCCGGTAATCCCAAAGCAATGAAAAAAAGATCTATCATTGACCCTACTATTGACAGCTTGTTCAGGGATGCCATTTCAGAAGAAGATTTTATAGCCTGGTACACTGATACTGCCAGGGGTTCCGGAACCTACGACGGGCTTGATCCCTTTGGCCACAGACCAATCGGGATTGAAGTTACCCAGAAATCTTTCGCCTGGTCGTATGAATACGCCGAAAATTTTATACTTTTTGATTATCGCATTACAAACATCGGCAGCAGACCAATCCGCGATGTTTTTATGGGCGTTTATGTTGATGCTGATGTTGGTGCAAATCCGCAGGAACCGCATACCGATGACCTTTGTGGCTTTACACCATCTTTTCTGGACACACACGCTATCTGTGAGTATGTCGATGTCGCCAATATCGCCTGGATAACAGATAACAACGGCGACCTTGGCGAAGGGTATCCGGCGGCCCCGGGGGTTACCGGAACGAGAATTGTCAGAACCCCGGCAGAGTCTCTTGTAATTTCGTTTAACTGGTGGATTGGCAACGGTGACGCCTCCAGAGATTTTGGCCCCCGCAAAAGGCCAACAGCAAATAAGCCATTCAGAGATTATGGCACGGGAGGCTTAGGTACACCTGAGGGAGACAGAAACAAATACTACGCTTTAAGCAACGGTGAATTCGACTACGATCAGGCTTATACGGCCTCAATTACGGCCTCAGACAGTATCTGGCTGCAGCCAAATCAAAGTTTTGCTGAAGATTTTGCCGATGGCTTTGACACCAGATATTTGCTGTCTTTTGGGCCTTTTGATATTGACCCCGGTGAAGAGTTGCCTATTTCTTTTGCCTATGTGAGCAGCGATAATTTCCATATTGATATTGATAACATCAAAAACCTTCCCGATAATCCCAATGCTTACTACAAGGGACTGAATTTCAAGGATTTTCTGGTCAACGCCCGCTGGGCCGGCTGGATCTACGATAATCCCGGCGTAGACACTGACAGCAATGGTTACGCTGGCGAGATGAGATTCTGTGTGATCGACAGTGCCATTTCAAGCATAGACAGTTCTGTAACTCCCTGGGATACATTTTACGCCAAAGTGGACACTATCTTTGCTACTGGTGACGGTGTACCGGATTTTAGGGGAGCCTCCCCGCCGCCTGCACCGGCTCTTTTTATCGAGCCAAGTGTCGGGCAAATCAAGGTTCGTTTCAATGGCTATCGTACGGAGACTACCAAAGATCCTTTTTCAAGAATTATTGATTTTGAAGGCTACAGAATTTATATCGCCCGCGACGACCGTACTACCAGCTACAGCCGGCTGGTATCTTATGACAGAGAAGATTTCAATAAGTGGACTTACAACCCGAATGCTATACCACCCACTTTTCAGTTATTGAGCAATCCCTTCACCTATGACGAACTGTTTAACTTGTACGCCTTTGGTGACTCCTCTTTTAACCCCTTAGATTACACTCGCAGCAGACCGTTTAAGCACCCTCTGTTCCCGATTGACTCCCAGTTCTTTTTTGAGCCACAGGGTTTCAACGTTTCAAGTTTGACTGACCCTGACGGTATTATTAAAACATATCCTTCTCAAGCCTTCCCAAGCACTATGAATCTGGATTCTTTGCCTGATGCCGAGAAAACTGCCGAGGGATTACCCCGCTACTTCGAATATGAATTTACCGTGCGCAATTTGCTGCCTACTGTGCCCTACTGGATTAGCGTGACGGCTTTTGATTTTGGCTCTCCCAGTTCGGGTCTGCCCCCGCTGGAGACCAGCGTTACATTTAACACAGCCAACGCTTACCCTCTTGAGACTGCCGCTGGGGTAGCTCAGCAGGATCTCCAGGTTTTTGTATACCCGAACCCCTATCGAATCGACCAGAATTATCGAGACCGTGGTTTTGAAGGGCTGGATACTCTGGGACAGCGCCTGCCAAGGTCACAGAGACCCGATACTCGCGCCCGTCGTATCCACTTTGCCAATCTTCCGGCAAAATGCACTATCAATATTTATTCTTTGGACGGTGATTTAGTGCGGGAAATCATTCATGACAAAGATATCTCTGACCCCAACTCTACACATGACACCTGGGACCTCATAACCCGCAACACTCAATCTGTAGTTTCCGGATTGTATTATTGGACCGTGGAAAACACCGAAACAGGCGATGTGCAAATTGGCAAACTGGTAATTATTCTTTAATTAAGATTGCTCAAAGGACCAAACAATTAAAGCAAAAGAAAACAGAAATATGTCTCTTAACAAATCAATTGCGATAGTCTTTCTCTGCCTGACAGCCATGCTTGGCACTGCTTCAACTGCCACAGCCCGCGCCGAGTTCGACGAAAAGGACCAGAATAAATTCAGCAACAGTCAGCGCCTGGCAGAGCCTCCCGCGCATGGCGTTGTCGCTCATCGAGTCGGTAATATGACGCTGAGTATCTCTAACAACGGGACGTTTGGCAATGGATTTGTGGCCACTTCCCTCAATGATTATTTTACGGGTAGGCCCATACCCTTTGGCTGCGAAGTTCCCAAAAACGGTGGGGTTGAATATCTTTTTGCCGCAGCATTCTGGATTGGCGCAGTTGTAGGACGTGATACGCTGGTTTCTGTAGGCGCCGATGGCTGGTCATTTACCCGTGAAATGTTTCCTGACCCCTTTCCAAAAGGAGAGATGAAGAAAAGATCGATTATTGATCCCACAGATGACGACTTGTTTCGAGATGCTATTTCTGAAGAAGACTTTATTGCAGTATATACCGATACTACCACAGACGGCGTAGCAGCAGACGGTTTTACTAATTTACCCCATAGGCCTATCGGTATAGAAATCACTCAGCGTTCATATGCCTGGTCATATGAGTATGCAGAGGATTTTGTTCTCTTTGATTATGGTATCAAAAATATATCTGCCAGAACTATCCGCGAAGTTTATATGGGAATTTATGTTGATGCCGATGTCGGCGCTGACCCTTTGGGCGCTTTTATGGACGACCTGTGCGGCTTTACACCAAGTTTTATTGATACTCACCTGACCTGTGAATATGTTGATGTTACCAATCTGGCCTGGATTTCAGACAACGACGGTGACCTCGACGGCTCAACCGGACCGGCGCCTCATGTCACAGGTACCCGTATTGTAAGAACTCCGGCTGAATCTCTCCAGGTTTCTTTTAACTGGTGGGTAAGTAATGGAAATGCTTTTTTGGACTTCGGTCCTCGAGAAAGACCAAATGTAGGCAGATTAAAAGAATCTTTCCGTGATTTTGGAACCGGTGGCTTGGGTACACCAGAGGGTGACAGAAATAAATATTATCTGCTTCGCAATCAGGAATTCGATTATGATCAGGCATATACCGGTGTAATCCGGGAAACCGACTCTATCTGGCTGCCGCCCAATGCAACTATGAAAGTTATAATACCAATCGGATTTGATACTCGTTATCTGCTTTCTTTCGGTCCCTTTGATATTGATCCGGGTCAGGAATTACCCATTTCTTTTGCCTATGTGGCCGGATTGAACTTTCATACTGAGATAGGTAACGATGACAATCTTCCCGATGACCCTGACAAGTACTACGAAAACCTTAACTTCAAAGATTTCCTGGTAAATGCCCGCTGGGCTGGCTGGATTTATGACAATCCGGGCGTTGATACTGATAGCAATGGTTATGCCGGCGAAATGCGATTCTGTGTTTTAGATAGCGCTATTGAATCGATAGACAGTTCCCTAACGCCATGGGATACTATTTATACCTACTTGAAAGTCGACACAACTTTTGCATCCGGTGACGGAGTCCCCGATTTCAGAGGCGCTTCGCCGCCGCCTGCGCCGGCTCTCTTCATTGAGCCAACTATTGGTGAAATCAGAGTCCGCTTCAATGGCTATCGCTCAGAAACAACCAAAGACCCCTTCTCACGCACCATTGACTTTGAAGGTTATAGAATCTATATCGCGCGGGACGACCGGACTACCAGCTACAGCCGACTGGTCTCATATGATCTCGAAAACTTCAACAAGTGGACGTTTAATCAAAATGCTGTGCCGCCTACTTTTGAGTTAAAAGATGAGCCATTTTCGTACGACGAATTATTTAACTTGTACGCCTTTGGTGACTCATCCTTTAATCCGCTGGATTACACTCGCAGCAGACCCTTTAACCATCCTTTATTTCCGATAGACTCATTATTTTTCTTCGAGGCACAGGGATTTAACGTTTCAAGCCTGACTGACCCTGATGGTATCAGAAAAGTTTATCCTTCTCAAGCCTATCCCAGCACTCTGGTTTTGGACTCGTTACCTGACGCAGAAAAAACCCCGGATGGCTTCCCGCGTTATTTCGAATATGAATATACGGTGAGAAATCTGCTGCCTACTGTCCCTTACTGGATTAGCGTTACGGCCTTTGATTTTGGCTCACCAAGTTCCGGGCTGCCGTCGCTTGAAACAAGTGTCACGTTTAATACGGCTAACGCCTATCCGCTTGAAACAGCCGACGGAGTTGCCCAGCAGAATTTAGAAGTCTTTGTATATCCCAATCCCTATCGTATTGACCAGAACTACCGTGACCGCGGTTTTGAAGGTCTGGACACATTAGGTCAGCGCTTTTCAAGAGAACAAAGACCAGACAACCGTACCCGGCGAATTCACTTTGCCAATCTTCCTCCAAAGTGCAATATCAACATTTACTCTCTGGACGGAGACTTAGTTCGAGAAATTATTCATGACCGGGACCCCGCTGACCCTAACTCCACCCATGAAACCTGGGATTTGATTACTCGCAACACTCAGTCAGTAGTCTCTGGCCTGTATTATTGGACTGTAGAAAACAGCGAAACAGGCGATGTTCAGATTGGCAAACTTGTAATAATTATGTAGCTTTACTCTATGAAAACATTCTTGGACAAAAGCCGTCTCATTATAATTCTTGGGACGGCTCTCTTATTTATATACAATTCTGCGACAGTCATAGCCAGAGACACTATCAATCCAAAATTAAAATATTCTAAGAAATTTATGACTTACTCACAACGCAGTGTGGAACTTCCCAAAGTTGAATATACCGCGCACAACAGGGGAAATATTCAACTGGCCATTGCCAACAACGGTACTTTTGGAACCTTGGGACAAACCATCACCGATCCGCTGACCGGCGGGGCAATTCCCTCATGTGTTCACCCCAAAAACAGCGACTTAGTTTATCTCTGGGTCGGGGCGCTCTGGATTGGAGCGATTGTGGGCAGGGATACACTCGTTTCTACTGCCAACGAAGATTACTATGAAAATCTAGAATTTTGGGCTTTGCCGGGGCAGCTAGGCGAGTTTGAGTACCGCTCGATGGACATCAACAGCATTTACTACGACCCGGAGCGACTCGGCTTTTCTGAGCAGGACATTATCTGCCAATATTTCGATACGGTTACAAATTCTGCCCTGATATCGCCAGACCAGTTCGATCAGACCAGACACAAACCGCTTGGGCTTCGCATTGACCAGCGCTCTATGGCCTGGAGTTATTCCTATGCCGAGGACTTTGTATTATTTGACTACAAGGTTACCAATATCGGTACAGATGTACTTCGTCAGGTCTATATGGGTATATATGTTGACGGAGATGCTTTTCACATTTCCAGAAACGATCCCACCGGCTGGAACGATGACATGGTCGGCTTTTACAGAACCCATCCGGCACCCGAAGGCTGCAACTTTGTTGATACTTTAAATATGGCCTGGCATGCAGACAACGATGGTGACCCAGATGGCGGTTTGTGGGACAGCCGCTCGGTAAAAAGCGTATTGGCAACTATGGTGGTAAGAACACCATCTGATTCGCTCGAATATTCTTTTAACTGGTGGATTACTAACTATGGCAACGCCGCCGCAGATTTCGGACCGAGAAAACTCCCGGCTCCCAACGACCCTTTCCGGAGTTTTGGGGCGAGATTAGGTACGCCACTTGGAGACAAAAATAAATACTACGTGCTTCGCCACCAGGAGTTTGATTATGACCTGTTGACAGTTGCTCTGGATCATACCGGCGAAGGTTATATCAGGCCCCCTGCCGACGCCCTGGTATATGCATCGGGTTACGACACCAGATATATACTCTCGTTCGGACCGTTTAATATCGACCCGGGAGAAACTCTACCAATTTCATTTGCCTGGGTAGCCGGTTCTGACTTTCATGTCAACCCCAATGATTTTGACGATTTTGACCCGATGGCTCCTCATCGATATATTCAGAAACTGAATTTTGATAACCTGGCCACTAACGCCCGCTGGGCATCCTGGGTTTATGATAATCCCGGAGTAGATACGGATGATGACGGTTATTCCGGCGAATACCGTGTCTGTGCCACCGATTCGTTTATAACTTCAATTGACACCACAATTATAGATTCAATAATTATAGATATAGATACAAATTGGACCTATTCTGCCTCGGATACTTTCTGGTACAAAGGCGACGGCGTTCCTGACTTTCGAGGAGCCGGTCCGCCACCCGCCCCAAAAATGAATATAATTCCGACTGTAGGCAATCTGCTGGTCCGCTGGAATGGCTTTTATTCTGAAAATAGTAAAGATATCTTTTCGGGGCTTATCGATTTTGAAGGCTACCGCGTTTATATATCCCGCGATGACCGCCGAACCAGTTTTTCACTGATAACATCATATGACAGGGAAAACTTTAACCGCTACCGCTACAACTCAACATCAACTCAGTCTAATAAATGGGTGCTGGAAGGTATCCCTTTCACGCTTGATTCTCTCAGAGCCATTTACGGCGACCCTAATTTTGACCCGATGATATTCCGGGCGAACTCACCCTTGAGCTGGGCAGGCGAGCTATACTATTTCACACCTCAGGATTTTAATGTTTCTGAATTAGGAGCGTCCGGCACCATTAGAAAAGCCTATCCCAATATAACCACAGTACCAGGCACCGACCCATCGCTCTGGGATCCGGCGGAAGTTACATTCGAGCATGGCGAGCCCCTGCCGATGTATTACGAATATGAATTTGAAATCGAAAATCTCCTGCCGACCGTCCCCTATTACGTATCAGTTACCACCTTTGATTTCGGCTCACCCGTAGCAGGCTTGCCGGCTTTAGAAACTGACAAACTCAATAATATGATTATTGAATATCCGATGGAAACGGTGGACTCAGTCATTCAGAATGAATTAAATGTTTTCGTCTATCCCAATCCTTACCGCAGCGACAGAAATTACGAAGAACGCGGCTTTGAAAATCTTGGTACTAATTTGGCATCGTCCAGAGCGAAACGAATTCATTTTGCGAATTTACCTGCTAAATGCAAGATTTCAATCTATTCACTGGATGGAGATCTGATCAAAGAAATTTTTCATGATAAGAACCCGGCCGAACCTTCTGCATCACATGACACCTGGGACCTCATTTCAAGGAATACTCAATCTATCGTCTCAGGCCTGTACTATTGGGTCGTGGAATCTGATACGAGAACTCAGATGGGCAAGCTGGTTATCGTTAAGTAATTCTGGGCCTGTTTATGTCATCGCTTATTTTCCGCTGAAACATCATATAACCTGCAGCTGCTACTACCGCCAATGAAGAAATAGCTGCCCAGGCCAGCAGCGGCGAATCGAAAGCTAGTCTGTCCAGAATAATTCCGCCATAGAGCGGACCAAACGACCAGCCCGAAGCCATCATAAAACCATAGATACCCATGTATCGACCCATCTGGCCTTTGGGTGCCAATCTCGAAGTTAAGGTAATTGAAGGCGGTGATATCGCCAGTTCGCCCATAGTAACAACTACCAGGGCCATCATAAGAAACCAAAAGCCGTTCACTGCTCCGACTAAGGTGTAGCCGATAGCATAAAGGACTGCCCCAATCGCCAGTTGGGTTGTCATTTTTATGCCAGATAATAATCTGGTAACAGGGAGCTGACACAAGCCCACTAACAGGCCGTTAACTGCAAACAAATAACCGAGCTCAAGTTCACTCAAGCCTACTATCTGCACCGCATAGACCGAAAACGGAGCTATTAACTGAGCAACCACCAGAAATAGGATGAATGTCAGCGCACAATGCGTTAAAAAATTGGGGTCGTCTTTTACTGTGATTATATCTTTGAATTTGAATTTATCTTTGGCCCGTTCATATGGTACAGGTTTCAAAAAGAACAAAAACAGAAGCGACGCAATCAGCGTGACTATTGATGCCGCTATAAACAAAGCAGCGTACGACTTTGACGCCATCAAGCCGCCAAGTGCAGGACCGACAGCCCAGCCGAGATTCATAGCAGAACGGGTTATAGAGTAGCCGTCCAGCCTTAAATGCTCCGGCAGGATATCCGAGACCATGGCATTAGCAATTGGCTGAAAAACAGCGCCAAATATCGAGCTGACTACCAGGAATCCGGAAACAGCCCAGAAGCCCCAGTCAAAACCAATAGAAATTGCTATCATCAATAGTGAAACGGACCGTGCGGCCTGCGCGAAGATTAAAATCGAGCGGCGATCTATTCTGTCTGAAAGTTCCCCTCCGATCCCCTGAAAAATAGCGCGTACTATTGCCGTCACTCCAAAAAATATGCCGACTTCGGTAATGGTCAGACCGAGCTTAGCATTAAAATAGATGGCGATAAACGGAATTGAGAGAGCAAAGCCCAAAGCGCTGACAAACCATCCGGCTGACAAGACCCAGAGATTTTTATCAAATTTTCTGGTAAAGCGAAAAAAACGAGCTATCATCTTCCCGCTAATATAAGCTCAGACACCATAGGGACAAGTCACAAAAGGATCAGGTGAAATAAGTTCGGTGAAATATAATTTCTCAGCTTATTAATTCTGCCAGTCGTTTATGGGCGTCTTTGATTTCCTTTGTTTCTATATCGGGATCAGTCCAGTAGGTCAGCATTTCTGTAAAGTTTTCAACCGCTTCGTTACTGTTTCCGAGCGCCTGGTTGGCCACGCCGAGATAGTACTTGGCCAGTAGATATACGTAGGCAGCATGCGACTGGTCTTCTGCATCGACAAATTCCTGAAGAATTCTTATGCCTGCTTCATACTCGTGGAACTGTACATGCATTACTCCCAGATTCCATCTGTTTTGAGAGGTAGCGTCATTGTTTTGGAGTTCTCCAATCAGTTTACTTCCAGCCAATATTGCAGCAGTATCTGCATTGTATCTTGCCTCGAAAATATCCCCGAGGGCATCCAGTAGGGCCAGAAAGTCTGATGGCAATTTCGCTCTAAATCCTGACCATTCACTTTTGAAAATTTTTCGCGCTTCATCTCGTCGGGAGTAATCAAATTGCAGAAGCTGGAACGAATAATCAATCTTGTCTAAGGCAGTAGCCCATAACCTGCCTGAGTCTGCGTAAAGAATGGCGCTGTCGCTGTTTCCGTTTCGGTGATGGTACCGTGCCAGACTTGAATAGTCTGAATGTACAATTACACTATCATTAGTTTTGGTAGAGTACTCAATGGCCCGTAAGATGTTCTTAGTTGCCTCACGGAATTCACCCTGCCAAATCTTGAGATTCGCGATTCCTCTATAATATCGTCGCAAATCGTAGGCATCGGTTTTTGCGCTGGCCTTAAATTTTTCCAGATAATAATAGGCGCTGTCGAATTTTCGCTTGATTATATACAGTTGGCTAATATTCCTCAAGGCCCAGTTTTCGGAAGGGAATTTTTCAACAAGCTCTTTATATTCATCTAATGCCCTGTCGAGCTGGCCTGTTTCTTTATACACTCCGGCCAGTCCGTCATAGGAAAGCGGGGAGTCAGGGCTAATCTTCTTAACCAGCTTTCCTGTTTCAATTGCTTTATCATAGTATCCGCTACTTGCGTAAATAAGCATGTTGAAATTATGAGCAAGCAAAAATAAGGGGTCCAGCTGCAAAGCAGTATCTACTTGTGCCAATGCCCTGGTCGTATCGTGCTGAAACTGGAATATCAATATTCCGTAAATTGCTCTGCCTTCTTTGTCGTTTGGAAAGTTCTTCACAAAGACTTCTAACTTGGTAAAGGCGTCGTCAAACTCTTGATTTAGCCAGAGATCAGAATATATATCTAACAAATTTCTATCTCTTTGCGGGAGTTTGTCCTGGTAGCTGTTCGCCTTTCTAAAATATTCTTTGCTCTGTTGAGGCCGCCCCTGAAAAACATAGCTCATGCCTATTCTCAGATAAGGCATAGCGAATGTCGAGTCAATTTCGAGCGCTTTACTAAACAATTCGCGGGCATCGTCGTAATTATGCCCCACAAACTTCTGTACACCAGCTATATAGTGTCTGAATGCTTCCTCAGAAGAGGTCATATACATTGAAACAGTCTGTTTGCCCTCTATGTCAGCTATGCCCAGCGACGCTGCCAACTTCATGGTTAAACTATCGACCAGAGAAAATGGATCAGTGCCGACAACTTTTTCGGCAAGTATGATAGTTCCGGTAGCGACATCTTCAAGCCGGGCATCGATTCGTATCATATCTTTACCCAAGCGGTAAAATGAGCCAGTCAGAATTTTGGAAGCACCCAGAGACTGAGCAGCTTTGACACATGCTTCATGAGAATGAGGAGCATTCTTATCCGGGAAGCAGTCAAATATTCTCTCTCTGCTGATTATTTTCAGCGAAGACAATTGAGAAAGATCTGTTAAGAGGATCTCAGGTAAACCTGTTGTAAGCCAGTCATAGCTTTCATCGCCGGTCTTGTTTTCAAATCCTATTATTGCCAGGCTGTTTTCAATCGTCGTCACTGTATTCCCGCTTTCTGCCGCGGAGAACATATCTGAAAAAATAAGAAAGGCAATAACCACTGCTATGCCAGCTGCTGCTTCAATTATAAGTATTCTGTTTGCAAATTTGGGGAAAAACTTGAATCCTTTAACTTTGGCAATCTCTTTATCCATTACACTTATAGATGAAACAGAATCGGTAACGCCTCTGTTATACTGGCGCCTGACTCCGCGAAGATCCACCACCAGATCAGATGCGCCTTGATAGCGGTCGGCTACGTCTTTGCGCAAACATTTATCAATTATGCGCTCAAGCTCTAAAGGAATATTTTGGTTCCTGGCGCTGGGCGGTTCGGGATTTGATTCAAGTATTTTAGCCAGTGTAGAAACCTGAGTAGGACCCTCAAAGGGAAATTCACCTGTAACCATGCGATAAAGCAAAATTCCAAACGAAAATATATCAGAGCGAATATCAACTTTCTCGCCTCTGGCCTGTTCCGGCGACATATATGATACTGTGCCCAGAATTTTTCCGGCTTTAGTCAATTCTTGAGAGAGCGTCTTGGTTGTCTCGCTGTCTTTATCAAAAAACATCCCTTGAACTGCTTTGGCCAGCCCAAAGTCCAGAATCTTTGGTTCTCCACCCTCCTCTATCATTATGTTGTCAGCCTTAATGTCTCTGTGCACGATATTTAAGCGGTGTGCCGCTGCCAGACCGGCCGCAATTCTCTCAGCTATTCGTACTAATTCTTTTAGGTCGTGACTACTTTTGCTTATGATATCTGTCAAGTGCCTGCCGGATATATATTCCGATACGATGTAACTGAATTCTTTGCCATTTATTTCAGAACTGCCAATATCAAAAATCCCCATTACGTTCGGATGGTTGATTTGTGCTGCCGTCTGTGCTTCTCTGATAAAGCGATCCTTGCGTTCTTTCTCATCAGATGATTCTTGATGCAATACTTTGATGGCTACCCGTCTATTGAGTTTCAAATCTTTGGCGAGATAGACTTCCCCCATGCCGCCTTCGCCGATTTTAGACAGAATTTCAAAATGAGCAAACTTGTCACCAACTTCAAACATCAATTCCCTCTCTTTACTATGAGCATCGTAATATCATCTGCTCTCGGCTCATTTTCTACAAATACCATTATGTCGTCAAAAAGTTTCCTGGCAATTTCATCCGGCTGGTCGGTTCGGTTCTTAATTATCATTTCTTTTATGCGCTCTTCACCGTATTGCATATCTTTGCTGTTGTTAGCTTCAGATACTCCGTCAGTGAAGACAAATAAAACATCCCCGGGGTTAAACTTCGTTTGATCAAGCTGCCATTCGCTGAAATCAAAAGCGCCAATCATTACTCCCGAAGCTTCAAGAAACTCTGAATCTCCGTTCTTTCTCACTACCAGCGGCGGATTGTGTCCGGCATTTACAAAACTCAAAGTGTGCGTTTCCGGGTCGATAATACCGCCAAAGAAGGTAGCGAAATCCTGAGCAGCAGTATATTTGTGAAGTTGAATTGAAACCTGCTTAATCGCCGCGGCAAGTTCAAAATTGGGATCACTATACTTGATCCTGAAGGATGCCAGAATATTTGACATCAAAAGAGCCGCCCCCATGCCTTTGCCGCTGACATCGGCGACTAAGAAAAACAGCTTGCCGTCGGGAAGAAGCGCCAGATCATACAAATCTCCGCCAACTGCCTGGCACTGCTCCTGAAAGGGATGAATGGCGTAGCCGGGGAATTCTGGAATGTTTTTGGTCAGCAGATTTTCCTGAATTTGTGCGGCCCTGTCCAGCTCTGCTTCCAACAGTTGTTTTTCCTGCCGTTCGTTTATGAGAGTATAGTTGACCAGTCTGGATGCAATGATATTGCCGAAGGTTGCGAACAACCGCAGATAATCGTTGCTGTAACAGTGCAGTGGATTGGCCGTATCTGCGTATAAAATTCCCAGCACTTTACCTTCATCAAACAGAGGTACTGCCATGGCCGACTTCAAATTCGAAGCTACAATTGACTCCTGCCGGGCAAAACGTTCATCGCTGCTTGAGTCGCCTATCAAAACAGAAGTTTTGTTGGTCAATATTTCATTGATAATCGTTTTGGACAGAGTAAAAGTACCCGGGTCTATGCCTGATGGCAGCAGCACAGCATCGGTATAAACAGATTTCATGTCCGGCGAAGTCGACAGCACTGCCAGCCTGTCTGCCGGTACTACTTTTGATACTAACTTTAAAGAACGCTGAAGCATGACTTCTTTCGGCTCAGGTAAAACCAGCATTCGCGCCATATCTGAAAGCGTACTCCATAGCTCTGGTATATCAGTGATTTTAGAGGGCAGCGGTTGCAGCGCTTCTTTGATATCTAAAACGACCGATTTCTCCGGATCGTACTGCGCCAGCTGAGTTGTTGTCGGCGTTTTATTGGCTTGTCTGGCCGGGTCATCGAGCGAGGTTACTCGGAACTCTACCTGACCGAACATGACAGTATCGTTCAGCCGAACTGCTATACTTCCGGTAAATCTGCGGCCATTGACACAAGTACCGTTGTGACTTCCCAAATCATGAATGATTATTTCATCGCTGCCGTTGGCAACTTCAATTTCAGCATGACGCCGTGAAACAGTTCTGTCGGGCAGAAAAAATTCACACTCTTCTTTGCGACCTACTATATACTTACCCGGTTCCAGAATCCAGGAGTAATAGCGATTTCCGTCTGTACCTACTAATTTTAGCATATTTATAATATTACTTAATTCTAAATAATTTACGCAAATTGAGTCTGTTTGTTAACCAAAAAGTCGCATATAGTCTGAAAACCAGTAATGGGATGCTTTTCCCAGCCAGATTCGGACATCTGCTGCAGTTTCCGGCTCTTTTTCAACTCATTGAACTTTTCACCAAACCGCTTGGCATCTTCGGCTGAATTCATACTTTCTGCGACACCAGCTTCCAGCAAAATTTCCCGGTTCAAAGGCGAAAACGGCCCGATGGCTGGTTCTAAAATAAACATTGGCAGGCCTAATCCCATAGCCCAGTTGGTACGCTCGTGGGACGGCGCCACGAAAAAGTCCAGCTCTTCAAAAAAGCGGCAGACGAGTTGTGTCTCGGTCTTTCTGTCGGAATAAAAACAAAGAACGGCGCTTGATCCACTCTCGACTTCTTGAGATTTTTCATCTATTTTCATCAGCTCAATATTTCTGTTTTCAAATTCACGCTTTATCAAACCGGCCAGGCTGCCGTTTTTTTTAGCAAACATAATTACTTTGTGACCTTGCTTTACTACCGAAACAGCAGCCTGTACTAACTTTTCAATATGCGGCTTTGGTTCCGCACCTGAACTGAAAAATGCGCCAGTTAATGAATCAGAGCTGTCGAATCTGGACATTCTCTTTTCGAAAGCTGTCTCGGCTTGATTTACTATACAGGGCTCTATACAAAGACCTGTTACAATTACGCTTGAACTTGGGTTCCCGCTTTTAATAAATGGCATGGCCGTTTCTGTTGTCGGCACAAAAACATATTCCGCTCCAGACACTACTGCCTGTTTGGGAACAGCCAGTTCACCATGCTGATACCATAGATTCTTCTTTCTGGCAAGCATCCCCAGCAAAATCGGATGAGCCACTATTAGTGGCGAGGAATCATCATGGTACTTTTTTTCGATATCCCGTCCCATTATTCTCATGGCCAAGCCTTGCCGGTTAAAATCGCCGGCATCGCGAAGTTTGTTGTACATCCGGCCGACAAACGAATCCGCCGAGCCTGTTTTATATAAAGCCCTGACCAGTTGCCAGCTCAGATATGAAATGTCACTTGAAGATTCAAAGACATCTGAAATTGACAGCTCGAACATCTTTCTTTCTCCGGCAAGCTCGACTATGCCGTCCAGATAAAAGGGATGGCCGCGGCCAATATTCGTATATAGAAAATTCAGTCTGTTTTTCTGCATATTTGTCTCGATAGACAATGGAAATAAGGCATTTTGCAGGGTAGACTCAAGCAAAATTGCTGTGGTGAACTACTGGCGCGAGGTAACTATCTGTCTTATCTTAGGGCAAATAGTTAGAGATTATTCAATTATTGGAGTAATAAAATGAAAGATAAACGCAACGAAGTTCTCGCCCGTCAACTGATCGAATACTCAGTCAAACTTCAGCCCGGCGAAGTTCTCTACCTTGAGATCAAAGGCAAAGAAACGCTGGAATTGGGCAAACAGGTTATCCGTATCGCCACCGAAAAGGGCGGCATCCCTTTCTGGTATTACAACGATGAGTCGCTACTTCGCCAGTGGGTCAAAAATGCCGACGACGACCAGTTCAAAAAACAGGCCGATCTGCATCTTGAACTGATGAAACGCGCCGATGCTTATATAGGTCTTCGCGGTCCAGACAACCCGTTCGATATGGCCGATATTGCTGAAGAACAGATTCAAAAATTCAATTCGCTTTTCTATAAACCGGTCCATCTTGAAGAACGTGTGAAGCGCACAAAATGGGTGGTGCTGCGCTACCCTAACAACGCCATGGCACAATTAGCCGAAACTTCGCAGGAAGCATTTGAAGATTTCTATTTTGATGTCTGCTGCGCCGATTACGCCAAGATGTCCAAAGCGCAGGACAAACTTTTTGCGCTGATGTCTGCTACCGACAAAGTCCGCTTAGTCTCCCCCGGCACCGATTTGACATTTTCTATCAAAGATATCCCCTGTGTAAAATGCGACGGCGAACGCAATATCCCCGATGGCGAAGTCTATACTGCCCCGGTGCGCGATTCGATTAACGGCACCATCAGATATAATACTCCTTCGCTTTATCAGGGAAACGTATATAACAATATCGAGCTGACTTTCCAAAACGGCAAAATCATAAAGTCGACCGCCGATGCTCACAGTGATAAAATGGAAAAGATTTTCAATACTGACGATGGCGCCCGCTATGTCGGCGAATTTGCTATCGGTGTCAATCCCTTCATTCTGCACCCAATGAAAGACACCCTCTTTGATGAAAAAATCGCCGGCTCGTTTCATTTGACGCCCGGTCAGTGTTATGACGAAGCCCCCAACGGCAATGCTTCATCGATTCACTGGGATATAGTTTTGATACAGCGTCCCGAGTATGGCGGCGGCGAAATCTGGTTTGACGATAAGCTGATTCGCAAAGACGGCGTCTTCACCGATGCTGAGATGGAGAAATCATTTTCGAAAGAGAATCTGAAATCGAAGGATTTATAGCTCTGCTAAAATCACTCCGCCCAGTACTATCACTCCGCCGACTATAAATTCTATTCCCAGCGGTTCGCCTAACCAGAAAAAAGCTACGATAGTCGCAACCACCGGCTGAATATTATGGAAAACCGCCATTCGTGAAGCGTCCATATATTTCAACGCCCAGTACCATAAACCATAGGCAATAACCGAAGTCCCGATAGCCATGTACAATACTGTCATCCAGCCGCCCAGGCTGACAGCGGCGTAGTCGAGCTGGCTGGCAAAGTATGCACCGAACGGCAGATACAATAGTGTTCCCGACGATAAGGCGTAAGCCGTAATGCGCAGCGCTCCGTATTTGCGGACGAGTTCTTTGCCGAAAACCGTATAAAAGGCCCAGGTCAAGACAGCTAAGAGTATTAGCAAGTCGCCGTATAGATATTCGGTGCCCAGTTCCACCGCCCCGCCTGTCATTAACACAATCACTCCGATAACAGCTATAACAATTCCAATAGCCCGCCTGACAATCAGCTTTTCTCTTAAGATAAACTGAGCTATAAGAAAAATCCAGACCGGCGTGGTGGCAAATAGAATTGCCCCATGCCCGGACGACGTCAGCGACTGCCCGTATAAAAAAGCCAGCTGATTCAGCGGAATAATTAAAATACCCAGTCCCCAGATTTTCCAGTAATCTTTTTTTTCGATTCGGACGGAATGATTTAAGAATCTGTTTATGGCCAGAAGGACCAGCGATGAAATTATGAAACGATAAAAGCCAAATGCGAACGGTTCAATAATCTCCAGGCCGTATTTACTGATCGGAAAAGCCAGCGCCGCCATGGTCTGCTGAAAGACAAGAACTCCCACAACAAAACCAGTAGAGATTTTTGCGGCAGAGTTATGCTCTGGCTCAGCGACGGTTGATTTGATTTCGCGCCCGCCTGAGTCGGGCGATTGGCTCACGCTTTAACCTTGCTCAGTTCTGTTGGCAGAGCAGCGCCGGTTTTGCAGCCTCTTTCGAAATCTACAATACGGAACCGCTCGTTTGGAGAATGAATGTTATCATCATGCTGGGCAAATCCGATTAACAAAGTATCCAGCCCGAGCAAATCTTTGAAATCAGTAACCACCGGAATTGAGCCGCCCTCTTTCATAAACACCGGAGTTTTGCCAAATCCGGTTTTGATAGCGCTTGCCGCCGCCTCAAGCCAGGGGCCATCGGTGGGTACATTGACACCCTTGCCGCCGGGAGACTTGTTGAGTTTAATTCTGACAGATTTCGGCGCAATTTTTTTGAGGTACTTCTCAAGTTTATTGGCGACATCATCAGGGTCCATATCAGGCACCAGCCGCATGGTGATTTTGCAGGATGCGAAAGACGGTATGATAGTCTTGCTGCCTTCGCCCTGATAGCCCGAAGTTATCCCATTGATTTCAAGAGTCGGCCTTATCCATATACGCTCGAGCGTGGTGTAGCCTTTTTCTCCAAACAAGGCTGGCACTCCCAGCGACTTCATATATTTGGCATCACTGTGAGGCAATTTTTTGAACTGATTTCTCTCCCATTTGGAAGCCGGCTTGATATCCTTGTAAAATCCCGGAACAGTTATTCTGCCATTTTTGTCGTGCAGCTGCCCTATCATCTGGCACAAGGCAATGGCCGGATTTGTAATAGAGCCGCCAAAAGAGCCGGAATGGACATCCCGATTGGGACCATAGACAAAAAGTTCCGCCGGAGAAATCCCGCGCAGACCAAAAGTAACGGCCGGAGTTGTTTTGTTAAACTGAGCGGTGTCAGAGACAACACATATATCAGCTTTTAAGAGTTTCTTGTTTTTCTTCATAAAGGCAGGAAGGTTAGCAGAAGCAATCTCTTCTTCACCTTCAATCATAAACTTGACGTTTATTGGCAGCGTCCCAGTTGTCTTGATTATAGCTTCAAGGCCCTTGATATGGGTGAAAGTCTGGCCCTTGTCATCGGTCGCGCCGCGAGCGTAAAAATAACCGTCGCGAATGTCAGGTTGAAACGGTGGAGTTTTCCAGAGATCAAGCGGTTCCGGTGGCTGAACGTCGTAGTGACCATAGTACAAAACGGTCGGTAGTTTTTTATCTACAAAATATTCGGCGAAGATGACCGGATGCCCTTTGGTCGAGTAAAGTTTGGTCTTAAATCCTATTTTTGTCAGATGAGCTTTCAGCCAGTCGGCACAGGCTGCCACATCTTTGTTATGTTTGGATTGAGCCGAAACCGAGGCAAAGCTCAAAAATTGAAGAAGTTCATTGGTGCGTTGTTTTTCGGAATTTTTTAGATATTCGAAAGCAGTCATCGGATTTTTGCTCCTTTATTTTTAGTTCAGCCAGACAAAAAATATAGACGTAATTTTAGCTATTGTAAAGCAGTTGCATCAGATTTTAGAAAGACGTGAAATTTGTTTTGTGAAAAGGCAGTAAAGCAAACAGAATCACTATCCCGGCTTGTGCGATTTAAACCAGTCAGCCGGATTGTCTATGAATTTGATACACGACTTTAGAAGCCGGGAATGCATCTCTTCTTCTTCGATAAGCCACTTGTAGAATTTTTTGACTCTGGGGTTGTCGCTTTCGTTCATCATTTTTTCGTAGAACTCTTCGGCGCCGTTTTCAAATTTGAGAGCCATCCTGTAGGCCGAGGTGTCATCTTCGGCAGCAGCAATCTCATCTTTTAACTCTGCTAACTTATTATTAAAATCGACCAGTTTCTGGTCGGCATCGGATACACCGGCATCGAGCAAATCTTTGCCGTCGGTCCCTTCAACAGACTTGCACATATTTTCAATCTGCTCAATATGGCGGTCTTCTTCAGCGGCCAAAAACTCAAATGTCTGGCGGGCCAGACGGCTTTTGGTGGTCGAGGCAGCTTCTAAGAAAAACTGTTTGCCTTCAATCTCTAATTGAAGAGCGATTCTCAGAGGCTCCAAAATTGACTTAATATCTTTAGTCTCAGACATACCAATTCATATTATCGAAAATTTGCTGAAATGGCAATGAAGAATTTATGGATTCTTAAAAATCAAGGCGCTGAAATCTGCTTTTGCTGGTGTAGATAAGCAGCAGCAGCAGCACCACCGATGTCATAACTGGCAGCCAGCTGCTGACCGCTTGCCCGGTGGCCAGTAGCTGTGCCATCTGCCCCATTTCGCTCGTATTCGGCAAAATATAGTAGATGGTGTCAAGCAGGTAGCGGCCAAACTGCTCGCCAGCGCTCCAGCTCTCCCTCCCTGTCAGAACCAGTTGTCCGACCCAGACAGCCGCCAGAGAAGCAAAGCAATATGTTACAGACTTAGTCAACATTCCTACAAACAGCATGACGCTCATCCAGATACCAAATGATATCAGATTTACGCTTAATACATAGCCAAATTGTGCAAGACTGATTACCCCCAGTCCGATAAGTTCAATGCCCACCATCGAACAAAGCGCGGTTAAAGCTATAGCATAAATGAAATAAATGCTGAACAGCTTACTTAAGAAAAAACTGCCTCTGGTAATTGGCTTGGAGAGATAATATTCGACCTGACCTTTCCGCGAGAGTTTGGTGAATAGAAAGATGGTTGAAACTGCCGCCAGCAGCACCATCAGCGAGACAAATGTCTGTAGAGCGCCGATGGCAAAAACCGTCACGTTGGCAGCTGTATCCAGATTATTGTCCACCAGATCAAGTCTTTTGGAGAGTCCCAAATAAATCAACAGCAGCCCCAAAACTGTTACCACCATCCCGGCCAGATGCTGTTTTCTATCAAAAAATTCAAGCAGGGTTTCTTTAAATATGCCCATCAGACTGCCACCTCTGAGTTTGACTCTGGCTCTGGTTCTACGGTCGTCTTGATATTGCGATATAGCGACTGCTCAAGCTTTGTCTTTAGCGGTTTAATCGACCTGATACTGATGCCCATCTTGCGAATTTGGTCGATTACGTAGTTAATCTTCTCTTCGTCAACCAGCTCTACCACCATGTTGGTGGTGGAAACTCTGAGCTTTATCCCGATTTCAGCAGGTATATCTACTACTTTGCCGCCCATGCCGGCCTCGATTTCAAACATGCACTTTTCTTCTTCTCTCAAGACATTCATCTCAATAGTCTGTACGATTCTTCCCTTTTTCATAATGCCGATTCTGTCGGCCAGTGATTCTACGTCGGAACGAAAAGGAGAGCTTATCAGAATAGTCTTGGATTCGGAGCGAACCTTATCAATTACTTTCATCAGCTCAGGCTTGTCCTTGTCATCGAGTCCCTCAAACGGCTCATCGAGAATCAGCAGATCCGGGTCGGAAATCAAAGCCTGCGCCAGGCCAACTTTTTGAGTCAGCCCTTTGGAGAATTTTTTAATCTTAAGAGTCGGCCAGTGATGAAGCCCGACCGTCTTAAGTAACCCATCAATTCTTTCTCGTAAGTCCCTGTCGTTCATATCGTACAAATATCCCGTCAGGAGCAGTAATTGTCTGGCTGTAAGATGACCGGGGAATTTGGGGTTTTGCGGAAGGTAGCCAACATTTGAGCGAGAGAAAGCGCTCGAAGGAATATGCCCGTTGATAAAAATCTCACCGGAGTCCGGTTTGACCAGCCCAAAGAAAGTCTTAAAGAGAGTGCTTTTGCCGGCGCCGTTATCGCCTAAGAGGCCGTAGACTTCCCCTTGCGGCACAGCCAGATCCACGGCATCAAGCGCAACCACGGCTTTTTTGTGCTTCTTGCCTGAAAAGACTTTAGTAATTCCGTATGCTTCGACAGTAACCATAATAGTTTGTGATAAAAAGGCTTATCTATTAGCTTTACGGCAGAATAGGGGGTTTTATTTAGGGGAGTACCAAAATTACGCGCTGGGGCAGAGGAGGACATCTGCCGCCCACTTCAATTTTAAGAGCCGGTGATGGGGATCGAACCCGCGACCTACTGATTACAAATCAGTTGCTCTACCAACTGAGCTACACCGGCTGACATTTGCGTTAACAGTCCACTATTCCGTAGGTCAGGACCCTTGCGGTCCTGACAAATTGATATAGAAGTCAGGAGAGCAAGACCCCTGACCTACCCAACTGTTTAACAGGCCACTATTCAATAGCTTTTCGGCAGGTTTGTCAAGAAAAGAGAGCTCTTCGAGTAGAATTTATGGGTGGTATCACTAGTCAACACCTGTTAAATGGAAAGATATTGTTGCATATGAGTAAAATGAGAAAGTAGATTGGAAGCATTATGAGATTCGTTCCAACAGGGAAAGTAAAGTTCTCAGCTCTTTTGATTCCTCTGGTCATTATAGTAGCAATAATCTGCCAATCCTGCGGCACAGCACATCATTTTGTACCTCATGAGCCACTTGATAAGCGTCAGTGGCAACTTTCTATAACGTGGCACTATGGCTTAAACGGTCTGGATCCGCCGACAGTAATACCGGATTTTAATGCATACATAGGTATTGGTAAGAGTCAAAACTTGGGCGTTAATACAAACTTCCCATTTCTGATATCTCATTTGACTTACGTAAATTATCAACCAAAGAAAGTTAATTCTCGTTGGGCTTTCTATGGACATTTGAATCTATTCTGGGGCTTTCAGAGAAATCCCTACTTTGAACTCGGTGCTATGTACTCTAAATCTTCAGATGACATACATCAGACTTTTTCTTTGGGATTGGGTTATGGACGTACCAGTTATATAAGGCCAATTATTCCGCTCGAAGCGGATTTTAGGAAGTACAATCTTACGAAGTTCTCCCGTTTGATGCCTGTTGTAAAATACAAAATTTACGGTAGAGAATTTGGCTTTTCGATTAACCATTATTTTGGTTCAACAAAAAATGCATATGCCCCAATTCTCGATTCTATCAAGAATTTCAACGACACTATTTTAGTAATAAACTCAAATGAAGTAGATACAGTAATTGAAGATGAAAATACTTTATTGATTCAATACAAAGATAGTACAATAGTTACTCTTTCAAAAAGAATTCCGCATTTTGAAGAAAAACCGTTCGTCAAATTTATGCCATCTGGAAAGTGGAGATTTGGAAATTACGATTTCTACAACTTGATTTCCAATTCAATTGAAGACACTACGAGAATACAGATCTTAATTAATATCAATGAATTGCTAGAACAGTTTGCGAATCAAGAAATTGTGTACATTACAAGATTCCCGAATGAGCTCCCAAATAAATTCAGCTTCATTAGTCAGCTATTTCAAGACAATTCAATTGCAATTGGGAAAATCTTTAATCCCAGATGAGGTGTCGTGTATTCAAACCTTCTTCTTCCACCTGACGCCCTGGGGGGTGTCTTCGAGGATAATGCCCATTTCAAGCAGCTGGTCGCGGATTTTATCGGAAGTAGCGAAATCTTTGCCGGCTCTGGCCTGATTGCGCTCTTCGATTAGGGTTTCAACTCGTTCATCCAAAGAGCCGCCTGATTCGGTTCTGAAATTCAGGACTGTGTCAAACCGGGCGACAAGCTCAAGAGCAGAGTCGCGCTCTTCGGCGGATAATTTATTTTCAGCCTTGAGCCGGTTGATTTCCCTTATCAAATCAAAGACCGCTGCCAGCGCAGCAGAAATATTTAAATCGTCGTCAAGCGCATTCTCAAAATCTGTTTTGGCTTTTTTAATTATTTCTGAAGCGGTGCCATCAGACTCGCCACCCTGGTAACTTTTGAGATTAGCAATAAAGTCGTTATAGCGCTCAAGCGAGTTGCGGGCGGCATCAAGTCCTTCAAAAGTAAAGTTCAGCTGCTGACGATAGTGGGTGGATATTAAAGCATAGCGCACGGCTTTGCCGGAGTAGCCTTTATCTAAGACATCGCGCAGAGTGTAATAATTTCCCAGCGATTTTGACATCTTTTTGCCTTCGACAATCAGATACTCGCTGTGCAACCAGTAGTTGACAAATTTCTGACCGGTGGCGCCTTCGGACTGGGCAATCTCATTTTCATGATGCGGAAACATATTGTCCACTCCGCCGGTGTGAATATCAAAATGCTCGCCGAGAATTTCCATCGACATGGCCGAGCATTCCAGATGCCAGCCCGGGCGACCTTTGCCAATATCTGTCTCCCAGAAAATACTGCCGTCCTTTTCGTCCCAGGCTTTCCAGAGGGCAAAATCTGAGACCGATTCTTTCTCATATTCGTCTGAAGCCACACGCGCGCCCGGTTTGAGACCATCCATATCCAGATGGGCTAATTTGCCATAGTCTTTAAATGCTGAAATTTTGAAATAATAATTACCTTTGATTTCATAAGCCAGGCCGTTATCAACCAACTTTTTGACAATCTCGACCATCTGATTAATATATGCCGTGGCATGCGGATAGTGCTCCACCCGTTCGATTCCGAGTACGTCGATATCTTCAAAAAAAGCTTTGGTGTACGGCTCTGTAAATTCTTTAAGACCTTTACCTTCTTTTTGTGAGTCACGGATAATTTTGTCATCGATATCGGTGATATTCATCACCTGCGTTACCTGGTAGCCTTTATACTTAAGATAGCGCCGAAGCAGATCCTCGAAAATAAATGTCCGGAAATTTCCGATATGGGCAAAAAGATAGACTGTCGGGCCACAGGTGTACATTCGCACCTTGCCCTCGTCGATAGGCTTAAACTCTTCGGCCTTTCTGCTGTAGCTGTTCTTAAATCGTAAGGCCATAGACTATGCGTCGGTAAAACTTTTCACTGTTTTCTTGTCAAGTCTCTTAATCACTTCGGTAATCAGTTTGACCGTGTTATCATAATCGCTGCGATTTAAGATGCCGTTGTGGCTGTGGATATACCTGACCGGCGGGCCAATGACTATCGAGGGCACACCGTATCTGGTAATGTGCATGCGGCCGGCATCAGTGCCGCCTTTTTCCATAGTGGTCAGATGATAAGGAATCTTTTTTGATTCGGCGGTTTTTATGACAAGATCTCTCAGGCCTAAATTCGGAATCAAAGTAGCGTCGTAAACCAGTACCGAGGCTCCCCCGCCTAATCGTTCGGCTTTGCTGTAACTATTTGGGGGCATGTCCACCGCTATGCCGGTATCGCAAACCAGGCAGACATCGGGATTCCCGAGATGCGCCAGAGTTGCCGCACCGCGCAGGCCGACTTCTTCCTGTACAGTGGCACCGCCCAGAACGATATTGGGATGACGCGAAGATTTCAACTTTTTCATAACATCAATTGCTATCGCACAAGCGACACGATTGTCAAACGCTTTTGAGAGATACATCTTTGGGTTACCCATAATAATAAAATCGCTGTCGGGGATTATCGGATCACCCACTCTGATGCCAAGTTTTTTTCTGACATCGTAGCCTTTTTGAGCGCCGACATCTATAAACATATCTTTTATTTCTAAAACTTTTTTGCGTTCTTCCGGCGGTAGATTATGAGGAGGTACAGAGCCAACGACACCGATGACAGTACCTTTTGAGGTCACAATTCGCATTCTCTGAGCCAGAGCGACGTGCCCCCACCAGCCGCCCAAAGGCAGAAACTTAATAAAGCCATCGCTTGTAATCTCTTTGACCATAAAACCAATTTCGTCCATATGCCCGACCAGCATAACCCGGACATCGTCCTTGGTGCCTTTCTTGACACCGACTATAGAACCAAGCTTATCGGTCAGGATTTCTTTGGTAGTTTTCTTAAGTTCGCGCTTCATGATAGCACGAACATCTTTTTCGTAACCGGAGACGCCGTTGGCTTCGGTCAGTTCTTTCAGTAATTTTTCTGTAGCATCCATTTCTACCTCAGTATTTCAATTCGAAAGAATTCAATTATCAGAATTCTGATTTGAAGTGAGAATATAGCTTATCAGCCGCGAATTTCCAGCTTTAAATATCGAAGTGGTTCTTGAGCTCGCTTAGAGTGCTGATTTGGCGGGTAGATTCCGGCATTTCTTCAGGGTATTCTCTGCCCTTTATTTTCTTTAGAATAGCAGGCATGCCGATTTTTGCCGGACCGGTGATATCTTCAACATATCTGTCGCCGATATAGACACATTCGTTTGGTTCAAACCCGGCCAGTTCTACAGCTCTGCTGAAAATATCCGGATGGGGTTTACGAAGACCGAAAGTTGAACTAAAAATTTTAAAGTCAAAAAAAGCAGCGATTTTAAATCTATTTAATTCTTCAAGGTGCTTTTCTTCGGGGAAAAAAGTATTTGAGATAAGACCAATTGTTCCTACCCGCTCTTTTATCCAATTTAAGGTTTCAATTGTGTCGTCATAAATATAAAGTTTTTCTGATATTACTTTATAGTATAGATCAAAAAATTCTCCTGCCATGTGCCCGTTATTGTCGAACTCTAAGACTTTGAACGTATCCGAAACGGCTTCAATAATTGTCCACTCCTGATATTCCTTTTGTGCTTTTTCTCTGTAACTATCTTTTATTTTTTCCAGCTGATTCCAGAATTCCTCAAAGTCCGGTAAAGAGTGCCCTGAACCGAGAAACTGTTGATGTGCACTTTGGGTGGCAGCATAACTTACCTCAAACCAGTCATCTGTCAGGTAATCAATCAGGGTTGAGCCGAGATCGAAAATTACAGCTTTAGGTTTTAGCTTTTCCACTATTTTGGGTGATGAACCAGAGCTGAATCTATCAGCATTTTGATAAGTTTGTCAAACTCAATGCCATCGGCCTTAGCGGCCATGGGAGCTAACGAAAGTTCTGTCAGGCCGGGAAGAGTGTTCAACTCTAAACAATGGTACTTGTTGCCTTTGGCTAATATAAAGTCTATACGGGCAAGTCCAGCTGCGCCGAGGATATCATACACCTGTTTTGCCGTTGATTTGATTTTGTCAGATAGTTTGTCGCTTATCTCAGCCGGTACGACGTATTGCGATCTGCCTTTGGTATATTTCGCCTCGTAATCATACAATCCGCTTTCGGGTATTATTTCGATAACAGGCAATATCCGATTATCCAAAACCGGAACAGTCAGCTCTCGTCCGGCGATATATTCTTCGACTAAAACAATCTTTGATTCTTTGAGCGACTTTTGAAATGCTTCGGCTAACTCTTCTCTTTTTTCTACTCTGGTAAGACCGAGAGTGGAGCCAGAATCGTTTGGTTTAACAATGACAGGAAATTTGAAAAAAGAGCCGATTGCGTTTACGATATCACGGCTGATGCCGTTGTCTTTTACGCGGAATGTTTTCCATTTCGGTGTTTTTATGCCTTCGGATTGAAACAACCGTTTCGACATATCTTTGTGCATGGCCACAGTTGAAGCGGTCATGTCGGATCCGGTAAAGGGCATCCCGGCCAGTTCCAGCAAATTTTGAATAGCGCCATTCTCTCCTGTGCCGCCGTGCAGCGCCAGAAAAACCACCTTGATGTCATCAAAGGCCGGCGTAATCAGAGTTTTGGCCAGAGCCATTGCGCCCCGCTGAAGCGGAGCTGCTGCGGTAGCTCCACTGGTTGATGGCCCGGTCAGGAATTTTCCGTCGCTGGTCAGAAGAGACTTACCGCTGGCCGGGTCAATGGCATAGACCGTAAACCCCAGGCGCTTGAGTGACTCATAAACCGCGGCTCCGGAGTCGAGCGATACTTCGCGTTCGCCAGAGTCGCCACCTGCCAGCAGCAATACTTTCATGCGTCCTCTCTTTTGAATTTCACATATTTTGTCAGAATATACGAAAAAACCGCCATAATCATTATGGGCCAGACGATCAAATTGTATTTATCCATGAATTGAATAATTACATCAAAATTCTCGACAGTTTCAATGGCAAGATACATCAAAACAAAGGTAAACAAAAAATAAGAAATAGTAGAATAGAAAAACATATTTAAAGCCGGATAGCGGCCGACCCCGGCAGCGACAGCTACCGCAGAACGAATACCCACCAAAAAGCGGGAAATGACAAGTACAATTGCACCGTATTTTAAAAGCCGGACTTCCATCAGTTCAATATCTTTTACAGAAAAGTATTTATAATCTTTCTTCTGAAAATATCTGCGGCCATATCCGGCGCCAAAGTAGTAGAGCAGCATAACTGAACTGACACCTCCGACCAAAATCGTAGCTGCCGTCAGGGTCAGGTCAAGCCGCTGCAATGCCACCAGCCCGCCGGCTGCGATAATAAAACTGTCGCCCGGAAAGGGTGGAAAAAGATTCTCGATAAAACAGGCTGCAAACAAAACCAGATAGACCCAGAATGTGCCAAAGCTGAAAATGCTGTCAAGAAATTCTATTATATAGGCCGGTTGTTCAATCATCGTTTTTTAAAAGACAGACAGCAGCAGCCGCTATACCTTCCTGACGACCGATAGCGCCCAGCCCTTCGGTAGTGGTTGCTTTAATGTTTACGCGTGACGAATCTATCTCAAGCAGCCTTGATATTTCTTCTTTCATGAGAGATTTGAACTTAGTCAGCTTCGGCCGTTCGGCCATAATCGTAACGTCAATATTTTCAATTTTACTCCAGCCACTTTCTTTTACTTTCTTGTGCACCTGCTTTAAGAGTTCCCTTGAATCGGCATCTTTGTATTGTGGGTCATCGGGCGGGAAATGTTCGCCAATATCGCCCAGCGCAGCCGCACCTAACATGGCGTCACAAATAGCGTGAAGAACGACATCGGCATCGCTGTGACCATCGAGTCCTTTTTCAAATTCTATTTCTACTCCACCCAGAATTAATTTGCGGCCTGTAATCAGACGGTGAACATCGTAGCCATAACCAA
Organism: Candidatus Zixiibacteriota bacterium; assembly: GCA_022571985.1. Classification (GTDB taxonomy): domain Bacteria; phylum Zixibacteria; class MSB-5A5; order GN15; family FEB-12; genus JACZWU01. The sequence continues at coordinate 110,329 of JACZWU010000005.1, read as the reverse complement.
TTCTGTAATTAGACATGCTCTTTGGCCCCTAAGACAATTTCCACATATTTCAAATCTGCAGTAGTGGTTACTTTCAAATTCATTGATGATGACTTTACAACTTTTACTCCAACCCCCAGAGCCTCGACCAGACTGGCATCATCGGTTACGATTGTACCTTTCGGATTCTCAGCAAATTTGCGGTGAGCCTCGAGAATCAGCTGATACTCAAATGCCTGGGGAGTCTGCGCCAGCCAGATCTGACTGCGGTCCAGGGTTTCTACGACTGAATGGTTCTTAACTTTTTTAACAGTATCCGTGGCCGGCAGAGCCAGCATAGCTGCTTTTTCTGCTAACGCCAGCTTGACGACTTTGTCAATATCATCAGGAGATACCAAAGCTCGCACTCCGTCGTGAATTGCCACAACCCTGGTAGATTCGGGCAGCGCCTCCAGACCTTTTGAAACTGATTCCTGCCTGCTCAGGCCGCCGCTGACGATTTTGGCTACTTTATTGAATCCGAACGGATCGATAATTTTTTGGCTGGTTTCAAGCTGGTAATCGGCGGCAACAACTACCGCTATTTTATCAATCGATGAAGCCAGTTCAAACTTTTCGATCGTCCAGCTCAAGAGCGGCCTGCCGGCTATTTCGTGAAACTGCTTGGGCAGAGGGTCGCCAAATCTCTCAGACTTTCCTGCTGCAACTATTAATGCCCAGTTACTCATTAGAAAATTAAATATGACTTTATCATAATTGAAAACAAGTGAATTTCTGCTCTGACCTACAAAATCAGCATGGCGTCGCCGTAACTGAAAAATCTCATTTTATTCCTGATGGCTTCCTGATAAGCTTTTAGAATTCTTTCACGCCCGGCAAAAGCCGAGACCAATATCAAAAGTGACGATTTCGGCAGATGGAAATTTGTCAGCAGGCGGTCGGCAAATTTAAATCTGTAACCCGGTTTGATATACAAATTAACGTCTTTTGAAAACGCCTGAATTGCGTTACCGGTAACTGCAGCCGATTCAAGCGTCCTCATTGAAGTCGTCCCGACCGCGATTACCCTATTTCCTTTTGACTTAACAGTATTTAAAATCCTGCAAGCCTTGGCTGAAAGGCTGGCAAATTCTGAGTCTACTTTATGATTTCTAATATCCTCAACCTGAACCGGCTTAAATGTCCCGGGGCCAACATCGAGAGTTATTTCTACGGTATTGACGCCCTGCCGTTTTAAATTTACCAGCATGCTGCGGGTGAAATGCAAACCGGCCGTAGGTGCCGCGACAGCATTGGCTCTATCTCTTCTGGCGAAAACTGTCTGGTAACGATTGGAGTCGCTGATTTCATCCTGTCGTTTGATATACTGCGGCAAGGGAATATGTCCAAATTTACGAATAACGCTTTGCTCCATCGTTCTTGACGAAAACTCAATGAACCACTTGCCGTCTCCCAGATTCTTTTTTAAGCAGAGCCTGTGACGCTCATCAAAAATGATTTCTTCTCCATCTTTGAGACGCCGCGAAGGCCTAACTAACGCCCCCCAAGGGCGAGGCCTCTTTTTCGATGAATCAGCACTATGTAAAAGAAACTTAGTTAGAAAAACTTCAACTTCAGCACCGCTCTGGTGATGTCCCAGCAGTCTGGCTTTGAACACCCGGGTGTTATTCATAACCAGTGCATCCCCCCTGACCAGATACTCAGACAAGGTGCTAAATGGCCTGATATCTATCTGGCCAGTCGAGCGATTTAGTATCATCAGCTTAGAATTCCCGCGCCGCCTGGGAGGATACTGGGCAATCAGCTCTGTCGGGAGATCATAATCGAACAGCTTTATATCCATTGAAAAGGATGATAACAGATAGTCAGTACAGATAGAAGCTCAGCTGATTTGTATGTCTGCCTAATATGAGATTTACTTACTGAAAAGTGTAATCTTGTCAATCCAGATTTGAAGCAGCGAGGCCTGCTCCGGGGTCAGTTTCTGGCTCGGTTCCCGCTTCTGAAAGTATTCTTCCAGAGCCTCCAGAGCTATACGGGTATCAGCGACTGTCAAAGTCAGCTCATTTTCTTCCAGAAGTTTGTCCCTAAATCTAAGGGTCTCTTTGGTAAGCGTACCCAAGATATCACCGGCATTGTTATCAATAACAATCTGCTCGCCTAAGGAATTTATTAGCAGCTGTATATCATCGTTGCTCATAATTCATCTACTCCCTGATTTTGTCTTAATCGAATGCTGTATTCCGCTTCAATAAAGTATCGGCATCAAACCATCCAATATCAACCCATATTTCACTATTGAGAGACAACGATTTACGAGCTTAAAGCAATGTAATACTTTGATAGCAATAAAAGTTCTAAAACATGCTTTGCTGACTGGATGAATTTGGCAATTTGAGTCCCAGATGTCGGGCTGCCGAATCTGAAGCCATTCGGCCTCGATTAGTTCGCTGAATATAACCGATTTTCAGTAGAAACGGCTCTACCATATCAACCAGAGTATCTACTTCTTCATTCAAAGTTGCGCCGAGCGCTTCAATACCAACCGGGCCGCCATTGTAGTATTCGATGACAACCTTGAGCAGTTTACGGTCGAGCGGGTCAAGCCCGGCTGAGTCGATGCCTTCGGCCTCAAGTGCTTCACAGGTTATAGCAGTCTCAATAATACCGTTCCCTTTGACAGCGGCGTAATCACGAACTCTTCTTAACAATCTATTGGCCACTCTGGGAGTGCCGCGAGCCCGTCCGGCAATATCTCCGGCCGATTCAACATCTATTGTCGTTTCAAGAAGTTTCGAAGAACGTAATACTATCTGCTTTAATTCATCCGGCGGATAAAAATCGATATGATAGTAAAGCCCGAATCTGTCGCGAAGCGGCGCTGAGAGCATTCCGGCCCGGGTGGTGGCACCTATCAATGTAAACCTTTCCAGCGGTACATTTATGACTTTAGCAAAGGCCCCCTTATCGACTACAAAATCAACTTTGAAATCTTCCATAGCCGGATACAAGAACTCTTCAATTGACGGAGAAAGCCGGTGGATCTCATCGATAAACAAAACGTCCCCTTCCTTGAGCGTGGTTAGAATCCCCATGAGGTCACCGGTGCGGTGCAGTGCCGGCCCCGCCGTAGAATAAAGCTTGGAGCCCATCTCGTTGGCTATGATATGTGCCAGAGTGGTCTTGCCTAAGCCGGGCGGGCCGTAAAAAAGAGTATGCTCGATTGGTTCCTGGCGCTGCCGGGCAGCATCGAGCGCAACTTTAAGTTTCCCACGTAACTCGTTTTGTCCTATATACTCATCGAGGCTTTTAGGGCGCAAGGAGAGCTGTAGTAAATCCTCTTCCGGTTCAATCTGACTGGGTGTTACGACGCGTTCGCGGCTCAAGTTTTAGGCTCCCTTTCGAAGCGGTTCACTTTTCATTTCGTTCTTGAAAATGAATGAAATCAACTCTTCACTGCTGCCGATATCAGCATTCAGTCTCAGGGCCGAATCAATCATCCTCCGGGCTTCACTCTGATTATACTGCAATTGCAGCAGGACTTCCATAGCTTCGTCTTCGAAATTTGAAGAAACTTTACTTTTGCCGGACTTGGCCAGCGGTTCATCTTCTCTGGACAAAGCAAATTTGGCCGTCTTGCCGTGCAGCTGAGCTATTATCTTGTCAGCCAGTCTGCCGCCCACACCGGGCAGCCGGCAGAGCTCGGTTGAGTCCCGGTTTTCGATCGCGGCTGCTATATCTTTGATAGGTATAGTAAGTGACCGCAGCGCTTTTTTGACTCCCATGCCCTGCACCTGCGTAAACAGCAGGAAAAATTCGCGGGCGATGGGGTCGGTAAAGCCGACTAATCTCGGATACAGATAAGTTTTTCTTTCGCCGGCTTCGATAAAATTTATAGTTTCAAAAGTAATTGTCTGACCGACTTTACCGGATTCTTTCAAACGTTCGGCCAGCGCTGATGGAACTTTTACTTCGTAAAATACGCCGCCGTTTTCTACCAGGGCCGAGTCTTCGTTAATTTCGGCCAGCTTGCCTCGAATTCTGCTTATCATATCGCAGCTACCTCGATTCGGTTGATCGCCTGCAGATGACACCAGGCCACCGCCAGCGCATCGGCCACATCGGGCGGCTCGGGCAGAGATTTCAGCCCCATATTAGTCTGCACCGCTTTTTGCATCTGCTCTTTGGTGGCACGGCCGTTGCCGGTCAGAGATTTTTTGATACGGGTCGAAGCGTACGATACTACCCGAAGACCCGCCTCCGCCGCTTTAAAGATCATCAGCCCGCGGGCATGTCCCATGATTATAGATGTCTTGGGGTGGTTAAAATGCGAGTAAAGTTCTTCGATAGCCATCACATCCGGCTCAAACTGCTTCAGTACAGAATCGAACTCCCGCCCTATTTCTACTAAACGCTGGTCCATATCAGCTTTCACGTTGGTGCGTATAATTCCGGCCTCGATTATATTCATATCGCTGCCGTCACCAAGGCTTTCGATAATTCCGTAACCGCTGATATTCAGACCCGGGTCAATGCCTAATACTCGCATGGCACTATTTAGAGGTGAAAAGCCTTTTATATCAACTAAAACAAGCTTATTTGTTCAGTATGTGATAGAGGGGAACTATCGGCATCCTGAGCCTGCGCTTGTCTTGAGTCCACCTTGGCGGAAAGGGTCGAAAAGTGGGGCGCCGGGCAAAGTACTCTATCGGGAAACAAGAACGTTGTCAAAGTGCGCCGCCGCATCAACCCCGCTCACATTCAGATGTAATTCCAAATCAGCCTCAAGTACCTGAACGCCTGTATAAGTAGAAATCCTTTGTATCCCGTCACGGAACCATTTGGCTTTGCCATCCGGGTAGACAGTATATCGGAACTCATGAAAACCAGGTGATAACGCAATGTTCCATTCTCTGACTTGTTGCCAGGGGGAGCTTCCAGGATAAAGGTCATAGGTGATCTTTAAAATGTTGGAACCTACCTGGTATCTGCTAATTGTTACCACTGCTGCTGAACCACGCGCCTGGTCATGAACCGTAATTCTTATGGCGTCGAGTATTTTGTCTGCACTGCCCGGATTATCGATTTGAACTTGTATGGAGAAACTCACCCCGCCGACATTGCTATACGGCTGTGACAACTTGACCAGCGACTGTGAAGTCCAAGTGGAGTCGGACTGAATATACAGCGATGGCGCCGGCTGACCTGTAGTGGCATCGATCCCTATTGCACCACCCCCAAAAATTGTGGGCGTCCAGGCGGTAGCGAGAGTAGTGCCCGCAAAATCATCCTGATAAAGGATATTTGTCCCGCCGGGGTCAGTAGAATTTCCGCCGATGTTGCTGTCACTTCCGCAGCTTGCCGTAAATGTCAAGATAGCTATTAGACCGCATAAAGGCAGCAAACGATTCTGAATTGTTTCTCTTAAGAATAACATAACTTGCCCTCCCCAGGTGTATTATGGTGTATTATTTTATCGGCAGTACTGCCCTATTTCATTAATAGGCAAGGATTGGACATAAAAGGCATCGTCCCAGGTGAACAAAGTCCCGAAGCGTACGAAGTCCCGGCGAAGCCGAGGGAGTCGAGGAGTGGGGTCGAGCCGGGCCAATCGGTGTTATCCGGAGAATCTTTTCACTTTACATTTTCGCATTTCGTGCGTCCATATGGAAAAGCGAGGGTTTTACCATGAAATGTTTTACAAGATATGCTATATTTTCAATTCTCTCATTGGTTCTCCTACAATCGGGCGCTAAAGCGGAAGACAATAGCAATGCTGGATTTCGCATTCGAGGTAAGCCGTTACCGGAATGTTCTTACTTCACTATTATCGAGACGGGTGGTTATTTTAAAATAGCTGGTACTGGCACCAGTGAAATGATGACCGGCGATGTCGGACTTATGTTCAATATTAATAAAAATTCAGCCATCGGTGGTACTTTTGGCTTTTTCTCAGACGACGATGGTCTAACATTTGGAGTTGGTCCACGCTACCGGAAATGGCTCGACCGGTATACGGCAATTGATATTTCGCCACGGATCTTTCTTTTTAGCACCGGCGACAGAAAATTGAAATTTCCAGTGCTTGCTCTATCAGGTTCCATAGCTTTCTATGAATTATTCTCTATCGACGTATACTACAGATTTGCCCGTTACACAGAAAATCAAGGACTACTTGCCCCAGTTCCAACAAGAGAGATCGAAGAAAGCAAAATTCATCTTGGCATATCCGGACGTTCATACTTTGCTCCTGTTGTACCGCTCGTTTTACTATTAGGCTACTTAATAGTTACAGGAGGTAGTGGCTACTAAAACAAGATTATTTGTTCAGTACGTGACAGGGAAGAAATATCGTCACCCTGTTAATCATCGTCATCCTGAGCGGACAAAGTCCCGAATACTCGCGGGAGTCGAGAGGTGGGCGACCTCGACCTTTTTCTATTTCGGATCAAGATGCTACTTCATCTTGAAAAATATCTTCTATTGACATTTCAAATAGTCGGGCGGCTCTAAACGCCAAGGGTAAACTGGGATCAAACTTCCCTTTCTCGATTGCGTTGACAGTCTGCCGTGAAACATCAAGAGCAGTGGCCAGTTGAGCCTGGGTCCAGTCCCGTTCGGCGCGGAGTACTTTTAGGCGGTTCTTCATCTGTAACGCCTGTCGCCGAGTTTTATTGCGATAAAGTAAGTAACTGCCATCAGCATTATCAGGTGTGAAATTTGTGCTTTGAAAGTAATGAGATTTACGTCCTCCAGCATTTCATAGCTGAGACCAAGTACTAAACCAACCCCGAGTGCCAGGGCCATTCCCTCAAGCTGGATCTTTTGCTGCAAATCGTCGAGTCCTTTCAGGTGCCGTTTGTTGGCCATTATCATTCCGAAGCCGATCCCCAGATTAATGAAAATTGCCAGAATAGTTAGCGCAGTATTAGAATCCCAAATTGATTCAGGTCCAAAAGCAACCAGCGCCGTCGATAGTACCCAGGCAATTCCCCAGTACAAAATTCGGCAAGTGTTCTTCTTGGTACGGGCTTTCAAATTGCCCGCTTCTGTCATCTGATTGTTCATTAGTATAGCTCCTTTGTCATAAAGTAAAGTTTACTTTACACACAGATAACAGCGACAATCTTAAATGTCAAGTGTATTTTACAAAAAGATTGTGGTATTTGACTTATTTAAAGATTTGTACCTTTTTACCATCCTCTGAGCGAAAAATGGCTTCGTTTTGTCATTTATTGAAACAAGTTCAGCACAAAGTTTTAACATCTATTTTTTCATTTCGGTGGCGAAGTCAGCGGTATCCGGCCGAGGGGCTGGTCAGTATGGCAAAAGCCCCAACGGAACAAATGCCCCACGGGACTAAAGCCCCGCGGGATTAAAAGGTTCGTTTTGTCATATACTGAAACAAGTTCAGCACAAGTTTAACATCTTTTTTTCTCTGCTTTTATATCCGAGATTTTGGTACGGATTCCCACCCCGTGAATCCTGTGTCAATTCAGCGCTAAATCGTTGACCTTAAAAAGCCCAGGAAATTTTCAAACCGGCAGTTCGACCGTGTACCGCACCGAGACTCAGATTTATTTTGCTGACATCTACTTTTTGCCAGCTTACCGATTTGGTTTTTGATCCAATGATAGCACCGGTAATAGCACCCAGGCCAGCTCCGGTGAGTAATCCAACAAAAGTACACAGCTCCGAAAATGCTTCACCACAAGTTAGTGCTGAAAAAGCCAGACCAGCAAGAGCGCCGGCCGGCAGTCCGATCAACGCCCCGGTTAACGCATGGCCTTTTTCTCCTGATACCCGCCAGAGCTTCTCGATTGAAGACTTGGGAAACACAATGACCCTGTTGTCCACTCTAACAGCAAGGCTGTCCTGGTCTAATCTGATAAGCTTGCCCGGTACGATTCCACCGACAACAGTTGGAGCATATATGCGAACTTTACTGTTTAGCTCAAGTGAAATTTGGCTTTTAGCTTCGCTTGGAAAAGAGGCGACGATGAAAAATAATACCAGGAATAATCTGATAATTTTAGTGATAGTAACCTCCTTGTTTCAAGTTATGACAAATGAGGATAATATTTGCTGCGCTTTCGTTTCATTATAACAGCCGTATGACTTTCTGTCAATACCACAAATTACGATAGCGGTTGCGGGACGACCGCCTATGGCGTGTCCTCCACATGGTCCTGAGCAAACATAGTCCCGAGTACTCGCGGGAGCCAAAGAGTCTGCCCCTTAGTAGGACGGATTCCCGACTGCTCCCCTCTACTTTGCTCGGGACTAAAGCGGGAATGACAAAAAATGGCTTCGTTTTGTCATATTTTACTTTCTCCCTATCAAAAGTTGTTGTTTTTTTGCTCTGGTTGCGAATGCTTTCAGGCATAGTCATAGCTGCTCTATTATAGGTGGGCGGAAGTCTTTTGTAGTGAGATTGGGGGGGAATTGTGGGGAGGGAAAGAAACCCACCTAAAACGTGGGGCACCCGGCGGCAGGGCAAAACTCTACCGGGAAACAAGAGCGTTGTCAAAGTACGCTGCTGTTTCAGGACCGCGAACCTCCAGCTTTAATTGCAAATCGGCCTCAAACATCTGTTGGCCCGTCAAAGTAGAAAGCCTTTGTATCCCATCACGGAACCATTTGGCAGTGAAGTCTGGATAGACAGTAAATTTGAACTCATGAAAACCGGGTGATAAGACAATGTTCCATTCTTTGACTTGTTGCCAGGGGCCTCCAGGATAGACGTCATAGCTGATGTTTACATTGTCCGATCCATCAGTGAATCTGCGAATCGTCATGCCTGCTTGTGACTGATTTCGTCCCTGGTCGTGAATGACAACTTTTATCCAATCGGAATTTAGGCCTGCTCTGCCTGAATTATCGACTTCAACTTCTATGGTAAAACTTATTCCGCCGGCGTTGTTATATGGCTGAGACAAAGTAACAAATGACTTTCCATTGACTCCTGAGTCAACATATATGTGCAGTGATGGCGCCGGCTGGCCAATGGTAGAGTCGATTTCCGAAGTCGCACTAAAATTTGAGGCCGACCAGGCGGCAGCGAGAGTAGTGCCCGCAAAATCTTCCTGAAAAAGGGTATTTGTCCCGCCGGGGTCAGTCGCGGTTCCACCGGTGTTGCTGTCACTGTCGCAGCCTGCCGAAAATGTCAAGAGAGCTAATAGACCGCAAAAAGGCAGCAAACGATTTAGAATTGTTTCTCTTAAGAATAACATAACTAGCCCTCCCCAGGTGTATTATGGTGTATTATTTTATCGGCTGTACTGCCCTATTGCATTAGTTGGCAAGGATTGGACGTAAATCGTAGGGCACCCAGTACTGCTAAAGCCTGCGCAAATGGGTTCGTTTTGTCATATTTTACTTTTCCCCTATCAAAAGTTGTTGGTTTTTTGCTCTGGTCTCAATGGCATTCAGGCATGGTCTTAGCTGCTCTATATTAGGCGGGCGGATCTATTTTGCGGTTAAGTTGTGGGAAATTTGTGGGGAGCCCCACCCTAGAAGGCGGGCCACCCGGAATTCAGGCTATGGGCGTGGCTGCGTCCTGACTGCCTCGGAAACCTCCACTTCCGGCAATTTGTTGATAGCAGTTAGTTTTTTCAGAATCAATTGTGGCTTATACAAATCTTGCGGATTTTCCTCTAAATAGATCATCTCCAGATTGCTTAGGCTCCGAATTAGAATCCTAGGACCGTCGTCATCTGTTGTCTTCACAACTAAGATTGAACCCACTTGGCACGCACCGTTCGGCACATATTCTAAAGATTTGACAAGTATTCCTGCAGCCTCAGCCTTTGATTTGTCTATGGATGCCTGTGTTTTATCCAACGTAGCTAATTCGATAGCACGTTCGGCCTTTTTCAATCTTATCGCAACCTCTGGTTTAGTAGCTGCTTTTTTGGTTTTGTAGATAAATCGTTGGAAAAACGAGCCCAGTTCAATAGGATATGACTCGGCGAGCGTAAATCCGTATTCGTCTAGTAGATTTCTGAGAGCCAAGCAAACGAACTCAGCTGTACCTTCGCTCTCTTCGGACAAATATACTCGAACGGGTATGCATCGAGAAAATGGCACCTTGTCTAAATCAGACTTGGTGAATTCAAAAGACTTATACTCGTTGAAATCGCGTCTGAGTTCTGCTAGTTGTAAAGCAACGTCAGCGACCGAACTTGGCTCCTCTAAATCCTTCGACATTGAGAAAATACCTGCCATTGGATCTTCAAGGGTTCCTACATCAATCACCTCAACTACAATTTTCTTGGTAGCTGTTTTCCTAGCCCTCTTGGGACTTTGAAAGAGCGAAGCTTTCTTTTTTTTTATTACGGGACGAACGAGTTTTTCATCTAATTCTTCTGTCATCTTAGATCCTCTTCTTTAGAAATGCCTAAGTGCGATAAAGGTCTGATCAATGCAATTGTTCAGCAATTAGGTCGTATTCCATACGATAATTAGGTCTCAACCCTCTATGATAAGGCATTCAACTTCAGTGTCAAGAACTTATTCCACTGCTCAATTCGGGACCCAGAAAAAAGGTTGACAAAACACTTTACTCAGTCTTGAGCTATTCTGATATGCATGTTTCCCAAAGCGCAAAATCCGGGGAGCAGAAACTACGCTATTTTTTCAAGCAGTGCCTCTTCGATGTCGAAGTTGGCGTATACTTTCTGGACGTCGTCTATATCTTCCAGAAGTTCGTACATACGCAGCATCGAGTTGGCCTCTTTTTCATCTGTCAAATTGACAGTGTTCTGCGGTCGCATGGTAATTTCGGCTGAGGCCATAGTTATACCTTTGGCTTCAATAGCCAAACGAACGGCATCAAGCGCTTCAGGAGGGGTGATGATTTCGTAGGCGCCGGAATCGGAGAGGATATCTTCGGCGCCGGCATCGAGAGCGATATCCATCAAGGCATCTTCGGTGGAGGCTTCGAAGTCTACGGTGATGATTCCCTTTTTGTCGAACATCCAGGCGACACAGCCGTTAGAGCCAAGATTGCCGCCGTATTTTGCCAGCGCGTGTCGGATTTCGGCCACCGAGCGGTTTTTGTTGTCGGTCATAACTTCCAGAATAAGCGCCACGCCGCCGGGTCCGTAGCCCTCGTAGATGTGTGATTCGAAGACGATGCCGGGCAGGTCGCCGGTGCCTTTTTGGATGGCGCGTTTGATATTATCAGAAGGCATATTCTGAGTTTTGGCGCTGGCAATGGCTGTGCGCAGCCGGGCGTTGGTTTCGGGGTCGCCTCCGCCCTCTCGGGCTGCTACTGCGATTTCTTTGGTTAAGCGGGTAAAGATTTTGCCGCGCTCGGCATCGGCTTTACCTTTTTTGCGCTTTATAGTCGACCATTTTGAGTGACCGGACACATTTACTCCTGTTTTTGGGGACACGCCAAAGCCGGCCGCCCACAAAATATTTATGGAAAAACAACAGTCCACGAAAGGCTGTCTAGCTGTGCCTTTGACAGCACGTATCTTTGCAAGATGCTGTCTACCTCCAAGTATTTATCCGGTGTTCCTACATTCTCATGCCATCGAGATTCGTAGTAAGCGTCAGAAAAAACGAAAAGTGTAAGACCGGGTCTTTTTCTCAAATCAATAGTGTTACTTACGTAACCCTGGCTGTTTGCGTCGAGATATCTGTCAGGAAACGCAAATGCCAATGTGCTATCGGGATATGAAATATTAAGCAAAGTCGTTATCTTAATGTCACTATTGTTCTTCAACAACAACTGGTTATATGTAACTCTCGTGCTAAGGAGACAGCCTACTATTGCTAACAGCATAATACCAACCAATATTAGCTTCGTAAGAGTATACATTACTTTAATCATTCCTCACATATCAACGCATTACCAATAGACCTTTATTTGGTTGGTCAGGTGCCTTGCTCTCCTGACATCTTTCTCAATAAGTCAGGATCACAAAAGGGTCCTGACCTACAAGATGCCTATCCTCAATTTAATAGCTGTTTGGATAATTGGCAATAGGTCTGATTGTTGGTTGACTATCCAAATTCAAAAACCTATACTTGAATCATTATGGACGACATCTTTGAAAAAATCATCAAACGGCAGATTCCTTCCAGGATTTTCTATGAGGACGATGAAGTCATTGTCATTCAGGACCTCTACCCCAAAGCCCCGGTGCATCTGCTTTTGATTCCGAAGGAGAAATCCAAAAATTTCTACGAAGCTTCGCTGGATACTCTGGCCGTTATGGGCCGGACGGTCAAAAAAGTGGCTGAGATGCTCAAAATTGAAGATCATTTTCAAATTCAGGTCAATAATGGCTATGGACAGGAAATAGAGCATCTGCACTATCACTTTATGTCTGACCGTGGGGCTGATAACCTTAAGTTTCTTGAAAAGTAAATCGAAAGCCGCCACATAGCTGTGGATTTGGCGACATTCCAATTATCAATATCACTACGAACCATAAAAAAAGAGTCCGATTTCAGCATAAGTCATTGACATTTTTGAACTTTTGGACGATATTACAAAGCTATGAGAGAAAACTTGTATATTGGAATAATTTGGGAGGGGGTGTATTTATTTGACCGGCGTAAAAGTACGCGACGATGAGTCATTCGAAAAAGCCCTTCGCAGATTTAACAAATTTTGTGAAAAAGCAGGAATCTTAAGCGATATAAAAAAGAATCAGCATTACGAAAAGCCCTCGGAAATCAAGAAGCGCAAAACGGCAGCAGCCAAACGCAAGGCTCGTAAGTCAACATATAGACCCAGAGATTAGTCAGTAATGTCAATAATTGAAAAATTAGAAACTGAATTGATAAAGGCCCTTAAGTCCGGCGACAAAGAAAAAGTCGTAGTGCTTCGGGGCCTTAAATCTGACATAAAATACAAAATAATCGATAAAGGTGAAGAACTGACTGATGAAGAAGTCATGGATGTTCTCTCTGTTAATACAAAAAAAATTAGAGATTCTATAGAGCAGTTTGGTAAAGGGGGCCGCGAAGACCTGGTCATTAAAGAAAAGGCAGCCCTGGAGATAATTTCCGAATACCTCCCCGAACAGCTTGGCGAAGAAGAGCTTAGAGGGATAGTTAAGCTGGCAGTCGAGGAATCCGGGGCCGAATCTCCGCAGCAGATGGGACTGGTAATGAAAATAGTAATGCCCAAAATCAAGGGACGGGCTGACGGCAAATTGGTCAGCAAATTAGCCACAGAATTCCTTGCTAAATGATCTAAAAAAACTCTATAATCTCAACAAGGGTAGAATGCCAAAAGGAGTTTAATATGAACTGGATTGATGGAGTTTTGATAATTTTGCTGTTGACCTCGGTTATTGTAGGCGCCAGGAAAGGTTTAATCAGAGAGTTGATGGCTTTTCTGGTTTTTTTCGTAGCAATCATAATTTCGGTAAATTACTTAGACCGGTTTGCTGTCTGGGTATATGATAAATCCGGCTTCACTCCCCTGCTCTCGGCATTTATTTCTTTTATCCTGCTATTGGCGTTAAGCTATGTTGCTTTCAAAGTAGTTGGCCTGGCATTTTATAAAATTGCTGATATAAAAAGCTCAGGAAAAACCGACCAGATGGGCGGGGCTTTGATCGGGTTTTTGCGCGGCTGGATAGCTATTGGATTTTTGACTGTTTTAGTATTCATGCTGCCAATGCCCAACGCCTTTTATAGCTCATTTGAAAATTCATTCCTGGGTCCGTCGGTGGCCAAGACCATTCCACTGATTTATGACAGCACCGCCAAAATTCATCCCAAAAATCCAAAATTTATGGCTCAGATGGAAAAATCCCTTTTGATGGAACGCCCCGGCGGACAGCCGAGCGAAGACCGCCAGCAGGTCCAGCAAGTAATGTATCAGATGGAGAGATTCTTCAACAGCGATTTCAAAAGGTATTAACGGACTTTAAAACTGAATTATAGAAGTTATATTGAAGCCGGCCGATTGGCCGGCTTTTCTTATATGAATTGTTATGATAGATAAACACACTTTAGATGTTCTGGAATTCGGCAAAGTCTTAAACCTGATAGCCGGGAAATCTCTGACTCCATTGGGCAAAAAGCAGGCCTTAAAAATCTGCCCGCTTTTTGATAAGACAGAGATTGAACTTAAGATGACTGAAATTTCTCAGATGAAAGATATTCTCAATTTTGGCGATCCCTTTCCCCTGGTTCGGATTGAAGACCCCCGCGAGATACTCAAGAAATCGACAGTTCCGGAAATTTTCCTGGAGCCATCGGAATTCTTACTGCTCAAATCTTTTGTACTGTGCGTCGATGCCCTGCATAATTTTTCTAAAGAAGAGAGAGAACACTTCCCCCAAATAGACAGTTTCTTGAGCAGGCTTCGCGCTTTTCCTGAACTGGTTAAAGATATAAACAAAACAATTGATGAAAGCGGTGAAATCAAAGATTCTGCTTCAAAAGATCTTAGAAAAATAAGAAACGAACTAATCGACAAAAAGCGGGGGATCCAGCGACTTCTGGATAAAATGTTAAGCAGCAGCAAGAAACAAAGCGGCGCCCAAGATGATGTCATAACCCAGCGCAACGGCCGCTATGTAATTACGATTCCCTCTAATATGTATCGATCTGATATTGGTATTTTGCAGGACAGAAGTCAGAGCGGGGCGACTTTGTATGTCGAGCCGAAAGAAGCGGTCGAGGTAAATAACCGCATCATTCTTTTGCAGCAGGAAGAAAGACTTGAAATAATTCGCATCTTAAAAATCTTAACTAAAGAGATTGCCGAACGGAATCTGCCGCTTACTGAAAATGCCGAAATAGTCGGAACCATTGACCGCATTCACGCCTGTGCGACTTATTCAATCAAGATAAAAGGAGCTAAACCTGCTGTTGTCGAAGATGCCGAGTTTGAACTGGTAAACGCGCGTCATCCGCTGTTGATAGAGCAGTTCGAAAAGATTGAAGAGGTCATCCCGGCCGATATAAGTCTTGACAGTTCGCGGCAGGCCATATTAGTAACCGGCCCGAACACCGGCGGCAAAACGATAATACTTAAAACTGTGGGGCTGCTGCTTTTGATGTCGCAGTCAGGACTTCATATTTCTGCCGGGGAAAAATCTACTGTCGGTATATTTAAAAACATCTTTGTAGATATTGGTGATGAGCAGTCAATTGAGCAGTCGCTGTCGACATTTTCATCGCACATAAATAATATAATTCGCGGTTTGGACAATATTGCTACTGATACGCTTTATCTGTTTGACGAAATAGGCGCCGGTACCGACCCCAAAGAAGGCGCCGCCCTGGCAGAAGCGATTATTTTGTATGCGGTAAAATCAGGCGCTAAGCTGATAGCCACCACCCACTACTCGCAGCTTAAAACACTGCCCCAGCACCACCCGGAAATCGAAAACGCTTCGCTTGAGTTTAACAAAAAAACGCTGGAGCCAACTTACCGTCTGCAGCTGGGTTTACCCGGTTCATCTTATGCGGTTGAGATTTCCAAAAGATTAGGCATGCCACCGGAAATTTGTGATAAAGCTTTAGGGTTGATTGGCTCCGGCGAGAGGTCTCTGACTGCCCTGATTGGCGAGCTCGAGGCAGAACTGGGCCAGGTCCGGCTTGACAAAATAGCCTTGAACAAACGCCTGGAGCAGGCCAGCGAGCTTGAGAGCGAATTCAAAAGCGAAACATCCAGGCTTAAAAAAGAGACTGACAAAGAAAAAGAGAAAGCCTTATCAGAAACCGCAGCTTTTTTGGAAACCACCCGCAGAGATATCGAAAAATTAGTAGCTGAAATTCGCAAAAGTCAGGCTTCAAAAGAGTCTCTCAAAGAATTTCATGATAAGATTAAAAAAAATCAGGAAGAGGTCAAAAAGCGTCTGGACAAAATGAGAAAAGAACCATCATTGACCGAACTAAAAGCCGGCGACAGGGTGCATGTATTATCGTTTAATAAAGACGGCGAGATAGAGCAGCTTCTGGGAAATGACAAGGCCAAAGTAAGAATCGGTAATATTGTCACCACAGTTGAGCTTCGCAATCTGTCCCAAAGCCAGGCAGCTCCGGCTAAAATTTCGAGCAGAGCTAAGTCAGTTGCTAAAATCGAGACCTCTGTTGCTCCGGAAATTCACCTGCGGGGCATGACAGTTGAGGAAGCTCT
The DNA here is from genome assembly GCA_022571985.1 of Candidatus Zixiibacteriota bacterium. Taxonomy (GTDB): domain Bacteria; phylum Zixibacteria; class MSB-5A5; order GN15; family FEB-12; genus JACZWU01. Next base: position 94,230 of record JACZWU010000005.1, on the reverse strand, counting down.
GGAAAAACTTGATAAATATCTTGACCAGGCTGTTGTGGCCGGGCTGGGACGGATTTATGTTATACATGGCAAAGGTACCGGCACTCTCAGACGTATACTTAGTGATTTCCTGATGAAACATCCTGAAGTAGATTCTATGCGGCTGGGAGACTGGAACGAAGGCGGCGCCGGTGTAACGGTGGTAAAACTTAAGGATTAGCAGTATATGATTCCACAGGAAACGATAGAGCAGATTCGGCAGGCGACTGATATTGCTGATCTGATAAGCGGCTATATCCGCCTCAAGAAACGAGGCCGCAACTATCTGGCCCTCTGCCCCTTTCATACCGAGCGCACGGCATCTTTTTCTGTTTCGCAGGACAAACAAATTTTTCACTGCTTTGGCTGCGGCAAAGGGGGCAATGTCTTTTCATTTCTGATGGAGCATGAACGGATGTCATTTGTGGAGGCTGTCAAAGAACTGGCCCAGAGAGCAAATATCATAATAAGAGAAGATAAAGGCAGCGACTTCAAACGTGATTTAATAGAGCGCATCAGCTATGCCAATCAGGTGGCAGTTGAATATTTTCAGAAAACTCTCCGGCAGGATAAATTTAAAATCGTTTTAGAAGATTATTTAATGGGCAAAAGAAAAATATCTGCTGAATCTATCGAAACTTTCAAGTTAGGTCTGGCTGGAGATGAATGGGAAGGTCTGCTCAGACATGCCAAGAGAAAAGATATATCAGAAGACGAGATGGTCAGAGCCGGACTTGCTATACATAACCAAAGCAAAAATTCTCACTACGACCGTTTCCGCCAGCGGCTGATGATTCCCATTTATAATCTTAGCGGCAAACCGATCGCCTTTGGGGGCAGGACACTCAAAAAAGATGAACCGGCTAAATATATAAATTCTCCGGAGACTCCGCTTTATCGAAAAGGCTATGTTTTGTACGGCTTAAGTGATTCAAAAGATTATATCCGCAAAAGCAATTTTGCTTATGTGGTGGAGGGCTACTTTGATCTGATTTCACTCTGGCAGGCCGGAATAAAAAACGTGGTGGCTTCTTCGGGAACAGCCTTCACTCTGCAGCAGGCACGGCTTTTGGGACGCTTTGCAGAAGAAGTTTACTTATTCTTTGACTCCGACTCGGCCGGGGAAAAAGCAGCGCTTAAATCTGTTGATGTGCTCTACGATGCCGGGCTGGAAGTTAAAATTATAACTTATCCCAAGGGCGAAGACCCGGACTCGCTGGCCAGCAAATATGGCGCTGATAAAATTGAAGATCTGAAAAAAGAAGCACTGGGTTTTATTCCATTCAGATTAAAAAATATTTACGTTACCAAGTCAGGCATCATAGACCGGGAGAAACTGATAAAAGAATTTCGGCTGATCGGTAATAAAATAGGTGACACTACCCGGCGAACGCTCTTTTTTGATGAAGCCGCTGACGAAATGGGCGTAAATCAGGCGATATTTCAAACTCAAATTCAGACACCAACAACCGGCAGCGGTGCTCAGGAGAATTCCCCGACTCAACAGAAATTTAACCCGGTAGAATCCGGCCTTCTTTCACTATTGTTTCATTCTCCGGGTTCAACTGATGAAATTTTTGAGCAGATATCACCGGACGATTTTGACTCCAAAGCTTTGGGGCGGCTTTATTCGGCTATGATTGACCAGTACCGGGTTGTCGGGAATATTGAGGCTCGGGCCCTGATTGATGCAGCCGGAGACGAAGAGCTAAAACAACTTATAGCCAGAATTGCGGCTTTGGAATGGCCAGCTGACCAGATTGAGAGCGAAACTGCCGCCCATGCCCGAATAATCATTGAAAATAAGAAAGTAGTCGTCAGAAACCGGCTGCAGCTGCAATTAGCCGAGGCCGAGGCCAAGGGAGACAGAGAAAAAGCCGATACTATATTAGATGAGTTGAAAAGCTACGGTATAGATTATAAATAATGCTTAAAAAACTGATTATCGAAAATATCGCTCTGGTTCCTTATACCGAAATCGTTTTTGGAAACGGCCTTTCGGTGCTTACCGGAGAAACCGGCGCCGGAAAATCTATTATTGTAACTGCCCTCTCTCTGGCTCTGGGTGAACGGGCGGACAAGGATAATATCCGTCATGATGAAGTTTATGGTAGCGTTACTGCTGTTTTTGATGTCTCCAATATGCCGACTTCATACAAGCGACAGCACGAAATTTTGATAGAAGACAACAAAATTACTATCGAGCGGATTATCTCCCGTGATTCTTCATCCAGAATTCTGATTAACGGCAAAGGCTCGACCCTTCATCATCTCGAACAGGTGACCGCCCCACTGGCAGAAATAATGGGACAACACTCCAATCAGATGCTGATGAATGAAGAAAACCATCTGGATTTCCTGGATGATTTCGGAGGCATCACCCCTCTTCGGGAAACTATTTCAGAGATATTCTATGACTGGAAGAGAGTCACCGAAGAGCTGCGAAGAACTCTGATCAAACATGAAGAACTGGCGCACGAAAGAGACCTCTTGCTGTTTCAAAAAAGTGAAATTGAAAAGGCCAGTATATCTGTTGGTGAAGAAGAAAATCTTAACGAAGAACGAAGAATTTTAGATTCTGCCCGCTCTCTTTTGCGCTCAGCCGCCCTCATAAAAACACTTTTGGATGATCAGGAAAATTCTGCCTTAGAGCAGCTTGGTATTGTCCAGAAAGAGCTGCAGCGAATGTCTGATGTTGATTCGAAGCTTGTCAAAAAAGTCGAGCAGCTTAATGACTCGGTAATACAGCTGCAGGAACTTTCTCAGACTATTGAACAGTATGGCTCGGCAATTGCAGACGATCCCACCCGGCTGGAAGATATAAATCTGAGGCTTGATGAAATTTACCGGCTCAAGAAAAAATATGGTGGTTCGGAAAAAGCAATTGTCGGGACTCTGGAAGTGATCAACAGCAAACTTGGCGACCGGCCGGATATAAATGTTCTGACCAGTAAACTTGAGGCAGAGCGTAACAGACTTCAAAAAGAGTACCGGGAACAGGCCTTAAAAATTTCTGATACGCGCAAGAAAACAGCTGCCTATCTGGAAAAATTAGTGATTAAAGAACTTACTGAACTGGCCATTGATAAGCCACAATTTGAATTCGAGTTTGTCTATACCGATGATCCCGAAGGTATTGTCGTTGATGACAGAGCGGTGAAAGCATATCCTGAGGGACTGGAAAAAGGCCGCATAATGTTTTCAGCAAACGAAGGGGAACCGCTGAAGCCGCTGGTCAAGTGTGCCTCGGGAGGGGAAATATCCAGAATTCTATTAGCCCTCAAATCCGCAGCCAAAAGCTCTAACAAGACCAGTCACGCTCTGATGGTTTTTGACGAAGTTGATGCCGGTATCGGCGGACGGACTGCGGCAGAAGTCGGCAGTAAACTCAAGAAACTTTCACAGCAGGCCCAGGTGCTGGTCATCACGCATCTGCACCAGATAGCCAGACTGGCCAACCATCATTACCTGGCTGAAAAGACTTCTGCTTTCGGAAGAGCAACCATCGCAGTCAATAAGCTGGAAAAACCCGCCATTGCCGCTGAACTGGAGCGCATGGTGGCCTTACCGCAAACGTCAAAGTCGCTATAACTTTAGTTCACCAACAGCCTTCTCGACTTCTACTACGATCGAACCATTGCGCACGATTTCGACAATTTTATCAATGTCAGGATAAAGCGGCCGGTCATCGATAAGCCGCTCGACCACTTTTCTAATGACCGGATAAGCGCTCTCTGTGCCTTTGCCTCCTTTTTCAGGACGGCGGAAATCCAGCGCCTGGGCGGCGCACATCAGCTGTATGGCGACTACTATTTCTGTGTTGCGGACTATTTCCGTAAGTTTTCTGGCTGTTATCGAACCCATGCAGACATGGTCTTCCTGGTCGGCCGAGACAGAGATAGAATCAACAACACCCGGATGAGAGAGGATTTTGTTTTCTGATACGAGCGCCGCTGCTGAGTATTGCGCCACCATCAGGCCGGAATTCAGTCCCTTGCCTTCAACCAGAAAATCTGGCAGCCCCGATAAAGTCGGGTTGAGCAGCCGGTTGGTATGGCGTTCTGAAAGCGAAGCAATTTCTGAAATTCCGATAGCCAGAAAATCCTGCGCCATAGCCGCTGCCTGGCCGTGGAAATTTCCGGCCGCGACATAGTCACCATCGTCTGTGAAAAACAGAGGGTTGTCAGAGACGCCGTTGACTTCACGCAGATGAACATCAGCTGCATATTTAATGGCGTCAAGCGACGGACCAAATATTTGAGGTGCGCAGCGAAGTGAGTAAGCGTCCTGTACTTTGCCTCTATTGGCTGGAATAGTTTGGGAACTTTCGAGTAGAGTTCTCAGGTTTTCGGCTGTTACTATCTGGCCGCGATGTTTTCGTATTGCGTGAGCGCGTTTATCCAACCCCGCTATATTGGAGCCAACAGTGTCAAGAGTCATGCCTATTGCTATGAGCGCATTCTTGGCCAGATTGATGGAGTCAAAAACAGCCAGGGCGCCCACGCCGCTGAAAGCGTCGGTACCGTTTATCAGACCAAGTCCTTCTTTAAGTGATAACACCACGGGCCTTATGCCTGCCGCTTTCATAGCTTCAGCTCCAGTCATACGTTTTCCGTGATAGTCGGCGCGCCCCTCCCCCATGACAACTTCGGCCATCATCGACAGTGGTGATAAGTCTCCCGATGTTCCCAGCGAGCCTTTTTCATAGATTACCGGATGGACCTGTTTGTTCAGCATTTCTACCAGAGTATTAATAAGTTCAATTCTTACTGCCGAATAGCCGCTGGAAAGAGTGTTTACGCGAAGCAGCATGGCGACACGTACCTGCGGCTCTATGATCGGGTCACCGACAGCAGCAGCGTGAGAGTAGACAATTCGTTTCTGAAGCTCTTCCCACTGCTCAGGAGAGATATTAATTTTGGCGAACTCCCCGATGCCGGTAGTCACGCCATAGATAGGAGTATCAGCTTTTATCAGACTTTCCAGTACGCCCCGGTTGGCCTTGACTGCTGCCACAGCTGAGTCGGACAATTTGACTGTCGCTCTATGACGACAGACAGCATCAATCTGCTCCAATGTCAGCGAATCTCCGTTTATGATAACTTCATTTATGTTCATTGCAAAAGACTCCATTTATGATTATTGAAAATATAGAATTAAATACGAAAATTTTAAGCAGGCAGCTATTCGTCCTGCATGCCGGAGCCGGAATCCGGAGTATAGCGGGTCATGACAGTTGTGGCTGTCTTGATGACCGGGGTCAGGATAAGATAATATTTTGCTGATTTCATTTATAGCTCCGCTTAAAAGAAACACAGCAGATTCTGTTTGTCAATCCCTTGCTGTCTGCTCATATTCCACTGATGAAAATATCAGAGCAGCAATTTGTAGCATTTGATACCGAAACGACCGGCCTTTGGGCGCCATCCAATCGATTGGTAGAAATTGGGGCGGTCAAATTTTATCTCGGCGGGGGTAAAATATCAACATTTCAAGCGCTGATCAATCCTGAGAGGCCAATGCCTTCAGAGGTTATCGCCGTGCACGGCATCACTGATGAAATGGTAGCAGATGCGAGAAAAATTGGCGAAGTGATGCCAGATTTTCTGGAGTTCTGTGGAACTGATACAATTCTCTTGGCTCACAATGCTCTGTTTGATGTTTCTTTTTTAGCGGTCGAACTTGATAGAATTGACCAAAAACGCCCTGAAAACATAGTGCTTGATACAGTCACGATTTCAAGAAAAGTCTTCACCGAGGTGCAATCATATTCTCTATTATCTCTGGCGCAGCATTTTGGGCTGTCACAGAAGCAGCAGCATAGGGCGCTTGATGACGCTGTATTAGTGCAGAAGATATTTGAGCTGGCCTTAAAAAAACTCTCTAATATTTCGACCATAGCTGAATTGACCAGGAAATTCAAACCGATACGGATAGCGGACTGGCAGCTGGAGAAAGTACAGCTACCTGCCAAGTTTTCCGGAATAACCCAGGCTTTGGAGAACAATTTAAGAGTGGAAATATCTTATGCCGGTGCGGAACAGGCAGTTTCAGTAAGAGTGGTGCGACCAAAGGCGATTTATGCTCTGAAATCGAAGCTTTATATCAACGCCTATTGTGAACTGGCCGGCGACGAGCGAACTTTCAGACTGGACAGGATTGAGAGCTACCGGCTGCTGGGGTAGGAATAAAGTGTTATGAGCACGAGGGGCAGACCCTTCGGCAGGCTCAGGACAACGCGGGACGTCTGCCGCCCACAAGAATTTCTTAGACTACGTCCCTGGTGTTGTCCAATTGCTCGCTAAGTTCAAGGTTGACTATGGCCGAAAAGAGAATTATCCTAATAACTTGAGAATGGGGCCATAGCTCAGTTGGGAGAGCGCTTGACTGGCAGTCAAGAGGTCGTGGGTTCGATCCCCTCTGGCTCCACTTACTTAGTAAGATTTTCCACATTGTATATCGTCAGCTTTATAAACAAGATCCCGGGGGGCCGCCGCCCCGGAAGATTCTATCTACCAAAAAGGTCAAATCCAGGACGTTATGAGGATTGCCGTCTCCGTTTACATCTGCTTCTGCCGGGCATCCTGATGGTCCGCCGCCTCGGAATATGCGGTCGACTGCGAAAGTCAGGTCAAGAATATTGGCATCGGTTCCGTCGCCATTTAAGTCGCCTCGATCTCCTACGCAGCAGCAGGCATCGCCTTCACCATCGTTATTAGCATCAGCCTGATCGGGATTGGGGGTGTCGATACAGTTGTCATAAGAGTCGATGACTCCATCCGAATCAACATCGCTACCGAAGGCATAAGCGTTATGCCTCACATACTGCCATATTGAAGTTCCTGTGGCTACGGAAGTAGCATCGCCGAAAAAAATGTAATTCGAATCTGGAGTGGAATAAGGGAATGTAGAACCACTAATTACTAATGAATCGTCATAGTAAACTGATACAGCCGTACTTGCATACTCCATTCTATAATTATGGAATTCATTATCCGTATCGACGGCTACAGATGTTCCTTTCACACTCAATTCCGACCAAATAAATATTTCATCCAGATCTATAACAAGAACGTTAGCTTTACCGCCAATAGTTGACCATATCTTAGTTCCACTTTGCCATGGAAAATCACTTGTACCTCCACCGTAGCGCATCCTGAATTCGATCACGAAGGTATCAATTGCAGTTACCTGAGAACCTAACATAGTGTAGTACATACGTTCGGCATTGGCTGAAGTTGAAATTACTAGTGAATCTCCCTGAAAAGTTGGAAATTCAACATCAGTGATATTGATAAGATTCCAAGAGGGGCAGTTTTCGTCCGGAAACAATCCTGATATTCCTTCCCAAATAGAGTTGTAGCAGATACTTCCAGCAACTTCTATACACGCATCACAGGAATCACCAACTCCGTCGCCATCGAGGTCTTCTTGAGCAGGATTAGCGATGTCTATGCAGTTGTCACAGGAATCGAAAACACCATCTCCATCAGAATCAGGTGCAATAAAGACACGAAATATTTTCTGCTGTCCTGCGGGAAGCGTTTTATCAGCAACGTATAAATCATTATTCGAGTCAAAGGCTACGTCGAAGGGAATGATATTGCTCAAAATGACTGTCTCCTGCATCGTTGTTACGTTTACGACAACGACTTCAAGAGTTTTGCCGATGACCAGACCCTCATAGGGTCCCGGCGGTCCCCACGCCAATGGAATTCCTGACGCCAGGAAAGTGCTGTCCACTAGTGTGCCTGTCGAATCGAACTTTCTAATCGCAGATGCAGTTGTGTTTGAGACATAAATGTTGCCGTTCGGATCCACCACCATTGAATTGGCGGGTCCAAAAGTGTTGGCAACAATGGTAGTCAGTACTGCCCCATCAATCCGACATATATTCTCACCTTCCCAATTCGCCGCATAGAGGCGTCCCTGCGCATCAAACACCAAATCGTTCGGATTTTCGAGACATACATTACTGTTAAAGATCTCAGTGGTTGTGTCGCCAGACGGCGTGATTACGGCGACATACCCCGAACAGCTTATTCCGCAAAAGGTGATAGAACCACCAACTATTATGTGCCCGATACCCGAGCCGGAGATAGTTCCGTTCAAATCCACAATAACGGCATCAGGGTCAACTAGTGAGTCACCAAAGCTAGTTACTAGCTTCGTGATGCGGTCAACCTTGCCTATCTGCTCCCCGGCTGGATCATTATTGTTGTTACCGACGTACAGATTGTCCTGAGCATCGAAAGCAATTTTCGCAATATCAAATGGGATTGTTACGTATTCTTCAATCGCGTAACCACATTTTGGCACTGGATCTGCGCCTACACTCGACAATGAAATAATCTCGATCGTGATCGCCAATAGAATTAGCCTTCCAAATTTCATAAACTCCTCCGATATGTGCCGAATTCTATAATTGTACTCCATATAGCAAGAAACATGAAACAAATAACCAAATTAACACCCACCCGGAGGGCCGCCCCCTCGGAAAATTCTGTCTACTAAAAAAGTCAAATCAAGGACATTATGCGGATTTCCATCGGCGTTTACATCTGCTTCTGCCGGGCATCCTGATGCTCCGCCGCCTCGGAAAATCCTGTCAACTGCAAAAGTAAGGTCAAGAATATTGGCATCCATTCCGTCGCCATTTAAGTCGCCGCGATTTCCTACACAGCAGCAAGCATCACCTTCACCATCGTTATTAGCATCAGCCTGATCTGGGTTGGGGGTGTCTATGCAGTTGTCGCAAGAGTCGATGACTCCATCCAAATCAACATCAGTATCAAAGGCGTAGGCGTTGTGTCTCACATACTGCCATATTGAAGTTCCTGAGGCTACGGAGGTGCCATCACCGAAATAAATGAGGTTTGGATTTGGAGTGGGGAATGTAGAACCGCTTAATACTAATGAATCGTCGTAGTAAACTGATACAGCCGTACCGGTATACTCCATTCTGTAAGTATGAAAATCATCATCTGTGTCAACGATTGCAGATGCGCCTTTTACAGAAACTGCCGACCAAATGAATATTTCATCCTGACCGACCACAAGAACATTCATATTACCGCTAATAATTGACAATACCTTTGCTCCTGATTGCTCAGGGGAATCACTTGTACCTCCTACGTAGCGCATCCTGCATTCGATGACGAAAATATCGATTGCACTAACTTGAGAACCTGATAAAGAGTAGTACATGGTTTCGGCATTGGCTGAAGTTGTAAGGACTAATGTATCTCCCTGAAAAGTTGGAAATTCAATATCAGCGGTATTAATTAGATTCCACAGTGGGCAGGCCTCATCCGGAAACTCTCCCGACGACGCCTCCCAGATGGAATTGAAGCAGGTTTCGATGGGAAACGTGTAAACGTAAACTGCGCCTGCATCAGCTCCACCGATGTCAACTCCAGTGGCGCCGAAAATAAGATCACTCACGCCATCATTATTAATATCCCCTCCCGGGGAAGGGTAACCGAAATAGTCTTCGTCGGTTTCTCCAGTGAATGTTCTAATGAGAGATCCATCGAACCCAGAGTACAAATACAGTTTCCCCTTATTAGGACCGCCGACTGAATAATTTGGCGCCCAAACACCGAAGTCATCGTACCCATCGTCATCAAGATCACCAGTACCCGAGACCACAAACCCAAATCGGTCGCCGGCGAATTCGCCCACAAAATCGTAAATGAGTGAACCATCCATACCCGAATAAACATATGCCTTACCCGCGTTTGCCCCAGGAAAATCATAGCCCTCTGCGCCGACAATAATGTCTGCATATCCATCATTATTAACGTCGCCGGCTGCCCCAACATTTCCTAAGTTGTCGAAGGAGTTCTCACCTGAAAACTGGTGAATAAGTGACCCATCGAATCCTGAATATACCCATGCTTTTCCTGCAGATGTCGCCGCGTCATCATTTCCATGCTCCTATCAAGAAATCATCAAACCCATCTTTGTTTACATCACCAGCGCCTGAGACACGAATACCGAGATGCTCGTCACCTGTTCCCGTATATGTGTAAAGAGCGGCACCTGTCTTTCCGCTGAAAACATAGGCGCGGCCAGCGCCGTTGCCCCCGATATCATTACTCCATGCGCCGACAATAAGGTCATCAAAACCGTCCCCATTCACATCTCCAGCGCCAGAAACAGAGTGTCCCAAAGTATCGCCAGCCGCTTCTCCGGTAAAGGTCCAAATGAGAGAGCCGTCCAAACCAGAATAAACATAAGCCCTTCCTGCGTTAGTCCCACCCGCATCATTTAGTTGTGCTCCAACAATTATATCGCCGAAACCATCGTTATTCACATCCCCTGCGCCTGCAACTGAGACTCCGAAGAGGTCGCCAGCGGCCTCACCGAGAAATGTATGAAGCAATGACCCATCCATACCCGAATAAACTCGAACCATGCCAGCGTCCATTCCCGCCGAATCGTTTGAAACCAGTCGCACCAGGATATCGTCGTAGCCATCATTGTTCACATCAACCGGATGTCCCGGCTGTGCGGCGCTGGCTCGATCGCCTGCCTGTCCTGTGAATATATACAACGGCGGACACTGGGCACTGGCTGAAGAAACAGCCATAGTAAGAATAATTATAGATAGCATGAAATTAAGAACAGAGAATTTCATTATGCCCTCTCTTTCTGAGGCTGGCCTAATATCCTAAATCAAGCTGCAAAGGTGTAATTCTTGATGGAATTTCAGCAACCCGATAGATTTGCACTAAAAAGAGCTTTTTGTCAAGGCTTTCATTTTGGCAATTGGGGAAGTCTAAGAATTGCTAGGATTTAGTTTTCATGGCAGAAAAACTGAAAGGTATAGCCCTGCATATGATCAGGGTGACGATTCCGTTTTAGGCAGACGATTTCCTCGTGCTATACAAAACGGCAAGGCTACGAATGCCATAGCAACCGACAATAGCGCTACATTGCGGAAACTTGCTACGAAAATCTCATTTTCAATTCCGATATCTGCATACATCTCCTGAAAAAAAGCAAACATAGCCGTGCTAATAGCAACGCCCATAGCCAGACCGATATTGCGCGACGTAGCAACAATCCCCGAAGTAATAGCACGCTGACCTGAATGGACCGAGCCCATCAAAGCCGATGAGTTGGGAGTAGTAAAAAGTCCTATGCCGGCGCCGATTACAGCCAGAGCCAGAGCGACATGAAAGAGCGGACTGGCCTCTTCTACCCTGCCGATTAAAATCAAGCCTCCAATCAGCACCATAACACCGCTGGTTGTCAGAATTCGGGGACCAATCTTATCAGACAGCTTGCCCGAAAGCGGTGCAAAAATAAACATCAGCACCGGAATAATTATCAGGAAATAAGCGACCTCGTCTGGCTGTAATCCTTTGACATTCTCCAAAAAGAAGGGCACCAACAGCAGCAGTCCTGAAATAGAGGCAAAGACCGCCAGCATGGCCGCAATTGAAAAAGTAAACTGACGATTTTTGAAAATTTCAAAGCCTATCAGCGCCGTCTTTTCGTTTGATTCGAATTTAATAAAAGCTGCAAGGGCAAAAAGCGCAACAAGAGCGAGTCCCCAGATTCTAAAATCACTTATCGGGTAATCTTTTATCATGCGCAGCGCGAAGGTCGCACTGACAAGAGTCAGCGATATTGAAAGCGGTCCGGCCCAGCGCATTTGTTTTGGTTCTTTCCTGACAGGCATTTTTTTGAAATAAACAAAAGCCATTGTCAGACCAGCCACACCTATCGGGATATTTATAAAAAATATTGATTGCCAGGAAAACCAGGATAATAACAAACCTCCGGCGGGCGGACCGATTATGAATCCGGCCGAGACTGTCATTACTATCATTCCGATAGCCTTGCCGCGCTCGTTTTCGGGGAAAATTTCGGTAACCATGCCCAGCCCCACCGCAGCAAACATGGCTGTGCCGGTCGCCTGCAGAATGCGACTGAAGATCAGGGTGTAAATGGAAGTACTCAGGCCGCACAGCAAAGAGCCTACGATAAAAAATATATATCCAAATTTGTACGCAAAGGCATACCCTTTGCTTTCTGTTAAACTGCCGAACAGCATGATGAGTGCGACCAGTGTGAGTGAGTAACTAAGCGCTACCCAGGCTACCAAATCAACGCTGGCACCCAGCTCTTTGGCTATTGTAGGCAAGGCCACGTTGACCACCGAACCGTCGAAGGTGGCCATGAATGTCCCCACCGCCGCGATAGAGAATAATTTATACTTGTGAGGTGATATGACGGAATCGTTCACTTGTTTTTCTTTAGCTAAGTTGTTGTCTGATGAAGAATTGGCTCATTTAAGAATGAACCATAAGCTATCAGATAAGAGCAGTCAACTTGTTTATTTTTCTCGGATTTCGTTAAACAATACGACTATTGGTACGTCATATAACTACGACAACAAGACAGGAGCCGGGAAATGAACGATCAGATTCCCGAGCTTGTCAAAGGATTTGTCAGCGGTGACGAAGCAGATTTTGCGGAGCTAATTCGTATATTTAGACGAAAAATCTACTCGGTAGCCTATAAATTTCTGGGAAATCATCTGGACGCCGACGAGGTTGTGCAGGAAACATTTGTCAGAATTCACCGGAAAAGGAAGGAACTTGGAGATGTAAAATATTTCTCGACTTTTCTGATCAGAATAGCCAGTAACTATTCTATTGACCTCCTGCGAAAACGCAAGGGTCACAGTGGGCTGGACGATGATACTAACTCGCTGCCAGGCAATGTTCAGCTTGATTTATCAAAAAAAGTCCCCACTCCATCAGAAGAGTATGACAACAAAAGATTGATGACGGAGATTAAATTGGCGCTTGACCAGCTGCCGCCTCGACAAAAACTGACAGCGATACTCCATGATGTCGAAGGATTTACAAAGTCCGAAGTTGCTGATATTATGGAGTGCCCCAAAGCCACGGTACGCTCAAATCTCCACATCGCCCGGTCAAAGTTAAAACGGATTTTAAAAGACCGACTTTAAATAAATAAAACATCAGGAGTAAAAATGACTTGCGGGGAGGTCCAACCCTTTATCGAGGATTATGCGGATAATAGTTTGGATGAGCACAGAAAAAAACAGGTCAAAGAACATATCGACAGCTGCCCGGACTGCCAGTCTGATTTCGATATTACAGTTCAGCTAAAGACGCTTCTACGGGCGTTTTCCACCGAAGAACCCGAATGCGATTATTTTGAGAAAGCTACGGCTTTGATAATCGCCAAGATTTCGGGTGACGCAGGTCAATCCGGAGAAGTGCACTAAAGAGCGAATTCGATTTCTTTTTTGCTTTTATATTTTCCTGCGAGTCGGGAAATTATATAATTCATCAATGAAATTTAAAAGAGCGATAATCCTGGTCATTGATGCCTGCGGAGTGGGCGAACTGCCCGATGCCGCGGACTATGGCGATATCGGCTCGGCGACGATTCCAAATGTAGCCAAAGCAGCAGGCGGACTAAATATGCCCAACTGCCAGAAGCTTGGTCTGGGCAACATTGTAGAAATCGAGGGTGTCCCTCCCGCCGAAAAGCCTTCAGGTTGTTTCGGAAAGATGGCTGAACGAGCGGCAGGTAAAGATTCTACCAGCGGTCATTGGGAGATGGCCGGGGTGGTGATCGAAAGTCCGTTTCCAACTTTTCCAGCTGGTTTCCCGCAAAGTATAGTTGAACAATTTGAAAAAGAAGCCAATGTCAAAACGATCGGAAATATCGCTGCCAGCGGCACCGAAATTATCGAGCGTCTGGGAAAAGAGCATATAGATTCCGGCGCCATCATTTTGTACACTTCGGCTGATTCTGTTTTCCAACTGGCGGCGCATGAAGATATTATTACTGTCGAAAGACTCTATGAAATCTGCACCATTGCACGCCAAATGCTTTCGGGAGACTTTGGAGTTGGCCGGGTGATTGCCAGGCCGTTTACCGGAGAGCCGGGCAATTTTGTGCGCACAGCCAGTCGCAGAGATTTTTCCCTTGAACCGCCCGACGATACGATACTGGACTTACTGCATAAATCCGGCAGGAGAATCCTGTCGATTGGTAAAATTTATGACCTGTTTGTCGGGCGCGGCATTACTGAGAAAATTAAAACGGCTGATAACACCGAAGTGATGCAAAATATAATTGAAGCGATAGAAAACAGTTCTGAGTATGATTTGATATTTGCCAATTGTGTTGATTTTGATGATAAGTGGGGACACCGAAACGATGAGAAACATTTTGCGCGTTCGCTCGAGGAATTTGATGTGCAGCTAGGAGCGCTGCTTGATAAACTCCGTGATGATGATTTACTGATTATCACCGCCGACCATGGCTGCGACCCGACTATTAAAACTTCAACCGACCATACCCGCGAATATGTTCCGTTGCTTGTTTATGGCAAAAACGTTAAAGCCGGCGTAAATCTTGGCACCAGAGAGACATTTGCAGATATTGCCTGTACTCTGGCCGAGGTTTTTGGGCTGGAGCATGGGTTTGTGGGAAAGTCGTTTTTGGTGGAAATAATGAGAGAGCTTTTATAATGCGAAGATTAATCTTCTCAATATTCGTTTTGCTAATAATATTTACCGGCATTTGTGCTGGTATTGCTACTGATAAGAGATTTATGAAGCAGAATGAGGAAATAAGTGCGGATACACTTGTGCAGCTCTTAAGTTCAGGCTACTACATCCGTCTTGACTCATGTACAATATTGGGGAGGCTCGTTTATCATGGTAGAATTCAACAAGAGCTACTCATTGTGAACTCTACTTTTGATGACATAATTGATTTTAGTGAAGCTATTATTGCAGGCGGCATCGGCTTTGTTAATTCGACGTTTCTAGATACTGTTTCGTTTAAGAATTCACAATTCGGCGACTCATCTACTACGAAAGAATTCGCTAGCTTTACGCATACCAAGTTTGAGGGTCCTGTTTCGTTCGCAAGTTCGAAGTTCTATATACAGTCATCTTTTGCATATACTACTTTTGAAAAAAATGCCAGCTTCATTAATGTGACGTTTAGAAAGCGTACTGATTTTCGGTCCACTGTTTTTGAAGGTTACGCACATTTCGAGATGGTTAAGTTCTTAAGTTTTGCTGGATTTATGAATTCTCGGTTTGATGCTAAGTCAGAATACCAAATAGACGATACGAGGGCAAATTTCGGTAGTTCCTACATTCTGTCTGTAGATTTTTCAAATACCAAATTAGGTAAGGTTATAATGGAGCCCGATTCAATTTCAATGAACAGTTTTAGCACCTTTGCTCTTGCGAAGGGGCTAAGTGAATTAAAATTCCGAAAAAAGGGTGAAACATTATCAAGACTCAAGAGTTATTTCAGGCTAAATCATTATAGACAGGCAGAACGCGAAATAACATGTGCCTTAAAAAGGCACGATCAAAATTGGTTCGAAGAAATCGTGTTTGATTATACTTCCGAGTACGGATCAAATTTTTGGAGACCGATTAAGATTTTATTCTGGATATGGTTAATTGCTTCTGTAATTTATTCCTTTTTCTTAATCATTGCACAAAATTCTCTCATCATATCAAGAACGGAACCTCTTGGAACTAAGATTGTGTATAAACAAATTAGTGTTTTATCAAAAATAGGTTTTGCTTTCTTCTTCAGTTTACTATGCACATTTAATATTGGTTTGAGAGGTTTCAACTTTGGAAGAATTCTAAAATTACTCCTCAAAAAGCAAACGGAGTTCAGGCCTACTGGAGCACTAAGACCCATTTCAGCTTTCCAAGCGTTACTAAGCGTATTCCTTATAGGTCTATGGATTTTGAGTTACTTCGGTAGACCGTTTGATTAAAAGCATATGACCAACCAACTCAACAACCTAAATCTACTCTTCGACCACGCAGCTTTAAAACCCGATGTAACCGAGCAAGCGATAACTAAACTCTGTAACGAAGCAGTAGAGCATAAATTTTTCGCCGTAGCAGTAAACACGTGCTGGGTCAGGACAGCGGCTGAACTTGTAAGAAGCACAAATGTCAAAGTTGTCTCGACAGTCGGTTTTCCGCTGGGCGCCAATCGAACAGATATAAAAACAGACGAAGCTGCCCGGGCGGTCAGCGACGGCGCTGATGAAATCGACATGGTGGCAAATATCGGCTGGTTAAAATCCGGGGAGTTTACAAAAGTAGAACAAGAAATAAAAGATGTCAGAAAGTCTGTTCCGTTTAATGTTTTACTAAAAGTGATAATAGAATGCTCGCTTTTGACCAAACTTGAGCAAATATCCGCAGTCAAAGCAGTGATAAATGGAGGAGCTCAGTTTGTGAAAACCGGTACGGGCTTCTCGGGAGGCGTCACACCAGAGCAGGTCAAAATTCTTTTTGAAGCTATTGGCGGCCAGATTGATGTCAAGGCATCGGGCGGTATTAAAACTGCCGGGCAGTGCCAAAAGCTGATAGAATGCGGAGCCAGCCGCTTAGGCAGCTCTTCAAGTGTGGCGATAGTTCAAGAACAGCAACAGCTTACGTAGGACTTCAATGTCTCCCTTTACAATTAAAAATCAGCCGGTTGCCAAACGCGAATTATATGTTATCTTGGTTTCGTGCCCGGAGAAAAAGGGAATACAAAACCAAGACGTCCTTTTATTGGCGTTCATTTCAGATGCTGTAATGTCTATCAGAGAATTCTGCTGAACGTCAAAGGTACCGCATTTGTCGGGTGGTGTCCGAAATGTGCGGGTAAAACAGAGGTTAGAGTTTCCCCGACCGGCAGCCGGACACGTTTTTTCAGAGCCGGTTAACAGGCAGATTATGGGTTCGTTGGCGTTATTAAAATCTAAGATTGTCGTAGTACCGATGGGTGAAGCTGATTTTATGCTGGTCAATCGGTTAGCGGCAGATATCGGCCCTGTTTTTAATCGTTCGGTCGATATTTTGAAAGGCATAAAAATGCCTACCGAAGCGCACAACCTTATTCGTAATCAATACTACGCCACTGTCATCCTTTCAAAACTCGAGAGAACCAAAGCCAACAGCCGCGAGAGAGTAATCGCGATATGTGAAGAAGACCTTTATATCCCGAGCCGGCCCTATATTCTGGGACACTCTGATAACCTGGCCGGCACAGCGGTAGTGTCGCTTTATCAGATCAGACAGGAGTTTTACGGCCTTCCTGAGGACGAAGCCAAAGTCTACCCCCGTCTGTTTAAGGAGGCGGTATTGCAGATGGCCCACATTTTTGAGGTCAGCGCCTGCCGTAACCCAAAGTGTGTGAACTTCAAAAGCGAATTGATGCTTGACATTGACAGCAAAGGAGAGAAGTTTTGTGACATATGCCGCAGACAGCTGACCGGCATCAGTTGACAAAACAAAATGGAGCTAAATTAAACAGATGACAATTGAGCAGATTATCGATTTCCTAAGAACCGATCCTGCCATTAGCTCCAATATCTCCCACTGGAAAACATACCGTCCCAAAGCAGCCCGCTACGCTGATTTCCCTGACAACATAAATCCGAAACTTATCGAAACTCTTAAAATTAAGGGCATCAGCCAGCTTTACACGCATCAGTCTGAAGCAATTCATGCAATCATAGGCGGCGAAAACGTAGTAATTGTCACTCCGACAGCCTCGGGCAAAACTCTCTGCTATAACCTGCCGGTCTTAAATAAAATCATGGAGAATGACAGCAGCCGGGCGCTATATCTCTTCCCTACCAAAGCTCTGGGACAGGACCAGCTGTCGGAACTTTATGACTTTATTCAGAAACTCGATGTTGATATCAAGACATTTACTTACGACGGCGACACTCCTCAGACAGCCAGGCGGGCTATTCGTTCGGCCGGTCATATTGTAATTACCAACCCCGACATGCTTCACGCCGGAATTCTGCCGCACCATACCAAATGGATAAAACTATTTGAAAATCTGGAATATGTAGTAATTGACGAGGTGCATCACTACCGCGGGGTCTTTGGTTCACATCTGGCTAATGTTATCCGGCGCTTAAAACGAATCTGCAAATTTTACGGCTCTAACCCTAAGTTCATCTGCTGTTCGGCAACAATCGCTAATCCGCAGGAACTGGCTGAAAAGATTATTGATGAGCCGGCCACACTTATTGATAACAACGGGGCACCGTCAGGTGAAAGACATTTTTTGATTTATAATCCGCCGGTTGTCAATCAGCAGTTAGGGATTCGCAAATCGGTCATCAACGAAGCGGCAGCACTAGCAACTCTTTTTTTGCGCAACAAAATCCAGACAATCGTATTTGCTCATTTCAGGCTTTATGTCGAAGTGCTTTTGACATATCTGCAAAGAGAGCTTAAAGGCAGTTTTGGCAAAGGCATAAAAATTGCCGGCTATCGCGGCGGCTATCTTCCGGGTGAAAGACGACGGATAGAGCGCGGCCTGCGCAGTGGTGAAATTACCGGTGTGGTTTCCACCAATGCGCTTGAACTGGGGGTTGATATCGGCAATCTTGATGTTTCAATCATCGTCGGTTACCCTGGCACTATTTCATCTTTGTGGCAGCAGGCCGGACGGGCCGGACGGCGTTCAAGCACCGCCGTGACTATCATGGTGGCATCATCGACTGCTATTAATCAGTTTCTGTGCTCGGAGCCAAAATATATTTTTGAACGCTCACCCGAATCAGGAATCGTTGACCCTGACAATTTGATAATCCGTACCAATCATCTGAAGTGCGCTGCTTTTGAACTTCCGATTGAAACTACTGAAGAATACTCAACCGACGGCACTGCAGAAATTATGGATTACTTATCCGAGAGTGATGTCGTGCGTAAAACGGCCGATCGCTACTACTGGTCTTCGGATATTTATCCGGCCCAGCAAATTTCTCTGCGCTCTGCCTCGCCTGATAATTTCGTAATCTTAAACGAATCGAACAATAATGAAGTTATTGGCGAAGTTGACTATTTTTCGGCGCCAATTTTTCTGCACCCGGAAGCGATTTATCTTCACGGCGCCCGCCAGTTTCAGGTCTTACGGCTGGACTGGGAAGGTAAAAAGGCCTATGTCAAAGAGGACAAAGTCGATTACTACACCGACAGCGAATCAAAATCTGAGTTAAAAGTGCTGGAAATTGACCAATCAAAACAGCTGGGTGAGATTGAAATATGCTGCGGCGATGTCTCTGTCACAAGTGTGGTAGTTCTCTTTAAGAAAATAAAGTTCCATACTCACGAAAACGTTGGTTCCGGTGAACTAAAAATGCCTGAGATGGAAATGCACAGTACCGCTTTTTGGTATGCCTTCCCGGCCGGTATTGCCAGACAGCTTGAAATCAGCGGGGCGCAGTTTGGCGGGGCGCTTCGGGGACTGGCTAATGTGCTGGGCAAAATCGCACCGCTTTGGGTAATGTGCGACACCCGTGATTTACGCTCAATTTCGCAGGTAAGGGCGCCCTTTACCGAGAGACCTACTATTTACATTTATGAAAATATTCCCGGCGGAGTGGGACTTTCTGAAAAACTTTACAGCCAGGCCGAAGCTCTTTTTGAAGCGACCTTTGAGCATGTCAGAAAATGCCCCTGCAAAGCCGGCTGTCCGGTCTGTGTCGGTCCGCCGATGGAAGTTGGCCCGGGCGGCAAAAAGGGCGCGATACGGCTGCTTGAGTTTATGCTGGCGGTGGAGTTGGTGTGAGCCTGAATTCTTACAGAGAATCTAGTCGAAGACTTTTGATACGGTATTGATCAATCCTTAAGTAGTCAATCCTTGGCTGTAATGCTTTGTCTATTCTAACTGGAAGCTTCTTTCTAATATTAAGAGAGGATATATTTGCGCCGAGTGCTTTTAGCCTCACATAAAACGAATCTATAGTGTTATCTCTGCGTATCCTGAAGTCTTCACAAAAATCAATAATTTTCTCTATCGACTGTCCCATTCCAAATCTTCCACTTATTGAATAGAATTCATTAACACTGTCAAAGGAACGTTTGAAGATGAGATCATTCTGCTTATACCAACTGTGCAGATCAGATATTAGGATTTCAATTTTGCTTAATCTTTCTTGCTCTTGCTGAACTTGCTTCAATGAGTCATATTGAATGATTGCTTGTGTTCGTAAGTCCTCTTCGCTGATCCCTAAAAGTCTTTGCATTGGTTGAGTAAATAATGAAGCCAAAAATAGCACGACAGGAATCACGAGCACATACCAGAGTGGGTGTGCTACTAAATTATTTCTAGCGATACCATATTCTTCGATTCGTTCTATCGCTTTTCGTAAGAGATCGATGCCGTCTTGAAGTGCTACAGAAGGGCTAGAGGAAGATTTTGAGCGTTCCTCCTTGTATTTTAATTCGATGAATCTCAACCTATTACAGATATTGTCTTCGGCTCCAAATATTTCTTCCAAAATTGATATTGAATCGCCAAACCAAACAGTAAGGACATCCTTATAGTCCCCTCTATTCAAAAAGTTCAGCCCCTTGGCAATATTTCTTTGAAGTGTCTTCTTTGCTTTTCTCTTGGATATCCAATACATAGCAACAAATTAAAACACGCTGAACTTAAAATACTTCCCCGGGTTTTTTTCCATATCGCTGACCATATTGCTGACCCTGGTAAGTAAATTTACGATTTCTACATAAAGCGCGGTGTCGTTGACCAGCAACCCCATACTGCCCTCGGCGGAGTTAATCTTGTTCATGATAGTATCGAGACGAGCGGTGGTGGCGCTCAAATTATCATACAGCTGCGGGTCGTTTATAATCTTCCCCAGTGTGCCCTCGCTTTTGTCAACTTTTTCACTAAGTGAGTTGAGTGATTTGGCGGTGGTTTCTATCGAAGAAATAATCCGTTCCTGATTTTTTTGCAAATCCGATGTCAGCGCGGTCAGGTTTGTTAATAGCAGAGTCATCTGAAGGTAAAGCTCATCGTCGTTGATCATCTTACCGATAGTACCTTCGCCTTGGTTGATTCGTTTGAGAAAATCGCTCAAGTTCGACATCGTCACGCTGGCTTCACTCAGGGCGTTGCCGCCTTCTTCAAACATTTCGGCCATGCCGCCGCCTTCGATTACAACCAGTTCTCCACCTGATTTAATGGGTGGCGCGCCATTTAGACCCGGAATAATTTCGACATACTTGTCACCCAAAAATCCAATCGTGCCCAGTTGTACTCTGGCGTCTTTATTCAAGTGAGCCCAGACGGATGTCTTGGTGCGGCAGACAACTTTGACCTGACGCAGCGAATCTAAATTGGCGAACTCAATTGATTTGACATTGCCAACTTCGACGCCGGACATCCAGACCGGCGAACCGGGCAATAGTCCGCTTACATTATTAAAGTAGCAGACGAATAAATCCTTTGAATCAAATATAGAGGTACCGGTGCCGCTAAGCGAGGCCCACATCAGCACGGCAGCAGCAGATATTAAGAAGAGGCCTACTTTTAGTGAGCCCCAGCGAATTCTGATTGAACGATTCATAAACTATCCTTACTTATTCTCTAAAATCCAGACAAACAAAACCTGATTCATTTTATATAAATCTCTTATTAGTAACTCCGTGCAAAGACTCCCTGAATGGAGCCAGAAAATTCAGTACATCCAATTCCTGACTTTCGCGCAGCTCGTCAAGTGAGCCGTCAAAGACCACCAGACCCTCGACAATAACTACAAACCTGTCGCCAACCTGCAGGGCGTCAGCTATTTGATGAGTTACCATTATTGAACAAATATTTCTTTCGAGATGAAGCTTTTTTATTAAGCTCAAGATATTAGCTCCCGACTGCGGGTCAAGTCCGGTGGTCGGCTCATCGTAAAGCATTATTTTCGGGTCGGTCGAAAGCAGCGCCCGTCCAATGGCCACCCGTCTCTGCATGCCTCCGGAGAGCTGTTCGGGAAGACTATCAATTATTTCATCAGAATCCAGTCCGACAAACCCCAGCATCTTCTCTACCTTTTCGGATATTTCATCGAGAGTCATCCGGGTATGTTCAAAAAGATAATAACCGACGTTTTCTCCGACCGAAAGAGAATCAAATAAGGCTCCGTTCTGAAAGACCATACCGATATTTTTGCGTATTTCTCTTTTGTCTTTTTCAGGAAGATTACAAATATCCTGCTGGTCAATTATTACATCCCCTTTTTGCGGGCATTCCAGACCAAGCAGCAGCCTGAGTATTGTTGATTTGCCTGAGCCGGACGGCCCCATAATCACCACAGTTTCGCCGTAATCAATCTGCAGATTGATGCCTCTTAACACTTCTTTTTCGTCGTACGCGAAATGTACATTGCGAAATTCGATCATAAGTATCCTTTAATCAGTTGGAAAACTATTTTTGCTAAAAAGAAATTTACAACCAGAATCATAATTGATGAAAGCACCACCGACTCAGTAGTCGCCCGGCCAACACCTTTGGTGCCGCCTTCGCTGGTAAATCCCTTATAACAGGAAACAGTCGCAATAATAAACGAGAAGCAAAACGGTTTTAAGAGACCTATAAACATATTTCCGAAAGTCAGACGCTCACGAACTGAGGCCCAGTAAAGACTGGATGAAACGTTTTCGGCCAGTGTGGCCACCGCCCAGCCTCCGAAAATTGCTATAACATCCATTACAACAGTCAATGCTGGCAGCATTATTACCAGAGCTATTAACCTCGGCACCACGATTTTTTGCATCGGGTCAATGCCGAAAGCAATCATGGCATCGAGCTGGTCCGATGCTTTCATCGAGCCAATCTCAGCAGTTATGCCGGCCGATACCCGGGCAGCCACCATCAGACCGGTCAACACAGGACCAAGCTCACGGACTATCGAAATCGACATAATTCGTCCGAGATAATTTTTGGCGCCAAATTCTGAGAGCTCCTGAGCAAAGGCCAGCGAGAAACCCATGCCCGCGAAAACGCCCGTTAAAATCACCAAAAACAGCGACTTCACTCCCAGCAGATATAATTGCTCTTTAGTCTCGGTGGCATAAAATGGCAGCCTGAAAAGCGCCCTGAGCATTCTGAAAAAGAAGAAAAACTGATTTTGACTGTGGTAAGCCATATGCTTCAGCCACATAGTTGCTACGTCAGAAATATCATTACCCTTTCTACCTACGACCTAAGATTGCATATTAAGCTGACCCAATATTAGAGCCAATATGCAGTTTGGTCAAGGTCTGACAAAGGTCTATTTACAGGGAAATTTGTAATTTTGATTAACAGGCCATATTCCTTATACTTATATAAGTAAATAATATTGGGAAAAATGATGAATAACGGGGTCGCCCACAGCTTGCCGCAAGGTCCTGAGTAGTCGCGAGCCGGGATCGTTTAGAATATGAGTGATAATAACAAACAAAAGAAACCGCCAAAGAAACCACATTGTATCGCCCTCTTTTCGGGCGGACTGGACTCTGCCCTGGCAATCCTGCTGATGTTGAAGCAGGATATAGAAGTCACCGCTCTGACTTTTATGACTCATTTCGGCTGTGATCTGGGCGACAGGTCTTCCTGCGGTGGCAATCCTTATCCGGCGGCTGAGAAGTTTGGCTTTAATGTCAAGCTAATGCATTTGGGGCAGAAGTTTGTGGATATTGTAGAAAACCCCCAATATGGCCGCGGCAAAAATATGAATGTCTGTGTCGATTGCCGCATTCTGATGCTGACAGAGGCCAAAGAGTTTTTGGAACTGACCAACGCTGATTTTATTATCACCGGCGAAGTTATGGGACAGCGGCCGATGTCGCAGGTCAAAAACAAACTTAACCTGACTATTAAAAAAGCCGGCCTCAAAGGAAAATTACTAAGGCCCCTTTCGGCAAAACTTCTGCCGCCTACCGAAGCCGAACTAAACGGCTTAGTTGACCGCGAAATGCTCGAAGGAATTTCCGGACGTGGGCGCCACCGCCAGCTGGAAATGGCCAAAGAGTTTGGGCTTGATAACTACCCCTCGCCGGCATCGGGCTGCCTATTGACCGATCGCGGCTATTCCAACCGCCTGCGGGATTTACTGGAACATACCGGCAAGCTGAGTTTTGACGACTTAAATCTGCTCAGGCTGGGGCGGCATTTTAGAATAGATGACCAGACCAAACTTATTATCGGGCGTAATGAAAGAGAGAACAAACTTCTCGATTTTAACAAACGCGACCATCACTTCCGTATTGAAGCCTTAGACTGTGGCTCCCCGGTTACTCTTTTGATTGGCAACGCCTCAGACGAAAATATCAGCAAAGCCACTTCGCTGACAGTCCGTTATAGTTCGGCGCGTGATGACGATTCAGTGACAGTTTCTGTCACCGGCCCGGACGTTGACAGGACTTTCGCCTTTTCACCGGGTGCGCATGAGTTGAGCGAATCGTTGCAGCCGGTACGATAGGAAATTAATGGCACTGCAAGAGGATCGAATTGTTCCTCTTGCAATGTTTGAAAGTAGAAATACGATAATAATGGGCTATCTACGGTTCTGTATGACTGTTTATCTTGTAAGCATATACAAAGACTGAAGAATCATCTCCACCGCCGGTATCACCAGAAGTACCAAGATCATTTACAAAGTAACTTTCAATGTTCCTTGCTTCTTGATTTGATCCAGCTTCTTTCCATATCCAGTTGTCACCATTTTCGTGAACATCATGTTGCTCGAATAATCGAACTTTTGGATCACCAGTAATACCTACATACCAAGATGAATAGCTACCACCGTTGTTATCAATATACTGTTTTATTTCTGTGTTTATTTGATACTCAGAATCTGCCATGATTATTTCCTTTCTTATGGCTTTAATTCTCGGCCATCTCTGGCAGAGAAATATTTTACTTTTTTGCCTGAAACTTCTGCCACTACCGGTGTAGCGGACGAATTAGTCGCAGACCGTTTTAAGTTACCTAAATTCGCTGCAGTAGGTGATGCAGGCGTACCACTTCGTGTGGACTTTACTTGCACAAGCCAGGTCTTAGTATCAAAGCGTGCGACCAAGTCGGCAGCTCCTCTGCTTCCTGGTGACAGCTTCACACTGGCACCTTTGTTTCTCAATCTGTTGGCAACAAGATGTTCTTTCTTGCGACCATAATTGTATTGATTCGTCATTTCGAACCTCACTAGTTCAATGTTAATGTTAGGAGAAGCCAAATTTGTTATTGACAAGTCAATGAAAGATACTATCTTAGATTGGATTTTACAAATTGGGTCCTCTACGGATTCAATGGGGTCCATATCGTTGCATCGATATGGACCTTTCTATTTATTTTCTATTTCCATAAGGCTCCTTTCTATAAAAAAGTTCACTATATTTCCCATTTAAGACTACATATTTGAGATTGTTAAGTCTGACTTCCATCGCTTTTTGTGAAACTCCAAAATATTTGCGAAATTTGGCACCAAATTTGTGTAAATCTACAATATTTGATTGTTCAACAATTCTAAATATTTCATCACGTGGCATCATCAACGCTGCTGCATAGCGATTCGCCTGAAATTCCAAAGGGTCAAAAGTCTCGCCCAAAATTTGATCACTCCTACACAAGAAAGGTTGACCCCTATTGTATAGCTTCTTGTCTGCCGGGAAAAGGGATGTCTGTTGTCTTGAAGGTCTTACGTGAAGAGCTTCATGTCCACCCTCGTGAAACACGGTGAAACGCTGAGCTTGTTCAATATATGCGAATAGTTCTTGGTCTTCTAAGTCCTTATTTGTAACATTTACTAATATCTGCTTATCTTCACCACAAAACTCAAATCCTTCTGGGTAAAGTGCACCCAAAAGTTTCCCCTCACTTTTTGAAGATATATTATGTTCTTCAAAGTCAATATATCTTGTGTTTAACCCAAACAGGATTCGAAAAATCTCTTCTGGGTCCAACGGAAATTGGGGAGATTTTATGCCCACTTTTTTCAAATAGTCACTAAAATCTCTGGATGCTATTCTTTCGATATTTTCAACAGATATAAAATTCATTTTTCATCTTTATCTTTAAATCTTTTTCTCAAGTACTTTGGTGCTTCCGTTGGGCTTCTCTGCAAAATTCTCATTATGTCTTCAGGTATTTCTGCTGATAGTAATAATAGACCTTCGGAGTCTATCTTAAAAAAATCTGCCGCCTTTTGCACAAAATCTCGTGAGGGTTTCTTGTATCCGATTTCGACGTTACTAATATGGGTGTAAGTATATCCCAGTTGCGAAGCGAGTTGCTTGATACTGATTTGCCTATTGTTTCTTAATTCTCTTAATCTGATTCCAAAAAGCTTATAGTTCATTCTATTCCTCATGGGTCTTCCCATTTATGGAAGACCCCAAATTAAAACAAAAATATTAAATCATGTCAAGCAGTTTTTTGAAGTATTTTGCTTCAATAGAAAGTAGCGAATGCCCTCCAATAGTAGGGGTGGCCCTCTATTCACTTGGGTACCTGTTTGAGATTGCTTCGTCGCTGGCACTCCTCGCAATGACTGAATTGTCGAAACCGCACCAAGCAGGCGGGTTTCGACCTACTCGATTTAAATCCCTACTCAAAGTCTTTTATAAAGTGAAAGGTCCCGACCTAAATCAGGACCTTTCTTTCTCCTCACCATGCCGGGAATAATCCCAGCAATTTCACCGCCATGAATTGCTGTGATTTCCGTCACTTAAGTCAGCAAACAGCTGCGCGATAGCGCCAGCTTGTAAAAAACATCTTTACAAACGCCAACTTTCGGTTCGGCCTCCCGGCTTCCTCGCTAAGCATGTTATAGTATCAAATTGTGTGCCAAGACTCTGTTTGATACTGGCGTTGTTGATAGACAACCACTTAGCTCACATTGCGGTAACATTGCCGGCCATAAAAGCGCAGAGTTTGATAGCCTGCGGCGCATTAGCTGCCTGTCTGTCATCCCTAGACTCCTTCGACCCCTTCCGCCGAGGCCGGCTCGGGACCAAGGCAGGCTCAGGAAGACGTCCGCTCAGGATTTATGTTCTGCAGGGTCTTGATTTCCCGCATTGCGGGGGATTGTGACCCTTGCAGTTCAGGTGCCCAAGTGCAGGGTCACATCCCGACAAAAGTCGGGAAAATACTCATCATAACCCGCTGAAGATGGATTCCCGCCTACGCCCCGTGACTACACGGGACTAAAGCTGGAATGACAAAGGGGCGATATTGCCGACCTTAAAAGCACATAGCCTGGTTGACAATTATTGGCCCGCGGCGTTTATTCATCGAAACAGTTTCAAAACATCAAAGTCAAAAAGGAGAGCTGCTATGCCAAAATTTGTAATCGAACGAAATATGCCGGGTGTCGGAAATCTTTCTGCCGGGGAGTTAAAAGGCGCAGCGCTAAAGTCCTGCAGCGTGCTCAGGGAACTTGGCAGTGACATCCAGTGGCTGCATAGCTATGTGACCGGCGACAAAATTTACTGCGTTTATATTGCTCCGAGTGAAGTGCTGATAAAAGAACACGCCGAAAAAGCAGGATTCCCGGCCGACAGCGTTTCTGAAATAAAGACGATTATTGACCCGACTACTTCTGAGTGATTTTTTCTTACTATGCTGAGTCGAGGGACAGACGGGGACGCGCCATAGGCGGCCACCCACTTAACCCAGAAGCAGGGTCAGGACAACTCTACTTTGTACTTTGTTTATATTAAGGCTCTTAACCTTGGTGAGGTCACACTGAGCTTGTCGAAGTGCGAGCTCACGAAAATGTAGCAAAGTCTCCTTCGACCCCTCGGCTACGCTCGGGACAAGTGCAGGCTCAGGATGAATTCGCTATAGGTTTGCTAAGGATGAACGATTATGGAAGATGGATTCCCGACAACGACACTCGGGAATGACAAAGGGAACGTGAATGACAAGAAGAACAGACATAACAAGAATTCTGCTATCGTATTACCGGCTGGATTTTTCCGCCACGGGCGGACAAGAATGACGAACAAATACAAACAAAAATAACCGGACAAAATAAAGCCCTTGCGTGACCCATCAAGCAAGGGCTTTTTTAACAGTATTTATTAACACTAAAGGACTATACCTGTTCCTTCAGTTAACAAGCTAATTTTTAACCAATCAAGTAACTCTGTCTTATTTCAAGACCATCATTTTATTCGTCTTGACGAACTTATCATTGTCCGCGATCAGACGATAAAAATAGACGCCACTTGAATAATTGCTGGCTTCCCAGGTTACCGTATGGTTACCTGCTTCCATGTGCTCATCGACCAGTCTTTCCACTTCCTGTCCCAAAACATTGTAGATAGTAAGTGAAACACGACCCGCATTCGGCAACGCGAAAGAAATTTCGGTTGACGGGTTAAACGGGTTCGGGTAGTTCTGGTCAAGAGCAAAAACCGTCGGAAGGTTAGCACCAACAGGATCGCTGTCTACAACGATATCAGCAAAGGCCGGGTACTCAGCACGAATACCGGCGATACTGCCGTCTGCATTGTAATCATGATACACAAACATCAGTTTGTGATATGGATCAGCCATCTCTATTGCTTCGATGGTCACTTCGGTAATCGAAGGATCATCTATCTCGAAAATCAGATTAGCCACAACACCGCTGCCTGCTGCCAGGTCGGACTTGGCCTCATAAGACATCTGAGGCAGAGCACCGATAATAACGGTATTGTTTTCATTGTCTATGTTCGAGATTTTGAAGTCGAAATACTCAATACGAGTACCGGTAAAATCAACTTCCTTAAGAGTCACGCCTTCCGAAAATGATAGCGGAATGTCCAGCGCCACCAGATTGTCCAGGTTGGAAATTTCCAACGGTACAACAATAATGGTTGCACTTTTTGCTATGGCTTTACCTACCCCAAACTTGTGGGATTCAGCCGCAAAAAGAGTGGACGACACCACCAACAGAGCCATGACTGCTGTCACAACGAGTAAGCGTTTAATCAAGGGTCACCTCCTAAATGAGCCTGGTTAAAAATTCGTTAACTGTAAACACATACTCCCTTGCATTAACAGTAACTTCCTATATTTGTCCGCAAAAACGATTATTTTTTTAATAAGCCCTCACCAACTATTTGAGTGAGCGGTATATCTGGCAATCGGATTAGGTCTGAATTCCTGCTCTAAATATGCATTTTTATTCAATCTTGTCAACCCTTTTTACAAAATTAAGTTTCCAGCCGATATTTAGCTGTTTGTCTAAACCTAACAAAGTCCAGCAGTTACGGCTTTCTTTAGGGCTTGGCCGTATCTGTCTGATATTACAGTATTTACGTTAACTTTACTGCCTGTTATACAAACAAAAAGCCTGCCTGAATTCATAATATCAGCTCAATTTAGCGCAGTTACTGCGGTCAGGAAGCCCTTTATCACAAATTTCTATTTACTTGACTAAAACCGGCTTTGGACTAAGTTTACACAACTTCAGATTTCCCCCAACCCGACAAGGAGGTATTGTGGCAGATAACGGACCCAATAAGCAGACTTTTACGCCGGCAGTTGCGGCCAATACAACTATGGCCGAGGTTACCTGGCGAGCTATCATTCTCGGTGCCATAATCTCAGTAGTTTTTGGTGTCGCCAATGCCTATATGGGGCTGAAATTTGGAATGACCGTATCATCTTCAATTCCGGCAGCTGTAATTTCGATGGCTGTTCTCAGACTGATGATGAACAAAGCTACTATCTTAGAAAACAATATCGTCCAGACTGTGGGTTCTGCCGGGGAGTCACTCGCGGCAGGAATTATTTTTACAGTACCGGCATTTTTCATCTGGTCGGCCAATCAGGAACTGGCTGCAGCCGGATATTTTCACGAAATAACCAAGACTCAGATTTTCTGGCTGTCAATGCTGGGCGGTTCGCTGGGCATTCTGCTGATGATACCGCTGCGTAAATATCTGGTTGAAAAAGAACACGGCAACCTTCGCTTTCCCGAAGGCACCGCCTGCGCCGAGATAATTGTAGCCGGTGACGAAGGCGGCAATAAGGCTAAGCTGGTCTTCACCGGTATCGGATTGGGCGCTCTCTACAAAATTGGTTATAACTTGCTTAAAGGCTGGTCTGAATCTGTTAACTATGACTTTCAAAAATTTCTTAAAGGCGGCACAATTGGCATAGATGCTACTCCTGCACTTTTGGGTGTCGGTTATATTATCGGACCGAGAATTGCGGCACTAATGTTAAGTGGTGCCGTGCTGGGTTACTTGGGTATCGCACCGCTGCTGGCATTTATTGGTGAACAGATACCGGGCATAGTCATTGCGCCCGGGACGATGCCATTAAGTGAAATGGACCCCGGAGAACTTAGGAACTCCTATATCAAGTATCTTGGAGTCGGAGCAGTTTCTCTGGGCGGCTTTGTCTCACTGCTAAAATCTACACCTGTCATCATTACATCTCTTAAGACAGGCTTCAGTCAACTTTTAGGCAAGAATGCTCAATCCGAAAGCACGCCTCGAACAGACCTTGACCTGTCTATGAAATGGGTTATGCTCGGAGTTACGCTGGTAACAATCGGCATTTGGCTGCTGCCGGGGACTAATCTAAATATTCTGGGCACTCTGCTGGCCGTAATTTTTGGATTTTTCTTTGTAGTAGTCGCCGCCAGAATTGTGGGAATCGTCGGTTCGTCGTCGTCACCCGTTTCCGGAATGACCATAGCAACGCTGCTGGTGACCTGCCTGATTCTGCTTTATTTTGGAGTCGACGGCACCGCCGGCATGGTCACCGCCATGTCTGTCGGCACGGTTGTTTGTATAGCAGTCTGTATGTCAGGTGACATAGCGCAGGATTTGAAAACAGGCTATCTGCTGGGTGCGACGCCAAGAAAACAGCAATTAACAGAATTTATAGGACTGCTCTTCCCGGCTATGGCCATGGGCTTTACACTTTATTTCTTAAATGATGCTTTTGGTTTTGTCGAGGGAGCGACTTCCCGCGAACCGCTGCTGGCTCCGCAGGCAAATATTATGGCGACAATTGTCCAGGGAGTAATGAACTCCAACCTGCCCTGGACACCTATTCTGGTCGGCGCTATGGTTGCGGTCGGTGTTGAGTTGCTGGGAGTTTCATCGCTGCCTTTTGCCATTGGTTTGTATCTGCCGCTGTCACTCTCAACACCAATCATGGCTGGAGCCCTGATTGCTTACATAGTCAGAAAAGTCTCATCTGATCAGGAGTATGGTCGAAAAAATCTGCAGGGCGTCTTGTTCGCGTCGGGGATGGTGGCTGGTGACGCGCTTATCGGCGTGCTGGTGGCGTTTATGATTGGCAGCTGGGCAGGTTACGCCGGCTACTATGACAGCTACGAAGGTATGATGAACAGTGTAACCGGTGCTTATGGTCCCTGGCTGGCGCTGATTCTGTTCGGCGGGCTGGCCCTGTTCATGTACAGGATGGCAACCAAAGGATTCGGCAAAAACTAATAATTAAAACGCTGAAAAAATTGAAAGATTTCTTAGCAAAAAACAGATGGCCGCTGATTATTGCATTGGCGGCCATTGTCGTGCGTGTCTTCTATCTGGTCGAACTGAGCAATCAGCCCGGGTTCAGCGTACCTATGGTTGACGAAAAATGGCACTGGCTCTGGGCGCAGGAGATTCTGGACAAATCTTTCTGGGGTGAGGGTTCATATTTTCGCGGTCCTTTGTATCCCTATTTACTCGCTTTTCTTTATTTCATAACCGATGCTTCGATATTCTGGGCAAAGTTTCTGCAGATTTTAATCTGTGGTCTGACTGCAGCTTTCATCTTCAAAATCGGCCGGAGTTTGTTCAATGAAACTGTGGGCGTCATATCCGGGTTTGCTTATGCTCTCTACGGTACTCTCGTTTTTTATGAAGCGATGTTTCTGATTCCGGTCCTGTTTTTGTTTTTCTTAGTCTGGGGGATGTATCGTCTGATAGAGAATCAAGACAGCACTTCTCTTAAGAGCTGGGCAGTTACCGGCCTGATATTTGGTCTGGCTGCGATAACACGACCCAATATTATTATAGTCGTTCCTTTTTTGGCTCTGTGGTTGTTTTTCAAACAGAGGCAGCCATCGCTGGACTGGAAGACAGCAATTCGCCCTGCTTTGGTTCTGGTGGCCGGAATGTTTCTGGCGATTGCTCCGGTGACAATCCGCAATTATGCCGTGACCGGGGATCTCATTCTCATTTCATCACAGGGGGGAATTAATCTATATCTGGGCAACAATGAAGTAGCCGACGGACTGACAATGCTAATGCCGGAGGTAGAACTCAATCAGAGTATTACCTGGGATATGTTTATCCCGGTAACATCGGCAGCTGCAGAAAAAGAATTGGGACGTAAATTGACTGATGCAGAAGTTTCCAGTTTCTGGACAGGCAAAGCTGTTACTTTCGTTTTTAATAACCCGACTGAATTTTTGGGGTTAGTCTGGAAAAAATCAGTTTATCTCCTGAGCGGCTTCGAAAACAGCGACGCTTCGGATATTTATTATCAAAGAAACAAATCCGGCCTCTACTCTCTCTTGGTATGGGATAATATCATCTCGTTTCCTTTCGGACTGCTGCTTCCGTTGGTATTCTTGAGCCTCTTCGTTTTAAGGCACGACTTCAAGAAACTTATGCCTCTGTATATTTTCATATTGGCTTATATCCCGTCTATAGTTCTGTTTTTGGTCTCTGCCAGGCACCGGCTGCCTTTGGTCCCGTTTTTAATCGTAATTGCCGGGGCCGGAGTTTATACGCTGTTTAAATCAGCCCGGAAGTTAACAAGGTCCAATCTGGCTCTGGCCCTGACTATTTTTGCCACTGCCGTCATAATTTTCAATATGAAATTTTATGATTTGGGCGTTCCTAATCCGTTTCAGATTCACTTCAACGACGGCCTGACTCACTACCGCCTGGGCGATTATAAGAAAGCCGAACAGGCATACCTGCTGGCCGATAAAACTTTTCCGTATTCCTCGGCCTTGCTGGTAAATCTGGCCGAAGTTCAAATGAAACTTGAAAAGGATGAAAAAGCAGATCAAACTTTAGCCCGCGCCTTGTCACTCAATCCGCGGCTTGCGATGGCTCATAATAATCTGGGGGTCCTGGTTCAATCAAAAGGAGACCTCGACTCAGCCCGAATACTTTTTCGAAACGCCGTTTCTTTTTATAACAAAGAGCAATCGCGTCCCCACGAAATCGGCGAATACTATGTTAATCTTGCCGGCGTAATGGAAAAAAGAAACCTCATCGATTCTGCAGCCTGGGCGTTTAAGCAAGCGATGATAAATTCACCATTGTATCCCCGAGCTTTTTTGCAAGCAGGTGCGTTCTTTGCCAGAAATGGAATGCATGAGCTGGCCGATTCTACTTACATCGATGCCATGCATGTTCAGCTGCTTGGCGCTGTTGACTTTTACAACTGGGGCTTGTCATACGTCCAGCGTGAGATGTACAACGAAGGCATGGCGCTGATGCGGCGGGCTCTCAAGAAAGATCAAAAACTTCACCCCGCCTACTATGTAATCGCCGCTGTTTACCGCAATGTCAATGAACCCAAAGACAGCGTCAAATTCTATTTACAAAAATGTCTTGAAATTAAGCCGGATTACGAGCCGGCACTGAGCCTACTGAGCCTGATGAAAGAACTGGAAAACTAATTTTATTTTAATATTTACTGCGGCGTTCAACCATAAAATTACTGCCATCTTTTTCTTTGGTAATCTTTTTCAAATCTGCCAGCATTTTTGACATTTCGCCGACATGCTTAAACTCTCCGCTCTTATTTATCAGGACAGCAATAGACATTGTCAGGACCGGAAAATCTTCTACTTCGCCCCGGCGATTGACGGTAGTAATGTGACCGCGCTCCCTGTCTTTTTCATCATATGACAGGGGAATGAGAGAATCAAAGGTCTCGAGGATGTTAGCACAAATTTGTTCCACCAGTGAATCCGGGATAACCATTACAAAATCATCACCGGCGATATGCCCCACAAATCCTCCGCGGCACAAATCGAACACGGCATCTTTGATAATTCGCGCGGTTAGTTTTATGACCCTGTCCCCTGACGAATAGCCATAATAGTCGTTGTAAGCTTTAAAATTATCAAGGTCAGCGTAGCAAATTGCGAAGCGCTGTTTTTGTTCCAGCTGCCGGTTGACTTCAATTTCAATCAGCGACGGTCCCGGCAGTTTGGTTGATGGATTTACGGCCAGGTCCCGGCGGCTTCTTTCAATAACCCGGCGTATGCGAACTTCCACCAGCCGGTCAACCCATTTACCATAGATAAACTCTTCTGCTCCGTTTTCAAATACGGCTACGATGTCATTGTCGTTTGGCTCCGGGTTTACCACTATTACGGGGGTAATTGACAGAAAGACATTGCTCTTAATTGAGCGTAAAATTTCGATATCAGAATTCATATTTGAGCGGCTGGCTAAAAAAATCAAGTCTATCGGAAATCTCTGGCAAATTATTACCAGTTCATCAAAAGAGCGGAAATAATGGAATTTTGTATCCTGGTCTTTGAAATACTGCTCCAGATGAAAATCGAGGTTTACCTCGCTTTGCCTTAAGGCAAAGTGGAAGTTTAGCTTGTGCTGCCCCTCATTTGGTACTGCTACCGGCCAGCTCTCGAGGATGGTATTTTCTGTGTTCCGCAATCAAATAATCCCTGTCTACAGAAGTATATATCTGTGTCGTAGATATATCGGCATGACCGAGCATTTCTTGTACAACCCGTAAATCAGCGCCGCCTTCAAGCAGATGAGTGGCAAAAGAGTGCCTGAAGGTATGAGGTGAGACTTGCTTTGAAATACCGGCTAAAGCAACTCTCTTGCGGATTATTTTCCATAAACCAGTCCTGGACAAAGGCTTACCGAGTC
The DNA here is from genome assembly GCA_022571985.1 of Candidatus Zixiibacteriota bacterium. Lineage (GTDB taxonomy): Bacteria > Zixibacteria > MSB-5A5 > GN15 > FEB-12 > JACZWU01. Next base: position 59,512 of record JACZWU010000005.1, on the reverse strand, counting down.
TATTGTGAAACAGGGTCTGAGCCAACCTAAAAGCAGGCTTATCGGATTTAATGTCCAGGTACGAATTTATGGCATCTTTGGAAAACTTTCCGACTGGAACCAGCCGCTGCTTATTGCCTTTGCCGGTGACCCGAATAAAGCCGGCTTCAAGCTCAAGATCGGCCGGTTTGAGTCCGGCAAGTTCCGAAATTCGCAGGCCGGAACCATAAAGAAGCTCAATTATGGCCTTGTCCCTTTTTCCAGTTTCATTACTTAAGTCAATTGAGTTAAGAATTTTTTCGATATCTGCCGGACTTAAATAATGCGGGTGGTAGCGGGTTATTTTCGGGGCAGAATAACTTGAAAACGGATTTTCATTGACAATCTTTCTCTTTAAGAGATACTCATAAAACTGTTTTAAGGAAGAAAGTTTGCGGGCCACGGTGGCCGGTTTTCTACCGGCTTGCTTGAGAGCCTCAACATATTTCGACGCGATCCGGGCTTTGGCTTTCGAGGCATCACTACAGCCAGTAAGCGCTCTGAATTCGCTCAAATCCGCAGCATATGCATTGATTGTATTTGACGAGAGTCCTCTTTCCAGTCTTATAAACTGCAGGAAGTCCTCAGTTTGTAAATCGATTATTTTGCTTTTATTAGTGTCCATGTGCTATTGCCATTATACCGACTACTGTATAGCCATTTTTTTCGAGGCACTTTTTGGCTTCCAAAACCGTGGCACCAGTTGTTACTACGTCATCTACAAGCAGGACGCGCTTGATATCATTCTCGCATTTGACCGCTGTAAAGACTCCGGCAACGTTGGCTTGACGTTTCTTTAGTTCGAGTCTTGACTGAGGACGACTACGCTTATAGCGATACAAGATATTATCGGCTAATTGCAGATTTGTAACGGAGGCCAGATCCCTCGCTAATAATTCGGCTTGATTATAGCCGCGATGGTTTTTCCGGGCAGCATGCAGCGGAATCGGGGCGATGGCTTGGGCATTTAAGCCGGCTAACTGTTTTTCAAATTTTTCAGATATCAGCCGTGCGAACGTTCTTGCCGGAGAAGTTATCCCGCGAAATTTGAAATTAATGATAATCTCTTTTAGAGGCGGCCTGTAGTCAGCGAAGACATAAAGCAACGCCGAATCTTTGAGGCAAATCGGGCATTGGCTGTGGCTGGGAACGATGCTGTCACAATTTAAGCAAAAAGGATGAGCGAACTCTTCAATTTTCTGAAAGCAGGTTTCGCAGATTGAATCTTCGCCTTCATAAAAAGTGCCGCAGCCAAGACATAGCGGCGGGAAGAAAAAATCAAGAAACCCTTTAAGCCACTCCTGCTCTGCTATTGCCGGCATAGGTCATCAATTGGATTGGGTCGCAAAATCGACCTTGTTGATATTGTTTTTGAATTTTCGCAAAAAAGACCTCAAAGTATAATATCCCGCTAAAGAGGTAAGCCCTATGGCGGTCACAAGTGAATACCAGCCGCCTCCTTCGGTTAAATGCAGGTGCGCTGTTTCCGAAGAGCTGACTACTACAAACTGGCCGAACCAGTCTGTAAAAATTCCGCAAAAAACAGAAACACCGACTACGATTAGAAGATATCGAACCACCGACCAGCCGCCAATAATCCGGGTAACTACTACCAGCGAGGCAATATTTGTAGCAGGACCGACCAGCAGAAAAACCAGCACCGCCCCGGGTGAAAAACCGAGCGCCAAAAAGGCAGCCGCCAGAGGAGTTGACGAGGTGGCACAGATATAGAGCGGCAGGCCAAGTATAATGGCGCCAAAATAACTTCCCCAGCCCTCACGCAGCCAGACTGGTAAAAGTGACATATCGCTTCCCATGAAAGTCACTACTATCCCTGATAAGAGAAAGCCGAGTAAAAGATATGGCGAGAGGTCGGCCAGAAGCGTTGTGTAAGCGTATTTTATCCCCTCTATCAATTTGACATAAATTGGTCTGGTGTCTGTCTCGTTGGCATCGTCACTGCTGTGACAGCAGCTGCAGCTTGAAGCTGTTTCATCGACCGCGCTTTCATTCGATGCCGGGCTGGCGTCATAGAATGACTCTACTAAACCTGCCGTCATAGCTGTTAGGAAAGCTGCCACCGGCCTGATAATGGCCATGAAAGGTCCCAGCAAAGTGTATGTAAGAACGATTGAATCAGCGCCCGTTTCTGGAGTAGAGACCAGGAATGAGACAGTGGCACCCTTTCTGACACCAGATTTGCGCAGCATCTGTGCCACCGGCAGAACAGAGCAGGAACAAAGCGGCAAAGGAATGCCGATCATAGTAGCATAGAAGACATCACGGAATTTCCCTTTGCCAAGAAATTTCTTGAGAGTCTTTTCATTAAAAAAGACGCTGAGAAGCCCGGCCAGAGCCAGACCTGCTGTCAAAGCCGCTGCCGAAGCAATAATCATCTGCCACGATGAAAGAATTATTTGTCCTAAATAATCAAGCATCTATTACGCACCCATCTCGTTTATCAGTTTTCGGGCTCTGTCAGCCGCCTCACCTGCAGACTCTAACTTCAAATATTCGCCCATGTAAAATTTAGCAGAGTCGTTAAGCCCTTGTCCAGAAAAAACAACTCCCAGATTAAACAAAGCTATGCCATGTGAGCGATCAATGGCCAGCACCTTGTGAAATTCTTCAAGTGCCCGGTCACCGAGTCCCATGCCATACAGGCAGGAGCCGAAATCTGAACGGATATTGACAGAGGCACTATCTATTTCAAGCGCTCTTTTGTAGCATTCGGCAGCCAGCGGGTAATTGCCTTCGTCCATGTAATTGTCGCCAGCTGTTACAAGCCCGCCTAAATCTTCGGGTAGAACTGGAAATGTCATTTCCATACCCTCCGGGCCGTGACCGGTCATCTGCTGCTGTTGACTCGGCTCAGGGATTGGTTCCGGCTCCACTATTACAAAATAGCTCAGCGTAATTAGTGCAACAACTCCAACAGCAATGTACATCTCACGAAAACGGGCAGCTTTGTCCTTTGGTGGTTTATCCGGCTTGCCGTTAGGCTGGTCATGAGTAAGATTTTCCTGCCGTGAACCACATTCCGGACAGAATTTGGCCGTGGAGTCAATTTCTATGCGGCATGATTTACACTGAATTTTGCTCATATTTACCAATATATACTTGAGTAATGCTGCCACCAAGTTATATCTTTGAAAACAGCGTGGACGCTCAATTGTAGCGGTCTTAATTCAATATTTTGACAGGGAAAAAGAGAAATGAAACGATTAAAGTTCTGTTTGTTGGTTTGTTTAGCACTAATAACGGCGGTATCGAACTCAATTTCCGGCAGCTATAAAATAAGCGAACAGGCTGTTTATGAACATATATCAATTCTGGCTGATGATTCCCTTGAAGGCCGTCAGGTGGGAGAGCCCGGCGAATGGAAAGCTGCCCAATATATTTCATCGGTATTCGACGATATCGAGCTTGCCAGAGCCGGAGATAACGGCAGCAGCTGGCAGTCTTTCAAATTCACTAAAAAAATCGAACTCGGCCAAAGCAACAGGCTCAGTATAAATGGCCGGGAGTTAAAACTTCTCGAAGGATTTGAGCCAATGCGGCAATCAGCCTCGCTCGAATTCTCTTTTGAAAATGTAGTTTTTGTAAATTACGGCATAATTGTAGACAGTGCCGATGGTTCATACAACGACTATGATGGGCTTGAAGTCGACGGCCAGGCGGTTGTTATCAAAAGATACGCACCGGACTCAAGCGACAATCCCCATCTGGATTTCGATAAATACAGTTCGCTGACCAATAAAATAGCAACAGCTATAGCTCAGGGTGCGGCTGGCATATTTTTTATCACGCCAGGTTCGTATGATGATACCCTGCCAAAATTTCGTGCGACCAGAATAACACCAAAAGATATTCCTATCGTGCATTTGCGAAGAGCCGCTCTGGAAATACTAAAACTGGACCTGGACAGTCCCTTAGTTATGACAGCAGCCGGGGAAACCGAATTGCTCAAAACCAGAGACACCGGCTATAACGTCCTCGGCCTGCTTGATACGGGTAACGACAGCACGGTAATAATCGGCGCCCACTATGACCATCTCGGCTGGGGCGCAGCAGGCTCACGTTATATGGGCAAAGAAAAGATGATTCATAACGGAGCAGACGATAACGCCTCGGGCGTGGCCGCTGTTTTGGAACTGGCCAGATATTTTGAGAGCAAAAAAGATGAACTGAATTATTCGATTTTGTTTGCAGCTTTCTCAGGTGAAGAAGCCGGCCTCTTAGGCTCTAACTATTTTTCAAAAAATATGACGGTGAACCCCGAGGCAGTAAGAATGATGATTAATTTCGATATGATCGGCCGCTTAAAAGACCAGGAAAGCGGTCTGGCGATATTTGGAACAGGCACGACTGCACAATTTAAGTCATTTTTCGATAGTCTGGACTCAGACGAACTGAAAGTTGTCAATAAGGAACCGGGCACGGGACCATCGGACCATACCTCGTTTTATAATCAGTCTGTTCCGGTACTGCACTTTTTTACCGGGGCGCATAATGATTACCATAAACCGAGTGACGATGTCGAATCAATTGATATTGAGGGTACTGTCAGAGTAATTGAACTGGCAGCAAGGACAATTTTGCATTTCGATAAGCTCAAAGAAGAGCTTCTGTTTCAGAAGACTGTCGACCCCAATACCGGCAAAAGGCGCTCTTCGTTTTCAGTTACACTGGGAATTATGCCGGATTACATTGCCGAAGTTAAGGGACTGCGAGTTGACGGCGTTAGCCCGGAAAGGCCGGGCGACAGAGCCGGTTTGCTCTCCGGCGACATAATTATTGGTATCGGCGGTAATCCTATTGGTGATATTTATGATTATATGAACTGTCTGGGAAAATTCCGCAAGCATGACACTACATATGTAATCGTAGAAAGAGCGAGCGACACTCTGAAACTTGAAGTTATTTTTGACTAAAATTTAATCAGGACGGCTTATTACTTCTGGCCCGCACGACCGAAATTACGCCTTTGATTTTGCGAACCTTGTCGAATATCTGATTTAAATGTTTCAGGTCAGCAACCTCGATAACGAATCTTCCTACAGCCGAGGCATCGTGGGCAAACATTTCCGCGCCTCGCACATTGGTATCCGAATCAGAAATTGCCTGCGTTATATCTCGCAGCATATTTTTGCGGTCTTCAACAATTAGTTCAAGTTCAACCACAAATGACTGTCCGGAGTCTTTATCCCATTCGACATCAATCCGTCTTTCCGGAAAAGAATCCTGAAGGATTACAGCCTGATCACATTCGGCGGTATGTACAGTTACTCCCCGTCCTCTGGTTATAAAACCGATTATCTCTTCACCCGGGACCGGCTGGCAGCATCTGGCGAACTGGAACATCATATCAGCCATGCCGCCGACTTTGATGCCCTTGGAACCGCGAATGCGCTCAATAACCTGGCTGACAAAACCAGCCTCTTGCTTTTCTTCAGGCGGTGAAATCAATTCAAGAAGCGGCCGCATGGACATTGAACCGTTGCCAATTGCTGCCAGAATATCAAGGGTGGCTCCTCGCTCAAGCTGCGTAGCGTAAACTTGCAACTCTCTGTCTGACGGCATCGGCTTTCTGATTTCTTTTAATTTTCTCTCAAGAATCTGTCGTCCCAAATCCACGGCCTGGTCAAAGCCAGCTTTCTTGAGCCAGCGCTTGATTCTTGATCTGGCATTGGCTGTCTTGACAAGTTTTAGCCAGTCGCGTGAGGGAGTCTGGCTGGTACTGGTGGTAATCTCTATCGAGTCGCCAGATTGAAGCTTTGTAGAAAGCGGCTGAAGTCTGCCGTTTATTTTAGCTCCGGTACAGTGCGAGCCGACTTCGGTGTGAATCTGATAGGCAAAATCAATCGGGCTTGAACCCTTGGGAAGGTGCACAATTTCCCCTTTGGGAGTAAAAACAAAGATGTCCTCTGAGAACAGATCAATTTTTAAGTATTCCAGAAATTCTGATGGATTTTCCATATCTTTCTGCCAGTCCAGAACATCGCGCAGCCATATCATCTGCCTGTCAGACTTGCTCATCTGCTGCCTCCCTTCTTTATAAAGCCAGTGGGCAGCAATTCCGTTTTCCGCAATGTGATGCATCTTCTGAGTGCGTATCTGTACTTCGATTTTCCTCTGCTCAGGACCAAAGACGGTGGTGTGCAGTGAACTGTAACCGTTAGGCTTGGGGTTGGCAATGTAGTCATGAAAACGGTCGGCCACAGGTTTCCACATTGAATGAAGAACACCCAGCGTATGATAGCATTCTCTTTCATTAGCAACAATTACGCGGATAGCAAACAGATCGTATATATCTTCGAAGGGAACCTTGCGCACTTTAATTTTTCTTTCAATGGACGCCAGATTTTTGGCCCGGCCATGTACTTCAGCTTTGATTCCGTTTTTTTCCAGCGCTTCCAGCAGAGGTTCAACTACCACCCGAATATAAGCGTCTCTTTCTGCTTTCTTTTCATTTAGCCGTCTGGCCAAATCTATGTATCTCTCTGATTGAATATGCTTAAAGGCCAGGTCTTCGAGTTCGTTCTTGATTTTGTAAATGCCAAATCTATGGGCCAGCGGACAGTAAATGTCCTTAGTCTCCTGAGCTATTATCAGCCGTTTTGACTCTGGCAGATGCGAGAGAGTCCGCATATTATGCAGACGGTCGGCCAGTTTAATCAGGATAACCCGTATGTCGCGGGACATGGTCAAAAGCATTTTCCTGAAATATTCAACCTGCTGCTGTTCGCGGGACTGGAATTTGACCGCGCCTATTTTGGTTACGCCATCTACCAGTTCTGCAATCTCTTCGCCAAATTCGTTTTTTAAATCTTTGATGGTGGCATCGGTGTCTTCTACCACGTCATGCACCAGACCGGCGGCGATAGTGGTCGAATCCATATGCTGCTCGGCCAGTATGAAAGCTACTTCAAGACAATGCTCGACAAACGGCTCACCCGAGGCTCTCTTCTGCCCGTGGTGAGCCTTATCAGAAAATTCATACGCTTTTCTGATAAGCGGAATATTTACATTCGCATTATATGATTCAATATTGATTATGAATTCAGCCAGGTTCATTTTAGTCGTTCTTACTTATTTTGGTGCTGCAGCAGAAGCGAAGTCACCGCACCTAAAACAGTTTCTACCTGAATAGTTTCCATGCAGCTGCAGTTGTGGGACGGACAACGGCACTTTTCGGTTTCAGGTTGAATCACAATATCTTTGTTTCCCAGCGGACCCCACCTTTTTGGAGACATCACCTGCTTACTCGGATAAATGCCTACGACCTGTGTCTCTAAAGCAGTAGCCAGATGCAGCGGTCCGGTTGAGTTGGCTACCACTACTTCGCTCAATGACAAAACAGCGGCCAGCGTTCTTAAGTCTGTCTGACCGGTTATTTTGCGAAGTGACACACTCTTCTCACGGGCAATGTTGTCACAAATTTCCCCTTCTACTTCCGAACCGGATACGACAACATTTATACCGGCTTCTTCCAGTTGCTTGTACAACTCAATAAATCTGTCAACCGGCCAGCAGTCGGCAGAGCCTTTGCTCCCCGGATGAACTACAACAAACGGCCTTTCGATACCGGACTCCTTCAGCATTCTGAGGGCGTGATTGATTTCGCGCTCCTGCAAATAAACTTTAGGTGTCCTTACTGTCTCACCGTCTCTAAAAAACGTGAGAAAGTCAAGATTGTAGTCTGACTCATGTTTGAGATTCGACTTACGGCTGTGAAGCAGATGAACATTAAAAAAGATGGAATGAAACCTGCCGGCAGTACCCAGTCGAACAGGAATTTCCGCTTTGTTAAATAATTGACAAATTCGCCTTTCCGGATAAAGCACAATTACTGCCTTGTAGTTACTAATTTTGATTTTGTGTAAAAGATCTTTCTTGTAAAGTTTGTCCCGGCGCAGCATGTCGTTTTGCACGCGCATTATTTTGTCAACATGGGGATTGTATTCCAAAATTGGCGAGGCATAAAGTGAAGTCAAAACTTCAATACTGCACTCGGGATAACGCTGTTTCATTGTCTCAACAAAGGGCAGAGCTAAAACCAAATCTCCCAGCCTGTCAGTGCGGCTTATCAGAAGTTTATCCCCGGGTTGTAAGTCAATCTTTTCTGACATTAAATAATCTTCTTTCGTTACCTGTTTTCTTTCCACAATAAGCGAAGTTTCGCGTACTTCACCATCACCGACATCGACGACAAAAACGACAGCACAAAACCTTCTGCACCGTCTCTGAAACCCTGTTTAAGCAGATAATGCTTCACGAACGATGCTGCCGGTCTGATTACGATATCGCTCAGTTTCGCTTTGCGACCTTTTCTAAACGCCTCCTCGGCTCCCATGGTAGTATACCTGTTAAACTTAGTCAGGTAGTGTTCTAAGTTCGGATAGCTGTAATGCAAAAGCTCGCTGCTCAAATAATCTACCGGCCCATCGGTGACAACTTTTTCATGAACGATGGCATTGTTGAAGCCGCCTTTATCTTTTTGAAACAGACGCAGCACATAATCAGGATACCAGCCGCAGTGAAGAATCCACCTGCCCAAAAATTTAGTCTTTCTCTTAAAATAATAGCCGCAGGTGCCATTGTCATTTTCTATCTTTGCTTTTATTTCAGCAGCAAGCTCTGCTGTAACTTCTTCATCGGCATCTATCGATAATATCCAGTCTCCGCTGGCTTTTTCTACTCCGGCCTGCTTAGCTGGTCCGAACCCGCTCCACTCGTGACCAAATATTTTAGCCTGATAACTTTCAGCTATTTCAACCGTTTTGTCGGTGGAACCGCTGTCTATTACTATGATTTCATCGGCAAAACGCACAGAGTCCAGACAGCGCCGAATGTTGTCTTCTTCGTTCTTTGTAATCAGCACCACCGACAATTTTGTCATTGTCCTACCGCCTGCTTTAGTTCTGCAACTTTCATGAACTCGACATAAACTTGCTCGTGAGTGATGTCGTGGATATTGTCATCATTGTCGGACACCACCGTGCCGCTTTCCTGTCCGAACGGTTTCCACAGCAGAAAGTTCTTCATAAAGCGGGTGTACAAACCTACCACCTGCACTTTGAAGGCTCTGGCAATATGAACCAGCGAAGTGTCCGGAGTTATCAGAACATCGAGCTTTGCAATAATTGCCGAGACATCTTCGAGACTAAGCCCGCCAGGTATTAAGAACACTTTGCTGTCGCAATTCGCTATGATTTCTGCAGCTCTGCCTCTTTCATCGGGCATACTGAAAATAACAATTTGTGCTTTCGGCCTGCTTTTTAAAATACTATTTACAAGTTCAACAAATTTACCCTGCTGCCAGACTCTGGTGGGTGATCCGGCGGATATGTTGATACCGACGCGCAGCTCGGTCATTTCTGAACTTTTTAGATTGCTGAAAAACTCAGACGCTTGCTTTCTGGATTTATCACTCAAAAATGGCGGCGCAAATTCGGAAACCTCTGACGAATCAATATCAAAAGCGTTTAGAAGTTTTAAAGTGTTGTCAATGATATGTCCGGTGTTATTCATTCTGTGGTCGTAGTTGTAGTCGTAATACTGCCTGAATTTATTTTTGCCTACACCAATACGGGGTTTGCCCGGCGCCAGAAACTGCGACATAAACAGCGCCGTCACAGAATCATCGCAGATCATATCTACCACACAGTCAAAGTTTTCCCTTCTGATGCGCAGCATTGTGCCCGGGTCTTTCCAGATTGATTTTCTATATAGAAATATCTTGTCAAAACGCGGGTCGTCTTTAATCAGCGGAAGGTTTTTTGGCGAGCCTAAGATAGATATTCGAATATCAGGATAACTTTTATGCAGCCCGTCAAAGACCGGTAAAGAAATTACCATGTCCCCTATTTTCTCCGGTCTCAAAAAAAGCACTTTGCTGATTTTGGCACCGTCGATGGAACTAAAGTCTGCCCTCCCTCTTTTGAGAAATGGACTGAGCGTTTCAAAAAACAACGCCTTAAATTTATGTTCGAGCGGTTTCAGACGTTCCATAAGTCTTTTCACTTTTGATAAAGCCGCCAAGATAGCTTTCAATTCTTTCTATCATACTTTGATAACCAAAATATTTCTGCCAGCGGGTTTTTCCGGCCTGTCCCATTTGTCTTAGTTCTTCCTGTGACGACTGCAGCGACAGAACGGCAGCAACGATATCAGCTGCGTTTTTGGGCTCGACTAGCAGGGCTGTTTCGTTCTGCGCTGCTACTTCAGGAATACCGCCGACTCTGCTGGCTACTACCGCAAGCCCCGCTCTCATTCCTTCCAGAATGGCGATACCAAACGGCTCTTCGATAGAAGGGTGTACCATCAAATCACAGCCGGGTAGAATTTCAACAACGTTATTCGTACCCAGCATTCCTGCCAGAACAAAATATTTTTCCAGGCCTTGCTCGCTAATCATAACTTGCAATTCGCTCCTGAGCTGGCCGTCTCCAAGAAAAAGAAAAACTATCTGTGGACATTTTTCAATAATCTTTGGCGCTGCCTCAATTAGATAACGATGTCCCTTTTGGTCAACAAAGCGGCCGCTGGTAACACATATAAAAGCGTTCTCGTTTAAGCCAAACTTTTCTAATACTTTCTCTCTGGCTGTTTGTCTTTCGATTTGCGAATTTGATTCGGGGATACCGATCGGTATAACTTCAACCTGGTCAGATGTTATATAGTCAAATCTGGTAATCTGTTTTTTTAAAGCTTCCGACGGTACTATCACGCCATCGACAAGCCTGGGAGTCAGCACTTTATGAACCAGGCTGTTTCTGGTAATGTCCAGCCCTACCGACCAGATAACTTTGCAGTCTTTGTGGAGTTTTGCAGCCAGTCCGCCAAGCCTGAGGTCTTTGTTAAAGTTGACCACGATTATATCAATCTGCTTTGATTTAATTTCAGAATAAATTCTGGCAATGGTGGCCGGATTAAAATCACCTGATATGTTAAGAGGAATCTGTTTAAGTTCCGGATTGTCTGCAGAGACTGTTTTTAGAAACTTTGAATTATCGCGACCTGAGATATAAACATTATGTCCCTTCTGGTGAAGTCCGGCGCCAACCAGCCGAATCCATTCCTCCATGCCACCGTAAGTATTTTTGTCAATTGAATCTAAAAAAAGAATGTTCATTTATACTTCCTGAAACTGCAGCGAATATAACCGGTTGTATAAGCCGCCATTTGACAACAGGTCGTTGTGATTGCCACTTTCTACAATCCGGCCATCATCAATTACGATGATTCTGTCGGCATGTTTTATAGTCGACAGCCGGTGAGCTATTACCAACACGGTACGGCCGGACATCAGACGGTCAATCGCCTGCTGCACCAGCAGCTCTGATTCTGTATCGAGCGCCGAAGTTGCTTCATCAAAAATCAATATCTGAGGATTTTTTAAGAGCGCCCGTGCAATAGCAATGCGTTGCCTTTGACCGCCCGAAAGCATAACCCCGCGGTTGCCGACTTCACTATCGTAGCCTTTTTCAAACTCTTCAATAAAATCATGAGCGTTGGCCATTTTGGCAGCTTCAATTATTTCCTGACGGCCGATATTTTCTAAACCATAGGCGATATTGTTGGCAATGGTGTCGTTAAACAGTAGCGTCTCCTGAGTGACAATACCCATCATATTTCTAAGTGAAGCAAGTTTGATCTGCCGGATATCAATGCCATCGATTGTAATAGTACCCGACTGCGGCTGATAGAAGCGCGGCAGCAGATCCAGAAGCGTAGATTTGCCACCACCCGAGGGGCCGACAACCGCCACTACTTCACCGCTGTTTACTTTGAACGAAACATTATCCAAAACCTGCTCGGCTTCATTGTAGCTGAAACTGACTGCCTCATAGCTGATGCAATGATTAAATTTTGTCATTTCTTTCGAATCAGGCGTATCAACAATCTTTTCATCAGCATCGATTACTTCAAAAATCCGTTCAGCGGCGGCTATGCCTTCCTGAAGTTTAACATGAATCTGGGTCAGCGATTTTACCGGACGAATCATAGAAAACATGGCAAAGATGAAAGTCATAAAGTCACCGGCATCAATTTCACCTGAGCCGGAAATAATCTGCCGGCCGGCATAAAGCAGAATCATAACACCGGCAGCTGTGGCCAGCATATCGTTAATAGGCGAGGCCAGATGTCTTATACGGGTCATCCGCAGCAGTGACTTAAAGTAATCTTTGGTGGCAGCAAAGAATTTTTTAAGTTCAAAGTTTTCCATGGCGAAAGCTTTGACTACCCGCATATTGGTGATTGATTCTTCTAAAACAGAGTTTACATCAGCCATCTTTTCCTGCGAACGTTCTGAATATTTGCGAAGTTTCCTGCCGACAAACCAGATAAAGCCGAAAACAATCGGCAGCACTACCATGGCCAGCAGTGTCAGTTTCCAGCTGAGAATTATCAGAAAAGTGAACAACACCCCGGCCATTAACAAATCTGTCACCAGCCGGTTAAAGCCGATATCAATTGACTCGTTTAAGACCACCACATCGTTGGTGACTCTTGAAATTATCTGACCGGTTCGGCGGCGGTGAAAATAATCAAGCGAAAGCCGCTGATATTTTGCAAAAAGTTCGTTGCGAAACTTTCGTATGACCGACTGCTGTACGAAAGCCATGAAAAAACCCTGTATGTATAAAAATACATTCTTGGCCAGCACGATTATTAAAATCAGCCAGCTGAAATTGATCAGCATATCCTGACGGTCATCGGCCTCAACAAAATTATTGACCCAGCTTTTCATCGTTTCACGAATGTTATCAGCCACACTGGCCAGCTGGTCATCAATGGTAACAGAGTTTTCAAGTGGAGAAACTTTCTGGACATTTTCGATTGGTGCTTGGGGCAGAGGCAAATTTTCTACCTGAAAGAGAGTCATCATCAGCGGCCCGGCTACCCAGACCATCATCCCCGAAAAGATGGCGTGCAGCGCGGCAGAAAAAGAGGCCACCGCCAGCTGTTTCCAGTAGCTTCTTAGTATCAGAAATGTTCTTTTATAAAAATTCAATTATTCTTCCAAATTTGAGTTAATTGATTAATATGGCATATCCGGCGTGGCAAGTCAATGCGCCTAAAAACAAGGTAGTGGGTCGGTTAGGTTAGGTCAAAATTCTAATACTAATTTAGTACATGAATGACACTTTCCAATAGAATCACAAACAATATTGTAAATAAGTATGGTCTGAAATAACTAAATTTGTAATCATCAAAGTCAATAAGATAGGATGAAATTGTACGTCCATGTATCTTTTTATTCAGATATATCAGTATGCCCATTGCCGTTACTATGGTTCCAAAGAGACCTATGCCGACAAATATTATTTTAAAAAGGGTTGAATAGTAAAATTCCCTTAGCTCGATTGGAAAAGTCTCTGTTTCTTGCCTCGAGCCAAAGTAGAAGAAGAATGCTACATATGCAAAACAGGCATGAAATCTGGGCATCCATTTATCTCTAAGCTGTTCGTTATTATTCATTTGATTTCTTACTTTCTCTTTCTTCAATCAACTTAACAATATCTTCTAAGCTCCACAACCTGTCAGTAACGCCTGCTTCCATTGCCGGAGTTACACTCAAAGAAAAACAAGGCCATTATATGCTTATGCGATAAGAATCGGACGGTATAGCCAGCTCGAAGCGACTCGAAGGAATTTTCGCAGAGCTTTTGTAAATTCTGCGGCTGCCTTTGATACGGACAGATTCGTTATCATCGAATTTGAATTCATTAAGTCTCCAGCCTTTGTCTTCTTTTTGGTATTTTAGTGACATCAGCCAGCTGCAGCCGGTAGCAGAAATTTCGAAGCTTTTCTTTTTGTTTTCGTTAATCAAAGTTCTGATTTCCAGTCCGGTTTCTGACAGAGTAGAATCCGGAAGTTCAGAAAAATATTTGAAAACCGGTAATCCGCTCAAAATCCCCTGACAGTTGAAAGAACTAAACAGAGCGTCAACTGATTCCTGCAAAAATTCATTCGATGCCGGAAAAAAAATATGCAGAGAATCGTTGGTCAGTTTTCCACGAAAGGCGCCTTTATTAAAATAAGCCCGTCCGAACATTGCGATGACTGAATCAGTCTGATAGAGGTCAAGACGCAGCGAGGTCGGCTTGCCCTGTCGCCGAATTTTCACATCAAAAAGATAAGCCTCGGCTTCGATTTTTTGCTGTCCGACTTTATTTTCTTCTATATCTATAAATGAAGAGCCGTAGCCGCCGCACGATGTACATGCAGCCAACAGTAGTAGGGCCAGCAAATTTAATAAATGAATATAGGCAGTCTTCTTTATCAATTTATTGACACTCCTGAAAAGAGCTGGAAGAAGAATATGAAAAGCGGCCCGATTATCAGCCAGACACCTCCCATCATAATCAGCGCCAGCAGCAAATATGGAGCAACGGTATCAATCTTGTCCAGAGTGGGGCCGTATGATACGGGCAGGAGATTGCGCAGAATGTGGGAACCGTCCAGCGGAAACAACGGCAGCAGGTTAAATACAGCCAGACCAACATTTATTGAAACTGAATAGTACAAAAACATATATAACACTTCCGAAACACCAATCTGTCCGGCGAATCTGAAAAGCGTGCCAAAAATAAACGCCAAAGCAAAATTTGAAAGCGGCCCTGCTGCCGAAATCCAGAAATCGGCGACTCTCGGATTTCGCAGGTTATGCAGATTTATCGGCACCGGCTTGGCCCAGCCGAATTTGAAACCGGACAAAAACATTGTCAGAGTTCCCAGAGGATCGAGATGAGCCAGAGGATTCAGAGTCAGCCGCCCCATATCACGGGCGGTGCTGTCGCCGAATTTTAAGGCTGTCCAGGCGTGAAAAAATTCGTGGACAGTCAGTGCAAACAATATCGCCGGCAAGGCCAGCAGTGCCCGCATTAAGAATTCTTGATCAAACATACTATCTTATACCAAGAGACCGCCCTTACATAAACAAAAAAAATCGGATACGACTTTTAGAATATACAAAAACAGAACAGCGCTAACTGTGTATGCCTCTTAAGGCCACAACTTCGACTACCCGTCTGATGCCCAAAACAAAAGCGCCTATTCTTAGTGTCGTCTTGTATTTGGCGGCAGATTGCCAGACATCGTCAAAAGCCATCACCATTTTTTCTTCAAGCCGGCGACCGACTTCTTCTTCGGTCCAGAAATAACCCAGCCGGTTCTGTACCCACTCAAAATATGAGACAGTGACACCGCCGGCGTTGCACAGAATATCCGGTATTACAGTTATTTTTTTCTTTTTAAGAATGACGTCTGCTTCGGGAGTTACCGGACCGTTGGCACCCTCGGCCAGAATTTTGCATTTCACCTTTGAGGCATTCTCTTTGGTGATCTGATTTTCAAGTGCTGCCGGTATCAGAATATCTACTTTCTGAAATAGAATTTCTCTGGGGCTGGATCTGACGGCGCCTTTGAAACCTACAATAGTTTTCTTAGCTTTAAAATAATCGCTGAGCGCCTTGACATTAATTCCTTCTGGATTATGCAGAGCGCCGGTTACTTCAGAAACATAGGTTATCTTAACGCCCATCTCTTCAAGTAGACGGGCCGAGACCGAGCCGACATTTCCGAAACCCTGTATTGCTGCTGTGGCCTGGCTCAAATCAAGCCCGATTTGAGACGCAGTTTCTCTGATAGTAATCATAACCCCCCGGCCGGTAGCATCCAGTCGTCCTTTGGAACCTCCCAGTACCAGCGGCTTGCCGGTGACAGCGGCCGGCTCGGCATGTCCTTCATGCATCGAAATTGTATCCATAATCCAGGCCATCACCTGCGGACCGGTGCCGACATCGGGCGCGGGAACATCGGATTCAGGACCAAAGACATGCATCATATCGGCAGCGTAGCGGCGGGTAAGTCTTTCCAGTTCACCAACCGACATTTTGTTGGGGTCGCAAATTACGCCCCCTTTGCCGCCGCCAAAGGGAATATTGACCACCGCACATTTCCAGGTCATCCAGGCTGCCAGCGCCTGAACTTCATCAAGAGTTACATCGGGATGATAGCGGATGCCTCCCTTGGCCGGACCGCGCGCGATAGAATGCTGTACCCGGTAACCCACAAATATTTTATAAGTACCGTCATCCATGCGCACCGGCAAATTGCAAATCGTACTGCGCCGAGGCATTTTTATGAAATTGATTATAGACTGGTCGAGCTCCAGTAATTTTGCGGCCTGGTCTATCTGTTTTAGTACGTTGCCAAAGATGGAAATAGGCAGAGTGGTTGTTTTTTTAGAGACCAGACGCCTGGGGTGACGCTGCACCAGTCGCCGTATCTTAATTGTACTGGCTTTAGTAGATTTTCCCATCAGGGCAGTCTCCTTAAGTCGGCCTTTTCTTTAGGCCGCAGTGAAATCATCTGAGAGTTCTTGTCATAAAAACGCCACAGCAAGCCTCCGCCTTCTTTAATTCCGACTCGTGTGGTTTTTCCAATACTTTTCACTTCCCTCTGGCGGTCTTCAAGATAGATGGTATCCCCGGTCAAATCAAGACCGCTGTGCACTTTAGAAATTCCAAACGAACGGCAAAAGCGGCCAGGACCTCTCAGCAGATCTTTCTCTTGGCAGCCGGGTGAATTTTCTTTCATCGACTCCAGACCTTCGTCAGGCTCAGCTGCCCGCAGAAGTACTGCCGCCGCAAAATTCTCTTTTTCAGTCACGAAATTCAGGCAGTGATACATGCCGTAGATAAAATAGACGTACGAAACCCCTCCCGGACCAAACATAACCGCCGTTCTTTTGGTCTTTCCTCTGGAGGCATGGCAGGCCGGGTCATTTTTGCCAATGTAAGCCTCAACTTCGACTATTCTGGCGGACAACTTCTGATGCCGGCCGTTAAAAACAATCTGCTTGCCTAAAAGCTCTCTGGCCACTTGCAGGGTGGGACGTTCGAAAAATTTTCGGCTTAATTTAGTCGGTCTTTTGGCGGACACTTTTCTTTTTTCTCACTTAAACCATGCTCTCGAAAAAGAAAGGGTTATTTCTTCGTTCAGCCCCGACAGTGGTGCTGGGACCATGACCGGGCAGACAGACAATATCATCCGGCAGTGGTAATATCTTTTCCTGAATAGAATTCAGTAATATTTTAAACGACCCCCCCGGCAGGTCTGTTCGGCCAATTGAGGCTTGAAAGAGAGTGTCACCGGTAAATAAAATGCCTGCGGTTTCGTCAAGTAAACAAACTCCGGCTCTGGAATGACCGGGCGTGAAAAGAACCCGCAGATTGATATCTCCGAAACTGTAGGGTGTTTCATCTTCAAAAAGAAAGTCCGCATCGGGGGCGGTAAACGGCTGTCCCAACAAGGCAGAACCGTTTTCAGTTGTATCTTTTAAGAGAATTTCCTCGCCTTTTCCTATATAGATTGGAATTTCATAGCGCTCTTTAATATCTGCCAGCGCACCGATATGGTCACAGTGGCCGTGAGTCAGCAGAATGGCCAATGGCTTTATGCCCAGCGAATCTACTTTATTGATAATCCTGTCCGGCTCTGCCCCGGGATCGATTATTATACCCGATTTGCTGGCTTCGCTGAAATACAGATAGCAGTTGACTGCAAAATCACCGACAACTATTGTCTCAAGTTTCATATTCATAATAGAGAGCCAAGATATTGGCGCTAAATGTCCTGTCAACCCAATTTCTCGATGTTTAAATGTTACAAATGTTTCACTTGTTGATATTATAAAATTTCTGTTACATAATATCTTATAGTTACGACAGTAAAGATTTTAAGCGGAGGCATTAAAGCGTGGATATCGGAATAAAGAGCAAAATCCCGGAGCTAAAAGAGAAGCTTGAAAAGCTCGGGAGGTATCTTTGACCTCGACCAGCGCCGCCAGACCATCTCAAAACTCGAAAAAGAGTCCACCAGCCCCAAATTCTGGGATGATAATCTTTCCGCCCAGGCTACTCTCAAAGAAATAGCCGCTGAAAAAAAGTGGGTAGAAACCCATGAAAAACTGACTGCCGAACTTGAGGATTTAGCCGAGCTCTTTTCAATTAGCGCAGAAGAAAATAATCCCGAAGACGAAAAAGAGTTAAATGCGGCTATGACAGAGCTGTCGCGCTCAGTAGATTCATTTGAAACTAATTCTCTTTTATCGGGACCTGACGATTTTCGCGATGCCCTGGTTTCTATTCATCCCGGAGCCGGCGGTACAGAATCCCAGGACTGGGCCAGTATGCTTTTTCGGATGTACAACCGCTGGTGCGAACGCAAAGGCTTTACGGTAGACCTGCTTGATTACCAGCCGGGCGATGAAGCCGGACTAAAATCGGTAACTATCAAAGTAAAAGGTGAGTATGGTTTCGGGCTGTTAAAAGCCGAGTCAGGAGTGCACCGCTTAGTACGCATATCCCCGTTTGATTCAAATTCGCGCCGGCACACTTCCTTTGCTTCGGTCCATGTTTATCCGGTGGTCGAAGACAATGTTGAAATTGAGATTAAAGACGAAGACCTGCGCATTGACACCTACCGGGCTTCCGGAGCCGGCGGCCAGCATGTTAACAAGACTTCTTCGGCCATAAGACTTACCCACGCACCAAGCGGGATCGTAGTAACCTGTCAGTCGGAACGGAGTCAGCACAAAAATAAAGAAGCCGCTATGACAGTTCTCAAATCGAGGCTTTATCAGCTGGAACTGGAAAAGCAGGCTAAGAAAATGGAGAAATTTGATAAAAACAAAAAGAAAATAGAATGGGGCTCTCAAATCCGCTCTTATGTTTTTCATCCCTATAGCATGGTCAAAGACCACCGGACTCTGGTCGAAGTCGGCAACACTCAGGCTGTAATGGACGGCGACATCGACCAGTTTATTGACGCATACCTCTCTGACCCAAATTTGAAAGATTAGTCTCTGATATGAACGAGCCAAACAACATGTCTGCTCCCATGCAGGCGATTTATGAAAGAGCCAAATCCAGGAAGAAGCGAATCGTTTTCCCCGAAGGCTCAGAGCCAAGAACTATAAAAGCGATTGCGGCTATTCTCGAAAATCAGATTGCCGAAGTGACATTCTTAGGTGACAGAAATGAAATTAACAATCTTGCCAGCGAGCTTTCTGTCGACTTAAGCCAGGCGCTGCTGATTGACCCTGCAGCCAGCGATCTTTTTGACAATTTTGTCGCAGATTTTATTAAAATTCGCAAGAGTAAGAAAATTTCAGAAGAAAAAGCGATTCAGACATTAATCAATCCGCTCTATTTTGGGGCTATGCTGGTAAGAGCCGGCCAGGCTGATGCGATGGTAGCCGGAGCAGTCAATACTACTGCTGATGTAATTAGAAGCGCTATTAGGGTTTTAGGACTCAAAAAAACTGTCAAGACAATTTCCAGCAGCTTTCTTATGATTATCCCTGAATATATGGGACAAAAAGACAAGGTCTTCCTTTTTGCCGACTGTGGTGTGCTGCCAAATCCTGACCCGGCTGAACTGGCCTCTATTGCAGCTTCAACAGCCGAAACTCTAAAACTGCTTTTTGGCATTGAGCCAAGCATCGCCCTGCTCTCATTTTCGACAAAAGGCTCAGCCCGACATGCCGACGTCAAAAAAGTGACTGAAACATTGAAAATACTAAACAGAAATTTTCCTAACCTCAAAGTGGACGGCGAGCTGCAGCTTGACGCTGCTATCGTGCCCGAAATACAAATGCAAAAAGCACCGGATTCTATAGTTGCGGGAGAGGCCAATATCCTTATATTTCCAACCCTGGATGCAGGCAACATTGGCTATAAGTTGACTCAGCGCCTGGCTCGGGCCAAAGCAATTGGTCCGATTTTACAGGGACTGACAAAGCCGGTCAACGATTTGTCACGCGGCTGTTCGGTAGAAGATATAATTGACGCCACGGCAATTGCCTGCGTAATGGCAGAATAAAAAACAAAAAGGAGCCAAGAGCTTAGCATGAGCAGAAACATTTTTGAAGAGACTTCCCCGACGGAAAAACAGGCCGAAGACTTAAAGTCAAGTTGCGGACTGGATTTTAATAATTTCACCAAGCTAAACAGGCAGTACTGGAATCTGCCTGTCGAAGCGCTTTACGAGGAAAGTATTTTCCGCAGCGAATGCAGCCTCTCACGAATGGGTCCTCTGGTTGTCAATACCGGCACTCACACCGCACGTGCGGCCAAAGACAAATTTATCGTAAAAAATCCGGAAAGTGAAAAGCATGTCTGGTGGGATAACAATCAGTCGCTGGACCCTGAACAATTTAAGAAAATTCAAAAGAAAATGCAGGAATTCGCGCAGGGGCGTGATCTGTTTGTGCAGGATTGCTACGCCGGCGCCGATACGGATTATCGCCTTAAGGTCAGAATTATTACCGAGTATGCCTGGCACAGTCTCTTCGCAAAAAGTATGCTGATCAGACCGGCAGACAAATCTGAATTAAAAGATTTCAAACCGGAGTTCACAGTTGTTTCGATTCCTTCGTTTGAGGCCGACCCGGAGACAGACGGTACCCGCACGCCTACTTTTATTCTGCTTAATTTGGATGAACGCCTCTGCCTCATTGGCGGCACCGGCTACGGCGGTGAAATTAAAAAATCTATATTTACTATGCTCAATTATTTACTGCCCTTAAAAGGTGTCTTATCCATGCATTGCTCGG
The DNA here is from genome assembly GCA_022571985.1 of Candidatus Zixiibacteriota bacterium. Classification (GTDB taxonomy): domain Bacteria; phylum Zixibacteria; class MSB-5A5; order GN15; family FEB-12; genus JACZWU01. The sequence goes on along the minus strand of JACZWU010000005.1, from coordinate 38,862 downwards.
CCAATGTCGGTGACAAAGGTGATGCCGCTTTGTTTTTCGGATTGTCGGGAACGGGCAAAACAACGCTCTCGGCAGACCCGAAACGATCTCTCATAGGCGACGACGAACATGGCTGGAGTGATAACGGCATTTTCAATTTCGAAGGCGGCTGTTATGCCAAGGTTATCAATCTTTCCGCCGAAGCAGAGCCTGAGATTTTTTCCGTCACACAGAAGTTCGGTACGATACTGGAAAACGTGGTCTATGACCAACACAGTCGTGAACTTGATCTGACGGATGCCAGCATCACCGAAAATACACGGGCGGCCTACCCGCTGGAATACATAGGCAATGCCCTGCCGGAAAAGAAAGCGGGACATCCCAAAAATATTATTCTTCTGACCTGTGACGCTTCGGGGGTCATGCCTCCCATCGCCAAACTTACGCCGCAGCAGACAGTTTATCATTTTATATCCGGCTATACTTCCAAAGTCGGCGGCACAGAAATCGGCATGGGCGCCGAGCCTACCAGCACTTTCAGCACCTGTTTTGGGGCGCCGTTTATGGTTCACCACCCCTCAAAATATGCCGAGATGCTAAAAGATTTAATTGCCAAACATGATGTCAACTGCTGGCTGGTCAACACCGGCTGGACCGGCGGACCCTTTGGAGTCGGTAAGAGAATGTCCATTCAGCATACCAGAACTCTTTTAAACCTGGCGCTCGAGGGTGAGCTCTCAAATGTCGAGTATGTTACCGACCCGGTTTTTCATTTCCAGGTGCCGCAGTCGGCCGACGGGGTTCCCAAAAGTGTCTTAAATCCTTCGGAATCGTGGGCCAACAAAGATGATTACAATAAACGTTATAAGAATCTTGCCGAAAAGTTTAATAAGAACTTTGAAAAATTTAAGGAAGGAACTCCGGCAGAAATAGTTGCGGCCGGACCGGATTCGAACTAAACAGAATATTCTTTGTTATATAAACAACATTCGTCCAGCTTAGCTGTTATCTTGCAGCTGCTGGACATTTGTTTTTTGAATTTATTTTTTTGAAACTGACCGGACATCAAATAATTGAATGTTTGAATGATTAAACGATTGTTAAAATGACCAGATCTCCTAAACCATCGGGCACCATGTCACTCCATGCCGAGGTAGCCCGCTTAAAAGCCACCGGCGTCGACATAATATCTTTCGCAGTAGGCGAACTTGATGTTAACTCGCCCGATTCCGCCAAGCGGGCGGCTATCAAAGCGATTGACGAAAATTTTACCAGATATACCGTCAGCGACGGCATTGCGGAACTTCGTCAGGAGATAGCCCGGAGCCTGAGCGCTGAAACCGGGCAGAACTTCGCCATGGAACAGATCATAGTTTCCAACGGCAGCAAACAGGCCTCGTTTAATCTACTGGCGGCAGTGTTAAATCGAGGCGATGAAGTAATAATTCCTTCTCCGTATTTTCCCTCGCATTTGAGACAGGTAGAGTTGCTTGGCGCAACTCCGGTACTGCTTGAAACAGCACTTTCTGATGACTTTCAAATAAAACCGGATCTCTTAAAAAGTCTGGTAACTGACAAAACAAAAGTTCTGCTTCTAAATTCGCCTCATAATCCGACCGGTGCGGTTTACACTCTGGAAACTCTGAGCGGCGTTGCCGAAATAGTCAAAGAGAAAGATATCCTGCTTCTCTCAGACGAAGTATATTTAGGGCTGGTCTTCCCGCCCGCAGAAGAACATTCAATGCTGAAACTTTTCCCCGAACTTAAAAGTAATTTTCTGATAGCCGGCGGTTTTTCAAAATCATTCGCCATGACCGGCTGGAGAGTTGGCTTTGCAGCCGGACCGCTGGAAATAATCGAGGCCGCCGGAATTATTCAATCCAATACAACCACCAATGTCTGCTCAATTTCACAGAAAGCAGCCCTGGCCGCTCTGCAGGAAGAACCGGATTTTGTCAAAAAACTTTTGCCTGAACTGATTTCAAAGCGCGACACCGCGTTGAAAATCTTAAATTCAATCAACGGCTTGGAATGCCTTGTGCCAAGTGGAGCTTTTTATCTGTTTCCTTTGATAACAAAGTTTCTTGGAAAAACTTATGATGGCAATAAAGTAGAAACATCACAAGATATCGCCTCGTATCTATTAAGAAAGCATGGCTTAGCGGTAGTGCCGGGTGAATCATTTGGTGCCCCCGGATTTATCAGATTAAATTTTTCAATCTGCCAGACAGACCTGCAAAAAGGTCTGAAACGACTAAAAGACGGCCTCGAACAACTGCAATAACCTGACGCAAATTAATTAGCAAGAAAGATAGTGAAACATGCCAACCTACGAATATAAATGCCTAGAATGTGAGCATGAGTTTGAAGAATTTCAGTCAATTTCAGCAGAACCGGTCAAGGTCTGCCCCTCGTGCCAGGGGCAGGTAAAGCGCTTGATAAGCGGCGGCGTCGGTTTGATATTTAAGGGCAGCGGCTTTTACATAACCGACTACAAAAGAGCCGGCGAAAAGAGACCAACTGAAAAAAGCGAATCAAAAAGTGATTCGAAGAAAACGTCTAAAGATAGCTCTTCTTCCGCATCCTCTTCCACAACTTCAAAAAAGTCTGCAGACAGTTCTTCATCAAAAAACAAAACTAAAGACTGACTTTAGATTGTTGCTCTTAAGATATTAGATTCATACTTTATGCATATATGAGCAAATCTTCATTTGCAGATCTGGCCGCCTCGTTAAGAAACCGGGAATCGCTCTTTACAAGTTTCGAAGACCGGCCGGAATACTTAAAAGATGCCACCGAAATCACAGGCGAATCTGACGCTCTGGTAATGGCCGAATGCGAAGAAGATGTCGTCAAGGTTGTCAGATACGCCATCGAGCATAAGCTTGCAATCGTCCCCCGCGGGGCCGGTACCGGACTTTCAGGCGGCTGCATACCCGAGCAGGGCAGCATAGTTCTTTCAACCGAACGCATCAGGCATCTGGAAATTGACAAATTAAAAAAAATTGCAGTTGTCGGTCCAGGCGTTATAACGGGAGATTTACAGCAGAAAGCTGCTGAATTCGATCTGGCCTACCCGCCCGACCCGGCCAGCTATCTGGAATCAACTCTTGGCGGTAATGTCGCCGAAGGCGCCGGCGGACTGCGCTGCAAAAGATTCGGCGTTACCAAAGACTACGTTCTGGGCATAAGAGGCGTAACTGCTGCCGCTGAAATTTTGAAAACCGGCTCTTATATTAACAATTGCGGCTTTGCCCTCTCGGATATCCTGATCGCCTCAGAAGGTACGCTGCTTATCATAACCGAAATCAGCTTAAGACTGATTGATAACTTCGAGACCGGCGACACTTTTTTGGTGGCCTTTGATAGTCCCAGACAGGCCGCGCAGACAGTCAGCGATATTACTGTCTCGGGAATTATTCCTACTATTCTGGAGTTCTTAGATGGTGATGCTGCCAAATGCTCAAACGAGTATGAAAAAACCGAAGGCCTTGATAACGTTGCGGCCATACTTTTGATAGAAATCCCCCATGAATCTGACGGCAAACAAGCCGATTTGATTAAGACAATCTGTGAGCAAAACGATTGCTCTTTTTTCCGGCAGGAGTCTGATCTGGCCAAAGCGGATAAACTCTGGAAAGTCCGCCGGAATCTCTCAAAAGCGGTCAGAGATATAGCCGTAATGAGAGTCTCCGAAGATGTAGTTGTGCCCAATTCGAAATTCCCCGAACTGATAGAATATGTCACCGAGCTGAATTCCGGTTCTTCTCTGCGCATTAATTCTTTCGGTCACGCCGGCGACGGCAACTTGCACGTTAATTTTATGGCGGACTCTGACGATCCCCGGACCCGGCAGCTTATTGAAGTTGAACTTGAAAAACTTCTTAAGAAAACCATAGAATTTGGTGGTACTTTAACCGGCGAGCATGGTATCGGTCTGGCCAAGAGAGATTATATCGGATTGGAGTTTGACCAGGCTACTCTTGAGAGTATGAAATGGCTGAAAGAAATTTTCGACCCGCGGGCTTTGCTTAACCCCGGCAAAATTTTTTCTTAACAAGAAATGTTTTTACACTTTTTTCCCGCTCGCTTGACAGTACCCGAAAGTCCTTATAGCTTCATATTATAGATGATAGGCCGACAATTAGTACTGAGGTTTATTGGAAAAGGAATTCTTAATGACCAAAATAGCGCTAACTGAAGGAGCGGCTTGAAATGGCACAGACACTCAAAGAAAAATTAGCATCGATAATACCGGGTCTTCGCCAAGAGCGGCAGACTATACTAAAACAGCATGGCGATAAAAAAATATCCGATGTATCCATAGCCCAGGCTTTCGGCGGCATGCGCGGTATCAAAAGTCAAATTTGTGATACCTCTGTCGTCAATCCGGATAAGGGCTTAATAATTCGCGGTCAGCCGGTACTCAAATTAAAAAATAAACTTCCCGAAGAAATCTTCTGGCTGCTGGTAACAGGCTCCATGCCCTCGGCTGAGGAAGTTAAAGGTTTCCAGGACGAACTGAGAGCTGCGGGCGAAGTCCCGGCCTATATCTGGAAAGTTATCAAAGCTCTGCCCAAAAAATCCCATCCCATGGCTATGCTTGATACAGCCATCCTGGCTATGCAGCATGAATCTGTTTTCGCCAGAAAATACGCCGAGGGACTAAGCAAAGCTGATTATTGGGAAGCTATATTAGATGATTCGATTAAGATAATTGCAACTATCCATACAATTGCTGCCGGCATTTACCGCCTTCGATATAAGAAAGGCTCGCTGATTGAGCCGTCTAAGAAAAACGACTGGTCGGCAAACTACGCGAAGATGCTGGGACTCGCTCCCAAAAAAGGACTGACTGCTAAAATGATGCGTCTTTATTTGGTGCTTCATTCTGACCACGAGGGCGGCAATGTTTCGGCAAACGCCTGTCATGTGGTTGGCTCGGCTTTGTCTGACCCGTTCTATGCCGTCTCTGCCGGATTAAACGGACTGGCCGGTCCATTGCATGGACTGGCCAATCAGGAATGCCTGAAATGGGCGCTGGGACTAATGGAAGAGTTCGGCGGCACACCGACCGAAGATCAAATCCGCCAGCATGCCTGGGATACCTTAAACAACGGCAAAGTTATTCCCGGTTACGGCCATGCTGTCTTGAGAGTCTCCGACCCTCGCTTTATAGCCTTTCATGAGTTCGGCCAGAACAATCTGCCCAATGATCCGGTATTTAGAACTATCGCCAGAGTTTTCAAAATTGTACCCCAGGTCTTAAAAGAACACGGCAAAGCCAAAAGCCCCTGGCCAAATGTCGACGCCGGTTCCGGCTCAATTCTTTACCATTTTGGGCTAAAAGAATTCGAATATTACACCGTCCTGTTTTCTGTCTCAAGATCGCTGGGCATGCTGGCACAGCTGATCTTAAACAGAGCGCTGGGTTCGCCTATCACGCGGCCAAAATCGGTCAGCACTGAGTGGATCAAGAAATTAGTTGCAAAAGCCTGAAAAAAGCTCGAATTTCCAATAGCGCTGTTTAGTGAAGACAACTCTCTTCCATTGAAGAGTTTTGTGTCTTTTAACGAACATAATAATATTCTTGACAAGGAGTTAACAATGAACTCAACCCCGTCTGTCGTGGTCAATAGATGGAGCTCCGAATCAATATGGCTGGCATTAGTGGTTCTGACATCAATTGCGCTGTGGATATTACTTTTTCTCTCAGCTATTGGAATCATCTACGCTATCTTTTTCGGTGTTTTCTTCTTTCTTACTCATCTGGCTTTTATCGCTTATATCAGGGGCAGCGCAGTCAAAATATCTTCTGAACAATTCCCCGAAATTTACAGTACTGTTAGTGAACTCTGCATGAAAATAGGTTTGGAGCCCGTGCCGGAGGTTTATCTGATGCAGCAGGGAGGCGCGCTCAATGCATTTGCGACCAGGCTATTTCGCTCTAATATTTTAGTTTTATACTCTGATTTGCTGGAAGCCTGCGGAGATAACACCACCGCTCGGAATATGATTATTGGGCATGAGTTGGGTCATATTAAGGAAGGGCACTTGAGGCTTCATTGGCTGCTGCTCCCCGGCCTGATGATTCCGTTTCTGGGAACAGCCTTGTCCCGCGCGCGTGAGTTCACTTGCGACAGATACGGCTATATCCTGGCCGGTTCAGGTGAGGCTGCGCTCAAAGGTCTGGCTATTCTCTCCGCCGGTTCTGTTTACGGTCCCAAAATCAAGCTTGAAACATTCGTCGGTCAACGTGATTCATTGAACACAGGGGCAATGACAATTGGCAAATGGATGTCTACGCACCCTCCTTTGAGTGAACGTATTGCGGCCTTGCAGCATTCGCTGGTTTCGAGTATGAAGCCGCAATGGCGAGGAAATGTTCGGGCAATCGGCATCCTGTCCTTTTCATTAATTATTACTACCGGGATAACTATAGGTGGGATGACTTTCTTCGCGAACGTCATGGAAAAAGTAAATGAGATACAGAGCGAAACCGTTTTAGCAACTGCTTCCGAAGCCTTAGTCAACCAGATAGGAATTGACTCTGCCAAAGTTCTGGTATCATCCGACCTTAGCCTGCTTGCCAAAGTTGTTGAAGAAGTAAAACTTTCTACCGGAAAACTGCCGGAAGAAAAAAACTACACACTTACGGAAGTATGGAAACAATATCGACCGGGTAAGACAGAGCCGCTTGACCCGTTTGATGGTTATCCCTATGGCTACTATATCTCTGAAGATGGCTATGTAATTTATAGCGTGGGACCTGACGTAGATGCCTACACCGACGATGACATTTACTATTATAGTATAGACAGCTCGAACAATTCGCAAACGCCCTGAGAGCTACAGCCTAAACGTCACCACAAAATTAGCGCCACCAAGCTTACTCTTACCCAGCTTTACCTCTCCCCCCAGCTCGCGAACAATTCTATCTATGGTTGGCAAGCCCAGACCGGTGCCAGATTCTTTGGTCGTGAAAAATGGCCGGAAAATTTCATTGGCAATATCTTCTTCAATCCCGGGGCCAGAGTCATCAAAGGAAATCATCAAGCCTGACTCTGTTCTGCTGGCAGATATCATAAATTTACCCGGCCTGCCATTTAAAGCTTCTTTGGAATTATTATAAAAATTAGTGACCAGCTGCATCAGGCTGCCTTTATCCGCAGTCAGTTTGAGGCCGTCTTCGATTTGGAATGTCATCTCTATGCCCAGTTGAGAGGCCTCAACTTCCAGAACTTTTATTTCATTTAAAAAGTACTCTTTGATATTAATTTCTTCAGTCTGTTTTTGCTCTGACTTGGCCATCGCCAAAAATTTGGTGATAATATTATCCAGCCGTTTAGACTCAGACCTCATATTATTTGCAATGCTCAAATATTCCTGTTCGTTTTCGCTCGGACGAAATTCTGCGGCCAGACGCTGCGCCGCAATAGAAATTGCATTCAGCGGATTACGAATTTCGTGGGCCACTCCGGCTGCCAGTTGTCCCATCTCTGATAGACGCTCGCGCCGAGCTGACTCTGTTTCAAACTCTTTTAGTCTGGTGATGTCATAGAAAACAAGTATGGTCTCTCCTTCACTTTCATCCGAACCACCTAATCCGGACAGAGCAATTAACAAAACTTTCTTCTGTCCGTTTATGGTGACAGTTATTTCTGTCTCAGTCAACTTATCACCAAGTGCCTCAAGCTTCTCCAGATTCAGCCCTATTTTCCGGCTGATGTCATTCCAGCTTTTCCCAACAAGCTTCTGCATAGAAATTGTATTTTCAAAAGCAGCATTTGTCAAAGTGATAAAGCCTTTTCGGTTAATCGCCGCCACACCGGTCTTCATCTGCTCAAAAATTCTATCCGTTACAGATTTAATCTTTTCATACTTCATTTCGCTTTCGGTTTTGATTCTGCGCGCTCTCAAAAATAAAAGTGTTGCCAGAACTAAGGCGGCCATAACCAGCGTAATAATCAGGAGCCTTAAATTATAGCCCTGTGAAATAGCCAGATATTTTTGAAGAGACAAACCGACCCTTAACAATCCGAATCTGAAATCCGGCGAAGAGAACGGCCGAACCAGTTCCAGCACCGGTTCGCTTTCGAATTCGATCTGGCGATGAGAGATGGTATCAGCCTCAAGTGCTTCACTCAAAAACGGATCAGATTCGATAGACAAAAGATGGGCGGTGCGACGGGATGAAAAGATGATGCCTTCAGGTGCCTGATAAATTATATACTCTACCCCTTTTTCTCTGGCCATGCCCTGCGCCAGATAGCCAATCTGTGTTTCTCGGAGAGCTTCGGCATAAAACGTGGCATCATCGACAATGACAATCACCTGGTGGAGACCGCTGGTAATTTCAAGATAGTAGTGAACCGGCGGCTCGGCACCATCACCTTCATCTAAAAGAAGTACAAAATTATTTTCAGGGTGTTGTATAAGCTGCGCGACTTCTTCATAAATAAATTCCGGCAAGCCTTCGTAATACTGGTGCGCGGCAGCTCCGTGGACTAGTTTCGCCTGATTATCAAAAATGAAAATCCCTTCTATTTGCTGGTCAAGCGAGGCCTGTCTCAAAAAATCAGAACTTGGTTTTGCTGCTGTTCTTAGATTAAGCCCTCGTATCAGCTCTGCAAATCTCTGGCGAACATAATAATCTATTATCTGTTCAGATTTTATAGCGTTTTCGGCTGCTCGCGCCAGACCCTCGGTAAACGACGCCCCCTGTGAAATAAGCAGATCAAGACTGTTCCGCCGGCTCTGTTGAACGCCGATCCAGGTCACAATCAAAATTAAAAGCGCCAGACCAATCGTCACTACCGCAATTACGTTCTGATTAAATTTATAATACGATGTTTTTTGCGGTGCCTTCACAGCAAAAAGATTGTCTGCTATTCGGGCAGGAACAAGTAAAAGTTAAGGTGTCTAAACTTGCGGTGAAAGTAATACTTCGGCAGTTTTGCTGCTCTCTGCAGATTCACCCTGGCTCTGCGGTAATTCAATATAAAATGTAGTTCCATCTGTAAAGTCATAGCCGACAGAACCTCCATGAGCTTCAACAATGCGGCGGCAGGTAATCAGACCTATGCCGTGCCCTTTAGGTTTTGTTGTGAATCTCTCCATGAAGAGTTTTTCCCTTTTCTCTTTGGCAACGCCCGAACCGTTATCATTTATTTCTATACGGATCATGTGCTGGCCATTGGTGAAAGAACTCAAGGTCCTGATTCGGATTGTCTTTTCCGTTTTACAGTCATGCAGCGCATCGCAGGAGTTGGAGAACATATTCACCAAAAGCTGCTGTAGTTTGGCCGGGTCGGCATCAATGACCGGCAGCTCGGTAGATAATTCTGTGACTACATTTATGCCATAGCATCTTTTCTGCGGTTTTAAAAATGCCAGCACGTTTTCTATAATCTGATTTACATGTATCCTGTTAAACTTAACGTCATCATGCTCGCTGTCGAGCAGTCCGGAAGTATAGTTGTTAATTTTGTCGAGGGTTTTTTTCATCTGGACCAGTTTCTCCTCAACCTTTTCCATATTGTTCTTCTTCAGAAACATCGGGATCAATTCAACATTTCCCATTAACACAGCCAGATAGTTATTAATATCGTGGGCAATGTCGCCGGCCATCTCGCCGCGAGTATAGTTTTTGTTTAAACGAATCATCATCTGTTGAAACGTCTTACTTTCGGTGATATCCCTGATTATAAACAGATAGGCCGACTCCGAACTATCGGCCACTTTGATTGCCGAAATCTTGGCGAAAGCAGGGAACAAAGATTTGTCTTTTTTCCAGCAAAGAACTTCAACACCTTTGGCTGAGGCTGAATCATGGCTGCTTCTGATTAATTCCTCTACCGACTGGGTAAATAGCTCCTGTAGGCCATGACCAATTATATCCTGATCACTTTCATACCCAAACGATTTGATCGCCTGATTATTAAAAATCATTATCTGACCATCGGCGGAAGCAACTATCAAAGAATCAGGTGAATTGTTGATGAGGGCTGAAAGAAATCTTTTAGAAGTCAGATTGCTTCTATTTACTTCCGAAAGCCTGTCATGATAATGAGCAACTTCTCTGCTACTGTCATACAATTGAGCTGACATTTCATTAAATGCTTCAGCCAGCTGCCGCGTCTCCTCATTACCTTCGGCTTTGATCTGGTAATAAATGCCCCCTCCGGCAATTTTATCCATGCGATTGATTATCTTGCTCATTGGCTCCTGGAACCACTTGACTAACATGTAAACAGTCAAAAGAGATATTAAAGTTGCCGCCAGGAAAATCAATAATAAGGCATATTTAACACTGCCACGATTGGAAATTAGAAGCTCATGATTAACTGCTACTCCGATTGTAGCCAGGGTGTTTTTACGAAGTTCAAACGGATAAAAATATCCCAAATAATCGCTTTCAGTATACAGCGGACCGATTATACCGTCATGATTGGTGAACTTAAACGGTTCCGGGGGAAGAAGAATGCTCTCTTCCTTCAGGTCCAGTTCAGAATGGTAGGTATGAACTTTCCGGTAGTTACCCTTATCATCCAAAATGAACAGGTCGGCATGTACTATCCATTTTTCTGCCAGGAGAATATCATCAGTCATTTCTCTTATTTTTTCAGAAACCGGCTGATCTTTAGCACTATATGGCTGCAAGGCCACTACCGCAGCTATCATTTGGGTGGTTCTGCTTAAGCTCTTTAGAACCATATCTTTTTGCCCTGCAAAATTTATTTCTTCCGCCGGGCTGAAAAGGATTATTACCAAAGCTGCGAAGACAAAAATAATCTGCAGAAAAATCACGTTTGTCAGACGCAACAAAAGGCTGGGTTTTAAAAGTTTTTTAATTATAGACATAGCTATTTTGTTCTCACAGTCTCTGTAATTATCGTCAGACTGACAGAAGAGTTTATTAGCTAAATTTGAACAATAAAAAAGGGAGTGGTGGAGGGGGGATGCCCGACTCTAACGTCAGGCGGCTGGAGGTCCAGCGCACACCACTCCCATATCTATAGAAAACCTCGAAATGAGTAAATAATCGAAATGACTGTCATACCCGGTTGCCATTCGAAAAGGTTAGTATCGCCATGGGGAATATAACAAGTAGCCGTCAATTTGGCAAGGAGAAAGAGAGAAGCGGGGCAGGATTTGCGACTAACCAGTCAAATACAAGTCAATGACTAAATATAATTTAGGGACAAGATTAAACCCTTTGGGCTAACTTGTCTTCAAGTTCTTCTATATACTTCTCAGCAGCCACCGCAGCCGTGGTTGCGTCGCCGACAGCATTTGTTACCTGTCTGACCAATTGGGACCTGACATCGCCGCAGGCATATATTCCTTTTATGTTAGTTTCCATAAGGTCATTAGTTAGAATGTAGCCGTTTTCATCTGTTTCAATCTGCCCTTTCAGGAGGCCGGTGTTGGGATGAAAGCCTACATATATGAAAATTGCTCCTATCCCCAAATCAGAATTTTCGCCGGTCTTGACATTCTTTAGTCTGAGACTTGTAACAGACTTGTCATCGCCGATTATCGAATCCACCACTGTATCCCAGATAATTTCTATCTTTGGATTATCAAATGCTCTTTGCTGTATGATTTTTTGTGCTCTGAACTGGTCACGCCTGTGAATAATGTAAACCTTTGAGCCGTATTTGGTCAAAAAGGTGCCTTCTTCAACAGCAGCATCCCCTCCGCCAACTACCGCAATTACTTTGTCTTTGAAAAAGGCACCGTCACAGATGGCGCAGTATGAAACACCTTTACCGCTATACCCTTCTTCTCCAGAAACTTCAAGTTTTACCGGTGTACCGCCGGTAGACAGGATAACCACTTTACCCCTATATATATTCCCTGATTCGCAGCGCACCAGACGGTCATCTCCGTCACTATAAATATCTGCAACTTCTTCTCTTTCAATCTCAAGACCGAATTTTACGGCGTGGTCGGTAAATTTTTTGGCCAGCTCCGAGCCCAAAATATGCTCAAAGCCGGGATAATCCTCGACGTCGCCTGTCAGCGCGATTTGACCTCCGGTCAAGAATCTTTCCAGACAAACGGTTTTACGCATAGCTCTGGCCGCATACATTCCGGCACATAATCCGCCCGGTCCCCCGCCGACAATAATGACATCGTAATTTTTTTCAGACATTAATTTAATTCTCCAAAACTTTCTTTAGACCTTCATCGAATCCGACAGGATCAATTTCAAACAGTCTTTTCATTTTACTCAAATCGCAAACAGAGCCTATTTCCAGCATAATCAGCTGGTCGGTTGTCAAAGGCGACGGTTTGAGCATTTTCTCAAGCAAAACCGCAACAGGTTTTATAACCGCCATTGGTATGAATAAGTTCATTCGTTTTCTCTTGAGCGCTTTCTTTATCGAGTTAATAATTTCGACATATTCCAGCGGCTCTGCTCCGCCAATTTCAATTGTCTCTCCCTGGCACTCTTTGATTGCCAGTGACTTGGCCATAGCATCGACTAAATCTCCGACATAAACCGGCTGAAGTTTATACTTACCATCTCCAAATATCGGAACAAACGGCGAAAGTTTAATAATCTTTGACATCATCGCCAGAAAACCATCGTCTCGTCCATAAATAATAGAGGGGCGAAAAATCGTCCAATTAAGTCCGGAATTTTTCACGGATTGCTCTGCTGCCCATTTTGTTGCGAAGTATTTTGACTCGGCCTCAGCTGAAGTACCCAGTGCGGATAAATAGATAATTGTCCCTACGTTATTATGCCGGCAGGCGGAAATAACATTTTTGGTGCCCTCTTCGACTGTCGTTTTAAATGTATTCTTTCTGGTCTCGGCGATTATACCAACAAGATGAAAGACTGCCTGGCAGTCAGAAAAAGCTTCTTGCAAATCAGGAGCATTATGCACCGATGCTCTGGCGTATTTAACTCTGTCAGAAAATAACTTTGCTCCAGACCTGCGGTTAGCCACAATAGTAACTTCGTGCGAGTCTTTAAGAAGTCTTTCTACCAAATGCCGGCCCACGAAGCCGGTGGCACCGGTGACTGCCACCCTCACCAATCGACACCTTTCTGAGCCATTATGCCTTGCTGGTAAGGATGCTTTATCTCTTTCATTTCTGTGACTAAATCTGCTCTGTTGATTAGCCAGTCCGGGGCATCCCGGCCGGTTATGACCAGGTGCTGTTGGGGGGGCTTAGCCTGGAGAAGAGATTCTATATCTTCCTGATTTACCAGCCCCAGTTTATGAGCAACATTGAGTTCATCCAAAATAACTATATTGAATTTTTCTGATTTAATTTTTTCAATTGCAGCAGCTATTCCTTCTTTAGCGGCTCTGACATGCTCCTTGAAATCCTTGGTGTCGTCGACAATGCCTACAAAGCCTTCCCCGACTGTCATAAGTTCAACATTCGGCTCAAGTTTCTTGATCCCTTTAAGTTCGCCGTACTTCCAGCTGCCTTTGACAAACTGAATGATAGACACCTTCCAGTCATAGCCAACGGCCCTGACACACATCCCCAGGGCGGCGGTGGTCTTGCCTTTGCCGTTGCCGGTGTATACAATTAAGAGCCCGCGTTTTTCTTCTTTGGTCTTAGCTGTCATGTTTGATATCTGTCTTATTCATGCGCCTTTTTAGTATGCACCAGTTTATGGATTATGTCAATTGAGGAGGTTTACAGTCTGACTGTTATGTGCTATTTTAATTAAAATTGAACGAACGGGCTTGAGAGGAAATTGAAATGCCGGTAAAATCTGACCAGTGGATTATAGAAATGTCCAAAAATCATGGGATGATAAATCCCTTTGAAGAAACACAAATCCGCAATGGAATCAGTTACGGGGTTTCATCTTATGGGTATGACATTAGCCTGGCAGATGAATTCAAAATGTTTGAGCCAAATGGCGCCGGCGAACTGGATCCCAAAGCAGATAATTCTGCCCTGTTCAAAGATATAAAAGCTGATTCAATATTAATAAGTCCCCAATCTTTTGTTTTGGCCAGAACCCGCGAATACTTCAAAATTCCCCGCAATATTATTACGATCTGCCTCGGAAAATCCACCTATGCCCGCTGCGGCATAGTGGTCAACGTGACACCTTTTGAACCGGAGTGGGAAGGCTATGCAACTATTTCCCTGTCAAATACTTCGGGACTGCCTGTCAGAATTTATGCGAACGAAGGAATCGCTCAGCTGCTCTTTTTGGAGGCAGATAGGGAGTGCCTCAAGTCCTATAGCGACAAAAAGGGTAAATATCAGGCCCAGAAAGAAATCACTTTATCGAAAAGCGACGGCTAAGCTCCTTCTTTTCAATAGCTTAACCGATCTTGCTATCATAGCAGCAACTTAATTAGAGTCATTTTCTATACAGTTTTAGCTATAAGACTTTGCTCATAGCCTTAATAATCAAGTATTAGTGAAATCTTTCCGATAATTGAGAAAAATCTGAATCTCAAATCAGGAGGCAAAGATGCGTCTTAAACTCATAGCCTTGGCCATAGGGGCAGCGGCAATTCTGGCACTGCCAGTTGCAGCTCAGTTAACCGAGCAAGAAATCATAGATCATTATATGAAAAAATCTGAAATAAAGCAGGAGCAGCACAAAAAATTGTACTGGCTCTCAGGCAGCTACGCCGTGAATAGAATCAATAAGAACAATGATTACAATGATTTTGCTAATTACACCAGCGCCCAGTTTCCAACAACCCAGATTGAGTGGCTAAACAAAGCTAATTCTTTCGGCCTGGAATTTGGCTGGATGTTTAACAAGAAGTTTGCCGTATCAATTGGCGGAGAATATTGGATGAAGCTGGGCCAGAATGAGTCCGGCAATTTTGCCTATAATCCTCCCGGTGGCAGCACTACAGTGACAGAGCTTATCTCTGAAATTAAAGTTTACGGCCTGACCTCGGCCTTGCATTTCTATCTGACCAATCCGCCCAACTCAAGGAATCATCTTACAAATCTGGCTATTAAATTAGGCGCCGGGATCGGCTTCTATCAGGTCAGCTGGGATGTCTGGGATGAGTATGAAAATATCAATCTTTCGAGTTCTCTGCCGGCGGCTATTAATGCTACTTTCAAAGACAGCAATATCGGCCTGTCGCTAAGTGCCGGTGCCGAGTATCCTTTGAATTTTGGATCAATGTCCCTGGGAGTAGACGTTAACTACCTTTACTTGAACTTTAACAACGTAGCCTGGTATAATACTCAAAATCAGGAAGTAGTGGCTTCCTATGCCGGTAACACCGAGAGCAGAGTTGACCTCGGCCTGTCAGGTGTTCGCGCCAGAATTGAACTAAAGAAGTTTTTCAACTGGTAGAAACGGCCGCTGCCGAGGTTGACATTCCAACCCGACCGGCTATCTTGCTGCCCTGATAAAACTGAAGAATGGAGTGTTCAGCTTGAGACTTAACAGGATACCGCTTTGTCTAATTGCAGCGATTCTTATGGCTACTGCTGTTTTTTCCTCTTCATTTGCAGCCGACAAGATGCCTGCTGAACTGGCGGGGTCTATCGGCGAGCCCTCGGGCAAAATCGCTTTCTTAAGAGAGAAAAGTGTCTGGGTCTTGGATATAAAATCCGGCCGCCAGGAAGAAATATGTGATGTAAACAATGGCGATGGCCGCCTGGCCTGGTCTGCAGATAACAGAGAAATTCTCTTCACTCGCTCCGGCATGGTTGATTTGCAGGGACCGGATGCTATGGGCGGCAAACATAAAGTCTATGACATTTTTAAGGCTTTTCTTGATTCTGCTTACGCCAACAACAGATTCTGGTGGTTGAAAATTACCGACGGTCTTGGCAGCCGCGACCCGGAGTGGAGCGCCGACGGCAAAAAAATAGTTTACTGGAAAGATATGAATGCCAATTACGTGGATGCTTTTGAGCCGAATTACCAGATTTGCACTATGAATCCTGACGGCAGTGACATTGAGCTTTTGCGAAAGGACTGGCAGGTCATGGCCGATTTCATGATAGCGCCAACCATGAATGCCAAAGGGGATGTTGCTTTTGTAGCCTTCTATGAACTTAAGCCGAAAGGACTGGTCATACTGAAAAGCAATGAATATATGATGCATCAGGATTCGATCCGCGTCAGGTCAGAAAGAAATCTTAAGAAAGTGGCTCCATGCTGGTCGCCGGATGGAAACTGGCTGGCCTATGTCAAAAACGACCTTAACAATCCCGGCATCTATATCACTAATCCTGACTTATCAGCAGATTATGAGGTATTCACGCCTCCGGTAGGAACCAGCCTCTATACTATATCGCCTTCTTTTTCTCCGGATTCCAAGTGGTTGACCTTTTCTACAACGGACGGCTCAATATGGATAGCGGATATTTCAGGAAAAGGCACCCGCCGGCTCTCAGGTCCCGGACTGGACACCTCTCCGGCCTGGTCAAAGGCCGCCGCAAATAATTAAATCTCAAATAGATTTTTCTTAAGAAAGCCTGACTGGCACTTCACCGGTCAGGTTTTTTTTTGCAATTGTATACCTTCAATGCAAAGGTTAGATTATGTGTTAGAAGTTAAAGAAAATTATCGCTTTACCTTTGACAAATCAATAAACCTTTATGAGTATTCTAATAGCGTGGCGTTTTTTCAAGCATATTTGGACGAAAGCGGAACCCATGATGACGCTAAGATAACAGTTGTGTCAGGTGGATTAGCCAGAGAGACCTCATGGTCTTCCATTAGTATCCAATGGGAGCTTTTGTTGAAAAAATATGAGATTACTGCTTGTCATGCCAACGAGCTCAACAATTTTCAAGGCCAATTCAAAGGTTGGGACATAGAAAAACGTGAATCTTTTATAAGTAAGATTATCAACCTAATAGTAAAAGAATCTGTAACATGGATAGGAGCAGTCATTAAACGGCCACTCTTTGATAAGGTTAAAGTGGATTATCCTGACATACCCTTGACTCCCTATAGTCTATGTGTAGACTGGTCTATAATAAGTATAAGCGCAATGTCTATGCATAGAAAAAACATGCAACCAATAGCAGTTTTACTTGAAGACGGTCAAAAGAATAATTCGCCAGCCTTTAAGCACACCTGTCTATTGGCTTCAAACGAACAGTTTAGAAAGAATTATAAAATTAAACAAATTAGTTTTCTCAAAAAATCAGGTGTGATTCCCTTTCAAGTGGCAGACTTTTTAGCGTATGAACTTTACAAACATTTTGGTGGTGTCTCACGTTATCCGTTAAGGAAGCTCAATGAGAAACTTATTTCATATGGCCGTGTATTAACTGAAGCTGAAATACGTGAGTATTTCGCTATATACAGACAATACTTAGCGGGGCATGGCGCTAAGTACCTTTAGACTTTCTTTCGTTTTCAAGTTGAGCAATCAAGCGCTATAGGATTCGTCTGCCTCAGCGATAGAATCTCCACGACTGACTCGTCAGGATAGTCTTGAGTTTACGATTTTAGTTGCTGCGCCAGTTGCTGAGCATTTCTACCAATAGACGGGTTCCAAAACCGGTCGGACCTTTGGGAGTATACTCGCTCCCCTTCGGTTCGGCATCCAGATAAGCGATATCAATATGCGCCCAGGGGTGATTGCCGATGAAGTTTTCTAAAAAGGCTGCAGCTGTCAAAGTAGCCGCCGCCCGGCCGCCTGAATTCCATAAATCTGCAATCGGAGATTTCATAGCCTCGCGAAAATCATCCCACAAGGGCAGTTCCCAGACTCTTTCGGCGCTTAAGTCTGCAGCTTTGCGCAGACCATTAGCTAATTTTCTATTATTGCAGACAATCGGCACTCCGGCGTAGCCTAAAATAAACAAAGCCGCACCGGTAAGAGTTGCAATATCTATTACTGCTTCAGGCTTATACTTGGTAGCATAGTCTAACGCATCAGCCAGTATCAGTCTGCCCTCGGCATCGGTATTTATAATTTCTACTGTCAGCCCTTTGCGGGTTGTGATAATATCGCCCGGTTTGACGGCGTTGCTTGATGGCATATTTTCAGTGGAGGGAATCAAAGTTACTATATTAAGCGGAAGTTTCAATCTGGCGGCAGTGATAATTGTCGAGAGCATCACAGCCGCTCCGGTCATGTCCTGTTTCATTTCGTGCATATTTAGCGAGGGCTTAATTGATATGCCTCCGGAATCAAAAGTTACTCCTTTGCCAACCAAAACAATCGGAGCTTTTTTGGCTGACCCGCCTTTGTATTCCAAAATTATAAAACGGGGCGGTTCAATTGACCCTTGAGCAACCGATAACAGCGCACCCATTCTCTCTTTTATGATTTCCGGTTTTCCTAAAATCGTGCATTTGATTTTATGTTCTTTGGCCAGTTTTTCGGCGTGCCGGGCAAGTATAGTGGGAGTCAAATCATTGGCCGGTGTATAGCTGAGTCGTCTGGCTAAAAGCTGCCCTTCGGCGATTATCTGACCTCTGGTAACTGCTTTTTCAAGTTTCTTTAAGTCTTTCTTTCCGGTAACTACAAAAGTACAGCTATTAACTGCCGATTTCTTCTTAGCCTCACTGGTCGTTTTGTAATCCAGCATCTTGAAACCACCCAGCAAGAATCCCTCGGCGGCGGCTTGAAAAAATTCGGGCGAGGAAAAACCGTCAAAATAAAAGCCCAGTGATTTTTCTTTAGTAACCGCATTGTGCCGTGAAGATATACCGGCAGCTTTTCTGAAACTGTCGTGATTTATTTTTCTTTTATCGCCCAGCCCGATTAAAAGCACCCGCGAAGCTGTGACGCCCTCGGGCTTATACAAGACCGCTGTTTGATTGGTATTGCCCGTGAATTCTTTAGACGACAAGAGAAGTTTTAAACTGCCGTTGGTGACCTGGTCAAGCTCGACGAGTCGTTTGTTACTTAGTTTAGAGTAGGAAGCAGTAAAAACTACCAGAGTGTCAACATCGATATCATAAAGCTCGCCATGAGTGCATTCGAAATTCATTAGATTCTCCTTTTGTTTTGAGAAACCTAAACAAATTTGTCAGACAGAGCAAGAAAGCTGATTGTTTCAGTTTTGTAACTTAGAGGGGAGAATCCAGATATGAGGCAAAATTTCGTTCAATCTCGGCCAGATTATCACAACCGAATTTTTCTAAAAACGCCCGGCAGATAACATAGGCGGCCATGGCCTCGCAGATAACGGACAGAGCCGGCACCACACAGTTGTCGGTGCGCTCTACCATTGCTTCAACCTGCTGCTTAGTCTTAACGTCGACTGTTTTAAGCGGCTGGTTCAGGGTTGAAAGTGGCTTTGAAGCTATCCTGATTATTATATCTTCACCGTTAGTAATACCGCCTTCAAGTCCGCCGGCATTATTTGTTTTACGATAAAAATCTTTCTTTTTTTGGTCGGAGCCCGGCTCATAATAAATTTCGTCGTGAACTTTGGAACCGCGCAGTCCGGCGTTCTCAAAGCCACGTCCGATTTCTACGCCTTTAACTGACTGAATTGAGACCATGGCCTGTGCCAGTGCGGCGTCGAGACGATTGTTCCATTGAGAAAAACTTCCCAACCCTGCCGGCAGGCCGCGAATTATGACCTCGGCTACCCCTCCCACAGAATCGCGGGAATTTTTGGCCGCTCTTATGGCCGCTATCATTCTTTCTTCGGTCTTAAGGTCAAGGCAGCGAACTTCTGATTTTTCAGTTGTTTCGATGATATTATCAAGGTCAGAGATGTCGTAGCCGGCCTCAAGTTTTACATCAGCAATCTGAACAACATGAGCAGCGAATTTCACCCCGAACTTTTCCAGTAATTGTCTGGGAATAGAGCAGACTGCCACGCGTGCCGCCGTCTCTCTGGCTGAGGCTCTTTCCAGTACATTTCGCATATCCTGCTGATTCCATTTGATAGCGCCGCTAAGATCGGCATGCCCGGGACGGGGAGCAGTTGTTTCGTAGGCCAGGCGTTTCTCTTTGAGATTAAGGTCTTCGGCTATCGGCTCAATCGGGTCCATTATCTTTTGCCAGTTTGGCCAGTCCTTATTTTCAATGACCAGGGTAATCGGTCCTCCCAGGGTAATGCCGTTTCTAACGCCTGAGAGAATTTTTGCCCGGTCATTTTCAATCTTCATCCTGCCCCCGCGCCCGTAGCCTTTCTGACGGCGGCTTAATTGAAAATTGATTTGTTCAATGTCTATGGGAAAACCGGCTGGGAAGCCCTCAAGAATAGTGGTCAATTGGGGACCGTGAGACTCTCCCGCTGTCAAAAATTGTAACATAGTACTCTGTTAGATACCCAATTATCCATCAAGCGTCAATTGATAGAAATAAAGGAACTAGCGCAATTTTTGGAAATATCAGCCCGAAGTTGCTTTTTCTTTTTTCGCCTCGACAAACCACTTTTGCTCTTTGTCCATTTTCGATATGCGGTCTTGAATTCTATCATCTAAATTCATAGCTTCGGAACAGCCGGCGAGCTTATCCTGTCCGATATGAGATATCTCTTTGACTTCCTCCAGGACAGCAACAATCTTCTGAATTGACTTGTCAATTATGTTAAGATCTTTATCGAGATTCTTCAGAAGAATTTCAGATTGGCCGCTTTGATGGCGCTGGCGCATCAGTTGAGAACGGCCATATACGCCGGTGATTGCATTATTTACGTAATGAAACAATGTTGCCATAGCAGCATTTCTTGCCTCCAGAGCGCCCCGGTAATGTTCTTCTTTGAGAAGCTTGCTATTTAAGTCCTGCCGGATTCTGAATAGCTGCTCAATGGTAAAATATGCTTTCCAGATTTCCTGATTGGCCTTTGCAAGAAGATCTTCTATACTGCCTATATCAACTCCCATGAGCTCAGCCGCTTCAATTGCACTGGACATCAGTCTACTGGTAACTGAATTCATCTGTTCAGTGGTTAGTGCGAGTTTATCCGCAGCCTGGTTGACCTGGGTCAGTCGGTCTTCGAGGGGGAAGTCAAATCCAGAGAAGTTTTCCGGGTTCATCAATCTGGCCAGCTTGATAGCTGCCTGCATCTTTTTGACTTTTTCAGACGAATTTTCAATATTCTGGCAACCGATTGAATTAACCATCTCTTCAGGAAGGCGCCATTTCCTGGCCAGAAGGTGGCTTATTTCATAATGGTCGATTCCCAGTATCTCGATTTCTGCAGAACGGAGTGAGTCTGCCTTGCCTCTTAATGACAAAACCTGGCGATATTCAGAGGGGTAGTGATGAACCAAAAATATCAAACCAATATCATTTAACAGTCCAATTATGAACATTTCTTCCGAAGCCTTAAGTTTCAGCTCTCTGGCCAAACACTCAGCAGTAGCTGCATTTAGCAGAACGTAAGTAAAAAATTCCTTCGGGTTGATTCCGGAGTTTTTTTCAATTAATTCCGGCTTCAATACAGTCGTAGACAGGGCCAGACATTTGACAGTTGATACTCCTAATACGGATACCGCCTGGTTAACTGTTGTAGTCCTGGCAAATCTCTGGTAAAAAGTAGAATTTGCCAGACTCAAAATCCGGGCGGTCAAAGCAGGGTCTGTTTTGATAATTTCTGCCAGTTTCTGGGGAGAAAAATCCTCTTTGTCTACTTCGTTCAATATCTGATAAAGAGATTGCGGCATAGAAAGCAGATTGCTGTCATTCTTTATTTGTTCAATTATCTTGCCACGGAGCTTATTTGACACACTTTTAACCATGCCCAAAATGTCGGTATCAATGACTTTTTCTTTAGAATGGACGAAAATAAACAGATTTTATGCGGTTTTTTCGGCCATAGAGGCTTTAACCAGATTGGTAAGCTGCTCTATCCGAAACGGTTTATAGAGGACTTCGGAGATTCCGGCTTGACGCAGCTCTGACTCCGGTATTCCAGCTTCCCAGCCAGTGACCAGGATAATTGGCACATTTGGATGAGTTTTGCGCAGCCGTCTGGCCAGTTCGAGCCCCGACATTGAAGGCATCGACAGATCGGTCAGGATAAGCTCAAATCTGGTTTTCTCGGCAAACATCAGCGCCTGCTCACCAGACGTAGCAGTAGTGACTTCATAGCCTAATGACTGGCACATTGCTGAAATTAACTCGAGAATCACCGGCTGGTCATCGACCGCCAGAATTTTTGAGACCTGACCATCACTAATGACAGAGTCAGCGGCCAGCACCTTTTCCCTTACCGGAAATTTGAATGACAAGTACGAGGGCGAGCTGCTGAAGCGGTCAAAGGCTACCTGGCAGTCATCTTTGCTGATTCTTTCAAGATAGACATCATCAGGACGGCTCTTTTTTACTTCTTCCGGAAATTGGTAATTGCCAAAACCGGAAACTGCCTCTACCGGGGGGAAATTCCGTTTATGACGGGAAATATCAAGATAAGCATATTTGTTATCTGAATAGGTAGATATCGTAATTATATCATCATCCTGCGTCAACGAAGAGAATCTGGCGATAGCCGATGTCAGCAAACTTTCAAATTCTTTGTTGCCAAGACTGATTGATTTGAGACTGTTTAGTTTTAATTCTATTTCTCTGGCATGACCTGCTATCAGGTATAGATTCTCTGATACATGAGAAAGTTTGAGCTTCTGCCTGGTAATCTCATTTATGGAAACTGCTTCTGATTCTGCCGGGCTGCTAAGCCTGTTTGTATAACCTGAGATATAGTCCGAGGCAAGCTCAGATTGATCTACTATTGACTGCATCTGTTCAAGGGATTTATCGTCGAGATTCCCCCCCGAAATAATTATTTCGGCATTACCCATTATGGCTGAGAGATAATTATTGAGCTTATTGGTAAACTGCTCCATTTGAGGCGAGTCTGCCGGGCTCCCCTGCAGTTCACCTCGATTTGAGAGATAGCTGTTAACTGACAGCTTCAGAGAATATAGTCCGGTGCCCAGCGTAACCAGCCTTTCCCATTCTTTTGCCTCAGCCTTACCTGCTTCAAAAAAGAAAAAAACCACAACTCCGCAGACTTTGTCTGCTTCAATCAGAGGACTTGCGATGGTCAATTCAGGCAAGCTGCTCTGACTACCTAAGTTTGACAGCAACTTCTGCCAGTCTTCACTTAATTCACTTACGACAGCTGAGTACTTTTGTCTGTCCGGTATTATTTCACCGGACATATTTTCAAAGACCCTGCCTACAAAGCCCGCGCCAGATGCAAGCGAGATATCTCTCGACGCGTTACTCTTGAGTCCAATGGAATCAACCAGCTTCAGTTCGTTATCGCTATCTTTAGCAAATGTCATAGCAACAGTTGAATCCGGAAGTATTGATGAAAGATGGTTCATCAAAAACCCCGGCTTCTCTTCAAATGACTGCTGTGGACTAATTCTCAACAGCTGAATGATTTTTTCAAAGCCGCGCCGCTGAGTGATGCTTCTGGCAGATTGTTCCTGGCGCTCAAAGACCATTATGGCCAGCCGTGAAAAAAGATTCAAAATTTTCAGCTGGAAATTATCGAGTGTGTAAGCTTCAGACTCTCTTCTGAGCAGCAGCCCATGCCCCGGCCGGCTCTCTCCCAGGGGATAAACTAAAGTCGAAGTTGTAATATAGGCACGGCCGTGGTCATCTTCGGATTCTTCATTTATAACCAGAGGTTTGCCTTTGTGCAGGGCTTCGGCTAAGGTTGCCGCAAATTGCTCGTTAATATTAACCAGCGGCTCGCTGCCACCCAGGGAGTCAAGCCTCCCGTCTTGAATGGCCACTAAGTGTGCCGAGAAACTTCCTGCAAAGCCTTTTAAGCTGCTGCAGAAATTATTTAAAGCGTCACTCTGCCCCAGACTTGAAATCTCTATCAGTCGCCGGGCAGCGTCGTTCATTTTTGTTTGCTGGGCCGCGTTGGCTTTGCCAAGATTAGCCAGTTCTTTAGACAGACGCGCTGATTTAATTTTCTCGGCAAGCCATTCTGTTACCGGAGCAAGAACTTTGATATCAGCCGGACTAAAAAGCTTTTCTGTCTCAGACATTAAGATGATGGCGCCGATTCTTTCATCTATGGAAATCAGCGGCAGACATAAAATCGACCTGAATCTGGAATCGGCCAGCAGAGGCTGACCTTCGGTTTCAAACTTGGTGGAGACCAGCGGCTGGCCTGTTATCAGCGCCTGGCTAATCAGGTTTTCGTTGTCCGGCAGGTATTCGAAGGCAGCCGTCTCCTTTGATGACAGACCAAACGAGGTGGCCAGTATGGGCTGATTGCGGTTTTTACCTGTCAAGAATATGGCTCCGGCACTGCGCGGAAAGGTGGCCACAATTTCTTTGATTGACAGACTTAAGAGCTCCAAAAACTGATACGGGCTGCGGGCGTCGTTTTGCAAATTTTGGGCAAGACTCAATTTCTGTTCGCGGAATATTATTTCATCTTCTCTTTCACTGTAGCCGCGGAACAGTCGCAGAACTCCTCTGGTTATCAGGAAGAGGCCAGCCAGAAGCAGCAACAGGTGGCTGATATCAATTATGAAATAGGCTGAATTTACAAACCAGCTGAAATAATCCGGAAGCGACCTGACCGCCATCCAGAGGGTGGCGAAAAAGACCATAATTGAACCGGATGTGAAAGAGTAATTCCCGTCAGAAATCTGGGATGAGAAAAACTTAAGACGCCTGATCGTTACAATTGCTGCCATCGCCAAAAAGAAGGAAAACAGTATGACAAGTGCAGAGGTTAACATTTCAGTTCAAAACAGACAGGTTTCCGTGAAGGGTGAAAGCGTCGGCCCGAGTAATATTTATTGAAACAATACTGCCAACTTTAAGATCCGCCGTATCTATCAGCGCTATCTTATTTCCTTCGGTTCTGGCTCTGGAGATTTGATCGTCTCTGCGCGATTTGCCTTCTACAAGCGCCGTTCGGATTTTACCGACCTCACGCTGGTTGACCTGGTGCCCGATCTCCTGCTGAATCTTAATGAGTTTATTTAATCTGCGAATTTTTTCTTCTTCGGGAACGTCGTCCTTGTATTTGGCTGCAACTGTTCCCGGACGAACAGAATAGCGGAACATAAAGGCAGAGTCATATCGAATTCTTCTGACAGCATCCAGAGTTTGCTCAAACTCGGCCTCGGTCTCGGTCGGAAAACCGACAATTAAATCGGTGGTAATAGAAGTTTCGGGGATTCTTTTTCTGATATAATCGATGATTTTGAGGTAGTGCTCAATAGTATAAATTCTGCCCATCTTTTGCAAGACCCGGTTGGAGCCGGACTGCAAGGGCAGATGAATGTGCCCCAGTAATTGCGGCGTATCTGCCATAGCGTCAACTAACCGCTTCGATAAATCCTTAGGATGTGATGTCATAAAACGCAGCCGCGGCAATTTCGCCTCATTCACAACACGCTCAAGCAATTCCGGAAAGTCCATTCCGCCGCTCTTGTAACTGTTTACGTTTTGTCCAAGAAGTGTAATTTCGACTACCCCTTCATCGACCATCTTCTTAACCGCTTCAATTATGTATCCCGGAGAATGGCAGACTTCTTTGCCTCTCACATAAGGCACTATGCAATAAGTGCAATAATTATCGCAGCCCCTGGTGATGGTAATAAATCCAGAATGCGGCGTCTCTTTTACGGGAGTAATAAAATCCAGATTTTCATGCCCAAAAGCGGTCATCACTTGCTGTGTGCCTTCAATCCCGTTTAAAACATCAGGCAGTTCAAACTGGCGATCTGTACCCAGGACATAATCAACATGAGGCACTCGCTCTTTGAGCTTCTCGCCCAGCCTCTGGGCCATACAGCCGACTACTGCTATTTTGAGGTTAGGACGGCGCTTTTTGTATTTGTATATCTCACCCAGACGGCCATAAACCCTGTTTTCTGCCTTTTCTCTGACAGAGCAGGTGTTGAGTATAATCAGGTCGGCCTCTTCTTGCGAATCTACCCGCTTAAATCCTTTGGAAATCATATTTGAGGCCAGAGTTGAAGAATCTGCCAGATTCATCTGACAGCCAAATGTCTGGATATGGAATGTCTCTGGTTTATGTCCGTTAGCGCTTTTGTTTTTTGCCATATTCGAATTTTTCTAAAGTTTTAATTTAGGCTTGATAATAAGTTGAAAGACCAGGAAATCAAACAAAAAAGCCCGTGTCACATATTCGCATAATCGCCTGCAATAGCCCCGAAAAAAGATGACCTTTCTTTCTGAAACTTATTTACTGTTAACTATTATACCGGATTCCCGCAGGGAGGCGGCCCACCGCGGAAAATGTAGTCTACCAGATAAGTCAAATCAATAATATTGACTTTTTCATCACAATTGACATCACCCACTAAAAATTCCGGCTGCGGTGCCAAACCAGAATTTCTAAAAATGAAATCAACAAAGAATGTAAGGTCCAATATGTTGACTTTATTGTCATAATTGTTATCACCATGCAGCCGCCAGACCTTGAATATCATTTCAACTTTGCGGGGAGAATTTGAAGCAGCCGGAGCGTTTATATAAAAGGAATCGACATATTCACCGAACGTCAGGCCAAAGGCACTGGCCTTTATACCAACCAGCTCAGGAACGTTTCCCGAACTGTCCGTTACATTTGCCCAGGCAACAGAGTTTTCAATGCTCCACTCCATACAACCGCCAAACGTGTTTCTAATTTCAAAATACCGAGGGATAATCGGGCCGTGATCTTCCTGCGCCGTCATTACGAAAACAGAATCCATTAAGAAAATTTTCGGCGTTTCCGAAGCCGGCACAATATCGAAATTTACTATCAGAGTCTCGGGGGTAACCACTGATTTCCTGGCATAGACTAAGACCGTGTCTGTATATGACCCTATGGACAAATCTGTTTGTTTTGCAAAAAGATTTATCAATTGATCAGCCGTGCCTGATAAAGGAGAAATAGTAAACCAATCGGACTCATAAACTATTTCAAAATCAAGCGGGTCGTCTCCTCCAAGATTAAACACATTGAAAGAAATGATGGGTGCTAAACCAGTAAGTCCCTGGTCACATTCGAACATACTATATTCGATTGTATCTGGAAAAATTCTCAATTCTGCAGGATTGTCAGTCAGATGTATGAGAATCTCTACTGGCACAGGAGAATTAATGGCCTGGTCTGAATAAACCCAGACCGTGTCATGAAATTCATCGCCCGAAACACCTCCTGTTAGTTTAAGAGAAACTTTGACCGAATCCGGAGCTACGCTCGTATCCGGCTCAATGCCAATTATTCGAGGTGAACCACCGCTTTCTACCCAGAAATTCATTGTTCCGCCTCCGCCATTTCTGACATAAAAGAATGCAGAGTCAAGGGCCCCTCCCCCGGTTTGAATAATGACAAAAACAGAAGGTGAATCGACCACGATTATCGGTAAATCTGAAGCTACCGAAAGATTGACAGGGACTTTAAGCGGACTGTTAGTAGCCTCAGGGTCACTGACTATTATAGTATCTGTATAATCTCCGAACGGCAGCCCAATAATGTCAATCGCAACTGTAACATCGGTTGAGTCTCCACCTGAAACAGGATTTAAATTGAGCCAGACTTGAGAATTTGTGGCTGACCAGTCGAGAGTTGAACCGCCTCTGTTTGTAATAGTAAGAATCTTGCTGTCAGGGTCTGCCTCACCGGCTATGGCGCTAAAGAAAAAGATGCCGGGGTTCAGACCTATAACAGGCGGCGGCGGAGCAACCTCGAGAGTTATTTCAACTTCAAGGGGAGTATTAGCCGCAGCTGCAGAATTTACAATTATGGTCTCGGTATAATTTCCAGTACCTAGTCCGATGTTATTAATTTCAACTCTGATTGTTCTGGGGGTGTTACCCGAAGTCGGCGTCACGATTAACCATGAGGCACTTTCGCTTAAACTGAAATCTATTATTTGACCCGTAGATGAAAAAATATCAAACTCCTGAAAAGCCGGGTTGGCGCCGCCTTCGATTGAACTAAAATTCAGCGAATCTTTTGACAGCACAATATCAGCAGGCGCATTCGGGTCGATAATTTTCGAGCCGCCGGTCCAGACAGGAACAAACGGAGTCTGGTCACCCCTTACGAATTGAAATTTGCTGGCGTCGTTAAATTCCAGAGTGTCGATATTTATTTGGTCGGATTCATTCCAGCTTGAGAGGGTAAAGTAATAGCTGACCCAGAGCCTGCGTGTGCTTGCATCTGCAGGAAATAGCGGAGATATTGATACACCACCCATTAGAACTCTTCGATTGGCGTTAGTAATCGCGATACTGTTGTCTTCGTAAAAGAATGGGCCAATCTGAAATCCTCCATCGGTAAGAGCGCTGGCAACGGCACTATCTAAAGTCAGATTTTGGTTATCCCAGGAAAATCCCATATTTGCTGCGATCAGTTCCTCGTCGTTAAATACCCATACTTCTAATTGAACTTTTAATTGATTGGACTGAGCATCGGGCGATAGTGTTACTATTAATTCTACTGTGTCAGCAATTCCCGGATCCTGTGCCTGCACTCCGACCGCAAAAAGACCCAAGAGGATGATGGAAACAATCAGCGTCCTTGTCATTTTGTTCTCCCAATCCCAATACTTGTGAAAATCACATGCTGCCCGCCGACCAGATTTTCTCACCTTATGCGAAGTTAAACTGTGAAGTAACTATTTACGCCGAAACTTAAGAGAAGTACGATTGACCACCGGGCTGAACAATCGACGTAAATCTATAGAATCAAATTAGAGCCGGACGGCAATTCTGTCAAGCCATTTGACACAGCTGGCTAAGCAAAATTGGTAAATCGAGGGCAAAAGTCGTTACTTTTTTGAGGCTGATTTGGCAGCCCTTTTGCGGCCTTTGGTAGTGCGGCGTTTTTTCTTTTTGGACTTGGCAATCTCTTCCGTAAATATTTTCTCAAGCGTATATGACGAGGGAGAATAGTCAAGCAGACATTTTTCGAAAAGCTCATCAACCCGCTCGATAAATATAAACTTAGTCTTGCGTATGATTTCTTTGGGCAGCTCCCGCAGGTCCTTTTCGTTTTCTTTTGGTAGAGCAATTTCATGAATTCCGGCGCGAAATGCCGCCGAGATTTTTTCTTTTATACCGCCGACAGGCAAAATTTTACCGCGCAGAGTTACTTCGCCGGTCATGGCAATATCGTTTCTTATCGGACGCTCTGCCATTACCGACGCCACCACCATGCAGACTGCCACACCCGCCGAGGGTCCGTCTTTGGGAATTGCTCCTGAAGGAAAATGAATGTGAATATCCAGATCGCTGAAATCGTTGTGATCAATAGCCAGAACATCTGCTTTGGAACGGACGTAGGAGTGTGCTGCTAAAATTGACTCGCGCATTACTTCACCAAGAGAACCGGTTGTAATGATTTCGCCGTTGCCTTTCATCTTGAGCCCTTCGATAAACATCAGCTCCCCGCCGGCACCTGTCCAGGCCAGGCCGGTGGCGGTACCAATTTCTGGCTGACTGACAGCCTTTTCGGGGATGTATTGGGCGAGACCCAGATATGATTCAAGATTTTTGTCGTTTACACTGACGGAAACTTTCTTCTTTTCAGCTTTTCTTAAGGCAATTTTGCGGCAGATTTTTTCTATCTGCTGGCTAAAACCGAGCAGTCCCGCTTCCATAGTATAATCGCTGATAATCAGGGCCAGAATTTTGTCCGAAAATTTCAGTTCAGACTTCTGAATACCATGTTTTTCCAAAAGCCTTGGAATAATATAGCGTTTGGAAATTGTTATTTTTTCTTTTGCAATGTAGCCGGGGAGTTCTAAAATTTCCAGCCGCGGTATAAACTGCTCGGGGATTTCTTCAAATGATCTGACTGAACAGATAAAATAAACTTTGCTCAAATCAAAGGGAACCCCCAGATACTGATCAAAAAATCTAAAGTTGTAGCGGGTGTCTATCGCCTCTAAAAGAGCCATATTAACAGAGGAGTCGTTATCAATGTTAAAGTAATCGATATCTTCAATCAGAATTACCGGGTCACAGCTGCCGGCGTTTCTTAAAGTACGGATGATTTTACCGGGTAATGCTCCCAGAAACGTACGAGGCGAACCTTTTATTTCAGAAACATCGCTGATACCGCCGACTGATATTCTTATAAACTCTTTGCCCATGGCAGTAGCCACAGCTTTAGCCAGCGAGGCTTTGCCGGTGCCATGAGCGCCGACCAGACAGAGGGTAGGTCCTTCGCTTTGACCCCCCAATAGTTTGCGGACAGAAAGACGCTCCAAAATTTGTTCTTTGATATTGGTCGGGCCATAGTAATCTCTGGACAGAATTCGTTCGACATCGGCAATGTCATAACTTTCCGGCGAACATTTCCCCCAGGGAAGTGACAGCAGCCATTCCAGATAATTCTTAGTAACTCCATATTCAGCTGAGGCTGTGGAGAGCTGTGACAGCCGGTCAGCCTCAATAATCGCCTTGCTGACAACTTCATTCGGGAGATGCGGCAAGGCTTTGACCAGTTCTTTAAACCGCTCGGCTTCTTTTTCTTCTATGAACTGGTCTCCCAGCAGTCGCTTGATTTCGACTAATTCTTCTTTAAGAAATTCCACCTCGCGTTTGCGCCTGACTTTTTTAGCTGCCTTTTTGCCGAGACTTTGACGAAATTCTACTCTTTCCAGCTCATCAGTCAGAAGACTGTTTAAGGTAGTGAACCGCTCATCCAGATCTATTATTTCCAGCAGCTGCTGTTTTGATTCCAGCGGAAGTCTAAATGAAAATGCAATTTCGTCGGCCATCATAGAGGGGTCACCCAGGCTGGCACTCAAAATAAGTAACTGCTCACTTGAATAACTCGGATCAAGCTCTGTTATTTTTTTGCTTAATTGCAGAGCTTCTCTGGCCTGCTTTTTTACGCTTACCGGCACCTGGGAGGAAATTTTCAATCTGTCTATCGAGACTGTCTTAAATTCCTGTGTCTCTTTGATTTCTTTAAGAACTACTCTTTCGAAACCTTCGATGGTAATTGTCTTATATTCACCCGGCCCCTGGCGGACATCGCAGATTTTTGCCAGAACTCCAATTTGATGAACCGAAATATTGCCGGATTTGGCTTTACTTTTTACTGCCGGAGAAAAAGCTGCCACAAAATTTTGAGATTTTGAATGACAAAAGTTTATCAGGGCCATGTTTTCTTCGCGGACTACCTGAATACTCAGATTTGTGCCCGGGAAAAGCACCCCGCTGCGCAGGGCCATTAGCGGATAGACTTCTTCTTTTTCGGAGCCTATTACCGGTATATTTTGGTTAGTCTTAATTATCATGTTTTTTGCCGATTAATTAGCTTATCGGGTTTTTCGGCCTTTGATTGAGAGGTTTGGGCGTTTCCGTCCTAACAGACTCGCTAACAAAGGCTTACTAATCCTGACCGCTCTTGGCTCGGCCTCTTTCTATTTATTGCTTCTATATATTTAACTTAGTTTTTAAAGTCCAGTTCCTGAATATAAAAACCAGCCTGCGTTTTTTTGCAGACCGGTTTTTAAGCTATAATTGAGCTATTAAATGATGTCAGAGGCTCTTTTTAATTAAGAACGGCCTCTCCTGATACTATCTGCCGTATCTCATGATCCGGGTTATTCTGCAGGTTCGCCACATTTATCCTGATTTTATCGGGATCGGCGTTGAGACGATAATATCCCAGACGGTTGTTTTCAATCAGCGGCCAGTTATAGCCAAGGCCGGCGTTGACCTCGTTTTTCATCCGGTATAAATATCGCGCCTGATTGAAGCCGACCTCGATATCCTCTTTGTAAACCCAGCCGGACGCTGCCGGATTATTAGCCCGCGACCAGGCCAGTTTGGCCAGGTATTTAAACGACTTGGCGGTTAAGCGTACCGCTTGATCGTTTATTTTGACAACAAACCGTTCTTTGTCGGGGCTGCCGTCAATTTCTAAGAGCTCCACTTTCTGTGACACCATAGTCGGCACACTGTACGAGTTTGTCCCCGGATTGATGTTTAGAGAACACATAAACTCCTCCTCTCGAATTATTGTAATTTTGTTTTTGAGCAAAGCCAGTTTCTGTTTGCCCTTAATTATTTTGTTTAACTTTTCTTCATCAAATTCACAGAGCTGGCTGATTGATTCCAGACCGGCATTTTTTAGATTTAAAAAGTCACTGCGTTTTAAAACTGAACTGAATTTCTCGTATAATGGTCTGAACTCTGCCGGCAGACCATGGCGGATTTCAAAAGCATACTTCTGCAGTTTATCAATCAGCGGACTTTCTTTTTCTTTAGCGCCGACAATTGCAGAAAGCGACTTAATCAGATGCGAGACTGTCTCTGCCAGCGAAACAACCTGTCCCAAATGAACCTGAAACAGTTCTTCGAGCCGCTCTACCGAGAGACCTTTGCACCAGCTGTTCAGAAGCAAAAGCGCTTTTATGGCGGCCGAGTTTTTAGGCGGCAGCGGTTCGCTCTGATGATTTTCAGGAATAAGAAAACGCGCCTGATCGAGCCCTCCGGAGACGGAATCAAACTGCTGATAAAGCATCTTCAGCGGACTTTCCTGCAGCAGTTCCATACGGTTCAAAAATCCGGGCGGGACGTTCCAATCCGGAGAACTTAAAGCCAGAGCTATCCAGCCAAACAAGGTCTGCGGATAACCGGACTCTAATTTAGACAGGAAACTTTTCGTCTCATTGACCGACAAACCTGTCCCGGCTGCTGCTTTGCCCAGTGCTGTCGGCAGCCACTTGTCGCTGGCAGAAGTTTCTTTTATTAAAGAAAGTTCGAGCAGAGTCTTTAAGCTGGAGTCAAAGTCTGGCTGGCTATCACTGTTGTTATTGTCATCATCTCCGGCAGTATAAAAAGTTGCGGCATAAACCCGGTTAAGACTGTCGATATCATCAGCCAGACCAGAGCAGATGATATCAAGTGCCCAGTCAGCCAGAGGAATGGCTGCAAAAGCAGACTCGACCGGCTTTGGTTTGTCGACTGCGATGTAGTTTTTCCACAGGATTTCTCTTTCTAAAGCGGAGTGCGCTAAAACAACTGCTCTCCCCGGCTTGCTTTGGCGGCCATGACGGTGCCGTCCGGCCCGGCCGGTCATATTATCAAACTCGGCCTGGCTTATAGGAATCAGCGAGGGACGACGACCGTAACGCGGTGAAATATATTTGACTGTCTCCAGATAAACCGTGTCGGCAAAAAGATTGACCCCCATTGCCAGAGTGGTAGTCGAAAACAAAACTTTCAGTTCACGATTTCGGAAAGCATTTTCGACAATCTCTCTTTGAGTTGAAGTCAGGTCGGAATTATGAAAGGCTATCCCCCGTCCCAGCGCCTGACGCAAAGTACGGTTTAAGGACGACGGTTCTTCCTCAGTCAGACGCTCGATAGCATTTTTAGCTTCAGTCCAGCCGCCACTTGCAGAGACAGCGGCAGCCAGTTTGAAAGCATATTCGACTGTCTCAGCCCGGGATTTTAAGAATACCAATGTCTGACCGCCGGTGGGCAGCGGAGCCTGTCCTGAGTCCGCCTCGGCGGAAAGGGTTTGACCAGTCTCTACTTTTATCTGCCGGACAAAAGCATCAAACGGCTTTTCGTCTGCTGTGGCTGTTATAAACGGCTCGACATTATCAACACCAGTGTTGTAGGAACGGTTATAGAAAAGCCCCTCGGCTGCCACTCCGCGGATTAAATCAACCGGCCGGGCGGTCTCCTCCACCAGGGTCGCCCCCAGCCAGTCCGCTAACTTTCCCGCCGAGACAGCGCTGTCGCCGATTACCGCCGAGAGACCTATAACTGTCAGCTTATAACCAGAAGCTGCTATCTTTGTCAAAAGCCGCTCTAAGACAGTTCCTCGCCCCGGTTCAGCGATAGTCTGGATTTCGTCAACAACCACTAAGCCGACATTTACCAGACTATCCAGCGCCGAAGTTAAGAGAAGATCAAATTTTTCATATACTGCCACAGCTATATTGTATTTGCTGTCGCGAAAAAGTGAGTCATTTTCGGGATGGTCGGAGGTGACAATTATTATTTTAACGCCCAGCGGCTCGTAGGTCTTTTTAAGCAGCCGATAGTTTTCCTCGGCCAGAGAACGCAAAGGAAAAAGCAGAATGCTTTTCTTGCGCTCGGTCAGAACTTTGACTGCGGCCATCTCGGCGCAAAATGATTTGCCGGCCGAGGTTGGCGCTGAAATTATCATATTAGCCCTTTGGCTGCTGCTGTCATCTCCCTGATCGCCCAGCAGACCCTTGCGGATTGCCTTCGACTGCACCGGCAGTAACATCTCGCCTTGTCTTTCTTTCCAGACACTTATCACTCTTTCAGGTATTCCCCATTTGTAGAGTTCGTTTACTTTCATTTTCTACCCCTACTCCCTGCTTTTACTGTCAGAACTTCGCAGAACTCCTGACCTACACACCTACTACACTATTTCAAAACCTCCCCAGATTTTGAATACCCACCCTGTCTAAATTCTGGGTGCCCCACTGCTTGCGGTTGCTGACCTACCCCAATCATTTTTGTGGGCGGCAGACGCCCTCGTCTGCCCCTTGCTGACCTACACCATTCAGCCGCAGCCACACGAGCTGAAACCGCAGGTCATACAGAGCAAACAGCCTCCTTGACGGACCATGCCGTTGCCACAATCCGGACAGCTGGCAGCATTGAAATAACTGAAACTCTCGTCCGAAAGGATGCTGCCCAAGCTTACAAAAGAGCTTGAACCGTAATCCTCGTGTATTTCGGCGGGATGTCCATTTCCGATTGATTGATTTAGATTTGCTTGCATTAGAGCTACCTCTTCCGTAGTTTTTCTTATTTCCCCTGCTAACATTCAGGTAAAACCATCATACTGCACATCTGTGCAGGTGTCAAGCGAAAAAGTGAGAAATATCAGATTTTTTTGGGTGGTGTTAGGTATCCCCTCCTAACAGCAGAGCTACTAAAAAAGTGATGAAGAACTAAGATTAAAAAAAACTCGAAAAGACCACAACTATTGACTAAAAACATAAAATGCCTTTATTAAGGTGAATAGGGTTATAGTTGACAGGACAAAAGCTGTCGATATAAAATTGAAGGGAAACAATCGTGGGGAAAGGTCATGAAAGGCTTGGGGCTAAATGTATATTTCAAGTTCAATGAATAACATACCCTGCTTAATTTACATATTGAAATCTCTACCTTACAAATTAGGATTATAGAAGAAATGAACAAAGACTTTAAAAGTAAATTGTTCTCATTAGGATATTTTTCAGGAGACGAACAGGAAGTACTAAAACGCGACTCAAAAATACTCGCAGAGATAAGTACTGAAAAATGGCCCACAATACTCGAATCAATGAAAAAAGTAATTGAAGCTAAAACTGATCGACTAGAATCTGATCTGCAACAAAAATTGATAGATGAAGGAGTTTTAACCACTCATCAATCCGCTGCTGTCTATAGATTTATAATTAGTTTTTTTAAGAATTTTTGGAGAGAGGCAACAAAGTCTGACAACCCTAATGATATTTTAGAAGACTTATCAACGCTTGAATGCATTGACGAAGATTCTACTCCAACGATTCGTCAAGTTCTAGAATTGGTTAGATCCGAATCAGAGTGGTACAAACACTTTAGATTAACGAAAAGAACTGAAAGAGGAATCATCCCATCCTTAACTTCAATTGAAGCAAGTGCAGAATTGCGAGGTGTATTTGAAAAGGGTGTTAATTTTGGAGAAACAGCCAAAACAGTTGCTTTAAAAACAAAGCTTAATACTGAGACACCTGTAACTCCCATAATTACTGTTGGCATTGAACTGAATTCTGGGACACCAGACACTTTCTTCTTTCAAGCCACACCAGAAGATGTGGAATGGATTATTGAAAACCTTCTCCTAGCTGTACACAAATCGAAACTTTTGATATCTAGTTATGGTTCATCTGAGTAAAAGAATGAAACAAAATAGCTATTCCTTTTTAATATTGCAGACTCTTGTACGAAGATAAAATGAAAATATATATTAATCCCAAAATGTCATTGGATTCAATACTTGCGCACGATAGGTCGAAACGGCTAAAGCGTCTAGAAGAAAAGGAAACTGGGTACACTACTTGTTGGTTATTTAGTGGATACGCATTAGTTTCTCCCAGCGGAGACACAATTGTTGAATATTTGACAGACAACATCTTTGAATTAGAACCAATTGGGAATCTTTTAGTCCAGTCAATTGAAAAACTTTTTCAAACTGGCAGCTACGACTACTATACTGTTGAAGGAATATCTAAAAATCTTAAAGTCAGCGTCCAACAAGAAATAGAAAAGGCATTGATAGAGAACCCAGATCTATTTAGACGAGCTCATTTTTCGACTGAAGATGACAGAATTCTTTATACATCAGCTGATAAAAAAGTTAGGGGGCTAGAAAGATTGGCACAATTCATTAAGAATATAGCATCACTGGCAAATCCAGATGTTTAACACACTCTCGAATAATTGGCAGTTTGTCATATTGGTTCTTTCAGCAGTAGTTTCAGCATTCACTTTCGTATTTGCTGACATTGTTGCGCTAAAACGACGCAGGGCCGAAGCTCAGCCTGAATATTACAAGAATGATCCGAGACAATTCATCCGAGTCAACTACATTCTGGCATTGATAAGCTGTCCTCTGAGCTTTATTATTCTGTTTGGTGTTGATATAGGTCCCAGTTACAATCTAATATTCTCAATTTACTTGGGGGCATCTCTACCTGGGCTCCTAGCACGTGGCACCTCATCTCTTAGTGGGATAGCCAAAATAGGTAACAAGTCATTCGAATAAGATACCTGTTCCTATTGATTTAGTCCGCCTGAAGCCGAAATCAATTCTGCTGACAGGGGGGGCTTGGCCCCTTTTATTATTCCCTACCAGAACCATAGAATTAAACAGGAGCCACGACAGCTTTTGATTTCAATAAGACATTCAATCCTCGAAAAATCACATATATGCAAATTACTGCATGATTTTTTACTTTCGAGAATC
This sequence comes from Candidatus Zixiibacteriota bacterium, assembly GCA_022571985.1. Taxonomy (GTDB): domain Bacteria; phylum Zixibacteria; class MSB-5A5; order GN15; family FEB-12; genus JACZWU01. Next base: position 2,040 of record JACZWU010000005.1, on the reverse strand, counting down.
ATTATCTGCCGGCCTGAAATCGACTGATTCCAAATAATCCGCTTGACTGACCGGCCATTCTTTATTCTATTTAGCTCTATAGGCTTATAGGGTTCTCCCTTTAGAAAAACATAAGTTTTCGCAGAAAAAATTCGTCATTTGGACGGCTTATTGCTGATATACGAATCGAAAGAATTAACTTTTATAAACATTGGGAAAATATTTTGATTAAGAAAGTTTTAGTACTAATAGGACTCATCGGAATGCTTTCGGTGCCTGTCAGTTCGCAGGAATTGACGTTGCCCGGATTTCCGGTCGGGATTGGTCTTGATATCGACCAGAGCTTCTTCAGCCAGTATGATATACAGCTGAGAGCAGTAGCCGACTCGCTTGGCAAATACCCCAAATCATTGGCGATTATTACCGGTGGTACCGATGGCAACCGCTACCCCAGATACAATGACGCCTTAAATCCGTCTCTGGCTTTAGGCCGGGCACAGGCTTTAAGAAATGTCTTAGTCGGCCAGTACAATGTTGATTCAACACAGATTCTGGTGCAGTCGGCTGATGCGAAAAGTAAAGGTGAGCAGTACCGCTATGTAAGTATTCGAATCATTCATGGAACGGCCGAAATAGAAAGCAGGCTTCATGTCTTAGAACAGAAAGAACCGCTGGATGGCAGAATCGCCGAACTGAGCGAAAAAATAACTGCACTCGAGCAGAAACCTGAGCCAAGATTACTGATCGATGATCTGGCTTTGCATTTTTCCGGCGGACTCTCAACATCGCCTTTTGGCCCGATTCCAATTGTCGGCGGAGCAGTCTCCTGGAAAAAATTTGCTTTTATTGAGGGCGTACTCGGCCATACTTTCTGGAGCAGCGATTTTGATTTCGCCGGAGTAAATCTTGATACCCGCAAACGCATGGCCGGCGGTCAGGCTGTTGTATATCCCTTTAAGAGCAAACGAATCGGACTCTTAGGCGGCTGGTATCGGTTTGAAGAAATTTCTCAAACTTTTTATAAATATGTAAAGCTTTCCGAGGGACCTGTCTTCGGTCTGCGCGGACTGGCTACCGAAAATATTTCAATAACAGCTTCGTATAATCCATCTAAACAATTAGAAGCAGGTTTCCCATTATCTAATACAGACAATGACCTCTTTCTGCTTTCACTAACATACTTCCTGACTATTGGAGGGGGAAAATGAAAAGACTAATTTTTCTTACTACCTGCTTTGCACTATTTGCAATTTTTCAAATTGTAATAAACTGTTCCAGCCCGCTGGAAAGCTCCAACTTAACTCCGCCTATTCCTCAACCAGGCGTGGATACTGTCTACATCTTCGATACGGTTTTTACAAGTGATACCACATTTATAGTAGATACGATAATAGTCGTAGACACTCTAACAGGAGTAGACACTATCATAATCGTTGATACTGTGGTAGTATCAGACACGACTATAATTACCGACACCGTCTTTATTTCTGATACTGTTACTGTTTTTGATACAGTTATAGTTGGCTCCGCAGCTGTGGTAATCTGCTCTGAAATTACTTCCAATCAACATAAAATTGAATGGACATTTTTAAGTGTTCCGGCAGAATACCACTTGGCTTTCGAAGCAACTACTGACAGGGACAAGCCGACCAAAGCCCTGACGATCGAAGTCAACGGAGAGATGTTTTATTGGGATTTGACTCAGAGCGACAATTTCGATTTTGATTTTCAATTCACAGAGTCGACTACTCTTATAATCTTGCCCGACCCGCCAAATGGTTTTGGTAATGGGGTGAGTCTGTGCCTGACCTTGCAGCCTAAGTAAACAGCGCAGGATTTGGTTTAGAATTCTGAAGGTGTCACACAAATTGTGTGGCACCTTTTTATTATTGTTCAGTTGGTATTTATTTTAAAGTTCTGTCATTCCCGCGCAGGCGGGAAGGTGGATTCACATTTGAAGTGCAACGGTTTATTCCAAAATAGTTCTGCTGGGGTTCGAAAGTCCAGACATTTTCTTGGTGTGTTATTGTATGCCCGGATGAGTTCGATGAAGCGATTGGC
>JACZWU010000004.1 GCA_022571985.1 Candidatus Zixiibacteriota bacterium | reverse complement strand
TTGAGCACCCCGAGGAATGTAAACGGGAAATCTCACATCTCTCTTCAATGGTAATTTGTTTATATCTTTGTCCCATAACAACACCTTAATAAGGTGTTGCACTTCGTTTGTGAAGTTAGGGAATCCATCTTCATTTTGTCTCCGTAGGTCAGAACCCGCCTACTTGGCGCGATCCTGACGCTTCAACCACAAAGTTCCTGTAGGTCAGGACCCGCCTACTTGGCGTGGTCCTGACGCTTCTACAATAGAAGTGTCAGGAGTACAAGCCCTTCGACTTCGCTCAGGACAGGCCTCCTGACCTACAAGAGTCACACCTGTCACGCTGAGCCTTGCAGCAAAGTCCCGAAGCGTACGAAGTCCCGTGGGAGCCGAAGGGGTCGAAGTGTCAGTCTATCATTGGGCTGAATATATTCAGCCCCTACATAATTATCACTAACTTCCCCATCTCGGTGCGGCTGTCGGATTCGACCACCCAGTAATACAAACCAGAGACTACTCGTAATCCGTTGCGGCTGATAAGTCCCCACTCGGCATGTCTCGAGGTCGGGTCGCCGGGGTCTTTGTCATGGTGTATTTCCCTGATCAGATCTCCATCGAGTGAAAAAATGCTGATAGTGCACTTGGGCGGGATATTTGCAAAATGAATTCTTCTTACTCTTTCGCTCCAGCGGTCATCCTGGTTTAAGCCTTCGAAGCCGCGAGCGCGATAATTTGCATCGATACGGTACGGATTAGGATAGACGACTATCCGTAAACTATCGGCGCCGACTGCCGGGTCAACTATTTTGGCATAAACTTGCCGGGCGTTCTCTGTTATCGAGGTCTCCAGTGGCTCGAGTCCTGACTTCGGCCAGCCAAAATCCATTGCCGTCACGCTGACATAATAGGCCACAGTCGGAATTATATTTTCGATGGTAAACTCATACTCAAAGAATTTGAGATAGCCATCATTTGTGTAGAAGTCTGCGGTGATTGAATCTGCCGGAAGTCCGCGCGGGTCAGTAGCATTGGGAAATCGTTTGGTGATAGGTGTGGTAACGCCAAACTCTGAAACATTGCTCTCATGCTTCACAAAGTAAAAAAGCGATTCGGGGAAGTTCGCAGGAGAATAGGGAAAGCTCGGACGAAATTTCAAAAAATCAAACAAACTATCGTTACAGGCTGTGGCGCCTGTGGTGAGCGAAGTCGAACCATAGGCGCATAGGATTTCCTCAAGCGTCATGGGAAAATCAAGCAGTTCCCAGCCGGGCTCCGGCTGCTTCTCGTAGTTCCAGATAAACTTGTCATAGTTTTCGATATCGTACGATGCCAACAGCGAATAGCTGGTCTCTCTGTCATCGCGGGCGATATAAATGCGATAGCCTTCAAAATCCAATAACCTGGTAAATATATCAGGAGTATTTTCTGACTGCTGTCCGTTAAACCTGATATTTATCCCTTTGAATGTCGGCGTCAGCCACATCTTTGGCGCCGGCGGTGGCAGAGCCGGCCGCCAGTCAGGCACACCGTCACCTTTGTACCAGGTAGTTTCGGCAACTGTTGCCACCCAGAAAGAATCTGCATCAAGCACAGAATCAAAAACACAGACCCGAAACTCACCGGCGTAGCCATCGTTGTCGGTGTCGATACCGGGGTTATCGTAAATCCATCTGGCCCATTGAGCGTTCTTGATTAAATCAGAAAAATCGAGATTAGCATAGTAGGCATCAACATCGCCCCTATAAATATTCGCCAAATTTCGGGGGTTGGTGTGAAAGTTCTCTCCCATAACGAAGGCGAGTACTATTGGCAATTCGTTTCCCGGTGCCAGGTCGAATGGACCGACAGACAAGAGTTGGGTCAGGACTGTACCGTCAGAAATATCGAGCGCAATATCCTGCGGAGGATAAATCCAATTGAGATCGTACTGTCTGATATTTGTGATATAAGCGGGGTCATAGTCAATCTCACGGTTTTGCATTACGTAATACTTATTCACATCTCCCCATGGTGCACCAAGTCCGCCAGTATGGAACTCTCTGAAATTCCCCTTCTTTCGCGGCCCGAAGTTATAGAAGGTGGGAAAGAAGTCGCCATCCCACCAATTATAGGAGACGGTATTGCCGGCAATTAAATCTATAGGCGCCGAAATTAGTTCTAGTGCACTCACGTGGCGACAAGATGCGACTAAATCACCGGTATTGGGATCAACAGTAGGCCTTTCCACAAAATTACCCTGTACGGGATCACCATCATTATCAGCGCTCCAAACGATGAAGACTGTGTCCAAAAAACCACATCCTTGCGGAGAGTTAACCACAGATAGAAATCCCCCAAATTCGTCATAATCTCGGATGTTCTCTTCTTGCATGGGATCCGCAACATAAAGGTCCCCCACAGCGACACTGAATTCGATGCCTACATAAACATCATTGATAACATCCTTACCAATGTTTCTTATAAGCCAGTCAAACATGACGATGTCCTCGGTGTGACTGAGCGACCAGGCATAAGACCGATTAACAAACTCCAGACCCAGCGGCCTGTGCGGTCGAGATTTGAAATAGTCCGGAATAATATTGACGCCTCTGGTAATTGTGTCAGTTGAAACTGAAATGAAATCCTGCTCGGAAATTGAACCTTCAAATTCATCCGATGAGGGGTCTGAATTAGAGCGGGTTTCAATGTGGCCGAGGGGGTAGTCGTGTGAATGGAAATCCAAGTTGTCACCATTTGGATAGAGCTGAAATGACGGCCACATAGAGCGCGCAGAAACCAGCGTATCGCCTTTCACAATTCCACCCACCCAGGCAAAACCGAAGCGAAGATATGTTACGAGAGAATTCTTAGGGTATAAACAGCTTCCCAGGGGTACTTTAGAACCGGTCAGACAATCAATGAGCGGAAAATCAACGTTATTGGTTCCTCCGAAGTACGGATAATTGCTGCGAACCAGGGCAATCTTACCGACATCGTGACGAACAGCGCAGAAATCCGGCGGCTGTGAAAATCCAGAGACTGGACATATCGCCAATGCAAATAGTATAAAGTACTTCAGATTTTTCATATAAATCGAATGCCGCGCAAATCTTCTATTACCATTAATGACGAATAAGCAGTCCAGATTATCCAATGATATTTTTGGCGGGGTCGCCCGCTTTTCAGGCGGGTTCCCGTGGAGTTCCTGTAGGTCAGGACTCTTGTAGTCCTGACTATTCAGACATATCGCAAATTGACTTTCTAATCACAGCAGAATACTGCCGCTACCCTAAAATAAAGCGGCCATAACTACGCCTGATCGCCAATGCGACCAGAGCAAAAAACCAACAACTTTTGATAACGAGAAAGTAAAATATGACAAAACGAACCCATTTGTTAGTCGAGGTGGATTTGCCGTAATTTCGTGGGCGGCAGACGTCTCGTCTGCCCCGAGTAAATGCAAGATGGATTCCCAGCTTTAGCCCCGAGCGAAGACTCGGGGCCTGCGCGGGAAAGACAAGAGGGTCACGTGAATGAAAAGGGAGGCTGGAAAAACAAGATGGGGTGCGGGAATGACAGAGCAGGAATTTCTGCGCAGATACTGCTGGTCTCTTTAGTCGAAATTTCTTGTCAGCACACAATTCAATGGCCGTGCGTTTAATTATTGACAATTGACAGATTAAGTTTACATTTATAACAATTGTATTTTTTTGTTAGAGAATTACCTCACTTGAATCGTTTGCTCACCCGCCGAAGTTAAGCGACACTCTCTAAAGAGGATTTGTATGAAAGCAGTTTTAATGCGATATCTGGTAATAAATATCATAACTCTATCCGCCATTTTCTGCCTGACAGCAGTTGCATTACAGGCTCAGGACAGCTCTTTTTATTCTCTCTGCCTTGAGAATAAGCTGAATCTGGACCCATCAGAAGGCTCTGATTGCTGGGGCTGGAGACACCCTTCAGGCACCGAGTACGCTATCATGGGTGTCGGCAATGGTATAGCCTTTGTAAACACTGATAACCTGCTGACAGAGGGCTTTGCCGAAGGTCCCACTGACGGAGTCTGCGGCGGCGCTTACTGGCGGGATATGATGACCTGGGGCAATTACTGCTATGCCGTGTCCGAATGTTCCGGGACAAATGACGGTATTATCGTAATTGATATGTCGTTTTTACCGGATAGTGTTCATCTGGTAGGCACGTTTAGCGTAAATGGCGCCAGCGCCAGAACATCGCACAACCTCTGTGTTGATTCGTTAAAAGGTTACCTGTACGTCGAAGGCAGCGGCTCCGCTAATAATACTGTTTATATTCATGATTTATCGAACCCGGCCAGTCCCTCCTATGTCGCCAGCTTTGGTATTAGTTCCGGCATTCATGATATTTATGCCATGAACGATACTGTTTATGTGGCCGAAGGCGCGAACGGTAGTTTTTCCATCTGGGATTTGACAAACAAATCTTCCCCGGCATTGCTCGTCAGAGTTGCTGTTCCCAATTCGGGTTATGTCCATAATGTCTGGCCGACCGATAATCGCGAGTACGTTGTCACGACAGAAGAGACTACTTCCAAATCTGTAAAAATATGGGATGTCAGAGATTTAAATAACGTCAGTCTGGTGGGACAATATCTGGGACCAAACGGCATGGCCCACAACGCCCAGGTTAAGGGCAACAGAGTTTATTTGTCGCACTATGAATCGGGCGTGGCTGTGCTTGATATTTCTGACCCAACCAACCCGGTCGAAATTGGAAGATATGATACTTATCCAGAGGGCGAAGGACCTCCCGCTTATAACGGTGCCTGGGGCTGCTATCCATACGCATCTAATGGTTTAATATACGCCTCCAACGGAGATGGCAGATTGTGGATTCTTAGAGAAGCGGCAGCAGCGGTAGCCGATACCATCTACCCCGGACCACCAACATATTTCGGCAGCGGTTTTGCAAAAATAGACATCTATGCTGTCAACACTCAGCCACTCAAAAAATTGGTGATTCCTTTTAGTTATGCCGGCGGCGCTCCCATGACCTTTATCGCCTGCTCGACCAAAGCAACCCGCACCAGCGATTTCCTGCTTTCTCAAGCTGTAGAAATAGACAGCGCCAACAATCGGGCAGTCTGGGAGATTGCCGGCACAGAAGAACTACCACCCGGCTCCGGAAAAGTTTTGACAGTTTGGTTTAAAATTGAATTTGGCTATTATCCCGCAGCTCTCGACCATTTAGTTTTCATTGATGACTGGGGCGATCATGAGCCGATTTTCTATGGTGACTGTTTCCAGTACCGACCGTTCGATTTGGCCTATGCCGACGTCTGCTGCGATGGACTGCGGGGAAATATCAATAACGACCCCGAAGGTAATAACGCCAACATAATAGACCTGACCTACTTAGTCGATTTTATCTTTCGGGGCGGTTCGGCGCCACTGTGTCCGGCTGAAGCTGACATAGACGGCATCGGCAGCAGCGGTGATGTAATCGATTTAACTTATTTGGTTGATTACATCTTCAGAAGCGGCCCCGGACCTGTCAGCTGCGATTAGTGCCGCAGCTGAAGTATTAGTGTGAGCGAGTAAGTTTGAACTAATAATGGCCTTTTTTTCTATCTTTGATAAGCGCCTAGTACATATTTCATAATTATTCCTTGACAGGGAAATAGCATAAGCTAAATTATCCGTGTTAGGATATTCGCTACTCTCTTATCAGACAGCCGCCGCTCTATAGGATCGAATCTTTTATGAAAAAGAGAAATAAGTTATTAAGTGTTTTACGCGCCGTTTTAGCAATTTCCGTTGTAGCCATTTCTATAACCGCCATCGGTAGTTCTCTGGCTGCTCAGGATACTACAGCATATTGGCTGTGTAAAGAAAATGTGAAATATATAGGAGCCGGAGGCTCGGATTGTTGGGGGTGGAGACATCCGTCGGGAACAGAGTATGCCATTATGGGAATCGCCAAAGGGGTCGCCTTTATCAATACTGAGAATATGATTACCGAGGGGTTTGTTGAGGGGCCGTCCGAAGATCCATGCTCGTTTTTTAATTGGAGAGATATGATGACCTGGGGAAACTACTGTTATGTAGTTTCAGAATGTACTGGCACTAATTCAGGTATAATGGTAATTGACATGTCTTATCTGCCTGACAGCGTCCATCTGGTAGGTACGTTTAGCGTAAATGGCTCAGGTGGTAAAACATCACATAACCTTTGTGTTGATTCATTGAAAGGCTTTCTCTATGTCCAGGGTAGCTATTTCGGCAGCACATCGGTTTATATTCATGACCTTACTATGCCGGACAACCCGACCTTTATAAGGGCCTTTGGTGTGTCCAGAGGGATTCACGACATTTATGCCATAAACGATACTGTTTTCGTTGCAGAGCCGGCAACACGTTCTTTTTCCATTTGGGACCTGACGGACAAGAATACGCCGACATTGTTGGCAAGAATTGTCATCCCCTATGCGGGTTATGTGCATAATATCTGGCCAACTGAAAACAGAGAATACGTGATTACCACTGAAGAAACGTTCGGAAAGACTGTAAAAATCTGGGACATTAGAGATCTTGGAAATGTAACCCTTGTGGGTGAATATCTGTCTAATAACGGAATGGCCCACAATGCACATGTCAAAGGGGACAAAGTATATATCTCTCATTATGAATCCGGTGTTGTCGTGCTGGATATTTCTGACCCGGCTAATTTAAAAGAAATCGCTAAATATGATACTTATCCTAATGCAGAGTGGGAGGCCTTATATAACGGCACCTGGGGGTGCTATCCGTTTGCTTCAAATGGTCAGATTTATGCTTCAAACAGAGATGGACGTTTGTGGGTCTTAAGAGAAGATATTATCGCATTAGCAGACACAATTTATCCGGGAAGAGTTGAAAGAGTTGGCAGTGACTATGCAAAGGTAGATATTTATGCAGTCAACTCTCAGCCATTATCCAGGATAGTAATACCATTCAGCTACGGTGGAGAGGCACCTATGACATTTCTGGCCTGTTCCATAAATGGCACTCGAGCCGGACATTTCGAAATATCCGGTTTGCTCCGTTATGCCCCATACAGTGAAAGAGTAATCTGGGAGATGTCATCAGGCGTTTTCCTGGCCGGCGACTCTATTCCACCTGGTTCGGGAAAAATTCTGACTGCGTGGTTTAAGATCGGCGCGGGTTACAGCGGACGACTCAATCAGATTGAGATTCTCGAAAACTGGATTGGCTTTGAGCCGACCTTTCAGTCAACTTGTACGATTTACCGCCCATTTGAACTGGATTATGCCGATATTTGCTGCAAAGGACTTCGCGGTAATGTTGATGATGACTCTAATGAAAATAACGGAACGATTCTTGACCTGACATTTTTGGTAGATTTTATATTTCGAGGGGGTCCTCCAACACCATGCCCGCAAGAAGCTGATGTTAACGGCAGCGGTGGCAGCGGCAACATCATCGATTTAACTTATCTGGTCGATTACATTTTCAGAGGCGGCCCCGGACCTGTCAGCTGCAACTGAACTGTCAGTACTTATTATTTATAAATAAAGAAAGGCCGAAGTTTTAACTTCGGCCTATAATCATTTTCAAATCTTTTTTTAAGATTACTACTGTTTTGCGTGAAGAATAAATTCGTAGGGGAAACTAACCCAGACTTTGATCGGCCGGCCATTTTGAATAGCCGGTTTGAATTTGCAGCCAAACACGGCTTTTAGGGCGGCATCATCAAGTGAAGCAATCCCTGACGTCTTCTCAACGATTGCATCTCCTACACTGCCGTCTTGTTTTACCAGAACGCGCAGATAGACTATTCCTTCCAATTGCGCCTGACGAGCCAGTCGTGGATATTCAGGTCTTTCCTTGTAAATTATCTCGGGGTAAATCTCAACCGGAATAAAATCACCGGGCAGCGGATCATCATCAATGTCTATTACAATGCCTTCCCCTTCAGCAGTAATATCGGGGGCTACAATTTCGGCCAGTTCGTCTTTGGTGGCCAGCACCACGTCTTCATCAAGCAGCTCTTCATCGGCAACCGGTTTGGGAATTCCAATTTTGGGCAGCGCAATATCCGGCTGCTGAACCTGTATCTGCGGTGGTTTATGAGCCACGCTCGGCGGAGGTCCGAGGTCTGCGACCGTTTTAATAACTCTGCCGGTTATGTCAATGGTGCCATCATCAAGACTTGATATTATCAGGTATATTCCAGTTATCAGAAGAAAGAAACCGGTCACTATGCCGGTGCTCATCATAAAATATTTTTGATATTTTGATTTTAACTCATAGGCTCCGTAGGGAGAATAGATGGCGCAGTCGTATCTTTTAGCCATTATAACTCGCCCTTTTCCATAGCCTGCTCTGCGGCACTCTGTATGATTTTGTCATCGCGCGATTCCCATTCACCCATGGCAAAGCGGTAAGAAAATTTTTGATCTTTGGGGATATCCTCAACTTCTATATCTAATTTATTGGCCGTAAAAGCATTCCAGGAACGCTCCAGCAGGTCTATGTCATCAAGGATATTCACCAGATCTTTATAAGTAGCATCTCTGTGGATCAAAATCAAGGTGCTGAGCTTTGAATTTTTTGTGTTTTGCTCTCGCAAAAGACCTATCAAAGTATCAGAATCAAGTACATATTCCAAAGTATCCGGCTTGGGGGCGGACGGCAGATAAATTGGCAGATTGTCAGGGGTCGGAATTTTAAGGTTCCACCAAAAGCGACCCAGTTCATCAACTCTGATTGTCAGCAGGTTGGATTCTTTGATATCAATAGGATCGGTCTGGTCTTTGGGCGGTAGATTAATCTCCATCGCCTGAGGCATAGAAAAAACAGTAGTAACCATATAGAAAATCAAAAGTAAAAAGGCAATATCCACCATCGGCGTCATATCTATACGGATAGTCACCCTTCGTTTTGGTCTTCTAAGGCCTCCGCCTTTTCCGGGCTTTGGCGCCCGCGCTGCTACTTCACCAGACATCTAATTTCTCTCTCTATTATTAAAACGAACTATTCTCTATTATTGTCTACAGCCTTAAGCTAATTTTCGTCCACTTCCAGGTCAGTAATTATCAAAAATCTTTCCAGATAGTTTTCCTGCATTGATTTCATGACGTCCTGCATGACGCCAAAACTTGCATCCTGGTCAGCTTTTATAACTACCAAAGCACGGGGGACTTTAGCGCGGGCACGGTTTATAACGTGGGCCACTGTGAACTTGTCGGCCGTTCTGACTAATCTGGCAGTAGTCAGGACATCCCGGCCTTCATAATTAACTATAGTTTTCAGCACAAAATCTACATAGATAGAGTCATACTTGGTCACCGTAATATTGATAATATCCTTGTCAGGCAATTCTATCATTGAATGCGAATCAGGCAACTCTACTGCTTTTGCCTCCGGTGGTTTAAACTGGGTGGTGGCCATATAAAATATCAGCAGCAAGAATGCGATATCGACCATCGGGGTCATGTCGATATTTATACTGACACGGCGTTTCTTTTTTATCGCCATTTATCAGATACCCTGTTTGTCTTTTAGTATCTGTATCACTTCAAAAGTAGCTTCATCGGTGGTATAGTTAAAGGCATCTACTTTATTCACAAAAAAGTTGTAGAAAAAGATACCCACGATACCGGACAAAAGACCACCGGCAGTATTAATCAGCGCTTCTGAAATACCTACTGCCAGCTGAGTAGCGTCAATAACGCCGCCCTCGACATTACCGGTCGCGGCAAAGGCTCGAATCATACCTACGGTAGTACCCAGAAGTCCGACCATGGTGGCGATCGAGGCGATAGTGGAAAGCGCAATCAAGTTGCGCTCCAAAAGCGGACCTTCAAGAGCATTGGCTTCTTCAATAGCGGCCTGAGTCAGCTGGATTCTTTTTTCGGCGTTATATGAACCGTTGTCCTTGACCTCGCGGTATCTTTCTATACCGGCCCGGAGGACATTGGCTGTGGTGCCGCGCTGTTTATCACAGGCAGCAATAGCGCCGTCAAAATCATTCCCCTGTAACAATAGTACCAGTTTTTTAAAGAAGACCTGTACTGAGCTCTGCCCTTTAGCCACTCTGTAGAGCGACAAATAACGCTCGCCCACAAAAATCAGAAGCATGATAAACATCATAATCAAAACGACTACCAGTGGTCCACCCATATAGATAGAGTGAACAACGGCGTTATCTGATAATCTGAAGACACCGTAGAAAAGAAATAAACCAATTGCTAATGCGACAATCGCATTCAGCGTAATAAAGACAGTCTGTTTAACCACCTATTTGCTCCTTTATTAAACCTATCATCAATAAATTAAATTTCCGCACCTTTAGCCGCACAAAGGATCGAGCCTGCCAGGGCAACATATACTCCCGGCGAAATAACACTTAAATAAGCGCCGATTCCATAACTGTCGCCCAGACTCGTAAATGCTCCGGCGGCATCAAAACCATATTCGCTTCCAAAAAACGCAAACATAAAACCAGTCAGAAATAATATTAACGGCAGCCAATTATATCTAAGTAGCTTTTTCAATACTAAGGCCTGTTCGTCCGCACTACCCTTTATGCCATAAAGACCATAGAGAGTGTAAGCCGGCAGCCCGACACAAAGTAAGGTATAAACAATAAATAGAATAACTGTAAGTATCAACGATATTCCCGAAGAAAAAAGATATGAGCCGGTGGTGCCGAAACTTATAATGCCTCCGATTCCGGACAGGCTGACATACTCTCTATGAATCTTCTTTTTGGCCACCAGCGCTGTAATCAGCTCACCATCTAACTCTTCGCTGGTTAAGGTGAGCGGGCTGTAGACGGGCTCGTTTTCATCAGCAGCGGCATCACCTCCGTCAGCATCAAGAGCGTCTGCGGCTTGAGTTTCTTCAGCTGCAGGATTAACTTCTTCAGAGGCATCACCCGCTGAGAGGTCAGCGGCAACTGCTTCTGCTGCAGGATCAGCAAGGCCGTCTTGGATTGCTGCTTCTTCAGAATTGTCTGAACTAACTACCGCTTCTTCCACCACCTGTGCCACCGGAGTATCTTCGACAAATTCATTGTAAACAGAATACCAGGGTAAGAACAAAGCTACGAAGACCATAACAGCCCCGGCCGTAACCGCTATTCTGTCAAAAAATGAGACTCTCTCTTCTAAGAGAGTACAGCTTTCCCGAAGATGGTCGTGCTTATCATGTTTGGCGCGAACATTAGCCAGAAGCTTTTCTTTCTCAGCATCAGAATCAAACAGTTCTTTGGGGTCTTTTGGGAAAACTTCAAAACCTATAAAAGAGAATCTCTCTTTTTCAGTAATTTGTTTACTAGCAGCTAAATTTTTCTTTTCTTCAGTCATCAAAGCTCCTGAGTCAATCTCAAAAGTTGGGCATTAGTCCCAAGTTAATCGTTAAACTCAAACTGTAAATCGTCCTGCCCTTTTTTTGCGATACTGTTTGAGGGCTCGCATTTGAGCACTTTGCCGTACCAATTATAAGCATTCTTGAAGTCATCGTTATAGTCTTTTTTTGCATTCATTTTGTCGGCGCCGCGCAGGTGGTAGCACTGAGCTATCCACATAATCAGCTCAGCGTCAGAGCAGGCACCCATTTGCTCAGTGAGGCACTTATTAGCGTCTTTTAGAAGAGTCAGTGCTTTTGAATAATTTCTGGTACAGAGTCCCCCGAAATAGGCAAAGCCTATAGCCTTTTTGGCGTCGCAGTTACCGGGCTCAAGCTCAAGGAGTCTCTTAAACCACTTGACGCCTTCGTTGCAGTTGGCCATCTGATAAAGATGTGTATTGGCCAGCAAGCTGACTACTTTGGCATCATCCGGCTTGTGTGAGATATACTGGGTCAGCAGGTCAATAGCCAGCTGGTAATAGTCAACATCAGGGCTTGCTGTCTGCTGATCAAATTCCTCTTCCCCGTTACCGCTTTCTTCTTCCAATTCTTCTTCATCAATATCCAAATCTTCACCTTCAGCGCCATTATTGGCCAGATGCAGGGCACAGAGTCCGGCGTTCTTGATAAAACTGAAAGATGTAGAGTCTATCCCCAGTTCTATTCTTCTCAGATAGAAGTCAATAGCCTGAGCATAGCTCTTATTGTTATGATAGGCGATGGCGATATTCTGAAGAAGCCTGGACTGGTCGGGGTCAACTTCAAGTGACTTCTGATACCAGGGCATAGCGCTCATAAACTGGCGCGGTTTGCGATAATAAAAAGCGTCACCCAATAGCTTATACAGTTCGACCTCTTTTACAGTAGAGCGGTAAATATCTTTGTTCTGTGCCTCGGACCATTCAATTTGGCTGAGCAAAGCCTCGCCGGATTTCAGATAGTCTCTGACACCCCAGAGAGATTTGCCATAATAGAAATAGATATCTTTTGGCTCATAAGGAATTGCCAGTACTTTTTCGAAATATGAAACAGCTTCTTCGTAACCTCTGAGACTGTAATACGACATGGCCATATCAAAGTAAGCGCGGTAATTTGAAGAATCCGCGGCGGCTTCGGAAAGTTTAAAATATTTTTGATAGGAGCCGATAGCGTCTTTGAAACGTTTGGTGCGATCATCGCGGGTAGTGGCAGAGCGGGCGGCTTTATAATAAATTCCTCCGGCACGCATCCAGGCAGGTGCATGGGTGCTGTCTTTTACGAGAACTATTTTCAGCTTTTCAATAGCGCAATTGTAATCTCTCATCTCCAGGCAGGCTTCAGCCCAATGGTAGTAGACTTCGAGTGAAGCAGTATCTATTTTGAGAGCCTCTTCATATTCTATAATAGCCAGAGCAGGAATACCCTGATAGAAATTGGCGTCGCCAAGATTAATATGGTACTCGGCGTTGTCCGGCTCAATGACCAGTGCCCGCCTGAACGAACGGTCTGCCTCCTGATAATCTTCCTGGGCAAGTTTGACAAGTCCGAGGCCGTTCTCGAACCAGGCTTTTAATTTGCTGGCTTTCTTAAGACCTCTAACCATTGATTTTTCGGCAGCTGCTATTTCGCCGAGCTTAAGTTGTGACAGTCCCAGAAAATAAAGAGACTCAAAGTGTTTCTTTTTCTTTTTCAGCGCCTTTTCAAATTGAGCCAGCGCCTCACTATACTGCATGCGATTGTAGTAAATTCTACCAAGAGTAAAATAATTAATATGGTAGGCCGGGTCTAACCTGATTTCATTGGCCAGCAGGCTGACAGCCTTAGACGAATCCCCCAGATCAAGGGCGTCTTGAATGTCCTGCCTTAGTTTTTGCCCGAAAACCGGCTCAACAGAGACAACCAGAGTCATCAGAGCCAGGGCACAAATGTAGAAACAGCTATAAAAACGAGTAGTCACTCTTATCAAATCTCCTAAAACTAAACAGATTGACCAATCTAAGTCCAAATTGGCTATTGTCAAGACTAAATTGGCCGTTAACTCCTGCCTGTGGTGCAACTTCGGCGTTTAAAGAAATCAGCCGCATAAATTCCTCAAAATCAGCGATTCTTAGGGCAGCCAGCTTCTTATAACCGGCAAAATCTCACTACCAGAACTCTAAATTTACTTATCACTTCCTCAGCTACTTATACAGTTTAAAGCAGAAATTCTTTCAGACCGAATTTTCTGCTTTTCGCCACTTCTTGTAACCAATATCTGTGCCGCAGTTTCAAAGAATTTGAATTGCTGCAATTAAACCTTGTCCTGCAATGGCTTATAGCAAATCACTCTTTTGGTGGGAATGTCGTCTTGTCAAACTATTCGCAGTTTGTGCGGCTCAATATCGATTCGGAGATGTACAGCGAATTTAAGTCCTTGCCGGACAATAATATATACGCCTGACGAAAATCTTAGAAATCCAGCCATAAATATTCAACTCGTACATTGGCACTATAAGTGAACTGAAATCTGGCTTTTCCTGTGAATTTCTGCGGTCTGCCACGGAAACTCATAGCCGGAAAAAAACCAACGCTGCTCACAGCAGAATTAATAGCCTGGCGAAATTTCATGTCCTTTCTATCAATACTAATGACCCTGGCTTTGCCCAGTGAATCAATTAAGATTGTGGCTAAAATCTCTCCCGTCAAATATCTATGCTGCTTCTTCCTTATGGTAATAGTACTGATATTCAGTTCAAGCGGCAGGGGAGGCACCATTATCCCTGCAGTATCCGGCAGCAGCAGCACCCGCCATTTCTCAGCCCAGTGGGAAGTGTCACTTTGTGAGCCTGTTATTTTCTTGGTGGGATAGTGAATTTGCGGGAGAAACGAAACCAGCAAATAACATTCAGATGGCCTGGATAATCCTTCGAATTTTAGTGGAGCAAACTCAGACCAGAGGCTGGCCGCTTGAATCTGTGATGAGTATGCTTCAGCTTTAATTGAAGCTGAAAAATTCTCAGACTTTATGACATTGCCGGCAGAGTCCAAGCTCAATTTTTCCAGCACATAAGGCAGTATTTTAAGCGAATCAGAGCGCTTCAGAGTGCAAAAGTATTGGGGGAAACTCAATATTTCAGGCAGCTCGAACTTGTTTAGCCTGAGTGCTTCATAATACAGAAAGTTGTCTGACACTTCAAAGTCGCTGCTGACCGGAAAAACAATTACTGAATTACCGAACCTGGGACTTGCCATGATAATAAGAGGCAGCTGACAGGATCTTCTTTGCCCTAAATAGGCCGCGGGCTGATACTCAATCTGAGATATTATAGACGAAAGATATTTTTCTATCGGGGGATTGAGCCCCTGGCTGAATTTGATACTTTCGGTTTCTCCATTTTCTGCTACTGATACGATGACTTTGAAAAAAGTTTCATTGCGGATAAATGGCATTGATATTTCTGTTGCCGGTGTCTGGGAATTTATGGGAACAGCCAATGAATACCCTTGATAAACAGGGGACTCAGCAGATATGCCCGGCGCACTTAAGCCAGCGAAGACAACTGCTGCAGCAACCAAGACAGTCAGCGGCTTAATTAGATTTTTCAGTTGTTTGAAAAAGTTCATTTCCATATCTTTTCTACCAATTCCCGGCCATATCGGACTAATCATTGGTGATTAACTAATTATTATAAACTTGCAGCAATTTGAAGTTTCCAGATTTGATTTACAACAAATATAATGGTTTCTTGATGAAAACAGAACGTTTCGATTTTAAATATGTATGAAAACAAAGAAGAATTCTTGAGCCGGGTAAAAAATTGAACTTAAACAGACAGTTTCTCATAAACATTTTTTCGTCCTGGTATGCTCAGGCTGTCAGAGTAGCCATTGCTTTTTTCTTTGTACCCTATATTACTACCGCGCTTGGAGATGAACGATACGGCATATGGGTAATTATCTTCCAGACGATATGTTACTTTTACCTGCTCGATATGGGTGTAAGTGCGGCGCTCTTGCGGTTTGTCTCTAAATATCTTGGTGAAGAAAACTTTGATAAAATTAACCGGCTGCTCAACACCGCCAATCTGTTTTATATGGGGGTGGGCCTGGTTGCCTCTGTATCTATTTATCTTTTTGCAATTTTATTCTTTGATGTTTTTCAGATATCAAGTGATGCCATATATGCCGAAGGTGTCACGGCGCTTTCCATCCTGGCTATATTGATAGGAGTGCGTTTTATGCTGCTGCCGTTTGGCGGTTCTCTGGCTTCTTTTCAGCGCCAGGATTTGATGAGTCTGCTTAACATTGTCGAAGAAATCACGCGGGCTGGTGTTTTGATATACCTTCTGTCTCAAGGCGGCGGCCTGGTAGACATGGCCATTGCGGCAACAGTTATCCATCTGTCCCGTCACCTGGCCGGTGTAGTTATATTAAAAAAACTCTATCCGCAGATAAAATTCTCGCTTAAAAAAATAGACGCCGAAATCGCATCGTCTTTACTGCATTATTCAAAGACAGCTTTCGGCATTTCAATCGGCTGGATGCTGATATTTAACAGCGATTCTATTTTACTCGGCCTGATTAGTTCATCGAGCGCCGCCGGCATCTATAACCCGGCCGTGCAGCTGATGTTTCATCTGCGCATGACAGTCAATGCCATCGGACTGCCGCTGATTCCTGCGGTTTCGCATCTGGAAAGTACCACCGACCTGGAGACGGTAAAGCGGCTATATCTGAGAGTATTAAAATATACTGCTTACCTCTCGTTTTTGACATGCACCACGGTTCTCCTGTATGCCAATGAATTTGTGGCTCTCTGGCTGCCTGAAGAATTTCTTCCGGCCGGACCGGTCATGCAGATACTTGCCGTCAGCGGAGCTTTTTTTCTGCCGCAGATTATGGGTAACTCTGTTCTTTTAGGACTGGGAAAACACAGCAAACTGCTTTTGGTATTGATCCTTGAAGTTGCCTTTAAAATTCTGCTGGCGATATTCCTGGTAAAAGAATATGGACTCCTGGGGATGGCGGTAGCTACGGCACTGCCGCAGCTGGTCATTTATACTACTATTTATCCTTATTTCCTGGCAAATATCATGAAAACGAAGTGGCGACTTATAATGAAACAAGTTTTACTGCCGGGAATTATCGCTGCCTCGGTAACTGCTATTACTGCTCTCTCTGTTAAGACATTCATCGCGCCTGAAAGCTGGTCGGCGCTGCTTTTTAACGGCGCGGTTATTTTACTGGCTAACCTCTACCCTGCCCTGAAAATCATTGAGCCAAAAGATTTAGACAAATTGAAAAATCTATTTAAGAGAAAATAAAAAACCGGCCCGAAGTTTTGCGAGCCGGTCTAAAAACGTATCTGATAAATAATTAGTAATCTGAGTGAAGCTCTTCGACTGCGGCAACAATCTTATCGACTGTCGGCAGGCAGGCTTCGTCACCATCAACACCATAAGCGACACGGGCGTCAATAGCTGTCAGCAGTTTGACAGGTGCTTCTAAGTGAAACAAACCTTTGCCGGAAGTGATAACCGAGGCAATAGTAGCTGCCGAGCCGCCGGCAAATCGTTCTTCGGTGAGTACCAGAACTTTACCGCAGTCTTCGGCTGTCTTTAAGATTGCTCCTTCGTCCATCGGCTTAACAGTCCGCAAATCTACAATGCGAATGTTTATCCCTTTTTCTCTCAAAACTTCAGAGGCTTTGCGGCACATCTGGACCGTAGCGCCAAAAGTAATAACGCCGACATCGCTGTTCTCTTCTTCATAAGTTTTGGCAACGCCAAAGGGAATAAGTTCATCTATTTCCGGCAGCTCCGCTTCCATTGGCACGCCTTCCCAGTCGCGACGGTTGTACAGGGCCACCGATTCGCAGAACAAAACCGGGTCATCAGAAGCCCAGGCTGTTTTGAGCAGTCCGGCGGCGTCGTAAGAATTTGAGGGAACCACGACCAGGAGTCCCGGGATATTCATCCAGGTGCCTAAGTTACTTTCGGAATGCCAGAAAGCGCCGGCACCCTGTTTATAGCCACCGTAAGTACAGCGGATAACCATCGGCATCTTAAATGTTCCGCCCGAGCGCTGGTACGTAGTACAGATGCGGTCTTTGAGCATCTGATAAGCCGGTGACATATAGTCAAGGAACTGAATTTCCGGCATAGGTCTGCGCCCCTGATAAACATGTCCCGAGGCCCGGCTCAAGATTCCGGCTTCTTCTAAAGGCGTATTAAAACAGCGCTCGTTGCCAAATTCCTTCTGAAGGTTTTTGGAAATCAAAAATACGCCGCCCTTGCCTTTCATATCCGCATACTTTTTGTTCTCTTCAATCATATGTGCAGAAAAATCGGCAACATCTTCGCCAAACATCAGAGTATCTTTTGTCAGCATCATCAAATCGAACAGAGTATAGTTGATGGCAAAGCGCATTGTCATCGGACCGGCTTTTTCCGGAATTTCCGGAGAAGGAAAATAGCCTTTGTCGTGGAATTCTTTATACTTTTTGACGCGGTCAACTTTGCAGGCATCACGGAATTTTTTCCAGGTCGCCTGACAGTCATCAAAATTATAACTATAAACAAAGCTCTTGATAAATTCGGCTGTCTTGGGTTTGAATCCTTTAACCGCTTTTTGGGACTCGGCTGTGACTTCTTTATCAAGTTCATCCCAGATTTCACCAATTTCTTTCGGCGTAATCACGCCATCTTCGATAAACATATTGCAGGTCTTTAAGAGAGAGTCATTGTAAGTATGCCAGTCCTGCTCGACCGGGTCCATGTAGAACGACTGGTCATCGGAGCCGGAATGCGAACCCTCGCGGGTAGTGCGGATATCCATAAACACCGGGCCGTTGCCCGCGCGGGTGTAATCTATTGCTTCGGCGAATTTGACCAGACATTCTTTGATATCGGTGCCGTCGCATTTCATAATTTTAAGACCATATTTTGTAAGACCCTGGTGTGGTGCACTAATGTCACCCTCGGGAAATTGCTCGTCGACTGCCACGGATATGGCCCAGCCGCAATTGTAAACTGCAAATATGCAGGCCGTTTTGTAGAAAGTTGCATAGAAAACGGCTTTACCAAATTCCATTTCCGAGGTAGAACCTTCGCCGATACACATCAGCGACACGGCATCTTCAGGAAATCTTCCGCCCGGATGATGCGACTGCTCCGAAACCGGCAGAGGATGCTTGATAGCCTCGGCCACAGCTGCTGTATCGAGCGCATGACCACCGGTCGGAGAAGACTGCGGAATTATGGCAAATTCCTGATAAGCCGGGTGCGAGGGAATCTGCAGGCCTTTGTTGGGAGAACGGGGATCGCCGATTGCTTCGAGCATTTTCCATTCCAGCGGCACACCGCGATGAACATCAAAAGCCTTGTTACGATAGTACCCGAAAAACGGGTCATCGGGGCGCAGATATTCGGCAAAAACAACATCACACATTTCCTTACCGCCACAGCCTATAAAAAAGCGGTTGTAACCTTTACGCAAAAGCAGCTTTTCTTCGCGCTCCAAACGGCGCGCCATCAGCATCGAACGAAGCATCGCTTTCAGCTCTTTAGGGGTTTTTCCGGAATATTCGCTTAATGGCTCGGTAGCTTTTACCTTTTTGGTAGCTTTGCCGTTGTAATTTTTGACTTTATCAATGAGCGCCAGAACCTCCAAGACAGGTCCTCCTTAATCTTTTCGCAAACAGCTGTTTATCTTCTTAATTGGCAGTTTCAACAATTAAAACGCCAGTCCATTCAAAATACTCCGGCCAAAATATACTTTTTCTGCCAAAAGGCAATGTATTTTGTTAAGATATCGGCATTTGTGTAGTTTTTCAAGACTTGGCGCCTTTTGGAGCCATATCCAGCGACTTAGGGCTTGTCCGGCCTGTGATTTTAGGTAAATTCTCTGTTCAATTCAATGACTTAGACCTAAAGGAATCTTCTGCATGAATAAACCGATTAAAAAAGCGTCAAAGAAGAAAAGCATAACAGCCGAAGATTTGTACCGCCTGAGAGTACCCACCTCGGTTTCGATATCTCCAGACGAAAAACAGGTCGCTTATACTGTTGAGCGGATGGATGAAAAAAAGAAAAAGTACTTCGCCAATATCTATCTGCTGAATATCGCTTCCCAGAAAAGCAGCCAGTTTACTTTCGGCGACCATAGCGATAGCCAGGCGGTCTGGTCTCCCGATGGCTCACAGATTGTGTTTGTCTCGACCAGAAACAAAAAGACCGGCATTTACCTGATGCCGACCTCGGGCGGCGCTGAGAAAAAAGTTGTCGATCTGGACGGCACTATTTCGCGTTTGCAGTGGGCGCCAGATGGCAAAACGCTGGTCTTTGCTTTAAGATATAACGACTCGCATTATGTCAAAGACGAAAAAGAGAAAAAGAAGGATCCGCTCTATCGTCATATCACCAAGCTTTTTTATCGGATGGACAGTGAAGGCTACGTCCCCAAAGATGTCTTTCACATTTTCACTCTTGATACCGCCTCGGCTAAACTCAGTCAGATAACAAATGGCAAGACCGATGAATATTGGCCGACTGTCTCTCCCGATGGAAAGCAAATTGCGTATGTTTCCAACCGCGCTAAGAACCCGCATTATAATTATCTGTTCCACGACTTGTTTATGCGGCCAATCAAAGGCGGCAAAGAGAAAAAGATTTTAACTCCGGCCGGTCCGATTAGCGCCCCAAAGTTTTCTCCCGACGGTAAATCGATCGCCTATATCGGCCATGACAACCCCAACGATGCCTGGAGCATAACTAACGAACATATCTGGCTGGTAACTTTAAGCAGTAAGCAGAAGACCAAGGATCTGCTCAAAGGGTTTGACCGCATGGCCTATGACCAGTCGATTACCGATTCATCTGACGTTCACGAGACGGCGGTACTATTTTGGTCGGACGACTCCAAACGTATTTACTTTTTGTCATCCGACAGTGGCAACACCAATCTCTTTTACGTGCCCAAGTCCGGCGGCAGGCCAACCCGGGTGTTCAGAGGCAAGTGCCACTTAAAAGGACTTTCGCTAAACGGCAAGGGCGGCATCGCCGCTTTGGTTTACGCGGACATCAGCAATCCGGGTGACATCATGACCTGCCCGGCTTCTTTTGCGGGCGAGAAAAAAGCAATCAAACATACTGACCTAAACAAATTCCTGCGCACAGACGTTCAGCTGGGTAAGACGACTGACGTCATGTTTAAATCTTTCGATGGTACCGAACTTCAGGGCTGGCTCCTGCGGCCGCCGAAATTTAATGCCAACAAAAAGTATCCGGCTATTTTGCAAATTCACGGCGGACCGCGGGTGCAGTATGCCCATACTTTCTTTCACGAAATGCAGTACTTAGCGGCCAAAGGCTACGTCATATTTTACACCAATCCCCGCGGCGGGGCCGGACGGGGTGAAACCTGGGCTGAGTCCATCTGCGGCGGCTGGGGTGACTTGGATTACAAAGACTGTATGGCCGCGGCCGACTATATGGAAAAGCAACGTTTCATTAACTCTAAAAAGATCGGCGTGACCGGCGGCTCCTATGGCGGTTTTATGACCAACTGGATAATCGGCCACACTAACAGATTTAAAGCGGCCGTGACACAGCGCTCGATTTGTGATTTAAATTCGTTTGTCGGTTCCTCGGATGTCGGTTACGATATTGAACGGGAGTTTGATGGCTTCCCCTGGACCAACCCCGAAAACTACGAGAAGCGCTCACCCAAGACATACTTCAAAAAAGTGAAAACGCCGGTCTTAATTATCCACAGCGAACAGGATTTGCGCTGTCCTATCGAGCAGGCGCACCAGATGTATGTCATACTGAAACTATTGAAAAAGAAAGTCGAACTGGTTATATTCCCCGAAGAACCGCACGGCCTCTCGCGCCACGGCCGCCCCGACCGCCGCATCGCCAGATTGGGCTGGATATCCAGGTGGTTTGGGAAGTATATGAAGTAGGGAATTAGCGGAAAGCGTTTTCATTTGTCGCTTGCGCTACTGGGGTAAAATTCGTTATAAATATAGTAGGACAAATATACTTAAAACGCAGGTATAGAAAAGGAGGGAATTTATATGATGACTAGATCCAAACAAAATTGGGAGACAAAACATATACCTATAAAAGATCTGTTATTGTGGGACGAAAATTCTCGCATTCCAGATTACATGTTGGGCGGCGATGAATATGATCTGATCCAGACTCTTTTGAAAAAATATGATCTTGAGAACCTTGCAAAAGACTTCATTAAAGATGCTGACTTGCCTCAGTTAGAAAAATTAGTTGTATGGAGAAATAAGAATCAGCTCGTTGTGCTGGAAGGAAACAGAAGACTTGCCACTTATAAGTGCTTGGTAGACCCCTCTATCATTTCTGACGACGATATGAAAGACAAATTTGAGTCGTTTAAGAAACAAATTTCAATCGACAAGCATTTTAGGCTTGAAGCCCTCATCACTAGTACGAAAAAGGAAGGCATGAGGTATATTGAAAGAAAACACTATTATGGTAACAACGAAAAACGCTGGGAGCAATACGAAAGAGACCACTATATTAAAAGAACAAGAGATACCTCAGCAGATTCTTTGTCTCCGATGGAGAAAGATAGCATCTTCAGAGCAAACTTTGCTGACAAAGTGAAGTTAGTTGATTTACCAAATTCATTCATACAATCGGTATTGGGAAGGGGGTATGCCACCAATCTCTATCGAGTAGTTGGCGGAAATGAAGGTAGAAAGAAATTGAAATATGAAAGACTCGAATTCGAATTGCGTATAGAGGATGAAAGTGAATTCCTCAAACTGCTTAAAATCATTGTATACAATATCGTAAAGAAGAAATCACTTGATGGAGCCAGAGTTCTCAATTCTAGAACTCTTAATAAAGAACGCGCGATAAGGGAGTATCTCGGCTCAATTAGTCCTATTGATGTAGATGAAGTTGATAGACTAATAAAAGAAGCGCAATCTACAGAACGCAAGAAGAAGAAAAAGGGCAAGAAATCTAGTCAAAAACGTAAGCGTTCTCAAACTAATGGTTTCTTAGCTCTTATAGACCCGAAACTCGTTTTACCAAGAAATGCTTCTGATAAAGTAAAAGCCGTCTTCCAAGAGTTGCAAAAAATAAACGTTTCAGAGTGTCCTCACGCGTCAAGTATTCTGGTCCGTATTCTCATTGAAGTAGCAACTGTTGAATACCTTAAGAAAAAGAAAGAAACAAAACAACTGGAGTTAACACTTGTAAAGAAAATAGATTTCATTAAAGATAATTACGTTAATGACAGGGACCTTAAGAAAACTATTGAGCAACTCCATAACGACTTGCTAACGAAAACATTAAATCAGGTTGCCCATAATACGCTTTTTCTTGCTACAGAGACAAACATCAAGGATTTATGGATAAATGTGTACACATTATTCAAATTCCTCGTACCTGGGGTTAAAACAAATTAAATGATTAATAGTGTTATAGATGACTTCCCTAGCCCTCTGAGGTATCCCGGAGGCAAAACACGACTTGCTACATTTTTGACAAAAGCGATTCGAAAAAACTATTGTCCAAATGACAAATTAGTTTTTGTGGAACCCTACGCAGGTGGCGCCGGAGCCTCGCTAACTTTATTACAGACAGGTATAGTAGACCGCATCATACTTAATGACTTGGATCCAGCCATATATTCTTTTTGGAACATTGCAGTTTCCAAAACAGAATACCTAATTCGAAAAATCCGTCACGTTCAGGTTACGATTGAGGAATGGCACAAACAAAGGGCAATTTATTTAGATCCAACTTCAAATGAAAAACGACTCGCTTTTGCTACACTTTTCTTAAATCGTACAAACCGGTCAGGGATCATTGGTGGAAGACCGATAGGGGGTCTAGCGCAAAATGGCCAATGGAAAATCGGAGCGAGATTTAACAAGAGCACTCTCATTAGTCGACTTCGCAATATTGGTCGACTTAGACACAAAATTTCAGTTTCAAATCGCGATGGAATCAATTTTCTAATAAACATTGAGAAGAGAGCACAAGGTTCGAAGCATTTAGCGTTTCTCGACCCTCCCTACTACGAACAAGGTGATTCATTGTATCTTAATGATTACAAAATTGATGACCATCTTTCTCTAGCAGACTTCCTGTCTCAATCGAAACTAAATTGGATAATGACATATGATGACAGTATGTTTGTGCGCGAGCTCTACTCCGGATACTTCAAGCGCAAGTTCACAATCAATCACAGCGCTCAGCGCCATAAAAAAGGTAAAGAAGTAGTGTTGTTTTGCGATTCCCTTTTCCGAGTATACCCTTAGAACATATTACTCTAAGCCGGCTGGGTGGACCTCAATTCAGGCGAGTTCACTACCCCAATTTCCCTCCCCAATCACTACAAAATAACAGCCCAGACCGTTAAAGAAAAGCTTTTCCTGTCGCAGTTATTTCATTTAAGGGAAAGACCAAACAAAAAGATGGATTCCTGCCTACGCCCCTCTTAGGGACTAAAGCAGGAAAGACAAGTGTGCGGGAATAATTTGTGCGCAGGAATGACTTGCGCGCGAAGGCTACTTAAAGATGCTGCTTTCGTCGGTCTGGGATTCGGCTGTGAAGCCTTTTTCTTTCAGGTATTTTTCAGCTTCGTTGCGAGTTCGGAAAGTTTTGGTAATGTCTCTGGCCTTGCCCCTGCTGACCATGCGCATCAGCTGACCATAAGTAATGGGGTTGTCAATTATATAGATTGAATGGATCATATTATTGTCAATGCACCATTGCAGAAGTTCGCCAATTACCTCAATGACTTCATCCGAAGCGGTCTTCCAGTTGGACAAATCGACCAGACGTACCCAGGGCTTGCCTGTAATAGCTTTTACTTCTTCCTTGAAGTGCTCAGAGTATTCCCGGGCGGTTTCCTCGCGCCATACTCCATAAATTTTGACGCTGGCTATCGAGTTTTTAGCATCAATATCTATGTTAAACTGAAAGTGCCAATCTGACATTTTTATCTTTCTAAAATTGAATAAATGTTGAAAATCTATCTACAGAAGATACGACGTTAATATAGTCATTATGTTCAATCCGTCAAGCAAAAAATGTTATAACATTCACAAACTCAAGAGCAGTTTCTGAGGGAAAATGGGGCAAATCCGACATATTTACCCCTATATTCTACTTTTTTCCGGACAGGCTGCCTACATAGAAACCCTGAATCCAAAATGGGCCGAAAGAGGGATATTGCCGTAGGTAAGAACTTCCTGATAATCTTCATCGAATAGATTATCAATCCGTCCGGTCAGCTGCAGATTCTGGCTTAAAGCATACGAGGCTGCCAGATTAACGACTGTATAACTTTTCAGAGTAACTCGCGTGGCCGGGAATGGACGGAAATCAAGGTCATAGCGATCGCTCACATACCTCGCTGTCATATTCAGAATAAGGCTTTGACTCGGCTGGTAGCTTGTAACCAGGACAAGTTTTTGTGCCGGCCGCCTGATTAGTTCTGCCCCGGTGGCCTTGTCTTCGCTCCTGGAATAGGTGTAGTCTAAACGGGTGCGGAACTGATGTGAGCTCAACTCAAGCGACGCCTCAAGGCCATGCGAGGAAGCTTCAGCCAGGTTTTCGGTTCCTTGAATCAAGTCTTTGTAGTCGTTGTCGAAGTAAGTGACAGAAATTGTCAGAAACTCTCTTACAAGTTCGTGCTCTGCCCCTATCTCCCAGCTTCGACTTTTTTCGGGCAAAAGGTCGGGGTTGCCTATAAAGGGACTGGGGTGGTATAGCTGAAATATTGACGGCGCTTTGTAGCCGGTGCCGATGACGCCGCGAATTCTGGCGTTGACACTTTCAAACAGGTAGGCGGCTGTAACTCTGTAAGTATCAGTAGTGCCGAATTGTTTGTGTTCATCAAGTCGGGCGCCTGCGGTCAGAAACAGTTTCTCACCAATTTGTGCCTGGTCGAAAATATAAATGCCCCGGCTCCAGGCATGTATGCCGTCTAGGCGGTCTGTGAAATCTCCAAAGAAGCTTCGGAAAAAGAGGTCGCTCGAAAATTCTGAGTGCTCAGTTTCGATTCCGATCGTCAGAGCGTTTCGTCTGCTTATTTGAAGGGAACTCTGCCAGCTAAATGCTATTCGTTCACCGGTTGTAAATGTAGACTGTGAATCGCTGGGATGGTCGACGTCGTAGCTGTCAAAAGTATTCCTTTCGATATCAGTCACAGCCAGACTGAGCTGATGACGCCAGGATGAATTTAAAGAATTATGAATCAAATGTGCGCCGTACTGAAGCTCCTTTTGGTCTGAAACATAGTTGGGGTCATCGAGTATGCCGAATGTCTTGTCAATGTCTGACTCAGAGTCGGTATAGCGGCCAGTCAGTCTGAGGGATAACGCTTCGCTTAAGTCAAAATCGAGCCGCGAAGATAGCTGGCTGTTCTTATAACCATCGTTTTCGGTGGCACCGTCATCTTTGTCGGCGGCAGAAATACCGTCTGTATCAAGAAACGATGCGGAAAGTGAATAATTGAGTATCTTGTGTGAGCCGCTTAAGCCGGTATTGAAATTGAGAGTGTTAAATGAACCGGTCTCGGATGAAAAACTCAGCTGCCTATTTGCACTTCCGGTTTTAGTAAATAGCTGAACAACCCCGCCGATTGCTTCCGGTCCATAGAGTACGCTCTGTGGCCCGCGCAGGATTTCGATTCGTGATATATTTTCGGTTCTCAAGTTTGACAAATCGGCGGCGTTATTGGGCGAACTGGGGTCATTAAGTGATATGCCGTCAAGCAAAACCAGAGTATGGTGGGCGTTGGCGCCTCTTAAAAAAAGCGAGGTCAGCGTGCCGGCGCCGCCTGACTGGACAACATCAAGCCCGGGCACATGGCGCAGAATGTCAGTTATCATCACCGCCTGGCTGTTTTTAATCTCAGCGCTGGTTATAACAGTAACAGAGCTGCCTATCTGGCGCAGCGGCGTGGCTGTGCGGTTGGCTGTGACAACGATTGAGTCGTTTAGTTCTTTGGGGTTTTCTTCAGTGCCGCTTGTCTCTTGAGCGTGGATTCCCGTCGCTTCCACGAGCAAAAGAGCGGCCATGAACAGCAAAAAGCGCTTCATGGTATGCCTTTCCAAAGACCTGCCACCAGCGCGAGTTTCCTGATAACGACCCGCGTCGTTTTCGGTCTTAGATTGATTTGGTTACGGCAGGTTTCCTGGCTCCGGCGTCAAACCTTTCAAAGCGCCTTCCCGGTCAATTTTACCGGTGGCTTGAAATGCCTTGAAAGTAGCCGTTACAGTAGCGGGGCTGCGACGGTTTTTCACCGTCTTCCCTTTTACTCCCGCATCAGGCGGGACACCGCAACGATTTGCATTAAACTAAACTTTCCAGAACAACTTGTCAAGGAAACAAAATCTTCAGCGAATTGATCGAATAATTACAAAGTCCAAATTCCTTCGGCTGTAATCAATAATGAACGAATGCCCTTTCAAAAACGACGTTCCCAAGATTCCTTCAATAAGTGGATTTTTGATTGCTTCGCTAACATCACTAATATCGCGGACCAAGACCACAACGCTGTCACGCCATGCCACATCATCAAGTGAAATACTTTCAGCGATAATTGCCATTGAAGAATCTAGATACCCGAGTTTAATGGCTAATTCCGGAGAAAAAATTGAATAGGAGGACCCAGTATCAAGAATGAATTTGGCATCAGTTGTACCATTTATTCTTACATCAACTACGATGAAATGGCGCTGTAATTCAAAAGAAACTGAGTCATATAACATTGCAATACTATTTTTGTATCCAATAGAATCCTTACTTAGCCACACCCTTGGATAGTTGTCAAAACTAAGTTGGTAGTTCTTTAAGAATGAATACCCAAGCACGCCATCGGGATACCCCTTAGAAGTGTCTTTAATCTGTGACACTAAATCAATAGCAACTATAGATAGATCGGACAAAAATATGTCTCCAAATTTCAGGCTCTCTACGCTGAATAACTTTGCTTCAGTACTACCTATAGAGCCGCGCGTAGGCCGCATTGGCTGCATATGGCCGGACAACAGGCCGTGCTTTTCGGCAAAAGTCTTATCGATATAAATATGGTCGGCGCCGGTATCTATGACAAAAGAAGCTTTGATGGAATCGTTTATAATTACTTCAATTTCTGGAATACCGCGTTTGAGACTGAACGGAATCGGTTCAGCAGCCAGAATCAGACCTGCTGCAAAACTTACGAGTAAAATTACGACAAGTGCTGCGCGGATGCTATGTTTCACATCTAAATAGACGAAGCAGCAGAGTCCGGCGTTGAATTAATTACGGTATCGCCCATAATGCCGCCCTGATGCTTTTTAATGTCTCCATATTCTTCGCCATCTTCACCCTGATATTTTGAGGGACACTTCACTAAAAGTTTATCAGCGACGAATTCATTCTCATGGTTGACCCCTTTGGCAACAACCGATACAGCTTGATCAAAATTTCCCGGGACTGTTCCATAGTAGACAACTTTCAACCGCTCGGCATTTTCTGCACTTTCCGCTTCGGCATCGTATATTGTAAATTCAAGCCTCGATTTATCGGAATTGTAGCTGACCTCATCTTTGGAAATTTTACCCATGACCTGAACCATTTCGCTTGAAGTCTTGGCTTCGGCTATTGATACGTAAACTATGGTTGAGTCAAGAAAACTGGTTATCCCCCATATCATAGTCAATGTAATAATAACCAGGCCTATTATTGTTTTGGCATTCACCTGCTTTTCTCCTCAAGTTTTTTAATGCGCTTATCAAGCTTCAATAGGAATATAAACAATCCGGCCCAAATTGCCAGCGTTACCGCCAGAGCTACGTAATTTCCATCCATTTTAGTCTGTCCCTGTCATTTGTTTTCTTTTTAATCTATTTAACCTCATAGTCAGGCTCAGCATCCAGAAATATAAAACGCTGAAGGCGGCCAGTGAAGAGAAGAATATCGAACGAACCTGCACTCCCATAGTGAATTTCAAATTTTCATCTATGACCGAATCGGTCGGGTGCAGCGAGGTAACCATTCTGGGCACAACAAAAATCAAAAAGGGCACGGTCACAAAGGCAAAAATCGAATAAACAGCTGAAAGCGTGGCCCGGCGGTCCTCGTCTTCGACAGCGCTTCTGAGGGCAAAAAAGGCGCCGTAAATCAACAGCAGGATAAATATCGAGGTTTGTCTCGGGTCCCAGTTCCAGAACGCCCCCCAGGTAACTTTGGCGAATATCGAACCGGTTATTGTCGCCAGTAGACAGAAGATAAAGCCGAGACGGGCGGTATCCAGCGCATAATCATCATCAATGAGCTTTCTATTTTTTAAAAATCGCGCTGAGTAAAAAGCCGACATAGCGAAAGCAACCACGCAAAGCCAGGCCTGGGGTATATGGAAATAGAATATGCGGCTGGCTTCGCCAATCTGCTTCTGGGGAGCCTCGGTAATAAATCCGGTTACTATTACCGCCGACATCACTAAAAATAATAAAATTTTCCACCACATAATTCTTAATCTTCCCAGACAAACTTAAACAACATTAGCGACGCTGTCACCATTATTACTACATAGGCCAGCAAAAATTGCAGCAATTTTGACACTTCGCCCAGGCTGCTGCCTGCCCAGACCTTGTCAGTCGCCGACACCAGCACTATTAAAACAGGCAGTAAAATCGGAAAAGATAGCACGGCGAATAAAGCGCCTTTAACCGAAGCTCTGGCGATAATAGCCGCTATCAGAGTCGTAGCGGCGCATAAATCCAGGACGCCTAATATCATGACCAGCAGGAAATTTACAATTCCCTCTGCCGGGGCGTCGGTAAATATGAAAAAAAGCGGCGTTATGACAGCAACTAAAACCACTAAGAGCGACAGATTAAAAAAGAGTTTACCCAGATAGACAGCATTTGGCTCAGTTGTCAAACGCAGAGCCATGGCGGTGCCCGATTCTTCTTCGCGCACAAATACCTGCGCCATAGCCGACATGGCTGAAAAGAAAACAACTATCCAGTACAGGGCGCTTAAGACTTTGGTAGACAGGGCTGCCTGGCCGACCGAAAAAGAGATAACAGTCAGAGACGAAATACCAAACATGAAAATTGCGTTAAGGCCGTAGCGGGAACGCAGTTCCAACCGCAGGTCTTTGACATAAACTGCCAATACTTTATTGGTCAAGCCGGCATTGCTGGCTGGCAAGGCTGTACTCCTCTTTTTCGTTGGTGGCAATTATGATAATGCTGCCGGCACGCTGTTCTTCAATCAGGGCAGTCATCATTGCTTTGCCTGAATCGTCAAGCCCGCTGGATGGTTCATCGATGAGCAAAAAATCAGGTTTGTTGCTCAGCGCTACGGCGTATTTTAGCCGCTGTTTCATACCGGTTGAATATTCGGAAACTAAATCCATGCCTCTGCCGTCCAGACCGACTCTGAGTAAGAGGCTGTCTATATTTTTGCCGGTTATATTTCCGCCTCGAACGGCTGTGAAAAATTGTAAATTCTCCTCGGCTGAGAGTTGGTCATACAGACTCAGATATGGGGAGACAAAGGAAATCCGGTGACGAAGTTCTTCCCGCGACAAAACTCTGTCATCGTCGTAGTAAGTTACTTTGCCGGAGCTCGGCCTTAGTAGCGCCAGAAGCAGTTTTAAGAGCGTGGTTTTGCCGGAGCCGTTGGGACCTGTGATGGCAACTGATTCCCCCTGCCTGAGCTCAAGATTAAGTGATGATATCACTCTTCGCTCACCGAAGCTTTTCCCCAGGTTCTCTACTTTGATTGCCAACACATTAAAATAATACCACCAACCCGGTCGTGCAATCAAGCAAAAGAAAAAGGCGCCGGACTATCTAGTCGGCGCCTCAGTCTCAAATTCTCAGTCAGTGCTATTTACCAGACTTATTTTCCTGCGGAATACGGTACATCCGCCTTACCGGCAGACTGAAACGGGAGCCGACTTCATCGCTTATTTCAAAAGTAAACGATTCAGTAAACTCAGTTTCAATGGCATCTTCGTTGACCGTTATAATAATTTCCGCTGAGTCCCCGGCTTTGACAGATTCGGGCAGGTTGATCGTAAAGCTTTTCCCTTTGTCATCAAGCATATTTATTTTCAGGTCTTCTTCTGACTCATTAATAATCCAGGCCCGTGCCCGGCGTCTGGGCTTAACAGAAAACTGGGAAACATCCAGAATATACGGCTTCAGTTTTACCGGCCTCATTTGTTCGGGGTCAGGTAAAACTTCGGTGTGAATCTGAATATAGATTTTATCATCGCTAATGTTGGTCTCAAAATAAGGTTTCTTTGATACGAATCCGCGGTATGATTTTGAGTCAAAATATATGCTAATGGAAGTGCTGTCTCCGGGTGCCAGAACTGAATCCATCAAAGGAGCTTTGGTACAGCCGCAGCCGGGCACGACTTTGGTGATTCTCAGAGTATCATCTCCGTTTGATATCAGCCAGAAAGTATGGCTGACTGTCGCTCGCTGGGGGACTTTGCCAAAATTAAATGTCGACTCCGGAATATACAGTTTCGGGCCTGCCATCAGGCTCGAAGCCGTTGAAATCATAAACATGGCAGCTAAAATAAAACTTATATTTTTTCTTAACTTAAAAACCATTAATCTGAGTCCTCTCTCGAAATGGTGGATACTACAAATATACCAACGGAACTACGTCTGGTTCCCGAAAAACTGATCAGGTCTATTCAATACTGTCGAAAAGCCTTTCCCAGCGAACTTTTTGGAAAAAGTGAATGGAATTGTAAAGAAATAATCTGGGCACAGACAGCGGGTCTTTGGCCGATACTTCAGGCGAGGGATACTCATCTTCATTCCACGACCAGTGAATGGCCATGGCTTCCCCCAGGACCATATCCCTGTGGACAGCTCCCCACCATCTGGAATCAGAAGAATTATCCCGGCTGTCACCCATCATAAAAAAACAATTCCGCGGTACTATGTATGGTCCGTAATTATCCCGGCTATTCTGCCCGCCGGCCCTGCGGGGTCGAATCTTTTGCTGTCCGGACGCGAGGGTATCAATAAATTTGGTAAATTCGCCGTCTTCGAACCTCTCACCGTTGACATATAATCGTTTGTTCTTGATCAGAATCGTGTCTCCTGCTACTGCCACGCAGCGCTTGATATATTTGGTGACGCCGTCACCTGGCCAAATGAATATTACAACATCTCCTGGTTTTGGGTCACGAATAGCAGGCAATCTCCAGGTTGTAATGGGGACTCTGGCGCCGTAAATAAATTTATTAGCCAGCAGGAAATCACCGACTAAAAGAGTGTCTTCCATTGACTGCGTCGGTATCTTGTAGGCCTCGACAATCGAAGTTTTGATAATTAAGGCCAGAACAATGGCAAAAATAATCTGCTTGAAGTTGTCCCAAACTGTATCTGAGGGTGTGGTATGACTCATTTGTTCTCTCTCAATGATTATCGTCCGGTGACTACTCGCACTATGTCATTATACGTTACAAATATGATCATGGTAAACAAAAGTACCATCCCGACTTGCTGGGCAATGCCGCGCAC
The DNA here is from genome assembly GCA_022571985.1 of Candidatus Zixiibacteriota bacterium. Taxonomy (GTDB): domain Bacteria; phylum Zixibacteria; class MSB-5A5; order GN15; family FEB-12; genus JACZWU01. Next base: position 231,318 of record JACZWU010000004.1, on the reverse strand, counting down.
TTTGACAGACAGGGGCGAGCCCTTTAGTTTTTCAATGGCCAGAAACACCAGATGACCGCCGTCAAGAATCGGAATAGGCATAACATTTAGAACCGCCAGGTTGACCGAAAGAAGAGCCATGAAAAAGAAAAGATTTGCGGCTCCCTTGGAAGCTTCCTTCCCGGACTGCTGGGCAATAAACAGCGGACCGCCAATCATTTTGCCAGAGGCCTGCCCAGTTACTAATTGTTTAATGAATTTAAATGTATCTCTAACTATTACATGAGTAATTACAAATCCCTCGATCGCTGCACTAAATAAAGACGGATGCTCATATCCAATTGGTTTTGGAGAAAATCCAATTCTTCCGACAGTATCGATTCCTCCATCGACCCGAGGCTGAAAATGCTCCGCTGTAGTAATTAAAGCAATTGTAGTATCTGTACCTTTAGATACCCAGCTGATTTCTATTTCTTCTTTAACTTTGCTGTTTATTTTTACTCTGAGTGAATCAAAATTTGAAACAGCCTGACCGTTGAAAGCTATGATAACATCATCTTCTTTAAGTCCGGCTTTGTCAGCCGGGGCGTCGGTCTGAACTGTTCCTACTATAATCCGCTCCTTATCAAAAATCGGCCGGCCGCCGAAATAAAGTACGCCAATCATCAGAAATATGGCCAGCAGGTAATTCATAAACGGGCCGGCAATAATAACGGCTGTTCTCTGGCCGACTGTTTTTGAGGCAAACTCATCATCTGCGCCCGAAGACTCATCGTTGGGATCTTCACCGGCCATCTTGACATAGCCGCCAAGAGGGATAAGACCTATGCAGTAAGTAGTATCGCCCACTTTCTTAGAAAAGATGTTGGGAGGAAAACCGAGCGAAAATTTATGAACTTTTATACCGACCTTTTTGGCAACGACAAAATGGCCCAGTTCATGAATAAATATCAAAACTCCTAAAACAAAAATAAACGAAATAGCTGTCAGCATATTAGTTGTCCTGTCATTTCTTTAGCATATTCTCTGGCTCTAAAGTCGGCATCCCAAATATCATCAAGAGTGGGCTTGCCGACCACTTCAGCATGAGCCAGAGTCTCATCAATTGTACGGGTAATATCAACAAATGATATATTTTTTTTCAAAAAAGCAGCGACAGCGATTTCATTGGCGGCGTTATATATGGCCGGGGCTGTCCCCCCGCTTTTGGCGGCTTCAAAAGCCAGTCTTAGAGCCGGAAATTTGTCAAAATCCGGTGCTTCAAAACTTAAATCCAATCCGCTGCTAAAATCGAGCTGACCAAATTCTGACTCTACTCTCTCAGGCCAGAACAAAGCGTAGGTGATAGGCATCCTCATATCGGGCCGGGATATCTGAGCCAGTATCGAAGAATCCACGAACTCAACCATAGAATGAACTATCGACTGAGGATGAACTACTACCTTTATCCTGTCTACTGAAACGTTAAAGAGATTTACGGCTTCGATAACTTCCAGACCTTTATTCGCCAGAGTAGCTGAGTCAATCGTGATTTTCGGTCCCATTTTCCAGGTAGGATGATTTAAGGCCTGCTCAAGAGTAATTTCGGCAAATTTTTCTTTGGGCAAATCTCTGAAAGGCCCCCCCGAAGCTGTCAGTATTATATTTCTAACTTCTGACATTTTTTTTGATTCAAGAACCTGAAAAATTGCCGAGTGCTCTGAATCTATGGGGACAATTCTGGCGCCGGATTTTTCCAGCAGCGACGGAAACAAGGGACCGCCTGTAACCAGAGACTCTTTATTGGCCAGCGCCAGAGTTTTCTGGCTTTTAAGAGCTTCAACCGAGGCCAGCAGCCCGGCGGCGCCTACGATAGCGTTTACCACGATATCAACGTCATCCAGTGCCGACAGCTGTATCATTTCGTCTTTGCCGCAGAGTATTTTTACAGGCTCGCCTGAAAGAGCTGACTCAAGCTGGCTGTGGAAGCTTTCGTCGACCACGCAGATATATTGAGGTTTAAATTCGTGATACTGGCTTATCAGAAGCTCAATATTGGAATTTACCGCCAGAGCTTTGATTTTCAGCCTGTCTCGGAATTTTCTGACAACGTCGAGGGTCGATTTGCCGATAGAGCCTGACGAACCCAGCAGAACTATATTTCGCCTATCCATATATCAAAATAACAAAAAACACACTGCGCAGTTTCAAATTTGCCGCAAAGATTACAAATTGCTATTCTTTATTCTCTAAAGCAGAGAGTTTGAAGCCAAAGGCATCGGATTCAAAGGCCCGGCGAAGAACAACCTCCTCAAGCGGCTTTGATATTTCCTGTGGATTCCCAGGATTTGGCTCACATGGGAGATTGCCAATTTCGTGAAGCACGTTATAACCTCTGATAAGCTGTCCAAAAACGGTGTACTGGCCATCAAGATTCGATGTCGCCCTGTTTCTGCCCAGGCAGATATAAAATTGAGATGAGGCAGAATTGGGATCCCGGCCTCTAGCTGCTGAGAGGGTTCCGTCCTGATGCGGCAAGTCCGAAAATTCTGCTTTTAGAAAATAACCGGCGCCGCCCCTGCCGGTACCTTTCGGGTCGCCGCCCTGAATCATGAAGTTTCTTACTATCCGGTGAAAAATTGTGCCGTCATAGAAGCCATCTTTGGAGCGCACCAAAAATGAATCAGCATGCCCCGGGGCAACATCGCGGTAAAGCTCCAGAACCATTTTCCCGAAATCTGTTTCAATTGTTACAAATTTATTTTTGGGGTCCCGAATTGGCGAGGTTTTTTCGGCCAGGCTGTCGAAGCTGACTTTTTCGGCTGGTCCCATTTTTTCGGCTTCTCCGACTTTAGGAACCGGACTGAATTTAACTTTTTCTTCCTTTTTGACTTTATCTGATTGATTCTTAGTAGAATCATCACCGCTCGAGCAGCTGCTTGAGAATATAAATGGCATCATCATTAAACCTATAACGCATAAAGTTTTTATCATGTTTTCTTATAGCCTTTCTGTTGATCAAACGTCCGGCGAATATAGAGACCGGCGTAACGGGTGTCAAGCATTGGCAGTTATCTGATTATAGCTCTGATCGTGTTTATTTTCTATATCTACGATAATCAGACCGGCGATAATTTTCTAATGATGCAGTCTGATTTAATCTTTTCTTTACGGGTGCTGGATTAGTAATAAAGTCATCCATATGAATTTCAAAAGCAGCAGTATTGGTGTCAACCGTGCCGGGCGTAACCGTATCGATAAAAAAGAGCATGCCCTCACTGCCATACACAACTCCTAGAGCCGGCGGCTGGCCGGCATCGAAAAAGATAGAGTCCGGCGGGCCATAAACATCTATAATTTCGCTTAAGGTTGAGCCTATGCCGATTGAGTCTTTGGTTTTGCCGGTATAGCCGCTCGTCAAAATTACCGCCAGAACGTCTTCATTGTCTTCAGCGGTATTACTTGAATCTCTATCATCTATAACGAAGACAACACTAAAAGTGTCTTCGTAATTAGCATAGGTTATCCAAAAACGGGCGTCTACATCGACAGAGGCTGGCAGGCCGTTATAATTTTTACAGTCAAGATAAGTGTCTTCAAAGAGAATATACTGGGCCTGTCCTCCGATACCCGGAATCAGCGTATTGGCTCTGATTTGAATCTGGCTGGTATCGATATCTCTGGCCAGAAATTGAATATCTGCATATCCCAGCAGGCTGTCAAAAGCGTAAGTCAGGTGAGCTATGCCGGTAGAATTTGTTTTGATAGAATCAGCTGAAAGGGTACCATCGCCGCTTAATAAATCGAAGTACAGCCACTGCTCAGGCAGGTTACTGTTGTTCTTGTCTCTGACGACAAAATTCAGAGAGCGGTCAGTTAGGGTATCCCCCATAACTGCTTTGAAAAAATTGCCATTTAAGGAAAAGATATTATCCGGCCCGGGCGGAGGCGGCGGATCGGTCGGCTTATCTCCCCCACAGCCAGCGATGAAGCTAATTGTCATTGCTGCCAATATAATGGCTCTGTATGTGAATTTCGATGCAGTCATCAATTATGCCTTATTTCAGATTGTGTGCCCATAAACGGATAAAATAGAAAGCACTCAAATCCGGTTATACTTGAGCAAATATAGTACCGGCTCTTTAGGGACGGAAATAGTATCTGAGGCCTAGCCCAATATTTAGGTATATTGGTTTTTCGTTGAATCCATATAAATTGTAACTGTTTATAGAAGCCAGAGTCCACATAGGCGTACCATTTTTAGCTGACGAGAGCTTCAAATCCGCTCCAAAATTTAAACTCAGACCGAGAGTTGTTTCGCGTCTGGACTCAAAGCCCTTTTCTGATATTACCAGAATACCGGCTTGAATTCCAACGCCCACATATGGCACAAATGATGAGTTGTAGAAATCTAGTAGCAGGTAATTAATGCTGAAATCCAAGTCAAACTGACTAAGAGTAGGGTCACCTGTTAATATCAAACTTAGTGTATCTGAAATTTTTATTGTATCAAGAAATTCGTGCTTAGTAAAACGAAAACCAATTAATCCCAATAAATTCGATCGATGTATTTGACCATAGCTAATTCCGAAATGAAACGAGTTATCATAAATATCGCTCGAGTTAACTTTTTTAGAAGTTGGGAAAGCAATTCCATCCCCGGGGAACCCATTGCGACTGCCGACAGGAGTTGAAACTCCCGCATAGTATTCAAGAAAGCGTACAGTTTTGGCAACTCGGGTGATAGCGCTGACGTTTTCTATTGGCAGTAGAGCCAGAGCGACGGCGAGGATTATAAAGAGCTTTGTTATTTTGAACATATTTTACTCCAAAAAATTAGTTCCGCTAAATCTTCTCAAAAGTTATACAAATCATAGTCATTAGAGGCCAGATAAAACGGGCTAAGAATAATCTACATATTATCGATTATTTTTGAGGCAAACTCCGCTGTACCGACTTTGGTAGCGCCTTTCATCTGTCTTTCGAGGTCATAAGTAACAGTTTTCTGAGAGATGGTTTTCTGAAGGGCACTCTCGACAAGTCTGGCAGCTTTATTCCAGCCGAGATAGTCAAGCATCATAGCACCTGAGAGAATAACTGAGCCCGGATTTATGACATCCTTGTTGGCATATTTTGGGGCGGTGCCATGGGTCGCCTCAAACAACCCGATATAATTTCCTATATTACCACCCGGCGCCAGGCCAAGTCCGCCGACCTGCGCGGCGCAGGCATCGGAGAGATAGTCGCCATTGAGATTCGGAGTAGCCAGAATATCGTATTCATCGGGACGGCTGAGCACCTGCTGAAACATTGAGTCAGCGATGCGATCATTGATGACAATTTTATTTTTAGGACGCTTGCCATTATATTTGTTCCAGAGTTCTTTTTCTGTAATAACTTTTCCGGCAAATTCTTTTTTGGCCAGAGCATAACCCCAGTCCCGAAAAGCGCCCTCGGTGTATTTCATAATGTTGCCTTTGTGTACCAGAGTGACCGTCGTACGGTTTTTTTCTATGGCATACTGTATAGCTTTGCGGACTAAGCGTTTGGTGCCAAAAACAGAAATCGGCTTGACGCCCAGACCGGAATCTGAACGAATCGAAGTTTTCATATTTTTATTTAACCAGCCGATTACTTTTTTGGCGTCGGCGCTGCCCATTTTCCATTCTATACCGGCGTAGACATCCTCAATGTTCTCACGAAAAATAACGACATCTAGTTTTTCGGGATGTTTAACGGGCGAACCGACACCCTCAAAATAACGGACCGGACGAACACAGGCGTAAAGGTCTAAAACCTGACGAAGAGTAACATTTAACGAGCGAAAGCCGCCGCCAACCGGTGTTGTCAAAGGACCTTTGAGAGCGACAACATATTTTTTGATAGCTTTGATGGTTTCATCCGGCAGCCATTCTTTATATAAGTTATTGGCTTTTTCGCCGGCATAGATTTCCATCCAGACTATTTTCTTTTTGCTGTTGAACGCTTTCTTAACAGCAGCATCCAGAACCCGCAGTGCTGCCTTGGAAATATCCGGACCAATGCCGTCACCCTCGATAAAAGGAATTATCGGATTATCAGGAACGACCAGCTTCTTGTTCTTGATTTTGATTCGCTCGCCTGAGGCAGGAACTTTGATATGTGATTTCGGTGCCATTCTAAAAATTAATAACCAAGTTCGCTTAAATGTTTCTTGTAGGTTGCGGCTGAGCCTTGCAGCGCTTTCAGTTCGCCATCTTCAAGTGTCAGTTCGATAATCTTTTCAACGCCGCCGGCTCCTAAGACAATCGGGACTCCGATATAAATATCATCAATGCCATACTGTCCGGTCAGGTGCGCCGAGGCCGGCAGTAATTTTTTTTCATCGTTAAATACTGCTTTACACATATCAACCGAAGCCGCTGCCGGTGCGTAATAGGCCGAGCCGGTTTTGAGAAGTTTTACTATTTCACCGCCGCCGGCTGCAGTACGTTCGCAGATAGCTTTGATGCGCTCTGCTGAAATAAGCTCAGAAATCGGAATGCCCGCCACCGTAGTATAGCGCGGAATAGGCACCATGGTGTCGCCGTGGCCACCGAGTACCATTGCTTGAGTGTCGGTCATGGCAATATTCAGTTCCATGGCGATAAAAGCCCTGAATCTTATCGAATCGAGCACACCGGCCTGACCGAAAACACGATTGGTGGGAAAACCGGTGATTTTTTGCATATGGTAGGTCATCAGGTCAAGCGGGTTGGCGACCATCACCACAAAACTGTCCGGTGCATATTTTTTGATATTTTCGGCGACTGATTTGGTTATATCAGCATTGGCAGTCAGCAAATCTTCACGTGACATGCCCGGTTTGCGCGGCATACCGGCGGTGACGATAATTATGTTAGCTCCCTCAATATCTTTGAAATCATTGGTGCCATTGACCATAGCATTGTATCCGCGCACCGGCCCGGCCTGAGTCAGATCAAGTCCTTTGCCCTGCGGAATGCCCTCGGCGATATCGACTAAGACGATGTCAGCTATGTTTGCTTCGGCCAGATACATAGCGCAGGTTGCGCCGACATTTCCGGCACCTATCACAGCAACTTTCTTATTCACTATTTTTCATCCTTTTATAATATCTGTAACATCAATTTTTTTATCAGCGTAAACAGCATTTAATTATCAAAGAAAAAGCTTATCTCACTTTTGGCATTGGCGTCTGAGTCTGAGGCATGCACCGAATTTTTTTCTATATCTCTGGCAATCTCAAAACGGATAGTGCCACAGTCTGCTTTGGAAGGGTCGGTCGCTCCGATTAAGGCTCTTAAATCTTTGACAGCGTTCTCTTTTTCCAGAGCCATGGGGACAATAGTACCGGAGCACATAAACTTGACCAGTGAATCCAGAAAGTGTTTGCCCTGGTGGACAGCGTAAAATTCTCTGGCCTGACTTTTTTTGAGCTTGAGCATTTTCATCTCTACGATTTTGAAACGGGCTTTCTCCAGCCGGCTTACGATATGCCCTATCAGGTTTCTTTTGGTGGCGTCAGGTTTGACTATTAAGAGAGTTCTGCTCATTTTTGTTTTCCTTTGAACGTCATTGAGGCTGCAAATTTTTTCTTAACTGCCTTGATTTTGATTTTTTTGGCAGCTGTGCTGCTTTTCTTTTTCTTTCTTGCTTTCAATCTTGATTTGAAAATCGGTTTACCGCCACTTAAAAGCAGCTTGACCAGAGCAGGAATTTCTGTCGGTGATTCAGCCACCGGCACCCCGGCTTTTTCCAGTGCTATGACCTTATCTTCAGCAGTGCCGCTCAAACCGGATATAATTGCACCGGCGTGACCCATGCGCACATCAGCCGGAGCGGTGCGACCGGCGATAAAACCAACGACCGGCTTACTGACTTTCTTTTTGATAAATGCCGCTGCTTCTTCTTCGTCTGACCCGCCGATTTCACCGATCAGCACAATCGCTTTGGTCGACCGGTCATTTTGGAACTCTCTTAAGCAGTCGATAAAATTTGTGCCGATTATCTGGTCACCGCCGATGCCGATACAGGTCGACTGTCCAATCCCCGCCAGAGTCAGCGCCCAGATTGCCTCGTAAGTGAGAGTACCGGAACGTGAAACTACGCCGACATTTCCCTTTTTAACTATATTCCCCGGCATTATTCCGACTTTGCTTTCACCGGGTGAAATCAGACCGGGACAGTTAGGACCAATCAGCCTGGCGCCTCTTTTTTTGACATAAGCATAAACTTTCATCATGTCATTGGCCGGGATGCCTTCGGTGATGCAGATGACTAATTCGATTTTGGCATCGACTGCTTCGTAAATCGCATCTGCAGCAAATTGGGGCGGCACATAGATGACCGATGTATTTGCATTTGTCTTTTCGACAGCATCTGCGACAGTATTAAAAACCGGGATGCCGGAAACTTTACTGCCGCCTTTGCCGGGAGTAACACCGCCGACTACTTTGGTGCCGTAGCTTTTCATCTGAGCGGCATGAAACGAGCCGTCGCGTCCGGTTATGCCCTGTACAATAAGTCTGGTTTTTTTATTTATGAAAATTGACATTAATTCTTTCCTCTGATGACATTTGAAATCAGGCGGCAATTCCGGCCAGTTCGATGGCTTTTTTGACAACTTCGTCAAGAGTCTCACCGTACGGCAGCTTAACTTTTTTTAGAATTTTGTGTGCTTTTTCTTCGTTGGTGCCGGTAAGTCTGACTACCACCGGAATGGTCGGTTTTAGTTCTTCAAAGGCGGCGACAATGCCGTTGGCAACATCGTCACAGCGCGTTATCCCGCCAAAAATATTAAACAAAATTGCTCTTACTTTCGAATCTTCTAAAATAATCTTCATGGCAGTTACAACTTTTTGGGGATTTGACGAGCCTCCGATATCCAGAAAGTTTGCCGGCTCCCCACCGTAGCGTTTGACTAAGTCCATGGTGGCCATAGCCAGTCCGGCTCCGTTGACAATGCAGCCGATATTCCCGTCCAGTTTGACAAACGACAGGCCGCCATCACGGGCTTCGATTTCCGCCGGGTCTTCGGCGTCAAGGTCGCGCATCTTTTCAATTTCGCTGTTTCTGAAAAGCCCGTTGTCATCGACATTAAATTTGGCATCGAGTGCGACGACTTTGCCGGACTGATTGGTAATCAGAGGATTTATTTCAATAAGAGAAGCGTCATATTTCCAGAAAAGTCTGTACATTTTTGTGATGATATCAGATGCTTCACGCACCTGGCCAATATCCCGGTACAATTTGTAGGCCAGTATTTTGGCCTGGAACGGCTGCAAACCTTCGACCGGGTCAATACTCATCTTGAAAATCTTGTGAGGAGTCTTAGCGGCAACTTCTTCAATATCAATGCCGCCGGCTGATGAAACCATTATGACCGGTGTCTTACTGTTACGATCTAAGATAATGCCGACATATGCTTCGGACAAAATATCCTCGGCGACTGTTACCAGAACTTTCTTAACAGTCAGACCTTTTATTTTCATGCCAATAATCTGCTGAGCCAGAATTTTTGCAGATTCCGGGTTCTCTGCATATTTGATACCGCCGGCTTTACCCCGTCCGCCGACATGCACCTGAGACTTGATCATTACCGACTTTTTGTATTCTTCTGCGATGCTTACAACTTCAGCAACATCGCTGGCCACTTTTCCTTCAGGAACAGGGATACCGGCCTGCTTGAACAGTTCCTTAGCCTGGTATTCATGAATTTTCATTATTGGTGTCCTTAAGTCGTTTCCTGTTTAGTTCCAATAGTTTATTCAGGTTCTCTTGATAGTAATCTTTTGCCATACTTTCAAGCTCGCTTATGATATTTTTTTCAGGAAAGTCCAGAACCTGCTCCAAAAGATGATTTAAAATCTCACCAATGGCCGGTCCGCTCTCAAGTTTCAGCAATTTCATTAATTGCCCACCCTTAAGTGGCAAATCTTTCAGTCCAAAGGGAGATTTTTTGTCTATTTCCTGACGGATTCTGGCTTCAAGCTCGTCGACATCATCAGTAATGCCACCCATGCCCTGGGCAATCACATCCGCCCGCCGCAGATCAAGCAGGTCAAAAATAAGTTCCAGGCCGACCTTGCGTATCAAGCGTCTTACGCCTTTGTCCAAAACATCGGTGGTGAACATATGCCGCTCGACCAGAGTGACAACTTCGCCGGTCAAATCGATGGGATAGCGGTAGTCACGCAGCCATCTTTTGGCCGCTTTGGCGCCGCCAATTTCATGCCCGTAGAAAGTACAGCCGTCATCTTTAATCTCTTTATGCTGCGGCTTTCTGATATCATGAAAGAGCGCCGCCAGACGAAGTCTCAAATTTTGCCTGCATTCATCTATGGTACGGATGGTATGCTCAAAAACATCCCAGCGATGATAGCCGCCGGGCTGGTCAACGGCAACGCACTCCTGGAGCTGTGGTAATATATCATTTAAGAGTCCGGTTGACTGCATCAGTCTGAATCCTTCGGATGGTTTTTCGGCATGAATCAAAAGTTTGTTGAGTTCCTCGGCAATCCGCTCGGCTGAGATAGACGATATCAAAGCGTGGTGTTCTTTTAATGAGTCCAGAGTTTTATCTTCAATAGTAAGTTCAAATCGCGCACTCAATTGAACAGCCCGCAGCATTCTTAAGGGGTCTTCTTCGAAAGAATTCTCTGAAACCATTTTTAAAGTTCTGTTTTCTAAGTCTTTGACTCCGCCTAAGGGGTCGACCAGTTCACCTGAGTCAAGAACTCTGGCAATGGCGTTTATGGTAAAATCGCGGCGCTTGAGGTCCTCTTCGACCGGTAGCGAGGGATCAAATGAAACAGCAAAGTCTTTATGTCCGACTCCGGTCGAATGCTCTTTGCGCGGGAGGGTTATGTCAAAAGTGTGCTTGATATCGTCTATGTCTTGAGTAAATTTTATGACACCAAAACTCCGGCCGACCAGATCGACCCGTCCGAATTTTCTTAATATTTTAGTGAGTTCATCGTACGGGATTCCGGTGACCAGATAATCGCAGTCTTTGGTCGGCTTTTCGTGAAGCAAAAGCCGGTCACGCACGGCACCGCCGACTTCGTATATGATGCCGTTTTTTTGAACGGCTTTTATCAAGTCAAGGCTGATTTCTGACATTTTGTTTCTAATTGGGCACAATAATTGTGCCGGCTTTTCCAAGAATTGCATTATGAGCATCCGGTACATTCGAAATAGTAACCAGACTGCCGCCCTCTTCTAAAAATTTAATAGCGGCTTTTATTTTGGGTCCCATCGAGCCTGCCGCAAAGTGACCCTGGCTGTGATACTTCTTGGCCTCTGAGAGCGTCATCTTATCAATATTCTGCTGCTCTGGCGTGCCAAAATTCAGAGCAACTTTATCAACCGAAGTCAGGATCACCAGGATGTCGGCGCCGATTTCTTTGCCGATTACAGCCGAGGCCAGGTCTTTGTCTATGACCGCATCCATGCCTTCGTAATTGCCGTTTTTGTCGATGTAAACCGGAATACCACCGCCACCGCCGGCAATTACAATTGTGCCGCTAGCGACTAACTTTTTTAACGTTTCCGCTGCCACAATTTTTAAGGGCATTGGTGAGGGCACCACTCGACGAAAGCCGCGCTCCGAATCTTCTTTCATTGTCCAGTCGCGGGACTTCTCAAAATCTCTGGCCTCTTCTTCTGAGTAAAACTGTCCGATAAACTTAGTCGGATTATGTACGGCCGGATCATTTTCAGCTACTACTACCTGCGTAATAAGCGTTACCACCGGCCTGTTTATTTTTTCCGCACGAAGTCTGTTTTGCAGTGACTGTTCAATCATATAGCCCATACCGCCTTCGGTATCGGCCACGCAGACGCCCAAAGGCAAAATCGGCGCTTGACCCCTGGCCAGTTCAATGCGCAAAAGCACATTGCCGACTTGCGGACCGTTGCCGTGGGTTATGACTAAATTGTAACCTTCGTTAATCAGATCTATTACACCATTCAGAGATTCTCTGGTGTTTGAGAACTGATTAGCGATAGTGTCTTCTAAGTCGGGATGCGTTATGGCATGCCCACCCAGAGCGACAACTGCTGTTTTACCGGACATTATTCTCTAAGCCTCAGGCAAAAAACTATTTCTTGCTCTTCTTAGCGGAAGACTTCTGGCCTTTGTTAACAAAGTCTGTCAGAACTTCCGTAAGGTTGGGTGAACCGATTTCCTGAAGGTTATAGCTTACCCGTACAGTTGGTTTGTTAATTTTCAGAATCCGGCTTAAATCTATCGGGGTGGCAATGATGACGACATCACATTTGGTTTTGTTGATAGTGGTCTCAAGGTCTTTTACCTGACTGTCGCCATAGCCCATGGCCGGCAGCAAAATTCCAATCTCCGGATACTTCTCGAAAGTCTCCGAGATTGAACGGACTGTATATGGCCGAGGGTCAACTAATTCGGCAGCGCCAAATTTTTCGGCAGCAACCACCCCGGCGCCGTAGGCCATTTCACCGTGGGTTAAAGTCGGTCCATCTTCGATTACCAGAACTCTCTTGCCTTTGATAAGCTGCGGCTTGTCAAGAGTCAGCGGTGAAGCGGCGTCTATTACGATAGCATTCGGGTTTTGTGAATTAATATTAGCGCGAACCTCAGAAATGCCGTCGGCATCGGCAGAGTCTATCTTGTTTATAACAATCACGTCGGCCATGATCAGATTATTCTGGCCGGGATAATATGACAGCTCATGCCCTGCTCTATGCGGGTCAACGACTGTGATAAGCAGATCCGGCTTGTAAAAAGGCATGTCGTTGTTGCCGCCATCCCAGAGAATTACGTCGGCTTCTTTTTCGGCATCACGGATAATTTTTTCGTAGTCAATGCCGGCATAGATAATTACTCCGGCTCTGATATGCGGCTCGTATTCTTCCCGCTCTTCGATAGTACAGTCGTGCTTATCAAGGTCACTTAGTTTTGCAAAGCGCTGGTTGATTTGTTTGGTCAGATCGCCGTAAGGCATGGGGTGGCGAATAGCCACCACTTTTTTGCCCAGCTGCTGCAGAATTTCTGCTACGCGACGGGTTGTCTGCGATTTGCCACAGCCGGTTCTGATAGCACAGACAGCCACCACTGGTTTGTTTGACTTAATCATGGTCGGATCGCCGCCCTCGACTGCAAACCTGGCACCGGCGGACATGACATGAGCGGCTTTATCCATAACGTACTGATAAGGCACGTCCGAGTAAGAAAAAATGACTTCATCAATATCATGCTTGGCTATCAGACCAAGTAATTCTTTTTCTTCGTAGATGGGAATCCCTTTGGGATACAATTTGCCGGCCAGTTTTGCCGGATATTTGCGTCCGTCAATATCAGGAATCTGAGTGGCTGTAAAGGCTACCACTTCGACCTGTGCGTTATCGCGATACATTGTATTAAAATTGTGGAAGTCCCGTCCGGCGGCTCCCATTATTATCACTTTTCTTTTCTTATTTGACATTGTTTTCTCCAATAAATTCAAAGATAAATTTTAGTTTTCTGTGATAGCCTGTCAGAGTGATAAAACAACTAAATGGAGGAAGCCATCCAGATAAAGAGAATGAGATAGAGAGCCAAAAATCCGCTCAAGTGATTATCTATGAATTTGCATTTAGCCATTTTTTATTCCGTGTCGATTTGGGCTCTCTGAAGTTTCCCTGAGAAATCAACATAAATAGATTTCCATTCGCTGAAAACATCAAGCGCTGCCGTGCCGGCCTCGCGATGGCCGTTGCCGGTCTCTTTGGTACCGCCAAAGGGCAGATGTGTCTCGGCCCCGATAGTCGGAGCGTTGACATAAAAGATGCCGGTGTTGATATCGCGCATGGCTGTGTAAGCGCTGTTAACGTCCTGAGTGTAAATTGAAGCCGACAATCCGTATACAGTATCGTTGGCCAGATTGATGGCTTCATCCAGAGATGAACAGGAGACAATGCTTAAAACCGGACCGAATATTTCTTCTTTCCAGATGCGCATATCGGCAGTGACATCGGTAAATACGGTCGGCTGCACAAAGTAGCCCTTGTCATATTCTCCTCCGGTCAGACGCTCCCCGCCGGTCTGGAGTCTGGCGCCTTCAGATTTTCCGATTTCAATATATTTCATAACATTGTCGAGCTGTTTTTGATTTATGATAGGTCCCATATCGGTGGCTTCATCAAGGCCGTTGCCTACTTGCAGTTTTTTAGCCCGTTCGACTATCATTGACGTAAATTTTTCGATAACATCTTTATGACAGACCAGCCGGCTGGTGGCGGTGCATCTCTGACCGGTGGTGCCAAAGGCTCCCCATAAGGCGCCATCGACCGCCAGTTCAAGATTGGCGTCATCCATGACGATTTCTACATTCTTGCCGCCCATTTCCAGACAGGCATGCTTGAAATTTTTGGCGCAGGCTTCGGATACTATCCGGCCGGTGCGGGTTGAGCCGGTAAACGAGACTATCTTTACTCTGGGATCGGTTATTAACGCCGGGCCCAGCACCGGACCGTCACCGGTGACCATATTTATAACACCGGGGGGTACGCCTTCTTCGTGACAGGCTTTCATCAGATTGACAACCGAGAGAGGTGTATGTTCCGACGGTTTAATCACAATCGTATTGCCGCAAATAAGCGCCGGCATCATTTTCCAGGCCGGAATTGCCATTGGAAAATTCCAGGGAGCAATGAAACTGCAGACACCCAGCGGCTGCCTGATAGTCATATTAAATTTATTAGCCAGCTCCGATGGTGTAGTTATACCAAACAGTCGGCGGCCTTCGCCGGCCATATAAAAAGTCATATCGATAGCTTCCTGAACATCGCCGCGGGTTTCTTTGATGACTTTGCCCATCTCGCGGGTCATATCAGAGCTTAGCTCTTCTTTATTATCAAAAAGTCTTTTGGCAACGTTATAGAGAATCTCACCCCGTTTTGGTGCCGGCACCAGGCGCCACTTTTTGAAAGCTGCCGAAGCGGCCTCGATTGCAGCGGTAGCGTCTGCGGCTACTGACTGCTGAAAGAGTCCGATAATTTGGTCAGTATTAGCAGGGTTTCGGTTTTCGTAGGTCTGGCCTGATTTTGAGGCCACCCATTGGCCGTTAATAAAG
Organism: Candidatus Zixiibacteriota bacterium; assembly: GCA_022571985.1. Lineage (GTDB taxonomy): Bacteria > Zixibacteria > MSB-5A5 > GN15 > FEB-12 > JACZWU01. Next base: position 216,271 of record JACZWU010000004.1, on the reverse strand, counting down.
TTCTTATATTCGGTGACGTTGCTCATTTAATTCCTGTTCAAACTTTAATGTTATCTACTGACTTATTTTACCTATTGTGATAATATTCACATCGGGGCTGCAAGATGGCAATATAGAAATCCTTGCGGCGCTGTCAACAGCATTCAAATTAGGACACCGCTCGCAAGTTGTATCTCCGGCGGACTCTGTCAGGGCTTCAATCACTCAAGAATATAAATCCTAAAGTAAAGGGGGGTAAGTGGGGTAGATACATCAGGAGCAGATGAGGACATCTGCCGTCTTCAAAAGGTAATAAGTGCCGTGCGGGGTTTACTTCTATCGATTCAAGAGTGTCGTGATGTCTTTTCCTTCAATCATAACATCACAAACTAATTGCCCACTAGTAGCAGCTTGCGGATTTCTAAGTTCAACGTCTTTGCCCCTAATGATCTCTTCTAAATCATTCTTGGCTTCTTGAAATCCGGTTTGCCCTGGTTCAGGGGCAGTGTACCCGTTGATTCTGATAGTATCGCCTTCTTCTTTTCCTGTTGACTGCCAATGAGGTCTGACTCTAAAAGTGTCAGCGTCAATAACCTCCGTCACGGTTACTCTGGTTTTTTTTAGTTCCATGCGTAGCCTCCTTTGTTCCTTATAAACGGTTGCCACGGCACTTCACTACCTTGGTTGTCTTAGGGACTATCCCCAATTCATTCTATATATCTCAAATCTGGATTTTGATGTCAATATAAAAGAGTGGACGATACTTCAAATGAAAATTAGTCCAAATTAGGACACCGCCCGAATAAGGGCAATTATTGCGGTTTCTGGCCGTCGATTAGGGATTGTTATTAAAAGTACTTAACAATATTAAATATATAGCGTTATTTATCTGTAAGAGAGTTATTTGATTATATGTATAGCCTGATATTAACATCGCTACTAAGCCTGCCGGTTTTCCCTTTAAACCCGACCGACAGAGATACCTTAAATTCCAATAATTTCCATATAACTGCCGGAATTTCTAGTCCCAGCGATTTAGCTTCCGGCGGGCCTGAGTTCACTTTCAAATATGAGCTGTTATTTTATCATCCGATAGTTATCCGGACAGGAGTTGAATACAACCGTGGCAGAGTGACCAAGATAAGTTTCCCCAAAGGTGATATTTATGGTATTACAACCTCGGCGGAGATATTGTACTATCGGGGCACCGACCACCTGATGGGTTTTATAGGCATGGGCGTTGTTTATAACCAGAGCTACCTGAATCTGGATGGCGATGTGGCTGACTCGCTCTTTGCCGCTGATAATATCAGCGATGTATATTTGCAGGGCAATGCCGGCTACAGGTTTATATTCGGGCTGAGAAAGTCCCGCCTCTGGTCGTTTGAGATAAGAATGACCGATATCAGATCAAATCTGGTATACCAGCGGAATCTGGGAGCCTACCGCTATTCAATTCAAAGAGTCGGAGTCAGACTGAGTGACTTTCGTGTTACCCTGGGTTATCTGATAGAGCTTTAGCTGATCTTAATCCCGGTTTAAGTATTTTTCCAAAAATTGTTTTCTGAAAGAATTAAAGCTGTTTGATTCAATAGCATGCCGGATATTTTTCATCAGCTTCTGATAGAAATAAGTCGAGTGATACGACGAAAGCACCATGGCAGTGATTTCCGATTGATTATAGAGATGCCTCAGATAGGCCCGGCTGTACCTCTGGCAGACCCTGCAGTCGCATTCGGTATCAAGCGGGCGCTCATCCTGGCTGTATTCTGCATTTCTATAAACTAAGGGACCGGACGAAGTGAATACCGCTCCGGTGCGGGCGTTTCTGGTGGGAAGAACACAGTCGAACATATCAACGCCGTAGGAGACGGCCATCAGAATATCTTCGGGATAACCGACACCCATCAGGTATCTTGGCTTGTTTTCCGGTAAAAATTCGATTGTCAGCGCCAGCATCTCTTCCATTTCCTGTTTTGATTCCCCCACCGCCAGCCCGCCGATAGCGTTGCCTGCAAAATCGAGCGAAACTATCTGCCCGGCCGACTTCTTTCTCAGTTCGGGATAGACCGAGCCTTGCACTATGCCGAACAAATTTATTTGTCTGTCGTTTGATTGAGACAAACACCGGTGTTCTTCGAAGCAACGCTGCCCCCACTTGTAAGTTCTTTCTACTCCTTTGTCGGCCACGTTCTGGCTGACAGGATAAGCCACGCATTCATCAAGCTGCATAATTATATCTGCGCCGAGGTCGTGCTGAATCTGTATCGCCTTTTCTGGAGAAAAGAAATGTTTAGAGCCGTCGTAATGCGACTTAAACTCAACCCCGTTATCACTGACAGTTGAGATATCTTTCAGCGAAAAAATCTGAAAGCCGCCGGAATCTGTCAGAGTCGGTTTGTTCCAGCTGTTAAATTCAGCTAAACCCCCCATATTTTTTATCAGCTCTGAGCCGGGACGAAGATAGAGATGATAGGTGTTGCCCAGAATTATTTCGGCGCCACATTCTTCGAGATCTTCACAGGTAAGAGCTTTGACAGCGCTGGTAGTGCCTACCGGCATAAAAGCCGGTGTCTGAAAAACGCCATGGTCGGTAACAACTTTGCCGCGACGGGCCAAGCCAGCGGTTGAATTCAGTTCAAACATGGCTGTAATATGCTAAAATTAAAGTGGCAGAATAAAATTAAAATGGCGGCAGTTCTTCATCATCACGGACCGGACTGGCTCCGGCCGGAAGGTCAGGATGCAATGTTTCCAGATTTTCAAAACGTGCGAACTCAGCCACGAAAGCCAGGTCTATCACACCGGTCGGACCGTTACGTTGTTTGGCTATAATAATCTGAGCTTTACCTAATTTGGTTTCAAAGGGACCTTTGCTCTGCTCTTCCATGCGCTCTTCCCTGGTAAGATAAAATTCCTGACGGTAGACAAAGGCTACGACATCGGCATCCTGCTCTATGGCTCCTGATTCACGAAGGTCAGACAATTGGGGTATTTTTTCTTTGCCGCGCTGCTCAACCTGACGGGACAGCTGCGAGATGGCAATGACGGGTATACTGAGTTCTTTGGCCAGCGCTTTTATACTTCTTGAAATTAAAGATATTTCCTGCTGTCTGTTTTCCTGCCTGCCGTGAGCGTGCATCAGCTGCAGGTAGTCAACGATTATCAATTCTACATCGTGCTGTTGCTTTAAGCGGCGGGCTTTGGCTCTCAGTTCCAGCGGCGAGAGAGTTGCCGAATCATCGATAAAGATTTTCGCTTCCGACAGATTATGACCGGCGATTGTAAGTTTTTGCCATTCTTCGTCACGAAGCTTGCCGGAACGGAGTTTCTGCTGGTTAAGCCTCGCTCTGCCGCAAAGCATTCGAAAGGCCAGCTGTTCTTTTGACATTTCAATCGAAAAAATGCCCACACCTTTTTTATTTATCTCGGCAAAATTTTCGGCGATGTTCAGCGCCAGGGCAGTTTTACCCATCGATGGACGACCGGCTATGATAATCAAGTCACCTCTATGCAGCCCCAGTGTCATTTCATCAAACTTCGTAAATCCGGTCTTAAACCCCTGCAAGCCCCCTTCTTCAATATTGTCCAGCTGCTCCAGCGCCTCATGCAGCAATTTTTGCAGCGGCACAAAGCCGTGCTTGAGCCGCATTTCCGAGATATCAAAAATGTTGGTTTCAGCTACGTCAAGAAGTTCATAAACCGGCTGCTCCAGCAAGTAACAGCTGCGCACAATCTGATTGGAAGTGTTGATCATTTTTCGCAGCAGTGATTTTTCGAGAATGATATTGGCATGGCTGGCAACATTGGCAGATGAAGCAATCGAAGCTGCCAGTTCTACCAGATATACCCGGCCGCCGACTTCATCTAATTTACCCAGCTTAATCAGTTCTTCCGAGACGGTCGTTATATCACGCGGCTCAGAACGGTTGAACAAATCTATGGCAATCTGAAATATCGTCTGGTGTTTGTTATTGTAAAAATGATGGGGAGAATCAAAAACTTCCAGAACCTGGGCAATGGCTTCGCTGTCTTTTAAGACAGCCCCTAATACGGCCTGCTCTGCTTCGTAAGACTGCGGCGGCTGCAGGTGGGTTATGCTATCTTTCTGATGCGCCGGTCGGGCCATTTTATCTGGTCACCTCATCGTATCGCGCTTTTAATTTTTGCATGTCTTCCCAGGTGTCTCTCTTATAGGCCTGAAAACGAAGCAGCGCCGCCGGATGATAGGTTACCAGCACTTCAGCACCCATAAAATTATGAAAAGTGCCGCGAAGTTTACCCAGCGGAGTCTTGGTATCTAAGAGTCTCTGGGCGGCTACCCGTCCCAGTAAGCAGATTAGTTTTGGTTTTATGAGGCGCAGTTGTTCAATCAGGTAGGGACTGCAGGCTTCCATCTCTTCGGGCAGCGGGTCTCTGTTATCCGGAGGCCGACATTTGACCATGTTGAGGATGTAAATGTCTTCCCTGGTAAATTTTATCGCTTCCAATATTTTATCGAGCAGTTTGCCGGCCCGGCCTACAAACGGCTCCCCTTTTAAATCTTCATCACGCCCGGGACCTTCACCAATAAACACCAGATCAGCATGAGGGTTGCCGACACCATAGACAAACTTGTTACGGGTTTTGCCCAGCGGGCATTTCTGGCAGTTGCATATTTTATCATAGTGTGCCTCAAGCGAATCAAACTCGGGTTCTCCCAGAGTTGAAGTGTCAAATTGATTAAACAGTTCTGCCTCACTTGTTATGCTCAAAACATCAGTTTGTCCATCACATTTATTAATATGTGACTTAGCTGAGTTTCTATTTATAATAATTTCGCTGGTGCCAATGTCAATTTGCGATTTGACTGCTTTTTTCAGCAGTCGATGAATGTCGTCTGGTTTCGTGTTCATAAGATGAATACTATACCAGACAACTTAAATCATAGTGACAAGTTTCTCAAGAATTTTCTGAGCAGTTTCAAATTTACTTAAGAGCGGCCATTGGTCGGGCTCTTTGTGGCGGGCGATGAATGTAACTTGATTTGTATCCGTGTTAAAACCGGTAGTTGTGGATACTTTGTTAACAACTATGGCGTCTAAGTTTTTCTCGTCGAGTTTTTTAGTCGCATTGGCTATGGCATCGGATGTTTCCAGAGCAAAGCCTATCACCAGCTGGTTCTTTCTTTTGCCATTGGAGAGTGATTTCAAGATATCGACGGTTGGCTCAAGCGACAGCATAAGGTTGCCACCGTTTCTCTTAATTTTTTCAGATGATTCGTTCTCGGCTTTAAAATCCGATGGCGCAGCGGCCATTATAAGGCAGTCTGTAGTCGCAAATTCTTTGGAGACAGCCTGATAGAGCTGCTCGGTCGATTCTATCGGAATAAATCTGGCGCCTGGGGGAGGAACGAGCGAACTCGGACCGCTGATTAACGTGGTCTCGGCTCCCAGTTCAATGGCAGCCTGTGCCAGAGCGTAGCCCATTTTGCCGGACGAGTAATTACTTATAAAGCGTACGGCGTCAATCTTTTCACGGGTCGGACCAGCCGTTATTAAAACTTTTTTGCCGCTAAGACTCTTTTTTTTTACATTTAGAGATGACAAGTGAGCTTTTATAGCTTCGAATATAACTTCCGGCTCGGCCATTCTTCCGACACCCTGATGGTCGCAAGCCATCTCCCCTTCGACCGGGTCCACAAACTTATGCCCCAGTTCCTTTAAGTAGTTGTAGTTTTTCTGAGTTATCGGGTTTTCCCACATACCGGGATTCATAGCCGGGGCTATCAGGATTGGATTACGGTGAGCTGTGACTACCGTTGTTAAAAGGTCATCTGAAATTCCTGTGGCAATTTTGCCCATAAAATTGGCCGTAGCAGGCGCGATTATTATCAGCTCGGCCCAGTCTGAATAATCTATGTGACGGGTGGCCACATATTCATCTTCGGGAAACATTTCGACGGCTACCGCCCGCTGCGAAACCGACTCCAAAGTAAGCGGAGTAATAAACTTAGTGGCCGCTACGGTCATTATTACTTGCACCGAGGCGCCTTCTTTATAAAGCAGCCGAACCAGATTCGGAACTTTATAGCAGGACACCCCGCCGGTCAAACCGACGACCAGTTGTCTGCCGGAAAGGGACATATTTTAATTTAGTGGAAATTTTTCAGGTTGGAAGCGGAATTCGAAGATATTTCTTCAATATCTGCACCGGCCAGTTCCGGGAAAACCAACGAGGAGACCAAAACCTTCATCTGGCTTTTGCTCATCGGGAAAGTGCCTATCTGTGAAGCTTTTTCCAGAATTGATTCCATATCCAGATCAGTTATGAGTTGCAGATTTTTGAGCTTTAGAACATAGCCAAAAGCAGCCGGAGAAATTTGATGCCTCTCAACCGAGCTTAAAAGTCTCAGCGATTTAGGTTTTTCCGGATATTTATCAAAATACTTTTCGGGATTGCCGTGCAGTCTCTCAAGCATCCATTTGTAGGCCGAACTTATTTCTGAGTCAGAATAGCCCATCTGCTCCAGAGTATCTGACAGTTCATCAGGGTGAAAATTCTCTTTGGCCCCCTGTTGCAGGAAATCCATCAGAAAAACTACTATTTCTAATATTCTGTTTCTCATAACTTCTTAAAATCTTATCGACAGTCACCTAAAAGATATGACCGCATATTTTTTTATGCAAGAGAACAAAAGGAAAGTGTCCAAATTTTAATCAAGTTTTTTCCAGTCAGGCAGTTCAATCTGCTCGGCAGGAATCCCTGAAAATCCTCTGAAAACCACCACAACTTCAATAGTCTCAGCAAGTTTCAAAAATAGAGCCTTGGGGCGGGGAATCTTGAATTCGTCAAGTTTGATCGCAAACTTTGCGGTTACTTTTATTGATTCACTTTTAGAACTTGCCAGACTTCTCACTATAGAAAGGCCTGCTTCTATTTCACGATAGACCCCGTGGATGTAAAACTTGCCCATTACTCTGGCAGTATATATAGAATCAGCCACGCTAAGAGAAATCACGGGCACTAGAGAATCAACTTCGAAATATGCGAAAGGATACTTTTCAGTATGCAGATGATTGTCGCGCATATGTCCATCGCGGGTTGCAATGCCTGTTTTAAGCGTGCGCAGGTCAACAGCCAACAGGCCGCCTATGCTTCCTTCCGGATTCTCGGGGTCAAAACTGAACATGCCTGAAACATCTTGAGTCTTGCCACTAACGAATTCCAGCCGGGCCGTGGAATTGAAGTAGACGGTGTCGCCGGTATAAGTTGGGTCAAGGCTATAACGTTCTGCTGCAACAGTAGTCCCCAGCAAAAAGACAACCATGAAACTTCCTAAAATTGATCTCACTCGCATGAGTTGCGTCTTAATTGTCGAGCGCTCCCTGATTTATCCAGTCTCTTATAGCGAGCTGCTGCGCTGATGAGAGGGCGCCACCGCCAAAAGGCATTCTGGCATTAAATGGTGGACTCGAAGTTGTCTTGGTATAGAGAGTGCTTGATGAAGCATTACCAGGTCTGACGATAAGTCCGCCAATATTGCCAGAAGCGGCTCTTATTTGAGTCCAGGTAGCTGTGCCCATATTTAGTCCGCCTTGAATAGGGGCGCTTCCATGGCAAGCCGAAATAGCACAACTTGCTACGAGTATAGGTCTGATATCATTGGCAAAACTTACGGTATCTGTAGTACCTCCATTACCACCTCCGTTGCCTCCACCATCGGTCGGAGAGCCGCTGTCTGAACAGCCGGAAGAGATTACCAGCAGCAGTCCGATTGAGAGCAATCCCATTATTCTTTTTAAATTCTGCATTATATGTTCCTTTCCTGTCTAATTTCTCAATAACCAACATGAAATTGGAGAAAGAAGTTGTTCTCTCCGTCCAGCGTTCTATTGGTGTAATAAGTATACGATGGTCTGAATTGAACAAACGGAATCGGATAAAACTCCAGCGAAAAGCGTAAATATTCGTTTACCCCGCTTTGTAAATCTCGGTCATAGTCAAAAAAGTTGTATTCCGCTATAAAATAGAGCCCGTATTCGATTCTGGTTGTAAGTCCGGCGTAAAACAGGAGCGAATCATTGGCTTTGCCAGCCAAGTCAAGTTCGCCTAATAGAGTGAAGCGATCATAAGTCAAGCCGCCAAATATTCCTTTGGTGTGTGGATACGCTCCATTTAAACCGTTCAGTTGTTCTGAAAATCTTGCTGAGAAACCGGCCAGAAAACTTAACGATTTTAAATAGCCGGTTCTGAAAATATGAAAGGCACCGACAAACCGCTGGTTGGGGTTAAAAAATTCGATTGCTATGTTAGACCCACCTATCTTGGCACCAAGAGAGACGCCGTCAATATAGGCATTGTAGCCGAAGCCTATTTGTGAACGGACGAAAGTATCATAATCTTGAGTTCTGAGTCCATAGGCAGGATAAAATCGGCCTACTTTGAGATAGTACTTTTGGTGGTCCAGATAGAGCAACAGATACTGTTCGCTTGTCCCATTTTCCCAGAAACGCAGATGGTACATCAAATCTTGGTATGGTTCAAAAGTAATATAAGCGTCGGTCTGCATTCTGAAGACGCGGCCCCCCTCTCGAACATGATAACGAGAATCAAATCCGACCAGTACGCTTTCGGAAATTTTCGGTGAGTGGTATTTTTCTATAAAATATTTTTTTGTTTTCTGCAAAGTCAGTTCGTGAAAGGCTACGGCGTGATTACCGAACTCTGTCCGGGCGCCGCCGCCGTTGGGATTAATGTGACAGGTTTTACAAGCCAGCGATTGTTCTGCGGCCAGTCGCGGCAGAGACTGCAAGGTTGCGGCAATTATCAGAAATAAGACCAGCGCCGGGGCGATAGTGCTAACTTTCAAAACTGGTTTCTCCTGCTTTTTTGACTTTTTAGGCTTAAGCTTAAAACGAAACTAAACAGTTCCTATGTTATAGCAAGTTTAATACATGTCTGACTGACTCTTGGCGGTTGCTTCTGTAACAGAAAAACTTCCTGATTTGTTCTCTAAATACTAAAAAACTCTTAATGCTTAAAATGCCTTATTCCTGTAAAAACCATGGCTACCTTGGCTTTATCAGCAGCAGCAATAATCTTATCATCCGCTTTGGAGCCACCCGGCTGAATTATCGCCTTGATGCCCGCCTCGGTGGCGACTTCAATGCCATCTGTCATCGGGAAAAAGGCGTCGGAAGCCATCACGGCGCCATCGGCTCTGCCTGCGGCACGTTTAACTGCCATGAATCCGGAATCTACCCGAGAGGTCTGCCCCATGCCAATGCCGACAGTAGCGCCATCTTTGGCCAATACTATCGCATTCGATTTGGTGTGCTTGACAACTTTCCAGGCAAACAGTAAATCATCGATTTGCTTTTTGGTCGGGGCTTTTTTGGTGACGACTTTAAGGTCGTTTGCCCTGACTTCGGCATCGTCTGCTGATTGTGCCAGGAGTCCGCCTTGAATGTGACGATAGCGGGTCAAATCTGAAGTTTTTCCGTTTGCGATTTCAGGCAGGGCCAGTAATCGGCGGGCTTTTTTCTTTTTCAAAAGTTTCAGCGCCTCTTCGGTAAACGACGGCGCCAGTATGCACTCCACAAACGGAGTTTCGTGCAAATGATGGGCAACGTCAATATCAATCTCCCGATTTAGTCCAATAATTGAACCAAATGCAGAAAGCGGGTCGCTTTCATAGGCGGCCACGAATGCTTCGGCGATGGTCTTGCCGATAGCAGCACCACAGGGGTTACTGTGTTTTAAAACACAGGCGAACGGTTCCTTGAAAGCAAGCAGCAGCTCCAAACAGGCATCTAGGTCGTTATAGTTGTTGTAAGATAGTTCTTTGCCTGAGAGAATTTCCGCTTTAAGCAGGCTAGCTGTTTGGTAAGCAATGTCCTGATAGAGCGCGGCCTCTTGATGCGGGTTTTCGCCATAGCGCAGGGCGGATTTGTAATCAAATCGCATGACCAAATTTTGAGGGAACTGCGAACCTTCCTTTTCATCCTGGGCAAAATAATCGGCTATGGCAGAATCATACTCGGCTGTGAGTGCAAAAGCTTTTTTGGCGCAGTTTCTTTTGAACGCAAAATCAGTCGCGCCATCTTTGCCTCTTATCTGCTCTAAAAGTTCCGTATAATCTTCAGGGTCAATTACGACTGTGACGCTGTCATGATTTTTTGCTGCAGCCCGTATCATAGTCGGTCCGCCAATATCGATATTTTCTATCGCATCTGCATCTGTTACATTGGGCCTGGCAATAGTCTCTTTGAAGGGATAGAGATTTACAATTACCAAATCTATGCTCCTTGACTCGGCCCGAACTAACTGCTCGACGTCATCAGGGTTGTCTCTGCGGTGAAGAATACCGGTGTAAATTTTCGGATGCAGAGTTTTGACACGTCCGCCCATAACCTCCGGAAATCCGGTAAAAGCCGAAACAGATACGGCCGGAATTTTGTTTTTTTTGAGCAGTTTCAGGGTGCCACCGGTTGAGATTACTTCGACACCAAGCTCATCAAGTGCACGAGCTAATTCTACAATGCCAGTCTTGTCAAATACCGAAATCAGCGCCCGTTTAATTTTTATAGTACTGGCCACTTTAGTTGTTACCTGTCAGAAGTTCCTGAACTTGTTTGTAGCGCCGGCTGGTTTCGGTGACAACATTTTCAGGCAGTTTTGGTCCGGGCACTTGCTTGTCCCAGTCAAGTGTGTCCAGATAATCTCTGATGGGTTGTTTGTCAAATGAAGGCTGCCCCTGGCCGATTTCGTATTTATCAGCCGGCCAAAAACGGCTTGAGTCCGGCGAAAGCACTTCGTCTATCAGAATGAAATTGCCGTTATGAAAACCGAATTCGAATTTAGTGTCGGCGATTATTATTCCTTTGGTCAGCGCGTAGTCGGCAGCTTTTTGATAAATCTGAAGTGACTTCTCACGGCACAACTCAGCAGTTTCTTTACCAATCATATCGATTAACTGTTGAAAGCTGATGTTCTCATCATGACCGCTGTCGTTTTTCGATGACGGCGTGAACAAGGTTTCCGGAAGTTTTTCAGATTCCTTTAACTCCGCAGCAAATTCAAAACCATGAACGATATTTGAGCCGTTTTTTCTGGCCGCTTTTAATTCCTTCCACATCGAACCCGAAATATAACCCCGCACTATGCACTCGGCGTCGATGCGCTCAGCTTTAACAACTATCATTGAGCGGCCTTCGAGCTGCTCTCTATACTTATGCAGTTCACTTGGGTATTCGTCAACATTGGCTGTAACCAGGTGGTTAGCGACCACATCATTTAAGAAGTCAAACCAAAACAGCGACATTTTGGTTAAGACTTCTCCCTTGCCGGGAATGCCGTTGGGTAAAACAACGTCAAACGCCGAAATTCTGTCCGATGCCACAAACAAAAGTTTATCGTCTAAATCATATATATCGCGTACTTTCCCACGTGCAAAGAGCGGGAACTCTTTGATATCGGTGGTCATAACCAGCTGTGAATCAGTTATTGTCATATTCTCCTCTTATAAATTTATCTAATATTTTTGGATACTCTTCATGTTCTTTTTTTAAAACTCTTTTCTGTAAACTTTCCGGTGTGTCGTTTTCTAATACAGGCACCTTAAACTGCTCAACGATACAACCGTGGTCATAAACTTCGTCAACAATATGAAAACTGACGCCAGTCTCTTTATCTCCTGAGGCCAGTACCGCCTGGTGTACATAAATACCATACATCCCCTGGCCGCCGTATTTTGGCAGCAGCGCCGGATGCATATTTATTATTTTCCCATTATAAGCTGAGACTAACTCTGGCGATAGTAATTTCAGGTAACCGGCTAAAGCGATAAAGCCGATTTTGTGTTCTTTTAGTTTAGTAAGCAAATCTTGAGACGCTTCTGATTTTGATTCATAATTTTTCTCTTTGAAAACAAACGTTGCTATTTCTGCATTTTCGGCACGGGTCAGTCCGAACGCTTTAGAGTTACTTGAAACTACCAGCGATATTTCAGCAGAAAGTCTAGCGGTCTTTGAGGCATCTATCAGCGCCTGCAAGTTAGTTCCTCCGCCTGAAATAAAAACGGCAATTCTTGTTTGCCTGTCGTTCATAACAAATCATCCGTCCAGTTTCTGTTTTAAGAGACGGTTGACGACTTTGGGATTGGCCTGACCTTTGGTTTCTTTCATCACCTGCCCCACAAAAAATCCTAACAGATTTGTTTTGCCCGATTTGTATTTGTCAACGTTGCCGGAATTTGCAGAAATTATAGTGTCGATTATGGCCAGCAGCTGTTTTTCATCGGAAATTTGCACTAAGCCCTTTTCTTTGATAATAGCATCAGCGCCTTTGCCAGTCTCAACCATCTCAGCAAATACGGTCTTGGCCATTTTGCCAGATATCTCTTTTGACTCTATCTTATTGACAATATCCGCTATCATATTCGGACGTACTCTGAAAGTCGAAATATCATCGCCGGAATCTTTGAGCACACCCAATAGTTCCGACTGTACCCAGTTGGCAGCAATGCGACCGTCTTTGGCGCTCTGCATAACTTCGTCGTAGTAATCAGCCAGCGAGACAGTGTCGGTCAGGACCATGGCATCGTAGGGGCGAATCTGGTAATCTTTGACAAAGCGTTCAGCCTTTTTATCCGGCAGCTCCGGCATATTTTCTTTTACGTTTTCAATCCAGTCATCTTTGACGACCAGATTAACCAGATCAGGCTCGGGGAAATAACGATAATCATGCGCCTCTTCTTTGGAGCGCATCGCTTCGGCTACCTGACGGCTTTCATCCCACAGCAGCGTTGCTTGAGTGACCGAACCGCCCGATTTGAGTAGCTTGACCTGTCTTTGAATTTCAAATTTTATGGCCCGTTCGACACCTTTAAAAGAATTCATATTTTTGATTTCAGTGCGCGTTCCAAACTCTTCCTGCCCGACCGGCCGTACAGAAATATTGGCGTCGCAGCGAAGGTGCCCCTTTTCCATATCACCGGTTGAGACTTTAGTGTACTGCAAAATCTGTTTAACTTTTACAAAATAGGCATAGGCTTCTTCGGGAGATCGCATTTCCGGCTCTGAGACAATTTCAATAAGAGGCGTACCGCAGCGATTTAAGTCTACTCTGGTAATGCCTTCGCCTTTTTCAGGATGAAGCGATTTGCCGGCGTCTTCTTCTATATGAATGCGAGTCAGGCGACAGCTTTTCTTGGTGCCGTCTTCAAGTTGGAAGTTAATCACGCCACCCTCGCCGATAGGTTTGTCAAACTGGGAGATTTGATATCCCTTGGGCAGGTCCGGGTAAAAATAATTTTTGCGGGCAAAAACAGAGCGGTTGCGAACTTTACCGCCCACAGCCAGAATCATCTTTATAGCTTTTTCGACCGCCTGCTTATTCAGCACCGGCAGCGCTCCGGGCAGACCCAGACAGACCGGACAGGTCAGCGTATTTGGTGGCTCGCCATAGGCGTTTTTGCAGCCGCAGAAAATCTTGCTTTCTGTCTGAAGCTGGGCGTGAATTTCAAGCCCTATAACTGGTTCGTAGCCGTCGTATTCTGACATAATTTTGAAGCCTGAATATATAAGCTATTATGCTCCGGGTCAAAGTGGCCAAGCCACTTTTTTTAATCAATACTTTCGATAAAATTCTGGAGTTCGGCGTTGAATTTGTCCGGAAACTCAAGATTCAGCATATGTCCGGCTTCTTCAAACACTATTAGCTGACTCTGTTCGATTTTCTGATTGAGCTCTTCGGAAAGTTCCAGAAAGGTTTTGTCATACCGGCCGGCAATTATAAGCGTTGGATTGTTTATGCCATGAACATTTTCCTGGTCTTTTGTCCGCGGATATTTGCCTCGCATCGGGTCAACCCAGATAGCACCGCTATGATCTCTGGTCATATCACTCATTAATTGGCCAATTTTTGGGTTTCGTCCTTTGAACCAGCTCAAAATCCATTCCAGCCATTTCTCTTTAGCGGCCTCTATGCCCCTGCTTCGAGCAATTTCGTCTAAGATCCCCATCTTTTTACCGGGACTGTGACCGGCAGCACCTGTTGAAATGAGCGATAACGACTTCAAGCGTTCCGGGTATTTAAACGCAAATCCAATCGCAGTCGAGCCGCCCATAGACAGCCCGACTAAATGCACTTTATCTATTTTCAGTTCATCTAAAAGCAGCCTGGTATCTAGGGCTCGATGGTCACGGCTGTAACCTGTTTCGGGTGCCTCGGATTTACCGTGCCCGCGGCTGTCGAGTACTAGTACGCGGTAGTTTTGCGAAAACAAATCAAACTGCGTTTGCCACATGCGATGGTCGCAGGCGAAGCCATGCAAAAATAGCAGAGGCTCGCCCTGACCTTCGTCTTGATAGAATAGTTTGACGTCACCGGAGTGGAAGTACGGCATTTAAATCAGCTGGCGGATTTCTGAAGAATGTTTGAAATTTGAAAAAGCGACAGCTCAGCAAACCAGGGAGCCAGAAACTGAACTCCGATGGGTAGTCCGTCTTTTGTTTTGCCAAACGGCACAGAGATGCCGGGGTTACCGGCCAGACTAGCGGATGCTGTATAGATGTCTGACAGATACATCGTCAGCGGGTCATCGATTTTTTCGCCCAGCTTAAAAGCAGGAGTCGGCGAAGTTGGCGAGATTATCAAATCGACCTCATTAAATGCCTTCTCGAAATCGAGTCTAATCAGTTCGCGGACTTGGGAGGCTTTACGATAATAAGCGTCGTAGTAGCCCGCTGATAAAACATAAGTGCCCAGCATAATCCGTCGTTTTACTTCAGCACCGAATCCCGAGGCACGCGTGGTCGAATACATGGTCATCAAATCCTGATCGCCGGCTTCGCGAAGACCATACTTAACACCATCATAACGGGCCAGATTGGACGACGCTTCGGCGCTGGTTATTATGTAGTAGACAGCTATGGCTCGCTCGGTCATCGGCAGTGAAATTTCTTTAAAGGTGTGACCGGCTTTTTCTAACAGTTTGATAGCCTCTTCGACTACCTGCTTTACTTCATCGTCAAGCCCCTCGGCAAAATATTCTTTGGGGATGCCGATTTTGAATTTTTTGTCAGTCGTTAATTTTTCAGAATATACCGGATGGTCGAAAGCTACCGAAGTCGAATCGTTTTCGTCGCGTCCGGCTGCAACCTGATAGGCCAGCGCAATATCTTCGGCCGTTCGAGCCAGCGGGCCGATCTGGTCAGTCGATGAGGCAAAGGCCACTAAGCCGTAGCGCGAAATACCGCCATAAGTTGGTTTTAGTCCGAAAACTCCGCAAAGCGCTGCCGGCTGACGCACAGAGCCGCCTGTCTCAGAGCCAAATGCTATGGGTACGATTCTTTGTGCCACTACGGCAGTCGAACCGCCCGAGGAACCGCCCGGGACAAGTTCATGATTGACCGGATTTTTGACCGGGCCGTAGAACGAATTTTCGTTCGATGAACCCATGGCGAATTCATCCATATTTGTCTTGCCGATTATTATGGCCCCGGCATCGATTAGATTTTTTACGCAAGTCGCATCGTAAGGCGGAATGTAGCCATCGAGAATATGTGAAGCACAAGTCGTGGCGTAGCCGGTGTAGGAGATATTGTCTTTGATTGCCACCGGCACTCCCGCCAGCGGCTTGGACGGGGACGAAGTCCCTTTTTTCACCAGCGCGTCTATCGCGGCTGCTTGCTTGAGAGCCTTCTCTTCACAGATCGTTATAAAGGCATTTAATGCCTTACCCTCGGTCTTGGCTAATTTTATAGCTTCTTTAGTAAGCTCTACCGCCGACAGCTTACCAGCTTTGACCCCATCAGCCATCTGCTTAGCAGTTAATTCTTTGTATTCAGGCATGGGGGGAATATAGGAAATATTGAGATGCAGACAAGTTTAGAATGTTACCCCACGTCTTCGCTCAGTATGACGAGTTTTTGAAAAGACTTCTGCCATTGAGGCTCCTGTACATCATTACTGACCTACAATTATATCATAAACACGGTCCCGGCGCCGGACCTCCGCGGAAGATTCGGTCAACCAGAAAAGTAAGGTCTAATATGTTGGCCGCTGAGCTGTCACCATTTAAGTCAGCCTCACCATCGCAGTAAGCGGGTGGTCCTCCGCGAAATATTCTGTCAACCAGATATGTAAGATCAAGAATGTTTGCATCCGTGCCGTCGTCATTGACATCACCAAGGTTGTCGAAGCAACATGTAAATTCGCAGGCGTCTCCTAAACCGTCACCATCTGTGTCTGCCTGGTCCGTATTTGCAATAAGCGGACAATTATCCACGCTATCTAAAACTGTATCATTATCGTCATCATCATCACAGACATTACCTACACTGTCCCCGTCTGTGTTTAACTGATTGGAATTGAAAGTGTAGGGGCAGTTGTCACTCGTGTCTGGGATGCCGTCACCATCAGTGTCGCTGCTTAGAATCCAGGCAATAGCCGCTTCAACGACATCGTCTTGTCCATTTGCAACACCATCCGGAGTTAACCAAACCTCTTCATATTTCGCTTCCGCCCAGGGAAATCTGGGACCGGGGAATTGAGCACGTGCCAGGTAATTACCCGGATCGGCAGGGAAATAAGCGTTGCCATTTGTAATCCAGTGAGTCCAACCTGCGAAAAGAAAAGGTCGATTCGGGCCTGAAGTAAAAGCTCCGGACGTTGGTCTTCCGAAGACTTTTGCCAGCCGGTGCAGCGATATCACCATTGGGAAAATATCTCCACCACTTCTAGCGCTGGGGCCGGTCAGCAGAGCGATTGGCCTGTCCCAGTATTCGCCGTTGTCGCCATTGACAGTAGTGAATGCAGTAAGGCCTGGCTGTGGACATAAATCGAAATGATCTCCGCCCGCACATCGCTTTTCATAAAGGAGTACCTGCATGGTAGTATCGAGCATGTAGTCCAATACAGGTTTTATGGTCGCCTGGGCTCCGCGGAACATTCTCCAATCAATAATGAGACCGTCAACGTTGTAGAAGTTTTGCAGCGAATCGAGAGCATTTAGCCAGGTAGTTATAGTTATCCCGACATCTATGGCTCTAATGGAGTTTATATAGATGTAGCCGATATTAGTCCCGTCCTTTATTCCCCAGCTTATTCGCTCATCGGCAAAAAAGTCGGGTATGGTGACGCCGGGGATATCCATCTGCTCTGTGCCATACAGCGTCATATTCTGCCCGACCAGGGTGTCAGTAGCCAGGTGCAGGGTATCGCCGGTACTATACTTGACCACGTCTATGGTGTCGAAGAGATGCCAGTTTCTACCGGCGCTGACGAGAAATGTGTATTCATAGGAAACGTCTGTACTTCCCCACTGATTTCCAGGCAAAGTGGCGAAAGGTAGTTCCGCTGCCAGTAACTGTGGATAGATATCTTTCCAGGCCACGCCGTCATAGCCAAGCACAATATCTCCCGGCACCAGACCCAGGGGGTGATTGACAACCGCTTTATACACCAGCAGGGAACTATCCAGAGTTACTGTCAGGCCCGCCCCAAAATGATCGTTTTCACCCCATGTACCCAGTTTCATCAGAGGCACACCCGGTAAAAGTTGGGTTCCCGCGACAGCATCGTCAAATGTCAAGGCATGCGCCTCTCTCAGAGTAAGTGAGGCGTGATTCATGATGGCACTGAGACGCCCCGCACTAACTGTATCAAGAATCTCTTGATTATAACGATCGAAGACATCCTGCCAGATATTGGTATCAAGCCCATGGAAGGCACCAAAAAGGTTGTCCATATTGTCCCAAAACGTTTCCCAGATTAGCTTATGGTCAGACCATGACAGTCCCGGTCCCCAAACTGAGTCAATGGCCGCCGCCCAATGTGCTGTAGAAAATTTGCCGGTAGCATTCTCTGCCTGAGATTGCCCGGAATCCTCAGCATTTGATATACCAGTCAGGATTATGGTAGATAAAACGAAACTTGTGAAAAATTTCATGATTTCCTCCTCTGTCGGAGCAAAGGGTTACAAAGAAAATCGAGATGTTTACCTTAATTATATGACATTTAAATTTAGACTAAATTGGCTAATTTGTCAAGCTATAATTGGCAGAACCACGCCAAGGAGGCTGGCCGGGTGGCCCGCCTTTTAGGTGTGTTCTCTCTTGCCAGACCCGTTGCAAATTAACTCGCAAATCACTGCACAATACTCCGTCCAACTCAATTACTGTGAACAGAGAACAATTCGACCCCGATTATCTAACTCAAAATTACTACAAATCCTATTATGCGAAAAGTAAAATATAACAAAACGAACCCATTTATCGGTCGTGACGGATTTGCCGTAATGCGTTGAACTATTATCACATGCAAAGAAAAGATGGATTCCCGCCTGCGCGGGAAAGACAAGATGGGTGCAGGAATGACAACCCTCTTCCCGACTCCAACATCGGCAGGTACTTGTCGAGTTCGAAGTCAGTGACGTTGGTGCGGTAGGTCGCCCACCGCTTGCGGTGGGATCATAACGAAACAAGACTATTACTCGAACATTAGCGCTAGTAATACCGGCTGGATTCCACGTCAAGCGTGGAATGACGAATAGAGCACCGCTTTGAAATATTCTACCTCCTACAGCATCGGCAGATACTTGTCGAGTTCGAAGTCGGTGACGTTGGTGCGGTAAGCGTCCCATTCGATGCGTTTGTTTTCTATCAGTTTATCGAAAACATGCTGGCCGAGCGCTTTTTTCATCAGTTCTGATTTTTCGAATTCTATGATGGCGTTTTCCAGCGAATCGGGCAGGACATCGACATTAAGTCCGGCTTTCTTTTCGGCGCTCATGTGAAAGATGTTTTCTTCAATCGGTTCGGGCAGGTCGTAGTTTTGCTCGATGCCTTTCATGCCGGCGGCCAGCATACAGGTAAAGGCCAGATAGGGATTGGCGGCCGGGTCGGCCGAGCGCAGTTCGATACGGGTCGCTTTTTCTTTGCCGACGCGGTACATCGGCACCCGCACCATGCTGGAGCGGTTGCGTCTGCCCCAGCTGACATAGACCGGAGCTTCATAGCCCGGTACAAGCCGCTTGTAGGAGTTGACCCACTGGTTGGTCACCAGCGTGAACTCTTTAACGTGCTTTAAGACGCCGGCCATAAAATTTTTGGCCATTTTTGAGAGGTGGTAAAAATCTTCTTTTTCAAAAAAGAGATTTTTGTCACCCTCAAACATCGACATATGGACATGCATGCCATTTCCGTTTTCGCCAAAAATCGGCTTGGGCATAAAACTGGCATAAAGACCATTTTGCAGGGCGATTTCTTTGACGACAAACCGGTAAATCTGGGAAAAGTCGGCCATCACCAGAGCTTCCTGATATTTCAGGTCGATTTCGTGCTGGCTTGGTGCCACTTCATGGTGGGAGCACTCGACCGGAATGTGGAGGTTCTCGAGTGCGGCCACGGTCATCTTGCGTACTTTGGTGCCTAAATCTGTTGATTCGTAGTCAAAATATCCGGCGCGATCGATTGTAGTTGGCTCTCTGTCATTTTCGAAATAGAAATATTCCATTTCGGGACCGAGGTAAAAAGTCCAGTTCTTTTCATTTAATTTCTGCAAATTCCGCTTCATCACCCAGCGCGGGTCGCCATCGTAGGGAGTGCCGTCGGGATTTTCAATATCGCAAAACATAATGGCGATTTTTTCGGTGCCGATTTCCCAGGGAATTACTCGGAAAGTGAGCGGGTCAGGCATGGCCATCAGGTCGGATTCTTCGATACGGGCAAAGCCCTCGACTGAGGAACCGTCGAAGCCCTGGCCTTCTTCGAGAACCTGCTCGATTTCCGAACGGGTAATCGACATCCCTTTGATTTTGCCGAGAACGTCGGTGAAGCAAAGCCGGATATAGCCCACGCCGGCTTCGTCAATTTGTTTAAGTACTGCCTCCTTGGTCTTGGTCACTTACTCTTTCCTCCACACAGATTAGAACTTATTTCCGTAGAATAATGAAAGATTGCAATCTATAAATTGGCCGGCGAAAGACAATAAAAATTCAAGTAATATCGATATTTCTTGAAAGAAATTATGTCAGGACCACGCCAAGGAGGCGGGATCCTGACCTACATTTTAATGCGCGACTTTAGAAGACCTCGTTAATCTACTTCCAAGTCAAGGCTTATATGTTTACGGGCGGGGTTGAGCTGGCGGCAGCTGACACCGGCCATTTCAAACATCCGGCGGGCAGCTACAAAGATATCGTCGCCGTTGTATTTATCTGAGAGGAATACGATTTCCTTTATGCCTACCTGAATAATAAGTTTGGCGCAATCGTTACAGGGAAAGAGCGAAATATATATAGAGGCACCGTCCAGTTCAGGCTTGTTTGAGGAATTGGTGATGGCATTCATTTCGGCGTGGCAGACATAAGGGTATTTCGTATCCAGATAGTCGCCTTTTCTGTCCCAGGGGAGCAGGTCATCGGAGCAGCCAACCGGAAAGCCGTTGTAGCCGATACCGATAATGCGCTTTTTGGAATTAACTATACAGGCCCCCACCTGAGTGCTGGGGTCTTTGGAGCGATGGGCCGAGAGCTGGGCTACCCCCATGAAATAGTCATCCCAGCTGATGTAGTCGGTGCGTTTTTTCTGCATAGGTGGCAGGATAAGGGATTTGGGGAGTAATGGAAAGTGATTTTGAGAAAGTAGCACTTCGACCCTTCGGCTACGCTCAGGACAAGTGCATGCTCAGTATGACTAATCGGCTCAGCTTTCTCTTCGGATGTGCTCAATATAGTCTGCGATACGATCAGCGCGCTCTTTACCGTGCAAGCGCTCTATCACATACAAACTGGCATCGATTCCCGAAGATACTCCAGCCGCACAAATAATTTTGCCGTTATCTACATAGCGTTTATCCCGTCTGACTTTGGATTTCGGCGCAAACTTTTCGAGGTTGTCCAGTTCGCTATGATGAGTTGTTGTTTCCAGTCCGTCCAGCAATCCTGTACGGGCTAAGACGTATGATCCGGTGCAGACGGATAAAATTATTTCAGCTTCTTTCTCTCTTTCAATAATGAAGCTGATAACAGACTTGTTTCTTAAGAGTGAGCGGGTACCATCGCCTCCGGGGATAACCAGTATATCGAATTTGGGACAGTGATCCAGTAAATAATCAGCTGTCACTTTCATGGCGCCAGTTCCGGTAATAACTTGCACAGAGTTTGGCGCAATGGTGAAGACTTCGAAATGATCTCTATCGGATGCAAATACTTCATAGGGACCGGCGAAATCCAAAATTTCTACGCCGCTGAAAATCATTATGGCTACTTTTCTTATCATGACGCTTATGGTAGCAAATGTCAGAGTGCTGACCAAGATAATTGATTTAGCGAAAGACTAATTTTTGATACTTACGATTTTAAGTGAAAAAAAGGGGCAGCTGATGTCCTCAGCTGCCCCAAAATACTAAGTCAAAAATCTAGGCCGGTTTGGTGACGCTTCTCATTTCTTCTTCAGTCAATTGACGAAATGACCATTTGTAACCGTAGTAGACAGCAATCCCGTAAAAGAGAATGTCCATAAATGAAAACGTGTCAACCAGTATTTCGAAAGCAATCGAGAAATCGAGCGAGCCGACGACATCCATAAACGGGACAGCTTCGGCCTCGGCGTAAAAAATACAGGCTGTGAGAACATTTCCAAGTAGACAACCAACGAGCGACAGGCCGCCGCCGATATAGCCGTAGACCTGGTCAACACCCTGTCCCAGATAGCGAACGGCATAGCCGACCAGAAAACCGACACCTATGGCCATGAAGCCAATCTGGTATTCTGTAACGGCGGTTATTATTGCCCAAATTGAGGCTCCGGCCAAAGCGGCTAAAAAGCCGCCCAGAATGCCCATGCTTAGGTTCTGGTTTTCTTCGAGACTGTTCATCAGCATCTGCATTTTCATTTCATCAATAGCCGGCGGTGCGGCATTTTCGGAAATTTGTGGGTGCGGCTGGACTGGTGAGCCAGCAGAATTTGAATCAGGTTTGTGAGGTTCGTTTTCCTGGTTGAACATATTTGATTCCTCTCCGGCAGATTACGATCAGACCTGCCTTTATAATAACGAGAATGGACTATTAGTCCTATATCGGCTCAAAAGAGAAACAATGTTAATGTCGAAATAGCGGCTGAAAGGCAGGTAAGTCAACTAAATTTGGGGCGCAGTCGGCATAGGCTTCGGAGGGTTTCCAGCTACTTTCCATTTATTCTCTCGGAATGTGACCCTGTGGAATATGAAAGTCTAAATAAATTGTAATATCATTACAATTATGATCGCCAGTAGGACAATACCATGAAAACTTATTAACGTGCGAGAAAGCACAACCTTACTCCAGGAATCAACTGTTTTCTCAATTTCCTTGGTATTCATAGAAAAATCAACAAGTGATAGTTCCATTAACCTCACAGAATCATAAAGGTTTCGAAACAATTTTTCCTGCCGCAAAAAGTATCCATCCAATCCCCAAAAAACTATTGCAGGAAGATAGGTCAAGTAAACATAATGGCTAGTTGAATCCTTTGCCCCCAAAGCGAACAAGGCCGATACTAACACGACACTCCAACCTTTAAGTAAAAAAGAGTTTTTCGCCATTCGATTAATGATCCCCTGAATCAATTCTAAATGCCTTATGCGTTTTTCTTCAGCATCCATTACGTCACATGTGCTATATTATGAATTTTACACAACAAATTTCGGCCGACAATCTCTTGAGGGTTTTCAATAAAGTGTGTGTGTGTTGTCACCCGCTGATATGCTTCTTCTATCCATTGCCGCAATTGTTCACCAGTCGTAGGCCATTCTCGATAAATGGCAAAAGATTCCTTGTCTTTCAAATAACTATAATTCCTTTCAAATCTGAGAGGAAGATTATGCCAAAGCGGTTTTCCTCGAAGGTCCATCGGTGGCGGAACAGCTAATCCAAGTAAACCGTTGGGCTTTCCATTAGCAGGTTGAGTTAGCGAACTTTTTATTTCCCAATCTACAAATTTGCGGCTGTGTGTGCATCGTCCAATTACGACAATTGTTACAGTAGTATCTTGAAGATATCTTTGACGTATGGCCCGCATGATATATTCTACATCGCTGCTGTTGACAAAATCATCAACATCCATTACCCCAACCACATGTGGAATAAACACGCCATAACTGGGCTGACCAAATTCGTAAACTAGTCTGTCGACCCATTGTTTATCACCCTTAAAATAAGATATGAATACTTTTCGTCTCGTAAACGAGGATCGGAGCAAATCCTCTAGGAATAGATTTGGTCGAGATTGTCCTTGACCCGTTCGACCGAAGAGTGACTTAAATAAATCGTCTGAGCTCGTAACCTACTCCGCTACCTTTTTCTGGATGAATCTGTTAATGCCTTCCAGGATGTCTATCGGGATCGGGAATATCAGCGTGGAGTTTTTCTCTGAGGCAACTTCCGTAAGAGTTTGGAGATATCTCAGCTGCATTGTTCCGGGGGATGTTGCAATAACAGCGGCAGCTTCACTTAATTTCTGGGCCGCCTCAAATTCACCCTGGGCGTGGATAATTTTTGCGCGACGTTCGCGCTCGGCTTCGGCTTGTTTGGCTATGGCTCGCACCATTTCCGGCGGCAGGTCGACATTTTTTACTTCAACTACCGAGACCTTAACGCCCCACGGTTCTGTCTGATCGTCAATAATTTTTTGCAGTTGGGCGTTTATTTTTTCGCGATCCGCCAAAAGCTCATCAAGTTCTACCTGCCCCAGCACCGAACGCAGAGTTGTCTGTGCAATTTGTGAAGTTGCTTCGAAAAAGTTGGCAACTGAAACTATCGAGCGGTTGGCATCTGTCACTTGAAAATAAAGCACCGCGTTGACCTTTATTGACACGTTATCTTTGGTGATAACATCCTGCGGGGGGATGTCGTAGGTAATTACGCGCAAATCTACTCTTACCAGTTTATCAACGAACGGTATTAAGAAAATAATTCCGGGCCCTTTGGCGCCGATTAATCGACCCAGTCGGAATACCACGCCGCGCTCGTATTCCTTGAGTATGCGAACTATCATATTCAGCAATGTCAAAAATCCCATAAAAGCAATTATGATTATAAATATAGGTCCACCCATTTTTTCACCTCTTTAACTATTAAGTTTTCTTACCTTTAGTTTAAGTCCATCGACAGCTGTTATTTCTACCTTGCTGCCTGTTTCATATTCTTCTGTCGAATCTATCTTCCATAAGGCGCCTTCAACATAAACATAGCCTCCTGTTCGTATCTCACCGGCCTGCCCGATTAATCCTTCGTTGCCGACTATTGGACGATTCTTTTGCGCTTTGATTACCAGCCAAGTGACAAGAAAAACAACAGCGCCAACAAAAACAACCATACCAATCAAAAATGACCTCGAGATTCCCAAGGCCGGGTCGACTGTGTCTATAAGCATAAGCCCTCCAAAGAAAAGTGAAATTACACCGCCGACTGTAAGCAGACCATGGCTGACTATTTTTATTTCTGCAATGAACAGTGCGGCCGCCAGTAAAATCAAAGCCAGTCCGGCATAATTTATGGGCAGAGTCTGAAAGGCGTAGAACGCCAGAATAAGCGAGATAACGCCGACCACTCCGGGGAATATCGAACCGGGGTTATATAGTTCGAGCATAATGCCAAGACCGCCAATTGACATCAGCATAAAGGCAATATTCGGATTGGTGATGATTTCGAGGATTTTATGCGCGAATGAAGTTTCAATTTCTTCAATTTCCGGATTATCCAGAGCGAGTGTTTTTTTACCGTAAGTAAGTTCAACTTCGCGGCCGTTTAATTGTTCGAGCAGGTCGTCTATATCTTTGGCAATAACATCAATAACATTGATTTCCAGGGCATCTTTATCAGTTATAGAGACAGATTCACGAACAGCTTTTTCCGCCCATTCTTCGTTGCGGCCTTTTTTCTGTGCGTAGGCACGAATCTGGGCAACAGCATCGTTGGTAACTTTTTCATTCATAATCGAGTCTATCTCCTCGCCGCTTCCGGAGACCGGATGGGCCGAGCCGATATTTGTACTCGGTGCCATGGCGGCAATATGAGCGGCGTAGGTCATGTAAACACCGGCCGAACCGGCATGCGCCCCCGACGGAGAGACATAAACACAAACAGGCACTTTTGAATTAAGAAAGTTTGAGCAGATTGACCGCGTGGCAGGCGCAAATCCGCCCGGGGTGTTTAACATTACTACCAAAAGCTCGGCGTTTTCGTTTTCGGCCAGCTCTATTGCCTGTTCGATGCGTTCATCGGTAACAGCACCAATAGCACCATCTATTTTCAGAACGAAGACTTTGGCAGCTAGAAGTTTTTCGGCTTCTTCGAGCGTATCAGACAGAAGTGTATCTATTGGTTTGGTCGTATCCTGCGCCAGCGCGAACTGAATGGTAATCGACAAGAACGGAATAACCAAAAGAAATGCAAAAAACAGTAACAATACCCTACGAAACTTATTCATACTGACAATATGAGATTTTGGGCAGTTGAAGTCAAATGAAAAGGGATTGGCCGTATTCTCTACAGTTTCAGGCTGGAATCACAGTATTTTATGTCGCCATCCAAAATAGTAGCCAGGACTTTGATATCGTAGATTTTTGAGGCTGCCACTCTGGCGATATCATCTGAGAGCAGAACAAAATCGGCAGGATAACCGGCTGCTAACATCCCCCGACAGTCTTGCTGCCCGACCGCAATAGCAGGGCCGAGCGTAAATCCGTAAAGAGCTTCAAGAGCGCTGATGCGCTGGTTGGGATAGAAAACGTCACGGCTTTTGGGCAAGGCGCGACGAACTGCGGCAGCTATTCCGGCAATGGGGTCAAGCGGTTCTATGGGGACGTCGGAGCCAAAAGCAAGATCAATGCCTTTGTCGATAAGTGTGCGAAAAATAAAAGCGTTGGCGCCGCGCTTGCCCCAGTACTTTCTGATCATTTTTATGTCTGAGGGACAATGCGAAGGCTGCATTGAGGCGATCAGGTTTAGTCTCTTGGTGCGCTCGACATCTTTTCTACGGACGAGTTGATAGTGCTCGATGCGATGACGCGCGCCGTTTTTGAGTTTTGGCGCTTTTTCAAATACATCCAGTACGTTTGAAACGGCCTTGTCCCCGATAGCGTGAATAGCCGCCGGAAGGCCGAGCCTGGCAGCCTGCTTGAGCGAAGCAAGCATTTGTTTTATGGAGCGAACCTCGATGCCGTAATTATTTTTGCTGCCTTTGTATTTTTCGTGACAAAGTGCAGTCTTACTGCCTAAAGCTCCATCGGAAAATATTTTAATCCCTGCAATTCGCAAAAATTCATCCCCCTGGCCGAAGCGAACTTTATTCTTTAACAAAGTTGGCAGAGCACTTGCCTGAAAGTAGTAGTTTATGCGCAGACCAAGTTTCTTCTTCTCGGACATTTGCTGATACCACTCAAAAGCTCCCGGATTTCCGTCGAACGAATGCACACCTGTGATACCTTTTTGGTAAGCCCAGTCTAACGCTTTCTGATATAAACGGTTCATCTGACTTGGCGCTGGTTCAGGCAGCAGGTCGCTGACAGAACTGTATGCCGCCGGTTCGCGGAGAATCCCCGAAGGAGCGCCGTCGTTTAACTTTTCAATTCTGCCGCCTTCAGGATCTTTTGTTTTCGAGTTGATTCCTGCTAACGAGAGTGCTTTGCTGTTGACCCAGGACGAATGCTGGTCCTTGGTAAACATTATGACAGGGCGTCCACCGCTGACTTTATCCAGCATGAATTTATTCGGCTCAATTCGTTTTTTGAATAAATCAACTGAGTAGCCCTCGCCTACCACCCATTCATTTTTCTTAAGCGTAGTTGCAAAAGTTTTAATTTTGCTGAGGCACTTTTCAAGTGAGTCCAGACCATCAAGCGAAACTTTACAAAATGACTGAGCAAAATAGTGAAAATGCGTGTGGGCATCGACAAACCCCGGCACTATGGTCTTTTTCTTCAGATCGATTTTAGAAAAGTTTCTGAATCGTGGGCCTTGATGAAGGTTATCTCCAATGGCCACGATACATCTTTTGTCCAGCGCCATTGAATTGACTACTTGGTTATCAAACTGGGTGTAGATTTTGGCGTTATATAAGAGGACTTTATTTTTCAAAATTATCACCCTTGACTCGTATGTCACCCTGACGGCGCGTTATTTTCAACCTGTCGGTCTCTTCCAAAATCGGAATTGAATACTTCCGGGAGAAGTTAAATTTGTCGCGAAGGTCTGTCACTTTAAGTTCACTCTTATTCTTTAAGCACTCTCTGACAAACTTTAATATCTGTCTCCAGGCATCGTTTGAGAATAGAAACTCTGAGCCGCATTTGTGAGCGCTGTTTTTGTCTAATATATACCTGATTGCCTGGCGGTAGCTGGCTCCCTTTGAGGCAAGTTCCGATAATTTCGGAGGAGCAAAAGGATTCTCGCTCAGCCTATTCATAATGTCATCAAAAGCTGTACGGATTTCTCCTTCGGGTCCGGCCTGGCGGCTTATTAAATCATACTTTTCGCTTTCTTCGCTAAGCAACTTTTGGGTTACCAAATAGTTTAAGATCGCTCTGGTTTTTTCTTCGCCAATTCTCAGCAGTTGTTCGATTTGTTCGATGGTTAAGCCTGTGACATGAGAGTTTTCTTCCAAATACTTTTCAATTTTAACTATTGTTTCATTACTAATCTTTTCAAATGTTCCGGCTTCATATATATAGTCACCAATCTGGCCACACTTTTTAGTACTTAGCAGTTTTTCCAGCTCTGATTCTATTTTACCGACTCCAAAAGACGACTGTACTAATAAATCTTTTGGCTTTAGCAGCTTTTCTTTGCACAACTCAGAAAGAATTATCTTTTCCAACTGCCAATCGGTTCTTAAGTCTAAGTAATTGAACTGCTCCATCTCTTTTTGGCGCGGGAACTTCCTGACATGGTCGATGACAATCCCGCCGCCGAGGGAGAGCATTGGAGTTGGCAGGCGTATTATAAAATGGTCGCCCAGCAGAGCGTACACGGAGTCGTCTGGCTTAAAGAATACTGTGCCCGAGCTGCCGGGAGTAATTTGTTTGTCTTTGAAAATTCTGATTTCACCCTGACATTCGGTCGTGCCCGTAATGAATGTCAGTCGCCGTCTGTTGCTCAGACTAAGCGGTGAGTTTTTGAGAACTTCTACACGGAGCACCAGTACCGGGTTTTCTTTGAAATGTAACAAATTATGTTCTGCAATCAGTACTCTGCCCCGTTGCAGTTCATCTTTGTCTACTCCGGTTAGTGAGATGGCAGTTCTTTGCCCAGGGCTGGCTTTTTCTACATCTTTGCTGTTAGACTGCAGAGAACGAATTTTTGCTTTTTTGAGAGATGGCCAGATTGAAAGCGTTTGTCCGATCGCAAAGCAGCCGTCACGAAGTGTGCCTGTGACAACTGTTCCAAAGCCTTTGTTCATAAAGGCGCGGTCAATATAGAGCCTGGCCTTGTCTATGTCTCTTTCGCGGGAGATTGTCTGGGGAAGGCGGTCAAGTTCTTTTTTTAGTTTTTCAAAGCCGTTTCCCGTTTCAGCAGAAACTTCAACTATCGGAGAGTCTTTTAAGAACGAATCTTTTACTTTTTCTTTGATATCGCTTTTCAGGATTTCGAGCCAGTCGGTTTCGGCGAGGTCCGATTTATTAATCACAATAATGCCGCTTGAAACACCAAGAAGCCTGATAATCTGAAAATGCTCTTCGCTTTGAGGCATCCAGCCGTCATCGGCTGCAATTACCAGCATGACAGCATCAATACCGCTGGCGCCAGAGATCATGTTTCTTATGAATCTTTCATGACCGGGAACATCGACAAGCGCTATCGTCTGGTTGTCGGCTGTTTCGTAAAACGCGAAACCGAGATCAATGGTCATTCCCCGTGCTTTTTCTTCGGGCAGACGGTCGGGATCGGTGCCGGTCAGCCTCTTTACAATTGCTGATTTACCATGGTCGATATGTCCGGCAGTGCCTACTACTAACATTGCTGCGCTGCTATTTCAAAATCTGTTGTAATGATTTTGTAAGAATGTCGAGCTCGCTCTGGTCGACTGCCTTTAAATCGACAATCAGCTTGTCGTTTTCGATTCGCGCTATTACCGGTGGCTTCATTGAACGAAGTTTTTTGAGCAGCTTTGTGGCCGGAAAATCTTGTGAAAACACCAAGCCTACCGAAGGCAGCTCGGTTTCCGGCAGGCCACCCCCGCCCAAAAAAGTTCTGGTAGCTTCCGCAGACAGACCGGCCGGATGCCCCAGTTGTTTGATTATTGATTTGGCTCTGCTATATAATTCTGATTCAGTTACAGCCAGAAGCTGCCAGATTTTGATGTTTTCATGATAAGTGTTGTCCAGATAAGCTTTGAATATTCTCTCCAAAATCAGAAACGTTATTTTATCAACTCTTACAGCTCTAAATAGTGGATTGCTTTTGATCTTGTCTACCAGTTCTTTTTGGCCTACAATAAGACCCGCCTGCACTCCTCCCAGCATTTTGTCTCCCGAGAAACAGGTCAAATGTGCGCCATCACGGACAGATTGCTGGACAGTAGGTTCATTGTGTCCGAAAAGTTTTTTAGTGGGGAAAAGGGCGCCGCTGCCGAGGTCATTTACCAATATTATTTCGCTTTGTCTGGCTATTTGTGCCAGTTCTCTGACAGGGACTTCTTTTGTAAAACCTGACAGCTGAAAATTGCTGCGATGGACTTTGAGAATAATTTTGCTGCTTTTATCAATCGCCTGAGAGTAGTCGTCGGTGGTAGTAATATTAGTAGCGCCTATTTCTGTTAGTTTGGCGCCGGAGCGTTTGAGAATTTCCGGTATGCGAAATCCTCCGCCAATCTGAACCATTTCCCCGCGCGACAAAATAACACTTTTACGCAGGGCCAACGTATTCAGAATTATGAACAGAGCAGCCGCGCAGTTATTAACTACAGCGGCGCTTTCGGCGCCGGTGAGCTGCGCCAGATATTGTTCACAGGCTTCACCTCTTTTTCCGCGACTTCCCGTTTCTAAGTCGAACTCAAGATTGCAGTATCCGAATAAGCACTCCTGAATGTCTTTTAGTACAGCTTTGCCCAGTGGCGCCCGGCCAAGATTGGTATGCAGCGGTATGCCGGTGGCGTTAATGACGCGGCATATTTCTTCTTTCGACCTCTCTTTTAGATTCTTAATTATCATCTTGTTTAACACGGCCTGAGTCAGCGTTTGTTTACTTGTTTTAAACTCCTGCTTAGCCTGTGCGATAGTAGCCTGAATAACAGCTGTCGCTACCGGCCTTGGCAGCTTCTTCAGCTGTAGCGCCAGACTCTTAGACTGCAGCAGTTTTTCCACAGCCGGAAAATCGCTGAGTTTTTCTATTTCCTGGGCGGCCATAATTGCGGATTGTAAATTATATGAGCTAATACTTTCCCGATATTTCCTAATGAC
Organism: Candidatus Zixiibacteriota bacterium; assembly: GCA_022571985.1. GTDB lineage: Bacteria > Zixibacteria > MSB-5A5 > GN15 > FEB-12 > JACZWU01. Next base: position 185,869 of record JACZWU010000004.1, on the reverse strand, counting down.
TCAGGCGAACATTTGTCAACCGTATCCTGATCAGTATGCCACCATTTGTAATCGAAGTCTATAATGTCAACAGCCGGCAGGCCGCTTGTTACCAGTGGAATATGATCATCAAGCACAGTGTGCCGGGTAGTATCAATAAAAGAGGTAACGCCAAGCAGAGCGGCGGCGTTCCAGATCATATCATTGAGTTCGGGGTGATGAGTTTCTGAGAAAATTTCGCGATAGAATTCCTGATTCTTGTCGCCAACCATATCTATCACGATTGCGAAACGATATTTATCTCTTATACCTCTGCGGGCAAACTCTGAAGAACCGAGTAAGTAATACTCGCTGTCACCAGATTTCCCCCAGTCCTCGCCGTCGACCAGTACAATCTCAACCGAATGCTGCGGTCGATTTTTGGCCAGCATGTTGGCCAGTTCCATCAACACAGCAACACCCGAGGCGCCGTCATTGGCACCGGGAATCGGCTCATCCGAAATATTCGCTCTGGTAGGATAGTCGGTTCGGGGTCGAGTGTCCCAGTGGGCCATCAATAGAATCCGTTCGGGTTCAGCAGAGCTGCCTTCAATAGTCGCAATTATGTTAACCAGAGGCAGCTGAGTTTTTGAGTAAGGATCAAAAAACTCAAATTCCTGAAATTTTGGTTTGATTCCCAGCTCTGTGAAGTGGTTTACAAGGTACTCTTTGCATTTTTGCCACTCTTTGCTGCCGGGAACACGCGGGCCAAATTCTACCTGTTTAACCAGGTATTCGAAAGCTCTGGGGCTGTCAAACCTGGGTGCTGCTACCGAATTTTCATTACAAGACAAAGTCATAATAGAGATTAGACTGATTGCTATCATTAAGCTGGCCAGAATTTTCATCGGTTCAATTACCTGGTAAGTAAGAAAATAGTCAACCGTTAAATCCTAAAAACGAATTTCCATCCAGATTTGTATCTGTCTGACATGGCTTTTGCGGCCAGAATTTACGTCGTTTGTATCTTGCCAGGATCCCGACAGTCCGCCCCTTATCTGCCTGCTGAAAGAATAAGAGATTGTCGGACGCACTAAAAAATCTGATTTATCCTGTGAAACGCGTTCGTCATCTCCTGATTCTTTTTTCGATGTTACGCTTTTATTAGCGCTGTACTTAATCGTCAAGTCAATGTTAACTGTAGACGTAAATTTCAGGCGGCCAAAAATTGGAATTCTTATGCCGCCAGGAGACGAGAATGTATATTTTGTGGTGGCAGCAATTGTTTTACGATTTGTATTAGTCTTTGATTGAAATTGGCCGTCTCCCGTACTGCGCTTGACTGACTCCTCAGTACTATAGGTATATGAACCAGACAGGGATAACGAACGCCACAGCTTAAAGTTTATTGACAGCAGAGGACTGAAACTTGACGACGTAGACTTTGTCACGTTAAAGCCGCTAACTATATCACGTGTTTCCTGTTCCCTTCTGCTAAAACCGGTCCTTGGTGAAAAAATACCTATCATCCTGTTGACAATGCCCTTGATAAGAGGAAGCGACTTGAACTTTGAAATCCTGATAGATAAGTCCGGCCAGTTGGTGGTACGAGTACGATAACGGGGTCCCTGTTTTACCAAGTCGAGATTTTCAGAACGACTGAATTTTACAGTAGTCTTAATTCCGCCAAAAAGTCCAAATCCTGAATTTAAACTATACGACTGGGATTCACCTGAAGAAGCTGCCCGAGTATCGCCGCTGCTCGTCGGGACGTCTAAATCGCGAACTATTCCGAAGCGGTAAGTAAGTCCGGGACGCCCCAGCATTCCCGGCACAAAGTTATTGAATCCTCTATTATAATTGTAATTAATCGGCTCTATCCAGCCTGTCAAAAAATTCAGTAATGCTTTTGGCTTTGAAACAAGCGAGGAAAATATTGACGGGCCGTCTTTCTTGTTTTTATCTTCCTGCTTTTTGTCTTGTTCTTTTTCGTCTTTATTTTGGTTTTTCTTCTTGTCTTTGGAAGTTTCGTCATCGGGTACATTTATTGTCCGGCGCCCGCCGCGTTGTCTGAAGCCCCGTCGACTACTGCCAGATTGTGCACTTTTTGAGAGCAATGCCCTGTGATTAAAGGTGCCGCCCATACCCCAGCCCTGAGTAAGAGTTGAACGGCGCGTCTGTGAACTTCTGTCCAGATTATCACTATATGTGGCATCAAAGCTGTAAGTCCCGGTCAGCCAGGTCAACAGTTTCGGGTCGTACTTAAGATTAAATCTCTGCCGGTAAGTAGTTTCTATACCAAGTTTAAAACTTTTGGGTGAAAGAACGATATTTATATTATTGACGTCTGTTAAATCTCTCTTGGTACTGTAATTGAAACTGGTAGTAAGATTATCAAAGAAATTGTATTTAATATCAATGCCGCCGGAGAAATCCCGCGAGGCAGAAGACGTGAGATTTCGGTTAATATCTTCTGTTATCCTTAGAGTTCTGCTGTATGCAGCTGACAGTCTCCAGCTCTTGGGGTACAGCGATAATTTGGAACCGCTGATTTTTTTGACAAAAGGTATCCATTTGGTCCAGAAAAATATCGGAGCTTTTGGGATTTTTGTTATGCCCAGGTCAAAACCGGACTTTATATTATAGTTCTCACCAAATGTAAAAGGAGAGTTGACAGACGATCCTTCAGTCCTGCTGTATGAAAAACTTACTGACTGTCTATTAAGAAATAAATTGAACAGAGGATTCGAGCCTTTTTTATTAAATTTCTCAGATATCGAAAAAGTCTGAGTCTGACTGATGGTTCTCTCTTCCTGGCGAACTTCTTCTGGCAGGACAACGTCTGACCTGGTCCTCAGCAAAGGCGTCGTAATACTTTTGGTAAACCTGTATGAAATGGGCAGTCTGGCGCCCCATGAAGGAGGCAGGAATTTGTTGGCGTTCATTGACCAGCCGAAACTATAAGTTGTGCTTGTTCTGCCGCTGCCCAGATTATTGTTGGAGCCTCCTCTGGTAGCGGTAGAGAGTCCCCTGAAAAAGGCATCACGGCTCTGTACCTGAAAATTATAATTAATCAGGTCGGCTATATTACCCGACGCTGATAATCTGACAGCCGTTCCCACATTTTTGCGAACATCGGTGACTCGCAGCTCATCCAGCCAGACCTCCCCCTCAACCGGATCCTTAAAGGTGCTGACCAGGCCTGCTGAGAAAAAGAGAATTTCATTCAGGTTTGGATCCCCGAACACGCGATATTTATCATTAGAAATATCAACCGACTTGTTTCTTTGTTCTCTCGGGATAAGCTTTTGAACGGAGTCCTTAAAGGCGGTGACTTCATCAAAATCCAATAAAACCCAGTTGCGTTCGTCCCATCGCGGATAGAGTTTGGTGTGAAACTCATAGAAGTTTTCAGAATTTGTGCCTAATCTGAAGAAAAAGACAATACTGTCTTGAGTGTCGGTTGTCAGGCTGTCGTCAATACCTCCATATACATACATGCGCATCTTGCCGTAGCCGGAATAGCGGTCGACAGTAAACAAATCTTTTGTAGCAAAGCAGGTGTCCCCCGGCTGCAAAATCGGAAAGCCTAACAGAAGACCGCCTCTTGGCTCTGCTATATTGGTGGTCGGGTCGACATATTGTTCAACCCCGGGAGGAGGATTGTTTCTGAACTCTACATTGTCTTCTTCACTTATTTGAGCTACCAAAAACGATGTTTTCAAAGTGTCATCAAGCAGGAGATTACTCTGTTCGACAATCACCGAATCCTGCCAGTTTGATTGTACAAAATACCAGTTGGCGACCTCGACAGTATCTTCCAGAGTGTCGCCCAGTGCGCTTTCAAACCATATTCTGACATGACTGATATTTGACCAATCGGGGGTAATGTTACCTTGTATTGAATATAAATCCGGCGCAATCGATTGCGGTTCTAATATCGGTATGCGATATGTATTAAATTGCCTGCTCTCTGCCGCTGTCGGCGGCCAGGCAGTATTTGGGACCAGAAACGGAGTGTTTTCGAGATCGACTACAAACGAAAAATAAGAATTTAAGTCTTTGAACCCTTGTGGAGAGAGAGCTTCTTCGTCGGGAATGCCCAGATATTCGGCATCCCGGATGTTGCCTTCGGTACCGTTAAGCCAGCGATAATAGTTATTGGGATCATCCCAGTTAATGGCATCACACGTCCCCTGGTCGGCATAAGGACACTTGCCTTCCCCACGGAAGTAGAAGTTATCTCCGGCCGGGTCACCGTCTGTCCCCCAAAACCTGCTGGCAGAGTCCGGTTCTGGATCTGCAATTAAATCTAATCCCAAATCCTCTGATTCATCCACGAAGCCATTTGGATTTGAGTCTTCTGAGTCAGCCTGCCCGTCGCCGTCGACATCTTCACTTATAGAGCCAAAATCAAAATGCAGTTTTCCTCTGGTTCCTCTGGCACGAAACTCAAACAATTGTAAACGGTCGGCATCAATTCTGCCCCTGAAATAACGCGTAATTCCTGCCCAGGATCTAGTCAGGCTGTCTGCATTAATCGGGTCGGGTTTAAAAATCAGCCGCAAAGTTCTGATACTCTGCCCCGCGGTTCGATTTACATCACGGTCATAAACATCTTCCACCCGGGTCAGGTCCGCCCCCAAAGTGGGAGTATGCCATAATAGTCTTCCCCGGGTATAACTGGCTATACTATCTTTTACCTGCACCGGCAGTGCCGAATGTCTCCAGGCTGTTCTGGAAGTTGACAAAGTCAGCTGTTCGATGGCAGCTTCAAAGTCATCTACAAACGCTTCACCCCCGACGTTTGGATTTGGATATGAGCGCGCAATTTCTCCTGAAATTGAAAGGGCAGATGGCACCGAAGTTTCCACCAGCGGCAGAGCATTGGCCAACTTTGTTAAAAAGTTGAGCTGCAGCTTAAGGGAGGCATCAAAATCAATTAATGCCATCTTTGATGTTTCCTGGCCAACTCTTGGTTTTCTCTGCTGGGCTTTATCTGATTTATAAAGAATGGTCGTGCCAAAGTGTAGATTTTTGCTCCACTCGTACTCAACCCGAAATCCCAGCAGGGATTTTTTTTGAACTGCCAGGAAGCCAGTATATTCGAAATCTATCAGCAGTTCGGCATTGGGGTCAACCGCTTCATCTGAAAGCAAAGTAATCTGCCCGAAATCATAATTTATGTTATAATCTTCGCCTTTTTTCAGAAGTCGGCCGTTAAGAGTCAGCCGCTCAGAGTTTTCAATTATGTTTGGCCTGTTAAGCCGGATAATTGAACTTCTTATCTTGGTAGCAATTTGTATAAAATATTTACTGGCCTCTGACCGACCTACTGGTGAAACATAGCTATACAGGTTCGGGGCTTTATCGTCCAGCGGGGAGGTAGAATCGCCCCGGTCATCAACGAAAATAGTGTCGGAGTTAAACGGTTCACGTGACGGGAAAATCAGAAGTCCCCATTCGCTTCTCCAGATTTCCGAGCGGTCGTCAACCTTTCCGTTGGAGACTTTTTCACTCAGCGTATATTGGTCGAGCCCGAGAATTTCTATGTATGGCTGCGATCCGTCGTCTGCATCCTGATAATCCAGACTTGAGGTAGTATTTTCCCGTCCGGTAAGACCTTTGAAAACTTTTATATTGAGATCTTCGATATTAACCCCTCGCTGGCGAAGGTCGTAGACGTTTCTCCACATCAGTTTCCAGGTAGCGAAGCTGGGCAGGGGATTATCTGATCTTAAAAGTTTTAAGTTAAGAGTGTCAACATTGTTAATTTCACCGAATTTTATAACCTGACTGCCCCTTTGCACTTCCATATATACTGCCAGCGCCCGGATATCCGGCCTCCGGGAGTTAAATACTACATAGTAAATTCCTTTCGCAATATCCTGCTCGTAAATAAATTCAGTTCCATAATTAAGCTGGTTTACTCCGTACGGAGGTCTGAAATCTTCGGCAGCAGCAGCATTTGGTACCTGAGGCTTGACGTTAATTATCGCAGGAATAGTACTGCTTTGCTTATCTCTGACGGTCTCATGCTCATAGACAAAGAGCTTTATTATCGAGTCACCGGGAAATAATTCTTGATCAAAGAAGGCCGTGTTATTAGCCGTGTCTACTAACGTTACAGTATCAAGTCCCAGGTCAAAAATTCTGCCGTCGGCATATTGGAAGTCACGGATAAAAGTAGCGGTCTGGTCGCCTGAAGCAGTAAAAGACGCCTTTTCGGCGTTGCCTTTTTCCTGCGAAGCAATGGCGGTGAGTTTAAGGCTGCCTATCTGAGCCGTAGCTTTTAAACCGAACAGGCCCCGGATGCGAGCAGAATAGCCTACGAATTGCGTATTAGGCAGTGACAGAGTTGTGTTGCCGGCTTCAATCGACTGCAGAACGTCATCCTCATCCCCCCGGTAACGAATCTGGATTCTATTTGCCAGCGGAATGTCTGTCTGGCTGTCCTGAGAAACTTTGACAGTTATCTTGGTTCCAATAGTACCGGTAATATCAAAACGGGATATCTGATCCATGCTCAGAGATGGAAACTTATTTTGTCTGAGCAGGTTGGACTGTCCGTCAGTCCATTGAGACCGGCCGGATAGTGTTATCTTTCTGAATCCGGAAACTTGAAGTCCGGCCCCGCCCTCGCCAAAAATCTTTTTCAGCCGCTTAGGCAAAGCCACCCTGACTCCGAGTCCTCTGCCACGTTTGTTTTTTAGTAAACCCGCTACCTGATGACGAAACATCAAAGCTCGTTGCTGTCTCAGGTAGAGATCGAGACTGAGATTATTAAACTCCTGCGCATCAAGAGAAATAGGCACCAATTCCCAGGTATCACGCCCTCTCCGGTAAAATATAGAATTGAATGTCAGCGAGTTATTTGCAAAGCTGGAACTGACAACCTTTGGTTTTAAAATTAGCTGCCGGGTCAGAATAAGTTTAGTCTTAGGTAATATCGCAGCAGAAAAGCTGTGGTCCGGTTCTGTAATAGGAGAAATCCAGGAAGTCGCCGTCTCGAAGCCTGCCTGAAAACCTATCTGTGCTTCGGCACGTTGATTGAGACAGACTACTACTGTCAGCCAGAAGAGTATTCGGCCACAGGAACGTATATGATGATAGATACCGTTCAAAAATTTATCCATGTTTTACATGCTAATACCAAACAGTTATCTATCTCTCTATATACTCCTCCTAGGGCTAAAATTGGCCGATCTGAATGACTTCTTCTTCAAGTAATATACCAAATTTTTCCGAAACGCGCTCCTTCATTATGTCCGCCAGCTTACGTATATCTGAGGAAGTTGCGTTGCCTCTGTTTACTATAATATTGGCGTGCTTTTCATATACCTGGGCACCGCCTACTTTTAGGCCCTTGCAGCCAGCCTGTTCAAGAAGCCTTCCGGCAGGAAGTTTCCCGTATTTTTCCTTGGGGTCGGGAATATTTTTGAAAAAACTGCCGGCAGAGTTGCCTTCTATAGGATGCTTTTTCTCTCTAATAGCAAGGATTTCATCAATTCTTGACCTGATTTCTGTTTTTTCTCCGGCAGAAAGTTCAAAGAGAACATCAATTACGACTTCATTTGACTTCTTCAAAAGGGAGTCTCTATAGCCAAATTCGCAGTAGTTTGCATCAACTTTCTTAATATTTCCGTCCATATCTACAAGAGTAATTTCCTTGATAATATCAGCAATTTCACCCCCATAGGCGCCGGCATTTCCGAAGATGGCACCACCAACAGACCCGAAGATACCTGAAGCAAACTCCAGACCAGTCAACGAGTTATCAGCAGAAAAATCGACTAAAGCCATCAAATTTTCGCCGGCCCCGCAGAATATGAGATTTCCGCTGACCAGTTCTAATCCTTTTACATCTATCTTTAAGATTAGCCCATCAAAACCTGAATCCGAAACCAGCAAATTTGAGCCGCCACCCACCAAAAAAAGAGGAATTTGGTATCGATGGGAAGTCTGAATAGTCTCCGAAACGGCTTTTGCAGAATTAACTTTGAGGAAATACCTGGCCGATCCACCTGTTTTGAAAGTTGTAAAGCTCCCCAATTCTTTATCGAAATCCAGTTCGGCGCCGAAAGCTTCAATCATTTCAGAGCGAGACAAACTCGGTTTAACTGTAAGATTTTCTACCATTTCCATGTACCTTATAAATATATCGACATTTCGACATCAAATCAACATAATTAAGGTTTGTAACCCTGTGGTCAGTAATCAATTAGCTTGAGAATTATACACCAGAAGCTGAATTTCTGCCCAAATTAACTTGAGCTGTCTTTTCCTGAAGGAGGTTTTGGATCTTCAGATTTCTCCTCGGATTTAGCTGGGGAATCTTCTGCTGAGACTGACTTCTTGCTTTCATCAACAAAGTTCATTCTTAACTCATATAACGAGCGGCTGATGAAGCCGGATTCTTCTTCTGACAGATTGCCTTTCATTTTGGTTTCAAGCATGGCCAAAATATCGATAGTGGTCTGAGCTATAATCAGGTCTCTTTCCACTTCACCTGTAACAGGTGAGACTATCTTGCCCATCTGCTGCATGGCGGCAGTCTTTAGCGAAAAGATTAACTGAAACAGATGTACGTTTATATTTTCAGGATTGTTTGAGATATTATTTGCTCCGATTTTTTTTAAACTTACGACCGATGAATTCTATCCACCGGTCAGATGGATTTCTTTGGTCTGACTTATCTCTTCCAAGTGATTTTTAATATTAATATAATCATTGTCCTTACTAAGTTTGTTTTTGGTGTCAAAAAGTCTACTTAAAAGTTTGCTCGACATTTCAATGAGTTTTTGGTCTCTGGCAATATTGGCAATGCGGAATTCCGGCAATCCTGACTGACGGGTGCCGAACACTTCGCCGGGACCGCGCAGGTCAAGATCTGCTTCGGAAATTTTGAAGCCATCACTTGTCGAAACAAAATATTCAAGACGTTTGCCCGAAATGTCCGAAGTTGTCGGATAGACAATGGCTACTACGATAGATTCTTTTTCGCCTCGTCCCACCCGGCCTCTTAGCTGATGTAATTGTGACAGACCGAATCTCTCGGCGTGTTCGATTATCATAATCGAGGCGTTGGGATTGTCTATGCCGACTTCAATTACGGTGGTAGCAAAGAGAATATCAATTTTGCCGTTTTTGAACTGTTTTAAGGTTTTTTCGCGAGTCGCCGGTCTTACCCGGCCGTGTACTATAGCTGTCCTGCAATCACTGAAGACATCTGCCGCCAATTCCTTAAACGACTCTTCCACAGAGCGAAGTTCAATTTTGTCAGAGCGCTCTATCAGCGGATAAATTATGTAAGCCTGTCCCCCTTTTTTAACTTCGTCCCGGACGTATTCATAAACTTTATCACGCGAGGTGCTTTCTCTCTGGACTGTGCGGATTGGTTTTCTGCCGGGGGGCATGGTTGAGATCGTTGAAATTTCAAGATCTCCGTAAAGAGTGAGCGCCAGAGTTCTGGGTATCGGGGTGGCTGTCATCAAGAGAAGATCGGGGTTATCCCCTTTGGCATAAAGTTTACTGCGCTGTTCAACTCCGAAGCGGTGTTGCTCATCAATGATGACCAGACCAAGTCTGGAAAATTCGATGTAGTCATAAACCAGAGCGTGGGTACCGAAAAGAATCTGGACTGAACCCTCGGCGCATTTCGTTGCGATTTCTTTTTTCTGGGCGTCTTTGGTTGTTGAAGTTACCAGAGCTGAAGTTATACCCATTTCTTTCAGGGTTTCGCTCCAGTTATTGTAATGTTGGTCAGTCAAAATTTCTGTAGGGGCCATAAAAGCTGTCTGGAGATTGTTTTCGGCGGCATATACGGCTGAGGCAATAGCTACCACAGTTTTACCGCAGCCGACATCTCCCTGCAAAAGACGGGACATTGGCTGCTTTGACTGCAAGTCAGAAAAAATTTCAGAAAGTACTTCTGTCTGGCCGCTGGTCAATTCGAATGGAAGCGAACTATATAACTTTTCGGTCAGTTTCCCCGGCTTTTCAAAATTATGTTTTTTTCTGATTTTATTCTTTCTTTCTTTTCGTCTGAAGACAAGATACTGGAATGTGAGCAGTTCATCGAAGGCGAGACGCTTTCTACAGATGTCGATATTCTGGCGGTCATCAGGATAATGTATCTTTTCAATCGCCGGAAAAATCTCCATCAGACCAAACTCGCTGCGGACTTCTTCGGGCAGAAAATCTGCCAATTTTTCGGTGAGGTTTGCAAATATCAAATTCGTCAGATAACGTATCGTTTTGCTGGACAGACCAACCTGATTGAGCGCGGCTGTTTGGGGATAGACCGGAATAATCCGGCCGGAGTGTATCAACTTGTCGCTGTCATCTTCAAGGCGCTCAAGGTCGGGGTGGATCAGCTGCTTGCCGCGGTAGTAGCTGACTCTGCCGGTGGCGGCTAAAATCATGTTTTTTTTGAAAAAGTTTTTCCAGTACTGGGCGCCATCGAAAAAGACTAATTGAATGTCACCGGTTTCGTCTCCTAAAATGGCTTCGTAGCGGCGGCGCTTGCCGCCATAGAGCTGTCCGTGGGCTCTTACTTTACCGATAAAAGTGGCAATTTCGTCAACTCTCAGGTCTTTAATCGGTAAGATAGTAGTGCGGTCGAGATAGCCGCGCGGAAAATAAAAGAGCAGGTCCCGGACCGTGGTCATGCCGTGTGAGGCCAGCACTTCGGCCTTTCTGGGGCCGACTCCCTTGATGAACTGCAGCGGTGAATCGAGTTTTAGCTCTGACATGGCCTTAGATTGAGCCGTAATGGCCATTTAGTCAATCATAAAGTTGATTTTGTGACTATGCCGGAGCCATTTACAAAATGCTATTTTGTGCTTATTTTAGTACTGGAAGAGGATGCTGTCTGGTGGCGGCCCCGGTCTTCAAAGCCGTGTGGGGGGCATAACTGTCCCCGGTGGGTTCGATTCCCACTCCTTCCGATTTAAATTTGTTCTGAAAAATTTCAGCCTTTCAGCAGTATAAGCGGTATATTCAGATTCTAAATAACGTGGAGGTAATAATGTTTAGAACTACGAAATTCGCGATGGTCTTGTTTGCCTTTTTGGCAGCAATTACTGCAATGCCATCAGCAGTATCGGCCAGAGAAAACTCACTCAAAAAAGACAAATGGGCACTGCAGTTTGAAATCGACCGTAGCTTTGACTTAAGCGGGTTTCAAGGCAACACCTTGTCAATCAAGAAACATACTGCAGATAACAGGGCCTACAGGTTAGGCTTAACATTTTTTCTGGACTTTGGTGACTCAGAATCTTTCAGAATTCTCAATGATACAATTCTCAATCCTGGAGAAAGGGAGTTTGAGAACAGTAGGCTTAGTATAAGTTTCCAAAAGATTTATTACGCAAAAACTGATGCTTCTATAAATGTATTTTATGGATTTGGTCCTGCCTTATCATTTAATCATGGTAATACTGAAAGTGTGTCCTACAATCGTTCTCGAACCCAGGCACGGTTCAGCAATTCTACAAATGATTCCTGGTCGGCAGGAATAACGGGAGTTTTTGGAGCAGAATGGTTTTTTGCAGAGAATATGAGTCTACTTGGTGAGTACAATACGGTCGCAAATTACAGACAATCAAAGCGAGAAAACTTAACTCGAATTGTCGAGGGCAGCACTATTCTGAACAGCAGCTTTACCGAAGACAAGACTGATTCATTTCGGTTATCAAGTTCGCGGGTGAAATTCGGGCTGTCGGTTTACTTTTAGTAGTTAGTTTAAACTGCGCGGAACTAAATTGAGCGTACCGGCATTTTTTGGGGATCGTCTATCAGGATATTTTCTTTGATGCTGTAAGCCTCGGCAAGTTTAACTCCGGCCAGCTGGCCCAGTCTGGCGCCTCGGATTTGCATAATATCAAAAACAGATTCGCCCGGGTGAAATATCTGCAGAGAATTTTTAGGGTCGCCAAACTGAGAATTATAGGCTTTGACAGCTTCGCATTTTTGTTCGTACTCGTCTGTTATATCAACTAAGAAAGACTGCTCGCTGTTTCTGTAATAAGAAGCGTAGATTATTTTTCGCGGGCGGATTGGCTCGCCTTCGAGTTTAATTTTTTTCAAGCCAGAGAGAAAGCAAGCGTCATAGCCAAGCCGGCAGCAAGCCAGGTGGTCGGGATGACGCTGCACCCAGTGTGGCAGAATAACAAGCTCGGGAGCCTGCTCTCTTATAACCTGAGCGATTTTCAATTTGTTTTGCTGATTATATTCCACGGCCGAATCAGGAATGGCAAGATTCCCGCGATAAGTAAGCCCCATTATTTTTGCCGCTGCCGCCGCTTCGTCGGCCCGGGTTTGGTCTGTCCCAAAGGTTCCCATTTCGCCGCGGGTTAAATCCAGCACGCCGGTTTTTCGGCCGAGCTTGGCCATTTTTATGAGCAGTCCGCCACAGGTGATTTCTACATCGTCAGGATGGGCGGCGATTGCTAAGACATCGAGTTTATATTTTTTATCGGCCAAGGACTTCCTCGTAATAGTCTTCGTATTGGGTTACTATTTTTTTTGCTTTAAATTTTTCTGCCACCAGTCTTGAAGCAGACTCTTTGAACTTCTTAAGCTTAGTTTCATCTTGCAAAAGTTTTATGGCTTTATCAGCCATCGAAGTGGTATCGCCGACCGACAGCAGGTAGCCGTTTACTGTGTCGTCAACGACTTCAACCAAGCCGGTACCGCTGGTGCCTATGACGGGGACGCCACAAGCCAGGGCTTCAAGCGCCGCCAGGCCGAATGACTCTTCTTCGGATGGCAACAGAAACAAATCTGCACAAGGCAAAACCGCTTCGACCCGGTTCTGGTTGCCCAAAAATATGACCTTGTCTGTCAGTCCTTTTTTTGTTATCTGACGGCGAGCTAAGATAGTGTCGGGTCCCTCACCTATTAGCAGCAGCTTGGCCGGGAGTTTCGCCGACACTTTTTCGAATATATCTATTACATCAAGAGTACGTTTGACCGGCCGGAAATTTGAGACGTGCATCAACAGAAACTCGTCGTCGTTTGCAAATTGCGACCGCTGGCAGACCGTTGCAGACGGCTTAAAACGTCCCTCATCATAAAAATTGTGAATGACTTTGATATTATTTTCAATTTTGAAGACTTCTTTAGTTTCATCGGCCAGATAATGTGAAACAGCGGTGATGCCATCGGAGCAGCGAATTGAAAAGCGGGTGATGTCATAAAATGAGGGATCGGCTCCTACTAATGTAATATCAGTTCCGTGCAGGGTGGTAATCACTTTGGGTATTGCTATGCCCTGCTCTGCCAGAATCTGCTTGGCAAGATAGGCGCAAGTAGCGTGTGGGATGGCATAGTGGACGTGAATTACATCGAGATCAAATTCGCGGGTAACTTCGGCCATCTTTGCTGCCAGAGTTAAAGTATACGGCGGAAACTTAAAAAGCGGATAGGCGGTAGTATCTACCCCGTGGTAGAAAACGTTGGCCTGATACTGGTCCAGTCTAAATGGCAAAGCATAGCTTACGAAATGAATGAGGTGTCCTCTCAGGGCCAGTTGCTGCCCCAGTTCGGTAGCGACTATCCCCGAACCGCCGGGGACCGGATAACAGGTAATGCCGATATTCATTTACTGTCGAAATCCGAAAGTGAAATTAACTGGTGGGATTTTTCTGAGATGTCTATTTTTTCTTGCATAAAGTCAATGAATCCAAATCCGTATTTTGAAATGAAATAACTGATGTTCAGGGTCCGCTCCTGAAAGCCTCTGCCGGTGAAAACTGCATGCCCCAGGCGGTAGATGCGGTCGCGAATTTCCTGTGATTTTCTTTTGTGAGATGAAAACACTTTGGCCTCAAAATTTTTGAGAGAGAAATCGATTTTACCGTGGGTCTGCTCGGCAAATTTCTTAAGTGACTGGTCAAACTCCAGTGAATCAGATTTGAACGCTTCGAATTGCTGTTCTATGTTTTTTCTGAACTTCCGGAAATCTTTTTCGAGATTTTCAGGGAACGTTTTAGCCAGGACGCGGTTAATAACAGATTCAATGTCTCCGGCCAATTCTTCGAATGTTATTTCATATTCGTTCATCAGTTTTTCATAGCGCTTTTCGATGAATGTTACCGAGGGTCTGCTCAGATGAACCGGCACTGGTAAGTCGAAAAGTTGAAAGACTCGGTTTATCTGGGCCAGATAAGCGATTTCCGCCGGCCCGCCAATCTGCGCCACCACCGGAAATAGAAAAGACTGAAAAACCGGGCGGGTGATAACATCGGGAGAAAATTTCTCAGGTTCGGATTCGATCTTAGATATCAGCTCTTTTTTAGTAAAAGTATTACCGCCGATTGAAAAACCGAGACCATTTCTCAGTACGGGTTTGCGGCCATTGTCATTGCAGAACAAATGGGTTGAGTCTTCGGGTTTTTCTACCTGAAGGTGGTATCCCCGGGAAATAATTTCGCTGTTTGTGCGACTTACCAACTGCTGAAGTTCATCCTGATGTTCAACTATAGCTTTGAAAAACGAGGCCGCATGTTGTTTGACCTGTTTGTCTCCGGGGCAAAAAAGTATCAAACCCGTCTCCGCCATTATCGCCGCCAGCAACTTCCCAAAAGAAGAAACAAGAGTTTCGCCATTACTGTAGGCTGAATCAATCAGCTGGTATAGCTTAGGCGTGAAATCTGTCTCCCCCAGCGCTTCTTTTAGCTGCGACTTGGCTTTTGACAGCTCGTCACTGTTATCTAAGATTATCTCGGCGGTTGGATTTTCAGTATCGGGCGGGCTGTCATAGGAAATTGCGATTTCTTCGGATTGGCGGTTTAATACCATCGTATGATTGGCTTCCTGGAAATCATGGTCATCGCCGGCAATCCAAAACAGGGGCACAACGCTACGGCCAAGAATCTCTGAATATTCCCTGGCCTGCTTAACCAGCGCTACAGCTTTGATAACTATCAAGTGCGGACCACCGAAAAAGACCGCCTGCTGTCCTGAAAAAACTGTAACAGTCCGGGCATCTTTTAGGAGTTCAATATTCTCGAATGTCTTTTCTGACGAATTATACTCTTTGTTCTGATTTTTAAGAATCTCTATCAGCTTTGAGCGGTCGTATTCGACTCTGTCAAGTTTCTCAACTACATGTTTTGGGCTATCGGCCAAGTAGAATTCCCTGGCTGACTCAGTATTTGCCAGAAAGTCCAGAAATATGTTCGAATACCCAAGCTGTTTACTGGGCGCAATTAAAGTGGTCATATTATGTTTTTGCAATTTCTTTCTAATCTAAGTCTCTTAAGTGAACTATCATATTCTTCTTTGTTCTAAACAGCAATTAGATTCATTTGTTTCAATACGTTTTTAATTCTCGAATGCTTGCTAATAACAAATTACCTGCTGGCGCCGGTTCAGGTTAGGGATTTACAACCACTTCCTCTTGCGGAAGAATGCTACCAGGCCGAGGACAATTACGAGCATTATTGAACCTGCAACAGCATAGCCGTATTTCCAATCCAGCTCCGGCATAAATTCGAAATTCATCCCCCAAAGACCGACCAGAAAAGTGGGCGGAATAGACAAAACTGTGAATATCGTCAGGAATTTTATTATTTCGTTGGTCTTAGTGGAAACTGTCGAAAAATAAATCTCAATAGATGAATTTAAGATATCCCGGTGTGTATCTGCGACATCGTTTATTCTTATCAGATGGTCATGGACATCAGCGAAATAGACAGTGGCCTTGTCGCTTATAAGTTTCCAGCCGGGGTGTGAAAGTTTTGCCAAGGCTTCCTTTTGCGGCAGCACTATTCGCTTGAGCTGTACGATATCGCGGCGAAGAGTATAAATAGATTTTACCGTCTCCTCATCGGGCTCTCCCAGAACATCATCTTCAATCTGGTCAATTTCGTATTCAAAAATATCCAGAGTACTGTTGTAGTTGTCAACCACGGCATCGATTACGGCATGCAGCAGAAAATCTGCCCCTCGGGAGACCAGACGTTCATCCCGCTCGCCGCGGCGATAGAGATAATCGAACAGTCTATGGTCATCGTAGTGAACTGTGACCAGAGAATTCTTGCTCAAGAAACAGTCTACTTCGGTTACTTTCAGTCCTTCCTCCCGGCCGATATAGTCAACAGCCGGAAAAACCAAAAAGAGGTAATCGTTGTAGTCGTCGATTTTGGTGCGAGGCTTTTCAGAAATTACATCTTCGACAGCCAGCGGATGAAATTTAAAATCATGAGTAAGAATAAATGACTCTTCATCGGTCGGTTTGCACATATCCACCCAGAGAATAGAATCTGGCTGAGCGACGAGCCTGTCGAAATCCGCAATGCCGTCAAAAACTTTGACACCCTCTCCCGGCAAGTACAGATACGACTTTATCATACAGCTTCTCTTTTCTCATCGTCCTCGACCAAATCGATATCGTCACTAAAACTTGGCTGAAATCCTGAGCCGAGCTCTTCTTTTTTTATCTCTTTGATAGACACATGTTCTGAGCGCATGAAGTAGAGCCCCATCGTAAAGACAGGCAGAAAATCTATTATGTGTAAGGCGAGGGCGAACAAGACGGCATCGGATCGCCCTATCGCAAAGGCTGTCAGCGATCTTGAGACCGCGATCTCAAAAGTACCGGCGTTGCCGGGTGTAATCGGTATCATCAGGGCAATTGTGTTAATGATCATGACAGTTGCAGCTGTGGCAACAGGCAGTTCAAATCCAAAAGACTTAAACAGAAAATAGATACTCAAAGTATGCATGACCCAGGCTATAAACGAATAGGCCAGCGAACCTATCATGTGCTGGCTGGACTTGAGCAGATTAATGCCTTTGGTAAATGAACTTAAGAATTTCCTGATGCCGATATAGGTGCCCGGCCATTTGTGGCGGAGTTTGCTTTTGTTGAAAGCATCAATTTTGTCTTTGTAATGCAGCATGAAATAGAGCAGCATCAAAATCGAGATAGTAACGCTGGCGATTACTATGCCCAGAGAGCGATATTTATCAGGAAAAGCGAAAGCCATTGAAATCAGCACCAAGAATGCAATAAGAGCAATTGCATCAAAAAGTATTTCGAGAACTATAGTTGAAAAAATGAAAGTTTTTTTGAAGCCACCCTTTTTCGAAAAGAGAAACATCCGGCCGACCTGTCCGGTCAAAACTGGCATAGCCATGTTTACAATCTGACCGGCACCATACAGCGAGAGCGCCCGCATCACAGTAATTTTCTTGTGCTGCTCAGCCATCAATTTCCAGCGTAGCGCTCTGGCAATTATGAAAAGATAGGCTCCGGCAATTGCCAGAAAGAGCATGAAAAAATCCAGGCGTTCGAATAAAAGCTGAACCTCGGATATCTTAATATCCTTAACGCAGTAGGCCAAGAGGAGTACAGCCAGCAAAGTACCCCAGAATTGTTTTTTCTTCCAAAACATAAATTTGCTCTTTAATGTGACAATTTTAACTTAGCTTGAAAAATAGCCGTTGTCTCAAAAAGAGTCAATTAAATAGAATTAAAAGAGGAGCTAAGTTGTTAAATTTCAGCGACTAAGTCTTTTTTAATCCAGCCCCGGCGCTTGTTTTCCAACAGTACGTTGTAATAATCGCCTGATTCCTGCAGAAGTTCGACAACCAGTCCCGGTGCCCCCCTGAGCTCCAGTTCTGTATTTGAGGATGGGCCGCTGTAAACCGGTGCCTCAGGGGCAATAATCACAGCCCGCCGGTCAAGATAGTCTACCCGGTATTTGAAAGATGTCAGCCCCGCTGCAAAAATTGTCAGACACAACATAGAAATAATAACAGCATCAATGCCTGTAAAAAAGTATTGCAGTCCATATTTCATAATGAGAAGAATCAAAAAACTTATAAAAAATAAAGAAAATAGCCAGCCCAGGGCACTCAATTTATAGCTGCCGACTGTATCTTTCAGAAAGGCTTCAACAGGGTTTAGCTGTACGCCAACCATCTGCACTTTGGAAAATTGGCTGGCGAATTTGAGATTATTAATTATATCAGCATCCCCCGGTCCCAGTCTTTTGGCACGGTGATAGTATAGCACGGCCCTTCCCAAATCACCGCTTTTGAAATAAGCGTTGCCCAGATTGTAATACAGCGCTGCTGATTCTATACCTGATTTTTCTATTTTGGAAAACATCCTGACAGCATCATCGTAGTTGCTTTCCTGATAGTATTTAACGCCAGTGCGAAAGATATCTTCCTGCCCGTCCGCTGCAGACGCACAAATGAGTGTCATTAACAAAATTGCAAGAATTTTGTCAGTCAAATTTTACTCCTTCTATTCCGACCATAACTTCTTCGACTGTCTTTAAGGATTGATCGATATCTTCCTGCTCAATTGTGGACGGCGCATATCTGGCGTAATCGCATTTTTGGAAAACGTTTATTATATCAGCAATAAGTTCCTGGCTGGCATCTCTTGCTGAGAGCAGTTCGCGGACTTTGTCAGTAGTCAGACCATGGGGTGAAATATTAAGTTTATCAGCGATATAAGAAACCAGCACAGAATTTAGTTCTGCATAAAAGTCCAGAACAGTTTCTTTGTTTGACAATATACGGGCCTTAGATAGTCTCTTGCGAGCCATTTTCGAAGCGCTTCTGGAACGGGCGTAACCTACATTTGCCTGGAGTTTTTCCCGACGTTTCCTGATAACAATCAAACCAGCTAAAATAGCCAGCGGCAAGCCATTTACAGCAATATATATTGGCCGAAAAATCAGGACTTGGCCGATCGGCTGGGTGTCACCCAGGTCTGTTTTAATGTAGCGTATGTCACGCGCTTCATTACCGATTGAGATATCATTGGGTTGAAAAGGAGATTGCGGTGCTGCTACATATCCCTCAGGCTTAATTACAGATATTTTAATCGGCCTGGTTTTAATTGTCTGGTACCTACGGCTTTCGGGATCAAAATAGTTGTAGCTTATTGAAGGTATAGTCATTTCACCGGGTCGTCCGGGGATAAAAACTTCTTCATAAATTTTTGTTCCTCCCAGCTTGTCATTTACTCTGGAGGTGTTTTCGCTCGAAGACGCTCTGTAAATTCTAAAATCAGCTAAGTCCGGAATCGCCGGTTCCGCGACGGATTTTATATTACCTACTCCGGTTATTTTAAAGAGCACTGTAACCGGCTGGTTAACCTCGACTTTTCTTTTATCAGCCGAGGCGGTAATACTGAACTTGCCGACTGTCCCGGTAAAATTTTTTGGCTTTTTCTTTGTTGGTAATGATTTCACGTTGACTGTGACAGGGTCCGAGCGGACTGTGATATCTTTACCCCTTCCAAAGACATTACCGAACATCGAAAAAGGGTCCCTGGTATTTCTACGGGTGGCAATTGTTGCCGAAATCATTGCCCGGCCGATAGTAAGTTCCCCTGTCTGAGTCGGAAACAGTGCGTACTTGCGCTCGCTAACTTTGTAACGGCGGTTGTTTATCCGCTGAAAATATACCGGCTTATTTCCGATTACTTCCGACCAGAATCCGGTCATGGTTGGTTCACTCAACTCAGGACTGCCGTAATTTTGCACCGCTATATAGAATTTGAGAGTCAGGGTCACCTGCTGGCCGACGTATGGATTCTTCTTGTCTACAGCAGCTTCCAGAAAATAATCCCGGCTGTTTCCCCTGGGATCTCTGGCGGATCCTTCCAGATGTTTTGGTGTGGCTACGCCCTGGTTAAGAACGGTCAGCTCGACAGAGTTGCCTTTGAATCTTTTATTTTTATGTACGATTGAAATATTTTCAATGGGAAAAGTGCCTGCTCTTTGAGGTGTAAAAATATAGCGGTAAGTAAGGGTGGCGCTTACGACGCCATTGGTAATGCTGATATTGCTGGACCTGCCTTGCGAATATACTTTGAACATCGGCAAAGTAGGCAGGCGCGGGGCCGGAAGGTTCTGCTCTGAACTAATTACTGTAATCTGAAGAATTACTTGTTCATTAAGTCCTATAGTATCTCTATTAAGTGAAACTTCGATTTCAATGTCAGAGACTTTAGCACTTGCCTCAGAACCGACCACTGAGAAAGTGAAAAAGCAGATATATAATATGTTTATGCTAAACAATTTCATCTACCAGTCTTTTCCCCGGTAGCTGCCGAGGGCAACCTGTCTTTTTTGTTTGTCTTGAATCTTCTGCTCGTCGTCTCGCAGAGCGTTAAGAATTCGTTCCGCATCTTCTTTACTCATCTTTTTGTCATCGGGTTTGCTCTGCTTTTGCTTTTGGTCCTGATTTTCTTGGTCTTGCTGGTCCTGCCTTTGCTGGCTGTCCTCTTGTTTCTGTTCATCTTCACCCTGATCCTGTTTGTCATTTTGCTTTTGATCTTGCTGATCTTGTTCTTTCTGGTCCTGACTTTCCTGCTCTTCTGGTTTGGAATTTTCTTTGAGCATCTTGCGGGCAAGCTCCAGATTATATTTGGCGTCCATGTCGTCCGGATTAGACTTTAACGTTTCCTGAAAACTTTCTATAGCTTTTTTATAATCCTGCATCCGATAATAAGTGTTGCCCAGATTATATTGCGCCCTGGCTTCAAGGTCCGGGTCGCTGGTGTTTAGCGCTTTCTGATATTTTTCGAGCGTTTCTTCGTAATTTCCTTGAAGGTACAAAGCTCCGCCGAAATTATAATCCAGAGCCGGCGATTCCGGAATCTGCGCTTCTGCCTGATGATAAAACTCCATAGCTTTTTTGTAATTGCTGACTGTTAGCGCTTCGTTGCCTTTTTTGACTAGATCAATATAATCCTCGGCGGCAGCTGTGACTGCGAATGTCAATACGGCAGCTATTGAGAGTATAATAATCTTGCTATACATTTACTGGTCCTTTCGGAACTCTTTTTCGTTCAGGGACAAAGAACTCAAGAGTCATCAAAAATATAGCCAGTAAGAGAGGCCACTGAAAGCGGTCATCGTAGCGGGTAACCAGTGTGCCCTCGAGCTCTTTCTTTTCTATACTGGATATTTCGTCAAAAATCAGGTCTAACTCCAGTTCTCCGGCAGTCGCCCGGTAGAATTTCCCGCCTGTAACCAGAGCGATCTTCCGTAATATCGCTTCATCAGTACGGGAGACTACCACTTCGCCTTTTTCATCTTTTTTAAAGCCTACCTGGTTTCCTTTACGGTCTAAAATCGGAATAGGTTCACCCTGGGGATTACCTATGCCTACAGTATAAATTTTGACTCCTTGTTTTCTGGCTACTTCTGCGGCGGCTTCGGCTTCACCTCGGTGGTCTTCGCCGTCTGTCAAAAGCAGCAGCACTTTGTGCTTTTTCTCAAACTGTTCAAAGGCGGCTGCTGATTTTTCAATCGCCGCTGACAATGAAGTGCCCTGTACTGATACAGATGACTGGTCGACAGCGTTCAATAAAAATCTGGCCGCCGCATAGTCCAGCGTTAAAGGACATTGAACAAAGGCTTCTCCGGCAAATGCCACAATGCCAACTCTGTCGCCGTGAAGTCTGTCTATTATGCTCTGAATCTCCTGCTTGGCTTTGGCCAGACGGTTTGGTTTCATATCCTGAGCCAGCATTGAAGTGGAGACATCGAGCGCTATCATGATATCTATCCCCTCCCTTTTAAGCAGTTCCAGATGGGTGCCGAACTGAAGTCTGGCCAGGGCGATAACCATGAATGACAGCGCCACCAGCAGCAGAACAATTTTTAAAGCCTGGCGTGAATATGATATATACGGGGCGTTTTTGAGAATCAGTGGAAGATCACCAAACTTCTGCAGAAGTTTAACTTTGCGTCGCAAGCTCCACATTAGAAATATTCCCAGTAGAAATACTGCCAATAATAAAACAAAGTTTTCCGGCGAAGCAAATCTCATGCTACTCTTTCCTCATGGCAGTTTCCTGAAAATAGTATGACCCATTAGCAATTCCAGCATCAAAAAGAACATACCGGCGAAACCAAAATATTGAAACAGTTCCCGGTACTGGACATGTGATGCAATCTCAATTTCGGTCGTTTCAAGTCCGTCTATTATTGAATAAATTTTTTCAAGCTGCTCGCCGGAACGAGCCCGGAAATACTTACCGCCCGTGCGAGCCGCAATCTCTTTGAGCGACTCTTCATCAATACGAGTTGGCTGATAAACATAACGCTTGCCGAAAATCGGGTCCTGATAGGGGAACATGGCGTTGCCCGGTTTGCCGGCGCCAATAGTGTAAATTTTGATGTCAAATGCCTGTGCCAAATTGGCGGCTGTAATCGGGTCTATCTCTCCGGCATTGTTGTCGCCGTCGGTCAGGAGAACTATTATTTTTGACTCCGAGGTAGACTCCCGCAGGCGGTTGACGGCGTTGGCAATGGCCATGCCGATAGCGGTACCGTCTTCCACCATGCCGAAATCTACCTGATCGATGAAACTTAGAAGAACGTCGTAGTCTGTTGTTAAGGGACACTGTGTAAACGAATTGCGGGCAAATACTACCAGACCGATGCGGTCGTTGACCCGCCTGTGAACGAATTTTTTCATCTCTTCTTTTGAGACATACAGGCGATTGTGAGGTTTAAAATCTTCGGCCTGCATAGACGAAGACACATCCAGGCACATCATAATATCGATACCTTCGGACTTTACTTCGTGGTACTCGGTACCCGACCTTGGACGCGCTAAAGCTACTATTAATAAAACGAGAGCTGCGGTCCGGAAAGCAGTCAATAGAAAGCGGAATTTCTGCTTGGTAGTACGACCGGCGCGTTTGACAATTTTTACGTCGGAATACATAATAGTAGCCGACCTGGCCCGGCGGTATTTGAAGTGATACCAGAGCATCAGAAATAACAGCAGCAATCCAGAAGCAAAAATCGCCAGTGCCGATATGGTGGTGCTGTACTCCTCAAACAGAGAAAAACTTAAGCCGGCAAATTCCCAGAAAGTCATAAACTGCCCTCTTCTGTATTAGCCAATGACGGCTGCTGGTTCTCGGGAGTATCTGTCAATTCCTGCTCTGATTCTTTTTGAAAAGCACGCCTGATTAGCTCTATATAATCGTGGGCATAAGCAAAATCTGAATCAGGGCGCTCAGTTGCGGGAATAAATTTGGCGAATTTGACAAGATCGGCATGGTCAAAAAACTCTTTGAGTTCTTGTTCGGCATCTGTCGGTAAGCCTATGCTCGTGTAACCTGAGAAAAATTCTGCAGTTGTCAGGTCAACAATGTTTCTGGCATACATCCGGCCAAGATAAACTCTGAGAATATCGGTAAGTTCCAGATAAAACTCTTTGAACTTTTCTTCATCAATTAGTTTTTTCTGTTCCAATATTGCCAGTTTTTCGAACGCTATTTCCCAGGCTGAGCGCAGGTCGATAAATTCGGCTTCGCCCCTGCCTCGCAGCTTTCTCCACAGCAAATAGCCAGCTATAGCAATAATCAGGAATGCCAGAGCCCCCCAAATAAAATACCTGGTATAATCTCTTTCAAATTCGAACTGCGCTTTGAGGGGTTTTATATCGAGTGAGTCATCGGTATTAAGTAGAAGAGACAATACTTTTATCAGCACAGACTCAGACAAAATAACTTTTCTGGTGCCGTCAGGGAATTCAAATACCATGGGAACAGGCGGTATCAGGTAGTTACCGGTAGTAAAAGTGCTTAAGACAAACCTGCTTTCACTTTTGATTCTGCCGCTTTTAAGTCTGGTAGTTATATCTGTTTCATAATCTTTGACATCAAAAGCCCCCAGATTGGCGCCCAGCGGCGGCGGCAAAAGTTCTATGGCGCTGTCATGTTCAACGGTAATTGTATAGTTTATCAGATCGCCGATATACATTTCAGCCCGGTCAACAGACGTTACAATTTCGATACCGGTTATAGAGGCAACAGTATCAATCTCTGCCTCTGCTCTCAGACAGGTTGAAGTTATTGCTGCTGCTAATAGAATCAGCAGCGTCGCACGCCTTATTTTAGTTAAGATAAACAGCATTTTTCGATTTTAGTGACGTTTTTCCCTCATCTTAAAGAAATTAATAAGTGGAACAATATATGACTGGTCGGTGCGTATATTGATAAAGTCCAGATTGATCGACCTGAATCTTTTTCTTAGTCCGGTCACATCTTCTTCAGCCTGAGCGGCAAACTCTTTGCGAAATTCTTTAGAGCCGGTATCTATTATCAGCACTTCGCCCGTTTCGGCATCTTCCAGTTCGATAAGACCGACATTATCAAAAGTTATCTCACGCGGGTCAGAAACTTTTATGGCTATAATATCATGCTTGTTGTTGGCTATCTGCAGCGGCTTGGTGAAGCCTTCAGACAGAAAATCCGAAACAAGAAAAACTACCGACTTACGCCGAATTACTTTGTTAAAGTATTCCAGGGCAGCTGCGATATTTGTCCCTTTCCCCTGTGGTTTGAAATAAAGAATCTCCCGTATTATGCGCAGCACGTGTGCCCGTCCTTTTTTAGGAGGCACAAATATTTCTATCTGGTCAGTAAAAATAATCAGGCCGACTTTGTCATTATTTTTTATTGCAGAAAAAGCCAGCAGCGCCCCCAGTTCGGCGGCAGTTTCGTTTTTAAATCTATCGCGGGTTCCGAATTGTCCCGAAGATGACACATCGATCAGCAAAATAACCGTCAGCTCCCGCTCTTCTCTGAATTTCTTGATATAAGGCTGACCCATGCGGGCGGTCACGTTCCAGTCGATCAGGCGGACATCGTCGCCCGGTTCGTACTGTCGCACTTCCTCAAACTCCATCCCCTGTCCCTTGAAAGTCGAATGATACTCGCCGCTAAAAAGCTCGTTAACTAACTTTTTGGTCCGAATCTCTATGCGGCGGATCTTTTTGATTACTTCTTTGGGGAGCATGGCGGATTTTTAAGGAACCTCGACTGCGTCAAAAATTTTATTTACGATATCATCACTCTTTATCTCTTCTGCTTCAGCTTCATAAGAAACGATAATGCGATGTCTCAAGATATCATGTCCGATGGCCTTGATGTCTTCCGGTGTTATATAACCCCGTCCTTTTAAGAAGGCATGAGCTTTGGCTGCCAGATTCAAAAATATAGAGGCACGCGGCGAGGCGCCATAGGCAATGAGGTCGGTTAAATCATCGAGTCCGTATTTGGCCGGTTCGCGTGAAGCAAAAACTATATTTACAATATATTCTTTAACTTTGTCATCAACGTAAATATCCCGGACTACCTCACGGGCTCTGAGAATATCTTTGGGCTTGACAACTTTATCAGCTGATGGCACCTCTCTGACAGTATAGCGATCCATAATTTCGCGCTCTTCAGTTGGTGAGGGATAACCAATTTTGACCATCAGCATAAATCTGTCTATCTGTGCTTCCGGCAGCGGGTAAGTGCCTTCCTGCTCTATTGGGTTTTGCGTGGCCAGAACTAAAAAGGGGTCGTCCAGCTTATGTGTTTCGCCGCCTATGGTCACCTGTCTTTCCTGCATAGCTTCGAGTAAAGCTGATTGAACTTTAGCAGGAGCGCGGTTTATTTCATCGGCCAGAATTATGTTGGCAAAAATAGGCCCTTTTTTGACCGTAAATTGAGAAGTTTTCGGATTGTAGATCATGGTGCCAATCAGGTCGGCCGGTAAAAGATCAGGCGTAAACTGGATACGCCGAAATTTGGCGTCAATGGTATCTGCCAAAGTCTGCACAGCCAGAGTTTTGGCCAGCCCCGGCACGCCTTCTATGAGAATGTGACCGTTGGCCAGAACACCTATCAAGAGACGTTCAATCAGAATCTTCTGACCCACTATCACTTTACTAATCTGCTCTGTCAGTTGCCTGACAAAGGCAGATTCTTTTTCAACTTGTTTTTGAATCTTTTCAATATCAGTATGCATCAATCCTCCGGAAGTAGTTTATCTATAATTCTCTATATGCTTTTCAAAAAAGTTCTTATCTCGTTCTCCAGACGAACTGTTTCGCCTACAGAGGCTACAGCCGGTCTGAATTTATCTTCCCCAGCTCTGACAATCCAGTCCTTAATCTGTCTCTTACGAGTCTCATCCAGATTTGTGTCAGCAAAAGCTGTTTCAATTTCTGCTTCAGATTTTCCGGCTGTTTCAATCCGGTAGTTTTCTTTTGAGAATTTTGTTAACAGCCTGTAGACGCCAGATTGAAAGTTCTTAAAATCTGTACCGGAATCTTCTTTGATTTTAGCCAGCTCCTGAAGGGCAATTTGCACAGGTGTCAAAACATCTTCTTTTTTGCCGCCACTTTTTATTAAAAAGAAAGCTACGGCCACGCCGCCAATTAAGAGAAAGCCCCCGACTGCTAAAAGCCAGAGTGGGAAACTGTCAGATTCTTCTACAAAGACCGGGTCGGCAACATTTATTAAAACAGGCTCGGTTAAAAATTGGCCTCGACCTGAGTCCGGCATGCTCATAAAGCTTATCAGAATCGGCTCGATTTTGGCGGTGCCGCTTGAGGTTGGCAAAAGCGTGTAGCTGAATTTTTTTATCGTCTTCTCTCTGTCTCCGGTTCCGGTTGAATTAATAGATGACGAGAAGTTGCCCACTCTGAGCCTGTCGAAGTAAGGATTTAAGGGACCTTCAAAGAGATACGCAAACTGTGATCCGTCCCACTCGAGACTGATTTCAAAAATCAGGGTGTCCTCAAATTTCATCTCCGTTCTGTTTATTGACTGTGACAAACCAATAGCCAGCACGGTTGCATTTGAAAGCAAAAAGGTTATTAAAAGCAAGGCTGCAAAAGTGAACAAAGCCGGGCTGATTTTGGGCGGTTTGGTTTTAATTTTCATTAGCGATTCTGTTTATAACTCAATTTCCTCAATTTGTCCACAAATCAGTATTATAAAAGGCTTATACTCGATTGCGCGGCATAGGTTTCACTATTTTCAGCGAGCCACTATTAATGCCACAATCCCCAGCAGCATGCCGGCTTTTAGACCCAGTGAGCCGATTCTCAGCATTTTTCGGCTGGGGTTGCCCCAGATGAAAATCAAAAGCAACAGCAAAGGCAGGTCAATTATGTAAATAGCCAGTATTTCGTAAGCTCTGCCAAACCAGCCGGCCAGGACAGGTATGAATGTTAGCACGACCATTATGAAAAACAGAACAAGCACCGCCAGTATCGCTCTGGATTCTCCCACTACCTGGGGAAACGTTTTGATGCCCACCCGCCGGTCACCTTCGATATCCTCCACGTCCTTTAATATCTCTCTGGCCAGATGAAAGAAAAAGGCAAAAAGCGCCGGTATAACTGGCCCGGGCAAGGCAAAAGTCAGTGACTCGTCTACTGCCAGCCCGCCTGTTAGAAAAGTGAGGGCTCCCAGTAGCGCGATTATCAAGTTTCCAAATATGGGAATCTTTTTAGCCTTAAAATTGTAAAGTGCCAGCAGAGCTATTGCCAGAATAACCGCGGTCAGCACCTGCCAGTTGATTGCCAGCGCCACGATGACAGCCAGTATTGTCAGAGCTATGGCCAGTCTGGTGGCTGCACTTTTTGAAATATCTCCGGCAGGTAAAACGCGTTGGGGCTGGTTGATCAGGTCAATATCAATATCCACAATATCATTTACAACATTGCCTGCGGCACAAACCAGAAAAGCCGCGATTGCGGACATTACCGGCGCATAATAGACTGTTGACGTCCAGGTGAAATAAGCGCCGATTAAGACTGCCGCTGCTGCAATGATGCAGTTTATTGCGCGAATAAGTTTCAGATAATCCAGCAAGGCCCACATCTAAAAAGAATAGAAGCAGCAGATGTTACAGTCAACTTTCAAATGTCCGAAGAGAGTTCTATGGATAGTCGCGGCTGGTCGAATCCGGCCTGAGGCTCCCATCCCAGCGACAGCAAAAGCGAGCGCAGATTATTGCCGACACCAAGACCAAGCCCGTAGCTCCATTTGAAATCTTCAACAGTCTCGATTTTTTCGCTTTGGTTTATCAGCCTGTTGTTCAGATAGGCGGCATCGTAAAAAATAAAGCCGAATCCTGAGCCAAATCTAAGCCTCGGCTCGATCGTTCCATAAACAGTCCTGATTGCTGCAAACTGTTCATTGCGGTAACCGCGAAGCGTCCCCGGTCCGCCTATTAAAATTAGTTCTGAGAGAGGAGGCAGATCTTCTTTGGTTTCCAGCCCCTGATATTGGATTCTGCCGTGCCAGATAAAAGCTCCTGCAAACTTTTGAAAAAGCGAGACCGAAAGATTGTTGCGCGTTTCGTAAAACGATCTCTGCTTGATAAATTCTGGCAGATTTTCAGACGTGTATTTTCTGAATCTGAAATCAATTGACCAGTTCACGGCGAAACCGTGTGAGGGATTGAAAGAAACGGGGTTAGTCTGCTTTGAAATCGCAAACTGTCCGCTGACGGCTCTGTAGTTCAGATTACCGGTTTCGGGAATAACTGATTTCCAGCCCAGTTTAAGACCGGTAGTGAAACTTCTGTTTAGCCGGGTAGCATAGCCGGCCGCTATATCAAACTCGTAGAATTCATCCCGGTAGTTTCTGGTCAAAACTGTAAACTTCACTTCTCCGGTGCCGGCTATAAACGAAGGCTGGCTATACTGAACGCGCAGCAAATTGCGGCCGCTCTCTCTTTTTTCAGAAACGATTTCCACTCTTTTCCCTGAACCGAGTAAATTGTTTAAGGCCAGATCAAAAGACCAGACAGCATTGTTATCTTCTCCGGCAATTCCGGCGGCGCCTTTGAAACTGACCGGAGTTTGCTCTAAAAAGTCAAAGACAATATCGGATACGGTATAGCCCGGACGTGGAGCTAATTTTAAAGGCGGTTTGAAAGTCACAAAAGGCACGTTGCGCGCTGCTGTTTCAGCTTGCTTAATAAGCGCCGGCGTAACCTTTTTGCCGGTCAGATCGGGAACGTATTTCGAAATCATACCGGGGTCGGTTCTGGTCAGTCCGGCGTAGATTTGCTGTCCGATTTCAACCAGCGGCCCCATATTAATATTCAGTTCAAGCGACACAAGGCTGTCTTGAATTGAAATATTTTTTGTTTCGGCTGAAACATAAAGATAGCCCTGGTCTCGAAAGTTTTGTAATCGTTGATTGATGGCCAGGCTGACAGAGGCGCTGTCAAACGGAATATACATGTCATCTGTTTGCTTGATCGAATCGCCATTTAAGATAATCTTTGAGACAAAATATTTGCTGCCTGCCCGAATAATTAAGCCGCCGCTTTTTATTTCCATAGCAGCGTCTAAATAGCCGCGAGCGATGAGGTCAGTTACAATTGAATCCAGCAGCGCCAGCGATGGGTCAGGCGATCTCTTGACTGCCTTTTTTATTTCTCCGCTGTTTTCAGGTATTCTGCCTTCGAAAAGCAGTTCGACCGACTGCAGCGGTTGAACTATAAGTGCAGCCAGAGCGCAGGCTATGATAATAAGTCGTGCAAACATCAGAATTGTGCCACCACTTCGGTTCGTCCGGTTATACGCGCAGTAGTTTCATCTGAGTGCCGCCCGCTCAGCCGCAGATTAATACGCATATCTTTCTTGATGCCATAGTTGAACCCGGCCGACCACAAAATTCCTCTGCTGCCGAATTTATTGCCGGTCAGCTGGTACGACGGCGCCAGGTTTACGTTATCAAGGCTCTGGGAATAAAGTTCCAGCGAAGTCCTTATCTCTCCTTTTTTCATCATGCGGATTTTAGTTTTTGCTTCAATTGAGAAGATTTTTGATTTTTCATTAATGGATGACTGTGCCTTACGAAATGACAGACCTAACGCATATTCATTTGAAGAAGCCAACTTGCGCAGTGTCAGCGCAGTTTTGAAGCCGTCTATATCTCCACTGCCTATGAAATAATTATCGCGGTTGCTACGGAACAATTTTATTTCCTCGACGAAAAACAAATCCTTCAAGGCTTGCTTTAATGAAAGTGTCCCGTCAAAATCCCGCCTGATTCTGCCAATACCGGCGATATTTCTAATTTCGATTCTTTGTTTGAGGCTGATATTTATGGCATGGCCGCCTTTTATTTGTATCAGGCGAATGTCACTGCTGTAGCGACGGTTATATACTAAGTAAGGCTGAGCGTCGTCAGAGTAAAAAGGCAGGAACCACCAAAACGAGCGCTGGCCATTTTCTAACAATTCTTCTTCGACTACGCTGTTTAGCTGAATTTGAGCAAACGACCAGCTCTTGCTTAAGTGAAAACTTTTTTCGCCCCGGCGAACTTTCGATTTTTCAGAAAGGATTTCTTCTGTCTGAATAAAGTTACCGTCCGGGTCGGGCAGGTAGCGGCCATTTTCGAAGATATACTTGCCCTGGCCGGGTGCAACTTCCAGATAACTGATGCCCCGGGCGTTTCTGGTTTCTTCAGAAAGTGTGTAAGAAGAACTTATGCTTAGTCTCTTTTTATTATTGGTGTAGCGCCAGTCGGCTCTTGACAAAAACGACTCCTCTCTGGCGTTTTCTCGGGAGAGCCACTGATAACCAAGATAAATATTATAATTGAGGCGTCCGATTGTCCGCCCGGATGACCCCATCACACGGTTTCTGGTCAGCAGCTGCGACCAGCTATTAGTTAAAGAATCTTCAGTATAATGCTCAACAGTTATTTTTTCTTTGTTGTTAACTAACGTGGCAGAGTATCGGTCGTATTTTAAGCCTTGCGGGGCGCCATTGTAATCGTTCTCTCTGCTGTCATATTCATATCTTGCCTGAATTTTCAGTTTTCGCATTATAGGAATTTCCAAGCTGCTGATATAGCTCTGTGAATGACCGGCGGAGTTTATGCTGTCACTAAGCTTTGAATCTGCAGCTCTTATCAGAAAGCTCCCCGATAACAGATTGTTGAATTTAATATCAGTTCTGGCTGAGATTCTGTTGGCAGAGAAATTGTTAT
Organism: Candidatus Zixiibacteriota bacterium; assembly: GCA_022571985.1. Taxonomy (GTDB): domain Bacteria; phylum Zixibacteria; class MSB-5A5; order GN15; family FEB-12; genus JACZWU01. The sequence continues at coordinate 155,115 of JACZWU010000004.1, read as the reverse complement.
AGTAATTCAGCCTGCCAAATGATGGTGACAGTTTCAAAAAATTAAACGGCGAGAGCGTTGCACTTGTTTCTATCAATTTTTCATCGCTGACAGCCTTAAACGCTCTCGGCAATAAGTAATGACGGCCAAAATCGGCGACATTGATTCTTGAGTCTGAAGAATAGGCCGCTTCTTTGAAGCGAGCAGTAACAGAAAAATCGTTTTCCTGACCGTTCCAGTTAAAAGTTTTTCTGGAGCGAAGATTCGCCAGCAGTCCTTCGTTGTCAGCATCGTCAAGCGCAGAAAACAGATTTTTGTCATATCGTGAAACATTTATTTCTGCCTGCACTTCGCCGACGATTCTGTTTTGCAGTCCCAGTCTGGCAGAGTAATAATTTTTTTGCTCCGGTGCGGCCAGTTTTACCAGCGGCAGATACTCGCCGTTACCGCGGCCGGCATATTGGTACTGCTCTCCCCCGACAAACAGATAATCACCTTTTCCTGCGCCAACGAATGAGAATGAAATGTTATAGTCGCCGTTGCCCTGGCCCGTGAATTGGTAGAGGCTGTCCGGTAAACTATCTGTTATCAGCAGGTAACTTCCGGCGCTGTCTAATTTGACCCCAGACCTAAAGGCGTTTTCAATATTGTCACCAACCGCAGAAAGCAGTTGTCTGTCAGCGTTTGACAGTTCTCCTGTTCGAGGCTGGTTTTTGGAGTCACCTTCGCGATACCACTCGACGGCAAAATTAAAAACAGAGTCGCCATATTGGTAGTTGCTGGCGGCGCTGAAAAGTTCGCTTTTATAGGCTGTCAGCAGCGGCTCATAGTCAATTTCTATTCTGCTGCGACTGTCTATCTGATTTTTGACAGAGAATGTAATTCTTCCGGCGGCATAATCCATGCTGTAATCTTTGTCCGTACCCCTGCTTAGTTTTCGTCCGTCCAGCCAGATATGTTCTGAGTTTGGCACAATCGATGAAACACTCTGGCCTACTCCAATTTGATACGGACCCTGAACACCGTCAAGTCCGTTAAATTTTTCAGTCCGAAATCTTCCTTTGGGCCGACCGGCAACGGCACTAAAACTTACGTTTCCAGTCTTTATGTCTGCCGCTACACCCGAAAGCTGTTTGTTAATTGTCAAAGATTTATTAAGTCCGCGGCTGATTTGTATATCGCCTATCTGCGCCAGAAAAGACCGGGACTCAAGCCTTAGATTTATCTTATCAAGTTCCTCAAGGCGGCTGTTGGCTGTGCCGTACGATGGATTAAAGCCGCGGTCAGATATGGACCCTGTTAATTTTAGGTCTTCTGTTAAGTCCCCTTCTATATTTAGATCCAGCGATTGTCCAAATTCTGAAACCCCGGCCGACCGGGTAGAGAACCGGAAAGTCTTGGCGCCGGAGATTTTAATATCACTTAATTTCGCAGCCGAAGAAACGCGGCGATTGTTAAACAGATTCACCGGTTTTGCTTTTGAGAGAGACGGCTGTATCGCCGGCGGCTGCACACCGAATGATTTCGCCAGCCAGAGCGGAGCCTGCCTGTATCTGATGACTAAAGTGTCGGCAGAACCAAGTTGGATTTTCAAAAGCTCCAGACTCCGGGTTTGTCTGTTAACTTTATAATCTTCGTTTCTGGTAAGTAGCCTGCCGTTTAAAAAAAGAGAGTCAGATTCAAAAAATATCAGCCCTGTTATAAAACTACCTGATTGCCCGGCCAGACCCGTAACGATTCTTTCAATCTGAGCCGCAAAAGACGAAACAGGTATTAAAATTGAGCAGAAGATAATTAGAGAAAGTGCTGAATTATTTAGCAGATTTCTAAATCCGGGGCTGTAGCAAAATTTGAACCGCATAGCATTCTATTTCGCTTCCCCTTTGACGATTCGACAAATCAAAAGCCGGTTGTTGCCGGTGTCGACAATCACCAGCCTGTCATCTTCAAGTAAGGCGATATCGGACGGCTGTTTTAGTGACAGATTTGTCCCGGGAAGATTCGGCCCGAAGGAAGACAAAACTTTGCCATTTTTTGACACAGCAAACAGTTTGGAATCTCCGCCATCAACAACCCAGAGCATATCAGCTGCTATGGCGATAGAAATTGGATAATTTATCTGATTAAAGGCGAAAGTGCGTAGGTGCGAGCCGAATTCGTTATAGACAACAATTCTGCTGTGTCCGGCGTCACATACAAAAAAATCGCCGGCATCGCTTTTGACAATTTTTTCAGGGCTTAACATCTGCCCGCCGGACGAACCAAAATCACCTATGAATCTGTCAAATTTGCTGATATTATTGAAGACGCACAGTCTGTTTTTTTCGTTGTCAGCAATCCATATTTCGCCGTACGAGGTAATACCGATCCCGGAAGGATAACCAAACTTGAAAGGATCTTCTTCGTCTTCGAACCTGATTTCATCAACAAAATTCAGCCGTGCATCAAACCTGGCCACCCGGCGGTTGCCTTCATCAGCCACAAACAGGTTTAAGCCGTTGTCCATTACTGCAAATGACGGTCGGTTAAATAGCTCGGTGCCGTGTCCGTAACCACCGATTTGTTTTTCCGGATTCATTTCTGAATCGAAACGGATAACACGGTTGTTGCCTCTGTCTACTACAAAGACAGTGCCGTTTCTGCCAATCGTAATACCTGCTGGTTCATTAAACTTCTGACCTAAAATAAGACCGTTTATCTCTCTTTCTACAAAGAGAAAAATGTTATTTGAAACTTCAGCTGAACTTGATTCCTCGGCGAGGGCAGGCGTTTTTTTACAGGAGGTAATTGACAGAGCAGTTATTAAGAGAATGCCTAAAGTAGAGCGATACACTGCTTGGGCTCCTAAAAGTGGGCGACCAGAGCAAAACTGACGGGCTTGCTGTTACTGAACGGATGAATTTCTAAGCGGTACCTGATCTTGCCAACCAGAGAAAAGTCGGCGTCTTTTATTTCGCTGTTGGACCTTTTTGCATCACGGACTGCGTCTATGATAGATACAATCCTGTTGACTACAGCCAGTCCGACCAGGAAATTAGCGCGGCGGAATGCCTCGCGACTGCTGTTTTTCAAATCGCGATAATTGGCTTTGTCGTTGTCGGACTGCCAGCGCCAGTGGTTTTCGGAATTGTCTACCAGATACGGCCTGTCCTGATCCTGAACCCGACCGAGTGAATTGTACTGGTCAATATCATCGTAGAAGCCAACCCAATCCTGAAACTCCTGGCTCTTTCCCTCAAGATTAGCATTGGCGTACTCACTCGCGAAACGAATCAGGTCGTCTTCTTTCCAGTTACCGTAAACTTTATAAGACAGATAACCAATCCAGGTAACAGCCTCTACTGCAAAAAACACTCTGGCTTTGCGGCGATTGCCGACATAGTATTCGCCCAATCCCGGCAGCAGTGCCGAATACAGGGCAGCTTTAACAATCGATTTTTTCTCGGCATTGTCAGTTGATCGCTGTGAATTAATTGCATTGTCAAATTCATCAAGACCTGCAAATGTTTGTAAGTTATAGAAGCTATTAATGTTGCTGGCCATTTGATCCTGAAGAGGCGTTTGTTTTAGTTCAACTGCTTCTGCCGTTGAACTTGAAAATACTGACGCCAGAATAGTTATAAAAATTACGAATGTGCTTAACTTAGTCTGCATGATTAAAACTTATAGCCTACGCTCAGATAGGGTGTGTCTCTCCAGCCATAGGTGGACTTGATGTTGGTTTCAACTTTTAGCCTTGAGAATTCCGGGTCAAAGCTATTGCTTTCATTTCTTTTCTTGGTCGAAAGAAATGCTTCCACTGCTGAAATCAGGTGATTCGCAAAAACCATCATCAGCATCTTATTGGCTCTGCTAAATTTCTTATTGGCTTCATTGCGCATTGTTTCGTACAAAAGCCTTCTGGTTGAATTTGGTACAGTAGCGCCACCCACTACAGCTGTAGGAAAAGTTGAGTCCCAGTCGGCGTAACCCAGTCCGTTTAAGTCAGCGTCATCCCAGCCCCAGGAAAACTGGTCATACTTGCCGGTCATTTCATAATACTGCTGAGTGCGCGTATCCGGCAGATGGTGGCTGACTTCCTGGGCGCTCACGTTGTCGTCATTTGTTTCCCCATAAACTATAAAGAGATATTCTTCGTATCGCATCTCTGACCAGTGGTCACGGTTAAACTGTTCAAATTCGGCAGTTAGGTCTGTTCCTTCAGAATTCCACTTACCACGCATCAGCCAGGCAAAAGCCTCTACGCCGACAAACGTTGCCGCTTTAATTTTGCTGCCGGAGTAATATTGCCCCAGACCAGGCAGAGCCAGTGATAAGAGGAATGCCTTTGAGGGTGACTTGTAGCCGCTCCGTGTAACGCTTAGGGAACTATTGTCATCTGAGTCGAATTCTGACTGTGCAAAAAGCAAAGTTTTGTCGTCAGATAGCGCCAGAGCATAATTGTATTTAATTTTCTGCAGCTCCTGATCAAAACTCTCTTGCTCTGATTTATTCGCATTGGCACTGGCGGCTGTAGTCAGTAACAAGCAGCCGCTTATAACGGAGAGCAAAATGTGTTTTATTTTATTCATTCAACTTCTCATTTACTAAATGTTAGCGCAATACTGCTATATCTGTAAAGGCCGTTGCTGTAGAACTGCCGAAATCTACTTCCATAACACAGCGATAGACACCAGGTGTTACATTGCTGCAGTTCCAGATTATTTCATTATCAATGCCGCCGGTCACGCTTCCGCTCATCGCGGCAACTTCGACTCCCGAGAGATCAAATATTCTAAAGGAGACCGAGCTGGCATCCTGCCCCAGATAATACCTGATAGTGGTTTGTCCATCAAGAACCGGATTAGGGTAATTATAAAATCGTTCCTTTGGCAGGCTGGCCGACTGCGGCTTCGGAGAAGGCAGGATGGTCTGATCGAAAACATAAGTGCCTTCGGGGTCGCTGCCGCCCATTGGCCAGAAATTTTTAGTGCTGTCGGCGGCGACATCCCAAAGATAAAACCAGCCATCGGCTCCTAAATAGCCAAGTTTTCCGGTCATTCCGTCTGAAACATAAACCGGTGAGCCGGCGCCTATTTCGCCCGCGGATAGCGGAAAGCCGAATGATTCCTGCTCTGCAAAAGAATAAATATTGCCTGTCAAAGTTGGGAAGATGATTTCGGACTGTCCGCCTGCTTCGATATTTGCCATTATCGGCGCTGCTATGACTTCGTCTGTCGGAAATCTGTCCGATGGCTCATACGGGAAATCAGTTAATAATTTGAGTTCGCGGTCAAAGGCGTAAATTGCATTTTGTCCGCCGATAATGATGTCAGGAAAGCCGTCAAGATTGACATCTCCTGCGATCGGATTTGATGTAAATCTAAAACCGGTGTTGACCGATGTCAGCAGCTGGTAATCAAACGGCACAACTGTCGTATCAATGGTCAAGAGAATACCGTAGCCATCTTCAGTAAACGCCGCCAGTTCCGGCAGGCCGTCACGGTCAAAATCTGCAATCACCGGCCCAAAAGAATAGTGGTCACCCAAAAAGACCGAGTCGGCAAGGGAATCACCATTTACATAGTAGAGTTTGGTTTCGATGCTGTCGCCAGCCAAAAGCAGCAAGGCGTCGTTCAACTGAGCTATGCCATGATATTCGGAATTCTGAAACACCGCCATAATTTTATGATTTGCTGTAAAAGATATCTTACGGAGTATCGCGCCTCTATCTGTTAGGGTCCATAATGCGGAGCCGAATGACAGTGCAATCGGTACTCCCTGTGCCAGTGTTTGGTTAAACCTTGCCGTTGCAATTCCGTCCTCGTCCGTATCGTCAAGTCTATATACAGCAGTGTAATGAGTTGAACGATCGTCTCTAACGCCAATGGCAATGAACTTGTTGGAATCAACCATTCCAAAGTCACCTGTAACGGGACTAGCGGTAATCGTATCATCAAAAACCTCCACAGACGCATACAGCGGCATTATGTGCGGTATCCCCGTTGAAATTGAGGAGAATGCGGTGTCTTCAAAGATCGGACAATCACAACCTGTATATTCTCTAAGAAAGTTTTTGCCATCAAGTGTAATGACAGAAAGGTGAGATCCTGATGCTACAATCAATTCCGGTCTGCCGTCGCGGTCAATGTCATCAACAATCGGGTTTAAGCCAAAGACCGGATAACCCGCACGTACGGGAAAACCCGAACTCCTGCCATCGATTTCTAATTTAGCCGTGATGACTGAGTCATAGTAAATCAAGCCCTGTGCTGTGGTCATCGAATCTCGACTTATTTCAGTAAGCCGCACCCGGCTGTTATTGCCGGAGTTATCTATTGATGGCGGATTGGTGTTGGGTGTAAAGGAATTATTGCGGTCATCGCGGTACATATCTTCCTCGCGCCCATAGCCTGCCCGATAATAACCGCCAAAATTGACAATGCCGTCGGCTTCGACCAGCCTGATAAATCTTCGGTTGGGGTCGCGCTGAAGGTCATTGTCATCGAAGTTATTCTGGCCGTCATTATCATAATCAAGACCGGCGACGCCTTCATCGACATGGAAAATCAAAAGACCGGAACCGGGCATGAGATTGTCATATTCGCCGGTAAAATTTTTCTGCAAATCAATTGGGTATTGGAAAACCGAAGTTACTGAGTCTGCCAGAAGAGCTGTTTCTTTGCCATCGGTGTCGACCAGCCTGTTTTCTAACAGGTAGTATTCGTTTTCAGAAATTGGAATGCGGGCGATCTTGATACCGTTTGAGATCACTTCGGCTGCGACTATTCTTAAATCGGCATTCTGCCTGTAATCGACTACCTCGATAAACCCCAGATGTGCGCGGGACCAGGCCATCGGATATAACGGAATCGCGCCAAAAATCTGACCAACCGTGAATCCAAAATCTAGACCGGTTCCGAAACCATTGTTATCCATCAGCGCAAAGTCACCAACCTGAGTCAGAAATGTTCTGGTGTCATATAAATCTACTAAACCGAGCTGATGACCAAATTCGTGGGCAATTAAGGCGTTTAGCGCCGTACCTCGATTGTCCTGACTGGCCGTTTCGGGCAGCATCAGAGCGTTCTGAACAAAAGCTGTGTCATTGTCAACCGGTATGGTTGAGCCAAACGAAATGAAACCCGAAAACAGGTCGCTGCATGTCTCAGGAAAGCCGATATCGTTCTGGCGGTCAGAGCCGGCATGAAATAAGAATATAGACTGATAGTCAGTGAAAACTATCTCCGGGCTGACCGTATCGGCCAGCTGAATGCAGTCTATAAAATAATTCTCAAGCCCGGTTATGACAGAATCAAAAGAACATCTTCCGTAATAATTCATTGGTTGCGGCAAAGTATAGATGCTGTCTCTGGCGGGCGGGAAAATATCCCAGGAAAGAGTAATTTTTCCTTCGGAAACTGTTTCATAATATTTCTGCAGCGCTCTCAGATGGGCGTCAAAATATAACGAATCACGGGGCGGCGGGTCTGCCAGATGACCGACCAGGTCATAATATGCTGCCGAGTCGGCTGCATTTGCAAACGGGTCATCCAGAATCATCCTGCCTCTGCCGGTGGTGTTAGGATCGTCAACGGTTTCATACTGAAAATTAAACCTGAGCACCAGGATGTTGATAGTATCCAGAAAGTTTGCGGCCAGGGCATGTTCGGGCAACGACCATTTGTTCTTTCGTTTCAGCCCCAGGTCTATAATATATTCTGCGTCGGGCGTGAGACACGGGCGGTGAACCTTGTTTTCACCAGATGTTTCAACGCTTTCTTTTTTAAACTGCAAAACTTTCCCGGTGTCTGAGCCAGAAGCCACAGCACACAGAGAAAGTATTACAATAAAAATAATGCTGATTTCTAATCGTCTAATAATTCATGCCTCGGTCAACAATTCCTACAGTCCCATCGAGAAAGAATATCTAAGTGTATTTGACAACACCGAGGTACTGCTGCTGGGAATGTATGAAAAGTCAATACTAGTATTCGGAAGCGGCTTTAGTCCTGCACCGAGCGTCAGACTCTTGACATTACCTTCCTGGTCATAAATATAACCGCCCCTTATCGCAAAAATTCCGGCATACATAAATTCGGCGCCACCGTTGAAAACAGTCTCTTTCATTTCCTTTCCAAGGTTTCCCAGATCAACACCTACCAGCAATTTATTCATTTCCGCAGTAATCAAAAAACTATAATAATCACTTTGCACCAACTTGTAGGCGAAGCCAAATCCCAAATTCCGGGGGAGATCATCAGACTGGCCGGCATCAATATAGGTCATTTGCGGACCAAGATTGGTGACTGCTAATCCTAATGTCAACCTGGAATTCATATGGTACATAAGCCCCAGGTCAATGGCAAAGCCACTTGACGTTCCTTTACCCTGTTCAATTCCGGCACCCTGATCGGAAAGCTTTGAGTAAATAAATTTGCCGGTGACCCCAAATGATATTTTTCGAGTCAGCGGCGCACCAAATGATGCTGAAACTGCGAAATCAAATGAATCAAACTCCCCTAAGGGACTTGCACTAGTCTCTCCGGTCCTGACAAATTTACCATACGAAATATATGCGGCAGCGAGACCAAGAGTCCCCCAGCTAGACACGGGAAAAACACCCGAACCATACATATAGTACAGGTCATCTGCCAGCTCCGGCAGCCATTTGACATACATCATCGAGAAATCACTCTGGCCGTTGGCTTTGACAACAATTTTATCATCGCTGGCAACCCAGAGCTCGTCTCCGATTGAGCGAATGTCAATTGCGTTGGACCTGTCCATGCCTCTTAAGTTAGAGCGACGCCATCTGTCACCATCATACTCAATAAGCCCGTTTGATGTTGCAAAATAAACTTTGCCTTCGCGACGGCAAATTTCGTTTACGGGGGAAGCAGCCGGGTTTTTAGGCAGTTTAACAATTGAACCGGATGCTACCATGTCTCCATCTATGCCGTTTACGACCGCAAAGTTCGCAGCCGATATTATGTAGGATGACTGGGCAGATTTGGATTTAATCAAGTCAGTAATAGTTGTAGCGCTGTCTATCCTGTTATTGCTGTAGCCGGGCATATTCCATTTATCGCCATCAAAATGAACTACGCCGTATTCAGTACCAAGCCAGATATTGCCACGCTCTACCAGAATGGCGTTAACATCTCCTTTAACTTCAGCCAGATAAGGTACCCGAATCTTTTCACCCGGCTTCAGAGTAAACCCTGGCACGGCTTCGGCCTGAACATCATCAGCCGCTGCTGCCACAAATGTATCTTCGGTCGAAGCTACAGTTTCAGATCCTGCGCTGGTAAGTTCATCAGCAGCACCAGCAGCACCAGCAATACCGGCGAAATCTACTGTCTCTTCTTCTGTCTGATTACTGTCTAAGGGAGCGTTCATCTCCTGCATAAGCTCCAGCAAACCTTTTCGTTCGCCAAGCTCTTCGGATTTTTTTGATTCAGCCGCCTGCCCCTGATTAGCTTTAATAAGTTTTGCTACGTACATTTCATTTTCAGAAGCAGTGCCGTAAACAGCGAACTTTTCGGCAATTGATTCAGGAGTGTCATCAATTACCACCGTATATTCTCTGGTGTTGCGCCAGTTAACGCCATTAAAATGATACAAATCATTATTTTCAACAATCCAGATATCGTTCAAATCTGTTCCACCGATTGCTGTCACATTGCCCGATGGCAGCTGGTCACTCTTGACAACCGGCTTAAGTTTGCCACCTGAAAACTGCATCAATCCTTTATCTGTACCAACCATAATGTATCTGTTCATGCCATACAGTGTATTAACAGTCGCAAAGGCAGCAGTATCGTCGGCTTTTTGCAGCGGACGCCAGCGACGGCCATCAAAGGCATATATATTGGCGGTGGTGGCAACCAGCAGAAGTTCTGCCGAAGCCGCGATATCAAACGGCTCTCCATCCAGTACCGCCGAATAAGGTATACTTATCTCTTCGGGGATAAACCTGTTGCGTGATTTCTCTATGGCAAAACTCAGACGATCCAGTTCCTGTTCAGATAGCTGGCCGTCTTTCATGCCTTTTTTGAAATTCTCATCAATCTCTTTCACTCTTGACCAGTTGATCAAAAGCCGGTCATAGACAGCCAACAGGCTGTCAAAGTCATTCTGCATTCTTTCACGAAACTTGTAACTTTCCGGCACCGAGGCCAGCACAGAATCATGAAGGTTCTGCATGTACTCAAATGTTTTCTTACTATTTATTGCTGCTACTTTCTTTACGATCCGGTCAAATTGTTCGCCCTCGGAAATATTAAAATAGCTTCTCACTTTGGACACTAGTGTTTCATCAGTGCGGGTTGAAAAGATTTCGCCCAGATTCCAGTTTTTGTTATCGTAGCGCACCATTCCTTTGGGAGAAATAGCCCAGATGTCATAGGCTAAGTGACCGCTGCCGCCGCCTTCTTTTTTAAGAGCAGCCAGAGCTTTGATCGGCCGCAAATGCGCCGGTATTCTGGCTTCTTTCCAGGAATCGGCCAGAGGGTAACTTCCCAGCCCGGCCGGGTTCCAATGGGTGGCCGTGGCATCATCGGCGATTGCCACATACGATTCACCCAAAGCAGCCGGACGTGCACCGGGAGCAATGCGCAGAAACAGTACTGCTGCGTTTGAAATTTCGGCTTTGGTTTCGCTCACTATCACCAGGGACAGGCAAAACGTCATCGCCAAAGTTAACATAAGAAGTAATTTGAGTGGTTTCATCGAGTACTCCAATTATTGATTAATAACTACAATTTTTCCGAATTCTTCAACCGCCTTGCCGGTAGCCGGCAGTGCAGTTGCTTTGAAAATATAAACACCGGTTGCTACCCGGTCACCAAAGGCGTCACGCCCGTCCCAGACAATATCGTCATAATAGGCGGCTGCCAGAGAAAAGCGCTGAAAACTATTTATTTTGCGGCCAGAGAGAGTAAATATCTCAAGCGTTAATTTTTCTACTGTCTGAGTCAATGAATACGAGAAGCTCGTTTTATCTGTCATCGGATTGGGATAATTCAGAAGTTGCTGAATCGCCAGAAATGAACTATTGACCATATCAACGGTAAATAACACGGACGATGAATTATTGGCGTTGTCCCAGGCTTTTAATTTGATACTATGCTCGCCCGCTTCGAGCTGGTCCAGTGCATAGAATAATCTGCCGGTGGTGAAATCATCCTGATCAAAATTGAAGAGGCCGGTCAGATTGATTGCCGAAGTTGCCTCGCCGTCAAATTCAATTGAAATTCCGTGTCCCAATCCGCCGGCAAGGTTTATGCCTGAGGGGTCGGAGAGCTCTATTTCCAGTATGTCCCCCGGACTAACTAAATTACCCCCGGGCGCAAACGGTTTACCGGAGAAACTAAGAGAGATATCTGGTCCCGTGCTGTCAGTGGAATTTGCTACTGTTGTGGCAACTGTGATAGAATCAATAATTCCTACCGCATCAATGGCGCCGAGTACGGCATACATGGAAACTTTTGCACCGCTGCCTCCATAACCTATATCAAGCGGCGGAATAAAACTAAAATCATATTTGCCGCCGGTGATAGATGCCGTTCCCCGAAAAATTGTCGGACCGGCAACTTTGTAATTTATTGTCTGTATCACGTTGCCGGCGCTGTTCAGTAGCCGGTAGGTCTTATCTCTCTCAGAGTCAAAGACTGTTATAGTTAATTGCCCGTCTGCTGTAATGAGATTGCCGCCAGCGTCTGTTACCGAACCGGTTATTCTGGCGGTTCTTAAAGCCTCCAGAGAATTCAGCATGGAATCAACCGTGACATTACTGGTTGGATTGGCCAGACGCAAAAAAGGATCACCAAAATACATATAATTACGGTCATTCAAAACCGGTGACGGCGGATTAACTGTGGCGTATTGTCTCAAGAGTTTGGCAGCATAGAGAGCTTCACTCATGGTAAGTGAATCATCGTACAGCATAATATCAAAAACCTGCCGGTTAAAAGCTGCATTATCAGAAGAATAAACCAGCCTGGTAGCTGAAATTACAGAGATAGCTCCGCCCTGCATGGCTATAAAATCTTCAGCCATGCCTTCACGCTTGGGGTCATCAAAGAAGCCTATCGCACAGGAAGCTGTATATACAAGAGGCAGCCTGTCGAAGTTTGTCATACGCGGCAGGTCAGAAGTTCTTTTTAATATATGTTCGTGTGCCCAGACCTCGGGACTACCGTGGCCGACATAGTTCAAAACCAAAGTTCCCTGATTAACTGCATTTATAACAGCGCTGTTTACTTCGGGCTTTTCCCCGTTTAACAGCGGATAGTCCCACAGATAAAGTTTTTCTTTGTTGATAAAATCAGGGACATGATCGTTCCCCAGTTTTTCCGTCTGCGTCACATGAAACGTTTCGTTATTAAAAGCGCCAAACTCATCATCGGCAACCAGCGTTATATTCGTCCGCCAGCTTCCGAACGATTGCGCTGATTCGTAGGCCATCAGCTTGGAAGTAATACTGGCAATTTCAGAAGATGTCCTGACCGGCCATCTGGAGGGAATCATATCAAAGCCTCTGTCACCGGAGAGATAGCTGCTGTCGCTGTCAATCAGACCATACTCGCCAAAATAAACGTAGTTGTCATCGGACAAGGTTTTATCAAATGGCAAAAGGTAGGCGGGTACAAAATTCGGCACGCCTGTGCCCAGTCTGTCTGTGAAATCATAGTTGGCGTCTCCGACAAACAAAACATGCGCCGGTGGAGGTGAAGCGTAATTTTCATAGGCATATTTTAAGTAATCTCTTATAGCGGTCGGGTCGTACAGACCAAAAGCAAAGTTATCCATGATGTCGCTGACCGTAACAATTTTTATAGAATGTCCCTGGGCGCTGCGATAGCCGACATATCCGCTTAAGGCAGCAGCCAGTCCGGCTGTCGTTATTATTACCATATCGGTCTGAGAGCTGCTGGCGTAGAGGTCGACAGGTGCAGCTTTGGTGAAAGCCAGAGGCTGTCTTATTTCCCCCGTTCCAATTGCAAAAAACCGGTTGGCTGAGCCGGGCGCTAAGTTCGCTTCAAAAGACAAAAGTCCGTTCTGTCTTTCGAAACCTGTTAATTTAAGTGGCTGGCCGGGGTTATCAAGATTATACAGCACCGGCTGAGAGGTAAAATTGTCGATAATGTCCAGACGAACTCTGCCATTGTAAGACCCTACTGAAGCATCGATCTTATTTCCTGATGGAGTCAGGAATGCTTCATAGTCCATTTCCAGATAATCGAAATGCGGGGCAGCTATAATGGCACCCCAGAGAGTCAAATCAAATTGGTTCAATCCGGCCACAAGGTTATCAGCCAGGTAGCTGCAGAAAAACTTATCGCAGACCTTTGACGAGGCCGCCTGTCCATTCACTGTCAAATCCATAAAGCCGACAGCATCCAGAATTCCGGTAGTATCAAAGGTGCGACCACCCAAAAATATGTTTACTGTCTGGCCCACTACCCGGTCCGATGTAGACACAAACAGAGTAAGAGTGTCGCTGGCTGCCCAGTACCAGTTGTAATAATCGTCGGGTGCGCCATCAGAGAAACGTCTCAGCAAATTATCCTGCTCAACTCTCAAGTAGCGCCGGTAGCTGTTCATGGTATCGATGGCGGTACCATCGGGGGTGACATCGACAGTAGAAATTCTCAAAGGTGATTCCGGAATAGACGATGAGACCGCTAACCAGTATACATTTCTGTCGGTGTAAGTGTTTTTGACATAGCTTCCGCCGACGCTGTCATACTCCCAGCGATTAACTGACTCACCATAGAATAAAATTCTGTCACCGGCATCAAAGCTGCCGTTGCTGTTGTTATCTTCAATCTCGATAGCTATCTGGTCAAATGTCGGGCGGGGATTTTGAAGCAGCGGGTCAACATGCTGGCCGCCTCCGTAATACACAAACAAATCAGCAGTAGCTATCGACTGCAAAAGAGAACCGGCAGCAGTAAGATCACTAAAACTAACTGAATAAATTGAATTGCTGCTAATTTCTATTTTATACCAGTCGGCCGCATAAGAAAACGGAGCAGCTATAAAAGCAGCCTTGGCCGCTATTCTCGGGGCAGCAGCCCAGTTGCCACATTCCTGCCAGTTGGCTATTGAGCTTGCGAAAATTCTTTCAAAAATTTTATCATCATCAAGAGAAGTTCCTATCTCAGCTCTGGCACCGTCAAAGACAACTTTGATTTCGACATTATTGAAAACAAAACCAGCCGAGGCAGGCGAGACAACCACTGTCACAAATTGTCTGCGGCGCATCTCCCAGTTTTCAGAAAGACTGGCCAGAGGGGAAGCTGCTACGGTGCGATTCTGGTTTGAGAAACTCAGCGAATTCTTGCTTATAGAAACTTGTCCGGTACCATTAACAGCTGCCAGTCTGGTGGTCGCTCCATAGGGAACGCCGATTTGAACAGCTCGACTTAAATATAAAAGGGAATCCTGGCCTACGATCTTATTGAGCCTGTCCAGGCCGCCACCAAAATGAATCACGAAGTGAAATTCTTCCGAGCTTGAGCTGAGAACTGTTATATTGTTTGGCGCCGCTATTGAAAGAGAAAATCCCAATAGCATAGCTGCTAAAATTTGAAGTGAGAGTTTTTGAAAAGCTTTTTTCATCAACCGGGCATAATTCCCGGCCCAGGAAGCTTGCAGATAAATCTACAGTTTCAGGGCCTTTTAGGCGTTAACATTCAAACCAGCTCTATTAGAGCCATTTACACCAAAAAACACGTTAACTGTAGAACTATATATTTTCTCCTGTTTGCATTTTATAAACCGCTGTAATGTAGTAAGTTCCCTTAATTAAGTCAATATCTAGGCAGGGTTTATTCTATAGTACCTATAGCAATACATCGGCCAATTATGCCTGAGCTTTAGTCCGCCATAACTAAGCATCTGTATTGCAACAACTTAGGCGCACTTACCACAAAGGGGAAGCCATGGCAGTATCTGCGATTCTTGAGAAAAAAGGCAGATTTTGTGACAACCGTTGCATAAATGCTGTGGAAATTGATATTATATATCCTTGTTGCGCCACAGAATGTTAGAAGTTATCCTCTGTTAAATTAGGTCAACTATAATATATTCACTCTGTGAGAGAATAAGAAAAGAATCAGCCGCAAAATTGCAGAGAAATTCATGAAACTGAAAGCGATCAAATTGGTCTTGATGGTCATGGGTGCAATAGTGATCCTGTCGGTTTCTACATCATATCCGCAAAATGGCCAATCCTATTCTCGAGAACCCCTTTCGGATCCAATTCGCGACGCTGTAAAAAACCCAATTGAACTCATCAGGTTTAACAGCTGGTTAAATGAATACTACGAATCTGCGCCGGCAGAAAAACACAAGGCATTGAAAGAGCATCTCTATTCAATTATTGACTCTCATATAAAACACCTTTATGCGCACCAGGGAACATTCTTGCCGGATGATAAAGATGGTGTTCTGACCCAATGCTTCGCATGGGCAACCACTATGGGAGTATATGGGGCACACTCAGTACTTGAGAAGCTAAATTCGAACATTGCCGATTCCCTGCAGGTAACTGCTCCAATACCAACTTCTTTCAATCTTACGGTTCAAGGCGAGATGTTTGACCTGTCGTCCGCTTGGGGAAACTGGCGAGTAGATTTTCCATGTTATTTCATGGTACACAAACTCCTGCAATACAAAGCGAACAACGACCTTCAAACGCAGATAGCTGGTATTTCTACGGGCTTTGGAAAACATTCAGACAACGATGGGTATTCTCAGTCGACTATTATGATTGTCTATTCTCCTGAAGGGGTCAGCAAAACATTCGATTCTTTTTGGCTTGAGTCATTTGGACTTAGCCCAGAGAATTCTACTGATGATTCGATCAATGGATTGAGCATATACAAAAAATTAGATACGTCCTTATCTATGCATTATGAGTTAGTTTTCCCAAAAACTACCAAGGGAGCTATGGCCGTAGTATTCTTGGGTATTCCCGGAACCTACCAGCATAATCGACCACACTTTATTGATTTCTTAAACCACTTGGAATTAGGTAAGCCCGATTGATTCGCTCGGACTGCGCAGCTTAGCTAAGAATGAATTATCAGTTCGAATATACTCTTAGCTTGCGGTCAAGTTCCCCGCTTAATTGGCGAATTCTTCGTTCAATATCTATTAGCTCTTCCTCGTAGAACTCGACATTTTGGTTTGGATAAAAGACAACGCTGTGGCAGTCATAGTATGCCCGGGCCAGCTGGTCAAACAGATCCATAGTGCTCTGGTCATAATGCCTGCTATCGCGAACGAGTCTTAGGCCATATTCGAGATTATCTTCATAAGCTTTCAAAATTGGCTTTTCGGCGACCACCCAGCTGTTGACTACTTGACGCATTTCGGAGGCATCCACAGCCTGCCCTCGGCCCTCGTTGCCCTGCTGCCACTCTCCGACTATCTTGTAACCGTACCGCAGGTACATCGCTGATACCGAATCGATATGAGTTTTGACCAGCTCGGCCATTGTCATCGGCGGCTTATTTCTTAACTGCTCCGCCCAATTTGAACGAATCCTGCCGGCACGCTGCTGATTTGACTCGGTAGCTTCATCGACAGTCTGACCTGTCTCAATTTTCAGTCCGCAGGACGAAACTGCCAGAAAGAGAGCCACCATAACGAAAGCCGCATATGAAAATTTCACTTCAATTATCCTACCGGAGACATAACAGCTTCGGCTGGTTGTAAATCGCAGGTGAAATGTCGAAGAATCTTCGGAGCGCGTTTAATTTCGTAACCCTTGAGATTATCTTTGTTACTGACAATTCTTTCGGCAACTTCGGCAACATAATCAAAATGAGAATTGGTATAAACCCGGCGCGGCAAAGCCAGCCGCACAAGTTCGCGCAGGGCCATTTTGTTTTCTCCCGTATTCGGATCTATGCCGCCAAGCATCAGCGAACCAATCTCGGCTGTTCGCACACCTCCCTCTCGGTAAAGTTCAACTACTAACGACTGCCCGGGAAACTGCTCGGCCGGAATATGCGGCAGAAACTTTCCGGCGTCGATAAAGACCGCATTACCGCCGGTCGGTTCGACTATCGGAATTCCTTTTTCAATAAGCCTTTCACCAAAATATCTGACCTGGTCAACCCGGAAATCAAGATAGTCATGGTCTAAAACTTCTTCCAAACCGACAGCTAAAATCTCCAGATCTCTGCCGGCCAGACCTCCGTAGGTCGGAAAGCCCTCTATAATAACCATCAGTTCAGTAAGCTGCTGGTACAACTTTTCATCGTTGACAGCCAGAAATCCGCCGATATTTGCCAGTCCGTCTTTTTTGGCAGACATCAGAACTCCGTCACACTGTTCAAACAACTCCTGTGCAATTTCTTTAATAGGCTTCTGGGCATAGCCGGCTTCGTTCTTCTTGATGAAAAAACAGTTCTCGGCAAAACGGGCGCTGTCGATAAAAAATGGCAATTTATATCTGTAGCAGATTCCTGAAACTTCTTTGATGTTTTTCATCGATACCGGCTGACCACCGACTGAGTTGTTAGTGATAGTCATCAGCACCAGCGGAATTTTTCCGGCGCCATGCTCGGCAACAAACTGTTCGAACTTTTCAATATCCATATTCCCCTTAAAAGGCAGAGGCTCAGCCGACATACTCTCGGCACAGGGAAAATCAACCGGAATGCCCTGCTTGTGCTGGGTATTTCCTTTGGTAGTGTCGAAGTGGGTGTTGTTCGGCACATACTTGCCCTTGGTGTCTAAAACCGAAAAGAGCAAATGTTCAGCGGCTCTGCCCTGATGGCAGGGAATGACAAATTCTTTTCGGAAAATATCTTTGACAACTTTCTCGAAATTTCTGAATGACGTCGAGCCGGCGTATGATTCGTCACCCAGCATCAGCGCCGCCCACTGTCTGGCAGACATAGCGCTGGTGCCGGAATCTGTCAGCAGATCAATATAGATATCCGGAGCGTCTAACTTAAAAACATTATAATTGGCCTGTATTATTTTTTCTTCCCGCAGGTGACGGGGCAGCAGCTTGATTGGTTCGACCGACTTGATCCGGTATGGCTCAGCCGGCTGGCGTGTTCGTTTCATCATTGTCTCCTTTAATTTTCGTTTAACGTTTTAGACGATCAAAAAAAGAAGGCAACTCAGGTGTGACTTTTTATCCTCCGGCGATGATAGCCCAGCCCCAAGTGAGGCCGGCTCGATTCTATGTAGAGATATTTCGTCATCAGACTTTCTTTAGCTCAAAAACCGGCTCTATTTTGCCGGTCACTTTCTTGGTATAATTTTTCACTTGCGGCCTGTCATATCTCTTTAGAAAGGGAAATTTATCGATGCTGTCAACAATATCTAACTGCCTTAATACTTCCATACAGACCGGCCACAAAGCCCGGGCATTGCCGTCGCCTATTTTTACGGCTATGCCGATTTTTTGTTTCGCAAAACCCAGCCCCTCAACCGATTCCGCCCCTACTTTGCAGACAGCGTTTTCTGGAATTGAGCGCATCAGGTCATAGTCAAAGCGCTTTTCGCCGGCTACCATTTTGGGATAACCGGTCATAGCTTTAAATATCCGCTCAAGAGCGTTCTGCGTTTCGGGAGATTTTGCCTGCTTAGTAGCCAGGTTCTTGAATCCTCTGGCCAGATTTATAAGCGGAAAGGAGAAAACCGGGGCGCTGCAGCCGTCGATTGCCACTCCTAATTTATCGACAGGATATTCGCACATATCGGCCACCGCCTGTTTTATCAGTTTTTGCATTTTGCTTTGCGGGTTCAGGTACTCTTTGCTGTCTTCATTAAAGAATTTTGTCAGCGCCAAAAAACCGGAATGCTTACCTGAACAGTTATGCCGGAGCGGGTCATTCTCTTCTTCTTCAGTCGGATAGACGCCATCAAGACGCAGCCCCATTGGCCAGTGAGATCCGCATTGTAAATCTTCGGCGCTGTTGCCGGCAGCTTTGAGATTTGAAATGACCAAATCTCTATGTTCATCGGTACCGTTATGCGAAGCACACATAATGGCTAACTGCTTAACCGAAAAGCCAAAATGGTCAAACCCGCCGGACAATAGCAGCGGTAGCGCCTGAAACGGCTTGACCGAAGAACGCATCGAAATCACCATTTCCGGCTCACCGACGTAGTGGGTCAATTCGCCCTGTTCATTGACCACGGCTATTGAACCATAGTGCACAGCTTCAATAGCATCACCACGATATACTTTTGCAAGGGCGAGGGAAGTTTTGTCCATATCTATGAAGCAATCCCCAAAACACTGGAATAAATTTCAAAGATTTTTTTGGCTTTTTTGAAATCACTTTCCAAGTCATTAAACGACATCTCGATTGACTTATTTCCATGTGCAAAGTCGTGTCGATTATTTACTATGTTATTAAAAGACACTTGCTCAGGAGAATTATTGACGATTTTGTCAAACTTGTCACTCAATTCACTATCAAATTGCTTCAATAATTCTGACATTTCGCCTGTTCTTAATCTGCGAAACTTCCTTTGTATAATATTCCCTACAAAAGAAAATACCTGGCTATCACCTGTCTTCTTGACTCTTTCTAAAGTAATTTCTAGCACTCTACTCTCAAACTCGGAACAGATTAGCACCAATAAGTAATGAACAAGGAACGTTTCAATCTCAGTGCTAAATGTTTTGGTTTCGGTTAAGTGTTCTCGACATTTGCAAATGGCATTTTCTGAATAACTAAATGAAAGCATTGAGGCTATCCGAACAATTCTGTTCTAACCCAGTCGAATCGTTTTTCTACTTTGTCAACATCAGTTGTATGGGCAGAAATTAATTGTTCAAACTTTTCATCTCTCAAAAGACCTGCATATCTCTCTTTGATGTCTTTTGGGATTCTCTTTTTATTCTTAGCAAAAGCAACAAATACCGAATCGTATATGGCCGCGTTCAGTCCTGCCTTCTTATGAAAAGGTTTTTTACCTAGTTGATTACAGACTTCATCGCTAGTTTTCATAAACAACTTTTTTAACTCGTCGTTTTTCTTTCCCTTCCGATTCTTAAACATGAACTTATTCAAAAAATCTTTCAAGGGCTTCCAATAGTCATCTCCGGAGCAGCATAGTGCAAGAAACCTCAAAATCAGCTCCATATCGCGTAGCCTTTTGTCATGAGCATCTTTTCCCAAAATTGCTCGCCACGATGGGTAATCATTAAGCTCATATAACAGGTCGTTAAATTTACCTTCATACAAACAGTTTCTAACTTCTTGTGAGGTTAGCCCAGTTCCTCCAGTATTCAGACGTTCAAAAACATGGAGGATGCTGCTATCGTCATCTGGATCAACTTGCTTCATTACAATGCTTCTTAGCACTTGCCTCTTTAATCGGCGTTGATCTTTTTCGCTAAAATCAGAAAATTTCTTATCGTTAAATTCACTATGTTCATTCAAACGAAGCCTAAATACTATCTCTTTACCACCAACTTTATCTCCAAACACTTCGTCAAAAAAGTACTGTATGGATTTGAGTCTCTGGTGACCGTCTACAACTAGCAATTCCTCGGTACTCTTGTCAGCGTACAGAAAGACAGGTGGAACAGGCAAATTCAGGAGAAAAGACTCAATCAACCTACTTGACTGTAACTGTGTCCAGACGAATCTCCGTTGAAAGGATGGTATAACAATTTCTCCGTTTGACAGCTTCTCGTACAGACCCTGCAAAGTAAAATCTGCTGGATAACTAAATAACTCGAATATTGGAAGTACAGGTTCATCATCTTCCTCTAATTCTAATTCAATTTCTACTTCCTCTCTTAGAAGTTTAATTTGTTTCTTAGCCATATTCATCAATCTCCCAATAATTATTTATATTCCACTTCTGAAGTTTGGACTATAGACTCTGTAATTGCAAGCAATATTATCTTCTTTTGGTCGCATAGAAAATGTATAAATTATTCCCGTATTTTTATAAATTGACTCGGTTCAATGCGCATTCGACAGAGGTTCTATCACCACTCCCCCGCTCTCGAAACCCACCCCCCGCACCGGTTTGTTTTGGGCTTTGGGGTTGATACACGATGCCGGTGCGCCGGTTCGGTCGCCCACCGCTTGCGGCATAGTCCCGAGTATTCGCGGGATGGGATCATCACATTCATATTAGTCTTACCCCCACAAATTCCTCATTAAATCTCACCAAAATTCGAATAGCAACTCCTACTAAGAGGCCACTATATGTTCCTTTTAATAAAAAACAAACACATTCTGCCAAAATTTGAGGAAATTGGTCTGGTAGCTGCCAAATACAAAAAAACTACAAAACTTAGTACACGGAAAGTAAGATATGACAAAACGAACCCAATCGTACTCGCAGGTCCGTGGACCATTTGTAAGAGACTGCTTTACAATTCCGAAACAGGCCGTATTCTCACTCCCCCGCTCTCGAAAACAACCCCCCTAACCGGTTTGTTTTGTGCTTTGGGGTTGATGCAGGAATCCGGCGCGCCAATCCGAGAAGGAAACACCCTTAGGGTGTCTTTTTCATTAGCGGAGATTAGTGATAGATATAAGCTGTCACCTGATATATTAGTGACAGTATTATCGCCGCAGTCCTGCCAGTAAAAGAAAATCGCAAGCGCTGAGTCTGTCTCCAAATCTAACTTTGAACTGTCGACATGGATTATTAATTTCGCTATCGAGGCTTTTCTGTCAAAACCATAGCAGACCGCACGGACCGTGTCCCCGCCAAACTCAGCCATGGCCAGAATTTGCCAGACTCCAGTAGGAGCCTCGCCGGAAGTCTTAAAAGAAACATCGCGAGTGTTAAAAAATTTCCAGCCGCAGGAATCCGGTATTTCCCCGGGGATGATTTCGAGTATCTCCAGCGCCGGTGAATCAAAACCGATTTTGATATCAACACCGCCAATAGGCTTGCCTGATGATTCGATGCTGATATCTACCGTATCTATTAGCTGTCCCAAAGAATATGATTCATTTTCAATCGTGATTTTATAGTACGGCCTATCAGCCATAGTGGAATCTGCTGCAAAAAGATTACCCGCTGCTACAACTACTGTCAGAAAAATAATGCCGCAGATATATTTTGTTTTTTGTAGTCTTATCATCCTGTTTGAAATTACACAAAAAAACCCGCCATATATGACTGACGGGTTTCTTTAAGTTTAATTTGTTCTATTCTTTTTTCGTCGCGGGTGCTTCATTGACAACCTTGAAAGTATACGGCCCGCCCCATTCGGGATAGTGCGCCGTCTGATTAGGACCGGCATAAAGCCATTTTCCGCTCGGAGGCCAGTAGCTGGAATCTATGACAAAAGTACCCGTGGTTGGAATCATCAAATCCAGCGAAAGCTGTTTTTGCTTTTTGTGAGCTTCGTAAGATTTTTTGATACATACTCCGCCAAAACCAATTGTATCTGCCAGTTTGCCATCCCAATTTCTTTCGACAATAAAAAGACCCGACATATCCCAGATAGAATTATCTTCCCAGCCGTTGTAGGCTTTGATGTCACCAAGGTCATTGATGCCCTTGCCGCTGTCGGCAATATGGACAATCTCTTTGATGTCGTCTGATTTCAGACAGAAGCCGATTGTAAACCCGAGCATCGTAGTATCATTGGTAAAATAAAAATCAGCCGAAAACGGTTTGCCGGCTATAATCGTGCTGTCGTTAAGCGCCCCTTCGCCTGAAATCTGAACGCTGATTGAGGCGCTCTCTACTGAGCCAATAGTCAGTATCAGTCCTGATACAACAAGGGACAGAAGTTTAAGTTTTGACATTTTCTTCTCCTAAATTTCTTATGGAAACTGGTAGTTATTTCTCTGTCGGATATTGATTGTTCTACAGAAATTAGCACGGATTGTTCCTTGTGTCAACAGCCATATTGCAGAGGCAAAATCTGCCAGATATAGGCATTAAAGCGGTAACTCCAGGCCATCTTCGGCAATCGAAACATTTGACAGTCCACTCTTTCTAATAGCCTGTCTGATCTGTTCTACTTCTGCGGGCGACCCAAGATGTGTCAAAATATAGCGGCCAACATTATATTTTCCCGAGACCGACAAAAATTCTTCAATATCAATATGGGTTGTTTCAATTATAACGTAGTCGTTGTTATTTAAATACTTAGTGACATCTTCGAATTCCCCTAAATCGGCCGAATAAAAAAGTCGTTTGCCTGCAAGCTCTATTTGAAAACAATGGCACTGCATCTTGTTGGGGATATCAAGCCCGCCAATATCTTCAGCGTATTTTTTCAAATGACTTGTGTCATATGCTTTGAGACTAAAATCGTTATCGAATTCAAATCCGGCTTCGTAGGCAATTAGTTTAAGCTCAAACGGCATTCTCTTTGGAAAAAGATAAACAGCATATAGATACTGCCGAAATATTTCAACAAATTCCGACGGCAGATAAACATCGAGTCTGTCTGTCCGCCCGTTTAGATCAATCAGCTGTATAAACAGCGAAAGTTCACAGACATGGTCAGAATGGGTATGGCTGATAAATATTCTGTCAACCTTGAGCGGATCAGCACCTGTTCTCAAAAATGAACTGGTGACCCCACCGCCGCAGTCTATCAGGCTGAGTCTGTCGCCAACTTTTAGTAGGTAGCCGGAGCTTGACCTGCCGGCTTGCGGAAAACCGGACGATGATCCCAGAACTGTAAACGAATTTTTTGACATATTAAAATCGCAGCAGTTGAATTTAACTGAACGCTTTGGAAATACGCTGCACCGCCTCTTTACAGTCATCTTCTGAAACATCAAGATGCGTAACAAAGCGTATCTTGGTCTCACTGTAGGCTACCGCTCTGATGCCTATCGACGCCATCTTTTCTATTACCTCACCGGCCTTACTATCTGATTTCAAATAAATAGCAACAATGTTCGTCTGAACTTTTTCCATATCGATTTCGAACGTTTCCAGAACGTTTAACCCTTCGGCCAGAATCCTGGCATTAGAGTGATCATTGGCCAGGCCTTTTATATTATTTTTGGCAGCATACAGTCCCGCCGCGGCAATAATTCCGGCCTGTCGCATGCCCCCACCAAACAGCTTTCTTTCACGGCGGCACTTTTCAATGAACTCGCTGCTGCCGATAATCATCGAACCAACCGGCGCACCCAGCCCTTTAGACAAACAGACCGAAATAGAATCAAACGGCCCGGTCAGTTCTTTGAGCGAAAGACCTGTGGCAGCATGAACATTCCATATTCTGGCGCCATCGAGGTGAAAAATCAGTTCGTGCTCTTTACATAACTTTGCCAGTTCGACAATATCATTTTGAGGAATTATTGTGCCGCCATGCCGGTTGTGTGAGTTCTCAACTGCTACAATTTTGGTCAGCGGTGAGTGAATGTTTTTTGGCCTGATATTCTCTCGCACCAGCTCAGCCGTTAATGATCCCGAATCTGTAGTCAGCAGGTTTATCATTAACCCCGCATGAACGGCCGGCCCGGCGACCTCGTAGTTGACCAGGTGACACTCCCTTTCACACAGTAGCTCCCACCCTTGCCGGCTGTTTGTTTTCAGGCAGATTTGATTGGCCATAGTTCCAGACGGCACAAAAAGAGACGAATCCCGGCCGAACAGCCTGGCTATAAAATTTTCAAGTTCAATTACGGTAGGGTCGTCGCCAAAAACATCATCGCCTACTTCGGCAGTCAGCATAGCCTGGCGCATCGCCTCGGATGGCTTGGTGACGGTGTCTGAACGTAAATCTATTATTTTCATTGATGTAAATATAAGCGGTTTTAAAACTCAGGCAACTTCAGGGAAAGGCGAATATTTCTGTTATAAATATAAAATGCCGCTATGTCAAAAGTTAAAGCGACTTTAACAAACTTGGTGAGAGCTTAATTTTTTACTCGGCCAATGAAGCCAGGGTCACGTTGAGAGCTCTCGGACCCTGCTCTGTTTTGGTCAATTCGTACTGGACTTCCTGTCCTTCTTTGAGTGTCTTAAATCCCTCCATTTTAATAGCACTATAATGGACGAATATATCCTGCTCGATTCCCTCGCTGGTTATGAATCCCCAGCCTTTTAAGTCATTGAAGTATTTAACTCTACCTTTGGACATCAATACCTCCGAGTATTAGCGACCAACAACTGTTCCCCTGATAATATTATTATAATTATGAAATAGCTTTTTGCCAACAAAAAATTGGTTGAAATCAGTTATTTGAGCTTAAAACTATAAACATAGTCATAGCCAGGCCTGACAAAAGCGGCACCGAAACATTATCGTCCACTCCCAACGGCCAGGCTTCAACCAGAGTGGCAACTAATGCCCCTAAGAGAGCTACCTGCAACGATATGCCCGGAGCAAAAAAAGCCACCAGAATTGTTGCTGCCAGACAACCCAGAGATCCTTCCAGAGTCTTATTTCCTATTTTAGTACGGCCAAATCTCCGTCCAATTAAAGCCGCGGCGGCATCGCCGACAATAATGAAAGAAATCGCTGCAATTGCTACCGGCTTGCTGAATATAGCTACCGTGACAGCGGCAGTCAGGAGAATATATGATGCCCCGGTCAGGTCACCATCTTGCTCATGTTTACGCAGCATATGTGAGATGACCCGGTTGCCAAGGACTCTCCAATACCTCCAGTTCCTCAATCTGGAAATATCAATGACCAGCATGAACAAGGCGATGCCTGCAAGAATCGAGAATGCTGTCACTTGCTCCAGCCCCAGGAAGTAATATCCACCGGGGATAACCAAAGCGCCAATATGTGTTGACTTTCTTAAGAGTTCCTGTTTAAGACTTATGTTACCGCCAGATGTACTAGGAACCGTTTCCTTCATCTGATTCTCTGCGCTGAACTAAGGGTTTTAAGTGTATGGGAAAGATTCTATTTGAAATAAAAACGTTATACTTTTTGAAAAGATTTTTCTTAAATTCGGTTTCCTGTCTCTTAAGCTCAATGCTCTTTAATATTTTCTTAATTTCCAGTGCAGCCCTTTCTAAGGTAACAGTCATTTTTTTCTCTATCACCTTTATTATATGATAACCATACTCGGTATGAACCGGTCTACTTACTCGTCCTTCACCTGTTACACGCGCGGTTTCAAAAAATTCTGCTGATACATCGTCCGGTCCGATAAATCCAAGATTGGCCAGTTCAATTCTTATCTCTTCTTCACCGGGATAGTAATCTCTGGCCAGTTTCATAAAATCCGCACCAGCAATCGCCTGATCTCTGACGAATTCAGCAAAGAGGGAATCTTCGACAAGTATGTGCTGGACTTTGAAAGGTTTTTTTACAGCATACTTATCAATGTTTTCTTGATAGTAATCTTTTATCTGTTCTGCAGATGGTTCCCAGCGATGATTGATAATTCTACTTTCAACAATATGCCTTGAAAAAGAGTGCTTGGTAGAGGCTATCTGACCGACAACTTGCGGCAAAGTATCCAGTTTCAATTTTCGAGCTTGCTGGACAATTATCCACTTCCGCGCCATTATTCTCACCATCTCTTTTTTCATTTCAACGGTTGAACTGGATACGTTATATGTCCTCCTGATTATCTCTTCGCCGGCTCTTATATCACCAAAATCAATTGTATCCGTCTGGTTTATTATGGCTGCCCAAATCGGTTTATCTACTTCATAAATATTCGTGTTAAAAAATGGTTCGTTGTACTCAATCTCTATATTGGAAAAGAGTGTATCAAAGACCTGTATGCTGTAATCCCGAGTCTTGTTGCTCAAAACTTTTGACCTGGCAGTAGCAAACTGCTCCGGATTCAATGGGGGTACACCTTCGGGAATATAATGCTCAATATACAAAATCTGCCAGCCGTCTTTATCTCTATAAGGACCAACGATATCTCCAGGCCTTGCCGCAAAAGCTACCGAGTCAAACGGCCAGGCAAAAAATCCGGGGCGTACCCATTCAATTAATCCACCTCTGCGTGCAGAGACTTCATCATGCGAGTACTCTTTTGCCGCTTTAATGAAATCATCTTTGGAATGAATGCCTGATTTTAGATCAAAAGCTATTTCCCTGGTAGCTTGCTCAAGCGCACTATCAGACATCGCCATGTATTTCAGTGAATCAGGACCATGCCGGAGAGCAATCTTTGTAATAACGATGTGGCGAGTCTGCATCTGCTCTTCAAGAGTAAATTCCTCTGAATTTTCTCTTATATATTTGAATATTTCCGATGTATCCGTTGATATTTGGCCGTAAATTGCTTTCTTGTAATAGACATCTGACATTATTGAAGCATAACCTGCTCGGTATCTGCTGTAATATTCATAGTGATTACGTAAATCGACCTCCGTTGCCTCAAGCCCCAGTAAGGTGTCTGCAACTATGCTGTCGACCAGCTTCTTTACTGTCGATTTTTCAAGTATGCCGCCTTTGGGCAGCATTGTGCTTTCAAATAAATGTTGATAGAGCTGCGCTGCTGTCAGGCTGTAATTGCTGTCTGCTCTGGCGATTTCATATTCAAACTTGCTCAAATCCTTTTGATAGATAATTACAGGTCGGCAGGACGTCAGAAATACTGCTGTTAAAATAACGGAAAAAAGAATTACTAATTTTCTCAAAACTAAACTCACCTCTCATGTTGAAGTCTGTTAAATTATACAGCTGTAGAGAAAAAACAAGTCCTAAAAGGAGACAGATTTCCGGGCAAAAGAGCCGGAATCCTTGCCGGTGTGCCGGGCCAGATCAGCCAGTCCGGGCTGAGAGTATGTCTTAAACTCAAGAATAAACGAAGTCCCGACGTTTTCTTCTGATTCAATCCAAATAGTAATGCCCAGGACTTCTGCCAATCTGTGCACAATAGCCAATCCCAGGCCTGTACCACCTTTTCGCGTCGAGAAAAATGGCTGAAAAACTTTATTGGTTAGTTCTGCCGACATACCGGGGCCATTATCTGTTACTTCCAATCTTACGATTTGCTGCTTTGTATCGTTTGAGACTTTGAAAATTATCTCACCCGGCTTTCCTTCAAAAGCCTGACAGGCATTAACCGCCACATTTATCAAAATTTGTTTAATCAGGTCTTCGTCACCGATCACATATACTATGGACTCTTCTGATTCAAGATTTACTTTGATATTTGAATGTATTGATTCGTCCCGGTAAAGAATCTCCATTGTTTCTGAAGTCAGATGACATAATTCAACTTTGTTGAATGTCCTGCGTTCAATGCTGGCATATTGAAGAAATTTTGTCAGCATTTTGGTTAAGCGATCTGATTCTTTTATTATCAGATCCATCAGCTTCTGATTACTGCCCTCCAGACTCAATTCGTTTTTGATTACTTCTACTGAGCCGGAAATTGCCGCCAGAGGATTTCTGATTTCATGGGCGATACAGGCCGATAGTTCGCCTATAGCCGACAATCTATCTGCCGAGCGGACCTTGTCTTCTAATTCTTTGGCTTCGGTCAAGTCAGAAAATATCACAATAAGTCCGCGCAGCTCACCATCGGATTCTGTTAAGACAGATGTTGACAGTCCCAATGGAATAAAATTACCCGGCCTTACTTCGATCTGCAATTCCTTTCTGGGAAATTCGATTCTTTCGTCTATGCCTGCCTTCAGGCATCGGGCGAGTTCCGGCATCTTCTTATGAAAAACAGCATGGCAATCCTTGCCCCTGATATCCTTTTCATTAAAACCTGTAATCGTCTCGGCAGCCCTGTTAAAAAATATAATCACACCTCTGGCATCGATACTCATCAGCCCCGAACTGAGATGTCTGAGAATGTCGTCTGTTTCAAGTTTGGCAATTCTAAGCGCTCTTGAAGTATCTTCCAGCTGCCTGGCGCCGGACTTAATTCTTTCAGCCAGATAGCCTGAGATAAACGCTACCAGATAGAAAATCAAAAAATGGAAAAAGATAGCATAGAACAATCGCTCTTTGCCGGCAAAAAACCGGCTCAGTTCCTGGAATGATAAAGACAAATGAGCATCTATGATATAAACCACCCACACTATTATGCTCAAAGACAAAGAAACAATTGTCGCCATCAAAAGTGTTCCGGCCAGTCGGTAAACCAGAGCAGCAGAGGCTATGGTCAAAACAAACATAGCTGTAAGTGGAGAACTTATATCGCCGGTGGAGTAGACCACTACCGACTCCAAAGCAATTTCAAATACGAAGTGAAGCGCCACCACCCAGGGAGATATCATTACAAGTTTGCGCTTGAATTTTTTAGTAAGAGATACTCCTACAGCCAAAGTCAGGAGTGAATAGATAATGATGGGCACCTGCATAAAGCCGGGGAAATCCATCCACAGTACAATCGACGCAAACAGAATTACATAGGATGCCAGTCTGAGTGGCAAAAACCAGTCAATTCTTTCCAGATGTTTATTGTTTGTCATATATAACAACGGCGCCCTGGTGGGCGCCGTCCTGCTTAGTATATTATCAAATCAGCTACAATTTCTTATCGTTAGATTTTTCCAATTATGTCGAACATTGGCAAATACATGGCTATCAAAATACCACCAATGACAATACCCATAAATACAATAATGATTGGCTCAATTACAGAGGTCAGGGCGGTTACAGCTTCATCTACTTCTTCGTCATAGAAATCTGCAATTTTGCTGAGCATGTCATCTAAGCCACCTGTCTTTTCGCCTACAGCAATCATCTGAGTTACCATTGGAGGGAAAACACCCGATTCTTTCAGCGGGCCGGTAATCGTATCACCTTCGGCGATTGACAGAACGGCCTTGTTAATCGCATTTGCGATAACTACGTTACCTGCGGTTTTAGCAGTAATCTCCATTGCTTCAATAATTGACACACCGGACGACAGCAGGGTTCCCAATGTACGAGTAAACCTTGCCACCGCAGATTTTCTGATCAGGTTTCCAAATATTGGCGTCATAAGCATGAACTTATCAAAAAGAAGCGCACCAGTAGGAGTTTTCTTCCACCACAAAAGACCGACAACAGATCCTATCGAACCGACTATCAGGTAAAGAATGTTGTCTTGCAAAAAATGCGAAATTGCCAGAACATACTGAGTAGGCATAGGCAGTTCTGCGTTTAATCCTCCAAACATCTTAGCAAAAACAGGAACGATAAACGTCAACATACCGAATGTTACACCAGCGGCAACTACTACGATAACGGACGGATAGACCATGGCGCCTTTTACTTTACGAATCAGCTGGTCAGACTTTTCGCGATATGCCGCCAAACGCATAAGAATGGCATCAAGTGCACCACCGATCTCTCCTGCCTGTACCATATTCGAATAAAGCTGGTCAAAAACTTTGGGATGGCGCGCCAGGGCATCGGCCAGAGTAGCACCTCCCTGAACTCCTTCTTTTACCTGTGTGATAACTTTAGCAAGTTCTTTACTATCAGTCTGAGACGCCATGATTTCAAGACACTGGACCATGGGCAGGCCGGCACCAATCATAGTAGCAAACTGGCGGGTAAACCGGGATATATCTAAGCGACTTATGCCGGTTCCGAATTTTATATTTATGTCCGGAGCTTTTCTGGTTATTGAGGTAACCAGTATACGATTCTGCCTTAAGACGCGCTCAAGGTCCTCTTTGCTTTTTGCCTTAAGCGAGCCCTGAACTGCTGCTCCGGCTAACGTCTTTCCTTTGTATTCAAAAACTGCCATTTAATTAGCCTCTTTCAACCTGCTCATCTAACTGAATGCAGGAGATCTTTGAACTTTACTTTTCTGGAGCATTTCCGTCAACTCCTGAGTTGAACTGCTATGAGCCATTGCATCGTTTATGGTAATTTTATGAGCCTCATATAATTCTGCCAGTGACTGATTCATCGTCTTCATGCCGTATTTCTGTCCGGCCTGTATCATAGAATATAGCTGATGAACCTTATCATCACGTATCAGCGCCCGGATCGCAGGCGTTACTACCAATATTTCCATTGCCAATACGCGTCCGCCGCCAATTTTGGGAATCAGTGTCTGTGATACTACCGCCTGAAGAGTGAACGACAGAGTAACCCGTACCTGCTCCTGCTGATTTGCGGGAAAAGAATCTACTATTCTGTTTACCGATTCTGCAGCGGAGTTTGTATGCAAGGTAGCAAAGGCAAGGTGTCCCGTCTCTGAAATTGATAAGGCCGACTCGATTGTTTCCAGGTCTCTCATTTCACCCACCAGAACTACATCCGGGTCTTCGCGCAAAGCATATTTCAAGGCCGTGGCGAATGAGGCTGTGTCAGAATATACTTCCCGCTGGTTGACCAGAGATTTTTTATGGCGATGCAGGTATTCAATCGGGTCTTCTATAGTAATTATATGAACGGCTCTTTCTCTGTTAATTTTGTCAATGACAGAAGCCAAAGATGTTGATTTTCCTGAACCGGTGGGTCCGGTAATGAGTACCAAGCCGCGGGGAAGATTTGCAAATTCCGCGATTACTTTTGGCAATCCGAGCTCTTCAAACGTTTTTACTTCATATGGAATCTGCCGCAGAACCACCGCGACATTGCCTCGCTGCATAAACATATTAGCCCGAAACCTGCTCATCTGCTCAATTCCGAATGAAAAGTCCAGTTCGGAGTTTTGCTCAAATTTGAGCTTCTGTTTTTCGTTGAGCATCGTATAAGCTATCTTCTTGGTATCTTCACTGGTCAAAGGATCATAATTCAGAGGCTGAAGCTTGCCATCAACTCGGACGACCGGAGGAGCCCCGACAGTAATATGCAAATCAGAAGCTTCCATCTTGAACATTTCTTCAAGCAGTTCACGCAGACCTACCATGGTTTTCCCCATATTTAAGCGGTTTATCAGACTCTTCGGATACCTATAATTTATCGGTAAAAAGCGGAGGTTTCTTAAGTTTTATTTGTAGAATCAGAGCTATAAGCTGCTGAGAGACAATGCCCTACACTTGCGGTATTTTTTATGTTACAGCCGCCGTAGTGGCAAAGACCTCATCGATGCTGACCATTCCCAGCTTCATCTTCTCAATAGCAGACATGCGCAGGCTGTACATGCCTTCATCCAGGGCAGTCTTTTGAATATCAGCATCGGTGCCTCTATCAAGAATCAGCTTTTCAATGGCCGGGGATATGGGCATGATTTCAAATATAGCTGTTCTGCCCGACTGCCCGGTATCACTGCACTCATCGCAGCCTTTTCCTTTGAAAGCTCTTAAATTGGTCAGGCAGACTGACGGTACGCCGAGACTTTCTACTTGATCTTTGGTCAGATTAATCTCCATCTTACAATTTTGGCAGACTTTTCGGACCATCCTTTGTGCCAGTATTAATTTGGTGGCCG
Source organism: Candidatus Zixiibacteriota bacterium (assembly GCA_022571985.1). Classification (GTDB taxonomy): domain Bacteria; phylum Zixibacteria; class MSB-5A5; order GN15; family FEB-12; genus JACZWU01. Next base: position 122,905 of record JACZWU010000004.1, on the reverse strand, counting down.
AAGCTACCAGATAAAAAGGCACATCCATGTCCATTAAACGGTTGATAGATGACGGCGCATCATTAGTATGCAAGGTGGAAAAAACAAGGTGACCGGTAAGAGCTGCCCGAATGGCTATTTCTGCTGTCTCGCCGTCACGAATTTCTCCGAGCATTATGATATCCGGATCCTGTCGCAAAAACGACCTGAGGGTATTTGCAAATGTCAGACCTATGTCGGCTTTAACAGCGACCTGATTGATGCCATCAAAGTTAAACTCAACCGGGTCTTCGGCTGTCATGATATTAACGTCTACTGTATTGATTGATTTTAAGGCCGAATACAGAGTCGTAGTTTTACCGGAACCAGTCGGTCCGGTAACCAAAATTATGCCATAGGGCAGGTGAATTGCTCTTCTGAAATTGTCGAGATCTTCGGTTCTAAATCCGAGCTTGGTCATATCTACCATTAGAGCCATCGGATCCAGGATTCGCATAACTACCTTCTCGCCGAAAATCGTAGGCAGCACCGACACCCGCAGGTCTACTGTTCTGCCGGAAATTTTGACTTTTACACGTCCGTCCTGAGGCAGACGACGTTCGGATATATCAAGCTCAGCCATAATTTTAATACGTGAAATAATCGCTGCCCTGTACTTAAAAGGCAATGGCGGTAGTTCTCGTAAATCACCGTCTACGCGGTAGCGCACACGAATTCGCTTTTCATAAGTTTCAAGGTGAATATCAGAGGCTCCTATTCGAATAGCATCGGCAATTATTGAATCAACCAGCTTTACCAGCGGCTTGTCCTGAATTGCAGAAAGCAGGTCAGATTCATCAGGAGCCGACTCACTCGAGACTACTTCCAAACTATCATCGGCGTCAAGGCTGGCCACAATGTCAGAAAGCGCTCCCGTATCTCCATACTGTAATTCGATAGCTTTTTCGATCGCGTTTTCAGGTGAAATGACAGGCTGAACAGTGCAGCCTGTTATAAATTTTATTGCATCCAGTACGTAAACATTATTGGGGTCACCTATTGCGACCAGAAGGTTCTTGCCAATTTTTGAGATTGCTATGACTTTGAACTTGCGGGCGATATCAAGCGGAATCATCTTGACAATATCAGGATTTAGCTCAATGTCACTAAGCTTAAGGGCACCAATTTTCAGGTGCTTTCCTATAAACTGCGCTATGTCATATTCTGACTCAACAGCGCCAATTTTTACCAGGGCCACTTCAAATTTCTCGCTATCGCTTTTGACCAGCTTTAGCGCTTTGTCGGCCTGCTCCTGAGAAATCTTGCCGTGCTTAACGAGTATGTTGCTGAGTTCTGTAGCCATACCTATTGCCTGTGGTTAACTCCTATCCAATTACAGGTTGAAAAGTTTACGTGCTATTTGTCTAGGCGTTAGTGCTTAGTCCTGAAAAATGTCGTCCAGCTTTTCCTGAGCACGCTCCACAAAATCACCTTCAACGGCGCTCTTACGACCGGAGGCGGACTTCTCTGTTATCTCCACAAAAATCTTACTCAAGCCAGTGGCGGTTTCTTTGGCATAAAGGCGGACCATTCCAATTGTTGTACGGTCGTCAAAAATAACTACTAAAATAGAACGATCTCCGACTATAGACATGTGGATATGGTCTTTCTTGCCTTGATGAAACAGAACCGAAAACTCCGGTTCACCGACCAGTCTGGCTATCTCTTTTGTCGAGGCAAACGAACCGGCCAGAAGCGCTGCCAGTGCGGTAGTATCAAGAGAGTGCGTAAACCCCAGACGGGTAATAAGGTGACCGTCTTTATCGACCAGCAGGGCGCACTTTGCCTCTGCTCCTTTAAGCATCTTGGATATCAGAGCTTCAATTTGATTTATTTCTTCTTCGTAAATTATCAGGTTACTATCAGACATTCCTGCCTCCTATATATTATTTTATTCCAAACAATTTCTTGAAAAAGCTGCGCTTCTTTTGCTCTCTTCGCTTAAGTGAAGGCGCCATCCTGGGAGTAATAGAACCAGAATTTTCCATGGCGGCCGATTCGTCTGTGGCTGAGTCATTATTTGTGAGAGTTTTCTCACTTTGATTCATACCGGGATACGGCCTCTCATCCATTTCAGCATCGCCTCCTGCTGAAGGATCTGCCTGCTTTGCCCCAGGATAAGGACGATACGCGGGAATTCTGTCGTCAGTCGCCGATGTTACCGGTATATCAGCTGTTGAAACTGCGGCTGTTGGCTGTCCCTGAACCTGAGAAGCTGCAGGCGGCGCTGCATAGGGATCGTTACCTAAGGGTTGAACCGCAGGATCGGCCAAAGGCTCGTCCGGGCCTGGCTCCGCGGCAGGTGGAACTGCAACTTGTGCAGCCGGCTCTGGTGCCGCAGGTGCCTGAGGTACGGCTGGCTCTGGTGACGCAGGTGACGCAGGTGCCTCTTCGGCTGGCTTCGAAGATTTGCTTGATCCCTGAGAATTCTTAGCTTTTTCCAGGACAAGCTTGATAATCAGTTTGAGCGTATCAAAAACCCCTGTTCCCACAGTAGCCGAAGCCTCAAAAGTAGGGAAATTATAAGTATTAAGCTTTTGATCCATCTCTTCGGTTGTCATTATATTGGGAAGGTCACGTTTGTTATATTGAATCACCAGTGGCAGCTCATTAACGTCGTACCCATATTCTTTGAGGTTATCTATCAAGTTTGCCAGAGCTTCAATATTTTCGTCCATTTTGTCAGGCTGACTGTCTGCTACAAATACAACGCCGTCTACACCCCGCAAAACTAATTTACGGGTAGCATTGTAGTAGACCTGCCCGGGGACAGTATAGAGCTGAAACTTGGCCTGAAATCCATTGATTGTACCAATATTAATTGGCAGGAAATCAAAATAGAGAGTCCGGTCTGCTTCAGTCGCCAGAGATATAAGTTCTCCGCGTGTCGTGCTGGGCACTTTGGTGTGGACATATTGCAAGTTGGTAGTCTTGCCCGATAAGCCCGGACCATAATAGACTATTTTGCAGCAGACCTCTCGCGCTGAGTAGTTTATTGATACCATTTACTTCTTCCTACTATTCTTAGTTTCTAACTTGACGTTTTCAATCGTGATATGGCGTGCTTGATTTCGAGTCGAATTAGACCAATATTCACTTCTTTCTCTGCAGTTACGACCAGAATGCCAAGTCCGGCGTCGCTGAAAAACAGCTTGGCGTCATCAGCTTCTATGGTAACATGTGTCAAAGGGCTGCTCTGGAGTCGCTCCAGCGATTTATGGATGTTGGCGGTTATCGATGCCGCCAGGGCTCCGATAGTGTCGTCTTCCACATTTTCCTGCAGATTGGCCGCAATAACAATACCATCATTGCCGACCACCATTGAGCCGGTAATGCCGGTTGTTTTGTTCAGTTCACTTAGTATTTCATGCATATGATTTCTCCATTGCCGGGTGCAGCATTTTGCCATACCTCTCGGACATATATTTCTTGACCATTTCCATCGCTTGATTTATGCGAATATTTAATAAATCATCACTGTGTCTTTCTGCTATCACCATAAGACAATATGTCTCTTCATAGCAAAGGACCACCCTGTCATTACTTAGCTGAAATTCTACTCTTTCCGGACATCCGTAGTTGAGAAAGTTCATGCTCCCGGCTCCGTTTGCTTTTATAAGCAAAGCAAAGGGAGCTACATCTTCTGCAATTATACCGCCGCGGGTAAAGTTTGATAACAGCAGACCTTCATGGTCAACTACTGCAGCCAGCTTGACAGAACCATGTTCACCAATATATCTGGTGGCCTTATCGAAGCCCTGAGCTTCTCCGCCAACAACAGTTGACTCTCCTGCAGATCGGTCTTCAAAACCTGGTTGGTTCTGAGCCGGCCTGGGTGGAGGAGAATCGGGTCTGGTAGCGTTTTTTTCTTTAGTAACTACAAAGGTCGAGGTGCCGGTCTCAACTGAATCAAAGGCGGTAGTATCTGACTGCTGTGGGCGACGAATACGGGATCGACTGAAAAATATTTCATCCATAGTGCTTTTGATTATAAACTGGGTGGCAAAAACCTGGAAAAGCAAACTCGGTAAGTATCCGTACATCCCCAGAGAAAAGGCTACGCTGCTGCTGATATCATAAAAGGCAGAAATCAGCACTGAAAATACCGAACTTATAAGCAATCTGTAGCCCAGTCCGATAAAGACGATTGCTACCATTTGCATGGCGTTTCCCTGTCTGTATAACACGAAAGTCAGCAGCAGATAGAAAAGAAGTTCCAGGACGATATTAGTCGAAGAATAGTCCTGAAGATATGTTCCGAGTCTTTCCGGAAACAATATTAACGGCACGACTAATAGAATTAACGAATACAACAATAGCCGTTTTGTAGCTTCACCTGAAAAGTTCATATAGCACCTGCTGTTTTGGCATAATTAGACATCAGTCCGTCAATTCTCATGCGAACGTTGCCCAAATTAGCTTTTTTACCTGCCACAAAAATGAAAATGCCTTTTGAGTTCTGATTTATATAAAAAGTTGATTCTGCTGCTTCAATAAGTACGTTTTGCACGTTGCCAAAAGAGTTATTTACAAGTTCGCTGCTAAGCATTTTCCATATTTCCGATAAAACAGCCCCGCAGTCATTTACTTCCAGGGAACTTTTCCATTCATAATCAGCTACCAGACCGTCCTGGCTGACAAGCATAGCGCCCTTTAGTCCTTTTATTGTCAGGGCTTCGGTAAGAATGTCATGCAGTTCTAACGGCTTATTCGTTTCAGTTTCTGTTTCATCAACTTCAGATGGTAAAACTGGACTGCTGCCAGATGAACCTCCGGTAATAATTGTCTCGTCCAAATAGGCATTTTGTTCTTCCGGAATTTTCTGCGCAATCTCCAACAGTTTTTGAATCTGAGGATTTTCAGGGTCACGGTTGCTGAGTTCCTTCAAGAGCTTTATGGCCTGCGGAAATTCGCCTTTATAGATGTAGATTTCTGACAGCAACAGTTCAACTGAACGGGTACGACCGTCAAGATCGGCTGCACGTTTGGCTTCAATCTCCGCCCAGTCATATTGACCACGGTCGAGATTTATTTTAGACATAACCACATGAGCAGAGCCGTAGTTGTCATGCACTTTCAATCCGTTTTTGCACACTTTAAAAGCCAGATCCAGGTCTCCCTTTTTGCGATATGCTTCAGCCAAGGCAGCAAAAATCTGTGAGTTAGGGTCAGAGTCCAAAATTCTCTGACACTTCTCTATTCTATCATCTAATTCTGATACAGTCGCCATAAAAACAAACGCTCATTGTAACTTGTTTTGCCATAAGTTCTTGCGCAATTAAAAATTCTGCCTTGCGCCTACTTTTTTTCCAAAAATAATTTAAACCAGCTAACAAAAATATTCTCAGCTTAGCGTTTTTCTAGCGCTAAAAACTCCAAACGCAAAAAGTCCCGACATCAATAGCAGCATTAGTGGAGTAAACAGCTCCGGCAGACTGAAAAACTCCATTGCCGAAGCGATACTTGCCAGCTGGCTTATGGCCAGAAGCACGAAACCAAGGAAAAACATCTGCCAGCTCCTGCTCAGATAGCCGCCTTTGACCTGACCCATTACCTGAAAAGAACCAAACAAACAGGCTCCGGCAACTATCAATACGAACAGATTAAACATCGTCGGCGGACTGGCTATAACAGCCAGATTGGCGGCCTGGACATCACTGCCCATCGCTGCACTAATTAAAATTGCAATAAATAAACTCTTTTTCATCTTAATCACCTCGTACCATATGAACTACTCTTTCGGCCCTTTTTAAGGACTTATAGTAATCGTTTTCTATTCCATATTTTTTGACTAACTCTCGCTTCTTTGCCAGCGGCTCGGATATTTCTCTTTTTACTCCGTTGAGCGTGCTCCGGAAAGGACCTTCGCCCAAAATCATGAATACATATTCCAGCTGCTCGGTAAGCATGCTGGTTAAACTGCCAAGCAATACATGCACCCGGATATGTGCAGGAATCGATCTGACGGCGCTAAGAAATTTTTCCTGCGAGGGCATCAATTCCGAGCCGGGATCTACTCCCGGGAAATAACTCAAAATTCCTGAGCGATACTGAGAAGCAAAGCTTGAAAACCTGGTGTTGTTTTCTCCCAGCAAATCTTCCACTGTCGTACGAATCCTGTAAAAAGCGTTACTGAACAGATAAAAGATTAGAGACAGAACCGCTTCTTCTTCATCCTGTTTTTCTTCAGAACTTTCTTCACGTTTACCGGTGACTTCTATCAAATTCCCTAATATCAACTTGTAAACTGCACGACAGGTTACAAACTCCCCAAAAGGTGAACATTGTATCATTTCCGGCAAAGTTCTTTCGCCGTTTATCATGGACAGCACCCGAAATTCTTCCATAGTCAGTCTGACTTCATCACTATTTGTTTTTGGTGAAGCAGCTACAGACAGCATCATTTCGTCCGGCGGCAGCACTTTCTGAATTTCCAGCCATTCATCAATACGGCGGGTACCTTCCATGACGATACTCATGGTGGTAAGGTCTACTAAGAAAGGTGCGTTTTTGGGACTGGTGCCTTCGTGAAAAACGAAGTTTCCTTCCTGCCAGGAAAACAAATTATAGACTATTTCTTCAATTTGAAATTTCAGACACTCAGCGATTTCATCTTTTTCAAAAAGATTCATATCCACAAGTGTGGTACCCAGCTGTCTGCCGGTCTGCTTGTGCAGCGTTATAGCGCGCTCCAGCTGATCTTTGGAAAGTTTCCCTTTACGCAGCAGCATATTTCCCAGCAAATCTTCGGTAGTATTCAGTGATGAGGCATAAATTATGTTGCCACCCTTAAAGGCTACTTCCTTTTGCCTGGCGCTGGTATTTACTTCCAGAACTCCTGTCTTCTTGCCCGTTGACAATAACTGCAGGATGTCCGAGAATGAGACTGTTTTTAAATTCCCTGACAAACTCATATTTTTTCCCTCTGACAGACCCTATTTAATTGATTGTTGCCTTAATAGGGCTCAATTCCCTTTATTTATCGGGTATTTCAGGGGATAACTTAAGGTAGAATCATCAAAACTGAGAGACTTGGAAAGTACTGTCGGTTCGGTTCTTAAGCTTGATCCGACAGCCTCCGATTTGCCCAATATCCGTAACTATTTTCTTGTATTTTTCAGCAGGTAAAGAAACAGCGCCCTTTTGCTCAATTCTTGAACAGACCAGTTGCTTTAAGTTGCTTTGACTTTCGATAATCTCTTCAATTTCTGAGCGGGCTATCTTACTTCTGCCGCAATAAATGACCAGAGACGGCTTTGCTAAGAAGACTTCGTTATCACCTGACAGAAAATTCTCATTTGCTATCAATATCGATGAATTATTCAGTTCAAGCTCAATCAGATTTTTCGAGGGATAATAGCCCGGGAAGGATTTCTTAGAATTTTCTGCCGGAAATGTCTCAATTTTGACTGTGCGGTAATTTACAAAAAGCGTCCGTCTTATATCCGAAAAGCTCTTTTCTAACCTGGCATCTACCATGACAGATTTGGCCCGGTAGCTGAGACAGAGTCTATAGATATCATCGATAGCACCATACTCCGATGACATCACAAAAACCTGGCCGAGTCCCTCCACCCCTAAATCATCAAAGGCCGAGCTGAAAATTCGTTCATCTATTGGGTACGGTTTCCTGGTCAGGCCGCTGATTATCAGGTCTGGCGTCTGGCTCTGATTCTGATAAATCAAAATAGCGGTGCCACCGGGTATGTTAAAAATATCGACTGTACAAAAGTCATTAGAGCGGACCGAAGCAGAAAGTAAGTTGCTAAGAAGGGCTATACTCAGGACTATTGCAGTTGCAAAAACTGTGGCCCGCCGAAGCAATTTGCTGTTAAAGGAGAAAACAGCCAGTACCAACAGACCATAGAATAAAACTACGGCCAGCACCGAAATATCACCGGTATTGATAATAATGCTTTGCTTTTCTCCAAACAGACTTAGAAAGTAAAGCACTAATTGCATAAAAGAATCGAGAAGCGAACCGAAAAACAGACCCATGATCGGCAGTATTAAATCCAGCAGGAGAAGTAGCAGCACACCTACGACTGCGATAGAAACGAGCGGAATAATTACGAGATTTGCTATCACAGAAATTGCCGGCACTTTTCCGAAATAGAGTGCGATCAGAGGCATTGAGAATAGCTGAGCAATCAGCGAAATCATAAACGGCAGCAGCAGCCAGCGATACCAGCCTTTATGATTAACTGCTTCAAAAAATTTGGCCGCTCTGGGTGTTACAAATATCAATCCCCAGGCAGTCACAAATGAAAGTTGAAAGCCAACGCTGAACAATTGAGTCGGCGCCGCCAGAAGTATTATCATGGCGGCAGAAGCAATTATCTGATTTAAGTTGTAGCGGCGCTCAAAAACATTTGCCAGTAAAATTAAAATAGCCATCAATGAAGCCCGCACCACCGACGGTTCCCCATAAGACAGCAGTGCAAAGAGCACAACACAAACCATTAAGACCGCAGCCCGTCTCTTTCTGGGCAGAGCTAAAGGACGAAGAACTATTATCAAAAAGAAAATCACCAGAGCCACATTCGAACCTGAAACAGCCAGAAGATGCAGTGTTCCCGAATCTCTGAACCAGCTGTAGACGTCAGGCGGAATTTCTCTGGTCTCACCAATCAAAAAACCGGCCGAGAGCGAGGCGGCAACTTTCGAAAGATTTCGTGACAGGCTTTCTGAAATTTCCTCACGCAGTAAATCAACATAAGCAATAATACCTCTTGCTCCCGGCTTACCCACTCGAACGTTTAAGAGAGTCGGCAAATAGACAATGCCATGGATGCCTTTGTGCCTCAAGTATCTGCTGTAGTCAAATCCACCCGGACCATGCTGAGATTTCACAGGATATATAGTTCCCCAGAACTCTACTTTATCCCCCCGCTGTAATGCGGTAGTTGTGTTTGATAGTTTCAGGAGGATGCCGCCTTTTACCGGAAAAATTGTACCGTTTCCAAGCGAGTCAATGGCAATTGTAATTTCGGTCCTGTTATGCTTAAGCTCCGGCCAGTCAGCTACTTCTCCATATATTTGATAGGTCTGCTTCTCCGAAATAAATCTGGCAATATGATTTGAACCAAAATTGTAGGTCTTAAGACCGTAATGAAAACCGCTGAAAAAAAAGAGGCAAAGAGCAAATAAGATAATCGAAAAGCGTGCTGATTCTTTTTTAAACAGAACCAGTCCGCCAACAAACGAAATCAGACAAAGCAGCAGCAAGAGCCAGCCCGCAGGACGGACAAAGTCTGTGAACAGAATTCCGGCCACTACCGGAATCAGAAAAAAAAGACCAGGGTATTTTTTTAGCACTACTGCTTACGGAAAATAATTTTCAGGATCCACTTGCCGATTTTAACGGCTTCTGAGACCTGAAATATAAGGCAGAAAACAAAATATGCAACGCCCCCGATACAAAGAATTGAAGTTAGCTCGGCAGCTCTGTTTAAGACTTCTAATTCGATTGAAAAGCTGAAGTGCGTAATCTTGGCCAGATAAAAGGCCAATATTGCCGCCAGGGTCACTCTGAAAAGATTCAGTAGAATTTTTCCCCAGTCAATTTTGATCGGCTTGGTTGATAAAAAGACGAGTAACAAAGTTGCGTTGAGCAGTCCAGCCAGCGATGTCGCCGCTGCCAGACCGGCAAAATCCAGCACCTGAATCAGGGGATAATACAAGAGCAAGTTGACTACAACTGTTACAATAGAAACTCGCATGGGCAGGCGGGAATCACCAAAAGCGTAATAGAAAGGAGCTACAACTCTTACAACCGCAAATCCTATCAAACCGTAGGAATAGTGCAATAATGCCAGCGATACTTTAAGAGTATCAATCTCGTCAAACGCCCCCCATTGATAAATCAATTTGATTATCATCGGCGCAATCAAAGCCAGCACTACTGCCGACGGTATCACGATGAAAAAGTTTAGTCCGATCGCCTGCTGAAAAGTCTTGTTTAAGTTCTCAAAATCTTTTTTGGCGACTAGTTCAGAAACCTTTGGCAGGGTAACTGTTCCCAGAGCAACGGCAAACACTCCCAAAGGGAAATGCATTAATCGAAAAGAGTAATTCAGGTAAGACAAGGCCCCTTCAGCTAAAAACGATGCCAGCAGAGTGCTGACCAAAATATTGACTCTTCCGGCCGAGAGCCCGATTACCATGGGCACAAAAAGCCTGGATATCCTTTTTATGCCTTCGTCCAAAAAGTTAAGGCTGGGATAAAACCGGTATCCGGTTTTAAAAAGCGCCGGAAGTTGAATTGCCAGCTGGGCCACACCTCCGACAACCACACCTATGGCGAGTGCAAAAATAGGCTGCTCAAAAAACCGGTGAAAGACCAGAACAGTCAGGACTGTACCAAGATTGAAAAGAGCCGGAGAGATGGCCGGAATGGCGAATTTTCCGTAGGAGTTCAACATCCCCATCGTCAGCGAAGACAAAGAGACAAGCAGCAGATAAACCATCATAATTCTGGTTAGATTGACTGTAAGATCAAATTTTAAGGGATCCGATGTAAATCCGTTGGCCGAGATATATACTATTGCCGGAGCCGCTACTATCCCCAGCAGCACAATTAGCCCAACCAAAAGCAGTATCAAAGTTGCCACAATATTTGCCAGGCTTCTGGCCTCAGTTTCCGACTCTTTCACTAGTTTTTGCTTAAAAACAGGCACAAAAGCCGAAGATAAGGCCCCCTCGGCAAACATATCTCTGAGCAGGTTGGGAATCCTGAAAGCCACCACAAAAGCGTCTGTGGCAATACCCGCCCCGAAATAGAAAGCCATTACCTGTTCCCGGACCAGCCCCAGCACCCGGGATATAGCTGTTGCCCCCGATACGGAACCGGCAGTTTTGGCCAGAGAACTCTCTTTTTTATTAACTGTTGACAATTTTTGATAAAAGATTAGATTTGTCGGGCGAAATAAGATAACAAATGTTTAGAGGAACAAAATAGTGCCACTTCATAAATCTTGTATTAAGCGGGTAAAAACTTCGGCTAAAGCGCGCGAGCGCAACCGGGGCAAACGCAGCCGACTCCGGGCAGTTATAAAAGAATTGCGCCTGTCGACCAGCAAAGACGAAGCTATGAAGCTTTACAAGCAGGTAACCCGTCTTCTTGACCGGGCGGCAGCTGACGGCCTTATTCATAAGAAGAATGCCGATAGAAACAAGTCCAGATTTGCTGCAGTTGTCAGCCGTATTGGTTAGTACCATTTTCCCTGCCAAAAATTCAGCTAATTTGTCGAACTGATTGATTTCATCAGCTCGGCTTTTAGTTGTGACTTCGCTTCAATACATTTGGCCTCAGCCGAGGCTACCAATTCACCATTCTGTAAAACGGCCCGTGCTTCAGTATAGAAAAGACGTCCCTTACGACTGCGTACTCGTCCGCTGATTTTTAGCTTTTCCCCTGTAATTATTGGTTTCTTGAAACGGACTTTTATCTCGGCTGTAACAGCATACTTATTTTCTGCCAAAATAGCCTTAATCATTACTTCATCTAACAATGACGTGATAATACCGCCATGGTAAATTCCCCGGTAGCCTTCGAATCGTTTATCAGCCACAACTCTGGTTATGGCTTCACCATTCTCATAGTAAAATTTTGCTTTGAGTCCAAAGTTGTTGTCATCCCCACATACGAAACAGCCGGGATATTTTATAATCTCGTTCATCTGCCTAAAGGAATCTATAAAATCTATTTTGGGCAAATAAAAAAGCCCGGTAGATAGCCGGGCTTTCATAATACAATAATGCTTTTTCTTATTATGACGGAGCAAAACATACCTGCTCGGTATAAGACCAGGCGGTGGTTCCCGAAATAGCGTTGACACTGATTAAACCGTCTGTAAACTTGATTGAGAAACTCCAATCACTGGTTACAGGAATACCGCTATCTTTAGTATAAGTCATATTGGCAGTCGCCCCGATAGTGCCGCTTAAAGGACAATTCTGCAGCCAGCCGCCAGGAACATCGATGATGGCCAGATTTGATACTGTACCTTCAACAGAAATATCTCTCCAGACAGTTGAGTCTACCGTTACTATCTTTATGGATACATCAATACTGTGAGAACCGCTGACAGTAGCGCTGCCTGAACCCAAATTATCCAGAGTCAAAGCAACCACGCCCGAGTAATCGGTATAACTTACAGTAGTGTCGATAGTACTTTCTGCCCACCTGTGTTTATAAATCAGTGTCTCGGTGCTGTTATTATCCTGCTGAGGCTGACCAGAATTATCCAGGAATTGAATGGAGTCCTTAAATGACGTCGTTTTTCCTGAAAAATTACCGGTCCAGGTAACAATATGCCAGCCGTTTTCATAGACATAATCAGCGCTGACTGAATCTCCTGGGGTTGGTCCGTATGATACGATTATTACATCGGTATCACCCGGCAGTACTAATAGATTATTCAATCCTTCTGTAATATAGGAAACAGTAGAGTCGACCAGATTATTAACTTCGTTTTGAACTGCCACAAAATTGGGGTCTGTCAGAGAGCCCGGTGTCAGGTTTGACGAGTTGCTGTCGCTTGAGCAGCCGCTAACCAGCAGACTAAATCCGGTGACAGCAACAAGTCCCAAAACCAGCAAAGTTTTGTGAGAACGCATAGAGTGATACTCCTTTCGTCTCTGCCTGCAGCTGTGGCCTGCCGTTGGCGGTGCTATTTCAAAAGGAACTTCATAATTCCTTTTTGGATATGCAGCCGGTTTTCGGCCTGGTCGAACACTTTCGACTGGGGACCGTCCATCACTTCGTCAGTAATTTCTTTCCCCCGCTCAGCCGGTAAACAGTGCAAAACCATCGCGTCAGAATTGGCCTCAGCCAGCAGAGAGCTATTCAATTGAAATCCTTTTAATTTCTCTGCCTTTTCCTGTCCCAGATGTTTCTGCCCCATTGAGGCCCAAACATCGGTATATACTACATCGGCACCCGCTATTGCTTCTTTAGGGTCGTGGGTAATGACTATTTTGCTGTCGGCGTTGGCATTAGCGCGCTTGAGAATAGCTGAATCCGGCTCAAATCCTTCAGCCGTGCCTATTCGTAATTCCATAGGTATCAGAGAAGCCAGATTGAGCCAGCTATTGGTGATGTTGTTAGCATCACCTAAGTAAGAAACTATAAATCTATCTTTTTCGCTTTTTGCCTCTAAGACCGTAAAATAGTCTCCGAGAATCTGACAGGGATGCACCAAATCAGTCAGGCCGTTTATGACTGGTACCGAAGCATATTTTGCCAGCTCTTCAACATCAGACTGTTTGAAAGTTCTGATCATAATCATCGAAACATATCGGGACAGTACCCGGGCGGCGTCGGCTACAGATTCTCTCTGTCCCAGCTTGATTTCGGCATCAGTTATATAGATCGCATTCCCCCCCAGCTGACTGATACCAACTTCAAAAGAAACCCGGGTTCTGAGTGATGCTTTAGTAAAAATACAGGCTACCGATTTTCCTTCAAGCGGCTGGGAACTGTCCTGTCCTGATTTCATGCGTTTGGTCATTTCAAAGATTTCTTTAACTTCGGCTGCGCTAAAGTCTGTTATCTGGCAAAGTGAACGCGGCATATTGTCTCCTTTTATGTCAAATATGTCAAAAAAGTTACAGTCTTAATTCTGAGCAAATTGGGCGGAATTAAGAAGAGAATCAGCGAAATGTCAAGTAAAGCTGTCAGGGTTTGGCGCCGCTTCTCTAAATACTTGCCAGGGGCAACTGTTGGACTGATATTACGTAAGTGTATTTGAGAAAACTTAAGAGATTGAAAATATGAATAAATCTACATTTGTAATAGGCGGGCTTTTAATATTTTTTGGACTGTTTTTCTTGATGGACTCTATTGGAGTTGTCGTGATCGACATTGGCGACCTAATTTCTTTTATGGTTCCGTTCAGTCTGATAGGATTTGGGGTCTGGTTAATTGTTCGCAAAAAGGACGAAAAGAGCAAAACGATTTCGGTTACCATTCATGCAGACGCCAAAAGCTATGATTCTCCTGTGCCAGAACCCCAAAAAACTGAATATACTGAAGACCCGGTTGCTGCTGCTTCTGAGACTGGCAAACCTGCCGGTCCAACCCCTCCGCCAAAATCAAAAAAGTCGACCGAATCATCCCATCAAGAATCCAGCGACTATCAAAATTTCGAAACTACCGGCAGGCTCCGCTATAATAAAGTGCTCGGTGATATGTTCATTGACTGCAAAGGACGAAGCCTGAGCAATGTAGAAATCTCTGTGGGGCTTGGTGATCTGGAACTAATACTTAACGAAGGAATTTTATCCAAAGGTCTTAACCGCGTTGTAATTTCCGGATTCGTAGGTGATATCCGAATTTTCATTTCCAAAGAAACAGCATTTTTCTGTCACTGCTCGAATTTTATAGGAGATATTGATTTGGGTGGGCAAAGATCGTCCGGGTTAAGCAATACTCTTGAGTTCAGTACGCCCGACTACGACCAGGCGGAATCAAAACTCTACGTAGCCGCCAACAGTTTCCTCGGCGATATAAGAGTCTATCAAATGTAACAGCGCTGGCTCGTTCTTTAAACGAGCTAAAGAATATACTTGCTCAAATCTTCACTCTCAACTATTTCGGAGAGTCTGTCTTCTACCATCTTAGCAGAAATGGTAACTTTCTTTTTGGATATCGGAGGTTCAAATAGGATTTCCTCCAATAGTGTCGTCAAAACAGTATGAAGTCTTCTGGCGCCGATATTTTCAGAGGCGGTGTTTACCTTTTCAGCATACTCGGCAATTTTCTTGATAGCGGCATCCGAAAAAACAAGTTCAACATTTTCTGACTTTAGCAAAGCGCGGTACTGTTTAACCAGCGATGCTTTAGGCTCGGTCAAAATGCGTTCAAAATCCTTGGCGGTCAGAGAATCAAGTTCGACCCTGATTGGGAATCGCCCCTGAAGCTCCGGAATCAAATCCGAGGGGCTGGTCGAGGTGAAAGCGCCGGCAGCAATAAATAATATATGGTCAGTCTGAACCAGGCCATACTTGGTATTAACACTGCTGCCCTCGACAATAGGCAGAATATCCCTTTGCACTCCCTCGCGGCTGACATCAGGACCGGACTTGCCTTCGCTGCCGACAATCTTGTCAATCTCATCAATAAAAATTATGCCTGATTCCTGAACCCGATTCAGGGCGTCGGGAATGACTTCATCCATATTGACCAGCTTGCTTAGTTCTTCGTTGGCCAAGAATTTCTTAGCCTGGTCGACCGGCATCTTGCGTCTTTTTGTCTTGCGTGGCATCATCCCTGAAAACATTTCCTGAAAATTAACACCCAGCTCTTCCATACCCATCGGAGAGAAAATTTCAACCACCGGAAACTGGTTTTGCGGCGCATCGACTTCTATCTCCCGCTTATCGAGTTTGCCTTCGATCAGGCGGCTTTTAAGTTTTTCTCTGGTCCTGGCGAAAGTGTCTGCTTTTTCAAAGTCAGCTGATTTTGAGTCGATGGCGCTTCTTTTTGGCGGCGGCAGCATTATATCTAAAATCCTCTCCAGCGCCATTTCTTCTGCTTTTTCTTTTAAGTCCTTTGATTTTTCCTGTTTGACCATGTTGACTGAAATATCCACCAGGTCGCGCACCATTGATTCCACATCGCGCCCGACATAACCAACTTCGGTAAATTTCGACGCTTCTACTTTCATAAAAGGAGCATGGGCCAAATCTGCCAGCCGGCGGGCAATTTCTGTTTTACCGACACCGGTCGGCCCCATCATTATAATATTGTTAGGCATGATTTCCTGCCGAATATCTTCGTCGGCATTTTGTCTGCGCCAGCGATTCCTGAGAGCTATAGCTACTGATTTTTTGGCGTTGTCCTGGCCGACAACATATTTATCAAGATGGGAGACAATTTCTCTGGGAGTCAGATAACTGTTATTCATTTTAACTTCTTTACTATTATTTCGCTGTTAGTATAGACACAGATATCCGCTGCGATTCTAAGTGCTTCTTCTGCAATTTTTGCCGCCGAAAATTTCGGATTAAACTTTAAGAGTGCTCTGGCTGCTGCTAAGGCATAAGAACCGCCCGAACCAATTGCGATAATTCCGTCATCCGGCTCGATGACATCCCCGGTACCGCTCAAGAGAAAAATATGCTCTTTGTCGGTTACTGCTATTACTGCATCAAGTTTTTGCAAAGCTTTGTCTGTGCGCCACTCTTTGGCCAGTTCTACCGAGGCCCGCTGCAGGTTGCCGGAAAATTCTTCGATTTTTTTATCCAGTAGTTCATACAGCGCCAGAGCATCGGCTGCCCCGCCTGCAAAACCAGAAAGGATTTTGTCATCGTACATAGTCCGAATTTTTGACGCTCTGGTTTTTAGAATCGTATCATCATAGCTGACCTGTCCGTCACCTGCCATAGCCGCTTCGCCGTTATGTATTAATCCAATAATTGTCGTTGAACGAATTTTCATAATAGTTCCTATTTGCGAAATCCCGAACGGGGATGCGCTGTCTTGTACTGTTTTTTCATGGATTCTGCCGTTACGTGAGTGTATTTCTGAGTTGTAGATAACGAAGCGTGACCGAGAATTTCTTTTATCAGAAGCAAATCGGCGCCGTTTTCGAGCAGGTGGGTGGCAAACGAATGCCTGAGAGTGTGGGGCGTAAAGTCCAGACCTTGTTGTCTGGCATACTTATTGACCAGCCGATTAATTGAGCGCACAGAAAGATCCTGACCGGTTTTATTTAAGAACAAATCAGCTCGTATTTGATTTTTCTCTTTCAAGAAACTCTGCCTGATAGACAGATAACTCTTAATGTCAGCAATTGTATTATCTCCCATTGGCGCCACCCGCTGTTTGTTCCCTTTGCCAAGCACGGTTATTAAACCTGTTTTCAGGTCGATGTCGCTGACTTTCAGATTTTTTAGTTCGGTCCGTCTGATGCCGGTTGAATACAAAAGTGCCAGAATGATATAGTCACGAATCATCTGGTACTTGTTCATATTCTTCGACGGCATCTTTTTGTCGAATAAGCGACTGGTTTCCTTTTGAGTAAGAAAATCCGGTATTGGTGACTTGAATTTCATCTTTGGAATGTCAAACAGGTACTCTTTATAACCGCGACGGCTGGTAAGGTATTTCTGAAAACTTGAAAGAGCCGATAAAAATCTGACCATTGAGCGGTTGCCGATTTTTTTCTCTACTCTCTGCCTTAGATACGTCCTCAGCAAGACCGGGTCGTTTTGAGAAATTGAGGGAGTTTCCTGGTACTGTTTTTCCAGAAAATAAACCCAGGGAGTCAAGTCACGGCGGTAGGCTGCAATGGTGTTATCGGAATATCTGCCGCCCACCTGGAGATATTTTAAGAATTGAGTCAATACAGCTGTCAGCATACTGCTTCAAAGTATTGCCTCAGAGCTGCCTCGTCAATGCAATAAAATTTGGAGAAAAACTGCTTAGCTGGTGACAGTTTTTGTTTTCTTCTTTGTTTCTGCCTTTGCTTCGGAGCTTGGCTGTTCTTTTTCGTACTTGCACTCGGGGCAGCGCAGGAAATCACCTTTGGCTTTGGTAGACTTCTGAACTAAGAAAGGATAATTGCAGACAGGACATGCTACATCTGTTGGTTTGTCCCATGAAGCGAAATCGCATTTGGGATATTTTGAGCAGCCATAAAACAGACGGCGGCTCTTGGTTTGTTTTTCTACAATCTTGCCGCCACAATTAGGTTTGGGGCACTTGATTCCCAGAGTTAGTGGTTTGGCGTTTTTGCAGTCAGGGTAGGCGGAGCAGGCCATGAATCGCCCGAAGCGGCCGGTTTTGATAATCATATCAGAGCCGCACTTTTCGCACTTTTCATCAGTTTTGGACTTGGCCTCTTCTTCCGGCAAGGGCCGGGTTGATTTACATTCAGGATAAGCCGAGCAGGCCAGAAAACGGCCGTTTCTGCCCCACTTAATAATCATATTTGATTTACACTTTTCGCATTTGATTTTGGTCTCTTCGGTCAGAGACTCTTTTATTTTCTTCTCTCGCCCTTTTAAGGAATTAATAGTTTTCATAAACGGTTTATAAAAATCGTTTAGTACTTTGACCCAGTCGTCAGTGCCATCCTCGACCAAATCAAGTTCCTTTTCCATTTCGGCGGTAAATTTGACATTAAATATATCGGGCAGACTCTCAACCAGAATTCTGTTGACTGTTTTGCCAAGTTCGGTCGGTGTCAGCTTTCTATTTTCGCCATCAGCATATTTACGGTCTTTCAGAGTCGAAATAATTGACGCGTATGTCGAAGGTCGACCGATGCCATCGGCTTCCAGCCTCTTGACCAGCATCGCTTCGGAGTAGCGCGGCGGAGGTTTGGTGAATGACTGATTCGAGTAAATCTCATTCAGTTTGATTTCGTCGCCTTTTTTGAGCCTGGGGATTTTTCTGTTGCCGTTTTCGCTGTTGCCGTTTTCATCCGGCTCTTTGGTCTCTTCATATACTTTTAAGAAACCGTCAAACTTTACTCTCTGAGCAGATGTCCTTAGCAGGAATTTTCCGCCCTCAATAATAACTGTTTCAACGTCATATTTGGCGTTGTTCATCTGACTGGCCACGAATCTTTTCCAGATCAAACTGTACAGTTTCAGTTCCTTTGCGCTCAGATACTTTTTGGCTTTAACAGGAGTCAGCGACAGATCAGTCGGACGAATGGCTTCGTGCGCGTCCTGGGAACCTTTCTTTTTGCTGTAGATATTTGGCTTGGCTGGCAGATAATCTTTACCATATTCTGATTCAATATGCTGCCGCACGGATTTTATAGCCACCTCTGCAATACGGGTCGAGTCCGTACGCATATAGGTTATCAAACCGACAGAGCCTTCCTTGCCCAGCTCTACACCTTCATAAAGTTTTTGGGCTATGCCCATAGTATGTTTGGGTGCAATGCCCATTACCCTGGAAGCTTCCTGCTGCAATGTCGAAGTTATAAACGGCGCATAGGGCTTGCGGCTTTTTTCGGTTTTTGAGACTTCTTTGACGGTATAATCGTATTTTTGAAGTTCCGTGATATATTTCTTAACTTCTTTTTCTGATTTGACAATAATCTTGTTCTTGATAGAATCTATTGGCGTTCCCACAGTTTTTCCGCCAATCTTGTAGACCCGTGCCTCAAAAGCGATTTGCTTGGCCGTCTCAAGTTTAGTCATAATCTGCCAGTATTCTTCTTCCTTAAAGGCATCAATCTCTGCTTCGCGTTCGCAAATCAGGCGCAGAGCAACCGACTGTACCCGGCCAGCCGAAAGATTGCGTGCGATTGTCTTCCACAAAAACGGCGAAACAGTATAGCCAACTATTCTATCCAGCACACGTCTGGCCTGCTGGGCGTTAACTTTGTTCATATCAATTTTGCGGGGATTCTTGATAGCCTCAAGTACGGCCGATTTGGTTATTTCATTAAAAGAGATACGGTAGATTTTGGGTTTGCCTTTGCCTTTGCCATTTAGAAGTGTCGCCACGTGCCAGGCGATAGCCTCACCTTCGCGATCAGGGTCAGGGGCCAGGAAAATATTCTCGACTCCTTTGGCCGCTTTCTTGAGCTCCGCGATTATCTTTTCTTTGCCCTTAATAATGCCGTAGTCCGGCGCAAATCCGTTATCTACATCAATACCAAGCTTTGATTTCGGCAGATCCATAATGTGGCCAACAGTAGCTTTAATTACATACTGTTTGCCCAAAAAACGGCTGAGCGTTTTAGTTTTGGCAGGAGACTCGACTATGACAAGATTTTTGGCCATTAACAACCCTTTAGTTAAATTTTAGGAAATACACCTTATTACATCGAGTCTGTGCGCTCAAACTTAACCTTGCCATCCAAAACTTCTTTAAGAGCTCGCATGGTAATTTTTCTGGAATCGATATCAATGGAGGGGTCCTGCTCCAGTAATTCGAGCTGTTTCAGACGTTTGCTGTTCAAAAAACGGGCGTGACGAGCGGTGACAATGATTGCCTCATAACGATTTAAGCCCAATTTCTCAAGTTTTTCAATTGATGGTCTTTCCATTTAATGTCCTTCCTTTAATTTATTAGCTTAACTAATAATTGTATTTATTTGTTCCTTATTAATATTTTCAGTCCGAGATTTTTTTGAACCCGGCTGGCCGGAAATTATATCCAAGACCTCGGAAATAGCTGATTCCAGATTTTCATTTATAACAGTATACTCAAAATTGTTATACTCGCTCATTTCCTGCCTGGCGGTGTTATAGCGAACATTTAACTGTTCAGGAGTCTCGGTTCCGCGTCTTTGCAGCCGCTCTTTGAGACTTTCCTTTGATGGCGGCAGCACAAAAATCGAAATGGCATCGGGGTACTTCCGGCGAATTTTGGCCGCTCCCTGTACGTCAACATCCAAAAGTATAACGCCGCCTTCTTCTATTACTTTGTCCAGTTGCTCTTTTGGCGTACCATATTTGTACAAGTGAACCGGGAAATGTTCTGCAAAAAAACCCTCGTCTGCCTTTTTGTCAAACTCTTCTGCTGTGACGAAAAAATATTCCCGGCCGTGCTGTTCACCCTGGCGCTTTGGCCGGGTAGTACAAGAAATCGAAAATCCCCAGCCCTGGCTTTTACGCTCCTCCGTCAAGAGTCCCTGACAGATAGAAGTTTTACCGCCGCCAGACGGAGATGAAATTATCACAATTTTACCCGCTGTTCCTTTATTCATCCGCGCTGTACCTGAAACTGCTATTCCACATTTTGAACCTGTTCACGAAGTTTCTCGACTTCTTCTTTCATCTCCAGGGCCACTTTGGCCACCGCATACTCTGAGCACTTTGAGGACATAGTATTTACTTCGCGGTTCATCTCCTGCAAAATAAAATTAAGTTTTTTGCCAATTTCGCCTTTTGCTTTCAGAGTTTTTCCGAACTGCCGGGCGTGACTCTCGAAGCGGGTGCATTCTTCGGAGATGTCTGCCTTTTCTGCAAGAATTGCTATCTCCTGCTCCAGACGGGTACGGTCAAATTTACCGTTTGAGAGAACTTCCTCGATACGTTTCGAAAGTTTTTTGCGGTAGTTTTTAGCAGAATTTGATGAGGCCGATTTTACCGCTTTGAGCAGACTTAGAGTTCTTCCGACTCGAGATGTCATATCTTTTGCCAGAGCAGAGCCTTCGATAGAGCGCATTTTTGATAACTGTCCCAGCGCCTGCTCTACAGCTTTCTTGACCTGAGGCCAGATCTCTTTGACATCAGTCGAATTTGAGGGCGACTCACAAATGGACGGAAAGGCAAGCAGGTCCCCAATTTCAATCTCCCCTTTTAACCCCAGCTTCTTTTTGATTGTCTTAAGCTGACTATTATAGGCTTCCAGAGCTTCTGCATTAATACTGTATTTTTGAGAATTTGGGCCGGTCTTTTCGTAGTTTACAAAAACCGTAATTTTGCCCCGGCTTACTTTCTTAGATATTAGTTCTCTGAGCGGAGCCTCAAGAGCTGAAATCTGCCTGGGCAGCCTGATTGACAATTCCAAAAAGCGGTTATTGAAACTGGTAATCTCCGCCGAGCAGTAAACTGATTTTGTCTTGATTTCGGCTTTGCCGAAACCGGTCATTGAATTCATTAGCTTTCCTGGTTCTCTCAATTATAAGCAATATAAGGAAGCTCGAAAGAAAGCTGTCAGTTCGATTTTGTCAAGTGGGATAATCACTTAGGTCTGCTATTTGAAGAAATCTCCCAAAAATCGACCAAAATTGCTGTCGATCAGTCGATATTACCGATTAAGTCAATCAATTTTTGCAGGATTTTTGAACCTATGGCGGCTTTGCTTACTACCGCTACTGCCTCTTTTCCCTCAATTTTGTCATCATAGATAAACCGCAAGACGTACTGATTGTTTGAGTTAGTGATAAAAGAGGTTACCAATTCCTGCGGCGCACTGCCGCTTTTTTCAATAGCTTTCTGGACAGCCTTATCATCGGTATAGCTGTATTTGTTACCGGAATCAGCCACCATAAGATGTACAATAGAAGTCGCGGGCATTTCAGAGTTAGCATATTGGGCGTTGTTTTCGTCATTTACTGATATCTTTAAAGACATAGTGCTGTTGTTGTAATCATAAATTCCCAGCTGCCCGGCGCCGGCAAAGCCGAGTATTGCTTGTAAAAGCTCCTTTAGATTTGTAAAGTCATCCATTTCGGACAGGTTTGACAGAAAATCTAAAGAGGTCTGATCCGGGGCTGAGTAAACCTCGCTTCGTCCGGAGCCGCTTGCTTTGGTAAGAATCATCTGCATATTCACCGGGTTACCACCAATGAAATTTAAAGAGACAACTGCGCATAAGCTCAGTTTTCTGTTTTGCTTAGTAATAATGGTCAGCTTTACAGAGTCAAAAAAAGTATCGTAGTGGTTTCGGTCAGTGACCAGACTGCGAATCAGCTCACCGCTATCGGCATCAAGTATTTTGGAGATTGGTTTGCCGAGCAGTTCCTCGTCGCTATATCCGGTAAGTGATATGAACTCTTCGTCCAGAAAAGCAAAACGACCTTTCAGATCGATTTTACAGAGAGCGCATCTCTCTATAATGACAGCATTTTTTGAAACAGCTGAGGCCATAGCAATGAAAGAATCCCTAAGTCTAGTTAGTTTGTTTTCAACAACTTAAGACGTCTTTCAGCGTTGCTGGCCCTAAAATGCAGGATATAGACGCCGGCAGAAGTTGCTTTACCCTGGGCATTTCTGCCGTCCCAGTTAATAGTAGTATCGGCTGAAACTGCGAAATTATTGACTTTTTCCCAGATTCTCTCTCCGGCAGATGTATAAATGGTCAAGGATTGCCAATTTCCTGCTGCCGAAGAAATCAAAAACCTGACTGAGCTTGAAAAAGGGTTGGGAGCTGCTCTTATAAAGTCGGAAGATAAAGATTGCATTTCTATAATAAGCTGGGCAGTGTCTGCATAGTAACCGACATCTGCAACGACATTCAGAATAGTCTGAATTCCCAGAGCGGCTGAGCCTGTCACCGATAAAGAGGCGGTGCCGTTAAGATTGTCTGTCAGGGAAATTCCGGCCGGAACTGTGCCTGCCAGACTGATGGCAGGAGTAGCGAGAGAACGCCCCGAAGCAGAAATTGCTATGATTCTGGTTTGACCGGTAGTTACCTGAAAAATTCCTGACTGGTCAATCTTAATAATATCCGCAGCCCTGGCGGCGTTGTATAGACCATAGCCAAAATCATTGTCGGGGTTTTGTGAATTGCTGCCGGTCTGGCGAATGAGTAGCAGAGCCTCATTGGCAGTCATGGTAGAATCGTGCT
The DNA here is from genome assembly GCA_022571985.1 of Candidatus Zixiibacteriota bacterium. Classification (GTDB taxonomy): domain Bacteria; phylum Zixibacteria; class MSB-5A5; order GN15; family FEB-12; genus JACZWU01. The sequence goes on along the minus strand of JACZWU010000004.1, from coordinate 99,618 downwards.
CTAAGGCCAGTGCCGCTCCTCCTGCAACTAACGGGGTTGAAAGAGATGTTCCGGTGGCGATAGTTGTGCCGCCGTTCTGTCGGGCGGTAAAGACATTTACTCCAATTGTAGCAATGTCCGGTTTTATCCGACCATCTGCAGTTGGACCTGGCGAAGAAAAGGATGCCAGACTTGAGTCCGAAGTTGCAGCACCAACAGTCAAAACCGAATCACCATCGGCTGGAAAAGAAATCGTGCCCCAGGGATTGCTGACGGTAATTACTCTGGAATTACCGGCAGAGTTAACGACCAAGATATTCATTGAAGCTGCTATATCTGCAGCAATTGTAATCAAGGCGGTGTTGCCATCTAACTGCGACTGAGTGTAACTTCCGCTATCCTGAAATTGAGTATAACCCAGCGATGAGCTGATAATATCAGCACCGATAGAGTCAGCCCATTCGGCCGCAGCAATCCAGTTATCCTCTTCGACTTTTATCTCTGTTCCGCCGCAGGAAATTTCTGTTTTGGCCAGAGCATAGTCGGCGCCATAGGCCACTCCTATCAGCGTATTGGGAATGTAAGCAGCCAAAACACCAAGCGTCAGCGTGCCGTGAAAAGATTGATGGAGACCTTCGTTTTCTAATGGACAATCGGCACCGGAGACATCGTTATCATTATTTATAAAATCGTAGCTGTCTATTATAGAAGTTGAATCAAAAGCAACGTGGGCAGTATCGAAGCCGGTATCAAATAGTGCAATCAAAACCCCCTTACCACTTAGTCCGGCCTCATGTAATTTGACTGCATTAATAAAGCTGTTCTGAAATAGAGTCAAACCATATGGCAGCAGCGCACTGCGTTGGGAAGGAATGCCTCGCTCCTGGCTGACTTCGACAATCGGCAGAGGAGTCGCAAGTGTCTTGACCAAATCAACTTTTGAGACAAAAGGCAGCTGCACTACTTGTTGTAATTGAGACGTGCTGGCTTCGACAGACACGGCTTTGAACCATCGCGAAACTCTTCTTATTAGAACGCCTGTCGATGTTATTTCTTGCAAAACCTTATCACTTGGCCGAAAGTCATAACGGTTTTGACTGTCGTTTTGACCAAAAACTTTTGAGCGGCGCTTCAGAGACTTTTCACTTAACTTTACTTTTTCTAAGAGCGAGTCTGGCAGGTCTAAATAAATCCAGACTTTGTGCAGATCACTGCTGGAACCGCTTGATAAGACAACTGAGAGTTCCGGTGATAGTTTTTGCTGGCTCTCTGCGTTCTGCGCATAACCCAGAGAAATAAAAATTGTAACACCAATTATCACCGTTTTGCGGGCATATAATTTTTTAAGCAATATGTTGCAATCAAACTTCAATTTAAGCTATTTATTCTCACTGATTTTTTTAAATAAATTCTGTAATAAATTATTTCCGGCATTACCAGTCAGAGCTGCCATATCAATCTCCGGTTTCGGTTTATCTACCGTACCGCCTAACTTTATAGGCAGTCTCAATCTATCTACACTTTTATTATTTAATAATCCGGCCAGTCCTCCCAGAAGAGTACTTTTGGAAAGTTCAGACATTATTTTTTTGGTCTGTTCTTTGGAAAGCAATATTGAGCCGGTATAATCAAGTTCTCCGTCAAAGCTATAAAAGCCGCCAATCTCAAGGTCACCTATTACACCCAGAGATGTTTTCAGATTATCAAGCCCGACTTTACCATCTTTGACTGTGATTTTTGAGGAAAGATTTCGTATTGTCTGCTCTTTATCAAAGGGGAGTTTCAGTCTCTTTGTAATGAAATTAAGCTGCTGATGAATCGAGTCCGATGTCACCAGCTTGCCTTTGTGCATCTGTGCCAGACCGTTCACAGAGAGTGAATTCAGAAAAGCTTCTCGATCCCAGCCTGAAGCGTTGTAGTCGCCGTTAATATTTATTTTGCCGAAAAGAAATCCACCCATCCTGGTAAAGCGGCTGATAAAATCATCTGCTTCAATACTTGTGGCCTTGAACTTACCAGTATATCGCGGTTTGCTGAAATCATTTAAGTCGATAGTAGTTTCACCGCTGATTCTGCCGGAATATACATTGCCGGTAACATTGTAAGACTCCATCCGCCTATCTTGCACTCTTAATAGTCCCTTGATATTTGTAAACTCAATTTTACTATAGATGAGAGTGTCGATAGAGAAAGTTCCCCGGCCGTTCATATCCGGCACTATCAATTCCGGGACCGTGTCGGACGGAAGTTTTGATGTTACTGCTTCAGATCCGGGAACAGCTTCAGGAAACATTTTGTCGACGTTAAATCTTTTAGATATGATGTCCAGCTCAAAAAGTGGTTTTGGCGGTGTTCCCTTGATTATGCCAAGATATGTCAAGAAGTATGGCACCGGTTGAATAATTTTTCCGGACAGGGAGACATCGCTTGATTCAAACTCAATTTTCATTGAGTCAACTTTGAAAGTATCTGCAACAACTGTCATAGTCGCAGAAAAATGCTTTACCGGTTCCGGAAAAGTTGAGTCGAGGTAAGTGCCATCAGAGATTGACAGGTTGCCATACGGCTTCAGGCTGGTAAGCAGAACCGGATTGCCGCTTACTTTTAGATTAAAACTGGTTCTACCCGTTACTCTGGCTGCCCTCTCTTTTTCTAGATAGCCGTTAAGCAAAGCCAGGTCGCTGTTACCGCTCAGTTCTCCTACTATGAGCGGAGCAGGTAATCGCAATCGGCTTAGAGAATCAGCCATAAAATAATTGATTACATTTTCAAAACGTCCGCTAAAAAGTAACTCGGCCGATTTTGATCTGGCCGCAATGCGCCTGACGGTAGTAACCTTATTGTCTATGTAGAGATCAAGGTACAGCGAATCAATCGCTTCCGGTAAAAGCTCTGAATTGAATTTGCCGTTCAGCATTTTCAGATTGCCGGAATACATCAGCTGCATGCTATCGTTTATCCGGCCGGAAAACCTCAGGTCGAGTTCTGTTTTCCCGGAGAATTCAAATTTGTCTTCTTTGTCAATCAGAGGATCGAAAACCGCCAGATCGATAGAACCGGTCAGATCACCATTGATTTCGGGATTCGCAAAATCGTTAATGATAACATGACCTTTAAACGGCTGCCCATCAATAGTGCCGCCCTCGATATTGGCGCGGACATTATCCGGTTTAAAATCAATAAAGGCCCGGTCAAACTGCAGCGTGGCATTTATCATCTTGGTCGTAACACGGACTTTATTGAGTGAGAGTGTTCCCGAATAAGAAAACGGAGTAGTCTTCGACTGGTCATATTCGAGATCGGTAGTCAGACTTAATTCACCGCTAATAGTGTAATCGGAAATTGATTTTCTAACTTTGGCCGGAAGAAGTTCTATCAGCTGCTCTGCCAATACGCTTTCAGATTTTATGGTGAAGCGTCCTTTGGGGGCCGAAGTAAAGTCCGAGAGCTGACCACTTAAGCGAAACGAAATATCATTTAGCTCCAGTGCGGATTCTTCAAGCACCAGCCTCTTATTGATCAAATCAAGTTCCGCGTCATATGCCAGGCTGACTTTAAATTCGGGAAAAGACTCTTCACTTTTTAAGAGAACACTTTGTATGGCAAGTTCCCCGACAGATTTAAATCTGTTCTCGGTAGGATTGACCAGACTTGAGTGAAAATTTATGCCGGTAAGAATTAGCTCTGACTGGTCTGCATTATTTTTAAAAACTATAGTTCCATCATTAATCTCAAATGTTTCGAATGAAATTGCCGCTACTGCCGGAACAGCCTCACTCGGGATATTCTTTAAAGCTTTAGATTCAGGAATTGAATCGACACTTTCAAAGGTATAGTTATTTTTGAGTTCAATAGATTTAATCAGGCTGATCTGCGGTCTGTTGAGAATAAACCTGTCAACCCGAAACTCTCCGAACAATAGAGGCCACAGTCTCATTTTGACATCCACGTTTTCGGCTGTCAGGAAATCCGTCTGCTCAGAAAACCCCTGTGGGTTGGAAACGGTGACACCGACCAGCTGCAGCCCCAATCCGCCCCAGAATGAAATGTCTATGGCTTCAATGGTGACTTTTCGATTTAAGAAACTCTCAGCTTTCTCGATTGCATAAACTCTTGCTTTATCGACCGGGAACAAAAGCTTGAAGGCTATTACAATTAACAGCAGCAGGACTATGAAAATTCCGGCAGCCCAGACAAATATTTTAAAGAGTTTCTTCATCTAATATAGTTATACGCTTTTTGATTTTTCTTATTCAATATAAAATAAGCCCGTGGTGCCTAATCAACTATAACCTCGTAAGAAAGGCGGCAATTTTGCAATCGCCGCCTCAGAATTCCAAATATCGGCCAACCGGACTAAAACTCGATAGAATCTCCCGGATTCATTATGACAACTTCAGCCGCTTTTACTTTACCGGCAAACTCCTGCGGGTCCTGTTCTATTAACGGAAAAGTATTATAATGAACAGGTACGACTTTTTTGGGTTTTAAGAATTCCACAGCTTTAACGGCATCGTCGATGCCCATTGTAAAATTGTCGCCAATTGGCAGGAAGGCCAGGTCAATCTGATTCATTTCTCCAATAAGCTTCATATCGTAAAATAGGCCGGTATCCCCGGCGTTGTAAACGGTCTTGCCGCCCATTGTAATCAAAAATCCGACCGGAGGACCTGTATAAATTTCGGCATTCTCGCCAAAACCGCCGCCGTGGTGAGCGATAGTCAGTTTAACCCGCCCAAAATCAAAATCGTGCGCGCCACCAATATGCATCAGATGAGATTTCAGTCCTTTGCTGCCGCAAAAACTGGCCAGTTCATAAGTGGCTATGACGGTGGCATCGTTTCGTTTGGCGATTTCGATCGTATCACCAAAATGGTCGCCGTGACCGTGGGTCAAAAGCACGTGACTGCATTCGATCTCTTCCTGTTTGGCGCCGGCCAGAGGGTTGCCGGTCAAAAACGGATCGACAATTATTTTGTGGTCACCATTTTCAATAGTGATGCAGGACTGTCCCAAAAATCTGGCAGTAGGCATATATTATTCCTCCCCGTTAAATCAATGCCGTTATTGAAACTCGAGCAAAAGGGTTACTGAAATTTGAGCCGATCGATGTTTGTATATATGATATTGACAAGTCGATATAATCCAAAACCCGCTTTGACAGTCCCACGTCATATCTCCTTGTAGGCAAGACTTTGGTATTATAGTTTTCAGAACCGGAAATTATCAATTCGAAATTTTTACCTACCCCTACAATAGCATTTATTGTAAGATTATGTGTTCCTGAATTTCTTAGTTTACTAAAGCTAAAAAAGACGATATTTTCAGAGTATATACTAGAAAGTCTTGGTGGAAAGTACCTCACTTCAAGATAGACTTGACTAGAACTCAGTTTTCTGTCAAAATTCTGATCATATCTATCATCTCCATTCCAAGTTGATCCAGATACACCAGTATAGTTGTAACTTCTGAACTTTAAAGTTAGAGCGGATTTAACTGATTCACTTCCGAAATTAGCTCGATTTCTATAGAATCCATACTCCACTATGGCACCAATATTTACGTGATTGGAAATTCCAATTGTTGGAGACACATTCAATACATATCTGTAAGCATCGCCTTTGCCATGGGAAACCAACTGAATTCCCAGATCCAATGCAAATTGTCCACGGAAAAGCATACCTTGATAATAATTCTGATAGTCATCAAGAAGAACCCCGGTCTCAAATTCTCCTGAATTTATATATCTAAAATTAGCAGACCAAATTGATCGGTATAACTCCAGTTCCGTTTCGCTTTCATATGATGTTCTTATAAAAGAATTAGAACCAATAATGTTAGAATAACCGGTTCTTCTGTAAGTGCGTTGTCTTAGCCACTCTTGATAATTCATTTTTAGATACAAGTTAGAGACTAACGCAGAATTGACGGAAAGGGAAATCCATGGCCTGTATTCTTTAGAGTAGATTTCTCCAAACGACTGGCTGTAAACAGATCCTTGCCTATATGATTCTGCATATAAAGTTCTAGTACTTTTTCGGTTGTTGCTATTAAAAAATGCTGTAAAATTTAATCCGTCTGTAACACCCCATATCAGCAAGTTTTGAAAGTGCCAATTATAAGAAACGTCATTGCCAATTGTAGTGTTACCACTACTTATAGAATCTATGAAAAATATACTGTAGTAAATTCGGTTGTTTTGTCTAACAGATATCAGGTTTTCAAATCGTAGTTCTCCTTTGGCTAGAATCGGTTCAAAGAAGTACGAGTATGTTTCCATTGAAGTGCTAACCTTTAGCCTTCTATTCCTACTGAATTTGGAAGATGCTGTAACATAAAGACTATTTTGATTGCTACTATATGCGTAGAACGGAAGTTCAGATGCACTACTCCACGCCTTACTATACTCATCATATCTAAATTGGTCGATTCCTATCTGCCAATTTGGCTTTACTCTTTTTAGAAAAGAAATGTTAGCAGTTCGCCAACTCTCGAATTTTTCATTTACCAAAATGTATTTTTGAATATCAAGAATAGACAAACGATTATTGCCGAAAATGAAATTGTATGACCCAAAATAATCAGGACTGTCATAATCTACATACGTAGACTTGAATTCGCCCGAGTGTCCCTGTACCCAGCGACCGTGGAAGAACTCAAATGGCAATTCGATATAATCTGAATCTGAAGGCAGAGAACTTGACGGTAGACACAGCAGAAATATTAGAGCATAGCCGGCCGTGACTATGGACGATTTGATCATCCAATTAGCCCGCCACCTAAGACAATATCGCCGTTGTAAAAGACGACCGACTGCCCGGACGTGACCGCCCGCTGCGGTACTGTAAACTCAATAGAGGCTTCTGTCTCAGAATGCGGAGTGACTTTTCCGACTGCCGGAGTATGCAGGTAGCGAATCTTTATATCGGCCTCAAAGGGACCATTAGCAGCAGAGCCGCCAATCCAGTTGATACCGCTGGCCTCAAGTTTTGAGACAAACAAAGAATCGTTGTCTCCTACTATGACGCGGTGGCTGTCAACTTCTACCCGCTGGACATAAAGAGGCGTCGGGTGAGTGATTCCCAGGCCTTTGCGCTGACCTACTGTAAAATGCGCAATGCCGTTATGCTGGCCCATGACCTGGCCGTTTTCATGAACTATCTCACCGGGAACCGACTCCGAGCCGTGCTTTTCTTCCCAGTCATGCAGGAACCGACGGTAATTGTTGTCAGCCACAAAGCATATTTCGCGTGATTCCGGTTTGTCGGCTGTTCGTAAATTGTGTTTGTGGGCAATCTCACGGACTTCGCTTTTGAGCAGTTTTCCGAGCGGCATTAATGTTTTCGATATAGCCTCCTGAGTCACTCCCCAGAGCACATAGGACTGGTCACGGGTGTCGTCGACGCCTTTGCGAATATGCCAGCGGCCGGAAGAGCTTTGTTCGATAGTGGCGTAATGACCGGTAGCAATATAATCACAGCCAAGCTTTTCGGCCTTGTGCAAAAATTCATTCCACTTGACATCGGAGTTGCAGCGAACACAAGGGTTAGGCGTACGGCCTTTGTGATACTCCGACACAAAATCATCTATGACAGTGGCCTTAAACTCTTTTGACATATTCAGCACATAAAATGGCGCATCGATGCTGTCACAGACAATACGGCAGTCGGTTATAGAGTCAATCGTGCAGCAGCGGCCATCTTTGTAAATGTCGGCGCCAACATCAACATAATCCCAGAGTTTCATGTGCGCCCCGATAACATCGTAGCCCTGCTCTTTTAAAAGCAGCGCGGCTACCGATGAATCGACCCCACCGGACATGGCTACCAATACTTTTATCTTAGTATTCATACTTATTTTAAATTGAAAGAACGGCTGACAGCATCAGCTTGTTTAACTTGTTGATTTAAAACCCCGCTTAACCTTTTTCATATACTGGAGACAAAGAACGCAGTCTCTCTATAGTTGGAATCAGTTTTTCGACGACATAATCGAGCTGCTTGACAGTGGTGCTGCGGCCGAGAGAAAAGCGAATAGCTCCTTGGGCTTCAATTTTTGGTTTGCCCATGGCCGTCATGACATGCGACGGCTCAGTAGAGCCCGAAGTACAGGCCGAACCGGAAGAACAAGCGATGCCTTCAAGATCCAGAGACAGCAGAATCGACTCACCTTCAATCCCAACGAACGACAGATTAACTGTCTGCGGAATTCTTTTTTCTCTGGAGCCGTTAAACGCTACATCTGCTATGGCGCTATCGACTTTATCAATAAAATAGTCAGCCAGCTCGCTGAGTTTTTTGTGGTCCTGTTCCATTCTCTGGCTGGCGATTTCAAGCGCCCTGGCAAGGCCGACTGCTCCGGCTACATTTTCTGTGCCCGGTCGCCGCTTTTTCTCATGCGACCCTCCGTAAAACAACGGTGCTATCTTTACGCCCTGACGAATGAAAAGAGCGCCGATACCTTTTGGACCATAAATTTTGTGCGCGTTCAAAGAAAGCATATCTACTCCGAGTTCTTTGACATCGACCCTTATTTTGCCGATTGACTGCACCGCATCAGTATGGAATAGGACTTTATGAGAGTTAGCTATTTGAGCTAATGTCTTTATGTCCTGTATCGTTCCGGTTTCGTTGTTGGCATGCATAACCGAGACAAGTGCGGTTTTGTCGGATATAAGTTCTTCCAGATCACTTGCCGTACAAAACCCGTCTCTGTCAACCGGCAGGAAATCGAGCTCCCAGTTTTCTTTTTGATGAAGAAACTCGGCCGGCTCAAAAACTGCGTGGTGCTCGGTGGAGCCGACAATCAAATGATTTTTTCTGCGCTTATATTGGTAAGTGGTTCCCAAGACAGCTATGTTGTCCGATTCTGTCCCGCCTGAAGTAAAATAAAGCTCCGCTGGCTCACAGTTGATAAATTCGGCTATTTGCTCACGGGCATTCTCTAAAGCAACCTTGGCATCTCTTCCAAAATTATGCACAGAGCTGGCATTGCCGAAATCTTTGACAAAATAGCGGCTCATGATTTCGGCGACCTCGGGGTCAACCGGCGTTGTAGCATTATGGTCTAAGTATATTTGTTCCATTACCAGTTCTCGTTAACATCATTTAGAACGCATACAATATAGTAAAGTGCCAGCGACTGTCAAAAGGTATTGTACTGGTTGGAATTCGCTGGGCATAGTCAAATCTTATAGGCCCGGCCGGAGACATTATCTGTATACCTGTCCCATAGCTATAAGCAAAAGCGCTGGCTTTTATGTCTTCCAGTTGTCTGAAACCGTTACCCATATCGAAAAATAGCGACTGCCACAGGGGCAAAGACGAGAATAGCTTGCGCAATATCGGCAGATAGTTAAAAACTTGCAGGGTTTTCCACCTGAGCTCCTGATTGAACAGAATAGTATAAGTAGCCCCCTCGACCTCGCCGGACACCGGATCTATTGGACCCAGACTTTCCGTGCTAAAGCCGCGAACAGAGTTGGCACCACCCAAAAAGAGGGCTTCGTCAATTGGAACTGCCTCTGTTTTATCAAACGCTCTGGCCCAGCCAACTTTGATTCGCGTCGCTGATATCCAGTCCGGTTTTATCATCTGATAAGTTGACCATGAAAACTGCGTTTTTGAGTAATTATCATCCCCTCCTAAAAATCCGCCTACATACTCAACGCTAAAACTTGTAAAGGCGCCTCTGCGGGGAACAAACAGGTCATCACGGCTGTCCCGACGAAAAGTAAAATAAATCTTTCTACGGGCTGAGTTACCCTCCTCTGCTTTAAGCAGCTCTATCTCGGTTTCAGGAACTCCGCTTATTTCTACATACTCATATTCAAAACCAGCGGTCGACCTGGCTTTGAGTCCAATCCTTCGGGTCGTCGCTGCCGAAAGAGACCATGACTGCCTGTCAAAATTTCTGTTGGGGTCTTTTATTTTCGGCTGCAGTTCACTGGTTAATATAAGCGGCATGCGGATACCTAAAAACCACGGCTCGGTAAACCTTACCCGGTAGCGGTGTTCAATTAGTCTTGAGCCGTTACCTAATGTAAAAGAGTAGTCCGACAAAAGATCATATCTGCGGGAGCCTACAAAATTTCTTTTTCCGTATCTGCCTGAAATTCCCCAGACTAAATCCTTGTCTTCGGACTGTCCGGCACCAGTTGTAAACGTAATGTAATGAGGTTTGCGCTCACGGACAGACAGGACGAAGTCGGGCATCAAACGATTCTCAGTGGTATCGTCCTGTTCAAAACGGACAGTAGTATAATAACCTGACTCCAAAAGACGTCTTTGTGAATTAAGAATGTCTTTTCTCCGGTAAATATTATTCTGCTTTATGGTAATTTCTCTTCTGGCGGTATAGCTGGGAAAATTGTCATTCCCAATGATTCGTACTTCGCCAAAATGAACCAGAGAATCAGATTCTACTGTGATTAGTATATTATCAAATTCGCTGTCGCTTGATTTATCTATGGCAAAATCTATGATTGCATAGGGGTAACCTTCGTTGGCCAGATAGGTTTTCATATCAAAAACGATGCCGCGAACTAAAAAAATATTAAACGGTTTGCCTTCTTTAAGCGTTCGCATCATTTTATTGAGATTATGACCGAACTTGCTGTCGTAGCTGCCTTTCAATTCTTTTTTGCCGAACCGGTAAAGTTTGCCTTCTTTTAACTGCACCGAGACAGTAGCGCTGGAATCAATCTGATTAAGTATAAATTCTTCTTTTATTTCAATATCCAGATAACCATTTTTTAAATATAGAAACTTTATTTCGAGGGTGTCTCGGCGAAGTGTTTCCCGCTGCAGATAGATTCGTCGGTCTTTTCCCAGAGCTTTAAAGAATCCGAACTCTCTTGAATACATCTGACTTTTGATGTCGCCCTCTGATAGAGTCTTATTACCTGTTATTTCAATTTTGGTGATTTTTGGTTTAGAACGCATCCACCGCAAAGTTTCCCGGTCTATGGCTTGGGAATTCGAAAAGAAAAACAGAAACATTGCAAATATACAGAAACTAAATCGATTCAGGCGCATTAAAATTCCCAGTGGAGTTTTAGATTCAGATGATATAATTCCTCTTCGTCGCGGCGACCTTCTAAAATAAAAGATTTGAATCTGCGGTATTCAAAGCCAATCTCCTGTCCGGTGGTTGAACCAAAAGCCGACTTGCCGTAAACATACAGGTTCGGATCAAACGGAGAAAAGCCGAGAGTAAAACGGGTCCTAGCCAGATCCAAATCTCCGCGGTAATAACCCGGGTCAACTTCAAATGTTTCCAGGCCCAGTTGCCGGAACTGCTTACTTCCAATTCTGGAAACCTGGCTGGCTACCACGCTTGAGACCCTTTGCCCGAAACTACCGAAAGAAGAGATATCTCCCTCTCCGTATTCAGTTCCGGCCAAAGCCGGCAGAAGTTCATCTTCAGATACTTCAGAATCATCAGTTACCGAAATATCCGGATGGTCAAGTGTCCCGGAAATTCTTATGCCCAGTATTCTTTGAATCGAAACCTGATCTTCTTCGAGAAGAGAAGGCGAATAGCTGGTAATTCTGGTATAAGCGACCAGATTAAGCCTGGGGTTAAGCGAGTCACCGCCATCAAATATGACAGTACCTCCCGGTTCCAGCCGGAATGTCTTGTCAAACAGAAAGCCTCTGCCCCTGACTACTTCCAGTTCTCCTATCAATTTCTCCCGGCCGTTCTCTCTGATTATGTTTATAAAGCCGCTGAACTGGGCGTCAATGTCGTCATTTTTCACCCAGTAGTTGGACAATATATCAATATTTAAGTTCAAGCCCCAGCTGCCTTCTTCTGAAAAAGCCATCATTATCGGAGAGCCTTCATCCGGCTCTGCAAAATTTACCGCATAGCGCATAGCAACAAGTGCCAGATCCCCGGTTACAATCGGAGGGGTATCTCCCTGAATATGCATTTCTCCCTCAATTGAACCGCGGATATCAGCCAGTTCATAATTAAACGGAAACTCTCGCGGCAAAGTCAGATATACATCATAGTAAAGATTATCTAAGGCCTTAACAATAATTTCACCTTCTAATTCCGCATATCTTTTGGGAGAGTTCTTTTTATTTCCCCTGTAGGCGTAGGCTTCTATAGAGTCGAGTACAATTCTATTATCCACCATCGTAACACCAATTGAGTCCGAATAAATATATTCTTCGAGGTCAAAGTATTTCAGCCTGGCCTGGCGGATGTAGGCCATTCCTTCCAGATGCGGGTTATTTGGTGTTCCAAATATTTTGAAATCCGTCACAAAATCACCTTCGAGCTGCTCAATATCCGGCAGCATTGCGGATAAAAGGTCAAACTTCTTGTCTGTGGCCAGGACTGACAATTGCATCGGTTTATCAAGTAATCTTTTAACCGTAGCACCAGAGAGCGAAAGATTAACAGGCACCACTCCGGCTATAAAATACCGCCCTTGTTCGGAGACTAAGGCAATGCTGTCAATGACCAGCAGTTTATTGCTGTATTGTGCGTCCGTAGCAAGGTTGCCCAGATGGACGCCTTTAAGAACAAGCGAATCCACTATCAAACTGATATCAAAAACCGGCTGCATAAACGTACCTTGCACAGAAGCTCTTCCGGAAACTTCTCCGCTTAGCAGGTCTTTTTCAAAGACCAGTTTCATCCAGGGAGAAATCTGCAGTTCATCAAAGAAGAAATCCATGTCCATCGATTCGTCGTAGCCTACTGACCCGGTCGCCGAGAGCAGCATTTCATCATTGGCCAGCGCCGCCTGACGGAAATAGAACCCTAGTGAATCAATTTCGATATTAACAGATCCCCGGTTGACGAACTGCTGATTAAATAATTTAAGCTCAAACGCCTTTAGCTCGAGCGACATCGGCAGGGATTCGTAATCAAGATCACCGCTGGTGTGCACCGATGAATAATCATTTTCCAGATAGACAGAGTCTATTGTGACAATGTTTGAATCTATTTTAAGAAACGAATAGCCTTTGTTTAGCGAAACATCCCAGGCCGAACCGCCGTAGGTAAAGAGTTCGATATCACCCTGCTTTTTTTTAAGGAAACTCTTAATATTAACGGTCGCACTGAACTGTTCGCTGTACAGGTCGTATATCCAGACAGAATCGGATTTAAAATTCGCCCAGAGGTCAGGGTCTCTGGTTCTACCAGTTACTCTGGCAGTTAAGGTGCCTCTGCCGGCAGGTCTTTTAATAAACAGTTTGTCATGATATCGCTCAAGATTCTGCAGTTGTGCGCTTAGTTCAATATTCAGGCTGTCTTTATAATTTATAATCCCGCTGAATCTGAAATCATTTTCAAAATACTTGATAGCGAACGGTTTCAGGAATTCTATCGAGTCAGTGGTGATGACCATGCTGCCTATTGCAGAATGCAGCTGGTAGCCATTGAAGCTGGATTCATATAGCGAGGCATCTATGTCTAACCTCAGATCGCTGTTCTTAAATGATGAACCACTTAAACGTATATCACCGCTTAAGTCAGACTCAAAACCATTTTTTACAAGACTCTTCAGATTAAAACCTCGAATGGCAGCAACAATAGTATACTTTTCGACATCGCCGGTGAGATCAAGGAGGCCGCTGCCGTCCACAGAGCAATGGTCGAAAATCGTGCCATAGACTGTATCTAAATTGACAATGCCTTCAGAATACCGCATGTCAATGTGGATATTTTTAAATTCAGCAATTTGAAAGGTGCCAGCCAGATCCAGAGATGCCTTCATTTCGGAATTTCCTATGTCAAGCTTGCCGTTGATATCAATTTTGCCTTTCAAATTCTGGCCGGCATAGGCAGATATTTCTGCAATATTAAGGTTGTCAGCTGCAAATGAAAACTGCGCTGTAAGACCCCTGGTATCAACAGTGCCGCTAAGTCTCAAGCGACTTTCACCCTTGCCAAAGCTCAGTTCCTGAAAGGATAAGAGCCCCTTAGCAAATGTCAATTTGCCTGAGCAGTAATCAAGTTTATAGTCCTGCCGGCTTGAGTTTGCTGACAGACGGCTTAGATCTACAGCGTAAGTGTTCCCCTGCACCATCAGCGAAGCAGCCAGGTTGATTTCTGAAAAACTTAAGGTATCACTACTTTTTTCTATTACAACGCTGGCGTTGTTTAGCTGCAGCCTGGATATCAGGCCGTAAGCTGCGGAGCCGCCGCTGCCACTTTCTCCTTCAGCGGGTTTGTCCGAAAAAAATAAAGGAAGCCGCCATTTTCCTGAACCACTTTCGACCAGTCTTATTCTGGCAGAGTCAATCTCAATAAGTTCGAAGTCATAATCGCTTGAGAGCAGGCCTTTCAAAGAATAACGGGCCAGCAGAGTTGGAATCACCAGCAGTTCAATTTGTCCAAGGCTGTCTCTAAAATTAACGCTGATATCTTTAATCACTACAGCGGAGACAATATCACCGCTGATATTACCGATGCTGATATTTAAACCGTACTTGTCTGAAACCAGGTCATGTATCTTTTTTGATACAATGCTTTCCAAGCCACCTGCCTGAAAGAGATACAGATAAACTCCCCCGATTAGTACTACTATTACAACTGCAATGTAAAACAGAATTTTTAAAAACTTAATCATCTGCTAACTTTCTACGTCCGAAGCCAGGTATTGTTTGTTTGACAAGAAATGCAGGTTAATTATTGCTATCGATACAGTCCGATAAATGATATTGCCGTTCATAATCATAGTTTAATCAAAGCGGCGCTCATTGCCGGTCTAAAAACTAAGCGATTTGAACGCTGGGTTCAATCTATATCTTGGGAATTAATGCTGTGAAACTGCTGTTCGAGCCGCCTGACTGCCTTTTTGAGCGTTTCAAGCTCCTGATGTATGTGTTTTTGAGAGATTTTCCCCTCGGGCTTGTTGCCTGATGAGCTGCCAAATCTCTGGTTCAAATCTGCACTTCTTGAGCCAACGATGACATCCGTATAAATTAGCTCATTCTGCCTTATTAGTTCAAGCCTCAAGATCGAGCCGAATCTGGCGTGCTTTATTCTATACGCAAATTCCAGAGCTGAGTGAATCTGTTCTCCGTTGACACTTATGATAAGATCTCCCTGCCTTAGCCCTGCGCTGGCAGCAGGCGAGAATCGTACGACTTCGGTTATGACAGCACTTTGTTCTATTAACCTGCTGAAACCTGAAGTTTGCCCCGAAATCATTGAGTTTGCTGAACCAATTTCAAGCGGCGGACTTATTTCTATCTCACCAATTGTAATACCCAGGAAACCGGCCCTGCGATCACCATATTTAATCAAATGCTCTACAATAGCCGGAATTTCGCTGGCCGGAACTGCCAGCCCGGCTTCTGTCCGCGTATCGCTGCCGATTCCGCCGATAATCGCACCTATGAGCCTTCCTGATAAATCAAAAAGTCCTCCTCCTATTGAGCCAGAGGTAATCGCTGCAGAAAACTGAAGCGAGCCGTCGTTTCTGGCACCAGCACAAAAGCCAAGCGATGGGCTGGCGTGAAGACCGTAACTGTTACCGACTGCGATTACAAGCTGACCGACGCAGCGATAATTTTCAAGCGCTTCAACCGGTCTCCCGATTGGTCTGGCAGGTTTTATAAGCGCCAGGCCTGTCTGGTAATCTATGCCTATCAATCGTGCGCTAATCTTAAAACCCCCGTAGACAACGTACAATTTGTCACACCCGCTTACAGAACTGGCCGCAATAATTATGTGTCCCAGTGAATCAAAAACAACTCCTGATGCTATTACCTTGACTATGCCGGGACCGGCAGCTCCAAGAAGAGACGGCTCAACCTGTGATTTTGTGGCCTCTATTGTAACTACTGACTGGGACAGCCTTGATATCAGCTTAAAGAGACCTCTCTCAAGCGGCGCCAGCGAACTGTCTGCAGCTTTGCTGGCGGCTGATATTAAAATAAGTATGAAAAAGAAAGGGACTACTCTGGAAGCGATCCCTGAAAACAACTTTAACATTTTAGTAAATAGTATCTTCCTCCTTATCCGTTACAGAACGGGGGGAATGAAAAACTCTAATTACCGGTCGAATCCGGTAGAATCCGCTTACATATGGTCCCAACCCATAGGAGCGGGTGGTAACACTTGTATTCATTCTGCTTCCGGCCAGACTAAACGGCGAACTATAAGTCAGCTGGTTGGAGATTCTATTAATTCTTTCAGAACGGGCTAACTGTCCATCCAGAGTCCAGCTTTGGTGAAGCGTGCCAGTCAGATTCGGATTGTTTAACGGCTGAGCAGTCAGATAAGAATCGTCAGCTGATTGACCGCTACCGGCCAGAGTCATATCAGAGCCCGCATTATTTTCAGCAGAAAAATAATTTATGCCTACAAAAACAAGCAAAGCAGTAGTTACCAATGCCGGCAGTAGTCTGCGCACTAATAAAGACGGCGCCGGTCTGGGCAGTAATGCCTTGGTACGGGTTTCAGCAAAACGTTCATGGCCAATACGATCAAGCAGGCGATTGTTAAAGCCTTCACTAACTTGAAATGACTTCAGCTCTTTGCTTGAACGAATTATCGCCCGGAAATTCTGTTCTTCCTGCCGGCAATTTTTGCAATTGGTGAGGTGGTCGCTCAGCGCCATTTGACGGCGGCCCGCCAACTCATCGTTACAATAAGCCGACAGGTAAGAGCGTACCTTTTGACAACGCATTTTGTTCCTCCAGTCTCGGTTGCAATTTATCTCGCAACATCATTCTTGCTCGGTTCACACGTGATTTAACTGTTCCCAGGGGAACGCTAAGAACCTGAGCTACTTCTTCATAAGACATCTCCTGAACATCACGCAATATAAATGCTGTCCGGTATTTTTCCGGAAGTTCCCCTACTGCATTGCTGATTGCTTCAGGAAGGCGGCTCGGTAGTTTCATCTTTACCGAAAGCTCAGGCTCGTTTCCTTTCATATCAGAAATATCATAAAATTTGAATTTCTTGCGGCGGCGAAGTTCGTTGCGCCCAAGATTTAAGCCGATAGTATAAATCCAGGTAGACAGACAATGCTTAAAATTGAAAGACTGACGATGCAGATAGACCCGGACAAATGTCTCCTGGACTACATCTTCAGCCTCTTCTGTCGAAGAAAGCATCCTTGTCAGAACATTCATCAGGCGATTTTTGTAACGGTCTACGATGCCGTTAAAGGCGACCATATCCCCGTTCTGAACCGCTCTCATCAACCTGTAGTCTATTTCTTTAGCTGTCTCTTTTGACATATATTCCCCAAGCTTATGTTCTTCTAATAATACTACCAGAAAGCCCCAAAGTTCCACACTTTTTTAAGACAATACCTCCACCCAACACGCTGCCATACAACGGCTTAACCTGTTGGTCCGGATACTGCAAATTCAATTTTAGGCCCAAGCCCTAATTATGCTCCTTTTTCAACCTTTTCTTGACTTGCCGGGCAAACCGGATAGCTTTTTCACCTTATGGTAAACGCAATAATCAGGCCGGTTTCTGCCGGAATAAACTTAGAAAATCTGTTTGGGAAATTGGCTGCAAAAAGAGGGGCGGTCTGGCTCGATTCTTCGCTGCGGATAGGCGATAAAGGCTCGGCTTCTTTTATAGCTTTCGACCCGGTCATTGAAGTCTCAGTTTACGAAAATTCGATTGAAATCAAGAGCAAACACAAATCTGAAAAAATTCAAGGAACTGTCGACCCACTCAAAATTCTTAACGATTTATGGGAAACAGAAAATCTCTTTTCGGTTGGTTATTTCAGCTATGAGTCGACTCTCCCCTTTGTGGGTCTCAGAGCGAACAGAAAAAGCGAACTGCCCCTGATGCACTTTTACTTTTATGACACTCATTTGAAGTTCGACCACTTTGCAAATTCCTATGAACTGATCGGAAGCAAACCTGAAAAGTATTCAGAGCTGCTCGTTAGTTGCGAGGCGCCGGAAAATCGCCTGGCAGTTGATTCCACTGTCTGCCGACCGACAATTTCCAGAACAGATTACCTGCAGTCTGTCCGCAAAATAAAAGAACATATCAAAGAAGGTGACATCTACCAGGCAAATTTTACCTGCGGCTTTGATGTCAAAAGCGATGCTCTTGCTTTCGACGGCTACAAACGATTAAGACGACTTAACCCGGCGCCATATTCTGCTTACTTGAACTTTGGTGATTATCAAATATTGTCTTCATCGCCTGAGAGAATGTTTAAAAAAGTCGGGCTGGATATCACCAGCTGTCCTATCAAAGGTACCATAACTTCAGGCCGGGACGATTTTGAGCGGGAACAAAACCGTCTTAAACTGTTAAATTCCGAAAAAGATAAAGCTGAGCTATTGATGATTGTTGATCTGGTCAGAAATGATCTGGGCAAAGTTGCCGAAACAGGAACAGTCCGCGTAGATAATCTTTTTGAACCCGAAGATTACTCATCTCTGATACATCTGGTAACTGATGTCTCTGCAAAACTTAGAGACAATCTATCTCTGGCTGATATCATAAAAGCGCTGCTCCCCGGAGGATCAATCACGGGCGCGCCTAAAAAACGAGCAGTTGAAATAATTCAGGAGATTGAGACTACAGTTCGCGGAGTGTACACCGGCTGTATCGGGTATGTTGATGGCGACAAAGCTGAATTTAATATCGCTATCAGAACAATGACTCACCAAAATTCTATTTACCGGCTTAATTCCGGCGGAGGTATTGTTTCCGGAAGCAGTCCTGAAAACGAATATGAGGAAATGCTTTTAAAAGCTAAAAACCTGCTTGTGGCGCTGGGCGCTGCAGAATCTTGAGCACAGATGAAAAAAATTGTTACATCCATAAACGGACGCATCGTTAGCGGAAAAGAAGCCAGAATTTCTGTTTATGATAACGCGCTTCTTTACGCCGAAGGTCTCTTCGAAACATTTCTGGCAATTGATGACAGACTCGCATTTCCCAATGAGCATTTTATGAGACTTCGCCAGGGCGCCAGACTGCTTGGCCTCAAGCTACCGGTGTCTGAGAGCAAACTGATAATCTGGCTTAAGAAAACTGCTCGAGCACACCCTGCCCGGCTCAAGAGATTAAGGCTGACAATTACCGGCGGTGATTCGGCTGTCTGGACAGGCCGAAGAGGTGACTCGCAGGTCATCTGCTCGGCGGTAGAGCATAAGTTTGATGACAGCCCTCTGAAGCTCTATGCACCTGAGAGTAAAATTGATGAAAGGCTTGTGTTCAATCGCATTAAAACTATTTCCTATGGCGCCAAAGCCGCCGCTTTAAGAGAAGCGCAGAAAAATAACTGCGACGACGCGCTTTTGATAAACGGTAGCGGCAATATCTCAGAACTGACCAGCGCCAATATCTTCTGGACCAAAAAAAACAAAATTTATACTCCGCCAATTACAGCCGGCTGCCTGGAAGGAGTTACTCGTAAGATTATTCTGAAAGAAGCCAAAAGAAACAGATGGCAGATAATTGAAAAGAATTGCTCACTCAAAGAACTTAAATCAGCCGATGAAGTCTTTTCAAGTAGTTCTGTCAGGCTGATAAGAACTGTTGGAGAAATACGGGCTAATAATTACAAGGCAAAATTTGAAGCCGGGCCGATGTCTGAAATAATTTTCACACGTATTTGCGAAATACTGAACATTTGATGAAAGATGAAACTGGAAATTCTGCAAGTTAATTAATTTTATTATTATTATTATCAAAATTTACTTTTAGTTGACCGATATTTGATCGCTTCCTAAACTGCCACGCACTTAGGACAATTATATGAAACAAAGAACCGGCGAAATACTTAAAACTATTCTTCTTGTCTGCCTGGCGATAAGCTTCAGCACAGCAGCCTATGGACAGGATGAAGAGGCGGAAGACAGAATTGAACGACCGCCGGCGATAGGCTTTTACGCCTACCCGCCCCGCTGGCTGGTTGATATGCCAACTGCCGGCACACTTCCCAGAGCAAGTTATGATATTGCTATTCGCCTGTACTCGCAGGGCGGCGCTTTGGGAATGGTGAATATCGGTCTGTCGAGCCGATTTCAATTAGGCATATCTTATGGCGGTGAGGGTATTGTTTCAAACACCAGCCCCAGCTGGAATCCGAAAATTGAGTTTACCCTCAAGCTCAGAGTCATTGATGAAATCGAATATTTTCCGGGTGTGACAGTTGGTTTTACTTCGCAGGGGTTCGGTCCCTGGAACGACCAGCTCAAAAGGTATGCTTTTAAATCCCACGGATTTTTTGCTGTGGCCAGCAGAAGCTTTTATTTTTACAGCTGGACCGCCGGCTGGCATGCCGGCTTAAATTACAGTCTGGAAAGCGACATAGATGACGACGGGGACATAAATTTCTTTGGTGGCTTTGACGCTACTTTCAGATATAATCTGGGCCTTACCGGAGAATATGATCTGGCCATAAACGATGACAAATCTACCCTGCCCGACGGCACTCCAAACTTTTTTGGCGGCAAAGGACGCGGTTATTTCAATTTGTCACTCAGGTGGCTGTTCCATGACAATCTTGAATTGGAAGCAATTCTCAAAGATTTATTTGTGAATCGAAAAGATGCCGACACTTTTACCAGAGAAGTAAGAATTACTTATATAGAGCCTTTTTAGAAATCTCTGTTTGAACTAACCAGAGGACTTTAGAGTCCGAATTTTCGCCAACGGCCAATGACCATCTCAGCAAACTCGCCAACCATATCTACTACTTTATCGCGGTACTGTTTGGCTTTTTCACGGTCATATTCGGGGTAGCCTTCGCCCGGCTTATAAAGAAGAACTGAACCCGGCACCGGATAAATATCACTGCCCGGCTTGAACGTATAGGCCAGGTCGGGATCGTTATTTTCTTCGTCAACCAATGAGGGGTCGATAGCATGGACCATGGCGGTTTCATCGGTACCAGCGTGTCCTCCGGCATGGCCGAAAAATTTGTCGGTCATTTTCTCGCATAATTCCCACCAGTGTATTACTGCAATATTGGCATCCTGCTGGTAGTGGAACTCGTATGCTACCTGTTTTAGTGCAGCATTATTGCCGCCATGTCCGTTTAATAAAATCACGTTATGAAATTTCGTGTCAATAAATGAATCCAGAATATCTCTGATAAACATTTGATAAGTTTCCGGCTGGATGGTAGAGCCGCCGTTGTACCTGTAAAGCGAACGGGTAATGCCGTAGTTTACTACCGGCGCTACCAGCGCGTTTATTCGCCCGGCGATGCCGAAAGCTATCTCATTGGGAATATAATTGTCAGTACCCAGACAGGATGAGCCGTGTGCCTCAACTGTGCCGACCGGTAGTATGACAGTATCAATCTGCTTTGGAACAAGTTTCCGGACTTTTAGCCAGCTTAATTTTTGAAGTTCACGCTCCATATCTATATCAAATCAATTTTCCAGCTTACCCAGGAGTCGTTCCATGACCAGTTCAGTTTCGTGAGCGGTTGATTCATCACCTTCTATTCTGAACTGATTAATATCACGTACCATTACTTCCAGATAATCCGGTGTCTCCACAGCGTACCAGATTTCAAGTTCAGACCATACCAGACCTTTGTCTTCGAGCGCTCTGGCCACCTCGTTATATATCGAAGGAGATTTCCAGTCGAATTCCGAAAGCTTGATATGGTAAGATTTTGACATACCAATAACGTAGTAGCGGCCGTCTGGAGTCGGGCCGAAGACTGCATCAGATTTTTTTAAGAGCTGCATGGCCGTCTCTATTTTCTGCCGTGATACGGTCGGGCTGCGGCTGCCTATAACCAGCACGCTGTCATAACCAGATGAAAAGCAATCCTCAAAAAGCTTCTCAATTCTGATGCCCCAGCGCTCTTTGGACATTTCAGATAATTTCAGCCGGCTCTTAATCTCAGATAATATCTTTTCAGGCGCCTTTTTCTTTACATATTCAGTTACAATTTTTACCAGTTTATTACGTTCGGCACTGCCAATGTAGTACAGGCGAATATCGGTATCTTTTACTTTCAGCGCATTAATAATCGTGTCGGTGATAAAAGCCTGATGCAGATACTTCAGGTCAGCGCCCTGTATAGCACCAAAGTCCATCGATGAACCATCTTCAAACGGTTCCTGAATGCAAACCGCTATTACCTGTCCTTTTTTCTTCTTTGGAGTCATATGTTTTTTCGCGCCAAAGCGTTTATTGATTGTTAATATACTGAAAGCAGCGGTGGACAGTCAAGGCGACCTGCGAAAAATAATCTGTATATTTTTATAAGAGTAAAGTCGATTAGCCGACATTTTGCAAGGCAGGGAATAAATCTAACATAAAGTTTGAGATGACCACCAGTAAGTTAAAGAATATTAACACGCCGACTATCATCAGCAAACCGCCCGAGATTATCTCAACAGCTCTGAAATGCCGTTTGATAAAACCAAAAGCACCAATTAAATAGTTGAACAAAAGAGCAGTAAGTATAAACGGCACACCCAGTCCGGCTGAATAGAAAGCCAGAAGTATGACGCCGGAAGTGACCGAGTCTTGCTGAGCGGCCAGGGTCAAAATTGTGCCAAGAATCGGACCAATGCAGGGCGTCCATCCAAATGCAAAAGCAATACCAATAACGACAGAACCGATTATCCCCATTTTTTTGCTGCGAGTATTAAATCTCTTTTCAAAATTGAGAGCTTTTATCTTAAACACTCCGGCCACATGCAGACCAAACAAAAACACCATGACGCCGGCCACTTTGTTAAACCAGCCAATGTATTGCTGCAGCATTTCACCCAGCCAGGTTGCTGTTGCTCCCAAAAGAATAAATACCAGAGAAAACCCGATCACAAAAAAGAACGTGTTAATGACAACCCGAAACATATGTTCTTTTGATTTTTCCTTTGAGGACAAGTCTTCAATTGAAACGCCGGAAATAAAAGACAAGTAGCCCGGAATAAGGGGCAAGACACAGGGGGATATAAATGACAGGAACCCGGCAAATATCGCAGTTGGAATTTCTATGGTTGGCTGATCAAACATTAATTTATCATACTCAAATAGAAGTCAGTTAGTCAATCAAATAAATCTTACATCTTACATCTTACATCTTACAATGATCAGAACACCGGATAGGCTACTTGGAGTTCCTCGCTTTGGAAACTATTTCATTTTTAAGCAGAGACATTAATTTTTGTGCGTCTATTTTGTTGGCTATTCTGGCGGCTACCCGGTCTGCCAAATCTGAAACAAATTGGCGCGTAAAGACTTCGACCTGGTCAATGGTTATATTTTCGACAGGGTCGCTCGAAACAATTGCCGGCTTGGCAGTAGCTGCGGGTTTGCTTTTGGCGTCAATTACATTCCTGGAGCTTTCGTTGCCAAAGCTTTCAACTTCTTTTTTGAACTCTTCAATAAATTTCTCTACCCCGCCCGGCTTCTTGCCGCTTGCGGTTTTTCCGGAATCAGATGATTTTTTGCTGGAAACAGTAACTCGTTCAAGCTGGTCGGCCGGCTTTGTTACTTTCAGGCTTTCTGGCTGGGAAGCGGTTTTCTTTTTTTGAGCGCCTTTGGGATTTATGACATCATTTTTCATTTCGTTCACAAACCAGTCATAGTCATGGTCTGCGTTCTCGTTAGCATTTTCCAGAAGAGACTCATCCCCCAGCCCAAACTGATCATGACCGCTGACAATATCAAGCTTGCCTGTCTTTGATGGAGACGGTTTGCCGGACTTGCTGATTTTACCAGACTTCGCGTCCAAATTTACCGAACCAATCTGTCCCGAAATATCAGTTTCTTCTTCGACATGATCAATCCCGATCATTTTCTCAACTACCTTTTTCTTCTTTTTTACCTTGGTAGTCCCAGTCTGGTTCATGACTTCGGAATCAGTGACGTCTATTTCGTCCAGTCCCAGAGCCTCGTCAAGAAGTTCATCTTCCAGACTTTCGCTTAAGGGATGATCTGCGTCCTCTTTGGGCTTTTTAGAATCTTTAGCCATATCATATATTTTCGACAATAAATCGCTCGGATCAAGGGGTAAATTAACTTTAATTTGACCGGTTAATCCGGATTCATTTTCATCAGCCAGAAGTATCACAGGAATAGTTGAAAGCGCCGGTTCTGCCTGTAAACCATGAATAAACCTGGACTTGTCTTTCCCCTGCAAAGAGCTATTGGCAATAATCAGATGGGGTTTGCTATGTTCCAGAACCTGAAAAGCCTTATCGCCGGATGAGACAGCAATAACTTCAAAGCCGTTCTGTCTTAAAATTGTTTCTGCAGCAACTCTGGTAATATCAGAATTCTCTGCTATTAAGACTCTTTTTCTCATTGTATTGTTTCGTCGGAGCTCTTTTCTCCGGACATATGAGAAGAGGTGTCTTCAAGGAATTTTCTATCTTCGCGAGAGATATTATCAATACCAACTTCGCTTATTTTATCAAGAATCTCATCAACCCGTTTCATGGTATCTTCTGCTTTAAGGCGGTTCTTCTCGAATTTTGCCTCTTGTTTTTTGAGCCGAATTTTTTTGAGCATATTTCCAAATCTGGCAATTCTCCAGTCAGCTTTGACAAATATAAGTCCAAAAATTGCACCCCCAAGATGAGCAAAATGCGCAATATTTCCGCCGCCAGCCATAAAGCCCAAAATCATAAAGCCAGGAATTGCCCATTTTACTTTGACAGGGAACAAGAAATAAATGTAGAGGTATCTATGTGGAAACAACAGCCAGTAAGCTATCAAAACACCGTAAATTGCTCCTGAAGCCCCTATAACAGGATATGGCAGTTCTGGCTGAAAAATAAGCGTCAGAACCGCCCCGGACAGACCGGCCAAAATATAGAATTTTGCAAAGGCCTTTTTCCCCCAGGTGAATTCTATTTCTGTTCCAAACATCCATAAAGCAAACATATTAAAAAAGATGTGCCAAAAATCTGCATGCAAAAACATGTAAGTAAATGGCTGAAAAAGCAGGTTTGGAAATTCCGCAAAAAATCTAGCCGGAGTCAGACCCAAAAAATCACTTAGAGGATAGTTAGCCAGCGACTGAATCATGAATATCGCTAAGTTGCTAATCAGCATCAGTTTGATGAATGGAGATACTGCCCCGGGGCCAATGCTCAGCCTTCGGGAACCACCGCCCCCGCTGTAATTATTAAAACGCATATCTATTATTATCGGCTAATAGGACTGCAAGATGTAAATTTTATTTCCGTTAGTCAGCTCTTCCTGAAGAGCTTTTACGTTCATCATTGCACTTAGTTTGCTTCCTGTTTTTATCATCTTCCACCTGAAGATACTCTGTCGAAGGTCCTCAGCCACCACCAAGCCCCATCTTTGGAAAAACCCTGGTTATCAGCAGATACCAGGCGATTGCGAAAACCAGCAGATATATTATGTCAGTCCAGTTCATTATACTCTTTCATTAAAGTTCAGCTAAGTCAATATAATATAGAAACTTCTAATAAATTAAAACAATTTGCATCTGTAAAGTTCCTTGCTCGAAAACATCTGCTAGAAAATAATAAAAAAACCGGCAGGGATTGGTTCCCTGGCCGGTTTTATAAAAATATATTTAACTTTAAGCCAGCACTTTTTCTAATCTGGAAGTCAATTGCGATTTGCCCAGGGCACCGACTACCTGATCGACTACTTCTCCATTTTTGAAGAATAACAGAGCAGGAATAGACAAAATATTATATCTACCGGCTGTTTTATTATTAGAGTCAACATCCACTTTGGCGATTTTGACCCGGCCTTCATATTCTTCAGCTAATTCATCCAGAATCGGTGCAATCATTTTGCAGGGGCCGCACCATTCAGCCCAAAAATCCACAATAACCGGTGTATCGGATTTGAGTACTTCTGCTTCAAAAGAATCATCTGTTACTTCTAAGGCTTTTGACAACTTAACTCCTCCATTCTTCTTTCTTAATCTATCACCAATTTATAACTATAAAAATATGCGGCGGTTCCCAGTTCGCCAAAATCAATTATACATATTGCAGATAAAATATCCAGCGAAATCTGCAATCATTTGCTGACTCTCTTTTGCACCTTTGTCAATCCGTCTGGATATGCTATATTTGTTAAAATAAAAAGAAGCTATCCGGAGTAAAATTTGAGGTTATTAGTTCAAAGAGTAACAAATTGCGAAGTCTGGATTGAGGAAGAGCTCCACAGTAAAACAGGCCGCGGACTGCTGATATTTCATGGCACCAAAAAAGGGGACAAAGAAAAATCCTGCGGTATTTTAGCTGACAAAATTCTGAATTTGAGAATTTTTGAAGATAGCGCCGGTAAAATGAACCTTTCGGCGCTGGATGTAGAAGCCGAAATCATGATAGTCTCTCAGTTTACCCTTTACGCCGACACCAAAAAAGGGCGCCGTCCGGCCTTTACCGATACTATGGAGCCTGAAGAAGCCGAAAGACTATACTCTAAATTCATAGATTTGGTTTCTGCATCAGAATTGAAAACTGCCGCCGGCATCTTTGGTGCTAAAATGGAAATAAAACTAACCAACCATGGACCGGTGACAATTCTCCTTGAAAATGACCTGTAATAATCTAAGAATACTGTCCCGGAAAAAAGAGATAATACTCGGCTCGGCCTCACCCAGAAGGTTAAAATTACTGGGGGAAACGGGCATCTCTTTCCGGCAGATTATTTCTGACATAAAGGAATCCAATTTTACTTCAGGCGACCCCTTTGAGCACGCCTTAAGTCTTGCAAAAATGAAAGCCATGTCCGTTTCTACTGCAGCAAGACCTGACAAATTGGTAATCGGTGCTGATACCATTGTAGTTCTGGACAACCAACTGATCGGCAAACCCGCAGATAAAAATGAGGCCAGGGAAATTCTCTTGCGATTGTCGGGTAAAAAGCATGTTGTTTGTACCGCCCTGGCTCTGGCTTGCTCGACTGAGCTTTTGGCCTCCGGCTATGAATTGACCGATGTCTATTTCAATCTTGTATCAGAGGAGGCGATCGTAGATTATGTTAATAGTGGCGAGCCGATGGACAAGGCCGGAGCTTATGGTATACAAGGCAAAGGAGGCTTTTTGGTTGACAGAATAGAGGGAGAATTGGATAATGTGATTGGTTTACCTCGCTCTCTGCTGGACAAATTGGCCGGTGAGGTTTGCTTAAAAATGGAGTGAATATTGTTTTAGGTTAGTTATGGATAGTGTAGAGAAAAAATTAGGGAAAGTTTTGCGGCAAGAAAGAGAACGCCGCCAGCTTGATATTGTAGAACTCAGCGCAAGGCTCAAAATACCTCTTGAGAATCTTGAAGGTATTGAAGGCGGTGATCTGTCGAAACTTCCCTCAGTAGTTTACTACAATCTGTTTGCACGCTCCTATTCTACATTCCTGGGAATAGATTACTCAATGACAGTCGATGCCATCAAGTCTGATATTGAAAGAGATGAAATGGAAAAAGCTGCGCAGGATAAGAAAGCCTCTGGAACAGAAGACGACTATGAGATTGATCCTGAAGCAGAAAAAAAACCCTTAAGAAGAATGCTGGGAGTAGCGGCTATTCTGGTTCTTCTGCTTCTGGCCTACGTTGCGATCGATATGCTGTTCATTAAGGATTCTACTGCAAAAAATGAACAGGATAATTACCTTCAAGATATAGACAAAAACCGCCTTGCAGAATTTGACAGTTTTGACTGGGATAAAACATCGTATCTGCCTCCGGATAAAATCAAGATTCGGCTTATACCAAAAAAAGAAAGCTGGGGTTCGGTCATGACCGACGGTGATACGGCTATCTTCCGTAAACTTGTTCCCGGCAGAGTTTATGAAGCCAGCGCCAAATACAGGATGGTTGTATCAATTGGGATTCCAGCGGTGGTCGATATAGAGCTCAATGGCCGGCTGGTAAATCTTCGTGATCAAGAGTCGCGCAGAATCTCAAGAGTGCGTATAGATCAGACAAACATTGAATCGTTTTTTAACAGAACCAGCCAGGCACCGACTGCTCAGACTAAACAGAGCTACAGTGATATCAGTTCTCCACCTGCAGAAAAGACGACCAAACAGGAAACTCTGGACAGACATCAGACTCAAAAGGATGCCGATTTAAAAAAAGATGGCGGGCAGTAAATGCAGTTAAAAAAATACCTGGCCAATATTAAACTTTATCAGCAAAAAGGGAAAATGGGCTCCGAAATGTTCGACTTCCCTGAAAGCCTGCAGTCCCCCAAGCAGATCTTAGTCTGCCTTCCTGAAGGCCTCAGGGAACTGACAGTGGTTAAACAATTCCTGCCAACTCTTTCGGGCTTGTTTAAGTCATCGGATTTTACTTTGCTCTCGATGCCCGGGGTGCGGGTCGCGGATATTTACCCCCGCAAAGGCTTTAATATCATATCTCCCTCGTCCGATCAGGTGACCTGGTCCGGGGTGGCTAAACCTTCCTTTCTGGCTACCTTGAGCCAGTACAATTTTGACCTGATACTGGATTTAAATTTTGAAAGTTCAGCCTTTACGTCTTCCATATTATTGAATTTCCCCAAAGCTCTTCGAGTCGGTAAAGGGAACCATCGGGGTAATCCTTTTTATAATCTGGAAATTAAAACCAGATATTTGAGAGACGAAAGAAACATTTACCGCTCATTGTTTGATACTTTAGAATTACTTAAAACCGGCCGGTCGCCTAAGACTCCGGCACAAGCCGGAATTTAACCTGGAGGCAATTTGTACTTAAAGCAACTGGAACTGGTAGGCTTTAAATCTTTTCCCAATAAGACCGTTATAAAATTTTCCCAAGGAAAAACTTCGATTGTCGGGCCAAACGGCTGTGGTAAAACTAATATCCTTGACGCTATCCGCTGGGTAATGGGAGAGCAGAAAACTTCGCTTTTGCGCGGAAGCAGTATGCAGGAAGTGATTTTTAACGGCAGCCGCGATATGGCGCCGTTGGGTATGGCCGAAGTTTCTCTGACTATGATTAATAACCGCGGCGTGCTGCCGGTCGAGTACAGTGAAGTTCAGATAACCCGCCGGCTTTTTAGAAGCGGTGAAGCCGAGTATTTATTAAACAAAGTCCCCTGTCGCTTAAAGGACATTACCGAGCTGTTTTTTGATACGGGCGCCGGAGCGCACTCTTATTCGGTAATTCAGCAGGAGATGATTGACTCGATAATATCTGACAAAGCTGAAGAGCGGCGGTTTTTATTCGAAGAAGCTGCCGGCATTACCAAGTACAAGCAAAGGAAAAAAGCGGCCCTTCGCAAACTCGAGGCCACCGACCAGGACCTGCAAAGGCTAAAAGACATTTATTCCGAAGTGAAAACTCAGGTAAACTCTCTTAAACGTCAGCAGCGCAAAGCAGAAAGATATCAAATCCTAAGCGACGAAGTCCGCAACTGGGAGCTGTACTTCACTTCTGAGAGAGTCAAAAAGATTGAAACCGAAAAGCGCCTCTTAAAAGAACGCTTTGATGAGCTATCCGGCAATCTGACCGCCAACGAAGTCGGAGTAGACAGCCTGGGAGCCGAAGTTGAATCCAAACGGGAAATTCAGCTTGAAATAGAAAAAGAACTGAGCCGGGTAACCAACGAATTATTTGAGACGACAGAAACTGCCCACAAATATGAAAAAGAAATTTCCGTTCTGACTGAAAAAAAATCTAACGCAACTAACCTGATAGAGCGTAATGAAAACGAAATTGATACTCTTAAACTCCGCTCTCAGACTCTCTCCGAACAGGCCGTAGATACCGGCGCCGAGATAAACGAACACAGGGCAGAATACGAAGCAGTTGAAAACAACCTCAAAGAAGCCCAAAACAAACTAGCCCTGATTGATAAGCAACTTTTGGAAATGCGCACTTCCAAAGACGGTGAAAATTCCAAGTTAGTTGAACTGGAGGGCAGGTTGTCCTCCGGCAAGACCGAAGACGTCAACATCCAGACTCAGATTGAAGACCTCAGTATTCACCTTGAAGAATTAAACAAGAGCAAAAATGAGCTCACAGAGAAAAAGGCAGAATTAACTTCCGAATCGGAAAAACTGCGCGGCGTGGCCGACGAACTGTCACAGAGCAGAATCTCGGCAGAGACTGAGTTGAGCCAGACCACCCGGGAACAAGCCACAAAGAAAAACGAACTTGAGCAGACCGGCAAAGAACTTTCCAAGAGCTATGCCTCAATTGAAGCAAGTCAGGCGCAGCAGAAAATCTTGAGTGAACTGATATACTCATTCGGAGGCACCCACGCCGGTGTGATGACAGTCCTTAAGTTCAAGGATGAAATAGAAGGAATTCAAGGAACAGTCGCGGACCGCTTCAAACCGGCTGCAGGGATGGAAAAAGCGGTTGAATCAGCGCTGGGGGATATCTCGCACTATGTCATTTGCGACAGTAAAAACAGTGCAGAAAAGATAATCGAGCGCCTTAAAAGAGAGAACAAAGGCCGGGCAGGATTAATTGTTCCTGATGCCGGCAACTTGAATCCTCAGATCAAACGTCCGGAACTGGACTCTGCCGGATTCGTCGGCTGGCTTGATGAGTTCGTTTCGACAGCTGAAAATTTGAAACCACTCATGCAAACCGTTCTGTCGCAGACTGCCGTATTCAAAGCCGGCAGCGACCCCAAATCAATTCTGGAGCACCTCCCCTATGGCTTCAAAGCAGTCTCTACCGACGGGCTTCTCTACACCAGAAACACGATTGTGGGCGGCTCATCAGACACGCTGCAGCTGTTTCGCCGTAAAGATCAGCTCGCTGAACTTTCCGAGCAAATCGACCGACTTAATTCCAAAGCTGAGACCCAGAAACAAACCGAACACGATTTAGCAAAGCAGATTAGCGACGCCGAACATTCAATTAACGATCTAAATGGCAGCCTGGAAACAAACCAGCGGGAAATCGCCTCTAATCAAAAACAGATAGATGAATTAAATTATGAGCTGCGTCTATCAGATACCGAGCTTTCTCGTCTGGCTAAGGAAATCGAGCTGGCCGGCGAAAAACAAACGCAACTGCAGCAAAAACAATACTCTTTAAATCTTGGCTATGGTCAGTTGAGTGAACAAAAGCAGAGCTTAGTAAATGAACTAAATTTGTCTTCTAAAAAACTTGAAGAGATAGAGCGCTTATCCGGAGAATCGCAGTCGCTGGTGAGTAATCTTCAGGTCAAAGCAGTTGAGACACAGAGCCAGATTGACCAGTGCGACAACAAAATCAACCATACAAAAGAGCTGCTGGATGAAATTTCCAGTACGATAGTAACAAAATCCACGGAGATACAAGACGCTCAGGAAGAAATAGAAAGTTCGCTCAAGAGATCAGCTGACCTAGAAACCAGACTTAAACTTACTTTTGAGTCGCGCACAGAAATCTCTGAAACCCAGGGTACGCTTAGACAAAAGTTCGATGAACTTCAGGGACAGACATTCAGTTCTGAGAAGCGTCTAAAAGAACTGCGCCTGGTTAAAGACAAGCTCGGCAAAGAGAGTCACACAATTGAGATGCAGATGGGCACTCTCGAAAACGAGCTCAGTGTCACCACCGAGCGAATGCAAGAGGACTACGACGTAAATATCCGGGAGTTTGAAAGCCAGAACCCCATTCCCGAAATGCCCGAAGACGAGGCCGCTACCCGTCTTGCCAGTCAAAAAGAGCTATTGAAAAATTTCGGGGCGGTCAATCTCCTGGCCCTTGAAGAATATCAGTCAACCAGCAGCCGCAAAGAATTTCTGGAAAAGCAGCTTACCGATCTTGAAGCGGCACGCGATGATCTCCTGGCCACCATTACCAAAATTAACAAAACCGCCCGGACACTTTTTGAAGAAACATTTGAAAAAGTTAAAGATAATTTCCAGATGCTGTTCACTGAATTGTTCGAAGGCGGCGAAGCCAGCATTTATCTTGAAAACCCCAACGACCCGCTTGAGTCAAATATTGAAATTACCGCCCGCCCCCGCGGCAAAAAACTTATTGCTATTACCATGATGTCAGGCGGAGAACGGGCCCTGACGGCAATCTCACTCTTGTTTGCGCTATACCTGGTAAAACCGTCTGCTTACTGTATTCTCGATGAGATAGACGCGCCTTTAGACGATGCCAACTGCCACCGATTTTTGAAATTGATTGCTCGCTTCTCAGACAACACCCAGTTTATAATTATTACGCACAACAAAATCACTATGGAAGCTGCAGATAATCTCTATGGTGTGACCATGTCCAGCCCCGGTGTTTCTCAGATTGTGGCGGTCAAGTTCAGCCAGGTCGACCCGGAAACCGGCGAGGTCAGGCTGGAAGCCCCGGATTACATTGACGAAACGGACGAGACAGCAAAAACAATTTCTTCTGAAACAGACGAAGCGATTCCACAGCCGGTAGTCGATAGAATTAGCCCGAAAGTCGAATCTCCGGTAAAAAACAGTGAAGATAATTAGTTCTCTATCTACTAATGTCCGGCGTTCTAAGTAAACTCAAGAGTTCATTATCTAAGACCAGAGCTAATATCTTTGGCAAAATTTCCAGTCTGGTCTTGAACAGAACAATCGATGACGAACTTCTGGAGGAGTTTGAAGAGACGCTAATTGAAGCCGATGTTGGCGTTAAAGCTACCATGCGGCTGATAGAAACTGTCAAGGCAAAAGCTAAAGAGCAAAGTCTCACCCGGGCAGAAGATATAATTCCCATTCTAAGAGATGAAATAGTTACTCTGCTGTCAATTGAGAATCGTGACAATCTGCAAGAAAATAGAGAAACGCCAGAGGTCTGGCTTATTATCGGAGTTAACGGCGCCGGTAAGACAACTACTATAGGGAAACTTTCGACTATTATGTCGTCGCGAGGTAAAAAAGTAATTATTGCAGCCTGCGATACTTTTAGAGCAGCCGCTGTTGACCAGATTACCATCTGGGCTGAGCGAAGCAAAGTTGACATTGTCAAATCTCAAGAAGGTTCCGACCCGGCAGCAGTAGCCTTTGATGCTGCAACTGCTGCCAAAGCGCGCAAAGCTGACTTGCTTTTGGTAGATACTGCCGGCAGACTGCACACAAAAACAAACCTGATGGAAGAGTTGAAAAAGATTAAACGCGCCATAAACAAGGCGCTGCCTGATTCAGCAGTTTATTCAAAGTTAGTTATCGATGGTTCCACCGGTCAGAACGCAGTAAGTCAGGTGAAACAATTCGGCGAAGCCGTAGGCTGCGATGGTATCATTATTACAAAACTCGACGGCACCGCCAAAGGAGGCGTGGTCATTGCTATTGCAGCAGAGCTGCAGGTGCCTATAGAATATATTGGTATTGGTGAAGGAATTGAGGACTTGCAGCCCTTTGACGCCAGAGAATTTACTGAGGCTCTCTTTTCTTAGTATAAATTCAAGGAATCAGTTTTGGTCAAATTTGAAATTGTGGTAGTTGGTAAATCCAAAGATCGCTGGCTGGACGAAGCTGTCGCTCATTATGAAAAGCTCCTCTCAAAATACGCCAGGATCAAGTGGACTGTGGTTACGTCGCCGGCCAAATCGTCTGCACTCTCCCCTGCTGAAATAAAACGACTGGAAGCCGCTAAGCTCGAAACAATTCTGGCTGACAGCTATCTGATAGCCCTTGCAGATAGTGGAAAAAAGTTTGACAGTAGTTCGTTCGCAAAAAATTTGGAAAAGCTTACGGTCAGAAGCAGAAACGAAATAAAAATAGTAATTGGCGGACCTTTCGGACTTGACAACAGCATACTAAAACAAGCAAGCGAAGTCTGGTCATTATCCGGACTCACGTTTTCTCATCAAATTGTAAGAATAGTTTTGCTGGAGCAGCTATTTCGAGGCTTTTCAATTTTAAACGGCAGAGACTACCACAAGTAGTTAGAGTAACTCGGTTTTGAATATAAAAAAAGCGCCCGCAAACAAGCACGCGGACGCTTTGAGGAAAGATAAGAGGGAAATCTTACTTAAGCATCATCATCTTTCGGGTTCTCTTAAAATCGCCGGCTTCGAGCCTGTAGAAATAAACGCCGCTGGCGACCTGATTTCCGGACCGGGAAGCGCCATCCCATAGCACCTCAACCATCCCGGTTTCGTCTGAGCCGGATATCTGTCTCACAAGACCGCCGGTTACATTGTATATGCTTATTTTCCAGTCTGACTGCTCAGGCAGATAGAAACTAATGTTAGTGCTTGGATTAAACGGATTCGGATAATTCTGATATAGCTCAAAATCTTCAGGAAGTTCAATTTCGCTGGAGCTTGACTTATAGGGCCGGCCATCTACGTCTGCAAACTCGCTCTTTATAAGCTCCGGCTGCTGACCGCTTACAACAGGCAATTTTATTAGCTGGCGATCGCCTGATGCAATTGTATTCCCCTGCATGCTGAAAACCAGAATGCGAAGTTCGTCCCCGGCTATGTGGTAGCGGAGATCCATATGCTCGGCATCTTCGGTAAGCTCCGGGACTATGCTTGATTCTGATGAATTAAGTTTAAATACCAGATAAGCGCCGCCGATACCATTGGAGGAATTTGAAGACAAAATTACACCATCTTTGCTTCGAACTAACTGCAATAGCAGCTCTTGATCATGAGGATTTAGTTTTGGTACCGGGTCGGCATCGCCAAGAATCACTCTTATAAGTAATACCAAATCAGCAACCGAAAGTGTGATACCATCGGCATTGACATCCGTTGCCGCAATCTGTCCGGGAATATTGACAGTAAAAGCGCTCAAGCCATAAATGAAATAGTTGGTGAACACAACCGCATCCGCAACTTCATATGGCACGGAGTTAAGGTTAATGTCGCCCCGGTCGTTAAAAGAGGTCTGATCCAGTATACAAATACCTCCGTTAAAGAACTCAATACATCTCCTTGGCGCTGTCATAGCTTCAGGATTTATACAGGAATCCGGCGTACCCATGCTCTGAGGCCTGCTGCTTTCGGGATAACTTATGCTGTCTTCTTCGTCCCAGATTAAGATGCCTTCTCCATTATAAATCTTGTTGTCGATGAACAGTTCGTTACCTGAAGGGTCACTAAAAATATTATCGCCGCAGTCAAACCAGATAAAGTTTATCGGCAAAAACAAACCGCCAATGTTCTGGTTGTTGGAAACCTGGAAAGTAATTTTTATAAATCTGCCGTTAGGCGATAGTGCTTCGACCGGCGGATGAGCCGCACCGTTATTAATATCAGCAATACCGGTCAGTCGAATTGTTCCCGAGGGACAGGCACTGCCGCAGGATGATGAGTTGAGCCTGTAAGTAAAAAACTCCCAACTGTCTATTTCTGTGCCTTCTTTGGTGGCGTTGCTAAAGGACGTCACCGTGGCATCATAACTGACCAGCAGATCAAATCCGCCAATTGCACGATTTGTCTCAATATTGATATAGACATCATGCGTTCTTCCTACCGGAATACATTCACCCGGATCAATTACAAGCACTACACATTTATTGCAGTCAGGACCGGGCACAATTTCTACCGTAAATGAATCTACCACTTGATTGCAGCCATCATCGGCCTGAATGCAGAAAGTATATATGCCGTATACATCTGCGTCTGGCTCAAAACAAATCTGACCGCTGTCTAAAGCGGCAAGTTGCAGCGTACCCGGGCCACATATTTTTGTGATATTAAGAAGCGAATCATCTGTGGCAAAAATTCCGGGAATACAAATCTGTCCGGTGTCAAAATCGCAGCGTTCAACAACTACAGCCTGCGGAAGCGTCAGAAGGGGTGGTTCATCGACATCGACATTGATTGTTGTAATACAGCTGTCTATGCCGCAGACGCCCTGAGCATAAGTAATAACTTGAATTGTGCCATCCTGACTGACACTTACGCAGACGGTGCTATCTGTGAGGACGGCATTATCACTTACTGAAAGTTCGACACCTGTACCGCTAACAGATACCGGGAAGCAGATAGTGTTGCCGTCATTGAGACAAACGTTGGTGTCAATCTGGGCAGGACAGATAACAATGGGCGGTTCCTGTACGGTAGCATCCAGGACAAATAAGCAGGTGTCTGTTATACATTTCGCTTCGGCAACTACCATCACATCATGTGTACCTGATACTTCCGGGAAAACAACAACCAGTCCCAGACTAAAGTCATAATAGCCGTTTGGCTGGTCGTCTAAGAATACTGTTACGATTGCATCAAAAGGAGATATTAGCACTGATACCGTAGCAGAATCACCACTGCAGACCGTACGAAGTTGCGTTCCTGACGGACAGGTAATATTTGCCAATGATATAGTAATTCTTATAGCAGTGGTATCAGAGCCGATTGCTCCACAAGAATCGTAGGCAGTAAAGACAAGGTTGTAGAGGCCAGGTACCGGCGGAGTAAAGCAGTACTCATTGCCGGTCAAAAGGCCGTCCGGACCAACGATACTATCTATGTTATTGTCTGCGTCTGTTACAGTATATGGCACGCAAATCTCAGTAATGATACAGTCATCATAAGTTGTATCAGCCGCTGAAACTAAGACCGGAGCCGAATTGACCTCGACTGTGATGCTGAATTCGCAAGTATCTGCGCCGCATTCGCCAACACCAATAATAGTTAAATTATATGTTCCGGAGTTGCTTACCGGCAGACAAACAAAGTCACCGTCAATAAAGGCCGGAGCATTTACGCTCAGAGACTGTACCGAGTTAGATTTTATAATTGGATAACAGAGTGTATCCGGTCCGCAGATTGTAACAAAGTCATCTGCCGGACAGATTATGTCAACTGAATCCACAATCGTAACATCAAAGTATAACTGGCAGTTCAAAGTACTGCATGGCGAATAGACGCTTAAATCTATTGTATAAAATCCGCTGGTGTCTGCCGAGAAAAAGATTTCGCTTTCATCAAAATATCCAAAACTTGTAATGATACTATCAGGCTGCCCGGAAATATCTATAAATCTGCTGACCACACCTGGGAAACATAAACTGGTTATAAGGGTGTCCGAAGGACAGTCAAGTCCAATAGCCCGATCACTTTCTATGCTCAGGCACTTAGTCGTGGTGTCAGCCAGACCGCAGGAATCTGTGGCTATTACATCGATGCAATATAAACCAACCGTGTCTGTCGGCGTAAAGCAAATCTGCTGATTGGCAGCATCGAAATACCCTATTGAAGGCACCACACTTACGATGCTGTTTTCGCGGTCAAAAATATCAAGCGGCAGACAAATTTCGCCAAAGACACAGATTACATAGACCGAATCCGATTGTCCAAAAGTTATGACAGGTGCTTCATTCAGTTGTACTGTTACGGCTATTTGAGCCGAGGCCTGAGCGCCGCATGAATCTGTCGCCGAAATATTCAGAATATAAACACCTTCGGTATCTGCTGCAAAGCTAATCCTGCTGCTAATCGGCTCATAGGCAGCCCAGCTATCAATATTTATCGTCTCAATATTATTATCAGGGTCACCGATTCCGACCGGGAAACTTACGTAATCCGACCCGCACAATACAAAGCTGGTATCACCGGGTAAAAGAACTACCGGTGTTTGATTACAGTCAACATTGACAGTAAACTCACAAATTATTGTATCACAAGGTGTAATAGCTTTAACAATTATCCGGTTGCGAACACCGCATTCGGCATAAAAGCAGACTTGATTATTTTCTGAGTCATACCAGGTGGCGATACCGCTGACAGAAATGTCAGCCCAGACAGGAATATCTCCCAGAGGGAAACAAAGAGTTTCCGGTTGACAGATAAAGATGGAAGTATCACTCGGACACCTGAGGTCAACAAACTGGTCTGTAAGGACTGTGACAACAGCTGTATCGGCAGCAATTTCACCGCAGGAATCTGTGACGGAAGCTATTATCGTATAGGTTCCGCTGTCATAAGGTACAAAACAAATTTCGCCGTTTGCATAATTTCCGTAATTAACCGAAATATCTCCATCTGCAAATTGCTCTTCAAAGTCTGAGAATAAAAGCGACAAACAAATATATGCCGGACCGCAGAGATAAACGGTAGTGTCAGGCATTGCAACTTCAACGACCGGCGCAGTATTGAGCTTGATATCAAACCACAAGCTGTCTCTGGCTACGCGACCACAAGAGTCGGTTATTTCAACAATCAGATAGTCCGAAATGCTGCTATCTATATTAACGCAGAATAGATTGGTGATCGGGTCGAACTGTCCGTAATTGACCGTTATCGAATTGAAATTTGCAATAGTATCAGGGTCAATACAGATTTGGATCGGCTCGCAAATAACCGCCACAAAATCTTCACCAAGTTCTACGAAAGGAGCAGGAGGAAAAATAACTGTGACATAGACAGTATCGGCAGCTTCTACTCCGCAGGAATCTATAGCTGAAACCCAAATCTCATAAGTTCCGGCTGTATCTGCGCTGAAACAGACTGAATCGTTCAGCAATTCAAAATTTGATGAAGTCGAAGAAATATTGTCATCTTCAATAGTCACCAACAAACAGACCTTTTCACCGGGACAGAGCTTGAGAGGTCCAATAGAATCCACAATTACGAGCGGAGAAGAATTAAGTGTCACGATTACTTCAGCAGTATCTGCCACCACTGCCCCACAAGGATCCGTTGCAGATGCTACTATCAAATATGTTCCGTTGCTATCTGGCATGAAGCAAACTTGACCGTTCGAGTATCTGCCGTAGTTAACCTGTATACTTCCGTCAGTAATTACCTGTTCATTATCTGAAAACAATAGCGGCAGACAGATACTATCAGACTCACAGAAATAAACATTTGTGTCTAACATCGGAAGGTCTACAAACGGAGAAGAATTGACTCTAATATCAAACCAGATACTGTCTCTGGCTGAGCGACCGCAGAGATCGAATATTTCGACAATAAAGTAGTCGGCTATCGAGCTATCTATTGTCCCGCAGAAGAGTTTTGACAGTGTGTCAAACACTCCGTAATTCGAATAGACTGAATCATAATTTTCAATCGTCTTGGCAATGAAGCAGAAAGTTCCTGTATCACAGAGTATGATCGAAAAGTCTTCCCCGAGTTCTAAGACAGGAGGTAACGGTATAGTCAAGGTGACATAAGCCGTGTCTGCTACTTCGATTCCGCAGGAATCAGTAACAGAAACCCACACTTCATAGACGCCGGCTGTATCTGCGCTGAAACAAACTACGTTATCAATTAATTGATAGTTTGATGCTATCGAAGAAATGTTGTCGTCATCTATTGTGACGGACAGACAAACAGAATCCCCCGCACATATCTGACGGGTTGTGTCAGCTCCAAGACTTACTATCGGCGGCGTATTAAGAGTAACGGTGACATTTATTGTATCCAGGTCTTCCGCACCGCAGGAGTCAACCGCTGTAACAATTATCTGGTAGACGCCCGAACTATCCGCTATAAAGCAGAGGCTGTCCTGGCCTACAATCAACCCGATATTTGAGAACAGAGACTCAAGATTATTATCGGGGTCGCTTGCAAAAAATCCCAGGCAGATTTCCTGTTCGCTGCAACCCTCTACGGAGAAATCGGCACCTAACTCTATTGCAGGTGGCGAATTCCTGATTACATTCACGATTACAGTACAGGTGTCGCTGTTCAAACAACTGTCTATACATAAAATGGTCACTTCGTAGGTGCCGGAGCTGTCACCTGTCAGACAGATTATACTATCGTTGGCAATAGCGTTACCGGAGAGGACTTCAAATATCAACAAATCACTGTCAGGGTCGGTAGCTGAGACGGTAAAGCAAACCGAATCACCGCAGGAGAATAATGTCAGCGAAACATCCGAGCAGGTTATTGTCGGTTTTTCGTTAGTAATAACCGTAATTGAGATTGTCTCAGTCGAGTTGGATTGGCGGTTAACTCCGTTCTCGCACAAATCCGAGACCTCATAAACAAACAGATAAGTTGCTGAATCGATATTATTCGGCGTGAAACAGTGCTGTCCGGAATTGTCTGTCAACTGAGTAAACTGTCCGGGACCCTGGACAAGAGTAATTTGAAGTGAGTCGCCATCGGCATCAAAAGCAAAGACATCGAAACAGATTTCTTCTGTGCTGCATAGCTGAATTGTCGTATCAAAAACAATAACTTCCGGTGCACGATTAAATATTATGGTATCTGCAATGGTGGCAGTATCGCTGCCGCAGGAATTACTTACGGCTACTTCGAAACCATATACACCCGGTGTATCCGGCAGATAAGTGATAAGACCTGAAAGAGAATCAATAAAACCGGCTCCTGAGAGAAGTTCAAAAATTGTCGGGTCAGCAGAATCATTGGTTGCGAAAATATTGAGCTCTTTGTTAAACGTTTCTGCGCAATATTTGAATGAGTAGAACTGGTCTGCGATGACCGGCGCTACGCCGGCATCGATTATGACTCTGAGAGACGACTCACAAAATTTTCCGCACTCATCGGTACAACGGAAAGTAACATCAATAGTATCTTTCGCCTGCGGCGTATAGCACCAGAATCCGTTTTCGATTACACCCGGACCACTGACGATCTCGCAGCTGATTAGATTTCCGTCTATATCTGTGCCG
Source organism: Candidatus Zixiibacteriota bacterium (assembly GCA_022571985.1). Lineage (GTDB taxonomy): Bacteria > Zixibacteria > MSB-5A5 > GN15 > FEB-12 > JACZWU01. Next base: position 59,240 of record JACZWU010000004.1, on the reverse strand, counting down.
CCAACGGGCAGACAAATTTGCTCGGTAACGCAGCTGGTTATAGTCGTATCGCTAACTAAGTTACATACTGGAGCAGAATTTGTATCTACAATTATAAGAGTCTGGCAGGTATCGGATAAACCGCAGGAATCCGTTGCAATAAATGTGATAAGATTCTCACCAACGACAGGAGTAAAAAACAGCGTATCCCCTGACAACGTTCCTATATTTACTGAGAGCGTAAGTTCATCACCGTTTATATCGGTAGCCGTAAAACCTGTCAGGAAAATTTCCGTTAATTCACAGAGCAACATTGAACTGTCTGCCGGGCAGAACACTTCAGGAGCCTGGTTTAAGTTTATGGTAACGGTGAAGCTGTCTTCGCAGAAAGCTCCGCAACTGTCGCTGCAGCGTATTACTACTTCAAAAGTCGTATCTTTGGTTGGTGTATAGCACCATAATAGACTGGTTGTATTTGCGGAGGCCTGAGAAAAAATTGAATTCTTGCTGTCTGGCCCCACCAGACTTCCCGGGCCGGAGATAATTTCACAGCCCAGCAAGTTGCCGTCGGCATCGCTACCAAACAGAGGCAGACATATTTCTGTTATTTCACAAAGGTTAAGAGTCGTGTCCGTTGGAATATCGCAGACAGGAGTTTCATTTAAGTCTATTGTAACACTGAAACTATCTACGCATGAATTACCACAGGTGGCCTGGCATTCTATTACTACATCTATTACTGCATCGGAGTCTGCCTGATAAACCCAATTCCCATCAATAACAGTTCCTGGGCCGATTATTACGCTGCAGGTAGGCAGTAGATCAGTATTATCAAATGCGGCTACCGGCAAAGATATTTCTGTCGGGCCGCAAATAAAGAAACTTGTGTCGGCCGGAAGCTGGCAGATCGGAGGCTCTTCTACGGCTACCGTTACGACAACTGTATCTTCTGAAAACAAACTGCAGCTGTCGGTAGCTCTGACATAAATCTCATAGACTCCGCTTGTGTCTGAGTAGAATGATAAGAGGCCTGAGAGTTCATCATAATTTGTCCAGATTGGCAGTTCAATTGAAGTGATATTATTTTCGGCGTCACTAATTACTATGGGAATACTGACAGAGTCAGCGCTGCAAAGGAATATGCTGGTATCTGAGGGTAAAACAACTACCGGAGCTTCGTTTAGATTAATAGTAACTGTAAAGCTGTCTTCACAGAAAGCACCGCAACTATCGCTGCAGCGGATGACAACTTCAAAAGTTGTATCATTGGTCGGAGTGTAACACCACAATAGACTGGTTGTGTTTGAGGAGGCTTGAGAAGCAATTGCATTCTTGCCGCTGGCTCCACCTAAACTTCCCGGCCCGGAGACAATTTCACATCCGAGCAGGTTGCCATCAACATCAGTGCCCAGAATTGGCAGGCAGATTTCTGTAACATCGCAAAGATTAAAGACAGTATCTGATGGAACATCGCAGACAGGCGCTTCATTGATATCAATAGTTACTCTGAAACTATCAATACAGACATTATCACACTTGTCACGGCATTCTATTACGACATCAAGTACGGCATTGTTATCAGCCTGATAGATCCAGCTGTCTTTGAAAATTATGCCGGGACCGCTTAATAAACTACAAATAGGATTTCGATCATTATTATCATGTGCACCCACCCGAAGAGATATTTCAGCCGGACCACAGAGGAAGAAACTTGTATCGGACGGAAACTGGCAGACCGGAGCTTCATCAATTGTTACGCTTACTATTATGCGATCGGATTTTGAAGCATCACAGCTATCAGTTACTGTGACAATTATTTCATACAAACCGCTGGTATCGGCCATAAAATAAAGCAGACCGGCAAATTCGTCATAACTGACCCAGTCGGGCAGCACTATACTGCTGATATTGCCATTGGGGTCGATTATCCCAACAGGAATAGCAACTGTGTCCGCCATACACAGGGCAATCGAACTGTCCCCGGGCAGAAATACCAGAGGTGTCACGTTACATTGGACATCTACAGTAAACTCGCAACTTATAGTATCACAGGGCGTGATGGCCTTGACAATAATCCGGTTGCGAACCCCGCATTCAGCATAAAAACAAACCTGGTTATTCTCTGCATCATACCAGGTAGCAATACCGCTGACTTCGATATCCGCCCAGGCTGGAATATTTCCCAGAGGGAAGCAGAGCGTTTCCGGCTGACATATAAAAATCGAAGTATCAGGCGGACAGGCCAGATCGACAAACTGGTCGGTCAGAATTCTAACGACTGCCGTATCAGCGACTATGTTGCCGCAGGAATCAGTGGCAGTTGCAATGATGGTATAATTACCGCTGTCATAAGGCACGAAACAAACCTGGCCATTTTCATATTGCCCCCTGCTGACTGTTATATTTGAATCCGGCAGACTGATATTATCATAGCCAATTTCAAGCGGCAGGCAGACATAGGCCGGACCGCAAAGATAAATGGTGGTGTCGGGCATGGCTTGTTTTACCAGGAGAGGCGGATTAACCACAATATCAAACCAGAGACTGTCTCTGGCTACCCGGCCACAGGAATCTGTTATCTCTACTATCAAATAATCAGAAATTGAGCTATCGATTGTTACACAAAATAGATTTGTCGCGGAATCAAAAGTCCCATAGTTGACATAAACCGAATCATAATATTTTATCGTGTCTGCTTTGATGCAGAAAGTTCCCGGCCCGCAAATAACAGCCGCAAAATCATCACCAAGTTCTAATACAGGCGGCGGCGATACTAAAACAGTTACTACCGTGGTATCAGCGGCAATAAGTCCGCAGGAATCGGTGACTTCAACCCAGACCAGAAAAGTCCCGGTGGTATCCGGATTAAAACAGATAGTGTCATTTATAATCGCATAATTTGAATTGATAGAACTGATATTGTCATCGATAATTTCTACCGGAATACAAATCGCCTGCTCAAAACAAAAATCGATACTTATACTGTCGGGTAATGTTACAATAGGCTGAGCATTAATTTCTATGTAAACAGAGATTGTGTCTGAATCTATGAACCCGCAGCGGTCACGAACAAAAACATTTATGACATAGGTTCCTGTTGTATCGGCGGAGAAACATATGAGTGGCGCATTTCCGGTATAAGTAAAATCAGACCAGATCGAATCAATATCGTTATCAGGGTCTGTTACCCCAAAGCTCAAACAGAGAGCTTCCGGCTGGCAGAGACTGATATCTGAGAGAGGATCAAAAGTAACTACCGGTGGAGTACCGCTTTTAGCTACAGTTACTATTGTTGTATCAGCGGTTATTAGTCCACAACTATCTGTAACTTCAACCCAGACTAAATACGTTCCAGCTGTATCTGGACTAAAACAGATAGAATCATTTATCAATACATAATTCGAGCTAATAGATGCAATATTTTCATCAATGATTTCAACAGGGAGACAGACCGTCTGTACTAAACAAAAATTTGAATTTATGCTGTCAGGCAGGTTGACAATCGGCGAAGAATTTAGTTCGACATAAACTGAAATAGTATCCGAAGCTATAAACCCGCAAAGGTCACGGACAAATACATTTATGTCATATCTGCCAGATGTATCGGCATAGAAACAGATCTCAGAAGAGTTTTCATAATATGTAAAATCCGACCAGATAGAATCAACATTGCTGTCCGGATCATTAATAGAAAAAGTCACGCAGAGAGATTCCGGCTGACAAAGAGAAATATCCGGCAGAGAATCAAAAACAACTATCGGGGGAGTTCCGTTGTTATCTACTGTTATAATCGTTGTGCAAGTGTCGGAAAGTCCGCAGCTGTCTGTGACTATCAAAGTAATGAGGTTGTTGCCCTGCTGTGCACTAAAGCAGACAGTATCGCCTGACAGATTTCCGCCAATTACTATTACTTCGGCAATGTTTCCATCCTGGTCTGTGGCCGCAAATCCCGGCAGACAAATCTTCCCGGGTTCGCAGGTGTTGATTGTATCATTCGCAGGACAAACAGCCACCGGAGGTCTGTTGACAATAACATCAATACAGTAAGAAATTGTGTCCGACAACCCGCAGCTATTAGTTATTATGACTTCATCGCAGTAACGGCCAGAGCTGTCGACATAGAAGCAGACCGTACTGTCTGAGGCGTTAAACACGCCCAGGTTGCTGCTGCCGGTCAAGCCGCCAATCGGATTGTTGATGGTCAATTTTACGCAAACCTGGTTGGCACCTTCGCAGAAATAGTTGTCGGTTGTATCTATAGCAACTATTACGGGCGGTTCGTTAATACTTATGAAAATTTCAAAACTATCTACAGCACTGAATCCGCAGGAATCCACGACTGTCAATACCAGCTGATATAAGCCGGTGGAATCAGCTTCAAAGCAGACTCTATAATTTTCTATGCGGCCAAGATTCGTCCAGACAGAATCAATGTCGTTATCGGGGTCACCTACGGTAAAATTGATGCAAATTGTTTCAGGCAGACAGAGATTGATTTCTGCTGGCGCACTGGCTGTGATAAATGGCGGCTGCCCCAAAGAGACAGTTACAATAGTTGTACAGGTGTCAGCCACACCGCAGCTATCGGTGGCAATCAAAGTAATAGTGTTAGTGCCTTCGACAGGCATAAAACAGACTGTGTCGCCGCTCAATACTCCGCCTGAAATTTCAATTGAGGCTAAATTATTATCCGGGTCAGTCGCACCGAAGCTGCTTATACAGACTGGCTGTAGTTCGCAGAGAAATATACTGGTATCCGAGGGACAAAATGCGGCGGGTCGGATATTGCCAATACATAGGTCTTCAAGTCCTCTACAGAAAACTGAAGGACCACATATTGTAGCAATGTTTTTATTAACACCTGCTTTGGGAGCAAATTGGGTATGGTCCAGTGCCAGCAGTTGATCCAGGGTGAAACTGAAGGTGAATAAAGTATCAGATGGAAAGTTTTCAATGTCATCCCACTTTATGCCCCATAGCTTCGAATTGCCATTCTTGCCAATAGTCCCGAAACCCGGTTCAACTGCAACCAAATTCTGATCTGTAATTAATGAGCATAGTTCTAAAAAAAAGTGGCTCAGTTCAGGCGGGTGTCCGTCCCATTGCAAAGAATAATCCCACTTTGAGGTACCGGCTGAGGTATCATAGGTCACTCCCTCAAATATCAGGGTAAAATGACTGGTGACTTTGGTAGTGTCACAAGCAAGACTTATTGCAGAAGCGCTCCCAAAAATTGGCACTATCAACACAAAAGTTAAGACTATGGCAAATTTCAAACTTTGGCCAAAATTCTCTCTCAATTACTTTCCTTTTTGGTAAAGCTCATCTCTATATTTAGTAAGAAAAGTGGAATTCATACTTATGATTCAGGTAAGTTGCTCAGGTAAACAGTTGCAGGAAAATTTCATAGCCCTGCAAATGATACCCTGGCAAAAGAGTCACCTCTTGCCGTTTTCTTTCCTCCACATTGGTTGACTTAAGCTTATTAAGTCTAAAATCCTAAGGCGGCCAAATATCAAGCAAACCTGCTTATTGGATTAGCGCCTAATTGCGCTCTTTAATCATTCATCCGGCCAGCCAAGTGCCAGTACTTAAACTCTTTTTCTATAAAAGAATCAGGTGATGTAAGGTAGAAGCCTTATGTAGTACGCTTGTTACCTGTTGTACACCCAAAATATATCCTTTCAGCCCTGATTGTCAAGGGAAGACAGGGCATTGTCCCCCAATGCAATATGCAGACCAATTGAAAGTAGAATTTAAAGCGCAGAAACTACTCTTGATATTGAACAGATTGATCATTCAGCCGTCTTATGGGTGAACAAAATAGGCCAAAATATGACTGCTTTTGCAGCCTCCCCTCAATTTTGGCCTCTAAAGGCAGGGGTTCTTAAAACCTCTGTCATTTAATGCTTTTGGAATTTTGAAAATATTATAAATTCCTGGTAAGAGCTAATACCTGGCGTGGGGAGAATGAATGAAAATCCTACAAAACACTCTGATTCTTTTGTTGCCGGTCATTTTAAGCGCCGTTTCTGCAGTCTCAGCCAGAGACCTTGGCAGCTTCGGCAAAAAAACATTATTTGAGCATTCTGCTCAGAGCATTGCAATCGGAAATTCCGATCACTTGATAAACTGGCCGTTATATCACGGTCTTCACAGGACGGGTCAAATTGATGCCACTTTTAACTGCTTTGGTTCATTTGGTAACGCCTTTTCACAGGCTCTTTATGATTTCCCCGACCCAACCTACCCTTCAGGATTTGTAACACCACCTGAGTCCGGTCCAGAATATCTCTGGGGAGGAGCGATATGGATTGGCGGAATTGTCGATGGAGACACCTTAGTCAGCGTCGGAGGGGACGGCTGGCAGGCTATTTATGAGTTTTTCCCGCCAAATTTCAAAAAGCCTGAGGGAAAGGGAACTGTCAATTTAGTTAACTATATCGCTGACAAATCTTATAGAGCAGAATTCGCTGATACTGTTAAAAACCCGCGAACTAACCATGACCCTTTTGATTTCTACCACCGGCCTTTGAACATAAAAGTAGCCAGTCGAAGTTTCAGTTGGCAATCTTCTCCAGAAAATAAAACCATTATTTATGATTTGGTCATAACAAATGTAGAAAACAAAACTATAAAAGATGGTTATGCCGGCTTTTACTTCGATTGCGACGTAGGCAACTACTCGTTTACAGCATATACCGATGACCTGACAGGGTCGCTTAAAGAACACGGTATTGGCTATATAATTGACGACGATGGCGACTTCCAATATGAAATTGCAGATAGAGCCTTCGCTTTCAAATTCTTATCAACTTCTTTTCAAGCTCTGGATACAAACTACAACTGGTGGCTGAGTAACGGTGACTCCACCAGAGATTTTGGCCCTCGCCAAAGAGGAACTTCAGAAAACCCATTCAGAGATTTTGGAACCGGCGGCATTGGCACACCCGAAGGTGACGCCAATAAATACTATATTATGAGTTTTGATGAGTGGGACTACGACCAGATATTTACAGGCATCATTGGAGATACGAGTTCTGTCTGGCTGACACCTAATTCGTCAATCGCATCGGATTTCAGTCAGGGCTTTGATACCAGGTTTATGATGTCTATTGGTCCGTTTAATTTAAAACCTGATTCCAGTGCCAGAGTTCTCTTCGCTACCTTTACAGGAGAATATGTTCACCCCGGCGCCGGTCCGATTCACTATCTGCCCGACTTTCCTGATATCTATCTCTCGCAACTGTATTTCGATGATTTGATTGCGACCGCAGCTGTTTCAGAAAATTTGGCAGACTTGCTTTTAGATCCTCTTTTGCCGCCTCTTGGTTTACAGCTCGTTAAGGACAGTTTGGGCGCAGTAGAGCTCCAATGGGATCCGTGGACTTATCAGGATGTCTACGGATATTATTTATATATATCTGAAGCTCCGCTGGATTCTTTGCCTTATCCGGGAGCGGTTCCGCCCTGGTGGTCTCCTCCTTCGGGCAATTTGCCCAATGTAACAGACAGGACCTATCGCTTTTCTCTGGATACACTTGACAGGCAGAAGCATTACCTGGTGCAGATAGCACATAAGACATTCTCTGAAACAGGTGCAAGAAGTGAACCAATTCAGTTTAAGTTAGACCCAAGACCAAACCCGTTGCAGCTGGCCTCCCGCTATGCTTTTGCCAATTCGGACAGTCCGCTTAAAATCAAATGGCAATTACCAGAAAAAGCAGCTATTGATCATATAAATGTATACAAATTCTTAGATTCAGCCGAAGCAGCCCGAGGATATCATGCCTTTTATGACAGGGGTTACCGGGCACAGTTTATTCAGCCGGTTACCTCATTCTTTGTCGATGACAAGACTTACTATTTTTATGCCATGGTACCATACGCAGTGTTATCAGGAACGGATACATCTTTTGTCGATAGTAATGTAACTGAAGGCGAGGCGTATCTTATAGCGACTTCTGACCAGTACGGTTTTGAGTCCGAATTTTCAAAAATTATTATCTCCAGCATCGTGGCCGAAAAAACAAAGGACATATTACTGATCACCAACAGCCTGGCTCTGACGCCTCATCGCTACGTTTATCTTGATTCAATCCTCTCTTTTTATAACAACATTCTTCAAGGATTCGACTATGACATTTATAATTATCGCGACTCGACCAAACTGACCAACTGCCCCGACCGCTCAATAAGCTGCATGGACTGGCACGACTTTATGTCATACAGACTTGTGATAGTTGATGACCGCCTGACCGAGTCGCTTTTCAGTAACAACTACCAGGACTCCACCGCTGGCTTCGAACGGTATATAGCAAACGGGGGCAAGTTTGCATATTTCGGCCGGTTTGGCGGATTTGGCTGGGGGCTTACCTACCATGATGGCACACCCGGCTACGTTGATATCGGCCATTCTTTTGTCAAAGAATTCCTTGGGATTGATTCGCTATTTTTTGGGGGAGAAAAATATTACTACAGTAATACCTCGGAGCCATACGTTGACTCTCTTTTCGGATTCAAACTGGCAGAGCAGCAAGATGGCAGTTTGCCTTCGGCGTATTTCAACTTTTCCCGTGATCCCTTTACGCCCAAACTTAGAAATGTCTGGACCATGCCCACACCTCCCGGCGTAGCTACTTTTGTCCCCAATGACAGAGCCGAAATTACTCATCTCTTCAGATCTGTTTATGCCGGAACTTCTGTCCAGCAAGGCAGAGTAGTCGGAGTAAGAAACCACTTGCCGCAGCTCAACGCCAGCACCTATGCCTTTGGATTTCATCTCTGGTACATGGATTATGTCAACGCCCGAGAACTGATAGCAGCCATTTTCTCCTCATCACCATTTTCACTTGCTGCAAAAACAACAATTGACAGAGACCAATTTCACGTGTACGAGTCCTTTACGATACAACCAGCTTATACAACCATATACATGGGCAATATTGAGCAGGAGATTGATGTAAGTTCTATAAATCAAAGTTCGATAATTGTAAACAGCTCAACCGTTCCAAGCTCTGTTGAGATTTTGAGTTCGTTTCCGAATTACGATGGGAAAGTGCTAAAACTTGAGGTTCCCTTAAGAAATCTTTTTGAAAAGTACTCTCCGGTCTGGAATACTATTACTGCTGTTTACTCGATAGCTGCGGCTACCGCAGGTGAACGATCTGTGAGAGCCCTGGGATCGTTTACTCTTACTGGGCATTTGCGGGGTGACGTCAATCAGGATGGTGCAGTTAACGTCGCCGATTTGACGATACTGGTAGATTTTCTGTTTAGAAGTGGCGAGTTGCCTGAGCCTCTGGAAGTGTCGGATGTCAACAATGACGGCTCAGTCAATATCCTGGATTTGACCAAATTGGTAGACTATATCTTCAGAGGGTTCTCTCTGTGAATAATTTACGCTATCACATAACTATTGAAAGGCGCTGGCTGGATTAAAGCGGATATCCTTTTTGCAGGCAGATAAGCAAGAGTTGACACATCGGTTCTTCTTAAGTACCTTTAGTTTTGATCAATTATCCATGAGGAATCATATGAATCGATTTTTCAACTTTTGCCTATTTTTCATTTTTTCATTTTTGAGTTTTTCTTCAACAATAATGGCGAGAGACTTAGGTGGAGAAGAGCCAAATGACTCGAATTTCCTCCCTCAAACTAATTTCGTGCAGGACTCTGTCCCGTCCCATTTGATAAACTGGCCACTTTTCCACGGCGTGCATAGCACCGGTGAGATAAAAGCATCTTTTAGTTGTTTCGGAGTTTTTGGGTTCAATTTCGCTTCAGCGGCATACGATTATCCAGACAGCCCTGCCGTATCTTTTGTTACCCCGGCTGAATCAGGAATTGAATATTTATATGGAGGAGCGCTATGGATTGGCGGAATAGTAGAAGGTGACACGCTTGTTACAGTCGGTCATGATGGTTGGTCTGGCATAAGGGAGTTCTCTGCCACAGTATTCGGGCAATCTCCTTCAAGGGGGACAGTAGTTCCCGTCGAATATATCGCCGACGTTTCATATCGCTCTGAATTTAATGATACTTTGATATCCATACCGCTTTACCTAAAAGTTTCTAACAGGTCTTTTGCCTGGCATTCAGATCCGGAAAATGGAACAATAATTTATGATATTGTTGTCACTAATATCGGTGCCAAAATTATTGAAGAAGGACGAATAGGGCTTTTAATGGATGCTGATATCGGTTTAAAACCGGAAGTGTCATATGCTGACGACTTGGCTGGATCAATTAAAGAAAAAGGCATTGCATACATTCTAGATTACGACGCAGATTACAGGGAACCTGAGAATTATTATGCGCCAAAGGCTTTTGCGGGAAAATTTACAGCAAGCTCTTTTGCCGCTACCGATTCAATATTTGCATGGTGGCTATCTAACGGCAACCCCGATAAAGATTACGGCCCCCGACTACTGGGCACTTCTGAACACCCGCTTAGAGACTTTGGTACTGGCGGAACTGGCACCCCCAATGGAGACAAGAACAAATATTATGTCATGAGTTTCAATGAATGGGATTATGATCAAATTTTGATTGGTAATACTGACTCTCTTGATTCAATCTGGACTCCTCCTCCAGATGACATTTTTCTGCGCTGGGGCGACGCCAGGTTTTTATTAACATTAGGACCATTTACACTAAAGCCAGATTCCAGCATACGAGTGCTGTATGCAACATTTACAGGTGATTCAGTTCACGTTTCAAACTCTATTGTTTCGGACGATTTATCTTCACCACCGGTTTATAATTTCGATGATGTTCTCGCAAACGCAGCTTTATCTGATAGTCTCAGCCAGCTTCTTCTGGATCCAAATCTGCCGCCTCTAGGGTTACAATTTGTAAGAAACAGCATAGGAGAACCTGAACTTCAATGGGACTCCTGGGCTTTTGATGATGTTTCAGGCTACGATCTATTCATTGAAGCAGCCGACTTAAGCCAGCTACCCAAACCCGGCGCTATTCCGCCCTGGTGGGAACCGTCATTAAGTGAACCATCAAATTCGGTCGAGCCAACTCACAAACTAAACATCGAATACCTTGACCCGAATACCATCTACCTGGCTCAGATAGCACATTCTCACTCTGCTGGAAGAGGCGAGTTAGGCGCACCAATAACCTTTAGAGTTATTCCACGTACAGCTGCCCCACAAACATACTCCAATTATGCACTTACGACCGTCGGCCAGCCAATAACTCTACGATGGAATTCGGCTGATAAAAACAGCATAGACCATTACAATATTTACAAATTCCCTGACTCTACAGGAGCAGCTGACGCCTATCATATCTTTTATGATCAAGGTTATAATGCTCAATTTAATCCCGCTACTGATTCTATATTGTTTGATGGCAAATTCTATTACTACTATGCCATGGAACCTTTCGCAGTTGTTCCGCCAGGAGATTCTGAATTTATTGACCCGGCATTCATTGACAGTGGTGCCTACATAATTACTTCAGTTGATGAATTTGGTTTTGAATCAGAATTTACTGACCCAATCGTGTCATATATTGTTCCCGAAATGAATCGGGAAATTTTGCTACTTACACATAGCCTCTTCCCATCGTTTTTTGGATATACATATATGGACTCCATTCTATCTTATTATAATTCGCTCTTGAATGGACACGATTATGAGATTTACGACTTTCATGATTCCGTCCGCTTTCTTCAATGTAGTCCCCCAAGTATTGAATGTATAGATTGGCGCCCATTCTTGCGCTTCAAAGTGATAATAATCGACGATTTGCTCAACGAGTTTATGCTGCAGACTTCGAGTAAAAAGTTAGATATATTTTCCAGATTTCTTGCGTACGGCGGAAAGATTCTGTATTTCGGAAAATTTGACAAGATCTATAATGGAATGGCAATTATTGATGGTCAACCACAGTATCACGCTAGTCTAATTGACTTTTTTGGAGATATTTTTGGAATCAAAAAGATGTTCGCAAGTGGTCCTAGGTTCTATCAATTCAACTCTTCCATCCCCTATGTGGATACACTATTTGGCTTCACCAGGGCACAGCAAATCGCTGGTTCACTACCGTCATTAAACTTGGATACAACGCGAGATCCGTTTAAACCAAGACTCAGAGAAATTTGGCCAATGGTTACACCACCTGGCGTGGCAACATTCATCCCGGAAGAGGGTGTGGTAGCTACTCATCATTTCCATTCGATTCACCCGAACAAATCATTACAGCAAGAACATATTGTTGGCCTCAGAAAAGATTGGCCCGGATTGCAAACGCAAACATATACGTTTGGCTTTCATCTCTGGTATATGGATAGTTCCGACGCTAGAGCATTGATTGAAGCTATATTATCTGAATCGGGAGCTTCACTGGAATCCAAGACAACAATTGAACCAAGTATTTATCATATTAAAGAAGCTGATGTAATCGTTTCTGATACATCAGTCATATATCTAGGCAACATTGGGGGGGGAATCGGTGTAAATCAGATTGATACAGAGCGACTAAGAGTAAACCGAACTATCCTGCCATACTACACTGAGTTACTGACTTCTCACCCTGATTTCGAAGGAAATGTATTAAAACTTAACGTCTCCAGGGCTGAGTTCTTGTCCGGTTATAAACCAGTCTGGGATACCCTGTCAGCAACATTTTCTGTATCAGGGGCATTGACTGATGAAAGAACATTACGAGCATCAGGTTTCATAACGATTAAAGGACGTTTGCGGGGTGATTCAAATCGGGATGGTACAGTTAACGTTGCCGATTTGACACTGCTGGTAGATTTTCTGTTTAGAAGTGGCCAGTTACCTGAGCCTCTGGAACTGTCGGATGTCAACAATGACGGCTCAGTAAATATCTTAGATCTGACCAAATTGGTAGACTATATCTTCAGAGGAAAGCCGCTGTAAGACATTAGAAAGCCAATAATTTGATTATGGCAGATTGCTTTAATCTCTGTCTTGAAATTCTTGTCAGCCTAAGCGCTTGCCTACTCGGGCGCAATCTTCTAAATTCTGTTCTTACTAAGTGTAGAAATAGAGGATTGAGATGAATTTTGGATTCACTGAAGAACAGCAATATGTAAAAGATGTAGCCCGCAAATTTGCCGACGAAAGGCTCTTTCCTCATGCCGGGGAATTTGACAAAAATGCTAAATTAGACCGGGGCGTTATAAAAGAGATGGCCGAGCTGGGGCTGATGGGCGTCAAAGTACCCGAAAAATACGGCGGAACCGGGCTGGACGAACTGGCCTATGTTATTTCACTGGAAGAACTTGCCCGCGGCTGTGCCTCGCATGCTTTAGTGGCGGCGGTACATGGTTCCCTGTTTACTTTTCCTTTACTGGAATACGGAACCGAAGAGCAGAGAGCAAAATATATCCCTCCTGTTTGCGCCGGCGATAAAATGGCAGCCTATTCGTTATCCGAAGCAGGCTCTGGTTCTGATGCCGTATCTCTCAGGCTGCTGGCTACCGAAGACGGCGATAGCTATGTCCTAAACGGCACCAAGCTCTGGGTAACTCATGGAGCCGATGCAGATTACATTATCCTCTTCGCCACCGTTAATCCCGAATTGCGCACCAAAGGTATTGTAGCGTTTGTGATAGAAACTGACAGACCTGGTTTTGCTGTCGGTAAAAATGAAGATAAAATGGGCTATAAGGCCTCGCCTACCAGCGAAATTATTTTTACTGATTACAGAGTGCCCAAAGAGAATCAGATAGGCGAAGTTGGCAAAGGCTTCAACATTGCTATGGAGACTCTGAACCATGGCCGCATTTCTATCGGGGCGCAAGCGGTCGGCATGGCTCAAAGAGCTCTTGAAATTGCCGCCAAATATTCCAGAGAGCGCAAGCAGTTTGGTAAAGAGATATCTGAATTTCAGGGGCTGCAGTTTATGATGGCAGATATGGAAGCCAAAATCCACACCGCCAGATTAGCTGTATATCAGGCCGCCTGGCTTAAATCTGAAGGCAAAGCTGCCATCAAAGAAGCAGCCATAGCCAAAATGATGGCGTCGGAGATGGGTACCGAAGTTGCCCACAGTGCTATTCAGATACTCGGCGGTTATGGTTACACCCACGAATACAATGTAGAAAGGATTTATCGTGATGTTCGGTTATGCGAGATTTTTGAAGGAACCAACCAGATTCTGCGAATAGTTATTGCCCGCGAACTGTTAAAAGAATACACAGATAATTAAGAGAGCATCTACCATAAAAAAAACGGCTGCCGTAAATGCTGCCGTTTTTTTATTCGTTCATATTTCTAACTCAGACCTATTTTCCGACATCCCCTCCCAATATAATCGGAAGACCCGCCTTGCCGCTGCCAATAATTACCACCTTGGTGTTGTTGGATTTGGCAATTTCCAGCGTTGCTTCTATCCCTTTCCACTTGAGTAGCGACTGCGTAATTCCGGCGCTGACAATCTTCTGGAAATCAGCAATTCCTTTGGCTTCTATACGTTTTCTGTCCGCCTCAAGCCTTTCTTTGGCAATGGTGAACTTCATCCGTTGAGCTTCCTGGTCGGCTGTCAGTTTGAAATTGATAGCCCGTGAAATTTCTTCAGGAATGGTAATGTCACGGATCAACACATTCGTAATTTCAATGTGGTTTCCGGCCATAGCCTCTCTTAATCCTTGTTCAATCTCTTCATTCATCTGTTCCCGTTTGGTAGAATAAATTTCTTCCGGCTTGTACCTGCCCGCAATTCCACGAGCGATTCCCCTTATGGTCGGGGCAACTTTTACATCATAGTAGTTTTGGCCGATTTCTACCTGCAAAGAATCTAACTTGGTGACATTTGGACGATATAAAATCGAAACATCCATACGTATGGTGGCGCCGTCGGATGACAGCACGGTCAGGTTTTCCTTACGTTCCTGCAGCTGAATCTTATAGACAATCATCTTGTTCCACGGAAGATGCCAGTTGAAACCTTCTCCGTAAATCGTTCCGAACTCGGTACCGTCACCGAAAGTAGCATAGAAAACTCCCCGGTGACCCGATGAAATTTTTGTGCCGCAGCCAACTGCTGTTAAGGCCATAACCATAATCAGTAATAGCGGCAAGAATTTAATCTTTTGCTTCTGCATTTTTACTCCCTGTTAAAATATTTTGAATTCAGTTTAATTTAATTTGCCTAAAGACAGCCGCTAAGACAACAAGAAAAACTCAATAACTGACTATAACCCGCTTTCAGCGCTTTTTATGACTTTTTTTGCCCGGCCGGCCCTGCAGCAGCTTGATTTCATCACGAAACAGGACGGCTGTTTCAAAATCAAGGTTCTCGGCGGCTTTCATCATTGAGCCCATAAGAAACGAAATCTTGCCATCCCGATCGAGTTCTTCATAGCGCCCCGGCAATTCAAATTTCTTCTGTTTAACCGTGCGGGTGTCGGCGAAACCGGTACTTTGCAAAATTTCATCTCGGGTCTTAAAAATCGTCTCCGGGTTGATATTATGCTCTTTGTTATAGGCTGCCTGCTTTTTTCGGCGGCGGTTGGTTTCGTCGATAGCCTTTTTCATGGAGTCAGTAATTTTATCCGCATAAAAAATGACTTCGCCGTTCTTATTACGGGCGGCACGTCCGGCGGTCTGAATAAGAGCCCTGGCCGAGCGTAGGAAGCCTTCTTTGTCAGCATCCATTACCGCCACCAGCGAGACTTCCGGCAAATCAAGGCCCTCACGCAGCAGATTTACTCCTATCAGCACGTCAAATTCACCCAGCCGAAGATCCCGGATAATTTCAGTTCTTTCAATTGTAATAATTTCACTGTGAAGATAGCGGACCTTAATTCCAGAACGGTCTAAGTAATCAGCCAGGTCTTCAGCCATCTTTTTAGTCAAAGTAGTAACCAGCGTTCTCTCGCCTCGCTCAAGACGCAGCCTGACCTGCTCCATCAAATCATCGACCTGCGTAGACAGAGGCAGAACTGTTATCTGCGGGTCTAAGAGACCAGTCGGGCGGATTACCTGCTCTACCACTACCCCTTCGGACTGTTCAATCTCATAATCAGCGGGAGTGGCCGAGACATAAATTACTTTTTTTATCATGCTGTCAAATTCGTCGAATTGCAAAGGCCGGTTATCAAGAGCCGAAGGCAGCCGGAAACCATGCGCGACCAGCGTCTCTTTGCGGCTGCGGTCGCCGGCGAACATGCCTCTCACCTGAGGAATCGACTGGTGCGATTCATCTATAAATGTCAGAAAATCATCCGGGAAAAAATCAATCAGGGTAGACGGTCGCTCTCCGGGCTGTCGTGCGGCCATATGCCGTGAATAATTTTCAATGCCGGCGCAGTAACCTATCTCTTTAAGCATTTCCAGATCATAATTGGTGCGGCTCTCGATTCGCTGGGCTTCTAAGAGCTTATCTTCAGAAATAAATCTGTCGTGTGTTTCCTTTAGTTCGATTTCTATATTTTTAATTGCCCTCACTAATGCCTCGCGGGAAGTTATGAAATGCTTGGCCGGATATACGGCTATCTTCTCTTTTTCGCAGATTATTTCGCCGGTCAAGGGATCAATTTCTGTAATTCTTTCAAGTTCATCACCAAAGAATTCCAGGCGTAAAGCCTTATCATAATAAGCCGGAATCAGTTCTATGGTATCTCCCCGTACCCGGAAATTGCCGCGGGTAAATTCAATCTCATTGCGGTTGTAGTGGGTGGCTATCAGTCTGTCGATAACGTCGTCGCGGTCTATCTTTTCTCCCCGACTCAGCATAACCATCTGTTTTTTATATTCCGCTGGCGAGCCCAGCCCGTAAATGCAGGATACCGAGGCGACTATTATGACATCCTCGCGCTCCAAAAGCGAAGCTGTGGCTCTAAGCCGCAGCCGGTCAATATCTTCGTTTATCGAAGTATCTTTCTCGATATAAGTGTCGGTGGTAGGCAGGTAGGCCTCGGGCTGATAATAGTCATAATAGCTGATAAAAAATTCGACCGCGTTTTCCGGAAAAAAGGCCTTGAATTCTCCGTATAGCTGGGCAGCCAGAGTCTTATTATGCGAAATTACCAGAGTCGGCCGGCCATATTGGGCTATCACATTGGCCATTGTAAAAGTCTTGCCGGAACCGGTCACTCCCAATAAGGTCTGCTTGCTGCTCTCTGCAGCCAGACCCTGGCAAAGTTCCCTGATGGCGCCGGGCTGGTCGCCCTTGGGAGTCAGGCTGTTAGTAAGCCGGAATTTTGAGCCATTTTTTGAGTTCACTGCCACCTGGCCCCTATTTGTAATTCAAAGATAAGTATCAATTTGCTCATAAGTTAAAATTTGTGCTAAATTAGCAAAATTTTCAATCACAATCAACCAGACCTGACTAAGTTTCAACAATGGAACCGCTTTAAGGCTCGGTAGTTTAATAATTTGACTAAAGATGCCATAAACGGAAAGAATTATCTTGACTGAAGTTCTGATTCTATTAGTTTGGTTGGCTTAACTATAAGCTGACTAACAACTTTAGTATTTTCGGAGGATTAGATGTACGCCGTATTTCAAATAGCTGGCAAACAGTTTCAAGCCGAGAAAGGCGACGTTTTGCGCGTCCCTCTGCTGGGCAAAGAAAAGGGTGCCAAGATAGAAATTACCGAGGTTCTTTTGCTTAAAGACAAGGACAAAGTTGAAATTGGCAATCCTTTTGTTGCCAGCGCCAAAGTCGTGGCAGTTGTTCAGGACCAGGGTAAAGACGACAAAGTAAGAATTTACAAATATAAACGGCGCACCAAATACCGCCGCAGCCAGGGGCACCGTCAGGATTATACGGAAATAAAAATTAGCAAAATTGAAAAAGCTGCCAAGAAAACAAAGAGTGAAGAAGTATCTGCTTAAGCTCTCGCTCTTTCTAACCAGTCTAATTCTGCTTGTCGCCTTACTGGCGCCGGTTCCTGCAGCTCAAACCACACCGGGCTACAATATTGTAGAAGTTGTTGTCGAAGGAAACAAGATTGCTACTGTTTCTTTGATAACCGGCGTGGCTGCTTTGGAGCCGGGCATGTCCCTGGCGCCCAACTTAATATCAGACATTATCCGCCGTCTTTACAGGCTGGGGATTTTTTCTAACATTTCAATCGAAGCCGAACAAGTGACCGGCGGCCTCAAAGTTTTTATAGTGGTCGATGAACTGCCTCGTCTGTCGGGTATAGAATTTTCCGGCAACAATAAAATAAATTCTTCGGAATTGAAAGAAAGTATCGGGCTGGGTGTCGGTGGATATATCTCACCCTACCTGACTCATCGCGGCCGGCAAAAAATATCTGAAATGTATGCCGACAAGGGTTATTTTCAGGCAGAGATAGAATCTTCTCTGCAGTATAGCGCAGACTCTTCCGAAGCAATCTTAAAGTACGAAATAGACGAAAAGTCCAAGGTCAAAGTCACCGAAGTCATAATATCCGGCTGCCAGCGAGTCGAGCCAAAAAGGCTGGTCAATAAAATGCGCAACCGCAAGCGCGGCTTCTTAAAAAGCTCAGACTTTGCTCAGGAGAAATACGCCGAGGACAAAGAAAAGGTAATTGCAGAACTTCACAAACGCGGCTTCAGCGATGCCTACTTGATTTCCGATTCAATCTCAATCGATACCACCAGCAACCTGATGATCATTCATATCGAAATCTACGAAGGCCCGCTCTATTACTTTGGCAAGCTGGAAATAAAAGGAACTGAGAAGCTGCCGAGCGGCTACCTCTACAGCAAAATGAAGTTTAAAGAATCGGACATCTTTGATGCGGAAAAATATCAGGAATCAATCGTAGAACTTTATACTGCCTATCAGGATATCGGCCATCTGCATATTCAGGTTACCGACGAAAAGAAAACCCGCAACGATTCTATAATCGATATTACCTACGAAATTTCCGAAGGCTTGCCTTCACTTATAAATCTGGTCAGAATAATCGGCAACACCAAGACCAAAGATAAAGTTATAAGGCGTGAAATTTCTTCTTTGCCCGAACAAGTCTTCAACCGCACCAGGCTGATCAGATCGGTTCGTGATATAATGTCCCTCAACTACTTTGCTAATGCTATTCCTGACTTAGTTGATTTGCCAAACGGCGATGTAGATGTAGTTTTTGACATTAAGGAAAAGCAAACAGGCGAAATCATGGCAGGTGCCGGATATAACAGCCGGGACAGATTAGTCGGTAATGTCGGCATGTCCATTCCTAATTTCAGAGGCATAGGACAAAGACTTTCTTTTAATATAGAATTTGGCAGCCGCAGAAATTCATTTTCTCTGTCTTTTACAGAACCCTGGCTTTTTGACCGCCCGACATTGCTGGGCACCGATATTTTTGCACTAAACCGGAGGTGGTTCAGCGATTACACTGAAGGCAGACGCGGAGGTTCTTTAAGATTAGGCCGCAGGCTGCGCTGGCCGGACAATTATTTTAGAGTGTTTGCCACCTACCGTCTCGAAGAAACCCGGTTCAATGATTTTGACCAAAGTTTTGTAGAAAACAATTCTTACAAATCGATTAGCCTTTTTAGTTACACCGACACTCTCGGCGAACCGGCCTCAGAAACAGTTGTCGCTGTTGGCGATCCCTATCCGGGTACTATTATTCAATACAACGAAGCCTGGAACGCCTCTTCGAGATTTTCTTTTACCGTCCGTCGGGACTCCAGAAACCTGCCTGAGTTCGCTACCGCGGGAGCAGATTTATCCTACACTTTCTCTCTCAACGGAGGCATTCTAGGCGGCTTCTGGGAATTTCAAAAACATAAAATAAGTATCGCCAAATTTTTTCCCCTCATCGGTAAATTGGCACTGGCAGCAAGAGTTCAGTATAATGTGATTACTTCTCCCCAGGGAGATGACAGAATACTGATTTCAGAGAGATTTATACCCGGTGGCACGGCCTACGACGGGGTAGTAAGAGGCTACAGCGACGGCTCTTTGACACCGGACTCAATTGTTTCCAGCTCGGACATTACCAATTATTATACCGGCCGAGCGGCTGATTCTGCTTCGCTGCCGCTGGACAGCTCTTCTGTCGCCGGAGGATTTAAGACCAGAGTGCGCGGTAAATACATGCTGATTACAAACCTCGAACTGCAGTTTCCACTGGTCGAAAGGCAGATATATGCTCTGGCATTTTTTGATGCCGGAAATTCCTGGCTGCATAAGTCTGATATCAAACTGCCAAAGACTCTTTATAAAAGTTACGGTTTCGGATTTAGAATAGCGGTGCCCGGAATCGGGACTATAGGGTTTGACTTCGGCTATCCGCTGGACAATCTTGACGGGCAGGAAAAGAAATGGAGACCGCATTTCCAGCTCGGCACAACTTTTAGATAACAATTTATTTGCACATGGAGAATAGTATGAAGAAAGAAAAGAAATTTTTACTGGCTTTGCTTCTGGGGCTGATGCTTCTGCCTCTTATGCCTGACAGCCTGTCAGCACAGGGGATGAAGATTGGGTACGTCCGCGACGAACGCATTCAAAAGGAATTCAAGCCCTGGGCTAAAGCGCAGGAACAATTTAATATCGACGCCAAAGCCTGGGAAGATGAAGCTCTGGCCAAGCAGCAGGAACTCGAAGAATTGCTGACGGAATACGAAAAGCAAAAATTGATTTTGTCTGATGACAAAAAAAGAGAAAGAGAAGCTGCCATTAATGCCAAAAAAGATGCTCTCGATGCATTTACCAGGCAGATTTATGGCCCGAACGGTCAAGCCGAAAGAAAACAGTCCAGGCTTCTGGAACCGCTACTTGAAAGTGTAAACAAAGCTATCGAAGCTGTAGCGATAGAAGGCAACTACGACATCATATTCACCTTGCAGAGCGGACTGGCCTATATCAAAGAAGAGTTTGACGTTACAGACAAGGTAATCAAATACCTTGAAGACAACCCGGAATAACGTCAGCCTGACAACCGCTCAGCTTGCTGAAAAAATAGGCGCAAGACTTGAGGGTGACAAGACGCTTTTGATTTGCGGCGCTGCCCCTGTTGAAACGGCAGGCCCCGATCAAATAAGTTTTGTAGCTAATAGTTTGTATGAAAAGCACCTCTCTTCTTCAAAGGCAGGTGCTGTTGTTTTAAATAACGAAATGGACGGTCGGGGCAAAACTGTCCTGCGTCATCCCAACCCGTATCTGGCCTTTGCCAGGATTCTTGATCTCTTGTACCCCGATGACCAGACCGCCACCAGCGGCATTCACCAAAGCGCCATTGTTGATGAGTCAGCAGCAGTAGCTAAGAACGCAGCTATCGGCCCTCATTGCCATTTAGAATCTGACGCCTCGGTTGGACAAAACTCCCGCCTTATGACTTCGGTCTATCTCGGCAAAAATGCTGCGGTCGGCAAAAACTGCCTTATCTACCCCGGAGTTGTTATCTTAAGCGACTGCAAGATAGGCAACAATGTCATCATACACTCTTCGAGTGTCATAGGGTCTGACGGCTTTGGCTATGCTCCCTCTGAAACGGGGATTAAAAAAATTAAGCAGATCGGCTGGGTTGAGATAGAAGATGATGTTGAAATTGGTTCAAATGTTTCAATCGACCGCGGCGCCCTGGGAGCGACCAGAATTGGACGCGGCACCAAAATTGATAATCTGGTTCAGATAGCTCACAACGTTCAGATAGGACAAAATTGTTTTATAGTTTCTCAGGTTGGTATATCAGGA
Source organism: Candidatus Zixiibacteriota bacterium (assembly GCA_022571985.1). Classification (GTDB taxonomy): domain Bacteria; phylum Zixibacteria; class MSB-5A5; order GN15; family FEB-12; genus JACZWU01. Next base: position 37,625 of record JACZWU010000004.1, on the reverse strand, counting down.
TCTACTATAATCGGAAATAATGTAACACTGGCCGGACAGGTTGGCGTCCAGGGTCACATTTCTATAGGAGATGGCGTTACTGTCGGGGGACAGTCTGGCGTCACCAAATCTATCCCGGCCGGCGATAAAATTTATTTTGGCTGCCCCGCCAGAGAAATGAAAAGCGTTTTGAAAAAAGAAGCTTCTTTGTCTAAAGTTCCTGATTTACTCAAGCGAGTCAAAGAGCTCGAAAAAAAACTAAAAGATAAATCAGGTCGATAACTGATCTTCTATCTTCGAGGCTCTTTTCCAGTTTTCTTCCATCTGGTCAACTGCCTGCAGCACGATAGAACAATCCCCTTTTTTGGCTGACATTCTGATACTCTCCGCCAAATCCCACTGCTTGTGGTTTATCGCTTTGAGCTGAGATACTCTGCTGGCCAGATGGTCAACTGCATCATTAAGAGAGTGAGCTACTTTCGCAGCCTGTCCCCGCCCGGCAGGAATTTTTGAACAAAGGTCTCCTTTGGCCAGAAGCTCCAGACGATTGTACACCTGGGCCTGGACGGAAAGAATTTTAAAGAATGGAATTATTGTATTTATCGACGAGGCCGTTATGGCCGCGATGACGGCTGATATCAAATAAGGCATGACTGATGTTGTCAGCAACTCTATTTGCCCCATGACGTTTATAATGCCGTCGTTTAAGAAAAGTCCATTGAAATATGCTATGACAGCAGCTGAAAGAGTAACCGCTGAAAAGCCAAGAATTCCTATGGTTCTAAAAAGCGCCTTTGTTTCTAAAGGCATTTTGCCTGAAATGGCTTGAGCCAATCCCATAGACATAGTCATCTCCTTAAATAAAAAAATTCAATAAAATCAGGCGCTTACCCGCCTATTAGATATAAAATCGGAATCTGAGACCCGAAAAATTAGATTAATCTTTGCAAGCACCTGTTCAATTTTTGAACAGCAAAAAGCCCCCTTATAAGCATAAGAGGGCTAAGTCGTTGTTGCTTGTCAATTATAGAACTTTTAGAACGGCAGGTCGTCGTCGGATTGACCAGAGCCAGAAGCTGTATCAGCAGCCGGCTCGGCCGATTCAGTCGGTGCTGTCTGTCCGCCGCCATTGCCGGAGGAACCCTTGTTACCTACAAAGCTGAAACTCTGCACGACAACTTCAGAAATATACTTCTTGTTCCCCTCTTTATCCTCGTAAGAACGATTGGCTATCCGGCCTTCGATATAGACCTGTCTACCCTTTGACAGGTATTCTTTCATCGTTTCAGCCTGCTTACCCCAGGCAACTATGTTGTGCCAGGTAGTGTTTTCCTGTTTCTGACCATCCTGAGAAGTCCAGCGCTCACTTGTAGCCAGGGAAAATGTCGCGACCGCCTTGCCCGAAGGGGTATAACGCAAATCGGGATCTTTACCAAGATTTCCCAGTAAAATTACTTTGTTTACACTCATAACTAACCTCTTTTAAATATGTGAACTTATAATATGAGGGAATAACGGCTTTTAGGCAACCCCATAATTCACTTGAATCAAAACTTGTGATATCATATAGTTGGCAATCACCATGAACGAAGCTAAAAAGCAAAATATAATCGATCTGGAAACAGCCAGAACCACCATCAGACGCTTCATTAAGGGGAAGCTCTTACAGGCTGGTTCAAACGGCTATGTGCTGGGCCTTTCTGGAGGAGTGGACTCCTCGCTGGCAGCGGCTCTGGCCGTTGAAGCTGTTGGACCTGATAAAGTTCTGGGCATCATGATGCCTTATAAAACTTCGTCAGAAAGTTCGATAACCGACTCTGAACTCTTAGTTAAGCATCTGGGTATAAATTATCGCAAAGTTGATATATCAGCAATGATCGACGCTTATTTTTCCAATATTGATGATTCTCAGAAAATACGTGCCGGCAACAAAATGGCCAGAGAGCGCATGGCAATCCTCTTTGATATCGCACAGAAAACCGGTCGGCTGGTACTTGGTACCGGCAACCGCACGGAATCTTGTTTAGGTTACACTACCTGGTATGGAGATTCTGCCTGCTCCATAAATCCTGTCGGAGAATTGTACAAAACCGAAATTCGGGCGATGGCTGAACTGCTCGGCCTGCCGGAGCAAATCATAACCAAAATCCCATCAGCCGATCTCTGGGTGGGTCAGACAGATGAAGATGAAATAGGCGTGACTTATGACACCATTGACAAAATATTGAAACGAATCGTGGATGAAGATTTTTTGTCTATCTCATCACTGGTAAAAGAAGGCTTTGACAGCCGGGATATAAGCCGGGTTGTTTCGCTCTTAAATCTAAATTCGTTTAAGCGCCGCCAGCCCGATGTGGCTCCTTTAGGACGCGGACAAGTACCTGATTACATAGAGCTTTCAGAGTAAAAAATGCCATCCAAAGGAATTCTTTATTTAGTTCCAACTCCGATTGGCAATCTCGAAGATATCACCAACCGGGCGATGAGAATTTTAGGCGAAGTTGACATTATCGCCTGCGAGGATACCCGCCGCACCGGACAGCTGTTGAGCAGGCTCAAAATCAAAAAAAAGAAATTTATCAGCTATCATGATTATAATGAAAGTAGCAGAGCCGACCACCTCCTGACTAGTCTCAACGAAGGACTATCAGTGGCGGTCGTGAGCGATGCCGGCTCTCCCGGAATTTCCGATCCGGGCTATCGGATTGTACGAACTGCCATTGAAAATGATATTGAAATCGTTCCTCTGCCGGGTCCATGCAGCGTCATTACTGCCCTGACGGCGTCAGGACTGCCGATCGACCGCTTCTTTTTCGAGGGCTACCTTTCGCACAAATCTTCCGGACGCAAAAACAAGCTGGAAGAAATAAAAGAACTCTCTCACACGCTTATATTTTTTGAATCGCCGCACAGGCTTATCAAATCATTAAACGACATGCACGAAATTCTGGGTGACCGCCGGGCTTGTGTTGCCAGAGAGATGACCAAGATACATGAACAGTTTGCACGGGGTACGATTTCTGGAATTTTAGAACAATTTTCAAACCTGACAGTTAAGGGTGAGATAGTTATCGTTGTCGAAGGAAAGATTGAGCAAAAAGGTTCTAAAAAGAAAAATGACTTTTGTAAATAAATTCTACCCCTTCGATAAAATTATAATCATCTATGCGCTTTTGATGGTTCTCATAATCATCACTTTCGCACAGCCTCTGTCAGATTATACTGACGTAATATTATTGTACCTGCTGGCCGCAGCTGTCTCATTTCTGATTGCCATGTTTGTAGATGAGTCAAAAGGGCGCTGGGCTATAATGGTCAGGCTGATATATAGCGGTGTTTTGTTCGCTCTTTTTTACAGGATTACCGGCGGAACTATGTTTTTGCTCTTTAATGGTTTTTTGGATTATCAGATAATCGGATTTGAACGAGCTATCTTTGGCTTAAGCCCGACATTCTATATTGATGAACATCTGCTGACACCGGTCGTGACCGAAATTTTATCATTCAGTTATTTCTGCTACTATCCCATGGTGCCGGTATTCATGTTTACCCTGTTTTTTAAGAAAGATTACGATATTCTCAAACATTTTCTGGCAGCAGCATCCCTGACCTATTTCGCGTCTTTTATTCTTTTCTTTTTATATCCGGTCGAAGGGCCGCGCTGGCATTTTGCCGGACAATATCTGAATCAAATTGATGGCTACTTCTTTCGCTATCTTGTAGAAGCTGTCATCGATAACGGCGCTGTCAGAGGCGGCTGCATGCCCTCATCGCATACCGGCATCGCAATTTTGATAACGATGTACTGTTTCAAGTATTACCCGCTCTGGGGGAAAATCCTGCTGCCGATTGTAATCGGACTTTCTTTAGGAACTGTCTGGGGGCGGTTTCATTATGTAAGTGATGTTTATGTTGGCGCGGCCATCGCGATAGCTGCTTATTATATTGTACGGATAAAATATCCGGCCTGGACTGCTGAGGAGTATAAGTTACTAGACGAACAAAAACTGAAAGCTGATTATGTGTCCTGAATTATTTAGCATTGGCCCCTTTCCTATCCGAAGTTTTGGTCTGACCCTGGCGATTTCTTTCTTTCTGGCAGTTTTCTATGTCAAAAAAACGACTGCGCGGGACAATATACCGTTCGACCCGTTTCTAAATATCGCTTATATCCTGATAATCGGCGGCATAATAGGGGCGCGGCTATCATATATTCTATTGCATTTGAGTGACTTCTCGGGGCGATGGCTGGATACTTTTAATCCCTTCAGTTCGGACGACTTTGGTATTGCCGGATTAAATCTATACGGCGGCGTGCTGCTGGCAATAGTCGCCTCATGGGCTTACTGCCGTATGAAAAAGATGAATGTCCTGGAAGTCTTCGACTATTTCGCACCTACTCTGGGGCTTGGCTTGGGCATTACCCGCATCGGCTGTTTTCTAAACGGCTGCTGCTTCGGGACGCCGACTGATTCTTTTCTGGGAGTCTCTTTCCCCGACGGTTCTTTGCCATTTTATGTCTTTGGGAGTCAACACTTGCACCCGGCACAGATTTATTCATCCATCTACGGGTTGATACTGTTTGGAATTCTCCATTACATTTTGAAAAATAAAAAGTTCCATGGACAGGCGGTAGCCATTCTCTTTATGGTCGAGGCAATGTTCAGGTTCGCACTCGAGTATGTGCGCTACTACGAAGACGCCATGTATTTCAGCCTGGGCTCTCTTGAGCCAACTTACAATCAAGTTGTTTCAATAGGGCTCTTCATACTCGGTGCTGGAATTTATTACTATCACGGTAAAAAAGCCAAAGAGCAGATTAGAACCTGAGCGCTTGCTGAAAAAGTTCCATATCAGTCATTGCGAGCGCAGCGCGGCAATCTCAATCGTTGAGGCACTGGAGATTGCTTCGTCTCTTCGCTCCTCGCAATGACCTTAACGGGTTTTTTCAACAGCCCCTTAAGCGCTGACCTGCTCTTCCAATTCATAACGACGATAGATTTTAGCATACTCGCCGCCGCTGGCAATTAATTTGTCATGCTTGCCTGTTTCAATGATGCGCCCGTTCTCAAAAACATAAATCATATCCACGCCCTGCAGAGTGTCGGGACGATGAGTAATCAGCAATGCCGTCATATCCGGCATTACCTGATGCAGGCGTTCCCACAAAGCCGTTTCGGTAGCAGAATCAAGCGCCGAAGTGCAGTCGTCGAGTATTAGTATCCTGGGCTTGCCGACCAAAGCTCTGGCAAGCGCTAACCGCTGCTTTTGTCCGCCGGAGATAGCCATGCCGCGAGTACCGATGGCAGTATCCATCCCCTCAGGGAAAGATTCAATATCGCTTCTTAACTGAGCAACATCTATGGCCCATTCAAGCAGCGTCTCACTGATTCCTTCGCGGCCAAAAGTTATATTATTTCTGACACTGTCGCTGAACAAAGCCGGTTCCTGCGGCACATAGCCGACAATACGCCTGAGTTCTTCGAGCTTATATTCTCGTAAATCTATGCCGTCTAATTTGACAGACCCTTCAGTCGGGTCAACTAACCGAGGCACTAAGTTTATCAGCCAGGTTTTGCCGGAGCCAAGCCGTCCGACTAAGGCTACTGTCTGACCGGCTTTGATTTCAAAATTTATATTGGTCAAAATCGGATTCCTTGAATCAGGAAAGGCAAAATGGACAGATTCAAAAGAAAGCTGTGCTTTCACATCCAGGCCGATTTCTTTCGTTCCCTTATCTTCTATCATAGCCGGCACATTTTCTAACTCTAACAACCGATTAATAGAAACAGCCGACTGCCGTGACTTCACCAAAAACTGTCCTATATCAAACATCGGGAATACTAACCAGACCACGTAATAAATAAATGTGGCCATCCCGCCCAGTGTCAGATCGGAAAAGAGCACTTTGTAGCCGCCTGCCAGCAGTACTATAACCACCCCCAGCTGCCAGATATAACCATAGAGTGAATCAACAACTGTGGTCGCTTTGACAGATATAATTTCAGCATTGCGGCGCTCCATTGCTGTATCGGCGAACTTTTTCTTTTGTACGTTCTCTCTCACATAAGCTTTGACAACTCGTATTCCCGAGAAGCAGGCTTCCATGACATCATTAAATTTAGAAATTGTGGCCTGCAGCGCATCGTAACGTTTTTCCAAAATCGAACTTGTGAAAAAGAAAATCAAAATCAAAAGAGGCAACGGCCCGGCTGTCCACAGCGTCAGAACCGGATCGATTGTCATCATCATGGCCAGTATAAACGTTATCTGAAGCAGCGCTTCGTAGGTGCGGAAAATTCCCGAGCAGGCAAACCAGGAAAGTTTGTCGGCCACATCGTCGGTCATGCGGGTAATTAAATCTCCGGTGCGAAAGCGGCCGAAGAAATCCGGACCTTTTTTGGTCACACCGTCAAAAGAATACTGACGAAACTTCCACTCCAGACGGCAGTTCATCCAGGCTCTGGCCGACTGAAAGCAGGCATAAAGGCTGAATGTAATCAACCCTCCCAATATAAAGACCAGCCCAAACGAAGTCCCCGGTTCTAAATCTAAGCGACTGCCGAGATCGACAACCAGCTGCGCCAGCCAATGTGCCGGAACCTGACCGCTGCGGGTGTAGTCTACTGAAAAGCCGAGCATTAGCGGAATGCCGACATTGATAAAGGCGTGCAGCGGCGTAAGTATTAATAAAATTGACAGAATCAGCGGGTGACCGCGATAGAACTGCAACAGCCACTTTAATTTATTTAACATTAGTCAGCGCTCCGTTTTTATTCTTAAATTGCAGATGGAACAGTTTTGAATAGTAGCCACCTGCGAGTATCAACTCGGTATGTCTGCCTCGCTCGACGATTTCACCTTTACGAATCACTAAAATCTGGTCGACATCGAGAATCGTCGACAAACGGTGGGCAATAATAATCGAAGTTCGTCCGCTGGTTAATTTCTTAAGCGAATTCTGAATTGTCCGTTCTGTTTCCGGGTCGACTGAACTTGTCGCTTCATCTAAGATCAACAGCTCCGGGTCAAACGCTAAAGCCCGCGCAAAAGACAAAAGCTGTCTTTCGCCGCGGCTGAAATTGGCTCCTTTTTCAGAAACTTTTGTATTGTACCTGTCCGGCAGCTTTTCGATAAATTCATCAGCAGCTACAGTTTTAGCAGCGGTTTCGATTTTGTCTCTGTCGATTTCTTCAGCCTCAAGGCCAATATTTTCGGCGATATCCCCCGGAAAAAGAATTATGTCCTGCAGCACCAAAGCAAATCTCCTGCGCAGCTCCGAGGTTGCGATAGTCCTGATATCCACGCCATCAATAGTGATGCATCCTTTTTGAGGGTCATAAAACCTGAACATCAGATTAACAATTGTGCTTTTACCGCCGCCGGTAACGCCCGCCAGCGCCACCCGCGAACCGGCCGGTATTTCAAAGCTGACATCTCTCAGCACATAGTTGTCATCATCGTTATATGAGAACCAAACGTTTTCAAAACGAATGGCATCTTTTAGTCCCGGCCAAGCTGCTGGATTGTCCGCATCAGTCAGGCGAGGTTCAATCTCCAGAAGCCCGAATATCCTTCTGGCGCCGGCTAAGCCCTTTTGGAAATTCCCTAACTGGTCGGCGGTTCTGGCTATCGGATCGAACTCGCGCCAAATTAGTAATATGAAAAGGACTATGATCCCGGGTGAGACTCCCAGCCAGGAACCCAAAAGAAGCGCCAAACCAATTTTTACGTACTCCATATAGAAGAGCAGATTAAAAAAGAGCACGACCGACATATTCACGAAAGCATCTTCTTTGAATTTCCGCTGGTTGGCATCGTACACTTTCTTCCTGGTATACTCGCCGCGGTGGAAAATCTGAACGATTGACATGCCGTGCAGATATTCTGTAAGAGTAGCGGTAACTTCGGCCATCCTTTTGCGCACTATCAAAAATCGATGGCTGGTTAATTTATGAAAAATCCAGATCATTATAATTAGTACGGGCATGACAGTTAGTAAGGCCAGCGCCAGCCGCCACTCTTTGTAAAACATGACAGCAAAAATTCCGAATATCAAAAGCAGATCACCAATCACCAGCACGACCGTATTGGTGAACAAGAGACGCAGCGACTCTGTATCAGATTCTATGCGGGACATTAGCCGTCCGACCGGATTCTTGTCGAAAAACGAAACATCAAGTGACAGCACATGCTCAAACAGCTTCTTTTTTAAATCGAGCATGATATCCTGACCGACAGTTTCAAGCATAACTCTCTGATAATATTGCATTACTATTGTCGCAAACTGAATCGCAACAATCGCCAGGCCGAGCACTATGATAGGCTGAAACTCTCGCAAAGCTGGCTCAAGTTCCAGCTGTCTGACCAGTTGAGCGTCTATCACCTGCTGCACTAAAATCGGCCAGAGCAGCGACAGGCCGGTTACTCCGCCCAGAAGAGCCAGAGCAGCATACAGCCTTTTTTTATGTGCTCTTAAGAACGGCAGCAGGTTCTTGAAGGCAGCAACAATGCTTAAGTCGCTGCTGTGAATCTGTTCGTCTTCGTATAATTCCTTATTCATTATCTGAAAGCCTTTATTTTATCAAAATTTGGTCAATAAAAAACCCGCTTTATCTATCTGGTATAAGCGGGCTACAAAGAACTCTTTGTGAAATTTTTTACAAAGTAATTCCTTCTTCCCCGCTTAACTTTGGGCTAGACGGCATTAGTGTCACTATGCGAAATCTATTCATACTGATTAGCACCTCCGTTACGGGTTGTAAAAGGAATTTTTTCATCTTATTATTATCCTAATTCAAATAAATAAAGTCAGTTCTTGAAAAGATGTCAAGATTAAATTCTTGACTGAATTCAATAATTTGCGGGAGTGAGACAGGCCGAATTCATATCCTGATATTGCTATACAGATTAGAGTTTGCCTGCATGGATTGTAAGAACTATCTTATAAAAAGTTATTAAGATAACGCCCAATCTAAGCTAAGGAACATTTTCATGACAGCACAGGGTTTTGACGATGGTCAAACCAGATCATTCACCCCGCTGACTGCCGGTACGCGAATAGCGCACTACCAGATTATCTCTAAAATCGGTGCCGGAGGGATGGGGGAAGTTTATCTGGCTCATGATACCAAGCTGGATCGAAAAGTAGCGCTCAAGTTTCTTTCTTTTCATCTCAGTCAGGACCAAACCAGCCGCGCCCGTTTTACACGGGAGGCCAAAGCCGCTGCCAAACTTGACCATCCCAATATCGTCCCTGTCCATGAAGTCGGAGAGTATCAGGGCAGGCCGTTTTTTGCCATGGCTCATATCGAGGGGCAGTCGCTTCGAGAAGTTATAAAACAGGGCAACCTATCTGTACAGGGAGCTATTGACCATTGCATGCAAATCTGCGAGGGGTTGCATAAAGCGCATGAGTCGGGTGTAGTTCATCGTGACATTAAGCCCAGTAATATCATCATAGATACCGAGGGTCGTGCTCGTATTCTGGACTTTGGTCTGGCTACTCTGTCGGGAGAAGAGAAACTGACCAAGACCGGTTCGACTCTTGGAACTGTCGGCTATATGTCACCTGAGCAGATAACAGGGGAAAATGTTGACCGTCGTTCTGACATTTTCTCAATCGGTGTGATTCTATATGAGATGTTAACCGGTCGCCGGCCGTTCGAAGGAGACAACGATGCGGCGGTCGTCAAAGCCATCACCGATGCTGCCCCAGAGCCAGTTTCGCGGTTTAAGTCCGGCGTTTCAGGGGAGCTTCAGCAGATCGTAGATAAAGCCTTATCCAAAGATGTCTCTCTCCGATACCAGCACGCGGACGGGATGCTGTCTGACCTGAAGAGGCTCAAGACTGAACCGGCGCCTACGCCTCCAAGCAAAATTGGCCTGTGGATTACGGCAGCGGTAGTTGTTCTGGCAGCCGGTTATTTCATTGTTGACAGATTTGTACTGACTGACCGCGCAGTCGAAAAAGGCTGGGACAACTCAATAGCCGTTCTGCCGTTGAGAGATTTCAGCTCAGGGCAAGACCAGGAATATTTCTCAGACGGTATGACCGATGCCATTATCGGCAAACTCTCGGGCATCAAAAATCTTAAAGTTATCTCTATGACCTCAGTAATGCGCTATAAGAACCCCGATAGAGATTTGAGAAAGATTGGTCATGATTTGCAGGTCAACACGATCCTCGAAGGCAGCATTCAGCTTGAGGGCAACAGGCTTCGTGTTCAGGCGAAGTTGATTAATGTATCAGATGACGCACACATCTGGTCACAAACCTACGACCGCGAGCTTGAAAGCATCTTTGATATTCAGGATGATATTTCTCAGGCTATTGTAAATGCAATGAGAATTGAGCTGTTTGATGAAGGTGCAAAATCTATTTCCCGCCGCTATACGAAAGATATTGAGGCTTTTGATTCTTATATGCGGGGCCGCCAATTGTGGACCAAACGTGATTATGTGAACTTACTCCAACAAATCGAACATTTCGAAAGAGCTATTGAACTCGACCCATATTATGCCCTGGCCTATTCCGGTCTGGCCGACGCCTGGGCTATTGGTGGCGGACAGGCATTAGACTTTACCGGAGGACGAGCAGTATCCAAAACCGAAGCTCTGAAGAAAGCAAGAGAGGCGGCCCAGACAGCGATAGAAATTGATGAGAATTTGGCCGAGGCTCACGCATCTTTGGGACTCATACTCTGGAAAGAGTCGGACCTGCAAGGAGCTGAGAGGGAATTTCAGAAATCAATCGAACTCAATCCCGGTTACCACTGGGCTCATTTCTGGTACTCGATAGTACTGCAGGAGACGGCAAGGTACCAGGATAAGATTAAAGAAGAGGAGATAGCTTACCAGTTGAATCCTATGTCGAAGCCTCTTAATTACAACCGGGCGCTTAACAAGTGGCTGTCGCTGGAATTGGAAGAGGCAGTGATACTCTACCATCGTTTACTTGAAATTGATCCAAAGTGGACATCCAGTGCCTTGTCGATTTTACTGGTGAACATGGGCAGAAATGATGAAGCTATCAGCCTGTCTGAGAAAGCTGTCGAGGTTAATCTAAATGCCTATCATGATCTCGCATATATATACAGTCAGATTGGAAATTTCGACAAAGCACTTTGGGCGGCCAACAAGGCTATAGAATTGCTGCCGGACAAATACAGTGCGATTGATACCCGGGCGGATATCTTTGCCGACAACGGAATGCTTGATAGTGCTGTAGTCTCTTTTGCCCAAGCTCTGCAATTGAAACCTGACTATGTCGGCTCCATTTTGAAGATGGGGAATGTGTATATGTTTATGCAGGAATATGGCAAAGCTGACAGCCTCTACCGGATTGTGGCGTCTTACTCCGACAAGTACTGGCGCGCCGAGGGCCGTTTGTCGCTGGCGCAATTGCCTCTGCATCAGGGAAAGTTCAAATTGGCGCTGGTCTTATTGGACAAACTAAAAGATGAGGCAATTTCTGATTCCATCAATGACTTTCGTCTGGTAGAGGGCATATTCAGGAGAGCCGCTACTTTTCAGGAAATATTGCATGAGCATGACTCGGCCATCGCAGAATATGAAAAAGTAATCAGATTATTGAAAGACATTGCCCCCAACGCCCAACTTCTTCATTCCTCCCAGGCTCGCATAGGATATAGTCATGCTCTGAGAGGCAATTTCGAAATAGCGGATAAAATTATTGAGGAATATAAAGTCAACTTTGACAGATATGGCCCAAGGTCCTATTATTCCTTTTGGTTTATTTCCGGCAGGGTCGAGCTTGAAAAGGGTAATTTCGACAGCGCCATTGCCAATCTTGAAAGGGTGGTTATGTTAAACGCACGACCTGATCATAAAAATCGACAGATACTTGCCGGATGCTACTTCCGCGCTGGGCGCATTGAAGATGCCATAGTATTGTATGAAAAGATGATCAACCGGTACGATCGGAGCGGGGCCCTGGGGAGGGGTCGGGCTGATTGGCCGGCCTTGTCGGTGATTACTTACTATAATCTTGGCAAGACATACGAGGCAGCCGGGAGATACGATGACGCCATTAAGCAATACGAAACATTTCTTGATATCTGGAAAAACGCCGATGAGGGACTTGAATCTGTCGAGGATGCGAAAGAGAGATTGGCGAAGCTGAAAAGTAAGTTGTAAAGTTGGTGTTTTAGAGGTACATTGAACAGAAGTTGGATTCTAGTCGTCAGTAATAATTGGAGAAAACATGCCAAGGCTATGTCAAATATGAACTTTTTAAGAAACATTATATTATTTATTACTTTTCCCCTGTTTTTTCACTCTGCCATAGAATCACGTGATCTTTATGAAGCAAAGGACCGTGATAAGTTTACGAGCAATCAGCGCCTGGATCATGCTCCCCCGGCCCATTGTGCGGCCACGCACAGGATTGGCAATATGACCCTGGCGGTTACAAATAGCGGCAGGCTTGGAACGGAGCATTTGTCGACTTCCGGCGTTGACTGCTTTACGGGCAGGCCACTGGGTCTTGGCTGCGAAGTTCCCAAGAACAGCGGAGTCGAACATATCCATATCGCCTCATTCTGGATAGGAGCTGTGGTCGGTCGTGATACTCTGGTTTCGGTAGGACACGACGGCTGGCATTTCGAAATCCAGGAAATGCTTCCTGACCCTTCGCCAAAGGGAGACATGAAAAAGAGGTCGATTATTGACCCTTCTGATGTTGAAATGTTTGAAGGCGCAATATCCGAAGAAGATTATATCGCGGTATATACAGATACAGTTACGGCCGGTATCGCTTCTGATTTTTTTGATGGTCGACCACATTTTCCTATTGGTGTAGAAATCACACAGCGCTCTTATGCCTGGTCTTATGAATATGCCGAAAATTTTGTGTTGTTTGATTATGGAATTAAAAATATCGGACCCAATCCTATCAGAGAAGTATATATGGGTATCTATGTTGATGCAGATGTAGGAGCTGAGCCGCAGGACCGTTATCAGGATGACCTGTGCGGATTCGCTCAGAGCTTTATAGATACACACCTGACCTGTGAGTATGTAGATGTTACCAACCTGGCCTGGATTGCAGATAACGACGGTGACTTTAATGCCGGGACTCAGCCCGCTCCAAATGTTACCGGAACACGAATCGTGCGGACACCCGCTGAGTCTCTGGAAGTTTCTTTCAACTGGTGGGTCAGTAATGGCGATGCCTCTCTGGATTTTGGTCCGCGTGAAAGGCCGGGAGTGGGAAAACTCAAAGAACCGTTCCGTGATTTTGGCACCGGCGGTTTAGGAACGCCTGAAGGTGACAGGACCAAGTACTATCTGATGCGAAACCAGGAAAATGACTACGATCAAGCCTTCACCGGTGTAATTAAAAGTACAGATTCTATCTGGCTCCCCCCCACTCAGAAACTAAAGGATGAAATTCCGGTCGGGTATGACACTCGCTATCTGCTGTCTTTCGGCCCTTTCGAAATTCATCCCGGAGAAGAGCTGCCTATTTCGTTTGCCTATGTTGCCGGCTTAAACTTTCACGATAACTCGAATAACTTGGAAAATCTGCCCCTGAACCCTAAAGCGTTTTACGAGAACTTAAATTTCAAAAACTTTCTGGTTAACGCCCGCTGGGCCGGCTGGATATACGATAATCCCGGTGTAGATACCGACGGCGATGGCTATTACGGTGAAATGAGATTCTGCGCTATTGACAGTGCCATTGAATCAGTTGATAGTTCTGTAACTCCCTGGGATACAGTCTACACTTATTTGAAAGTTGATACTACCTTCGCATCCGGTGATGGCGTACCGGATTTCAGAGGTGCCTCTCCGCCTCCGGCGCCAAAGCTTTTTGTGGAACCGAGCGTAGGCAAGCTTCGAATCCACTTTAACGGTTATAAATCAGAAACCACCAAAGACCCTTTCACAAGGGTTGTGGATTTTGAAGGTTACCGAATTTATGTCGCTCGCGATGACCGCTCTACCAGTTACAGTCAGTTGGCTACTTATGACAGAGAAAACTATAATAAATGGACATTTAATGAAAATGTTTTGCCTCCCACTTTCGAACTAATAGATAATCCTTTTACTTATGATGAATTGTTCAACTTATATGCTTTTGGAGATTCGACATTTGATCCTTTGGCATTCACTCGCGTCAGACCCTATCGTCATCCTTTATTTCCGGCAGATTCACAGTTTTATTTTGAGCGTCAGGGATTTAATATATCAAGTCTGACCGACCCTGACGGAATTATCAAAGTATACCCGAATCAGCCCTATCCGAGCACATTGGTATTAGATTCTTTGCCTGAGGCAGAGAAAACTCCCGAAGGCTTACCGCGTTATTTTGAGTATGAACATACCTTAGAAAACCTGCTGCCGACTGTACCCTACTGGATAAGTGTGACAGCTTTTGACTTTGGCTCACCAAGTTCCGGGTTACCGCCACTTGAAACGAGTGTGACGCTCAACACAGCAAATGTCTATCCACTTGAGACGGCGGAAGGAGTTGCTCAGAAGAACCTGGAAGTTTTTGTTTATCCGAATCCTTATCGTATTGACCAGAACTATCGCCAGCGGGGTTTTGAGGGTCTGGATACTCTGGGGCAGCGCTTAACCCGAAATCAACGATCTGATAACCGGTCCCGAAGAATTCACTTTGCCAATCTTCCGGCAAAGTGCACTATCAGCATATATTCTCTGGACGGTGATTTGGTGCGCGAGATATTTCATGACAAAAATATTTTAGACCCTAATGCTTCCCACAACACCTGGGATTTGATAACCCGCAACACGCAGGCGGTAGTATCAGGTCTATATTACTGGACAGTCGAGAATACTCAGACAGGTGATGTTCAGATCGGCAAACTGGTTATTATTATGTAAGTGTGATAGTATCAGTTGTAAATTGAAATTGATTGTCGTAGATTTCTTTTAATCGGGTGCAATTAATGCAAAACGACGACAACACTCAATCATTTGTTCAGCTGACTGCCGGTACGAGAGTAGCGCACTACCAGATTATCTCTAAAATCGGCGCCGGCGGCATGGGCGAAGTCTATCTGGCCGACGACACCAAGCTGGACCGCAAAGTAGCACTCAAGTTTCTTTCTTTTCACCTCAGTCAGGACCAAACCAGCCGCTCCCGTTTCACGCGTGAGGCCAAAGCTGCCGCCAAACTTGACCATCCCAATATAGTTCCGGTTCACGAAGTCGGAGAGCATCAGGGCAGGCCGTTTTTTGCCATGGCTCATATAGAGGGGCAGTCGCTTCGTGAAGTTATAAAACAGGGCAAGCTATCTGTACAGGGAGCAATTGACCATTGCATACAAATCTGTGAGGGCTTAAATGAAGCCCACAACGCCGGTATCGTACATCGTGATATCAAACCGGGCAACATCATTATCGACACGAAAGACAAGCCTCGCATCTTAGATTTTGGTCTGGCGACTCTGTCGGGTGAAGAGAAACTTACCAAGACCGGCTCGACACTTGGTACCGTCGGCTATATGTCCCCGGAGCAGGCAAGTGACATCTACACCAGGTCAAGATTACGACTGGCGATTTCGGTCGGATGCAACGGCGAGTTAAAATTGGTCCTCGGAATCCGGGATGTTGTACGCCTCGGCCGTGGCTGCTACTAGCAGATCATTAATTTGATTCTGATCCAAGGGCCCAGAGTACGAGATCCTAACTCTGCGCGTGGAGCCGTCAGATAGCCGCGTTTCATACTCCAATTCTAGCGAAGAAGTGACTTTATTAGGCTTCCCAGCACGTAATGAATTCCACTTCTTCCAAAGAAAGCCCGCGAGCCCAAGAAGCGCGGCAGTCACCAACCCCGTAGCGACGTTAATCGCAAGGATCTCCAGTCCCGTCTCATGCTCAACAGCACCGAGAACGACTTCGTCGCACTTGAGAAGCCATGAGCGCCGACTTCCCTCGCGCCGAGTCTCGATTAACCCCGTATCCTTACATGTCCAGCCTGAGGGAAGTTTTATAAAGATTTCGTTGTATTCTTCGTGGGAATCTCCGACGTAACCCCGCTCGTCAATAGACGCGAACTTGATACGTAAGTGGGCCAATTTCTCCATTTCTTGAACCTTTTTATGGACCTTTGCGATGATATTCCTCCATAAGCTTTTATGTCGTCAGATAAAGTGGACACGTCTCTGGTAGAAGTTAAGTCACAGATTTCTGATTTGCAATTGTTTTCCGGTATGAGTTCATCCTCTTCTTTGTCTCGAGCGAAATATACAAACGCCCATGGTGGATTTTGTAAATATTATAACATTTATCTCAATGACTGATATGACTGACAGATTCTGGTATTATATGGTAAATACAATGACATCTATTGTCATAGAATTATGTAATATTGTTCTATGAACAGGTCCACACCTATTGACAAAATTGATCGAAATTTCTATTTTGATTATTATAATAAAGGGATATTCACAATTCACTGCATCTCGCTTTTCGACCCCTTGCAGATGAGACCGACAAAGCACTTAGGGATTTAGGATGTGCTCAACAGCCCATCTTGGTAGACACTGAAGAATGGAGAAAATCAGAGTTTAGTTGACTATTACGAGTAACGAAAGTTTGGATTTTTGGAATTATTTGGATCAGTTTTTGTGTTATTCTGATTTGAATTTGAATATAACAAAAGGAGGGAATAATGAATCAGCCTTTTCGAGTAATTTTTGCGACTTGCATAATTGCTGCCTATCTTTTTATCAGCTTCGGCGCTACGAATCTAATGGCGCAACCAGGGCAAACTGTTGCACAATTAACATTTGAGAAACTCAATGTAACAATCTGCCACATGTGTCCCGACGAGCCTTCTATTTTTATTATTAAGGTAGTGGTCAAAGTTTTACAAGGCAAAAACTATAATCCTATTCAATATGAGGGCGACTTAAATGATAAGTCATTTTCGAGAGTTGGGATTGAAACAAGTAAGCATAAGGAATTCATTTATGACATAAATGAGGATATCATATTCACTATTCCGAATATCAACAATGGAACAATAAAAATAAAAGCGTTTGTTTCCTTGATGAACAAAAATGTAACCACCGATTCAAGCCTATATTTTTTTTACCGCATTCACTTAAAAAACGGGATTTGGACTCTTGAAAATTCAGAGGATGGATATAAAGAGGGAATGTATGATGGGTCAGCTGGTAACGAATGGAAGTGGACAGCTAGTTTAGTTTGCAAATTTAAGACGTTCTAAATTTTTCTCGGTTACTAGTAACAGCGATTTTCGATAGGGGATGTCAATAGATTCGGGCGGCTGGCCGAAGCAGTGACGGGACAATTCTATCTCGGGCAGGCGCACGAAGGGGGCCGGACGAAAGCAGGATGCGATAGAGCAATACGAATCCTTTCTAGATGTCTGGAAAAACGCCGATGGGGGACTCGAATCAGTCGAAGATGCGAAAGAGAGACTGGTGAAGCTAAAAGCATCCCTTTAGTTACAGTCTAATATCGGTTTTTCTCATCCAAATGTTTTAATATCAAAAGCCTTGCGCCTGCCTTATAGTACAATTATTATTAATAAACCGGCTTATTCAGGTGCGCATAGAGCATTGGAACCGCTACCTTGATAAGTAGTTATAAATTATAGTAACGCTTGGAGTTATGGAGATAAGAGATGAGTGATAATATGGGAATCAGGGGCTATGATTACGTAGAGTTCTACGTCGGCTCGGCTAAGGCTACGGCCTATTTCTTTGCCAAGGCTCTGGGCATGAAGATAACCGCCTACTCCGGACCGGAGATGAACGTCCGCGACCGGATGTCTTTTTACCTGACTAAGAACAATCTCAAGATTGTAGTGACTTCGCCTCTCGAGCCCTCATGCTGGGAGGTCTACGATTTTATCACCCGCCATGGAGATGGAGTCAAGCGCTGGGCAGTTGAAGTTGACGATGTCGAGAAAGCCTTTAGACACGCCACCAAGCGAGGCGCCATAATGGTCAGCAAACCGAAACGAACGGAAAACCATCATGGCTATGTCGACGAAGCGGCGATTCGCCTTTACGATGACACGGAACTGGTTTATGTCAACCGTGACAACTACCGGCATTTGTTCCGCCCGAATTTCTGTGAACCAAAGCGGCTGATAAATGTGGACAGCGATGAGACAGGCATTCAGGGAATTGACCACATCGTAGGCAACGTCCGCGAGAACGAAATGAATCTCTGGGCGGATTATTTCAACAACACCATGGACTTTGAAACGTTTGTGGATTTCAAGGCAGGAGATATCGGCACCAAATATTCATCGCTATTATCCAAAGTTGTCCGTTCCAAAGACAATGTAATCAAAAACCCCATCAATGAACCCTACGAAGGCATGAAGAAATCACAGATTGAGGAATTCATTGAACAGTATAACGGCTCCGGGGTGCAGCACATTGCAATTACGACCAAAGATATTGTCAGCACAGTTGAGGCACTTAGAAAAAATGGAATCGAGTTTCTTGAAATTCCAGACACCTACTATGACATGCTCCGCAAGCGCGAAGACGTAAAGATAGATGAAAACATAGATGACCTGCAAAAACACCGAATTTTGTGCGATATTGAAGGCAATGGCTACCTGCTGCAGCTGTTCACCAAACCGATAGGTGACCGTCCTACTTTCTTCTTTGAATTTATTCAGCGGGTAGGCGACAGCCAGGGATTCGGTAAGGGGAATTTCAAAGCTCTGTTTGAGTCAATAGAGCTTGACCAGAAACTTCGCGGCGCTCTGGATGAAGAAGTTCAGGAAGTTTTGCCGCCCTGCTAATTTACGGAATTAAAAATAGGGACTGAATTATGCCGTTTTATCATAAACTTGGAGACCTGCCGAAAGTAAAACATACTACTTTCTACAAGCCTGACGGAAAATCGCTCTATCGCGAAGAGCTGGCATCGAGCAAGGGTTTCAGCGGCGTCTATTCTAATAAATATCACCACTTCCTGCCAACGGCCTTAAAAGACTCCCGGCCCATTGCCAGCCCAAATAACTTTCAAGAATGGAAAGATGCTCAGGTGCTTTTTTATCATTTCTTCACTTACGATAAAGAAAGCAGCGGCGACTTTATTAAAAGCAGAACGGTCTTCCTTCAAAACGAACATACTACCATGGCTACTGCCAAAGTAACCGAAGATACGGATATCTTTTTCCGCAACGCCTTTCACAACGAATATATTTTTATACATCACGGCCAGGGGAACTTCTTAAGTGAGTATGGCTCGTTCAAATTTGTGGAGGGTGACCAGCTAATAATCCCGCGCTGCACCACCTACCAGCTGAAATTTGACAACTATGATAACAACCGCCTGTTACTGGTCGAAAGCGATACCGCTTTTGAAATACCAAAGAATTACCGCAATGACTATGGGCAACTGACCGAAAACGCACCTTACTCCGAGCGGGATTTTATTATTCCTGACAATCTGCCTGCGATTTCCGAAAAAGGTGATTTCAAAGTGATTCTTAAAGCAGGCAAAAAATATTTTGAGCATCTCCTCCCCCACCATCCTTTTGATGTAGTTGGCTGGGACGGTTTTTTGTATCCCTTTGCGCTGAATATCAAAAGCTACCATTCCAAAGTAGGCCGTATTCATCTGCCTCCGCCAACTCACCTCTGTTTTAAAACGCAAAATTTTGTTTTGTGCAATTTTGTTCCGCGTCCGTTTGATTTTCATCAGGAAGCAATTCCTACGCCTTATTTTCATTCAAATATCGACAGCGATGAAGTCATCTACTATGTCGCGGGTGATTTTATGTCAAGAAAGGGAGTCAAAGAAGGTTCTATCACTCTGCACCCGGGCGGAATGCCCCATGGTCCGCAGCCGGGCAAGACCGAAGAATCAATCGGCAAAAAGGGAACCGATGAGTATGCGGTCATGGTAGATACTTTTACGCCGCTTCGGCCGACCCTTAACGTAAAAGATACTCTTGACGAAGGCTACTCCCGGTCATGGCTGGAATAACGGGGGTATCACTTGGTTGATGTCCCTGAATATATTCGCGCGCTGAAAGCTTATGTGGCCGGTAAACCGATTGATGAATTAGCCCGCGAAAAAAATCTCAAGCGAATCGTCAAGCTTGCCTCAAACGAAAACCCGCTGGGTCCATCGCCAAAAGCACTCCTGGCGCTTGATAGTATTCTGGCAGAGTCGCATCGCTATGTTGACCCCTCATCGCCCCTGCTTGTTCAGGCCATTGCCAAAAAGTATGGTAAGAGCCAACATGAAATAGTCTGCGGCCACGGCACTGATTCCATACTGGCCTATATCGTTAACGCTTTCACAGACCATAATGATGAAGTTCTTACATCAGAGGGCACTTTTATCGGTATTTATGTAAATGTTCTGAAATTCGGCCGCAAGTTAGTAAAAGTTCCTCTTAAAAATTACGGTTACGATCTTGACGCAATAGCCAACGTAATAACTGAAAAGACGAAACTCATCTACCTGGCTAATCCTAATAACCCGACCGGCAGCATGTTCGGCAAAGCTGAATTTGAAAAGTTTATGAGCGTGGTGCCCGATTCGATTCTGGTTATTTTAGACGAAGCCTACACTGTTTATGCCGAAGAACACAGCGACTATCCCAACGGCTTCGAATACAACTATCAGAACCTGATAGTCACCCGCACATTTTCCAAAGCCTACGGGCTGGCCGCTCTAAGAGTAGGTTTTGCAGTTGCGCCGCCGGCAATTATAAAAGAAATCTACAAAGTGAAACTTCCTTTTGAGCCAAACTATCCGGCTCAGATTGCAGCCGAAGCCGCACTTGCTGATGATGACTTCTTGAGGCAGACAGTTGACACCAATAGAAAGTCACTAACAAGTCTGAAAGCCTGTTGCGATAAGCTTGGCATAAAGCATATGCCAACGGCAGCAAATTTTATTCTGATGCTGTTTCCGTCAGAAGAGTTCGCCACAGAGTTTAATGAACAGTGCCTCCAACACGGCCTGATAGTCCGGCACGTAAAATCTTTTGGAATCCCTGAGGCTATAAGAATAAATTCCGGCACAGAAGATGAAACAGAGTTTGCCGTTGCGGTTATTGAACAAGTTTATGAAGCGTTGTCTGAGAAGTTTGAAATAGAGAATAAAAACACAGTAAGGACTTAAGTATATGAAGTTAGTTTCGTACAAAAACAAAGCTGGTGAAGAACGAACCGGGCTGTACATCAATGAAAATATAATAGATCTAAATAGCAGCGCCGAGAAGCTGTCGTTGTCTTTGCCATCAGCCATGAACAGCTTTTTGGGTGGTGGCGACAAGAATATGGACATAGCCAGAAAAGTCGAAGAGGCAATCTTAGCTGGTAAGCTTGATGCCGGTATCAGCCTGAGTGAAGTGACTCCTTTGCTTGCCCCTGTACCTCATCCTCCCTCCTGCCGTGACGCCTACGCTTTCCGCCAGCATGTTGCCACAGCCCGACGCAACCGCGGGGTTGAGATGATACCGGAATTTGACCAGTTTCCGGTTTTCTATTTTACGAATCATAATGCTGTCTTTGGCGAAGGCGAGATAACTGTCGAAAGCGACCATTTACATAAACTGGATTTCGAACTCGAAGTCGCTATCGTAATCGGCAGGCGCGGCAAAAACATCTCATGCTCAGAGGCCGATGATTATATCGCCGGCTATACGATTATGAATGACCTTTCGGCCAGGAAACTTCAGATGGAAGAGATGAAACTCAGCCTAGGTCCGGCCAAAGGTAAAGATTTCGCGACTACAATTGGTCCCTGGCTGGTGACGCCAGATGAAATCGAAGAGTACCGGATTGATTCGGATTATGGCAATAAATATGAACTGACAATGACCGCTCATCACAACGGCAAGCTCGTCTCTGAAGGTAATCTCAAAGATATGAACTGGACTTTTGCAGAAATAATTGAACGTGTTTCATACGGAGTCGAAATTCGCCCCGGTGATGTCATTGGCTCGGGCACAGTCGGCACCGGCTGCTATCTGGAGCTGAACGGAACCGCTGCATTAAAAGCCAAAGAGCGCGGCGAAACCAGCAGCCCGGTCTGGCTTGAGGACGGTGACGAGATTGAGCTTGAAATAAGCGGCCTGGGCAAACTCAAGAATCGAATCGTCAAAGCATCTGAGGACCGTTCAATACTTGCCAAAAAGAAAGAATCTGCCTTAGCTTAAATCCAAAATATGAGCGACAAGATGCGACATATCGAACCAAAAGATGTAGAGGTTCGTGAAGTCTTTTCTTATCTGTTAGGCGGCGTAGTACCGCGGCCGATTGCGCTGGTTTCGACGCTTTCCGCCGACGGCATCAAAAATCTTTCTCCATTTTCCTTTTTTAATGCCTTCGGCGCCAACCCCCCCATGGTGGCTTTCGCCCCCAGCCGGCGCGGTCGGGATGGAACCAACAAAGACACCTACCATAATCTGATAGCCACCAAAGAATGCGTGGTGCAGATGGTTTCATATGATATGGTAGAGCAGGTTTCGTTGGCTTCGACAGAATACGATGTCAGCATTGATGAATTTACGAAGTCCGGCTTAACACCAGTGGCTTCAGATATAGTTAAACCGCCCAGAGTTGCCGAGTCTTTGTTTCAGATGGAATGCAAAATGCAGCAGATGATCGAACTTGGCAATGGTCCGTCGTCAGGGAATCTGGCCATCTGCGAAGTCGTCAAATTTCATATCGCTGAAAAAATATGTGACGGCGACAGAATCGACCCGCAGAAAATCGATCTGGTAGCTCGCATGGGTGCGGATTTTTATTGCCGCGCTTCCGGTGAGGCCGTTTTTGAAGTTGAAAAACCGGGGCTAAAAATTGGCGTCGGCTATGACCAGATTCCTGATGTGATCAAAGAATCAAAGATTCTATCAGCGAATAACCTGGGACAGCTTGGCGGAATTGAAACGATTCCTGATGATGACGAAGTTGAAGCATTCAGAGCAGAACTGTGCAAATCGAAAATCGAACCGACAGAATTTGACGAATATGCTTCTAAAGACGATTACAAATCAATGTTAGCTGCCGCACTTTCTGAAAACGAAAGCATGTATGAAAAAATCGAGCAAAGTGTAAAAGTAGCTTTAGCAGAAAAAGATTTAGACTTTGCCTGGAAAGCTCTGCTAATTCGGACAGACAACAGCTAATTCTAAACCGGAGCAAATCTTGCCAGCCGCTCTTGAAACAAAACCTATCTGGACTCCCCATAAAAATAGCGCCTATAATTCAAATATGTCAGTCTACATTCGGGCTATGGCTCAAAAAACCGGCTGTAAATTTGAGTCTTACCATGATTTTTATGACTGGTCGATTGCGAACTCACAAGATTTCTGGGAATCTATCTGGGAGCTTGCAGAAATACGGCATTCGAAACAATTTGATTCAGTCTTAAAAGGAACGGAAATCTGGAACGCGAGCTGGTTTGATGGCAGCCGTCTAAACTTTGCTGAAAATCTGCTGCGCTACGACGACGACCGCTGTGCAATCATTAGCTGGGCAGAAGACAGAAAGCCGCTGAAAGTTTCTTATAAAGAGTTAAAAGCGAAAGTCGCGGCCTGTGCCGCCGGGCTAAGAAAACTCGGTGTTACAAAAAATGACCGGGTAGCAGCATTTATTCCGAATATACCCGAAGCAATTATTGGAATGCTGGCGACAACATCTATCGGCGCTGTCTGGTCTTCCTGTTCACCGGATTTTGGCTTCCAGGGTGTCCTTGACAGATTCGGGCAAATTGAACCAAAAGTTTTGTTAACGACCGACAGCTACACCTACAACGGCAAAAAACATGACTCAACCAAAAAACTTAATAAATTAGTTGATGCAATAGCGAGCATAGGAAAAGTAGTTGTGGTGTCAATGGAAGATTCTACTAATACGATAAAAAAATCGATGAACTGGTCGGAGCTGTTGACAGATAAAAATGCCGTACTAAATTTCGAGCAGCTTCCCTTTGACCACCCGGTTTATATTATGTATTCCTCCGGCACAACCGGAGTGCCAAAATGTATTGTTCATGGCGCCGGCGGCACACTCCTGCAGCATTTCAAAGAACACTATCTGCATACCAATCTAACTCGCGATGATGTAATAACCTACTACACCACCTGCGGCTGGATGATGTGGAACTGGCTGGTCTCGGCACTAGCGGTCGGCTCGACTATTTTTCTGTACGACGGCAGCCCCTCCTATCCCAATCTAAGTATTCTCTGGAAAGCGATCGAATCAGAAAAAATATCTGTCTTTGGCATCAGTCCAAAATTTTTAGCTGCCTGCCAGAACCACGGGCTCAGACCAAAAGATGATTTCGACTTGTCTTCGCTTAAGACAATTCTCTCTACCGGCGCGCCGCTTACAGCGCCGCAATTTGAATGGTGTTACCAGCAGGTCAAAGAAGATATGCAGCTGTCATCGATATCAGGCGGCACTGATATCGTCTCCTGCTTTGCTCTCGGCAACCCGACTTTGCCGGTACACGCCGGAGAGATTCAGTGCCGGGGACTCGGCCTGAAAGTTGAGACATACGACGATAACGGACAGTTTGTAATAGACGAAGTTGGCGAGCTGGTCTGCAGCGCTCCGTTTCCTTCGCGTCCAATCTATTTCTGGAACGACCCTGACAAAGCAAAATACAAAGCTGCTTATTTCGAACATTTTCCGGGTGTCTGGTGGCACGGCGATTTTATCAAGATTACCGATTACGGCAGCGTCATAGTTTACGGTCGCTCAGACGCTACTCTTAACCCCGGCGGAGTTCGTATCGGCACCGCCGAGATATATGCACCGGTTGAAGCTATGCCGGAAATTGCAGACAGTCTGGTTATCGGACAAAAATGGGAAGATGACATTCGCATTATTCTCTTCGTGGTCTTAGCCGAGGGACAAGTTCTGACAGAGGATCTCAAAGATCGTATCAAAAAAACTATCAGGCAAAAATCTACCGCCCGTCATGTGCCGTCTAAAATAATCGAAGTCAGAGATATCCCGCACACTATAAACGGCAAAAAAGTAGAAATCGCAGTAGCCCGCATTGTACATGGCCAGGAAGTCCCCAACATAGATGCCCTGGCAAATCCGGAGTCGCTCAGTCAATTTGAAGCTTTGCCTGAACTGGCTAAATCATAGAATTTCAGCGCTTTACAAGACAGCCGTAATCATAGTTGCACCTCTCCTCAACAACTCATATATTTGACGCTGATAAATATGAGCATGCCAGCTTTTGACAGATTGAACATTAAAGGAGTGTGAGTATGGCCACACAGGTCGAAGAAGTAACCAAGAGCAGCCCGCTTGATGCAAACGTAGTCCTCGCCAACCTTCCGCTATATTTGAAACAGTTCGTAGTCGATCAAAACTACAAATCCTACACTCCGCAGGATCACTCTATCTGGCGCTATGTCATGAGGCAAAACATTGATTTCTTAAAAAACCATGCCCACCGCGCTTATCTTGAGGGGCTTTCAAAGACCGGTATTGACCTCGGCAAAATCCCCAGTATTGAAAATATGAACAGGATTCTTGGCAAGATTGGCTGGGCGGCAGTCAATGTTGACGGTTTTATTCCACCGGCAGCATTTATGGCTTTTCAAGCCTTTCGGGTACTGGTTGTAGCGGCAGACATCAGGCAGATAAATCATATTGAGTACACTCCCGCTCCGGATATTATTCACGAAGCTGCCGGACATGCGCCTATTATTGCAGAGCCGGAATATGCCGAATACCTGCGTTGTATCGGAGCAGCCGGCGCCAAAGCTATGTCCTCACGCAAAGATTTTGAACTGTACGAAGCCATAAGAAGACTTTCTATCATAAAAGAAACGCACGACGCCGACCCAAAAGTAGTCGAAGAATCTGAAAAAGAAGTTCATTACAAACAGGACAATCTGGGTGATCCGTCTGAGATGGCGCTTTTGTCCCGCTTGCACTGGTGGACTGTCGAATATGGTCTGATAGGCGAACTCGACAATTTCGAATTGTACGGCGCCGGACTGCTTTCGTCGATCGGCGAATCGTATCGCTGTCTGTCGCCAGATATTAAGAAAATTCCTTACAATCTTGATACGGCCGACTATGTCTTTGATATCACAGCCGAACAGCCGCACCTGTTTGTTACACCGAGTTTCCAGCATCTGACAGATGTGCTCGAAGATTTCGCCAAAGATATGGCCTATCGCAAAGCCGATGTTGAAAGTATTAACAAAGCTATCGAATGCAAAAACCCCAGCACCTGCCAGTACAGTTCCGGCATTCAGCTCTCGGGTGTCTTTACCGAAGTCCTGACCGACAGCGCCAATCAGCCGGTTTATCTGAAAACCAGCGGACCATCAAGTCTGGCATTTGCTGACAAAGAACTTCCCGGACATGACAAAAATTACCACAAAGACGGCTTCGGCTCACCTGTCGGAAAACTAAAGAATAGCTCCAAGCCGCTCGAAGATATGACTGATGGTGATATGGCTGAGCTTGGGATTGCTACCGGCAAGACTGTCACGCTTCATTTTGAAAGCGGCGTAGTTGTCAAAGGCCGCCTCGATAATTGTGAGAGGAAAGAGGGCAAACTAATTTTAATGGTCTTCGGTGATTGCAGCGTAAATTATAACGGCGCTGTCCTGTTTGAGCCCTCCTGGGGTACCTATGATATGACAGTCGGTGAAAAAATTGTCTCGGTTTTCCACGGCGCCGCCGACAAAGATGCCTATGAGCAGCCCTCGATAGTTTCCCGCTCCCGTACGGTTAAAGCTGACCGCAGCGAAAAAGACCGCAAACTCTATGAACTTTATCAGACAATCCGCGACTGCCGCGATAACAACGCCGATTATTCAAAACTTCCCCAGGTCTGGGAAACTTTGCGAGACGAATACTCTGACAAATGGCTTTCGCCGCTCGAACTATTAGAATTATTATTACAGAACGAATTATATCCTGAAATCCAGAAAGAAATCCGGGAGTTCCTGGAGAATCTGGCCAAGTCTGATAAAGAAGTCACCAAGTTGATTAACGACGGTCTTAGAATCATATCGAAAACCTATTCCGCCAGCGAGTTCGCCGCCAAGTAGGGCTATCGAATTTGTCATTCCCGCTTTAGTCCCGTGTATTCACGGGGAGTTTTGTTGTCGGGAATCCATCTTCTGTTCACATGGGGCAGACGAGACGTCTGCCGCCCACGAAATTTCCACGCCCTCTGTCATTACAGCTTTTTCCGTCATTCCACGCTTGACGTGGAATCCAGCGCTTAATACGAGCAGCAAAATTGAGGTATTTGATTTTGTATGTTTAGATCCCACTGCAAGCAGTGGGCGACCCGGCCCGAGTAAGGTCTCGGGGAAGGCGGAAATCCATCTTCATATAGCCGTTATGATCCCACCCCTCGGCTTCGCTCGGGACCTTGCCGCAAGCGATAGGCGACCTTGGAGCCGATTTTGTCTTTCCAGCGTAGGCTGGAATCCATCTTTTCTTTGCATACAATTATGCTTCATCACATTACGGCAAATCCACCAAGGCTAAAATTGGGTTCGTTTTGTCATATTTCACTTTTTGGTTAACAGGATTTGTAGTGATTTTGCAATATGCAGACAGAGAAAAAGATAAATCTATTGTTTGATTGGGATGATCGGGGTAAAGTTGTATTCTAATCATGGTAACTAAGGTCGGGTAAAGTTTTTTGCAGTGATTAGGGAGGAAATTTGTGAAATGAAACAGATACTGACATTAATATCGGCCTTTTTACTCTTGATGCTGCTCGCATCGTGTGTGTCAGAGCAAGGCGCTGTAAGTGAATGGGAGATCCTCAATCGGGAAGTGGAATCACTCTATCAACAGGGCAAATATGACAGTGCTGTAGTCGTCGCCAAGAAGTCCCTCAAGATAGCGGAAAAGAACGCCGGATCTGGTCATCCGTCTGTGGCCACGAGCCTGAACAATCTGGCTTTGCTATTTTATGCTCAGAGCAAGTATGAACAAGCTAAGTTGCTTTACGAACGAGCCCTGGCGATTAATGAGAAGGAACTCGGACGGGACCATCCGACTGTGGCTACGAACCTAAGCAATCTGGCTTTGCTATACGACACTCAAGGCCGATACTTACAGGCTAAGCCGCTTTACGAACGAGCCCTGGCGATTAATGAGAAGGCCCTCGGACCGGACCATCTGTCTGTTGCCACCATCCTGAGCAATTTGGCATTGCTCTATCAAGAACAAGGTCATTATGAACAGGCTGAGCCACTTTACAATCGCTCACTGGCGATTTACGAGAAAGCTTTCGGACCGGATCATCCTGATGTAGCCACGAGTCTGAACAACTTAGCCTCGCTCTACCACGACCAAGGTCAGTACGTGCAGGCTGAGCCGCTTTACAATCGTGCCCTGGCGATTTTCGAGAAGGCTCTAGGCTCGGACCATCCTGATGTGGCGCAGAGCTTGAACAATCTGGCTTTACTCTACCATATTCAGGGGCATTTTGCGCAGGCTGAGCCACTTTACAATCGCTCACTGGCGATTTACGAGAAAGCTTTCGGCCCGGACCATCCCAATGTGGCCACGTGCCTGAACAACCTGGCGGGGCTCTACTATACTCAAGGTCAGTACGTGCGGGCTGAGCCGCTTTACAATCGTGCCCTGGCGATTGACGAGAAGGCCCTCGGACCGGACCATCCCGATGTGGCCGCGAACCTGAACAATCTGGCGGTGTTATACAGAGCTCAGGGTCAGTATTCGCGGGCTGAGCCACTTTACAGTCGTTCGCTGGCGATTGTCGAGAAGGCCCTCGGCCCGGACCATCCTGATGTGGCGCAGAGCTTGAACAATCTGGCCTCGCTCTACCAAGATCAAGGTCAGTATGGGCAGGCTGAACCACTTTACCATCGTTCGTTGGTTATCATAGAAAGTACACTCGGGCCTGACCATCCCAATGTGGCCGCGAGTCTGAACAATCTGGCGTCGCTCTACCAAGATCAAGGTCAGTATGGGCAGGCTGAACCACTTTACCATCGTTCGTTGGTTATCATAGAAAGTACACTCGGGCCTGACCATCCCAATGTGGCCACAAGCCTGAACAACATGGCCACGCTCTACTGCGACCAGGGCAAGTACGCGCAGGCCGAGCCGCTCTACAAGCGAGCGCTAGCGATTGACGAGAAAGCCCTTGGTCTCAATCACCCAGATGTGGCAAGAGACCTAAATAACTTGGCCGCGCTCTATCACGCCCAAGGCCAGTACGCACAGGCTGAGCCAATTTACAATCGATCACTGGCGATTAGAGAAAAGACCCTCGGCCCGGACCATCCTGATGTGGCCACAAGCCTGAACAACCTGGCAGTGTTATATCGAGCCATGAAGCGTGACAAAGAAGCCGAAGCGTTAGAACTACGGGCGGCTAAGATTCGTTCCAAACGCGTAGGTTAGGCTGTTTTAACCAAGAATTCTACTTTGAGCTACAAACTCCCGGACAGGTTACCTATGTTATCGGTCATACAGTTCATACACCGGCACTTCATTGATTTAGTAAACTAATTATGAGTTTCATTACTTATTTATTTTGTCAATTGTGCTAGCAAGTTCGAAAAAATGTGGCTTGTTGAACCATTCTTTGTCATTGGAATTAAATAGTGACAATTCCAACCATGCAAAAAGTATAATTTCAATTCTTTGATTCTGAAAGCGATCAACCAAATAGTCCATTGAAATTGATTCCCCCCACCCATTAAGGCTGCTTGTGACCGTGGCCCTTGCCTCATAAAATTCATTCCAATCCTTAGTTCTTTCATGTCTCGATTCAAAAATAACGGATGATGTATAGCGCCCCATAGGAGGATGTACTCGACAAAAGAATTTGTGCAACCACGCTATCTCTGAATTATCGCTATTCCCAACGTCTCGCCAAAAGCGATCAATATCCTCAAAATTTTCGATACCTTCTGGAACGCCTGCCTTATCTAACAAATCGACTAGCGCTTTTGGTGGCCTTTTCTCACTTTCCAAGTCTCCCCACTTAATTTCTTGCAGCCAAATGGTGTAACCTATTTTTACTCTCTCCCATAACTTACTTTTCTTAGAAATCAAAGTTGACCATTCCGAATTTATTACCTGCTTTTGTGTCTTTTCCGTTAGTTGCTTTGAATGTTGAAATAATCTTTTCGAGATGGAAACGCTGTACAGCGACGCAAGTGCACTAATTAATGCTGCCACACCAACTACCAATGACCAAAACCAACTATATTTCCACCAAACCTGAGTAGCCTGGGCAGCAGATGTGTCTTGAATAACTAAAAAGATTGTGTCAATAACATTCCCAACAACAGTATCAACTTCAGGTAAATAAATTGTATCCATAAGAAAACTCTATAAATTAATGTTTCTAACTCTACAACGTCCCCGCCAAGTTGCCCAGGGTGATATCCTCTATCAAGACATCTGGCGGGCAGGAGACGGCGAATGCGACAGCTTTCGCGACTTCTTCTGCTTTCATCATTTTCTCTCTGGGCCAGTCACCGGGGACAGAATCCCAGATAGGCGTGTCTACAGCACGGGGGTAAACTGCAATAACCCGGATACCGCGCGGCCTGAGTTCCTCGCGCAGTGTTTCAGAAAAACCGCGCAAAGCAAACTTGCTCATACAGTAGCTGCTCCAGTTGGTGTAAGCATTTTTAGCAGCACTTGACAAGATATTTACAATAGAGCTGCCTTTTTTCATTTGAGGCAGAAATTTTTGGGTCAGAATAAACGGCGCGGTGATATTTACTGCTATGGTCCTGTTCCAGTCATCAAGCGTCAGCTCTTCGACCGGGGCAACTGTCGCAATAGCCGCATTGTTAACTAAGACACTTAGCGACTTTTCGCCGACTGCTTTTACTATTTTCTCACAGCCGCTGGTAGTGCTTATATCTGCAACAATCTGACTGCAGCTGCTGCCTTTATCTTTGACCAGTTTTTCTGTTTCTGCAAGGGCATCTCTATCGCGTCCGTGAATGAAAAGATGAGTTTTATCAGAGGCAAGTGCTATCGCTATGGCCCGCCCTATGCCTTTACTTGAACCGGTAACTAATATGTTTTGCAATTAATTCTCCCACTTAAATGAATTATAGAGTAGGTCGAGATCTCGCCACAGGCGGATGGTTTCGACAAGGAATTAATAGTCATGGTGAGCAGAGCCTGTCCTGAGCGAAGCCGAAGGGTCGAACCATCTTCAACTGGATAACCCTTCGACTCCGCTCAGGGTGACTTTTCTATCGACCCGCTTTGCTTTTCACTTAGATACTCTCTAATTACCGTTTTACCAATGCCCCATTCGGTTGTTCATCCTTCGACTCCCTCGACAACGCTTCGGGACTTCGTCCGCTCAGGATGACTACTATAGAGCTCCATTTGGTTTTTCACGCTGAATCTGGAACAAATTGCTTTCTGTCTCCCACAAGTCTACACTCCACAGCTCAGCAGCTAGCGTTTCGGAAAGCTTATCCCACAATACAGAAACAATATTTTCACCTGTACTGGGTATTTTATTAAACTCTTCGGTCTCTAAATCAAGATGTTTAAAATGCCAGAGAGATAATACTTTATCCAGGCCTGTTTGTAATTTCACCAGATCGTAAAGTGCACCTGATTTTTCGTCAAGCTCGCCCGTCACCACGCACTCGACATCGTAATTGTGACCGTGCCCCTCAGGATTGTTGCACTTGCCGTACAGCTCAACATTTTCGGCGTCTGTTAGTTCGCTACTGTGCAGACGGTGGGCGGCATTAAACGAAGCTTTGATACCCATCGTAAATCGTCCGCCCCGGTGATACTCGGCAAAAAAATCGTTTCGTTCATACAGACGCACTTTCTTAAGCGGCAGCTTGCTTGAGAGTTTTTCAAATATGACTCTGGCCATGCACTCGGTAGTTATAGGAATATTTTTTAAATCGCTGACTTCTTTATTAAGGTTCTTGTGATCCCAGCGTTTGACAAATTCCTTCAGCTCCTGCCAGGTATCAACTTCGCTCTTTATCAGCCCGTGTTTAGAGTTTGGCTTGCCTGCCAGAATAATTTCTATTCTATAATTATGCCCATGCCCTTCCGGGTTGGCAGAGAGTCCAAACATCTGGCGGTTTTCTGCTTCTGAGAGATGTGGCGAAGAGGTCACTCTGGCGGCCGAAAACGAGGCGGCAAAGGTACGCTGGCAAGTCTTGTCAACGAAACTTACGGCGTTGCTTTCGGGAGTATCAATAAGCTGACATTTAATAAGTTCATAAGGTTCATCGGTCAAAAGCGGGGCCACTTCGGCCAACAGCTGCCCTGCTATATTTTCAGGGGTGGGGTTAAGTCTGTGAAACGGCAGCGTGTCGACATTGAGATACTTATGGTCGTAGCGTGAGTCAATGAGAGTGTTGATTTTATCTTTGAGCGCCCCCAGTTCCACAATCATGCCGGTCTTTTCATCAACCGGACCATGAATACCCATCCAGGTTTCAAAATTATGACCGTGGCCATATTTGCCGCCGCTCTCTCCCCCAAAAAAACGGGCGTTCTCTTCGTCCGACCAGCTTTCTACATGAAGCCTGTGTGATGAAGAAAAGCGGAATCTTTTGTTTAATATCAGATACATTGGCTATTCCGTGTGCAGGCCGAGTCTCAGCAGGCTGAAAAACTCTGAACGCGTTTTGGGGTCTGTTCTGAAATCGCCGAGTACACAGGAAGTTGTCATGACCGAGTTTTGTTTTTCCACTCCGCGCATCATCATGCACAAATGCTTCGCCTCAATAACCACTGCCACGCCGGAGGCATCGGTAAATTTCTGAATCGTTTCGGCAATTTCTTTGGTGAGCCTTTCCTGTATCTGCAGACGGCGTGCGAAGACATCAACAATCCGCGCAATTTTTGACAAGCCCAGCACTTTGCCGTTAGGAATATAAGCCGCATGGCATTTGCCGATAAAAGGCATCATATGATGCTCACAGAGTGAATACATCTCTATATTTTTGACCAGTACGATTTCGCTGGTGTCCGACGGAAAGACGGCGTTATTGACAATCTTTTCGATATCTTCCGAATAGCCCTTGGTCATAAATTTCATGGCCCTGGCAGCCCTGTCGGGAGTTTTTTCAAGACCGGGACGAGTGATATCCTCGCCGATCTCTTCGATTATTTTTCTGTACAGATCTTCCATTATATATCTCCGCTATTTCTTTCAAATATCTATCAAGCTGCTAAATATGAACAATCGAACAGCTATTTCAACTGATTTTTTGCTTTCGGAGAAATTGCTTGATATTTGAAGCTAATCGTCAAATTTTGATGAGTAACGGTCCTAAAACAGTTATGATAGAACTTCAAAAAGTAACCAAATCCTACAGTAATAGCCAGACCGAGGCGGTCAAAGATATTTCCTTGAAAGTCGCCGAAGGGGAGCTGTTGGCTCTCTTGGGAAAATCCGGCTGCGGCAAAACAACTACCCTGAAAATGATAAATCGCCTGATTGAACCGAGCAGCGGCAAAATATCAGTAAAAGGTAAAGATATAACGTCGCTTGATGCGGTAACTCTGAGGCGGCAGATTGGTTATGTTTTTCAGGGGGTTGGTCTTTTCCCGCATATGACAATCGCTGAAAATATTTCTATCGTGCCTGAGCTGCTGAACTGGGAGAAAGGCAAAATAAGAGAAAGAACCAATGAACTTCTTTCTTTAGTCGGCTTAGAGGCCACCGAATACAAAGACAGAAAGCCGGCTGAACTTTCCGGCGGACAAAAGCAGCGTGTCGGCGTGGCACGGGCGCTGGCTGCGGGTTCAAAGATTATGCTGATGGACGAACCGTTCGGTGCGCTTGATCCTATTACCCGCAACGAACTTCAGCAGGAATTCAGCAAGCTCCGCCGGGAACTTAAGCTGACAGTCGTTTTAGTTACGCATGACATTATGGAAGCTCTGCTACTTGCTGACAGGATTGCAGTCATGCAAAAGGGACGGATTGTAGCTGTCGGCACACCTCATGAAATGATGTCGATGAAAGACGACCCTTATGTCAGCAGCCTGATGCAGACACCGCGCTCGCAGTTTGAAAAGCTGGACGAATTATTAGACAGAAAAGACGGCAATGGCCATGAGTGAAAATCTTATACGGCAACTGCAGCTTTTGCCGGATTATCTGGGCAGCCATCTGCTTATTACAATCTCGGCTCTTTCACTGGGTATTATTGTCTGTCTGCCTACTGCCATTGCAGTCACGCGCATAAAAAAACTGCGCTGGCCGGTACTTTCGTTTGCAAGTGTCATGCAGACAATTCCCGGTATCGCCCTGTTGGCTCTGATGGTGCCGCTTTTGGGGCAGATTGGCTTTGTACCAGCTTTGGTCGCGCTATTTCTGTACAGCATGCTGCCGATACTGCGAAACACTGTTACAGGAATTTCCGAAGTTGACCCGTCATTAATCGAGGCTGCCCGCGGACTGGGTATGACCTCAAATCAGATGCTCTGGAAAGTTGAACTGCCGGTGGCGCTGCCGATAATTATTGCCGGCATAAGAACCTCGACTGTCTGGGTGGTGGGTACAGCCACTCTATCCACTGCTGTCGGAGCAAAAAGTTTGGGCAACTATATTTTCAGCGGTTTGCATACTCAGAATCATACTTCGGTACTGGTCGGCTGTATTGCCGCGGCTCTGCTGGCCATTATTCTTGACGGTTTGATTCGACTCAGTGAAATAGCCGTCACTCAGAGAAATGCTTTTAAAGGCGGCCTGGCCGCGCTTGGTCTGATAATTGTACTTTTTGGCGGTCTGTCAGCGTACGCTTTTAAGTTTAACTCAGGCGATTCCAGACCAATAATTTCGATCGGCGCCAAGACTTTTACCGAGCAATATATTTTGAGCGACCTGATGGCAACTATGCTTAAAAATAGCGGATTTAATATCGACACGCGCTCGAGCATGGGCTCAACTATTTTATTTGATGCCTTAAAAAATAACGAGGTTGACTGCTACATAGATTACAGCGGCACCATCTGGGCCAACCATATGAAACGTAAGGACACTAAGTCACCCGATGTCGTATTGCAGGAGATGACAGACTGGCTGCAAGAAAAACATAACGTTCTCTGCCTGGGCGCACTCGGTTTTGAAAACACTTATGCTCTGGCGGTTAAGAAAGATCTGGCAAAGTCGCTCGAACTTGAGTCGATTGCAGATTTGTCAAAACATTCTTCCGATTTGCTGATAGGCAGTGACTACGAATTTTTCTCTCGTCCCGAATGGTTCGCCATACGCGACAATTACAATCTACAGTTTTATGAAACGGTTTCGATGGACCATGCGCTGATGTATGCGGCTATCGACGCCAATAGAATCGACGTCGTCACCGCCTACTCTACCGACGGCCGCATTGCAGCCCATGACCTGGTTATATTAAAAGATCCGAAGCAGGCTTTGCCACCTTACGATGCGGTTTTGCTTTTGTCCCCTCAGGCTTCAGAAAATCAGAAATTAATCAAAGCCCTGATTCCGATAATAGGCAGTATTAGTAACCAGCTGATGCAGCAGGCTAATATGATGGTAGATATTGACAAAGCGCCTACTAAAAAGGCTGCCGACTACTTAGCAGAAAACATTTTCGAATAAACCATAAAATCACTATCTCTCTTATATGGTTGACACTATTACCAAGTGTGCTATAATTATTCCTGATTTTAAAAGTAATTCTATAAGAACAGACAGGTGTAATCATGCTGACTGAAGAAAAAAGACAATTAAATTCAAAAAAATCAGACTTAGATTATAATGCCGGCAAATTATAAAATTCTTCAGGAAAAAGATTACGCCGAATCATTCGGGCCAACCCACGCCTTTGCTCTGGATATTCTGGTAGGTCTCTCAGATAAACCGAAACGAATACCCTCAAAATATCTCTATGATGAAAACGGCAGCAAACTATTCAGCGAAATTACATTCGTGCCCGAATATTACCTGACTAACTGCGAAATAGATATTCTTTCCAATCAAGCTGACAAAATTATCGATACGGTAAAAGATGAGCCGTTCAATTTAATAGAACTCGGCGCCGGATTCGGCCGGAAAACAAAAATTCTGCTGGAGAAGTTCTCTGAGGCAAAGCTCGATTTCCAGTATGTACCAATAGACATCTCCGAATCAGCTATGATTGGCCTGAGAGACTCAATGAACGAATCTTTTCCAGATATAGAAGTCAACGGACTGGTCTCGGATTATTTTGTGGGCATTAAATGGTTCAACGAGCGTTTCACGAGTCGCAATCTGGTTACTTTTTTAGGCTCAAGTATCGGTAATTTTAATTTCGCCGAAGCCAGATTTTTTTTGCGTAATGTCTGGACTTGTCTTAACCGGGATGATCTGTTTTTTATTGGTTTTGATTTGAAAAAAGATATTGAACTGCTGCTGTCGGCCTACAATGACTCTAAAGGAATAACCAGCCGGTTCAATCTGAATGTCCTTGACCGCATTAACAAAGAACTGGGCGGACAGTTTGATAAATCCAAATTCCGGCATTTTGGCACCTACGATGTTTTTACAGGCGCTATGGAAAGTTATCTGGTCAGTTTAGAAAATCAGGAAGTAGCGATTGACCAGATAGGCCGCGCGTTTCACTTTGACGAATGGGAACCGATTCACACCGAGTATTCTTACAAATATTTGCTTTCAGATATTCACAATCTTGCTGCTGATACAGGTTTTGATGAACTGATAAATCTATTTGATTCAAAAAAATATTTCTGCGACGCCATCTGGCGAGTAAACAAGAGCTAATTAACTACTGCTCGCCTTGTTTCTTGACTGAAACAACAAATCTTGTATATTCTATTGGATACTCAGATTCGTTAGAGGTCCGTCACAGAATATTGGATTGGAAGGGCAAAAATATGAAAGCTCTTAAATATTTTATCATCATTTTTTTATTACTATCGTCAGCACCTGTCCTGGCAGCTGATAGTGCTGGTGACACAGCTGAGAAGAAAAGCATCGAGGAGTTTGTTTTGCCGGATGGCCGCATTGACATTGAGGCGGTAAGAAAGAGCGGATATCAGGGGCCTCTTGATCTGGACGGATTTGACATACTCCATTGACCCTAAGACAGGTGGGCCGCTGGTGCACATCTCAGCTTCGTCGTCGTCACCATCAGACCCGGATGATATTTACTGGGATAATAACATTTCTCCTTCTCTTCTGGGTGTAAACGGGGCAGTTTATGCGATAGCAGTTTATGATAGCAATCTAATTGCTGCGGGAGAGTTTACTGCTACCGGGGGTGTGTCTGCCAACTATATAGCTTCCTGGGACGGCACATCTTGGTCGGCTATGGGAGCGGGGATGGATAGTCTTGTTTCGGCCCTCACAGTCTATAACAACCAGCTGATTGCCGGGGGACGGTTTACCAATGCAGGAGGTGATTCTGCCAACTATGTTGCTTCCTGGGACGGCACCTCCTGGTCGGCTCTGGGAACGGGGATGAATGACATCATTTATGACCTCACAGTCTATAACAATCAGCTGATAGCCGGCGGGCAGTTTGATACTGCCGGGAGTGTGGCAGCTGGTCGTATTGCTTCCTGGGACGGCACCTCCTGGTCACATCTGCAAACGGGGATGAATACGGGGATGTCAGCTGGAGTTATTGCCCTCGCTGTCTATGACAACCAGTTGTTTGCCGGCGGGCTCTT
>JACZWU010000003.1 GCA_022571985.1 Candidatus Zixiibacteriota bacterium | reverse complement strand
TTTTTCGGCCAGTTTATTGGCTTTGTGGAAAATATCCTCGTTTTTCCAGAACTCGAGGATTTTCTCTTCGGCTTTGGGCAGCGAAAAATTGTCTTTTAGCGTATCAAATTTCATTTTATCAGTTTTTGGTCTATACGTAATCCGGTATAGCCTAATATATTAGGTCGGTTTAGTGGTTTTGTAAAGGGGGAAATGATATCCAGTGAATCTCATTAGTGTTTGGATAAAACTACGGTAGAGTGTATTATTAAGTAGCTAAAATTAACCAATTCAGTCCAATTTCTATGCAAAAGACAACAATAATATTTATATTCTTGGTTCATTTTTTTCTAATTGGCTCTGCCTTAGGGCAACCTCTATTTAAATATGGGAAATCAATACCCGTAGGACTTGGGCCTGTTGCAGTTGAAGCGGGTGACTTGAATAATGATGGCTATATTGATTTAGCAGTCGCTAATTCTCGATCCCGAAACATCATTATTTTAATGAATGACGGAAAAGGGGGTTTTGGAGTTCCAAGCAATATATCAATTCCTATTACCAGCAACTTTCTTGATATTGGAGATATAAACGGGGACGGCATTAATGACTTAGTAATTGCCAGTACTGACTTCTTCCAGATTATTTACCTAGAGAACAAGGGAGGGGGCAGCTTTAAAATACCAGAAATATTCTACGATCGTTGTCCTTCATCAATATCAATTCTTGACATTGAAGGCAACGGCTTCAACGACCTAATTTTCTCTTCTTCTTGCGACGGAAAAATGGTTGTTAGAAATAATGTAAACGGCACCTTGGATTCGAACACAACAAAATATTCAGCGGGTGGAAGTCCGATCGACGTAGCAATTGCTGATATTACAAACGACAATTTTAGCGACGTCATTTTAGTGAACAATTCTTACGGAAGCATTGCAGTATATGCGAATCAAGCAGATGGAACATTTTCGATGCTTCACCTTTACTACATTGGAAACCCTTGCACATCAGTCTCACTTAGCGATTTTGACGGTGACAATCTTATTGATATGGTGGTAGGTTTCCAGAACTGGCCTCATATAGAAATATTAACGAATGAAGGCAACGGTAATTTCCCAGGACATCTTCCATATACTGATATTACTGGAGTCCCATCTGACATCATAAGTAAAGATTTTGATGGTGTGAACGGACCGGACCTCGCAATCCTACATGACAAGGGTTCTTATTCCACTTTAACTATTATGCTCAATAATGGTGACGGCACATTTCATTATTCACTCTACGAAAGTAATTATCATATACTTGCGAAATCAACTGGCATGACTTCTACCGATTTTGACTGCGATGGCGATCTAGACATAATTGTTACTAAAACAAGTGAAAATAAAATCTTCTTTTTTATAAATAATATTGCCACAGAGATAGTCTCTGTATTTCCTGCAAGAATGTATGTCATAATGAAGAATGAAATAGAGAAACATTACGGCGCTTTAACGATAAAGAATTTTCATAATGAATTTACTGCAGCTGATATTGACACGAATTCTATACGCATCAACGGTGATATTGTTTCGTCTACGTTTTCTCTTCACTACCCTGAGCTAAATCCGTGTGACCAGTATATTAGAGCGGAATTTTCAATTAAAGAGTTCTTGCTTGGCTACGGTCAGATGTGGGATACTACATATGCTAACTTTGAGGTGACTGGTCGTTACCTCGACAGCACTGAATTTGCGGTCGAAGGGGAGGTGACGATAATTGGGCATCGCTCTGGGGACTTAAATCGAGATGGACAGTCAAACGTACAAGACTTAGCTGTCTTGATAGATTTTATATTTCGAGGTGGTTCCTTGCCGGACATTGAAGGAGTGGCTGATGTAAATGGTACTTGTGGCACAGTTAATATCACCGATGTGACCTACTTCGTAAATTACTTGTTTAGAAGCGGTCCGGCCCCTTTTCACGATTGTTCTGAATAATCAACTTACCCTGGGATCCAGATTTTGTCGGCAGCGATTATTTCGGCTTTGCCGGGTAGTGCCAACGGCTCCGATGCTGAAGTGAAGAAAAACAGACCGCGGTAGCTGGTAAGATAACGAAACTTTCTATTTAGAAATCCCCCTTTGGCAAAAACGACCAGCGGCTCTTCGCTCTTGTTGATGATCTTCATAAATTCTTCCGGAGACATCTTGACGATCGCGCCTGAGGCTTTGGTCGCATTAATTTTGGCCTGATGTGCCGCCGCTGCGCCTACAGCAGCAGCACCTGTACCGCTATAATCCATAAACTATCTTCTCCTATTTCCCCAGCCCCTCGGCCAGGCGTTCCATTTCATCCACCTGCTCGGCAAACATTTTGACAGTGGCTTCGACTGATTCAGGTTTGGTCATATCTACGCCGCAGTTTTTTAATAACTCTATCGGATAGTCCGAGCCACCGGCTGAAAGCATTTCGATATATTTGGCAACGATGGTCGTGTCGCCTGCCATAAAATTTGACATAATCGCCTGCGAGGCGGCATACGAAGTAGCGTACTGGAAGACGTAATACATCATATAAAAATGGGGGATGCGGCACCATTTGATAATTGAGTAGTCATCGATGGTCAGATGCGGGCCGTAATATTTTTCGGTCAGTTTACGCCAGAGGTTGGTCATCATGTCGGGTGAAAGCGCACCGCCTTTTTCGACTGTTTCATGAATGGTCAGCTCAAAACTGGCGTACATGACCTGATTAAAAAAGGTGCCGACGGTGTTATCCATCTGACGGTTTAAGATAAATAATTTGTCAAGGTCATCGGTTGTTTTTTTAAGCAAATGCTCCAGCAGCAAGCCTTCGTTAAGGGTTGAGGCGACTTCGGCTACAAAGATAGAATAGCCAGCCTTTTGATAAGACTGTTTGCCGCAGGAGAGATGACTGTGCATGGCGTGTCCCATCTCGTGCGCTAAGGTAAACATATTATCGATGGTGCCGTTGTAGTTCATTAGTATAAAGGGATGGACTTTGTAATTGCCCCAATTGTAAGCGCCGCTGCCCTTACCCTCGGTTTCATAGACATCAACCCAGCGACTGTCGAAAGCATTTTTAAGGGCGGCGGTATAGTCGGCCCCTAATGACGTCGTGGATTCGATAACTGCCTCGACCGCCTGATCGTAGTTTACTTCGTAGTCGCGTTCGGGGAATAAAGGGCAGAACATATCGTAGCTGTGTATTTTTTCAAGTTTAAGTATTTTTTGGCGAAGCGCTACATATTTGTGCAAGCCTTCGATATGTTTTTCGGTACTGCTTATTAACGAATGGTAAACCTCGGCCGGGATATTATCACCGTCGAGCGAATTGTGCAGGCAGCTTTTAAAACCGCGGGCTTTGGTGTAAAAAATATCATTGTTGACAGTCGATGCAAGCGAGGCGCTCAAAGTGTTCAAATGATTTTTGTAAGAGGAATAAAAAGCGGAGTGAGCATTTTTGCGAACTTCACCATTGGTTGATTCCAGAATTTTGGCGTAGCGCTGTTTGGTAAGTTTGACCAGGTTACCGTCTTCGTCTTTGACCTCAGGGTAAGTCATATCGGCGTCATCGAGCATGGTAAAAACGTTTTCAGCGCCGCGGGCGACCATGGCCGACTGAGCCAGTAATTCTTCAACTTCTTCGGAGCGGATATGCGGACGGGATCGAATCAGTTCTTTGATATAAAAATCATAGATATCTTTTTTGGGGAATTGCCCGGCCATCTCTTTGAGTTTGTCATCGGACATTTTGAGCATTTCCGGCTCTACGAACGAATAGGCAGCTCCAGCTAGAGACGAGAGCATAGCGGCGCGGTCGGTCATCGACTGGTATTTGGAAACGCGGTTATCTATATCACGGTTTAAGCGGGCGTATTGAAATAATTGAAAGACCGACAGGTTTAAATCAGTGCGAATTTCCAGACACTCGAAGAGTGTTTGTGGTGATTCGCTTAGCTTACCAGTAAAGTCTTTGGATTTTTCGATTAATCCCTGGACTCTTTTGTAGTCTTCGTCCCAGGCGTTATCGTCAGAGAATATATCAGCTAAATTCCATTTATGCTTTTTATCTATGCCATCACGATTCGGAAGAGACGAAGTTTCACTTTTTTTCGACTTAAGAGCAGTAGACATGTAGAAGTCCTTTCAAAATTTCTAAAGAAGTATCTGCGAGAAATAAGGTATTTTTTGGAAAGAAGGCAAGGGGGGGGAGAAGTCAAACAATAGCTTTTGGAACGAATACTTCTTCCAAGAATCTTAGAACATATTGATCGGTAAATCCGGATATAAAATCAATACAAATTTGAGCATCGCTCTCATCATCCTTGTATCCTATGTCACTTATAAAATTCTTGAAAACGTCAAGCCCTCCTGATTTAATGCTTTTTCCATTAGGGGATAGAATTTTGGATTTTTCGGAATTTTCAAATCGTTTAGTTTCTTTCAGTGTTTCCATTAACACTTCAAAAAGATGCTTAATTGAACGAGTAGCCCTAATCCTATACTGTTGTACTCTTTCTCCCAGATAGATATTTTTGTAATTGTACTTAAGTAGCTCATTCAATGCGTCGAATTTTTCTTGAGAGAGGGCAATATATTTATCGCTTTTAGACGAACAATTAACAATGTCTTTAATGAGTGTTCCGACTATTGTTCCATTTTCTTTTCCAAGTGTGTCCCGGAGGTTTTTTGGTATTAAATTTGGATCAATTAATTTTGCTTTTATTCCATCTTCTAAGTCTCTACCTGCATATGCTACTTTGTCAACTAGCCGAACGATACAGCCCTCCATTGAAATGGCGTTACCTGCATCTCTCCTTAGTTTGATTTTATCAAGGTCCTTATCTCCTTCGAATGGCTTAATTATTCTTTGGTTAAAATCCTCCCCATTGTGAGATACAATTCCATCCCGCACTTCATATGTAAGATTTAATCCATGCGTAGGATTTCTATCAAGCTGTGCAAGCTTGTCGACAACACGAAGACTATTAACTTCATGATGAAAATCGGGGGCAATTCCCTCTCTTTTGCAGATTTCACCGAGCACGAATTCGCCGTGATGACCAAAAGGAGCGTGGCCAAGATCATGTCCAAGTCCTATTGCTTCTGCTAGATCTTCATTTAAGTTCAATGCACGTGCAACTGTTCTTGCAGCATTGGCGACGTGCAAAGAATGCTCAAGCCTGGTGCATATATGGTCGTTTTCTGGGAGATAAAAGACCTGAGTCTTATTTCTTAGTCTGCGAAAGGGTTGCGAATAAGCTATGCGATGAACATCTCTTTGATATTCATTTCTTATATTTTCTGGAGCAAGTGGTGCGTATCGACCACGCGTGTTTCTAGTGAGAGCAGCATGAGGATGAGTGCATATTAATTTTTCTCTATCTGAGATGTTCTTTCCCTGCGACATTTTCAATTCCCCTTTTTTCTTCCCAACCCCTTAAGACTTTGGCGAGTCTATTGATATTCTTTCTTTTCGTTATGTCATAATTTGAAAAGATTCTATACAGCTTTTTCCCATTTTTGAAAGAAGGAATTGTCACTCCATTCGAGTGTGACTTACGGAAATTATTCGAATTTGAAAAGTGCTTGTTAAATTCTTCAACGATAGCTGACACTCTATTTACGACTCTGAAAGAGGACAAACCGAGAACAAGGGGGTTGTCAGTTCCGTTTATCTTCGACCGACTGTCGTTTTTATAAATAACAACCGGTATATTAAGTGACCAAGCAATACCAGCTTCTACAACAGCTCCTTCGTCTGGGACCCTTCCATTTAGGTTGATTACCAAACCATCACTATCTGCGACCTTGTAAGTATCTATGAAAAAAATGGCGGTTGACAGGAGGAGATTTGCTTCTTTTGGTTGGTAGCCTTGTTCAAGTAACCTATCGGAAATTTTTGAAAATTCTATTCCGTCACGATGAGGTAAGAAAACATCAAAATTTGCAGTCTCAAGGCTTGATGCGATATCAGTCATTTCTTCGCGTTCTTTATCGTTAAATAAAGGTCCGGCACAGTAGATTTTCAATTTTCTCATCTTGGGCTTAAAAGTCTTTCTCCGTC
Organism: Candidatus Zixiibacteriota bacterium; assembly: GCA_022571985.1. Lineage (GTDB taxonomy): Bacteria > Zixibacteria > MSB-5A5 > GN15 > FEB-12 > JACZWU01. Next base: position 261,687 of record JACZWU010000003.1, on the reverse strand, counting down.
ATTAGAATAAATAATATCCAAAACCAGTTAGCAAGCACTTAATTAGTGTTTATGTCACATCTTTTCCACGCAGCCGGCTATAAGTTCGCGGAGTTTGGGTTCGGCAGCGGTGGCGGTACCAATAACGTCGTCAAGCGAGCAGGGGTGCATGTTGTCGGCCAGTCCCATATCGGTGATAATCGAAAAGGCCAGAACCCTGTTATGCTGGTGGTGGGCTGCTATGACTTCGGGGACTGTCGACATGCCGACAGCATCGGCTCCCCAGCCGCGCAGCATGCGGTATTCGGCGGCGGTTTCCAGGCAGGGGCCGGTCAGGCCGACATAGACACCCTCCTGCAGCGGCTGTTTTAAGTCCAGCGCTACTTGTTTGGCCATTTTAATATATTCATGATTGTAGACTTCGTACATATCCGGGAAACGGTCGCCCATTTTTTCATCATTGGGACCGATAAGCGGATTGCCGGGGAAGAAATTAATATGGTCTTTTATCAGCATAATGTCGCCGGCATTAAAATTCGGGTTCATGCCGCCGGCAGCGTTTGAGACTATGAGCGTTTTGATGCCGAGTCTGTTCATTACCCGGACGGGAAAAGCAATCTGCTGTAAAGTGTAGCCTTCGTAAAAATGAAAGCGTCCCTGCATACAGACAACAGGTTTGCCGCGAAGGCCGCCAAAAAGAAGCCGGCCGGCGTGTGATTCGACTGTCGATACCGGAAAGTGCGGAATATTCTCGTAACCGACTGTCGCCTGCATTTCGATGCCGTCGACCAGTGACCCGAGCCCGGTGCCGAGAATGATACCGATAGATGGTTTAAACTGTGTCTGGCTTTGGATATAATCTGTGGCCTCTTTTAATTGTTCGTTTTGTTCTTCGATTGTTTGCAAAGCTCTGTCCTTTCTAAAATTGCTGCTAACTTTTGTCCGCTTAGAGGGCAGTCCTGGAATTAAAATATGCTGTTTTTGGATTGAAAATCAAATAGAACGTTTACGCTTCTTTAGGGTGTACACTTCGACATGCTCAGTGTGACGCTCAATGCAACTTGCTTAACAGATTGATTCGATATCTATGTAGAAAAAGGCCGGCTATCCGATGGATAGACCGGCCTAAAAAAAAGTGTAAGGCGAGAATTTTATTTTTTCCCGGATTTTACAATATCTTCAAGCTTTGCGGCAATTTCGTTAAATTCTTTATTTACATCCATTTTGCCCGTTTTATTGGCCTTGGGATGAGGAGTGGCAGCAGAACCTGTCGGAGCATCTGTCTTGGGCTCATTACTCTTTACTATAAATTCAGACGGCACTTCGTCTGCCAGGGCGCTTGTCTCTTCCCATTTTTGTCCGGGAGAAGCCAGTGAAGGGGGAGTAGCAGTCGGGGGCTGGGTCGGTTCGCCATCTACCTCACTTTCACTTTCCTTATACTGTTTAAGGGCTTCTTCAAGTTCAGCAGCGGATGGCTCATCTTCGTCTCTTAGCTCGGCCTGCTTTTCCGGGCCGCTATCATCGTCTTCGGGATAATCGTCTTCCTGATCGTCCGCTGTATCGACAACTTCATTATCGGTATCTGCTATTGTCTCGTGGTCTTCGGTATTGGTGACGGTTATTGATCCACTGGCGGTAACGCTTTCGGCAGCTTCGGCCATTGCTTCTCTGACATCCATTACCGCCTCGCGCTCGGCCAGTTCGAGATGTGATGATATAAGGGTGCGAAGTTTGCTCAAATAAGTTTTGCGGTTCTGGTCGAGGCTCTTAATGTGCTGCTCTATTTCCTTAACTTTTTTGATATTACCGGCGATGATGTTTTTGGCTTCATCTTTGGCTTTGTCAATTATATCAGCCGCATCTTTTTTGGCAGCCTTGACGGTAGCGTCAGCATTCTTGCGGGCGTCAATAGCGGCACCCTTTATGACATCTTCATTCTCTTTTAGTGAAGCGACTTCGGAGCGAAGGCTGTCAATTTCCATCGACAGTTTGACGTTTTCCTGCTTGGTCGTTTCTAAAGCTACGGCTACCTGTTCCAGTAGATTATCAACTTCTTCCTTGTCGTAGCCGCGCATCTGAGAGCGGATTTCTATACTACGGATATCATTTGCGGTTAGGCTCATAACTATTTACTCTCGATTTCTTTTGAGTTTCAATTTTGAAACAACTGCTTTGAAAGTGCACAAATTGAGCAGCCCAAAGCAGAAACTTCCTTAACTATATTATCGAACTTGTACGGGGAAAAATTAACCCTCATCACGGGCTAATATTCAGCTATTTTGGCGGCTTTTTGGCAAAAAATCTGAAATTTTGGAGTCAGGCCTTAACTGGCCGGGGTCCGAATAAGGCCGAGCCCAGTCGGATGGTGGTAGAGCCTTCGGCAATAGCCAGCGGATAGTCATCGGACATGCCCATTGAAAGATGCTCGAAGTTACTGCCGCAGATATCTTTGCCTTTATAGAAAAGTTCACGGCATCTGGAAAAAGCGCTGCGGATAGCGTTTTCATCGTCAGTAAGCGGACCGATAGTCATCAAGCCGGTAAGTTTGATGTTTTTCAGCTCGCTTGTTTTTTTGATAAGTTCGAGGCAGTCGCCAGAGGCTACCCCGAATTTTTGGTCTTCGCCTGAAGAATTCAGCTGGATATAGCATTCGATTCGGCGTTCTTCTGAGCCGGCGGCTTTGTTTATTTCAAGAGCGAGTTTCAAAGAGTCTACCGATTGAATTACGTCAAAAAGCTGCACCGCTTTTTTGGCTTTGTTGCTCTGCAGGTGGCCTATCAGATGATAGCAGGCTATTCGGCCAAGCTCGCCTATTTTTGACTCAGCTTCCTGAACTCTGCTTTCACCGATATCTAAAAAACCGGCGGCTACTGCAATACTGATCAAGGAAGCCGGAAAGCGTTTGGTAACAGCAACAATAGCTATGTCGTCGACGTCGCGGTTATGTTCATCACAGACTTCGGCGATACGTCCGCGGACAAAGGTTGAGTTTTTAGCTAAAATATCTTTCATGACGTGACAAAGATAACAGCCGGAAGCCTTAAATCAAGATAGCAACTGTAAAGCCAGGGATAATTATAGAAAGCTGTTCTTTTTGTTGTCCGTAATTTTGGGTGATTGTATAAATAATGAAATGGCAAACCGTAATCTGTTGAGCTGGATAGAAATTTCCAAAAAAGCTCTTTCGCACAATATAAAATCTCTGGAGAAGCTATCGGGCAAAAGTAAGCTGGCTGTTTGTGTTAAGGCTAACGCCTATGGGCACGGGCTGCTTGAGATTTCCGGGCTGCTTTCAAAACACAATCAAATAGAATATTTGACGGTTCATTCGTTTGAGGAAGCTCAGGCAGTCAGACTGGGCGGCTGGCTTAGAAAGATAATGATACTGGGACCGGTCGAGACCAATATGCTCGAGGCTCTCTTTGAATATGACATTGAACCGGTGATTTTTGAAAAAACAACCTTGCGCAAGCTGGGGAGCATTTCCAAAAGGTTAAAAAAGAATATTCGAACACATCTGAAACTTGAGACGGGCACCAACAGACAGGGCATAACAGAAAAAGAGCTGGAAGATTTTGTGAAAATCTACAAGAGCTATCCCTATTTGAAAAAACCTTACGGTGCCAGCACACATTTTGCCAATATTGAAGATACCACCAATCATGAATACGCCGAGTTTCAGCTTGAAAACTTTAACAGAATGCTAAAGAAGCTCGACAGTTTGCAAATGAAACCGACTATCCGTCATACTGCCTCTTCGGCGGCTTTGATTCTGTTTAAGAAAACGCACTTTGATCTGGTCAGGCCGGGTATCGCCATGTACGGCCACTGGCCGTCGAAAGAGACGATAGCGACGCATCTAAACCAGGGCGGTAAAAATAATCTGTTTCAGCCGCTGCTTTCGTGGAAGACAAGAATAACGCAGCTAAAAAGTGTAGCGGCTGATGAATTTGTCGGCTACGGCTGCACTTACCGGACCACCAAAAAAACAAGGCTGGCGGTTCTGCCGGTAGGCTACTTCGATGGCTACAGCCGGGCGCTGTCAAATCATTCATATGTTCTGATAGGCGACAAAAGAGCGCCGCTGCGCGGACGGGTTTGTATGAACCTGATGATGGCTGATGTTTCCGATATCAAAGGTGTAAAATTGGGTGACGAAGTAACCCTGATTGGCAGCTCGGGCAGGGACTCAGTAACCGCCGAGCAGCTGGCCGGCTGGTCAAACTCTATAAACTATGAAATCCTGTCGAGGCTGGGCTCGCATATTCCCCGTATAATAGTCTAAAGAGCTTTTGATAAAAAATCTTGACTCTGTTGCCAACTGGCCTATTTTGTGAAGGCTTTCACATAGATGAGGTTTAATCGACAGGTTTAGCAATGAGGTATAAATGGATGAGTATCGAGAGACAGAGCTAAAAAAGCGCATTTCTGAGTCGACAATCAGACGTTTGTCTCTTTACCACCGGGCTCTGGAAACGGTTGAGGAAAATGGCAAAGAGACTGTTTCCTCAAAAGAGTTAGCTAAAATGGAAAAATTAACACCGGCTCAGGTGCGCAAAGACCTCTCATTTTTTGGTTCATTTGGAACCCGCGGATTGGGTTATCCGGTCACAGATCTTAAGGTAAAAATAGCCCGGATTTTGGGAATCGACCGGATCTGGAATATTGCCCTGGTGGGAGTGGGCAATGTCGGCTCGGCCTTGGTAAGTTATAAAGAATTTGCCCGCCAGGGATTTAAAATTGTAAAACTATTTGACAATGACCAGAGAAAGATTGGTTCTAATCATAAAGGAATTGTAGTAAGTGATGTCAAAAATATAGTTTCCGAATTAAGCGGTTCAGAGATAGAGATGGTAGTTGTCTGTGTGCCCGGTTCGGTTGCTCAATTTGTAGTAGATGATATTGTCAAAGCAGGCCTGAGGGCGATTTTGAACTTTGCTCCGATAAATCTGAAAGTCCCTGACAACGTTTTTGTACGTAACGAGAATATGGCCATGGAGCTGGAATATCTTTCTTATGCTTTGGTGAACAATCACAGTAAGAACAGAGTTAAATAAAGTTGAAAGCTCCGGTTCAGGGATGAATCGGGGCGTTTATACCTCATTAGAGAGTCTTCTTTTTTATAAGAGGGAGACAGCAGCCCGTTTGAGTCAACAGGCGGGCTGTTTTTGTAGTTGCATCACTTTTCTCCTAAACCTAATACTTTTTTGCCGAACAGATACGGTATGTAAGCTGCAAGAGCGGGAAGACCTCCTAGTGTTGAAAGTATTTTGTGGGGCAGGGGCCTTCTGTTTTCGCGTGAGAGAGTATTACCTTTAACGTGACTATCAACGTCCGCACCTTGGATGTGGGTGGCTATCCTGAACATCCATACGTCCTCGGCTTTCTGAAAAGTAAAACGAGTTCCAATTTTTGCGTTATGGTCACTGAAAAAAGCCAAAAACAGTTCTACTGTATGAAAGCCACCAAGAGTTGTGGAGTAGCTGTAGCCGATTCGTTCAAAGGGTCCTTCTGTTGCAATTCCGAATTCGACGCCCCAATCAAATTCACGATATTCAACTTCGTCTATTATGAATTTCATCTTTGACAGTTTTGCCGCTGTAAATAGTGACGGTAAGAAATTGTTACTACGACCTGTATGATATCTGTATTCGAGTCTGAGTGGGTCAGAAAAGGCGAAATCAGTGCCCAATCCACTCCAGGAAGAAGACAGTGCAATTCTAAATTTTTTGTCGATATAAGCGAACTCTCCCCCAAATCCCAAAAAGAGTTCTTTCTTGTCAAATGGCTGATTGAAGGAGGATTCAAAATATCCATAACTGGGAAGGTACATTTCCATGCCCATACCAAAATATGGTGCGTTATCCCTGCGTACATATACATACGTAGTTTTCTCCTCCTCGTCTGTGTAATACCCAATGATTGAACAATAACCTTTGAAGTCATTATTCCCTTTCAAGGGAATTTTTACCTTTCCATCGAAATATAGACGACCTCGTTTAAATGACACTTTTCTCCAGTATCTTTCTAATAGTATTTCCTCGCCTCTTTTGTATACGACTATTTCGTTTTGTCCCAGAGAGTAGTCATTTACATCTATCAGTATTTCAAATGTTCTGCTAACAAATCTGATTTTGACAGAGTCCGGTTCAAAATATTCAGGTGTCAGATGATATAAAACATATAAGGTGTCGCCTTTTGACACCATTTCAATGTTTCCTCGGATATCTGGTTCCTTGGTCCATTTCCAAGAAAAGGCAGATGGAGAAAAGAAAATGTACGACAGGGCAATGAGTCCAGATATTTTTATTAGCATATTAATTCTTACTGACATGGTGAAACAATTATATATATTTATGTATAACCGATAATGAATAATATGAGAAATTTTATCAAATACCCAATCATATTTCTTCTTCTGGCGGCATCAGTATTGGCTCAGTCAGACGACTTAAAAGACCTCTTAGACAGGGCCGGACGTCAGATGTATGCCAAAAAATATGAAGCAGCAATTCTGACTCTTCAAAACGCCCTCAAAATAGACCCGAATAATTTTGAAGCGCTTCAGAATATAGGCACTGTTCACTCGGCGGTAGGCAACCTGAAACAGGCTCGCACTTTTTTTGAAAAAGCATATGCTATTGATCCGAGCGGTGCCGAAATAAATAATAATCTTGGAGTGAGTTACAGCACCGCTGGAAACCGAGACAAAGCTATAGAATTTTTTCAAAAGGCTGTAAAGGCCGATTCTGGATCGGCAATTTTTAATGCAAATCTGGGCATGGAGTTTCTTAAAATTGGCCGTACTGTTGGCGCTCTGCCTTATCTTCATAAGGCAAATTTTATCAGACCAAAGCAGCCGGAGATATTGTTCTCGATTGGTAACAGCTACGCCGCTTCGAGTCGTATAGACAGCGCCGAATTTTATTATGAAAGAAGTGCAGAAGCCGGCGGGGCCGGCGCCGAACTGTATTATTTCCTGGGGAGAATCAAAGATAAGTTAAAGAAATTCAAAGATGCCGAAGCCAGTTATAAAGCGGCTTTGAAAATTCAGGCCGACTATCCCGACTGCATCCGGTCGCTGGGGATATTGTACATTGTTGAGGGGCGCTACACCGAAGCAGCCGTCCAATTTGAAAATGCGCTGGCTACAGACTCATCTTTTTCGGGAAATTGGATAGGGCTGGGTACCGCCTATGCTCTTGAGGGTCGTACTAAAAAAGCGGACTCCATTTTTAACGGTCTGTACGCTGCTGATACTTCTCTGGCTTTTCAGATGATGCGGATGATCAGAGAAGAGCGCAGCCGCCAAAAAGAAAAAGCCAAAGACTGAGCGATTTAGTCAATTCCTGCAGTCGTTCTGCCAATCTAAAGATATGGGAAATTTCCCATACTCTCTTGAAGATTCACTTACAATCTGCCCATCTCCAAAATGGTTAAAGTTCTTAATCCCAATGGCTTAACCTCTTCGGCACAGAAATTGATTGGTATTATACTAACGCAAAGGGTCTAACCTTTTTGAGGAGGATTAGTGATGGTACGGAGGATCAGTTTATTGGCCGCAGTTTTCATGCTGGCCTTTGCAGGAGCAAGTTTTGCCGGAGACAATAATGCAGAATCGAGCGCTTTTGATATCAAATTTGATGTCAGAGAGATGAACAGAACCGATAAGATGTCGCAGGAACTTTCGCATGAAGTTGATCTGTGGCACGATGCTATTTTAAAGCGCAACGCCAAACGTGTCAGAAAGCACCAGAAAAGAATTTTCAGCCTGATAGATTCGGATATCAGAGCACGTTCGCTGGCGGTCAGACGCTATGAACGCGAAGCCAACAAATCTGTCAAAAACATTGTTGAAAATGTCCGTGCTGACGAGCCGGTCTCGGCCTCAGAAAAATATGCCGCCAAAGATGATATCAAAGACCTTCGCAAGGCCAGACAGCTGGTTAAAGCAAAAGAAATTTTGTTTGATTCGATCAAGCGCACAGAAACTTTCAGTAACCGCTACCGGCTCTTGGGAGACTATCTGGAAATAGTCAGCAGAGAAAACAGACTGAATAAGATAGAACTGGCTGAGAATTTCCCTCAGGAAAATTAGAATTATATCATAGCAAGTATCAAGGCGAGGCGCTAAGTTAGCACCTCGCCTTTTTTGTTGCCTTAAAATTCATAACAGGACAAATTTAGCAATAATTGAACCATTCCAGGGAAGGTTTTAATGGGATTCTTAGACAAATTTCCATCGTTTAATTTCATTTATAAAAACGCTGTGGCTACTTTTGTGCGTTTTCCGTTTACGATTTTGAGCGCTGTTTTGGCCGCTGTTGTCGGAATCATGCTGATAGAATCTGACAAACAATTCCAGGAATACACTCTACAAAAATTATGGATGATTGCTTCGTTGGGATTGCCGCTATTTACAGCGCTGGCCTTCTATGCTGACAAGAAAATGTGGAATAAAGCAAAGAGCTACGGGCTTCAGGCAGTCGGCTTGTTGCTTCTTGTCATATATTATTTCAGCTTGCCGGAGAATCCGGAAAGTCCGGAATATCATTTGCAGCGCTTCTTGCTTCTTGCTGTTTCGTTTCATTTTCTGGTTGCGTTTATTCCATTCATTGGCGGCAACCAGATAAACGGTTTTTGGCAGTACAATAAAAGTTTGTTTCTGAGGTTTCTTATAGCGACTCTCTATTCCACGGTTTTGTATTTTGGATTGTTGATTGCTCTGGTGTCACTGGACTATCTTTTTGGCGTCGAAGTAGATGATCTTTATTTAGAGCTCTGGATTGTCATTGCCTCTGTTTTTCAGACCTGGGTTTTCTTAGCAGGCCTTCCGGCCAACTTAAATGCGCTCAACGATTCGCAAGAATACCCCAAAGGTCTCAAAGTTCTGGCTCAGTATATTCTTCTGCCGCTGGTTGCCCTCTACTTCGTAATATTGATCACCTACGAATTCAAAATTATCTTCGAATGGAATCTGCCCAAAGGCTGGGTGTCACAGCTGGTCTTATGGTTCTCGGTGGTTGGTATCTTGTCGCTGCTGCTCTTGCATCCGCTTCGGGAACGTACAGAAAGCAAATGGATCAAAGTATTTTCAAAATGGTTTTTCAGAATGTTGTTACCGCTGTTGGGGATGCTGTTTGTGGCTATTTGGGTGCGGATAGCGGACTATGGCATTACCGAATTACGTTACTACGTGATGGCTATGGCCATCGGTCTGGCGCTGGTAGTCTTTTATTTTATTTTCAGCAAAGCCAAAGATATCAGGATTATTCCGATGGTTGTTTTTGCAATTGCAATTTTGTCGGCCTTTGGACCCTGGGGCGCTTTCGCCGTTTCAAAAGCGAGCCAGTTAAATCGCATGGAAGCGATCTTTGTAGAAAATGAAATGCTGGTGGACGGCAAAGTGGCTCCCGTAGAAACGGAATTAACTTTTGAAACCAAGAAAGAATTAAGCAGCATAACCAGCTACTTAAACGAAACGCACGGCCTAAAGTCTTTCGAAAGATGGTTTGATGACAGCACTTTGGCATCGCTTGATACTTTTGCGACCAATTACCAAATACTAGAATTGGTAAAATTCATGGGCTTTGAATATGTCCATTATGAGTTTAATTCTGGGGGCAAAGAGTGGATATCTTTGGATACTGAGGGGGAAATTGCCACAATAATAACCGGTTACGACTATTTCCTGGATTTCGACCGAGACAATTTAAATAACAACGATTATAACTATATTTATGAATTCGAAGACGATACGATTCAAATCAAATTTTCTTCCGAAGAGTCGATTTTGCGCTTGTTCAGCTTAAACAGGCAAGAGCGGGCTGGGCTGATTGCTGAAATCGAACTGGAAGCCCCCGTTGCGGCGTTAATGAAAAAATATCCAAGCGGCAAGGTCGCAAAAGATGAATTCACTTTCGAGTATCAGTCCCATATATATAAAGTCAGAATCCTTTTTCATCATATTTCCGGTTTGAAGTCCGATGAGAAGTTTGAAATTTCAGCAATTGAGTGCCAGGTTCTCTTGCGAAAGAAGTAAGATTTTTAACTTTGGTAACAATGCTATTAGTCCTTAAATTTTATCTATGATGTATTCAATATACAGGACAGCACTCAGGCTGAAATTGTCTATGGCAACGGTATTACTGCTGTTGTTTTTGGCAAGTTCTGTCTTCGCTCAAACCGGCTATCTATTCATTGAGTCAGTACCTGAAAGAGCAGAAATCATGATCGACGGCAAGGAATATTACAGGTATTTCACGCCGGTACTTTGTACGCTTGCTGTCGGGGAGCACAAAGTGACGGTCACCAAGCCGTACTATCAGCCGGAAACTTTTTCCGTGACCGTAACAACCGAAACTGTTACCCGCAAACTTGTGCATTTTGTGCTTGAAGATCTGGCCACTCCGAGCAAGAGAGATGCTGTTATAGTAAAAAAGAAAATCGGGCAGTTGACTATTTTGACCAATCCCTTTGGCGCTACAGTACTGTCTGAGGATAAGAACTTCAAGGCCACCACGCCGATTACTCTTACTAAAGTTACCGCCGGTAAGCACAGCTATAGTATTATTTATAACGATATCAAAGTTGATACGACAATTATCATAAGCGGCGACTCGCCTCAGACGTTGAGTCTGGATTTACACCGCTATTTTGGTAAAGAAGAGTACTCCAACGTACCGCATATAAAAATGAAAGTGGTCATGAAACTTCCCGGCTGCGAGTATCAAATGGCCGGTGACAATAAAACTATGCTGATAAAAGGGGTTGATGCGGAAATATATATATCAACCGGTGATACGTCTCTGACTCTGACTCATAATGAACTGGCCAACTTTGACAAAGACAAGCAGGAGGGAACTATGAAGAAGTCGGAGTTTACTTACTTGTTCGAGCCATTTTTGCATTCAGAACTCAGGTTTGATGTCATCTCATTTGCTAATCAAAAGGGGATGATGCTGCCGCATACTTCAGCTGAAAAATCTATTGTGCATTACAGTTTTCCGGCATCATTAAATAATGGCGAAGAAATAAATGTGCGTATCTTGATTGAAGAGGACGGCGATATTATATTCAGATACTGGTAACAAAAACATTCATAAAACGGAGAAACAAAATTGGGGAAAACATATCAATCTATAACTATCAATGCACCGGTCGAACAAGTCTGGAAAGCAGTTCGCGATTTTCATGATATGTCCTGGTGCCCCAACGTCATCACTAAGCTCGAAAAGATTGGCGATAAAGCTGGCGACGAAATTGGAGCTGGCCGGAAATTAAATGATGCTTTTTTGGAAACATTAAGAGAACTAAACGACTCACAAATGACTTTTTCATATAGTATTGATGACGGACCATCGCCGATTTCCAAAGACGACGTAAAAAATTATTTGGGCACAGTTAAGCTAAGCTCGGCGCCAGATGCAGAGGGAACATTGGTGGAGTGGTCGTCAGTATGGGAAGAAAACGACGAAGCAGCCCAGGAGTTTTGCCACAACATCTATCTGGCTCTTCTGGGTGATATGAAAAAAAGCTTAGAGTAAATTTGATTTCGGAAGCAGGAATATCTTGAGACAAATTGGACAGGGCAGAATTTTTGAGGCTCTGCCCTGTTGTGATATAAGTAATTTAATTTCCTTTGACCGATATGAAGTCAGCCATTCCGAGATTACCCAATAGTTCGGCTTGAATCTTGTCGGTTGTCTGATTAATTGCCCGGGGACCCTCGCCGCCCATCATTGGATCGACCACAGTCCGAAGCGGTCTCTGGCCTGCCGGAGTTTCAATCAACTTAGCGATGGCGTCAGCCACAACCTGCGGGTCAGGAGCGTCATCACCTTTTAAGTTCTCGGCAAATCCACTCCACATTTTTTCAGGCATTTCGGCCAGCGGTCCGTAACTTTTCAGCCGGTCGCTGTCGGCGGCAGGTTCCATATTTTCAAGAAAGTTCGTGCCAAAACCGCCCGGCTCAATAATCACCACATCAACACCGGTACCGGCTAACTCATAGCGGTAGGATTCAGAAAGACCTTCCAGGGCATATTTGGACGCAACATAGGACGCGGCAAATGGCATCACCATTCTGCCAATGATGCTTGAAATATTGATTATCAAACCATTACCCTGTTGGCGCATTGCCGGCAGCACAGCTCTACTTACTCTCTGAACACCAAAGACGTTCACATCGAAGTTTTTCTGAAACTGTGGAACTGTGGTAGCTTCGGCAAATCCGGCCACACCGAAACCAGCGTTGTTTATGACCACGTCAATACGCCCGGCCATCTCATATGCCCGCTTGACAGCCGTCTCAACGGAGGAATCACTGGTCACGTCCAGCTCAAGCAAATGCAGCCGGCCCGGTTTGCCTTCGGCAAATGTTTTGAGGCTGTCTGCATGCTCTTTGTTTTTGCCGTCAAGTCCGCGCATTGAGGCAATGACTGTGTAGCCCTGTTCAAGCAGAGTGCGGGTGGTTAGTAGCCCAAAGCCGCTGCTGCTGCCGGTAATGAGTACTACTTTTTTCTTGTCCATTTTCATCTCCTTTACGTTAATTTCTGCTGATAATGGATATTACGCTTAATCCAATAAAGATTTAACATTCTGGCAAGCAGTTGGTTCCGCTAATGACCAAAAATCTACCCCTAAGATAAGGGAGATTATGTCGATAATAGTTGATTGATGAGGCCGACTTAATTAATTAAAGCTAAAGTTGAAAACGATGATTCTATAAAATGAAAAAAGGTGAAATAAAATGACGTTTGCGCGAAATGGGTTTTTTACAAAGACTTTCATACTGATGGTTCTGCTGCTATTCGTCTTTAGCGTAACTGCCGAAGCTCAAAACAAAAAGAAAGCCAGAGCCAGGTCCCAAAATTATTCATTAGGAGCCAGAATTGGGTTCGATAATGGTCCAAGCCAGTTTTTGATAGGCGGCCAGGGGGAATTCGGCCGTTTTGCAGGAACGGCAGTTTTTGCGCCGAGTATTGATTTTTCACTAGGTGGTGATGGCACCGCCGCAAACTTCGATCTGCGCTGGTATCTCTTGCCGCTGCCAGAATCCGGTCTTACTTTTTATGGTGCCGCCGGCCCGACACTTTTTTTCGCCTCGGGAAAAGGCGCCTCAACCGAAGTTGGTCTGAGTCTTACCGCCGGTATGAAAATCCCTATGCGAGGTGGTAATAAATATAATTTTGAAGCACGATTTGGAATTGGCGATATCCCCGACTTAAGATTCATGTTCGGAATTTTATTCGGCATATAAAAAAAGGTTCCTGACAAAAATTAAAAATCGCTTGCACTCAGACTCCCGACATATACCTTATAAGGCGTTAACTGGAGGGTAACATTGTCTGCCCAATCTTGCAGAAAATTTTTTATGAAAGGAGTCTCATAATGAGGCAAAGACTATCAATAATATACCCCATTGAACATTGAGAAACAATAGATAATTCCGTACTATTCTTAAAATTTTGCTTCATTGTGTTGTTTTATCTGTCAGCGACCACCGTGGTCGCCGGGGATTGATCTTTAGGGGCGGCATTCATGAACGGCTAGGAATTGATGTTGGCTAGATCTGTTAAAGATCATCTAAATTGAGTCTTGAGATTGTTCCGTTCTTCGAAGCACTTATTGATTTCTCTGGAAACGTCCTCTGGTTTAATAGCTTTTCCTTTTGACTTCATCTGAAAGCGACCGATCTCTTGATTCGACAAATTGGTAAAAACGACCATGACTTTTCCAACACCGGATTTCTTATCCAACACCCAGTTGTGTGAGCTCCACGCTGAATTAATTTCATCTATTGCTCTTTTCTCACTTTCACTCGGGGAGGGCAAAGTTCGGTCACTTTTGGTATTCATCACCGAAGATACTCTAGCTGAAGGAACACTATGCAGTTCGACTAATGTAAAAGAAATAGAAACCTTACCCTTATTAAGGAAATTGATTGGAAACGAGTACTGATAATCATATTTCAGCACACTCTTAATTTCGTTGATAAATGCTTCGCCAAAAACGTTGAATTTAGCTCGCTTCAAAGAAGCCGCAACTGAACTAGTGGAGAATTGTAGGTCCCGGACCGCGGAAGAATCCGAATTCCAAACTACTACAAAAAATTCTGGAAATGGCACCGCTTCTATCATTCTCTTATTGACCACATTGTAGCGTGCTCCAGTACAGCCAAGAATCATCGCCGTAATGGCTAAGAAACCTAAGAAGATTCGCAATTGCATTTGCACTCCAAAATTAGTTTAAGTCAATAGAATTATTGACAATCTTGGACAATTTGAACGAAACCGCAAGTGTAATTTTGATATGCAAAAACGGCCTTTTGGTGCTGTGTTACTGTCAGACATCATCATGTACTCAGCCGCCTACTCTTTTGGTGGCGATATTTAACCTGCACATAGTTTTAGGGAGCTAAATAAAATTGAGTTAACATTGAACTGCCGAATTTACAGAAATTGAATCCAAAAAAAACTGCTTGCGCCGGCAATACAGAGTCATAACTTGGTAAGTAGAAATTTGGAGGGTACTTTGATCTGCCCAATCTTACAGAAATTTATTCATGAAAGGAGTCTCATAATGAGGCAAAAACTACCAATTATTGCTGTTTTAGTGATGACAGCGATTCTTTTCGCATTTGCCGGCCAGCTGGTTGTAGCGCAGGAAGAAAAAGCTGCAGAGCCGGAAAAATCGCTCTATGATCGTCTGGGAGGCGTTTACGCTATTGCATCGGTAGTGGACGTTCTTATTGAGAAGCTGATGGTAAATGAAATTCTTAATGCCAACCCGCTGATTGACAAAGCCCGCAAGGACGTGCCCGCAGCCGGCATAAAATTTCACTTAACCGCACTGATCTGCAGTCTCTCCGGCGGCCCTGAGGTTTATACTGGCCGGAGCATGGTAGATTCTCACGCCCACTTGAATATCAATAATGAGCAATGGGATGCCATGGTAGCTGATTTCGTGGCGACATTGAACGAATTTAAAGTCCCCGAAAAAGAGCAGGGCGAACTGCTAGCTCTTGTCGGCCCGACCAAGGGTGATATTGTAACCGCGACTGAAGTGACCGAAGAATAGAGTTAGAATAAATTTGACAAAGGCAGGGCTGAAATTAGTTCTGCCTTTAATTAGTTGGGGAAAACTATCATCGATGGGCAGAATTAACGCAACTCAACATCGCCGTAGGAATTCCAATCATTTGTAGAAATAGTAAATCGATAAATCTTTCTTGGTAGAGATTCCCCATTCCATTCAAAAACATATTGCCCAGCCGCAAATGCCTGGTTAAATAGCGTGTCCGTAAACGAACCTCCATCAAAGACAATAATTGTTGCATGAGTTGAGACTGGGAATGCCATACCAATGGATGTGCGCCCATTAGTCGGATTCGGATAGGCCGGTCCAAAGCAAAACTTACTTGGCAGAACATTTTGTATCGTGGAATCTGAAGAATCTGGGCGAATTATTGGTTCATCGCATGACCAATCACCCGGGTCAACAGACAATACTTGACCTGTTTCATTTGTTTCGGTAATACCTGTGAAACTGGGTTTAGCAGGGTCAATTCCAGAATCTGAACATGAATTAGTTGACAATATGATGAATATGGCTATTAGAATAGGGCATGTATAATTTTGCAAAAATGACTGCATAAAATAAGACCTTAAGCTTGAGGTACCTTAATCAATTATAGATAAATATTCATTATTTACAAGAAGTAAATTAATGCCTGAATAATGTATTCCAGTTCCGAGATTTTGATCGGTCATCCCAAATAAAACTTGCTCTCGTAACTCAAATTCGCAATATATAAGCGTAAACAGAATTCCGTTGGGGGTGGCGTAAATGTCCGCCTGAGAACATACCCTCATATGACCTGATCCGGGTAATGCCGGCGTAGGGAAACGGTGTGGCAATGGCCACGTTTTATATCTCCGTTAGTTCGCCTGGTCGCGAACAACCTATAGATTCAGGACGGAAATCTTGCAAAAAACAGTTGTGTGCAATGTTTTGGAGGTCACCCTTCGACAAGCTCAGGATGACTTTTTTGAGCTCCGGATGACTCCTTTGGCAAAGCGCACAAAAAAGCGAGGTTGATGTCATGAGAAGTAGCGTAGCTACAGCAATCCTAATTTTACTGGTGTGTTTTCCTTTAAGTGCATCAGCAAAGGAATTAACCGCACAAGTTGTTGACCAAAACGGGCAGCCACTTGAAGCGGTGTCGGTTATCACTAATGTCGAAGGACTGGGGACCAAGACCGACAGTTCCGGCCGGTTTAAGCTGGAAATTCCGGAGTTGGTCACCAGAGTGACTTTTTCTTCAGTTGGCTTTTATCCGAGACAATTTAAAAGCGAACAGTTGCCAGCTGTAATCAAGTTGGAAACAAAATATTATCAGTGGGGCAAAATAGTAATCACCGCTGAGCGCGCCAAATGGGACGAAACACCGGTGGCATTCGATAATATAACGCGTGAGGAAATCGAAAGGGACTACTCAGTAGGTGAGTTCCCCTTATTGTTAAATAACACCCCTAATGTACATGTTTATACTGACGGCGGGGCATCGCTGGGATACAGTTATATGCGAATACGCGGCTTCGATATGCAGCGCATCGCTACCTATATCAACGGCGTGCCGCTGAACGACCCCGAGGACCATTTCACTTATTTTACGGATTTGCCGGATTTTGCCGCCAATATTACAGATATACAGGTGCTGCGCGGGGCTGGTAACTCCCTCTATGGTGATGCCTCGTTCGGCGGTTCTATTAATGTGGCGACCAACACTTTCGGACGCGAGCGCAAAACGACACTCTCGACCGGATACGGAATTTACACAGCTGATGGTAAACAAATCAGCGATATCTACAAGCAGAGCATAGAGTATTCCACGGGATTGATAAATGGTAAGTGGGCTTTTTCCGGACGGTTTTCCAAGCAGCGCACCGGAGGTTACCGCCACAATAGCTGGTACGACGGCTGGGCCTATTATCTTTCGGCGGCAAGAATTGATCCCCGGATGACGACCGAATTACACGTCTATGGTGGACCAATGCGGCTGCACCTGACTTTCTGGGGAGTTCCTAAAAGTCTGCTCGAATCCAACAGGCGATATAATCCGCTTACTTACGACAACGAAACTGATAACTTTAACCAGCCGCATTATCAGCTTCACAACACCTATCAATTGAACGATAAAAGCACACTTTACAACACACTCTTTTACATTCGCGGCAAGGGGTATTTTGAACAGTTTAAAGGTGGCAGGAATTTCAGCGACTACAATATTCCTTCATCTTTCATTGAAATTGACAGCACAACTTCGCAGCCGTATCAACGAGGCGATCTGGTGCGGCAAAAGTGGGTTGAAAAAAATCAGGTGGGTTGGAATTCTCGAATTGAAATCAATCATAATCGCGGCAGACATGCACTGGGCGGGTCGTTCTATTATTTTGAATCCGATCACTGGGGACAGGTTGTCTGGTCCCAGCATATAGCGGGATCACTTAATCCGCGTCACCGTTACTATCAATATTTCGGAACCAAATATGTCGGTTCACTTTTTGGCTCCGAATTTTATCGCCTGTCTGACAGGCTTACTACCCGAATCAAAGCGCAGTTTCGATATGAAAGATATGACCTCAAACAGGTAAAGATGGGAGCATTTTTGGGACATCAGTTTGACCTGGACTGGCTGTTTTTTGCCCCGCAAGCAGGCTTAAATTATTCCTTAACTCCCAATACGAACGCCTATCTGAATTTTGCAGTAGCTTCGCGTCTTCCAAATGATGAAAATATTTACGATGCCGATGACCCGGACAAATTCCCACAGTTGGAAATATTAAATAATTCTGGTGACAGCTTGTTTGAATTTGGCAGGCCTACTATTGATAATGAAAGGGTCTTTGAAGTCAGCAGCGGTGTGCGTCATCGTGGCCAAAAATATCAAGTTGGTGTCGATTTGTATCTTTCGCGGTTTAACAACGAGAATGTATTTGAGGGCGGCCTGGACCAGCTTGACAGAGAAATTACCATCAACATCGACGAAGCAGTCATGGCCGGTATCGAGTTTAGCGGCTCAATAAAACCGAACGGAGAAGTTTTGATCAGCGGCAATTTATCAGTTAACCACAATCGAATCACAAATTATGATACGACATTATTTTATGTCTTTGATACAGTTGACGCCTCCAATAACCCTGTTCCAATCTCGGAATCGGTCAAAGTAGATTTTGAAGGCAAAAAGAAACCGCTATTTCCGAATATCATTGCAGGAATTTTAGTCGATTATCATAAGAACAACTGGCGGCTGACTTACCGCAGCAAATATGTCGGCAGGCAGTATATGGAGCTATTGAACATTGAAGATTTGTCCATCGATCCTTACTTTGTTTCATCAGTTTCGGG
Source organism: Candidatus Zixiibacteriota bacterium (assembly GCA_022571985.1). GTDB lineage: Bacteria > Zixibacteria > MSB-5A5 > GN15 > FEB-12 > JACZWU01. The sequence continues at coordinate 243,297 of JACZWU010000003.1, read as the reverse complement.
AGAAATTACGTTTGACAATTTTTTGAATATGGGTCGGCTGGTACTGCAGCTTCGAGGAAGCAACCTCTTTGATAAGAAGTATGAAGTTGGGGGGTACGGCGGCAACTATGTTTATCGTCTATCCGGTCAACCTGTGACTGTTGACGGCTGGGCTGAGTATTATGTAGCGGCGGAGCGCTCCTGGTTTGGGCAGCTGAAGTTGACTTTGTTTTAGCATGCATGCTATAGATTATTTTATTGTCGTATGCTATCTGGTAGTTCTACTCTGGCTGGGACTTAAAAGCAGGCAGAGAGGTAGCAGCGGCAGAACTGCAGTTGATTTTATTTTAGATGGCCGCCGCTTAACTCTGCCGGCCTTTGTGGCCACCCTGGTATCGACCTGGTACGGCGGTATTCTCGGCGTTGGTGAATATACTTTTTTGTACGGCGTCTCCAACTGGCTGGTCTTTGGCGTTCCCTATTATGCAGCAGCGTTAATTTTTGCTTTTTTCCTCGCAAAAAAAGCTCGAGAGAAAAAGCTGATTACTATTCCGGAGCAGCTGGCCAAAGTCTACGATAAGAAAACGTCGGTGGCTGGCGCTGTCATCTTATTCATGATGACAGTACCGGCGGCCTACGTGCTGATGCTCGGCGTTATTGGTGCTGAGTTTTTTGGCTGGCCTCTCTGGGCGGGCGTGGTGGCAGGTACAATGTTTTCGTTAGTATATGTTTATCTGGGAGCTTTCAGATCGGTTGTTATTACTGATATTTTACAATTTGTACTTATGTTTCTCGGGTTTATCAGCTTGCTGATTGTCCTGATATTGCAATATGGCGGCTTTGATTTTCTGGTGGCGAACTTACCCGAAACCCATCTTACCTGGCATGGTGGTAATTCAGGCTGGTACATTGCTTCCTGGTACGTGCTGGCCCTGACAACTTTGATAGAACCATCGTTTTACCAAAGATGCTACGCCGCCAAAACACCCAAGGTAGCATTTAAAGGTATTCTTATTTCTGTAGTGTGCTGGATAGGTTTTGACTTTCTGACCACAGTGTGTGGCTTGTATGCCAGGGCGATTCTGCCAGAGTTAAGTAACGCGGCGGCCTCTTTCCCGGCTCTGGCACTTAAGACATTGCCAGCCGGTCTGATTGGCCTGTTTGCGGTGGCACTTTTGTCGACTGTCATGTCAACAGTTGATTCTTTTTCGTTTCTGGCAGCTTCCACGTTTGGTTATGACATAGTCTCCAAAGTAAAGAAACTATCAGACTCAGAAATAATTTATTACAGCAGAGTCGGTCTGATTATTTCAGCCGTACTGGCTATTGGCTGGGCCTTGTTTTTTGAGTCGGTGGTGGATATCTGGCGCCTGTTTGGGTCTATCGGCGCCCCGGCTTTACTGGTGCCGGTTTTCTTTTCGTTTGTGGGCCAGCGCCGGCTGCCATCAAAACAGGCTTTTATCAGTATAATTTTCTGCTCGGCTCTGTCATCCTTTTGGTATTTGTCAAAATATATAAATGACAGCGGCTCCTTCTGGTTGGGGATAGAGCCTATCTTTCCCGGCTTAAGCCTGTCTATTATCATATTCTTGGTTTATTCAAAAAGAGATTCAAAGAGCATGTTGTTAGAGCAGGCAAGTTAGATTATATTAGGAATAATAATGAACGAACGTATTTACATGTCCAAAGAAGGGCTCTTAAAACTTGAAGCAGAACTAAAGCGCCTGAAATATGAAGAGCGTCCCAAATTGGTGGCCGAGATTAAGCGCACCCGCGAGCTGGGCGATCTGTCTGAAAATGCCGAATATCACGCTGCCAAAGAAGCTCAGGTGCATCTCGAAAGAAAGATAAGCGATATTGAGTTTAGATTTTCCAGAGTGCAATTAGTAGATACTTCGGAAATCCCTGATGACAAAGCCTACCTTTATGCCAATGTGACTGTTAAAGATTTAAGCGATGGCGAAGAGATAATATATAAGCTGGTCTCGCCCGATGAGGCCGAAGTTGACAAGGACATTATTTCTATACAGTCACCGGTGGGGGCTGCTATTCTGGGCAAAGAAATAGGCGATAAAATCGAAGTAAAAGTACCGGCCGGTACTATTAAGTATGAAATCGTAAAAATTTCTCGCGACTGATTATTTATTCTTCTTCTTCGTGAAGACCTTCGAGCTCGTGTTCTTCAAAGTATGAAGCCTCTTCTTCAGCAACATGACCTCCCGCAGCATTGGCGCACTCCAGCGAACAATAATTGATATCTTCCTGTGTAATCGGCTTGCCGCTTATTGCTTCCTTACAGTAAGCACAGTTCATAGTGACTCCTCCTAAAGTTCGGCCTGCCGCCGGGGTTGTGTTGAGACCCGGCAGAATTGGCTGCTTTCTGTAGTCCAATAAATTTCTGTACAAAAATATCAAGTAATAGCAATAGTTTTCGGCTATTTTATATAATCTGACTAAAAATTTGTCAAATACTTTTTGAATGACCAGAACATTGTTTTTCGACCATATTCGTGCCGGCGCCGGTATTTTTTGACGAATTAAAACATCTTGACAATATTGGCTTCTAAGCTATTATGGTCAAACGATTGAAAAAAATGACCAAAAATAACAGATGAAGGTAAAAGAAGAAAAATTGACTGTGTCCTCGGATAACAAATTGGATTTTTTCTTAAAAGACATTACCGAAGCGATAGGCGATATCCCTCTTATCAGGCTCAGAAGAATGACCGCTGTCAGAGGTATCAAAGCCACGGTCTTAGTCAAGCCGGAATTTCTAAATCCGTCGGGTTCCATTAAAGACAGGATGGCGGTTTATATTTTGAATCAGGCAATAGCCCGCGGGGATTTAAAACCGGGCGGGACAATTGTCGAGGCAACTTCCGGCAATACCGGCGCGGCGGTGGCTATGTATGCAGCGGCCAACGATTTTAAAGCGATCTTTACTATTCCTGATAAAATGTCAAAAGAGAAAATTGATACGCTGAAGGCTTATGGCGGCGAAGTTCATATTTGCCCTACTGCCGTACCGGCTGAATCACCGGAGAGTTACTACGAAACAGTCAAAAGGCTGCATCGTGAAAACCCCGGCTCATATTTTATAGGGCAGTATTTTAATCTGGATAATATCGAAGCCCACTATCATTCGACCGGTCCGGAAATATGGCAACAGACCGGCGGGAATTTTGATACTTTAGTCGGCGGCATCGGCACCGGCGGTACGCTTTCGGGAACTGCCAGATTGCTAAAAGAGAAAAAGCCCGAAATAGAAATTGTTGGTGTTGACCCGATCGGTTCGGTTTATTACCAGTACCATAAGGATAAAACCATGATAGAACCGCACACTTATTTTGTTGAGGGAATCGGCGAAGATATGATGTGCCCCACTATGGATTTTTCAGTAATCGACAAAGTTTATCAGGTTACCGACAAAGACTGTTTTTTGACCTGCCGGGAGCTGACTCGCACCGAAGGAATATTTGCCGGCGGCTCCTCCGGTGGCGCGGTCTGGGCGGCGCTGGAGCATGCCAAAGATATGAAAGAAGAACAGACGATTATTGTCATTCTTCCTGACAGCGGCAGTAAATATATCAGCAAAGTTTTTAATGACGACTGGATGAGAGAAAAAGGTTTTTTGGAGTAGTTTAGGTATGAGCGCTAAGATGAGAAAAAGAAGTCTGGAGACTCAGGCGGTGCACGCCGGGCAGGTGCCCGAAGATGCTACACGTTCGATAACCACTCCGATTTATCCGTCATCGACCTACCGCATGGAGTTTCCCGGCGATGAATCCGGTTATGTTTACAGCCGCTGGTCAAACCCGACCCGCAAAGCAACCGAACGTGCTCTGGCCGATCTTGAAAATGGCTCAGAGGCGTATCTTTTTTCCTCCGGTCTGGCTGCTATGAACGCAGTATTAAGTCTGCTGAAATCTGGCGACCATGTGGTAGCTGTAAACGACCTTTACGGCGGCTCGATCCGGCAGTTTGAACAAATCTGGAAAAAATTCGGGCTGGATTTCAGTTATATTGACGGCACCGACCCTGAAAACTTCGCCAAGGCAGCCATTGAAAATACACGACTCTTTTGGGTTGAGACTCCCACCAACCCGCTCCTGGAATTGGTGGATATTGAAGCAGTGTCAAAAATAGCCAGAGAAAAAAAGATTTTGTTAGCGGTAGATAATACTTTTGCCACTCCTTTTATTCAAAGACCGCTGGAGCTTGGTGCCGACATTGTCCACCATTCCGCTTCAAAATATCTATCGGGACATTGCGATCTTATCGGCGGAGTATTAGTTGCCAAAGATAAAGAGCTGGCTGAAAAAATATTTTTTAATCAGTATGCTATCGGGGCTCAATTAAATCCGTTTGATTCTTGGCTTTTACTCAGGGGCTTAAAAACTCTCCATCTCAGAATGGAACGGCATTCTGTTAACGCCATGAAGCTGGTTGAGTATCTGGAGACGGTCGATTTAGTCGACAAAATATATTTTCCCGGAATCGACGGCAACTCTATCCCCAACAAAATGACCATGCCGGGGGGGATGATTTCTTTTACAATCAAAGCGGATTTTGAGACTGTCAAGACATTTGCAACTGTAACAGAGCTGTTTATTTTAGCCGAGTCACTCGGAGGTGTGGAATCGCTCATAAATCATCCGGCTTCAATGACGCATTCTTCGATTCCAAAAGAAGAACGGGAGGCTAGAGGCATTACGGATTCGCTGGTACGTTTATCGGTGGGGATCGAAAATGTCGATGATTTGCTGATAGATCTGAGGCAGGCCTTTGCAGCTATCAGAACTAAAATCAAGCAGGCTTAAAGTTCAAGGCCAGTCGCTTTACTCTACCAGATTCATAAGGTTTCGAATTAAGAGCGGCTCAGCCGCTCGAAAGCCCTGTCCATACTTGCAGCCGGACTGTGCTCCGAAAGAACGCGCCATATTGGTCAAATTTTCAATATAATCAATCGGTTTGTCAGGATTTAGAAACTGTGATTTATGCGCCGAAAGAGCCTTAAGCCAGAGGTCAAAATGCTCTGTTATATCTACAACAAAATCAGGCGTAACTCGGGGCGGTAAGAAGTAATGGAATATTCTCTGGACAGTATGCGGTTCACCTGCGACATCGGCCTTTTTTAGCCTGGCCAGATTGGCAGCATTTATTGTAATTACGCCGGCTGCAACGTGGTCAGGATGTGATTGTCTTTTACCATGACCAACATGCGGATATGGTGTAGTTATTATTTTCGGCCTTGTCTTTCTTATGATTTCCGCCAGCTGTTTTTGGTGTTCATAGGAGTCACACAAACTGGTGTCGCCCCAGTCAAAAGATTCGATAATATCTGCGCCCATAATTTCAGCAGCCTGACGAATCTCTTCTTGCCGGATTTGCTCATCGCCGCCTGTGCCCATTTCGCCTTTGGTGAGAATAACTATGCCGCATTTTTTTCCGCGCTTAGACAGGTCTATGAGCAGACCACCACTGCCGACCTCAGCATCATCAGGATGTGCCCCGACTGAGATTAAGTCATAGATAAAATTTTGTTCCATATCTGAATATAAAAAACCCGGAAAAGTATGCTTATAAAAAATACTTTGCCGGGTTTATAAAAAGGCTGACTTTGTCAGCAGCTGTTTAGAATTAAGTCATAAAAAAACCCGGAAGAGCATGCTTTTACAAGCACACTCTACCGGATTTACAAAAGGCTGACTTTGTCAGTTGCCGAAACTGTTAGAGTGAAATATCAACATCTCTCTTAACATGTCATATACGTACTGAGATTCAGAAGCCGGGTTTCCGGCGGTTCCCAGATATTTTTTCTCAGTCACACTATAAACATAAGGCGCATTTGTTAGAGTGTTTATCCAGGACTGGGTCTGCTGGTAGTAATTAAGTTCAGATTCAGTAGTAGTAGCAAACCAAAGATTGACGCCGTTGAGTTTGTTACCGGGCAAATTTATTAAGAATTCGAGATTTTCGGTCAGCCAATAGTTATTCCAAATTAAAGGATAGGCATTGCCATCGGCTGTAAACGGCAGAAGATAGTCGAATATATAACCGCTCGGACTATTAAAGCCGGCAATCAAAGTGGAGATAGTGGTATCAAAGCCATAAGTGCTATCCATTTTCCAGAACGGGGCAGGATTAGTGGGTGTAGGGTTGGTGTTATCGTCATGCGCAAAAAGCACCGTATCTTTTGGCGAAAAAGCAAAGGCAGCTCCAATAAACATATTAGAAATCGGCCAGGCCTTTGCCGAATCAAAGTCTTGCAGGTTTTGGCCTAAGAGTCCCTGCTCCATCAGGGCGTCATCGAAAAGGTCTGCCAGGCCGCCGCCGAAGCCCGAGCCGCCGTCAAAATCAAGCGGGCCATCGGTAACACTAATCGAACCATAGACCGTATCGCTAAGTAAAGCGGCTCTAAAGGCACCATAGGCACCCATGCCGAAACCGGCTATGCCGGTCTTTTGCTGGTTTTCCAGTACCGGCAGGGAGTTTCTCAGAAATGCGACCATCTCGGACCCAAAAATTGCATCGTTGTTACCTGTGGGAGGAGTTGGATTATTTTCGAAATTAAAACCGCCGGCATACATAAATCCTCCGAAAGACGGATCATTAGAAGGACAGGCTACAATCATAGGTTGAATGGTGCCATCGGCAATCATTTCCTTTAAGAGTTCCTGAAGGCCGTGCTGTGCGAAGAAAAATTTGTTAGCTCCCTGAGGGGCTAACAGGATTAATAGCGGCACCGGTCGAGACAGACCCAGAGGCGGCGGAGCCGCAACCTGAGGTATATAAACCCAGGCCGGAAGCTGTTCTATATTGTTGGACAGAAGCCAGCGCAGCTGTGGGGAATAAATATGATCTGCCGTAGGCCAGGGTGCGCCTCCATCAAGAGAAGGAACTGCAGGAACATTTGTACCGCGATCTTCGCAGCCAGGAAGCACTATCATTGATACAAAAATCAGGGATAATGCAATAAACTTTATCATCTTACCAAACATTTGCGTCTCCCTTAAAACCTATATATGAATGAAAGTACTGTTTCATAATAATCCGCCTGATAAAGACCGGGGATAGCATCATCAATTCCGTCTCCATCCGAGTCAATTTCCGTAATTGTCAGATCAGGGTAGCTGGTATAGCTGGTAGCAATACCAATATCCCACTCGTTGATATGGAACATAAAGCCGCCACTATAATTATACTTATCGCCAGTATCAACAAAGTTCGGGGTAAACTGGGTAGCATTTCTGGCCGGGCTTTGGTCTGCATATCCGCCGGCAAAAAGAGTTAAAAGGCTGCTGGGGCTAAAGCGCGCTCCCAGCATGACCCTGCCGGAATTTTCCCAGACAACCGGGTGCGAAGTTGAAGCATAAACCCAATCACTGACATTGGTGGTATCATTGGTGCTGTCTGTAATAGCTTCAACAAATATTGCCGTATCTACCAGCCGGGATAGATCACCGAGATTGCTGTAACTAAACTGGAATCCTTCAAACTTCGACCACAACATATACTGAGCATCGACTGCTATGGTAAGTTTGCTGGAAACGTCAAACGACAATCCAATTCCAAAAGAAGGCGGCAGCTTTAGTTTAGTTTCGAAATCCGCCAGTCCGTTTATTCTCGAACCGGAAGAAAAAAGATGTTCTATGGTGCCAATTGAGAAGCCGCCATCATTGCCAACTTTTGGCAGATAAAAATTCAGCAGTGTGCTGTCGCCGGAAATTGTAATATCGAAAGGTATATTACCGGAAATTCCCAGATTGATTCTATCGCTAGGTGTCCAGAGCAGGCCGGCTTTTATACCAAATCCCCAGCCATGTCCTTTGCTCTTTGCCCATTGCGGGATCATATCATACGGCCGGTCATCATATGGCGCCGGCATCGGATTATCCCGAAATTTGAGTTCGCTCCATACCAGATCTGCCCGCAAAAGCTGCAAGCCTAATCCCAGGTACAACTTTTCTTCCGTAAATTCCCTACCTGCTGAAATTTGAAAAGAGACAACATCAAGATCAGTACCATACTGATCGTTTGGTATAGCATTGGAAGTGTTGTAAGCAGTCAGAGGGCGAAATAGTGTCCAGGTGGTGTTGTAGTCAAATGGCTGATAAATAGAGAAACCAAAGACCGTCTCACCCCAGACCGGCAACCTGAGAACCAATCCGCCGGAAGGGTTAGAAAGGATTTTATGAGCATTATAGATTTCTCTGTCATTAAAAAAGCCAGTTTCAAAAGAATCTGTGCCACTGGTTCTTCTAAAGTTAGGCACTAATGTCTGGCGATAATGTCCAAAGGCTGCATTTCCGCCAAGCTGGTTATCATAAATCAAGGCATATGCAGCCGGATTATAATAAGCAGCGGTCCAATCGTCAGCCAAAGCACGATAGGCACTGCCCATGGCAGTTGACTTCAGGCCGATGTTAATGTTCTCAAAGCCGCCGGCTAACAGGCTGGCCGAAAACAAAATCAGGCAGGATAGTAATGTAACTACTCTATAGAGAATTTTCATCCTCATCTCCAAAAAATCAGGCGGAAATAATTCCCGCTGTTAATTTCAATTCATAGGTTAAGGGAAATCTTGAGGAAGATGTGAGGGCATTCTCCAACTGTTCCCAACCCGGTTGCCTTCTAGAATTCATTTATCTTGCAATAATTGTCACTCAAAACAAGTTTGGAAGTTACTATAAGCCTTTGCCTCTGTCAAGGGGAGGGCATCTTTTCCTTAGTTCATTTTTAAGATTAACATTTTAGACTGCATTAGCTTGTAGACGAAGCGATATGGCGAAATGTCAAAGATTAGCCTCCACCAAAAAAAACTTAAGAAAATTAAAAGCAATTACGGCCCTTGTAGTTAAGAGGACTGAACAAAAACTTCCGGAAATAAATTTAGATATTTGCCTCGCTTTAGCCAAACAGGAAAAGTAAGCACCGGAATTTTGGAAGAATTTTCTTAAAGCAGGCTGGCAGGCTTGCACTTGCTAGGCAGGATTATCCGGTCAATCGGTTGAGAGTAAAGAAGTTACAGAGTTGAAAGCGGCAGTGGCATTCTCCTTGCTAATCAATCAGTTGCGAAGGAAAGCGATGGAAAACAATAGGAAGGTAAAATGCGTAAGATTATTTTTTTTGTTACACTTGTAATAATATTGGTTTCGCTCAACTGGTTCAGAGAGCTTGTCGCTCAAGACTTATCAAATGTATCAGACGAGCAAAAAGCAGAGCTCTTCAAGTATCAAGCCCGAAAATCGGGGGTAGCGGATAAGCCGCAAATTTACAGGACTCCTGAGATTTATGAAGACAGCACAAATTCACGCTTTAACCTCAGGAAAACTGAGACAGGCGACTCGACAAAATTAAGCACGCTGGCCAGGCATTTACAGCGAAAGGATACTGCCGCTGTGTCTGGCAAAAAAAAGCTGGTTAATTTTGAAGACTTAAAGGTGTTCGGGATGGAGCTGTTTGAGGGTGCGGAAAATATCACTCAACCTGTCGATATTGTAACTTCCTCTGATTATGTACTTGGTCCGGGAGACAACGTTCTTATCTATTTGTGGGGCCGGGTTGAAAAAGAATATAATCTGACAATAGACCGCGAGGGGAAGATCTTTGTGCCTCAGGTAGGGGAGCTAATTGTCTGGGGATTGACTCTAAAGCAATTTAAGACCAGGGCGATCAAGCAGTTTTCAAAAGTATACTCCGACTATAATCTGACAATATCCCTGGGAAAGATTCGTTCTATCAGGATTTTTGTAACAGGTGAAGTAAAGCGCCCGGGTGCATATACAGTATCATCGTTGACATCGCTTTTTAATGCAATCTATACAGCGGGCGGTCCAAATCTGCGCGGCTCTATGCGAAAAATTAAACTGATGCGCTCCGGCAAAGAACGGGCAGTTGTAGATTTATATAAGTTCTTACTGGAGGGCGACAACTCTATTGATGTCAGACTTCAGACAGGAGATTTGATTTTCGTGCCAGTGGCAGGAGCTCAGGTAGCGATACGCGGTGAAGTTAGGCGCCAGGCAAAGTATGAACTGGTTGGTCAGGAGACAGCGCTGGATATTCTGGCTCTGGCAGGACAGCCGACAGCAGAAGCCCATCTGGACCGGGTCATGCTTGAACGTGTTACTGCAAAATCTGAATGGGAAATATTAGACTTAAATCTTAATCAGGCAAAAGGACCGGTTGATACCATTGTCATGCAGGATGGAGACCGGCTTACAGTAGCATCAATATTCGATTTTATGCATAACATGGTTTCTATTTCCGGTCATGTAAAGCATCCCGGTTTTTATGAAAGAAATGAGACGACTCACATTTCAGACTTGTTAAAAAGAGCACAGCTCCAGCCGTATGATGTCTACTATGACCGGGCTGAACTGTATCGCCGCCACACCAACTATCGCATCCAAATTATTCCTATAGATTTAAGTAAAGCTTTGGCCGGTGATGAAAAGAATGATCTGAAATTGGAAAACCTTGATTCACTGCACATTTATTCAATCAAAGATATTGAATGGGACAGGATAGTTTATATAGAGGGGGAAGTTAAACGCCCCGGGGTTTTTGATCTATATGAGGGTATGTCTGTCGAAGATTTAATTTTCCTGGCGGGTTCTTTTAAGCGCAGCGCCTTTCGCTTCGGAGCAGAGATCGCCAGAGTGGATTCGGCCGGCAGAGTCGAAATTATTTATGTCAATCTCAGGAATCCCGTAGAAAGAAAGATATTGATGCAGGAAGATGATCAGCTCTTCATCCGGCGGATTCCCGACTGGAAAGAAAACAGGACTGTCAAAATTGAAGGCGAAGTCACTTTTCCCGGCGAATACGCAATTATGCGAAAGGGCGAAACTCTGTATAATCTTCTGGAGCGCAGCGGAGGGTTCACAGAGAAAGCTTTTCCAAAAGGACTGGTTTTTGAAAGACATTCAATCGAGGAAAATCTCCGTCGTCTTGGCGTTGACAAAATGATAGAACGTTCCAAGAGGGTAGTTGAAGATTCTTTAGGTAACGTACGCTATGAGGGTATGATCGAATACGACCCGACCGGCATGAGCAGAATCGTAATAGATATGGAATTAATTATGAATACAGCCGGTGCAGTTGGAGACATTGTTCTTGAGCCAAATGATAAAATATTCGTACCGTCGGTGCCATCGGGGGTCTCCGTTATGGGCGCAGTTGGCTCAAACGGCACTATACAATTTATGCCGAACAAGAAAGTACGCGATTATATCAAACGTGCCGGAAATTTCACGCGCTGGGCAGATAAAAATGAAGTTCGCTTAATGCGGGCCAGTGGAGAAGTTTATTCCGGAGGAGCAGCGCTGGGCAAAAAAGTTGAACTGGGTGATCTGGTGGTCGTGCCCACAAAAGTCGAAAAGAAAAGCAACTGGTTTAGAAATCTGACTACTGCTGCCAGCGCCATAACCGGTATTGTTACTACTGCAATTCTGATAGGCAAATTATAGCAGCAAAAATTCCATTCTTACCTTCCCGGTGCCGCCGAGGCTAATTTCTTAATCTCGGCGGCCTTTTATTTAGGAAATCTTTTCAGAAGATGCCGGAAAATTCTGCCAGAAGCAGGCGGGCGCATGCCCAAAGAAGGCACCTCAGGGAACTATACGGCATAGCATCGTCTTGTTATACAACAGTTTAGCGAGTTTTATCAAACTTTCAACCAGCCGGCACTGACTTTGCAATTCTATTCACACGGAAGGACTTAAAAGAATGTTAAGCGAAAATGAAATGAGAGGGAATGGAATGGAAATGCTCGAAGAGCAAGTGCCTTTTAAAGTGGAAACAATTGTAAAGACATACCGGCTTTTATATCCGGCAAACGACAATAGAGAATTTGGCTTTGCCCCGGTTAGGCTAAGTGAAAAGACTATGGCAGTTACCAGCGGGTTTTACAACGAACTTTTGGCCAACAGCTGCCAGATCAGGATGAGACCGGAAGAAGCGCTTCGTTATCTGTGGCATTTCAGAAAAGAGCTGCAGTTCACTGTTTTTTCTCAAAACTAAAGAAGAATAATTATGAACAGGATACCACCAACCCAAACTACCGAACAGGCAGGATTGCGCCGCGCAGTGGCGCTGAAAGATGCTGTTGAGTTTGACTCTGTCATTCTTTTTGAAGACTCGAGTCTGTTCATCGAAGAATTGCTGAAACAATACTCTGTTTCAAATAGCAGGCTGCTTGCTCTTAGTCCCTGCCAGCCAGAAATAGTCATGGCAGCCGATAGGGCGGATATTGATATCGTTCAGCTCTCAGCAGAAGATATCATAGAAACGGCTTCAGAAGCCGACATTATTTTTCTGGAAAATCCCAACAGGTCAAACGGCAGCAACTTTTCTTTGACTGAACTAAAAAGTCTGTCGGCCAGAACACCGGACGGCCTTCTGTTAATTGATGAATATTATTTTGATTTTTTGAGAATCTCTGCTGCACCGCTATTAAAAGAACTTAACAACATAGTCGTTTTAAGATATTTTAACGACTGGCTTGGAATGTCCATCAAAGATCAAGGCTATGCCCTGGTATGTTCGTCTATATTAAAATCAGAATCGAAAAACTTCAATTCTCAATTTTACAAAAGTTCAATGTCTCGAAATTCTGCCCGAATCTGCTATGAGCAGTTCGGCAGGAGTCGGCAAAGAAATAATCAAATAAGAGAGATACAGACCAGATGCCTGAAACTGGCCAGAGAGATAACGGATATCGGACTTATATGCCGGTTAACGGCTGCAGACTTTTTGATAATAGCGGTCGAAAGTGCTGAAGTGGCGGCAGAGCTGCAGAATCAAAACCAGCTCAATCTTGAAACAATCCATAACCAAAACAGATTAACTAAACTGCTTCGTTGTCAGATAACTCTTACAGAAGCAGATGACGAACTGCTGGAATCACTCAGACGTGCTGTGAAGACAAAGAAGAAAATATCAAAACAGAAAATCAGAGCAGTCCAGAGAGTAAAGAATTTGAAAGCTTTGCATATGAATTAAGCAGGCCGCTAAATCGGTCAGACAGCAACAAAAGACAGACAACAGTCATGACATCAAAAGAGGTGTCACAACAGAATCTGACAGGGGCATCTAAATGATTAAAAACTTAAACAGCGTGTTACTAAGTCCTATGGCAGCTACCGCTATATCACTAAGCTTGCTGTATGCAACTGCAATGTTGTACAACAATAGCATAATCCACGCCTTTGAACTGGCACTGGCTGTTCTGGCAGTTCGGATCATTTTAGGAAGTAAGAGTTCTTCGGCAGCTGGCCTTTCACAGACAAATATCTCTGCTGCTGTTATCAGCACCGTCAGCTATGAAACCAAATTTGCAGTCGGCTTGTTAGCTGCCTGTTTTCTATTTCAATTTCATTGGCAGCTTTCTTCACTGATGTTACTTCAATTTATTGCCGCAAATCTGACGCTGCAAGCGGCTTTAGCATTTTTGGTAACAGGTCTGGTTATAAAAAATAAAACAAATGAGCAAAATACTGAGCCTGATCCCTCAGCCCAAAAAGTAATTGTGCTGGGGACCGGAAAGCTGGCCAGAGAGGTTGCTTGCGAAACACTCGACAGCATTGAATCGAACATTTCGGTCATAGGATTTTTGGATTATAAAAGGACCGGGATGTGGAGCTACCGGGATATTCCGCTTTTAGGACATCCAGAAAAGCTCAAAGAAATTATTTCTTTAGAGCAAGTGGATTGCTTAATGGTGGCAGTAGAGTTAGATGAATTACCCCAGGCAGAAGAGTCGGTCCTGTTGGCGGAGCAGATGGGAGTCGCTGTAGTTATAATGTCACAGCTGTTTGATTTGAAACTTTCCCGAGCTAAGTCTGTCAAGATAGGAAAAATCCCGGCGGTTGAATATTCAAGCGCTCCGGTTGGAAAATTTTCGCTGTCATGTAAGGGCTTGTCAGACAGAATTGGCGCCCTGGTTGGTTTAATTTTGTTTCTTCCCATAATGATAGCAGCCGCTATCGCAATCAAAATAGACTCACGCGGCCCGATATTTTTTAAGCAGACCAGAAGCGGTATCAACGGTAGAACTTTTAAGCTCTGGAAATTCCGTACTATGGTAATTGAAGCAGAAAAAAAGAAAGCCGGACTACTGGCCAAAAATGAAATGTCCGGGCCGGTTTTTAAGATAACCAACGATCCGCGCGTTACAAAAGTTGGACGTTATTTAAGAAAATATTCGATCGACGAATTTCCCCAGTTTATGAATGTCCTGACGGGCGATATGTCACTGGTCGGACCCAGGCCGCCGCTGCCGGCGGAAGTTGCCGATTTCGAACCGTGGCAGCATCGCAAGCTGTCAGTCAAGCCCGGTTTGACCTGTCTCTGGCAGGCCGGTGGCCGAAATGATATCGATTTTGAAGACTGGATGAAAATGGATCTGAAATATATTGATGACTGGTCCCTGTGGGAAGATACCAAGATTATAGCCAGAACTATTCCTACCGTACTCAAAGGGTCCGGCAAATAGAATTTTCCGGCAGGTACGTTGAAATGTTTTTAAGCAAATCAAGACTCAAAAGATTACTTCTGATTCTGATCTTTTTAGTTATGTCAGCGAAAGTCCTGGGATTTTCGATGATACCTCTGGGAAGACCGGAATATGAATTTCTCTATGACCGCTTTGAAAGATTGCAGGCTGACCGGCTTGACAGGTTTGATTTTCAGCTCGGCCCCTATACCACGGAAAAAGAAGATTTTATATATGAGCCATTTTCTCATCTGGTAAATATACCGCAAGAAAAACTCTCTTTATTTGGCTTTGCAGGGGAATCGTTCAGCGCCAAACGAAGTGTTCCTTCAAAGAGCCTGGAGTCGTTTCGGGCCGGGATGGCAGCAAATCCAACTGAGAAGTTGTTTGTCTACGGCAACTTTGTCTTAGATGAAGGACTGGCCATAGACCCAGCCTACAGCGGCAAAAAATGGCGCGGATTTGCCGGCGATGTCGAGCAGGCCTTCGCCAGCTATCATACAAATTCGTTTGAGATCACTCTTGGAAGATTCGCCTCGTTCTGGGGACTTCGCAATTCATTAGTGCTCTCTTCAAATGTTGCCCTGGACGGTTTGGGTTATACTGTTCGCTGGGGTAAGCTCAGTATGTCGTATCGCTTAGCCCGGCTTGACGGACTTATTCCGGAGACCGACGGCGTGGCGCAGTTTGAAAACAGATATTTTGCTGGACACCGGCTGGATGTTCATATCAATAAGAATTTGCGGGTAGGTTTTTTTGAAACGGTAGTTTTTGGCGGACCGGGGCGGCAGGTTGAATTTTACTATCTTAATCCGATAATATTTTTTCATAGTTCGCAGTTAAATGAAGGCGCCAATGATAACACCTTTGTTGGAATTGATTTTGATTTCATCCCTAAACAGGGCTTAAGGCTTTATGGTCAGCTGTTGATCGACGATTTTCAGATTGACAACAAAGTACAGAGCGACCAAGAACCTAATCAAACAGCTTTTATAGTCGGCGCCCATCTGATAAAAATTATTAAACAGTTTGATTTCAAAACAAACTACACCCGCGTGGCCAACCGCACCTATAATCAGGCACTGGACAGAAACAGATATCTGCACAACGGCCAGTTATTGAGCGCAGCCGATGGCAACGACTACGACCAATTTTCGGTATCAATGCTGCACTGGCTGGATAACAATAATCTGACGGCCGGAGTCAGTTTCAGCTATATCCGAAGGGGGCAAGGGCGAGTGACAGACCCCTGGACAACTCCCTGGCTAGATGTCACCGGCGATTATAAGGAACCATTTCCCAGCGGTGTGGTCGAAAAGATCAACAGACTTTCTCTAAACGCCAAAGGGTTTATTGGCAATTATTTCTTTTTCGATTTCGAAGCCGGTATGGATGAAATCAAAAACCTTAATCATATATCAGGAATAAACCAAACTTCGCCGTTTGTAAGGCTGCAAGTCAGCACCTTTTTCTCCACCCTGCTTGACGTTCACTAGAATTGCCATATATTGGTGAACACCATAAACTTTAATCTGTTGTAATCTATAACCGGGCTATTTCGTAGAAAGTCTAAATGAAAAATAGATACATTTACTTGGCAAGAATATATTCAGGTGTAGCTTTGATAACTCTGATTTTGACAACTTCGATAGCCTGCAATAAAGAGTCGGAGACGAAAGTGAACCATAACGATCATAGCAATTCTGGCCATCAAAATAAACTGGCCGGTGAAAGCTCGCCCTATCTGCTTCAGCATGCCGGCAATCCGGTAGACTGGTATCCCTGGGGGGAAGAAGCGCTGGCTAAGGCCAAAGCAGAAGATAAGCCGATTTTCCTGTCAATCGGCTATTCAGCCTGTCACTGGTGTCATGTCATGGCGCACGAATCGTTTGAAAATGACAGCATAGCGGCTCTTATGAACAAATATTTTGTGTCTATCAAAGTAGACCGCGAACAGCGACCGGATATTGATGAAATCTATATGGCCTTTACGACTGCCATGACCGGTCATGGCGGCTGGCCGATGTCGGTCTTTCTGACCCCCGAGTTGAAGCCGTTTTTTGCAGGCACCTATTTTCCTCCCGATGATCGCTATGGCAGACCGGGTTTCCCCAAAGTAATCACCTATTTTGGTGAAGCTTACCGTACCCGCAAAAACGAAATTGTCGATTCGGCAGAAAGTTACTATGCCAGATATTCGCCAAGCCTAAATTCTAACCTGCCCCATACAGATTTGGATAGAAAGGCATTGCCTAAAGCCGCCGGGCAGCTTTTTTCGAATTTTGATCAGACCAATGGCGGCTTTGGCAGAAAACCCAAGTTTCCCCATGCTACCGAGCTATCGCTTTTCTTGCGTCACTATAAACGCTCTGGCGAGGCCCGTTATCTGCAGGCTGCGGAAAAAGCCTTAACAAAAATGGCCAACGGCGGTATTTATGACCAGATAGGCGGCGGCTTTCACCGCTATGCCACCGACGAAAAGTGGCTTGTACCCCATTTCGAAAAGATGCTCTACGACAATGCACTCTTAGTGCCGGTCTATGCTGATGCTTTCCAGATCACCCAAAATGATTTCTACTTAAGTGTTATCAGGGGAACTCTCGATTACATTATGCGGGAGATGACTGACAAAACCGGCGGCTTTTATTCGGCACTTGATGCCGACAGCGAAGGCGAAGAAGGCAAGTTCTACGTCTGGAGCACAAAAGAAATCAAAGAAGTTTTGGGCGACAAAGCCGAACTGTTCATGAAGTACTATAACGTTACGCCGGGTGGCAATTTTGAGGGGCATAATATCTTAAATGTCACCGGCAGGTCGGAGCGTGCAGTTTCAAATAGTAATATCAAAGATTTTGACAGATTCCTGCGCAACTGTAAAAGCGAAATGCTTAACGCCCGGTCCGGGCGGATTCGTCCCGCTACTGACGACAAAATTCTGACATCATGGAACGGTCTGGCTATAACGGCTTTTTGCCGCGGCTATCAGGTAACTCACGACAAAAAATATCTAAAAGCTGCCATCAAAGCAGCCTCGTTTATTCGCGACGAACTATTTAAGGGAAATAAGCTGACTCATGCTTATCGCGAAGGTGTGCATTCACAGGGACAGTTCCTGGAGGACTACGCCTTTTTGCTGCGTGGCCTTATTGACCTCTATGAGTCTGATAATCTGGGCGACAACGGCAGATGGATAAAATTTGCCGAAGAACTCGCCGGTAATGCAGTTGTATTATTTACATCGGAATCCGGAAAATTTTATCTGCGCCCAGACGGTCAAACTGATTTACTTTTTCGTCCTAAGGAAGAGCGCGATGGTGCCATTCCGGCTTCGTCATCTTTTTTAATAGGGGCCTTGCTCAAGCTCCATCGTATAACAGATAATGTAAAATATTATGCTGCCGCCGAAAAGGGCTTAAAGTCTTTGTCTGGCTACATCGCTAATTACCCGGCCGGTTATAGCTCGGCATTGTTTGCGCTTGATTATTATTTTGAAGATAAAATTGAAATTGTTGTAGTCGGCAGCGGCCGGGAATTTGACGAGATGCTCAATATTGCCTATAGCCACTACCTGCCGAATGGTCTGGTTGCATTTGATAACAGCGGTAAGTCAAGGCTGCCTCTGTTTGAAGGACGTCAGCCGGAGGGAGGTGAAGTCAGAGCTTTTCTTTGTCGCAATTCTGTCTGCAACCTTCCGGCAGCTAACGCCGCAGAGTTAAAAAGCCAGCTGGAAGAGTTTTAGGGCAAATATTGAGTTGAGCTTTTCACTTTTGACAATTATATTAGTCGTATGGATAGCAGGAAAATAAAGACTCAGTCTTTCAAGCCAGAAAAAAAGAGAGCCCCGTATAACAGGACCCTCACATTAAGTAAAAAAGAAATTGCGTTATACAAATTAAACCTCCTACGAATTTGCAAGCCAATCGGCGTTTCTGATATAATAAATAAGACTATCTGTGGTGACATTCTGAAAATTGTCGAGCATCTGCCGAGTGCGTTTGTCGACTTGATGATTATTGATCCACCATACAATTTAAGTAAGCGTTTTAATCAGACCTCCTTTAGAGCCATGGATAGTAGCAAGTATGAAATCTGGCTTGACTCTTGGCTTAAGAAGATGATTAGATTATTGAAGTCAAACGCTTCTGTATATCTTTGTGGTGATTGGCGCTCTTCTGGCTCCATAGTTAACGTATGCAACAAGTACTTTAAGATCAAAAACAGAGTGACATGGGAAAGAGAAAAAGGAAGAGGTGCATTGTCCAATTGGAAAAATTGTTCCGAAGACATTTGGTTCTGTACTATGTCGGAGAACTATACTTTTAACGTTGAAGCCGTAAAAGTGAATAGGAAAGTTCTTGCGCCTTATAAGGACGATAAAGGAAAGCCGAAAGATTGGCAAGAGAGCCAAAATGGTAAATATAGAACCACGTATCCTTCTAATATATGGACTGATATCACTATCCCATTTTGGTCAATGCCGGAAAATACGGATCATCCCACTCAAAAACCGGAAAAGCTAATCGCGAAATTGCTATTGGCTTCATCTAAGGCAAACGACATTGTCTTTGATCCCTTTTTAGGAGTAGGAACAACTTCAGTAGTTGCCAAGAAATTGGACAGGAATTATGTCGGCATTGAGGTTGATGAAGAGTATTGTTGCTTGACAGAAAAACGGCTAGAAATAGCAAAATTTGATAGAAAAATTCAAGGATACGAAGATGGAGTATTTTGGGAAAGAAATAGCCTTAATGATCAAAATGAAAAACGCGGGAATAAAAGGGGTAATGGCTTACAAGGAACACTATTTAAGTAGACCCTTAATGTATTCATGTTAAAGAGCAAAATTTTTGAGTCAGGACAACATTTGAAAATTCAAGAAATGATTGTCCATTTCTTTAATAACCATGAAGACTTTTTGACTCTAAGTACAGCCAAGAGCACGAGAGCGGTTGGAGATGCAATTCAAGATTTGTTGGCCGAAAATTTCGAAGAGATCATGGGTGACGAATGTAGAAACTTCAAATTGGATTTCACTCGTCGAGATTTTGAGGACATGGCGTTTAACGATTCTGACGGTTTTTTACTACGCGGTTGATGTCAAATCTCATCGATTAGATACCAAGTTCAATATGCCTAATCTTACTTCTGTCGCACGTATGGCCAAGTTCTACCATGATGACAAGAATTATTTTGTGATTCTAAAGATTGATTATACGATAGAAGCGGTCAAAGTTTTAGTGAGCAAAGCAACTTTTGTCCCGATTGAATTCTTCAGCTGGGATTGTTTAACGTTGGGAGCGCTTGGAATAGGGCAAATACAAATTGCCGACGCCAAGAGTATAATCATAAATCATAACTATAGCAGGAAACAATGGATGCTAGAATTTTGCGACAAACTATCGGTATTTTATCCGCGTGAAATTCTCAAGGCCAAAAAGCGAATGCTATTTTTCGAAAAAGTAAGACTCGAATGGATTGAAAAAGAAGAATGAAGTCAATTAGAAAAATGAAATGGATCGGAGGTTTAAAATTCGAAGGAACCAGTGTTTACGGACATAAAATAACGACCGACAGCTCAGAAAAATTTGGCGGCAAGGGTGAAGGTTACAGCCCGACTGAGTTGATTCTGTTTGGTGTGGCTGGCTGTACCGGCATTGATATTGTTAGTATTTTAAAAAAGCAGCGGCAAAAACTAACCAAACTTGAAATTGAAGTAACATCGCATCAAATAGACGAAGGCTACCCTCGTCCCTATTATGCTATCGAAATCAAATATACAGCCAGAGGTGAAAACCTTGACGAGAAGAAGCTGGCCCAGGCGATTGAATTGTCTGAGGGAAAATATTGTACAGTCAGCCAGACCTTAAAGGAACAAGTCGAAGTAACTACCAGTTATGAGATTGAAACATAGACAAAACGTTTAACCAAAAAGGCGGCTAATAATGTCTGATGAACTAGCTTTTAGATTAAAATCAAAGAAATCTTTTGATGAAGTGGCTGAAGCGCTCCAGGAAAAATCTGTAGAAAATCAGTTCAGAGTTCTGGCGGTTCACGATGTCCAAGCTACTCTGGCAGAAAAAGGATTTGAGAGAGGTCCTCTAAAGATTATCGAGGTCTGCAATTCCGGTTTTGCTTATGAAGCATTGAAGAAAGATATAGATGTTTCAATGTTTATGCCCTGCAAATTTACAGTTTACCGGCAGGATGACAGTACGGTAGTTACTCTGGCGCTGCCGACTATGATTTCAAAGATGCTGCCGGAATCAAATCTGGACAGTCTGGCTGCGGAAGTCGAAGAACGCCTGAAAAAAGTTATGCAGGAAATCGTCTGATTAACTTATGCGTTTTTTTAATGGCGGCCCGGCAGGAAAGCAGCAGCATCGGGATTTAGGTTGACTTTTAGCACAAAAACAAGTTTTCATTCAGTATTATGCAGGAAAAAATGGCGCATTCAAATTATATATTGACGGATTTGTGATGTCGGGAATTGTTTGGATCTGGCTGGCCGCAGCGGTTATCTTTTTAATAATAGAGCTTGTTACCCCGACTCTGATCTTTGTCTGTTTTTTTGCAGGAGCTCTGGCATCGGGAGTGTACAGTTATTTTTCTCCAGACCAATTTTACTGGCAAATCGGGATCTTCGTGATTGTCTCGTTAGCTCTTTTGCCGCCAACAAGGATGTTAGCCAAAAAACTGGATAAGCCCTCGGCTCAAAAGTCCAATGTCGACGCCTTAGTTGGCCAAACCGGTCTGGTCATAAAGACGATAGACCCAGATAGCGGCGGTCAGGTGCAGATAGGCGGAGAAATCTGGATTGCCTCAGCCGAAAGTGCCATGGCAGAAGGCGCTCGTATAAAGGTACTGTCAGTATCCGGCACGCGCTTAAATGTTGAAGAGTTTACAGATGAAGGTGGTCAAAATGGATAGTCCCGTAATAATATTCTTAATTATTTTTGTAGTGTTTGCGTTCGTAGTCGGTATTGCGTCTGTCAGGATTATAAGGCCGTTTGAGAGAGGACTGGTTGAGCGCCTCGGAAAATTCAACCGGCTGCTTGGTCCGGGGCTCAATCTCATTTTTCCGCTTATTGACACAGTTTCCAAAATTGACATGCGCGAAGTTGTGCTTGATGTCCCTCCGCAAAGAGTGATTACAAAAGATAACGTTGGTGTCGAAGTTGACGCTGTTATTTATGCTCAGGTGACTGATCCGGTCAGAGCGCGCTACGAAATTTCTAACTATATTCTGGCGGCCACAAAACTGGCCCAGACAAATTTGAGAAATGTCATAGGCGAGCTCGACCTTGACGAGTGCTTAAGCTCGCGCGACCAAATCAACTCTCAGCTGCGTGATGTGCTTGACACCGCCACTGACAAATGGGGCGTGAAGGTCAACCGCGTGGAACTTCAACGAATAGACCCGCCCCAGGACATCAACGAGGCCATGAGCCGTCAGATGAAAGCGGAGCGTGAAAAACGGGCAACTATCCTTGAGGCCGAAGGATTCCGTCAGGCGCAGATTACCAAGGCCGAAGGAAGCCGTGAGTCACAAATTTTAGAAGCCGAAGGGTTCGCTGAGTCAGTAAAGAAAAAGGCTGACGCCGAAAGATACCGTCAGGAAACAGTAGCCGAAGGTGAGGGGCGGGCGATTGAAACCGTCTTTAGCGCCATTCATAAGGGCAAGCCCGACGAAAAATTAATCACTCTCAAGTATCTGGAAATGCTGCCCAAATTAGCTGAGGGAGAAGGCAGTAAAATTTTCATGCCAATTGAAGCCAGCGGTATAATTTCATCACTGGCGGCGATGGTAGAAGGAACTAGGACGAAATCGGGCAAGGCCGGCTCTGCTCCGTCTGCTGGCTGAAAACCACTACACTTAGAAGCATGATGACAGAAGAAACTCCCGTAATTCGCAAACCAGCTGTGGCCGGTAAATTTTATCCGGCTAACCCGATAGAACTTAGCAAAGCAGTTGCGACACTATTTACTGAAGCGACAAAGATTCCTTTGACCGGGCGGCCGCTGGCTGTGATTGTTCCGCATTCCGGTTTTCTTTATTCAGGAAAGATAGCTGCCAGGGCGTTTAAGCTTTTAGAAGGTGAACAGTTTGATAATGTGGTAGTCATTGCACCATCGAATACTGTTTTTTTTAAGGGCTGCTCAGTTTATGAAGGCGAGGGATATGAAACCCCTATGGGTATAGTTGAAATAGAAAAAGAATTGTCTGAAAAAGTTGCTTCTGTGAATCTGTCGGTCTATCTCTCAAATATGGGTCATGCTACCGGCCCTACTCGCGGGGAGCATGCCCTGGAAGTTCAGCTTCCGTTTTTGCAGGTAGTGCTGGGAAAATTTAAGCTAATCGCGATTGTTATGGGTGAACAGGAGGAGGATACTGCCCGGGCGCTGGGTCAGGCGCTTGGCGCGGCCTTATCGGGAACAAATACCTTAATAGTTGCCGCCAGTAACCTGTCGCATTTTCATACCCAAAAAGAAGCCAAAACAATGGATTCGCTGTTACAAAGTGCTGTTCAAAAATTTGACCCGAAAGCTCTTATGGACGCTATCGAATCCGGCAAAGCCGAAGCCTCGGGCGGCGGAGCTATTGCAGCAGCGCTTCATGCCGCCAAACAACTTGGTGGAAAAGATATAAGATTCTTAGGTTATGCCAATTCCGGAGAGACCACCGGCCAGGTTGACGAAGTAGTCGGTTATATGTCGGCTGCCATTTTGAGCAATGAGAAGCCGGGAAGTTTTGGCAAGGTAAAATCGGTTCGCAAAAATTCGCCAACTAAAGAAGAAGAATTAGAGCTGGTCGAAAAGCATAAAGAAAAATTAAAAGAAATAGTAGTCAGCACCATCACGGCCAGGCTAAAAGGTGAAGAATATTCGCCGCCGGCTTTAATGGACTTAAAATTTCAGCGCGGCGCCTATGTGACTATTGCAGCAGGCGGAGAACCAAAAGGCATGGCCGGGCGGGTAAAAATCCGTGAACCCTTATATCAGGCAGTGGCAGATATGGCTGGAGCCGCAGCCACACAGGGTATAGAGTCACACGCTTTGACAGAATCTGATTTAGATATAATTGAAATAAAGCTATTTATACTTTCCAGAATAGAACTCGTAAACGACTTTAGCACAATCAACATAGGCCTGCACGGCCTCATGATAAAACTTGATATGCATTCAGCCATTATGTTCCCTTCAGAATTAACTGAAAAGAACTGGGACAGAAAACAGTCTCTGGAATGGCTCTGCCTGAAAGCGGGACTGCCCAAAAACAGCTACAAAGATAAATTTGCCGAAATTTTCAAATTCACAGCTCAGGAGTTTTAGTTTTACGAATTAATAACTGCCCATCTTTCTTGTCTTAAAATAGCAGATTGAGTAACTTTCATAAATGAACCAATCAGACAAGTCTATTCTCATTACCGGTGCCAATGGTTTTTTAGGCGCACAGCTCTGCCGCAAATTTCTTGAAGGCGGCTTTCATGTAATTGCCGGTGTACGAAAGACAGCCGATCTTTCAATGCTCGAGGGACTCAAAGTCGACTATCGCTTTGGGGATGTGACATCAGCTGAGTCTCTGATTGATATGGTCAAAGACGTTGATTACATCATTCATAATGCCGGAGTAGTCAAAGCAAAAAAGAAACAGATGTTTTATGATGTAAATGAAAAAGGTACCGCTAATCTATTTGAAGCAATCAGCTGGCATAATCCGAATGTCAAAAAAGTCATCTATGTATCGTCGCTGGCAGCGGCCGGTCCCTCAAGAGATGGTCAGCCGGTGAAAGAATCTGACAAACCTAAGCCAATCACCAGCTACGGTTCATCGAAGTTAGCCGGAGAGGCGGCAGCGCTTTCTTACCAGGATAAATTTAATGTTTTGTCAATCCGTCCGCCGGCAATATATGGGCCGGGCGATAAAGAAGTCTTTCCGTTTTTTCAAGCAGTGTACAAAGGCATCCGTCCGTTTATTGGAGATTCTTCAAGAAAACTGCAGCTTGTCGAAGTCGGCGACTTATGCCAGGCATTTTATCTGGCAGTTATAAAAGATACTCCTTCTGGCGAAATATGTTTTGTGGCCGAAAGCGAAGCCTACACCATGAAGCAGCTAATCAAGCTGATGGCTGAAGCCTGCGGCAAAGACGGCTTTCGGTTATACATTCCGGCTTTTTTGCTTTACGCTATGGCTTTGGTCGTGCAGTCATTTTCGGCAATAGTTGGAGCAACGCCGATGTTATCTTTAGAAAAAGCCAGAGAGATTTTGTCATCGTGGGAGGTCACGACTGGTAAAGCCAAAGAATTATTCGGATTTTCTTCTTCTGTTGCTTTTAAAGATGGTGCGCGTGCAACCTACGACTGGTACATAAAACATGGCTGGTTAAAATGATTTCAACTGAGCTTTTGTTATACTGTATTGGCGCAGCCGGCGCTTACCT
Source organism: Candidatus Zixiibacteriota bacterium (assembly GCA_022571985.1). Classification (GTDB taxonomy): domain Bacteria; phylum Zixibacteria; class MSB-5A5; order GN15; family FEB-12; genus JACZWU01. Next base: position 218,379 of record JACZWU010000003.1, on the reverse strand, counting down.
TTTCGTAATAAGTCTGGTCTGGGAATATGCCGGAATAAAATTGAATATCAACCGCGGTATGCCGGCAGAAATGCTCGAGCCGACAGGCAAGATCTGGTTTATGATGAATTTTCTGATGGAGCTGCTGCTTTATGTGGTCATACCCTCTTTGGTCTACAGCTACTTTTATATAATGCTGCCACTATCCGGCATTCGTACCGGTGTTGCCGGAGCGCTGTTCGCTTTTACACTGGGAGCACTGCCGGCTATCGTTGGTCTGTTAACGCGTACTCGTCTGCCGGCTTTGCTGTTTAGCTATCTGCTTTTCGGAGTTCTCTTAAAATTAGCCGGTTGTCTGGTAATTATCGGATATTTGTACCAACTTTAAATATAGAAAAGGTTCATGAAAGATAAATTTCTGTCAGCGCGTGAAATGTTTCCACACACAAATGGTATCGTGTATTTTAATACCGCAGCCTACGGCCCCTTGCCTGAAAAGACCAAGAGAGCAATTGTAGATAATATCGAATTGCGTCTGGCAGTTGAAAAAGAAGACATCCGTCAGATGTATGCACTCAAAGACACCCTGCGCGAAGATTTTGGCAGTCTGATAGGCGCCGAAGCTCGTCAGATTGGTCTCAGTATGAATACTTCGACAGGATTGGATCTCGCCGCCTATGGTTTGCCGCTTAAAGCAGGGGATGAGATACTGGTCTCAGATGTTGAATTTCCGGCGGCCGTTTATGCCTGGCGGGGAGCTTCTGAGACAAAAAATCTTAAAGTTACCTTTGTAAAATCTACTGATAAGAAATTTGATATAGGTGAGCTGGAAAAAGCGATCAGCGATAAGACCAAAGTTATAATCGTATCCTTTGTGCAGTTTTTTAACGGCTACAAAATTAATCTGGCTGGCATATCTGAACTATGTAAAAGGCACAACATCTTCTTTGTTGTAGACGGCATCCAGGGAGTAGGCGCAGAGCCCATTAATGTTAAGGAGCTTGGCATCGATATACTTGCTTGCGGCTGTCAAAAATGGCTGCTTTCTCCATACGGCAGCGGCTTCTTTTATATCTCTGATTCTGTTAAGGACAAACTCATACCGCAATCCATCACCTGGTACGCGGCCGACTGGCAATTAAATCACAGCGACCTGTTTAAGTATGATTTGCCGTATTTTGACACAGCCGAAAAATTTGAAGCCGGCTACTATGCCACCTTAAATATGCTGGGGATGAAAGCTGCTATTGATATCATAGCAGACCTGGGAGTTGAAAACATCCAAAAGCACAATCATGCCTTAATAGACAAACTGGCCAGTTACTTAAAAGAAACAGAATTTTACAAAGTCAAATCTTCGCTTGTTGAAAACGAACGTTCTTCGATATTCACTTTTACCTGCGACAACCACGACTCGCTGTTTAAATATTTGCTGGAGAATAGAGTAAAGGCTGCCAACCGGGAAGGCTCTATAAGAATATCTGCGCACCTGTTCAATAATGAAAACGATATTGATAAATTGATCGAAGTATTGACGGCTTACGAAAAAAACTACAAATCCAAAGTTGCTGCCGGAGCTAATTAAAAACTGAAGATATCTGCAGCGCTATAAGTTCGTTGTCAAACGAGTCAATCTGGTCGAAACGGTTTATCTGAGTGACCAGTTTAATAGTCATTTTGCGCAGCGCCTTATAACCCAGACCAAATTCATAACGTCTTAGTGTATAGTCCCATTTTTCGTTTATTCCGGGAGCAGTTTCTATTTCACCCGGCTCCGATAGTCCAAATCGGCCGGCTATATACCAGCGGGGTCTGAACTTATATTTGAATTCAAAATAACCCGAAATCAGATTAAGATCGGGAAGTCCCGGGTATTGCCAGGTAGAGTAGAATGCTTCTGAGTAAATTTCCAGATATCTCCTGGCAAAATAGAGCTCGTATCCGATTCCGGAATTAATAAAATCGCTGCTTTTAAAACTGGCATTATCAAGCATGTCACCTTCACCAAAGATGTCATCGTATAAGTACGGTCCGTAATAGGCTGATGCTCCGAGTTTGAAACCCGGTCCGAAATTATAAACCAAGTGTGAGGTGAATTGAGGAATTTCTTTGGACTGTTCAACAGTCGGTTTAGTGACAGAGCCTGATAATATTCCCAGCGAGTAGTCCAGATTTCCGGCAGAACCATATATCTCAACTCCACTGTTCCAGCAGGCGTCATAGATGACTGGCAGACCACTCCTGCTTCGCGCATCTTTGGCGGCAGACAATTCGGTCAGTGTTCCGTTGCTCCCCAGTAAGCTGGGCGACAAGGCAGTATGAAAGTTGTAAAGAAGCGGTACCCCAATGAGAGGGTTCTTATCGCTGTACGTTCTTGAAACAAAAGAACCAATAGTTGTAGGAATAAATCCTAACTGCAGATTCAGCTTTGGTCCGGACAGATTTTGAAAGCGAGCATAGGCGGCATAAAGCTGAAAGCCGGTAAAGTTATCTACTAAAATTTGAGCAAAAAAGTAAACGTCTCTGTCGATGGTGGCGTCAAAAAACAGACGGGTACGCAAAGTATGGAAGTTTGAAAATCCCAGGAAGGTCAGATTGGTAACATCGTTTTCTTCTGCGTTCTTAAACAAAATGTCGCTTAGCCCGCTAATTTGCATTTGTGCCAAAGCAGAAGACGAACAAAACAGCAATGCCAAGACTATTGATAATCTATAAAAACATTTCATAATTATACCCCCTGAGAAATTACGAGCCTTCCTGACGCACCTTGGTCTACCAGTTGAACGGGCATATCAATAACAAAGGTAGTGCCCTTACCCGGATTCGATTCCACGTAAATTTCAGATCCGTGATCTTCTACAATCTTTTTTGTAATTGCCAGGCCGAGTCCGGTGCCCCCCACTTTGCCGCTGGTTACAAAGGGATCAAAGAGCTTATCTACTATTTCTTCGGGAATGCCCGGCCCGTTATCTGAGATTTCGATCCTCAATTTATCTGTCAACTTGGCCCACTTTATCTCGACTTTGTCGCCGGGTTTTAACGCCTCTTTAGCATTGTTTAAGATATTATCTATAACCCGCCGGAAACGCAGCCTGTCAAGATTCACAAAAACGCCTCGCTCCCCGGAACAAACAATTGCTATTCCGGCTTTCTTAAAATTCTGTTTATGAAAGATAATTAGTTCATCAAAATATTCCGCCAGACGGATCTGCTGTATCTCTAACTGTGTTTTCCCGCGGCAGTACTCGAGAATGTCACGGGTCAAACTGACCATTCTGTCAATCTGGTTATTGATGTTGAAGCAATGTTTCAGAGCATTCTGGTTATCTTTAAAAATTAACTGCAGCAATTCGGTCGAACTTCTGATTATAGCCAGGGGGTTTTTCAAATCATGAATAATACCAGCCACAAAACTTCCGGTTGTCGCCAGACGCTCAGAATTGAGTCTTTCCTGATGAGCAATTTCTAAATCCTCTCGGTTAGAAATCAGACGCAGACGCATCTGTTCAAACCGCCTTGCCAGCAGACCAAGTTCGTCATTAGACTGCGGTATGACTTCAAACTCCATATCACCTACGGCAATTCGTTCTGCGGCTGTAACCAGAGTGTCAACCTGCCGCTCAATGCGGTGTTTTGTCAGAGTGTAAATTGAAAGGAGTGAAATAACTCCGCCAAGTACGGTCAAACTAATCAGCCACAATGATACCTGATTCATAATCGGAGAAACGTGTTCATCAACAGAACCGACAAAAGTAATAGTTGCATTGGTGTATGAGCTGGGCAGGGAGAGAATTAGTACTTCTTCACCCAAAATGACTTCTCTGATAATTTCGTGCAATACAGTATTTTCGCTGGCAAGAAAAGTTTTAAAAGTAGATAAGATATTGGTCAACCGGGATCTGGTCCGGCCAAGAATTTCGCCTTTTTTGCTGATAAATACATCAAAGCCTGTAAGTTCCTTTAATTCGGTTGTCAAAGCGCTTGACAGGGAAGTACCAAATAGAAGCTGTCCCAGAAAAAATCCATCGTTAGTGTAAATATCAGAACAAACTATTTCGACGAAATTATGATTTATGTTAAAATATTCAACAATGACGCTTTCTGTATTTGTTCCTGGCAATGCCTTGACCAGACGTTTAGATTCTTTGTTCATGTCTTTAGTTGTGTAAATCAACTCTCGTTCACGGTTTTTAATTACCAAAAACTCCACACCTAAAATACCTTCATAAATAGGCATTTCCCTTTTAATTGTCTCAGTATGTTTTGTAGCAACCGCAGCCAAGAACCTGGGCGATGTCAGTACTGTCTTAAGTTTTTGAACAGCCTGCAACTCTCGCACTTCGGAATATCTGGCCAAAGCCTGCCGGCTTCTGGACAACCGCTGACTAAATTGTTCAGTAAAGGCAGACCTGACTACAGCAGATGTTACCATAAGAGAGCCAATCAGCAAAACTGAGATAATTCCCGCCACGTAAAGTACGAACCGGCGTGTTAAAGTCATATCAGATTTCATTGGCCAATTTTCAAATAAGTTGAATCATTCTTGATAGTGATTGATTGTCTAATCTCTGGCAGGTTCTCCTGCCAGACGTTGAGAGTATACGTTCCCGGTATAACATTTTTAATGACAAAGTTGCCACGTTCGTCCGAAGTAGCAAAATACGGCGATTCCAGAATGTGAACATAAGCGCGCATCGAATAATGAATTTCGCAAAAGATTTTTACTATGCCAGGTTTATCGAAAGTAACTGATTCTGATTTACCTTGCGGATACCGTCCAAGATCAAACTGCTTAACTGCGGAATAGGAAAAGACGTTATGAAAAAATTGGTCAAGATTCGGAAACTCTACTGTTGACCCAACGGACACACTCAGTACAGATGGTACAAACATTTTATCTTTCTGAGCCATGACCGGAACGCTGTCAGGAATATTTACCTGCGGAAGATTCTGACCGGTCAGATAAATCACAGAAAACAAGCCCGGATTACAAACACAATCCTCGCCTGCATCAAACTGCACCAGATTTTCCCTGCCCCGGTAACGACTTATAGCCCTTTCCGGACTTATCTTAGCCGGTTTTCTCAATACCTGACCGTAAAGTTCAGCCGCATGAGAAGAGGAATTAATCGCTATTATAGATAATACTGCAGCTAATAGTGCTGCTAAAAGCTGTGCTTTTGGCCACTTCCACATAGCTATTAATGTCGGGTTTTATGGCTAATTGTTTAGCTTTTGAACAGACATATAAGCGTCTGAATGGCAATAAATTGCGGGTTTTTACAGGCGGTTAATACAAGTTGCTGGCAGCTATTTGAGCAGCAATGAGCTCCGCCAATATCTGGTGCCCTTTAATATTAAAATGGATTGGGTCCAGGCTGGCATCGTCGTACAAGTTGGCGTACTTGTCAAACTCCAAAGCAGCATCAACAAGCAGGACGGAATCCTGTCTGGCAATTTTACGGATGGTCTGGTTATAATATTCGTGGTATCGATGCAGCCAGGAGCGGCTACCGGGCGAATAGTAATTTTCAAGAGACGGAATAGGCGCTGTAATAAGAAGGGGTATGGCTTGGTAATTCCGGGCAGCTTGACAGATAGACTTTATGTTTTTTTCAAAATCAGCTAAACTAACTCGATAGACGGGGTCCTGTCGGTCAAACAAGGATTCAAGGTCACTTTCAATGTTGCTAAGCAGAACTTTCTTGATCGCTCGGTACAAATGAAAATTGCTTAAAATGTTTTGAATGCTGATTACAAACTCAGAGGGCAGCTGCTGGGCTTTGTCGGCTATGCCGTTTGCTGCAGCCCAATGGTCGTTCCAGCCAAAGAGTATCAAAACGTAGTCAGGTTTTAGTTTAACTAATTCGCTCTTAAAATAAACCTGTCCCTGAAAAGAACTATAGCCCGGCACTCCCGCATTTATTATCTCGTAATGCTTATCAAGAATTTGTTCAAGTATTTGAGTATAAATCAATCCAAAATCAATACCCCAGCCGAAAGTGCAGGAATTTCCCAGAGCTATAATTCTTGGTTTAGACTTATCCATAGAAATTTCTTTATCACGCCGGCCGGCAGAATTAATTCTGTAAGTGTGCCCTTGAAAAAAATTAGAGGTTACGGTCTGATCTGGTTTTAATTTCCAGAAGAGTTTTTTGTCCCGCAGGAACACCTCAGGGTAATCAAGTGCGCGATTGACTACAAAAAAACGGTTCTGGACATAACTGTCAAAGTCGCCTATGCTAAGAATTAGTTCAGAAGTCGTAACAAAAAAAACAAATGCCAGAATCGAGAATATAACTTTTTTGGCTGTAGAAATGTTGCTTGCCATAGGCAGAAAGTATAACTGTTAGAAAAACCAAAAGAGAATTAATTATCAGCAGCCTGGTTAGCCTGCACTAATTGGCTTAGGATAATTTTTTAGAAAAGAGAATATATAAACGGCGCTAAAGCGGATGACTCGGTAAAAACCACCAGAAGCGACAAGAACAACAGAAAGATCAGAATCGGCCCCAGCCACCATTTCTTGGATGTTTTCAGAAAATGCCAGAGTTCTCCAAATATTTGTAATCTTCGGGCCATCTCAATATTTCTCAATCAATTTTCTTGTCCAGTCTGAAGCTGTTAATGATATCGTCAGAGATATCATCTTTCACTAACAAAGTACTTCCCATCAGCAAAATGTCAATACCTCCGGTGCAGAATGTCTCAAAGGCCTCTATGGGACTGTTGACAATCGGGTAACCCCGCATATTAAATGAAGTATTAAGCAAAATAGCAACGCCGGTCAGTTTTTCAAATTCGCTGATCAGGCGGTGAAAGAGCGGGTTGTCACTCTCTGAAACTGTCTGAATACGCGAAGAATTATCAACGTGGGTGACTGCCGGAATTATATCCTGCTTATCTTTGTTAACGTTGAAATTAAAGAGCATATAAGGGGCCGGGGCACTGCAGTCAAAATAGTCCGCCGCTTTTTCTTCAAGCACTGCCGGAGCAAACGGACGAAACTGTTCCCGGTATTTTACTGCCGCGTTTATTTTTTCTTTCATCTGATTGTTTCTGGCATCAGCCACTATAGAACGAAAGCCGAGTGCCCGGGGTCCAAATTCCATGCTGTTTTGAAAGAGCCCGAGTATCTTGCCATCCACGATTTGCTCCGCCACATATTTGAGGTGCAGTTCGAGTTGGCCTGCCCGGTACGGAATATCGTTTTCATCCAGAAATTGTTTTACCTGGTCGTCTGAGTAGCTTGGACCGATTGTAAAAAATGGCTGACTCTTTTTGTCTTCACCGCTAACCTGATAATGCGTATATAGCGCTGCACCAGCAGCACCACCGGCGTCACCGGAGGCAGGCTGGGCATAAATTTCGTCGAACAGGCCTTGCTTCAAAAGAAGTCCGTTAACTTTGCAGTTAAGCGCCACACCGCCCGACAGACACAACCGCTTCAGGCCCGTTTCTTCTCTGATATGCGCCGCCATTTTCAGGACTATTTTTTCTGTTACTGTCTGAATAGAAGCTGCTACGTTTTCATGGAATGTTTCTATACCGGATTCCGGCGTTCGCCTCGGCCTTCCAAACAATGTTTCAATTTTTTTACCGGTCATTGTCTGGCCAAAATGGTAATCAAAATATTCCATGTTCAAAAAGATTGAGCCGTCGTCACAAATCCGTACAAGGTCTTGTTCAATAAGTTCCTGATAGACAGGCTGGCCATACGGCGCCAGCCCCATCACTTTATATTCAGCCGAGTTAACCTGAAAGCCCAAATAATAAGTCAGGGCAGAATACAATAGCCCCACAGAGTGCGGGTAGTGCATCTCTTTTAGCAGTTCTATTTTATTGTTGTTACCTATTCCGTAAGAGGCGGTTGCCCATTCACCAACGCCATCTACAGTAAGTATCGCAGATTTTTCAAATGGCGAGCCAAAAAAGGCACCGGCGGCGTGCGACAGATGATGGGGCAAATATAAAATCTCTCCCTTGTAGTCAAGCTCCTTGTCAATGATGCTGCTGATCCAGAGTTTCTGTCTAAGCCAGACCGGCATAGCCATCCGAAAACTTTTAAATGATCTAAAAGGCGTGGCCATATAGCCGCTTAAGATGCGGTCAAATTTCGTAAAGGGCTTGTCATAGAAAACGACATAATCAAGCTCGCTAGCTTCGGCGCCGGCTTTTTCGAGGCAGAATTTTATGGCAGAAATCGGAAATTCCGGATCCTGCTTTATTCTGGAAAACCGCTCTTCGCTGGCAGCGGCTATAAGTTGTCCGTCAACTACCAGAGCAGCTGCAGCGTCATGATAGAAGCATGATATGCCAAGAATCTTCATATCAACTTTGGTGCTTCAGTGACTCAAATTCGTGCGATTTGCTGTCGAATTTTTTCCAGCTCGATTGTTTGCTGGATTTGAAACCTTTGGTTTCAAGCGGGTCCCAGCCGAAAAGTCGAAACAACAACCCCAGTGGAGCAATAACCAGAAAATAAAATAGAGATATCAATAGCATGGTTTGGAACCTGCCAATCCGATGCGCTATTTTTTTCCAGCCTTCCCAGGCTTTTTTCAGAAACTTTTTCATATATGAAATATTAAAAAATTAAAATTCACTTTGAATATAACTGATTTATCAACATATTCGGTCAACTTTACAGATAAATTATGACACTACAAGGCAAAAATATACTGGTAACCGGTGCCAGCGGACGTTTGGGGCAGCAAATTATCTATGAATTGAGCAAACTCGGGCTCAAACCCGTGGCCCAGGTAAGATCCGACTCCGATTGCAGCTTTTTGGATTCGCTGGGTCTGGAAAAAAGAGAAACCGACTTGCGCAGCCGGGAGGCTCTGTCCGGGCTGACCAAAGGTATCGATTACGTTATTCATACGGCTGCCATAGTAAATTTTCGTCAGGACAGATTCACTCAGTTTGCGGGGGTCAATACCATGGCGGCGGTAGATCTTTTTAATGCCGCTCAGAAAAATGGTGTAAAGAGGTTTCTGCATATTTCCACGGTTGCGGCAGTCGGCGGAGTGCCGCGCACAAAAAATTCGGAACATCTAAAATGCGACACCGACCTGGCCAACGAAGAGTTTGAGTTTAATTTATCGGCCTTGCGTATTCCGTACATTATGACCAAACATGCCGCCGAAACAGAATTGTTTAAGCTGGCAGAGAATAGTCAGATGGAACTGGTCATTGTAAATCCATCGATAGTCATAGCGCCGTCGCGAGGCTTAAATGACCGCGCCAAAGCCAAAAAGATGCTCAAAAGATTAATCCTGCCGGACCTGCCCAATCGCCTGAATCTGGTCGATATCCGCGATTGTGCCAAAGGAATAGTCGTAGCCCTGACAAAGGGGCGGCCGGGCAATCGTTATATTCTCGGCGGCGATAACATTACAGCGCGTGAGCTGGCACTGGCGGCCTCGACAGAAGTAGGCCTGGCGCCGCATCTGTTGAGATTGCCCAAAAGTTTCTATAAAGTTACTTCGCGGCTGGCAGTAACCTTTGGAGTCTTGATGGGGAAATCAAAAATTTCTTACTACCCCGATCTGGTGCGGCTCTTGGATTACGACTGGGCCTTTTCTTCAAAGAAAGCCCGCGACGAACTCGGCTATAAGAGTCGCTCGATTTATACCTCGCTCAAAGATTTGCTTAATAATAAATTTTTAGATACTTATCTTAAGCCCGCTAAGAATAACAACAAGCACTAGCGTATTGCCAGTGTGTGTCATTCCACGCCCTATTCCGTCATTCTTGCGCATGCGAGAATCCAGCCAGTAATATAAGCTCAAGATTATCGAGCTATATTTTCTTATCCCTCATGATCCAACAGCAGGCGGATGGGGTACCCGAATCATACTGAGCGAACATAGTCCCGTGGGGTAGGCCACCCAGTCGTCTTTATTGTCATTCCTGCTTTAGTCCCGTGTATTCACGGGGAGTACCGTTGTCGGGAATCCATCTTGGTATCGTATTAACATCCCACCCTTTTCTGCCGCGGAAATCTGAATAGTTAATGAACGAGATTGCCACACCCCGATTTCATCAAGGCTTCGCAATGACAACATTGTCACCCTGAGCGGAGTCGAAGGGTCAGCCCTCTTAGTCCGATTATTTATTCTTAAAAAGTATCCTGTCCAGCGAATATTTTCCCGGGCCGGACAAAAAGACAGTTACAAACGGAATCAGGTACAAAAGCGCGAATTCTTTTTTCTGCCAGGGGTCGTCGGCATGGAAGACAGCCGCCCCCACCAGCATGAAAATTATCAACGGCAGAGCCGAAAAACGGGTCACCAGTCCCAGCGCAAAAGCCAAGCCACAGAATACTTCGGCAAAGACTGTCAAAGCCAGGCTTATTGTCGAACCCAGTCCAATCGGGTCAGGGAACTGAGACGACATGGTGCCGAAATTCAGCAGCTTGTCCCAGCCGTGGCCAAACACAATGAAAAGCCCCACGGACATACGCAAAAACAGCAGGCCAAAATCGGGCAGGTTGTCTTTTAGGTCGGTACTGAATGTAAACATTACATCTCCCTATATTATTTTGTTTTTCTTAACCAAATCTATTCGTTAACGGCCAGCCTGACACCCAAGCTAACTAATACTGTGCCGCAAATTGCATCCATGATTGATTTTGCTCTGGGGTTGGTCAAGATTTTTCGCATTTTATTTATCATCAAAACAACAATCGACAGCCAGATAATTCCCCAGACAATATGAATTCCGGCTAAGAGCAGCGGTTTAAAAAACGGATCGGTCGGGGCGATAAACTGCGGCAAGAATGAAAGATAGAACAGAGCAACTTTGGGGTTTAGTACATTCGTCAATACTCCCTCGCCAAAAGACTTGGCCACGCTTTTCGGTTTTTGAGAACTTTCGCTTTGAGAAGTAACAAGTTGCTTGTCGCGGTTTTTCCAGGCTGCCCAGAGCGTCTGTCCGCCCAAAAATATCAAATATCCGGCCCCGGCCAGCTTTACAACCTGAAACAAAGTGGCCGATTGGGTCAAAATGACTGAAATGCCCATCGAAGCAAAAGCACCGTGCACAATAAGACCGGCACAAATCCCAAACATAGTGGCAAATCCGGCCGAACGATGTCCCGATAGTGAGTTTCTAAATACCAAAATAGTATCATTACCCGGGGTCAAAGTAATTATCAGGGCGGTAATGGTAAATGCGATTACCGATTGGTCAATCATAGTAGGCTCTCCATAAGCTATAGTAGTTAGGGTTTATACCTGTTTCAGACAACAAAAATCTAGGTGAATTAACCCGAACTTTTTGAGCCGGAAGACGTTAACTACTTTAGGCTCCAGTGTGGACACTTGAAAAAAAAGAGCCGATACGGTATATTACTACTATAGATTATATAAATAATCCCTGACGATTATGTCGAGATTTTTAGAAACGCCCAAACATGATTTGGGGGTGATATGGATTCGACGGGTATAGTGAGGGGTTGTTGGCGTGTCGAGGTCGCTTAGGTCCTCGTTAAAAACCAGAGCAAACAATCTAATTGGCAATACATATGCCATGGCTGCCTAAGGTAACTTAGCACAGCTCGTCGTGCCTGACACTTTGTCTTCGGGGTTGGGGCCACGGCGTCGATAATGAAGACTCGGTTGAGCAACGCCTTTAAGCTCAGCTTAAACTAAAAGGCTAGTCATTATCGTGGCCTGTTTGCCGGCAGCGGTTTTGATGAATAGATATAGACAAACTACACACGTAGATGACGACCTGGCATTATGTTCGGACGGGGGTTCGATTCCCCCCACCTCCAGTTTATTGCGACACAATATTCGTAGAACAGGAAATTTCAAACGGAAAGGAACCACTCCATGGGTGACAAAGGTGGTAAAAAGGATAAGAATAAGAGCGACAAGCAGAAAAAAAGCAAGGATGCACAAAAGGCACAAAAGAAGCAAGACAAGCAGCCAAAAAGGAATCCATAATAGGCATCCGCAGCCGTCGAGAAAAGTCACAATTTGGTCACAGCGGAGCGTTTCGTAGATTAGGTTGCAACGTGGAGAAAGTATCACTTTATTGGATAAGAAGTCAGTTTTTTAAAAGAGGTATATCACATGTGCCGGCAGCGGTTTTGATGAATAGATATAGACAAACTACACACGTAGATGACGACCTGGTATTATGTTCGGACGGGGGTTCGCTTCGCTTTGCTCAGCATCTCAGATGATTCCCCCCACCTCCATGATTTTATATATTCTACAGAAAAGTATATTAGTGGACTCACGTCGGGTACATCCCGCATTTCAAGTTGGGTCGGTTTGTTCGTTTCAAAGAACATGATGTTCTCGAATGGCTGAATTTGAAAGCACAAAATGGAAGATCTAAGAGAGTGATTGATGTCGAGCTTTGATTTTCCTATACTGTGAAGTAACGATGTGCAAATCAGAATAATGACAATTTATACGAGTATGAGGGGATCATGGAAAATAACAAGAAGCCTTGGCCATTGACAACCGTGTGCGGTATCCGAGAAAGAATTGATACTAATCCTGATTTTCAGAGACCTGCCGTTTGGAGCAAGTCCCAAAAACAACTGTTAATTGATACGATCTTGAGAAACTATGATGTTCCCAAAATGTATTGGAGGAAACTTAGTTCTAAACCAGATCAATATGATGTCGTGGATGGACAGCAAAGATTGAGGGCTATCTGGGAATTTCGGGCAGGAGAATATCGCATAGCTAAGGATGCGGACTCTATAAATGGGGATGCAATAGCTGGACTATCTTATGAAGAACTTCCTGATGAACTCAGAATGAGATTTGATATTTATCCGTTAGATGTAGTTGTAATTACTGACACGGACGAAGATGAAGTTCGTGAAATGTTTTTGAGATTACAAAATGGAACGACTCTAAAAGCTCAAGAAAAGCGAAACGCAATGCCAGGCAAAATGCGTGATTTTGTGAAAGACTTGGCTGATCACAAATTCTTTACAATCTGTGGTTTTGCAAACCGACGTTATACTTTCGATCATGTAGCGGCTCAAATGATTCTGTTGGAGTTGACATCTTCAATCTGTAATGTGAAGAATGCTGATCTGAACAAGATGTATAAATTACAGAAAGACTTTGATAACAAATCAGAAAAGGCAAAGAAAATAAAGAGGTTGTTAGATTATCTATTTGATACATTTGAAGAAAAGACACCCGAACTGGAACGCTATAATGCGATTTCTTTGTATGCCTTGATTTCATACTTATCTGAAAAATATGTAATCAAAGATAGGAAGGGTGAAATCAAAGATTGGTTCTTGGACTTTGAAAAATACAGAAAAGAAGAAATCAAAAAATCTGAAGATGAAGCTGATCCAGAGATCATTGCTTATCACGGAAGAATAAGTCATAGCACTGATTCAATTGACTCTCTGAAATGGAGACATGAGTTATTGAGCCGTCATTTGTTTGAATCAATACCGGATATAAAGTTTAAGGATAATAATCGAACTTTCACGCACGAGCAACGGTTAGCCATTTACAGACGGGACAAGGGGCTCTGTCAGTTAACTCTAAAGTGTGATGGAGCGAATAAGTGTGAGTGGGATAACTGGCACGCTGACCATATTACTCCATGGTCTAAGGGTGGAGAAACAACTGTTTCAAATGGTCAAATAGCTTGTCAGGAATGCAATTTGAGTAAGGGTGATCGCTGAGATAAATATGGATTTTAATAACGTTAGTGACATAAATGAGAATGGCTTCACGGGATTCAAGACTATCGGATCACTCTGGAACGACAAAACACTCATACCGAAGAGGAAGGGTATCTATTTGGTTCTTGATCAATGTGGTAAGCCAGACTTCATTAACCCTGGAGTTGGTGGTTTTTTCAAGGGAAAAGACCCTAACGTTTCACTCTCTGAGCTAAAAGCTAACTATGTTCCTGCTTCTTTGGTCGTTTATATCGGAAAAGCCGGTGGGCCAACAAGTAAGGCCACTCTGTATACTAGGTTGGGGCAATACCTCCGGTTTGGTCAGGGGAAAAACGTTGGGCATTGGGGTGGACGTTTGATATGGCAATTGAAAAACTACAGAGATTTGATGATTTGTTGGAAAACTACTAGCGATAACGACCCAAGAGAAGTTGAGAAGCTATTGATTGATAGTTATATGAAACAATATGGCAAGAGACCATTCGCTAATTTAGTCAAATAGATATCCTAGATAGGGACTACAAGGTGCCAGGTGCCCCGCGGCTTGCAGTGGGATGAGTGAGAAACTACAGATTCTTGAGAAAGTGAAATTACTCTAGAAAGTCTAGAATTAAGTAATTGTTGCAGTTTATGTAGTACTAGTAGTTCTTATTATACTTTTCTAGCTTAAAGTATAATAACGTGTTCAATATATGTAGTTAAGTATAACAAGGTAACTTATTATGATACAGAGAATTAGCTCTAATTGTAAGATGCTTACGCTCCTAAGTACTTGCCTTGATTACGATTTACCGCTTACTTTTTAATGTATTTTATATTATACTAAAACAGCAAAAAGTATAATAAGAGTGTTGTGTAGTATACTTAAGTATCATATAGATATGAAAAAAGAAGAATTTGCAGAAAAATACCCAGGGAAACTAGTAAAAATACCTGAAGGTATTCTTGCTTTTGTACCAGATCCCTTGCCTCCTATCATAGATTTCAATGATAGAGAATTGATAAATCTGAACTCAGATGCAACTCTGGCCGTAGGTGAACTTAAGGGATTAGGTCGAAATCTACAAAACCCATACCTATTGATTGGTCCATTGAGCTATCGAGAGGCCATAGACTCATCTGAACTTGAAGGAACTATTGCAACGGCGGAAGAAGTAGCATTGCTTGAGGCGAGCCCTTCTAGAAAAGTTGAGAGAGAAGAAATAGCGGAAGTCAGAAATTATGTGAGGTCTATGCAACACGGATTAAAACTATTGGATCAGCTCCCAATGAGTAAACGACTCATTAGGGAATTGCATAAACAATTGTTACAGGGGGTCAGAGGTCAAGAGAGAAACCCAGGTGAGTTCCGTAAACATCAAAATCACATTGGGCAGTTAGGTGAATCTCCGGAAAATGCAAGATTTGTTCCACCACCCGTTAACTCTATGGGAAAATGCCTTGATGAGTTCGAAACTTATCTAAATTCAGAAAGGACATACCCGCCTCTTGTTGAGCTTGCGATTATACATTATCAATTTGAAGCAATTCATCCTTTCATGGATGGCAATGGTCGAGTCGGAAGACTTTTGATGGTTTTGCTCTTATGTCATTGGAAGCTACTCCCCCAACCACTACTCTACATGAGTGGATTTTTTGGACGTCATAAAGAAGCTTACAAGGATTTGCTTTTAGGGATTAGCCAGCGCTCAAATTGGGTCGAATGGGTGAAGTTCTTTCTTCGCGGTGTTGTAGAACAATCTCATGACTCGATTCAGAGATCAGAGAAATTGCTGTCTTTGCAAGGCGATTACAGAGAACTTCTTCAGTCGGCTCGCTCTTCTGCTCTGACTTTAAAGCTTGTAGATAGTTTGTTTGAAACACCTTACCTTACAATGCAACGTGCGGCTAGTATGCTTGGTGTAACAAATCGAACTTCACAAAGACATATTCAAAAACTTGTTGAAACAGGCATTCTTGAAGAGGCCACCGGTGAAACGAGAAATAGAGTATATCTTGCACGTGATATATTGGGCGTTATCGAAAAACAGTATAATGTATAAATATTGCCGGTTTCTCCCACTGCTTACCGTGGGATGAGTGAGAGTCAGCCGTTGTTTCAGCACTTGTTTAGCGCGTCCAAATTCTATTAGTTATCAGCATTCGCTTACCCACCCCAAGGGATGGGGCACCCGTACAAGGAGTTATAGTTCATGGAAATGCTAATGAAATTGCGTAATGCAGTCATGAGTGTGCTGCTATTGCTGGTGTGCATGGCTTTGATTAATGCGAATGCAGAGGCGGGCGCCGGTGACGCTGTTAAATCGCGCACACAGTTTACCAGCAGTTCTTGGAAATCGGGGCAAAATATGTTTTACTCCGATACTTTCTGGCGAGGCGGTGACTGCGCCTCAACGGTAGATCTCGGTGATGGCCGCGTTCTCTGGTTGTTTGCCGACAGTTACATCGGTGTCAAGCCGCCCTACCTGCGAGATATCTGCTGCGTTAAAATGATCCGAAATTGTATGGGTATTCAGACTGGCTACGACCCGTCAACCGCTGACTTTAAGGTTTACTGGCCCGGGACGAAAGATAGCCCGGAGGCCTTTTTCCCTGCCGAAGACACCAGCTGGTTTTGGCCCGGCAACGGCATTCGGATTGACGATGTCCTGATTGTTTTTTTAATGCGTGTTTGTGACAGCGATAGTGGGCTGGGTTTTGTAACTTGCGGGTATGCGGCATTTCTTATCAGTGATATTGATGGCGATCCGGGGGAGTGGTCGATATCAAGGCTCGAGCTGCCGGACAATCCCTTCGGCATCATGCTGGGGGCAGCTACCATATTCGAACCACCGTATCTATATGCTTTCAGTGTTAAAGAGCCGGGTGATCATGCTGTCTATCTTGCCCGCTGGCATATCGACAGTCTGCTCGCGGGGACAACACAAGCGATTGAATGGTGGACAGGCGACAGCTCTGCTTGGGTCCTTGAATCAAAAATGACCCGTGGACCAGCTGTTCTTTTCACTGATGGTGAGACAGAGTTCTCTATTGTCTATGACTCCAGGACAGATCAATACCTCTCGATACAAACGGTCGGCTTCGGCGCCGCCGATATAATGATGCGCACGTCGCCGGCTTTAAGCGGTCCCTGGTCGGCGCTACAACTAGTTTACGAGCCTCCTGAGAAGAACAAGCCGGGGGTGATTATATACGCAGTCAAAGCTCACCCCGAACTTATTGGTGCCGGCCTGATCATCAGCTATAACACAAACGCGTCGATGGAGATTATTATTGCCGACACGACCATATATTACCCCAGACTAATCAGATTGAATTGGAGCGAATAATACCATAGATAAATCAGGTCAGGCGCTCTGCTTCTATCCTTCACAGATTTTGCTGTTAAAAAACGGTAGCAATTTGGTAACAACAGCGTGTAAGTTTTTGTACCACAAGGCGATTACGGGTTCGATTCCCCCCACCTCCACTTGTTGCACCACAATAAGTTGCGAAGAATCAATAGGCTCTATTTCCCAATAAAACTGAATAACGTATCACTTTCTTGATCATGATATGATCACGATGTATCACTCATCTGTTTTGGTTGAAACCTAGAGTGATTGTCTCTTCATTGGATAGGAAGTTAGTTTCTAAAAAAAGGATTTTAGTGCATGGCTGCAGATGAGTCACATGATGATCGGACCCGGACAAGTGTAGTGTTGACCAAGGGCACATTGGTGTCGCATTATCGGATAGTCAAGAAAATCGGCGCCGGCGGAATGGGTGAGGTCTATCTAGCCGAAGATACCAAACTCAGGCGCCAGGTGGCACTGAAGTTCTTGTCTGTTGACCAAACTTACAACGGTTCAGTATTGCAACAATTTAATCAAGAGGCTCAAGCAGCCGCTCGGTTGCAACATCCGAATATTATTACCGTTCATGAAGTCAATGAGTATAAAGGCGTGCCTTATATTTCAATGGCCTACATTGAGGGGCTATCTCTCAAGGAATTATCAAGCAATAAGTTGTTACCAATTGCTGACATTATTGATCTGGGCATACAGATTATGAGAGGATTGACAGCAGCTCACGAAGAAGGTATCACACATCGAGATTTGAAGCCGGGTAACTTAATGATAGATTCGACCGGAGCTGTCAAGATTCTCGATTTTGGATTAGCAGTTTTTTCTGATATTGAATCAAAAGAGGATCCGGATGTTACCGTGACAAGCAATCTGTTTGCAAATAAGATTGCCGGAACTATATCGTATATGGCGCCGGAACAGTTACTCGGACAGGAGCTCGACACTCGAGTGGACATTTTCGCATTCGGCGTAATACTGTATGAACTAATCACCAATGAACATCCCTTTGCGGCTCAGTCAATCCCGGAAATTTCAACCAGCATTCTAAGGGACACTCCGGCCGATTTACATAGCAAGCGTTCGAATGTTCCCTATGACCTAGGCCGAATAGTATCACGATGTTTAACCAAGAAACCCGACAAACGATTTCAGACCGCCCGTGATGTTTGCAACGAACTCGAGGAATTATCTAACGAGTTGAAACAGGACAAGGCGATAACTGGAACCGGTGATGGCGTGTCCATGCAGGGGACGGTTCTTACTGAAGAAGCCTTTGTTCTTACGACCGATTTGGTTCGTCAATTATCACATCAAGACCCAAGGATGATTGGCAGCCGGTTGGTCTACATAGACAACGGAGTTTCATCAGATACATTGATCGTTTACCTGCACGGCATTGGCAATGATCACCGACAGTTCTCCGGAGTGCTTCAGCAGCTTCCGTTTCGGGCGATATCTTTATCATTGTTCGGCTTTGATCTTAACGCACAACTCCGACTTCCCCTTACGTTGCACGATCATTCGATACTCATCCATGCCTGGCTCAAGGACCTAACCAGCAGGCTCAGGCCGCGTCATTTAGTTCTGGCAGGATTCTCATCGGGTGCTGATCACGTACTTCACTTTCTGTCTTCGGAGGAATTCGTTGATATTAAAGTGACCGGCCTTTTGTCTCTTGGCTGCAATCTGCATCTGGATGACTGCTTTGTAACGCGCAAGTTAGCTGAGTTGACTTCTGGAGATGAAGATCAGATTCTTTCGACAATCAAGCAATTCAGTGCCAACTCTTCATCGCTTGATAATTGGCTGCTCCTACATGACTATCTTCTGACAGCTTTCTCCAAATTCGGAACTTCAACAGATTCTCTTAGACAATACGCAACAGATATAGTGGCCCCTTTCAAGGATGGCGGTTGGTCTCAATTCCCAATATGGTATAAGAGTTGCGTGCGAAGAGTCCCACATGTTCGATTCGTAACAGATTCTGACGGATTTAATACATTAGACCGAATGCTCCAACAGCATCTTGAAGAAAATGTTCTTGGCGATGATTTTCATGAAGAAACTATTGTTCGGGACCCTATTTCGCATATGGAATTGGGGCAACCAGAATTGGTCTGCAAACATACCTTCGAATTAATGAAACAAATTAATACAAAATGAAATAACCCTTAATATCTGGTCAGCAATTTTGGCCTGCGACCTCTACAATAGTTACTAAACACGGTGGTGATAATGATGCTTAACAGAAGATGCAGTTGCTAAAATAGAAAATATTTGATTCCTGTATTAAGCCAGCAGGTTAGATCTTGCTGGCTTTTTTATTTAAATGACACCGAGAAAAAAAACTTCCAATTCATATCCTTGATATCCTCTTCCCGATTTTGATAACCTGCGCAACAGAGACTTCCAGATGTATAACCATAGAGTCTTTGGATTTATGAGTTAACTTTCTCCGCTGAGTCTGAAGACTGTTCAATTGAAGCTTCCACTTGGCTGCGTTCAAAACTCTGATGAGGCTCAATCTGCTCTTCGTCGCGGACATGCCTGAAGGCCCATTCCTTGGTTCGAAATTCATTCAGAACTTCATCAAGGCTGCGCGAGTACTCCGATGTCTGTCGCAAGCGCTGCAGGTTACTTGCGAGCGAGCGGGTGAATTCCTTGGGGTCATCCAGCGGTATTTTCCGAAGCCTGCGCGCGGCATCCCGTTCCACTCGCGAGAAGATATACTCAACAGCATCCACCGCCTGCGAACTGCTAAGAGCCATCACGATAACAATAAGGTCAATGACTATGGCAAAAAAGAGTGAGAAGAAAGTCAGCTGGTCCATTGGATACAGATCACTGATGACCAGGTTCATCGCCTGTTGTTTGTTGGCGGGTGATTCGATAAAGTCAGCCGTGAAGGGGGGTTCGCTCAAATTGGCCTGTGAACCGGTCATCATTTCATGCTCGGCCAGGGGAAACGAAACTACGGCCAAGTTGACCAGGTCGTATTGCTCATTGACAGGCATCTCACTGCCCAGTTTGAGCGACAGCGAATCAACTGTTTTCACATATTTTGTTAAAGCTGTCAGGTTATGTTCGACCTGGTTAGTCCACGAGGTGAGGTAGTTAGTAATGATGCCTTTGCCTGAACCCTGGTGATAATCAGTTCCCTGATTGCTCCGCCATGATTTGACTGTACGTCGGGCGCCCTCGATGACTGACTGAATGAAGGGATCGTTGGAACCCTCGTCGACCACTGTGGCCCAGCCGTTGTCCTCTTCCATCTGAAGCAGATCGGCCAGTCTTTGCGACTGATATCCCCCTCTACTGAGAGCCTGTTTGGCTAAAGAGGCATACTGCCTGAGAATCGGCCGAGCCTCGGTGACGTAGGCGCTACGGGCTTCGAGTGCTCTGGTGTTATCTTTCAGGCCGGTGTTGAAATTGACATAGGAGAAAAAGATCGAAAACATCGCGGCCACCGAAAAAACCATCACGTAGGCGGCACGATTTTCTCTTAGGCGCATCAGGTTCCAGGCAATTCCCAGCATGGCTGTTTGCAAACCAAGAGATCCAAGCAATGCCAGCGGCTTGTCAAGAAAAAGGGCCAGGCCGTAATAAGTGGTGAAAAACGACAGCAAAGAAATCAGAAACGTCCCTACGTAGATTAAAATTGAGGTGTATCTGGTGACATTGGAATTCTGTTTCATCGGTACTCCCTTTTATGATGTTCGTCTAATCCTGTGAACCGTACCCTTTTAATTATGTATCGGAGGTATTGGATGGGAGTTTAGGACGTCGTCCGGAGGCAGCTTCGGACGGGGGTTCGATTCCCCCCCACCTCCATAAATTGAAAGAATGGACTTGAGTTAGTATAGTGGCCTTTGGTCAATCATAAATTTTTCTACAAGAAATGTGATGAATATTTTAGCCATTTTCTGGTATAATTCCTTGATATGAATGTGTCAGAGATATTAAACAATCGGGAAATTGCCATTCTTGTTTGGCTGCTGATAGTCTCCCTATATATTTTTAGAAGTAGGGACGTCCGAAAATCGCTGGCAAGTGTTTTTGAAACTGTGCTCTCCGGAAAGATTCTCATTCCGGTGCTGATTCTGGCTGTCTATATAGGAGGAATTGCCTATTTTTTGTCGCACCTTAAACTGTGGAACGTCACCTTGCTCAAAGACACGCTCTTTTGGTTCTTTAGCGCTGGCATGGTGACCATGTATAAGTATGTGGCGGTAAAGAATGGCGACATACCCATTAGAGAACTCCTGTACGACAATATGAAGGTCATAGTCGTTTTGGAATTCATTATGAATACGTTCACTTTCGTACTATGGGCGGAGCTAGTGATCGTTCCCGTGATTACAGTTGTAGTCATGATGAACGTATATATCGAGGCAACCAAAGGGGATCGCGATGGGGCAAAGCTCCTCGGAGGGACTCAAGCTGTTCTCGGGCTTGTATTAATGGGGCATGTCTTGTATAGAGCTGTGCATGACTATCAGATTCTTGGTACTCTCGACACTCTGCGTAGTTTTCTGTTGCCTATTTTGCTTTCAGCAGCCATCATACCGGCGGCATACTTGATGGCCATATATTCAAACTACGAGAGCTTGTTTATAGGATTCAAGTTTGTCAAAGACAAAAGTCAGGGGTTCGTCAACTATTGCAAGTTGGTGATCTTTTGGAATTGCGGATTCAGCACAAAGAAAATCTCGAAGCTAAAGCCATTCGATTTGATGCACTTGCAGAACAAGAAAGACGTCAAGGATATGTTTCGGAAACTCGACGGGGACGATGTAGAATTGAATTCTTTGGAGCAGTAATTTGTGCCATATTTGTGTCAAATTGAGGTCAAAACACCTCAAAACAGACACAACCAAAATAAGTATAATTCTTTGGCGTTCTTCACGATACGCCGTAAGATGAAGGTGCCCAAAAAATTACCGAAACACGCATTTTCGATTCCCCCCACCTCCAATTGTTAATTAAACTAGCGATTCTGACATAAAACGGTCTCTGCGCAGCTTCTGATAGGAAATTTCTTCCCTTTTATAGCCTCAAAATCGTCTGTGGGTTCGCTTAAACCGGAACTTTAATTGTTTGACATTGTTCTACCGGCTAACCATTATTACCATATGAAATTGCGCCCAAACAAGAGCCCTCACCTGTTCCATATACCGGTCATGGGTACAGGATTCTCTATCGACACACCACTGAAAGTCGCCAAGTATGGCATTTCGTCGGTGGTATCGCTGGTTGACGACGTTCTGTTGGAGCAAATGCGCAAACATCACTCCGATAGGCTCGGTCTGGAATACACAGAAATCGGCGAAAGAGCTGAAGACGCCAGGGCTAATCGTACCCAGGCTTATATGGAATTCTTAAATAATCGGGTTGGCGAACAGGTCAAAGAGCTGCAATCCTCACCTTTTGAGCCCGGGAGCGAAATTACCCGTTATTTTGAAATGCTGCCCGACTCGACGCTCAAAGATTCCTATACCAAAATGCTGGCTATGCCAGATTCGGCAGAAAAAACCAAACTTCAGGATTCTCTACGCCAGCAAGCCGTGCCGGGAACTATTGATGTAAACCTTATGACCAAATTAGACCGTGATACTTACGAAAAAGGTGAAAAATTAGCTCCCGAATACGCTGATGCCATGTCTTCGCTGCGAGGTTACGCCAGGAGTTCGGTGCGATCATCTATTATATTTTCAGCCGGCTTTAACCGCCGTCTCTACGCCTACCTTGCAAAATTTGATGACTTTTTCCTGGACGACGAAGGAGTATTGCGTAAGAAAATAGTTTTAAAAGTGAGTGACTTCCGCTCGTCGTTAATCCAGGGCAAGTTTCTGGCAAGAAAGGGGCTGTGGGTTTCGGAATACAGGATTGAATCCGGACTCAATTGCGGCGGCCACGCCTTTGCCAGCGAAGGATTCCTGATCGGTCCTATATTAGAAGAATTTGACCGCAAGAAAACGGAATTGGTCGAGCAGCTTCACGAATTATATAACAGAGCACTGGCCGGTATGGGACGTCCCTCGGTGCAGTCACCCCTTGAAGTACGTATCACCGTGCAAGGGGGCATTGGCACCGCCGAGGAAAACAAGTTTCTTCTGGAGCATTACGATATTGACGGCACGGGCTGGGGAACACCCTTTTTACTGGTGCCGGAAGTTACAAACGTTGACGAACTTCACTTGAAAAAGCTGCAGGCAGCCGGTGATAGCGATGTCTGGCTGAGTGACCGTTCACCTCTCGGTATTCCTTTCTGGAGTCTGCGCCACACCGCCAGTGATGAAACTCACAATCGAAGAATAAACTCAAACAAACCCGGCAGCCCCTGCCCGAAAGGCTTCCTGATTTCCAACACCGAATTCACCAAAGTTCCCATCTGCCACGCTTCGCGGGTTTTTCAAAAGCGGAAACTGAGACAAGTTGCAGAGAGCGGCGCCTCACCGGAAAAAATTAGTTTTACCAGTAAAAAAATTATGGCCAAAGCCTGTATTTGTCATGACCTGGCCGGTACGGTAACCTTAAAATATAAGATAGATAAAGACGCGCTGCCGTCGATTTGCTGTGGCCCCAACATTGTCAACTTTAGCAAAGTCGCCACACTTGAAGAAATGATTGGCCATATCTATGGACGGCTGTCTCTTTTGACCAACTCCGAGCGTCCGCACATGTTCATCAGGGAACTGTCGCTCTATGTTGATTATCTCCGCGATGAACTCCAGAGGGCAGCGGACGGATTGCTTGTTAAAACTACCAAGAGCTTTCTGGAATATAAACAGAATCTTAACGATGCTATCGAATATTATAAAAATCTTGCCGAACAATTCAGCTCAGAGCAAAGAGAACGGTTCCTGAGAGACCTCGATACTCTGTTTGAAGAGATAGAAAGAGTTCTTCCTGAGCCGGCGACTTCCATATCTATTGCAGTTATTTAGCAGCGGGACGCCCAACGGGACCTCCTTAGCCGCCATCAAATAAGCCTTTCATAATTCATAAGAGTTGTTATAAGACTCCAATTTTGCTATCCTTTCGTTATTGCATTAATGAGAGCGTGAACTAAATTCCAAATTCTTGAGGATTTTGTGGAAAATCAACATTCCGATGATGATAGAACCCAGACGCACGTAGTTATATCTCATGGCACCATGGTGCAGCACTACCGGATAATACAAAAGATTGGTGCCGGTGGCATGGGTGAGGTTTTTCTGGCCGAGGATACCAAGCTGCACCGCAAAGTGGCGCTGAAATTCCTCCCCTCCCGGTACGCCACCGATGCCGACTTCAAGGCCCGCTTCGTGCGAGAAGCCGAGGCGATGGCCAAGCTGAATCATCCTAACATCATAACGATTTTTGAAGTCTCGGAATATCATGGCCGACCATTTTTCGCCATGGAGTTAGTGGAAGGACAGTCACTGCGCGATTTTTTCAAGGGCCGGGAGCTGGATTTTGAGAAGATTCTTAATCTGGCCATTCAAATTTGTGACGGCCTCAGTGCTGCTCATGAGAAACAAGTCGTACATCGAGATATCAAACCATCTAACATCGTAATAGATGCTTACGGAAGACCGAAGGTCCTTGATTTTGGTTTGGCCGCAATTCAGGGAGTTGAGCGGATTACCAAAACGGGCTCGACCCTGGGGACAGTTCAATACATGTCTCCGGAGCAGGTAGGGGGAAAAACGGTTGATCACCGTTCAGATTTATTCTCATTCGGGATAGTGCTGTACGAAATGATTTCCGGCCGTACGCCATTCGAGCGAGGTAATGAAGGGGCAACGCTAAAGGCCATAGCGAATGATGATCCTGAGCCGCTGGCAAGATATAAATCTGAGGTGCCCGACGAACTTCAGCGCATCGTGGCCAAACTCCTGGAGAAAGATCCTGCCTATCGTTACCAGACTGCCACCGGTGTCATATCGGACCTAAAGCAGGAGCTCCGCAGTCTCACCAGCGACGAGTCGACGGCAGCGCAAACAGCTCGGGTAAAGAGGTCAACCGGCAAGAGCTTGTTGAAATGGTTTCTTCCGGCGGCCGTAATCATATTCGTTACAATTGCGCTTGTTCTTAAGCCCTGGAAATTTGAGATAAGTCCGTCAGAAGTTGCGAGAGCCGCCGAAAACCGAGTCGCCATTATGTATTTCGACAACCTGGCCGACTCATCAGACAGCCTGCGTCTCGGTGAAATCGCGGCCAATCTTCTGATAACTGACCTGACCGAATCCAGCTATCTTGATATTGTCTCCACCCAGGCTCTCTATGACATTCTAAAGAATCTGGGCCAGGAGGGGCAAAAGAAAATCGACCGGGAGACCGCCACCCAGGTAGCGCGTAAGGCGGGAGCAAAATGGATGTTATTGGGGAGTATTCTGCAGTCCGAGCCGCACTTTGTGGTCACTTCTCAGTTGGTTGACGTGGAGAGCGGCACAGCGACCGCCTCGCAGCGTGTCAGCGGCGAAGAGGGAGAGAATATATTTGCGGTCATAGATAGACTGACAATTGAGGTAAAGAATGACATGTCGCTTCCCGCTCAAGCGAAGTCCGAGCCGGATCGACCTGTTGCAGAGGTAACCACAAATTCGCCTGAAGCGATGCGCCACTATTTGGAGGCGCTGGATTACTCCAAGAAGCTCTACTATGTGGAGGCAATGGAGAGCTATACAAAAGCACTTTATTATGATTCTACCTTTGCCGAAGCTCATTACCGGCTGGGTATCAATGAATACTATACGGGCCGGGGACGCCTATTGCCGGCAAGTATAGCCCAAGCGGTTAAATATATCGACAATGCCCCGAGGGTCGTGCGGACATTTATCCGAAGTATGGACAATCTCATCAAGGGGGACTACTCGGCGGCTGGGGATATCCTGCAAAAGGAGTGTGAGCAGTCACCTCAGGAAAAAGAGGCGTTCATGCTTCTTTCAGGGTTGAAGTACTTCCTCCAGTTTGATGCCGCCGGGGCCATACCGCTCTTGAAAAAAGTGACTGAAATTGACCCGCTTGATAAACTGGCCTACAACTATCTCGCTTATGCCTATAATGAGATAGATGACATAGAGAAATCCACCTGGGCGATCAATAAGTATATATCTCTTGCCCCCAACGAGGCTAACCCGTATGACACAAGAGGCGACCTCTACGCTATTCAGGGTCAACTGGACAAGGCGATAGCTTCATACAAGAAGGCTCTGTCAATCAAACCTGATTTAAGCTTCACACTCTCTGAAATAGGTAATCTGCATCTTTATAAGCAGGACTACGCCTCGGCACGGAAGTATTACCGAAGACTCGTTACCAGCAAGAATCAGGAGGCGCGGTGGGGCGGAAGAGAGAAATTGGGATTCATCCCCATCTATCAGGGTAAATTAGACGAAGCCTTAAAAGTTATTGATCAGGCGATGGCATCCGACCAACTGGAGTATTCTAAAGATGCTACCTCTCCCCGACACAGACTAAAGGCGTACGTTTTCCTGGAGAAAGGGAATCTCGATTCTGCTCTCGTGGAAATCGAGAAGGCGATTGAAATTGCCCGCGCGAGGAAACAAGATTACCGCTACTGGCATCATTATGCCCAAATCCTGGCGGAAAGAGGTGAATTTGAGAAGGCTGAGGAGATCGCTGAAGCCTTACGGCCGGTTCTTGAGCAAAAAGACCGTCGCCTTATGCGCAGGTACTGGTTTGCTAAAGGGAGAATTGCCCTGGCTCAGAGCGAATTCGATAAGGCTATCGATCACTTCAAACGAGCAATCGCGTTGGCTAATAAGGATATCCGTATATACGCCCGGCAGCACTTGGCGCTTGCCAGGGCATATCTGGAAGCGGGCCAACTCGGCGAAGCGGTGACGGAATACGAAAACATACTCATAGGATTTTACGAACCGCTCATCGGATCGAGCCTGTTTGATATTGTCAAGGCGCATTATTATCTGGGGACGGCCTATGAAGCCTCCGGCTGGGATAACAAAGCGATTAAGCGGTATGAGATATTCCTCGATATCTGGCGAGACGCCGATGAGGGCATAAAAATAATAGAAGATGCCAAAGAAAGATTAGCAAAGCTGAAAAATGGAAGCTAACGACGACAACACTCGCACTCATATAGTCCTTTCACAAAGCACCAATCACTGAACTAAGTTCGCTCGTGAGTGTTAACAAGAGCAGGAATATAAAAAAGTCAGAACAGAGCAGCGTCCTGTTTCGTTGACGAAACATTCAAAGAACGAGTAATCTCCGGAGATCTTATATGCCAAAGATTGTGGCAGTAGCGACTGCTGTTCCTGAATTTAAAGTTGACCAAACAACAGTCTGCGAAATTGTCAGTGATCACTTTAGTGGTCGTCTTGATGAGCTTAAGCGATTGCTGCCGATATTCAGCAACGCCGGAATAACGACCCGCTATTTCAGCCGTCCCATGGACTGGATGGTACAACCTCATACTCTTGAAGAAAGAAACAGAACCTACATAGAATGTGCGACAGACCTTTCGGCCGCGGCTGCTACTAAACTTATCAAGCAAAATAAAATGTCCCCCGAAGATTTCGATTACATTATATACGTAAACACCACGGGTCTGTCCACACCATCAATAGATGCCCGCCTGATAAATAAACTTGGGCTGCGACGTGATATTCACCGAACTCCTATCTGGGGTCTCGGTTGTGCCGGCGGAGCGGCCGGGCTGGCCCATGCCTACCGTTATTTATTAGGACATCCAGAGGGAAAAGTTTTGCTGATTGCCACTGAACTGTGCGGGCTCACATTTTTGGCTGATGATTTTTCCAGAAGTAATCTGGTTGCGACCGCTCTTTTTAGTGAGGGCAGCGCCGCAGTTTTGCTGGCGGGTGATCAAGTTGACTACGAAGGCATGGAAATCATTGGCACCAAAAGCACTTTCTATCCGGATTCCCTTGATGTCATGGGCTGGAATGTAGTCTCTGAGGGACTTCAGGTTATCTTTGCCCAGCGAATACCGGATATTGTCAAAGAGCAGGCCGCAAAAGATATAGACGATTTTCTGACTACACATAGTTTGTCATTAAAAGATATTTCGGCGTATTTATTTCATCCCGGCGGAACTAAAGTATTAAAGGCATATGAAACAGCCTTAGATCTAAACAATAACGAACTTGCATTATCGTGGGATATTTTAAGTGAATATGGCAATATTTCCTCAGTGACGGTTCTATTTATATTGGAGAGATTTATGAATCAAAATAGGCAAAGGAGTAACGGCTACGGCTTGATAACTGCCCTTGGTCCGGGTTTCTGTTCAGAGTCAATGTTGATTAAAGTGTAGCAATAAAGCAAACCTATACAGATGATTGGCTCTATTTTCATTGTTCAATGTAGTTGCTTTGAAACAGCCAATCTTTTAGCTTTCCAATACTTGTGAATTTATTTGCTTTTAGCCGGACGTTGCCCGGCTCTGTCGCAAATTCAGGGAGAAGCAGGCGATGACTTTTCGAAATGTCTTTGTTGCAATATTTATCGGCACCGCGCTTATCGTGGCGGCGATGTTAATTAACAAAGCCCGGCCAATAATAGAGACAATGCAGCCGGCTCCGGAGTATGTCCGGGCCAGCGGAAAATGCGCGGAATGCCACAGCCGGGAAACCTCGGCAATCGTCCACCAATTCTCGATGAGCGCTCATGCCAGAGCCGATCTAACCTGCTATGATTGTCATTCTCCAGAGAGCGGACAAGAAGAATATGTACATAACGGATTCACACTGGCCAAAGAGCTGACAGCCTTAAATTGCGCCCGCTGCCACTCTACCGAATATGAACAGTTTAAGAAGAGCCGGCACGCGGCACCGGCTTGGGCCGCCGTTCAAGGTGAAAGCGATTTTACTCTGGAGCAAATTGAATTTGCGGAAAAGTACCACCCGGGAACGATCAGGCGTCCGCCCAACAAGCTGGCCATTGCTGAAGGTGCCGGCGTTCTGGCGCTGGGCTGTGAGTCCTGCCATGCCATCGGCAAACCTAACAGTGACGGCAGCATTGGCAACTGCACCCAATGTCATGCCAGGCATTCAACTTCAATCGCTTTAGCTCGTCAGCCGGCAACTTGCGGTCAGTGCCATATGGGGCCGGACCATTCGCAAATCGAAATCTATAACGAATCCAAGCACGGCGTACTTTATGAGTCTCAAAAGTCATTCTTGAACCTTAATGCTCCTCCAAAAAATTTGACAACCCGCGATATGTCTGTACCGACCTGTGCAACCTGTCATATGAGCGGATTAGAAGGGATGAATGTCACTCACGATGTCACCGAGCGTCTGTCATGGTGGCTGTTTGCGGCCATATCCGAAAAACGCCCCAATTACACTATGGGGCAGGATGCCATGAAAAATATCTGTCTAAAATGTCACGCCACAACTCAGGTCGAAAAATTTTACGAGGAAGCAGAAGTAGTAGTTCATTCAACCAATGCCAAAGTACAGGAAGCTATTGATCTGGTTGCAGAACTTCGCCAGGAAGGATTCTTAACTCCCGAGCCGTTCGATGAACCGATTGAATTTATGGCCTTCGATTTGTGGCATTATTACGGAAGAACTGCCAAACACGGTGCCTTTATGGGAGGCGCCGATTTTGTGCAGTGGCACGGCAACTACGAACTGCTGCTCCATATAGTTGAAATGAAACAGATTGCCAAAGAACTGCGTGCAGAATAGCCGTTCATGGAAAAGATATTAAATCTGCGGCAGATTTCATTATTATTGGTCATTGAAATCTTTGTCATAGTCAATATCGGATTTTTGGCAATAGATATTTTTATTGCTCATTCCATGAATGCGTTTTATTACCCAACCGAATGGATTCCATTTTATTTTTCTCTTGTTGCGCCGCTCCTGCTGTCTGCTGAATTTATGCTTAACCGGCGCCTGAAAGAGCAGAGGACACAAATAATCGGCCGCATTGTTGGCTACTGCTCCATCGCGGTTGGTATTCTGGGCGCTATCTTTCATCTGAACAGTTCTTTTTTCGAATTGCAGACTATCCACAGTCTGGTTTACTCTGCTCCATTTGCGGCGCCGCTGGCCTATACCGGTTTGGGTTTCTTGCTTTTATTGAACAGATCTGTGCCGGTCGAAAAATTGGAATGGGGAAAGTGGCTGATATTTCTTGGGCTTGGAGGATTTACCGGAAACTTTGTGCTGTCACTTCTGGATCATGCCCAAAACGGATTCTTTTTTTGGACAGAGTGGATCCCGGTGTTTAGCAGTGCCATAGCTATTGGATTTTTATTAGTTACGTTTTTTGGAAAACTGTCACGGCGATTTCTTGATCTTACGATGGCCGTAATGTTTGTTCAGGTTATTGTCGGTTCGGTCGGTTTTTATTTTCACGGGGTGGCTCTGACCAGCGGGGTAGATACTTCTTTCTTTAAAAATCTTGTGTCAACCGCTCCCATATTTGCGCCGCTGCTGTTTGTTAATCTTGCTTTTCTTGCAGGAGTAGGAATTTGGGATGTCCGAAGCAAGCTGTCTCAAAGTGAATTGTGATGTACATCTGATACAAATGCACTATACTACTTAAGCAAAATGGATAATTGGAAATCAATCATCTGGCAGCAGTTTGGGGCGGCGATAGAATCGCTTGAAAATGCCATCAACGCCTGCCCGGCAAAAGTCTGGGGTGACAAACCGGGGTCCCATGAATTCTGGTACCTTGCTTACCATACACTTTTCTTTCTGGACTACTATATGTCCGGCACAGACCAGGGCTTTGTACCGCCTGAACCTTTTACTCTAAGCGAACTCGACCCGTCGGGTGTGCTCCCTGACCGGGTCTACACCAAAGAAGAACTTTTAAAATATCTCGAGCATGGCCGCAATAAATCACGCAAAGTTATTGATTCTCTGACCGAAGAAATAGCCCATCAGCCTTGTGGGTTCAAAAAAGATTTAACAGTGGCCGAGTTGTATCTCTACACTATGCGCCACGTTCAGCACCACGCGGCGCAGTTGAATCTGCTACTAAGACAGCAAACAGATTCTGCCCCGAGGTGGGTGATTAGAGTAAAGAGTTAAGTCAAACTGCTCCAATACTTTCTATTAATGGACGGGGAAAAGCAATCTCTATCCAAGTCGAAAAACCCATCAGATTTGGGAAAATCTAATTTTATCCAATAATTACTCTGAAATTCTATATTTTCTCTCGACAACTGGCTGACCTTAGTTTATACTAAATCAGTAAGTAGCGGCACTCATTTTATAACATATCGAATCTGCAACCCGGGACATCATCTCTACTATGTACAGCAGTAGTTGTCGCAGGGAAATAAATAAACAGGAGGAGAATTATGTCTAAGGCAAAGCCTGGCTCAGAAGGAAGTCTACTTAAGCCGGGGGAATATCTCAAAAACGTAAAGCCACAATTTCCCGGTGGCTACAAGCTACCAAAGCATAAGCATCGTGAAGAGTTTGTTACGTTGCGGGAATCCTGCTATAGAGGCAGGGAAATTCGTATAGAAACAACTTACCGCATCACGATAGATAAGAAACCGTTTACTGTTCATACTGGTGTAAGCAATGATGGCAAGGTACACTGCCATGCTTTTCCTAATTATTCATTTTCCTCTGCTATGGAGATGATAAAACATATAGTCGACAATCAGTACGTCAGTCCACCGAAAAATGAATTGAAAGATGATTCAATGCGCGAACCGGGAGGTAAGTCCTAATGGCAGCAATAAGAAGAAACATAATGTTTGATATTGACGCTCGAGACAAGTTTCTAAGAGGAATGGTCATGTTAGCAGAAGAGTCGACAGAGTTTATGGCACAGGATGTATTAGATTATATTCAGTCCTCCGGCGTGCAACTTCCTATGAGTGGTATTGATCAAAGCCTTACTACCTATGACTTGTTTGTTTTTTGGCACATTTATGCGATGAACGTTATGTATTCAACAGGTAATGCGGCGCATGGCGGACCGGTGTTTCTGCCCTGGCATCGAATGTATTTGATTAGATTGGAGCAGAACCTGCAACGTGTTTTAAATGACCGGAATTTCGGGCTTCCTTACTGGGATTGGGCTGAGGACGGAGAGTTATCCAGATTTGACCAAATACGAACAGATCTTTGGAGTGCTGACTATATTGGAGAACCTCGTGGTAGAGTTCGCTCTGGTCTGATTGGACGAATGAGAGTAAAACTCCTTGGTGGTACTATAGATAATGCTCCAGTTCTTTTTTCGATCTCGCCTCGACGTTTGGAACGCCGGTCCGGACTGTCATCTCGTTCAAGAAGTCTTCCAAACCAGGACGACGTAGCTTGGTGCTTGAACCAACAGGAATATGACAGACCACCTTGGTCGGCTAATTCTATAAGTCATCGTAATATTCTTGAAGGATGGATCGATGGACCACAACTGCATAACCTGGTGCACGTCTGGATTGGCGGAGATATGGGTCCGGGGACTTCTCCCAATGATCCTGTGTTTTTTCTCAACCATTGCAATGTGGACAGAATCTGGGAAAGTTGGATGGCCGAGAATGGAAGAACCTACAGACCTTCGAATAATGAAGGAACACCAGGACATCGATTAGATGACTTGATGGTTTCGATTCTGGCTGACCCAATGACACCAGCTCAGGTTCTCGACCCGTCTGATTGGTATACGTATGACAATCTGGTAGTTATCTAGAGCAGGAAAATTTGTAATTTGCCAGCTTCTTTTACCTGTCGGGCATATTTTAGATAAAAACCTATTGACAAAGGGAACTTTTGCCGATATATATCGTTATATGTGCATAAGCGGTTGAGAGGGCTGAGCAGCCAGTTCGACCAGCGAGGTAAAACAGATTATGGATACAAAGCGATACAGCAAATATTTTAAGGCCTTCAGCGACCGCTCCAGACTGAGAATCTTAGGGTTGCTGGCCGGCAAGGAAATGACAGTCAACGAGATAGTGGCCATAGTAGGTCTTTCGCAGTCTACTGTCAGCCGTCATTTGAGTGTCTTAAGAGATTCCGGGATTGTTGATGACCGTCGCGACGGGCAGATGGTTATCTGCTCTCTTAACAAAGAGGCCATAAAAGGCTGCTGCATGGGTTTTTGCGATTGTTTTGAATCACCTAAAAAGACAAAGAAGAAAAGAAAGTAATATTTTTTTGAAACATATATCGTCATATACGCATATATAGATATAAGCATAACAGCCGGCCGGCCTTATTTTATTGGCGGGGTGGCTTGGAAACCTTAAACCAAGGAGAGTCTTATGATACGCTTTGCGATTCCAAGAGTTGCCCATTGCGGCGAAGGCTGCAGGCTATAGTCCCGGGCAAGACGAAAAACTGCCACATAATATATGTCAAATTAGAGAGCCTGGAAGGTAGCAGTCCTTCCGGGCTGCTCTATATATTGGGGCAAATTTATTTAGCCGAACTATCTTTGTTTATGATTGTTCTTACTCATCGAACATAACAATTGGACGAAATGATATCTATAGAGTATTATTAGCAGGAGTAATTATATGTCTGAAAAATCATTACCTATTTCAACTGGCTTTATCTGGGCAATAATTGCTGCTGTTGTAATGATTGGGCTGGCACCAATGACGATGAAGTCCAAAGATTATACTACTGAAAAATCGGAGAATAAGATGGCCTTAAATAAACTGACGCCCGAAGAAGAAAGAGTAATAGTTCACAAAGGCACCGAGCCGGCTTCAAGTGGTAAATACGATAGGCATTCTGCTGAAGGAACTTACACCTGCAAGCAGTGCGATGCCCCGCTCTATAATTCGTCTGATAAATTTTCTTCCAACTGCGGCTGGCCGAGTTTTGACGATGAAATCGACGGTGCGGTCAAAAGGACTCTTGATGCCGACGGCCGCCGGACCGAAATCACCTGCGCCAAATGCGGCGGGCATCTGGGGCATGTATTCCTAGGAGAGCAGCTGACCGACAAAAATATCCGTCACTGTGTTAACTCAATTTCGATGAACTTTATTCCCGCTGGTCAAGAGGCCACCACAATGAAAGCATATTTTGCCGGCGGTTGTTTTTGGGGGACGGAGCATCTCTTAAAAGACGTCGCAGGAGTACTGGCAACTTCAGTCGGCTATATGGGCGGTCACACCAATAATCCGACATATAAAGAAATTTGCAACGGGAATACCGGACACGCCGAAACTGTGGAAATCGAATTCGATCCGTCTATAATTAGCTACGAGCAACTGGCGCGTTTCTTTTTTGAAATTCATGACCCGACTCAGGTTAATCGCCAGGGTCCGGACATTGGTGACCAGTACCGCTCGGCCATGTTCTATTCAGATAACAATGAGAAAGAAATTCTCGAAAACCTTATCCAGATTCTGAAAGGTAAAGGATTTGATGTCGCCACAGAACTGGCCAAAGCCGGTACGTTTTGGGACGGTGAAAATTATCATCAGGACTACTATGCCAAGAACGGCCAATCGCCCTATTGTCATATTTATCAGAAGCGGTTTTAAGCTCAAGTAGAGCTCGTTAGTTCTCTGTTGGTTTTCTCTCCTTCATCATTAGAAGAATCAGCGCTCAGTTCTACTTTTTCTCTAATATTGCAATAATTTCTGTAAAAAAACATTGAACCGAAGGGTAAATTCGAGCGACCTTAGATTCAAAGCGATGAAAAGATCCACGGAACAAATTTATGATGAATTGCTGGTGCTGCGATGTCAGGGCGGAGAAGCCAATGCCATCAAAGAGCTTATCAGTCGCTGGCAGATGAGACTGGCGCGATTTGTATTCCGGCAGACCGGTAACAGCGACGATACCGCCGATGTCATGCAGGAGATCTGGGTTTCAGTTGTCCGAAAATTAAAAAGTCTCGACGACCCCGCTGCCTTTGGACAATGGATATATCGGATCGCCTCGGCGCGTACTGTTGACTGGATTCGAAAGAAAAAAAGAGAGCACACATTGATAAAAGAGTCGACTGAAGAAGTCGAAACGTCTAAACAAATTTCTTCTAACAGAATAAGTTTCGATAATCAGATTGAACTTCTAAGAGAGGCGCTAACAAAATTGCCCGCAGAGCAACATGCTATCTTGAAGATGTTCTACCTAGAAGATCGTCCAGTATCAGAAATCTCTTCCTGCCTGGTAGTACCAGAAGGGACAGTAAAATCTCGTTTATCTAAAGCGCGAGAACAATTAAGAAAACTAATAGACAGGAGTATATGATGAAAGAAAACGAAATTGACAGCATGATTAGAGAAGCCTTGAGTAAGGAAGATGCCGCCCGTTTTGAGAGTGTAGGAGGAGAGCAGTCGTCATTTGCGGAGGCAATGTCTCTTTTTCAAGGACGTTCACGATGGCTGGTCTATGGCTCGATAATAGCCATGTTATTTCTGATGGTTGTGGCAGTGTTTGCGGCCATCAAGTTCCTGGACACCGGACGCGTGCGGGAAATGATTCTTTGGGGGGCCGTTTGCTTTTTTGCACTTTCGGGAGTTTCGGCAATCAAAATCTGGAGTTGGATGGAGATGAGCAAAAACGCCATCAGAAGAGAAATTAAGCGCTTAGAACTGCAGGTGGCCTATGTGACAACGTCGATAGCTGAGCTAAAAGAGTTAATCCAGAATAAGGCCTGATAACACAATAAATTGTTGTGGACTTAGCTGCCCAAAGATGCCAACTTAGTCTTATTCCAGAAAGGGTCGACCATGAAAAGATTAATATTCGTTCTAGTATTTTTCAGTTATCTGATAGTTACTGTCTTGGGCTACGGCCAGACCGATAGCCTGTCAGCGGGTGAAGGCTTTGTTGAAGTGACCGGCGGGAAAGTGTGGTACAAAATAGTCGGTAGTGGCACCGGCATTCCCCTATTGATGCTTCACGGCGGGTACGGAGTCTCGAGTATTTATCTGAGACCTCTCGAAGCTCTGGCGGACCAGCGCCCGGTAGTGTTTTTTGACCAACTTGGCTGCGGCAACTCTCCCGGTCCCTCAGATACAGCCTTGTGGACAATCGAAAAGTTTGTTGAACAGATTGCAGCTGTACGAAAAGCACTGAACTTAAAACAAGTTCACTTGTACGGACATTCCTGGGGCAGCATGTTGGCGACTGATTATATGCTTGGCAAACCAGCGGGAGTACGAAGTGTTATTCTGGCAAGTCCTGTACTAAGTATTGAAAGATACTTTCAAGATAAGGTGAAACTGCTGGAGACACTTCCGGACTCGATCTCGAAAGTGATAAAGAAAAATGAACTGGAAGGCACTCTAGATTCCCCTGATTACATGCCGGCAATAATGGTATTCCTGGGGCAGTTCTTTGCGCGTAAACAGCCCTGGTCCGATGAACTGAACCAGGCATTTGCCACAATGAATCACAGCATGGGAGTATATATGTTTGGTCCTTATAATTTTCACTCTACCGGAACTCTGGCTGGATACAATCGCATTGAAAGACTTAGTGAAATCAATTTGCCGACTTTACTAATTACCGGTGAGTATGATATATCTACTCCCGCAACTGCGAAATATTACCAGAGCCTCATTCCGGGTGCCGAACTGGTAATTATTGAAAACGCCGGGCACCTGACCATGCAAGATAACGTCGAGGCCGATATCAAAGCTATTGGTGACTTTTTGAATAGAGTCGAAAATGAATAGTTCAATTTCTATTCAGTAAATAACGGGTTAATAATTTCAGGCGGTGTTGATTCTCTTTCGTCTTAGACTTTATCTGTTGGAATTATAGTTATATGTGAGCCGCATTGAATCCAGCCGTTTGGTTCCCGCCTGTAAATATCCACCGACCGAAGCGGCAGGGAATGAGTTTCACCTGCATCATTTTTGTAGTCATATCTGGCTACATAATAGACGATGGCAATGCTGTCATAGATTTGTATCTCAGAATCGAGTATCTCGAAACCTACTCCCCTGAAATTTTTGAATGACTTATCAACATTCGACATATAGGCATCGATTCCTCGCTCTATCAAAGTGCTGGAAACCAGAAAACCTTTCCAATCTTCGGTATGTGCATTCTGGATGGCATCTCGGTCTCGATTTATAAATGAGCTGAAGATGGAATGAATATGTTCAAGAATTTCCTTCTGATCTTGGGATTTTTTGTCGGTCATGGCTGGTACTCCTTTGACAGTTTGAATATCTTTTCAAATATTTTATACGAAATAATTGAGACTTTGTTGAAATTCTCAATCACATATTGCGCAGATTACCGGCCTAATATGTCAGAGAAACGCCAAAACCGTAATTTATAATATGTTGTTATTCAGTGACTTAACTAAACATATAAATTTTATTAAAAATAAACTCGAAAGTCTGGAAACAATTCAGCTACTTATGCTGTTATACATACCGACCGGTTGGTCTGTAAGGAAAAGTGAATAAATTATGACTATTAGAAATGCCAGCGCCACCAGAGAAAAAATAATTCAAGCTGCTTTTGAAGAAATCCACAGCTATGGATTTCAGGCCACCAGCATGAATGAAATTATCAAGAGAGCCGGCACCACCAAAGGGGCGCTTTATCATCATTTCAAAAGCAAGACCGAGCTTGGCTATGCTGTAATAGATGAGGTAATTAGGCCTCTGATGAAAGAGCGCTGGCTGGACCCGCTCAGTAAAAGTGAAAATCCGATTGATGCTCTGATAGACAGCATGGCTGAACTAATCAAGAATACTCCCAAACAAGCCGTAATAAAGGGCTGTCCTTTGGCGAATCTGGCTCATGAAATGTCCGGAATCGACGAAGGTTTTCGCTTGAAACTAAATGAGGTTCTCAAAGCCTGGCAGGACGGTTTGTCCAAAGTTTTCTCTCTTGGAATCAAGAACGGATATGTCAGGCCTGATGTAGATACCAGCAATGTCGCCTGTTTTATTGTAGCATGTTTTGAAGGTGCAATCGGCATGGCCAAAACTTCTAACGATGGAAAGATTTTTGTTCGCTGTGGTGAGCAACTGATCATATACCTTGATTCTCTCAGGGCTAAACAGGTAGAATCGATTACCTAAAAGCCTATCAACAAACAAAAATGAATATTGAAAATAAAACATATAGAAACGAATATATAACAACAAAACCAGACCGGATGGACTGTATTTCATACATGCGGAAGATGCAGATCATCCTGGTTTTTTAAAGAAAGAAATATAGATTGGAAAGTAATAATCAAAACGGCAATGGGTTTGGCGGCAGGTACGGTAAGTTTATTCTTAGGTACCGCTGGGCTGTTATAGTCGGGCTTCTTGTCCTGATTGCTTTAGCCGCTTCGGGTGCGCGCTTCATCGAACTTGCTACAGACTATCGGGTTTTTTTCTCAGAAGATAATCCGCAGCTTCTGGCGTTTAATGAGTTGCAGGATGTCTATACAAGAAACGATAATATTCTATTTGTAATAGACGTCCCGGATCACGATCCGTTTAGTGCGCAGTCAGTCAAGATTATTGCAGAACTTACAGAAAAGAGCTGGCTGCTTCCGTTTGCAATTCGTGTCGATGGCGTCACCAACTTTCAGCACTCCGAAGCTGACGGCGATGACCTGATAGTCGCAGATCTGGTTGAAGATGCCGATGCGATCAGTCAGGAGGGACTGGCAAAAGTGCGCCTGATAGCCATAAATGAGCCGCTGCTAAAAGGCCATTTAGTTTCCAATGATGGAAAATTGGCCGGCGTAAATGTTACAATTCATCTTCCAGGTGAATCCCTAAACGAGGTTCCATCAACAGCAGCAGCAGCTACTGCCCTGGCGGACAGCTTAGAAAATAAATATCCGGGTACAAAAATTTATCTGACCGGCATGGTCATGATCAATAATGCTTTTGTCAGCGCCACCCAGGGCGATCTTGTGACTGTATTTCCTTTGATGTTTTTAATGATCGTCTTCCTGATGATAATCCTGCTTCGTTCATTCTGGGGGACTATGACAACTGTACTATTAATAGGCTTTTCTGCGGCAACAGCAGTAGGCATGGCCGGCTGGTTCGGAGTGCAGCTTACACCACTCTCGGCCCAGGCACCGACCATGATAATGACTCTGGCGGTGGCAGACAGTATCCACCTGCTGGTCACGATGCTTCAGGAGATGCGATTTGGTCGTTCGCGGAAAGATGCTATTATAGAAAGTTTGCGGGTAAATTTTGTGCCGGTATTTTTGACCAGCCTGACTACTGTCATAGGTTTTTTGAGTCTCAATTTCAGCGACTCACCCCCCTATCGCGATTTAGGTAATATTACGGCGATGGGAGTAACTGTTGCCTTTCTTCTTTCAATAACATTTCTGCCGGCCGTTCTGTCACTACTACCTATAAAAGTCCGTCAGCAAAAGGAACGAAAGTCAAACATCTTTGGTGATTGGGCTGACTGGGTCATTG
Source organism: Candidatus Zixiibacteriota bacterium (assembly GCA_022571985.1). GTDB lineage: Bacteria > Zixibacteria > MSB-5A5 > GN15 > FEB-12 > JACZWU01. The sequence continues at coordinate 179,027 of JACZWU010000003.1, read as the reverse complement.
GCAGGCATCGCTTGATTTTAATTGGTTCGGCAGTAATAGTAATATTTGCGGCCGTTATGGTTCCGCAAAACAAATTAAACGATGAATTTGTTAAGTTTTTTGATACTACCATAAGATTTCGCACAGACACCGATTTTGCCAGCGAACATTTGACCGGCATGGGATCGATTGAGCATTCAATAGGCTCAGGAGAAGAAGGCGGTATTGCCGAGCCTGAGTATCTGTCTAAGCTGGACAGTCTGGCGGAGTTTTACAAGACCCTACCGGGCGTTGTGTATGTCAGTCATTTCGGCTTAGTAATGAAACGGCTGAACATGAACATGCATGGCGACGATTCGACATACTATCGCATTCCGGACGAACGTAACCTGGCCGCCCAGTATACTTTATTGTATGAAATGTCTCTGCCCTACGGGCTGGACTTAAACAATATGATTAGTGTTGACAAGTCATCAACACGAATGACTATTATCTGTAAGACTTTGCCGTCAGCGGAATTGATAGCGCTTTCTGAGCAAGGTGAAAAATGGCTTATTGATCATGCGCCCAAAGAAATGTTTGCAGCTGCCTCTAGTTCTGCTTTGATGTTTTCGCATCTGTCAAAAAGGCAAGTTTTGAGTATGATAAACAGCTCAGCCATTGCACTTATTTTGATTACCTTGTGCATGGTCATAGCCCTAGGCAGTATCAAGTATGGACTGATAAGTGTAATCCCGAATATGGTGCCAATGGTTTTGGGCTTTGGCGCCTGGGCGCTTTTGGTCGGAGAACTGGGCATGGCGCAGTCTTCGGTAGTAGGCATGACTCTCGGCATTGTAGTCGATGACACCGTGCACTTTTTAAATAAATATCTGAGAGCCAGAAGAGAAAGAGGTCTCTCGCCGGCAGATTCTGTGCGCTATGCTTTTAATACTGTAGGCAGGGCCTTATTTATTACATCGGTGGTGCTGGTTGCCGGATTTCTGGTGCTGACAACTTCGCATTTCAAACTCAACTCAGACCTGGCGCAGCTGGCGGCTTTGACTATTGCCTTTGCCTTGATCGCAGATTTTCTGCTACTTCCAGCCCTTTTGCTTGCCTTAGACAGATCAAAAAATATAAAATCAAATGGTGCGAGCGACGAAGCTGAAGAAGTCAATTCTGATTTGGCTGCTCAAAAAACATGACTAAAGGGATAACGAAATGATAAAGGATTCAGAAAGATTATTTTTTGTCAATCGCATGAAGCAATTAATGCTGCTTATATTTCTATCGACGGCCTCGCTTGCCACTCATGCTAATGCCACACCGGAGGAAGAAGGGCTTCGTATCGCCCGGGAAATTGACCGGCGGGATTCCGGATTTATAGACAACACCGCCTCTATGAAAATGATACTGCGCAATCGCCATGGCCAGGAGAGTAAGCGTATTATCAGGATGCGGACTCTGGAAGTCACCGGCGATGGTGACAAAAGCCTGATAATTTTTGACACTCCGCGCGATATTAAAGGCACAGCTTTCTTGTCCTACACTCATGTTAAAGGACAGGATGACCAGTGGATTTATCTGCCGGCGCTGAAGCGGGTCAAGCGGATAGCGTCCAATAATAAATCGGGTCCGTTTATGGGCAGCGAGTTTGCCTATGAAGATTTGTCTTCACAGGAAGTTGAAAAATATACTTACAGATATCTCAAGGATGACACTTTAAACGGCGCGGCCTGTTTTGTGGTGGAACGGATTCCGACAGATAAAAACTCCGGCTACACTAAACAAATTGTCTGGATTGATAAAGTATTGTACATTCCAGAGAAACTCGAATACTATGACCGCAAAGGATCGCTTTTAAAAACGCTGACATTACATGACTACAAACAATATCTTGACAAATTCTGGCGTGCAAACAGAATGGAAATGATTAACCATCAGACCGGCAAATCGACTACTCTTCTGTTTAGTCAATACAAATTTAAAACGGGCTTGAGTGAGAAAGACTTTAAGCAGAATGTACTGAAGTCGGTACGATAATAATATGAGATCTGTTTCTTTCTTTACGTTTTTATTTTTCGCTTCAATTATACCAGCCGATCAAGTCGCCAGCGAAGAGATAACTTATGATTTCTCTGTCGAGACAAGATTGTTTCCCGGCAGTTCAGCATATAATGTAGATGACAAGCTGTTTGGATCTATTTCCGCCGAGCTGGAATACTATCATGACTGGACAGATAGAAATGTACAGCTGGTAATAGTACCTTTCGTCCGTCTGGACGCAAACGACAGCAAACGCAGCCACTTTGACTGGCGTGAATTGTTCTGGCAGAAGAGATTTTCTGACTGGGATTTTAATATCGGCTTTCGCAAAGTATTTTGGGGGCAGACCGAAGGACTTCATCTGGTAGATATAATAAATCAAACCGACTGGATCGAAAATATTGACGGCGAAGACAAACTTGGCCAGCCGATGCTGCAAACTACCTGGCTTAGTAACTTCGGGACGTTTGATTTTTTCTGGCTGCCTTATTTCAGGGAGAGAACATTCGCCGGAGTTGATGGCCGTCTGAGACCGTCGCTGCCAATCAATACTGATAAAGCATTATATGAATCCGATGCCAGAGAGTGGCATCAGGACTGGGCTGTGCGCTGGTATCATACAATAGGTCAATACGATATCGGACTGTCTTTTTTTTCCGGAACAGAAAGGCAGCCACTTTTTCAGCCGCTATTTAAGCCGGGCAACCAAATTGAACTGGCGCCCTATTATTATCAAACAAAACGACTAGGGCTGGATCTGCTCTATGTAAGCGGAGGTTGGATCTGGAAACTTGAGGCTCTGTCAATTGATGCCTCGTTTGATGACAGAAAACATGCCTTTACCGGCGGCTTCGAATACACTCTGGTGGGGGTGTCTGGCTCCCAATATGATCTGGGGCTACTCATTGAATATATGTATGATGACCGCGGAAGCAGCTTTACTCCCTTTGAACATGACCTTCTTGTAGGCGGGCGGCTGGTCTTTAATAATGTCAGCGGCACTGATATACTGGGAGGATTGATTATCGATACCAAAATTGGCTCGGTTCTGGCCTTTGTTGAAATGGGCACACGTCTAAGTGACTGGTGGTCATTGGATATAGAATTCAGGGGCTTTTTTAATCAGACGAGCAGAGAATTACTCTACGATTTGAGAGATGACGATTTTTTCGAATTCCAGCTTACTCGCCATATGTAGTTATATAACAACGCTTTATGCCTGCCGCCAGCTAGCGATAATAATTATTCAAAAAAAATAAAAATTTACCTGAACCTTATAGCAAACTATAAGGTAGTATATATATATGAATAATTTAATGAAGGAAGACAGAATGATTATTGGTGTTCTTGCTCAAAAATCGGCAACAGACGCTCAGACTATTCGCTATTATGAACGACTGGGCTTGATGTCTGAGCCCGAAAGAACTGAATCTAACTACCGCCTATATAATGAAGATGCAGTTTTCAGGCTGCGTTTTATCAGGCGTGCTAAAGAGATAGGTTTCAGCCTTAACGATATCAAAGTACTATTGAGCATGGCAGACGGCAAAGTCCGCGGCTGTGATGAAGTAAGAGAGTTTGCCGCGAACCGTTTGGATAAAATACAATCTCAGATCAGAAACTTAAAATCGATGGAACGGACTTTATCCAATTTGGTCTCACAATGCGTGAATTTAAAAACATTAAAAGACTGTCCGATTCTTGATGAACTAATCAAAGCCTGAGGAGCAAAAATATGGACGCTAAAAAAGTTTCAATTCTGTCAGCGATAGCAGCCTCGTCGTGCTGCGTACTTCCGCTGGCCCTGCTTGGTTTGTCACTCTTGGGAATAGGAACAGCGGGTGTGGCAGGTTTTTCAACTACGCTTGGATCTGTGAAGTGGTTTATAATGCCGCTGGCGGCAACGGGAGTTCTATTTTCTTATTGGCTGTATTTTCGTGAAAAGAAAAAATGCAAGACTACCGGCTGCAAAATGGCCGGCAGCAGCTTTACAAAAATAATGTTAACTATTTCAACTTTGGTTGTATCGGGCTTTTTCGTCTGGTCGGTTTATCCTTATATCCTCGGTACAGACAGCAACCGGGTCATGGTAAGTGCGTCATCGGCTCAGTTAGCCGTTTTCAAAGTAGAGGGTATGACTTGCGGTGGCTGTGAAATAGCGATCAACGGTGCCATTACCGCTACCGGATTGGTTGATAGTGTCAAATCTAGTTTTATCGAAAGCAGAGCTTACATCTGGTATAATCAAGACCAGCTCGACTTAAATGTTATTAACGAAGCTTTGGCATCGGTTGGATACCTTGCAGAACTCGTTGAAGAAAATGGAGGGAACAGATGAAAATAGAATTGCTCGTATTTGATGGCTGCCCAAATAGCGAACCGACCGAAAAGTTGATTCGCGAAACTATGTCTAAACTTGGCGACGATGTTAAAATTGAAGTCGTTACAGTTGTGGACAATGATGATGCGGTAGCGAAAAGATTCCTCGGTTCACCTTCAGTCAGAGTAAACGGAAAAGACTTAGAAATAGAAGAAGATGCTACTACGCAGTATTCGATGCGCTGCCGAATTTATCGCACAGCTGAAAGTCAGTCGGGTATTCCACCAAAAGAACTTCTAAGCAGGGCGATACAAGCAGCCCGGCAAGAAAGTCATTGATGTTACAACTAAACGATAGAGGTAGACAGATGATTAGAAATTGGGCTATTGCCGGATTACTACTAACTTCAGTCTGGCTGGTTGAATCTGCTGAAGCTCAATGAGCTCTCTGAAGCACACCCAATCTGCCGGTCGGCAGATCAGTTAGTACAATTATCCACCAGGGCGATCTTCGCCTTGGTCTGGATTATGCCTTCACTCGCAGGGACAGATTGCGCAGCGGGACAGTAACCTTGGTTGATACACTTAAGCAGAAGACAGAGTCGCATATAATCTCTGCCTCAATGTCATTCGGAGTTTCAAACCATCTTAGTCTGTCTGCTTCGGTGCCGCTGATTATCAATCGAAGTGTTAACAAATCGCTTGACCGAACCCAGACGAATTTCGGCGATCTATCGGTCACGGCACAACTGTTCTTTGGCACGAGGTTGTTCTCAAAGCCAGTAAACGGACAGGTAGCACTAGGCGCTACTTTTCCGGTAGGCGGCGGTGTGACAAACGTCATGACTGATGAACGTAATTTTGCAAGTGGCACCGTAGACCCTATAGCCAGCCTGATAATTGCTGCTGGGATTTCTCCCGGCTGGATTCTGACCGGCAAATTCTTCGCTCGCCAGGTAGTGGCATCTTCATCGAACAATCAAAGAACAGGAAATCACTATAGTTATGTACTGGAAACTAATTACGCTCCGCTGGGGAGAAGCTACACAGCTAATCTTGGTATGCTGGCTGTCAGCAGATCTCAGGACGAAATCAGCGGCAGCCTGTTTCCAAACAGCGGCGGCAGCTGGATCTATGCTATCGCAGGAGGTTCAAAAACTCTAGTTGGAGACGGCGAATCAGCAATCCGACTTTGGACAGAATTTCAATTGCCAGTTTATATTAACGTCACAGACGTACAGTTGACCGAAAAATGGAATCTTCGTTTCGGACTGTCAACTGGCATTAGCATTTTTGGACATGACGAACAGAACAAAAAGCCTGATATATTTACTGTTCCGGGCACTAGGAACTAATGATGAACTACAGGAGGCAAATGAATGAGCCAAAATATTAAAACCACAATTACGAGATTGGCTGCGGCAGTCGCGTTATGTGCCGTGATGTTTGCCATGTTTCCGGGAGCTTCGACAGCTCAGAATGAAGCTTCAAGCCTGCAGCTGATAATCGACAAACTGGTGACGAGTTATAATAAAAAAGATGCCGTTGCCTATCGGGAAAATTTCAGCGAAAAGCTCAAAGGAAAATTTACGCTTGAGAAAATCGAAAATATACTGGATGTCGGTGTGGATGAGCAGGACTCAATAATATCTCACAGCGCCGATATTAGTCCCGATGGCAGCAGGGCGCTTGTTTTCGTCGAGACAGAAAGCGAAAAGCTAGACCTTCACATTCGTATCAATAGTGATAACAAAATCGAGCGTTTAAGCTGGTACTCCCATAAAGCGGATCCTTCGGGCCTGGACTTGAGCGATCATGAAAAGCGCAAAATTAAGGAACGCTACCAGCCTTATGCCGATCAATTTGCCGAGGCATTCAGAGATACTAACGCTGAACTAATATTATCCTTAATGAAGAAAGACGATGACGATGACGATGACAAGACTGTTGAAGACTATCATTCATTCATAGCACAAATGCACGGCAGATGGGGAGAATTGATTGAAACTGGCAAGTTAGAAGTTAATGACCCTTCGAGTGTTCTCTTACCGATTTATTTTGAGGGTCAGGCAATGGGATTTTATATGAAGTTTGATGAAACTAATAAAATCTCCCAACTAAAGATCAGTAATTATGCACCACCAGAGTCGGTAGGAAAAACCTATGCCGATTTAGGTGCTGACACGCTACGCACCCGTGACCTGCTCGATTTTGGGCAGTTGCAGGAAGCTTTTGAAAAAGACAGCGGCAAAGTCAGACTAATAACATTACTATCGCCAACGTGACCGGGTTGCAGACGGGGGTTCTCCGTCGTTCAGGATGCAATTAGCGCTAATCTTGGTGATGATTTAGTTATATATGTAATTTGGATTGATATTTTGCAGTCAGATGATAAGTACTCAGCCTATTTGCGCTCCACAGAATTTGATGACCCGCGCGTATCATATTATTGGGACAGGTATAAACGAACCGGCGCTGAGTGGCAGGAAGTTATAGATATAGCAAACGTAGCCTGGGATATTTATTTTCTCTATGACAAAAATGACAGTTGGGGTGATATTCCGTCTTATCCGGACTTTTTTATGAATCAGATCGGAATTTCTGAAGAGATCTCCCCTCGGCTTGACGGTGACATGCTGGCAGAAAAAATAGCTGAGTATATGAAAAAGCAATAGACTATTGTTTCCAGATATTCATGGTCATTTATATTAGATAAGCAGCTACTACTCAGGCGTCTCTTCGGTGCTGCTCAAAGATTGAACAATTAGCCTTCAAAACATTGCCCCGTTACGGTTTGCCATGTGCAATAATAATCGAAAATAGTTTTCAATATTGGTAGAAAGAGGCCGATAAAAGGATTATCGCTCATAGTCTTATACCCTCAATTTACCATAGAAAGGAGGCATTGATTATGAATAGCGAATCTAGTGTCATCCTGAAAATTGTCTTTTCGGTTTTGTTTTTTCCGCTCTTTTTTCAGGAGAGTTTTGTTTACTTTGCCTGGGCGGCAACTGACCAATTTTGGATTCAATCCGCCAAAAGAATTTTCCTCTTGCTGCCGGTCATGGCCATAATTCTTGGCTGCTGGGCCAGTATTGCCTGTCTCCTGACAGTTGTCATTCGGCAGAACCGCCGGGAGTTTCTGACCAGCCTCATTATAACCTGGTGGGATCTCGGAAAGTCCATCGTAATGTTCTGGGGCGGCATTATTAAGTTCGCTTTCACTTTTGTGGTGGCTGTTTTAGAGTTTGCCAAAATTACCGCGATGGCTCTCTGGTCACTGGTTCAAGAAATACTCTTTACTCCGTTTCGTATGTTTAAGAGCATGAGCCAGAATATACTGAGTTCACCTGTGCCCTGGCTGGCTGTCTTTATGACCATTTTCTGGTGCCTTGTTGAAGCGACTATTTTTACTTATGTCATGACGCCGCTGGTGCTTGACGTCTTCTCAAATATTACCGGAGAACAGCTGCAGCTTAATGTTGTCAGAGTTCCTTTGTTTACTTTCCTGTTCTTTATAGTGCTGGGAAGTTACGCGGTGCTGTCAAACTTAATTGATTCTGTTAAGCAAAAGAACTTCCATTCCATAATTGGGATAGGCGCTATTGAAGCTGTAGTGTTGTTTGTCGAAGTTCTGTTCTTGTATCGTGAATTTGTCGATTCGCTGGTGCCGTGGTTCGCACAGTATTCAGAAAGTTTTGAACTTGGTATCTTCGGGACGCTGGCAATTTCCTGCTTTGTCTGGTTTGGAATCAGAAGTTTGACGTGGTTCCTGTTTGCTGCTCATGGCACGCCCACCATTTTGTATCTGATACAGGGTAAAGGTGTGGTGGTCTTCAGACAGAATGGCAGCAATACCAGCAGACTGGTCAGTATATCCCCGGAATTTGTTGACCGCATCAAGTATGAGATGGACTGGATGCGCGCCAAAGGCGAAGAAGTCATGGCCGACTTGATGCTGCCGCCGCTGCAGATAGTAGCCGCGGCGCTTAACTTTTGTACGCTGCTGCTCAATTCGAAACATCTTTTTGAGTTGCCGTTTAAGTCGATGTCGGCTGTAACAGACACCAGGACTTTGATGAAAAATATCCAGCAAAGCGAGCCGCCGCCGGTCGCAGTTAAACCTTCTGTCACAACTGCGTCGCCAGTATCAGTACAGTCGCCGGCAGTTCCTCAGACAGAACAGCAACGGGAGCATGACAATGTCCAGATATAAATCTCTGTTAGTGACAATCGTGCTGGCCGCAATTGTCCTGAGCGGCTGCAGTATGACGACTGGCAAACCGAATCCGCGTTTGTGTATGTTCGTGGGCGTAGATATCAGCGGGTCGTTTATGAATGGTAAGTATTTCGATGATTCTATCGAATTCTTAGCGCACTATATCTATGGTCATTTGCACGGACTGGGCGGTATGGAAGTTCCTAATGTTTTGTTCGTCAGCTCTATTGGCGGCGCCAAAACTAACGAACCAAAAACGTTTTTCCCCATCCAGTCGTTTCAGAATAAATCTGTCAAAGAAATCGAAACGGAGTTGCGGAAAATTTTCCCCAAGGAAAACCCTAATCCGTTTACCGATTACAACGCTTTCTTTGAGCAAGTTGCACTGACTGTCAAAAACAAAAACCTGGCTCTCAGGCCGATATCGGTGGTAATGCTCAGCGACGGCATTCCAGATATCAAACGCAACGGCAAGACCGATTTTTCAAGCATAGTCTTAAGGCCGCTTGAGAAACTTTCCAGATCGGTCACCTTGCGTCTTTTGTATACTGACGCAGTAGTGGGCAGAAACTGGCAGACCAAAGTAAAACGTTCGCGCGTTAAAATCTGGACTCAGGATGCGGAAGTTCTTGTCTCCTGGAAAGACTCCAAGATTTTACTGCCGAACAAACGCTTTGAAGAGCAGGACCGGTTTTTTGAATGGGTCAAAGACAACGTGGATTTTGGAGTCCGTTCAAAACGAGTCGGTTAAGTAGTAATCAGAATTGATTTATAATAGGGTGAAGGGCCATGGCGCTCTTCGCCCTATTTTTTATATTTCTATAGCATTGTCGCAGGATTCGCCTTTTTATCCAAATAATAGCACATCCTTTTATTAAAAATTGCGATTGGCCGGAAAAGTCATATTATTCTGTAAGGAGATTTAAAAATGACTAAGCTCTTTGACGGCAAAATAAAGCAGCGGACTTTTATCGCGGCCTCGCCTGAAAAAGTCTATGATACAATTACTACGGCAGCAGAGTGGGATAAGTTTTTTACGACTGGTATGGTTCTCGACTTAAAACCGGGCGGAGAATGCACCTTCAGCTGGAAAGACTGGGGACCGGATTCTTATAGTATGTCTGCTCCGGGCAAAGTAGTCGAAGCAAACAGACCCAGCCTTTTCTCATTTCAATGGGGTTCAAAAGGTAACGAAACGACTATTCGCTTCAAACTCGAAGAAAAGCATGGCGGGACGGTTCTGACTATAACTGAAGACGGCTATGTGAACACGCCTGCAGCCCGCGCCATGATATTAGATTGTGCTTCAGGCTGGGGTGAAGCCGCAACTCTGCTTAAATTCTATATTGAACACGGCGTTGTCTATACACGGCCGAAAAAAGACTGACCTATGAAGTTCTCCAGTTACTTCAGCTTGATTTTTACCAGACGTTTATCTCGATTTGCTACTGTTTTCACTAATTCTTTAAGCTGTGCGAATTCCTTAGGTTCTATTACTGGAGCTTCAAGAGCATAAGCAGAAATTAGTAGCGGCTGCTTTAAAGAACCTGAAATCGATAAGTCCGTGCTGATGTTCCAGAAGCCGACATCGTTTCTTAAGGTGTCGGCCGATGGCAGCACAAACTCTGCTCCTGTTAAACCAGAGTCAACCGACAGCCAGACAGAGTCTATAACAAGACGAGGATAGCGAAGTTTTATCGGGCGAATACGATCATAGTCTGAATCAGTAAACCAGATGCCCGGCTCCACCAGACACGGGTCGAGATAGACCGTATTCCTGACAGACCGCAGTGGTTTAACAGATTTTGCTTTGATAGTCAGATAGAGTGGTTCATATAAATTTTCAAGATTTTGATACGAAATCTCAATAATTTCTGAGGCGGAGCCTTTGCTCTTTAGCATTGACTCGCCAAATTGAATAAGCTCTTGATTTGTCATTTGTTCAAAAGAGTTCCTCCATCCCTGACTCAATTGCCCGGTATATTTTGTGACAATCTCAGAATGAACTATCAAATTTCTGTCAACCATGATTTTCGTATTTCTTACTATGGCGTTATCTTCCGCTTTTGAAGTGGGAGTACGAGCCAGAACTCCGCCGGTATCGGTTATTATAAGGGCGTAGTTGTTCTGGTCTTGCCAGGGGATAACACCCAGCGGGCAGGTCCGGCAGGTCGGATCCATCCAGATAGTATCATTAGAGGTTACCGCTACCGATATTTGATGGTTAAATCTAAAGGATGGAAAAGATGTATCGATCTTATTCCCATCAGACCGAGTCAAGATGTTAGCCGGATATACTTCAACATTTTTGCTTCTAAGCTCACGAACTAAAAGCATCGAAAAATCTTTGCAGTCCCCATACTTGGTATCTATGATATCCTCAAACCGGCGCGGTCTCCAGCCACCAACACCAATAGAAATTGAGACATAGCGGTAGTCACTGGTTACACCATCAAGAGCATTCTTCAGAAGCTCAAAATCAAAATCGGTCACACACTCTTCGGCTTTGATTCTGTTCCAGCCGTAGCGCGTTTTAATAACGCCGGCGTCCCACCTGCCAATCTCTTTCCATGAAGCTCCAAAGAATCTGGATTTTATAAATTCAAACTCATCCGCAACCAGACTTATCTGTCCCGCCCTGTCATAATCGAGGGCGCTCAATGTATCAAAATCCAGAGGAGCGATATCCGAGCCATTCCATATTAGAGCCATTTTGTTGCCAATATTGATTTCGATCGTTTCCATCGGCAGAGCATAAGTTTTGTGCCTGATATTGACGCCGGCCGGATAAATAAGCGTGCAGGCGACTGAAGTAATCGGCAATTTTGTAGGAATGAAAATAGTCGGCAGGTAAAACTTGTTCTTAAGATGTTTTTCGAATGAATATTCGATACTGAAAGGATAACTTTTCGGGGTGGGCTCAAATTTATAATAACAAATATCATCAAACACTTGAAAAGAGGCGCCAAATCCGCATGTTTTTTTCAAGTTTTTCTTCTTTAACTCTTTGATCGTCTTACCGTTTAAGTCTTTCAGTATGATTTTAAGTTTTTTTAAACGTTTAAATTTATTTTCAAAAAAATAGAGTACTGAATGCTCGACACCGGTTGCATTATTGATTGTAATCTGACGATGCGTACGAACTATAACGCGTTCGCCTTTAACTTCGATATGTTCTTTGATGAAGTCCCACCTGGCAGACTTGTCATCTGTGGCAATGGTACCAGTTGTAAACAGAATCAGAGAGACAAATATAGTGAAAGTAAATTTTGAAAAATTTAATTTAGTCATTCTTGATTTCAACCGGTGCAAAAACAATCTGTTCTTTGTTGGCCTGCTCAATTTCTTCGAAAATCCTTCTGATTCCTTCATAATAGACCGGACCGACCAGGGTGCTGTTAATAACCAGCCTGCTTTCGATTATCACATTGAAGCTGTCAACAAAGCTGACTCTGTGAAAATTCAGGATAGAGGTTTTAGAATTGATATCTTTGGGCATGTCTACCGGAGTATATTTTGAGGATACCGAATAACTGGTTTTAGTATGGTAAGTGCACGGAAACTGAAAATCTATAGGGAAAAATCTCTTTTTATCAACAAAGGGATTGGTGTTAAGTACCAGAGTTGGTTGTGTGAAAAACAAGTTGCCGTCAAGAACCTCTACCAAATCTTTGCTGGTGTAGGTTGCAAAAATTTCGATTACCTGTTCTTCTCTTTTCTGTTCAATTCCAAAATCTATCAGATCAAACTCTGCCTCAAGGTCAGCCAGCAGAACATCTTCAATAAAATCCTCTTCTTCGTTTGTTTCGATTTGTTCGCCAAATCTGTGGGTAAAGTAACCGCTAAGCGTTATTGCTGTCGAACAGTGTACCAGGCCGGAGTCATCAATTGTAATATAATTATTATCGAGCCGGTAACTTTTTGGCGGGGCCGGCCTGATCGTAATTATTTTAGACTTTTCACCGTCCAATAAAAATCCTCCATCGACAAGACAGGTCGGCGGCAAGACGCCAAAAGGGCAGTACTTACTGGAAGCATCAACAATAGCGCCGCCATCGGAAAAATCCACTACTGCAATAATATGATTAAACTGACTCAGCTGATAAAGTTTCGGGCTGAAGACGCCATAGTCACTGGTAGCAATAAGAACCGGCCACGACTGAAAGCCGGCCTGGCGGCACATGGCAACCAGCAGCACATTTTTTTCCTCTACGGTACCTTCTCTGGTTTTCAGCGCTTTTTCAACGTTGTCATTATAAAACCAGGTACTGACGTCGGCTTTGGTAGTCTGTATACTGTCACGTACAAATTTATATATGGCCAGCGCTTTGGCGTCTTCGTCTACAGCGTCTGCTGTCAAAGATGCCACAAGTTCTTTTAACCCTTTGCTTTTTCTTATATATTTCTTAATCACTTGCTTAGTGAAAACTTCACCAAGATCCTGCCAGCCTTCCACAAAAGCTACAAACTGATAGGCGCTGGTGTAGGAAACAAGCTGGTTTTTCAACGATGATTCGAAATTGTAAATGGCGCCGCTCATTGGCTCATCGCGCAAAGGAGGTAAATTGGTCATTGTCCAGGTAAAGGTTTTATATTTGTTCAGTGCGTTAATTTCTTCGGTTGGTTCCTGAAATGGCAAAGGGATATTATTGTAAGCGGATGAATAAATAAACCCCGGTGCCAGCGTCAGTGAAAATTGTGAAGAAAGCGTGTATTGCTTGTTATGAAATTCCCAGGAATCCAGTGCCGAAAAACGATCGTTAAAATTGCGGAATTTGTATTCTAAAATAGCACCCGGCTCGACATGGGGAAAAGAAAAAGTTTTGGTACGGCTATTGCCATGCTCTTGTTTTTGAATATTGCCGCCTTTAACTTTATGCTTTTTTCCGTCGGGTGTTATAGTGTGAGCCTTGAGACTTTTGATCTTATCACCCTTCCGATACCAGATGGCAATATCTCCCACTTCTTTGGCGCCGGCGTCATTAAATACTTTCATACGAACATGCCGATAAAAAGAGATGCCGTCCGGTTCGATTTCCATCTCGCCAATATCGAAAAGGATTATGACATTCGCATCAGGATAGTTCTCCGGCAGGGGAGTGGCCCATTCGGCCTCACTGATTTTGCCCCATTTTGGTTTATTACCGGCAAAAGCTAAAGTTGTAGTTAGACAAAGAAATAATACAGCAAATAGATACACACGCCTGCTCATCGTGCCTCCCTATGGTTGTAAAAAAAACTGAGCCCGGATCAATCTAATAGATTCAATCTCAAAAATAGAAAACAGAATCCAGTTTTCAAAGCGAAATATGGAGCCTTGTTCTGAGAATTTATGGCAAGGTGTAGGGCTATGCCTGCCAGTATTACATTGTGGACGACTACCAAAGAAGAGATGTGACTTAGCGTAGAGGCATGCTTGCTTGTGCCAGACTTGTGAACCGGATTTCGACTTCTAAAGTATGGGCATACCGGAAAATTGCTGCTATTTTCCCCCCAGATAATGACAATCTTAAGCAATAAAACTTGTTGAGACTGCCGCTGGCAATTGTTAAATTATGCTGAATAAAATGCCGCTGATACAATAAATTTACAGCAGCGCACCCAAAACGAGGAAAGAGCTATGGCCGTCAAAGACCCGCATGATATAGTCAAACAGTTAGAATTTGAAAATAAAGAGTGGCTGGAATCGATAGATTATATCTATCAAAACCAGGGACCCAAGCGAGTGGTGGAGCTTTTGAAAAAACTCCAGCTGCGGGCGCAGCAGCTTGGCGTGCCCCTACAATTTACCGCCAACACTCCCTATATAAACACGATTTCGGTCGAGGAACAACCGGTCTATCCCGGCAACCGCAAAATCGAACGCCGCATAAAGAGCATTATCCGCTGGAACGCGATGGCTATGGTGGTCCGGGCCAACCGCCAGTCGGCCGGTATTGGCGGGCATATCTCAACTTATGCCTCGGCGGCGACTTTGCTCGAGGTCGGTTTCAATCACTTTTTTAGAGGCAAAGGAGAAAATTATCAGGGTGACCAGATATATTTCCAGGGGCACGCCGCACCGGGGATTTATGCCCGGGCCTTTTTAGAAGGCAGGCTGACTCTCAAGCATCTGGAAAATTTCCGGCGTGAACTAAGTGATGGTGGCGGTCTTTCGTCGTATCCGCATCCCCGCCTGATGCCGGACTTCTGGGAGTTCCCGACAGTTTCAATGGGGCTGTCATCAATAATGGCTATCTATCAGGCCAGATTCAATCACTATCTGCGAGACAGAGGTATAAAAGATACTGATGGCCCCAAAGTCTGGACTTTTTTGGGCGACGGAGAACTGGATGAACCGGAATCGCTGGGAGCCATCACCCTGGCCTCCCGTGAAAAGCTGGATAATCTGATTTTTGTAGTGAATTGCAATCTTCAGCGACTCGACGGACCTGTCCGGGGTAACGGCAAAGTTATTCAGGAGTTTGAAGCTGCTTTCCGCGGGGCAGGCTGGAATGTTATCAAAGTTATCTGGGGAGACGGCTGGGACCCGCTTTTTGAGCAGGACGATGACGGCACTCTGGTAAAAAGAATGGAAGAAGCTGTTGACGGCGATTACCAGAAATATTCGGTTTCCGGTGGTAAATATATCAGAGAGCGTTTTTTCGGAAAATATGAGAAGCTGACTGAAATGGTCAGTAATTTATCCGATGAACAGCTGCACAAGCTCAATCGCGGCGGGCACGATCCGGAAAAAGTTTACGCAGCTTACAAAAAAGCAGTCGAACATACCGGCCAGCCGACCGTGATACTTGCCAAAACTATCAAAGGTTACGGGCTGGGTGAAGCGGGTGAGGGCAGAAATGTTACCCACCAGCAAAAAAAGTTGAACGAACAGGAACTGCGTGACTTCCGTACCAGATTCGGCATTCCAATTTCAGATGCCGATGTAGCCGAAGCGCCTTTTTATAAACCTGCCAACGATAGTGAAGAGATGCAATATCTGCGCGCGCGCAGAGAAGAGTTAGGGGGCTTTGTACCGAGGCGAATCGTGTCTGTCGACCCGATTAAACCTCCTCCCGACGAAATTTTTTCAGAATTTTATGAAGGCAGCGGTGAGCGGGAAGTTGCCACTACCATGGTAGTCGTACAGCTTTTGTCAAAACTTTTGGCTGACAAGAAAATCGGCAAATATGTAGTTCCGATTGTACCGGATGAAGCCCGTACCTTTGGCATGGAATCTCTTTTCAGAAAAGTCGGCATTTACTCACGGGTCGGTCAGCTTTATGAGCCGGTTGACAGAGAAACGCTGCTCTATTACAAAGAAGCGACTGATGGTCAGATTTTAGAAGAAGGAATTACAGAAGCCGGTTCAATGTCATCATTCATTGCTGCCGGCACCGCCTATGCCTCGCACGGCATTAATATGATTCCATTTTTTATTTTTTACTCAATGTTTGGTTTTCAGAGAATTGGCGATCTTATCTGGGCTGCCGGAGATATTCAGGTGCGCGGTTTTCTATTAGGCGGTACAGCCGGCAGAACCACCCTGCACGGCGAGGGACTGCAGCATCAGGACGGTCACAGCCACGTCTATGCCTACGCGCTGCCTAACATGAAAGCATACGACCCGGCCTTTGCCTATGAACTGGCTGTTATCATCAAAGAGGGTATAAACAGAATGTTCGTCAAACAGGAAGATCTGTTTTATTACCTGACCGTTATGAATGAAACCTACAAAATGCCAAAGATGCCAGAGGATTCAGAAGAAGGCATATTGAAAGGCATCTATCGCTTCAGCAAATCATCGCATCCATCTAAAAGTAAAGCGCACTTATTTGGCAGCGGCACAATTATCAACGAAGTCATAAAGGCACAGAAAATTCTTGAAGAAAGATATGACGTCTCAGCCGATGTCTGGAGCGTGACCAGTTACAAAGAACTTTATCACGATGCCATAGAGACCGAGAGATGGAATCTGCTGAACCCCGATAAAGAGCAGAAACTTCCGTATATTTCTGAAGTACTCAAAGACGAAACCGGCGTCTTTGTCGCCTCGTCTGATTATCTAAAATCGCTGCCCTGCTCAATCGCCAAGTGGCTGCCCGGACCACTGGCAGCACTGGGCACCGATGGCTACGGCCGCTCTGCTTCCAGAGTTGCGCTCAGAAACTTCTTCGAAATCGATCACCGCTTTGTAACCATAGCTGCCCTAACTCAGCTGGCCGAACAGGGCACAGTTGAAAAATCTGTAGTTACCAAAGCGTACAAAGACTTAGACATTAATCCTCAAAAATTGAATCCGCACCATGATTAAAGAAGTCAGTATTCCTGATATAGGTGAAAACATTACCGAAGGGACTGTGATTGATATTTTAGTTGCCGAAGGTGAGCTGGTCAAAGAAGAGCAGGGCTTAATTGAGTTTGAAACCGACAAAGCGGTAGTTGATATTCCCTCGCCGTTTGCGGGAACAGTCAGCGAAATTTTGATTGCCAAAGGTGATACCGTAAGTATTGGCAAAGTTATAATAAAAATCGAAACCGAAGTTGCCGCTCAGTCTAAAATAGAAAAAGCAAAAGAAAAGTCTGCTCCGACTGTTACAGATGAAAAAGAAAAAGAGCCTGCAGCCAGCAAACCAAAACAAGAAGCACTGGAAAAAATAAAAGCAGAAGCTCCGGCTTTAGTAAAAACTAAAGCAGAGCCGCTTAAAGATATACCGGTAGCGTCTGATTCTGCTCCGGCATCGCCCACTGTCAGGCGTTTAGCGCGGGAGCTGGGAGCGGATATCAACAAAGTTTCCGGAACCGGTCCGGGAGAGCGTATTACCGACGAAGATGTTAAAGCCTTTGTAAAACGCCTGGTACTGGCCAGAGGCGCAGAACCATCCGGCGCCCGTCAGTTTATGCCTCTGCCGGATTTAAGCAAGTGGGGAGAAATTGAAAGAGAAAAAATGTCCCGCGTCAGAGAGCTTATTGCCAAAGGTACCGGCTATTCCTGGTCAATAATTCCCCACGTTACCCAGTTTGATCAGGCCGATATAACTCAGCTTGAAGAATTTCGCAAGACATTTAATAAGCGCCACAAAAATGACGGAGTCAAACTTACGGTAACTTCGATACTGATGAAAGTTATCGCCGAGGCAGTTATTAAATTTCCCCGCTTTAATGCCAGTATAGATGACGCGACCAGTGAAATTGTATACAGAAAATACTGCAATATCGGAATTGCCGCGGATACCGACCGGGGCCTTCTGGTGCCGGTCATTCGCGATATTAATAGTAAAAGCATAGTCGAGCTTGCCAGAGAACTGATAGATATAGCCGAGCGTACCCGCGCTAAAAAAATCAGCCCGGACGAACTCGATGGCGGCACATTTACTATTTCAAATCAAGGGGGAATCGGCGGCATAAATTTCACCCCGATAGTTCTCTGGCCGCAAGTGGCTATTCTGGGCGTCAGCAGAGCCTCTATGCAGCAGGTCTATGTCAACGGCGAATTTGTGCCGAGACTGATTATGCCTTTGTCACTGTCGTACGACCATCGTGCCAACGACGGCGCCGATGCCGCCCGTTTTATGCGCTGGGTCTGCGAAGCGGTTGAACATCCTTTAACATTGTTCGTGGATAAATAGAATTGATAAATGACAGTTGTAAACGCCAAAGATAAATCGACACAGTTAGTAGTCATCGGGGGCGGACCGGGAGGCTATGTGGCAGCTTTTCATGCTGCTGATTTGGGCATGAAAGTTACAATTGTTGACCCCGAGCTGAACCCCGGCGGAGTCTGTCTCTATCACGGCTGCATTCCATCAAAGGCACTTTTACACGCGGCGGAAATTATTCGCGAAGCAGAGCACGCTAAAAACTTCGGGATAGATTTTGGCAAACCTAAAATAGATCTGAGTAAACTTCGAAGCTGGAAAGACGATGTCGTCAGCAAATTAACCGGCGGAGTAGGACAACTGGCCAAACTTAGAAAAGTCGAGCATCTACGAGGACTGGCAACTTTTGAAAATTCCGGCACGCTCAAAATAAAAATTAACGACAACGAATCTTATAAGCTGTCGTTTGAAAACGCCATCATAGCCACCGGTTCTTCGCCATCACAAATTCCCGGCATTTCAATCGACAGCAAAAATGTACTGGACTCAACCACGGCTCTTAACTTGGATAATGTTCCCAAAAGTCTACTGGTAATTGGCGGAGGCTATATTGGCCTGGAAATGGGGACAGTTTATGCCGCACTTGGCTCCAAAGTTACGGTTGTGGAAATGACCGATGGAATTTTACCCGGAGCCGACCGTGATTTGGCAGCAGAGCTATTCAAAAGAATTGAAAACATATTTGACAGCATTTTGCTTAAAACAAAAGTTGTCGGTCTTAAAGAAGAAAAAAGCGGTATCAAGGTAAGTTTCGAGAGTGACGATGGTAGCCAAACAGAAAAGAAAGAACAGCTGTTTGGTAAAGTTTTGATATCAATCGGCCGCCAGCCGAATTCAAAAAATATTGGTCTTGAAAACATAAAGGCAGAAACAGATAAGTTTGGTTTTATAAAAATAGACTTACAGCGCCGCACAGCTGAAAGCTCGGTTTTTGCTATTGGCGACGTTGCCGGAGAGCCGATGCTGGCGCATAAGGCTTCGCATGAAGGCAAAGTAGCGGTGGAAGTAATCGCAGGCAGAAAAACGGTCTTTGAACCGAAAGCAATCCCGGCCGTAGTTTTTACAGATCCTGAAATTGCCTGGTGCGGACTGACCGAAACAGAGGCCAAAGCATCGGGGCGGGATGTTAAAATTTTAAAATTCCCCTGGAGAGCTTCGGGGCGGGCGGTAACCCTTGACCGCTCCGATGGTCTCACCAAACATATAGTTGATGCCAAAACCGGCCGTATTCTGGGTGTCGGCATTGCCGGCCCACGCGCCGGCGAGCTTATCACAGAGGGCGTTCTGGCGATTGAAATGGCAGCTCTTGCTTCAGACTTAGAGCTGACCATTCATCCCCATCCGACTCTTTCAGAAACAGTTATGGAGGCGGCTGAGATGTTTGAAGGACAGTCGACTCATTATTATAAACCGAAGCGAAAATGAAAAGGGAGACAAAGCCTATTAGATGTTAGAGTAGATTGTTTTGTCTTAAACAGACATGCAAGTTATGGACCTTTTGACAACACGAGATCTCAGTGCTTTAATGGAAACTCAGGAGAGTTACTGTATTTCGATTTATTTGCCGACATTTGTGTCGGGCAGCGAAGTCGGACAAAACCAAATTCGCTACAAAAATCTTTTTCGTATCGTATCTGAAAAGCTGAACAGAACAGACTTGCGCCCGTCACAAGTCAAACATCTTTTATCACCCTTAAAAACATATGTAGACGAAACATTGTTCTGGAGAAATCAAAGCCAGGGGCTGGCGCTGTTTAGATCTGAAAATGAATTTTTTCATTACCGTTTACCTCTCAATTTCAAGGAACTGGCACTTGTTTCCGGACGGTTTCATATAAAACCTCTGTTGCCAATGTTCAGCGAAGACGGCTTGTTTTACCTGCTGGCTTTCAGCAAAAATAAAGTCCGCTTGCTTCAAGGCACAAAATATAGTGCCAGTGAAATTAATATTGATGGCGTGCCCGGCAGTCTGGCAGAAGCCTTAAAATATGATTTTCCCCAAAAAGAACTTCAATACCACACCGGCGCTCCCAGGCATGGCGGTAAACGGGACGCCCAGTATTTTGGAACCGGTGCCGGTGACCCCGATGAAAAAGACAGACTCTTGAGATATTTTCAACAGGTAGACAAGGGCGTCTGCGAATTTCTTAAAAGTAAAAACTCTCCGCTGGTTATCGCCGGCGTGGATTATCTTTTACCAATTTACCGTGAAGCCAGCCGCTATGCACAGCTTGTAAGTGAGGGTATCGTCGGTAACCCGGACTATCTGCCGGCTTCGGAGCTGCATGACAAGGCTTGGAAAATAGCTTCGCCGATTTTTGAAAAGTCGCAAAAAACAGCGGTTCAGAAATTTGAAACGTTGTATAGCTTAGGCAGCGTTCAGGCAGTTACCGAACTGGAACAAATAATTCCGGCCGCAAATAACAAAAGAATAGACACGCTTTTTGTAGCAATAAACGAACAGAGGTGGGGTAAGTACTATAAGTACTCAAATCAGGTCGAAGCACACGACCAGCATGATGCCGGCGACGAAGACCTGCTGGATTTCGCCGCTGTCCACACTTTGATAAACCACGGCGTGGTCTATCCTTTGTCGCGCGATAAAATGCCCGACAAAAAATCTGTGGCAGCAATTTTTCGCTACTAATTTAAATGTTCAGATAAAAGTAGCTATTTCCTCTAACTTTTTTTTGCTGATATCCGGCACTTTGGCGTCTTCGCTGGGATAGCCGACTACCAGCACCAAAAAGGGAGTTTCGTATTTGGGGCGGTCCAGAACTTTTCTCAAAAAACCCATCGGGCTGGGAGTGTGGGTTAAACAAGCCAGTCCGGCGTTGTGAATGGCGGAAATCAAAAAACCGGTAGCAATGCCGACCGATTCAGGCAGATAATAATTATGTTTTTTACTGCCGTCTTCGGCAAGCGTGTACCTTTGCGAAAAAATAACTATTAAATAAGGGGCCTCTTCCAGATACGGCTTGTCTTTGTCGGTGCCCAGAGGCCTTAGCGCTTCCAGCCAGTAATCAGGAGCACGATTTTCGTAGAAGTCTTTTTCTACTATTTCCGCTTCGACCCTGATTTTCCTTTTAATTTCGGCATCGCTGACTACTACAAAATGCCAGGGCTGCATATTGGCGCCGTTGGGGGCAGTGCCGGCAGTCATCAGGCAATTTTCGATTATTTCCCGGGCCACAGGTTTAGTCGAAAATTCGCGGATGGTGCGGCGACGTTTCATCTCGGCATAAAATCCTTTTGCGCGCGCTTTCATTTCTGCGGGAGGATATTCCTGGTATGTACTCAAAGGCAGGAATTTATACTCTTTCATTTATTAGCCTCAATTTTTAGATTAAATGACTTTTATCGTTTCTAAGTCGCACAGTGCCGCCTATTACCAGTCCGGCGCTTATTAAAATCAGGTTCTTAATGATATACTGACCTTCTAAAGTAAGACCAAACGGAAATGACGTAAAACAGACGTCGGGTAAAAGTATTAATGGCAGCATTGTTCCGGGCATCTGCAGGAACAATAATAGTATTGCCGCTCGAATGAACGGTCGATACAAAAGACAGACACCTATTGCGACCTCCCAGTAGCCAAGCAGGGGCAAAAACAAATCTGGCGGCAACCAGTAGACTGTGCGCTTTACCAATTCTTCGGCCGGGCTGATCCCCAATGGCTTCAAGGCTCCAAACCAGATAAAAACTACAGCCAGCGAAAGGCGCAGAACCAGCATCCCATACTTGTACATCCAGTTGGCAATGTGTCGGTCGAGAGAGTCAATATTGTCTTTCATGTTATTCATTTGAACAAGGTCATAAGTTTTGCCGGAGGTTTCAAGACAAATACTGCCAGAGTAAAAGCTGCTATTAGTATGGTTGGAATAATTACAACCAACGGCGAGACATCGGGGTAAATCATTTGTTCAATTTGCTTTATGATAAATGAACCGGGGTAATCGGTTTCTGGATTGTAATGACTTCTCAGCGTATTTTCCCAAAGAGTCAGCGGGCAGTATTTGCCCAATATTTCCAACGTGGTCACAAACAGAATCCCGGATAAATGAATAGTTCTAAAGAGCCAGCGCTCAAAAAACTTCGGATGAAAAAAACCCCTGATCGTCTGCGCGAACCCCCAGATCATAAAAATTATCCAGGCCAAATGAATGACCATTATCGCATCTGCTAAAATTCGGTAAAACATGGCTTAGAATTGAATCTCTGTAAACTGTTTAGCCCGTAGCGTCATTTAAATCGCCTTATGTTTTTTTCATCAAATATCCAGTGCATTATTTGTAGATTTTGATTGGCTTTCAATTCGAACCAGGGTAAACCGTCCTGCCGTGAAGGATTTTTGATAACGTGAATATCCTGTGCCGGTGTATAGCCTTGAATAAAAAGATACGAGCTTTCTCCTGATGCTTGGTTGAAAATAATGTCTGCTACCATAACGGCGTGGCCGGGGAATCCGGGAAGTATTAAAGCGTCACCGATCTGAATACTGCCGTATGACTTAATACTGTCCATTTCTTTTTCTAACGAGAATGTTCCGGCGTACATAAAAATATCTTCAAGATAACTCCGAAAAGATTTATAACTTGAGTCCACCGTTGCCGATTTTGTCCAGCTGACCTCGTTACCATCTACAAGTGACCGATAACCTTTAATCCAGTTGACGTAGCGGGAGGTGTCGCCGCTGGTAAAATTATATTTTATGTCACGGTATTTACCGAGTGTGTACAGATATTCGGCGTGCAGGCGTATTATTGCATCGGCGCATTGCTGTAAATCTTTGGTGCCAATGTCAATATCTAAAACAGCAAAAACTACATCTTCGGACATGGCTGGTCTGCCGTCGTAAGTATAAGCTGTTTTCCGTCCGTCTTTTACCGGAAGATGTCTCAACCAGTCAGCATAGCTGTCAGCTGCTACGGCGGTTCTTTTATATCCGGTTGGTAAGGGAATGTGATTTATGAGGGCAGAGCTTAAGTCGTAATCGTTCGCCCAGTTGTATTTATTATATCTCTGTGGTTGCGCCTGCAGATTAAAAATAAAGAAATAAGATAAAGCGGCAAGAGTTGTGATTCTTAGTAATAATTTCAAGTGACAATCTCCGAGCAATGTTATTCTTTCATTGTCCTTTCTATTTATAGATTATAACCCTATCACAGTCATACCAGGAACGGTTTTTTCGAATTAGGTTAAAGTATTAATCAACACTCATTTCGATTTAGCAGCTTCCCCTGTAAAGAGTAAGGCATTGTCTTTCAATACCTTAAAAACAATTTGGCAGTCATATGTAACACTCTGGTAAATTTAGCGACTAACATAATGAATAGATTAAACTGAACCTTAATGGAAGTTGAGGCGTTTTAATATATTGATATCTTTTATGAGAGTGAACCGGGGGGCGGAGTCACGTCAATGAAAATTTTTTCTACCCTGGTTTTGACAATCGTAGTTTTACTTAACCTGCCTTCGGCGGTCGGGGCTCAGGCTTGCAGCTGCGGCGGAGCGCCGCTTCTAAGCTCCCTTGAAATTCCTTCAACACCTACCGGAGTCTGGCATTTCGGGCTGACTTATAAATTCAGTTCTATTACAAATGTATATAGCGGCAGCGAAAAATTAGATGATGATGTTCGCAGTCGCCGGGTGCGAACAGGACTTTTTGAAATCAATTATGGTCTGACTGAACATTTTTCAGTCTCAGCAATTTTTACTCTGCTGGAGCAGCAGCGCCAGACAACATCCAACTTTTCAATTAGTGAAATTTTGCGCACCCGCGGAATTGGAGATGGTCTGCTCCTTCTAAAATACGCCGTTTTACCTCAGTCAATACAAAACCGCAGACAAATATCCATTGGCGGCGGTATTAAAGTACCGATAGGTCGGTCGGATATAAGAAGTAATAACATTTTGTTAGCTGCTGATATGCAGCTTGGTACCGGGGCCTGGGATATGGTATTGTGGGGACATGCCCAGCAGGGATTGTTTACAAAATTTCCCATAACTGTATATTCAACTTTTTCGTACCGGCTTAACGGAACTAATGACAGGTTCGGCCAAAGTCCGCTTGGCTACAGATTTGGCAATGAACTGGTAACATCACTGGCTGTTAATTTCAATCATATGACCACCATAAATTACAATTTGGGACTTCGATATAGATCAACTAAGGCAGATGCCTTTGATAATAATGATGTTAACAATAGCGGCGGCAAATGGCTGAATTTTGTGCCCGGACTCAACTTGAATATTTATGAAAAGTTTGGAGTTCGGGGCGAAGGCGAACTGCCTCTGTACAGGAAATTGAACGGTACCCAACTTACAACCAGCTACACGATTTCATTTTCACTATTCTATACGATCTCACCGCCGGATAAAGACATAAAATTTCCATTCTAAAGGAGCAACTGATGAAAAAGCAATACATTTTCGGAACAGCTTTTGTTTTCATAGTTCTGTTTTTAATTTCTGGCTGCAGTGACGATGATAGTTCATCACTGGGAGGTGCCAGTTCAGATCCTTCGGCCTGGTTGATTCCGGTGAACGAAGTCTTTGACGGCGGCCCCGGGCGGGACGGCATTCCCTCAGTTGATAAGCCTGTATTCATAGCGGCAGATGATCCTGCTAATTCATATCTATCAGATAATGATCTTGTTGTCGGTATTAAAATTGGCAATGTCGTCAGGGCTTATCCGCATCCTATCTTAGATTGGCATGAAATTATAAACGACAAAATCGCTTCAAATGCTTTTGCCCTTACCTATTGTCCGCTTACGGGAAGCGCCGTGGCCTGGAACAGAATAATAAATGGAACCGAAACAACCTTTGGCGTCTCCGGATTATTGTACAACACTAATCTTATCCCGTATGACAGATTAACTCAAAGCAACTGGTCACAGATGAAATTGCAGTGTGTCAACGGTGAGCTGATTGGGCAAACACCGCAATTGTTTAATATTGTCGAAACGACCTGGAAAACCTGGAAAGAATTGTATCCCAATACATTGGTCGTCTCTACCAACACCGGATTTTCACGTCCCTATGGCAGATATCCTTATGGTGATTACCGGACAAATCAATTTCGGCTGCTGTTTCCGGTATCAAACAGCGACTCCAGACTTCCGGGCAAAGAACGTGTGTTGAGCTTAATTGTCGATGGAAACGCTTTAGCATATCGAATTTCAGACTTTGCCGACAGCCTCAATATTTTCGTTCATGATTTTAACGGTTTGCCGGTGGTTGCCGCCGGAAGCAGCAGCAAAAACCTGGCTGTCGTCTTCAGTCGCAAATTGTCTGATGATTCTGTGCTGACATTTAAGGCAGTTCAAAACTCCCTGCCGATAATACTTGAGGATACAGAAGGTAACAAGTGGGATATTTTTGGAGTTGCCGTCAGCGGACCGAGAGAGGGCCAGCAGTTAACAGCCACAACTTCATTTATTGCCTATTGGTTCGCTCTGGCCGCATTTTATCCTGACCTCAATATATTTTCGATCGAGGCTCAGGATGTTACGGATGGTAATCCCGGTTCGTAAGTACGATTGCCAAAATTATTGTTGTGTAAAATGACCTGTTTTCATTCCTTATTTGATAGAGAAAGGGATTAAAAATGTTTAAACCAGACAGATTAGTATCTGTGCTGTTATTTGCCATGCTGTTGACCAGTTCGGTATTGGCGCAGCGTTCTGAGCCAAAAAAAACAGAGATTCAGGGACACACCATGTACACCCTGCTCGAACCCGGCGGTATACCGGCAATTTTTGAGCCGCAGTTCGTTTCTGTAACTGAAGCGGAAAAAACTTACTACGCCGACGAACCGCTGCTGGTCGTAGTCAGAGGTGACGATGCCCGCGGTTACAGCACCTGGCATCTGGATCATCACGAAATTGTAAACGAACAGATAGGCGGGGCTGCCATCGCCGTAACCTGGTGACCACTTTGTTTTACCGGCATAGTTTATGCCGCCGAAATCGATAACAAACGTTACACCTTTCAAGCCTCCGGATCACTCTGGCAGGACGCCCTGGTCATGCAGGATTTAGAAACCAAGTCGCTCTGGTCTCAAATTTCAGGAATATGTATTCAGGGTAAAATGGAAGGCAGTAAACTCAAGACCGTCCCTTTTAGCCACACTACATTTGCTGCTTTTAAAAAACAGTACCCCCATGGGAAGCTCCTGAAAAAGCCAGCCGATAGTACCAATAAAATTGATGGTGCTCGTTATGTCTCTTACTTTGCCGACAAAGAAAAGCTGGGTATTTTTGGCAGAGTCGATAATTTCAAAAGGCTGGCCGGTAAAGATAAAATCTACGGCATTCGTTTTGAAAACAGTGAATTCGCGGTTTCTGAAAGCTATCTTAAGAAAAACGGATTTGCGCTGATAGTAAATGATTCGAAGCGCATCTATTTGTCATACGATGTATCCGAAATGTCCGTAGCTGCTTTTGCTTTGCCCGATTCATTAAGGCTGGCCGGCAAGATAGAAATCAATGATCAGACTGCCAAAGCTTTTCCTGTTATCTCCGCCTACTGGTTTGCCTGGGTGAGTTTTTTCCCGGAGACTGAACTAATTAAGTAAAGCAGTATTACACGGGTAAGTTAGTTTGTTCTTAACCGGCGAAGAGCCCCAATAATTTCAATTGGGTCTGCCCTCTGCGAATAGTCCGGATTTACATAGGCGTATTTTATAATGCCGGCAGTATCCACCACATATGTCGCCGGAACCGGCAGTTCAAATTTTTCGGAACCGTTATACTCCTCGAGGTTGACGCCGCTGCCAGCCAGGATATTGTTCATTAGCTCCGGAACTTTATAAGCAATGCCAAACTGGTGGGCGGTCTTATTTGCTAAATCTAAAAGCACCTCATACGTCAGTTCATTTTTTTCAACTGTCAAGAGCGACTTATCAAGGGTCTGCGGTGAAATAGCCACCAGAGAGGATTTTAGCTGCATGATTTCATATAAGTTCTGTTGCAGCGACCTGAGTTCAGCCGTGCAAAAAGAACACCAGGCGCCTCTGAAAAAACTGACAACAACCGGACCTTGCTTGAGCAAGTCCGCCAGATTTACAATGCGGCCGTAGGCATCGGGTAGTTCAAACAGAGGTGCGGCGTCCCCCGCTTTAAGATGGGTATTGGCGATATTAAAATTATTTAGCTCCTCCATTATCTGCTGACCGATTCGTTTTGATTCAGCAGTTGCAGTAGACAGGTTTCGCACTCTCATCTGTTTGAGCTGTTCGGTTAGTGAAAGTCGGGTAGGTTCCATATTTTCCAAAAAGTTCTCCTAATTTGCCACTATCCAGAAATCTCTGGGGTAAATGCGGTGAAGCGTGATGTCATCTTCCACACTCTTTAGATATTGCTCATAAGAAGTCAGCTGTTTCTCCGGGCCGATCACAAAAATGACAGCATTGGAGTTTTGATTGGCTTCTTTTGTTGTCGGGCCATAACCGGGGAGAACCTCGCCATAAGTTGAAGCCATTCGCTTATGAAGTTTGTCATAAAGGTTTTCGATTTTTCGCAAATTTAATATGCTGCTTCTGAATCGTTTGACAATTTCAGGTGTCAGACCATCGGCCAGATCAGCCGCCATCGCTTCGCCGCGCGAATCATAAGTCGAGCCCGATCGAATTCCGGTGAAAGCCTGTGAGACGGCGTAATCAGCCAGCGACGGGTCATAGGGGGCATTTTCCAACTGGTCTATGACAAATTGCATTGTCTGAGCCAGGTCAGGACAGCGCTCGGCATAGTAAATCAAACGGCCGTCGTTTTCGTTACTTCTAAGGCCGTTGGAATAAGCCAGCCCGGCACCCCAGGTCTTCATAAACATAGAGTGCGCTCCACCGCCGCCATAAAGGCGAGCCGACAAAAATTTCAATAGTGTCTCCCTGTCAGTTTCTTCGTAAGAGGCACAGTCAGAAGTGTTGTTATGAACACCTGAACGGGTGTTTTCATTGACCAGTCCGATACAGACCGGCTTTGACGACAAAGGCGTCCGTTCAGACAGCCGTTGATTAATGAGCGGCGAACTATTATAGTCGTATCTCTCGGCCTCTCCGTCAGCAAGTCTGCTGACAATGCCGGTTAGTTTACGCATTGCTATTTTTTTATTTTCTTCATTTGATACAATGTAGGCGCGAACGTTATCCTGATGCCTGATTATTTCGAGCAGGTGATTCAAAGAACCAAGCACATCGGCCGGCGCTTTCTTCAGATCAGCAGTTATCTGACTGCAAAGATAAACTAAATCTTTTGACAAACTGTTGTCGGGGATATCAGAAAGGCTTTGAGTTAAATCTCCGAAAGCATCCGCCAGCAGCTGCCTGGCATCTTCGGGAGCAGGGTTGAGCATTAGTACCAGAGGCTGCATAGGTTGGGTTTCGTTGTCACTCGAAGAAAGCGCAGCAAGAAGCGTCTGAACCTGCTCTCGGTTTAAACGTGCAAGTTCGTTCGACAAAAGACCCATAAACTTTTCAAAGAAAATAAACTGATCCGGGTCGCCGGCAGATTTTAACATCCAGCGCAGACGATGAACCAGATGCGCCTGTGTCAAAAAGCAGCGGGCACTCAAAAAGAGCTGATTGTGCTGTCGCCAGTAGCCGTACATCGGTTCATTTACCCAGCTTTCTTCAGAGCCGCGCATGCGATTGCGCAAAGACTTAAGTTTCAAATCTACTGCATCTCTGATTCGAGGCAGATTAGCTTCGCCTAAGTTCGGAGAAAACAAAGCTGTGCTGAGCCAGTCAAGAGCTTTTTTGGTTTCAGTTTTGTCGCCGCCAGCTGCTTCTACAGTCAGACCAACGCGCTCGGTGCGGTTTCCGGTAGAAAAGTAAGCGTTAAGTCCCAGAATGTCTCTTTTTATAGCCTGATTCATTTCATCAAACGAAATCGGCTGCCCGTCTTTGATAACGCCAATCTGGGTCATGACAGTCGGTAATACCGGCAGAAAGACCAGCAGTGATTCCGGCACCGAGTATAAATCGAAAACAAGTCCAACGGTTGTACTTGAAATATTATCAAAACGGGAATAAACACAGTCGCCTCCGCCCGGAAGTTTCTCGACCGAATAATTTAGCTGGTCGTCAAGCGTCAGCGGCGGGTTTTCTACAAACGGGGGCATCTCGATGGTGGCAGCCTCGGCGTCTATAATCTCAGTATTCTTGGCATATTCTTTTTCGTAGATTGCGATGGCGGCTTCCCTGCTGTCTGATTTGTACTTTGCTTGAAGCTCCGCTACGTAATCATCTATTCTTTTTGCACGAGAGTTGTTGCTTCTGGTTAACAGTTCGGGGTCAGGATGGGTGGCTACTCCAAAAGGAATCGTGCTCAGAAGTTTCCAATTCGTAATATGCTTGTGCCAGAAATTCTCTTTAGAGTCAAGCATCTGCTCAACAAATGCAAAAGCAGCTTGGCCGGAAACATCGCGCTCAAATCCTTTTTCATTTTTTAGCAGCTGCAGATGATCGAACCACCTTGAGCCGGTTCCGCGATAGCCAAAGCGGGGGGGTGAATTAAGAAACTCTTTTATTTCTCTTTTGTTATTGATCGAGAGAGACCGCAGGCGCTCGTTGAACTCAAACAGTTCAGGAGAGTTATCCGCAAACGATGAAATCATTTCTATCTCTCTTATAATAACTGAGCGCACCGAGTCAATCATCTTTTCGCCGGTAGCATCACGGCTGACATTACGAAACCCGATAAACAGCGCCTGCCCCGGATGGTCAGAAATCCAGCCGAACGACGAACTGGCCCCGATATCCAGCAGCCGCTCTTGCGAATCAATAAAGCGCTTGTACAAATTTGAGGTCTGCCCCGAGGCAAGATTTTCAACGAAGAGATTAAACAAAAGGTATTCGTTGAGGCTCAAATCTCTTTCGGGCGGCCAGGCATAAACTAACAGTCCCGGTTCATTCTCGTTTGAATGCGGAAAGCCTACCGTTGCTATTTTTCCCTGTTCTGCTGGTGACGCCTGGGGCAGGCCTGCGGCAAACTCGGCCGGATCAACGCCCGCTTTTGAATTTGGTTCAATTCTATCAAAAATTTGAGAAAGGCTCTTCAGACAATCAGCAAGTGAGATTTCATCACCGATAGACAGAACCGCACCCATATTATTCAGATGGTAATATCTTTCTCTAAAATTTCTGATATCTTCGGGCTGCATGGTGCGGATTGCAGCTGGCAGCCCGCCGGCTGAAAAAGACAGCGGATGACCGTCGCCATAGACATTTTTCAAAAGATTGAAATAAAGATTTCCCCAGGGCCGCTCAAACGAACTGACCATTTCGTTATAGACAGTCCCTTTTTCTTCTAAGTATTTTGAACCGTCCTCGTTATTTACGGCAACGCCCATATTGCGAACTTCGCGGCGGATTTCTTCATCGGAATAATTTGGATGAATCATGGCGTCGAGCTTGGCTTCAAACAGATTGAAAAAAGTTTCGCTGCCGGCAGAAGTATTAAAATGATAACAGGTACGAATCTGCTGAGTAAAGGCCGAGCTGCTGCCCAGCGACATGTCCTCAAGGCTGGCCACATAGCGGCCTTTGGTACCTTTTCCCAACAATAAATGCTCCAGCGTATGAGGCTCTCCCTGGTCGGTCGGCGGCGGTGTATTGACCCACATAAGGGCCTGCGGCAAAGACTGAATCCGCAAAATATCCAGCACGAACTGACTGGGAATATGACGGAACCGCGCGCCGATACGTTTGCCATCTTGATTTATATATACCGCTTCGGTCTCAAACGAGGCGATCTTTTGATCTTCAGTTAAATCATTCAGAGAAATTTGTGAGAAGGCCGGCGTGACTAAGACAAACGTCAGGAATAAAGCAAGCAGAACTTTTAACATTTTGGTCATTTTATTCGTCCTTATTTTGAGCAAGAGTTTGGACATAAGATATCTGTAATATTTGTCTATAATAAGGCCAAAAGACAGGCCAGCCAACAGCTATTTCGGTACTTATACGAGGGGAAGATCGAAAAGTTTTTCTTGTTTTAGCTCCTGCCTGGAAACGTTATTGCGAGTTGCCGCCTGGGCGGTAACGTGGCATTCTCACCGCTGAATGATATGAGATTGCTTCGTCGCTTCGCTCCTCGCAATGACAGGGAATTCTTGTTTTTGACGGCGCAAAATCCTATGTTTGAGACTATAAACAGAAAGAAATACTGGGTTTATAAATGCGAAGAATCATAATATTGTTTGTGCTTTTGTCACTCTGGATTATCGTGTCGCTCGGCTGCGATAACACCAAAGAAGTCATAATCGGCCCCGAAATTGACAGCATCAACACCGTCATCAACATCGAGATTTTTGAAAACTTAGACAACGGCCTACGCAGTGTGCAGCTCCGCTGCGTTACCGATTCAATTTTCCCTTGCGCCAATTTTCTCATAGAATATGATCTAAGTACAACCTCCAATACGCTGGCTCTGACTTTTACGAGAATTTCCGACCTCACATTTTGTCTGGATGGTTTTGCGCCTGCTGCGGCTATAGTCATTCTGGGTGCCTTAGTCAATATCAGCTACGATTTTTCTATCACGGTCGACAGAGTGACAGTTTCGGCCCAGCTGATACTAACCGATTCAACTATCCAAATTTTGAACGGCGACAGCACCTGGACGAACATTGTCCGTTCTATTTTGTACAGAGTGCCAGCAAATACTATCTGGGGCGAGGCCGGCTATAACGACCCGGTCTTAAGAGACAGCGCCCTGACATTTTTTGATTCGCTGGAAAGTTTGGGCGCTACTCCGGACACGCTTTCAACGGGTCACTATGGTTATTTCTTTATAGACAGTACAAATGCGATTGATTCTATTTTGGGCCTTGGTCCATCAATAGGCACAGATTCTCTGTTTTCGTACATCTACAATTACACCGGCGACACCACAGCTTTAAGCAATCTAGTGCAGGCGTATGAAAATCAGTCGGGCAATTTGGTAAAAGTAAATATCATAACTTCAGATGGCTATCAGTTCAGGAGTTATTAGCAGGCGTAGCCTGTTTCATGCTGATGCGTAAATGGAGGGAGTTTGCGAATTCCTCCCCTTTTATCATTCCTGCGCTTGTTCTGAGACTAGTCGAAAGGTGGGCAGGAAACAGGAGAGTGGGCGTCGATGATTCGACCCGCTTGCTGCGACAGTCACCCTGAGCCTGTCGAAGGGTCTGTCGTCAGTTGTTAGTATAGCTCAACACGAAATGCACAGCTATGGGACGGTCATTCGTTAGAGACAATACTTTTGACTGAGTTGTTTGTATTACCGGCTGGATTCCACGACAAGCGTGGAATGACGCAATCTGACACCACGACTCCCCTCACTCATCATCATAATCGTCTTCTTCAGAAAAGTCTTCGTCCGGAAATAGCAGGGAGTCAAGCTCCGGGTCTTCTTCGTAATAATCTTCCTCAAACTCCGGCAGCAGCATCGGCTGGAACACTAAAAACATTGACTCACCAGCGCGGGTAATTTCGATCTCAGCACCACCCTGTTCGAGTCCAGCTAAGAGCTTGCCGACTAAATCTCGAAACGATTTTATGATCTTACCTTCGACTCTTCGTATCCTGTCGCCTGAGCGAAGTCCGTTAGCGTAGCCCAGACGGAAAATATCCAGCGTATCGACAACAAGCTGACCAAGTTGGTTGTATTTCATAGAAAAGCCAAGGCGGCCGGTGGCAGAGATTCCGGCAATAGCTGAAGGCGTCTGCTGCTTTGGTTTTGGCCGTCTCACCCGCGGCGGACGGGTGGCGTTGACTATATTTGAGTTAAGCGGTTCATCCAGAATTCTATCGGCCAAAGTTCTCGAGGGCGACAGTATCCATTTGTTTCTGAAAAACCGTTCAAATGTCTCTTTGCCCTTAAAATGACGACTCCAGTATATCGATTCATAAGCTGTGTTGGCCGAATCATAGCCGAAAATATTCTGGCAGGTAGTCAGCGCCAAAAGCATAGCCAGATTATCACGGCGGTATGCGGTGGGGCGCATCAGAGGGTGACGCGATATGGCGTAACTCAGGGCGTCTTCGGAGCGCTCTGCTTGAGACAAAAGCCGGCGCGATAACTGAAATGTAAGATTCAAATACCAGCGGACATCATCGGGAACAGCTTCAATCATCGGAGAAAAACCGACACCATCAAGTGCCAGAATCATGGGGTTGCCGGAACCGGGCGTGGGGTAGTGCCTGATAAAATAAATTTCAAACTCAGCTTCGACCCATTCAAAACCGGAAAGCTCGGTTATAATATGCAGAATAGTGTCACCCGTCTGCTGCCAGAAGGCAATCAGGCTGCTGTCATTTTCTGTGACCCAGCGGATATCCCGTTCAGCCGAACGGTTTTTGTACATCTCCGGATAGAGCGAACTTTGTAATCCCACAGCGCGATCGTTAATCGATACTGCCGGCACAAAACTATCATAGCTAAAAAGTGAGTAGTAGGTCTGCTGAGCGCTTACAGCACAGGCAGCCAGTAAAATCAACAAGCAGACAGCAAAAATCTTTTTCATATTTTAACAATTACCCCTTTTAATCTTATACACTTAAGACCTTATGGTTGTGTCGGAGTCGGTGCTGGTGCTGCTGGAGGTTGATCGGCATAGGGAGTTGAGGGGTCAACCAGTCCGAAATAAAACAAAGTATAAAGTGAGTGGAAAAATGTGCCTGCAAAGCCACCCAGAAAAACAGAAACCGGTAGTCCCAAAATAAAAGCAAGTACAAAAGTAAGTGCGATATTTTCAGTAATGCCGCCTACGATAAAATTAATAGGAAAATAAAACATTAATCCCAGAAGCGACAGAACAATCGCCAGGCCCATAGCCAGACCGAATACTATCAGCATTATTACTATGCACTTGCCGATGTTATTCTTAAAAAGAACCCAGCCTTCTTCCAGCGCATCACCGATAGAATTATCACGAACTACCAGAGATCTCTCGGCCAGTCCAAAAACTGTGCTGCCGACAAAACCAAAGATCATAATAACCGGGAACATCAAAAAAATCATGAGCCAGTGAATCATAACAGCAATCCCAAATAAGATTATGATCATGCCTACCATGACCGCAGCAAACAAAACGTTAAGTCCCAGATATCTCCAGAAAAAATCTAACCCTCGTGAATAAGAACCCCAGAATTTGTAAGTTCCGCCACGCGTGATTTTGTTAACTCCATCAATCAGTGCGGGGGAACAAATGATGCGCATTGCAGAAAGTACAAGTGTCAGAAATATGACAGGAAGTAAAATTGGCGCCAAATACTCAGAGAAAAAGGCAAACAGCTGCTCGAAAGATTCAAATTCTATCGAGTCGATGTCCAATTGCTGCTCTGTTTTGTAATTGAAATTAAATTCCGCGAACGAACCTGCAAACAAGCCAAAAAACCAGAGCGACTTATATTTCCAGCCCAGCCCGAAAGAATCTTCAATTATTTTGCCGTATTTCATATACTTAGCTTTCCCATAACTACTCTGGAACAAAAATCATTTGCTTAAAGCTTTCGGGCAACTTAAAAAAGACGGCAAGAAAAGATTGACAAACCGCCATAAATATAGCTGACTTGGGAATTAGAAAATTTTGCGCGACTGTTCGCGTTTATTATTAGAAGGGTCTGCTAAGAATGAAAAAGATTTTACTGGCGAGTTTTGGTCTGCTTTTGGCTATTATGCTGATCGCCTCCTGCGGTGGCAAAAAAGAAAAAGATTCCGGCTCCGATGCAGCCGCTCCTAAAGACAGCCTGACTCTAAAGCTGACTGCCGAGGATTCCACAACCGTATTTGACCTGACAGTAGCCCAGGGCCCGGTAGAATACGATAAGACAGCACAGGGGTATTTCGTAGCTTCGATAAATTCTGTTGACCAGTTTGACGGCTATTTCTGGGTTTATTCGGTAAATGATACTATGGGCGCTATGGCTTCAAATCTGAAAAAAATCGGCCCGGGAGACGAAGTCGTCTGGTATTTCCGCCAGATTATACCGTAAATTTACAGCTTTTCGATAAAGACTGATTTTTACCGAATCTTGCACTATATTTGCCAGATGCCAGAGAAGACTATAGCCAAAATCGAACAGGGCCAGTTTTTTGTCATCGCCGGCCCCTGTGTCGCAGAATCCGAAGAGCTGTGTCTGCGAGTTGCCGAAAAGCTGGCCGAAATCGCAGACAGACTCAAAATCCCGCTGGTTTTCAAATCTTCTTACAGCAAAGCCAACCGGCTTTCCGGAAAATCATATTCCGGGCCCGGCATAGATGAAGGCTTAAAAATCTTAAGCACAATCCGCGAAAAATTTCAACTACCCATATTGACTGATATTCACGAGACCGCCGAGATCTCTGCAGCCGCGCAAGTTGCCGACATTTTGCAGATTCCGGCTTTTTTGAGCCGGCAGACAGAACTGGTCCGACAGGCCGCCGCCAGCGGCAAATGGGTCAATATTAAAAAGGGACAGTTCTTAGCACCCGAAGACATGAGACATATCGCCCAAAAAGCAAATTCGAAAAAAGTGATGCTGACCGAGCGCGGCACCACCTTCGGTTATCATAACCTGGTCGTGGATTTTCGCTCACTTCTGATAATGAAAGAGACCGGCCTGCCGGTTGTCTTTGACGCTACTCATTCTCTGCAGCTTCCCGGCGGCAGCGGCAGCACCTCGACCGGTCAGCCAGAATTTGCAGAAGCTCTGGCCAAAGCAGCGGCAGCGGTGGGCATTGACGGCTTATTTGTGGAGACGCACCCTAACCCGAAAGAGGCTCTTTCGGATTCCGGCGCCATGCTGCCTCTGGATAAAATTGAATCGCTCTTGCTGGCGGTTATGAAAGTGAGAGGAGCAGTTTCAATTTAACAATTATGCCAAAACTTTCAGCGACAGAACTAAAAGCAAAACTAAAAGAAATAAAGTTGTTAGCTCTCGATGTTGACGGTGTACTGACCGATGACAGCATCTATATTGGGCCGGACAACTTTGAACTAAAAAAGTTTAATATCTCTGACGGTCTTTTTATGGTGCTGGCCATGCGGGCCGGACTGGAGATTGCTATTGTCTCAAGTCGTTATTCAAAAGCCACCGAATCAAGAATGAAAGACCTTGGCGTCAAGCATGTTTTGCAGGAGTATAAAGAAAAAGTTCAAATGGTCAAACCGCTGCTGCAGAAACTCGACTTAGGCTACGATCAAATAGCTTTTGTCGGCAACGAAATTTTGGATGTCAGCCTGGTAAAAAAAGCAGGCCTGGGCATAGCCGTAGCGGATTCGGCTGCAGAGTTAATAGACAGCGCTGATTTCGTAACAAGCAAGAGCGGAGGAAATGGCGCCGTGCGGGAAGTTCTGGAATATTACTTCGAAGCAGTAGAAAAAGACCCTAAGGAATTTTTGCAATGACAGACTATCTCAAACTGGCCAAAGAAGTTATTTCTATAGAAGCAGAGGCCATAGCGGCGCTGGCCGACAGACTCGATCAAAATTTTAACCGGGCGGTCGAGACAATCTTAAACTGCCAGGGGCGGGTGGTGGTGGCCGGTATGGGCAAGTCCGGACTGATTGGAAAAAAAATCAGTGCGACATTTAATTCAACCGGAATTCCTTCATCGTTTTTACATCCGGCCGATGCCATGCACGGCGACCTGGGGCTGATTGCCGCCAGCGATGTTATGTTACTAATTTCCAAGTCCGGACAGATGGGCGAAATAGAATTGCTATTGGCAACTGCCCGCAGACTTGGGGTAACGATAATAGGACTGTGTGGCACGATAAACTCAGAATTATATAAACGCGCCGATATTCCACTGGACTGTTCCGTAGACAAAGAAGCCTGCCCGAATAATCTGGTGCCGACCTCGTCTTCTACAGCGGCTCTGGTAATGGGCGACGCCATCGCAATTGCTTTGCTCAAAGCCAGAAATTTTACAGCGGATGATTTTGCAGCTCTTCACCCGGGTGGATTTTTGGGCATGAGGCTGGTCAAACTTATCTCTGAGCTGCATCACACCGGCGATGACATTCCGCTGGTCAATAAAGACGCTTCCATGAAAGAAATGATTCTTATGATGACGTCCAAGCGTTTGGGTTGCGTTGTTATCAAAGATGACAAAGATAAAATAGCCGGGATTTTTACCGATGGCGACTTAAGAAGGCTGGCAGAACAGAACCAGGAACTGTTTAGATATAAAGCCGAAGATGTCATGACAAAAAATCCGAAGTCCATAGCGCAGTCGGCGGTGCTTGATGCCGGCCTGGCGATTATGGAAAAACATTCGATTTCACAACTTCCGACAGTAGACGAAAATCAAAAACTAATCGGCATAATTCACCTTCATGATATTCTCAAATCGAAACTTGTCTGATTGTTCACATGGCCGACAAATAATTCTTTGATTTATTTGTTATAGCACTTCAATGAAATAGAGTGAGAAGAGCCTGATGAAACTTGCTCAAGAATTTCGACGAAAATCAGTTTACAGCATTGCTGTTATGTTCGATCGTTTGTTTAATTACCTGCCGCGGCCACTGGCGCTTTTTGCCGGAAGCTGGCTGGGGCTTTTGGCTTATAAAATTGTTACCCGCGACCAGATAAGAATGTTCAGACATCTTTCTATTGCCTACGAAAATTCTCTGAGCGCCAATGAAAAAATATCGATCGGCAGAACATTTTATATAAGTAGCGGCAGAAACATTGCCGACCTGATGAGGTTTTCCTCTTCGCATTCGGATGAAATTCTAAAAGTTGTAGATTGTAGTGGGCTCAGATATTTTGACCGTGCTTACAATAGAGGCAAAGGAGTGCTGGGGATTACCGGGCATTTAGGGAATTTTGAGCTGCTGGCCGCTTATCTGGCTAAGCTTGGGTATAAAGTAGGAGCAATCGGCAGAAAACTGGCCGACTCAAAACTTAATAATCTGCTTCTAAAAAAACGCCAGAAAATGGGTATCGTCAATTTTGATTCTACTGAGCCGCCTCAAAAAATTATCAGCTGGCTGAGAGCCGGGGGGGCGATTGGAGCGGCGATCGATCTGGATTCTACTAAGCTCAGGTCTGTTTTCCTGCCGACATTCGGCCGCCTCTCCAAAGTGCCTGCGGGACAATCGATTATAGCCGCCAGGACCGGCGCAGCTCTTATTCCTATGGTCTGTGTCAGGACTAATCTGGGCAGGTATCAGGTAATTATCAAACCCGAGATTCCGATAACATATACTTATAAGGGAGGCTCAAAAGTTGATATTGTCCGGACGACCCTGGACTGCCACCACGTCCTCGAAGAACTAATCGACCAATACCGTGAACAATGGATCTGGATGCACAACCGCTGGCATACGGCGCCAGAGGCTGATTAAGGACTTGACATTTTTGGCAAATTGACGACATTTGGCGCCCTGACTTTAACTTAGAAAGATAGAATGAAAAAAAGTTTCTACATATTAGCTCTCTTATCTCTCATGGCAGTTGTTATTTCCGGTTGTTCCAGAGAAGAAAAAGTCTCTTTGGACTCCGACTCTACTGCAAATCAGACTCTAATCCCTGACTCAGAATTACGGGGAGCCACCATTTATCTCTATGAAAGAGAGGTAGTAACAACAGAAATTATAGCTGAGAGACTTTTGAAATTCGAAGCTCAAGATTCGACTATGGCCTATCAGCTGGAAATTGATTTTTTTGATTCTCTCGGTCAGCTTAAAACAGAATTGGTTGGTGATTCCGGGATTATACGGGAAAGAAGCAAGCTTCTTTATGTTTACGGCAATGTGGTAGTCACAACCGACGACAGCTCCAAACTCGAAACTGATTACCTCTTCTGGAATTTTAATACTGATAAAATCGAAACTGACGCTTTCGTCAGGATTACCAAAGACGGTGATGTCATCACCGGCTGGGGCATGGAAACGGACCCGGGTCTGACCCGCATCAAAATTCTTAATCGGGTCTCAGGAACAATTCGGGACAACCAGAACAGCTCAGAATAGTTGCCATTTTTAATTTTTCGTCTTACTTTCTGTAAGTAAATCTTATATTAAAATTATGAATCGGTTTTTTGAATTTTCGTCAAGGCAGTTAAAATTTCTGGCGATTCTCAGTGGCAGCATACTGATAATGGCCGGCTACCTGTTTGTAAAGTCGTTTTCTGTACCCAGCTCGGCTCCACCGGGTTTTAAGGTTTACATTGACGAGACGGAGCGGAAATTAGCCGGTATCTTTGTGCTGGACCCCAACACCGCACCGGCTGATTCGCTGGAACTTTTACCGGGTGTGGGCAAAGTTTTAGCTGATAGAATAATCGAATATCGGCAGCACCATAGATTTGAAAAAGAAGTAGACATTACCGAAGTTTCCGGTATTGGCGCCAAAAAATTTGAAAAATTGAAACCTTACTTAAAAATAAACAAATGGACCACCCAAGCGATAGAATATTAGGACTGGATATTGCCGGAGGCCGGCGCAAGGCTGTCGAAGTGGCTATAACCGAGAATGGTGCCAGCATAATTTCGATTTCCTCGCATTTAATTGACGAAAGAGTGCGGCCGGAAACCGCACTAAACGGATCTAAAAACTATTTTTCTATAGCGGATAATCTGGTGATGGTCAAAGAGGTCAGCATCGCCAACCCAGATGCCGGTAAAATAGACGAACAAATTAAGTTTGAGCTAAAACACTCCCTGCCGGATGATCCCGAACAGTTCTGCTATGATACGATAGAGACCAACCAGAAGAACCGCTTCATCTGTCTTCTTACCAGAAGAACCGTGCTGTCTGATCTGCTGGCTAAAGAGAACAATATATCAGGTTTTAAGATGAGAGCGGTGGCCCTCGGTCTTGGATTTTTATGCTACTGCGATAATCAGCCGGGTGGCCTGATGTGCCTGACAGATTTTTCAGTCAATAGAGCTTCGCTCTGTTTCATTTATGATAAAAGGATTGTTGCCCTGGGACATTTTGACTGGCAAAGGCTCACCAGCGGCAGCGACAGGGATATTTTCAGATTAGCAGCTGAGCTGAAAACTTTCCTGAATTTTAAGCTCAACTCTCTTGGCAGACATTACCCGGATGCTGCACTTGCAAGCCTTTATATCTGCGGTCATTCCTTTGCTGACGAAGATATTGAAATACTCGAGCGCAAACTGGCACTAAAGGTAAGTGAGCCTGCTATAAGGCTTTCCTGCCTGTCTGACTCAGTCTCAGAAACAGGCATAGCCGCTATAGATTTCCTGGTAGCGCTGGGATTGACGACCGAATAAACTTGCCTGCTTCGTACCTCTTCTATATTTTGCCACGACAGATTTTCTGATATACAAAAAAGTGCGGACTATATATTGAGCGAAAATAAAAGCAAAAGAATGGCTATTTATCCGGGGACATTTGACCCGGTTACAAACGGCCATATTTCGCTGATGGAACGTGCCTGCCATCTCTTTGACAGTCTGACAATTGCTGTTTCAAAATCTGCCGGAAAATCAGCCATGTTCAGTTTCGAAGAACGCTTAGACATGGTCAAACAGGCCAGCGCCGATAAAAGTATGGCCTGCGAACTGAAAGTAATCGGATTCGAGGGACTCTTAGCTGAACTGGCCCAGCGTGAAAAAGCGGTGGCAATTATCCG
The DNA here is from genome assembly GCA_022571985.1 of Candidatus Zixiibacteriota bacterium. Lineage (GTDB taxonomy): Bacteria > Zixibacteria > MSB-5A5 > GN15 > FEB-12 > JACZWU01. Next base: position 138,258 of record JACZWU010000003.1, on the reverse strand, counting down.
CGGACTGAGAGCTGTCTCGGATTTTGAATACGAGTTTCAGATGGCCCTGATGAACCGTAAACTGGCTAGAAATGTAGAAACGGTTTTTCTAATGCCCTCGTTGTCCTGGGTCTATCTTTCTTCGACAATCGTCAAAGATGTCGCTCGCCATGGCGGCAATGTAGCAGACCTGGTTCCGGCAAACGTAGTAAAGATGTTTGAGCAGAAAATAAAATAACAATCTGAACCAGAAGAAAAGAACAGATGTCAGACGAAAAACGTATAAATCAAAATCAGAGCGACAATAAAACCGAAACCCAAAAACCGCTTGCGGAGTTAGTAAAGATCCGCCGCAGTAAAGTTCTCAAATTCGAAGAAGAAGGCATAAACGTCTATCCTTATAAATACGAGCGGACACACAGCGCCGCAGAAGTACATAAAAATTTTGACGAACTTGCCGAAAGCGCCACCGAGGTAGCAGTAGCCGGCCGGATTATGCTCAAACGCAAAATGGGCAAATCAATTTTTGCCGATGTCCACGACCAAAGCGGAAAAATTCAGGTTTACTTAAAAACTAACGATGTCGGAGAAAAGAGCTTCCAGCGATTTGATATCCTGGATCTGGGAGACATTGTCGGTTGCCGGGGGACGATGTTTACCACCCGCACCGGAGAGAAAACCATCAAAGTCGCCAGCTTCGAAATTTTATGTAAATCACTGCACCCGCTGCCTGATAAACATGCCGGTCTGACCGATGTCGAAACCCGTTACCGCAGACGCTATGCTGATTTGATAGTCAGTCCCGAAGTGCGCGAAGTCTTCAGAAAACGGACAGAAATTATTCAGACAATTCGCGATTTTTTAAATCGTAAAGGATTTCTCGAAGTGGAAACGCCGATTCTTCAGCCGCTTTACGGAGGCGCTGCCGCTAAACCGTTTAAAACTTATCACGAAAAACTGGCCAAAGAAATGTTTCTTCGCATCGCCGACGAGCTTTATCTGAAACGCCTGATTGTCGGCGGCTTCGATAAAGTCTGGGAGTTCTGCAAAGATTTCAGAAACGAGGGCTTAAGCCGGCTGCACAACCCGGAATTTTCAATGATAGAAATGTACTGGGCCTACGCCGACTACAAAGATATCGCGGCGCTTTTTGAAGAGTTATTACGGGATGTAGTTTTTAAAATCCATGGAAGTTACAAAATAAAATATGGCGACAAAGAACTGGACTTTGAGCCAAAATTCAAGTGGATCACCATGATTGGCTCAATCAACGAGGCCATCGGCGTTGATTTTACCGAGATGTCATTTGAAGAAGCAAAAAAGACCGCCAAAGAACACGGAGTAGATGGCGAAGATTTAATCAACCGCGGCAAAGTAATCGAAGCCTTATGGGAAAAAAAAGTAGAGCATACTTTAGTGCAGCCGACATTTGTGGCAGATTTTCCGGTAGAAATCTCACCTCTGGCTAAAAAGCATCGCGATGACCCCCGTCTGACTGAGCGCTTTGAGCTTTTCATTGCCGGACAGGAAACGGGTAACGCCTTCAGCGAACTAAACGACCCGATCGACCAACTGCAGCGGTTTATGGAGCAGGGCAAAACTCTGGAAGCCGGTGACAAAGAAGCCCAGCCTTTGGATGATGATTTTGTGACGGCCCTGGCCTACGGCATGCCCCCTACCGCCGGGCTCGGTTTCGGCATTGACCGGCTGGTCATGATTTTGACCAATCAGCAGACTATCCGGGACGTTATTCTGTTTCCTCAGATGAAAGATGCCGGCGACGGCTCCGGGCAGTTTTCCAAAATACTGGCACAGATTGCCAAAGAGGAGAACTCTTAAATAGCCGGCGGTTGCTTTTTCATTAAAACAGACAGATGAACTATGCTTAGCTGTCTTTTCCGGAATTCATCTCTTTTTGTAATTTTTTCATTCTCTTCTTGAGAACTTTGGCAAAATCTTTGGCGACCCGTTCAAAAATCTTGTCGCCAGATTCCGTCCAATCTGAAACTGTCTGTTTAAAATTGCCGGCGAATATCACTTCGTCCTGTTCTTCGGGGCTCTTAGCTCTTCTAATCAGCCTCAATTCAGTAGTCACTTTTGCGCTGCCGATACCGAAACCAATCAATGCACGAACAAGGCCGCTGCCTTTTTTGAATTGCAAAATAGAACCCTCAACAACATACTGAGCATCAGGTTCATCGTAGGCCACTGAAGCAAAAATTTCCTTGTTTCGCAATTGCTTGGTGAGATGAAACTTAAACGCCTCAATCTGCTCGGTAGTAGGCTTCTTGCCTTCTTCAAAATCTTCAGGAAGCATATCTACTATCTCACCTATTGTTGCGATTGCTATTCTATCAATGGGTGCTTCCAGTTCGTGAGTGATGCGGTAGTTTTTGGCACAGCCACCGGCAATAAGTATTGCCATGACGGCAAAAAGCGGTAAAGTTCTTTTCCAAAAGTTCATAATTTACTCCCCGGTTTTAGTTAAACTATTTGGCTACAAAAAAGTTATAAGGCCAACGTGAAAATCCATGTGTAAGGCAGTCTCAACATTTCCATAGGGGTCAAAGGCAACGGTGTTCTGTCTGGTGCCAATCATTATCATATCAAGAGTGGCCCCAAATTCTATTCCAAAAGACGGGGAGAGCAGACCAACAAAGCCGAAGCCGGATGTAAAGGCAAGTTTCGATTCGCCTTCACCTGAGCCGATTATAATGAACATTGAGTCTGTGAACGGGTCCTGTATAATTGCCGCTCCGGTGAGTTTATGAGAGACTGCGCCAATTCCACCGAAACCGTAAAGTCCCATCTTTTTATTGGCCGACCAGTTAGGGCCGTTGCTGAATTGTAATGAAATAAAATATTTCCAGACATTAAACTTGAGGTTGTCATCAATTATTCTAAACCCGGGAGCAATCTCATTTAAGTCGTCCTGCATGCCGGATTTGGAAACCGTACCCCGCAGCGAAAGATTTCTATTGATTGCAATCAAAATTTCACCTGTAAATCCCACACCGGCCTTAAACCCCTGGTAATAACTGCCTGCGGGAATGCTGAAATTGACACTTACCGGAAAGGCCACACTCCAGAGCGGCTTATTATATTTTTCTCTGACAGGATCGGTTTCACCCAGCCAGTCTTCCCTTTTCTGGACAGTTTCCACAGCTTCGCTCTGTGCAGTCTGGCTGGTCCTCAGGTACTTGCCAAGATATCTGGCGGTAACATCTTCTCCATTGTTGTCGAGTATTCTTGAAATATCCGTAAAGCTGATATTCTTTTTCTTACCGTCTATTTTAAAGCTGATTACTTTGTAAGATTTATCAGCCCTGAATTTAACATTTTCATAAGTTGTGCCGTCAAAGAGCTCGATCAAAGAAGCTGTGGCGGCCAAAACTTGACTTGCCGTAAAAAAGACAGCAACCACAAATACCAGAAAGTAAATTTTCTTTATTTTACAGTCCATAATTTGGATTCCCTTTTTGAAATGTATTGCTTATGATTACCTGTAAATATATAGACCTGATTGTTGTTTTACAAGTCCTTTTTTGAAAATGCCGGCCATACTGGGCCGGAACTTGAAGCAACATAACAGCTTTCGGAGGCAATATGTCATTTCGTACAGAGTCAGATTCGATGGGGGAGATTAAGGTCCCCTCTGATAAATATTACGGCGCCCAGACTGCCCGCTCTTTAGAAAATTTCAAAATCGGTAGTGAACAAATGCCGCGCGAAATTATCCGGGCCTTGGGGTTGATTAAGAAAACCGCAGCTTTGGTCAACTCCGAGCTCGGCTTGATAGCCGCTGACAAACGGGATATGATAATCCAGGCGGCCGAAGAAGTTATCGAAGGTAAACTCGATGACAATTTCCCGCTGGTTATCTGGCAGACCGGCTCGGGTACCCAGACAAATATGAACTGTAACGAAGTAATTTCCAACCGCGCCATCGAACTGTCCGGTGGAAAGATTGGCTCAAAAACACCGGTGCATCCCAATGATGATGTCAACAAGTCGCAGTCGTCCAATGATGTTTTCCCGACGGCTATGCACGTGGCTACTATTGAAGAAATCCACAGGCGGTTAATCCCTGCTATAACAAATTTGCGCGACACACTTAAACAGAAATCAGAAAGTTTCAAAGATATTATCAAAATTGGCCGGACGCATTTAATGGACGCCACCCCGCTGACATTAGGACAGGAGTTTTCCGGTTATGTCACCATGCTTTCAAACAGCTTAGACAGAATCAGCGATGCTAAAAAAAGATTGTATCAGCTTGCTCAGGGCGGCACGGCAGTCGGTACCGGTATTAATACCCATCCGGAGTTTGCCGTTAAGTTCGCAGCAAAAATCTCAGAACTGGCAGGCCAGCCGTTTGTGACAGCTCCCAATAAGTTTGAATCCTTAGCCAGTCATGACACCATGGTCGAATTTTCGGGCGTCCTCAAAACTATTGCGGTCTCGCTTATGAAAATCGTCAACGATATCCGCTGGATGGCTTCCGGTCCGCGCGGCGGTTTTGCCGAACTTATTATACCGGCCAACGAACCGGGCTCGTCGATTATGCCGGGCAAAGTCAACCCGACCCAGTGCGAGGCGATGACAATGGTCTGCGCCCAGGTCATGGGTAACGATGTTGCTGTAAACATTGGCGGCGCCTCGGGTAATTTTGAACTCAATGTATTCAAACCAATGATAATCTACAACGTGCTGCAGTCACTGCGGTTACTAGCTGATTCCTGCGATAGTTTTGCAAAAAACTGCGCTCAAGGAATAGAGCCCAACCATGCCAAAATCAAAGAGTATCTTGATAATTCCCTGATGCTGGTAACGGCCTTAAACCCGCACATCGGCTACGACAACGCCGCTAAAATCGCCAAAAAAGCTCACGCGGATGACACCACCCTAAAAGAAGCAGCAGTCGCGCTGGGACTGATGACAGCCGAAGAGTTTGACCAGAAAGTCCGACCCGCAGATATGGTCAAGCCAAATATAAAGAAGTAGTCACAACCGGCAAGCGACTCTCTTAAGTTGCCTGACGCCTAAACTCTATATTATATTTTCATTATGCAAACCGCCTTTCACATTCTGTCACTCGTAAAAGAATTAGCCAACACAATCCTGGGCGGAACAATTGTGTCAACAGAGTTTTACAAGAAGGAACGCGCGGCCTATATCTTTATCAAAAAAGATAAATCAACAGGCGCTATCGGTTTTGTTTTTCATCCGGCCGGGTTCGGTACCTTTTGCGTGCCGGCCTCGAAAGTAAAAGTAGAAACAAAGGAAAAACCCTGGCCGATATTTGACATGGTTGGGGCAACAATAACAGAAATCAAACAACTCGGCTTTGACCGCATCTTTCAAATCACAATAGAGAATGACAGAACAAAGCGGCAGTTGGTGTTCGAATCAATCGGTCCCAACGGCAATATCTGGCTGACTGATAAAGATGATATTATTCAGGCTACCTTGCGAAAAAGAGAATACAGCCCAGGCGCCAGATATCAGCAGCCAAAACTCCCCGATGCAGTCTCTCCCATTGACCTTTCAGCTGACAAACTTCAACAGTCCACAAAGAACCAGAGGTTCTATTCTGTCAGACAGTTTTTGCAGAAGCAGCTATTTGGTGTCAACAAAACCATAGCCTCAGAGCTGGTCAAACGAAGCGGCCTTGAAGATGAAGATTTCCGAAGTCTGTCAGAAAATAATTTTGAGCAGCTGTCAAAAAATATCAGAGAACTTACCAAGCTTTTTGAGAGCGCATCTGTAGGGTATCTTTATCAAATAGCCGGCGCTATTGAAGTTTATCCCTTTAAGCTGTCCAGTCAGGAATCACAGTCGGAAAAATTCAAGACTCTGTCTGTTGCTGTGCAGGAACTGACTAGGCGTCGTCAGTCTATTGTCGAGCAGGCCAGCGAAGAAAAGACTATCACGAACGCTCTTAAGCGCACCATTAAGCGCCTCACAAAACGGATCGCAAAAATCGAAACGGAAATAGAAAAAGCCGAAGACTATGAAACATATAAAAAAATGGCTGAGCTTATTCAGATAAACTTAAACAATATCAAAAAAGGAACCAAAGAAATAACCTTCGATGATATCTATCTGGACTCCAGCGCCAAGCTAACTATCAAATTAGACCCGGCCCTCACCCCGGCTAAAAACGCCGAAAAGTATTTTCAAAAGCATCGTAAAGCCCGCGAGGGCTTAGAGCAGATGAAGCGCCGCTTTGAAATCTCTAATCTGGAACTTGAAAATCTGCTGCGCATCCAGAGCGATTTAGAGTCAAATTTTGAAAGAGCCAAAAATCAATACCAGTCGGAACTGGCTGAAATTATGCCCAAAGAGGGGGGAGTTTCGGAAACTTTCCAGCGCCTGCCCTACAAAGAATACGAGCTTAAATCCGGCGTAAAAATATTTGTCGGGCGCGATGGAAGTGATAACGACCGCACAACTTTTGACTTTGCCAAACCGTACGAACTCTGGTTTCACACCCAGCAGTGCGCCGGTTCGCATGTGGTGCTCAAATTCCCTAATAAATCGTTTGAGCCATCCAGGCGCGAGATCGAAGAAACCGCGGCTGTGGCAGCATACTTTAGTAAGGCCCGTAAAGATACACTGGTGCCGGTGTTGTATACCCCGCGTAAATATGTGCGCAAACCGCGCAAATCTAAACCAGGCCTGGTTACAGTCGAGCGCGAAAAGTCGGTCATGGTCGCGCCGGCCAAACCTGAGGGGTAGCCAGGAACCCACCTGAAAAGTGGGCCACCCTGACCAATTGTTATTTTCGCCTTTATTGTCTTTCCCGCGTAGGCGGGAATCCATCTTTGGTAGGTCAGGACTTTACAATCCTGAGCGAAGCCGAAGGGCTTGCAGTCCTGACACTTCGCAGATAGCAATAGTCAGGAACACAAGGTTCCTGACCTACAAGATTGCCATTCTTCTTTCTGTCTTTCCAGCTTTAGTCCCCATAGGGGGGCAGGCTGGAATCCATCTTCTATAGAAACTTGCTTCGACTCCGCTCAGCATGACTAATAGTGGGTGACCCAATCCCGTCATTCCGGACTTGTTCCGGAATCCAGTCGGTAATACGAAGAATAAACTATCGAGTCGTAGTTTCTTCGTCGTTCCGTGGGCGACCCAAAACCCACAGAGTTTACGGATTCCAATAGATTGACTTTTTGAGCCAAGCGGCAGAAGAGGGAATCTGCCGCGCACAGATACTTCTTTCTGTCTTTCCAGCGGAGGCTGGAACCCATCTTCGTTCAAACGTCACCCTTCGACCCCCGGTCGGGACTGTCGCAGGCTCAGGGCAAATCTTTCTTTTGTCTTTCCAGCGGAGGCTGGAATCCATCTTCAAGTCGTTATGATCCCACAGCAAGCTGTGGGCTACCACACCGAGTCACCCTGAGCTTGTCGAAGGGTCAGACTGGAATCCATCTTTTCATCCACATGGGGCAGACCCTTCGACTTCGCTCAGGACAGCGTGAGGACATCTGTCGCCCACAAAACACTTTTGAGTGCCACAGGAACCCACCTAAAAGGTGGGCCACCCGCCGATGTTACAAGCGATGGGCACCAGGCTATATTAAATTTGTAGTAGTTTCGTGTCTAATTCCAATTTTTGAGTGCCACTAGAACCCACCTAAAAGGCGTCGTCCCGAGCGTAGCCGAGGGGTGGGCCACCCGCCCAACCAAACCGGAGGGGTAGGACCTGTCATTCCAGTCTCTTTTTGTCTTTCCAGCGCAGGCTGGAATCCATCTTTTCTATTTACATGCTTCGACTCCGCTCAGCATGACTCTTCAATTGCCATTCAAGCATAGTCTAGAACCCACCTAAAAGGCATCGTCCCGAGTGTAGCCGAGGGGGTGGGGCACCCGGCGATCAAAGTGGAATTATCTTTTCTTTAGAATCTCCTGCTCCAACTTTGTGTAGCCAGAAACATCTTTCATCTTGTTATCTGTAATCAAGGAACAGGAAAAATCTCTGCCAGTATCTAATCCAACATGAAAATGTTCGTTGGCTTCCGGGTCTTTTAAGAGTTTTTCAAGTTCGGTAATCAATTCTTTAGCTTCGTTCGGAGCCAAATATAACTGAAAAGTATACACCTCAGCCTGCTTATCTGCATCAAGCATTCTCATATTGTAATCCTCGCTAAATTATCGTCAGAGAAAAAGTGACTACGTCACCTATCGACTTTTTCGCCGGTCATGGCTTCGATTTCGTCTAAGAGCGCCGTCTCAAGCATCGATTCGTCAAAACGTTTGACTATCTTGCCTTTTTTGATAAGCAAAGCCTGACCATCACCGCCGGCAATGCCGACATCGGCTGCGGCGGCCTCGCCCGGGCCGTTGACTGCACAACCCATAACGGCAACTTTGAGCTTGGTTTTAATATTACGCGTCTTGGCTTCAATAGCTTCAGCCAGCGGAATCATATCAATCTGACAGCGTCCGCAGGTAGGACAGGCGATAACTTCGAGGCCCTCCTGACTGAGAGCGCAGGAGGTAAGAATCTGTTTGGCGACTTTGACTTCGTGAATCGGGTCGGCGCTAAGCGATACCCTGATAGTATCACCGACACCGGTCATTAAAATAGCGCCAATGCCGACTGAAGATTTGATTGAGCCGGTATTGAGGGTGCCGGCCTCGGTAATGCCGACATGCAGCGGGTAGTCACATTTTTCAGCAATCATATGATAGGCCCAGAAAGCTGTCTGGGTGTTGGTCGATTTAACCGAGATAACGATATTTTCAAAATTCATATCTTCTAAAACATGCACTTCGCGCATGGCGGCTTCGGCAAATGCTATGGGATCTTCAGGGCCATATTTATTAAGCAGGTCTTTGGGGAGTGAGCCGGAATTTACACCGATGCGAATCGGCACATAAGCTTCCTGGGCTGCTTTGGTAACTTCGCGCACTTTCCACTCAGCGCCGATATTACCTGGATTAATGCGAATTTTTTCAAAACCAGCTTCGATAGCATTTAGAGCCAGTTTATATTGAAAATGAATATCTGCCACCAGTGGTCTGTGCTTGTCTACCGTCTGGCGTATTTTCTTTAAGTGATGGCTGGCATCGTGATTTAAGACAGAAATGCGCACGATATCACAGCCGGCATCATAAAGCTGATTTATCTGGGCGACCGTAGCCTCGACATCGCGGGTGTCGGTGGTTGTCATCGACTGTATGGCGATAGGAAAACCGCCGCCGATTAAAACTTCGCCGATTTTTATAACCCGGCATTTTCGCCTTTTTATCGGAAATTCAAGCTTCAGCATCTATCTTGTTGACCCCATTTTTCGCACCATGTAGTTTATCATCTTAAACAAATAACTGCAACAGAAAGTTGGCGCTAATTTGTTCTGGTTTAAAAGGTTGCTGCTGTTGGCCGCTATTATCGGGCTTCCGTCCGCATATTTTATCTACGGCAACTACAAAACAGCTCAAAATAGGGAATTATCCCAAAAATATGCCCTGATAACAGCCCAATCCTGGCTGGCCACGGCCAAATTCAAGGATGAGCCTGAAAAATATATAGCTTTCCGGGAATCACTCCTGACAGCTCAGAATACAACAATCGACGAAATAGAGTCTTTCTTGTCTGAATACAAGAATGAGGCCGAAAAGTATGTCGGCTATGCCGGTTTTGTGAAATTCTATGTTGATTCGCTGGTGGCTATTGAAGATTCGATTATAAAAGCAACGCCTGATACTATAAAAAGCGTATTCACTCCGGACAGTTAATTTTCTTCAATTTCAAAGGCGGCCGGATAGTGCTCCAGCTTTCCCCCTACAAATGTCACCACGTCAAAGCGAAGGTCGCAGCCCTCGACCTTGTTTTCGATCAGATATTGCTGCGCAGCATGAACCAGATTAGAAATCTTCCTTTTGTCGACCCGCTCTGCCGGATGGCCAAATTTAGTCGATGAGGCTGACTTAACTTCCACAAAGACCAGCATGTTTCCTTTTTGAACAATTAAATCTATCTCTTTTTGACCGGCGCGATAGTTCCTGTTAAGAATCAGATAGCCGCTATCCAAAAAAAAATGGGCTGCCAGTTCTTCATAGCTGCGCCCAATTTTGACTCTGTCTTTTTCTGGTTTTCTATTCTTAGGTGAGGGCATACTGCTCCACTAATTCTGCCACCGGCCTGAACGATTTGCGGTGAATGTCGCAGGGACCGTGCATTTTCAGCTCGCTCATATGAGCCGCAGTATAATATCCTTTGTGCTGAGAAAAAGAAAAGGCGGGATACATTTTTTCATAGCGGTCCATAATGCGGTCGCGGGTAACTTTAGCTACTATCGAGGCCGCCTTTATCGAATCACAAAGATTGTCGCCGTTAATTATAGAAAGCTGCGGATGAGGAATTTTGGGAATAGGATAATCGCCATCAACCAGAACAATTTCCGGAGTTTCTTTTAAGTCGGTCACCGCTTTTCTCATGGCCAGCAGTGATGCTTTCAAAATATTCAGCCGGTCGATTTCTTCGTTATCAATAATACCGACCGCACAGGGGATTTCCAGGCTGACAATTTCATCGAACAGTTCATCACGTCTGCTGCTGGTCAGCTTCTTTGAATCAGCTAAGCCTTCGATTACGACACCAGCCGGCAATATGACTGCTGCTGCTACCACCGGACCGGCCAGAGGACCGCGGCCGACTTCGTCGACGCCGCAGATAGTCTGGTAGCCCTTGTCGCGGAGCATCTCTTCCATGTGGGATAAATCAATAATGGTTTGCTGATTATTTTGTTTCATTCGTGTTGGCATCGTCATTTGATAGCCGATTTTGCCACCTTAAATCAATAAAAACTCTTAATTTAATTATCGACTATGACAGCCAATCTCGTTAGCTTTTTGCAATCGATATTAAAGTCAGGAAAGTGACATTTACGAATAGTATGCCCAAAAAGAAAACAGACACAGCAGCTGACTTCAGCTTTCAAGTCATTGCCGGACAATTAAAAGGCAGGATAATAACAGCGCCGGATCTGGGCATTACCCGCCCGCCGCTATCACGAATACGGCGTTCTATTTTTGATTTTCTGGTGCCTTATCTGGCAGATGCCAGCTATCTGGACCTGTTCAGCGGCACCGGAAGTTACCTATTTGAGGCCGTATCAAGGGGCGTGGTCAAAGCTGTGGGGGTCGAAAAGGAGCCCAGACTGGCTGAATCGATTAACGCTCAGGCTGACGTATTTGATATTGGTGATAAGCTTTTCTGCCGCTGCGATGATGTTTTTAAGGCTCTGCCGAAATTAAAATCATCAGACGAAAAGTTTGACATTATAATGATAGCCCCGCCTCAGTATAAAGGCATCATAGACGAGACCCTGAAATGCCTGCGGGAAAATCCGGTTCTTGCGGATAGCGGGTTTTTGCTTTGTCAGCACGACAGCTCTGAGACCGACAGTATAGAGTCATTGGATTTCAGAATAAAAGACCAGCGAAAATACGGCAATACTACTTTTACGATTCTAATAGCAGAATAAAAAAAGCGCTCAATCAATTTGAGAGAACGCTTCAATCATTTAGCAAATCAAATACTATAAACTATTTCTTAGCTGCTTCAGTCTCTTCTGCCGAATCAAGCTGCACAGTAGTGTCTTCGCTAGCGCTGTCAGCAGCAGTTGCTGAAACTTCAGGGACTTCATTAAGTTTAGGTTCAGCGTTTTCTTCTTTGACAGCTTCGGCAACTGTTTTAGTGGTTTTTTTAGTGGAGTCTACTATCCGCTCTTTGATTCTGGCGGACTTGCCGGTTAGTTCACGCAGATAATTAAGTTTGGCGCGCCTCACAGAACCGATTTTGATTCTTTCAATTTTGTCGATGTTGGGTGAGTGTAGCGGGAAAATTCTTTCGACGCCAATCCCGGCCGACATTTTACGGACTGTAAATGTAGCGCCGGTGCCGCTGCCCCGGCGGCTGATAACTATTCCCTGAAAAACCTGAATCCTTTCCTTGTCACCTTCTTTAATTTTTACGTGAACGCGGAGAGTGTCACCAGAAGAGAATTCTGGCAAGTTCTGGGTCAAATAGCTCTTTTCTATCTGTTGTACTCTTTTCATATTAATTTACCTCTTTTTAGAAAAAGTTTATATAAAATATTATTTTTCGCTTTTTACGTTTTTTAATAGTTCTAAATCTTCATCAGTTATTTCCATATTTCGTAACAGGTCAGGTCTGTTTTTGGAGCATTTTAAAATGGCTGCTCTTTTGCGAAATTTCTTCAGTTCTTCATGGTTGCCCGAAAGCAATTCCGAGGGAACACTCAAGCCTTCGTACTCAGCCGGCCTGGTATAGACCGGTGTGCCGGTAATTTGATCCATAAAGGAATCACCTAAGGCCGACTGGAAATTTCCCAGAACTTTGGGTAACAGCCGGGCTACGGCATCAACTATCACAGCTGCAGCCGGTTCGCCGCCGGTTAAGACATAATCGCCAATAGAAATTTCGTCAACATTGTATAGCTCTGATAATCGTTCATCTATTCCCAGATAATGCCCGCAGATAATAGTCAGCCTCTGGCAGCCGGAGTATTCTATGGCTTTTCGTTGATTAAATGTTTCGCCAGCGGCTGAAGTCAGCATAATCCTTGAACCGTCACTTTTTTCTGCGTTTACTTTGTGCTCATAGCCTAAGGAAGCTAAACATTGATCAAGCGGTTCGATTTTTAAAACCATACCGCCACCGCCGCCAAAGGGAGTGTCGTCAACCGTGCGGTGTTTGTCAGTCGTGAATTTGCGCAGGTCGACTATCTCAAATTCTACCAGTCCGTCAGCTACTGCTTTACCCAGCAGGGACTGTTTAAGCGACTGCACAAAATAATCAGGGAATAATGTAATAATTTCAAATTTCATCTTTACTGTTCAATCATCCCCGAGGGATCGACAAACACTTTCTTTGAATCAGCGTCAACTTTTTTAACATATCTTTCAATTACCGGCAGGCTTTTAATTCTGCCGTCATTAGTTTCAATCATATAGACGTCGTTGGCCGGGAACAGTTCCACATCTGTAATCATGCCAATCGTTTCGCCTGTGTTTTCATCAATTACCTGGCAGCCAATTAAGTCAAATATATAGTTGCTGCCTTCAGGCAGCTCCATTACCATATTTTTCGGTATTGCCAGGAAACGGTTGGTCAGACGCGATGCTTGTTCGGGACTGTTTATGTTTTCAAACAACAATACCGGGCGTCCCGATACAAGTTTGCTCGAAACAACTTTCTTCTTTTCCCAGTCTTTCTTGCTGCTTACAAAAATCTCCTTAATGTTTTCAAAACGCTCGGGGAAATCTGTAAGGGGAGTCACAAAAATTTCTCCACTCAACCCCCGTGGCCGTCCCAGACGTCCAACCGTCACAAACTCTTGATCGGCCGCCAATGTTATTCGAGAATTTCCAGTACAGCCCGTTTGCCTTGTCTGGCTGCGGCCGCTGAGAGTATAGTCCTGATTGATCTGGCTGTTTTGCCTTCCTTGCCAATAACTTTGCCCAGGTCACCCTCGCCTACCCGCAGTTCATAAACCGTGGTACGGGTTCCTTCAATTTCGACAACATTTACTGCATCCGGATTGTCTACCAGATTCTTGACGATGTACTCAATAAATTCTTTCATTTTTGGGTACCCCTTTACATACTCGTTTGAGTTCCAAAATTAGATTCAGGTCGGTTCATATCAATATGAATTTCAACTATCACGAATTTCTGTCTATTCTTTGTCTTCCTTTTTGCTATCAGCTTCTACTGCGGGAGCTGTTTCTTCGGCGGGCGCAGCCTTTTCTTCGTGGGCAGCTTCTTCTGCGGGAGCTGATTCTGTCGTAGCAACTTTAGCAGGCGCTTCTTCTGCTTTGGCTTTTTTGGCCTCTGCTTCGGCGGCGACAGCCTTTTTCATCCCTTTAGTTTTTTTGCGACGCTCTGTTATCTCTGTCCTGATTTCAATTGCAGAAACATCTTCACCCTTTTTGAGTTTCAGATACTTTTCTGTAAAGCCAATCTGGGTGAACAGAGTGCTGACCGTATCCGATGGCTCGGCACCTTCGTTAAGCCATTTGGTGACTTTATCTTCCAACAACGTCACCTTGGCCGGTACGGTCATCGGATTGTAAGTTCCCAAAATTTCAATAAAGCGGCCGTCGCGGGCACGGCGGTGGTCTGCGGCCACAATCCGGTAAAAAGGTTGTTTCTTTTTACCCATCCGACGAAGTCTTATGTGTACTGCCAACTAAATAACCTCCATAACATTAATTAAAAAACGGCATCATACTTTTTGACATGCCTTTTCGTTTACCTTTATTCATACTGCTGAACATTTTTTGCATTGCATTAAACTGTTTAATCAATTGATTGACCGCCTGCACCGAGTTGCCCGAGCCAATCGCTATTCTTTTTTTGCGTGAACCATCAAGAAGGTGCGGGTTTTGTCTTTCCTGGATTGTCATCGACTGTACGATAGCAACCATGCGGTCCATGGCTCTTTCATCAACCTGAATATTCTTCATGGCTTTGCCGATTCCCGGAATCATGCCCATAATTGATTCAAGCGGCCCCATCTTTTTTAACTGAGCCATCTGCTCTAAGAAATCCTCAAAGTCAAAATGTGCCTTAAGAAGTTTCTCCTGCATCTCGGCGGCTTTTTTTAGATCAATATGCTCCTGTGCTTTTTCCACAAGGCCGACAATATCGCCCATGCCCAGAATGCGGGAGGCCAGACGGTCGGGGTGGAAAACTTCCAGATCTCCCGGCTTTTCGCCCACCGAAGCTAACTTAATCGGGCAGCCTGTTACCTGACGGATAGATAGCGCCGCGCCGCCACGGGCGTCACCATCAAGCTTGGAAAGTACAACGCCGGTAATACTCAGACGTTCGTTAAACTCTCTGGCGACATTGACAGCATCCTGACCGGTCATGGCGTCCGCCACCAGTAAAATTTCATGAGGGCTGGTCTGCTCTTTTATTTCGGTTATCTCGGTCATCATTTCGGCGTCAACATGCATTCGGCCGGCAGTATCTAAGATTACAAGATCGATAAAGTTTTTCTCAGCATACTTGAGAGCGGCGCTGCATATCTCTTGCGGGGTTTTGTTTTCAAGATAGAAATGTTCAACGTCAATTGAGTCTGCCAGAACTTTTAACTGCTTGACCGCCGCCGGACGATATATGTCGGCCGCTACAACCAGCGTCTTTTTACCTTTGCGCTTGTACATCAAAGCCAGCTTGCCGACCAGAGTTGTTTTCCCTGAACCCTGTAAACCACAGATCAAAAAAACAGTCGGTGGATTATCAACCGGAGCCAGAGGCTCGGCACTGCCCCCCAAAAGTGCAACCAGTTCGTCATGAACTATTTTTATGACCTGCTGCCCGGGATCAATAGAATCCAGGACTTCTCGTCCGACAGCTTTTTCCTGCACAGCTTTGGCAAAATCACGGGCGACTTTATAATTAACATCCGCTTCTAACAAGGCCTGACGGACCTCGCGCATTGACTCCTGGATATTTTTCTCCGAGAGCTTGCCGACAGAGCGAAGCTTCTTAAAGACGCTTTCTAATTTTTCCGACAGGTTGTTAAACATAACTTTTATCTATACACACCATTTATTCTTAGTCACCCTGAGCCTGCGACAGTCCCGACCGGGGTCGAAGGGTCAAAGTGTACTTGTTTCAAAATTTTTGTAGGTCAGGACTCTTGCAGTCCTGACTCTTGATGTTACCGTCAGGAGCACAAGGCTCCTGACCTACAAACTGTTTTCATAATTTCGTGGGCGGCAGATGTCCCCATCTGCCCCATTAACAAGGCTCGGCAGCTTTGTATCTCAAGTGGAGAGCAAAATAACCTCTCACCAGCGCATACTTCAACCTTAGCCGCCTACCACAGCCCATTAATATAGTAAATACCGAAATATTTGCAAGGAGTTTAAAAGATTCCCCGAATAGCCTAAAACAAGCCGTATAAAGGGGTTAGCTTGATAAAAAAACTTGGGCACGAGGCCCAAATGAGGCCTTTGTTGGAGTAGGTCGAAACCCGCCTCCTGGGTGAGGTTTCGACATCCTAATGCACCTCATTCACCGAATTCTCCAGAAAATGAGAATTTTTCAGTTGAGCCCCAATCCTTCGAATATAGTCCATCCTCATAATAATTTTGAAATGAAGAATATTTCCAATCGATGGTGTTTGAAATCAACCCATGCTTAACCGCATTGTAATGTATATAGTCGATATGTTTATTCAAATCTTCTTCACTTCTGATAATATGGTCCCAAAATCTATTCTGCCAGACTCGTCCTTTTACCAAACCAGCTCTTTTTCGATAGTGCCAAGAGAACGATAGTTTTATACGCTTCATAAGTGACGAAAGATTGTTGTTTTTGGGGTCAACTATCATATGGAAGTGGTGAGGTAAAATAGACCAGGCAATAATTTCGAATCGAGTTTTCAGATTGGTTGTTTCGACAGCTTTCCAAAGCAGGTCAAAATTATCTACAAGGATTGGCATGCGATTATGCGTAACATTGGTTACGAAAACGACGTCGCCATCACGAAAATATCGTCTTATGTTTGTCATGTAACAAGTATATAGAAGAATATCCTGGTAGCAATAGTCTGCTATCGATATGTGAAATAGAGAAAGAATGTCGAAACCACACCCAGGAGGCGGGTTTTGACCTACTCATGAAAGTAAGGCAATGAAGATATCGAAACCATCCCGCTATCGTGAGGTTTTGACCTGCTCGTTTTGTTTAATGTGAATCCAAAGATTAGTTTAAATGTCGAAACACCACCTGGGAGGCGGGTTTCGACCTACTCACTCACGAAAGTAACGGTAAGAAGGTGTCGAAACCACACCCAGGAGGCGGGTTTCGACCTACTCGTGAATTATAAGAGACATCACTCCGTGCTGCTGACCACCAGATCTATTTCGGTCCAGTTGTCAAGTTCGCTGCCTTCTCTCTCGGATTGCTCCAGTACCGTTTCGGGCAGATAGTTTTCATCGCGGCGGTAAGTTACCAGCCCCAGTTTCAAAATCTTTTCTTCCAGAAGCATTTCCGCTTCGCTTAGCTGCATGCCAACCACTCGCGGCATATAAGTAAAGTTCGAGGCCCGCCCGCGGTTGACCATAATGTTAACCGGCGAGCCCAGCGGGATTTCGGTTGAGCCGGCCGGGTAAGAAAAGACCACAACTTTTTCAGGCAAAGTATCGGAATGCGCCCAGGCAATCTCACCCAGTTCCAAACCGGCGGTCTCCAGATCAAGCATCGCCTGCCGCACCGACAAGCCGGACAATTCCGGAATTGGCACAAGTTTTTGTCCAAGCGAGATAATAAATTTGATGGCGCGCTGGGATTTTACCTTTGTGCCGGGAATCGGATACTGATTTAAGATAATGCCCTTTTCTTTGCCGGGAGAGAATTCTTCCGATGCAATCTCATAGCCCAGCCCCAGTTGTTCCAGCTTCAACTGAACTTCGACCAGTTTCTGGTCGATATAGTCCGGCAGCACAAACTCGTCGCCGTGGCGCGTGATAATTGGCATCAGGACAGAATTTGTCAGCCAGTAAAGAATTAAAATGACAATAGTCGGAGCGATAAGCCAAAAAACAAAGCGGCGCTGCCAGGAGCCATAGGGCAATTTGTCCGACATAAAACCTTGTTGCCGTCTCTGCGGCTGTTCCAGCCGTGAAGCTCTTACCTGATTCAAATTAAATATCCCGTTACTTTCTAACTTTTGATTTTAAGATCAATAAACTTTAACAAGCATCAAAACAGCTGGATAAATCAATAATAATTCTCAGCTCAATTTGTTATACAGATTTTAAGAGATGAGGATAACTAAAAAATGAAGAGCAAGCCGTTTACAGCTTACGCTTTAGACGGGCGCAGAAAGCACCGTCGAGATCGTAAACATTGGGGTAAGTTTTTACAAACCCCCGCTCGGTCGCAATCTTAGCTGGGAAAAACTGAGAAGCCGGGTCAATTTCAAATTTTTCATTTCTAAGCAGAAATTCCTCAATGATCTGGTCATTTTCAGCACGCATTATGGTGCAGGTAGAGTAGACCAGCACACCGCCGGGCTTGACAAGTTTTGCAGCCCGGTCAATCATGGCAGTTTGGATTTTAGCCAGATTCTTGACATCATCAGCGGTCTTACTCCAGCGCAAATCAGAATGCTTGCCGGCAGTACCCCAGCCGGTGCAAGGCGGATCAAGCAGAACCCGGTCGAAGGGGCCGCCTTTGAATTCCATAATATCACAGGCTACCGGCGAAACTATTTTTATACCAAGGCGCCTGGTATTCTCTGCCACAACCTCTAATCTCCTTTTCGATTTATCAACGGAAGTTATCCTGCCTTTGTTGCGCATGCGAATGGCCATATAAGTAGATTTTCCTCCCGGAGCAGAGGCCAGATCGAGACAGTTCTGATCCGGGCGGGGGTTTAAGAGTCGCACCGCGATACCGGCTGACTCATCCTGTACAAATACTTTGCCGCTTTGCAGTAACTCTCTTTCTAAGGGAAGCCCGCCCTGGTCAATATGCAAAAACTCGGATATGAACTTTCCTTCGGAAAACTTAACTTTTTCCTTTTTCAATAACTCAATAATTTCCTCCGGCTTAGCTTTCAAAAAGTTTACACGATAAGTTACGTGCGGAGGTTTGTTGAAATTCTGCAAGAGTTTTGTAGCCTGCTTGAGACCATATTCCTGGTAACAATATTTTACGAAATAGTCAGGGAAGCTGTAAAAATCTGCCAGATGTTTAACGGGATCATCATTAATTGAAACAAACTTCACTTTTTCCGGATCTCGAATGGAGGCGCGCAAGACCGCATTGACCAGATTCGCCCGGGGCCTGTCCATCATTCTCATGGCCAGATTGACCGACTCTGAGACAGCCGCGGCATCGGGGATACGGTCGGTGAAGCGAAGCTGGTACAAACCCAACCTGAGGACATTGGCCAGCAGCAGGGGCAGGTTGGTTGATGGTTTCGCTAAGTAGAAGCGAAGTTCATGGTCTAAGCGTCTTCGCATTTTGGTAGCGCCGTTGACCAGTTGTGACAGGAAACGAATATCAAGCGGTCTGAAATTTTTGTCTCTGATGACGCCTTCAATGGCATAATCTACCTGTTGCCCCTGCTCAATGAGAACTAAACTTTCAACAGCGGCGGCTCTTACGGGATCAAAATTTCTGGTTTTGGATTTTGTTTTTTGAAGCATGTTTACAGCTCTATCGCCGGAATGCGACTGTTTTCGTCTACCTGCCGGAACATTTCTGCTCTGTGGAATTTCAATTTAGAAACCTCGTCTTCATCCATACCAAATAATAAGCGGCCAACTTCGGTAGGGCGGACATATCCTTCGCTGCCTATGCCGAGTGTCAAAGTTAACAGCCTCTCAGAATATTCTATTTTATAAATCGACTTGCGGATATTTACATCGCTTTGACCGGATTTTGATTTACGGCTGACTATTATTTTATCTTTGCTCATAATGTCGTAGATGCGCGACTGCAGTTGCTTGGTATCAATTGGATTATCCAGTTTCAAGGTATAGACGACCAGGTTGATTACTTCCGACAGCGCAGCTGTTCTGGCAAATACAGCTTTGGCTTCCAGTAATTTAAATCCTTCGGGCATTGATTTTCTTAAGGAATTAATCATCTGGCTGGAAAAATCCTGCTTGAGATTGATATCGAAAAACTCGGTCTCCGACGTAAAGCCAACTGGCAGCGGCGGACTGAACGAAAGTTTCATTCTGGGGCGCTTGCCTTGTGAATATATTACCGGAATTTCAGAACGTCTGATGGCGTCTTCAATGGTTCGTATATTATCTAAGTGCGATAAATGAGTATGGCTTTCTGTTCTACCCCAGCGTATGCGCAGCCGTTTGGCTGAAACTGCAGTCAGACTTCTTGAAGCGACCTTCTTTTTAAAACGCCCAAATTGCACAGCTTTATAGTCTTTCATTTAAAAAAACAGACTTAATAATGGTAGGGTGATAATATGTGGTAGAACCGGAACCGGTCAGGCTTAGTTCATACCTGGCCGAGCGGCTGGGCCTAAAGATTGATCTGTAAAACTTCTCGTCCAGAAGTTCTTTCATAAAAATAAGTGCTTCGGTTACTGGTTAACGATTCGTCTGAAATATAACCAAAAATATAGAATCTGCAAGGACAATTGGGAAATTTAGGCAGGACAAGACGTTAGAGCGATCCCCAGGTTCACTTAGAACAACATGAAAGTAATTTCTAACAGAATCAGTTTTTTACATCCACAACTTTCTGTCTAAAGAGCGGTAATGTACCGCCTCGGCGACATGGGTCGTTTCGATTGAGTCAGAAGCCGCCAGATCAGCAATCGTCCGGGATACTTTTAAGATTCTGTCGTAAGCCCGGGCTGATAAACCCTGCTTAGTGATGGCCATTTGTAATAGTGCCTGAGATTTGTCATCTATTTTGCAATATGAGCGAATATCCCGGGACTCCATATTAGCATTGCAGAAAATTTTCTCTTCGTGGGAAAACCTGTCAAGCTGCCTCTGGCGGGCCTGATTGACGCGCTTTCTGATAATTTCTGATTTCTCTCCCTTGGTTTCCGAAGACAACTCCTCGAACTTAACGGATGGTACCGATATGTGAATGTCAATCCGGTCCATCAATGGTCCCGAGATGCGTGACATATATCTTTGAATTTCTCCCGATGAACAAGTACACTCATGGTTCTGGTCACCGTGATAGCCGCAGGGGCAGGGGTTCATTGCTGCCACCAGCATAAACCCGGCCGGGTAGGTCAGAGTTGTGGAAGCGCGTGATATGGTCACGAAATTATCTTCCATAGGCTGTCGCAGCATTTCTAAAACGTCCTTTTTGAATTCAGGAAGTTCATCCAGAAACAGTACTCCGTTGTGCGATAAAGAAACTTCGCCCGGTTTGGGAATGCTGCCGCCGCCGATTAATCCAGCGTACGAAATAGTGTGATGAGGCGAGCGAAAGGGGCGGACCGCAATCAGCGCTTGGTCGGCCTCAAGCCGGCCGGCTACCGAATGAATCTTAGTAGTTTCCAGTGCTTCCGTCAGAGTAAGATCCGGCAAAATAGTTGGCATCCGCCGGGCCAACATAGTCTTGCCGGAACCGGGAGGACCAATTGTTATAATATTGTGTCCGCCGGCAGCAGAAACTTCGAGTGCACGTTTGGCGGACTCCTGGCCTTTGACATCGGCAAAGTCTACCTGATAATGCCGGGCCTCATTAAAGATGGCAGCTATGTCTACGGTAAAAGCCTTAATCGAACTTTCATCTTCTAAAAAATGTACGGCTTCCTGTAATGATTTTACCGGATGTACCGGAAGTGTCTGGGCAATGGCAGCTTCTTTGGCGTTATCGCGGGGGACTATGATGCCCCTGACGCCGTTTTGCTTTTGAAAAGAAAGCGCCATCGGTAAAACACCGGGTACCGGACGAAGCGCGCCGTCTAAAGAAAGCTCACCCAAAACTACAAATTCGTCAAAGCGGTCGCGCATTATCTGACCGGTGGCGGCCAGAATCCCGATTGCAATCGGCAGATCAAAGGCCGAACCTTCTTTGCGCCGGTCGGCCGGTGCCAGGTTTATGGTGATGCGCTTTGAAGGGAAGACAAAATCGGAATTCTTTATGGCCGATGTTACCCGCTCTTTGGATTCTCTGACAGCGCCTTCAGGAAGTCCGACAGTTATAAAGGCCGGCAGCTGCTGCTGAATATCTGCCTCAACTTCTACTTTATAAGCGTCCACTCCGTGCGTCGCCGATGACATTATTTTTGACAACATATTACGGTTCCCTCCAAATTGTAAAATAGAAGAAGCAAGACCGACCAATCCTGCCGGTCTCGCTTCCATCCCCTCTGCTCATACAAGAAACAAAAGTCTGCAAAAAAATATGGCGGAAACAACCCAGTCGCCGTCTCGGGCTAATATCAGATAGACTACTGACAGAACCTGTCAGTAAAACTTGAGCTGATTGTCCAATGTGATACAGTCTTGACTGCCTTAGGACGCCACGGCACCGGCAGTATTCGCCATTGATTTTGCGAAAGCGCCTGCAGGTCAGAACCCTACAATCCTGAGCCTTACAGCAAAGTCCCGATGTACACGAGGGAGTCGAAGTCCTGTAGGTCAGGACCCGCCTACTTGGCGTGGTCCTGACGCTTCTACAATAAAAGTCAGGAGTGCAAGCCCTTCGACTTCGCTCAGGACAAGACTCCTGACCTACAAGAGCCACACTCGTCACCCTGAGCTTGTCGAAGGGCGGGTGGCCTACTGCTTGCGGTGGGATGTTTATCCCAATATGAAGATGGATTCCAGCCTACGCTGGAAAGGCAAATGGGCGACGTTACAAAATTATTACCAGTTTCCCCATCTCCGTCCGGCTGTCGGACTCAACCACCCAGTAGTATAATCCCGAAACGACTCGAAGGCCGTTGCGGCTTATAAGCCCCCACTCGGCATGACGAGAGGTCGGGTCGCCAGGGTCTTTGTCGTGACGAATCTCTCTGACTAAATCGCCATCAAGAGAAAATATGCTGATGGTGCACTTAGGCGGGATATTTGCAAAATGAATTCTTCTTACTCTTTCGCTCCAGCGGTCATCCTGGTTTAAACCTTCGAAGCCGCGTGAACGATAGTTGGCATCGATACGGTACGGATTAGGATAGACGACTATCCGTAAACTATCGGCGCCGACTGCCGGGTCAACTATTTTGGCGTAGACTTGCCGGGCGTTCTCTGTTATCGAGGTCTCCAGCGGCTCGAGTCCTGACTTCGGCCAGCCAAAATCAATGGCAGTCACGCTGACATAATAGGCCACAGTCGGGATAATATTTTCGATCGTGAACTCATACTCAAAGTATTTGAGATAACCGTCATCGGTGTAAAAGTCTGAAGTGATTGAATCTGCCGGTTTACCACGTGGGTCGGGAGCATTGGGGAAGCGTTTGATTATAGGTGTGGTGACGCCGAATTCGGAAACGTTGTATTCATGTTTGACAAAGTAAAAAAGTGATTCGGGGAAGTTCGCAGGAGAATAGGGAAAACTCGGCCGAAATTTCAAAAAATCAAATAAACTATCGTTACAGGCTGAGGCGCCTATGGTGAGCGAAGTCGAACCATAAGCACAGCGGATTTCCTCAAGGGTCATGGGAAAATTAAGCAGCTCCCAGCCGGCTTCAGGCTGCTTGTCATAATTCCAGATAAACTTGTCATAGTTTTCAATATCGTACGATGCCAGCAGCGAATAGCTTGTCTCGCGGTCATCACGGGCGATATATACTCTATACCCTTCAAAATCCAATAACCTGGTAAATATATCAGGAGTATTTTCTGACTCCTGTCCGTTGAACCTGATATTTATGCCCTTAAATGTCGGTGTCAGCCATATCTTTGGTGCCGGTGGCGGCAGAGCCGCTCTCCAATCCGGTACGCCGTCACCTTTGTACCAGGTTGTCTCGGCAACTGTCGCCACCCAGAAAGAATCAGCATCAAGCACCGAATCAAAAACGCAGACCCGAAACTCCCCGGCGTAGCCATCGTTATCGGTGTCAATACCGGGATTATCATAAATCCATCTGGCCCACTGGGCATTTTTGATTAAATCGGAAAAATCAAGATTGGCATAGTAGGCGTCAACATCACCCCGATATAAGTTTTCTAAATTTCGCGGGTTGGTGTGCAGGTTTTCACCCATCACCAAGGCAAACACTATCGGTACTTCGTTGCCTGGCGCTATATCTATAGGACCGATAGACAGTAGCTGTGTCATTCCTGTGCCATCGGCAATGTCGAGCGCTATATCCTGAGGAGGGTACATCCATTTAAGGTCATACTGCTTTATGGTAGTAGTCAGGGCCGGGTCATAATCAATTTCGCCGTTTCGCATTATATAATACTGATTCACGTCACCAAAAGGGGCGCCTATACCTCCAGTGCGAAAATTACGAAAATTTCCCCTGTGACGAGGGCCAAAGTCAACGAAAAGAGGCCCGGCAACAGTCCACCAATTGTATGAAACGGTTTGGCCGGGAATCAAATCAATCGGCGCATCAATCAGCTCTACCGCACTCACTGCCCTGCAGGAGACAACGAAATCACCGGAGGCCGGGTCGCCGGTAGGTGTGGTTACAAATTTGCCAAGAACCGGGTCGCCATCGCTGTCAGCGCTCCACATAATTTGAACGCTGTCTCTAAAGCCACAGCCATCAGGTGAAATTGCTGTACCGATGAAGCCCCCCATGTCATCTCTTTGAAAAGAGGTCCTTCCTAAATACGTCACAGCAACGTCCATTTCAATACCAATGAAAGCATCAGAGATGATATTGTCGCTGATATTTTTTATAGTCCAGTCAAAAAAGACTATATCTTCGGCGTAACCGAGAGACCAGGCATAAGAGCTGTTAGTAAATTCCAGTCCGAGCGGAATGTGGGGGCGTAATTTGAAATAATCTGGAAACATTCTAATGCCTTCGATGATAGTATCAGTTGAAACAGAGATGAAATCCTGTTCGGAGATTGCTCCCTCAAATTCCGGAGAAAATGGGTCTAAAGTAGAGCGCTGCTCCATGAAAGCATAGGGATATTCGCGTGGATGAAATTCTATCGGATCGTCATATAATAGAAAGCTATAAAATGGTAAAAGTGCGTAACTCGAAACTAAAGTGTCTCCTCCGACAACTCCTCCAACCCATGCAGTCGCGTAATCCAGATAAGTAACAAATGAACCCTTGGGAAACAGGCAGCTTCCTACTGGAGTTAATCCCCCTGTAAAGCAATCTAAGTTTTGAAACTGGTTACTTCCGCCGAAACCTGGAATAGTGCCGCGATACAACGCAACTTTACCTACAGTATGCCGCGCACTGCAGCCGCCGAGTTGCTGTGCAAATCCGGAGACTGAATGAATTGCCAATACAAATAGTATAAAGTACTTCAGATTTTTCATATAAATCGAATGCCGCGCAAATCTTCAATTACCAATAATGACGAATAAGCAGTCCAGATTGTCCAATGATATTTTTGGCGGGGTCGCCCGCTTTTCAGGCGGGTTCCCGTGGAGTTCCTGTAGGTCAGGACTCTTGTAGTCCTGACTATTCAGACATATCGCAAATTGACTTTCTAATCACAGCAGAATACTGCCGCTACCCTAAAATAAAGCGGCCATAACTACGCCTGATCGCCAATGCGACCAGAGCAAAAAACCAACAACTTTTGATAACGAGAAAGTAAAATATGACAAAACGAACCCAAACGCGCAGAGCGTCGCAGGTCCGCGGACCATTTGGCTCGATGCCCCGCTGCTTCGACGGCTTTACGAAGATGGATTTCCGACAACGGCACTTCCCGTGAATACACGGGACTAAAGCGGGGATGACAGATAGGCAGGGAATGACAAGAATGGCGCTAATTTCCTGTAGGTCAGGACCCGCCTCCTTGGCGTGGTCCTGACGCTTCGATGAGAAAAGTCAGTAGTACCAGACTCCTGACCTACAATTGCAATGCACTTGCCGGTCAAAAGTAATCACAAGAAAAGCGGCAGGGGAAAACCGCTGCCGCTCTTAATCTGATTTTAGTCTGTTTTTATCTTCTGAGAAGCAGTATCTGCTTGAGCAGATCATCCGTCTGCTGCAGCATGATGACGCTGTCGCCCGGGCGTCTGATAGAAAAGGCACCTATGGGGTTGTCTTTTTCTTTGGCGGTAACATTACAGCCGGGCTGGTTCTCTGTCAACTCCATATTATTAGTCAATATATATGACCCGCGCGGACTGCAAAAATTGTCAGGAGAATTTTCGGAATCAAACCAGTAGGATTCGTCTGAAAATCTCATTTCTATAACGGAAATTGTTATCTTTTCATTTTGCGTGTTGCGGTCGGTTATTACACTATAAGTGCCATCGTAGGTACCTTCAAGAGTAGGCAGCGCCTCCAGAAAAATATCGTCTCTGCATGAAGTTGCAAAAACCATGGTCACCAGTAACGCTAAAGCGAATATGCTAAAACAGTTTTTCATTTTAATTTCTCTCCTTCAATATCATAGGGCGCCTAATATATACACACCCACTACAGATTTCAAGCCCTATCACAAGCACAAGATAGAGATTTTGCCTACCCTTAAATAACGAATATAGACAGAGTTTCGTTTAATCCCATTGAATTTTTTAAATATCAGACAGGTATAAATATTAAAAGCAAGTGCTTTTTAACTCTTAAGGCGTTGCAGCACAAAAAGATAAATACAGAGCTATTCTGCCTTAAAGGTATATATTTTCCATTTTTCGTTTACGACATGGACTCCAAATTTGGTCAAGTAGCTCTTGGAATTTTTGTTATCAATAAAAGTTACTTCGACAGTTGCAGTGTTGCCAAAAAATTCTACCTGGTTGACAATCCGCTGAAAAGAGAACCAGCGTTTCTTGGTTAGTCCGTCGCCAGTCATATCTTCGAGAATTTCGATAGGAGAAGAAAACTGACGAGGCTCGTCTTCAGTGCTGAGGGTGTAGTCGAACTCAGAGTTTTTCATCAGCGCTGAGAGGTCCAGCAGATGCGCCAGCGCGGCCTGGTCATTTTTTTCCATAGCGCCAAAAAGTTCAATGACGGCAGCGCGCGGCCCTGACGGTCCCGAACCAGTACATGAAACAAACAGTAACATAATTGATAACGCAATCAGGGATACCAGTACGCTCTTAACAGTCTTCACCACTAAAGCCCTCCTGTTAGAGTAATGCGATGGTTATCGCCCAGCTCGGCGCCGGGCGTGAAAGCATAAGCTATATGCAAAGATTCCTTAAAATCAAAGCCGAAGCCAAGCGCCAGACCGGCCCAGCTGTCCTGGGATTTGGCGGCGCGGTAATTTGAACCGAAGGTGTTCCATCCGGCCCGGATATAAAACGGTTTGAGTCCGCTGTAATCTCCGCCAAATGCAAACGAGAGATCATTGTCGACCGGCAGAATCAAATCTGCTGCCAGAAGCAGCGGCATGCGGCGAAGTTTTATTGAGCCGCCGCCCCGCACAGTCAAAGGCAATTTGCTGGTTTCATCCCCCAGCCCCGAAAACTGGAAACCGAGATTTTGAACAGCCAGTCCGACGTTTAAATATTCGCGATCGCTGGAATATTTTGCTCCCAGATCAAAAGCCAATCCGGCTTCGGAAAAATCATGAATTTTTTTGTAAATTATTTTTGTGGTTGCCCCAAATTTCCAGCTATAACCCTTCTTAAAAGCAATAGTACCGGCCAGCACCAGATCACTACCGGAAAAATTCCCCAGCAGATTTCCGACCGAATCTGTCTCAAAAAATTCCCCGTAATTCAGATACGAAATGTGAAAACCCAAAATGATTTTATCGCGCTTTATAGGCTTGATATATCCCAAAAACCCTGACTGGATGTCATCAAAATAATTCAGATAGCCGGCTATAAATCTTTTCTGGTCATACGAGGCAATCCCGGCCGGATTATAATAAAGGGCCGACTCGTCATCTGCCAGACCGGTAAAGGCGCCGCCCATTGAGACAGCTCTGGCACCGATATTTATTTTTAAAAATGGAAAGGCCGAAGTTCCGGCGTTTGAGTTTACCCCGCCTGCCACAGCGGCAGTGCTGCCAAAAAGAATAAAAGCGGCAGTCAGCAGATTTAGTATGGAGTGAGTCTTAATCATATAAAATCTTTCTAATTCGATTAAACTTTAGATGTACTTTAATGTCAACCAATTTCCACTATCAATACAATATAGTCTTACCAGCTCTTGGTCGTCCTGTTAATAATTGCTTCGACCAGCAAGTTTATTGCCTTTAGGCGGGCATCTTCTTCTGTTTCGGTAAGTAAGTCGTAAACGCCTCTCTGGCTCATTGTTTCAGTCCAGAAATCTGAATCATCGCCGGGTTTTTTGAGATGAATCACAAAATCCATTTCCACGACATATGACGTTACCTGATCCGACTCATCATATTCATAGGGTTTGCGGTTATACCTGATTAGCGATCCTTCTAAAATTGCTTCTGCCTGATCGCTCGGCAGAACCCGCATGGTACCATCGGCAATAAAAGCATCGATGACAGCATCGGTCATGCGGTCTTCGATACCGAACTCGGCCGTATTGTTTACAAATCTCTGGATAGCCACTGAGTTTATGTCAAGTTTCCCTTTTGGGCTAAAAGAATAAGGGCAGCCGGACAGTAAAAATGCCGCCAGTGTCAGCAAGGTGATGTGTTTGAAATTTCTGTTCATAGCAGTTCCATTATACCTTAATTCAATAGTCTCAGCATTATAATCATAATACTAATTTTCTACCACCAACTGCCCGTTTTTTATAACATGGCTTACCAGATTTACAGCATAATGATAAGGCAATTCGCGGTAGTCTTCCATATCCCATATAACAATATCGGCCGGCAGGCCGCACTCGATCCTTCCGGCAGACTTCTCTCGGCCGACAGCACAGGCGGCATTAACTGTCATGGCAGAAATAGCTTCGGCAGCAGTAAGTCTCATATTAAGCGCTGCCAGCGAGGCCATAAACGGAAAATGCTCGCTGTAACTTGAGCCGGGGTTACAATCGGTCGCCAGCGCCACAATCGCTCCGGCTTCAATTAATCTTCTGGCCGGGGCGTACTGTTTGCTGCGAAGTGAAAAACTGGTGCCGGGAAGTAGTGTCGCCACAGTACCGGCTGCTGCCAGCGCTTTGATGCCACTGTCAGAAATATAAACTAAGTGATCAGCCGAAGTTGCCTTAAGTGAAGCAGCAAGTTCCGCTCCGCCGGTTGATTTGAGTTCATCGGCATGAAATTTTAGTTTCATGCCCAATTTTCGGGCTGCTGTCTGTATTTTATTAGATTCATCTATATTGTATACGTTTTCCTCGCAGAAGATGTCGCAAAATTCGGCAAGTTTTCTTTCGGCTACAGCCGGTAGCATTTCATTGATGATAATTTCTATATATTTACTGCGATCGCTTTGATATTCATCGGGGACTTCGTGCGCCCCCAGAAATGTCGGCACCAGATCAATCGAATGTGAACTATTTAGTTCTTTAATAATCTCCAGCTGCATCAGTTCGGATTCGGTAGAAAGGCCGTAGCCCGATTTCGCCTCGGCCGTGGTCACGCCATGTTTTAGCAGCCGGTCGAGCCTTTTTCTGGTTTTGTTCATTATTATTTCTTTTGGAGTCGCTCTAAGGTCGCGCACCGAAGCACGAATGCCGCCGCCGGCCGCTCCTATTTCTTCATAGGTTTTTCCCAGCGTCCGCATTTCGAACTCCATTTCACGGGTCATCGAAAATACGGGATGGGTATGCGGATCAATCAAACCGGGCGTGACAACGCCGCCATCGGCATCAATGACGAAACAATTTTCGGCCAGCTCAGTCTGCCGTTCTACTTCGTCGGATTTTCCAACTGCGATAATTTCATCGCCAGCAGCGGCCAGTCCGCCGTTTTCAATTAATCCCAGCTCGTTCATCTGAGGACCAATACGCGGCACCGGGCCGGACATGGTAATCAGCTGCCGGGCGTTTTTTATAAGCAGGCTGGCTCGTTTGTCTGAACGCATAGTTAGAATAAAAGCCTAACAGGCTCTCAGGTCAATCACGGTTTATTGTTTTGTAGCCATAAAGCGGACCAAACCTTATGACGCTGTCTTGCACCAAGAGCGACATAGCTTCTCCGTATTCTCCGATTGGCTTTCTTAAAAGCAGATATTCTCCGCCCCGGGCGATTAGCGGTTTTATCTTAACGCTGGTAATTTCATCACGATAGGCCCAGCCTTTTCTGTTTAGCTGATAAAGCCGTATAGCGCTGGTCGATTCATCAACTATTACCAGAGCGTTAATATCAATGTGCTGTTTAGCCGACTGACGCATAAGATCAAACTCTTCGATATCGGTAAAGCGGCTGGAGATTCTTAAGAAACTGACTGCCGGCAGGACTGTTAGTAGAAAAATAAGCAGGGGCACTTTCCATTTTGGTTTAAGCGATAGTAAATACAAACCCCGGCCGGAAATCATGGCAATTGGCGGTACGATAATTAGAGTATAGTAGTCATGCGAGCCGGCGTGGGCCGCGACAATCGCAAATACAATATAGCAGCCAACTATCCAACTTAATACAAATTGGCCGTATCGTTCCTGCCTGAATTTTAAGGCGCCCCAGATAAAAGCTGGCAGCAGCGCCCAGCCAATCCACAACTCAAACGGCCATTGCAAAAATAGCTTTTTATAAAACTCGGATTTCATCAGGTATTCCGGCGATTGCAATATCAAATCACCCATATAAAAAGCTTCGCTTTGATGAATCGAGTTAAGATATACTCCATAGATATACCAGCCTGCCACAAGAGTAAGAGTAACGCTTCCATAAACCCCGATAGTAACTATGGCTCTCATGGCGCCGAAATTTTTATGAAACAGATAAAATAAGTAAGGCACCAAGAGACAGAGGCTGAGTGGTTTTATACTGGCTGAAAGAATCAGCAACAGAGACGATGCCGCAATTTGAGTAAGCTTCCTGCTCTCGGCACCTTTTAGAAAATAGAAAACCGACATCGACATAAACATCAGCATCCAGATATCGGGCATTATTTTATAGCTGTAAAAGAGAAAAACCGGAGAGAACGCCAGAGCTATAGTCGCATAGTCTGCCGTTTTACCATTTTTATCATCCGTAAGTAGCTCTACTGACTTTCTAAAGTAAAAGAGAGCCACCAGGCTGCCTACCAAAGTCAAAAGGCGCGGCAAAAAATGGTGTGCTCCAAACAAAAAATAGAGCGTGGCACTCAAGTAAGAATAAGTGGGCAGCTCACCGCCGGTGATACCGCTGCCGGCGCCTCTCTGGTTACAGCGCTGCTGTAAAATATTGGCGTCTTCCTGATAGAAATTGAAAATAATAGCCGAAGTATCAGATTCACGCCACTGGTGGTAGCCGTTTGGGGGTGCGTTAATAAAGTGCAGGTGCATAAAGACAAAAATCAGAATTGCCGCACCAAAAAAGTATTTGTCAATTTGCTTCGAATTCAAATTTAACAAGACTAACTCTTATTCGTTCTATTCTGAGGGAATTTTTATTTTATTTTTTTCAGAAAACTGTTGAGCCTTTTCATAACCGGCATCAACATGACGCGCCACTCCGATACCCGGATCGTTGGTCAGGACCCGGTTTATGCGCTCAGACATCTCTTTGGTGCCGTCGGCCACGACCACCATCCCTGCATGAATGGAATTGCCGATACCGACGCCACCGCCATGATGAATAGAAACCCAACTGGCGCCGGAGGCAGTATTTAAGAGGGCATTCAAAAGAGGCCAGTCGGCAATGGCATCGGAACCGTCTTTCATGTTTTCGGTCTCACGATTGGGCGAGGCGACCGAGCCGCAGTCAAGATGGTCACGTCCGATTACAATCGGCGCCGATATTTTGCCGCTCTTGACTAAGTCATTTATTATTTCACCAAAACGGGCGCGCTCGCCGTAGCCAAGCCAGCAGATACGAGCCGGCAGTCCCTGATAAGGAATTTTTTCACGCGCCATTTTTATCCAGCGCACCAGCGGCTGGTTGTCTGAAAATTCTTTTAAGATAACTTCATCGGTTATCTGAATATCTTTGGGATCGCCCGACAAAGCCACCCACCTGAATGGTCCCTTACCTTCACAAAAAAGCGGCCGCACATATTCCGGCACAAAACCGGGGTAAGCAAAAGCGTTTTTGTATCCAGCCGCCTCGGCCTGACCGCGCAAATTGTTACCGTAGTCAAAGACAATACTGCCTGTTTTTTGCAAATTTACCATCGCCTGGCAATGAGCAACCATCGACTCAAATGAACGCTTAATATATTCGTCCGGGTTTTTCTGGCGAAGCGTTTCGGCTTCTTTTAGGCTCAGTCCGATCGGAATATAGCCGTTTAGTTCATCGTGGGCCGAAGTCTGGTCGGTCACTATATCGGGGACGATGCCGCGACTGGCAATTTCGGGGAAAATCTCAGCACAGTTGCCGACCAAGCCGATTGAAATCGGTTTTTGATTTTTGGTGTGTTCGTCTATCAGTTTCAAAGCTTCATTGAGAGAGCTTACTTTGACATCGCAGAACCCTTGCGCAACCCGGCGGTCAATACGGCTTTCGTCAACTTCGACAACCAGTATCGACGCTTCCGCCATGGTCGCGGCCAGTGGCTGAGCGCCGCCCATACCGCCCATGCCGCCAGTCAGTATCCAGCGGTCGTTTAATTTTCCATTAAAGTGTTTAGCTGCCGCCGCCACAAAAGTTTCGTAAGTACCCTGAATAATCCCCTGGGTGCCGATATAAATCCAGCTGCCGGCGGTCATCTGGCCGTACATTATAAGCCCCAGTTTTTCCAGTTCGCGGAATTTCTGCCAGGTCGCCCATTTCGGCACTAAGTTGGAATTTGCAATCAATACTCTTGGAGCATATTCATGCGTGCGAAAAACCCCGACAGCTTTACCGGACTGTATCAGCAGGGTTTCGTCATTTTCTAATGTTTTCAGTGATTCGACTATTGCATGATAAGCCGGCCAGTTGCGGGCAGCTTTACCCGAACCGCCATAAACTATCAGCTCATCAGGTTTTTCAGCAACTTGCGGGTCGAGATTATTGTTCAGCATCCGCAGGGCGGCCTCCTGATGCCAGCCCTTGCAGGACAGCGTATTGCCTCTGGCGGCTCTGATTTGTTTCGGTTTTGACTTTTGTTCCATAAGCGTAAATTCAAATATAGGCTGAGAGTGTGAGGCAGTCAATTAAGCGTTTCTATTAGTTGAATGAGTCAGGATTACAATATAGATTAAATTGACAGTCTTAGGAATTTGGAGATGGGCTATGGATTTAGAATTAAAGGGCAAAAGCGTCATACTAAGACCTCTGAAGAAGTCAGATGTCTCTTCAATTTTTAAATACACAAAATTCCCTGACATTCCCCGCTATACATTTGTGCCCTCGCCGAACACTATCGAAAATATCGAAACATTTATAAAAAAATCCCACAAGTTTGCGCGCAAAGGAACTATCTATATTTTCGGAATAGTGCCAGACGATGCCAGCGAGGTTGTCGGGACGCTCGGCATTCACGATGTCAGCGTTATGCATAAAAAGGCAGAAGTAGGCTACTGGTTAGCCAAAAAATTTCGAGGGCGGGGGATAATGCCCGAAGCGATTGGCCTGGCATTGAAATTTTGTTTCAAAGAACTAAAATTACAGCGGGTGCAGGCACCAACGCTGCCTGAAAATGTTATTTCACAGAAGCTTCTCAAAAGTTGCGGTTTCAAATACGAAGGCAGACACCGCAACTACTATCGTCATCATAAACGCATCAAAGACGCTTATATGTACGCCATCACCAAAGACGACTACCGGTCAGCCCGGAAGAAAAACTAATGGGACATATTCTGGTTGTTGGCGGAACGGGAATGCTCTATGATGTCTGCCGGCATTTATGCGGGAGCGTTAACACAGTTACTGTCATTGCAAGAAATAAAAAGCGATTAAACCGTCTCGCTTTGGAAACCAAAGAATTGGTCGGTTCGATAAATCCACTCTCTCTTGATTATGCCGATTATGAACAGCTCAAAGACGATCTCAAAGAATCAATCTTTACAAATGGGCCTGTAGAATTGGCCATATGCTGGATGCATACTTCAAAAGCGCCAGAAGCAGCTACCATTACTGCAGAAACAATTCACAAGCAAAACAAACAGACAAAGTGCAAATACTACCAGCTTCTCTCAAGCGCTACAGCCGACCCTTCACATGAAAAGAGGGATATCTTCAAAGATTTCAAATCGTTAGATAATATAGATTTCCGAACAATTTTGCTTGGCTTCGTAGTAGAGGGTCAGACCTCACGATGGCTGACTGATAAAGAAATCTGTTCAGGAGTTATCGAGGCCATTGAGAATGATACGAGAAATTCGATTATCGGGACAGTCGAGCCGTGGAATAGGAGACCGTAACAATCGATTAAAAAAATTCGAAATCTCTCAAATAGTCTGGTAATCAATCAATTATTGCCCACTATAGCCGCCTCTGGTAGTATGCAGAATCATGCCGTTCGCACCCACAATCCAGCCTTTATTTCTGGTCAGGAATTCTACCGAGTACATCCCGTTACCGGTAATAAAATCGTCTGGCGTCCAAGTAAGGCCGCCATCTCTAGTATAAAGTATGACACCTACACGACCTAATTTTTCGTCTCCAACTATCCAACCATATTTATCATCTATGAATTGAATAGACGTAAAGATCAAAAAACTTGGAAATCCTTCAACTTCTAGATATTTGTATCCCCAAGACTCACCTCCATTTGTTGTGGAAAACAAAATATTTGGTCCAGAAACTGCCCAACCAGTTTCGTCGTCTAGAAAAAATATGTCCCTAATCCCTGTCAATCCATTCCATTCAAATTGTGTTTGCCAGGTATCTCCGCCATCTTTTGTATAAAGAATAATTTGAAAACCGCATGCCCAACCATTATTCTCATCGATAAAATAAACAGAATAAAGCCAGTTATTTTCATTAGACTCTTGTACATTCCAATTCATACCGCCGTCTATAGTTTTCAAAATAGTTCCGCCCGACCCAACTGCCCAGCCAACTTGTCTATCAACAAACTGCACTCTATTGAACCTACTGTTGGTCCCACTCTGCTGAAACTGCCAGCTCATTCCGCCATCAGAGGTATGAATGATTACGCCACTGTTGCCGACTGCCCAGCCGTATTGGGCATCAACAAAATCAACGCTGTTCAATTGCTGGTCAGTAACTTTCTTTCGCGTTTGCCAGGTTTTTCCGCCGTTAATAGTAGAAATCAAAGTTCCTCTTTCTCCAACAGCCCAACCCCGCCACTCATTTACAAAATCTGTTGCATAGAGATTAAGAATCGTGGGTTTGGTTAATAATTCCCAGTTCAGGCCGCCATCGGTTGTTTTCAGAATCACGCCGCCAACACCCGAAGCCCAGCCCAGCTTTGAATTTAAAAAGAAGATTCCATAAAGGTCGTTTTTTACAAGACTATGTTGCGTCGTCCAGTTTTTACCACCATCCACAGTATGTTGAATCAAACCGTCATTACCCACAATCCAGCCGCTAAGGCTGTCTATAAAACTCATGCCCTGTAGCCACCTCGGTGCTTTATGAAGAGTATTCCAAAGATATCCTCCGTTTGTGGTGGCAAGAATGTATCCCGTATTAGAACGAATAAATCCTTTCAAGCTGTCAAAGAAAATAACTTCCGCGAAAGAACCGCCACTCCTTAATCCACCGCACATTGACCAGGAGCTGCCACTGTCAAATGTACACATTACCGTGCCGTTAAAACCTACAATCCATCCCTGGGATTTATTAAGAAAATGAACTCCTCCAAAAATGTCATGATAGCTGTCCGCGGGAGTGGATCTTTGAACCCAAGTTTTTCCGCCGTCACTTGTTTGAACGACAATGTTGTTCCAGCCAACTACTGTGGCATTCAGATTGTCTTGAACTGCTATTGAAGTCAATAGCCCTGCGTCTGTCTTAGTTTCCTGCTTTTCCCAGGTCTTGCCGCCGTCACTTGTGTGACGGACAACATTCCATTTACCAACAGCCCAGCCGTTGTTCTTATCAGAAAAAGAAATGTCCCTGTATGACTCATCATCGTTCTTGATTTGTGTAGTCCAGTTCAGCCCGCCATCTGCTGTATGAAGAATTATTCCACTTCCTGCAATCCAGCCAGTATTCTCATCTTCAAAGTGAATAGAAAACAATGCCCTGTCCGTAGGCTGCGGACTTTGCAGTATCCAGCGGCCGTTAGTGGAGCTGGTTGAACCCGGAGATAAGGGGCCGTCGTCAGAACAGCCAGCTAATGACTGAATGACAAACATAAGTAATATTACGATAAAAGGAGATTTGCTTGAAAGCATAGAGATATCCTCAGTAAAAGATATTAAAGTATAAACTACAACTTTAATGAAATTTCAGAAGCATATCCCTTTCAAAATACGAGTTCAATAAGCAATTGTAAGAAAAAGATAATACAATCTACAATTTTGTCAATAGCTTTAAGAAGATTTAGGTTAGCCCGAGACCCAGGAGTATGGACAGTTTCGTGGGGGTCTGCCATGGCGTGTCCCCATCTGCCCCGTTTTACCCCAAATTAAATTTTTCTGCTCGTATTACCGACTGGATTCCCGCAGCCGCGGGAATGACGAGTTCTGCCTTTCCTGCTTTAGTCCCTGTGAGGGGCGAAGGCAGGAATCTATCATCTCTTGTAGGTCAGGAACCCGCCTCCTTGGCGTGTTCCTGACTAACGCTTAGAAGCAGATCCGCTAAAGACATGGTGTTCTACGGTTACTAATTATGCCGCTTTATTGTTGATTTCAGGCGTTTTACGCTCATATCATGCCCTCTATTATGGCACGTGTACAGGAACCTACCAAAGGCAGACCGATAGTCTCAATAATCTACTCTTCGCTGGATGCGCTGTCCGACTCGCTCAAAGCGCTGGAGCGAAAATTCGGGCCGGTGCAGTTTGAGACTCTTGAAATCGACTGCAGCAAGACTGAGATGTACACCGAAGAAATGGGCAGCGACCTGCTCAGGCGTTTTTTTTCGTTTGAAAGACTGGCCGAACGCGGCTCTCTGGCCGAGATGAAAAAAATCTGCCATAAGATAGAACCGAATTTTGCCGACCAGACTGCCGGCTACGATTTTCGCACCGTAAATATCGACCCGGGTATTTTAACCCCCTCGAATCTGACAATGGCCTCTCACCGCGAGCTCAACCACCGGGTTTACTTAAAAGATGGTGTTTATGCCGAACTGGCTCTGATATATGCTCGCGGGCAGTTCCGGCGTCTGCCCTGGACCAACCCGGATTACTGCCGGGGAGAGGCGATTGAGTTTTTCATTCGAGTTTTAGAAAGTTTCGAACTGGCCGAGTCAGCAGTCGGTTAGTAATCAAAAATCAAAAAAAACTTTATATTTATCTCCTATACCCACAAATTGAGTGCCGATATAAAGATTAAGCAACAGGACGTTTTTATTCTGTAAATGAGGCCAAATCAGACCTAAGCGTTTATAAGGAAGAGAATGGATAAATTTGTTATAAAAGGCGGCAAAAAGCTATCAGGCTCAATCAAAGTCGAAGGCTCCAAAAACGCCGCTCTGCCCATCATTTTGGGCTCTCTCTTAATCGACAAAGGCGAAACGGTAATCCGAAATGTGCCACCCTTAAGAGATATCTTCACTTCCATAGAAGTAATGACGCACTTAGGCGCCAAAGTCAGCTACGATGCCAAAGCTCAGGTAATAACGATTAATGCTAAAGATGTCGGCAAAGATACCGCTCCCTATGACCTGATGCGCAAGATGCGGGCTTCGTTTCTGGTGCTGGGGCCGGTTTTATCACGATTAGGAAAAGCAAAAATCGCTCTGCCGGGCGGCTGCTCAATAGGGGCCAGGCCGGTCAATTTTCATATTGCGGCTTTTAGAAAAATGGGCGCCAAAGTCACCGAGCGGGGGGGCTTTGTGATTGCCGAAGGCAAACCTCTGAAAGGCGGCACCGTCTATTTCGACAGACCCTCGCATACCGGTACAGAAAACGTCATGTTTGCGGCAGTCTTCGCCAGAGAAAAAACATACATTATCAATGCCGGCTGCGATCCGGAGATTGTCGATGTTGCCAATTTTCTAAATAAGGCCGGAGCCAAAATTTCCGGCGCCGGAACTCCGAATATGGTCATAGAACCGGTCAAGAAGTTAAAAGCGGTTGAATACAAAGTAGCCGGCGACCGTCTTATAGCCGGAACTTATATGTATGCTGTGGCCGCGACCGGAGGCAAACTGGAGATAACCGGCTGCGACCCCAATGAGCTGA
This sequence comes from Candidatus Zixiibacteriota bacterium, assembly GCA_022571985.1. GTDB lineage: Bacteria > Zixibacteria > MSB-5A5 > GN15 > FEB-12 > JACZWU01. Next base: position 100,416 of record JACZWU010000003.1, on the reverse strand, counting down.
CTATGGTAAACCATAAATTGATGGAAATGGGCTGTAATATTAAGCTCTCTAAAAACAGAATAAATATAACCGCCCCCAAAAGACTCAAGCCGGGTTCTTTGACAACCTTTCCCTATCCGGGCTTCCCCACCGACCTGCAGCCCTGCGCAATGGCTGCGGCTGCGGTGGCATCGGGAACTTCTCATATAGTAGAGACTGTTTTTAAAGATAGATATCTGCACGCTATGGAACTGGGACGACTGGGAGCTTATATTACAGTCACCAGCGGCGAAGCCATTATAAATGGTGTCAGAAAGCTCCAGGGAGCCGAAGTCATGGCTCCTGATATCAGAGCCGGAGCAGCGCTGGTAGTGGCCTGTCTGGCGGCACATGGGCGGTCGGAGATTTTGAGAATTTATCATATAGACAGGGGATACAGCAACCTTGAGGAAAAACTTTCATCTATCGGAGCCAATATAAAAAGGGTGCGCGAATAATTAGTTTGCTGTCATTGCATAAAGTATAATGTATAAGGTATAGTGATGTTTGAAAAAGGTTTAAGAGCCGTCAGGTAAGGGCGTGATTATTATGAAAAGATTAATACCGATAACAGTTGTTCTGTTAGCTGTGATTGCCGGAAATGTTCTGTCTCAGGAAACATTTTTTGGCAAGAATAAAGTTCGCTATAAAAACTTTGACTGGAAATATATCCAGACCCGCCACTTTGACATTCACTTCTATGAAGATGCTTACGAAATTGCTGAATTTGCGGCCGCCGTAATGGAGTCTTCATACGCCGAGATAAGTGAAGAACTAAACTACCACATTCAACAACGTGCTCCGCTTTTCATTTACAATTCACAAAACGACCTGCAGCAGACCAATATCATTTCAATGCTCATTCCCGAAGGTGTAGGCGGAGTTACCGAAGCCAGCAAGAAGCGCATGGTTGTTCACTTTAATGGTTCCTACGAAGATCTCCGCCATGTGCTGCACCATGAATTGACGCACGGCGTTATCTTTGATATGCTCTACGGCAACTTATTGACATCGCTGATATCGACCCGCCGTCTGTTTTCGCCGCCTTTATGGTTTGCCGAAGGCTACGCCGAATATTCGTCGCGCCATGGCTGGGATTCTTTCTCTGACATGTATGTACGCGACGCCACCATCAATAATTACTTACAACCCCCCTGGGCAATTGGCGGATTTGCAGCCTACAAGCAGGGGCAGGCGATGATAAAATTCATCGCGGATAAATACGGCGAAAAGAAAATCGGTGAGATTCTATACAAAGGCAAACGTTACCTGACACTAAATAAAGCAATGAAAGAATCAATCGGGATAGACGAAAAAGAATTCTGGAAAGAATTCTCCAAAGAGATGAAAAAACGTTACTGGCCGGATATTGTAACACGCAAGGAAGTAGACGAAATCTCCGAAAAGCTCACCCGCTCGCGCCAGGACGGTTCTTACTTTAACGAAAAACCAGTTTTTTCTCCCGACGGCGAGCATATTGCTATCTTCACCGACCGCTGGGATTATCCGGAAATTGTTCTTATCTCGGCAGAAAACGGTAAAGTTGTCAAGCGGATGGTCAAAGGTTCGAAGTCTGCTGACTTGGAATCGCTGCACGCTTATGTTTCCGGAATGTCATTTTCTCCTGACGGCAGCGATATGGTCTTTGTGGCCAAGTCAAAAGGAGAAGATGCGCTGATGTTTTATAATCTAAAAAAAGGGAAAATTTTTAAGCGCCGCAAATTTAAGTTTCACAATATCCGTTCACCTCAATACTCACCCGACGGAAAGAAAATTGCCTTTACCGCTCTCAGGGTTTTACAGAGAGATGTTTACGTTTATAATTTAGAGAGCGACGAAATAACTCAGCTGACCAACGACCGCTTTGATGACTTGGATCCCACCTGGACAAAAGACTCACGCTCGCTTATTTTTTCATCTGACAGGCCGCATCCCACAAATCCGAATGTTGACAGTCTGGTCGAAGCGCACGTATATACTCACCACGACGTACTTATGCCGGGCGGCTTTCAATATGGCTTCTATAATTTATTCAGTTTGGAAATTAACTCAGAAAAGCTTGAGCCCCTGAGCCTGGGTAAGGGTCAAAATAAATCGCCCGCGGTTTCACCCGATGGCTCCAAGCTTGCTTTCATTTCGTCGCGCAACGGCATAGATAATTTATATATTGCCTATCTGGATTCCGTAAGTTCCGATGGTGAACTGAAAAACTTTGCGATAACTGATATTCTTACCGGCATAATCTCTGTATCATGGTCGCCCAGCAGCAAAAAGCTTGTCTTTGAAGCATTCCATAACGGCGCTTTCGATATCTTTCTCATGAAAGAAATAATCCCTGTTGGGGAAGAAGGAGTTATTGAACTGACTGCTTTTGCCAAATCAGAATACGATTTACTCAAAAGTGTTATGTCCATAGACGCTGCCGAAGATAGTTCTGACTCGACTTCTAAGGCAGCAGATACGACTCTGTACTCGGCTGTTGATTCGCTCAACTCTGACAGCACAGCCAGCGCGGATTCAACAGCAAGAGAAAAAGTTATTACAGAAACAGGAATTCACGACGGCGATTTCGTTTTCGTTGGCGACAATAAAAAAGATCCGCTCGATACTCTCATGTTTGATATTCCCGAAGATGAAGACATTATCAGGCCGTTAAAAGAACCAAAAGAATTTGATGATATTAAAGTGCCCTCTCCGGGGGAAGATTATGAAATCAGAAACTACAAAACCAAATTTACACCCGATTATATCGGCGGCGGCATTGGTTATGATACTTTCTTCGGCTTAAGAGGACAGACTTTCTTTGTCTTCTCTGATTATCTGGGGAACCACCAGATCTTTATTGCCACCGACCTTATCAATACAATCGACCAGTCCAATATTCAGGCCTTTTATCTTTATAATAGAAAACGCACCAGCCTGGGCGGTGGTTTTTTTCATTCCAAGTATTTCTACCTGGACCCGCTTGGGCGCCTTTTTTCTGACAGATTCTATGGTTTGCAGTTTTATGCCCGGAGGCCGTTCTCTGTATTCAGCCGGATTGACTTTACCGCCTCTCAATATTTCATTGACCGCCAATACTATGATTTAGGAAGTCCGCCTGACCGCAGTTCAAAAGTGAGTACCGGGGAACTCTCCTGGATCTTTGATAATATTGTCTGGGGTATCACCGGTCCGCTAAACGGCCGTCGCATGAGAATTGATTTAGAAGCCAGTGTTAATCTGTTTAATGCCGGTGACATTGAGTTCTATGCAGCTGAGCTTGACTACCGTAAGTACTGGCACTTTGGCAGCGGCTATTCTTTCGCTTTTCGTATGTCAGGAGCAGCATCTTTCGGCTCAACTCCCAAACAATACTTTCTTGGTGGTACCACCAACTGGATCGGCAACCGCACGCTTGATGCCAGAGTATTCGAAGTCGAAAATTTGTATTTTGCAGATGTCGTCACGCCGCTCCGAGGCATACCATATTATGAATTATCCGGTGACCGCTACGGCCTGGTCAATCTGGAATTTCGTTTTCCCATGATAGACTATTTTGCAATGCGTTTCCCGCTGCGTATGACAATCGCCAGAGTACAGGGCGCCATGTTTTTTGATATCGGGTCGGCCTGGTTTGGCAGCAATTTTAAGGGGGGTACCAGTGAAGGAGGTAACAGCAGGCTGAAAGATTTACGTTCTGGTTTTGGATTTGGAATGAGAGCCAATTTAGGCTTCTTACTGCTTCGCTACGACCTGGCCTGGGCGACAGATTTCAACAGCATAGAGCCGCACTCAACTTCATACTTTTCATTCGGAGCGGGTTTTTAAAAAAACTTAAATCCGAGTTGTGAGATAAACCAAAAGCGGCTGCTATGCAGCCGCTTTTTTTGAGTGATGAAAACTCAGGCGATGCTTCCGTAAGCGCACCAAGAGTGAGTTGCGTGCTTTCTTTTGGCTTTGCGCATCGAGCATCTGCTGCTATCGGATACAAACTAAAAAAGTCATATTCGCTCTTATAGGTCAAGTGAAAAATGACAGGCTGACTATTTTTGCATTCCTGAAAAAAGAAAAACAAAAAGAGCCGGTGATATTTGAACTGCAATTTATTTATTGGATTTAAGTTTCTTATTCGAGTTGTTATGGGGCTTAGCGTCTTTGCCAAACCTGTCTAACAAAATAGCCATTTGGCGAAGTTTGTCATCAGCCCTGGCAAAAACAGAGCCGGGCGTGAACTTGTTGTTGCGGTTGCGTTTGCCGGCAGGTTTACCGGTTAAAATTTCTATACCTTCTTCGATTGTTCTGATGGGATAGACGAAGAACCTGCCTTTCCTGATGGCCTCAAGAACGTCAGAACGAAGCATCAGCTCCTGTACATTCTGGTGCGGAATGATAACTCCCTGACTACCTGTCATTCGGCGTGATTTGCAAACATCATAAAAGCCTTCGATCTTTTCGTTGACTCCGCCAATAGGCTGAATCTCTCCGTGTTGATTTACAGAACCGGTGACAGCAATGCCCTGCTTTATAGGAATCTGTGTCAGTGCCGAGATTAAGACGAATATCTCTGCCGCCGAGGCCGAATCACCGTCAATGCCAGAATATGACTGCTCAAATGTAATCGAGGCAGACATGGCCATCGGTTTATCCTGTGCAAACAGATGGCGCAAATAGCCTGTCAGCACCAGCACGCCTTTGGTATGAATAGGTCCTGAAAGGTCAGCTTCACGCTCGACATTAATTATTCCGGCGCGTCCTAAAGATACCGAAGCAGTAATCCGTGTCGGCCGCCCGAAAGAATATTCTCCAACTTTGTACACAGCCAGAGCATTAATTTGCCCTGTCGCAGAACCCGAAGTAGAGACCAGCAAAGTTTCGTTGTCATACATCTCCTGCACTTTTTCTTCGATCAGGTTTGCACGATACTTTTTCTGTTCTACGGCGCACTCAACATCCCGGCGGTTGACCTGTTTGCTCTTGTTCTGCTCGGCACACAGCGCCGACTCTTTTATCAAATCGGCAATAGAAGAAAAGCGCGAGGTCAGCTTGTTCCTTTGACCCGAAAGCCTCTGACCGTATTCGGTTATAGCCTGCATTCCTGAAAGGTCAAAATCAGGAAGCTTGACCTGTTCGATGATGAGTTTTATAAATTGAAAATAATTTTTTACATTTGTTTTATTGAGTTTTATGACGCTATCAAATTCCGCTTTGATTTTGAAAATCCGTTTGAAATCTTCATCCCATTGCCAGAGCAAATTATAAGTGTCACTCTGGCCAATCAGCACAACTTTGACATCAAGCGGTATCGGTTCGGGTTTTATACCTGCTCCGGCCATCATATAAAAAGGATCGTAAGCGGCTATTTCAACCTCAGAGTTCCTTATGGCACGCTTCAGATTAAGCCAGACTCCGGGCTCCGTCAGCAGGTCCATGGCATTAACCAATAAAAATCCACCTGTTGCTTTTATGATAGAGCCGGTAAAGATTCTGGTGAAGTCTGTCCGCCAGTAACCGAATCTGTCAACCACCCGCTCCAATGATCCAAACAGATTTTTATACGATGGTGATTTTTCAACCATCAGCGGAACTTTTTTGGTATCAGCATGGTCAAGAATCAGATTAACAGAAAATTCTTCAAACGGCTCGCGCTTGCGATAGGGGGGAGCCTCCTGCTCGCCCCGGCGGGGCTGAGCTTCCCGGAATCTGTCAAGGTCCGATAGCAGGGCTTCTTCAACTTCGTCGAGATAAGAAATAACTTTTTCAATCTGATAACGCCGTCTGAGCAGCGAGGCTTTGTCGGTTATGAGCGGGGCGATCATAGAGTAATCAAGTTTTTCAAGGGCATCATCAAGTTTGTTCGACAGCTTTTTTGATTCAACAGAGACAACATCGAATTCTCTTCTGAGGCTGTCCCAACGGCGACGGAATTCATCGAGCTTTGATTCGGAAAAATTTCCTTCCGCCGCAAGCTTCTCAAGTTTATCAAGTGAGTTTGGTTCGCCGTCAACAAGCGGCTGAATTTCGTTACGGGTGGTCATGCCGGATTGTAGCTGAACCATCACAAAACCTTCCGCTGTGAGTCTGTCTTCAAAATTGCCGATTAAATCTTTTTGGCGCCCCTCAAATTCGCGCGAGACCCGGCTGTGCCTGTCCTTGTAATCTTCGGACATAAATATTTTAGGCACCGCTTTGCGTATCGAACTAACCAGGTAGCCCATATCGCGTTTGAAGCGACGGCCATCGCCCGGATTAAAAATCAAAAGGCGGGGCTTGTCTTCGTTTTTGAAATTATTGACATAGCAAAAATCTCTCAGCCTCGGCTTGACATTTTTTAACTCCTGCTCCAGAAAATGCATGATGGCCGAGTTACGGCCGGTGCCGGAGGTTCCAGATATGAAAATATTATAACCGCGGCCTTTTACTTTAAGGCCGGTTCTTATGGCTGCAATTGCCTTATGCTGACCGATAATGCCCCGGCAGGGTTCTACATCTGCTGAGGACTTAATTCCCTTAAATGTGAAATCTATACGGTGGGAGGCCTCTTTGTAGCTGAGTTCTTTTGCCTTTTTTCTTTTGACTGCCATTTTATCTTGTTTGCCTTTTTCTATTTAGAATTGATATAAGAGAGTTTTGGAAAGTTATCTACAATAATGTTAGCAGATCCTGGCTAAATTATCGATTACCAGGCCGATATCGAAGAATATGACATAGAACTGTCTAGGCCTGCCACTCTGGCAGTGACATTAACAGGAAAAAGTTGAAATAAACTAAAAAAGTGTTGAATTTGTTGTTTTGACAAGCCAATGAACAGCTTCAAATTAGCCGTTTGAATATTGTAAGCTGCTGCAAATCAATAAGTTAGCAAGACTTGACAGTTTGCAGCTTAGAGCATAATATGAATCTGCGTTGCTTTTTTGGCGTTGCGCATTGATTCAGGCGGTATCGTCTAGTGGTCAGGACGGATGGTTCTCAGCCATCAAACCGGGGTTCGATTCCCCGTACCGCTAAATCAAAGAAAATGGAGGACCTTAATTTTTGGGTTTTGGTTAGGTTGGGTCCTCCATTTATTTTTTATCTCAGTCAATATCCAGCCTGTCATATATGAATGCCATTTCGAATGCGATCTCTTTAAGATAATCATATCTTCCCGAAGCACCCATATGACCGGCGCCCATGTTTGTTTTCAACAGCAGCCAGTTATCGCCCAGGTTATTGGCGCGCAGCTTGGCGGTCCACTTGGCCGCCTCCCAATATGGTACCCTGGGATCATTAATTCCGGCAGTTATCAGCATGTGAGGATATTCTTTGGCGCTGACATTGTCATAAGGAGAATAGGATTTTATATAGGTATAGAAGACAGAATCATGGGGGTTACCCCATTCTTCGTATTCTGTAACTGTTAGTGGAATAGTCTCATCCAGCATCGTATTTATTACATCTACAAACGGGACATCGGCAACGGCTACTTCAAACAAATCCGGCCGCATGTTCAAAACAGCGCCCATCAAGAGACCGCCAGCTGAACCGCCGCTTATGACTAGCCTGTTACTTGTTGTATAATTTTCGTTTATCAAGTGTTCGGCGCAGGCTATAAAATCGGTAAAAGTGTTTTTCTTATTTAAGAGTTTACCTTCGTCATACCAGTAGCGTCCCATTTCGCTGCCGCCTCTGATATGGGCTATTGCAAAAGCAAAGCCCCGGTCCAGATAGCTGATACGATTAGAAGAGAAATACGGTTCCATGCTATAGCCGTAAGAACCGTAAGCATACAGATAGAGCGGTCTGGTGCCATCCTGTCGAAAATCTTTCTTGTACACTATTGAAATTGGGATTTTTGTGCCGTCTTCGGCTTCGGCAAATATTCGTTTGGTTTCATAAAGTGATTTGTTATAGCCAATTACTTCATACTCTTTTTTGAGCTCACGATCTTTAGTGTTCATATTGTAGTCAAAGACATTCTTAGGCGTAACCATCGAGTAATACATAAAGCGCAACTGGTCGATTTCAAATTCCGGATTACTTTGTGTTCTTAAGCCGTAGACCGGTTCAGGAAACTCAATATGGTGGTTCTCGCCCGTTTGCAGATTGAGAATCCGGATATTTTCAAGCCCGTTTTCACGTTCATATATGACCAGATGGTTCTCAAAAACATCAACATCTTCAATCTTAATTTCTTTTCTATGCGGAATTACCTGGCGCCAATTTGATTTACCGGGGCTGCGAACCGGAGTTTTCATAAGTTTGAAATTTTTGGCATTTTCGTTGGTCTTGACATAAAAATCAGTGCCATGATGGGCGACATCGTATTCCATATCCTGCTGGCGGGGGTGGATGACTTTGAATTTGCCGGTGGGGTTGTCGGCATCAAGAAAGTGAATCTCAGTAGTAGTTATACTTTCGGAATACTGCAGCAGATATTTTTTGCTTTTTGTCTTGGCTATATACAAAAAGAATTTTTCATCTGTCTCAGTATATAACAGCAGATCATTTTCGAGGCTGTCTCCCAACCTGTGCCGGAAAAGTTTATAGGGCCTTCTGGCTTCATCGTCAGTGGTATAGAAGATATTTTGATTGTCGTTACCCCATGCTGCCGTCGAGGAAGTATTCGGGATGACATCGTCATACAATTTGCCGGTATTCAGATTCTTGACATAAAGGTCATAAGTCTCCGAGCCGCTGGTATCAACCGAATATGCCAAAAGCTCGTGGTTGTAGCTGACTTCGAATATTCCTATTGACAAAAATTCGTGACCTTCAGCAAGCTCGTTTACATTCAAAATTATTTCTTCGTCAGCGTCCAGGCTGCCTTTTTTGCGACAGTAAATTTTGTACTGCTGTCCTTCTACGGTGCGGCTGTAATAAAAATAATCACCCTTTTTGACAGGCACCTCTTCGTCCGTCTCTTTGATACGCCCGAGAAGTTCTTCATACAAATCTTCCTGCATGTTCTCAGTATGTTTCATCATTGCTTTAGTGTAGGCGTTTTCTTCATTGAGATAATCTATAACCGCAGAGTCACCTCTTTGTCTGAGCCAGAAATAATTATCTATGCGGATATCACCAAAACTGGTATCTACTTTGGCTTCAATTTTCGCCACAGGCGGTTTTGGGATTTCGGTAACTGTACATGAAGAGATGATCGCCGTTAATATCGCAACGGTCGCAAGCAAAATCATATTCCTGAGATTGAGTCGGCTCTTGCGGCATATATTAATCATTAGATTCCTCTGGTTTGAAATTTCTATTGGCAGGTATTGTTAATATCGGAATTGTTCATGTTTGCAGGAGGCGAATATTTGTCAGCAACAGAAAATTGTCACTACTTTTCCAACTATATGAAGCCTTATTGATGAGACGCAAGTAACGACAGTATTATTACAAATATTTTAGGAAAACCGCCTTGATTTGCTTCTTTTCTTTAACCGATGTTGAACTGGTAGCTGTTGTGGTTGTTTTGGATGTTCCCTTTTTGGTTTTGCCCTCTTCGGAAGTTTCTCTATAAGTGGTAGACTCACCGGATTGATATTTTTCAAAACCCATTATTACAACTGCGTCAGCGCCTTTTTTCATAGCCTTCTCAATTATCTTCTTTTGCATTTTTTCTGTACTGACCCCATCATCGGCGGTGGCAATAAGATTCCCCATTACTTTATGCTCGCGGGTGACATCGTCAATATCAAAAAACAGATCAACATGAGTGGTGGGCGGATATTCTTCGCCGATGTAGTCAATCTTGGTACAGGCGCTCAGGCATAGTAAGACGAACAGGCCGGCTATGATATACTTTGAATGATTTTCCATAATTTCCTCCGTCTACAATAATGACTCTGATAATTATCAAGGTCTACTAAAAAATTTAATTTATTTAATATTTATTTTCAAGAATTTCTTCTATTGGTTCCATAATTTCAGCGCCAAGCTCCACGTCTTTGGCCTTAAGATTTTCTTCGAGCTGCTTTAAGCTGGTTGCCCCAATAATAGCACAAGCGATTTCCTCTCTCTTTAAGACCCAGGCCAGAGCCAGCTGCGCCAGAGTAAGGTCGTGTTTCCGGGCCAGCGCCAGCAGATCGATTACTTTACTTCTGTTTTCAGCTGTAAGTTCATCAGTTACAAACTGGGTGGTATCGGCGCGGCTGCCTTTGGGAATGTCGTCTACATATTTGCCGGTCAAAATCCCTCCCGCCAGCGGCGACCAGACCGTAAAACCCATACCGTTTGAGCTACAAGCAGGCATTATCTTTGTCTCGATATGCCGGTCGAGCATATTGTATTGCGGCTGTTCCACTATCGGGGCGTAAGCGCCAAATTTCTGAGCGATGTCATTGGCTTTTTGAATCTGGTCAGCTTCCCAGACCGAAGTTCCCCAGTAAAGAATTTTCCCCTGTCGTATCAGGTCGTCCATAGCCCGTACAGTTTCTTCAACTTCGGTTTCTTCGTCATAGCGATGACAGAAATAAATATCGACATAATCTGTGCCGATTCGTTTGAGCGACTTGTCTATCGATTCCATTATATGTTTACGGCTCAGTCCGCGGTCGTTGACATTATCCGACATCGGCCAGAAGAGTTTGGTAGAAATAACCAGATCAGAGCGCTTAAACAGTTTGATAGCCTGGCCGACAGCTTTCTCGGCGCTGCCACCGGCGTAAGCATCGGCGATATCAATAAAGTTTACACCAGATTCTATCGCCTTATGTATAATAGATTCTGAGAGCTTGTCATCTACCGAGCGGCCATAAGTAAGCCAGGCCCCCAGCGATATTTCTGATACTTTTAGTCCGCTACTACCAATTCTTCTATATTTCATCCGGCACCTTTCTTTAGAATACTGCTTAAGAATAACAATTGTAGCCACCCAAAGTCTTTTTGGCAACCAATTAGAGATTTAACTGTCTGGAAAGTATGAGGTTGCCGCAGGGATGTTCGTATTCAGATAAACTTGAATTTGCCCGGCCAGTTGCTATATTGCCAGCCATAGAATCCGGCTCAAGGAAAAGCGCCGGAAGTATGAACTACTGATGCAAAAAGCAGGTGTCGCTATAAAAGAGCCATTCGGCAGCCAGGCTGAAAAAAGTCCCGGCCGACAGGATGTCTACCGGATGTTTGACCGCATTGCCAGCCGTTATGACCTGGTCAACAGATTACTGTCATTTGGACAGGATATAAGGTGGCGCAAAAAACTGGCCAGACTACTGCCCCGGAAACAATCGCAAAGCATTTTGGATCTGGCCACCGGCACCGGTGATGTGCTTTTGAGTTTGGTCAAATATTCCAAAAATATCAAATTTGGCATCGGGCTGGATATGTCGGCTAAAATGCTGGCTGAAGCCAGGCGCAAGCTGCCCGGTTCGACCATAGCAGATAATCTATCTCTGGTGCGAGCCGACGCTACCTCTATTCCCTGCTGTGATAATTCTTTTGACGTCGTCACCATTGCTTTTGGTATTCGCAATGTCACCGATGTCAAAAAATCTCTAAGCGAGATGCACCGGGTCTTAAACGAAAGCGGCAAAGTTCTGATTCTGGAATTCTCGCTGCCCCCGAACAGATTAATCAGAAATCTGCATCTGTTTTATCTGCGTTATCTGCTGCCGGCGATTGGCGGTCTGATATCAGGTGATAAAGCAGCCTATCACTATTTAAATAAAACTATCGAATCATTTCCTTACGGCAGCGATTTTTTAATGCTGTTGGACGAAGCTGGTTTCAAGTTCACCAAAGCGCATCCGCTGACATTCGGGGTGGCCACAATTTACGAAGGAGAAAAATAGTTTATTGGAAAATCATAATTTGAGTCAGCTTACTGATAAAACTTACACACCTATATTTGAGGCGGCCAAAGAAGCTCTTGTGCATGAAATTAAAATGGCTTTAGCCGAAAAAATTGCAGCTGCTCCGCTGTTTCACAGAGTTGCAGTATTAATTCCAAGCTCGAGCCCTGAAACAATTTCGCCGCTTAACTGGCTTAGTGCTCAAGAGAACCAACAGAAATTTTACTGGGGCGACCGCGACAATTTGTTTGAATCTGCTGCAATCGGACAATGTGCTTCGCTTGAAATAGAAAACCTTGATGAGCGACATCAATTGGTCGAAAAAATAGAAAAACTGCTCAGCCAAAGCAGCGACAGCATTCGCTTTTATGGCGGCATGAGATTTCCTTCTGATTCTAAAAGCGGGGCGAACTCCGCAGAATGGCAGGCTTTTGGTGCCGCAAAATTTGTGCTGCCTCGTTTTGAACTTATCAGTGAGGCCGGACAGACTTGGTTTGTCTGCAATCTTAATTTGCAGACTGACAGAGCCGCAAAAGATAATATTCTCAGAGAGCTAAAATCAGTTTGCTTTGAACTCTCAGGCAGTGAGGTTGCTGTTCAGGAGTTTGAAGTGCGCACTGATTTACCATTATTTGAGGGCTGGCAGTCAAACGTTCGGGCAATTCTGGATGATTTCAGCAGGAGTAAAATCGAAAAAATAGTGCTGGCGCGGCAGTCGATTTTCAAATTTAAAGACAGCTGCGATGCCTTGGCAATTATGAAGCGGTTGAGCAAGACAACCCCTAACTGTTTTCATTATCTGTTTCAGCCGGCCAAAGATATATCGTTTATCGGCGCCTCGCCCGAGCGTCTCTATAAACGCATAGACAGAAGTATCGAAAGCGAAGCCGTGGCCGGGACACGCCGGCGGGGGAGAGATGAAATCGAAGATGCAAATCTTGGAGACGAACTCTTAAGCGATGACAAAGAGAAAAGAGAACACCAGTACGTGGTACAAAATATAAAATCGGCCCTTGAAAATGTCTGCGAAAATATTGAATTTGATAAACAGGAATCTCTTTTCAAACTGGCCCGAGTGCAGCATCTGGTAACGCGCTTTACCGGCACCCTCAAAGAAAGTGTAACAGATGCCCGTATCTTAAGTTTATTACATCCAACTTCGGCGGTCGGCGGCTTTCCTTCGAAACTCGCCCAAAAAAGAATCTCCGAATACGAACCGTTTGACCGCGGCTGGTATGCCGGAGCAATCGGCTGGATAGGCAGAAACTCGGCTGAATTTGCTGTCGGCATTCGCTCCGGCCTGGTTACAGGTAAAAAACTAAGCTTGTATTCGGGAGCAGGGATTGTCAGAGGCTCCACTCCCCGGCGGGAATGGGATGAAATCGAAAGTAAGATCGGCAGTTTTTTAAACGCCGTGACCGGCTGATGCAAACTCAGTTCGACAATATTAATCTACTTTGGGGCAAACTGCTGATTGAGGAATTGGTTCGCGGCGGAGTGATCTGTTTTTCTCTGGCCTCAGGTTCGCGCTCGACTCCTTTAGTACTGGGGATAGCGGAGCAGAGGAGTGTCAAGACTACAATCCATTACGATGAAAGAGGCGCCGCTTTTTACGCACTCGGTTATGCCAAAGCCGCAGGAAATCCCGCTGTTATAGTTTGCACTTCCGGGACGGCGGCAGCAAATTTCTTTCCGGCAATTGTCGAAGCCTCTGAAAGCAAGATCCCGCTTATCGTGTTAACTGCTGATCGTCCTCCGGAACTGAAAGAGACTGCTGCCAACCAGACTATAAATCAATCCGGACTTTACGGGAAATTTGTCCGCTGGCAGTTTGATATCCCCTGCCCCGATGAAAAAATAGCGCCGGAATTTGTCCTGACCACAGTCGATCAGGCACTGCATCGCTCGCTGTCATCCCCGCCGGGACCGGTACATCTCAATTGTATGTTCCGTGAACCGCTGGCGGCGACAGCCAACAGCAAAGATTACTCTGATTATTTGGTGAATCTTTCGGGCTGGTTAAAACACGACAAAGCCTTTACTACTTATAGCAGGCCGGAGCCGCGGCTTTCAGAAGTTCAACTCGATGAACCGGCAAAAATAATAAATGAAACCAAAAGCGGCGTTATCGTAGTCGGCAAAGTTAGCGCGGCTGAAAGCAAGCTGGTAGAGTCTCTTGCGATTCGCCTCGGCTGGCCGCTATTGCCGGATATTGCCTCAGGCCTGCGTCTTGGCTCTAAAATTTCAGAAAACACAATATCATATTTTGACCTGATGCTTGCGACCAATGATGATCTGCTTTCAGAGGTTGATACCGTCATCCAGTTTGGCGATCAGCCTGTCTCCAAAAATTTGCTAAAGTCGCTTAACCGTGCCCGACCGAAACATTACATTCAAATTGCCAGCCACGCCGAAAGAGAAGATCCCAACCATCAGGTCACGCTCAGGCTCGAGTGCAGCATAGCTTCGTTTTGTGAAGGTTTAGAAAATTTAACTCAGCAGCAAGGAACCAGTAAACTAACTGAAACATTATCAAAACAATCAAAACAAATTGATAAAACATTGAACGATATTTTAGGTAGTAATGACGCAATTTCAGAGCCGGCGGTCTGCCGCGAGATATCCGAACAAATAGCCGATAGTGCTGCGCTGTTTCTCGGCAATAGTCTGCCGGTCAGGGAGATGGACAGGTTTGCATCCGCGTCTGGTAACGCTGTGGCGGTAGAATACAATCGCGGGGTTTCGGGAATCGATGGCACTATCGCAACGGCTGTAGGTTATGCCAATGGCCGAAGGGCCCCGGTCACACTCGTAATCGGTGATTTAACATTTCTGCACGATCTGAATTCTCTTAAACTTGTCTGCGATTCAAAGCAGCCGCTGACAATTATTGTTTTCAATAACGATGGCGGCGGAATCTTTTCTTTTCTGCCGGTTGTATCTGAGACTAAAGATTTCGAAAAGTTCTTCGGTACCCCGCATGGCCTGAGTTTTGAAAATTCCGCCAGGCAGTTTGGTCTGGAATACTTTCAGCCTAAATCAAAAAAAGAGTTCGGTCGATGCTATGCTACCTGCCAGATATCAAATAAGCCGTCTATCATTGAAGTCAAAACTAAGCGCAAAGCAAATTTCAAACTGCATCAGGAAATCACAGCCGCTCTTAACAAAGTTTTAGCCGGCAGTTAAATTTATGCCAGCCCGCCAGCATCTTTATTACGAGACACACGGCAGTAAAACTTCACCCGCTATTTTAATGCTGCACGGTTTTTTGGGCAGTTCTAAAGATTGGAGCGAAGTTACAGAAACTCTCAAAGAAAAGCTCTTTTGCATTGTGCCGGATCTGCCCGGACACGGCCGGACAATACCGCTCTCCGAATCTGACCACACCATGCAGTCGGCTGCTCTATCTTTACTCGCTATTTTAGAGCAGGAAGAAGTCAGGCAATGCGCTTTGGTCGGTTACTCGATGGGCGGTCGGCTGGCGCTTTACGTGGCGCTAACGTACTCCGAATATTTTTCTAAGCTTATTTTGGAATCAGCCTCGCCGGGACTCAAAACAAAGAAAGAACGTGAAGACAGAATCAAATCAGACGCTGCTGTCATCAGCAGACTTAAAACTCAGACGATGGACGAATTTATTACAAGCTGGTACAGTCAGCCATTGTTTGACTCAATCAGACAGGACAGCAACAAATTTGAAAAACTTCTAAAAAGCAGGTCTGAAAACAAGGCCGAAGCCTTGAGCAAATCACTAAATTCTATGGGCAGCGGTGTCCAGCCCTCTCTCTGGGACGTTTTACCTGACTTAAAGCCGCCAACTCTCTTGATAGTCGGCGGTAATGACAATAAATTCAAGTCTGTAGCATTAGAAATGGCAGAGCGATCGGCTGCAATCAGAGTCGTAACAATCGCAGGCGCCGGACATAATGTGCATTTTGAAAGGTCACAAGAATACATGATCGAACTGCAAAAGTTTTTGATATAAAGAAAGAGGCTACAATGAATAAAATAAATTGGCAGAATGCGGGTGACTACAAAGATATTCTGTATCACAAGTTTGAAGGCATTGCTAAAATAACCATCAATCGTCCTGAGGTCCGCAATGCTTTTCGGCCGCAGACTGTTTTTGAAATGTCCCAAGCCTTAGAAAATGCCCGCGAAGACCAGTCAATCGGCGTGGTTATTCTGACCGGACAGGGAGAGAAAGCGTTCTGTTCAGGCGGCGATCAAAAAGTACGCGGTGACTCAGGCTACAAAGACGAGAGCGGCGTACACCGACTTAATGTCCTGGACTTTCAGCGTCAAATGCGCACCTGCCCCAAGCCAATCATCGCCATGGTAGCAGGCTTCGCTATCGGAGGCGGCCAGGTGCTGCACTTAATTTGCGACCTGACTATCGCTGCCGACAACGCAATTTTCGGTCAGACCGGACCGCGGGTTGGCTCTTTTGATGGCGGCTACGGCGCCGGGTACTTAGCCCGGATAGTCGGCCAGAAAAAGGCACGCGAAATTTGGTTTCTCTG
Source organism: Candidatus Zixiibacteriota bacterium (assembly GCA_022571985.1). Taxonomy (GTDB): domain Bacteria; phylum Zixibacteria; class MSB-5A5; order GN15; family FEB-12; genus JACZWU01. The sequence continues at coordinate 84,125 of JACZWU010000003.1, read as the reverse complement.
TCGTCAGTACGACGCCAGACAGGCGCTGGAAATGGGACTGGTCAACACGGTCGTTCCCTTAGCTGAGCTTGAAAATGAAACAATAAAATGGTGTCAGGAGATTCTGGCTAACTCGCCTATGGCGATTCGATGTCTGAAAGCAGCCCTTAATGCCGACTGCGACGGACTGGCCGGCATTCAGGAATTAGCCGGCAACGCTACTATGTTGTATTATATGACCGCAGAAGGCCAGGAAGGCCGCAACGCCTTCAATGAAAAAAGAAAACCGGATTTCTCAAAATTCCCCCGCCAGCCATAAGACGATACAAGTAGCGGGCTAAAATAAAGTGTCTACGTCTTACTCCAAATTAAAAATCTGGCTTCTGGCCATTCGCCCAAAAACTTTGTGGGCGGCAGTTGCTCCGGTATTTATCGGCACGGCTATGGCCTGTGAAGCCGGAAGTTTTCAGCTGCTGGCTTTTTTAGCAGCACTTTTTGGGGGAACAATGATTCAAATCGGCACTAACTTAGCCAACGATTTTTTTGATTTTAAAAAAGGCGCCGATGCCCAGAGAGAGTTAGGACCTGTCAGAGTAACTCAGGCCGGACTCGTCACAGCCAGGGAAATAAAAACAGCCATGGTTCTGGCATTCAGTCTGGCTTTTTTGGCGGGTATCTATCTTGTCTTCCTGGGCGGCTGGCCGATAGTCGCTATCGGAATTCTGTCGATCACCTTCGGTGTCTTATACACCGCCACCAAATTAGCTTTAGGCTATACCGGCCTCGCAGATTTTTTTGTACTGCTCTTTTTTGGACCGGTAGCCACCGGCGGCACTTTTTACGTTCAGACACTCGAAATAAACATTGCAGTAATACTGGCCGGTCTGGCTCCCGGTCTGTTTTCAGTAGCAATTTTAACAGTCAACAACCTGCGTGATATAGAAACTGATAAAATCGCCGGCAAGAAAACTCTGGCGGTCAGATTCGGAGCAACGTTCGCAAAAGCTGAATATGTTTTCGCCATAACAGCAGCAACGCTGGTGCCGTTCATTCTTTATCTAACGACTAACGAGCATGCCGAAGCAACTATTGCAGCCGCCGTGATTCTCTTAGCGTATCGGCCTGTCAGAAAAGTTCTAGGCAGCAAAGATGGAATAGAGCTGAACTCTGTGCTGGTACAGACTGCTCAAACTCTTTTGCTTTACAGCCTTTTGTTTTCGATCGGATGGTTGCTTTGAAATTCAAAGGTTTTAAATTGTACAGCTATAAAATCCGTCTAAAGAGAACTCTTAAACTCAAATCTGTTTCAATCGATTCCAGGGAAGGTCTTATTTTGAAAATCTTTGACGATGGCGGCAACTGTGGTTTCGGCGAAATAGCTCCGCTGCCCGGTTTCAGCCGCGAAAACCTCGAAGAGGCAAAATCTCAAACGATTCAAATCTGCAATTCATTAAAAAAACCTCTGTCTCTTCAGCAGCCTGAAGAAATCAACAGCGCCATGAAAGATTTTCCGGGTGACGTTTATCCTTCGGTAAGTTTTGGGGTAGCTTCTGCGCTTTTAATATTAAGCGCCGACAGGCGAAACATTAGTTTGTCAGAACTGTTAAACAAGAACTGTAGCGGTAGTCTGGAAGTGAACGCCCTCCTGAGCGGCAGCAAAGAAGAAATACTGACCTCGCTGGCTCATATCAAAGAGAGCAATTACGGCTCGGTTAAATTGAAGGTTGGCAGTAGAGATTTGTCAGAAGATATAGACATGACCCGGAAAGTAAGTGAGCAGCTTGGTGAAAGTATGAACCTGCGCCTGGACGCCAACCGCAGCTGGAGTCTGGAGCAGGCAGCTACTTTTCATAGTCAAACCAAGGACTGTCGAATTGAATATATTGAGGAGCCGGTTTCTAACAGTTCAGAGCTGCAAGAGCTGCTGGCTGACAGCAGCCTGGCTATCCCGGTAGCTTTAGATGAAACGCTGACAGAGATAGAAATATCAGATTTTAAGAATTTCAGTTCAGCCAGTGCCCTTGTTCTCAAGCCTACTCTTTTGGGGCTTGAAAAAACTATCAGTTTTGCCGGGCTGGCTAAAGCTCAGAAGATAGCCTGCGTCTTTAGTTCATCTTATGAATCGGTTTTAGGGCTGTCGATTATTGCCCAGCTGGCAGCCGCTAATTCCATAAACTCTGCCTGCGGCCTTGACACTTTGGGCATCTATGCCGATGATAGCTATCTGAAATTATTTCCCGTCAAAAATGGCCGGATTGAAATGAAAAATATAGCAGTTATTGATAAACAATTTGAATCTCTGCCGCTTACGGAAATTTGAGGCAATGGAAGAACTTCGTTGCCCCTTAAACCTTACGGCCGAAAAGCAGCCAGACTCAGCAGCAGTCGTTACAGCGTCTGGTATTACCACTTTCAGCGAACTGGAGCAGCTGGTTCATGTCAGCGCCGTAAACTTAAAAGAACGCGGGGTGGCCAGAAACTCCCATGTTGCGATTTTAGGCACGAACTCCCTTGACTATTACGTACTGGTGCTGGCGCTTTTAAGAATCGGCGCTATTTTCTGTGCCGTAAATCAGCGCTGGCCCAAAAGAGCCGTCATAAAAGCTCTAATTTCTCTGGACTGCCCCATCCTCATTTTCACCAAAGACAAATCAAAATCTCTTAATGAACCAGCGATTACAGAATGGCAGTCAAATGATATAGTGCCGCGGAAATTAAAAAAATTCAGACTTCGTTCTGAACCGGTAGTAAGACTTGACCATCCGACAGCCATAATATTTACCTCCGGAAGCTGCGCCAGGCCCAAAGCGGCACTGCTCTCCTACGGAAACTTTTACTACAGTGCCGTCAGCGCCAACAAATTTATTTCGTTTGCGGAAAATGACCGCTGGCTTTTGTCTCTGCCGCTTTGTCATGTCGGCGGCTTGGGAATTCTGTTTAGATCTATAATAAACGGAGGAGCGGTAGTCATTGCTGACAGTAAAGAGGAGACAGCTGTTTCAATTAATAAATTCGAAATCAGCCACACTTCGTTTGTGCCGACTCAATTTTACCGGCTCTTAAACAGCGGACAGGCAGTCTCCTTAAATCATTATCCAAAAGTTATTCTCGGCGGCGCCCCGGCAACTGCAGAACTAATCGAAGAGGGTCTGAAATTTGGCTTTAAGCTTTACACTACTTACGGCTTAACGGAGATGGCTTCACAGGTGACTATCGGCGTGGCTGACAATCACGGCCATTCAGGACACCTGCTTAAACATCGCGAGCTGAAAATTGCAGATGATGGCGAAATTCTGGTAAAAGGCAAGACTCTGTTTTTGGGGTATGTTGAAAACGATATAGCAGAACTTCCGCTTGATGACCAGGGCTGGTTTCACACTGGCGACATTGGCAGGCTAGACAAAAAAGGCCGGCTGACTTTCTTAGGAAGAAAAGATAATATGCTGATTTCCGGAGGAGAAAATATATTTCCCGAAGAGATCGAAAGTTATCTGATGCAGTTAAGCTATGTCGAAACAGCAATCGTAGTAGGTATAAAAGACAAGGAATTTGGAGAGAGGCCGGTAGCCTTTGTCAAAGGCAGCAACAGCCTCAAGTTTAGTAAATTCTCCGGACGTTTAAAAAAAGAACTAGAAAAAAATCTGCCGCGCTATAAAATTCCCGTAAAATTTCTGAACTGGCCCAGGCAAGCTCTCAACGGCTCACTAAAGCCCGACCGCCAGAAACTCACCAGGCTGGCAAAAAAAGAGCAGCAGGCTAAGCAGTCTTGAGAAATTCCAGAAGTGTTTCTTTGAACTTTTCAGGAAGCGGAACTTTGGTCCGTTTTTCTTTGTCGACTGATACATGAACTGTTTTTAAGGCTGCTGCAATTTCGTCTTTGTCATTAAATATATTATAGCTCAGCACGTAGGAAGAAATACCTACTTTTTCTATTTTCAATTCAATTGTAAGCTTGTCACCTGTTTTTACTGATTTCTTGTAGTCAGCTTCAGAGTGGACGATTAGCGGTACTACCTCGGCCTGATCCAAAAAATATCTGATCGAATAGCCAATCGATTCCATAAAAGCTTCATAGGTCGAGTGAGCCATACGGTAAAAATTGGCAAAATAGATGACGCCCGCGGCATCCGTATCATGAACCTGAGCTGTCAATTTATGGAGATACATAAATTTACCTTTTCTGACTATTTGTTTATACTTTAAGAAAGATAACTAAAGAAGAAGCTAAAATGAATGAAAATAAGGAGCGGGTAAATCCGAACTGAAACAGGTTTTCATTTGTTGTAAGTTTTATAAGGATACAGTTGATTTTTAAATATTTTTTAAGATAATTCATACGAGATATGACTTTAGAACTTTGAGAGTTTTCTATAACGAAAGGAAATAAATAGTAATGATGATACCGCAAAAAGTAGCTGACCGCTTAAATGAACAGGTAAACCACGAGTATTTCGCCTCCTGGACATATACTGCCATGGCCTATGCGCTGGAGAGTATGGATTTAAAAGTGTATGCCAAATGGTTTTTTATACAGGCAGGTGAAGAAAAAGGACACGCCGAGAAAATCGCTGACTACCTTCTGGACCAGGGTGCTAAGGTGACTCTGAAGTCTCTATCGGAACCTCAGGCAGAATTTGCTTCGGTGCAGGAGATTGTTGAGAAAGCTTTAGAGCATGAAAAGAAAGTAACCAACCAGGTTCATCAAATACTGGCTTTGTCCCGCTCCGAAAATGACCCGGCCACAGAGAACTTTATCGGCTGGAAAGTGGCCGAGCAGGTTGAAGAAGTGGCCAGTGTTGAATATCTGCTGACCCTCACCAAGACAGCCTCGTCTCAGAGAGAATTGTTTATGCTGGAAGGTAAGGTTGGCAAGTTAATAGCTGTCAGAGAAGGGCATTAGCAGCCCGTCTTATCTGAAATTGCCTTGACAGTTTCAGGAAAGTGGCTACATTTAAGAGCAGTCTTTTTCAGCTGAAATTCAGCGAAAAAGGCTGTTAATATTGTAGTCGAAATATCCGCCAAATAGGTAGTAACAGTAGTTGTACTCCAAAGTTTTCGTCAGCTTTATCTGTTTCTTGGTCTTGTCAGCTGTTTCTGTTAAGGCTCAGCTAAGTATTGGCGGAAAACCGGCCAGTTTTGGCAAATCTATTGCTGATAATATACAATCTGAAAAACTTCCGCCGGTTGATGTCGCTGCTTTTTTGGCCGAAGATATGCAGCAGGCCGGCAAAGATATTCCTTACAGATTTGGGGCGCCGATAGATGTCAGCTATGATATGAATAACAGCGGCAGCTGGAGCAGGCTCCCCGATGGCAGCAAAATCTGGAGGCTGGAAATTATATCGGAAGGCGCCTATTCTCTCAATCTTTTATACGATGAATTTTATTTGCCCGATGGCAGCCGGTTATTTCTTTACAGCAGCGACCAAAGTTATCTGCTGGGGGCTTTTACATCAGCCAACAACAAAACCCACAGGAAATTCTCTACCGCACCAATTTCCGGTGACAGAGTAACTCTTGAATATCACCAGCCTGCTTCTGTTACAGAAACTGCCGTAATAAGAATTTCCCGGGTAGTTCACGCATACAGAAATATTTTTGACAGGAGTATTACTGATAAAGTTTCAGGCTTTGGAGATGCTGGTTTTTGTAACAATAATGTCAATTGTCCCGAAGGCGACGGCTGGCGTGACCAGATTCGCTCGGTAACTATGATTATTACTGCCGGTGGAGCCAGAATCTGCTCCGGCTCTATGATTAACAATGTGCGAGCAGACGGCACGCCGTTTTTTCTGACAGCCAATCACTGTCTGGGCGGTGAATCTTCCTGGATATTCATGTTCAACTACCAGAGTCCAACCTGCTCTAATATAGATGGCCCCACCAACATGACCGTACAGGGTTCTACCCGGCTGGCAAGATACTCTCCCTCAGACTTTGCTCTGCTTTTGTTAGACGAGACTCCGCCCGACTCATTCAATATCTATTACAGCGGCTGGTCGGCTGAAGAAACTTCTGCTGATTCATCGGTAGGTATCCATCACCCCAGGGGGGATATTAAAAAAATTACGTTCGACTACGACTTTGTTTCGGCCACCTCATATCTCGGTACATCTCCCGGCACAACTCACTGGAGAGTAGCTCAATGGGAAGATGGCACAACTGAACCGGGCTCATCCGGCTCGCCGCTTTTTGACAAGAACAATCGCATTATCGGGCAGCTTCATGGCGGCTTCGCATCCTGCGCCAGTATCACTGCTGACTGGTACGGCAGCGTGGCCCGTTCATGGTTAGGAGGAGGATCTTCATCAAACAGCCTCAAACCCTGGCTCGACCCGGACAACAGTGGACTACTGGCGCTTGATGGCTACGACCCCGATTCAAATCTGACAATTGCACATATATCTTTAACCAACACCGAAGATACTCTTTTCGACTATAAAGTCGTGACTATTATAAAATCAGACACAACTCTCAATTCTGATTCTCTGCTGCTGTTTTATCAAGTCGACTCTGTTCCTTTTGTAAACACTCTTACACCTACCGGCAACGCTGATGAATATCACGGTTTCATACCGGCCCAAAAAGCCGGCTCATTTATCGAATATTTTATTTTCGCTCAAAATGACAGAGGCGATGTTTCAACCAGCATACTTTATTCATTTGCTATTTTAGAGCCGCCGTATGTCTGTGGTGATGTTGATAACAACGGCGAGTTTCAGGGAATTTTGGAATTGACATACCTGGTAGATTTTATTTTCCGCAGCGGCCCACCGCCGGAAAACGAGCTGGCAGCAGACGTTAACGGTTCCGGAGGCTCGGCCAACATACTCGATTTAACCTATATGGTTGATTTCGTTTTCAGATCAGGCCCGGCTCCTGTCTGCCAGTAGGAAAGAACAATCTTTGAAAACTCTGAAATTGCTTATTCTCATCTCTCTATCGGTTCTGTCAAGTCAAGCAGAAGCAGAAGAATTATATTTTCGTTTTCAGGTAGAAAACAGATCCGATCTTCTCAAAATAACGCGCCTTGTTTCAATCGACAACTATAAAAACGACACCGTCTATGCTTTCGGAACATTGGCCGACATTAACAGAGCGATGGCAGCCGGCTACCAGATAGAGCTGCTGGAGCATCCATCCAAATTTGCCAATCCTAAAATGGCTAAGACTCAGGCCGAAATAACCGGCTGGGACGTTTACCCCAGCTACGGTAATTACGTTTCAATGATGTACAGCTTCGGCACGCTCTACCCGAGTATCTGTACAACGATTGTAGCTGGATATTCTGAGCTCGGCCGCGAAATTCTATTTGTAAAAATTTCTGACAACGTCCATAGCCAGGAAGCCGAGCCGGAAGTCATGTACTCAAGCTCTATGCACGGCAATGAACTTTGTGGTTACGTGCTGATGCTCAGGATGATCGACTCCATCCTGACAACTTACGGCACGGACCCCGAAATAACAGCCATGGTAGACAACATCGAAATCTGGATAAACCCGCTGGCTAATCCCGACGGCGCTTATCGAATTGATGATTCAACCGTAGCCGGTGCAATTCGCGGCAACTCAAACTTTGTAGATCTTAATCGTAATTTTCCCGACCCCGACGAAGGACCCCACCCCGACGGCAAAACCTGGCAGGCAGAAACTGTCGCCATGATGAATATAGCCGAACAGCAAAGCTGGGTAATTTCCGGCAATTTCCACGGCGGCGCCGAAGTCATCAACTACCCCTGGGATACCTGGTTTGCCCGCCACCCCGATGATCTCTGGTATATCAATGTCAGCAGACAATATGCCGATTCGGCACATGCTTATAGTCCATTCGGATATATGACTCAACTCAATAACGGCATCACCAACGGCTGGGACTGGTATCCGATTTTCGGCGGCCGACAGGACTATATGAATTATTTCCATGGTTCCCGCGAAGTTACTATTGAAATTTCTAATGTTAAACTTCTGAATGCGGCCTTGCTGCCTGCTCATTGGGAGTACAATCGCGTCTCTCTCTTTGACTGGCTCAGGCAGGCCAACTATGGCATCAGAGGCATTGTTACCGATTCTTCCACAGGAGAGCCGGTTGCTGCCACAGTTACCGTCATTGGCCGCGATGCCGCTTCGTCCAAAGTTTTCAGCGACCCGGATGTAGGCGACTACTACCGAATGCTCCAACCGGGCACATATTCGCTGCAATTTTACGCTGAGGGTTATGATACTCTGTTAATAATGGATATTTCTGTTGCAGCTGATAGTGCCTCGGTCGTCAATACTGAGCTTATTCCCACTTTCTGGCTGTGTGGTGACATCGATAACAACGGCCAGTTTCAGGGGATTTTGGAATTGACTTTTCTTGTAGATTTTATTTTCAGGGGAGGTCCACAGCCGGCAAATGAACTGGCAGCCGACCTTGACGGCTCCGGCGGCATAGCCGACGTTCTTGATTTAACCTATATAGTTGATTACGTTTTCAGAGGCGGTCCGGGACCGACCTGTTTGTAACTGATAAATTGAGGCACCATGCTATAAAAAATTTCTTTAAATCATCGTTGCTGCTATTTATACTGGCCGGCTTTATTTCTTTTTCAACTAACGCCGCAGACTGCAGCGAAAAAATTGTCATAGACAGCGTTGAATACAAGCTGCCTGAAAGATGGTGCGATAAAAAATTGGACTCACTCGATATGGCCGACCCCGATAAACTGACTAAGCTGCCGGATTCTCTCAGCTTTGAATCTTATCGAATTTATGTTTTGCCAGAAACAAAAGAGGCGCTTTTGCTGATGTCAACGCAAGCCAGAAAAGACAGCGTCTTTTTAATTGTAGATTCCGGCTTCAGGTCGGTTGGTTTTCAAAAGCGAATTATAAAAAACCGTTTGATGGCAGGAGAAGAATACCAAAAAGTTATTAGTTACGTAGCGCCTCCCGGCTACTCCCAGCATCATAGCGGCCTGGCGGTAGATTTTGTGCCCAGCGAAGCGATGTTTGCCAAAACCAAAGAGTATCTTTGGCTAAAAACAAATGCCGGCTATTTTGGTTTTTATGAAACCTATCCCGAAGATACCACCGGCTTAATTCCCTGGGAATCATGGCACTGGACTTTCGACTCAGACAGCCTCAATCATTAGCGCCGGCTATTCTTTAACTATTCGCTTAAAACTACAGCTGGCCTGCTCACTTGACTCTCCCTTTTCATTGGTCAATATCAAACGACAATAAAGACTGTCATAATTAACTATTTCTACATAAACATCGTATTTGAGTTTTCCCTTAAGGCGGCTGCCAGAAATTGTCTTTTCTTTTACAGTTCCTCTGTATTTTAAGTGATACCCCCAGCTGTTCCACGATTCCCAAACGGCCGAGTCTCCCTTTGAGTTTATTTGCAAATGTCCTGAATCAGAATAACTAAATAAAAGATCATCGGCGCTCATGAACGTCCGCAGGTAGCCTTTGGAACTGTCATAAATAAACTTTGCCTCTGCATTTATCGAAGCCGTCATTGTTGTAAACGGCACCAGGTAACTGCCCGAACCTTTCCAGTCACCATCCAATTTAGCCAGGTCGATAACGATAATCTTGCTCTCGGAATAACTCTTTGAATTAATCATCACAAGCGTCAGGAGAGAAAATACAATCAATATCACAGATTTCCGTTTTGCTTTTAACATATTCTTATTGTACACAAAAATTCCTATAGCATTTACAATTAAAATAGTCCAGCCAGATAATCAGCTTAAAATAGTTTATAAATCCCTATAATTCAGCGGATTAGAGAGATGCCGGCTTGATGTTTTTGATTGATTTAATCTGCTTTTTTTCATAGTATAAGCTTGATATTGATAACTTTCAGGCGATGATATAAGGATCAAAAATGGCTATTGAGCGTGAAAAAATAGAAATTATTTTCTTAGAAGAGGAGATGAAATCCTCATATCTGGACTACTCCATGTCCGTTATTACCAACCGCGCTCTGCCGGATAACCGCGACGGGCTGAAACCCTCCAACCGCCGTATTCTTTTTGCAATGAACGATCTCAATCTGAGCCCGGGCCGACCTCACCGCAAATGCGCCAAAATTTGCGGAGATACTTCGGGCAATTATCATCCCCACGGCGAGCAGGTTGTCTATCCCACTCTGGTACGAATGGCGCAGGATTTCAACCTGCGCTACCCGCTGATCGACGGTCAGGGAAATTTTGGTTCTATTGACGGCGATAGCGCCGCTGCCATGCGATATACCGAGGCTCGTCTGACGCCAATAGCAGTAGAAATGCTGGCTGATATTGAAAAAGAGACTGTCGACTTTATGCCAAACTACGACGGTACTTTATCAGAGCCGAAAGTAATGCCTGGTAAATTCCCTAATCTACTTTGCAATGGCACTACCGGTATTGCTGTCGGCATGGCTACTTCCATGGCGCCTCACAACCTTAACGAAATCAGTGAAGCTATCTTAAAAGTTATTGCCCAGCCGGACGTTACCATCGCCGACCTTATAAAAATTGTGCCGGGACCGGATTTTCCTACCGGGGGCATTATAAACGGCCGCGAAGGCATACATCAGGCTTACCAGACCGGCCGCGGACATATTCCGCTTCGGGCAAAAGCTGCCGTCGAAACTCTCAAAAGCGGCAAAGAAATGATCGTAGTCACTGAAATTCCTTATCAGGTTAACAAGTCCAACCTTCTGGAAAAAATCGCGGATCTTGTCAGAGATAAAAGGATCGACGGTATCTCAGACCTCCGTGACGAATCAGACCGCGACGGTATGCGCATTGTCATAGAGCTCAAACGCGATGCCCAGGCAGAGATTGTGCTCAATCTTCTTTACAAACACACCACCATGCAGGTAACTTTTTCTATAATAATGCTTAGTCTCGACCACGGTGTTCCCAGACTCTTAAATCTCAAGCAGATTATTGAAGCCTTTATCAAGCATCGCCACGAAGTTGTTGTCAGACGGACGAAGTTTGATTTGCGCAAGGCCGAAGAGCGCGCTCATATTCTCGAAGGTTACAAGATTGCTCTGGACAATATAGACGCTGTCATCAAATTAATCAAGAAGTCGAAAGATACTCCTGAGGCCCGCACCGGTTTGATGGAAAAGTTCAAGCTCTCAGAAATTCAGGCCAGCGCTATTTTAGAGATGCGCCTGCAGAGACTGACCGGTCTGGAACGTCAGAAGATTCAGAATGAATACGAGCAGCTGATAAAAACGATCGAACAGCTGACTTCTGTTTTGGGTTCAAAAGAACTGCGCATGAACATCATTAAAGATGAAACCAAAGATATGAAGAAAAGATTTGGCGATGACCGGCGCACAGAAATTCAGGCGGCAGCCGAAGAACTTACAGTCGAAGATTTGATAGCCGAAGAAGACATGGTCATTACCATCTCCCACGCCGGTTATGTCAAGCGCTTGTCTGTTTCGGCCTACAGGCGCCAGCAAAGAGGCGGTAAGGGAGTCATAGGCATAGAGACCAAAGTCGATGATTTCGCTGAGCATCTCTTTATTGCCTCGACCCACGACTATATTCTGTTTTTCTCAAGTTATGGGCGCTGCTACTGGGTTAAAGTGCATAACATTCCCAGCGGCGGCAAGATGGCCAAGGGTAAGCCGATTGTTAATATGTGCAAGATGGAACCGGGCGAGAATATCACCGCTTTCTGCAAAGTCCGGGATTTCTCAGAAGATAAATTCGTCGTTATGGCTACTAAAAAAGGCACTATCAAAAAAGTTCCGCTCGATGCTTTTTCCAACCCCCGCCAGAAAGGCGTCAACGCTATCAATCTGCCCAAAGGGGACGAGCTAATCGAAGCTGCCATCACCGACGGCAATTATGAAGTTCTGATAGCGACCAGACAGGGCATGGCTATAAGATTTCATGAAACTAAATTCCGCTCTATGGGGCGAGCTTCTTATGGTGTCAAAGGTATCAGACTGGCCAAAGATGATTATGTCATAGGCATGGTGGTGGTCAAACGCGACAGCACAATTTTAGTAGTAACTGAAAACGGCTACGGCAAAAGGACCAATATCGATGACTACCGCATTACCAACCGTGGCGGCAAAGGTGTCATCAACGTCAAAACATCTGACAGAAACGGCGAAGTAGTGGCTATCAAAGAAGTCTTAGACAAAGACGAGCTGATTCTGATTACCAAAAGGGGAATTGCCAACCGTCAATCGGTCAAAGATATAAGCGTTATCGGCAGAAACACTCAGGGTGTTCGTCTGATTTCATTAAGATCAGGTGATGTTGTAGTAGATGTCGCCAGGGTCGTAACAGAATAGATGCTATAAACCGATTCCGATCTGTACAATAATTACATCTTCTGCTGGGCGCCAGTCAAGCCAGAGACTGACTTTATTTCTCTCTGTCAATTTGGCCGAAATAACTCCCAATATATCGGCGACAATATCACGAGAAGAAAATCCAGCCTTAGTTTTTTTGTCGTCATAAATTTCTTTACTAATGCCTAGGGCCAAAGCAGGCATGGGACCAAGAATTTCAGTCAAAGCAGCCGATCCCCAGAAATGCTGGAATTTGTCCGGCACAGAAAACTTGTAAGAGGCATCAACATAATACCAGGGGTCATAGTCGGCCGTATCAGCTCTGGATTCTTCGGCAGAAAACAAAGACATTGCAAAAACAAAAATGCTCAGAAAAGTAAAAGTTCGAATTGTTCGATTAATACTTAGTTGTTTACTCATAAGATAACCTTTCTAATCTCTACTTAGTACAAAGAACGTGCCAACTAAAAGAGAAACAAGCAATCCCGCAAGTCCTTGACTGAAGGAAAGTTAGAGTCACAAATCCGGCAATGTCTTATGGGTGCTCAAGTAGTATGCAATTTATGAAAATAATTGTGAAAGCAGTTTCACAATTCTTATTAAGCTGAATTGTTTTAGCGACAAATGATATTTATATTCTGCGATGACTTACCTCGGCGAATTAGCCGCACTTGGAACTGCCTTTTTTTGGGCTTTTACCGCAATTTTATTTTCTAAAGCGAGTCAACGAGCCGGCGCCTTTAATGTCAACAAAGTCCGTCTGCTCATGGCGGTTATAATTTATGCTATGGTCCTGCTAATCCTGCATGGCTCCCTGTTTCATCAGGACCTTAATTCTACGCAGCTTTTCTGGCTGGGTCTGTCGGGATTTGTAGGATTGGTTTTGGGTGATCTCTGCATTTTTAAAGCACTGGTTATTATAGGTCCCAGACTTACTACTTTGATATTCTCAACTACGCCTATCATGACATCAATCATCGCCTGGGTTTTTCTCGGAGAAAAGCTGGGCATGCTGGACGTTTTGGGGATTACGGTTACAGTTGCCGGTGTAAGCTGGATTGTAGCGGAAGGCCGTCGGGACAATCAGGAACTGCCGGAATCTTCAATAAAACATGCTGACAGCGGCTCATATCAAAAAGGAGTAATTTTAGCGTTGGGAGCTTCGCTCGGCCAGGCGGTTGGTTTGGTCTTGGCCAAGCAGGGGATGACTAATGCCGGATCTGAATTAGACCCAATGCTGGCTTCGTTTGTGCGAATGCTCATTGCCTGCGCCATAATCTGGCTTGTTTCTGCTTTCAGAGGGAAACTAAATGAAGTCGCCGCCATATTCACTAACAAAGAGACATTCAAATTTACTTTGGGTGGTTCAATTTGCGGGCCTTTTTTAGGAGTCTGGCTGTCTTTGCTGGCGCTTAATTATATTTCTACAGGCGTAGCCGCCACGCTTAATGCTACGGTGCCCATAATGATAATTCCTATAATGTTTATATTCTACCGGGAGAAAACGTCTGTCCGGGCTCTGGCCGGAGCGGTCATTGCTGTTTTGGGAGTAGCGCTGCTCTTTATTACTTAAACTTAGAGCATTCGCCTGACTTGATAAACGAAAGTCGGTTTCTTATCAGAGTAGGGGAACTCGCTGGCAAACAGAAAGGCAGCCCAGAAAAGACTAAGCAGCCCTCTGAGCTCCAGAGGCCAGTCAATACCCAGCATATATAAAAGTAATAGAAGCGTAAGTCCGAAAAATAATCTCGGCAGAGCTTCGACAAGCCCTTCTTTGGCATACCAATAAGCCCCCGAAGTTAAAAACAGAATCACTAAGGCCGGAGCAAAAATAAACACCAGCCATCTGGCAGCGCTCATATCTGTGAAGTAATAGAGAATACTGCCATCAGGAGCATTTACCAGCCAGACAAAGTGCAGAGTCCAGCAAAACAACGAGAGAGTTGCGTATATAAAAGCAGTGGTTAAGTTGGTGCGAAAAGCTCTCAGAGCCCCGACTGCCATAAACATGCCCAGGACTGCTAACATTATTAGAATCATAACCATCATATCTCCAAGCCAATAGCTAATTTGTTCGTACATATATTCACCTCAGCTATTACTAAGGTAACTTTTGTGCCAAAGGCCGGATTGAAGGCTGATAATCTAAGTTAAGTAATTGTAATATAGGTAGTTAGGTGTGCTTAGCGGACTGCCCGAAGCATCTAAAATACAGCTGTTTTCTCTGCAAAAAGTTGCAAAAAAAGCCCGCTTTTCCAAGCGGGCTTTAAAAATCATTATATGATAAAAAAGGCTATTCCAGTCCTTCGGTATCTGTCGAAGGTTTGGAATGCTCATCAATAAAGTCTGCTATCTCCCCGGGCTTTTTATCCTTCAGCTTGCCTTTGTACTTTCTCAGTTGAGATTTTATTTTATCTACTACGCTGGCAATTGAACTGTAAAAGTCATCCGCGTCAGCTTTGGCAGCCAGGGTTTGATTATAGACCCTTACTTTCAGTTCAGCTTTCTTGATATGTTTTTCTGTAGCCAGAATCAGTTCAGCAGAGATTATATTATCAAAGTATCTTTTGAGGCCTTCCATTTCATCCTCTGCCTTCGCTCTCATTTCATCTGACAAATCAAAATGCCGGGCAGTTATAGTTTTTAGCATTTTTAAAAGGCTCCTTTCAACACCGACAAAAAAACTATGAGCGAACTCAACGTTTTTCCTTGCCGGAAAACCAACTCATTGCTGCTTGTATAAGCTAAGATACAAAAATTTTAGACGACATGAAATAGCAGAATTGCACCCCTTTTCAGGCAGACTCAACAATATCTTAATTTATCAGGCCCCCACTCTTTTTCTCAGTCTGGCAGAGGGGATTTTTAGTTCCTCGCGGTATTTGGTAACAGTCCGGCGGGCCAGTTTGATGCCTTCGTCATTTAGACGGCGGAAAATCTCCTGGTCTGAAAGAGGTTTGGAAACTGACTCAGCTTCAATTATTTCCCTGATGCGCTGTTTTACAGAGCGCTTGGACATATCGGTGCCGTCCTCGCGGGTAATGCCCGAATTAAAAAAGTGCTTAATTTCGTAAACCCCTAAAGGAGTCTGCACATATTTGCTGTTAGCTACCCGGCTGATAGTGGCTACGTTCATGTCTACCATCTGGGCAATATCTTCCATAATCAGCGGTTTCAAAAAAGCCGGTCCTTTTTCAAAAAACTCGCTCTGCCGCTCAATGATTGACTGCATTACTCTGATCATAGTAGAGCGTCTCTGGTTGATAGCATTTAAGAGCCAGCGGGCCTGCTCCAGCTTCTGTTTTATGTAACTTTTGGTATCTTCAGATGAAGAATTGCCCCGTTTAACCAGCTGTTTGTAGCTGGAATTAATCCTGAGTCTGGGCATGTGCGAATTATTATGAAAAACCACATATTCATCACCTATTCTTTCGACAATCAAATCCGGCACTATGGGCATGGCACCCTGATCAAATCTGCCGTGAGCCGGAGCTGGTGACAGAGATTTGATTTCTTCCAGAGCTGCCTGGATTCTTTCTTCCTGTGCTCCCATCAGCTTGGAGAGCTGCAATATCGATTTTCTCTCCAGGTCGCTGATATGTTCGTCTACAATCCGGTAAGCCAGGGTGCCTTCCATACCTTTATCTCTGAACTGAATCATCAGAGATTCTCTCAAATTTCTGGCTCCTATTCCCGACGGGTCAAATCTCTTTATCATCTCCAGAACGTCGTTTATTTTTTCATTCGGGATATTTAATTCAACACCCATTTCTTCAACCGATATGCCCAGATAGCCATCCGGAGAGATATTGCCGATTATATATTCACCGATGAGCTGCTCTTGCTCGGTCAGCTTTAGCAGATGCAGCTGTTCGGTCAGGTGATGATAAAGATTATTAGTCTGGGCGGCGCTGCCTTCGATTATTTCTTCTCGCTGCTCTTTGGTCTCGCGGATTTTGTAGCCGTCATCGTCGTCGAACAAGAATTCTTCCCAGTCGACACTGTCATCCGATTCTTTATCCTTTTCGTCTTCAGCTACTTCAAACTCAGCCTCTTCATCATCATTGGTATCTGCTTCAAGTTCTTCTATTTCTTCAAGCATAGGATTGGTAGCAAGTTCCAGACGGATGGTCTGTTCCAGTCTCAAAGCCGGCATCTGCAGCATCTTCAAGGACTGAATAAGCTGGGGAGCCAGTGTCTGAGACTGTCTTAACTGTAGATGTAATTTCATATCAGTACCTGCAATATCTCAATAAGTGTTTTTCTCTGTCGATGCCTCTTATATAAGCATTTATCGGTTTTAAGAGGCTTCAGGTTTACACTTGCAGTCAACATCGTTCACTTATTAAACACTACAATATATCTTTTAGTTTAGGCGAAATTTTTCGCCCAGGTAGATTTTTCGAGCTTCCGGATCATTAGCTAAAAAATCGGAACTTCCGGATGTTAAAATCTTACCATCACACATTATATAGCCCCGGGAGCAAATAGAAAGGGTCTCTCTGACGTTATGGTCGGTTATGAGCACTCCCAGCCCTGTTTCTACCAGACGGGAAATAATCCCCTGAATATCTTCAACGGCGAGCGGGTCAATTCCGGCAAAAGGTTCATCCAAAAGAATAAATTTAGGCTCATTTACCAAAGCCCTGGTAATTTCAACCCGTCTTCTTTCTCCGCCAGAGAGAGTGTAGGCTTTGTGATTTCTGAGATGGCTGATATCCAGTTCTTTCAGAAGTTTTTCGAGCCTTTCTTTTCTTTTCTTGCCGCTCATTTTTTGAAACTGCAATATAGACATTATGTTTTCTTCAACAGTCATTTTCCGAAAT
This sequence comes from Candidatus Zixiibacteriota bacterium, assembly GCA_022571985.1. Taxonomy (GTDB): domain Bacteria; phylum Zixibacteria; class MSB-5A5; order GN15; family FEB-12; genus JACZWU01. The sequence goes on along the minus strand of JACZWU010000003.1, from coordinate 67,022 downwards.
ACCGACGGTTCCTGAGCCAGGTAGCCTATGCCGCGGCGGGAACGTTTATACATGGGCATATTACCGATATCTTCTCCGCCCAAAAAGACATTTCCGCCATCTGGTCGAATAAATCCAATCAGCATATAAAAGGTGGTAGTTTTACCAGCTCCGTTAGGTCCCAGCAGCCCGACTACCTCACCCGGGTCGACCTTAATAGAGACTCCGTCAACAACTGCCCTTTTGCGGTAGTATTTCTTTAAATTTACAGACTCCAAACTTACCATAATTAGTATAAATATAAATTAAGCTGGCACTTATACCAATACAAATTGGCGGTTGCGCACAATTATTGCTATATTTCTAATATTAAGTAACGGCCTTGAAAAGTAAAAAACTGAGCCCCGTTGATTTAAGAACCGGGATCAGTTCACTAAAATATGAGGATTGTGTTGATGAAAAAGGGACTATTGGCCTTAATCTTGTGCATAGCTATAGCCGGCTGCTCCAAAACACCTGAGGAGCAAATTACTGCCTCGATTCTGAAAGCAGAGCAGTATCTGGAGTCTTTTGATTTTGAAAAGGCACAGAAAGAGTTCGACATTGCAGCAGAAAATTCTGACACTATTCCTTATAGCCAGTACGGAAAAGCTCTTATTTTAGAACAGCAGCTATATCATTACGATGCTCTTAATTACTACCTGAAAGCGATAGAACTCAACCCGGAATTTTCTCTGCCCTATTCAGGAGTATTCAGAATTTATGTCAGATTGGGATATCTGGAACGAGCCGGAGCTGCTGCCTCAAGATTCTATACGCTTGAAGAAAAAAGCCCGGCCTCGGCTCTGGTGATGGCCAGCTATAATGAAGCAATTGGTCAAATATATAATTCGGCAAAAATTTTGGAGCTGGCAGAATCCGCCGGAATGGATAAAACCCTGTCTTTGTTTCAGAAGATCAAATCGGAGTTCCGCTTACATGATTTTGCAGAAGCTGACTCGCTTCTGCAGGGAGTAAGCGCTTCTGATCTGACAACCGCAGCCCATTTTTTCGCGGCTGCCGGTGTCTTTGAAGCTATCGGCAACGTCGACTCAGCCATGGCGCTCAGCAGTAAAGCAGTATCGCTTCCCGAAGCCACCGCTGCTGATATATATGAACACTTTGACCGTGCCCTTAATAACAATTACTACTTTGAAGCCAGGCAGGCCATTCGGCAGCTAAGCGACCGGGGCGCCGCCCCTGGCATTCAACTGACCTTAAGAATGCTGCTCGAAATGGACAGGGGTAATTTCGTTTACTCCATAATGCGTTGTTCAGATATGCTGGAAGTAACTCCCAGAAATGTCAGCATAATGATGTATGACCTCATTTCAGGCGGAGATCAGCACACCTACACCAGGCTTCCTACAGCTGTCAAGAGCATTGTCAACGCCTATATGGATGAATTTGACTATGTAACAGAAGTCAGAGAATTCGTAAATGTGAAAATAGCCATACGCAAAGGGTATACCGCAGAAAGGATCACAGCCTGGAGGGAATTAAGAAACATTGAAAAACCATTATCAAGACTCAAAATGGTCCAGCTTCAAGAAGCAAATTTGCTTTACTCTACCGGACAGTTTGATAAAGGCCTGAAAAATCTGCAGAACTTACGGGCTATGCATATTCATCATACTGACTGGCTGATAGACATTGCCGATATTTATGCTGCTCAGATATTTAAAATTGAACTTGCTGAAGAGACTTACGACATGGCTCTCAAGAATGACAAATGGTCCCGAAAAGCTCTGATCCAAAAAATTAAAATGCTGTTATCATTAGACAGAATCGAAGATGCCCGGAATACTATTGATGAATTTTCACATCTGCTGAAATGGTCTGCAGAGATTAATCTTCTTAGCGGACTGGTCTTTGCCCGCAGCGGGCAATTTGACAAAGCTTTTGAAATTTTTGAGAAATATGGACAGCAGCTGAAAGGAGAGCCGGCTTACTTCCAGGAACTTCTCTTTACAATTGAAAAAAGTTATGAGCACGAAAAAATAGCTGAACTGGCACTGCTTTGTTCGGGGCTGGCTAAAGATAATCCCGATCTGCTTACTTTTTCTGCCAGGCTATTTAACGATCGCGGCGATTTTAAAAAAGCCCAAAGTGACATAGAAAAAGCGCTGGCCGCTGATTCAGATTACTTAGAAGCGCGAATCCAAAAAGCCAGAACACTATACGGTATGGGGGAAAGAGAACAGGCTTTCGACATTTTCGAGGCAGTTCTTGATGAAGACCCCATCTTCGGCGATGTAAATTACTATTATTCGCAAATTCTGTCCCTGGAAAATATAGATGCCCCCAGAGCCACCAACCTGGCACGTTCGGCGATTAACGTTTTTTATAGTGCTGTCAAAGCGCAGCTGAATTTAAGCGAAGTCTATTTCAGATATGGCAAATATAATTTTGCCTATGGCGCGGCCAGCAAAGCCTGCAATGCGCACCCAAAGTCATCTCTCGTCTGGTACGAAAAAGGCAGAGCAGCAGCACAACTTAGCAGAAAAGAAGCTAAGCCGAGCCTTCAAAAAGCGATAGACCTGGGTCTTGGCGGAGAAAAGCTTATAAAAGCTAAAGAACTTCTGGTCAATCTCTAAGACCGCTACCTGAAAAAAACAGATTTTGATTATTCAAAAGGCTTGGCCTAATTCTGTTGCAGCCCTATTTTCAAATCTACCCATGGTATATGACACAAAAATGTTTTTTCTGGATCTTAAATAGAAGCGGCCAGTGACTCAAAACGATTTTCCCATACTAATAACCGGCGGTGCTGGTTATATCGGTTCGGTTTTAGTCGGACAGCTGCTTTCAAATAACTACCGGGTCAGAGTTATTGATAACTTGATGCACCAGCAGGATTCGCTGAAACTCTTTTGTGATAATGAAAATTTAGAAATAGTTGACGGTGATATTCGAAATGAAACTCTTGTTAAACAAGCTCTGGAGGGCATTTCGGCGGTAGTGCATCTGGCCGCAATAGTAGGTGACCCTGCCTGTGAAAAAGACAGGCAGTTAGCAACCGCAGTAAACAAAGAAGCTTCTCAATCGCTCTCTACTCTGGCTAAAGAGCAAAAAATAAAACGATTCATCTTTGCGTCAACCTGCAGCAATTATGGCAAGATGGAGACAAAAGATGGTTATGTCGATGAAAATTCAGAGCTTAAACCGGTTTCACATTACGCCAGACTCAAAGTGGATTTTGAAGAGTTCTTGTTTTCTCAAAAGAGTGCTTCGTTTTCTCCGGTTATTTTGCGTTTTGCAACAGCCTATGGTATGTCGCCCCGCCCCAGACTCGATCTGACCGTTAACGAATTTACGGCCGTTCTGGCTGTGGGAGAGAAACTCGAAATCTATGGTGCAGATTTCTGGCGGCCATACTGTCATACTCAGGATATTGCCCGGGTCTGTCAGCTGATGCTTGAAGCCGATGAGTCTATGGTGGCAACTCAGGCCTTCAACGTTGGTGATACCTCTGAAAACTTTCAGAAAAAAACTCTGATAGAACTTATCTTAAAAGAACTTCCTGAGGCTGCTGATAAAGTTCTTTTTGTAGCTAAGGACGAAGATCCCAGAGACTATCGGGTGAATTTTGATAAAATCCAAAAAACTCTGGGCTATTCAAAAACTAAGACAATTTCAAATGGTATCTGTGAGTATATTGAAGCCATAAAAAGCGGAGCGATAACAGATATTCACGCTCAGCAATACAGAAACTAAAAAAGTGACTACATGACTACAATAGAAAATTCAATCACAGCCGTCGTGCTGGCCGGAGGCAAAGGCACCAGACTGATGCCGGAAACAGATGAAACCCCCAAACCGCTGATGCCGGTAGGCGGTCAGCCGGTTGTTGAAATACTGCTCAAGCAGATGCAGCGGACCGGCGTAAAAATAATTCATATGGCTGTCAATCACCTGGCTGAAAAAATAGAAGCAGCTCTGGGGGATGGCTCAAAACTTGGACTAAAAATTTCTTATTCACATGAAGAAAAACCGCTGTCAACAGTCGGTCCCTTAAAACTGATAAAAAATCTGCCCGAACATTTTATCGTCGCCAATGCTGATGTCATAACCGATCTGAATTTCAAAAAGCTATTTAAACAGCATCTCGAAAGTAAATCAGATTTGACGATTGCATCTTACCAGCGCCACAGCCAGGCCGACTACGGAGTGCTGTCAGTTGAAGAAAGCGGCCACGTCGTGGGCTTTAACGAAAAACCGGTTTTTAATTTTGTCGTCTCGATGGGCATTTATGTTTTTTCAAAAAAAATACTCGACTTTGTGCCGGTTGACACTGCTTATGGTTTCGACTCTCTGATGTACGAGCTGCTTGACAAAGGCGCTGCTATCAATTCATATCCTTATCAGGGCTACTGGCTGGATATTGGCCGTCATGATGACTATGCCAGGGCCAACAATGACGTTGAAAAAATTAAATATCTTCTGGAATAAAACTAATTCGAACCTGGGTCAGGCTTTATTGTCAGAACAGAGACAGCTTTTTCTTTAACTCGGTCATAAGAGAGCGGAACTTTCCATTTGCCGCCGTATCGCCAGAAATTGTGGAAATCAAAAAAATGCTCACTCATGGGGTTGCCGGAATTACCCGATGGCAGAGTAAATTCTGCTTCGTCGACTTTTGCAAAATCTATTACAAACCGCCAGCTGGCGCCAACCACGGTGCTGTAACCGTCCCGGCTGTTAGAAACAATATAGGAAGCGTTCAGGCAGTTGCTTGTTCCAGGCCAGTCCCAGGGGCCATGGTTAAGATTTAAAAAATCAGCAATAAGCGGTACCCGCCCCAGCGGATGATTCATCGACAGGCTGTTTACTTCCCCCCAGCTGCGTCCGTTTACTGCTTTTAGAGCTGCCGACATTGCTTTGGACGAAATTTCCGAAGCAGTCTCTACTTTGTTTTCTGTATTAATATCATCAAACCAAAAATGTAAATCAGCCTTTTCAAACAGTTCGTCTATCCAGAACGATCGCACGCCACCCGCCAGCTCCCCCAGTTCATCTTCAAAAATATGCTTTCTTAATTGTTCTGTAAACTCAACTGCGATTGCTGTCTCTTTTGATTTAACCGAGGTACTGCCATCCCAATTTCGAATCATATCAGCCAGGTTTGATTCACCCAGTTTAAACAGAGCGGCGACCATTGTTTCTTTCCAGCGCAGGAGATAGACATCTACCCGGTCGTTTTGAAATTTGCTTAAATCACTGGTGGAGACAGTTTGAAATTTATTCATCAGTTCGGTCAGACGCATTATCCTGCCCGGCATAAAACTTCCGCTAAGTTCTGCAAACTCTGCTCTTCGCGAGGGCAGGTTGTTACAGCTGCCCAGCCAGTTCTGCTCAGGATTTAAAGAGTGCGGTGTCTCAGGCAGCTGATAATAACCCAGCCAGTCATGCTCGGCTTTGCTGCCAGATAGAGGCAGGCAGAAATTAGTCGTCTGCCTGATAGGAATCGGCGTCCCCAGTTGACAGCCGATGTTTCCATTTTTGTCGGCGTAGAGCCAGTTGGCATCAAGTGCTCCCAATGATGTTACGATTTTACGAAATTCTTCAAAACTGGTGACTTCTTGCAGGGCGAAAGCCGCGCTGCAGGACAAATTTAAATCAACATCGTAACCTGCCCACCTAAATGAATACATCCTGTTATTTTCTGACAAATTATCGAAAATCGGGCCGTGTCTGCTGATAGATGTCTTCAAAATAACAGAGCTGTCAAGGTCTGCAGCGATAATTGTATCGACTGCGAATTTGAGTTTCTCCCAGCCCGAGGCCGTTCGGTAGAGTGTCGAATCTTCGGCATTTATTTCTTCAAGGTAGTAATCAGTAATGTCAACTCCGCCGGCAGTAAAAGCCCAGGCGGCCGCCCCGTTATGTCCCATGATGACAAAGGGCAGACCGGGAGCAGTAATACCCAATACGTTAATGTTTGTTTCTTTAATATGCAGCCCGATCATCTGCCAGAACTGAGGCAGCTGATTTATCTGAAGGTGCGGGTCAGAGGCTAGCATGGCCTGTCCGCTTTTGCTCTTATCCGGACCCACCACCCAGGCGTTGGATGAATTGGTCATCAGGTAAGGCGTCTCGACAGGTTTCCATTTAGTTTTAACAGCAGCTTTGAGCTGCACGTATATATCAGCAGAATTGGCAGATTTTCTGCTGCTGATATCTTTTGCTTCCGGCACAGTTGTTGGCGCCCAGTCCGGATAAATAAAACAAAGCGACTTAGCTAAATCGTCACCGACAGCTTCGCTAAGATTAAGAAAAAACTGATCATGATTCTGGAGTGCGTCGGAAAACCAGGATTGAAAACTGAGAAGAGTCAGGCAGTCATAAACTTTCCAGTCTTCAAAATCTTTTCCCAAAAGCAGATACTCAAACGGCAGAGTCTTGGCCGTATTCTTGTAATAATTTACACCGTCGGTGTAGGCTTGAAGTTTTCTGCTGTTTGCTTCACTCAAATTTTTAATTGCCGCAGCTGCAATTCTGTTATGACCAATCCGCCGCTGTCGCAGGTCACTTTCCATCGCTAATTTCCCCAGCAGCTCAGACATTCTGCCCTGCGACATGCGGCGAGCCATATCCATCTGGAATAACCTGTCGTTAGCATGCAGAAACCCTAGCGCAAAATAACCGTCAGGCTCTGTCTCCGCCCAAATTTGCGGAATGCCCATTTTATCAAATGTTATCTCAACCTCTCTATCAATTGCAGCTGTTAAAATTATGCCGTCACTGATCGGCACCGAATTTTTGAGCCAGAAGTAAACATAGAAGCCGCCGCCTAAGACAACCGCCAGACACAAGCTGACGACCATCACGATTATCTGTCTGGTCTTTTTCTTCATTATGAAAATCTCAAATAACTGTTTGTCATTTGTCCTTCTGCGTCATTAAGCTAACCAGCCAGGTCACAGCCAGAGCCAGTAAAAACGCCGGCACCAGTTCATAGACTATAGCTTTTAGCGCTCCGACATTTTTCCAGACGACTGTAACAATGCCGCCGGTCAGCATGCCTGCAATTGCGCCTTGTTTGGTGGTTTTTTTCCAGAGCAGCCCCAAAATTATTACCGGCCCGAAGGCTGCCCCTAAACCAGACCAGGCATAAAGCACAAAGTCAAAGATTATTCTGTTCTCAGTCAGCGCAAAAAAAACAGCTACCACAGCCAGGCCGACCAAGACCCAGCGGTCGAGCCGCTGGTGGCGCGCGATAACTTCAGGCGATGAGCTATCTTCTTTTTTCCCCCAGCCGAAAACATCCCGCGAGATAACAGATGATACGACTATCAACTGAGAGTCGGCGGTAGAACAGATAGCTGCTACAATGGCCGCTATGACAAAACCCGCCAGCACGGGGGGCAGAAGTTCGCTGCAGGCCAGAGGCAGAGCCTGCTCGGCATCGGCCAGCTTTCCGAAATAGGCCCGGGCAAACATGCCAAAAGAAATCGCTCCGGTATAAACTGCCGCCATCCAGACAAAGGCAATCAGTCCGGCTTTCTTGACGGTGGCGCTGTCTTTGGCGGCCATAAATCTGGAGAGAATATGCGGCTGCCCGGGATAACCGAGCCCGATACCCAGCATGCCAATGACAAAGCCTAATAGACCATAGCCGCTCATGCCGCCTGAGAGACTCAGCAAGTTGGGGTCGGTTGCAGTCAGTATCGAACTAAATATTTCATAGCCGCCAACTTCGCTGAGCATAACCAGCGGCATTACAATTAGTGCAACTAACATAAATGAAGCCTGAATAATATCAGTCCAGCAGATTGCCCGAAAGCCGCCGGTGACAGTATAGGCCAGCACAATCACAGCCCCGACTAATACTCCGCTCTGGTAGGGCAGAGCAAAGGTAACTTCAAAAGCTTTGCCGGCGGCGTTCATCTGTGCTGCTACATAGCCTAACATAGCCGCTGTAATTACAATAACAGGAATCAAACGCAGCAGGCGGGAGTCGCTGTCAAACAGGCCGGCAATAAATTGCGGCAAAGTCACCGCGCCGCTTTTTAGGCTGGCCTTTCTGAGTTTTTCTGCTATCACAAACCAGTTAAACAAGTAACCGGCTGCTATGCCGGGGATAATCCAGATGGCCGACAGGCCGCTGTTAAAGGCCAAACCGACCAGCCCCAGCATGACCCAGCCGGACTCCGACGAGGCCGAGGCAGATAGTGCCGAAGCCCAGGGTCCCAGCTCGCGATTGGCCAGAACGTAGTCCTCATCCGTGTTCCTGCTTCGTTTCATCGAATACAGACCAACTCCGACTATGAAGAGGCTATAGACAATAAACGAAATGACCATGACACTGTTTGCTTTCATGCGGCGGCTCCCTTCAGAGTCAACATTCACATTCTAAAAATTGCGGATTGTCAAAAATCCGCTTCAAAGCAGGGCAAAGCAACAAGTTTATGAATTGTTAAAATATGACTAATTATAAGCGCAGCTTGATTCGTCTAAAATAGAGACCGGGCAAAAAAATAGACCACCCGCACACCCCTCACGTGCGGGCAGCCTCTTCACCAAAGAGAAAAGAAGAACGGAGTACCTCGACAGTACCCTTCGAGCAAAAATGACAAGTCACTCTTAAGCAACAGCCGTGCCCTTTCTGCTACAGCACTCCCTGAACACATGACAACTTATTATTGTTCAATGACTTAAATGATACGCTAGAAGTATTCAAAATTTAAGGCGCTATGATTTGCTCGTATAAATCTACGAGCAGATAATAATAAAAGGCAGTAACTCTCTGATATTCAGAGAGTTACTGCCCAAAAAGGGATGTAACATGAATTCGTAATCGCAAACACCGGCTGACTGCTTTTTCAAAGCAAATGACAGAGAGTGTGGATAACTCTCTGTCACTACACACATATATCAGCCAGCCAGGCTTATACCGTAACGTTTCAGTTTGGTGCGCACGGTAGCCTCGTGAATGCCCAGGAGTCTGGCCGCTCTGGACTTGTTGCCTTTGGCTGCCAGCAGAGCTTCCACAATAAGCTGCCTTTCAAACTCAGCGACTTTCTCTGTTAAGCTATGGTCTCTGATCTCGTCTTCGGTTGACAGGAGAGACCTGGTCAGCTCAACTAAGTCACCTTCGGCTGCCAGCTGTGTCATTACTTCAAGTTTCTTCACTTTATTCTGAAGCTCCCGCACATTTCCGGGCCAGTCATACTCAAGAAATTGCTGTAGCATTTCTTCAGGGATTTTGCCCGAATCTAAAATTAAGCTCGAACTGTTAATAAAGTGATTCAAAAGAAGAGGAATGTCTTCTTTGCGCTCTCTCAGAGCAGGAATATGGTATGACATGCCGCTCAGACGATAGTAAAGATCCCGCCGGAATAGTCCCTGCTCGACCATCTCTTCTAAGTTATGGTTGGTTGCGGCCACTAAAGCTACGTCAAGTTTAACCTCTTTGGTTGAGCCAAGAGGCAGAACTCGTCTGTGTTCCAGAACGCCCAGAAGTTTGGCCTGCAGGGCAAACGGCATATCGCCAATTTCATCCAAGAAAAGAACGCCGCCGTTGGCCGAGGCAAACAAGCCCAGCTTGTCGGAATTCGCGCCGGTAAAGGCGCCTTTTTTGTAACCAAAAAGTTCCGACTCCAGGAGCGTCTCCGGTACTGAAGCACAGTTGATGGCTACAAACGGTCCATCCGGCCTGACTTGAGAATGATAGTAACGGGCCAGATGATCTTTGCCTACGCCTGTTTCACCGGTCAGCAAAATCGTTAAATCCATTTTGCCGATGATAGCCAGCTGGCTCATAAAGCGTTTGATATCACTTGAATTGGTAAGAAATTCGGATTCGACAGATTCCCGAGCTGGTTTACTGGCTGCCGTGCCCGACCGAACTTCGCCCAATTCCTGAATCAAAGCACCGACTTTGTCTAATTGCGGTGCAATGCGATAGCGAGCGTAGAATTCTTCAGCCCTGAAAAGAAACATAAGACGTTTCTTCTTACTGAAAGCTTCAGCTACGCCTGCCCTTACAAGTGTATCCGCCTTTTCAAAACGTACTCCCGAATCAGAGAGCATGCCAATGGAAAGGTTGAAGAATTTCTGACAAGCCGCCTTGTCCTGGCAGTTATCGGCGATAACTGCTTTGAGTTTGTAGAGAGCTCCACATTCGACTCTGTCAGAGGCTCTTTGCATTATCGTCATTGATCTGGCCGCCATTCTACCGGCAGCCGGGAACTTCTGCTCTATGACATACAATTCTGCCAGATGGCGCATAGCGCGTCCGGCCAAAGTCGTGCCGGGTGCAAATGCTTCAGCTTGCTTGAGCGCTGTTTTTAGAATTGATTCACTCTCAGTCAGTCGTCCCATGTGACGATAGAGTTCTCCCAGATAAGTGAGATAAATAACATTATCTCTTTCACTTTTCTGTTTGCTCAAGAACTCTTTTGCTTTTTGCAGGTTTTCTTCAGCTGATTGATACTCTCCGGTTTGAATATGAACATAGGCGAGTGACAAATAGGCTCTGCCTACTTCAAGCCAGTCATCCAGTTCGGTAGAGACATCGATGTTAAGCTGCAGGTGCTTGGTTGCTTCCGGAAAATCTCCTAAGAAAGTATACAACCGTCCAAGGTTGCCCATCATATAGGCAGTCTTTTTGGTGTCACCCAGTTGGTGGGCGATATTCAAAGCATCTGTTAAAATTGCCAGTGAATTCTGATAATCGTTTTGTCTGAAAAACAATCCGGCGAGCTGATTTAAAGCCCGGCATTGTCCTTCGAGGTGGTCGTTTCTGCGGAAAAGAGACTCCGCATCACGAAAGGCCTTTTCTGCTTCTTTGTATTCACCCAGTCGAATCAGGGCCGATCCGATAGTACTGAATATCTCAGCGAGTAAAACCGAATCGCCCTCTGTGACGGCTTCTTGCTGAGCCAATCGAGCGGTTCTGAGCGCTGAAGGGTGGTTATTTACAGAAGCGTAGGCCTGTGACACCAGATGAAGTGATTCACCTGCTCTGGTGCCGCCGAATGCATCAAATTCGCTACGATTATCTTCGTAGTATTTGACTACATTGGCATATTCCCGGCGCTTAATAAGCGACGTTAGATAATGCAACGCAACATCCGGGAACGAATCGCCGTGTATTACGCTTCGGTTCATTTGCCTGACCCCATATAGTTAGAGTTGGTTGCATCATTCTTAGTGTTAGTGTCTTCGGTTACGTCTATAGTGATGTCGCTCTTCGGTAAAATATTCAGATAGTAGATACTATTTAAGAACCAGTTGGTTATCCAGGACGTGAAACCGCCGGTTTTCTGAACATCCGTGACAGGACCTTTCGGATCAGAAATAGAGAAAGGGAAATCATCACTTTGATGATCGCCACCCCAAGGGTGGTCGTAATTAACTACGATCAGTTTTTCAGGGGCGCCGACAGAATTTACAGTCCCCCATGACATCATTGTTAGTATTAGCGCCATCGCCAATACAGAGATTAAGCGTTTCATGTTACACTCCTTTGATATTGGTTATGTTAAAACATCCTTATGCCCAATCAAAAATTGGCGGAATATTATTGAAGCTTGTTGGGGAGCGGGTTCTATGAATTCCGCTATGCTAAACTATATAAAGAAGCTACCAGCCTGTCAACTGAAATCTTTACAGGCTAATAGTTCAACTTATTATCTGTAAACGGTTTGCGTCGATTCGGCGGTAATATGAAGGAGTGTCTCAGCGGCTATTTTGTCATAGAATCAAACATCTTTATCAGACAAAGCATCTTTGAGCATTTCAATAGACAAAACCGGAGTTGGGTCCTGGTCATTTAATATCGCCAGATAGTAGGAGACAAAGTCGCCCATCTGAATAAGGCTGAGAATTCTTTCGAGCTCAGAAGAGCCACGCGACTCAACTTCTATTACAGCAGCTCCCGTTTCTTCGATAAGTGGATTCACAATATCCATACGTTTCTTAACCTGCGAATGATCCGCGGAATCACGAAGTATTATAGCTGCCAGTTTATCAGTGAAATTACGGGTCACATCGGACCAGCCGACCAGTTCGTTATGATTAAACTCCGGGAACTGGTTGGCAAAGGCCAGTGTCTTGGAGTTTTCACAAAACTGTCCTTTCCATCTGACGGCCACGGCATCGGTCAAAGTTGGTCCGGAATAGACCATTACTATTTTGCCGAGAAGTTTTTCTGCCAGTTGTTTGGCAGGATTGGCACTTAGCTGAGTATCTTCGGTATAATCTTCTCTGAATGTCTTAAGACTTTCAATGGCTGTCTTGACCTGTTCTTCTATATTTTCTATTAAGCCGACTTTCTGAAGCAGCATCAGCAGTGGAATAAAAGAAAAGCCAAGAGCTGCCCGGGGCTGCATTCCCCCCGGCAAAGTGGCCATAGGAATTTCATTTATCTTGCAGACATCGGCCAGCATGCCGCCGGTGCTTATGGCAGCAATCATAGATTTGCGGCCTAAGGCGTCGTCGAGCGCTGCCAGTGTTTCTTCGGTATTGCCGCTATAGGAAGAAACTATGACCAGAGATTCATCGTCGACAAACTCCGGTAAAGTGTAATGGCGGCAAATATGAAAAGGAACAAGCAGTTTGTCACTCAAAAACGACCTGGCCAAATCTCCGCCAATGGCAGAGCCGCCCATGCCGATAACCACTACATTTTTAATCTCCTGAAACATATCTTTATCAATTTTCCAGCTTTTGCCAATATTTAGAGCTCTGGCCAGCTGCTCAGGAAAATCAAAAATATGATTATACATGTTGCCCGGATCCAACGAGCGCATCTGTTCTGTGTTATCAAGTTTACTCAAAGTGGTTTCCTTTTTGTCTTCTACTTCCGATCGCATTTTTAAAACTTTCCAATCTTTTAATAACTGACGAGGTGGTTGAGCTGGCCAGAACTGAATGAACTAACGGCTGCACCAAGCTCGAGTCGATTTTTTTTACGGTTCTGCACAGGTCTACTATACGATTAGGACTCATTGATAACAAATCAATTTTCAGTCCTATAAAAAATGGCAGCGCCAGAATGTCTCCGGCCATTTCACCGCAGACGGAAACCGGCTTGCCATAGATTTTGGCTTTGTCCACGGTCATTTTTATCATCTGCAGGACCGCCGGGTGAAAGGAGCTATAGAGGCCGGCCACTTTAATATTTTTTCTGTCAGCAGCCAGAATATATTGTGTTAAGTCGTTGGTGCCTATAGATAAGAAGTCAACTTTGGGGAACAGGCTGTCGGCTATTAAGACGGTCGAAGGCACCTCAACCATAATGCCAATCGGGATATTTTCATCAAATCGAAGGCGCTTTTTCTTAAGCTCAAATTTCACCTGGGCTATGAGTCTTTTAGCCTGGTCATATTCTGATATGTCGGAAATCATCGGCAGCAGGATTTTGAGATTATTTCTGCTGGAAGCTCTGAGAATCGCTCTGATTTGATCCTTAAATAAACTCTTCATTTCAAGCATCGGCCGTATGCCGCGCCAACCTAAAGCCGGGTTTTCTTCGTGCGGCCAGGCATCGTCGGCAGACATTTTGTCATATCCTAAATCAAAAGTTCTGATAACCACCGAAGACCCGGCAAATTTCCGGGCAACCTGTTCATAATGTTCAAATTGAGTTTCTTCATCAGGAAAGGTGCCATTGGCCAGATACAAAAACTCACTGCGATAGAGGCCTATAGGGATATTTTTTTCAGCCATAATTTCTTCAGCCGGCCCCGGCAAAGTCATATTACCGGCGACCGGGACTTCAACTCCGTCGCGTGTTTTAGGAGGAATATCTTTGAGATGTTTGATTCTGGTAATGAGCGCCGGACCCATCCTTTTTCGGCGCTGCTGATAGTCAGAAATTTCCTCAGCCGTCGGGGCCAGGATAACTTTTCCCTCAATCGCATCCAAAATTATGGGCTGGCCGCTTTGGAGCTTTGAAAGATTTAAGTCTTTTGATATGACAACTGGCAGGTACAAGGCTCTGGCAATAAGTCCCATATGGGAATCCGGACCGCCTTCGGCCACTACAAAACCGATAACCTTTTGCCGCCGGTAACTTAAGATTTCACCGGGAGTAAATGATTTGCCGATAAGCACGGTATTGGGCGGGATGATATGGTTTTTTCTGGTCTTGCCGCTTAAATGCGAAATTATCCGGCTGGCCACGGCTTCAATATCCAGGGCCATCTGACGAATATAGCTGTCGGCTGATTTTTTTAGAGGGGCTGTCGCTCTTTTAATATGCTCATTATATATAAAAGCAGCATTCAGCTTCTTAGACTTAATATCTTTTTTTACCTGGCCTAAAAATTCCTCGTCTTGAGCAATCATAAGCTGGGCTTCGAAAATTTTGGCCGCCGGTCCGCCCATTTTCTTGATTGCCGAATCTCTTAAATCGTTTAGCTCGTTAACCGTTTCTTTTACCGCGAGCTCTAAGGATTTAATTTCAGCGCCGAGGGCAGAATCCGGCACAGCTACCTCAACGACCTGAGTCTCGCCCGGCAGCACAACTCTGCTGGTTCCCAACACGATACCGGCAGCTATGGGTTTGCCTTTAATTACTTTATGTCTGTCTGCTGCTTTCACTACTATCAATTTTGAATGGTTCTGTTATTGAGTTTCTTTCTGAAAGTATACAGCGGGGCAATTGTTTAAAGCAAGATATTATCTAACAGCTTTCCTCAAAGCCGGACTCTATTATTTTTGCAATTGCTGCCATTGCTTCAATTTCATCGGGGCCGTCAACTTCCAATATTAGCTCAGTACCCATCTCAGCTGCCAGCATCATTACCCCCATGATTGACTTACCGTTAACCCTGATAGAATCCTTGCTGATGAAAAATTGAGATTTAAATTTTGTGGCGGTAGTGACGAGCAGAGCCGCCGGCCGTGCATGAAGTCCCAATCTGTTGGTTACTTTGGCGGTTCTCTTAATCATTGAAAATCTTCTGATAATACAAATCTTTTCCCGGGAAGTTCCCTGATAATTCCTCTTAACTCCATAGTCAGCATAAACTCAGCCAGCTCGCCTATCGGCAGTTTGACTTCTCTGGAAATCTGGTCAATCTGTTTTGGTCCTTCGGTAAAGAGCCCGACAATTTTTTGTTCGGTATCTGTCATATCAGGCAGCCGTCTGAATTTCTTGACCAGGATTTGATTTTTGAGTAGCGGCAGTTCATCAAAAATATCCTGGACTGAAGTCAGCAGTCGGGCGCCCTTTTTGATAAGCTCATTTACTCCCTGGCTTTTGGCAGCGCCGGGACCTCCGGGAACAGCAAAAATTTCCTTGCCCTGTTCTAAGGCATGCCCGGCAGTAATCAGCGCGCCGGATTTTTCGCCAGCTTCAACAACTACAATCCCCGAGGATAAGCCAGAAATTATTCTGTTTCTTTCCGGGAAAAAAGCTTTATCAGGTCTTGTCTCCGGCAGATATTCGGAATAGACAGTCCCCTGTTTCTTGATTTTTTCAGCAAGTTTTCGATTTGAAGCAGGAAAGACAATATCAAGCGAGCTGCCCCAGACAGCTATAGTTTTGCCGCCGGCATCAAGGGCACCTTTGTGCGCCGCCGAATCAATGCCTTCGGCCATGCCGGAGACAACTGTAATACCTTCACTGGCCAATTCGGTGGCGAGTCTATAAGTAAAAAGTTCGCCGGCTTCAGTAGCATGCCGGGTACCGACAATGGCAATTAACTTTTCGTCAGTCCCGAGTTCCTGGCCTGTTGCAAATAAAAGCGGAGGGGGAGCAGGTATGTTATTTAACTGTTCAGGGTAATTTTCGTCCCCCAAAAACATAACCTGCCAGCCTAGTTGAACAATTTTTGAGGCGATCTGGCCGGCTTCCTGCAAGTTGCACTCTCTTTTTATGCCGGATGCCATCCCGCGCGAGATACGGTCGACTAATGAAATCTCGTCGATGCTCGCTTGAAATACTCCTTCAGGGGAGCCAAATTTTTTGACCAGCTTCTGGTAACTTATCCGCCCCACTCCCGGAATCTTAAGTAGAGCGATGGCGCCAGTCAGTTTTTCTTTAAGCTCGGAGTTGGTCAAGACGTTTTTCTATCTCCTGTTTAAACCCATTTATCCCACTGCCTGATACTGCGGATATGTAAATATAGTCCGAAGGAAGCCTGCTTGAAAGTTTCTTCAAATCACTTTCTGAGACTGTATCAGTTTTGGTTACGATCACCAGCGAAACCTTACTTAACAGAAAATCGTCAAATTCTTCAAGCTCCTTTTGCAAAGAGCAGAAAGCTTTCTTAATATCCGGCTCATTAATATCAATAATATAGGCCAGAATCTTGGTGCGCTGAATATGTCTGAGAAACTGAAGCCCCAGTCCTTTGCCCAGCGACGCCCCCTCGATAAGCCCCGGTATGTCGGCCATTACAAATGACTTATGTTCCCGGATGCTCACGATTCCCAGATTGGGTTTGAGGGTTGTGAAGGGATAATCAGCAATTTTTGGACGGGCTGCTGATAGAGTGGCCAAAATTGTGGATTTGCCGGCATTGGGAAAACCGACCAGGCCAACATCGGCCAAAAGTTTAAGTTCCAGCGCTATTTTTCTCTTTTCACCCGGGATGCCGTCATCAGCCCGGCGCGGGGTCTGGTTGGTAGGCGACTTAAAATGGTTATTGCCTCTGCCGCCCCGTCCGCCTTTGGCCAGGACAAATTCTGCTCCGGCTTCATCCAGATCTACAATCAGCTCTTCGGATGAGAGATCTTTAATAACTGTTCCTACCGGCAGCTTAAGAGTAATGTTTTTTCCTGACTTTCCGGATTTGAGTAAGCCTTCGCCATGTTTTCCGTTTTCAGCCTTGTATTTGCGCTTGTATCTAAAATCCAACAGAGTGGACAGCTGAGAATCGGCCACAGCAATGACGCTGCCGCCGTGGCCGCCATCGCCGCCATCGGGTCCTCCCTTGGGCACAAACTTCTCCCGATGAAAAGAGACGCAACCGGGGCCGCCATTACCGGCATCTATTTCTATTTCAACATAGTCAATAAACATTGGCAGGAATATTCCGCCGAACTTCCTGAAAGTCAATGAACCGAATTTGTTAGTTTGCTTCAAATCGGGTTGTTGTTGTTTGCGGGATTGATTCTGCCCTATAATCAATCTATATTCTGATGTGGAAACAATAATAGAGAAAGACTAATCTGCCTTGCCGGGAATAAATCAGCAAAAACGGATGTTGTATGAGCGCTACTCATTAGCTTTGGGGAAAGTCTGTTATAAAATGGGTCTGCGTCCGAATTTCATTACGATAGTGTCTATGATATCGGCTTTGGTCTCCGGCATTTTTTTCTGGAAAGCTGATTTTTTTTGGGGAGTGGTTTTTATCATCGTAACTTCGATTACGGATATGCTTGATGGCTCCACCGCCAGAGCAGGAAATATCGGAACTGTTTTCGGCGGATTTTTCGACCACGTTTCCGACAGATACGGCGAATTTTTTATTCTGGCCGGAATTACACTTTCGGGAGCGGTTCATCCGGGCTGGGGGCTGTTCGCACTATTTGGCATGCTCATTGCCAGCTACACCAGGGCGGCAGCAGAATCTATCGGCAAACTTGAGAATTGTGCAGTCGGTATTATGGGACGGCTGGAGAAATTTTTGGTTATTATTGGCGGCTCCATAATTGAAATCTATCGTCCTACCGGAACCTTTCCCAATGGCGGCTGGCTTGAACTGGCGCTAATTATAGTCGGAGCGACTTCTGTCATTACCGCTATTCAGCGGCTGTTTTACACCAAGAAAATGCTCGGAGATAAAAAAGAAGTTTAATGATTACTGCCATCGGTAACCCCGTTTATGATTTAATCAAGACTCAGAAAGTCAAGCCGCAAGGCCGGGTGCTCTCCGGCTGCTCTACCAATGCGGCTCTGGCCTTGAGCAAAATTGGCAGTGAGGTATTATTTGTGGGCTGCGCCGGTGACGACTACAAAGAGCAGCTTGAGCAAGACCTGGATCGGTTCGGAATCAAGCATGAAATTCTGTCTTCAGAAAAAACAGGCGGCTTCTCGCTGGACTATTACGATGATTTTGGCAACAGGACCTTAAAACTAATTGAGCGGGCTGATAATATAAAACAGCTGGCGCCGTCTTTATATAAAGATTCACAAGCTGTCTTGATCGGTCCGATTCTGGGTGAAGTTTCTTTTGATGAAATAAAAAAAATCAGAAATAATTTTGAGGGCCTTATGTTTTGCGATCCGCAGGGGTTAATTCGCGGAGCAGATGATCGAAATGAAATTTATCATCATAAGGTTGAAGGGATTGAAGAAATTCTGGGGCTGTTTGATATCGTCAAGCCCAACGAACTGGAAGGGCGCATCTTGACCGGCATTGACTGCCGTGAAAATCCTTACAAAGCGGCAGAGATTATAAAGTCCTGGGGAGCGAAAATTGTTATCGTTACCCTGGCCGATTTGGGTTCGATTGTATATGACGGCAAAGAGTTTTATGATATTCCACCCTACGATGCCAATGTCGTCGATGCCACTGGCTGCGGTGATACCCATATGGCCGGTTTTACTTTTGAATATTTTAAGACGGGTGGTGATTTGCGGCGGGCCGGATGCTTTGCAGCGGCCACCTCTTCTATCATGCTGGAGCATGTCGGTCCGGATTTTCCTATGACTGAAGCCGCTGTTCGTATCAGACAGGAAAAACTGCTGGCTATGAACGATTATAAAGTTAAAGTAGAAGTGAACGCGAACTAGCAGCTATGAACAGCCTGATTTCATTTGAAGAATTTGAAAAAATTGATATCAGAGTAGGTAAGATAATCGAAGTTTATTAATTCTTAATTCCTTCAAACAAGTATTCAATCAGGGGCACAGTTGTATCTCGGTCGGGGATTTTGCCGCTTAAGAAAAAATCTGTGAGGATGCCGTCAATAGTACGGGCTGTGAATCTAATGGTTGCCTCGGTGGCATAATCGGAACGAACCTCTCTGGTTTCTACGGCGCGCCTGATTACCTCAGCAATAAAATCATAAAGATGACGCTCAAGCTGCATGCCCTCTACGGCTACGGCGCTATGGTGGAGAGAGTTTACGGCAAACAGATAAAATTTCTTTTCAACCGCCTGAAGAACATCTCTGCCGCCCAGTGCCAGAATCAGTTGCAGCAGCCGGTCTTTGGCCATTACCGCTGTTTCTGTTTCTCTTAATTTTTTGGAAACTTCTGTCAGGCTGTTGTCAAACAAGAGCAGAGCAAACTCCAGCAGGTGAGTCTTAGAAGGGAAATACTGGAAGAATGAACCTTTGGATATTTTAGCATTGGCACAATACTGGTCAATGGCCATACCGTCGTAACCATATTTGGCAAAAATATGTAGAGCGGCAGAATATAGCTTTTCCTTTTTAGCGGGCGGCAGCCGCCGGAAAGTTTCGGTAACTACTTTTCTTCGGACCAGCTCGGCTATCTGGTTTTCATCAATCATTATTGTATATCTTCATATTCGTCAAATTTCAAGCCTTTATGACTATATAGTCATATATAATATACTTAAGGTATATAACAAGCCGAAAAAAGCAAATAGAAATTGACATTTCTCTTAGACTCGGATATATTCGAAACTCGCCTAAGTAACAAAAGAAATTTTTAAAGGAGTTATGTTATATGTCAAAAGTCAGAGTAGCTATCATCGGGGTCGGCAACTGCGCCTCGTCCCTGGTACAGGGAGTAGAATATTATAAGAACGTCAAAGATGATGATCTGGTACCGGGGTTGATGCATGTCAATCTGGGTGGATATCATATTAGAGATATTGAGTTTTCGGCTGCGATTGATATCGATAAAAACAAAGTCGGCAAAGATTTGTCTGAGGCCATCTTCACCAAGCCCAACAATACTTTCAAATTTTCAGGCGTGCCAAAATCCGGCGTCAAAGTCATGCGCGGCATGACCCATGACGGTCTGGGGCATTACCTTTCTCAAGTCATAGAAAAAGCTCCCGGTGACACGGTTGATATTGTCAAACTCTTAAGAGAAACGCGCACTGATGTTGTCATAAATTATCTGCCGGTTGGTTCCGAAGAGGCCACCAAGTGGTATGTCGAACAAATTCTTGAAGCCGGCTGTGGTTTTGTTAACTGCATTCCGGTCTTTATTGCCAGAGAGCAATACTGGCAAAAACGCTTTGAGAAAAAAGGTCTGCCGATTATCGGTGATGATATCAAGTCGCAGGTCGGTTCAACAATAGCCCACCGGGTTTTGACACGGCTTTTTTATGACCGCGGCGTCAGACTCGACCATACCTATCAGTTAAATTTTGGGGGCAATACTGACTTCTTAAATATGTTAGAGCGCTCCCGTCTGGAATCCAAGAAGATTTCCAAAACTAACGCCGTCTCCAGCCAGCTGCCTTACGATATGGGCAAAGATAACATTCATATCGGCCCTTCGGATTATGTGCCCTGGCTTTCAGACCGGAAATGGGCCTATATCCGTATGGAAGGGACGACTTTCGGAGATGTACCTCTTAACATTGAATTAAAGCTGGAAGTCTGGGACAGCCCCAACTCGGCCGGAGTGGTAATTGACGCTGTCCGCTGTTGCAAGCTGGCCCTTGATAATAAACTGTCCGGAGCGCTGAACGGTCCTTCTTCCTATTTCAAAAAGTCCCCGCCGGTACAGTATACCGACGAAGAGGCCCGAATTTTGACTGAGGAATTCATAACCAAATATGGCTGGAAAAAGAGTGCCGCTAAGACAACTACTCCCGCCATCAAGCGTAAAAAGAAGACAGCCAAAGCGGTCTCAGTAAGCAAAAAGACCGCTCCGGCTATGGCCGCCAAAGCTGTCAGGCGCCCCAGACCAAAAAGGATTGTCAGGAAGAAAAAGTAGATTTCCCGACAGTTTAGTTAGATATTGTGACCGGCGATTGAATTGATGTAATCGCCGGTTTTTTATAAAACTTTATTGAAAAGTTATATAGTGAAGAAGCAAAATAAACATAAAGGACGGCTGATAACTTTTGAGGGGATTGATGGCTGCGGAAAATCAGTTCAGGCCGGAAAAGTTCTTAACTATCTCAAGAAATTAAAAAAAGAAGTTATCTTGCTGCGCGAGCCAGGCTCAACACCCGTGGCTGAAAAGCTCCGGAAGATTCTATTAGATAAAAAGTTGGCTATCCCGGATCTGACGGAATTGCTATTATATGAGGCTGCCCGTTCAGAATTAACCGCTTTAAAGATCAGACCTCTTTTAGCCAATGGCGCGGTAGTTCTTTGTGACCGGTTTTACGACAGTACTACCGCTTATCAGGGCTATGGTCGCAAACTTGACATTAAGATGGTCAAATCTCTGCACAAAATAGCCACCGGAAACATCGTACCGGATTTGACATTTGTCTTTGATGTTGATTTGAAAACCGCCGCAAAAAGGCGCGGCAAAAACCCCGACAGGTTAGAGTCACAGTCGCTGGCTTTTCACAAGCGAGTGAGAAGAGGCTTTCAAAAGATTGCGACAGATGAAAAGCGCCGGGTCAAACTAATAGACAGCTCTCCTTTACCTGATATGATTTTTGAGCAGGTCAAAGCAATCCTAAAAAGAAAACTAAAGCTGACATGAGTAAGAATCCGTTTTATGACAAAAAATCACTTATTCTGACCATTCTATTTTTGGCTCTTACGATTTCTATCACCGGAGGGATGGCTGTTATTGTAATCTCTGACCCGGCCGTGAGATATTCGCAGAGTTTGTTCAGGGCCGCCAGAATTATTCGCGACGTTTACCCCGATACCATCAACTGGCAGAGCGCTATGCTTTCGGCCCGCCAGGCAATCTTCGAGCAGCTCGATCCGTTTTCCAGTTATATAAATAAAGAGCAACTGGACCGGTTTGTAGATGAATTGAGCGGCGGCTATCATGGCATAGGAGTTTCGGTAACAGCCGAAAAAAGAGGTCTGCTCATCATCTCAGTACGAGAAAATGGTCCGGCGGCGGTCGCTGGTATTTTAGCCGGTGATATTATTACAAAAGTTGATTCAATCAGCCTTGACGGCTTGCCTTCTGACGAGTCGATAAAAATAGTAAAAGGTGAAGAAGGCACTGCTATAACTGCCACAGTTCTAAGACCTGCCACCGGCGACACTTTGCAGCTTGAGATAGAAAGAAAAAGAATAGATTTTCTTCATGTGCCATACGCCGGTATTACGCCTGACAGTTTTGTATACATCAGGCTTTTGGATTTTGATGCCGGTGCCACAGCTGACTTAAAAGCCGCTCTTGATTCTCTGATATTAATCAATCCTCAAGCTGTCAAGGGACTGATTCTCGACCTGCGTGATAATCCCGGTGGCCTTTTTGAAGAAGCCAGAAGAACAGTAGATCTGTTTTTTGAGAAAAATCAATTTATTGTCGGCTCGTTTGGCAGGTCTCGCTGGGAAAGCGAAGAGTATTATGCCAAAAATGAAATAGACCTGCCCGAATTGCCGCTGGCTATTTTGGTCAATAGCAACTCGGCCTCTTCATCGGAGATAGTCGCCGGAGCTCTTAAGTATTCAGGTAAAGCACTGATAGTAGGCGATACTACTTTTGGCAAAGGTCTGGTGCAGGGATATTTCAGATTGCCGGACGGAGACGGCCTCAGACTGACCATCTCGCGTTACTATTTTGAGGGGAGAAAATTCATAAATTCTCCCAATAAAGCAAATGCTGAAAGTGACGGTGGCATCATTCCCGACTTGTATATTGAGTATATAGAAACGAATGCCTTTTATAATGAACTGGAGAGCTCGCTGGCTCTTTTTCGATTTGCTCACGAATTTCAGGATGAAATAATTGGTGCAAATAATACATCGGAAACTCGTGACTTGTGGGTCGCCAGGCTCAAAGAATTTGCCCTGGCCGACAATTTTCAATTTGAATCTGAGACAACAAAAATTGCAAAATACCTGGAGTTCCAGGCAGAGACGAAAAACATAAAAAAAGTGGCAGCTATCCTTACAGAAAATTCGCGGCAGGCAGATAAATTATACTTCAAAAAATTTGCAGATTTTATCTGGCTCCGTCTGAGACAGCTGGCGCTAGAGAGAAAATTTGGCGCTTACCGTTCTTACAAAGATGCCTTTGCTGCCGAATACGAACCGATTCAGATTGCTATTCGGGCCTTAAAAAAAGGAACTAAAACTGGAAGTAATTTTATACATTAGCTGTGGCTTAACCGGAGGCCTAATCGGCGGTTATCTGGGGCTTGGCGGCGGTATTATAATGGTGCCTTTCATGGCCATTGTTCTGGGCATGGATATAAAAGATGCCGCGCCAATTTCTATGGCCGCGATTATAGTGGGCTCAATGTCCGCATCTACGCCGTACTTGAAAAAAAATCTGATAGACAATGAACTCGCTGTTGTCCTGGGAGTTTTCATGACGATTGGCGGTGTGGCCGGCAGTATGCTGAGTGCCTATATACCTTCGAATATAATTCAGTTGATTTTCTCAGTCTTAGTAGTTTATGCGGCTCTTATGCTTTTTAAGAAAAAAAATGAATCTGAGCATAAATGGCATGCTGACAATAAGACTTTCTACTATTTTATGGCAGCAACGGTTGCACTTTTTACCGGTACAGTAGCGGCCACTCTGGGTGTCGGCGGCGGTATCTTTTTTATTCCGGCGCTTTATCTTCTGTTTGGTAAAGATCTGAAAGTAGCCAGAGGAACTTCGGCCATGGTCATAGGTTTTTCTGCTACCGCAGCCACGGCTGTTTATCTTGGCTTGGGACGACTGGACGCCGCTGCTGCCATGCCGGTTATATTGGGCGTGGTCATTGGTGGCATGATTGGCGGCAAACTGGGCACACTGGCCAAACCGCTGGCGGTTAAGATTGTATTTCTGATTGTGATGCTGTTTACTGCCTACAAGTTATTAAGCAGCGCATTGGAGTCATTATTATGATGGACAGGCTGCAAAAAAATGACTGGCTGCATAAGTATCAATTGTCTTTCTGGTATCTGGCGCTGGCTCTGAGTCTAACAATATCCGCACTGCTTTATCTGGAATATCCTATTGCACAAAAAATAAGCCTTTGGTGTGTGATATCGTTTATGATATTGACCGTAGGCAGACTGGTAGTTTTCGCTCTGCAGTTTAAGAGCACCGGTAACAAAACTTTTATGATCTGGAGCTATGCCTTTATGATGATTCTTGCTGTCGCCATTTATCTGGGGGTGAGTCTATCATGAGAGAAAAAAAATGTCTGATAGCGGTAGATTTTGACGGTACGATTTCAGAGCGCGATGTTGGCTACAGTTTTTTTCATCACTTTTCAGGTGGCAAAAACGATGAACTGCTGCCTGCCTGGAAATCGGGAGAGATGTCGACTCGCGAATGCCTGATTCGTGAAGCTGCTCTGGTAAAAACCAGTAAAGAGCAGGCGTTAGAATTTCTCGAAGATTTCAAACTGGACATCGCTTTTCCGAAGTTTGTCGAAACCTGCCGGCAGCAGAAAATCTCCTTGACTATTATTTCAGACGGACTGGATTTTTACATAAAGTTTCTATTAGATAAATATGATCTGGCCGGAATTAAAGCTATCAGCAATAAGGCGATATTTGAAAACGGCGGAGTGTCTATCATATTTCCTTATGACAATCGTCGCTGCCAGAGTTGCGGCAGCTGTAAAGAAGAACGGCTGGAAGACTTAAAAAAACAGCACCCGGGTGAATTCGATATTGTCTTTGTAGGGGACGGCTATTCCGATGTCTGCGCTGCCAGAGCAGCCGATGTCCTCTTTGCCAAAAAAGACCTTAAAAAATATTGCAGTGACAATAGTATTGAGTATCTGGATTATAATGATTTTAATGATGTCAAATCGAAATTGGTCGACTTAGGATATATGAAGGGACAAAGCCAGAAATGAAAGCGATTGTCATGGCCGGAGGTTTTGGAACCAGACTCAGGCCGCTCACAATTAACAGGCCGAAGCCGATGGTGCCAGTTTTAAATAGACCAATGATGGAACATGTGGTTTCACTGCTGGCCAGGCATGGCTTGACCGATATTACCGCGCTGCTTTATTTCCAGTCAGACGCCATTAAAGAACATTTCGGAGATGGCAGCAAATTTGGCGTCAATATGTCATACATTAAACCTGAAGAAGATTATGGCACCGCCGGAGCCGTAGCCTTTGCGCTGGAGGACACTAGCGAACCGGTCATAGTAATATCCGGAGATTTGATAACAAACTTTGATTTAGGCCAGGCGATAAAGTGGCACCAGGACAAAAAGGCGGAGGCGACTATTCTTCTGACCCGCCTTGATAATCCGCTGGCTTATGGCATTGTCATCACAGATGAAGACGACAGGATTGTCAGATTTCTGGAGAAGCCTACCTGGAGCGAGGCTTTTTCTGATACTATTAATACCGGCATCTATATTCTGGAACCAGCCGTAATAAATATGATTCCGAAAAGAACCAATTTTGATTTTTCGCAGGACCTTTATCCTAAAATGCTCTCAAATAAAATGAAACTGTACGGCCGCATTTCAGATGGCTACTGGCGCGATGTCGGCAATATCGACGAATACCGTCAGGTGCACTATGACCTGTTTGATGACAAGCCCCCGGCAGAGATTTCCTCTTATAAGAGCAAGAAATATGAAAATGGAATTCTTTTTTACGACAAATCGGCAATTCTTCCTGAGAAGATTTTTATCAAAGGAAAAGTGTTCATAGCCAAAGGTGTTCAAATATCGGAATCAGCCAGATTGGAAAACTGTGTAATCGGTGCCAATTCAGAAATTGGTGCAGAGGCACTTATCAAAAAAAGTATCATCTGGGAAAATACAAAAATCGGCGCAAAAACATCGATGACCGAAGCGATAGTCTGCAGCAACTCCAAACTCGGCCAAAATGTACAGCTCTTAGACAACGTAGTCGTCTCCGACGAATGCACCATTGGAGATTCGGCCACGGTCAAAGCCAACTGCAAAATCTGGCCGGGTAAAAGTGTCGATGATGGCGCTGTTGTTTCAAGTTCAATGGTCTGGGGAGAAAAATGGAACCGGGAGCTTTTTACGGATTCCAAAATTACCGGTCTGGCCCTGACTGAAATCACTCCGGAGATGGCAGTCAAAATAGGCTCTGCTTTTGGGGCGTTTTTAGGTGAAGGCAGTTCGCTGGTAACCAGCCGTGATGCCTCGGATGCTTCGCGTCTCTTAAAAAGAGGCATGCTCTCCGGAATCCTGGCAGCCGGAGTAACCGCCGATGATTTAGAAATGCTGCCCATTCCGGTGGTGCGTTATTGTCTGCACAACGGCAGTTACTCGGCCGGCATTTATTTCCGGCACAACCCGCTCGACTACCGGCTGATAGATATTATATTTTTTGACGGCGACGGACTGGATATGCCGGCATCGAAATTAAAGAAAGTAGAAAGGCTGTACATAGGCGAAGATTATCAGCGCGTCACGCTTGATAAAATCGGCCGTCTGAACAGACCCAAATTCTTGCTCGAAGATTACCGCCGCGAATTTATGTCACACATAAAAAAAGATGTTATCAAAAAAGCCGGAGTCAAAATTGTCATAGATCATTCTAACGGCGCCTCAACTCAGATTTTCCCGGCAATATTTTCTGAGCTGGGAGTCTCGGCAGTCGAACTGAACGCCTCGCTTAATCCCAGTCGGGAACTTGCGGGAGGCGCCGAGATGTCGTTTCTGGCTTCGACGGCACAAGTTTCTTCAATCGTAAAATCTTTAAATGCCGATATCGGATTTGTAATAAATCCCGCGGCTGAAAAAATAAAAGTAGTCGACGGTGACGGTCTGCCGATAGACGACCAGCTCTTGCTATTAATAGTTACTGAGCTGTTTTTGAAACTTCATCAAGTGAAAAAAATAGCTGTGCCGGTCAACGCTTCCATGGGAGTTGAAAAGATTGCAGCTGAACATAATGTTGAAGTTATCCGCGTTCCGAGCACACATCTGGCTATGATGGAGATATTCCGCAAAGGTGAAGTTTCTTTCGTGGGCGGCACTATTGGCGGCTTTATTTTCCCCGGTTTCCAGAAAGCCTCTGATGCAATTTTGTCAGTTATTAAAATACTGGAAATGCTGGCAGAATCGGGTGAAACATTAGCGGCTCTGCGCCAGAAGCTGGATATTTACAAAAGTCAGACTGCTGCTGTGCCTTGTCCCTGGTCCAGCAAGGGCAGGGTGTTAAGAAAACTCATTACAGAGGCCAAAGACAAAAAACATCAGCTCATAGACGGCGTTCGCATTTTTGAAAATGGCGGCTGGGTGCTGGTTACCCCCGACCGCTACAAGGCCTCGTTTAATATTATCGCCGAAACCACCTCAGACGACGAAACTTCAGCCCTTATCAAACAGTACAAAAACAGAGTTGAAAATTTCAGGAATAATTAGATTCTAAAATTAGAAAACAAAGCTGACTGATTAGTTTTCTCGTTCGGTTATTTCTGACTCGTCCTGATCGGGGTCACCTTTGATGATAAGCGAGATCGGAACCAACACACAATAGCCCAAAACCAAAAGAATCGGCGCCAGAGTTATAGAACCCTGACCAAGCGCAATATAGCCAACAATAATTGAGAGCATGGCCGCTCCAAAAAACATATAATTACGTTTTCCAAAAGGCCATTTAAACTCTTCGGAGTTGTCGTCCCGTTTCATTTTTTGTTTTGCTGCCATAATTACTTTAGTCTATAAAGCTTTATATCAATGAATTGTCAAGAAGTTTCCTGCGTTGGCAGCCGAGGAGCGGATTTATCTGCTACCAGCGGGTACAGACCGGCTGCCCAGACAAACATCAACAGCTGTCTGACCTCTTCATCTGAAAAAGTAGCTTCAGAAAGCGATGTCATAAAAAAAGCGATTGAGCCGACCGCCGCAGCCGCGCAATATATTCTTTTGCTTCTGCCAAGCTGGCTGTTGTGCCAGCCCCGGTGCAAATACCAGAAGAGAACTACCCAGATCAGCAAATATGCAATAGCTCCGGGGATGCCGGTGACGGCAGCCTTGTCAATGACGTCGTTATGAGCGTGGGGTCTGTTAATTGTTTCTCCCCTGGAAGAGTCGAGCAGCTGAGCGTAGGCAGTTTCGAAATTGCCATGGCCGACACCAAAGAGAGGCTGGTCTTTAATCAAATCGAAGGTCTTTTCCCAGATGAACAGTCTGGACGATTGATTAGATTTTGAAATATCTTTTAATAGTCCGTCTGTAAACTTAAACGACAGCTCACCCATACCCACTAATGCAGAGGCGGCAATTATTAAAACCAGAACAATGGCGCTAAAGAGCCATCGGCGTCCTTTCAGATAAGCAATGAACAGGACCGGCAGAGGCAGCGCCGCTACTGCCATCCGCGAGTAAGAAAAGACGACCGAAACCAGCCCCAAAAAGGCAGCAGAAAGAAACAGCATATTTAATTTTCTGGTAACTATTTCTTTTTGAAGCAGCGCATAGGCTAAAAGAAAAGTAGCAGCCAGTGCAAAGTAGTTGCCGAAGGTCAGGTAATGGTGAAAACCGCCGGAGGCGTAATAAGTCTGGTCCGAGGCAACGGGAGGCGCCCACGACCGAAACCAGTGCCAGCCGGTATAGTGCTGTACTATGGCATAGATAGAAACGAGAATCATAGCGGCAGAGAGCATCATCATCAGGGCGCTGCGGTAAAACTTTTGACGCATAAGATGAAGGGTTATCGGAATTATCAAAAACAGCCATTCTTCTTTTAACATAAGTAGAGATTTCAGAGGAGTTCCACCGGCCAGCGCAGCTATGACATTCCAGAGCAGGTAGACGCCCACAGCCCAATAGAAATATTTTAGTTCCGGCTCGAAAAAGTTCTTCTTTGTCAAAATTATCAGGGTTAAAAAAAAGATTAGAGCCAGCCCCAGAGAAATCTGTGATAAGGCAATTGAAAATGTAGAAGTGAAAAGAAAAAGACTAAAAAAATAGAAAATAAGATTATTCAGCCAGTTTTTCTTGGCGGCGGTCATTTAATCAAATCACCTTCAACCAGTTCTACCAGAATATGAATGATAAATATATGCTCTTCCTGAACACGCTGTGTGGAGGGATGCGGTATTACCAGCGCGCGGTCGACCGCTTTGGCGAGTTTACCACCGCTATTGCCCAGCAGTCCGACCGTAATGATTCCCATTCTTTTGGCAGTGTCGACTGCTTTAATTAAGTTAGGGGAGTTGCCAGAAGTCGACAGAACAAAGAGCATATCCCCTTTTTGTCCGAGGCCTTCAACCTGCCGTGCAAAAACATTTTCAAAACCAAAATCGTTGGCGGCAGCAGTCAACACCGCCGTATCGGCAGACAGCGCTATAGCCGGTAGCGCCTGTCTGTTTCTTTCAGCAGAGAGCCGCACAATCATCTCTCCGGCAAAATGCGAAGAGTCCGCGGCCGAGCCGCCATTGCCGGCCAGAAGAAGTTTGCCGCCGGTGCCGATTACTCCGGAAATTACCGCAGCTAGTTCAAGTATTTGTGGCCCCAGTTCTTCAACCATTGATTTGCGCAGGATAGAAGATTCCTCTGCTAAGTTTTTTAGAAAAATTAGTTTTTCATCTTTTTTCATACGGTCACTTGTTCTTTTGAGTGGGTTGCTGAAGTTAATTCTCTTAAATAATTATGGCTGGGATCATCCTCGAGTGAGTTTCCGCAGACAATAAACGAAGCGCCGGCTTCTATCTTTTTAGCGCATTCTTCGGGACTGCTCAGACCGCCGCCGACCATAACCGGAATATCAACATACGAGCTTGTCATCTGAATCATCTCATCCGGCACGGCCTGAGTTGCGCCTGAACCGGCTTCAAGGTAGACCATTTTCATACCCAGATACTGGGCCGCCAGAGCATGGGCACAGGCGATGTCCGGTTTAGTTCTTGGAATCGGTAAAGTGCCGGAGATAAACTGCACCGATGTCAACGAAGTCGATTCTATCAGCATATAACCTGTCGCGATAGTCTCTAAGTTAAATTTTTTGACCAGCGGCGCCCCGCGTACCTGCTCGTCGATCAGATAGTTCGGATTACGTCCCGATATCAGCGAGGTGAACAAAACCGCATCGGCCTCAGGCGTCAGCTGCGCGAACGAACCTGGGAAAATAATCACCGGAAGTTTGGTTGCACGTTTTATTTCTTTGACAGATTGTGAAAAGTTTGTGTTCAGCATAAACGAACTACCGACTAAAATAGCGTCAACTCCGCAGTCTTCGGCTGCTTCGGCCATCGACAGACCCTGGTTTTGTCCATAGCGGTCGGGGTCGATTAAGAGCAAAAAGCCGCCGCCCCGATTTTCTTTGATGCTGATCAATTGTTGAAAGACTTGTCCGTGTCTCATTAGTTGCCTCTATGTTTTATAAATAACTTCCTGGCTCTCTCAAAAAAGTTTTTAACTTCTGTTTCAATCGCCACACTTCCCTGTGCAAAATTTATTTTGCCGCCGCCACGGCCGCCAAACTCCGGCAGCAGTTCTTTGGAAAATTTACCGATATCAATTTTGAACTTGGTCGTCGCTTGAGAACTGGCCGAAGCCATAAATGTCTTCTTGCCGTTAACCTGTCCCAGCCCCAATGCCACCACCGCTTCGGCGCTCTCTTTCTGCTTATCAATCCAGCCGGCCATGATATCTTTATCGGTCTCGCCAAAATCATGGGTAAGCATATTAACGCCGCCAATCTTTGTAGATTCTCCGATCGTACTCTGTGAACCGGAAAACATATTAGCTTTGACTTTTTTCAGTTCACGCTGTAAAGAACTGTTACTTTCTTTAAGCTGCTCTACACCTTCGACAATATCGTTTCCCGTTCGTCCTATCAGCGTGCCAATTTGTCTCATAAGATTTTTGTCAGACAGCATCAGCTTAAGAGCTTCTCGGCCGGTTACAGCCTCCAGACGCCTTACGCCCGAGGCCACGCCTGTTTCCAATGTGATTCTGAAAGGACCAATCTGCCCGACGTTTTCCACATGCGTGCCGCCACAAAGTTCTTTGGAAAATTTGTCTATTGATACAACCCGCACATCATCGGCATATTTTTCACCGAACAAGGCCATGGCGTCGGTCTTTTTGGCTTTTTCAAGAGGCATCAATTCCGTGTTTACGATAGCGCCTTTAATTATTTCGCCGTTGACCAATTCTTCGACCTGCCGGATTTCATCGGCTGTCAGCGGCTGATGGTGCGAGAAATCAAAGCGCAGTCTGTCGGGACCGACATACGAACCGGACTGCCTGACGTGCGTCCCCAGAACTTTTCTAAGTGCCGCCTGCGCCAGATGAGTAGCGGTATGATTACGCATGATGTCCCAGCGCCGCTCTGAGTTGACTTGAGCTTTAACAATAGCACCCTCTTTGACGGATTTTAAGATATCATTGAGGGTCCCTTCCTTTACGACACCCTTATGTAAATAAGTACCTGACTGAGATTCCATAGCCGACACCTGAATTTCAAAATTTGGTCCAATGATTTTTCCAGTATCACTGATTTGTCCGCCTGATTCCACATAGAAAGGGCTTTTATCGAGTACTACCCCAACTAGGATTTTATCTGCTTCCTTAGAATCTATCTCTGTTGCTTCGACTAATTTTGTTTCAATTGTCAAATTGTCGCGTGCAAATTCAGTTGCAGCAGACCATTCTATAGGAACTGAAAAATCCACTACTAATTTCGTTGACGATTTCGACTGTTCCTGTTGCTTAGACATGGACTTATCAAAACCGTCTTTATCAAGTGTCAGGCCGTGCTCGGCGGCGATGATTTCTGTTAAGTCATAGGGAAAGCCGTAGGTGTCATAAAGTCGAAACACTTCCTCACCGGGAAAGACCCGGGTTTTGCTGTTTTTTAAGTCACCCACGATTTCTTCTATATGATGCAGACCTGTCTCAAGAGTGCGGCCAAACGATTCTTCTTCGGCATGTATAACGTTAATAATATGCGGACGCTTTTCTTTGATTTCAGGGTAAATCTGTCCCATCTCTTCAACTAACACCGGCACCAGTTTGTAGATGAATGGCTCGTTCACGCCTAAATTACGGCCGTGTCTGGCGGCGCGGCGGAGGATTCGTCTTAAAACATAGCCCTGACCCTCGTTTGAAATACCGGCGCCATCGGCGATGGCAAAAGTTAAGGCTCTTAAGTGGTCGGCTATGACATGATGCGAGGCAATATTTTTCTTGTAGTCAGAATTGGTTATTTCGCTGATAGCAGCAATTATATTTTTAAAGAGGTCTATATGATAATTTGTTTCGACATTTTGATTTATAGCGGCTAAGCGCTCTAAACCGGCTCCGGTGTCAACAGACGGCTTGGGCAAGTCGATAATCTTCCCGCCGGGCAGCTGATCGTACTGCATAAAAACCAGATTCCAGATTTCCACAAAGCGGTCGGTTTCACCGTTGACTACATCGCTTGTGCCGCTTCCAAATTTTTCACCGCGGTCAAAGTGAATTTCCGAACAGGGACCACAGGGGCCAAGCTCGCCCATCGACCAGTAATTATCTTTTTTGCCAAAGCGCAGGATGCGGCCGTTTTTTAACTGTGGCGCTATCTTTTCCCACAGCGCAAAGGCGTCATCATCTTCCTGATAGACTGTGGCATAAAGCCGGTCGGACGGAAGTTTTAGTTCTTTGGTGAGCCATTCCCAGGCAAATTTGATAGCCTCTTCTTTGAAATAATCACCAAACGAAAAATTCCCCAGCATCTCAAAAAATGTATGATGGCGCGCGGTAAAACCGACATTGTCAAGGTCGTTATGTTTACCTCCGGCGCGGATACATTTCTGGCTGGAGGCAGCCCGCTTGTAGTCAACTTTACGCTGACCGGTAAAAACATCTTTGAACTGGTTCATGCCGGCATTGGTAAAGAGCAGGGTAGGGTCATCAAAAGGAATCACCGGCGACGAGGGCAGGCGTTTGTGTCCGCTGCCTTCAAAGAAGCTTAAAAATGACTCTCGTAAATCAGCTGTTCTAATCTCTATATTCCTCTTGCTCTTGCCTTAGCTGTTCAAAGGCCTCTTTGGCAATACCATAGCTGAAGCCTTTTCGGGAGAGATAATTATAGGCTTTGCGGCGGGCCTCTTCAAGTTCAAACTGGCTGTATTGATTCCAGCGCTTGCCCAGAGCGCTGACAGCCAGACCAAGCTCGTCTTCGCTCTGGTAGAGCGAGTTTACGGTTTCTTCGGCCAGTTCACGCATGATAAGTTTGCTCATAAGCAGAGATATCAAATACGGCCTGCCGGATGGTTTCTCTGCCAACTGGCGGCTGACTATCTTTTCTGCATAGCTTTTGTCATCTAAAAGCCCGCTTTTTTTATAGATAGAGACTGTTCGGCTGATAGCCTCCTCGCTGAATTTCTTCTGACGTAGTTTTCTTTTCAGCTCTCCGACAGAGTGGTCCCGCCGTGACAATAATGCCACAGCTTTGGTTTCGCATTGCAGATCTTCGGCTTCGTCATTTAAATCGCTTAATAGAACTGCCGATATCAGCATCTTTTCTTCGAGGGCTTCTCTGTTAACCAGTTCCAGAGGGACCTTCACAGGTTTTTCCAGAGAGTCAATTGTCAGGCTGGCCGTCACCGGACCTCTTTTAAGCTTTAGAATTTTGTAATAGATTTGCGTGTTTTTACTCATATTTAACCCAGGCCTAATATAAGGTTAGTTTCTCGTTAGCCAAAGCGTACAATATCACGCTTTTTATTGGAATAAAAAAAGTGATATTGCCCTAGTTTCAAATTTGACACCATAACCGCCAGGATATATCCTCAAGGTTAAAGTACCTTAAAGAAGGGGCAACCTATGGGTAATAACATATCGGAATCTTCTCAAGGGAGTAACTTGAAAGAGCTCGATTTACAGGGAAGTATAGAAAATTTCAGTCTGCCTGAGATTCTGCAGCTGGTAGCAACCACCCGTAAAACCGGAACGCTGGCGATTCAAAACCAAAGCGCTATCGTTATGGTTTATTTCAGAGACGGCCATATCACCTATGCCTATGGCCCGCAGCAGACTTACCATATTGGTCAGCTGCTTAAGGAATTGGAGATTTTAACAGCTCAGCAGCTTGAGGATGCAGTCAAAATACAGGCAGAGTCCGAAACCTCTGCCAGGCTTGGCGAAATACTGATTGACCAGAATTATATCAGCCGCAGCGACCTTGAGGCGGCAGTCAAAACTCAGATAGAAGAGCTCCTGTATTCTCTTCTAAGCTGGCAGACAGGTTCGTTCAAATTCTACGAGAATCAATTACCCACAGAAGAAGAAATAACAGTGCGGCTCTCGGTAGAGAACGTAATTCTTGAGGGGCTTCGCAGATTTGATGAGCTGAATATGGCTGAGACAGCTTTGCCGGACACTGGTTCAGTTTATACTATCGCCGCCACGCAGGCAGGCCTGAAAAGAGAGGTGGCCATGCCGGCCACGGAGTGGAATATTATGGCCTTAGTCGATGGTCACCGGACAATCAAGGAAATCTGCGAGATGAGCCAAATTGGTGACGATGAAACTTTGATTCGGCTGGCCCGGCTAAAAATTGCCGGTATTATTACCGAGTGTGAAAAGAAAACCGAATCTCCCACGGCCATGCCTTTAGACCAGATGGTCAACCGGCTGGCCAATCTTTTTGAGGAATTTCTGGCTCAAAAGACGGTCACCAAAACAAGTCAGCAGCGTCTGAAAACTGCCTTTCTGGAGACGCCAGTTGACTGAAAGAACCCGCACCATGAAATCTCTGGAAGTTGTGCTGGAGTCATTCCTGCACCGGGTAGTTGAGCTCAAAGGTGAGCGTCTGACTGTCTTGGATGGTATCAACCGGCTCGATGATATAGCTCGCCAGGAATCAACAGAGAAAGATTTTTCGATGGAAGTCGGCGACTGGTTTGCCGAGCATAATGACTGGCTGACCGAGAAGACGATTCGTCCTGCCGATGCCTCGCGGATAAGTAAAATATTGGGGCAGATCAAAGATGGTCTCACAACCAATCCTGAAAAATCTCAGGAATCAGAAAAAGTCAGTTCCGAAATCGAGCGCTGGCAGGACACACTAAAGCCTGAGCCCGGAAAACTCGACCGTAAGCTTCAGAAATTAGTTCTCAGGCGCGGCGGAGAGACGCTTGCCGAAATTGAAAAGGACTCGATTTTAAAATTCACCGAGCATTTTGAGTCTATGTTCAAGCGCTGGAAAGATGTCTCTGGCGGCAAGGGCCATATTTTATCAGCCTTAGATGACTGTCTTAATTCTGCCTATTTGCAGCTAAATGAAGAGGCTTTGATTCTTTCAGGCTTTATCATATATTACCTGCGCTTGAAGAATTACTTGGTTGAACCATATGTAAAACGGCTCAAAGCAGCCGAGAGCCTGATTAAAAAGGCTAAGGCAGAAAGTTCTTATGCTGGTTGATTCTGAAAAAGCATATTGTCAGGCGCTGGTGGCGCTTAAAAAAAGAGATTATCAGACGGCCGTGGCAAAGTTTGCCAAAGCCTCCGGTGATACTGGAACATTTGGTTCAAACGAAGAGTTTGATTTATTGTATCAAACAACTCAGTTACTTCTGGCAGTCAAACAGGAACTGCGATTGGAGACTGAGAGTTTTGAGGTAGTTGATAAGGAGTTAATGAGAGATGGCTAAAAAGCAAAGTTTTGCTGACAAATCTGCAAAGAAAGCCCAAACGGTGGATTGCCCGGTTTGCAAAGAGCATTTTCAGTATATCCGCCACGTAAAAGCGGTTAAGACCGAGAGCGGAGCCTGGAAATACAAGTCCAGAAACATGGGCGTTTGCAAGTGTAATCAAAGTGAAGTTTACGGCTAAGCAGAAATCCGTGTCGGTAAAGTGAACTGTTAAGTAAACGTTACCTCCTAAGTAAAATCTCGCTTTCAATTCCGATTTAGGCTATAAAACGAGCATTTATCTCGCTTAATAATTCTTAGACTCAATAAATCAGGAATTCTAAAAATTAGAATAAGCAGTTTTCCTTTTCGAAATATTTAAATATGTTTGATCAATACAAATTGTGAGGAGGATACTGTGAAAGCCATCATATATACAAAGTACGGACCACCGGATGTTCTTCAACTCAATGAAATAGAAAAACCTACTCCCAAGGACTATGAAGTACTGGTAAAAGTTCATGCGGCATCAATAAATGATTGGGACTGGGGCCTCCTCCAAGGAACTCCGTTTATGAATCACATTTTCCTTATGCCGAAACACCTAGGTTTACGAGAAATTAAGCAATATTAGGGCTTAATCTGCAGCATAGAAGGTGGGCTAAAGAGTGGTGGCAGGCCAGCCACATGAATCATTCTCTCATTATGATGCCAAAATGCTCGCGCAGCATCGTCGCATATTCTTCTTCGTTCGTCAGCGCGCGCTCCTGCCGCTCACCCTTCAAAGTAGTCGTAATAAATCGCATCTCGCTCAGTGTCACACGTCCTCCTGGTGTTGCTCTTGAGCAGATGCGGCGTTGTTTGAAGTGTGACTCTGGCGAGGTTTGATGATAATGGCACATCGCGGCATAGTCAGCATACTGATAGGGTTGCAGATTGAATCGATACTGCGCCTTCCATTCATCACCATTCTTACGCTCCATAAGGATCAGGTATTCATCATCAGAAACGATACGGTAAGCGCGTCCGATCTGCTCGTGCACATTTGAGTTATCTATGAGCAGCGGCTCCCGAAACGTATCACCAAATCCAACATCCACAAGCCAACGTTCATCGAGCGAGACTATCAGCGGCATGTGGTCGAAGTCTTGTGTAAAACCCCCATTACCATTCGCAACTCTGGCTGAAAGCATTGAAACATTGAAACCCGAAGCGCGTAGCAACGCGGCGAATAGTCCGTTGAGTTCGTAACAGAAACCACCGCGCCGCTTCACAACAATCTTCTCAAATAACGCGTCGTCTTCAAGAATAATCGGTTCTCCCGCGTGAATGCTCAGGTTCTCAAAAGGTACTGTCAATAGGTGCGCCAGATGCATATCTCGTAAAGTCTGAGCATTGGGAGCGCAAGAGCCACGATAGTCGATGCGTTCGAGGTAAGCCTCAATGTCCAAGTAACTCTCTCCTCCGGTTGTATGACCCGTTTTGCCCAACAGTGTCAATATGTGTAATATTTTGACTCATATCACCTTTATGGACTGGAAAATATATCCATCTATTGATATATTGTGATAGGAATCTGGAATAATAAACGGTATTTATCCACTCATCATGAATTTAATATATTGAACATTACCCCAAAAGTTTTACCAAATGCTATGTTACATAAATAGTTTAATTTACCAAAAAGAAGCAAGGAAAATTAAACAGAGAAAAATGCTACTACTAAAATAACACCGTTCCAAAAACGTACGTTATGACACACCATTTCGCTGTGCCAAAACTCGTTAAAACGTGAGGTTTTGATAAATAGGTTTCGGTACTGTGATATTTAGTGCCGAAAACGGCCGTTTATGGGACACATTTTTCATGTCTTAAAACTCGTGCGTTTATGAGATAGGGGCAAAATTTTGATGCAATCTAACGGTCTAATATGTAACATAACTAGTGGACCAATTAATTAAAATGACAACTAAGCAGACAATACTGATTACTGGAGCGACCGGGTCCATTGGGGGAGGTGCTGCGGTCTCGCTGGCAAAACGTGGCGCTAGAGTTGTATTACTCGGGCGTAAGCTCGAGAGATTAGAAGCCAGGGCGGATTCTATCCGTGTCGCTTTGTCTGAAGCGCAGATCGATTATCAGGATACGGACATTGCCACGTTGGTAGTCGACTTCTCTGATATGGAGTCTGTAAGACTCGCGGCTGCGGAGGCTATGAACCGGTTTCCGAAGATACATGGACTGATATTATCTGCCGTTGCCCAAATCCCAAAAAAGGGTCCGAACATCCTGCCCAGCGGTCATGAGTTGATGTTTGCCACGAACCTTATGGGACCGTTTCTGTTCACCCAGCTATTGTTAGAGAGGATGCAGCAATCAGACGGATTGGTCCTTCATGTGATTGCACCATACTATAAAGAAATCGACTGGGATGATCTTGAAAGCATCAGAATTCACAGTCCAATGACTGCATATGAAAGGACCAAGACATGTCACCGAGTGATCGCTGCGGAGTTGGCTCGACGATATGCTGGGAGGGTCTCTTCTGTCGCATTCAATCCCGGGTTCATCTTCCGATAAATCAGATCCAGAGTTGACCAAGAGGTGGCTATCCGTCGGACTCACGGGTTATTTCTACCGGATGGGGGCAGTTTTCCTTGCAAAGCCACCTGCGGTCGCGGGAGAGCCCATTGCCAATCTGATGCTCTCGCATAAAGATCGTAGTGCAATCAATGGAGCCTTGTTTAAACTGGATAAGCGCGTTGAAAAGCCTGACAAGGCAATGAATAACGATGTATGGGGAAAGATGTTGTGGGATGAGTTGGATCTACTAACAGGACTAAAGGACACAAAAAGGAAAAGTCGTCATAACTGTGCAAGGTCAATAGGTCTTCTGTATATCCCACTTTTATGTCAGACAAGCTTTAGGTAAGGAGTCGCGTCTATATTAAACTCGTCGGGGCCATTTTTTTGATAGCGGTAAAATCCGGCAGCGGCAATCATAGCGGCGTTATCGGTGCAAAGTTTTATTTCGGGATAAAAGAGCCGCCCGCCCGAATTTGATAATTTCTCCTGCATTAGTGACCTCAGCCGGCTGTTGGCGGCGACCCCACCGGATAAGGCAATATCAGATATATTTTTTTGCTCAGCAGCTAAAACGGTTTTATCCACCAGAACTTCTACGGCCGCTTCCTGAAACGAAGCCGCAATATCCGCTTTCTGATTTTCTTTCTCAGTTTCACTTAAGCTTTTCAAATACAAAGCGACTGCGGTCTTTAAGCCGGAATAAGAAAACTCAAAACTCTTTTCTAATCTCAGCGCTCTGGGGAATTTAACAAAACTTGGGTTACCGCTCTGGGCCAGTTTATCAAGTTTGGCGCCGCCGGGATAGCCCAGCCCCAGGAGCTTGGCCACTTTGTCAAAGGCTTCGCCCACAGCGTCATCTTTGGTAGCCCCCAGCAGCTGGTACTCGCCAAAATCTGTGACTTCAACCAGCAGGGTATGTCCGCCCGATACTATCAGGGCCAGGTGATGTCGCTTGAGTTCACTGTGCTCTAAAAGATTGGCCACCAAATGTCCCTCCAGATGATTAACCGCCACAAAGGGGATCTCTCTGGCAAAGGCCAGCCCTTTGGCAAAAGTCAGACCAACTAAAAGCGGGCCTATTAGTCCCGGGCCGTTTGTTGCCGCAATCAGATCGATGTTATCCAGATTTGCTCCGGCTTCTCTTAACGCCTTTTCATAAACCGGCAGGATAGTTTTTAAGTGCTGCCGGCTGGCAATTTCCGGCACAACGCCGCCAAATTTTGAATGGATTGATTGTGATGATATAATATTGGCCAGCACTTCCTGTCCATCTCGTACAACGGCTGCGGCTGTTTCATCGCAGGACGTCTCTATTCCCAGAGTCAGCATTTTATTTTATGAATATTTTGACGCTCAAAACCGAAGAGCGCTTTACTCTGAATCGGGGCGGGCAGGCGATACTGATAACAGCACTATCTGCTCCGTTTAGTTTATCGAAATCTATCGAGGCTACCAGGGCGTTTTTGTTAAGCAGATTAATTTCTTTGGGGGGGCCGGTCATTTCTATATCAACGCTGAGCGGGTCAATGCTGACACTTTTGCCCGAGGGGCTGTTGTAAATCAGAATCGGCACATTTTTAAAAAGACGTGTCTGAACCGGAACTATTTCAATGTTAACTTCAATTGAGTCCGGCTCCAGAGTCAGTCCGTAGGCTTCGGGATAAATAACCGCCAGGGTCAATGAAAGATTGTTGCGCAGGCCGCTTACTTCTTTCTGTTCAGTTGTCAGAGATTTAATTGAACGCAGCACCGAGCGAGCGCCCGACACTTTTATTTTTGACGGCAGCGGTGTCTGAATCTCTTTTACAGCATAACCTTCATCTGGCGTTATGATAATATTCGGGGTGATTTCCTTTTCCTGTTGATCAAAATAATCCACATTCAGCAGGAATGAATTTGGGGATAAAATTTCGTCCATCGACAAATCCGTACGGGGGTCAATCAGAGAGGTATTTGAAGTGTTCAGGTCAATATTATATCTGCCTGGCCGGTATTGAGTGGCGTTAATCCGCAGACCCGAGGCGCGCCACTTGTTTCTTAAGAGCTGTTTACCCGAAGCTGTGACTAGTATGGTCAATGACTCCGGCGGATTTTCTGCCAGCGCCAGATTTTCTGCCAGCATTATTTCGTTTATGGGCAGAGTCAACTGGTGATTATAGGTTTTTTCAGTAGCCACATGAAACCACAACAGCAGCCCCATCAAAACAGCACCAGTTCTCAGCCATATATTAGTCATCGATTTTTTCATCTTAAGTTATTCACCCTGCTTATACTAATATATCGATGTTATCGAAGCAATTCTGAAACTCTACGGAAATAAAAAAGCAGCCTAATCGACCCGGCTGGGATTATTCCACAAAAAGCGGGTCAGCCCCCGGTCTGAACCAATCCAGAGATAGTCCCCTTCGAGTTTCAGCTCAAAAATATAGGATGAGGGCAGGCCGTCATCGGTAGTGAATTCCCTGGTGTATGGCTTGGGGTTATCGTGAAATAGCATGGTAAAACCCAGGCTTGAGGAGGCTACGGCAATAGTATCATTGACAGCCAGGGCACGATAGTTACGGTCAATCGTCAGCGCCCGGTACGGCTCTGTCTGGCCTGTTTTAAGATTCAGCTTAAGCAGACCGTCGCTTGAGGCCAGCCACAAAAATTCCTGCCAGCGTTCGATGGCCAGGCACTTGCTGAAAATAATCAGATGCGGGTCCTGAAACCTCTGGAGTTTGCCGGTAGTGAAAAACCAGCGATAGGCGCCCCGGCTGGCTGCAATCCATAAAGTTGTATCAACCAGTTCAAGGTCATAAATTATCTGCCCAAATAATTCTGCCGGTCCGCTGACTCTCCCTGAATCAGTTACTGGCAGGATCAGGTTAAGGCCGCTGGCCGTACCGGCAAAAATTGAGTCGCCTCTGATTGCCAGCGACAGCACGTTTTCATCAGTCAGACCATCACTTCTTTTGAGCCGGTCGACAGGCAGCAGGGTCTGCCGGTCGAAAACCATAATTCCCAGCTCGCTGCCGGCAAATACAAAATTTTGATTTGAGGCCAGACAGTTAATATCCAGGGCAGGAAAATCGTGTGAGAGGCCGGACTCAATATGTTCAAATTCGTTATACTCCGGATCAAATATAGTTATACCGCTGCGGTAGTTATCGATAATTGCACCGGCCAGCCAGAGGAACTCTTCGTCCATCAAAATAGCGTTGACCCTGTTTTGAATCAGCCCATAGGGTAGTAAATCAATGTGGCCGGTGGTGCTCAGGGCGGTAGCCGCCCCGTGTCCCCAGGTACCTATCCAGAGGGTGCCGGTAGCATCTTCGACCATATTATTAAAGCTGTAATATCTACCCGCCTGGTCGATCAGCTGCCCATCGCTTAAATAATTGAACCCCTGGGGGGCAAACATTACCTTGGGAGGCGGAACCACTTTTTGCTCAGACTGCAGCCAGGGCAGTTGGCTAATCTGGTACCAGCGCTCGACCAGAGAATCGTACTTGAATAATTCTGTTGAAGACTGAACATAAATATCCTGTCCGAAATGGTCTGCCCAGACCCGCTGGATATCTCTGTCATCGATGCCATACTTGCCGGTCAGCGGCTGTTCCCAGTTTTCTGAAAACTTATTGTAAACTATCAGGCCGCCGGTAGTGGCAAAAAAGACGCGATCATTTGTACTGGCAATATCTACGATAAAGCTAAAATCCGAAAAAGTGACTGTTTGTCCTTTTGGATTAAAGGCAGAGGCCTGAGAAATCAGTAATTGAGAAATCAGAAATAGTAAGACAAAAATATAGCCCTTAGCCAGGACCACAGGGACAGCCGTCTTGGAACTGTTAATTTTTGTCTGTTTCAGTCTTTTGTCCATTTCCGGTTTGTTAATTCAAAATGGCGAACTAATTTGAGACAGTCAAGAAAGACAACGTTTTTCGGCTTAAATAGAAAAGATGAAATTGATGAATTATCTAATTTTGAATCTGTAAAAGCCTCTATTGGGGTAGTCATGGCCTAATTCGTAAATCTCTTTTGCTGTCAGCCAGGGATTATTGCGGTCGCCGTTAAACAGAGGAATATGAAAATCGCACGGTTTTTTGCAGCCAGTTGCTACTGCATACAAATTGCCTTTCTTTTTGCTAACTAACATATGCATTACTACAAAAACTTCGCCTTTGGTGCTGTTTTCGTTATAGGCTGCAAAGATATCCCCGGGCTTCAGCTCTGAAAGCGCCACCGAATCGCAGTTGTTTGTCAGACTCCTGAAATTACTGCTGTGCATACAGGTTTTCATAAAGGCGTAATAAGTACTGAGGGTAGTGTCTCGGGGAGGCACCTCGCGATATTGGACTGCCTTGCGCGGGCCATAGACGACCTCGTTAAAAAGCCATTTGCTGTATTTGAGTCTTTCTCCGTTTATAGGCGCTATTTCGAATTCAAGTTCGCGGTTATTATCATGAAGGTACTCCGCCAGAATTCTGATAGGAATGCCTATGCTGGTAAATGCCAGACCCCGGTACGGAAGATGAACCGGCCGGGAAATCTCTGTTTTATCAAATTCTTTGGCGCCTTTCCAGTTTCCAATCGGAAGGAACTGGTGCCATAGCGGGAAATTTGCCACATAGTTCTGAAAAGGGGAGAGCTCAGAAGAATCAGCATGTTGGTAACCCTCGGGCATCATAAACTCTGAGTCAAAAGTAAAGATGGTATCTTCCATGGTGATAAAATCGTAATTCTGAAGGTAGCGGTAGTTAATACCAGAGGTGTCTTCTTTGGGCTCTGCAGCCACTAAAGACACAGCCGGCATGGTTAAAACGATAATGAATTTCAAAAAGTTTGTAAGGTCTTGCATAAATACTTTTACTCTCTCAGGCATTGTTTTCTCCCCAAAATATCGACCAAATATAATGACTCATAACTGAACTTGTAAATAAGTTTGTTGGAAGGTAATTTTGAGCAGGGGCCATTAGTGGCCAATCAATAGTCAATAAAGGAGGTATTTAAGTGCAGACATTTTTCTTAATGACCAAGCTGTCACCCGAAGTCACCAAGCGCATTAAAGACCGGGAGTCTCTGGGTAGAGCCTGGATGTCTCAGGTAAAAGAGAAGTGCCCGGAAGTTAAGTTCATTTCTCATTACGGTGTTTTGGGGCCATATGATTTTATTGATATTTTCGAGGCACCCGATGCCGATTCGGCAGCTAAGGTATCAATGATTAGCATGGCTAATGGCGCCGCTGCAGCCGAGAGCTGGATGGCGATTCCCTATAAGCGGATAATTGAGCTGGCCAAAGAGATTTGAGCCATTTAGTTTGTCTTAACGGCTATATCGGGAAAAGGAGTCAAACCGGCCTTTAATACTCGAAGGGCTCCATGGCCCTTTAGCGGTTCTGCCATTTTCTAGGGAACCACAGCCCCGCCTCAAGCGAGGCGGGTTACCGGTTTCAGTTTTATTTGGCAGTTTGCTCACCCCGTCAAACCATCAAATCCCAGCTGTCTTCTAATATAGCTTAGCTGTCCGACATGGTAGCTCTCGTGAAGGCTGAAAAATGAAATAGCCGCCAGCATGGTCTCATCTTTGACAGGCAATTTATTCTCGAGCTTCTTGTTTATGTCATCATCTGTCAGCTCTTCTAAGCGCTTCATGAATTTTTCTGAGACATTTTCAAAAGTCTTTTTTATCTCTGGAATGGGGGGATATGCCGATGGTTCTTTTAACGGCGTGCCGCCGTTAAACAACTCACTTTTTTCAAACTCAGTTCCGGCATTAAATAATCCACCAACATAATGCCGGCTGTTGGCGATATGCCCGATAATCCAGTGCAGTGAGCTGCCGGTGTCGTTGACTCGTTTGTGGGCGGTATCATTGGAAAGATCTTTGAGGGTCTTGTTTACTAAGTTAGTATTTAAATTATATAAATCGACAAATGGTGCTACTCTGGGGTTCATGCGGTCTCCTTAAAGATTTAAGTTTCTTATTTATAAATAATAAGGTGTTAGCAGCCCGAAATTGTCAAGTGAGGTAAGATTTATTTTAAGGAATGTGATATCACGGGGCAGACGAGACGTCTGCCGCCCACGAAACTCGTCACCCTGAGCGGACAAAGTTCCGAAGCGTAGCCGAGGGAGTCGAAAGGTGACATTAGTAGGGGCTGAATATATTCAGCCCGAAAAAAGGGGACAGACGGAGTCGTCAGCCCACAAGATTCGCTCAGCCGGCTTTTTTGCTTTTGGCCTTGGTGATCATTATGGGTTTTTCACCCTCGGTAAAAGTCTTTGCGGTGATAATAACTTTTGCAATGTCAGACGATGAGGGAATGAGGTACATTGTTTCCAGTAAGGCTTTTTCAAAAATCGACCGCAGCGCCCTGGCGCCGGTCTTTCTCTTCATTGCCAGTTTTACCGCTGCTTTTAAGGCATCAGGTTCAAAGCGTAGTTCGACGCCGTCAAATTCCAACAGCCGCGCATATTGTTTGGTCAGGGCGTTTTTGGGCCGGGTCAAAATGCTAAGTAGCGCATCTTCGTCAAGCGAATGCAGGGCGGTACTAACCGGCAGCCGGCCGACCAGTTCCGGAATCAGGCCGTACTCTATTAAATCCCCCGGCGTGACATGCTCAAAAATATCTGAGGAATCCGTGTCGACATGAATGCTGTCCGATCCGAAACCGACAGTCTTTTTACCTATTCTTCGGGCCACGATTTTTTCAAGGCCGTCAAAAGCTCCGCCG
The DNA here is from genome assembly GCA_022571985.1 of Candidatus Zixiibacteriota bacterium. Lineage (GTDB taxonomy): Bacteria > Zixibacteria > MSB-5A5 > GN15 > FEB-12 > JACZWU01. The sequence goes on along the minus strand of JACZWU010000003.1, from coordinate 22,153 downwards.
CATATAAACAGAATGTTTTCAGTGTTGATCGGCACAAAGGCCTGTTCGGGATGTTTACGTCCGCCCTTGGGCGGGATATTGGCGATAGTTCCTTCGAGAATTTTGAGTAGTCCCTGCTGGACACCTTCGCCGGAAACATCGCGGGTAATCGAGGGATTGCCGTCCTTGCGTGAGAGTTTATCGATTTCATCAATATAAATAATTCCCCGCTCGGTCAGCTGCTGATTATAATCCGCTGCCTGATAAAGGCGCACTAATATATTTTCTACATCCTCGCCGACATAACCGGCTTCGGTCAAGACAGTAGCATCGGCGATTGTAAAGGGAACTTTCAAAAACTTGGCCAGCGAACGGGCGATGAGCGTCTTGCCGGTGCCGGTCTGTCCCATCAGCAGTATATTAGATTTTTCCAGCTCGATATCTTCGGATTTCTGGGTAACCTTGCCGCTCATTTTTAAACGCAGCTGATGGTTGACACGTTTGTAGTGATTGTAAACCGCCACCGAAACAGTTTTTTTGGCCATCTCCTGACCTATGACATATTCGTCAAGGAACTGTTTTATCTCGGCAGGCGGCGAAAGTTCTGTAATCTCTTCGAGCTCGTCGTAGTCGGGTGAGCTGTGAAGAAGATCGCTGCACAGTTCTACACATTCGTTACAAATTGATGACTCATGACCCGAGAAGAGCCGTTTGACCTGCGAAGTCGGCTTGCCGCAAAACGAACAGCGCTGTGCGAATTTTGAATCGTCTTTATCTTCAGTCATAATTAGTTCTTAAACTATTTTTTTTCCGCTTTGCTTTTTTTGTCATAAACTTTGTCAATAATACCATACTCTTTGGCTTCTGCGGCCGACATAAAAAAGTTGCGGTCGGTATCTTTTTCAATTTTTGCCATCTGCTGGCCGGTGTGATGAACTAATAATTCATTAAGCCGTTTTTTGGTTTTGGCAAACTCCTCTGTCATGATAACAATATCAGAAATCTGACCCTGAGTTCCGGCCATTGGCTGATGAAGCATAATACGGGAATTTGGCAGTGCTGCCCGTTTGCCATTGGCGCCGGCAGCTAACAGGAATGAACCCATCGATGCCGCCATGCCCATACAGATGGTAGCAATATCCGGTTTGACATACTGCATGGTGTCATAGATAGCCAGTCCGGCTGAGACAGATCCCCCCGGAGAATTTATATAAATAAAAACATCTTTTTCCGGGTCTTCGGCTTCCAAAAAGAGCAGCTGGGCAATTACCAGACTGGCGACATGGTCGTCAATCGGGGTACCTATAAATATGATGCGGTCTTTTAAGAGGCGTGAGTAGATATCGTAAGCGCGTTCTCCGCGGCCGGTCTGTTCTACTACCATTGGTACCAGCGTCTGAGCGCGCAGAGTGTTATCAAAACTGTCCGTGTTCATAAATCCTTTTTGCAAAAATTTGTAAAAGTCCATTTGCTATTTTTTCTCCGGTTTCTTTTTGGCCCGCCCGCTAATCAGGTCGAGCACTTTTTCTTCAAGTAGCGACTCTCTTATATCATCGGCACGACCGGAGCGAAGCATTGCCTCCTTGGCCTGCTCGCCGGTAATCTTATACTGTTGGGCCATGCGTCCAATCACTTTTTCGGTATCTGACGGCAAAACTTCAATTTTTTCCTGCTCAGCCAGCTGGTGGTACAATATCTGCCAACGGATTGTCTGCTCACCCATAACACGGTACATTTTGCGAATTTCTTCTTCTTGAAAATCAGCTTTTTGCCTGGTCAAATCTTCAATTACGGATAGTATATAATTTTCAATCATCGATTCCGGCACCGGTACCGGATTTTTCTCGTTCATCTGAGTAATAATCTGGCTTTTAAAATTGCGGTTCTGGCCTTCTTCTTTCTGTCTTGTTATCTCCTTACGAATTTTCAGCCGCAGCTCCAGTACCGTTTCGGCCTCAGCCGCAGCTTTGGCGAAAGCATCATCAACTTCGGGCAGTATCTTCTCTTTAACAGCTTTAAGTTTGGCCCTGTAAGTGATTTCTGTTCCGGCCAGACGGCTGTCGGAGTAGTCATCGGCATACTTAACTTCGATATCTTTTTCTTCACCAACTTTCATTCCGGGAATATGCTCTTTAAATTCTTTAAGAGTCATAGCATTAGAAAGGTCAACAGTCGTATCCGGAAAATCGGTCTGATCGACAGCCAGTTTGAGGTCCTTGATTTTGGTCATGTCAAGCACAACCACGTCGCTGGCTGTGGCCGCTCTGTCGACATCCCGCATTTCCGCCCGCCTGTCGCGCAATGTTTCAATAAATTCGTCAACTTCGGCATCGCTGGCCTCGGTATCAGTGGTGGTCAGTTTAAGGCCGTCAAAAACAACTTTTTTTATATCCGGGAATACTTCCACCTTTGCTTTATAAGAAAAGCTGCCATCATCTTCTATTTTCAGATCAGTCACTTGCGGCGGTGAGGCAACTTTTAAGGTCTGACTCGAAATTGCTTCGGGATAAGTAGCTTTGATTAATTTGTCAATTACATCAGATTTGACGCTTTCACCGTAATTGCTCTTTATCATATTCATGGGAGCTTTGCCCTTGCGGAAGCCTTTCAGGGTCACTCTCAGGCGGAGTTGTTCCAGCTCTTTGTCCATCTCTTCTTGAAATCTATTTTGCGGAATCTCGACCGCCAATTCGCGGTAAAGACCTTCAAGCTCTGTTACTTCGACTTTCATTTATTCACCAATTTCTATCATTTGTGTTCGTTACATCATTCAATTTATCAACAAACAAGCAACGCCTGAAAGTTTCAATCATCATAAATCTCAATTTATCAATATACAGGCTTCGCCTGAATTTTCAAATTTCCGAATCTCTCAATTCATCAACAAACAGGCTTTGCCCGAATTTTCAAGTCTCTCAATTCATAAACAAACAGGCTTAGCCTGTGTGCGAAAGGGGGGACTCGAACCCCCACTCCTTGCAGAACTGGATCCTAAATCCAGCGCGTATACCAATTCCGCCACTTTCGCAATTCTTGTCCTGCAAGAAGTTACGCCGTTCAATGCCTGAGCGCAACGGACTTTTTTTGACTTTGGTTCCAAATTGGTTCTTAGAATACCAGCCAGACAAAATAAGCAGAAAGTTGGGAACACTTCGTAAATTTATGTAACTAATTACCTAAATAATCGTATGAATTTCTAACTATGGACAAGACTCAGAATAAAACAGAAAAAAGCGACTTTCTAATCGAATTAAAAGAGCTGGCCTTTGCCAGCCGCTTGCGAAGGCTTTCGGATCGATTGGGTCGTGATGTCGGCCGGATTTATGGTGATCTGCAAATTCGGTTTGAGGCCAAATGGTTTACTCTGTTTTATCTGTTATCCAAGTATTCGCCCTTGTCTGTAACCGAAGCTGCTAATCGCTTAGGATTGTCCCATGCGGCCATAAATAAACTGTCCTCGCAGATGGAAAAAGAAGGCTTGATCAAATGGCGGAAGTCAAATTCTGATGAACGACGGCGAATGCTCCGGCTTTCTGCCAAAGGACGCAGTCTGGCCAAGAATTTGTTGCCAGTATGGGAAACCGTCCGCTTCGAAACAAAAGCATTAATAAAATCTGTAGATGTAAAGCTCCTGGGGCATCTACATGATTTGGAAATCGAGCTTGATAAGAAAGATATGCACCAGCGTGTGCTCCAGGCTCTGAACATAAAACCTGCCAGGCAAATTGAAATTCTCCCCTATAGGCCGGCATTTAAGAAATATTTCAGAAGTATTAATGAAGAATGGCTCAAGAAATATTTTAGAGTAGAAAGCGAAGACCATCGTCAGCTAAATGACCCCAACGGTCAAATAATTCGTAGAGGCGGGCAGATTCTTTTTGCAAAAGTTGACGGTCATATTGTGGGCACTTGCGCGCTTGTACGCCACCAGGCTGGTCTGTTGGAGTTGTGCAAGATGGGCGTCGCATCAGAAGCGCACGGTTTCGGTATTGGCAGGCGCCTGGCCGCAGAGGTTGCAGTTCTGGCCAGAGATTCTGGAGCCGAAAAGTTGTACTTGTTCACCTCACCGGAGTTAAAATCAGCTCTCAAGATTTACGAACAACTGGGATTTAAAAGAAAAAAAAGAATTCCGCTGCCCGAGTGCAAATATCAGCGCCGCACTTTTGCTATGGAATTAGACTTAACAAGACTTGAATCAGAAATAACTAATTAGGAGGAATTAAAAATGCAGATCAAAGCCGAATCTTTACAAAAAGCGCTTTTGCGAAACAGATTTCTATTTTCATTTCTGTTTAGCATGGTGGCCATATTTATTGTTTCGCAGGTTGTTTCGGCTCAGCAGCCAGAACCGCCAACAATCGACGGCAAATTTCAGGCAGAGTTGATCGACAGCGTCGCCGCCGCTTTGAGCCAAACCTATGTTTTCCCCGATGTTGCAGAGCAGATGAATAAGCTGATTCGTAAGAACTTAAAGAAAGGTGAGTATAAAGAAATAACCGACCTGCGTGAGTTTACGATGCGCTTAACAGAAGATCTCCGCTCGGTGAGTCACGACCTTCATCTTGGGGTTCGGATTATCCCTCCGAGCTATGGTCAGGAGCAAAATGAAAATTTCGAAGAAGAAATGTTGCGTGACTACAGGTATAACAATTTTGCATTTCAAAAGTTGGAGCGTCTTCCCGGCAATATCGGATATCTAAAATTCAATGAATTTGTTGATGCCAAACTCGGTGGACAGACTGCAATCGCGGCAATGAATTTCCTGGGACATTGTGATGCCCTGATATTTGATTTACGAGACAACGGTGGCGGCTCTCCTTCAATGATTCAACTGCTTTCCAGTTATCTTTTTGAAGAGCCGACCCACTTAAACAGTTTTTATATCAGAGAAAGTGACTCCATAGAACAGTTCTGGACACAAGGGTTTGTTCCGGGACCTCGTCTTTTCGACGTGCCGGTTTACGTACTCACCAGCAGTCACACTTTTTCCGGTGCTGAGGAATTCAGCTATAATATGAAAAACTTAAAGCGAGGAACAATTATCGGTGACACAACCGGAGGCGGAGCCCACCCGGTTGATATAAAATTGTTCAGGAATTTAAATGTCGGTCTGAAATTACCATTCGGACGGGCAATTAATCCAATCTCCGGAACGAACTGGGAAGGGGTTGGCGTGATTCCCGATATAGCGATATCGAGTGATAAGGCATTGGAACGGGCACAGATGGAAGCGCTCGATACCTTGATGAAAACAGAATCAGACGAGCAGCGTAAAAATTCACTGAAGTGGGCCTACGATGGTCTTAAGGCCGAACTTAATCCGGTTTCACTTGACGAGTCCAAAATGAAGGAATACGCCGGAGACTACGGTCCGCGACATATAACTTTGGTAGATGGCTCGTTATTTTATCAACGTAATGAGGGCACAAAGTATGCACTAGTGCCGATGAGTGAAGACGTTTTTTTACTGCCCGACTTAGATTTCTTTCGATTGAAGCTTGTTCGAGATGATTCGGGTAATGTCATTGAACTGGTTGGCATGTACGATAACGGCCGCACCGACAGCAACCCCAGAGACTAAAGATAGCAGTGCACTATTGCGGGCGGACGAAACAGTCCGCCCCAATATCTTTTATCAATCCATTTTTAAATTGTCAGCTCTACAGCCGCTAAGAAAGAGGTTGATTTTGACTTAATTCCTGCGTTATATCAAAGATTAAATGAATAAGATTAAGACCAGAAAAATCTCATAAAGCCGATGTCGTACGAATTTTTTATCGCCAAACGCTACCTCAGGTCAGGGCGTTTTTTTGTATCGGTTTCTACCTTGATTACCATGCTGGGGGTAACCCTGGGGGTGGGGACTGTCTGTTTTGTAATGTCGATGCATAACGGTTTTGAGCATGAAATTCGCTCCCGTCTCTTGGGGACGACCTCGCATATTACAATCTTTCCTTTGTCCGGGGCGACTTTTGAAAACTATGACGAAGTTGTGGCAGTTGCTGAAAAGGTTGAAAACGTGCTGGCGGCCTCGCCATTTATCTACTACAAAGCGGCCGCTTCCAGTCCGTCCTACAGCGAAGGAGTAATAGTCAGAGGAATTGACCCTGAAGCAGAAAGTAAAACTTCTGATATAGTAGCTTCAATGAAAGTTGGTGATTACGATTTTGAACCAATAGTCGACGGCGATGATACCATACCGGCCGTAATTCTCGGCAGCGGTCTGGCTGATAAGCTCGGCGTCTATTTAGGTGAGGCCATTGTGATGTATACTGTCAAAGGGGAAGACCTGACCAGGTTAACGCGTCCCAGAGTGGCCAAGTTTTATGTCTCGGGAATTTTTGAAACGGGCATGCATGAATTTGACGCCTATCTGTGTTATATTTCTCTCAAAAAAGCGCAGAATTTTTTTCGTACCGGTGATGCCGCCACGGCGGTACATCTGAAACTGACTGATATTTATCTGGCCGATGAAACCGCACCTAAAATTGATTCGGCTCTGGCCTATCGCTTTGACGTTGTCCCCTGGAATATCCTTCACAAAAATCTGTTTAGCTGGATAGAGATTGAAAAATTGGTGCTGTTTTTAGGGTTTAGCCTGATTGTACTGGTCGCGGCTTTTTCGATTATTTCAACACTGGTCATGCTGACCATGGAAAAACGTCCGGAAATTGCCATTTTAAAGACGATTGGTTCAACTCCGGGGTCGATTAAAAAGATTTTTGTATATCAGGGAGTGGCAGTCGCTTTGATAGGTATCGTATCAGGCTGGTTTCTGGCGTTCTCTCTGGCATTTATACAGAATAAATTCGAGATAATATCCCTGCCGCCGGATATATACTTTATCAGCCATCTGCCCATTCAAGTCAATATCGGGGACTTTCTGGCGGTTGGAGGAATTACCTTAATTGTCTGCTTTTTGGCTTCACTTTATCCGGCAGGGCAGGCGGCCAAACTGCCGGTTATTGATATCCTGAGAAAGTAGTTGACTAAGAGCCCTAAAATAGCGGTTTTCTAAGCTAAGAATGAATATGGATATAAGAAAACATTGGTTTTTGGCGACAATATAGATAGTCCCTGACTTGGCGTTAAACATTGGAAATTAGCCAAAGAATATGGATAGCAGACAGAGCGCACTGACAGCCAAAGGTATTCATCGGACGTTTAAGACGCCCGACTCCGATCTCAACGTACTCAATGGTATAGATATAACTGTTGAGAAAGGGGAGATGGTAGCTGTCACCGGGGAATCCGGTGCCGGTAAATCTACTCTCTTGCACATTCTGGGAGGGCTCGATAAACCTACCCGCGGCGAAGTTTTCATTGGCAGTATAAATTTGGGCTCTAAAACAGAACGGGAACTGGCCTTGCTTCGAAATAAAAAAATCGGCTTTGTATTTCAGTTTCATTACTTGCTCGATGACTTTACCGCTTCCGAGAATGTGATGATGCCGCTTTTGGTCGCAGGTAAACCTTATAAAAATGCCAAAAAACAGGCGGAACTGATTTTAGAGAAAGTGGGTTTAAAGGATAGAAGAAAACACTTCCCGAGGCAGTTATCGGGAGGTGAACAGCAACGTGTAGCAGTAGCCAGAGCTCTGGCTAATGACTGTGAAATTGTTCTGGCCGATGAGCCGTCGGGGAATCTCGATATTGAAACCGGCCGGAAACTTCACGAGCTGTTGTTTGAGTTGAACAAGAGCAACCAGACGACTTTTATGATTGCTACGCATAACCGGGAACTTGCCGGACGCTGCCATCGGGAACTGGAATTAGTCGATGGCAGGACAGTTGAGCGAACTCGAAACAGGAATAATTAGTATGACCTGTCAGGATTGTAAAAAGCGCGAAGCACAAGTACATCTGACTCAGATTGTAAATAACGAAAAGATGTCTCTGTCTTTGTGTAAAGATTGCGCCGCGGCCCGGGGATTTCATTCGCCGCTGGACAATGTGCCTTTTCCGCTGGCAGAAATTCTGTCAGGATTAACTACTGCCTTGCCTGCCAAGGGCTCCGCCTTTGAAGACGCTGAAGCACTTACCTGTTCTTCCTGCGGATTGACCTTTGCAGGATTTACCAGCAGCGGCCGCTTTGGCTGCGGAAAATGTTACCAGGCCTTCCGACCGCGTCTGGAAGGGATCATGCGCAAAGTGCATGGGGCCTCGCTGCACCGGGGTACAATGCCGGGAGTTGGGCGGAAAACAGACTCAAGCAATCTGCCGGTGCCGGTCAGAGAAACCGAACGTCTCGAAGCTGAACTCAAAAAAGCGATAGAATATGAGGAGTTTGAGCGCGCCGCTGAAATTAGAGACAAACTCAAACTGGTCAAGCAGGATAACGTTGAACAAAAAAAATCAGAGAATAGTCAGGTAAGCTAATAATGTTTGAAGATATGGCAAGACAGCCGGCCGCCTGGTTATCAGGGCAGGGCAACGAAGTTATGGTTGTTCTTTCGACAAGGGTGCGTCTGGCGCGTAATGTTGCCGGCTGCCAGTTCCCGGGCACTGCCGACAACGAGACCAAGGAACGGGTTGTCGGTTATTTTGATGCAGCCAGAGAGAATTCGGAGCTTCTTAAATCCGGTATGTATTTTAAGGCGCCGGAGTTTGACGAGATTGACAAGAATTTTTTGATAGAGCGTCATCTCATCTCACCGCATTTCTTAAACGGCGACAAAGCAAAAGCGCTGTTTATCGATAATGATGAGCGCGTCTCAATTATGGTGAACGAAGAAGACCACCTTCGTTTGCAGGCACTCTCGCCCGGCCTTGACCCGTACGGCGCCTATGAAATGGTTACAAAATTTGACAGAGAGGTAAGCCGGCATCTCGAATACGACTTTGATGACGACTTCGGTTATTTAACATCCTGCCCGACCAATGCCGGTACCGGTATGAGAGTGTCGGTTTTAATTCACCTGCCCGGGCTGGTCTTAACCAGAGATATTGAAAAAGTAATTACACGTATAACCAGAAGTGGTCTGGCAGTGCGCGGTTTTTATGGCGAGGGCTCAGACGTTTTAGGGAATCTTTTCCAGGTCTCAAACCAGAACACACTGGGAGTGTCAGAAGATGAGATTATCAAACAAATTGAGCAGGTTACTAAAGAGATTACCGACAACGAGGCTGACGCCAGAAAAAGGCTGATGGATGAAGCTGCTGACATGATGGAAGATAAAATCTGGCGGGCTTACGGAATTTTGAGAAACGCCAGAATGCTGACTACTGATGAAGTAATGAATCTTTTGTCGGCTTTGCGTCTGGGAAATGCTATGAAAATTATAGATTTTGTCGATGTCTCTTTGATAAATGAGATTTTGCTATTATCCCAGCCTGCCCATCTTCAGAAATTTTATGGCAGCGAAATGGACACAAATAAGAGAGATGCCGTCAGAGCGCAGATGGTGCGTGAAAAGCTTAGCCAACTGGATAGCAGCAGAAACTGATCTTGCAACTTAAGTAAAAATTGAATATATTATAATATAGATAACTAAGGAAGACATTGTATATGAATGAGATGTTTACAGAAGCTGCCCGCAAGGCCATAGAATACGCCCGCGATGAGGCAGCCAGACTTAAACACGACTACATCGGTACCGAGCATCTCCTGCTGGGGCTAATTCGCTTAGGCGAAGGCAAGGCGGTAGATGTCATCAACAATCTGGGGATGGAGCTGACCGATCTTAAAAATTCCATTGAAGAGGTAGTGCAGCCTTCCGGCGGTACTATGACTATGGGGCAGCTGCCCCTGACGGCACGTGCCAAAAAGACTCTGGAAATTTCCGGACAGGAAGCCAGGGCATTAAAATCCAAAGATATAGACACCGAGCATATTTTACTGGCGCTCTTAAAAGATGAAGAGGGTGTCGCCGCCCAGGTGCTCTCTACTTACGATATCGATTACAAAGAAGCTTATGAAGAACTAAAAAATATTCAAAGCGGCCAACCATCTTCGTTTAAGAAAAAGCGCAAAAAATCCAAAACACCCGCCCTTGATCATTTTGGTCGTGACTTAACGGAGCTCGCCCGCCGGGGGAAACTTGACCCGATTATCGGCCGCGAGGACGAAATCGAACGGGTGGCACAAGTCTTGTCCCGCCGCAAGAAAAATAATCCGGTGCTTATAGGTGAACCGGGTGTGGGTAAAACTGCTATCGCCGAGGGACTGGCCCAGCGTATTGTCGAAAACCGCATACCGCAGACTCTGGAAAACAAGAGAGTAGTAACGCTGGATATGGCCTCGCTGGTGGCAGGTACAAAATACCGCGGTCAGTTTGAAGAACGGCTCAAAGCCGTCATGAATGAAATCATCAGCACTAACGACGTCATCATTTTTATTGATGAGCTGCATACTATCGTAGGTGCCGGCGGTGCCGAGGGTTCTCTCGATGCTTCAAATATTTTCAAGCCCTCACTTGCACGAGGGGAGCTTCGCTGTATTGGCGCCACAACTCTAAACGAGTACCGCAAATACATTGAAAAAGACGGCGCTTTAGAAAGACGTTTTCAGATGGTCATGGTCGACCCGCCATCGGAAGAAGATACGATAGCAATTTTAAAAGGGTTGCGCTCCAAGTATGAAGAGCACCACAAGCTAATAATCTCCGACGAAGCCATTGTAGCCGCAGTCAAACTTTCCAACCGCTATATCTCGGGCAAATTCCAGCCTGATAAAGCTATTGACTTAATTGACGAAGCCGGCTCCAGAGCGCATCTGGCCAGTTATACCAGACCAGCAGAGTTTACCGAGATTGAAAATGAGCTGACCGAACTTCAAAACAGCAAAGAGCAGGCGGTAAAGAATCAGGCTTTTGAAACAGCCGCGCAGCTTCGCGACGAAATCAAAGCCAAAAAAGAAAATCTGGCGCAGCTTCAAAAAGACTGGGAAGAAGCCCGCGAAAAAGATAAAACGATTTTAACAGCCGACGAAGTTGCCACTGTATTAGCCCAAATAACCGGCATTCCGCTTTTCCGTCTGGAAGAAAGCGAATCAAAGCGGCTCTTGCGAATGGAAGACGAGCTGAAAAAGACAATCGTCGGCCAGGATGCCGCCATTAAGATTGTTTCCAACGCTGTCAGGCGCGCCCGGGCAGGACTGGGCGACCCCCGACGTCCGATTGGTGCCTTTTTGTTTTTGGGACCAACCGGCGTTGGAAAAACAGAACTGACCAGAACGCTGGCGAAGTTTCTTTTTGATGATGCCGACTCGCTCATTCGAATTGATATGTCTGAGTATATGGAAAAGTTTGCGGTCTCGCGTTTGATAGGCGCTCCTCCCGGCTATGTCGGTTACGAAGAGGGGGGACAGCTGACAGAAAAAGTCCGGCGCAAACCATATTCGGTGGTGCTCCTCGACGAAATCGAAAAAGCCCATCCGGATGTCTTTAATATCTTACTGCAGCTGATGGAAGATGGTCAGCTGACCGATTCGTTCGGCCGCAAAGTCGATTTCAAAAACACGCTAATAATTCTGACTTCAAATATCGGTACCCGTCAATTGGGTGAAAGCAAAACTGTCGGCTTTGATGCTGATGAAAATGACGATACTTTTGAGGCGATGAAAAAGAAAATTGAGACTGAACTCAAAAAGGTCTTTAACCCGGAGCTGCTTAACCGGATCGACGAGGTCGTCTATTTCCGCAGTCTCGAAAAGAGTCATATCAAAGAGATTATCGAAATTCTGGTGGCTGAAATTGCCGATCGCCTGGCCGATAAAGGGATTTCGTTCACATTGGACGAACCGGCCAAAGACTTTCTGGTCGACAAGGGCTACGAACGACAATACGGCGCGCGGCCACTCAAAAGGGCCTTGCGCAAGTATCTTGAGGACCCCTTATCAGAAGAAATCTTGAGAGGCCAATATGCCGCCGACTGCGATCTGAAAATTGGGGCTGGAAATGACTGCCTGACCTTTGATTTTGGTGCTTCTAAGTCAAAAACTAAGGAAAAAGCGGCCAAATCCTGATAAAATAAGCTGTTGCTAATTTTATGAAATTAGTTATAATCGGAGTCACCTCTATTTAAATTAGAGGACAAATAGCGAATTTTGAATTGAATTTTTGAGGTTTTATTATGGCACATAAAAAAGGTGTTGGTTCTACAAAAAACGGTCGTGACTCACATGGTCAGCGGCGGGGAACCAAAATTTACGGTGGCCAATTAGTTACCGCAGGTTCTATCTTGGTCCGCCAGCTGGGCACTCCTATCCGAGCCGGCTTAAATGTGGGCATGGGCAGAGACTTTACTTTGTTTGCCAAAATCGACGGCATCGTGGAATACCAAAGAGTAGGCCGCTCACATAAACAAGTTTCGGTCCACCCGCAGGACTCTTTAAGCAGCTAATTCAGCAGAATAGAATTACTTCTACTGGCATCTTGTTAAGAAATCTAACATTTCCGCGAAACAGCGTTGTAAGAATCCATACTGACGAGAATTTACGCAATAACTGCGTCTCCGACTTTAAATCAGTTGTATAGAGTTTTCTGTTCATTTATATTAAATCTAATTCAATCAAGATTCTCATAGGAGGATTCATGAATTCCAGGAAACTTACATTGATTCTAATATGGATATTGTTGTCCCTGTCGAGTGTGTTGGCAGCGGAAAAGAAGGATGTTTCCAAAAGTAAAAATATCAATGAATTCGTGTTGCAGGATGGCAGCATCGATTTGGATGCAGTCAAAAGTAGCGGCTATCAGGGGGCGTTGAATCTGGAAGGTGTTGATATTTACATTGATCCCAATACGGGTGAGCCAAAGGTATCCGTTTCGGGCCAGGCAATGTCTTCTGATACTGAAGATAATATATACTGGGATAATTCCATATCACCCGGTCGCGGTGTGGACGCGCTAGTAAATGCTGTAACTGTTTTCAACTCCAATTTGATTGTTGGAGGCACGTTTCTTACGGCCAGTGGCGTATCGGTCAACTATATTGCAGCCTGGAATGGTAGCTCCTGGTCATCATTAGGCAGCGGGATGAATGGATATGTAAGGGCACTTACGGTCTATGAAAACAAATTGATTGCAGGGGGAACATTTACCACTGCAGGCGGAGTAGCTGCCAATTATGTTGCAGCTTGGAACGGGATCAGTTGGTCAACTTTGGGACTGGGTGTGAATGGCTACGTAAATGTTTTTACTGTATATAACAACAAGCTGATAGCAGGTGGAGAGTTTTCCGTCGCCGGCGGTGCAATGGCCAATCGCATAGCGAAATGGAATGGAAGCTCCTGGTCGGCTGTTGGCACAGGGATGGACGGCGCGGTTTATGTTCTGACTGTATATGATTCTAAGCTGATCGCTGGCGGGGAGTTTATAAAAGCCGGCGGCGTTTCGGCTAATCGCATAGCAGCTTGGAATGGGAGCAACTGGTTGGCTTTGGGCACTGGAATAGACAGTGATGTACTTGCCCTAACTGTCTATAACAGCCAGTTGATTGTAGGAGGAGAATTCTCGATAGCCGGTGGTGGTTTGGCAAAAAATATAGCCTCTTGGAACGGCAGTAATTGGTCGGCTTTGGGGCAGGGGATGAATGGCAAAGTTTTGACTTTCAATGTCCTTAACAACCAACTCATTGCAGGAGGGTATTTTACTCTCTCGGGTACTGTTTTGATCAGATATATAGGAGCATGGAACGGAACAACTTGGACTGCTCTTGGAGTAGGGATGAATGATGTTGTTAAAGCCTTAACATCCTTTAACAACCAGGTGATAGCAGGGGGTGAATTTACTCAAGCAGGAGGAGTATTAGTTGAGTATATTGCCTCTTGGGAAAGTAATAGTTGGAAGGCTCTGGGAACGGGCGTAAATGATTGGGTTTTTTCTCTAACGACTTTCGACAATAAGTTGATAGTCGGGGGACGATTTAATGCAGCAGGAAATTTTGGTGTGAGAAGTGTTGCCTCCTGGGATATGAGCGCTTGGTCGGCTCTGGGAACAGTGTCAAAAACCAGACATGTTAATGCCATGACCACCTATGACTCCAAACTCATAGCTGGCGGAGGTTGTATCAGTGAAGGAGAAAATTGCATTCCTTACGTTTCCGCCTGGGATGGTAGTAACTGGTCGATTGTGGGAAATTGGACCGGTGGTGGTATCAATGCCATGGTTGTGTATAACAACAATCTGATAGTAGGTGGAAATTCAATCCTAGCTTGGAATGGAAGCAATTGGTTAACCCTGGGTTCGGGAGTAAGTCAAGTTCATGCACTTGCAATCTATGACAACAAATTGATAGCTGGAGGAGCTTTTAATTCAGGAGGACTAAATCGAATTGCTGCCTGGGATGGAGTCAGTTGGACGCCTCTGGGGACAGGGATGAATAATACAGTTCGTGCCCTGACTGTCTATGACAACAAGTTGATTGCAGGGGGACACTTTACGACAGTGGATGGCGATGCGATACCCTATATTGCAGCCTGGGATGGCAGCAGCTGGTCGGGATTGGGATCGGGAATGAACAATTACGTTCGCGCCTTAACGGTCTTTAGCAATGAGCTGATAGCTGGTGGACAGTTTACGACTGCAAGTGGTGATTCAACTAATTATATCGCATCATGGGATGGTACAAATTGGTCGACAATGGGGACAGGTTTGAATAATTTTCCACATGCTTTACTTGTCTATAACAATCGCCTGGTAGTAGGTGGGGCTTTCACCATCGCCGGCGGTAAACCTGCCGAGAATTTGGTGTTCTGGACAAAGTTAGGTGCAGATTGCTGTGTCGGCAATCGTGGTGACGTAAATTATGACGGCACTGACGCTAATATTCTCGACTTGACCTTCATCGTTGATAGAATCTTTCGGGGCGGGGCAATTTCCGGATGCGCCAGTGAGGCAGATGTAAATTCTGACGGAGAATCGGCAAATATTCTGGATTTGACTTTCTTGGTAGACAGGATTTTCAGGAGCGGACCAGCCCCGGGACCATGTAATTTAATTCGATAGAATTTCCGTCGCGTTTTCTTGTTATTCATTGGCGGCCGCCAAAGGCGTGTCCTCATCTGTTCTACCCATTTGGGCTATGGTCCTTAGCGAAATCCGGGGGGAAGATAAGTTACATTTGGCGAATCGAGAAGGCAGTCAGGTTTCATTTTTCCACTCAAACCTCTTGCTTTGGTCACTCATGGCGCATATTTATAAGATATGAGCCGACTTCTAAAAGACTTAAATCCGCAACAGCGTGAGGCTGTCGAAACTACCGAAGGGCCACTGTTAATCATAGCCGGTGCCGGATCGGGCAAAACCCGTGTCCTCACCCGCAGGCTGGCTTATATTCTTAATAAGCGCCTGGCTGAGCCGTATCAGATGATGGCGGTCACTTTCACCAACAAAGCCGCCGGCGAGATGAAAAATAGGGTGGCCTCTGTTTTGGGAACGGATATTTCAGCACTAAACGTATCTACTTTTCATTCTTTCTGTGCCCGGTTTTTGAGAATCGAAGGCGGTCTCTTAAACTATCAGACCAACTTTACAATTTTTGATTCAGATGATTCGCAGACGCTGATTAAAAATTGTATCAAAGATTTAGGACTTTCAAGCTCTCAGTTCACACCCAAGTCTCAGGCTAAAAAAATATCGAATTGCAAAAACAATCTAATCAGCCCGGCCGGGTTTGCTGCCAAAGCAGCCGGCTATTTTGAAGACGCTACTGCCAAAATATACACCCTCTATCAAAGACGCTTGCACGAATGCAATGCTATGGATTTTGATGACCTTTTGTTTAATACGGTAGTTTTGCTTCGTGACAACGATGACATCAGCTCTAAATATAAATCACGTTACAAATATCTGATGGTCGACGAATATCAGGACACCAACCATGTGCAATATAAACTTCTGCGCTATCTCTTAGACGATCATTCAAATCTCTGTGTAGTGGGCGACGAAGATCAGTCTATCTACGGCTGGCGCGGCGCCGATATCAGAAATATTCTCGATTTTGAAAAAGATTTTCCCGGCGCCAAGATAATCAAATTAGAACAGAACTACCGCTCAACCAATTTGATATTAAAAGCAGCTTCAGCAGTTATCGGCAATAATCAGGCCCGCAAAGGAAAACAACTCTGGAGCGACAAAGCCGAGGGAGATAAACTAAGCTTGTTTCTGGTTGATTCGGCCGATGACGAAGCCTCACGAATTGTCAGACACATTATCGACTCCCAACAGTCCGGTAACAGCCTAAAAGAAAAAGTTATTCTTTACCGCACTAATGCCCAGTCGCGACCGTTTGAGGAGCAGCTCAGAAGAAACAGTCTGCCCTATCAGATTGTTGGCGGCATTTCGTTTTATCAGAGAAAAGAAATCAAAGATCTGATGGCTTATCTCAAATTGATTGCCAATCCCAAAGATGATATCGCTTTCGGGCGCGTAGTCAATTACCCCAAAAGAGGGCTTGGCAATAAAGCTATCGAAGATATCGCACAGCTGGCAGCTGCAAACAAAGAATCATTTTACGAAGTTGCCTTAAAAGCAGCTGAGTATAGTTCTTTATCTGCGCGCGCCAGAAAACTAAAACCGTTTACTGATATTATCGAAAAGTATCGCCAGGACAAAGATGTCATGCCGGTCGACCTCTTGGTACAGGATTTAGTTGGTGATATTAAGCTCTTAGAAGAACTAATTTCCGAAGACCAGATAATCGGCCAGACCAAAGTCGAAAATGTGGAAGCCTTTATTGAGGGCGCCGCAGAATACGCCCGCTCCACCGGCCAAGCCACACTCGATAACTACTTAGCGGAAATATCTTTGTTTACCAATGCCGACAGCTACGCAGAAATCGAAGATAAAGTTACTCTTATGACAATTCACTCGGCCAAAGGTTTAGAGTATGATGCCGTCTACTTAGTCGGACTCGAAGAAGGACTTTTCCCGCTGGGCAAAACTATCTCGGATCCGATGGAACTCGAAGAAGAACGGCGTCTGTTTTATGTCGGCGCTACCCGTGCCCGCAAAAAACTGGTTTTGTCAACAGCCTCACGACGTTACCGCTTTGGGGAGGTGACCTCGATACCTTCACGCTTCATAAAAGAAATACCCGAAGAGTTAATTGATAAGTCGGATTTTCGCTCTTCCCGTTATTTTAAGCTCGACGGCCAGGAATCTACTGTCAGACCGTTTTTTACGCATGGCAACGGTAATAAATCTGCCGCTGTCAACAAAGGCGTGCATTATGTCTATGAAGAAAATGAAACGTTTCGTATGGGTCGTATAGTTCAGCACCCTACTTTTGGGCGGGGGAAGATTTTGAACACCGAGGGCGTTGGTGAATCTCTAATACTCGAAATAATGTTTACCGGTCTGGGTGTGAAAAAAATTATGGCCAAATACGCCAAACTAAAAGTAGTCGGATAAGACTCTTTGACAATTGACAAAGGAGGGAAGTCATGAAACTCAATGTGAAGGCTGTAGCTTTAAGCGGTGGAATTGTTTGGGGGCTGGGGCTGTTTATTCTTACCTGGTGGATTATCGCATTCGAAGGGCAGACAGGACAGCAGACGATAATCGGACTTGTCTATCGAGGCTACAACATCAGCGCTATGGGCAGCCTGATCGGATTAGTCTGGGGATTTGTAGACGGCCTTATCGGCGGATTTGTATTCGCCTGGTTGTACAACAGATTCGCAAGTAAGAGTTTGCCAATTCCGAATGCCGGCTGATTATGCCAGACTTAGTCGGGCAATTTTTTACTTGATAAGCTAAAACAAACCCTATATGATTTAGTGATTCATAAAGAGACTCCCAAAATTATTTTATAAAGCAACTGGGAAAAACATCTTGCCAAAGGGGCAGAGCAACTGTCTAAATTTGATAATTTTGCATTTATGCGCGGGGCTACCGAGCCGCTGCTGGTAGTCGATTTCCAAACACGAAAGCTGCTTGCCGTAAGTGACAGTTTGACAATACTGTTTGGCTCAAGCTCGAATAACCTGGTCAATTCACAACTGGATTCCATAATAGCTGTCCCCGGTAAGGATATCGACCTCGGCTCTTTTTTTGAAACAGTCAAAAAACGTGGTATAGCCAAACTTGATCGAGTAGCGCTTAAATCAGACAAGAAGCACTCACTGTTTTTGGAGATTTACGCTTCAATGCTGCCGGACGAAAATAAAAAGCTGGTTAGAATCTGGGTACACGATGTCACAGCCAGAGAAACGACCATTGTGGCTTTTCAGGAAAATGAACTGCGAAGAAATCGTGCCGAACAGCTGGGGAAATTCGGACACTGGCAAAGAGATATGCAGACAGGTAAGGGAATCTGGTCCGATGAAGTATATCACATACTCGGGCTTGATCCCAATGAACATGAACCGAGCTTAGAAACATTATACAAATTGGTGGAGCCGGATGACCTTGGGAAATTAAAACAAGCTATAGAAAATGCTATGTCTGGCAAGGACAATGGCACAATAGATGTTCAGTATCGTATCAATTGTCCTGATGGAGCTAAAAAGGTTATCCATGGATTCGCCAGATTGTTTGAAGATGAACATACCGGCAGCAAGAATTTTGTAGGGATACTACATGACATTACCGAGCGCAAGCGGGCCGAGGCAGATCAGGAGTTGCTAAAGCTTTCAAAATATTTGGACTCAATTTTTCAAAACATGCCGGCTGGGGTGGCCATATTGGAGGCTCCTGATTTTCGATATTTGCGCATCAATTCCACTCTGGCTGCCATAAATGGGCTGACAATTGAAGAGCATCTTGGAAGGCCTCTGGCCGAAGTCATCCCCGAGGCAGCGCCATTTATTCTGCCCGAACTAAACAAAGTTTTGGAAACGGGGAAAGCGAGTAAGCAGCGTGAATTCAGCGCGCGGTTGCCAAAAAATCCTCTGGAAGTTCGTCACTTTAGTGATGCTTTTTTCCCAATCTTCGGAATAGACGGGAAGCCACGAGCGGTGGGCGTAGTTGTAAGTGACATTACCGATCGCAAACGTGTGGAAGAGGCAATCCATTACCAGGACATAGTCTCCAATTCCCGAGATATGTTAGCACTGCTGGACAAGAATTTTGTTTATCTTGCGGTAAATGAGAGTTACGTAAAGGCTTTTGGCAAAACCATTAGTGAAGTTGTAGGGAATACAGTTTCTAAGATTAGAGGTAATAGGCAGTTTGAGACAGTAATCAGACCAAATGCGGAAAAGTGTTTACTGGGGAATGAAGTTCACTATGAGAATTGGGTTGATTTTCCGATTTACGGGAAGCGTTGCATGGACATCTATTATCGTCCGTATTATGGGCCTGACAAAGAGATTAAAGGATTTGTAATCAATGGGCGCGATATCACCGAGCGCAAGCGGGCGGAGAAAGCACTGCAAGAGAGCGAAGAAAAATTCCAAAAGGCGTTTATTGCCAGCCCAGATTCCATTACTATCTCCCGGCTTGCAGATGGTCGAATTGTAGAAGTAAACGCAAGTTTTGAAAGAATGCTTGGATACACTCGCCAGGAAGTTATAGGCAAGACGTCTCTTGAGCTTGGAATATTTAAAGATCCTGCTGACCGTGAAGTTTTTAAGAACATTCTACAAAAAGAATCCAGAGTCCGGGATTTCGAGTTAGAATTATGTAAAAAATCCGGAGAAAGTTTCACTTGCCGTTTTTCTGCAGAGCTCATTGATCTACACGGCGAGACATACTTGCTCGCGATTTCAAGGGACATCACCGAGAGCAAGCGGGCGGAGGAGGCGCTGCAAAAGAGCGAAGAAAAATTCCAAAAGGCGTTTGAATCCGGGCCTGATCCCATTTCCATCAGCCGGCTTGCAGACGGTCGAATTGTAGAAGTAAACTCAAGTTTTGAAAAAGTGCTCGGATATACTCGCCAGGAAGTCATAGGCAAGACGTCTCTTGAGCTTGGAATATTTAAAGATCCTGCTGACCGGGAAGTTTTTAAGAAAATCTTGCAAAAAGAATCCAGAGTCCGGGAATTCGAGTTAGAATTATGTCGCAAATCCGGAGAAAGTTTCACTTGCCGTTTTTCTGCAGAGCTCATTGACCTACACGGCGAGACATGCTTGTTAGCGATATCAAGGGACATTACCGAGAGCAAACGGGCGGAGGAGGCACTGCAAAAGAGCGAAGAAAAATTTGAAAAGGCGTTTATTTCCAGCCCGGATGCAATTACTATCTCCCGGCTTGCAGATGCTAAATTTATAGAAGTAAACGCGAGTTCTGAACGAATGCTTGGATATACTCGCCAGGAAGTCATAGGCAAGACGTCTCTTGAGCTTGGAATATTTAAAAATCCTGCTGACCGGGAAGTTCTTAAGAACATTCTGCAAAAGGAATCTAGAGTTCGAGATATGGAGATAGAATTTCGCCGAAAATCCGGAGAAATTCTGACTTGCCGTGTTTCTGCAGAGCTCATTGACCTACACGGCGAGACATGCTTGTTAGCGATATCAAGGGACATTACCGAAAGCAAGCGAGCGGAGAAGGCACTAACAGAAGCCAATGAGCGTTTTCGAGTTGCCTTTGAGACTGCAAATATTGCGATTTGTCTGGTGGATCTCGATGGCCGTTTCACGATGGTCAATACCCAGGCCTGCAAAATGTTCGGTTATTCCAAAGAAGAACTCGAAAGTAAGACCTTTATGGACGTCACTCATCCGGAAGATTTGGAAGTTGGCTTACAGGTCATCCGAGATACGTTGTCAGGCAAGATTAACGATGCAAGGTTTATTAAGCGATATATACACAAGGATGGGCACGTTATCTGGGCAGAGCTTTCCTCTACGATTGTACGAAATGCGCAGGGCAATCCCCTGCACTTTATCTCTTATATTCTGGACATTACTGAGCGAAAGCAGGCGGAAGAAAAACTAAAGGCAAGTGAAAAAAGCCTGTCCCATGCTCAGCAGATTGCTCACCTGGGAAGTTGGGAATATAACTTTGCCAGTAATGAGGCGATTTGGTCGGATGAAGCATATCGTATATTTGAGTTCCACCCGGATGAACCTGTTCTTTATTATGAAACCTATTTAGAAGCTCTTCACCCGGACGATCGGGCACATGTCGACAAAGTTTATAATGACTCAATTCGAGATATGACATCGGGCGTGATAGAATACAGGATAGTAATGAAAGATGGCAGAATTAAGTATATCCGTGATCGCTGGGAAAACTTAAATGACGATAATGGTAAGCCATTAAGATCTTTTGGAACGTTTCTTGATATTACCGAACAAGTCCAACTTGAAATGGCGATTAAAGAACGAAAAACAAGGTTAAGGCTGGTTAAAGATATCGCCATGGAAATAACCTCGGATATGTCAATACAGGAGGTCGTGACAGACACCTTAAAGAGCATTTACAAAATGTTTCCTGATTACAGAGTAAGTTACGGTGTCAGAGTTGACGAGAATCTTTATAGATGCATGGCATCTGTCGGCCCGTCGAACATGAAAAATATCGAGGGTTCAGAATTTTATACGTCAGATGCACCTGAGTTCGTCAAAGCCCTGACAAAAGGGCATGTTGTAACTAATGACGTATTGATTGATGAAATGGTAGCGCCACTTCGCAGCCAGTTGGAAGAGATACAGGTCCGGGCAATGATCAATACTCCTGTTACTCACGCTGTGGGTCTAAAAGGTCTTATCTGGCTTGATTCCGACATATCTCATCGCTGGACCGAGCATGAGATAGCAACATTGGCAGTAGTCTCGAGATATCTGGCTGTCGCAGTAAAAAATGCCCAGCTTACAGAAGAGCAGAAAAAAACTTCAGCTAACCTGAGAATAACTACTGAGAGACTTCGCACCGAACGCGAAGAGCTCACCCATAAAAACATCGCGCTTAATCAGATTCTGGAGCATCTGGAAAGTGAAAAAAAGAACTTCAGAGAGCAAATTTCCGAAAGCGTAGAAAGCCTTCTGATGCCAATCGTCAAGAAACTAAAAGCAAGAGGCGGCAATTTAGGACCCAAAGATATAGCACTTTTGGAAAACTCACTCAAATCTATAGTTGGCAAAGGAATAGATGACTTCAGAAAGAATCTTGTTAAACTTAGTCCAAGGGAGCTGGATATTTGCGAACTCATCAGAGCAGGGAAATCTTCCAAAGAAATCTCCTCTGTTTTAAATCTGTCCACCCTGACAATTCATAAACACCGGGAATCTATCCGAGGCAAGCTTCAGTTGAAGAACAAGAGCACTAATTTGAGTGCCTATTTG
>JACZWU010000001.1:157500-675652 GCA_022571985.1 Candidatus Zixiibacteriota bacterium | reverse complement strand
CTACTGCGAATATTTTCAGCATTGCCCGGCCAAGATTCACCAGCGCTTGATGAGTGATGACGGATCTGAGTTTGAAGATTTAGACGAAATCGAACGCGCTAAAAAAGCCAGAGAAATTGCCGACCGCTTAGTCGAACTGCATACAAAAAAGAACGAAGTGACATCAGAGTTTGAGACTCTCAAAAAAGAGATAACAGAGATGAGCAGGCTGACCGGCTTCAGTTCGTTTGAGGCCGAAGGCGCCGATGTCAAAGTCATTATCAAGCAGCAGGAAAAGTTTGTTACTAAGACCGAAAGTGCCGAGGCCTTCGCAGAACTGGTCAGCAAAATTCGTGAGCTGGGGCACGACGAATATATGACAGTCGACACTACCGCACTCTTAAGAGACGCTTACCAAAAGAAACGGCTGCCTGAAAACGAACTTGAGATATTAAAAGAATTTATCCGTCAAAAAGAGTCTGCTACAGTGCGGGTGAATTACAAAAAGCCGGGGGAGGGGGAGTAAGTGCAATATAAGTCTGAGGAAAATGGGGCAGACGGGGGCGTCTGCCGCGTATGGAATTTGGTTATAGTGAATAGTAATTGAGGGCATCAGTATGAAGTCAAAGATTAATCGATCGCGCACTCAAACACTTGCTACAGAATTAGTATATGTGGCACTTACAGCTTTGAAAGATAGTGGTGGAAGTCTACCAAGAAGCAGGGTGTTTGAAGAGGTTGCATTGAATGCCAAGCTTGATAATTGGGCAAAGGAAAGATACGAAAAAACCACGTACTTAAGGTGGCGTAGCATTTTACAGTTTTACAGCATAGCCTTAGTTAAGTCGGGCTTCTTAATCAAGAGGAAAGGAACTTGGTATTTGACTCCTGAAGGAGAAAAGGCACTCAATCTCGGCAAAGAGGGATTAATCCAATCTACGATAAGTGGCTACAAGGAATGGAAAATTAGAAATAAGAAGGAATTTGAAGACGGTCACGCTAGTACGGAAGATGAACAGTCAATTCCTCCTACGACATCTGTTGACCAAGTAGAACAAGAAGCAATTGATGGCATCAAACAGTATATTTCTAATAAGAACCCTTATGAATTTCAAGATCTTGTTGCAGCATTATTGAGAGGTATGGGCTATTATACTCCTTTTGTAGCACCCAAGGGAAAAGATGGTGGAGTTGATATACTGGCTTATCAAGATGCATTTGGGATTAAATCCCCGCGCATTAAAGTACAAGTAAAGCACAGGGAACAGGCTGCTACCGTTAAACATATTAGAGAACTAATCGGTGTACTGCAGAAAGAAGGAGACGTTGGAATTTTCGTTTCATCTGGAGGGTTTACAGCGGACGCTGTAACTGCAGCAACGAATTCACACGCTCACATTGAGCTGATCGATATTGATAAATTTATAAGCTTATGGCAAGAATTCTTTAAGAAACTTGCAGATGAAGACAAGAATCTCCTATCGTTGGTACCCGTTTATTTCTTGGCACCTACGGAATAACAATCGGGCCAGATAGCCCACTTCTCGGCTGGGTGGCCCATCTGCTTGCGGCATGGTCCCGAGTAGTCGCGGGGTGGGGTCTAAAAATACGATATCAAATGTCTCAATTGTACTGCTCGTATTAAGTGCTGGATTCCCGCATACGCCCCTCGGCTTCGCCAGGGATTAAAACGGGAATGACGAAAATTAAGGAATGACGGAGAAGATGGATTCCAGCCTGCGCCCCGTGATTACACGGGACTAAAGCTGGCAAGGCAAATTTTCTGAACGGTGTTTTTTGTAACTTTCCTATACCTGGCTCGTATTCTAATCTGAATCTTTTTTGAGCCTGATTCATAACCTATTCCGAAAGGATACAATACCGATGAGCCTAAACAAAACAATACAGAGCCGCCTTTCTACGATAAAGAAGCGCGGACAAATTATGATTTTTGCATTTGCTTTTGTTTTCCTAATGCTCGCAAGTCACAGCTTTATTCAGGCACAGATTCCCGACAAATTTGAGAATCTTAAAGTTCTCCCAAAGGACATTGAGAAATCCAAATTGGTCAGTATTATGAAAAAATTTACATCCGCCCTTGGAGTCCGCTGCGTGAATTGCCACGTCGGCGACGCCAGTATTGGATTTTCCAGTTTCAATTTTGCATCGGATGAGAAAGAACTTAAGACCAAAGCGCGATTTATGCTTAACATGGTCAATCAGATAAACAGTGAGTTACTGGTTAATCTCAACACATCTGAGCGAGAGAAGCTCAAGGTTCAATGTGTGACTTGTCATCGCGGTCAAAGAAGACCGGTACTAATTAGTGACACGTTGATGTCGGCTTATAGCAACGGAGGTATCGACACGCTGGTGGCAGAATTCAAAAAGCTGCGCGAAAAATATTACGGCAGCCATACCTTTGATTTTGGAGAGAGAGTTTTGATTCGCATCGGCTCCCAAATTCAGGACTTAGGCGATATGACTGGCGCCATCGGAGCTTATCGCTTAAATGCTGCGTACTTTCCCGAATCCTCGATGAACTTTGCGCAACTTGCCTTCGTCTATTTGGAGATGGGTGATACAACAAGCGCTGTGGAGAATCTTGAAAATGCTGTAAAACACTCCCCCGAGGTTTCCTGGTACAAGATGCAACTGGATAAGCTGAAAGGTAAATGAAGATAGCTTGAGAAAGAAAGATGGATTCCCGACTACTCGGGAATGACAAGAAAAAGCAATGACAATAGTGTGAAACTTACTTCGGGGTCCGGATTACAAAAACAGGGATAATCTCTAACTTTTTGCTCTCGCCAAAGGGGATAGTATCCGGCGGATCGGTCTGCTGAATTCTGTCGGCTACTAACATCAGGACTGGGTCGCCCACTGCTTGCAGTGGGATCTAAGCGAACTAAGAAAACATTTCGATATTAATGCTCGTATTAAGTGCTGGATTCCCGCATGCGCGGGAATGACGAAAATTAAGGAATGACGTAGAAGATGGATTGCATTCTCCGCGCTGACCCTTCGACAGGCTCAGGGTGACGCTTGCTGAAATGACGGAGAAGATGGATTCCAGCCTGCGCTGGAAAGGCAGAAAAAGGGGAAAAACAAATAAGCAAGAATGACCTATATGCAGGAATTACCGAATCGACACTTATTGCGAGAGACTAAAACTTACTTCGGAGTCCGGATTACAAATACAGGGATAATCTCTAACTTTTTGCTCTCGCCAAAGGGGATAGTATCCGGCGGATCGGTCTGCTGAATTCTGTCGGCTACTAACATCAGACTATTGTTCGGAGAAGTCGTGGCAGTATCAACTACAAATTTTTTCATAGGACTGCCGTCCAGCGAAGAGACATAAATAGTCACCAGCCGGCCGCTTCCGGGCGCCAGAGTTTTGTTGGTCGGTCCTAAATTGGCGACCATACCCAGAGTAATACATTGAATCGCCGTATCCGGCCGGAAGATTTTCATAGTAAAGTGGTCAACCCGGCCGCCGGTATATACCGCCGAGTCTCCGACAATCTTTACAGCTCCGGAATTCATTTTGAGAGGTACTGACAAGCCGCCAATATATTCATCATTGGTCAATGATATGGTTATAGTCCAGCTGTCTTCGCCGGTCTTTTCTACGTCGGCGTAAAGTGTATCGGTTTTGCCATAATGATCTGTCTGTGCACTTGAGACAGCAGCAAGCAACAGGCAAAAGGTAACTATCGTTATAACTCTGTTCATCATTCCTCGATTCTCAAATCTCATTTCTCAATTTTTATTTCTCAAAAGGTGGTATCGAAAATCCTATCAATTCTACTATCATAAAAGCAGTAAGTTCTAAATTCCTGCTCGTTTCTGGTAATAATCGGTATTACCTCCAATTCATTGACTGTTAGAACCCGCCTAATATACGGTCTAATTTATGCCCTCACAAGCAATTAGGGATGACCACAGGTCGTTTGAGTGCTATTGGGCAGTCAAAATTCATATAGAAATGATGCTGATATTTTAGCGGAAGAGTTTGAAAAAGGAAAGATTATGTGGCCTTTTCGCCAGAAAAACAGCAATTCATCGGTTTCAGAAAATTCCAGTTCCCGGTTGCAGTCTCCCCGGACAGCCCAGATTTCAGCGCTTAAAAGTTCCGGGCAGATTAGTTCCCTGATGGACTGGTCGCAAAATGATATGCAGACCGACCGTTTTAAGACGATGCTCTACCGCTTTTTGACTGACAATATCCCGACTGTCCATGCCTGTATCTGGACCTGGGTCCGTCTTTCGGCCTCACCGGGACAGTTTAAGGTAGATGAGACAGAATCTGAGAAAAACCAACAGGCCGCCAGCTCCCGCCTGAAATTCCTGTCCGAGCGCCTTAGCTATGGTGCCTCAGGCAATCCTCAGTCATTAACAACATTTCTGACAGATCTTTATTATTCGCTTTATCGCGACGGTCTCTTCGGTGGTTTTTTGACTGTCAGAAAAGATGCTACTGGAATCGACCGGTTTATTGCAGTCGACCCCATAGACGTTCGCCTAAATGACGAAAACGGCAAGCGCCAGCTCATCCTTGACTCAGTAAACAGTCAGCTCAAACTCGACCGGCTCGATTTTTATTACATTCCCTTAAACGTCTCACAGCAGCGACCGCTGGGGCGTTCTATTTTGCAGGCGATTCCATTTGTCAGCGCCATTGAGCAGCAGCTGGTCAATGATATGCGCCGGGCGGTGCATAACTCCGGCTACCATCGACTTCATGTCAAGATAACTCCTCCGAATCGAAACAGTGGCGAGTCTGATAACGCTTATGTTAAGCGCATAAACGAATACTTCGATTCCACCGTCAGGATGATGAAAGGTCTCGATGTTGATGACAACCCGGTTACCTGGGATAATGTTCTGATAGAACATTTGGGACCCAACAGTCCGCGCTCGGTTGCCAACAGCTGGTTTTTAAATCACCGGGCTATGATTGAAGAGATTTGTGCCGGAACAAACTTAGCTCCTTTTATGCTCGGTTATTCTTACGGGGCGACTACCACCTGGTCGGCTTTCAAATTTGATTTGATAATGAGGCAGGTGCGTTCGATTCAGTCCGAAGTCAGCCAGTTTTTGGAATGGATTGGAAATATCGACCTGGCACTGGCCGGAATAAACGCAACCTGCCGTTTTGAATTCGATAACACTTTCACTTATCAGGCTTCAGATGAGAGCGTGATTAAGTCCAAAGAGATCGATAACGTTTTAAAACTTTATCAGGCAGGTCTGATAGACCAAAAAATCGCCCGCAGCAAAGCGGGAGCGCTGGTATAACCGATTCTTACCAAAAGATTGACTGGCAGAGAGGACTAACCGAGCCGGACTATTTTGCCAGCGCGGTGCTTGGCGTAAATCTTCACCCGGGTCAGATAGACTGGCTGAATAATGCCATAGAGCAGGAAAATATCTTAGTAACCGGCAATCGCTGGGGGAAATCTTTTGTCTGTGCGGTCAACATTATTCACCACGCGCTTTATAAAATTAGGCCGCTCAAATACGACGGCCGTCTGCCCTACAAGATAGTTACTGCTTCTATCACGCAGGACCAGGCCAATATAATTTTCAACATATCTTACAACCTCGTCAATCAGTCAGAAATATTACAATCGCTTCTCAAAAAAGTTACCATGACGCCCTATCCCAGGATGGTCTTTGGCAATAACGCCACCATTGAATCCCGCACGACTCAAAACAAAGGACAGTATCTGTTAGGTCAGGACTACGACCTCTTTATTTTTGACGAAGTAGCTTTTGAGTCTGACCCTGAGTTTGTAGTTGAAGAAGTTATTCAGATGCGTCTGGCCGATCGCGAAGGCCGCCTCTTTTTAGTCTCAAC
This sequence comes from Candidatus Zixiibacteriota bacterium, assembly GCA_022571985.1. Taxonomy (GTDB): domain Bacteria; phylum Zixibacteria; class MSB-5A5; order GN15; family FEB-12; genus JACZWU01. Next base: position 669,807 of record JACZWU010000001.1, on the reverse strand, counting down.
TCCGAATGGCAAAAACTGGTTCTACAATCGCGCTATGAAAATTTTCAGAAACAAAAACCCCGGTTATCTGCAATATGGAGACAGCCGCGAAAATCCGTATATCTCAGAAAAATATCTGGGTGAGCGGGTAAAATACTTTTCAGATAAAAGGGTCAAGCAGAATATAATGGGACAGTTCGTTGACAGCGGCGGTGAAATCTTAAAAGGCAGCTATATAGACAGAGCGCTGCTGTCGAATTCTGCAAAGTCAGCTGCTGATAGCAGTCCACTGTACATTTCAGGCTGGGACCTGGCCCGGAAACGTACCGCCACAGTTGGCATCACTATCGAAGTTTTAAACGGCTGTGCCAGGATTGTTGAACTGGAACGCTTAAAAATGTTCGACTGGGCGGTCGTCATAGAAAAAATAAAGTCAAGACAGCATAAATATCCGGGGGAACTGGTAGTCGATGCTACCGGACTTGGGGATGTGGTCGTTGAACAATTAAAAGAGTACAATCCTGTTTCGGTTATATTTACAGCAAATTCCAAAGCAGAATTACTTACCAATGTTGAACTTTTCCATGCTCAAAATAAGATCGGTTATGATAAGTGGGAGCTTCCCGATGGCGCCGGCAAGTTCTGGTCGCTCGAAAGTGAACTTCGCGGAGCTTTATGGGACAACAACAGCGACTGTGATGCCCTGATGGCTTTAGCCCTGGCTCTCTGGCCGCTAAGGACCCGCAGTTCTGTTTCTATTGCGCCCCGGGTAGGAAAAATCTGAGACAATAAAAAAACGCCCGGAAGAAATAATCCCTCAGGGCGTTCGAAGGGAGGGATGGGAACTTGAAACAAATTCTTTGGAGGTCTTTAGTTCACATCCATCTATTGACCGTTCTGGTAGCTGTAGGAGGCAGGCTTTGGGGTCTGTTAGTCTATCAAAAAGTCTTAGCCGACTTCAGATAAAGTCAACATCATAGCCAGCGCAAATACCATCAGGCCAAAGACCCACTTAAAATAATCTTGCTCTTTTTTGACATAGATTATTGAATTTGGGTCGATAAAATTTCGATTTCTGTAATAAGTTTTAGTCATAACAAATCATGTTTAAGCAAAGAGAATGCCGATATTACAGGCAGCGTCGTAAGTATGGTAAATCTTTATCGTGCAAGGCCTTACCATGCGCAAGAAATTGCTATCAAGTTAGAAGTGTATTTCATGCCCGCAAAAACCTGCGCAAAAATTATAGTAAATTGATGTTAAATCGCAGCCGGCTCTATCTGGTAAAGGCAACCAGTTACGGAGGTAGAATGGCTGAGAGTATTGGCAAGATCACAGCTCACTTAGCAGAGCCAATCGAAAAAATATCAGAAGAGATCATTTCGCTGATTAATGAAAATATCAAGCCACCTGATGCAGTCGGTCCCGGCGATGTTTTTGTACGGGCTATGTATGTTGTCTCAGACGAAATCAATTCATTTGGCGGCAGGTTTCCGGCAGAAGAACATGCCCGACTGGCCGCACTCTTAATCGATTCACCGGTACTGGTCGGCCATCGCAAAGACAAACTGCCGGTTGCCCGGAATTTTCATACTCAGCTGGTTACCAGAGACGGCAGTCAGTGGGTCAAAAGTTATTTCTACTGGCTTAAAAATTCAGAAGGCGCCGAAAATCTCAAGCACAATATAGATGGCGGCATTTATAAGGAATGCTCCATCAGTTTCATTTATCTCTTGCCGGAATGCTCGGTTTGCGGTGAAGATATCAGAGATTGTGACCACCGGCCCTTACAGCAGCTTTCTACCAATGGCAGCAGGCACATCGTGCACTTCAATTACAGACAGATTGAACGGGTGCTGGAAACATCGCTGGTCTATCGCGGAGCACAGCAGAATACTGCGGTCACTAAAGAACTTGACTTATCTTTTCTCAACACGGCTTCAACTCAACCGCTTACAATAGCAAAGCTTTCAGAGATGCCGCAGTCAGATTCCTATCTGGTAGTTCCCAGCTATCAGGGCTTACCCGTTATAGTTTCAGTTGAGCAGGGCAAGATATCAATTCGAGACTCAGGCGGCGTTTTGCTAAAAAGACCGACCAGCGTCTTTGAAAAGGTAACGTCGCTAAATGGTCTTGAATCTTCACGAGCTGTTTTACTGGGACTGCGTGGTAAACAGCGCTGCAGCCAGCAAGAGCTGGTAAGTTTCATAAATAATGAACAGTCAGCAGTATCGCGGTTTGAAATAAAACTTCTGCCTGACCATAATCTCAGCCAGGATGATTTTACCATCAGCTCCGGCGCCAGCAAAATCTCTATTATCCGTCATGCCTATGTTACTTATGACCAGTTAAGAGATACTGTCAGCAGGCTGGCAACCCGTGAAGGCTGCCTTATCTGGACTTCGGCAGACTTTCTTGCAGACGGCCCCGGTTATAATTACTGCCGTGACGCTCAGGCCGAATTAAAAACTACTTTTGAAATCAGCAGCTGCGAGGGGCAGGATCATTATCTGATGCGATTTAAAAGAAACGAGCAGTCGTTCAGTTTTATTCTCAAACAGTTCAACTTAAACAGGCTTAAGCATGGCGGCAGATTTTTAGCAGAAGCAAAAGATAACGGGCAGGGTTTAATTTCGGAAAGCGTCAGATCACCGCAGGCTGTCATTATATCCGGAACAATAGAAAAGATTGAAAGAAGAGACAAAGGTTACCTGCTGCAATTCTCCGAGCCGCTCTGTGGCACCTTTGCAATTCGTCCGGTCCGGCTTGGCAGCACCAGGCAGTACTTGTTCTATCTGAAAAATGAAAACCATTTAAGAGCGCAGCGCTAAACAATGGCTGAATCAGTAAACAAAGAAAGCGGTCTCAAAATCACAGCCACACTGCTGCGCTTAGTGGCCATGATTTTTGGCATAGCTGCCGCTTATTTTCTGACGATTCAGTCGCTGCGCATAGAGCTGGCAGCCAAGGCCGAGTCAGCCATAGTAGAGCAGCTCGACAAAAAACTTAACAATATTGAGGTGATTCTAAGAGAGACTGTCTTAAGTAAAGAGCAGTTCTATAAATTTTCAACAGGCTTGGAAACAAGACTCGCCCGGATTGAATATCACCTGAGCGAAATTACAGGAGAGAAAATTGACAAACCATAATTCTGGTCAGCAGTATTTAGACGAACTTTTAAGCAGCCTCTCAGGCGACAAACTGTCCGAAATAGATTTTGACAAACTTGCTGACTGGCTGCAGGAGTTAAAAGTTAGTCTGGCTGATTCATGCGAACTACAAGCAGAGCTGAAGCTGATGCGCGAAGATTATCTTAACCGCATTGCCGGTATGGTTAAAGCGGTGACGATAGTTGAAAGAAGTTCGGGCTCGACCGAAAAAGTTCTGGCTTATCTGGAAGATCTGGAAAGCTTAAGTGCAGCGGAACTCATAGAGCAATACCGGAAAACTTCCCACAGATTCAGAATAGCTTTTCCAACGACTTTCGGATTACCGCCTGTTTCAAACAATAATTTTACAGGGCTGAAAGAGACAAAAGATTACAAATAATATAGAGGGACGCAAAGTCCCGGCCCAAGCGGGACAGCTTGTCCCGGCCTTAAATAGAATTCAACATTTTTCAGGAGTATTAGATGAACGTACGCAAACAAGATTTAGATGTCATAGCGCCGGTTCTGGTGACATTCACCATCAAGCAGACCAGCAGCGTCGATGACCTCAAGGATGCCAACCTTGGCGAGCCGGTTACTCTTTCGGCTGATGGAGAAACCGGACCGATAACCGACGGCGGTTTACTATTGGGCAAGTTGGTAGGTCTTACACTAACCGATAATGACGACGGCGACCGCCTGGCTACAGTTCAGGTAGGCGGCATCTGCCGTCTGGCCATCGGTACAACTAATCCTGTAATTGGCAACCGGGTGGTGGGTGCCACCGGAGCCAAAATTAAACAGGCACCGACAGTGGCCTCGGACCCCGCCGGCGGTAATATCGCCCGCGGCACGGTACTTTCTGTCAATGGCACCACCGATTGCATGATTTTGCTTAACTAAGGGAGATAAGAATGGAATTTAATGATTTTTTGAATTCAGCAGCGATTGAAAGATTAAACAGTCAGTCAGGCGAGAAATCGCATTATGGGGGCGTCGACCTTTCACGCGCCGCCTCTTTAAAAGTTGAAAAAGAGCTTTATAACGAAGCCGAGGCAAGAGGCATGTCGCTTTCCGAGCTTCTGGAATGTGATGAATACGATCCGTCACCCCAGGCCTGCCCGCTGGATGCTTTTGAAAGACAATTAGCTTTAGCCGGTATTCGCTTGTCCGGCAGAACACCTACCACCGTCGAACAGTTTTTCCAGAGTGCGCCAACGCTGCTGCCTGAGTTTATGCTCAGAGAGATCAGGCGCGGACAATCTATGCGTCCGGAACTTTCTAAACTGATAGCCAATACGACCAACATTGCCTCAAACAGCTACACCCCGTTCTTCATAGATACCGGCGACAGCTCCAAGTTTTCGCTCCGGCCGGTAGCCGAAGGCGCTGATGTGCCGCAGATGTTAGTTACCGAGCAGAACCATGCTGTAAATGTTTCTGACTATGGACTGGCGCTCAAGGCCAGCTACAAGGCGCTGCGCTATCGCACAACCTCGCAGTTCAGGGTCTTGCTCTGGTATATCGGCTTCCAGTTGCAAACCGACAAAATGGCCATGGTTGTTGATACTATTATAAACGGCGATGGCAACAGTAATGCTGCCACAACTGTAAATACAGCGGTCAGCGCCACGCTGGACTATGATGATATCATAACGCTCTGGTCACAATTCTCACCGTTTGAGATGAACACGATCGTCTGCCATATCGATCAGCTCAAGACGATTTTGACACTGGCGGAGTTCAAGGACCCGCTGGCAGGAAACCGCTTTCAGAAAACCGGCGAACTGCTGACACCGCTCGGCTCGACCTTGATTCGCTCCGACGATGTTGCCAGCGATTTGGTAATCGGACTTGACAGCCGCTTTGCGATAGAAGAAGTCATCACCCAGCCTCTCATAGTGGAGTATGACAAAGTGATTGAACAGCGCTTTGAAGAAGCAGTTATCACAGAATCTGTCGCCTATGCTAAAGTCATCAAAGAAGCCTCAGTTGTAATGGACACCGTCTGGACCTAACGGTTTTAGGCCCGTCCTCTGGGCGGGCCTATTACCAAAAAAAGCGAACAAAATGCAAAAGAAAATTACAGAATCGACTACCCAAAACGCTTTGAGCCTGCCCGGCAGCAGGCTGCTGCTCAAAGTTCCTTCAGGCGCTTATGCCGGCAGAACAGCGGCTCTCATTCAAACCGCCGCCGGAGAAATAAAACTATATTACGCCGACTCTCCTTATTCAATCTGGTCAGCGCCGATTACGATTGCCACTGACGCAGTCGATGACGCCTTCTCGGCAGCGATCGATTCAAGCGGTAATATTCATATCGTCTACACCGAAATTACGACAGAGTATCTTGTTACCAAAAAGCTTACTTTCTCTTCAGGAACCTGGGCGGTCGGCAGCAAAGTTACTATCTTCAACGGCAATCCTTCATACTATCCGACAGTCGATATAGAAACCGGCGGCAAAATCTGGGTTTGTTATACCCGCAAGAACGGCGCGCTTCACTACATCTATGCCAAATCATCAGTCGATGACGGCGCCATCTGGGGGGGAGGCGCCGGCGACGCCGGTGACAGCATTTCCACCGGCCATACTTCGGCCTGGGCAAAATTTGTGATTGGTCCCAACGATCTATTTATTGTCTACACAGGCAATGCTACTGACCTGTGGTTCAGCCAGCGACCAATATCATCAGGCAGCTGGACCACTCCCTACAACCTGGCCTCTACCGGTAATTTCGACGACCAGTTCGACATCGCTGTTTCCAGCGAAGGTTTGCTGGGCGTCGTCTATGACAACGACCAGTTACTTTATCGCGAATACGACGGCAGCAACTGGGGCAGTTCCGTGACTCTTGACGGCTCCGGCGGTCTGTTCCCGCAAATTATATTTTTTGACAATGTAAATGTACCGGTCATTACTTATCTGCAGCAGTTTGCCGGTGGGCAGTTTATTGCCAAACAAACTAACCGTCAATCCGGCATTTTTTCAACACCAGCTGCCTTAGATTCTCGAGCCGACATTATCGACAAAGTTATTCTTTACGATGCTGTTTCGACGACTTTTTCAGACCTGACTACTGCAGCTGCCAGCAGCACCAGCGCCGATGTTTTTCATCCCTCCACCAGCGCCCTGGCAAAAACGATTGGTGACGAAATCTACCTGGGCATGAACGGCAAGTTTCGGTTCCTGCGTTTCATTCTGTCATCTGCCGGAGTGGGGGGCACCGTCAGCTACAGCTATTGGGACGGTACCGTCTGGAAAGCGTTCACGCCCATAAGCGGGAATTTCAATTTAAACGCAGCAGACGAAGAATTGATTCTCTGGACAGATTTCGAAAGCGTGCCTTCAGACTGGCAGCTAAACTCGGTCAACAGCAGCGTCCTGTTCTGGGTCAGGCTCAAAGTCAACACAGCTTTTACAACTGCGCCGGTCGGAAGCCAGATTACCGCAATTTCCAATCTTTTAGCGTTAAGTGTCAGGAGATAAACGATGTTGTACACCAGCGTTGAAAAAGTAAAACAGCATTTAACCTCTGTGTTTCCGGTACAGGACAGAATAACAGACCAGCTGGTTGTTCTTGAGAATACCGCTGCTGTCACCTTCTTTGGAGGAACTGTCAGCAGTTTAGATTTCAAAGTCAAGTCAAAGCAGACTAACGATCTGATTCGTCAGTCAGTTACTCTCGGAGATCCAGCTACTACTTTACCAGACAGTCTTATATTCCGCGGCTCGGTAGTGGCGGCCTCGGACAGTTCATTAGGTACGATTTACATAGAAAATATTGATTACATTATCGACTATGACGCCGGTACGTTCACTATCAAGAGCGGCGGAGCGCTCAGCGCCGGACAGACGATACTGATCTGGTACGCCAATTATATCTCATATACCAAAGGCGTGGACTATTCCCTCGACTCAGAAAAAGGCAGTCTGAAAAGAATCGCCGCCGGTACGATAACAGCCGGTGAGTCAGTCTATCTTGACTACACTCCCGTCTATCAAAGTTACACCGAAGAACTTCTTCAAAACGCAGTTGATGAGTCCAATGGTCTGATAGAAAAGACAGTCGACCCGGACCGGCAATTCGGTATAGAGCCTGCCCTTCAGGCAGCAGCAACTTACCGTGCCCTGGAAATTATCAGCCGTTCGTCGGCCGCCAGAGAGTTGTCGTCGCTTCGAGGTCATGACAGAGTGGCCGCGGCCTGGCTGAAATTAGTCGAAAGTTACGGCGGCCAGGCAGACAGTTTACTAAAATCATTTCGCCCACCATTTAACAGCGCTTCGGCGCCCGTACACAGTTAGAGGCAATAGATGAACAACGGCTTAGTACAATTAACGTCACACAGAATATGGCACATTCCCAACTTCAATGTCTGGGGAGTCCAGAACCTCGGAGAAATAGAATACTTAAACTTAGAACAGGTCGATTCGACCAGGTCTATAGCTTTTGGCTCAGTCTCTGTCGGCGATTCATCGCAGTCGGTCACCTTTGCCGGACTTACCGACCGACGCGGCAACTCACTTCCGGCCAATATTACCAAAGCCTTGGTAATAGCCCGTCCTTTGAGTGACCGACAGGTCTTTATGGTCGGCATGGAAACCTCTACAGGTTTTAAGATTGCCCGCGACTCCAAATCCAATAAACCGGTCACCACAGATCTCATAATCATTGAGCTGGGCGAATGAAATGCCGGGTAAGACAATCGAATCATACGCCCCGACTGCAAGTCTGGCAATTCTGGATGATTTTATAAAACGATATTACAAAAGACTCATAAACGACGAAGAAATAAAACTTAAACCGGGAGACTTAATAAAAATGATTGAACTTAGAAACAAACTGGCTCCAAAAGGGGAGGACCAGCAGAAGTTTTGGGCGATGCTCTCAAAAATAAGACGCGCTGCCCTTAAGTCTGAAACTTCACATTCAAATGCAAAAGAAAGAAGCAGCTCCAACAAACCATGATATCTGCAAAACAATCAACCAGACCACGAAATCACCAGAACTATATATCAGTAATTTGTTTTCCGCTGCTATTTATTTTGGCTGCAAACGTATGGGCCGGTACTGAAACCTTAGACCCCGATGGTGATCCGACTCCTAATGACTGGCAGCTTGTCGGTACAACTAAACACGCCGCAACCTCAGATACTGATGATGGCACCTATATTTGGGATGATTCACCCGGTTCGGAGAAGCTCTCAATGGCGGACAACACAACCATACCAGCTGATGCCATTATTGACTCTGTGATGATTCATATAAGAGCACGAAAGAATATAGGTATCAGTTCTGCGTCAATAAAAGCACGGATATTCAACGGAGCCAGCAATTATTGTGATGGCAACACAATAGATATGTCGGCAGTCCTAACAGACTATGTTTTTGATGCTTACGTTAGTCCACCTACTTCCGCGGGGGCTTGTTCTGGTACCTGGACAAAGACAAACATTGACAATCTCGATGTTCAGTTGATATGGGTTTCTGCCGGTGATGACCCCAGAGTCGTTAAGATGTACGCAGTAGTTCACTGGACTGAGGCGGCTTCGTGTAATTGGCAAGACCCCGCCACCGGTACTGATGGAGCTACCTGGAGTAAAGAGGATTCGATATTTCTTAGTGATGACCAAAGGGCTTTAGACAACCAATCTACACAAGTTGACCTTGAGGCGGAAACCTTCAGTATCGGTGCTCCAACGGGAATAACAATTGATTCTATTGTCGTCAGAGTTGAGGGATATGGCACCGCTGGCGCAGCTGCCAGCAGAAAGATTGATGTCGCACTTACAAAAAACGGAACTTCAGAAGTTGGGGATGTAGTAACAGTCACCCTTGACAAAAACACCGATGCTTATATCGAAGTCAGGGGTACAACTGACGTCCTTTGGGGTACTACCTGGACAGTTGCGGAAGTAAATGCTGCAACCTTTGGAGTCTTCGTGAATCCGAACAACACCAACACTGCGGATATCTTTATTGACCATATTCAAATAAAAGTATGCTGGACAGAATCGAGCGGTGAGGTGAAAAGTCGCAGGAGAAAAATTCAAATGGGAAATAACAATACGGAGAATGTCGCATATGCGAGGATAGATAAATGAAGAAGATATTATTTGCGTCAATGATAATGCTGTTGCCGATTGGGGCGAGTGCTGATTTTCTCGGAATAAAGAAAGCCGATGAATTTATAGCTATGCGGGTTATAACGCTCGACTCTGCCGGTATCAGAACCAAACCAGACTCGGTTCACATATTTACTTATTTAGATGGTGGAACAGCCTTGCAATTGAACACCCGAAACATCACCTATCCCTTTAATACTATCGGGATAGACACAAGCAAAATCTATGGCGATACAACTTATTGGTTTGTTGACCAGATTCAAGATATAGACGGTATGCCAACGCCGGCAGATTACACTTTAACAATCAATATAGTGATGTGGGGCGACGGTGGTATACCAACTGATAACTGGGGGACAGTTCAAGTTCTCGGTGATTCCCTTGATGTTTATCTGGCTTTCTTAGATGCGTTAATTAGCTCAAGGCTGGCACCGACGGTAGCAAGTAGAACGCTTGATGTAACAGCTGGGGGCAATGCGGGAATAGACTGGAATAATGTGGAGACGCCTGGAGCTACCGTTTCTCTTTCAGCTACCACCGTCAACTTAGTGACTACTACTACTACAGCCACAACGGCAACGACTGTTACTAATTTAGCGGCCAATGCTATTGGTGTGGGTGATATTGCTACGGGAGCAATAACAGCTGATGCTATTGCTACGGATGCTATCGGAAGTGCCGAGTTGGCTACGTCTGCCGCTGATGAGATGGCTGATGAGGTTTGGGATGAACTCGTAGCCGGTCACGCCGTAGCTTTGTCCTTTGGTGACTCTCTCATCCAGACTATTTTTAGTACGGGAGTTAAAGTAAGTCTAATAGGCGCAGATGTCATTACTGCAACTTCTATACAGACTGATGCTATAGGGGCTTTAGAGATTGCCGCCGGCGCTATTACTTCATCTGAGGCTCCTAATCTTGACGCAGCAGTTTCGAGTAGGTTGGCTAAGGCTGATTCGGCTGAGTATATGAATGTTAAGTCGATGGGCGGCCTGGCGAATACTACTTCTCCTGCAAATCTTAACGAAGCCTTCGATGGCGACGCTACCGGTTCGGGCAGAATCTCACTGGTTGAATCATTAAATGATCTGGCTGACAGCTCTATCGATGCCGCCGCCATAAAATCAAACAGCTTAACCACCACAAAATTCGCGGCAAATTTTCTTACAGCCGCTCTTTTGGATGGAACTGTCAGAGAAGAGATATGGAATATCCCTTTTAGTGATGTAGCAGTTGCTGCCGGAAGTATGTGGGACTCGCTTAATAATTCAACTTACGTTCAGGGATCTTCGGGACTGGATTCTTCAACTTTATCAGGCTGGGTCTGGAATACACCACAGTCAAATCATACAACTGCCGGGACATTCGGAAAATATCTTGACGCAGAAATATCGGGACTGGGCAGCGGCTCGGGAGCGTATTCATATCAATTAGTAACCTACGACTCTACTACTTCTCAAGTTATTCCCGGCACGAATCTGGCCGTGCGAAACATCAATCAATCGGCTTTAATCGCTACCGGAAAATCAAATCTGCTGGGACTTGCAACATTTAATCTTGATGCCGACAGTTTTATAATTATAGCAACTTCACCCGGCTATATTTATCAGACTTTTGATACGTTGATAGTGACGGGTGCCGGAATAGACACTGTTTTTGGAGACCAGTTTGACCCGGGCTCTCCTGTTTCGCCGGCTCTGTGCCGGGTATACGGTTACTTGTACTCTGTCAGCGCTGTTCCCGAAAAAGATGCCGTGGTCAGAGCCTATCTTCCTGCCGGTGTCGCACAATCAGGCAATCTTATAATATCGCCATTCATGGTAACGACTACCTCAGACAGCAGCGGCTATTTCTTTCTGGACCTGATTCGTTCGGACTCACTGGTTCCTGCTGCCACCCAGTACGACCTGATAATAGAGCGCAGCGACGGTACCATTGTACACAAGAGAATTACTGTACCTGATTCGACCAGCTGGCAATTGGATTGGTAAGCAAAATTATTTTTTAATATTAACCTTAATAACTTTCAAGGAGAAATCTTATGGAATCATTATTATTCGAACCTGCTTCGTGGCTTAATGTCCTGGGCTCATTCGGGCTGCTTCTGGCAGGGCACATTGCTACCCGCTATGTTGTTCCTTTTCTGAAAATAGGCAAAAGACAGCGCTACGCTGAACTGATTGCACAACTTGCTGATGAGTTCACCGACGAACTCAGAAACAAGCATGACAAAAGCTGGGCTAAATATCTCGATGAAGCAGTAGATAAATTAATCATACTGCTTGGCATATCGCCGGAGATTGCAAGACGGGCCATCAAAGCTGCTGCAGCCCGTAAGTAGCAGCAAAAAAGCAGGCGGTTAAAACCGCCCGCTGTTATATGAATTTAGTAGCAGGGAGTTCCGGCAGTTCCAAACATAAAATTTATAAAGAAAACGGCGTCAGCTATGTTTACGTTATTGTCACAGTTGGCGTCGGCTCTGCCTATGCCGCCAACCGGAGCTGGACCGCTGTTAATCTGAAAATCTATCAGGTAAATCAGGTCGAGCATATTGGCTGAATTGTCGCCGTTGTAATCGCCTTTGACAAAGAAACTGGAGCAGCTATAACTCATTAGAATAGTTGAATTACCGGTTATGCCGGACTGGTCAATACCTGTTGCTCTGAAGAAATAAGGAGCACCATCGCTTAAGGATATCGGTGCCCACTTAATCGACCAGCCGTCGGAACCGTCAACGTCAGTGCCTATAAGCTGGCGCGATACTTTCCAGTTTCTTACATAGAGCGATATCATAATATCCACCGACTGCCAGCTGCTTCCAATTTTAATCTCATTAACTCCCATATTGTATCTCATCTGGGCGTTAACTACCAGACCGGTTTCAGGATTGGCAACTCTTATCACAAAACTGCTGTCGGCTTGTTTCCATCCGGAGAATCCATCAACAGCAACCCACATTCCCGGTGTACCGCCTAACCCGAGTATGACAGAACGTTCCTCATCTTCTAACCAGCTTCTTAGGGTATAATAATCAGGTTCACGGAAGAGGTCGTAATCTACCAGATCAAAGCGATCAAGGTGCGCTCTTAAGCCTTCTATCATATTTTCATCATAAGTGCCACGATTGTTTCTGGTATCAAGGAAACCGGCTATCATCTCCACAAATTCGTTAATCGGGATTTCAGAGAGACCCTGCCTCATGAATTGTTTATAGCCGCGGTCATACCAAACTCTGATAGCCTGGGTGACTGCTATCGGCCCGCTGTAATAATCGCCGTACTCGCCGTTGGTGTAACTGTTGCCATCCAGAGGATTGCCGTTGTTATCTCCATAATTGGACTGCACCAGCTGAATCAGGTTTAATGAGAAAGCGGTATCACCTTTTTTAACATGAGCCTCAACCTTCAAAAAATCTTCATCAAACAAGCTAAACAGTAAATTTACGTCAGGACAAAAGTCACTGCCGCTGGCCGGTGAAACAATTCTCGGAACCGGGGGGGTAGGTTCTAAGTAGACAACTATGCTGTCTGCAGAGGTTCTGCCCGAGGTATCGACCGCTGTCGTTTTAATGACATAGTTTCCTTCAAGGAAAATAGAGAAATCCCAGAACTGGCTGAATCCGTCGGCATTAACAGCCGTATTAACACCGTCTCTGAGAGTCTGAGCGCCGTCAAAATCTCTGCCGATTTCAAGATAAGTTCCCGAGACGGGTCGCGCTTCAAAAATGACGAAGTCAATTATTTCTGAACCAGATTTTTCCCATGACCAGATATTTGAAAAGCCTAACAACGTATCTCCGTCAGCAGGAGAAATAATTGACAGAGATGGTTCCGGCTGAACTCCGCCTGAACCACCGGGATAGCCGGAAGCGTAAAGGACCAGTCTGCCGGGGAAATTGTAAATATCATTATTGCCCATATCTACAAAGCCGAAGGCGGTGTCCCATATATTATATGAAACGCATTGCATAGGGATACTATCTGTAATCAAGCCAGGATTTACAATTGCTTCAAAGGCATTGCCGATAAAGAATCCTGCAAAGAACGGTCCGTCTACTGTAAAGGGTGTATCCAACGGAATCCAGATGTCGTAAATTCCTGCTTCGGGCACAACAAACTCATACTGAGAAGAAATTGCTAATAATTTGCCAGGTACGGGACAATTTGGATCCGACAGGTCTACTCCTTCAATATCGACTGCAACTATTAACGGGGTAGTAGCATCAAATATCATTGGCATATTTATTTCTGTAATAGTAAAGGGATAAGGAAGCTGGCAGCTTGCGGCCGGATCAAGATAGGACTTATATAATTCGTTGCCGATTATCCAACCGTCAATTCGCCAGTATATACCGGCGTCATGTCTGACGATGCAGGTATCCGCGGCAGATATCGTATAGCCTGCCCGGAGTTCGCCGGTGGGGACATCACCTACTCTAACCAGACGAGGTGTCTTTTTGGTCTCGGCCTCAATGGCCGGCTGCAGGAACAGTATCAGACAAGCTGCAATAGTCAATATCCTTGACATCTCTTTTCTCCTTCTATGAATTACCGGGAATCTGGCTGCTATTCTATGATTATCGAGTTATTTGAGTAATCCTTGAACATTACCGGAGAGAATTTGTCTCTGCCAAGAGATATCGAAAGACTCTGCTCAATCTCTGCTCAATACAGCCGAAAAAATACAGAGAACAGTTGGCTGCTCTGATTCCCGTCATAGCGGTTCAAAAGCTGCGCTCAATAATTGTACATTCTCCCGATTGCCTGTGACGGCTAAACAAATTAGTCCGATAAAATGAAACGAGAAGAAGCTCTGAAATTATGATATTGAAAACCAAGACTAAAATACTGGTTGTAGATGATGAAAAGTACATTTGCAATCTCATAAAAGACACCCTGGGCACCGAATCATACGACCTCAGCGTCTATTCTGACCCGAGTCTGGCCCTCAAACATTTAGACTGTAAACCTGTTGACCTGGTCTTGACGGATCTGATAATGGGCAGCCACTCCGGCGTAGAAATTCTTGATGCGGCTCTGAAGTACAACCACGATGCTATCGTAATACTTATGACCGCTCACCCGACGGTGGAGACGGTTATATCTGTTCTGAAAAACGGTGCCTATGATTTCCTGGTCAAGCCGTTTAAGATGGAACTTCTAAAAGCAACTGTCGAACGTGGTTTAGAGCACCAGTATATCAGAAGAGAAAATCTGGAGCTAAAGGGTCAGGTGGAGTTTCTAAAGACTACCAGTTTCAGCAGCTCCGTTGATAACGATATTGAGAACTACCTGATTAATTTAGTCAGGTCCTGTAAAAAAGAAATTGGTGCCGTCGCGGCGGGAGTTATAATTTCAGACCGCTCCAAGGCTGAACTTAATCGCAAAGTTTATGAGGCCGATGAAGAACAGTACATTGGTGAAGTTCTCGACGACTCAACTCTGGAAACATTTACTTATACCAAAAGCCCGCAGCCGGCAATCTCTATACGTGAGGACCTTTCAGGAGAATCCAGGAGAAACAGAATTAAAATATCTCAGCCTATTTTTGTCGGCAGAACTCTGACGGGCGTAATAAACATTTTAGCTTTCAGGAAATTTGACAGAATTCTCTCCGGAGATATTAATATACTGGGCATCTTAAGCAATTTTGCGGCATCTGCTATTGCCAACTGGCAAATGTACCATGACCTGCAGAAATCTTATCTTAATGCTATAAAAGGGCTCGCCAAAGCTATCGAAGCCCGCGATGCTCATACTGCCGGACATACCGACAGAGTCTCAAAGCTTGCAGAAATTGTTGCCCGCCATCTTAACTGGGAACCTGAGCAGGTAAGAAATCTGATAATGGGCTGCATGCTTCACGATATTGGCAAGATTGGCATTCCTGATGCCGTTTTAAATAAGACCAGCAAGCTCACCAAGGCAGAACTGGCACGGATGGAAAAACATACCGAATTAGGGCTGAAAATTATCGAAGGTATTGATCTTTTCAAACCGGCAATTCCCTATATAGCCTCGCACCATGAAAGATTTGACGGCAAAGGTTATCCTTCGGGACTTTCCGGTGAGGGGATTCCCATCGAGGGCAGACTGCTGGCGGTAGTAGATACTTTTGATGCAATACTTTCTGACCGACCATACCGCGACGGCGCCGAGTTAAAAGTAGCCATCTCTGAAATTGCAAAAAACAGAGGCAGCCAGTTTGACCCGCAAATGGTAAAAGCTTTCTTTGAAGTAATTAAATCAGGAGAATTAGACTTAAAAAAGCTCTACGACTGCAGCTATGACTTGGATTCTATTGCTGAGTTGCAAACTACCGAAAAGGCACCGGCGTAAAAGATAAAATCATAATCCCGATTGATATCATAGCCATCCAGAAGGCAGTCCTGCTGATTGGTCTTTGGTCATTTAATGTCGGCGGATGATTTATCCCAAAGACAAGACCCATCCCCGCGAAAAACCACCATAACGGCGAGAGAAAACCGAGGAACACCAGTAACCCCATGGCCACGCCTCCCATAATTTTCTGTTTTTCGCGAAATAGCCCGTACATAATATGCCCGCCATCGAGCTGACCTATGGGCAAAAGATTTATGGCCGTAACCAGCAGCCCCACCCAGCCTGCAAAGGCTGCTTCGGAAAGATAGTAAACCTGTCCTGCAGGCGCCTCACCTACTATTGCTAGCGTTGCCAGTTTCATCAAGACCGACTCTCCTTCTAATAAGAAAAACATTTCTCCTGTTGCCGAAAGAGTTTCCGGAGAGACAATTTGAGATTGCCCTAACCCGAAAATCAGCCAAAAAATTGCGACAAACCAGCCGGCAATCGGACCGGCCGCGCCGACTTCGATTAAATCTCTTCTGTTCCAAAAGGGAGATTTGGATTTGATGATAGCACCGAAAGTGCCAATGATATTTGGCGCCGGAATAAAATATGGCCAGGAAGTTACAATCTGCCTCCTGCGGCTGGCCACGAAGTGTCCCATCTCATGGACAAGCAGTATAGATATGAGCGCAATTGTAAACACCAGACCGGCGCCGTTTTCAAGTGCCCTGAAAGTATTGTCAAAGGCACTCGTCAGAGTTTCACTAATAACGGTCTGTTTTAAGAAGACCGGCACAAAATAAACTGTAAAAAGCGTAGCTAGAAAAAGAATGATATTGACCGGCGGAATCCGTTCTTTTCTACCGGGGTTAATGCTAAGCAGAAGATTTTCGTCTTGCTGGTGCAGTTTGAAATTGTACCCGGCGGTGTTCAGGCGGTCTTTGATAACTTTGTCAGACTGTTCTCTATCGTAGAGATATTCGAGGCTGAAAATGATATTTCCATTCTGATTGTAAACAGCATTGACAGCGAACAGATCAGTCAAAAGAGCAGCTATTTCTTCAGTTTGTTTCGGGTTATGTTGATTTTCCATTGCTTATATAATGCTAAGTGAATGAACTTTTAGATAATAAAAAAAGAGGCAGAGACTATTGTCTCCGCCTCTTAAATATATAGAGTCTAAACAGTCTAAATCAAATTAGAGAGTCCAGGCTCCAGCAGGACATGGTCCACCATTGAAGTAGTAATCAAAGAGGTAGTTTATGTCTGCTACGTCCACAGCACCATCGGCATTAACATCGGCAAGATGTTCAAATGGTATGGCACCAGGAACAGAACCGCTGACAATACCTACCAAGGTCATGATGTCCGCAAGTCCAATTACGTTGTCATCGTCGACGTCACCGCGTCCGAAACCAACCCATTTGTTAACCAGATGGGCAGTAGGCGCAAGTGCCGAACCGTTGGCAACAGTCGCTAAACCTGAGTTGAAACCAAAGTTGGCAATACCAAACGAAATAGTTTCGTTCGGGCCAAAGTCATGTTCAACCAGCGTAAAGTGCTGCGCCTGGTCAGGTGTGCCAGTTACAAAGTGGCCATGGTTGCCAGCAGGAAGTGACATGTAATGGTAGGCAGAATCCCAGTACGGGTTTCCTCTACCACTGGCAGCGGTTGAAAACTGACCCTGAGTCTCGTCTATTGCATAGGCGTTCTTCAGAGGCGTATAGCCGCAGCCAAACGGCACTTTGATCTGGCCCCAGGCTACATCACTATTTAGACCTGCATCTGTACACCAGGCAGTAGAAATGCTCTGGTCAACAAGACTCGTATCTTCAACACCCGTGAGTTCGAAGACAATGTCGTAGTCATGGAAAGAACCGAACTTCCAGTCTGGAATCGAGTTTCCGTTACGTTCGGTAATATCGAAAATCTCAACAGTCAGATTAGCAAGTTCGGGAACATTGGTAGCACCAAAGGTACGCGTATTAGCTGAAACGCCCATTGTGAGCGTGTCATCAAAACCAGCGCTATAATTACGCCAGTTCCAACCTGTGCCATCGCCAAGGTCGAAGTTCTGAACGGAGTCAATCCAGGAAACGCATACCATATTACCGGAAATCGGCTGATAAGATGCGCCATCCCAGATTGAGCCAAGGGTCAGACCTGTCATCAAGGCTGGTTTACAGGTGTTATCGCACCAGTTCGGATCGGCCTGAATGGATCTCCAGGCATCATCCTCACCACCGCCAGCTGACCAGTCCTGAGTACTCATAGCGATACGCTCGGCTGATACGCCAAATACGTAGGTACCCTGATAATAGACATTGGCTTCGCCATCAATTTCGAATGCAGGGAGCGGGTCTTCACCGGTTCCCAAGCGTCCTGTGTTGGTTACTACTTGAATGTTGGGAACGGCACCAAACTCCATATAAGTAGTGTCAAGCAGGCAGCCACCAATCAGAGTCACCTTAATTTCAGGGAACGGGTTCGGCAAGAATGCAGAGCCGGCGTTCACATAGAAATCAGGATCGTCGGTGTCCAGCTCGATATAGAATATCTGCGGACCGCGTAAGATTTCTGCCGGATTAACGTCAAGTATGATATCCAGCGAATCTCCGCCAGCCAGTACTTGACCGTTAACCGGTGAAGTTACACCGTTCAAATAAGGGTGAGCGGATGTAGCTGCACGGCTGATGAAACGCTCGTTGTTCCGGGCAAGTTCTCTGACACTTGTCAGACTGAATTCGCTGCCTTCATCAACAGTGTTGAGTTCCGGGAGGTATTTGAAGAAACTCCCAGCAGCAGCCAGCCTACTCGCCAGATCAGCCGACCGGTCAAGAAGTTCCTGACGGACAACATCAATACTGACGATATAAGGATCAGATGAACCGTTTGAAACATCGCTGACGCTTACATTGGTGAAAGTCAGATCGGCGCATCCTGTATTAACCAAAGCATTAGAGAGGGTTTTAATCTCAGAGGTTACAACGCTGAAATCAACAGGGAGCTCAAGACTATAACTCTGAATCTCCAGGCGGGGACGGTCAGCGCCTTTGACAAGGTCAACTACCGCTCCATTCAGGTTGGTAACCAAAACGTGAACTGCTCCCGTAACGTCAGCAGCCAGAGTAACAGAGGCACCAGCAGAAACATCCTGTCCGTAATCCCAGCGGCGGCGGAACAACTGCTCACCGGTTAGGGAATTCCAGAAGCTAATGGATCCTTCTGTATCAGTATTAATAATTATGTCAGTGGGGTATGGCCCATCTTCGGGTTCACAAGAGCGAACTCCCTGACCATTAAACCTTCCCCTGCTAAGGGAATTATATATTGTTTCGCTTTGCCAGGCAACAGCGCCGTTTTTCTTTGAAACAGCAAAGAGACTGTTTCCTGCCGATGGGGTTCCGGCAGTCCTGCGGCTATGTGTTTGTAAGTAAACCAGGTTTATGTCAACAATCGGATTGCTGAACTCGAAAGCGTTGCTAGCAATAGCGTTTATAACTGCGCCAGTGCTGGCATCAAGTACATAGAATACTCCATCACGAGGGGCGTCGCCGTACATACGAGCGCCGACGAAGAGTTTACCAGCATCATAGGAAATATTGGTAAATCCTTCTCTCTGATCGTTGTCCGAGGCTCCGTAAACGTTTGCACCTTGCAGTCCTCCGGAAGTAGACAGCTGCCAGTTGAAGGTACCGGTTGCAGCGTCGACAGAAAAAACGTCGCCGTCCAAACCGGCAATATCGGTACCGTAGAATAGTGAAACGCCATCAGTGGCAGAACCGAGTATACGCTGACCTGAAATCAAAGTAACCGGATTAGGGCCGGCCCAGCCGCCATAATCGGCGCCCGTCACAGCATCAATAGCTACAACACGACCAACTTGACTTGCGGCATACACCACATCGGTACCGCCGATATCGAGAACAATAGTGTTCGCAAAACGGAGCGGACCAACAGCGCCGCCAAATAAGCGGCTCATTACTTTGGTTGCAGGAGTCGTAGAGATGTCCCAGGCGGTAATTCTTTTCGAGTCACCACCGGAAATGTATAGAATACTACCAACGATAGTCGGATCATTGAAAATAAAATTCCCAAAATCCGGATCGGAGATAGTGTAAAGGTTTGCACCAGTAATAAGGTCAAGTACTTCTACAGTAGAAGCATTGCCAGCTGAAGTTGCTGTAGAAATATAGACTCTGCCATCATGGACGATAGGTGACATATAAGGAATTGTGTTGGCCGGTGTTTCATATAACCAGCTTGTGGTCAGATCACACCAGGCATCGTCTAGAGACATATTAGAAGCGCCTGTTCTGCCAAAGTCGTGGGACTGTGTTGTCCACGCATCTGGTGGCAGGCATGTTGCACCCGGGAACGGTATGCAGCAGACATTGGCGCTTACGAACATTGAAGCGTCAGATGGAACACCAAAGGCACTTATAGGCAGCCAGCCGACGCCAGTTATAAAGATCTGTGTTCCTACAAAGCCGGTTATTCCTCCGGCAAAGTCAACACAGACCCGAATTCCGCTGTCTCTGGTACCCGTAAGGGGTTCAACAGTGACAAAGAAACTGCTCGGGACTATAACATTAAGTGCGGGGAGTGTCAGTAAGAAGCTTCCTACAAATGCTGGACCGGTAAATCCTGCAGCTGCAAAATCAGCAGCAGTCAAGATTTCGGTGTGTAAGATTGCACCAGGAGAGCCGCCGGCATCTTCTTTGATATGTATAGCCACGTCGGCAGTATACATGTCTGGTCTGAGACTGTCGGCAGGGTGCTTATAAAAGCAGTATACAACCTCGCGAAGATCACACTCAGCGCCCAAGGCTACAAACCTCTGTGCCCATTCGGTAATAGGATTACCATCGGGAACTGCTACGACATTTGTAAATGTATTAAAGTAGTTCTGAATAGAACAGTTACTGAACTCATCCCGGCAAAGGTTTGCGTCAAACAGGAAGTTGTAATCTCCACCCCACCAAGCCAGCATAGTGTACCAGGTGCTAGCTCCGGGCCAGGTTGGGTCACCACTGCCATTCGAGCGGCCAACTCCATCGTTTCCATCGGAAGATAAAGTCGACTCGTAACTACCTGCAGTACTTACAACGCTGAAAGCAACGTGGAAAGAATTCTCCAGTACCAGCGGCGTAAAACTAAAATTAGTGTATGCAGGGAAAAAGGGATATGTACCAGCAGCTAAGGTAACCTGAGCTAATTGAACTCCAGGTTGGCCAAAACCGTCATCGTCATATATTGTGACAGTAACAGGATCGTCTCCAACTGGTTCAGGAACAATTCCTGTGTGGTCAAATATGGCAATATCAACGCTTGTGAGGGTTTCAGGCCCACCAACGTCAAATCTCATTGACCAGGCAGTATCACCAAATGTTGGATGAGGTGTGCGCCAGAAAAACCTGATATTCTGTGCATACGTCTGTGTATAGCAATCGGAAAAAGGAATCTCTTCGCAGCAACGTTCGGAGATTATGTCAAAGACATAGTCTGTTCCCCAATCGTTTAACATCGACCCCCAGGCACCCAGATAGAATTCACTGGAACGCTCTTCTCCCGAAGAAGGTCCAGAACCGTCATCTGAGATAATGGCCAGGACATCACCAGCGGCACCAATCGGTGTCCAGCCATAGTGATACTCATCACCATCAGCGAATACCCAGCCGGCCGCAGAAAAGTCTGCTGCCATATAGGCAAGGTTGCCGCCTGCCGCTGCCCACCCGGCCTGCAATGTGGCATGAGAAATGTCCACAGAGTCGAGTACTGTGCCTGGGAAACCAAAGCCATCGTCATCCCAAAGATATACCCTCAAGTCAGGAGTACCGACTACTTCGGGTAAATACATCAGGAGATGGGCAACTTTGAGAGTACACTCAAAGTTGTCTGCAACCGTGAATCGTGTGTTAAACAAATCGTCGCCGAATGCATCCGGAATAGTCCAGAAAAAAGCCGGTCCACCTGCATAGCCCTGGAAATCACAGAAATATGACTGTGACGGAAGGGCTGCGGTAGATGTACCTGAAGGCAAAGCTCTCAGGGCAGATGCTGGCTTTTTAAATGATGGCTGCTCAGGACGAGCATTATCCAAATCATTCAGCTTCGGATGACCGGGAATGAACCTAACGGGTTCTTCCGCTCCGTCCAAAGAAAGCTGACCAGGACCTGCCAGAGCACTAGAGCCCAGGGCAAAAACCAGACCTAATCCGAATACAGCGATTATCAGTCTATTAAGCATTTAATTCCTCCTTAAATGAAAGGAAAAGCACGAATTCGCGTTCCGATATCGGCAAATTACCGGGCAAATTCCGCAAAAGCGAAAAAGCCATGAGGCACTCTGCCAGTCACTCGAAATATGTCTAGGGAAGCTCGAGCTAATTTTACCAGTCAACAAATTCATCATATTTCCTTTACCATATGGAGAAAGAGTTATTCATTGTTTTATTATTTTGGAATAAATCCAAAGTCTGTGTAGAAGACTTCAATAACTTCATTTTCAGTTTTGTGTCTATTGATTCCTCCTGAAACTACTTAAAACCAGTAGTTAATTAAGGGTTTAAGTAAAGTAAGATGAGAAGGATTAACGGACTTTAGAAGCTAACAGATTACTATCGAAAAGCTCTTCAATACTAAAGATTCAAAGTAAGAATAAATTCAAACCTGCATCTTTGTCTACAAAACAGAAACCTGTTTCGATAATCAAAAAAACAGTTCGTTAGCGATTTGTCAGTTCTGTAAAAAGAAGTATTTTGTGCGTTGCAGTTCGAATCAAGTTTGGCTCTCAGATTCTTACCAACAACTATTACACACGCTCAGTATCAAAATAGGCCTCAGGGAGAGTTTGTCAAGTGAAAAAGGAAAGTTTTTCCAGTTTTTTTACGTATTTATCAAAGCCGCGAAATTATCAGATCTGTTGGTTGTTATTGACTTAAGCCTCATATCTGCCAAATTTTGAAATAAGAATGCCAATATCATCAAAGAAAAGAAAGCCTTACAAAAAAGCAGCAGTAATCCTGATTGCCTTGGTGCTGATTCTGCTGTTTCGGCTAGTGGAAAATATCGGCCACGATAAAGCTCCCGGGGACAGGTTTGTTATTATGCGGGTAATCGACGGTGATACGGTTGAACTGGCCGGCGGCGACCGGCTGAGGCTGCTGGGAATTGATACTCCTGAAAGGGGGGAGCTGTTTTATGACAGCGCTGCCATGTTTCTGGAAAGTCTGGTTTTGGGCAAAAAGTCGAGAATAGAGTATGCCGACAAACGTCGTGACCGCTACGGCAGGCTCCTGGGATTCGTTTATATTGAAGATACCATATTCGTCAACAGGAGGATTTTAGCGGCCGGTCTGGGTTATCTTTATCTGGTCAAAGATCAGGAACTAAGCCGTCCGAGATTCAAAGAACTTCTGGCATCACAACGAGTAGCAGTTGAATCGAAAATAGGTCTCTGGGGGATAGACCGGGATTTTGAAGATAAATATATTGCCAGCAAATCTTCGCTCAGATTCCATCGTCCGGGCTGCAGCTCAGCCAGCCGGATTAAGCAGTCGAATATCCGCACTTTTGAAATCATGCAGGAGGCCTTATACGAGGGCTTGTCTCCCTGCAGAATCTGCCGCCCCTGAGTCCTATAATATTGTATAATAGCTGTATGAAGATTCTCTTAATAGCTAGTGTTTTGTTGTTATCTGTCTTCCAGCCGGCTGCTGCCGGGCAGACCTTAAAAGAGATTATGACTCAACCAGCAGACTCAGCCGACAGAGAAAACCTGAGAATCTGGGTGCCTGTAGAACGAGGCAGCAGATGCAGATTAACTGTAGATATTCTGGATTGTAACAATCAAGTCGTCAGACACTTGGTGGATTTACTGGCTGGACGAGGCTATCACAATTTCTATTGGGACAAGAAAGATGATTCAGGATTTTTCGTGGACTCTGGAACTTATACCTATTTAATTGACGACTGCCGCAAGAAAAAACGAGGTGAAATAAAAGCCAGCTATTCGGGTGTTGTTATCAATGTTGTATTTTTTGACGAACGATTCTCTACAGAAATTAAAGGAGAATCCGCAAGCCTGACAATCGATGATTTCAACACAGGTGACAGTCTGACCTCTGCTATATTGGATACAACTTTGAAAGCTGGAATACATAGAATTGAATTGAAAGACATTCAGTTAGTACTGCCTGAAGGCTGGGTTCGATTGATTCGAATTAACGGCGAAATTGTACAAAAAACAAAAAGCAGGCTAAAATTACAAAATGAATAAATATCTTATTTCAGTTGCGATTTTGATAGCAATGGTCGGCTGCGGCAAAAAGACTCTCTATAATATGCCGGCAGTTGAACAAATCGGCTACTATGAGAAAGCCTGGATTGACCCGGCCGTAGTTCTTGAAGATGAGTGGTATACTCTTTTGCGTTCGGACCGTGTCGATTCTTTCTATGTCGAGATTAAGCCGGGGGAGAACCTGCAAATGGCACCTGCGATTGAATTTCAAGTCTCACAATTCGAATGCCTGACTTATGTCAATCTAATGAACGGGCATCAGAAAATAATCAGACCTCTTTTAGTCAAGAATCTCAAGTTTGGATACTACAAACTTACTTTCAATATTGGCCGCTTAAAAAAAGAAGAAATACCCGCTGGTGATTATTTTCTCAAGGCCGAGTATTGCGGCTTTACAGTCATTGCCGATTTAGGCCGACTATAAGCCGAAAAACACATCTTTTTCTTTGTACAAAGAAAGAACAGGGCTCTCTGTTTACTCCTTTATCTATCAGCCGATAAGACTACAGTACGGTCAAGAATACTTCTTAGGTGGCGAAAAAAGGTAAGGAAATAGCAGTAAAATGCCTGATATACTGGTTGTAGAAGACAAAGATTCTATGAGAAAGATGCTCACCCAGACTCTCTCCGGGGAGGGTCATCGGGTCGATTCTGCCCCAAACGGCAAAAAAGCCCTGGAGCTGATTAAGAGCAAATCTTACGACTTAGTCTTAACCGATCTCAAGATGCCCGATGTCGACGGCCTGCAGGTATTGTCAGGAGTCAAAAGCCTTGACTCCGAAACAGCGGTTATCGTTATGACTGCCTTCGGGACAATTGAAGACGCCGTGTCGGCCATGAAAAGAGGGGCAGCAGATTTTATAACTAAGCCGTTTGATACCGAGCATCTGGGAGTATTAATAGGCCGGGCTCTGGAGAACCGCCGACTAGTGGCCGAAAATTCTCTCTTAAGAGAAGAGATAATGGCCGACCATGGTCTGGAAAATATCATCGGCAAAAATGAAAAGATGCTGGAAATCAGCAGCCTCGTTCAAAAAGTTGCCAAATCCGATGCCGCGGTTTTGCTGCAGGGAGAATCAGGAACCGGTAAAGAACTTTTTGCCAAGGCAATTCATACTCTCTCGCCGCGCAAAGACCGACCATATATAGCTCTGAATTGTGCCGCCATTCCCAGAGAGCTTTTAGAAAATGAATTGTTCGGCTCTGAAAAAGGAGCTTTCACCGGCGCTCATGCCCGCAAGATGGGTAAGTTTGAAATTGCCCACAGCGGCACCATGTTCTTAGACGAAATCGGCGATATGGATGTTTCTCTGCAGGCCAAGCTGCTAAGGGTTTTGCAGGAGAAAACTTTTGAGCGCTTAGGCGGTACCAAATCTATTGAAGTAGATGTGCGGGTTATTGCTGCTACCAATATGGACTTAAGCGAATTGATAAGAACCAAGAAATTCCGTGAAGATTTGTATTACAGGTTATCCGTTTTTCCAATTACGATTCCACCGCTGCGCGAACGAATTGGCGATGTCAAAGAGCTGGCAGAATATTTTATGCAGAAATATTGTCGTGAGATGTCCAAACCGGTCAAAAAAATATCCAAAGAGGCTATGAATCTTCTGGAAAAATATCACTGGCCGGGCAATGTACGTGAACTTGAAAATACCATGGAGCGAGCTGTGATACTTGCCGAAGGCCGCACAGTCAGCCCCGAGCAGCTGGCTATAAGACTGCAGCGTACCGATGAAATACGGCTTCGGGAAGGGGCCGGACTCAAAGAGATAGGCGCTCATGCTCAGGCCAAAGCCGAACGGGGGGCCATCATCAGAGTGCTCAAACAGGTGCGGGGCAACAAGCGCAAGGCCTCCAAGGTTCTTCAGATTGATTACACCACTCTTTTTGATAAACTGAAAAAATACGACATTGATAAAGATCTCAATCCGCTGGAGTAGTAATTCCTCTATTTTTTTAGTCAGTTGAAAAAGAACTGAAGAATTTGCGTAGTACAATTTCTGGTTGACATTTCCATCTTCCTGAGCGATTTTTAGTTTCAAATTGTCCGCTATGGTCGCAGTAACTTGGCCGGGTTACTAACTTGCGCAATAACAGTTTTAAAAATTAAATTGTTGAACAGAAAAATATGTTTGTATCGGTTATTAATAGACGAGTATTAATGCTCAATCAAAACTACGAGCCTTTGACAGTCTGCTCTGCCAGAAGGGCGGTGGTGCTGATGTTTCAGGGTAAGGCTGAAATGATTGAATCGGCCGACGGCCTCAGAATCAGAACGGTCAGCACCAGCTATAGTGTGCCATCGGTGGTAAGGCTCTGGCGCTACCGCAAAGTTCCCTATAAGAGAATCGTACTGACCCGCAAGAATGTTCTTATCCGTGACGACTACCAATGCCAGTATTGTTCAACCCGCAAGGGGCCGATGACAGTTGACCATATAGTGCCCAAGATGATGGGCGGCGGAGAGCGCTGGCATAATCTGGTCTGCGCCTGTTCCAGATGCAACAACCGCAAAGGGGACAGAACCCCCGATATGGCCGGCATGAAGCTTTTCAAAAAGCCCAGGCGGCCATCGCATATTACCTTTATTCAGCGAGAAGGCGGCATATCAAAATTATGGCACCCCTATCTGTTTATGGATTCAAAGTGGAATGGAGCCGAATATTTCACTCTGGTCGATTAAGAAATTCCCGGTAAACCAGGCAATTTCACCTACGCCATTTATCCTCTGAAGTTTTTAATTGATTTGCACTTAACCGACTCTTAATCTCAGTAGCCTTACAGTAATATTTATGGTAGACGTGACGCTAAAGAGAAACAAAGAAACACAGCCCGTCAGAAAGGAAACTATTCTTTCTGGTATGCAGCCGACCGGTTCACTGCATGTGGGAAATCTTGAGGGCGCTCTGAAAAACTGGGTGAACCTTCAGGAAAAATACTGGATGTATCTCTGTATCGTCGACTGGCACTCGCTGACCGCCGAATACAAAAATACCAGAGACCTAAAAGATAAGATTTTTCAGATGGCGGTGGACTTTCTGGCAGCCGGTCTTTCACCGGAGAAATGTGCGATATTTATTCAATCCGAAGTCAAAGAGCATGCCGAACTTCATCTGATCTTTTCAATGTTAATTTCTGTCCCCACTCTGACACGTATGCCGACTTTTCAGGAGAAAAAGGACCAGCTTGACTCCTACGGATTTCTGGGATATCCGGTTTTACAGGCAGCCGATATATGCCTTTACAATGCCGATAAAGTTCCGGTAGGTAAAGACCAGGAAAAGCATATCTGGCTGGCCAAGGACCTGGCCATTCGTTTTAACAGTACTTTCAAGAAAGTTTTCAACGAGCCGGAAGTATTGCTTACTGAGACTCCTCTGATACTTGGCTCCGATAACCGCAAGATGTCCAAGTCTTATGACAACCATATTCCGCTGGACTATACTGAAAAACAAACTGAAAAAAGATTACTTCAGTACTATACCGACCCTAAGAAATTGCGCAAAGGAGACAAGGGACGTCCTGAGATATGTCCTGTTTATCTGCTTCATAAAATTTACACTCCCGGGCATAAGCAGGAGATAGCCCCTCCCTGTCGCTCCGGAGAACTTGGCTGTGTTGACTGCAAAAAAAAACTGGCGCTGAACCTAAATAATGCTTTAATGCCAATAAGAGAAAAAAGGGCTGAACTTATTAAGAAACCTGATTATATATGGGATGTATTAGAAGAAGGAGCTACCCGAGCCAGACATCGTGCCCAGAACGTGATGGAAAAAGTTCGCACGGCTATGAAAACTAATTACAGAAAAGAAAAAAAATAATGATTCAGACGCAAAATACAGCAGACAATCAATACCTGGTAGATCTGTCGCTTTTTCAAGGCCCGATGGATTTACTTTTGTATCTGATTAAAAAAGATGAAATAGACATTTACGATATCCCCATTGCCGGAATTACCAAACAATATCTTGAGTATATCGACCTGCTAACAGATTTGAACTTAGAGGTTGCCGGTGAGTATATTTTGATGGCCGCTTCTTTGATTCGTATGAAAGTAAGAATGCTGCTGCCTCGCGATGACGAAGAAACCGCCGAAGATGACCCCCGTCACGAACTGATGCAGGCTTTGATAGAGTACCGCAAGTACAAAGAGGCCGGAGAAATTTTCAGAGATACTGCCATTATTGAAGAGGCCAAAATTGTGCCGCCATCTCCATTTAGTGACAAGAAAATGATTACAGACTTAACTCCCGGTCCGACTCTGTTTGACCTGGTTACGGCTTTTAAGGAAATGATAGAGGAGCAAAAAGAAGAAGTCATTCACGACGTCGAATTAGAGGAAGTCAGTGTCGAAGAACGGGTAGCCTATGTCCTGGCTTTTTTGGCCAACAGAGAGTTTTCTACTTTCCGGGAGTTGTTTTCCGACAGGCCCAGGAAAATTGTGGCGGTAGTTACTTTCATAGCTCTGCTTGAAATGACGCGTCAAAGACGGATAAAAATCAGGCAGTCGAGTCTGTTTGAAGAACTTCGTGTCTATCGCGGAGATAATTACAGTTCAACTGATGAAGAGATTCGGAAAATTGATGAAATTGAAGAAATCGGGAATGAGATAGTCCAGGAGACGGTAGGACAGTAATGGAAAATTATAACCAAAAAGCAGTAGTGGAGGCTTTGATATTAGCCTCGCCAGAGCCTATAAATGCTAAAAGAATATCAGAATCAGACAGCGCTCTCACTCCCGGCAAAGTTGCTCAGGCTGTTCTGGATTTGAATAATAGCTATGAACAAATCGGGGCAAGTTTCAGAATCAGGGAAGTGGCCGGCGGTTATCAATTTTATATTCTGCCGGATTTCAGCAGGTATGTCGATGTTCTTTTTACCCGTCGCAGAAAATTGCGTCTGACCAGAGCCGCTATGGAAACGCTGGCAATAGTAGCCTACAAACAGCCGGTCAGCAAAGTTGACATAGAGCATATCAGGGGGGTATCATCAGACGGTGTGTTGCATAATTTACTGGAAAAAAAGCTGGTGAATATTAAAGGACGTTCAGAATCAGCCGGCCGGGCACTGCAATACGCAACCACCGATGAATTTTTGAAATTCTTTGGTCTGAACAAACTGGATGACCTGCCGCAGATGTCTGAAATTGAAGAGATATTAAAATCGACAGAGCCCGATGAAGATGAAATAGTTGAACTAAATGTTGAGTCAGACGTTGTAGAAGATAACCAGACAATTAAACAGGACGAATCAATAAACGGTAACACCCAGGGAGCCAGCACTGCCGAAGCAGAATCCGAAGAACAGGAAGGACTCTCAGAGATCAACATGCCGGCAGACAAAACAATGAACCGCGTTTCTATAATTTTAGAAAGCGAAGAAGAGTCAGAGAGTTAATTTCTGATAGATTTTTAATTCAGTCTGCAAATTCATTCTTAACTTGATCAAGTTCTTCTACAGGCCGAAAACCAATATATTGCGATTTGCAAGGTAGACTGGGCAGTTGATTCGTATTTCCAAATTCATAGCATTATGCGGAGTAACCTCACGCCGCGGTGCAGAAGCGCTTATAAAAAACGAAAGCGTTACTGTCAACGACGAACTGCCTGAAAAAATAGGCCTGATTATTGACCCCGAAGTTGACGTCGTAAAAGTAGACGGCGTCATCATCAAGCCTGTCGAAATTAAGCTCTACATTGTCCTCAATAAGCCCCGAAAAGTAATGACGACTCTGCAGGACCCATTTAAACGAAAAACCATAGCAGACTATGTCAAGAGCATGAAGTACAGAGTTTATCCGATAGGCCGCCTTGACTATGATACCGAAGGCGTACTGATCTTGACCAATGACGGCGAACTCGCTTTCCGGCTGGCGCATCCGCGCTTTGGCGTCAAAAAAATATATGAGGCCCTTGTCAAAGGAGAGTTCAAAAGGGAGCAATCGATGCTGATCAGCCGCGGGGTAAAGCTCGAAGACGGCAAGATAGGACGCGCCAAAGTTGATATTTTGAATTTTCGCAGGAATACAACTCTTATCAGATTAACACTGACCGAAGGACGCAAGCGCGAAGTCAAACAACTCTGCTCGGGAGTTGGTCATCCCGTTAAATCATTAAAGAGGGTTGAGTTCGCAGGTATTACTGTAAGAGGTCTTAATCCCGGATCCTGGAGAAAACTGACAGACGGAGAACTTACCTATCTGAGTCAGTTAGTGGGACTGGACAAAGACCGAACTGCATAACTGCCAGCATTATTGAGCACTTGGCAATACCTATAACTTTATTATCTTCTTTTTTAGATGAATAAATTTGTATACCTCTTTGCTGCTCTCTGCCTGATATGCTCTACTGCCGGCTCGGCCTCTATTGATACGCTGGTTGAAAAGAAATTTTTCAAATACAAATTTGCCAACCGTCAAATTATTTCCCAGGCAGATTCAATCTTAAACCGTGCCCGCCAGAAAATGATAAAGCTGCTGCACGACAGCCTTGATTACAAACCTTCCATCTATGTCTTAAATGATATTGACGAGTTCAACCGGCTGATACGGGGACGTTTCCCTGACTGGGGAGCCGCCGCCGCTTTTCCGCAGAGAAAACTGATAGCAGTCAAGTCCCCCGAAAAGTTCCCGGTCGGAAAGACACTCAGCGAGCTTTTGCCGCATGAATATTCTCATTTGTTATTACACAAAAGAACCGGCTTCAAACGCTCTCCGCGGTGGCTTGATGAAGGACTGGCCATGTACATCTCATTAGAGTGGGGCTGGTCGGACAACCTGGCCATGAGCAGGGCCGGCACCTTTGGGCAATTTCTGTCTCTAAGAGAGATAGAAAATCTCAACCGCTTCAAATCGCCCAAAGCTCAGATAGCTTATGCCCAGTCGTATCTGGCAGTTGAATACTTGATAAGAGAATACGGCAGCAATACCTTAAATATATTGCTGGATAATATTGCTATGGGTAAGTCAATGGATGAAGCCATGAACAATTCTATCGGCGGCAGCTATAAAGAGTTCGAAAAAGAGTACAGAGATTATTTAAGTGAAAGATATAATTTAACCTCTCTATTTATGGATACATCTTATTTCTGGATAGCGATGGCAGCAGTAGTGGTAGTGGCCGGCTTTCTCCGCTTTAAAAAGCGCCGGCTGTATTACCGCAAGTGGGAAGCCGAAGAAAAGTTGCAATCGACCGATTTTGACTACGGCGACCCAGATAATCCGGAGAAGACTGACGGGGAAGACGAGCCTTGGCGAAGCTAAGCCACCGGCTTGAATACGCTGCTGTCTTTTTTTTCGCTGCAATAGCCAATCTTCTTTCGGCCCGAATGGCAGATTCATTGGGCAGCGCCCTGGGCAGCCTGTTTCATTTCTTCTGGGGATCCCGAAAAGAAGTTGCAATTGAGAATATCAAGAAAAGCGATATAGGGCAAAACTTCAGCAAGGTCGAAATAGAGGCGCTGGTAAAACGAGTTTTTCAAAATACTGGCAGGACTCTTATTGAAGTTTCCAGATTAAGACAGCTGGGGCAGAGCGGAGCTGAGAAAATAGTCGAACTTGGTTCTTTGCAGCACTTGATTAAAGCCAAAGAGGAGGGCAACGGCTGCATAGTGCTAACGGCGCATTTTGGTAACTGGGAACTGCTGGGAGGCATGGCCACGACATTAGGCTTTAAGATTCACTTTTTGGTCGCTTCACAGCATAATCTGCTGGTTAACGATTTTTTAATTAAGCAGAGAAAGGAAATGGGCGTTGGCATCATTCCTCTGGAGCGAAGCGCCCGGATAGTTTTCAAAGTTCTCAAAGCTAATGAGATTGTTGCCATCGTAGCCGACCAGCATGCTCCATCTGGTATCAAACTGAATTTCCTGGGCAGAGAAGCCTTTGTAGCCAGAGGCCCGGCTCTCTTCTCAATCCGCAGGAAAGCGCCAGTCTGCCCTTTTCTAATTAGAAGGGAGCGATTTGACAGGCACGTAGTGATAGCCGGCCCGATGATTTATCCGCCCGATTCCGGTAATGAAGAAGCGGATATCCGTTATATTACTGAGAAATATACGAGTTTTTTCGAGGATGGCATTCGCCGCTGGCCCGACCAGTGGCTCTGGACTCACCGGCGCTGGAAAACTGAGGAAAATTGAAACTGTCTTCAGCTAATTGCGTAAAAATTCAAATAGACTAATAGACTGACAAAAAAGACAGGCAATAGTCTTTCCCTATTTACGATAAATTGTGATATATTAGTGCAGGAGAAATAAACAAGAGAGCTGCTATTATGAAACCAAAAGTTAAGAAATTTATAATTATCGGTGTAGTACTGATTGTCATTCTCGGCGGCAGTTATGGCGTCGACGCTATCTTTACTCACGATCTTGATATCCCGGTCGTTAATGTTCGCAAAGGTCCTTTTTTGATATCGCTAAAAATTAATGGCCAGATTGATGCCCAGCGGGCCTATGTCATTTCATCCCCCAGAATCAGAGGGCTGCAAATTACCTGGCTGGCGCCGGAAGGCTCAACCGTTCAAAAGGGCGACCCGGTCATAAAGTTTGATGCTACCAAGCAGATGTCGGAACTAAAAGATTTTGGATCTGACCTTAAGATAAAAGGGCAATCCTTACAAAGAACTAAGCAGGAATACACAATTCAGGACAAACGCTTAAGACTTGATCTCCAGAAAGCCAAACGTAACTACGACGAGAAAAAGCACGAAGCCCCGAAAATGGCCGAAGAAGCCCGCCTTGAGCTGGAACTGGCAGAGCTGAATTTCGAGGCCAAACTTGACCAGTTAAAATCAGATGTCTCTAAAGCAGAGGTCGAAGTTCAGCGTTCCAAAGACAAAGTAGAAACATCTCAGCACGAGCTGGACCAGATGACAATTTATGCTCCCATTCCGGGCATGGTTGTCTATCTTGAAATCTGGAAAGGCGGCACCATGAGCAAAGTGCAGGAGGGAGATTCTCCCTGGTCAGGTCAGGGTCTGGTCAACCTTCCGGATCTCTCTGAAATGGTGGTCAAAGGTACAGTCTCTGAAGTTGATGCCAGTAAAGTTGAGTCCGGCCAAAAAGTAATTGTAACGCTTGACGCTTTTCCCGACGAAACTTACCGGGGGATAGTAACCAAGAAGAGCACCCTGGCCCGTCGCAAAGACCCTAACTCCAAAATTAATGTATTTGATATCGAAATCGCTATTGAAGACGAAACCGATCATCTCAAACCGGGCATGTCGGCAGCGGCTCGAATCGTAATTAGCAGACTTCAGGATGTTGTCTCGGTGCCGCTAGAAGCAGTTTTTGAAAGAGACGGCAGGACGGTGGTTTATTTTGAAAATAAAAAAGCACAGGAAGTTCAAGTCGGCCGCCGCAATGATATGTCTATCGAAATTTTAGAAGGGCTAAATGGCACAGAAACTATTTGCCTGGTAAATCCCACTCTCGAGGAGCGGCAGCTGGCTGGTGACAGAGCGACTGAGCCTGAAATAAATAAAGGTCGTCAGCCCAGAATGAAAATGCAGCGTTCGGGATCAAGTAAAGGCAAACGGGGCGGTTGATGGACTATCGCCGGGTTATTCAGGTTTCTCTTGATTCATTAAGTTCACACAAACTGCGCACGTTTTTGACGATGCTTGGAGTCATTATTGGCGTGGCGGCGGTAGTGGCCATGCTTTCGATTGGCGAGGGAGCCAAAGAAGAAGTCCTGAAGCAAATTTCTATTTTAGGCATCAATAATATTATAATCAACGCTGTAGTGCCGGAACAAATCCGTACCAGTGACCTCGGTTTGCATCGCTCGCCGGGGCTTTCGCTGGCAGACGGGGAAAACATCAAGAAATTTGAAAATCTGGTAGCAGGTGTCGTGCCCCAAAGATACGAACCTATACCCTCAGTTTTTAACGGCAGTCAGGAAGCGTCTGTCAGGGTTGTGGCGACAACACCTGACTTTGTTTATTCTTCATCTATAGGTGTCGAGCAGGGACGTTTTATAACTGATTCTGATAACCAGGAATTCAGACAGGTCTGTGTACTGGGTGCCAAGGCCAAGCGGCAGCTGTTTACTTTCGAGGATGCTCTCGGAAAATCTGTCCGTATCGGTGATATGGATTTTACCGTAGTTGGCGTCATGCAGGATAAATATATCGGCCGCGGCAAAGTTGAGGGCTTCGAGTTAAAGAATTTTAATGAAGATATTTACATTCCCTTAAATACAGCTGTTAAAAAATTCGACCGAGTCGAGGCAAAAAGGCAGACTTCGGGCGGGCACTTTTTTATGATAACAAAAACTGTCGCCACTCAAAATTACAACACTCCGGAAATTGACCAGCTGACTGTCACCGTCAAAGATTTGGCTTATGTCACGGCTGTTTCAAAACTTATTGAAAAAGTTATGCAGCGCCGTCATGCCGGAGTCGCTGATTATGAAATTGTAGTACCGGAGTCGCTCTTGCGGCAATCGCAAAAAACGCAGCAAATTTTTAACATTGTCATGGGAGCTATAGCCGGCTTGTCACTGTTAGTCGGCGGTATCGGCATAATGAATATAATGCTGGCCACGGTCCTCGAGCGAACCAGAGAGATTGGAGTGCGCCGGGCGGTGGGCGCCAAAAGGGATGATATTATGCGGCAATTCCTGATGGAAGCAGTGACAATCTGTTTGATAGGCTGTATTGTCGGACTGGCTATCGGTTTGATAATATCACGCGGGATTAGTTTTTATGCCGGCTGGCCGACGGTCGTTTCATACTTCTCAATTTTTTTGGCGGTCAGCGTCTCGACTGCAGTGGGTGTCAGTTTTGGTTTATACCCGGCTTACAAGGCTGCCAATCTTGACGTAATCGATGCTTTACGATATGAATAATCTAAAAACTGTTTTAGAGGGATGACAATGTTTGAAAGTTTTAATTTCTTAATACCGCACAGGCGGCATCAGCTGATGCCGATTTTTTTTGCGCTTGTCTTTTCTACTTGTCTGGCGCCGCAGATTTTGTCCAGGCAACTTACATTGGAACAGGCCATTGAAATAGCAGTCAACAAGACTCCGCGAGGATATATTATCAGAGGCAGATCGGAAGTCGCTGAGCAGAATTACAGAGCCAAAAGAATAAATTTCTATGTTCCGGAAATTTCGATAAACGGTTCGCTGCCATCATACTCGGTAGATGAATCTTTCAGGTTTTTTGGGGGCTCCTCACAGAAAGAACTTTATAAAACAAAAGAACTGAGCTTCAGGACGTTTGTGGAACTAAAGCAAAGCTTGATAACGGGTGGAGCATTGACAATTACGGCCAATCTGACTGACAATGACGACCAATATCCGGATACCAGACGGCTTGACATAAGCGGCAATCCTGTTTCCGGCGATGCCTTTGTAACTGAAAAGAGTCGCAGGGCATTTTTTGATTTCAGGCTGACTCAGCCTTTGTTTCGGCCCTCTTCGGCCAAGCACGACCTTGGTGTCAGAAAGGCCAACAAAGAAATTGCCGCCTTCGCCAGAATTCAGGAACAGGCCGGACTCGAAAAAGATGTCACCACCGCTTATCTGGACCTGCTTCAGGCAAAATTAAAAGCCAGTATTTACGCTGACAAATTGGAGTCGGCCAGGCTTAAAGCCGGTATTGATTCGAGTAAGTTCAGCGATGGGGTCGTTTCCGAAGAAGAACTGCTGACTTCAACTTCGGCTATGCTGGATGCAGAGCTGGAGCGCTTTGAATTTCAAACCAGATGGCGTGACCAGAAAAGAGAGCTGGCCCTGCTTTTGGATATGGATGATCAGGAGGCGCTGGAGTTAAAAGAACCGTCCATATCTGAACACTTAACGGAATCTGAAAAACAACAAATGGAAAGCAACTGGCAGAGCAGCACCGATATCCTAAAAGCCAGAGTTGAATTGAAAAAGGCTGAAAAGATAGCCTCGTTTTCCGCTGCTGCATTCGGTATTCAGGGAGATATAACTGCCGGCTATTCTTTGGGGCGGGGTAAGATAGAGACAGAGTATAGCGACTCTCAGATAGATGATGACATTAATACTACCGGCTGGACTGTCGGCCTTAATGTGCGGGTGCCGGTTTTTGACGGCGGCGCCAGCAGCGCCGAAGTAAAGGCCGCCTGGTTTGAGGCCGACCAGTCACGTTTAGAATATCAGCGCACCGAAAAACAGGTCAGAGCGCAGATTGTGAACCTGATAAATCAGCTGGATGTTTCTTACCGCAGGCTTGATATTATCAGCAAGCAGATCGGTCTGGCCGACAACCGGCTGAAAATAGCCGATAAAAGATATCAGGATGGGCAAATTTCAAAATTGACTTATCTGGTCAGCAGGATTTTCTATGTGGAAACAAAAGACAGGTACTTGCAGGAACTGGAATCCTACCTGTTAAACAAGATAGAAATAGAGAGTAAATTTCCGGGCTGATGAGCCATAAAATAATTGTTCGAGCTCCAAACCATCTGGGCGACTGCATTATGTCAATGCCCATGATTAGTGAAACAGGCGAGGCCTTTCCGGGCTGTTCACTTACTCTATTAATAAGAGAAGGACTTTCGGAATTATTTGAAGGCAATCAGGCTATTGATGAAAGATTGACTTTCCCCGACAGATACGCACACGGTCTGGCCGGAGTTTTTAAACTTACTGATATCATAAAAAAGGGGAAATACGATACCGGCTTTATTCTGCCGCCGTCGTTTAGCTCGGCCTCGTCTTTCAAGCTGGCCGGTGTCCGTGAAAGAATAGGCTATATTGCAGATGGCAGGCGGCTTCTTTTGACCAAAGCTTTGCCACTGCCGGAGCCGATTAATAGTACTCACCGCAGCGAAACTTATCTCAATCTTCTCAGGCGCTCGTACGGCAAGGAATATAGTTATTCCAAGCCAAAGCTCTTCTTGAGTGATGCTGATATATCAAAGGGCGTGAAACTGCTGGAAGGTTTTGGAGTTAACAGCTCGGCCGGATATGCCGTTATTGCTTTTCGGGCGGTGGCTGAGTCGCGCCGCTGGGGAGTAGAGAATTATACCCGGCTGGCTAAATGGATTGTCTCCGAGCTAAATTTGACAGTTCTATTGACCGGTCAAAAAGAAGATGCGCCCGAAGGCAATAGCATTGCCGAAGCAGCCGGTCAGGCCAAAGTAATAAATCTGGCAGGTAAGACAGGCATCAGAGAACTGGCTTCCGTTCTCTCGAATGCCGCTGTCTTTATAGGTAATGACTCCGGCGCGGCACATTTGGCAGCAGCAGTTGGTACAGCTGTAGTGGTATTGTCCGGTGCTGATGACCCTGAAGAAACATCTCCGCTGGCTGCCAGAAAAAAAATGCTGTACTTAAATCAGCTTGGTTGTATCTCGTGTCTGAAAAACAAGTGTCCTCAAAAAGGCTCAAAGTATATGAAGTGCATGAAGGGCATCACATTCGAGATGACCTCAAGCGCCATTCGCGAACTTCTAAATTCAAATTAGAAACTTTCTTAAAATTAATAGAACTATCTTGACGATACTGCTGTTACAGAAGTTGGTAGACTAACCTGCAGGCTGAATTTTGGGGAGTTGGCGCAGGATCTGCGGCGATTCCTCAATAGCGTCATTTAGCTTGACATAATGTAGGCTTTTGGCTAATATGGAAGTAGCAGGAAATGCGCTTAGTACATGAATCTCGCCACTTCTGCTTTTATTAGAAAAACGATCTATATCTCAAGGTTCGGATTGGAGGCATTTTTAATGAGAAAGTCCAAACTCATTTTGACAGCGATGACTTTGTTGTTGTTGTTCGCCAGCTTTTTATCCGTGCCCGCATTGTCCGGTGAAAATCCCTGGGACGCTGACGGCGACAATGGCGGCTCTACGGGTGTACCACCAGATTCAGCTAAGAATGATGCTGGTGAAGTTGCTAATTCCCCGACAGGGACGATAGCAGGGAACCCAAACGGCGGCGATGGTACGCAGAATTGGTTCTCCGGATTGATGTCGAGGTTGTCTGCTTTTATTGTGGATCGCTACTATGAGTGGACTTCCCCCAAGGCACAGGTAAAGACTGCTTATTGAACGAAAACGATAAGGAAAATTGACCTTTACAACAAGAGATGATCCGGGAGGGTCTGGTCCTCTTTAATGGGAAAAGAAATAATGAAGGTCTCCTCGCCTAAAATTATTTTAGATAGTCGTCTTCTCGCCGTGCAGGAGCTGTTTCGGCAGCGCCAATACGCCCGGGCAGTAAAAGAGTTGAACGGCCTTAAAGAAAAAGAATTCAAAGAAAAAGCTTATGAGCTTGGGCTCTGGCAGTCATTAAAATCCGCCGCAAATTACTTTGAGGGCAATTACAAAGACGCTTTAGAAATCGGTTTGAAAGCAGTTAAGCTTTTAGCCGGTTTTCCTTTAAATAGCTGTTATGGCCGTGCACAACTGGTGGTCTCGCAGTCTTATGCTGCAGTTGGTGATCTCAAAAATGCCGAAATAAGGGCCAGGGATGCCCTGGCTGCCTATCGCAGAGGTGCCGACAGGGTTGGCCAAAGTGACGCCTTAAATGAATTAGCGCGTGTCTGTTATATCCGCACTAATTATAGAGCTGTTTTAGAACACCTTGAACAGGCCCTTGAGCTTATAGGAGACAATCCTCGCAAACGTGCCCAGATGACAGGTAACCTGGGCAGGATCCAGCTCAGATTAGGCAACTGGAATGAGGCTGAAGAGAAACTTAGCGAGACCTTAAAGTACTTTGAAAAGAATAATCACGAAGTTTCGCAGGTAAATAACCTGCTTGATCTGGGTTATTTACAGCTTCGCCGCAGAGATTTTCATGAAGCCCGACGGAAATTTGACAAAGCCTTAGAAAAAATAGCGGCGCTTGGATTAAAACGTGAAAAAATTTATTACCTGGAATTTTTTGGTGAGTTGCTTTTGGAAAAAGGGGACTATTTTAAGGCCAAGGCTGTTTTAAGTGAAGCCTATCAAAAAGGAACCATGCTGGCTCCTGACTCGGCGCTGGTCTCGCAGTCCGGCCGCAGACTGGCCGAAGCTGAGCTATCCCTGGACAATGCTGATGATGCCATGAAATACGGGCAAAAATCTTTGGAATTGGCCCTGGCCTTGGGAGAAAAAGCAGAAATTGGTCTATCCCGCCGACTCATAGCCAAAACCTTCGTATTAAAAGGGGATTATGATGAGGCGATTGAAAATATTGACTTAGCCATTGAGGTCCTGAGAGAAGTTAGTGATCCTTATGACCTGGCTCGCACCTTGCTGGTAGCAGCCGAAATCCGGCTGAGTGGTGAACAGATTGAAAGCGACAAAATAAATTCCCTGTTAGACGAAGCCCGTAAATTGTTTAAGAGACTTAAAGCAGAATATTGGGGTTCCCATTGCGATTACATTGATGGTGTTCACTCCTGCCAGTGCGGAGAGCTCTCACGGGGCTTTAAGAGATTAAGCCGGGCCGAAAAGAATTTCAGTAAACTGGGCGATACTTCCAGAGTCCGCGCCATCAGCAAGTTTCTGCATTCGCTATCGGAGCAGGCGGTGGCCCTTTCGATTTCGCAGGAAAACAGTTTCAAAATATTTGGCGAGCTGATAAGCGCTGCCGAATATACGGACATCAAGAGTTCTTCGGTGCAGGGCATCCTTGATATACTCTTAAAGAAATGCTCTGCTAACAGAGCTTTGATTTATGCTCCGGAAGATTCGGATAAAAAAATCGTTTCAAATATTCAGTTTAGCCGGATTCATACCAAAAGATTCGAAGACAACTTTAATAATCTGTTAGGTGAAGAATTTTCTGAAACGAAGCCCACTCTGCTTCTTGACTGTCGGCGTGACCCGTTTGTTAATAAGCTGATTTCGGATATTCCTGAGACTGTGACCAGTGTAATTGTGGTACCCTTTGCTACTGCCGAAAACAGCAAGTATTATCTATATATTGACAAGCTGACCGAAGACCAGTCGCTTGACCCGTTTTCGCAGACTGAACTCAATTTTGCTGTTGGATTTGCTGATCTTATTTCATTTAAATGGGCCGAAATTCAAAAGAACGCTCTGCTTGAAGACAACCGCAGACTCAAAAATCAGCTTCAGGATAAAACAGCTTTCCCCAGCATTCTAACCCAAAACGAAAAGATGTTTAAAGTACTGGCGCAGGTTAAGCAGGTTGTCGATTCAAATATCTCAATCAATATCGAGGGAGAAACCGGCACCGGTAAGGATTTGCTGGCGCGTGCGATTCATTTCAACTCTGGCCGCAGCGCCAAAAGATTTGTCTCGGTAAATTGTGCTGCTCTGCCGGAGACGCTGCTTGAGTCAGAACTGTTCGGCTATGTCCGCGGTGCTTTTACGGGCGCCGACAGAGATAAAATTGGATTGTTTGAAGAAGCCGATGGCGGAACTTTTTTCTTGGATGAAATTGCAGATATGCCTCTGAGCATTCAGGCCAAGATTCTGAGAGTGCTCGAAAGCAAAGAAATCATAAGACTTGGCGAAACAACCTGCCGCAAAGTCGATGTGCGGATAGTCTCGGCTACCAATAAAGACTTAAAAGCAGAGATGAAAGCAGGAACTTTCAGACAGGACCTTTATTACAGACTGTCCGCTATGACCTTCCTGCTGCCGCCGCTGCGGGAGCGACGCGAAGATATACTCTTTCTTGTTTCGCATTTCCTGGAAGACTCCGGTAAAACTATTTCTCCGGAAGCACTGCAAATGTTGTCTGAGCATGACTGGCCGGGCAATATCCGAGAGCTGCAAAACGAAGTTAAAAGACTGATATTGTTAGCAGGTGACAAAAAAGTAATTGAGAGCGAAATCGTATCACAGTCTGTTAAGGGCGACTCTTCAGCTAATGGCAGCAAGCCGGTCAGGCAGGCTCAGCAGCTTAACGGCGATATAGAATTTGACGACAACTATTCACTCTATGACTACTTAGCCGAGCATGAGAAGCATTTCATTATTAAAGCCCTGGGCACAAAAAAAGGTGTAAAAAAACACGCGGCTTCTCTGCTCAATATTCCAGAATCAACCCTGCGCTTGAAAATGAAGCAATACAACATCGATCTTCGGTCCAGCTGACGGCAGATCTGCAATTTCAATAATTATCAATATTTTCTCTTTGTGCTTTAACTGTTGTGGTTGTGCAGGCTCACAAACCTGTCGAACAATAAAAATAATCAGCAAACTAAAAACTTTCTGACTTACTGCTGTTGCCACAGATGGTTTTCTCTGATAAATTCTGCCTGTGGTAAACGGATATTTTTATTCAACATTTAACTGTGACCCCTTTTACAATATGGGCATGGACGAATGGCTGTTTGCAAGGGCGGCAGAAGAGCCGGGCACAGTTTTCGTTCGACTCTATTCCTGGAGCCCGGGCGCTATAACAATTGGACTGAATCAGGAGATTGAACGCGCCGTAGACTTAGGCCAGCTAAACGGAACTGCTGTGATACGTCGAATAACCGGAGGCAGGGCACTCTATCACGATCCGGGCGAACTCACTTATTCTATTGCAGCTCGGGCAATCGGCTCAGGCTCGGGAATTCTTGCCAGCTCAGTTCAAGAAACGTCAAGGTTGATAGCAGCAGCGCTGGCTGGATTTTTGGACGATATCGGGTTAGTGACGCAAATCGTGCGACAATCTTCTCCGGGGTTCAAAGAAAAGGACGGCTTCAATAAGCTTAGCTGCTTTCAATCGGCTGCCCGCTATGAAATCGTAAGCGACGGACGTAAGATTGTAGGCTCTGCTCAAAGGCGGATAAACGACACCTTTCTGCAGCATGGTTCAATCAAGCTTACTAAACACTCCGAGCATCCGGCTCTTTCAAAAAAAGCCGAATGCGAGCCTGAACCCGATGAAACCCAATGGATTAAGGGCAAAAATCTATCTGACATTTCCGAATCTTTCAGCAGAAATCTAGCAGGGACATTGGGCATCTCGTTAAAAAACAGAACGCCAAGCGAACCAGAACAGAAAGCCATTGAGGCCATCAGAGATTTTCTGATGAAAAATCCATTGCTAAAGCGAAATCTCATTAAACGTTCTGAGCCGGTGGAGAGTCTATAAACAGTAAAGGAACAGTTTTTAATTGATAGATTCGATTGTTATCAGGGAAAAATCGCTTGACTTATCATGGCTCATGCAGATAATTTGGCGGTTTAGAATTAACGAGGCCGGTTGAGCGAAGTTGTTGTCGCTCAATGAGTCTTTTCGGGTTGTAATAAAGGGAGGTTGGGAACCAGTCAAGTTTTGCTAAGAGCCTGGCTATTGATATTCCCTCCCACAGCCTTAAAAATCAGCCGGTTTACTTTTGGAGAAAGATCTGAACCCAGATTGCTAATGTTCAGGAGGACAAACATGCGGAGCAAACGCAAACAGCAAACATTTTGGCTGTTAGCTTCAACGCTATGCATATTGCTTATTGCAGGAAGTAGTTTTGCAGCGTCTACAGGGCAAATTAAGGGATTAATAAAAGATAAAGCGACAGGCGACCCGCTTATCGGTGCGACTGTTCGTATAGATGGTACCAATCGCGGCGCTAACACCGGCCTTGATGGTAAATACAAAATCTCCCTGGTCGAGCCCGGAACATACAAACTTATTATTTCACTGGTCGGATACAATCCTGTTGAAGTGACCAACGTTGTTGTAAAATCCAATTTGACGGTTGAGATTAATCAGAGTATTTCAGAGACGGTGGAAGCTCTGGAAGAAAGAATCGTGGTTGAGGCCGTAATTGATATAATTGATAAGTTTGAAACCTCTAACCAGACGATTATGACGAAAGAGACAATTGAAACTCAGCCGGTTACGACAGTTGATGAACTGATTCAGCAAGTTGCAGGTGTTGTCACTAATAGTGCCGGTGAAATTTTTATCCGTGGCGGCAGAGCTTTTGAGGTCAGCTACATTATAGACGGTGTGCCTATTGATGATGCACTTGGCGGTCTGGGACAGGCTGGCGCCCAGCTATCACTGGTTTCGGGCTCCATTCAGGAATTCACGATTATTAAAGACGGCTTTGACCCTGAGTATGGTGATGCACTTTCAGGGATTGTTACCATAAGAACCCAGACCGGTTCAAAGGACGTCACCAGAGCAAACATGCAGTTTCAGACTGATGATTTCGGTAATGCTGCCTTAAATGAATACTCACGAAATAGTGATTATGTAAGATTCAGGCTTTCAGGTCCGGACCCGATTTTGCGCAGCAAAATTCTGCCAGCTTTGGGGATAAATTTTCTCGAGGATAAAGAATTGACCTATTTCTTTTATGCCGAAATTGATAAGAATGACGGTTTCTTTCAGTATGATAATTTTAATACACCTCAAACCGTACGCAATGATGGTTTTTTTAACTTTTTCGGGATTGATGTCCCTGAGCGACTAAACAACCTTTATCACTGGAAAGGTAACATTGTCTTTCGCCCCCAACAGAATCTGAAGTTTTTATTCTCTTATAAGAACACGCTGAGCAGAAGAACATTATTTGACTGGAGCTATCGATACAGCTCTGGGACTGCTCCAATCCGTGAGGATAAGTTGAAAATCATTTCTTTAGAAGTAACCCACGCGATTTCCAGAAATTTCCATTATGAAGCGATATTCTCCTACCAACAGAGTACTGTCAGCCAGCAGCCAGGAGACCCCAATAACCCGGGGCATGGCTTGACTCCCGATCAGTTCGCCTTTGATTATGAATGGGAAACTTATGAAGATCTGAATGGCAATGGTGTTTACGATGCACCGGAACCGGTTATTAATTTGTTTCCTGACACAATGACATTCGGAGATAACTTTAACGGACCGGCCTATACTTTTGGTGAGTCAAATTTTGAGATTAACTTCCAGGGTGGTTCTCAGGAAAGTTCCGGCTTTCGTTTTAATAACAACGGCTATATAGATTTTCTTGAAGGAGAACCGTTTATAGATTTGAACGGAAACGGCGTCTGGGATCAGGGAGATTTTCTGCATGACCGCAACGGTAACGGCATTCTGGATGCCGACCGACGAAACGTTATAAATGACCGCGACCCCGAGCCATATATGGACGGTGACTCAATTATCGGAGAACCCTTTAATGATGTAAATGGTGACGGCATTTTCCAGCCCGGCATTGATAAATGGATTCGTACGGTTCACGACCTAAACGAAAACGGATTTTATGATGGTCCTTTGGGCTTTTGGTCTGAAGGAATTCCATTTGTCGATAGAAACGGTAACGGACTTTATGACCCGCCGAATTTCCAGTATGACCAGGGGGAGCCGTTTACTGATTTTAATGGCAACGGAATTTGGGATGCCGGCGGTTCCAGCAATTTCCTTAATCCAATCTCTTACCTAAGTCCTGCGACATGGCACCGGCGAGAAATCAATACGGCTCGTGGGAAGATCCAGTCTTTTTGGCAGGTGGGCTCTCATGAGTTAAAGGGTGGATTTGCCGTCAGAAATATGGATTTTGTCTTCCAGGACATTGAACAACCATACGTTGAATACCTTGGTATCCCTGATGGTGGCCCATATTCTACCCGGGGAGCGTTCAGGGATATGTTCCAGTATAGTCCCTGGGCTGGTTCTGTATATTTTAGAGACAAGCTTGAGTATGGTTCGATGATTGCGTCGTTAGGAATTCGCTGGGATTTCTTTCTTCAGGAAACCGAACAGCTAAGAGAGATAGCCCGCAATGACGACCTCGGAACAGGGATCATACTTGGAGACCGCCAGAAGATTTCTCCCCGCATAGGTTTCTCATATCCTATATCTGACAAGGCCAAAGTTTATTTTAACTACGGTCACT
This sequence comes from Candidatus Zixiibacteriota bacterium, assembly GCA_022571985.1. Lineage (GTDB taxonomy): Bacteria > Zixibacteria > MSB-5A5 > GN15 > FEB-12 > JACZWU01. Next base: position 625,169 of record JACZWU010000001.1, on the reverse strand, counting down.
TTTATCAGCTGCCAAGTTTGCAGTGGATGTACGCCAGAAATACCGCTTCAGTTAATAGGAACGTAGTGGTTGGTAACTACAACCTCGACTATCAGAAAACAATTCAGTACTCTTTCGGAGTCAAATATGCCATGAGTCAGCACTACTCGATTGATATTGGCGGTTACTTCAAAGATGAATTTGACAAAATTAATATTCAAAATGTTCGCGATGATAACAACATTTTGCGGCAGCAGTATCGCAATAGTGACTATGGACGCGGCCGTGGATTTGAGCTGACAGTTGAAAAAAGAGGCGGCGGATACGTCAATGGCTTCTTAAGTTATACTTATGCCTTTGCATTCGGAAAGGCTTCTCAGACAAACGATAATTACTTGAGCGACTTCGAATTGTCACGTGAGCCTCTTTCGGAATCTCCTTTGGATAACGATGTTCGTCATTCATTAAAGGCCAGTATCCAGATTGTGGTGCCGACAACTATTAAACCTCGCTTGTTTGGAATTGGGATTCCCAATGGCTGGTCGCTTAGTCTGGTAACTCTGGTAGAAAGCGGGCGTCCGTTTACTCCTTCTCGTTCGTATCCCAACATTACCCAGTCTCTCGGCGAAGATATTCAGACCAATTCTCTCAGGAGACCCTCACTTATCAATTTTGACATTAGATTTTCAAAAGAATTTAAAATGGCGGGCTTATATTATCGCTTTATTGCCAATGTCGAAAATGTATTCGACAGCGAAAATATTGTTTTCGTGTATAGTGGTACTGGTCGCCCAGATACACAACAGAACCAGAGCGGAATTATTAAAGGCGGCACGCCTTTTGATTCAAATCCGGCCAACTGGGATTTTGGCAGACAAATTAGGCTCGGTATTGAGCTGAACTTATAGAATGGAAATATTATCATTAAATATATGAGGCGGTTTATGACTTCTTTAAAAAATAAAGAAAAACTGGCAGGGAGGGCAAAGAAAACTAGCAGGATGGTATTGCTATCGATCAGTTGTGCATTGGTAGCGATAGCTCTGACATCGCCTGTGGTTTTCTCTCAGGCCAAAGTAGGCACAACCGGTGCGCAGTTTCTGGAGCTCGGAGTTTCCTCAAGAGCCATGGCCATGGGTGAAGCCTTTACGGCTGTTGTAGATGACATCTCGGCAGTCTATTATAACCCGGCTGCTCTGACATCACTCTACGGGTATGAGGCCTCTTTCACCCTTATCAGCATGCCGGCTGATGTCAGTTATTCATTCTTTGGTTTTGGTATGCCGTTGGAATCAATTGGTGGCGTTATTGCAATTAGCGGCTATGCGCTCAGTTCTGGAGACATTATTGAAACAACTTACGGCAACGGCGTTGTTAGCCCAACAGAAAGAGGTACTGGAAGAACATTCTCATGGACAGATTTGGCGCTGGGTTTTAGTTACGGACGTTATTTAACTGACAGGTTCTCTATTGGTTTTACAGTTAAGTTTCTACATGAAAAAGCGTTATTCTTTACATCGAACGGCTGGGCCGCCGATGTTGGCACGCTTTACGACACTGGTTTTAGAGGATTCAAGATTGGCATGGTTATTACCAATTTTGGCGGAGACATGAGATTTGAGCGGGTGGATTATCCCCTGCCGATTAATTTCAAGTTCGGAGCCTCAATAAACGTTATTGAACAGGTTGACCATTTTGTGACATTCGCTGCTGAAGGCTGGCATCCCTCGGACAACCTTGAAAAATATAACACCGGAGTAGAATATACATTCAAGGATATGGTTTCTCTCCGGGCAGGTGCACGATTCAATTATGACGTTGACGGTCTGACCGCCGGCGGAGGATTGAGACTGCCCTTTAACGAAGACCAGGAAATTCGGATAGACTATGCCTATCAGGATTTTGGAATATTAACTGAAGTACATCGCTTTACTTTATCATTCGCATTTTAGTCAGAAGGATTATTATAGTAATGGACAATGTTGCAAAGAATAGATTGGTTTCAGCTCTTACGCTTTTTCTCCTGCTAATGGTTCCACTTAGTTTTCTGTTTGTGTCTGGCTGTAGTTCGGACTGGAAGGGAGAAGCTACCGCAAATTTGGCTCCGATAGTTGGTTTCATTAATTCTCCGCCGGAAAGTACTAATTTTTCAAGAAATTCTGTGATCTATTGGTGGGGGAGTGATCCGGATGGAATTATAGCATTTTTCCGCTATCATGTAGCAACCTTTGATGAGCTTGGACCTGATGCACCGGAAGTATATATCCAGAAAGTTGATGATACTAACTGGACTGTTCTGGATGTAGATGTCTCTAACTCACAGCCGGGCACACAGGATATTATTAAACTTTCAGCCGATCTTAATGACCCTGTCAACACTTTCGTTCAGCAGTATGTCTTTTTACAGGCTTTTGACGAAGAGGGCCTGGGTTCTATAATTGTATGGAGAATTTTCGGAAGAAATGACAATCCGCCCCAGACGATTCTATTTAACCCGCCGGCCATAGACCAGCCATTTGTCGATGCCGTACAGGCGGGAGGAGTTATTACCGGTGTGAAATTGCGCTGGCGAGGTGAAGATTTGATTGACTTCCCGCAGGATCCGCCGCCTTTTGAATTTGAGTACCGCTTGTACGGACCTTACAATGATTCCATTTTCAATCTTGTCAGCACCCAGTTTTTTACAAGAAGGTATGTAACCGCTGATGGAGGAGTTTTTGTAATCGGAGACACCATCATAAAATGCGATACTACTATTACGCTGCCGCAGCTGATTGTATGCGATACCACAATTGATACAACGGTTACCCCGCAAGATACTGCCATCATCTGCGATACGACTACACTTGCCCCCGATACCGCCATCACTTGTGACACGCTGGTTGTCAGCCTGCGGACTCCGACTACTGCTGCCGGCGGACTTGAAGACTTCTTTGATATTGATACTTCGTTGTTTGCAGACAATTCTCTTTTTAATTCGATAGTGTTTAAGTCAGTTAACAGTCTTGACGGCGGACCCTGGGTTGAAAAAACAGGAGACACAATATTCAATGTGTTTGCCTCCTACAAGGATTCAATCTCTGAATTTCCCGAACGCGACACAACAGTTGAAATGACTTTTGTTTTCTGGATTCGATGCCGGGATGATGCCCAGGTACCCGATATAGTGCCTGCATTTAAAGCAGTAAGAGTGCTTAATCCGCGCTATGAGCGTGAAGTTCTGATTGTAGATGTTACCGAGCACCTGATTATTACAAAATGGTCTAATCGCTGGATAAAAGACGACTCAGCTAGAGGGTTCTGGTATGATGTCATAAAGAAATGGGCAGATTCACGGAATGATCCCTCATTGTATCTTGATACTTCAAGAACGCCTCAGGCTGGAAAACATTACAGAGACTATCTGCAAACAAAAAGAACTCGCGATACTGTGTCTCTCGCCGCTCTATTGCAGCACAAGCTGATTATCTTGTATAACGAGAGCGCAAAGCGTCCGACCGTTAACCTGGACATTATGCCAAAGATTTATAAGGCTATCGATGCCGGAGTAAATGTATGGCTGATGGTGCGTGCAACAATAGAATTAGGCGGCCAGACAGTGCCGCTGACAAATTGGCCCGCGCCTTCTAACTACGCCCGGTATTTTGGCGTAACACAAGTGGTTTATTCAGGATGGGGTTGTCACGCACAAGGTAAGTGTTCTCCTCAAGCCCGTATTGAAGATTTCATTGGTGCCACAGCCAGGCAGCCCGGCTGGGTTGATATGGTGGTGGATACTTTCAGGTTGCGCACTCTTCTAAACTGGAGTGCGTCGACGAATACAGACTTCCATTGGGATCCGACACAAACTAACTATGGTTTGCCCGAAGTAGGCTGGAGTATCAGGACATTTGGTACCGAACTGCTCTACAAATATAAGTCTTTCTATGGTTCGACACATCCGCTCGGAGATAATTTCATTTTTGAAGCCGCACCGGTTGCCCATAGGTTAAACGCCGGATTGTACAGAACTGTTCACTGCAACTTTACACCACTTGTACTGGATACACTCGCTTTCCAGAGCATGGCAGACTCTGTACTGAACTGGTTATATGACCCCTCTTTGGGAGCGCCACCTGCCAAGCCGCGTTATAATGATTCCAAGCTGAATCTTACCATAGAGGATGCCAGGGAAAATTACAGACAACGGGTGGAAGAGTACGAAAGGTTATATGGCGACCCGGAAGCAGCAGGCATGTATTAGAACTGATTAGGATTTAAATATTAAAGACTTCGCCTTTTAAATAGATTGAAAAAGGCGAAGTTTTTTTATGGTCTGTCAAAGATTTGACTGGCTGGAAAAAGTTTTTTCGCTGCCGTGATAACCGAATCTGCAGATGTAAAATTCTCTAAAGCGTAGTAGCCTGCGGCAAGATTGGCATAGGCAGACTCTAAGTTTGGATCGATTGATATTGCTGCGATACTATAAAGAATTGAATTCCCGTATTCTTTTTTTATTCCATAAATATAGCCCAGCTGATAATTAACCAGCGCCCGTTTGGATTTTCGGGCAGCTTTCGTTTCCTCATAGTACGGGGTAAAGGCTTGGTCGTCGGTTTCTATCGGCACAGATTCTGAGCTTAAAGCTTTTTTCAGAAAAGAGATGGCCTCCTCAGGCGAGCTCCTCTGCGTTAATATGACGGCCGCATTGTAAAGAACCTTAAGGTCCTGGATTGTTCTCTCTCTGGCATAGTTGGCGATAGCTATCAGGGAGTCATTGTTAATGCCTGCTATATTGGCTGCAGCTCTTAGTCTTATAGTATGAGCGTCAGAGCGATACGGTTTTAGTTCTATCGCCCTGCTTGCATTACTGAAAGCACTGTCCCACTTTTCTTCTACGAGGTATATGCCGGCCAGATTGCTATATCCCAGAGCCCGCTTTGGGTGCGCTTTGATTTCTTTTTCGAAATAGAAAATAGAGCTGTCAATATTCTTCAGTCGAAGATGGCAGGCGCCGATATTGAGATTTAACTCCGGGAAAGTCGAATCAATTTTAGCGGCTCTTTGAAAGTAGCCGATTGCCGCACTAGTGTTATCATTTGCATAATGGAACAGACCGAGCGAAACCAGGTGCTGCGGCTGTCTGCCTGCCGGAAGTGGCGCTATCGGTGCTACCGAAAGGATAGCAGCCAGCGCAGCCAGAGCTGCGGGCAGCAAGTACCTGCCATAGTTCTGCTTTGAGAGCTTCATTAAACTTTCTATGCCCACCGCAGACAGGATGATATAAAAGGGCAAAAGCGGCAGTCTAAAGCGGCTGTTGAAGAAAAAGAGGGCGACAGCAACTGAATTGACGACAATCAAAATAAACAGCAATCTCACTCCCCAGTGAGACTTATACCCTGTTGCTACCGCCAGAACCGAAAGCGCTAACAGAGCCGCAAAGGGAAAATAACTGAATTTTAGAAGTGAGTGCTGTGAAAAAAAGTACGCCAGGTTTCTGTTATTAGAAATTTCACGATTAGAAAAATTGTAATAGAGTTTTTTGAAAAACAGACTGCTCCATTGCAGCGGTCTCTCAAGAATCTCATCGAACGCTTTATTATACCAGAAATCAGAGAGCGCTCCGGATTTCAATTCACTCGCTGTCTCAGATTCTGCCAGATAACGGATATCATCAATTTTCCAGTTATGACCAAGTGGTGTAGGCATGGCGGCAGTGACACCGTCAGATTGTCTGTTATTACCGATGAAAAAATTGATACCGCCTTGAGATGATATCAAGACAATTTCTCCGCCTGCAACAAAATTCCGAATCGTAATCGGCAGAATTATCAGGGCCAGCAAAAGAGCAAACAAAGCAATCAGCTTTACTCTTTGCTTCCAGAGTGTGCTGCTGAAGTATAAAAATAAAATGACCAGCGGTAAAAATAATAGCGCGGTTGGTCTGGTAATAGATGCCAGACCCAGTGCCAGCGCCATGCAGACAAGATTCGATAAATTTTGTTCTTTATACCAGAGGACAAAATAGTATACCGACAGCTGCAGGAGCATCATGAAAAGCGGGTCAAGCAGCAGCTCTGACTCAAAATATAAGATCAGAGGATAGACAGACTGAATCGCCGCTGCTATCAGACCGGTTCGTTTGCCAAACAGTTTCTTGCCTGTCAAAAAAGTAAGCAGCAGTGAGGCCAGACCAATGACCAGACCAAAAATCCTGGCGGTAGTTAACGTTGCTCCGAAAAGAGAAAAAACCAGGGCCAGACAAAAAATATAAAATGGCGCTCGGAAATATGTCGTATCTCCAAATATATTCCCCGACGACATATCTTTAGCCCAATTGAAGTGGTAGTAATTATCTACAGTCAGCATATTCCAGTCGGGCATACTTGAGTAGATTACCAGATAGACAATTCTAAGCAGAAAAGCAGCCAATAGAATCCAGATTATGGCCATGTTTTTTCTGTAAAAATCTGCGAGTCTCTGCTGCATATTTACCAATATATCAAATTGAAGGCGATTCTGTAATATTTTGCAGACTGTGCTTTTTCCTTTACCCGGGGCACAAATTCGGTGCATACCGGATTTTATCCAATTTGCAGTCAAAGTCAAAAACCAGCCCCGGTCGGGCACCGTAAGTACTTGCAGGAAAAGGCCTTGCGCTATCACTTAGGGGGTAAACTATATAGTTCACACCATTATAGCGCAATCTCTTGCAGGTTTAAGCAACGGCATATCCTTTGCTCTTTTGACTCCTTAGATAACAGATCGGAGAAAGATGAGAACCGGAAAACTTACATATTTCATAATTACCCTTTTACTGACAGTTACAGGACTGTCCGCTGCTGGTTCAGACAGCCCGATTTTATCCACCAGGCTTAACAGCCTGACTGCCTCCGGTTTGTCAAGCCTGACCGACAGCCTGGTTGATATTGTCATTTTTGCAGAAACAGGATATACCAGCAGCAAACTGGCGCCGTTAGCTTTGAATCTAAAACTGAGCCGCCATGACCGAATTAAACTTGTCTCAAAAAAATTACGTGAATTTCAAACAACAGAGATGGCTGAGTTAGAAAGATTTCTTAATGTTCACGCCTCAGAACCACCGACCAGATTCTGGATTGTGCCGGCCTTCAAGGCGACTCTGCCGGTAAGCAAACTTAAAGCTCTCGAACAGTTCAAAAACATCTCATATGTAGTTCCTGATGTGTCTCTCTCCTATGATCAACCGGTAGAATCTTATTCGGCACCGGCTTTATCAAGCGGTGTCTCCAGTCATCTTGAGATGCTGAATATTCCTTCGCTCTGGAGCCGCGGACTAACGGGCAAGGGCAGGCTAATCTGTTCCTTTGATACTGGTGTCGAAGTTGGCCATCCGGCGCTGAATATAAAATGGCGCGGCCACGGCACTTCGCTGTCTACGGCCTGGTTTTCAAATGTTGCCCCGGACAGCCTGCCGTCAGATAAAGTTGGTCATGGCACCCATACCATGGGCGTGATGGTCGGTTCTGACGGTGCCGATACAATCGGCGTAGCCTTTGATGCCCAGTGGATAACGGCCGGCGTTATAGACCAGGGACAGCCGCTGCCCTCAACAATCAGTGATATTCTGGCTGCCTTTCAATGGGTTCTTAATCCTGACGGCGACGTAAACACGACCAGCGATGTACCCGATGTAATTCTTAACAGCTGGGGTGTTCCGCGCGGACTTTTTACTCCTTGCTCTGAAACATTTTGGGAAGTAATTGATAATGTAGAAGCAGCCGGTATTGTTACAGTTTTTGCAGCCGGAAACGAAGGTCCCAAACCCCTGACTATGCGTGACCCGGCCGACAGAGCCGCAACGCCCTTAAACAGTTTTTCAGTCGGGGCTGTTGATAATAATAAGGTAATTGGTGACTTTTCCAGCCGGGGACCTTCATCCTGTGATACTTCGCAAATCAAACCCGAAGTTGTCGCACCGGGTGTCCTGGTTCGTTCGTCCAGTAAAGACGGCGGCTATGGATTTATGACAGGAACGTCGATGGCGGCGCCGTTTATCGCCGGTCTGGTGGCGCTGATCAGAGAATACAATCCCGATGCCACAGTCGAACAGATCAAACAGGCCATAATAAATTCCTGCCAGGACCTGGGAGCTGCCGGCGAAGACAACGCCTATGGCAACGGTTTGCCGGATGCTTCAATAATCTTAAACTTTATTCCTCCTCCGGGTCTGGCTGTTTTTGAAATAAAAGATAAGTTTGTTATCGAAGGCACCACCCCTTTCCCCGGAGAGACTTTTCATTTGCAGATTACTCTCGGCAACGAAGCCGCCAATGTGGAAGAAGTTACCGGGACGATAAGTGCGGTTAACAGCAATCAGGCTGAAATCAGTATGAGCAGTTCAAAATTTTACTTTGGGCTAAACAGCACTACCGCTTTCAGTCTGCCGCAATTCGAAATTTCTTTTGATTCTGCTCTCTATCATGGCCAGGAAGTCAATTTTAAATTAGTTCTCAAGGATATAAGCGGCACCATTGCAGATACTTTATCATTCAGTCTGACTGCAGGAGTTGCCCCGCTCGGCAGAATAGCTGAGCAGACAACAGACAGAATAGAATTTTCAGTTTCTGATTTCGGACAGTACGGTTTTGCTCCCGGCTCAATTTACAATGTAGGCGGTAAAGGACTGAGTTTTGACGGAGCCGCGAATGTTCTTTACGAAGCGGGCATTATCGTCGGCAGGAATTCTACACAGCTCTCGTCATCGGTCAGAAACAGCAGCGGTGATTTCGACCTTACCGATTTTGGAGTGCTGGAGCCAATGACCATAGATGAAATATTCAGCGACAGGCTTTCAATCTCTTCTGTAATGCGTGACAATCTGTCCGATGTTATGATTCCACTGACAATTATGCAGAAAACGACAACTTATCAGACAGTCTATGATGAAGGCTTCATCATATTTGAGTACTGGTTAAAGAATAACACTATCGACTATCTTACTTCGCTGCGCTTTGGCTTTTTTATTGATGCTGATATCTCAGCTTCGGGAGATTTTACAGAATTTGACCAGCAGTTGCAAATGATGAGGCAGTATTCAGCCGACGGAAAATCGATTGCGCTGGTAAACCTTGAAAATGTTACGGGCTTCCACATCTCAAACAACGGCAGCAGCAAAAGAGGATTTACTAAACAGGAAAAATTTGAACTTATAAGTCTTTCCAACAGTGACAGCCTGCAAACTACCGCCGCTGACTTTATGATGAATACAATTTCCGGACCGTATAACATGGCGCCGGGGGTTTCCATCAAAATAGCTTTTGCGCTGGCGATAGGCTCAGATTTAAACGATCTTTATGAAAACGTTACCAGAGCTGTCCAGAGATACAGCGCCCCAACAGATATTGACGACGATCAGAACGGCGGTCTTCCGCAAGAATTTTCACTTAACCAGAATTATCCCAATCCCTTTAATCCCTCGACCACTATCTCATTTGACCTGATGCGAAAAAGTGAAGTATTGCTCGAAATCTATAACTCTCTGGGGCAGAAAGTGAATACGCTCTATTCTGGTACGATAGCCGCCGGTTCACACAGTTTTGACTGGAACGGTACCGATCAGAGCGGCAGAAGGACAGCCAGCGGAGTCTATTTCTACAAATTAACAACAGACGCACAGACTGCGTCTATGAAAATGATGCTGTTGAAATAAAATGATTAGATATTATATTCGTCTGGAACAGGCCTTCTCTGAGAGTTGTTTAAATGACTACATAAGGATTAAAAATGAATAAATCTGTTCTACTAAGTTTGTCAGCTTTGCTTATTATAGCTTTCGTCCCGTTAGCTCTACCCGTTAATGCGGTAGCGCCGGCGCCGGGAACGATTGAGAAGTGGAAAGCCGCAGGCGTTCTCAAGAAAAATATCGAGATCTGGAAAAACTTTAAGGCCGCAGGCGGCTGTGCGCCGTCGCAGCATTCTGTTTTCGACCAGAAAAGTCTGGCAGCGGCCAAAAGCTCTGGCTCTCTTTTTGTAGATACCGCTAAAATTCTGGTAATTCTGGTAGACTTTAGCGACCATGTATATACCGGGCAATCTTTTGCTGCCACTCCCACAGATATTGATTCAATTCTGTTTTCTGACAAGAATCCCACAGGATCCCTAAAAGATTTCTATTTAGAAAATTCTTACGGTAATTTTTTGGTAACAGGTTCGGTGACTGACTGGCTGCGAATGCCGAGTACCTATCAATATTATGTAGATACCACCAACGGGCTTAACCCAAGAAGTAGACAATTAGCGCAAGAAGCCGTTATGGCGGCAAAGACTTGGGGTGTAAACTTTGCGGACTTTGACGCCAATGGCGACGGCTTTTTAGATGGTCTGGTCATAATTCACGCCGGAGTGGGTGCTGAAACAGGTGCCTACGGAATCTGGTCGCATAAGTGGGAGCTTCCCTCACCTTTGCTTCTGGACGGCATCGTAGTGGACGACTATACCATGAACCCCGAAGAACAGCCGGGCAGCATAGCTCCCATAGGCGTAATCTGCCACGAATTCGGGCATTTTTTGGGGCTGCCGGATTTGTACGACGTAACTGATACTGAGAATACTTCCGCCGGACTTGGTAATTGGGCTATAATGGCTACCGGCAGTTACAACGGCAACTCTCAATCACCTGCGCATTTTTGTGCCTGGTCAAAAGATCAGATGGGTTTCCTGAACCTGATCGACGTAAACTTCAATCAAGATAGTGTCGCCATACCAGCTATTGAATTTACACCCATGGCTTATCGATTGGTAAATTCCGTTTCCAGTCCGCAGTACTGGGTAGTTGAGAATAAGCAGAGGATTGGTTCCGATGTTTTTCTGCCGGCATCAGGATTACTTATTTATCACATTGACCCCACGGCGCCAACTCAGAACGGCAGCAATACGACTCCATATCAATATAGAGTCGGAATCGAACAGGCTGACGGAAAACAAGATTTAGAATTTACCTTAAATAACTTAGGAGATGCCGGCGACCCCTTTCCCGGTAATACGGTCAACCGGGAGTTTCATGACCAATCAATTCCGAATAATGCGCTTAATGTTTTAGGCACAAAGACCAAAATTGGCATCTGGGACATTTCCGACAGTGACTCAATCATGTACGCCGATTTTGATATTGAATGGTCACGCCCGTATATAGTTACGGACTCTATTTTATTCGACGATGCGCTGGGGAACGGCGATGGCAACCTTGACCCGGGCGAAACTATTCAGGTCTTTTTTACAGCCCGCAATATGATGAAAGAAGGTTATAAAGCCAAAGCTACTTTGACTACTTCTAATCCGGATGTAACATTTACAGCCAACGATGTCACTTTTGCTCCCGTTTTCAACGCAACTACGGTCAACAACGACGGCGCAGCCATAACATTTACTATTTCGGAATCCGCAGAATCGGTGCTTGATTCATTTTTTCTGACTATCAGCTGCGATTCATTATTCGCCGGGACACCGGGCAACGATGAAAATTACAGCAGAACTTTCGGATTTGAAATCGCGGTGGGCACACCCAAAGTGCTGATTGTCGACGATGACCGCGGGGCAGATTATGAACAGGTAATCATGGACGTTCTCAGAACCAGAAGAATGCCCTTTAAGATATGGAACAAAAAAGTTCAGAACTCGCCGACTTCAGCAGAACTTAAAAAATACCCGATAGTTTTCTGGCATACCGGAGCCGATGCCGCCAACGTGATTACAGCCTCAGATATTACCGCCATGAAAGATTTTATGGATAACGGCAATAGTTTGTTTTTTTCGTCAGCTTCGGGCTTAAAAGATATGCACAATCTGGATTCAGCGTTTCTTGCTGAATATTTTAAAGCAAATTTCTATGACATTTCTATCTCAATTTCAGCTGCAAGGGGTGTACCAGGAAGTGAATTGGGTGATCTGTCAAGATACACAGTACCATCAACTCCAGACTTTCCCTATCCGCGCCCAGCAATGAGAGTAGCCTCAGGCGGTGAAGGCTTTCTTACTTACAAACATAACCAAGTAGAACCATCAGCAGGAATCAGCTATCGTGGAACTCATAAATCGGTAATTCTTAGTTTCCCCGTAGAAGCAATAGTCTATCAGTTTTCTCCCTCTCTGAGCATCTGGCCAGTTGATACGCTGATAAACCGGGTAATAGATTTCTTTGACCCGGTATCAACCGGTTTTTATGATGATAATCCACTCTCGCAGTTGCCCGAAAGTTTTGAACTAAATCAGAATTTCCCTAACCCCTTTAATCCTTCGACTACGATTTCATATACTATCAGATCGCGGGGGAGTATCGGCAGCGAGCCTTACCGCACCCAGCTGGATATATTCAATGTTCTGGGCCGGAAAGTGAAGACCTTGGTGGACAAAGTGCAGTCTCCCGGGACATATACAGTAGAGTGGCGGGGAGAGACAGACTCTGGCAGCAGAGTCGCCTCCGGCATTTATTTCTACCGGCTGATTTTGGGGCCTGAAGTTCAGACAAAAAAGATGATGCTCTTAAAATAGCTCTAGATATTTACATCAGACCGAAATAGCCGCCTGGTAATCAGCCGTAGCGGCTTTTTTGGGGCTATTTAGCTTGGTTCCCACCCCGCCTGTGGCGGGCGGTAGGATCAGGACGTCCTGCACCGAACTTTAGTGATCGTATCAGCGACTGGATTCCGCAACAAGTGCGGAATGACGGCGGGAGATGTGACCTTGCATTTGAGCTCAGGACGTCGCCGCGGGCGGTGGGATCAGGACATCCTGCACTGAACTTTTAGTGTTCGTATCACCGGCTGGATTCCGCAACAAGTGCGGAATGACGGTTTTATGCTACATGACGGCCTTATGGTAAATAATAGCCTTATGGTAAATAACGGCATTATGGTAATTATTAGCCTTATCGTAAATAATGGCCGTACAAACGTAGTTTTATCGCTTTTCTTATGATTTGGCTTGGTCGCCCGCCGCTTGCGGTGTTTTAAAAAGGCCGATATCAGTCATTGCGAGCGCAGCGCGGCAATCTCAATCGTCGAGGCGCAAGGGAGATTGCTTCGTCATCCCGATTCTATCGGGACTTCTGGCAATGACGTAACCCAGTTTTATCGCTTTTTTCCATGATTTGGCTGGTAAAATAACACACATATTTGTATAGATTACGCTTGACTTCTGAGCAGGAAATAGGTGAATTCGGTATTGAAATTGATTTTCATTTAGTCAAAGAAATTTATGAGAGAGTTCTTAAAAACCAAAGGCTACAAAATGACTCCACAGCGGGAGCTGGTTTTCCGCTCATTTTTTGAGCTGGGGGAGCATGTCTCAGTTGACGAGCTGTTTGACAGGGTCAGACAGATTGATAAAGCAGTGGGCTACAGCACCGTCTGGCGTAATTTGAAACTTATATGTGAAGTCGGGCTGGCACGCGAAGTTAACGTTGGTGACGGCGTCACTCGCTACGACCGGGTCACCCGCAAACCGCACGGGCATTTCTACTGCGTTAGCTGTAAAAGTTTGCTGGAGTTTGACTTAAATGAAATAGCCGGCAGACTTGCCAAAGTAGCCACCGCCGAAAAATTTGAGACAGAGTCATTCAAAGTAGAAATAGAAGGCGTCTGTAAAAGCTGCCGCGATAAAGAAAATAGAAAAACGAAGCGCAGTCTTTCGGAGTCTCCCGGGGTTTCCAAGGCTAAACTGAGCAAGAAGAGATAGACGAAAATTTATTTAACGAAGAGAATAAAATGTGCCAATTAGACAAACTTAACCCGGGGCAGAGCGCAACTATTATTGGCTTTGAAAGGGACGGCAAAGTTACCCGTCGTCTGATGGAACTGGGACTGGTGCCGGGCAGAAGAATTACGCTGGTGCGCCAGGCGCCTCTTCGTGATCCGGTACAGCTGAAAGTTGGTTCGAGCAGGCTGTTTATCAGGAAAGCTGAAGCATCACTGGTGCAAGTTGATACGGAAGAACCTACTGTTGCCCTAAAATGAGCCGAGCGGCAGCCACAAAGTCAGCTAACGACACCAGAGTAATTACTATCTGCGGAATCCCGAATTCCGGCAAAACTACCATTTTTAATGCTATCACCGGCCTCAGGCAGAGTGTAGCCAACTATCCCGGCGTAACGGTCGAAAAAGTTACCGGCAAATTTACCATTGCAACCACTAAGTCCGAAGAATATACGCTGATTGATATCCCCGGAACTTATTCCTTGACTCCCTTTTCTCCCGACGAAAGAATAGCAACCGCAGCTTTGTGCGGGCTGATAGAGGGCGAAAAGCTCTCAGATGCAATCGTCTGCGTTGTTGATGCTACCAATCTCGAAAGAGGTCTGAGCTTTATTTTCCAAATTCTGCAAATAGGCCGGCCGGTAGTAGTGGCGCTTAATATGATTGACCTGGCCAAAAGACAGGGTCTTCAGATTGATGTCAAGGCGTTGTCAAAGGCGATAGGCGGTGTTCCGGTAGTGCCGCTGGTAGCCACAGCAGGCACCGGCATAGCCTCTCTCAAAGCAGAAATGGCCAGAGCGACCAACGCCGCGGCGCCTCCCAGCGGCGGCTTTTATGATGAATCTGTCGAACAGCTGCTTGGCAGAATGTCACAGGTAAGCGGTAACGGTCACCGGCACCGGGCCGAACTATTAAGATCGATTTTTGATGAGCCCGAAAAACCGTCAGATAACGGCGGGAGACTGCACTCTCTCGATGTGATTATCAAAGAAGGTCGGGCAGCTTTGATTAAAAAGCATGGCTCACTCAGTCTGGCCTTAAACACCCGGCTTGGCAAAAGAGCTGCAGAAATAGCTGATAATTCGATTACCAGAGTTGAAGCCCGTGATGAAACCATCTCTGATACGATAGACAAATATCTGCTGCATCCCCTGCTCGGTCCGCTACTGCTGGCGGCAGTTATGGTTTTCATGTTTCAGGCAATATTCAGCTGGGCGGAACCGCTCATGAACGGGGTCGACTATCTTTTTGGTCAGCTTTCTATCTCTGTCGGTTCATTGATGGCCGATGGCCCCCTGCGGTCGCTTTTTACTGATGGCATTATCGGTGGTATCGGCTCTGTCATCATATTTTTGCCTCAAATTGTAATTCTCTTTCTGTTTATTTCGGTGCTCGAAGATTCCGGCTACTTGGCCAGAGCCGCCTTTATGGTCGATAAAATGTTTCACTGGTGCGGTCTCTCGGGAAAATCTTTCATTCCACTGCTTACTTCCTATGCCTGTGCCATACCGGGAATTATGGCTACCCGGACAATCGAGGACCGTAAACTTCGGCTGATTACAATCATGGTAGCGCCGCTGATGACGTGCTCGGCCAGACTGCCGATTTATGCCATCATGATTGCCGCTTTCATACCCTATCAGATTGTGCTCGGTATTTTTAACCTGCAGGGACTGGTGCTGACAGCGCTTTATGTGCTGGGGCTAATAGTGGCAATCGGTGTATCGTTTGTCTTAAAGATTATAATCAAGTCTGAGCAAAGCACTTTCATGATGGAGTTACCGTCATACAAGATGCCGACTCTGCGCGCGGTGGCTACTCGTGTGCTTGGTCGCACCAAGTCATTTTTGAAACGCGCCGGAACTTTAATTGCGGCAATTACAATTGTAATCTGGGCGCTAAGCTACTATCCGCACTCAGATGAAATCTCTGCCGACTACGCTGCCCAATACGAAGCCGTAGTTTTTGACGATCAGTACGAAGCAAACAGATCAAAAATCTCTAACGAAGAAGCCGGCGCTCATCTGACAAATTCGTATTTCGGAAGGCTTGGGCGGGCTATCGAGCCGCTGTTTGAACCGTTGGGCTGGGACTGGAAGATAACTCTGGCGGCGCTGGCTTCGTTTCCGGCCAGAGAAGTAGTGGTGGCGACTTTAGGAACTATTTATAATTTAGGCTCAGAGACTAACGAGGAATCTTCATCACTCGTCAGTAAATTACGCGGTGCAGTCTGGGACCATGGTGATAAAATCGGACAGCCCGTTTTTAGCCCGGCGGTGGCGATTTCTATTATGGTCTTTTTTGCGCTCTGCTGTCAATGCGGAGCTACATTGGTGACCATAAAGCAAGAGACGGGCAAAATGCGCTATCCGGTTTTTGTTTTTGTCTATATGACGACACTGGCCTATGCGGGCAGCTGGCTGGTTTATAAAATTTTCGATGGGATGGGGTTGTAAGTGGAACTGTCGTTTCAAAATATGGCCGTCTGGGCTGTTATGTCAGCTGCCGCAGCCTATTTAGCATTCTATGTCTATCGTCAATTCTCGGCCAAGAGTGGCTGTGCTGCCTGCCAGCTCAAACAAGCAGTAGTAAAGAAAAACAAACCGGCCATAAGCCGTCAGACCAGAACTTGATTTCGCTGTCAAAATTTGATTGATTCAGGTTATGATAAACAGCAGCCAGGTGCTCTTAGGACAATACCGTCCGCTTGATTCTTTCCTGCATCGGCTCGACAGTCGCGCCAAAATTATTCCCGTTTTATTGGTTTTGGTATTAGCTTTATTTACTAAATCGTATCTCTTCTACCTGTCAACTTTCGTAATTTTGATAGCTGCTCTGCTGCAGTCTGGAATCTCAAAAAGTATTCTTATTGAAAGATTCAAGCCAATCTTGTGGCTGGTCGCTTTTACATTAGTATTTCATCTTATTTTTTCAGGCGAGGGCAGCCAGGTGATATTTTCAATCTTTTCATATGAGCTGACCGAGGGCGCTTTGCATTATGGTGTCTTCTATTCGCTGAGACTGGTTTTATTTGTCTCGATTGTTTTTTTGATAACCCTGACCAGTTCACCATCGGAACTGGCTGACTCTCTGGCCAAGATTATGAACCCGCTAAAAAAGATAAAATTGCCGGTTGATGATATAGCTTTGATTTTGTTTATAGCCATTCGATTTATACCGGTTTTATACGAAGAGTTTAAGACTATAAAAAATGCTCAGATACTCAGGGGAGCCAGTTTCGGCGGCTCTTTGTATAATCGTATTAAGAAATCATCGAGTATTATAATTCCCGTTTTTGTAGCCACAGCCGGGCGTGCCGACGAAATAGCGCAAGCGATTGAAAATCGCGGCTACGGCAAAAACAGGTCAAGAACCTACTTCAGTCTCAAGAATTTCGGACTGAATGAAACCGTTTTCTCTCTGACCAGCGTTGCTCTTTTACTGGCTCTGTTTTACATAACCTGATATTGGTTGTATTTATATATGGCAGAAAAAAATATTAAGCTCTTAATAGAATACGAAGGAACCAACTTTTCCGGCTGGCAGTCACAGGCTGTATCTTCGACAATTCAGGATGCAATAGAAAAAGCAATTTATAAAATCACCGCTCAGAAAGTCAGGATTCACGGGGCAGGACGGACCGATGCCGGTGTACATGCTTTAGGGCAGGTGGCAAATTTTAAGATTGAGCACCGTCTGGAAGCCGGCAGATTCAAAGATGCCATAAATAACTTTCTGCCGCGTGAAATAATAATAAAGTCAGCAGTCGAAGTAAATTTTGATTTTCGCTCCCGGAATGATGCTGTTTCGCGGCATTATCGTTATCTTTATGCCACTGAAAAATCTGCTATTTACAGAAATCTGCGCTGGGAGGATAACCGGCGAATTTCTTTAGAAAAGCTGAATCAGGCTGCTGCAATTTTGACAGGGGAACACGATTTTTCAGCTTTCTGTGTGACAGCCTCGCTTAAAGACAACAACCGCTGCAAAATTGAGCATTCTGAGTGGCAAATTCATGGACCGCTTTTTACCTATGACATTGTTGGCAACAGGTTTTTGCACTCTATGGTACGCTCTTTGGTTGGCTGTATGATAAATCTGGCCACAGAAAACCAGGACCAGAACAGCTGCAACTTGACTTTGGACGATTTCAAAAATATGTTAAGCTCTCCTGATAAGGACAGGGCCTTGTTTACCGCTCCGTCCCAGGGCTTGTATTTGGTTTCAGTCAGTTATAAAGAGGAAGAAAGTAAATGAAGTTTTTTATCGACACTTGCAATCTTAATCAAATTAAAGAAGCTATGGATATGGGCGTGCTTGATGGTGTCACTACCAATCCCTCACTCGCCGCCAAAGAAACTATGCCCTACCGAAAGCTTTTGGAAGAAATCTGCAAAATTGTGCCCGGACCGGTTTCTGCCGAAGTTATCTCAACCGAGCATGACGCCATGATTGCCGAGAGTGACGAGCTGATCAAAATTGCAGAGAATATTGTAATTAAAATTCCGACTATTGCCGAAGGATTAAAAGCTGTCAAAACTCTGGCTGACAGAAAAATTCCGGTCAATTCAACTCTGGTTTTTTCGGCATCGCAGGCGCTTTTAGTGGCCAAAGCCGGGGCTGCTTATGTCTCGCCATTTATTGGCAGGCTCGACGATATCTCTACTTCGGGAATGGAATTAATTGAACAGATAGTGACGATCTACGCTAACTATCAGTTTAAAACAGAAGTGCTGGTAGCCTCGGTCAGGCATCCTCTGCACGTTGTAGAATCAGCTCTTATAGGTGCCGATGTCTGCACTATGCCGCTTAGCGTGATTCACCAGCTGATTAAACATCCGCTGACCGATATCGGGCTGGAGAAATTCTTGTCTGACTACAAAAACTCTCAGGCAAATAAATGATAGAGCGCTATACCCTGCCCGAAATGGGTAAGCTCTGGTCTGAAGAAAACAAATATAAGAGCTGGCTTAAAGTCGAGATAGAAGCTGCCCGGGCAATGGCAAAGCATAAGATGATTCCTGCCTCTGCTGCCCGTTCTATTGAAAAGAAAGCCAAGTTCAAAGTTTCCGAAATCGACAGGATTGAAAAAGAAGTCAACCATGATGTGCTGGCTTTTTTAAGCAGCGTCAGTAAATCAATAGGCAGCGATGCTAAATATTTACACTTCGGATTGACTTCTTCAGATGTAGTCGATACGGCGCTCTCATTACGTATCAAAGAAGCGGCCGGAATTATAGACAAAAAATTAGCTGCAGCGATTAAAGTCGTGGCGCAGCTGGCCAAAAAATACAAAAACGTACCCTGCATCGGGCGCACTCATGGCGTCTTAGCCGAGCCGATGACAGTCGGTCTGAAATTTTCGGTCTGGTATACTGAACTGAAACGAAGTCAGGCCAGATTTAAAGCTGCCACGGCAGGAATCTCTGTGGGCAAGCTCTCAGGTGCAGTCGGCAATTTTGCCAACGTTGACCCCAAAGTAGAAGCAGCCGTTTGTAAGCGGCTGGGATTAAAAGCTGCCGAAGTTTCTACGCAGGTAATACAACGTGACCGCCACGCCGCCTTTATAACTTCAATAGCAATTTTAGGCTCCTCGCTTGAGAAATTTGCGACTGAGATAAGAAACCTGCAGCGAACAGAGATTGGCGAAATGTACGAAGGTTTTACAAAAGGTCAAAAAGGCTCGTCGTCAATGCCGCATAAGAAAAACCCAATCACCGCCGAGCGTATAACCGGGATCGCAAGACTGCTCAGGGGCTACGCCTTAAGCGCTATGGAAAACATTCCCCTCTGGCATGAACGGGATATAGCGCATTCATCGGTTGAAAGAATTATTTTCCCCGATGCTACAACTTTAATCGATTACTCGCTCCATAAGTTTATCGGGCTGATGTCAGGGCTGGTTATTAACAAAGAGAGAATGCTGGAAAATATATACTTCCGGGGCGGTCTGGTCTTTTCTCAGCGGTTGCTCTTAAAACTTACAGAGACAATCGGCTCCAGAGAAAAAGCATACAAGATAGTTCAGAAGCACGGCCTGGCGGCCATAGAAAAAAATCTGTCTTTTAAAGAGGCAGTCTTAAAAGATAAAGAGATCAGCAAGTATCTAAAGAAGAACGAAATCGAAAAATGTTTTGAACTCAAACCGTTCGTGCGTAATGTTGACAAGATTTTCAAGCGGGTTTTCAGCAAGTGATAGCCAGAGAAGGTTGGCCATTTGTAATCGGAAGTTTTATTGTGACCGCCGTTTTGTTTGCCGGCAGGTATCTCAGTGACAACATCTGGCTGCTGTCGGCCGCGCTTTTTGCAACAGTATTGACTTTGTATATGGCTTTGTTTTTCAGGGACCCCAACCGGAAAATTCCGGAGGGACGTGATATATTAGTCTCGCCGGCGGATGGCTTCGTTGTCGGCATAAGCGAAATATCAGACCACCATTTTTTGAAAGCTCCGGCGATTCAGGTCTCGATTTTTTTGACTATCTTTGATGTGCACATAAATCGTATTCCGGTGGCAGGTAGAATCGAGTACGTAAATTATAAAACTGGTAAATTTCTGTCGGCTTTTAAAGAGGAAGCATCGGAGGCAAACGAACAGACCGAAGTCGGGCTGATTACGGAATCAGGCGTCAAAATAGCATTTAAGCAGATTGCCGGTTTGATTGCCAGACGAATTATCTGTAAGTTGAAAGTAGGACAGTCGTGCGACACCGGTGAACGCTACGGCTTAATAAGATTTGGTTCCAGGGCGGATATGATTCTGCCACTTGGAACAAAACTTGAAATAAAAAAAGGAGAGCATGTCACCGGCGGCCTGACCATTATTGGCCGCCTGCCCTCGGCTGTTTAAAACTGAGATGTCGACTCAAACAAATAACAAGCAGGTATCAAAGTACCGCGAGATTTTCCCGGGCACCTTTACTATGCTCAATGCTGTCTGCGGCTTTGTAGCGATACTTCAGACATTAGACGGAGAAGTTCTCAACGCCTGCTGGTTTATTATGCTGGCAGGTTTCTTAGACGTGCTTGATGGCAAAGTAGCCAGACTCAGCGGCGTCTCCAGCAAGTTCGGTATCGAGCTGGATTCTCTGGCGGATTTTCTATCGTTTGGAGTGGCACCGGCTGTCTTAATAAATTCACTGCAGCTGGCTTCGTTGGGCAAGATGGGCTGGATTATTATTACTGCCGTTTATGTTGTCGCGGCCGGATTTCGGCTGGCCAAATTTAATCTGTACGCTGACACCGAAGAGAAAAAAGGCTTTGTGGGACTGCCTGTACCCGGAGCAGCTCTGGCCATGATTTCGTTTATTATCCTTAGTTATAAGTTATGGGGCAGTATGCAGTACGGCGAATGGCTGGTCTCTATGATAATCCTGTTTGCCTTCCTGATGGTTTCTCAGGTCGAATATGACACCTTTCCACAGAATTTCCAGTCCAAGCAGGGGCGAATTAAGCTGCTTTTCATGATAGCAGCCGCCGGCGCTATCTTATTCTGGCCAAGGCTGATGTTGTTTCCCATATTGGCGCTATATATATTGTATGGTATGGTAAGAGAGCTATACCGGCTTTTTGCCAAAGGGGTGGTAAAAGTTACCCGCAAGGCGGGAGAGAGCGAAACGAGTTAGCAAGAAAATGAGTGGAAGTCTTAAAAAAGCAACAGTTTACGTAAAGTTAAAAGACGGGGTATTAGACCCGGAAGGCAAGACTATCCAGAAAGCTCTGTCTCAAATGGGCTATAGTGAGTTTCTATCGGTCCGGACCGGCCGGTTTTTTGAACTTGAAATTGAGGCAAACGGTTCTGATATGGATAGCCGCATTGACGAAATCTGCTCAAAGCTTCTGGCAAATCCTGTAATTGAAAATTATAGAGTGGAAAAACAATAATGAAAGTCGGAGTTGTCACCTTTCCCGGTTCCAATTGCGATTACGACGCCTATGCCTTGGTCCGGCACGTTATGGCTGAAGAAGTTGAATTTCTCTGGCATAAATCGACTGACCTAAAGAACTGTGAGCTGATTATTCTGCCGGGAGGATTCTCTTATGGTGACTACCTGCGTTCGGGGGCAATAGCCAGATTCTCGCCGATTATGGAAGCTGTCATAAAGTTTGCCAATTCCGGCGGTTTGGTTCTCGGCATCTGCAACGGTTTTCAGATGCTGACAGAATGCGGACTTTTGCCGGGAGCATTGATTCGTAACGACTCTATCAGATTCCGTGCCCATGACGTCTATTTAAAAGTTGAAGAGACCAGCTCTGCTTTTACCAATGCCTATGCCTCCGAGGCCGTTATCAAAATGCCCATCGCCCATGGTGACGGCAATTACTACAGTATCGGTGAGGAACTAAGGCAGCTCGAAGACGACGGCCGGGTACTTTTCCGTTACTGTGACGATGAAGGAAATCTGACCAAAGAGTCTAATCCAAACGGCTCGGTTAATAATATAGCGGGGATTGTAAACATGGAACGAAATGTGCTGGGCATGATGCCGCACCCGGAAAGAGCAGCAGAGAAAATACTCGGTTCTGTCGACGGCTTAAAAGTTTTTGAGTCTGTCAGAGCAGCACTTTTGACTTTGACCACAGCAGGTAAGGCATGAAAAGACGCGAAGTTATGTTTATCACAGTAGCGCTGATATTGGGCGCTGTCATCGGCGGTCTTCTGGGAGAAATTATAGCTACTTACCTGCCGGATGGAGCTGCCAAGACATTGTTTTCGAAATCAATCGAAATTGGCTTTCAGACACTAAAAGTTGATTTCTATGCTATCTCATTTACAGTGGGATTGATGTTAAAAATAAATTTACTATCTGCTCTGGCAGTTATATTGGTAATGATATATTTCAGGTGGTGGTATTTATAAGCCAAAATTAGGCTTGTAAGGAGGTCATTATGTTTGGATTGGGACCGGGAGAATTAATATTAATATTTGTAGCCGTGCTCTTGCTGTTTGGCGCCCGCAGGCTGCCTGAGATCGCTCAGGGGATGGGTAAAGGTATAAGAGAGTTCAAGAAAGCTATCAAAGACACCTCAGACGAACTCAAAGAGGGTTTAGACGACAATCCCAGCAGTAATTCTACGCCGTCAAATTCTCAGCCAGGTACCAAGCCCCGGAACAAAGACAACTAAGTAAGAATTATGTCCGACGCTCTTGGGAAAAAAGATCTGGAAAAAATTGCATCTGTTTTGGGGGCAGTCAAAGTAATCCACGACACAGATCATTATCGTATCAAAGTTGTCAATAAAGAAGAGAGACGCTCTTTAACACTTCAGATATATACTGAGACTGATCTGGGGCGCGGGAGGGGCATGCTGATTGTTGTCTATGCCGGGAATGTCCATCTTCAGCTTCATAATTGCACCGGCTATGTTGTCTCTGACGAGCTTGGAGAAGTTACCTTTGTGGCCGAATCTCCGGAGAGGCTTTCGGGACTGGTAGTGGAGCGGGGGGCATCATGCTCTTCTTATGCCGCAATGAACCGTGAGTTGATATCTTCGGATTTCACTAAGTTGGGAGTAGAGGCGATGCTGTCAGGGGTGGCCATGTCTTTGGCCGAAGATATTCTTTCAAGCAGGAAAGAAAAAGAATAATCCGTGATTCTCTGTTAATGTTTTCTGGCGCTGAACGAATCTACAAAATCAGATAAATCATTAGTTATATCCAGAGCGTTCTGGTAACGGTCTTTGGGGTCTTTTTGCAGGGCGCGCAAAACAATATGGTCAAACAAGAGAGGCACCTGCGGATTGACGCTTGAGGGTTTTTCCGGTTCAGTATGGATTATCGAATAGATCAGTGAAGTAATATTCTCGCCCTTAAACGGCCGTTTGCCTAAAAGCATCTCGTACATGACTACCCCTAAGGAGAATATATCAGCTTTATTATCTACGCGCTTACCTTTTAGCTGCTCAGGCGAAATATAGTTGGGAGTGCCCATGGCAATACCAGTTTTGGTCATGGAGCTTGATTCCACCCGAGCGATTCCAAAGTCCATAACTTTGACGCGGTAGTCAGAGCGAATCATGATATTGGCCGGTTTTATATCTCTGTGGACGATGCCCTGTCTGTGGGCGTAGTCCATAGCTGCGCAAATTTGAACAATTATCTGCGCGATTATGCGATAGTTGAATTTAACTTTGCGCTTAATCATTTGTTCCAGTGTCTGGCCTTCCAGATATTCCATGGCGATATATTGCAGGTCGCCTTCGGAGCCGACGTCGTAAATAGTCACAATGTTCGGATGAGAGAGCCGGCCGGCTGCCTGAGCTTCAAGATGCAGGCGTTTTTTAAGCTCGGCCATTTCGGTCGGGTCTGTTACAAAGTCGAGTCTTATTGTTTTTAAGGCAATCGGCCGGTTAATAGCCGGGTCTTTACCCATGTAAACCTGGCCCATGGCGCCTTTGCCCAGAATGCCTGAAACCTCATACCTGCCGAGCTTCGTAATGTCTGCGGGCTGAGGTGTAGAATTAAAACCATCATTGCTGCCAGCGAAAATAACGCTATCTTCTTCATCGTTAGTTGCAGCCACCTTGTCAAGCGACGTCGGATCAATTATTTCAGGTTCAGAATCGAGTTTAATTTTCTGTGACAGCCCGCTGGTTTCTTCGCTATGGTCATCGCCGGAATCGTCTCCATCCAGATTAAGCGACTGATGATCGTTAAACGGAATGGCAGTAGAACCGCCAAGAGAGCTTTTGACCTTCTGGTCCTGCTCAATAGCGCTGGTGACTTTAACCTCTTCTCCTGAAAGGACAGCAGTTGCCACGTTTTCAGGATCGGAGCTGCTGGCCTTAATTTCTCTTACTACCGGTTCGTCAGCTTCTGCTCCATCAGGTTGAGACTTGGCTTTAAGGCGAAGTCTTTCCATTCTTTTCTTGGCTTTTTCTTTGGCTCTTTTCTTTCTGATTTCTTCGGCTTCTTCACCCAATACCAGGCTGGTCTCTAACATTGGTGCGGCCGCCATAAACAGGAAGATTTCCAATCCGATATATGATAGCTCAACCAGTACGTTGAAAGAACTTAACATAAAGTAATTTATATTGATCAATAAGAAGAGCCCGATTCCGAGTGTGACAAAGCGATACAAGAGTGAAATCTGGGGCATTACAAAAGCGCAAATACCGCCAAGCAAAAACAAAAGTAACAGATTGAACAAGACTGAATTAAAACCAATGGTAATCATATCCCGGTTTATGAGATTGCTCAAGGTGGTAGCAGTTATCAGATGTCTCGGTGTTTCATCGCTTACGGGAGTTTTAAAGTATTCTGCAGATTCAAATTTATCAACGGTAATGAGAACTGCTTTTCCGGCCAACTGGCCAAAATTAAAGCCTTCACCCAGAATCTGACTGGCGGAAAATTTTATAAACGGGTTTTCTTTGTAGAAATTCAGGAAAAACTCGCTTTTTTCATTTATTGGGATAGTTACCTTGCTGCCCAGTTCTATAATTTGGCCTTCGGTTATTTTCACCATATCAGGCAGTACTTTTTCATAAACAGCAGCAGCAATAAGGGCGACCGATGGATAATAGTAACCTTCGTAATTCATCACCATCGACTGGTGTCTCAAAATTCTATCATCATCCGGCATAATATAACTAAAGCCAAGCTTGGGCCTGGTCTTGAGCACTTTACCTGCAGGTAAAAATAATTTGCGGGCTAAGAGACTTGAATTCTCTTCCATAAGCCCTAATTGGTCATTGACCGTCAAAGAATAATCAAAAAGATAATCGGGGTTGCTGGTGCGGCTGCTTCTGAAAGTGGCTAAGGCGATATCATAGGGAATAACTAAGTTATCAATCCAGCTTAGCTGCTCTGTCAAAATTTTGGTATTACCGGCTTTTTCCTGGGCAGCATTTTCCTGAAGTTCAAAATCCAGCACAATAACTTTTGGTTCGGCGCCTGCAATGGCTGCGGTTAAATCTGCTATCCGGTCATGACCCCAGGGCCAGCTGCCGTATTGGTCCTGGGCAGCTCCGTCGATTGTTACGATTACTACGTTTTGAACCATTTCATTCGAGGCGGTCAGATTCTGAAGTTTGTCATTGATGCTGCTCTGGAGACTTTCTATAGGCCCGAATCCGTTAACATAAAAAGAAGCCACCAAAATGGAAATCAGCAGAAAAACTATATATGAGGCATATTTAGTCACGTTTATTACTTACCTACGGCAAGCCTTTCTATGAGCATTTCCGGAAGCTCGGCCTCTTCCATTTTCCTCTGAGCTGATTTGATATCATACTCAATCCGGTGATAGCAGACGTCTCTGGTCTCGGTATCATAAACTACATAAGATGCTCTGGGATCATTGTCCCGGGGCTGACCTACCGAACCTACGTTGATCAGATATTTGCAGTCAGGTTGCGGTACAAAATCGTGACCAACCCTCTGACGGGGCGGTTGACCCGGCTTTTCATTGAATATTACCGGAACATGGGTATGACCCATGAAGCAAAGGTTTGTTTTGCAGTTGGGAAAAGCATCTGCAGCATCTTTGTGGGTCAAAATGTAGTGGAATTCTTGCGGTTTAAATGGTGATGCATGGACGAGGTGTATTCCCTCGATTACTTCTTCCATCGTAAAACTGTCCAGAATCGAGACATCCTTGTCCGTCAAAGTTTTCTTGGTCCACTCAGTAGATATCTTAGCCAGGGGGGAATAGTCATTTGAGGATTCCCGACCCAGGGCGTAATAGTCGTGGTTGCCGATAAGTTTAATCTGACAGATCTTATCGACCAACTCGAGGCAAGCCGAAGGGTCGCTGCCATATCCTACTACGTCACCCAGACTACAAATTGTGTCTGTGTTTTCTGATTCGATATGATTAAGGACAGCTTCTAATGCTTCGAGGTTGGCATGGACATCCGATACCAGAGCAATACGCATTATTTGCTGCCTTCAACGAACTTGAAAGTGGATTTTCCTATGGTAATGATGTCCCCATTTTTCAAATGGGCTCTGCTGACAGGTTCACCATTGAGTTTTGTTTTTTTAGCTTTGCCAAGGTTTACCAATGAGAAGTTATTGTTTTCCTGCACAATTTTTGCCTGGATACCGGCCAGGAAAAAACCTTTGGCCTTTACATGAACAAATTTCGCCTTACCAATGGTGGTAACTTCGCGGTCCAGTTTGAACTCCAGAAAATCGGCGTTTTCTTCGCCAAGCAATACTGAGCCGCCATATTTTTCAATTATCTGTCTATCAACTCTATCATTTTCCAAAAGCTTTCTTTGAGCCTTAGTATTGAGAACCATGGTGCCGTCGAAATTGATAGCCTCGTCGGCTTCTTGAGATGTTTCAGTTTTGTAAATGAGAGAGTATTTACCTATTGAGATAACGTCTGAATCCCGGAGAACTTCTTCGCTGATTTTGCGGTTGTTGACGAAAGTACCGTTTAGAGATTCATTGTCTATGATAACTGCCGCATTTTCATTAAATTCAATCATGGCATGCTTGCGCGAGACTCCGCGGTTTTCAAGGACAATGTCATTATCGGTGGTACGACCGATAGAGAGACGTCTCTTCTCAGTAACAATTCTTTCGATCAGCTTGTCTTCGAATTTGACTAATATTTCAGCCATGGGAATATCCTCTTATAGCTATTCAAGTAATTTTGTCCGGCCTTAAGCCATTGTTTTTTTCAATCCTATGAAACATCTAATCCAAACCGGCTCTTTTACGAGCCAGTACCAATATTATCGGCGTGAAAGAGGCAAACTTAAACTGAAAATCAGCTGTCTACGGCCACAAGGAGACAACTCTTACTATTGCAGAATTTTTCAACAGCAGGACTGTCGTAATTGTTCAATTCTTGATGTTTTGTCGTACTAATGAAGTTGCAGTCAAATCAAGAATCAATTATATAACAATCCTAATTGACCAATTTGCTAATAATGAATTAAGAGAGAACAGTTTACAATGAAAGTCTTAGCTATTGCCCTTCAGAAAGATAACAAGCTTACTTCTGCCTCCTTTGAAATGATTCAGGCGGCCAGGTCTATTTCTGAAGATATATTAACTGCAATTTTGGCCGAAAATCCTGATGCAATTGCTTCAGAATTAGCTTCACGAGGAGGCGGGCAAATTTTAGCAGTTGCTGATACCTCCTTAAAGCTATTTAACGAAGAGATTCATGCCAAAGTATTGACAGAACTAATCAAAAAGCACAAGCCAGATGTCATCCTTTGTCCCGCTTCGCTTTACGGTAAGGCTTTGCTGTGCCGACTGGCTGCCCTAAATGGCGGGGCTATGGCTTCTGAAGCTACCGGCCTCAAAAAAGATGGAGAAACTCTAAAAGTTACCAGACCCCATTATGGCGGTTCGGTTGTTTCTACGGTGGAAAACAGAGGCGATTCGCCGTTTTTTGTCACTATCAGGGCAAAGATTTTCCCTGAATCAAAAGATGGGCCAGGACAAGTAGTAAACGAAACCGTTGATTCTGCGGCCTTTGAAGCAGTCTCGAAAGTAATCGAATCCAAGGTCGAAGCGGCAGGTGAACTCAGCTTGACCGAAGCTGACCGAATTGTTTCGGCCGGCAGGGGGATGAAAGGTCCTGAACATATTCCTATTGTCGAGGCGCTGGCAAAGTCTCTGGGGGCGGCTATGGGGGCATCCAGGGCTATTGTAGATGCCGGCTGGATTTCGTATTCTCACCAGGTCGGACAGACCGGCAAGACGGTGAATCCCAAGCTCTATATTGCAGTTGGTATCTCAGGAGCTATTCAGCATCTGGTAGGTATGAGAAGCTCGCAGACTATTGTTGCTATTAATAAAGACAAAGATGCTCCGATTTTTAGCGTTGCCAATTATGGTATTGTCGGCGATGCCTTTGAAATTGTACCGGCTCTGACGGCCAAGTTTAATAAAGAGCTCGGCGGCTGATAGCTAATTTTGATGGAGGGATAAGGGATGATTCGCAAAATTATAGCACTGGTAGTGGGTCTGCTGGCGGCCCTGGCCTTAGTCACTTCTATTGAAGGATTAGGCTACGAACTTTATCCGCTTCCCGATGGCATAGACTCCCAAAATATTGACCAGATGCGCCAGCATATAGAGAGCCTTCCGCCCCAGGCTTTGCTGATAGTTCTGTCGGCCTGGATAGTGGCCACTATGGGCGGCGGTCTTTTGGCCTGCATTATTTCCAAAGTTAAGCCGCTGCTTTTTGCCTCACTAATCGGGCTGGCCACTATGAGCGGGTCAATTTATATAATGTTTCAGATTCCCCACCCGCCCTGGTTTATGGCGGCAGCAATTGCCGGAATTCTTATGGCTATTTTCATAACCGTTCGAATTGCCCGGATTTTTGTCAAGGTCTGAATTAAATTTCCACGACTGACAAAATTGAAGTCTTTATTCTACTATCAGCGTATCTACGATATCAAGAGAATCGCAGTCATTTGTAATTGTCAGTCTGATTTCAAAAGTATCAGCTGTCGCGTAAACGTGGGTCGGTGAAATTTCGGTTGAAGTGCTGCTGTCACCAAAATCCCAGAACCAGGTATTGGCAGTTCCAAAATCTGAAGCAGAAAAAGTAAAAGTATCAACTATGGTACCGGTCAAAGGGGAAAAGGCCAAGTCGGCGGTAGTACTATGCAACGTGTCTTTTACAGTTATATAATTTAATCTGATTTCCCGGTTATCATTATCTTCTATTGTATCTGTAATAGTCAGAATGACCGTATATTTTCCGGCCAGAGCATAGCTGTGCAACGGATCTTGTATTGTTGAAGTGGCACCATCTCCGAAATCCCATAGCCATTCATGATGAGGACCGTTAGATTTACTATAAAACTTAATGACACATGGTAAACAGCAGGAGTTTGTATCGACATCAATTAATGCTTCGGGGTATCCGCTGAGGGTAACTTCATTTACTTCTGTAACTAAAGTATCGCAGGAGGTAGCTAAAAAAGCTGCAGAAGCAGCTACTGTGAATATCGTAATTATCCAGATTCTTTTCATTTTTTTTCCGTCTGAGTCTAAAGGTTTCGGCCCGAAATATACAGGTCGGCCGGATTTGGTGTCAATCGTTAAATCTCTTTTAATGTTTTACGATTGTGGCAGGATTCTGTCCCAATATTTCCTGCAATTTGGGAAAATAATAGATTGACAATAATTTGTTTTTTTGGGCTCAATTCGGGTATAATCGGTATGCTCTTATTTGGCTTGCTCCTCACCTTGCTATCGGGTATTTTCTCGAGACCTCAAATTAAAGCGTATGCCGGCATAGGCTATTGAGGCAACTATAAGAAAATAGCTAACTGATTTATTGAATTGAATAACTGAAACTCGATTAAAATCGGGTGTATGGAGCGACTATTGAATAGCGTCAAATTTCTTCTTTGTTTTTTCCTGGTAATAATCCTGATTCCTAAAGCCAAAGCAGCCATAGCCACCAGCTACGAAGACCCCGATACGGTCCTGGCTGCTACTGCCAGCATAGAGTTTATAAAACTTGCTGGCGGAGTATGGGCTGCCACAGGCGCAGGAGTGAATTTTACTTTTGATCTGGGACAAACCTGGCTTTTGTATAATACGAGTAACGGGCTGTTAAGCGAAAATCTGTCTGCCATTTTTTCACAAAATAACCGGCTCTGGTTGGGCGCTAATCATTCGGAATTGGTCAGCGATGCGTCGGAAACATTTTCCGATGGCTTGTTATACACCGATGATCTGGGTGACAACTGGTTTCAGGTTGATTTCGATGCACTCGGTGTAGATAAGGTTTACGGGTATGGTCGTCAGATTTTTGACATAACCGGTCATTATGACGCCAGTCAGAACGAAGACTGGCTGTTTTTCTCAGCATGGGCTGGTGCCTTGGTAGCCTCTCGCGACGGCGGCACCAGCTGGCGAAGGCTGTTTCCTTCGATAGTTGATTCTATAAATTATACTAACATTGCGACTCCTGATTTACGCATGCTCTACTTTTCGTGTGTGGCCGACACTTCGCACGGAGACACTCTCTTTTTGTGGGGCGGTACCGCCGAAGGTATTTTCGAATACATTTTTATTCCGGCTGACTTAAAAGCGTTTTCACCGCTGATAAATCAAATTTCGTTCTGTGATGCCTGTACAGATTCGGCCGGTTCTTTCGTATTTATAGGCGGCAACAATGGCCTGACTCGCGGCTTTAAGACCGGCGGACCTTTTGTCTCGCGTTTTCAAGCAGACGGCCTGCCGGGGCCGCAGGTAAGTGCCGTAATTGATTTCCGCGACAGAGTTATAGTCGGTACAGCTGATGCCAGTGGCAGTTCTTCGACCGGACTGGCTTACTCCGATGACCGGGGTGATTCGTTCACACCCGTTTCCGGATTTAATGCAAGCTACGCCTCGGCCGGAAACTCCAACCGCATTTACGATTTTGCAGTTATTGATGAGAGGCTCTATCTGGCGGCAGAAGAAGCCGGATTATTGGTGTCGCAAGACAGCGGCCTGAGCTGGTCGACAGTAGTAATTGACACTCCTGATATTAGTCAGGGCAACCGGCGAAATGTCGTTTATGCTCTTGATGCCCAGGCTGACACGCTCAGGCTTGGTACCGATTCCGGACTGGTGCAGCTGTTTTTGGACCCTGCCGGTGCGGTCGATTTTTCGCGGTTTTATGTTTTCACAGAAGATGCCAACAGTTCAGCCCGAGTAACTAAAGTTCGCACTCAGCGGTTTTACACCGACACAACTCTGGATTCAACAGCTATCTGGACAGTCAACCAGCGGACGACTATTGATGGCTCGCCTATTGTGGCCCGCTCCAGCAACGGCGGACTCAGCTGGGATCCACTGCAGATAGGCCAGGGAGTGGCCGAGCTTAGTCACGATGTTAACTTCACCGGTGATACGGTTTACATAGTCGGCACACAGGGAGTTAAGAGGATAGTGTCGTTTTCTCCGGGAATGTTTGTCACATCTTTGTCAATCAAAGACAGCGTGACGACTGATAATTTTGACCGGGACACCATGACGACCATCGCAGTGCACGGCGACACCATCTTTATTGGCACTAAAAATGGCTTTGCCATCTCAAACGCGCGCGACTCCGCCCAGCCTCCAAAATTTAAAATTACCAGAATAAATACTGATACTTTAGTGGCTAACGCGGTGGTGCAGTTTCAATATAACATTGCCAATCCTTTTGTGGCCGGAGTAACCGGAAATTTTGTGCCGGCCATGGAAATTCAGTACCGCGGCGCTGACCCGGCCATTGTCTGGGCTTCATGCCGTCCTGTCGGAAGCGGAGAGACTAACGGAATCGCCGCCGGGGCGGTGGTGCCGGTGTTGCTGCCGGATTCGTCATTTATTTTTGAGCGTCTCTGGGTTTCGGTATATAACGACTTTGCCTGGAACTTTGCTTTTAACGGTGATACTGTATTTGCGGCAACTAACAATGGTTTGATTTTTTCGTCAGACACCGGTTTTAGCTGGGATACGATGCAGTTTAATGATTTTGCAGGAGAAGAAATATATGATGCCTCCCGCCCTGTTTTTGGGGTAGAGGTAATTGACGGTAATCTCTGGGTTGGGGGCGAAGACAGAGTCTTGGTAGTTGATTTGGCCAGTTCAGTCTCACAGGGATTTTATGTAGTTGATACCGCAACTGCGGTCGAAGAGGTTTATGC
Source organism: Candidatus Zixiibacteriota bacterium (assembly GCA_022571985.1). GTDB lineage: Bacteria > Zixibacteria > MSB-5A5 > GN15 > FEB-12 > JACZWU01. The sequence continues at coordinate 592,873 of JACZWU010000001.1, read as the reverse complement.
TTTCCCGGTGCCGTACAGCAATGTTCAGCACAGCGGAGGCGATATTACTTTCCGGTTTGCCTTAAAGCAGGATGCTTCGGTAACAATCGAAGTTTATGATTTCGCTATGAATCTTGTTCGTCGAGTTATTGATAATAAGTTTTTTGCAGCCAATTTCTATCCCAATCTTACGGCTCGAGTAGACTGGGATGCTCTAAACGGGCAGGGCGATGAGTTAGCGGTGGGTATGTATTATTTCAAAGTTGTATTTTCGACCGGCGAAACCCGCTGGGGAAAACTGGCAATTATACCATAGGTAAAAATTTAATGATTAGAAAAACTATATTACTGTCCGGACTCATCTTCTTAACTACAATAGGTTCTGCATCTGCAGGTGATGAAGGCGCTGGCTATGCCGCCAGCTTCTTAGAAATTCCTATCGGCGCCAGAGCTGCAGCTATGGGCGGAGCCTACATGGGGATTTCCGATGATGGCGCTGGTCTTTTGTATAATCCGGCCGGTCTGGCCAACATGAAAAAAAAGCTGTTTACAACTTCCTACCGGGCCATGAAACTTGACCGCTCGCTGACTTATATTTCAATATTGTTTCCAACCCAGGGTAATTCTGTACTGGGCATCAACTGGCTTTATGCCGGTTCCGGCTCGGTAGAAGCAAGGAACAGTCTGGGGCAATTAGCAGGTCACGACGTAAGCTTCAACAGCCACGATATTGGAATTTTATTTGCCAAGCGTTTTGAGAACTATCTTTCGGCAGGACTTAAGATAAATTATTTCCAGTCAAATTTTACGGAGATAAACAGCGGTACTGTCGGCATAGATTTCGGCATTATGATTTACTTTGACCAGCTTGTCGACCGCGAAAAACGCGACCTGATGCCGGTTCAAAATATTCAGCTCGGTGTTGCTGTCAAAAATATAGGCGCCAGGTTTGTCTGGAGCAACAGCGAATATGTCAGAAGATATTTCGGGGGTAATACACCGGCCAGCGAACAGGTAGATAACGTTCCCACCGAGTTCGCCATAGGCGGCGCAGCAAGTTTCTTACACAAGACTCTTAATCTGGCGGTTGATATCCTAAAGCATAACAAATCAACTGTCCGATTTTACACCGGCGCCGAATATCTGGTTGAACAAAAATTTGCAATAAGAGCCGGACTTTCGGACGGAAGTTTCACTGCCGGTACCGGCTATCTATTTAAGCTGGGCGGTAATACCCTGGCTATTGATTATGCTTTTTCAACTGACAAAGCCGGCGAAGGGGAAGAGCATATTTTCTCATTCGACATTCTTTTTTAAAGTTAAGTATAAATGAAAAACCTGTTTGCAATAATAAGCCTGACGATTTTGACAGTCGTATGCCTGTTCAGCCTGCCGCAGGCTCAAGATGGGGTGGCGCTACTCAAAATCGACCATGGTGCGCGCTTGGCCGGAATGGGCTCGACATTTCCCGGAAGCAGCAACGACCCCAACGCTGTCGTTTTTAATCCGGCAGCGGCGGCAGGTTTTGAAAAATTCACAGCATCGTTTGGTCATACCGAGTACTGGGAAAATATCCGGCTGGAGTCTGGTTTCATCGCAGCCGGACTAACTCCGAAACTGTTTATTCATGCCGGAATAAGATTTGCAGCAGTCGATGGGATCGAAAACAGGCTTTTCCCTAGCGCTGTTCCGATAGATAGTTTTGAGGCGCACGATGTTTCATTCAAAGGCGGCTTTGCCTATCGAATCAATCCAAAGCTCGATATAGGCCTAGGCGCCGGCTGGATAATTGAAAAGATTGGCAGCTATCGCGGCTCGTCATTCAATGTCGATATCGGTGCGCGCTATCAGGCGACTCCAAAGATTGAACTGGCCGGCTCGGCCATATCACTGGGCTCGAGTTTCCGCTTAGAGCAGGCTGGCCTGATAGGTTCGGCTGATATTTCACTGCCGACAAGCTATCGCTTTGGGGCTGCCTACGAGTATAACGAACGCTACAATGGCGCCGCCGAACTGGTTTATCTAGATGACGAAGCGCATCTGCATCTGGGAGCGGAGGCTGTAGTCAACGAAATTTTCAGCATCCGCAGCGGATATATGTTAAATTACGACAGCAAGAATTTTACAGCCGGCGCGACATTCACCAAAAGAAATATGTCGGTCGACTATGCCTTTATCCCGTTTTCAAATAATTTGGGCACTTCGCATCTGTTTAATCTGAATTTTAGTTTATAATCGATATGAACAGTCTTCTGTTTTTAATGCAGCGAGTTTCAATAACTGTCACAATTTTTCTTATTTCTATTTGTAATCTTTTTGCAGCCGAACATCCGCCCGGCTATGTCGAACTTATTGACCTGCCCATAACTGTCCGGGTAGATACGACTGATGCTGATATCAAAGCGGTTTATGACCTCTGGCGGAAATTCCTAAGTTCAAATCCTGACAGCGCGATCGACAGCTCTCTTTGGAATCAAAAAGAACTGAAACGTTACAGCGACCCCTATGCAGCCCGCAGCTGGATTTATAACAGCGAGCGTATCATAAAATCTTTTCCGCCGCTGCTACTCAGTATAGAAAAAGAGGGGAAGTTCTACGCCATACGAACCCTGTATTACAGCGAGGGCTTAGAAGAACCGTATAAAGGCTCGAACCCCTGGGCTTTGCAGACGATGTACGCCAAAAAAGTTAAGATTAAAATTAAGAAAGATGATAAAGAAAAAAAGATTGATACTTTACCTCAGGGCAAGCGAGTAGGTTACCAATCGCAAATGCCGGATAGTCTGAGAAAGAAAAGAGACTCGACCGAGTACCGGCTTTACGACCCGCTGCATATTATCACCGATAACTGGGACAAAAGGCGGATGGGTCCGATCGACTATCATTTTCCGCATGATTTTTTCTTTGATCGAGCAGTCGGTCTGCGCATGACCAAGTTTATCAAAACTGTCCGCAAAAAATATAAGCTGCCCAAAGTGTCACCGATAGAGTTTTACATCACGCGCCATCAGGATGAAATAGCCGCCGCCGCGGGGCTAGGATTTATGTTAGGGCCGTCTTCAGGCAGGTCTAACACTCCTAACGCGCAAGTGTTCAGCTCGCTGGCCAGCGAGTGGTACCCTCATGAGATTACGCATGTTCTCTTCAGAGATTTTAAGCCGCATTTTATCCTCAATGAAGGAATTGCCACCTATTTAGGCGGCTCGATGAACCGGCCGTTCGACAGCTTAGCTGTTGACTTAGACCAGTTTTTTTATAGCAACGACACTATTACCTTTCAGCAGATTCTTGACAGCCCCTATCTGGAAGGCAGTACTGTTACCTACTATACAGTTGGAGCCGTGCTCTGCAAGATGGCCTATCAGGAGGGGAAAGCAGAAAAAGTCAAAGAATTGCTTTCTTCGGGGGTTTCAGACGCTGAGCTTTATAAGACTATCGAACGGGTACTTGGTATTAATAAGCAGGATGTCACAAGAGCTATCAGACAAAAAACGAATGAGTATGCAGACAAATGACTGGCATAGCCAGGCCCTGGAAATATTAAGCGCTGAGTCAATTGAACAGTTAGAAACAATCCGCCTGCTCTTTTCGGAATACGCCAAATCATTAAATTTTGATCTCTGTTTTCAAGACTTCGACAAAGAATTAGAAGCGCTGCCTGGCAAGTATGCAGCACCCGCAGGCCGCCTGCTGCTGGCGCTCTACGACCAAAAAATAGCCGGCTGTGTCGGTCTCTGGAAAGTAAATAAAGAAGTTTGCGAGATGAAGCGGCTCTGGGTACGTCCCGAATTTCGCGGCCGGAGAATTGGACGAAAGCTGGCAGAATCTGTAATCGAGCAGGCTAAAATAATTGGATATTCCAGAATGAAACTTGATACGATTGACAGTATGACCACAGCCATAAAATTGTATGTTTCGCTTGGTTTTAAATCAATCTCAGCATACCGCTATAATCCGGTCGAAGGCGCTGAATATATGGAACTGGATTTAGCAGACGAAAGGGGTTGACCGAAGAATCAGGCCGTCATGCTGAGAGGATGTCTCTCCAATATGGATGTCACCCTGAGCCTGCGTCAGTCCCGACCGGGGTCGAAGGGTGACGTAACCCTAATCGCCGCTTTGGGCTGCCCTTAGTTTATTTGCTTTTTCCATTATTAAATCAACCATATTCTGAAGAGCCAGACCACGGTGTGAGACCATATTCTTTTCTTCAATTGTCATTTGAGAAAATCGTTTATCTTTTGGAGGGTAGTAGAAAACCGGGTCATAGCCAAAGCCCTTGTCGCCCTGAATATCTTCAGTTATAAAGCCCTCGCAGACACCCTCGACAGTTTCAGTATTACCGTCGTTCCAGTCTATGGCGATAACACAGCGGAAACGGGCAGTGCGCTTTTCTTTGGGCACGTCTTTCATCTCTTTTATGAGCTTATTGACATTGTCGGCATAGCTGACGTTGTCACCGGCATAGCGCGCGGAATAAATTCCGGGAGCGCCGTCAAGCGCGTCTACTTCAAGGCCGGTGTCGTCGGCCAGAGCCGGCATGTCGCAGAACTCGGCTATTGTTTTGGCTTTTAAGAGGGCGTTTTCTTTTAAGGTCTGACCTGTTTCTTCGACATCGGGAAACTCCAAAAAATCGTCACGGGAAAAGATCGTAACCGGCAGGTCTTCGAGCAGATATTTTATCTCTTTGATTTTATCGTCGTTGTTAGTGGCCAGAACGAGATTCATGCGTTTTTCTACTTAATGCCAATAGGGCTGTCTTTAATTTATGACTAATTGCTACTAAGTCATTGAATCTTTCTACTAATGCATCCCGTTGCTTCTTTTCTAAAGTTTCGGAAAACACTGCAATTGCAATATCAGACACGCTGTAAACAAATTGTTCGTCTTTATAAAGGCTACTGTCAGCAACGAATAATCCGAAAGAAAAAGTTCCACTTTTGGGATCAAAATTTGGGAGTCCGTAAGGCGTAGGATGTGTTCTGTTTGAATAAAATTGGAAACCATAGAATATTTGATCCAAGATTGCCATGTGTTCAGAAGTCGACATCACTTTATTGATACGCTCTGTTGTGTTTTTCCCAGACCAACTTTTTTTGTACTTATCTCTAATTTTCTTATCAAACTTTTGCCATTCATAGCCAGTGTCGATATGGTATTGTTCTGCTATCTCTGGAAAAGCACTCAAAACGTAATCACGATATTCCTGTGCTATTCTGGGTATATGTTCTTTGGCCTCTTGAGATGAAAAGTTTTTCGACGACCAATAGAGCAACAGCTTATGGTAGTTTATGAAATTTCGGTTTAGGCGTGTGTCATCATTTGCGATCAAAAAGGTAAGATCCAGAAGATATTCGATAAGGCTTCTTTTCAGAATATCGATTTCGATCTTTTTTCTGTATTGCATTAGAATGTAGATAGATTCGACCATTGAAAATATTGATATTAGAATAGGTCTACAAACGACACATGTAGCTTCTTGATTGTTATTGTCAAATTTGTAAGATTGGACTTGTTCACTTATAGAGTCAACAATATCCAATAACTCATTTTTAAATTTATCTTTGTATTCTTGTATTTTCACAGCGATTGCGATCAGTACTCACTTATATCAACCCGGGTGGCGTTTTCGACTTCTGTTCCTAAAAAGCGCGAAGCTAAATTGGTGAATTTATCAGGAACGTCGGATACAAAAAACTTGCGTTCGCCGGCTGGACCGGGTTTTTGCGAGGTCTGGCTGTTCATCATATTGTTATCTGCCAGATACTGATAGACTGATTTCGAAATTTCTACACCGCTTTCAACCAGCTGAATCTTATCCCCCATAGCATCGCTGATTACATCTTTGAGCAAAGAGTAGTGGGTGCAGCCGAGCACTAAGGTATCGATTTCAACATCATGCATGGTGTGCAGATAGTCGCGGGCGATTAAGAAAGTGGCCTCTTTGTCGGTGTAGCCTTCCTCTACCATAGGTACAAACAGCGGACAGGCCAGCGAATAGACTTTTAGCTGGGGGTCAATGTTATGAATCTGCTTGGCGTAGGCGTTTGAGTTGATAGTAGCCAGAGTTCCGATAACGCCGATATTTCCATTTTTTGTTTTCGCAACAGCAGCTTTTGCACCCGGCTTTATTACGCCGGTCATGGGGGTGGAGTAATCCTGAGATATTTCTTCAAGCGCCACCGCCGAAGCCGTATTGCAGGCACAGATAATAAATTTTACATTTTGTTCCATTAGAAAAGTAATATCCTGGCGGGTGAAATGAGTGATGATCTCTCTGGAGCGGCCGCCATAGGGAGTACGGCCGACATCGCCGAAATAAACGACATTTTCCTGTGGCAGGAGTCTGATAATTTCTCGTGCGACAGTCAGGCCGCCCACACCTGAATCAAAAATGCCTATCGCTCTGTTATCTGCCATACCAGGCTTTTCCTGAATCTTTAATTGCTTTCATACTTATCTTTGAACCTTTTAATAGCTCCATAAATTGCTTTAGCAATCTTCTTCCGATATGATTTGGAAGCAATGATTTTTTCTTCTTTCCTGTTAGTAATAAAGCCGGCCTCTATTAGAACCGAAGGCGTATAAACAGAATTAAGAACATAAAATCCGGCCTGGTCAACACCGCGGGCGGGAATATTCAGCTTCCGTCTGAATTCCCGGTCAATCATCAGGGCGAAATCATGCGACTCTTCCTGGAATTCTGTCAGAATCATTTCGTTTAAGATACTCAAAATCTGATCATTATAGTATTTAGAAAATATATCTTCCTCGAGTTCATTTAACGACTCATGCTCTCTTAAAAAAACGCTATTTTCAAACTGGGCGACCGCCCGGGCCGAGTCATTTTTGGCCGGCGCCAAGAAGAAGACGTTCCAGCCCCGGACATGGTCCTTTAGGGATGCATTGGCATGAATAGATATAAACAGGTCGGCAGCTGATTCATTGGCGATTCTGGCTCTGTCCTGCAGAGTTATTGTCTTGTCGCGGTCGCGGGTCATGACAACTTTGAACTGCTTGTCTTTGCGGATAATTTTGGCCAGCTCTTTGGCGATATCCAGACAGATATCTTTCTCGCGAGCACCTTTTTTGCCTATGGCACCATAGTCCTGTCCGCCATGTCCAGGGTCAATAACTATGACGTCAATCTTTGCATCCGGACCGATCGGAGTTATGCGCGGCTTTTCTTCGATTTCAAAATCCGAGTCCGCTATCGAAATCTGGATGCGCGGCGGGTTATCAGCCAGTTTATGGTGCCAGTTGGTAATTTTGTGGCGCATCCGCAATGAAACCTGTCCAGATTCTGCCAGCTGATGAACTTTGAGATTGTACATCAGCTTACGATCAAGCCTGGACAAAACTCTGGTTCTGTTTATGCGGCCGCCTCTTATTGAAATGTTTACCCAGTTGCCCTCGGTTACGAAAACATCATAGGCCAGAGACGCTGTCAGAAAAACTTCTATCAAAAGGCCGTTTGCTTTTTTGACAACGCTCAGGTCGGCTACATTAAAGTAATCCGATGAAATTCTTATCAGTTTCTTGTTTTGGTCCCAGGTTACTTTGTCTGATATTACCCGGTCCAAAAAGGGAGCAAAAGTCTTGACCGGCAGGTAAAGCTGTCCCTCTTTTAGCTCAGCCGGATAGGTCATATTAAAAATTGAATCTCCCAGTTTGAAATATGCGGATTCCAGTAAGAATTTGAAAACCGAAGTGTCGATTTTGTAAGAAACCAGATGGCCGACTTCGTCCCAGTCGATCTGACCGCCAAGAATTTCTACAAGTTCTGAAAAAGATATGTAAGTAACTCTTTTTTTCTTATAAGACTGAATTTCCTCGTCATCACCGGAAATCGCCACGCTGACTTTGCCGGCCAGTACTGGAGCTGTGAAAAAAGAAGCCAAAAGCAGCAGAAATATCATTTTTCTCATATATATTTTCATCTGACCTCTGTTAGATATCTTTTCTTATGGCCCTGCGAATACGTCTGTCGGACTCCTGTTTTGAGATCGCCTCCCGTTTATCATACTTTCTACGTCCGACTGCCAGGGCAAGTTCGATTTTTGCGATATTTCCTTTGAAGTAAATAGAGAGCGGAATAAGCGTTTTGCCTTTCTGATCGATTTCAGCGGTAAGTTTTCTGATTTCTTTCTTATGCATAAGAAGCCTTCTGGTTCGGAGCGGGTCGATTTCTTCCTGTGCCATCTTATAAGGTGAAATATGCAGTTTTTTTAAGAATAACTGTGCATTTTCTATCACCGCATAAGCATCGGAAATGTTGACTTTCCCCGCTCTTAAGGATTTGACCTCACAGCCCCGAAGCTCAATACCGGCTTCGATGGTGTCCTCGATTGTGTAATCATGGCGGGCTTTGCGATTTCTGACCACGTAGCGTATTTTATTATTCAGAGCCATCAATAGCAGAATATAGACTGCCCCAAAAAGCCGCAATTAAAAAGAGTCTGCAGAGGGCTGATATGACTGTTCTGCGGGCTGTCTGGCTGCTAATCTTTTCGGCCGAATCTACCGATAAAAAGATTAAGGGTGTAAGTATTTGGACAGGCCTCTAAACAATCACAAAAGGTTATAGATGTCTTATAAAATAAAAACCAGTTCTGCCAAAATTCTGATTATTGACGATGAACCGGAAATCACTGAAATCGTAGAAACTTTTCTGACTGAGGCCGGTTACATCGTTGCTGTAGAAAACTCACCTCTTAATGCGGTCAGCAAGGCCAAAGAGTTCAAACCCGATGTTGTTTTGCTGGATATTATGATGCCCGGTAGCGACGGTTACGCCGTCTGCAAGGAACTCAAGCAGGACCCCGATTTTGCCGACACTCCCATAATTTTCCTGACCGGCAAAGACCGCGAAGATGACCAGGGCAGATCGTTTCAGTCCGGCGGTGACATGTATATCAAAAAGCCCTTTTCCTGTGAACGGCTTTTGGAGATCGTTAATATTGTGCTGATGTCTATCAGCTAAAGGAGAGCGGCAGCCGGCCTTTTTTTTGTTGCAAATTATAGTGCAGTGCACTATATTATGGTATATGATTAGAGTAATTAAAAGATATTCAAACCGGCGGCTTTATGACAACGAAAGCAGCCGAACGATTACCCAGTCAGACCTTTCTAAAATGGTAAAAGAAGGCTTGGAATTAAAAGTAATTGATTCGCAAACTGGCAAAGATATAACTGTTCCTGTATTGGGCAGGCTGATGCTCTTTGAAGCTGCCCACTGGAGCGACCATAAGGGATCACAAGAGTTATTTAAGGCAATAATATTAACAGGAGGAAAATACCAGATGTCGATACTAAAAAACACTATTCTGGCCTCTTTGGGCGCCCTGCAGGTGACCAAAGAAAAAGCTACCAAGATTATCGATGAGCTCATCAAAAGAGGTGAGCTTGATAGATCTGAGCGCAAAAAAGCAATAATGGAGCTTCTGAAAAAAGCTGATAAGTCTACAGCTGATTTCAGAAAGAAAGTTTCAACAGAGGCAGCAAAAGTTCAGAAAGACGTTTCTGCATTTGTTAATGACATGAAACTGTCCAAGCAGAGCGATTTTAAGAGACTTGAAGCAAAAGTTGATAAGATCGGCAAGCAGCTCAAGAAAATAGAATCTGCGTTGGCTAAACTAAGTTAGTAACTAAGTTGGCCATTTCCCAGTGATGACTCTGTAGGAGTAAACTAGCCGGCCCCAGAATCGTTTTATCCAAGTTGGTCGTTTATGGCTCCCGGATAGTTCAAATTCTGAAATATGTTCATTGAATCTGTCGCCGTATGCATACATTTCAAGGCAATCAATATACCCGTCTTGAAGAAATATAAGACACCCGCCTCCAATATCAACTCCTTTTGAATTAATGAACGGCCCATGAATTACTTTTTCATCTCCTAATTCATTTGGTTCTATTTTTGGGAGTGTCTTGGGGATATTAAAATCTACAAAGAAACCGACTCCCGTGTAGTCCCTTTTTTTAAGAGTAGTCAAGTGTATTTGCCTAGTAAGGCTATCAATACTGTAATCTTTAGCTATGTGTTCAAGAATAGCACGTTCTAGTTCGTTAAATGAGGCGCTTATCATAATTGATAATACAAAAAAAAGTCGGGTCACACTTCGGCCAATAAAATCGCCTCAGCAAGACCCAACGCAACTATACTAACTCAATAATCCAGGACTATTTTATTTTTTTGAGCACCACTACTCACACGGAAACGCGTTCGGGCCACCTCTGAAGAGAAAGTCGACTATATAAGTCAAATCCAAAATATTGAAGCCGCCGTCACAGTTTAAGTCTCCGGCCGGGAAAGTTATGCTGCCTGTTGGATGTACTGACATAGTTACCAGAATAGAATCAACCGGCTGCCATAAATTATCGTAGCCAATCCTAATATATGCGGTGTAGTCCAGCGGACCTAAGCCGGTGGCATCGGCTGTTACCGTTATCATACTAGGAGCTACGCCGCTTTCTATATTGACATCTAACCATGATTCTGTAGTTACCAGTTCGTATCCCACAGCCAGGCCATTGTGACCTATTCCCAGCATACGAGTTTCAATAGCCGGCGAATCCGCGAAAGCATTGAAAGTAAGGCTTTTAGTAGACAGCTCAAATCCCCCTGCTCCGGCGGTGGCGTCATAATAGGCAATTACCGGTATGAACAAGTCATTTCCTCTTTCAAGAACCAAGTCCAGAGGAGTGGCCAGATCAATAGCTTCCGGGGCAATATTCCCTGCTCCTGCCGAAACTCTGGTATAGTTCAATATCATCAGGTTTTCATTGTCATTCAGGAAATCTGTTCTCTGATAAAAATCAAGTAGAAGAAGGAGAGTTGTACCGGTACCTATCTCTGTGCCACTTCCAATACCAAGATTTGAAAGGATCGTTCCAGTCAATTCGAAAACAGAATTGCTGCCCGCACCCTGCTCCAGAATAGGCAGATAGAAACCTCCGGCATCCTGGTCAAAACTGCCGAATACTAAGAGACTTACATTATCAACATCTTCCGGCACGTCCAGTAGGCGGGGAAGGTAAATTGTGTCATTACTTGCTGCCGCGTAGCTGTACGAACCTGAAACTGAACAGTCCAAGGTTTCCAGCAGGGAAAAGTTTCTTGTCAATGCGACCACGTCAGAAAGAGTTATGCCAGAAATTCCATCACAGTCAGCATTGGCGGGATTGAAAGGCGAAACCGGCCTGCCCGATGTAAAATCAATTAATGTAATTATGTCGATGATATTGATAACATCGTCATCGTTAGCATCTCCGCAAAGCGTTGATGAGAATGAACTTCCGGTAATTAGAGACATCGCCAAAAGCGACACAGCTGTTAATTTGAGAGATTTCATCTGTAATTCCTCCCTATGAGGGATTTAAGGGAAAGACACTATCAATCTATTCACGATACGACTTGTAATCTTAATGAAATTAAGGATGCTTACAGCCACTTCCTCAAATGTACTAAAAAAAATATAGAAAATTTAGAATTACGTCAAGTGTTTTTTTAACTAAATGTGGTCATGTTTCCCTTAAGTCTGTGAAGTAAAGAACGTTACCGGAATGGCTGACGATCAAATTAGATTGAAAAGTTTATCCTCGCTGATCACTTCAGCCTTCAGCTTTTTAACTCGAGTTCTGTAATATTTACTCGCACGCAACAGGAGCTGGCCCGCCGCGGAATATGAAGTCAACAGCAAATGTCAAATCCAAAATATTATAGGCGCCATCGCAATTAGCATCACCCGGCGGAAATATTATCACAAAAGAAGTATCTACTGCCATTTCTACATTGATCAGATCAACATTGGTGCCAATTCCTTCATACTGAACCGCAATAGTTCCGGCGTAGGTGCCTGCAGAAAGACCGGTGGCATCGCCTGAGACATTTATCATGGAAAGAGAATTTCCAGTAGTTGCACTCAATACAATCCATGATTCTGATGGCACAAGTTTGTATTGAACTCCGGTGATAGGGAACTCAAGACTTATTGTAGTAGAGTTCGAAGACAATTCATTTCCAACAGCGTTGAGAAATATATCTCTGGATGAAATAATAAATGGATATGGTTGATATGCGTCGTAATATTGAACGACAGGAACGTGTAAGTTGCCGAGTATATTGACCGCGAATAGAAGCGGTGAAGTAAAGTCAAATTCTTCGGGTACAATATCCGCTGTCCCAGTCGTCTGTCGGGTATAATTTAGTAAGAGCACGTTCTTCGGGCTGCCGATAAAGACTCCTGAACCAACGAGATCAACGCCCAACACAATATTCGTGTCGGGATCGAACGTCGATGACATAACTATTTGAATGCCAGTATTGTGGAAAGTGGAACTCAGATCAAAATGGCTGCTGCTTCCGGTTCCTTTACTCAACAGAGGCACATAGAATCCATCAACAGTGCTGTGAAAAGCACTAACTACAAGCAATCCTGCACCTGTAACGCTGTCAGGGACATTAAATAATCTGGGCAGAAAAATTGTATCGATAGAAGTCGATGAAAAGCTGTAGGAACCCGAAAGCGTACAATTCAGGCTACCACTCTGAAATATATATTCAGCCATTCTTTCTACGTCAGAGATTGAGATTCCAGGAATTCCATCGCAATCAGCATTTGCAGAATCAAATGAGGCTGGAGTTCCTCCTCTCATATAGTCGAGTGTTGTTGTAAAGTCTGAAATGCCAAATTCACCGTTGTTATTTGCATCACCGCACACTTGTGCAATAGTTACTGGTGAGAAAATGAAGATTACTAGAATTGCCAAGACTGAAATTTCTGCATGTTTCACGCTGGAGTTCTCCCATCAAGCGAGTTTGAGAAAAAAGCGAATAATTATTTTTTAGAATAGAAACCCCGTCAATTTACAGCAGGGCTACCTAATTGCAATACCGTTATAAAAACATACATTAGTTACGATTTCTGAGCAAGTAAAATATTACTGTGATAGACCTGAGCGTTTGCTGAGACTACGTCAAAAGCGCCTTAAATCTATCTTCTCCAATAACTTCAACCCCCAGTTTTCTGGCTTTGGCTTCTTTGGAGCCGGGCTCAGAACCGCATAACAGATAGTTTGTGCTCGACGAAACCGAGCCGGTTACTTTACCGCCGTTGTCTTCGATAAGTTTTTTGAAATAAGGTCGGGGTTTTGATAGTGTTCCGGTTATGACAAATGTTTTGCCTAGTAATTTTCCGGCTTTTGATTTCAGCTTATAGGGCAGAAATTTTACTCCGCCTTTTTTGAGTTTATCAATCAGGCGCCGATGTGATTTGTTGCTAAAAAAGGCCAGAATATTTTCAGCAATGACAGGGCCGATGCCGGCAATTGTTTCCAGCCTTGCCTGTTTTGAGTTCAGCAGTTTGTCAAAATCGGTAAACTCAGCCGCCAGAATTTTAGCAGCTGTTTCGCCCACGCCAATAATGCCGAGCGCTGCGATAATTTTTGGCAGCTCTGCCCGGCGTGATTTGTCTATGGCTGCCAGCAGATTTTCTGCTCTCTTGTCGGCCATCAGATCAAGCGGCAGCAGGTCATCTTTTTTCAAGAAATAAATATCTGCCGGATCGTTTACCAAATTCTTTTGACAGAGCTGTCCGGCAAGTTTCTCGCCCAGGCCGTCGATGTCAACTCCCGCTTTTGATGCGAAGTAAATCAGCCGACCTGCGACCTGCGCCGGACAGGAAAAATTTTGGCAGCGATAAGCAGCTTCGCCTTTAGGCCGCTTAATTGCTTTTCCGCACGAAGGACATTTGGTTGGAAATATTATCGGTTTGCTGTTTTTAGGACGGTGTTCAAGCAGAACTTCGATAACATCGGGGATAACTTCACCGGCGCGCTGAATGACTACTGTGTCGCCTATTCTGATATCGAGAGCTCTTATTTCATCTTCATTGTGCAGTGAGGCGCTGGAAACCGTAACACGGGAGACTTGCACCGGCTTAAGTTTTGCTACCGGAGTTACTACCCCGGTTCGACCGACAGAAAACTCTACGTCCATTAAAATTGTTTCAGCCTGCTCGGCTTCAAATTTCCAGGCCACGGCCCAGCGGGGCGCCCGGGCGATCTGACCCAGTATTGTCTGCTGTTCAAAATTATTTACTTTTATAACCATGCCATCAATTTCATAGTTAAGTGTCGGGCGCTTCTTTGTCAGCATTTCGAACGTTTTTTCGACTTTGTTTTTGCCGACCGCAGAACGCGCCTGTTCGTTTATTTTGAAGCCTTCGCTTATGAGAAGATCAATCGCTGCTCTCTGACTGTCAATCCCTTTAAGCTCTTTATCAGAAATACCGTAGGCGTAAAACAATAAAGGCCGTGAGGCGGTAATCTTGGAATCGAGTTGTCTTAATGAACCGGCGGCGCCATTACGGGAGTTGGCCAGTGTTGTTTGATTATTTGCTCTTAGAGTTTCATTTAGTTTTAGAAAATCGGATTTGCGCATGATGACTTCACCGCGAACTTCCAGCAGCGGATATTTTGAAGCGCAAACGTCAGAAAGCCTTAAGGGGATTGTCTTAATAGTTCTCAGGTTGGGTGTGATGTTTTCACCGGTAGAGCCGTCACCGCGAGTCAAGCCTGTTTCAAACAGCCCATTTCGATATATCAGCTCAACGGCCAAGCCGTCGAGTTTTGGCTCCACAAAATATTCTATAGCCGTATCTGACTCCAGTCCCTCGCTGACCCGTTTGTCAAAGGCTGCGAACTCTTCGGCTGTAGTAACTTTCTGAAGCGACAGCATCGGAATTCTATGAGGTTGGTTCTCAAACTTTTTTGACAGCTTAGAGCCGACCCGCTGTGAGGGGGAATCGGCACTGACCAGTTCGGGATATTGCTCTTCTAAATCAAGCAGCTGCCCAAAGAGTTTATCAAATTCGGCATCGGAAATTTCAGGAGAATCATCGACATAATATTTACGGTTGTGGAAATTTATTCTTTCTCTAAGCTGCTCAGCTTGTTTTAAAATAATATCGGATGCTTTGGGCATAGCCTCAATTAATAACGGCTGCCTGAGTATGTCAAGAAGAGGCGGGCAGGTTGCTGCCTATGCTTCTATCCGGCTCAGCCGTGCTATTTTTGCCGCTTAGCTGACGCCGGAATTCTGCAATCTTTTTACCGCCGGTGTCGTCTACTATTTCATTTATCAGTATCCGGGTGGCCAGGTTGTTTTTTGAAACCTGAAGGATAATCGAATGTGAGAGGTAGTAGTTTTTCACGGGGTCTTTATCTGAGAGTTTGATAAGAAGTTTTGAATAGTTTTGGTCAGTGAACAACTCCGGCTCTTTTATTTTTTTTCTGAAATTAAGCCAGCGGATATCGGCCGGCTCTACCACTTCCGGTATCATAATTTCTTCGACTACCTGCCATCTGCGTTTGGGGCAGGCCAGTTCAAA
This sequence comes from Candidatus Zixiibacteriota bacterium, assembly GCA_022571985.1. Classification (GTDB taxonomy): domain Bacteria; phylum Zixibacteria; class MSB-5A5; order GN15; family FEB-12; genus JACZWU01. Next base: position 577,505 of record JACZWU010000001.1, on the reverse strand, counting down.
AAAGAGCAGCCGTCCCTGACGGTCGAGATCAAATCGTGAGATAGAGCTGTCAATAAATGAAAAGAATCTCTGGGAGCCAAAAATTCCGCCGAGCTGTACATAAAGAGCTTCTTCTTCAGTCTGATAAAAGCCGCAACCGTAGGGGATTGGCTGAATTGGCGTAGCGACAGAAACTTTTAACGATGATGACATCTAACCTATGTCTTTTAAGCGTTCTTTGGACTGTTCCGCTTCCAGCGTCTGGGGATAGTCATCAATGACCTGTTTGAAAGCTTTTTTGGCTTTATCCATCTTGCCCAGTTCCTGATGGCAGCGTCCTAATTTGTACAAAGCCCGACCGCTATTGGCAGAACCCTTAAAACTGTCAATCATCGTCTGGAACCAGTCAACCGCATCGACAAATTTCCCCAGAGAGTAGTAGCATTCGCCAATCCAGTAGTGGGCATTTTCTTCCGAGGGATGACCTTTGCAATCTTCTAAGAATTTTTCAAATTCGCTGATAGAATTCTCGTATTCACCCTGACGCACCAGAATAAAGGCTTCATCATAGGCGTTCTGGCAATCTATTTGCGGTTTGGCAGGCATGGTACTCTGGCCGGTGACTATCGTATCTGCAGTCTGCTCGTCTGTTCCGGGAGAAGATCTGATGACATGAGTAACTTTGCCCTGAGCGCTGACCTTTGTTAACAGGGTCATCATCTCATTATAATTTTCCAGAAGCAAGGCTATCTGGCGCTGAAGTTCTTCGGTAGTATAGGAGATATCGTTACGGAATTTTTTATTCTCGCGGTCAAGTTTGACCATCAGAGAATCTACCCGTCTGATCATCGTTTGGGTTTTCTGATTTTCATCGCTAAGCTGAGTGATATCAGCACGGATTTCTTCAATCTGGTGGGGCGTAACACAGGAACCGGCTACAATTCCTATAAACAGAACCGCCATTATAAAAATGGCGGTTTCAGTTTTAGCTTTGCGGGTTTTCATATTCTTTATACCCGTGATTGTTACTGGCTGACGATTTTAAATTCACATCGCCTGTTTTTGTCCCAGGCAGCTTCGTTGTGACCGGCATCCACCGGTTTTTCCTTGCCGTAGCTGATTGTTGAAATCCTGGAAGCATCAATGCCCAGTCCAACCAGATAATCTTTGCACGATGTGGCCCGCTTTTCGCCCAGAGAAAGGTTGTACTCAACTGTGCCACGCTCATCACAATGCCCTTCTATCTTGACCATCACATCGGGGAACTGCATCAGCAGGTCATAGTTGGCGTCCAGACCGGATTTGGAATCGGAGCGCAGATTAGATTTGTCAAAGTCAAAATAGACAGTTGCAAACTGTGACTCTTTGATAATCTCCGGCGGCGCTTCTGGTTCTTCTTCAGTAACCGTATCTTCGGGGATTGCGGTAGTTGTATCGATTGAGGTTGCTTCTGGTTCAATCTCTGGGGTTGGGGGTGGGCAAGCAGCTAACATCATAAATGCGAAAAGCAAAGCCAGTGTCATTAATACATTGAATCTTTTCATTTATCTATATGCCTCCATACATAATTATTTATTCTCTCAAATCTTTTGAATAATCTACTGTTAACCCTAAAAGGTCAATAATAAAACGGCCTAAATCTACTATTTTTGCGGTTTCTAATCAATTGGTCCCCAGACCGGATTAGTGCAGTTGCCTGTGCGGGTCAGCCGGCGCTGGTGTCGGCCGGTGACATCCATAGTGAAAATGTCCGGTTTGCCCAATCTAGTCGAAGTAAAGACCAAATGTTTGCCATCCGGGGAAAAATGGGGGTTTTCGTTCATGCCGACCTCGGTCATTATGTGATAATCAATGCCGCTGGTGTCAATCGAAGCTATATCAAACCTGCCTCTTTTGGAGCGGCTGACAAAAATTACCCGGTCACCTCTGGTCGACCAGGAGGGAGAGTCGTTGTATTTGCCTTCGTAGGTAAGTCGCCTCTGGCGGTGGCCATCTGAATCCATCATATAAACTTGCGGCCGGCCGGAACGGTCTGAGGTGAAAGTAATATATTTGCCATTCGGCGACCAGGAAGGGGCGGTATCAATAGAGCGGTTATTGGTCAGCCGTCGCTTTATCCGGCCTTTCATGTCCAGCACATATATTTCCGAATTGCCGTCCTTCGACAGCACACAGGCCAGTCTTTTGCCGTTAGGGGAAACCGAAGGAGCTGCAGCTAATCCCGGAAAATCAGTTAATTTGGTGAGGCGGCCGCTGGCTATGTTGACCTTGAACAGTTTCGGGTCGGTTTCCAAATAGCTGGTAAAGAAAATTTCTTTGCCGTTCGGTGAAAATGTGGGGGAGAGGTTGATTGAGCCGTTCTTGGTCAAAAGTCTTTCGTTGGCGCCGTCGTAATCGGCGATAGCTATTTCCTTGGCTTTCCCTATTTTCTTGACATAAGCGACCTTGGTCAGGAAAATCCCTTTTTCGCCGGTTAAGGTACGGACTATTTCATTCGAAATGCGGTGCGCCATATAGCGCCACTCGTCGCGGTGCACTTCGAAACGACCTTTGTCAATCCGGCGATAATTAAAAGTATAGTACAGTTTCCAGTAAACTCTCATATTTCTCCTGCCGGGGAATTCGGCCTCGAGCTTTAGAACATAATCCGCCCCCAGTCTTTTCCAGCCGCGCAGGTCCAGTTCCAGAATCTCGTAAGTCTTGATAAAGAAACTGTCTATCGGAACCAAGTCAAAATCGGCGTAAAAATCGATATCCCGCTGAACGATACGGGTGACGTAACGCATCAGCGAAGAATCTGTCTTGTCAATATACTCGTTACCGACATATTTCATTTCGTCCACGCCGATCGGAGTCGGTTCGACATAACCTGTTGTTATCGTATCAAAATGAATATTACGGACATCATCGCTTTGAGCGAATGAAAACGTTGGTGAAGTTAGTAGTAGAATTAAAACGAAAAACGAAAATTTACTTTTTGTCATACTCACAATCTGTTTAATGGGGTTTATATTGGAACGGCAGGGTTATTCCGATAACCTCATCCTGGAAACTTCGCGGTAACGGAGGAAATGGGCTTGAGTTCTCTATTGCCCTGACACAGGCATCATCGAATCGCCCGATGCCGGATGATTCTACAATTTTAACTATTACAACTCTGCCAGACTGAATTATTTCAAAATAAACCACCGCCACTATTGGCGCATCCGATGACACTGGGTTTCGATAGTTGGAATGAACCTTGCTGAAGGTAACGTCAAACCAGTAAGGGTAGTCAAACGCTTTGTTATCAACTGTTGCACCGGCAAACATCGAACCAGATTCAGTAGTTTTTGATTCAATTTCTTTTTCAGGCGCTTCTTCGGCTACAGATGGTTGTGGCTGGGTTTTGGTTTCAGGCTTTTTTGTTTTGGGAGGCTTTGGTTTCGGTTTTTCTTTTAGTTCTTTTTTGTCTTCAATAGTGCGCGGATCCGACAGCGGAATATCAGGAAGTTCTTCGACAGTGATTGCCGGCGGAGTTTCCGGAGGCTTAATAGGTTCAGGCTCTTTGACTTTGAACTCAGGCATTGATCTGATAGTTACCCTTATGATATCGCTGTCATCCAATTTTTTGTTAAAGTCAAACGGTGAGGTTATCAAGGCTCCACCAAAAAACATGACATGTAAAATGACCGAGTATAAGATTCCTTTGGACATTAGAATCTATTTCTTGTATTTTGAAGATTCTTCAATTTTTGCGGTAACCAGGCCGATTTCTTCGATGCCCATTTCCTTTAGTCGGCCAATTACGCCGATCGCGGTTCCATATGATACTGCTGAATCGCCGCGAAGATATACGGTAGAGGTACCTTTGATACTCATCGCTTCTTCCAGATCGGCTTCAAAATTTTCAAGGCGCGACCAAACATCGTTAATGTAAATGCCTCCCTTGGCATCAATTGTAATTACAATTCCTTCAACTTCTTCTTCGATAACGGCCGCCCGTGTTTTAGGAAGTTCTACTTCGATTCCGGATTGCAAAAGCGGCGCAGAAATCATAAATATTATGAGAAGTACCAGCACCACATCGACTAAGTTGGCGATATTGATATCGGCCATAGCGCCGTAGGTTCTTTTTTTCGGGCGGCGCACTAAATGTTTTCCTTTTTAGCGCGGCTGATAAACAAAAGTATGAAGTTGGTGCAGTCATCGTTTAGATATTTCATTTTATTATTGGCCCAGTTAAAGCCAATCACAGCCGGTATGGCAGCACCCAGGCCAACAATCGTGGCAAGTAATGCCTCAGCAATTCCTGGTGCCACTACAGCCAGCGAGGCCGAACCTCTTTCTCCAATCGCCCAAAACGAATCCATAATTCCCACAACAGTTCCCAGTAGTCCCATAAAAGGGGCAGTGTTGCCGGTGGTAGCTAAAAAGATAATCTGCTGTTCAAGCTTGCCAAGTTCTTCACTCATAGCTCTTTCCATCGCCATTTCTACAATCTCATATTCTCGTTCTTCCAGAGGATGCAAAGATTTCTGCAGTTCGCCGCCTTGATTTTTATTCTGGCTCAGCTCAGCCAGTTCTTTGATTCCGGCGCTGTAAATATTGGCAACCGGAGCATCGCCGTAAGTCTTTGCCTGTCCTATTGATTCCGATATTTTTTTAGAGCGCTTAAAATAGGCTAAAAATTGTCGGCTCTGATGCTCTACTTTCTTGAACTGCTTCCACTTATTGAAAATTATAGCCCAGGAGGCCATGGACATAAATACAAGCACCAGCAAAATAAACAGCCCGAACCCGGACGTAGTAGCGACTATTTCCCATAATGACCCTGAAAATATCGCCGGCAGTATCAAATTTGTCATATCAGTTTTACAATATCCTTCGGTTTTAGTTACAATTAAGCTTTTTAAAAACTCTCACCAAATTCCTTTTATAAAGGGAGCCAAGCTACCCTGGCATAGCCAGACAATCAACTAAAACAGGGGAAAACGGTCAAAAGAGGAAGTTTCCAGATAAAACTTGACCTTTAGCAGTTTCTGTTAGACTTTTGCTTACCAGAAACGTAAATAGCATTTTCTAATAATAATCTTGAAGGAGGGATTTTATGAAGAAACTACTGGCAACTACTTTTGCCCTGTTATTTATCTCAATGCTGGTATTTGGCTGTTCGAAGGAAGGTACCAAAGACGATACTACCAAAGAACCGGCCGCAACTCAGGAAGCTGAAGCTCAGGATACAACTGCTATGGATTCTGCGGCGCCTGCCGAAGAGGCCGGGACAGATGATGCTGCAGATGAAGCCGAAGCTGAAGCCGAAGGCGGCGGCGAATAGGCGAGTAAACAACTCTGTAATTGACACAAAAAAGCCTCACCGATTAAATATCGGGGAGGCTTTTTTATATCGATTATTTTTGTTAAATCTAATCTTCAATCATTTCGACATTGGCTCTGGGGACGATAGCTTTGGTGCCGTCTTCGAACTCAACTTCCAAAACGCGTGCTTTGGATTCTGATTCCAGCGTGTGTAGCGGTGACGGCAGGTCTGTTACCTGGCCAAGTCTGCCAAAATAAGGATGGCGTATGACGCGAATTGGCGAGCCTATGGCAAGTCCCATAACTTCGGTAGGACCTGTAACCTCAACATGACCCTGCTCGGCACGGGGGATGACAACTTCGGGGCGTATCACTCCGGCTCTGATCTGAGTAGCGCCGTTGATACAGGCCATCTGACCTTCGTGACTTTTTAAGAGGTCAAAAGTTTTACCGGCCATATCGATTTTTCCAAAGCCTTCGGAAACAACCAGAGTTATGCCTTTATCTTCAGAGCCGGTAATGGCTACACCAATATCGTAACCCAAAAAGTCGCGTAAATCTTTATCATCAAAGCCGCCGACGACGATTCCTTTAGCCTTTACCTTAATTGCTTTTTCGAGAGCAGAAGCGGTCACCAGCGAGCCACCGACAATAACCTGCCCGGCCATATCATCTGTAATTAAATCATCGGTCAAGACGGCAGAGTTATCTGAAACTGCAATTCGCAGATTGCCGTAGGTCTCACCGCCAATACCAAATATGCCCTGAACAAAAGCACCATGACAGGCCACCACCACACCTTCTCCCGGAAAGACCTCAACAACCTCACCACTCAAATATGCTCTGACCTGAACAGGATTAGGTTTGCCCCGCTGCAATACCTGACCGGTAATGTGTGAAATTGATTCTATGGTACCATCGATGGTAGCGTTGCAGGCTTTGTTAAAAAACTTTATAAAAGAAGTCTTAAGCGCTATCTGCTCCCCTTCGGTTATGGCTTCGCCCTCTTTCTTGGTCATGGCCATTTCCAGATCTTCCGGAGGCAGCCCCAGAATATTGGCCACGTTTAAAGGCACCACGTTGCCCGGCAGATGCGTTTCAGCGACGACATCATCGGGCTGGACTTTGTCGCCAACTTTGACTTTGACTTCGCCCTTAAGCGGCAGGATTCGGTCTTTCTTGATAAGATAATTACTGGTTACTTTTAAACCTGGTGTATAGGCGTGACCCAATTTTATGTCCTCTGGTAATCTTTTTAGTTATTCTTCTTTTCTTCCGGCAGCCATTTTCATGCGCACTATTATGGCAATAATAATCAGTAACGCAGCTGCTGCGGTAATCATGATGGTGCTGGAAAAATCCGTGTCGTCATCTAAGTCGGCGACTTTTAATTCTTCGGTCGGCAGAGCCTCCTCAACGTTTTCTGTTGAAAATGAGCTGACGATATTCTTGATAACTTCCTTGCTCGATTCAAAAGTTTCATGCTGAGCAAAAAAGTAAAATTCGGCCACACCTTTATCGTACATCTTTTTAATAAAAACGCTGCGCTTAATAATTTCAATGCCTTGAGTAAGGTCGCTCTGAATGAAAATTATCTTATTTTCTGTGTCATAAACCGGAACCATTGAGTTAGTATCCGCCAGCTGGTCCCAGGCTGATGTTCTCAGAAGTTTCTGGCCGAGATTTGCCTCAACCGCTTCAACAATAGAGTCTTCTTTATATTCATAGAGCCATTCAAAAGTGTCGAGTTTTAGAATAAGATATTCGCCGGCAAAAAATGGTGAAGATTCAGCCGGGGCGAACACTGCTTCGTACTCCATTGAAGAAATGTCTGTGGCCGAGCGGCTTAAAAACAGGTCGGCGGTATTAAAATCAATTTGAATCCAGTTTTCGGGATATTCAAAATAAAAGCCGCCTTTAAAACTTACATATGTTTCGGCGGATAGATTTACCGACGCCAAAAACAAGATTGCAATGACAATTTTTTTCATATTTACATCCCGGGGTAGATATCGAGTTCCTTCATCCACTCTTTTAAGTACGAGACTCTTTCTTTTTCAGCCAGTGTAGAAAGGTCAAACGGCCGACCGCGACCATCAAGAATAATGCCGACTACGCCGCCGTTTAGTTCAACTTGGACTTTTGCACCTTTGCCGGCTCCAAGGTCAAAATGTTTTTCCGGTTCTAATACTGCCTTGGCTTTCAGCGGCAGGCCGTCGTCGCCAAGGCCTAACTCAAATTTTTTCATTTCCAGATGATTTAAAGTACCGCTTTTGGTGCCATCAGGCAGCTCAATACTGTATTTCATGACCGGGCCGCCCTTTTTACTTTTCCCCGAGGGGCAAATGCAGGTGCCCAGATGAATCAGGCAGTCTTTATCAAATACTTCGGTAGCAGCCTTAGGCTGAACTTCTGCTAAAACTCCCAGCTGCGGCATCATAAAAATTGAATCTACTGCCAGCCGGGTGATACCCTCCGGCAGGAAAGCGTCAATCATCATAAAAGCAGCCTGCTGTCTGCGGGGCGCGTGCGAAAGCACACCGCCGGAACCAATTAACATATCCAGCGACAGCATATTGACGATCGAATCGCCCGAAGATTTCTGGTCAAAGGCGTCTGCAATTGTTCTTTGCTGCTGTACGCCTTTTAGGGTAGTTGCAAAACTTTTGTGCTGGATAAAAGCCAGTCTGAGAGCTTCTTTAGCAATCGCTTGTTCGAAAATAAGTTCTTCGAGTGACTGCGGTATGGTAGTCGGACGAACCATTTTGTTTTTGACACGGTTGCGCAAATCGCGCTCATCCATTTCAAAGGGCACCCAGCGCATAACCATCGGCACCGTTGCTTCGGCAAAAACATTAGAAATCGAATACGACATGCCTAAGTTCGCAGAGACTGTGCGGTTGAAAACCGGCTTGCCCCCTTCGGGACGAAAGACCGAGAAGACATCGGTGGTGGCGCCGCCTATATCCACACCAATTGCTTCGATATTATACTGGTCGGCGATAGTCTGAATAATAAGTCCGACCGCACCCGGCGTCGGCATGATGGGAGCGTCGGTCCAGGACATCAGCTTTTTGTAACCCGGTGCCTGAGCCATAACGTGCTCCATAAAAAGCTCATGAATTTCTTCACGGGCCGGTCCGAGATTTTCTCTTTCTAAAACAGGCCTTAGATTATCCACAGTCTTCAAATCGACTTTATCTTTGAGAACTTCGGCGACTGCCTCTGCTGCATCTTTATTGCCGGCGTAAATAACCGGAAGCTGATATGACGAACCCAGTCTGGGACGTGGATCCGCAGCCGCTATAAGCTCAGCCAGTTCTACTACGTGAGTGGTAGTACCGCCGTCGATACCGCCTGAGAGTAAAATCATATCAGGCCTGAGATGCCTGATGCGTTCTATCTGCTGATGCGGCAGCCGTTTATCGTTTGAGGCTATCACATCCATTACGATTGCTCCGGCTCCCAATGCTGCCCGCTCGGCAGATTCGGCAGTCATCGACCGGACAACTCCGGCAACCATCATCTGCAGCCCGCCTCCGGCTGAAGATGTCGATATGTACACATCTGTGCCGGTCTTGCCATTGGCAGGAGAGATGAATTTGCTGTTTTCGTCCAGAATCTTACGGCCGGTTAATTCTTCCAGCTCAGCCACGGCGTTTAGTACTCCCATGGTAACGTCTTCAAATGGCGCTTCTACGGTAGTAGGTGCCTCGCCGCGTGAAACTAAGCGGTACTCACCATTGGTGAATTCTATTAATATAGCTTTGGTGGTAGTGGAGCCGCAGTCGGTAGCTACAATTACTTTGATATCTTCAGGTTTATCGAACTTTGCCATCAATCTCTTTCTCTAATATTATATTCAAAAGCAGGCTAAACCCGCCATTTCAACCAAAGACGACTTATATAACACAACTTGCCCGTCTTGTAAAGCGCCCGCGGTAAGAGCTGTGTCCTAATTTGAAGTGATTTTAATAGGTGGATATATTTCGGTAGTGGTGCAGTTTCAACACTCTTAACAATTAAAGAAATTGAAAGTAAACTCCGATATCTGTAGTACGTTACAGTATGTTACACCTTTGAGTTGGCATCTCTGAACTGAACGCTCACCCCCATAAAGGATGAGCGTTTCCATTTTGGGGGTGTTTTCAATAGGGTTTCGGATACCACAATCGGGTTTGACCAAGCCAGGTGAATTGAGTCACAAGTCTTTTATATTGACTTCAAAATCCAGAATCTGATATATGTAAATGAATTAGGGATAGTCCCTAAGACAACTAAGGTGGTGAAGTGCCGTGGCAATCCCTTATAAAAAACAAGGAGGCTACGCATGGAACTTACAAAAACCAGAGTTACCGTGACGGAGGTAATTGACGCTGAAACTTTCAGAGTCGCACCTCATTGGCAGTCAACAGACAAAGAAGAAGGCGATACTATCAAGATCAACGGGTATACTGGCCCCAAAATAGGGCAAACCGGATTTCAAGAAGCTATGAATGATTTATCTGAGATCATTCGAGGCAAAAACGTCGAACTTAGGAATCCGACAACTACTACCAACGGGCAATTAATTTGTGATGTTATGATTGAAGGAAAAGACATCACGACACTCTTGATTCGATAGAAGAAAACCCCGCACGGCACTTTTCACCTTTTGAAGGCGGCAGATATCCTCAGACTGCTTGCTAACTGTCCGTCTAATCCGACTTATACCTGCGGCAAAGTACTAGTTGCCAAGCAGGCTGTGCGCTTGGGCAAGATTAGCAATCTTCAGAGCTTCTTTTTCCTTGACTTAATTTTGGGGCTGGTCTTTATTGGCGAATTATATTTAGCGGCCAGAAGACAGACTATAGTAGCCGCACTACGTTTTTAAGTATTAAGCGAAAGCAAAGAATAAGATATATTTGACAGATCAGCGGTAGGGTTCGTTCAAGTTAAAAGGCCGCTGATGATTAGCAAAACATATTAGGAATCTTAAGAGGAAAGAGAATTTGCGGTTATCTTCTCCAAATCTGACTCATAATTGCTTGAAAATCGCCTTATTCACGCTATCTCTTTTATTAATCAGTTTAAATGTTTCGACAGCACAGGATGCAGAAACAGCTGTTGATACCGCTGCCGCTCCCGAACAAGCCGCAGACTCAGTCAATATAGCTCCACTTCCTGCTTCTAATATAAAGGCGATAGACCTGCCCAATGATAATGGCGGGGCAGTTTTTATCAGTTGGGAATTGTCTCCTGACGACGACGGTAACGGCAAAGTATCCGGCTATCTGGTTCAACGTTCAGAATCCAAAGACGGCCCTTTTGAAACAGCCGGTAAGGCCGTCCGTGGCGCCACAAAATTTACTGACAATAAAACTAATGACGACAAAATTTATTTCTATAAAGTAGAGGCCTATTTAGAATATCTCGATGCTGCCGGTGAAAAAGTCCGGATAACATCAGCAGCTACTGTGACCGGCCCGGTGCAATCATCTGCTCAATGGTTTAACATGAATCGCCTGTACGTGCTCTTGTTTCTGCTCTTTGTGGCCGGAGCAATTATGTTTTATATCGAAAAGGCCAAAAAAGGGGATGAAATATACATTCGTAAAATCGCCGGTATTGACGCTGTCGATGAAGCAGTCGGCCGTGCGACCGAAATGGGTAAAAAGATTTTCTACATTCCCGGTATTCAGGATATGAACGATGTGCAAACGATAGCCTCCATCGCCATACTTGGACGTGTAGCCCAGATGGCCGCCGAATACGATACCTGGCTGGAAGTGCCGGTTTCTAAATCGATGGTATTGGTGACTGCCCGTGAAGCGATGAAAGAAGCTTACACCAAAGTTGGCCGCCCGGATGCACTTCAGGATTCACAGGTACATTATCTGACCGATGACCAGTTTGGCTATGCCGCCGCAATCGACGGTATGATTGTACGTGAAAAACCGGCTACGATTTTTTACATGGGGGCATTTTTTGCCGAATCTCTCATTTTGGCAGAAACCGGTAACTCTGTCGGCGCCATTCAAATTGCAGGCACGGCCATGCCGGCCCAGCTGCCGTTCTTTGTAGCGGCCTGCGATTACACTCTCATCGGTGAAGAATTATTTGCGGCCTCGGCCTATCTGTCCCGTGAACCGCGTCAGTTGGGATCGCTCAAGGGACAGGACATGGGCAAGGGGCTGTTTATTTTGTGCATTATTGTTGGCGTCATTTTGGCAACTCTTAATATCTGGGACATGAGCGTTATTTTTGTTTCGCGATAGAGATAAAACAGGAATAACGGAAATATAGAAACATAAATGAGAAGACAGATTCCAATATTAATTACGACTATTGCAGGCCTGGTCTTTGCAATCAGTTATTTTATTCCCCATGACCCCTTCGGGGAATCGGAATCAATCTTTGGCGACTGGATTACAATCGTACAGGCCTTTGCGGTCTGGCTGGGAGCGCTTAATCTGCTTAAGATTTCATTTGAAAAAATCAGCAATAAAACCGCCGACTGGCCTTATGCTGCTATCATCGTAGTCTCACTCATGGGAACTCTGGCAATCGGCTTTTACGATGGCTACTCCGGCATGGCGCAGGACCCGCAGGTATCTTTCCGTGACCCGGGCACAAATTTTGACTGGCTCTATCGTTTTATATACACGCCGCTTTCGGCGACAATGTTTTCGATGCTGGCCTTTTTCGTGGCCTCGGCCTCATACCGTGCTTTCCGCGCCCGTAATGTGCAGGCGACTTTACTCCTGATAGCAGGCTTTTTCGTGATGGGTGGCAGAGTTCCGCTTTTTGATATGATGATTTCTCCAATAACTGATTTTCCTGTCTTTAGCTGGTTCGCCGACTGGATAATGACCTACCCCAACACCGCCGGACAGCGTGCCATCATGATAGGCATCGCACTTGGTATAATGTCCAGCTCGCTTAGAATTATTCTGGGCATAGAGCGCTCTCATATCGGCGGAGGGAGCGGTTGATGTTAAGTACTATTGCCATGGTTTTAAGCGCCATAGTTGGCTTGTCACTAATCTATTTATTGATCAGGACGATTCAAGGACATCCTGTAGAAAGAAGAATTGTCTTTATATACATTGGCTTGGCTGTCGTCCTGCCGCTGCTGATGAATAAGACGCTGCCGCTGCCTATCACCAAAGATGTTATAAAACTTTATGACCAGCTGGAAAAATTGCAGCCCGGTTCCAAAGTGCTCTGTGCTTTTGATTATGACCCGCCCTCGGCGCCGGAACTGCAGCCAATGGCAGTAGCATTCTTAAAATACGCTTTCAAAAAAGATTTAAAAATTATAATTATGGGACTATGGCCGCAGGGTCCGCAGCAAGCTCAGCAGGCTATAGAAGAAGCAATGCTGGACCCGATTATCGCAGGCAAAAATCTGGTGCAGGGCGAAGACTGGGTCAACCTTGGCTTTCAGTCCGGCAATGAGTTTGTTATTCAGTCGATGGGGACAGAATTTAAGCGGATGTTTCCCAAAGATAACCGGCATATTGCTTATGGAGATATTCCGCTGCTGCAGGACGTTGTAAATTTCAGCAATGTTGATTTTGTAATTAATTTCAGCGCCGGCAAGCCCGGAACTACCGAATGGGTACAGTTTGGAGTTGACCGCTTTGGATTCGATATGGTAGCGGGCAATACCGCCGTGCAGGCGCCGATGATGTACCCCTATCTTCGCACCGGACAGCTAAAAGGTCTTCTTGGCGGCATGACCGGTGCCGCAGAATTTGAAAAAATCCTGGACGAAAAAGGCAAAGCCAGCACTTTTCTTCTGGCACAGACTTTTGCCCACGCTACAGTAATCATATTTATAATTATCGGAAATCTGGCCTACTTCAGTTCTAGAAAAAAGAAAATGGCAGGCACACCATAATGACAGCCGGGTGGTATAGATAGTATGGAAACAGTAAGTATCTGGATTGCGGCAATTTTGACCCTGGGGATATTCTCCTTTCTCTATAAGGACAATCCGCTTTACAAGGCTTGTGAGGCTTTGTTCGTCGGTGTTTCGGCTGCCTACTGGGCGATTGTATTTTATTTTGATAACATTTATAAAAAATTCTACGAAGGCGCAGTTACCGCCGAAGAACCTGATTACTTCCTCTGGATTGGTGCGATTCTTGGTCTTCTCTTTCTGACCAGGCTTATCCCGAACATAGGCTGGGTTTCCCGTTGGCCGATGGCGCTTATTGTCGGCGCTACGGCCGGACTGTGGATGGTCGGCTACTTTGTTTCAAACGCCATGAATCAAATCGGCAATACTATTTCGAATATAATAGTACGCGATGCTGCCACCGGCTTTATCGCCTGGGGTGAAACATTCGGTACTCTGGTTATTCTGGTTGGTGTTCTTTCAGGACTTGTTTACTTTTTCTTTTCCAAAGAACACAAAGGAGTTTTCGGGGCAACGGCCAAAGTCGGCACCTGGTTTTTAATGGTTACTTTCGGTGCCTCGTTTGGTTACACTGTCATGAGTCGGATGTCGCTATTAATCGGACGCGTTGATTTTCTGCTGGGTGACTGGTTGCATATTTTAAGATAATGAGAAGCTACTTGGAAAAAATGAAAGCATCAAGAGTACTGCTATTAGTTTTAGTATGCTCATTACTATTGGTTTCGTTTTCGACTTCTCTGTTGGCACAAACAGACAGCGACACTGACACTCCGGCTGATTCGATTCCGGCCATAGCTGCCCCCGCTCAGGTAACCGACCTAAAAGCTTTTGACACCGACAACGACCATGGCCATTCAATAACCATCGAATGGACGCTTTCGGCTGATGATGGCGCCGGCGCTAAGAGCGTTATCAGCTATGAGATAATGCGTTGGGAGCCGTTTGTCAGAGACAGCGTCATGGCTGCACGTGACTCACTCGGCTGGGTGCAAGCAAGGATCAATAAGTTCGAAAAAGAGATTCCTCTGGCTGAAGAATCACTTGATGAAGTACTAACAGGGCAACCGTTTCTGGATTCGCTTTCTTTCCTGGTCGCATATGACGAAAAAGACACTTCTTTTGTTTTAACTTCGGAATACGTAGATAAAACGCTGCGAGATACTATAGCAGCTATGAAACGTGACTTGCCAGTTCTAAAGGTTCGTGCCCCACTACTTCCTGCCCGGTTTGACAGTTTGCTTATCTTGCTCCCAAAAGAGTACGGTAAGTATCCTGACGCGACAATTGGAAGATTTGATTCCGTGGGTACGGCAGTCTCCGGAGTAACTTCACATGAAAACTCCAGTGCTGTAGATAGTCGATCACCCGGTTTCATACCTGACTTTATTGATTACTACTATAGAATTGATGTACAAACAAGTGATCCGAACATCAGAACAACTTCGGAAATCGTCGGCCCGGTGCAAAGTTCTGGCCAGTGGTTTAATAGCGGTTTGGTACCTGTTCTTATCGCTATTTTAGTTTTTACTATTCTTACCATGATTTTTGTACAACTCGCCAAAAAGGGAATGGACTTATATGTTCGGCCTCTGGCAGGAATCGAAGCTGTCGATGAAGCAATCGGTCGCGCTACCGAAATGGGCAGGCCTATTCTGTACGTCTTGGGACTGGGCTCGGCTGCTGATATTGCTACTATTGCCTCATTTACAATTTTAGGACGAGTAGCAAAAAAAGTTGCTGAGTATCAGACTGAGTTAAATGTTCCCTGCTACGACCCGATTGTAATGGCCGTCGCACAAGAAGTTGTCAAATCAGCCTTTATTGATGCCGGTCGTCCCGAAGCCTATAAAGATGACATAGTACACTTCATAACAAATTCCCAGTTCGCTTATGTAGGCGCGGTTAACGGTATCATCATGCGTGACCTGCCGGCTACAAACGTATATATGGGTAAGTTTTTTGCTGAGTCGCTGATACTTGCCGAAACCGGCGCAGTCGCAGGCTCAATACAGATAGCGGGAACAGATGAAATCCCGCAGATTCCGTTTTTCTTTGTCGCCTGTGACTACACTTTAATTGGAGAAGAACTGTTTGCAGCCTCGGCTTATCTCGGGCGCGAACCGGAATTATTAGGCTCTCTTAAAGCTCAGGACTATGCCAAGGCGGTCTTGCTGGCCAGCGCGATTATCGGTATTCTTTTGATAAATATTTTCCCTGAATATGGTGAAACGTTTAAAAGCTGGTTTGAGGTTATTGACTAAACTGGAATAATTATGAAAAGACAGTTACCACTCATACTCGTTTTTGTTTTTGGCACGCTGATGGTCATCCAGTATTTCGTACCACACGAAAATTCTGAAACTGTCAAGGGCTTCTTGCTCGACTGGATTGTCATTATTGGAATTTTTGCGCTGGCGCTTGGGCTCTGGTCATTAGTTCAAGTCTCTGTAGCTAAAATTAACAGCCGCAAAGAAAATTGGGAATATCCGCTGGTTACTCTGGCAAGTCTGGTAATGATGATGTTTTTTGGGTTTACTGCTATCACCGAGGGCGCTTCGCTCTGGAGCTATTTTCTGGCGATAACAGTTTTCCTGATTGCTTTGTGGATGTTTCTGCAGGGCTTCATGGGCCAGGCGGCTAATAGAAACATGAAGTTATTAAGCGGTCTCGGTCTTTTGATTGTTTTTTCACTGCTGGCAATCTTTGACAGCTCCTGGGAATTCAAATTCTATACTGCTGAAGGCCTGACCAACCAAATGTTTGTCCACTTTTTTGATTATATTATGATACCCCTTCAAGCTACCATGTTTGCTTTACTGGCCTTTTTTATCACCTCGGCATCATACCGGGCCTTTCGGGCCAGAAACCTGCTGGCAACTTTGCTGCTGATTGCGGCTCTGATCGTCATGCTAAGATTCACACCCGGTCCCTGGGGAGAATATCTGGCCAAAACTTCGGCCTGGGTAATGAATGTGCCCAACCTGGCCGCCCAGAGGGCAATTGTAATCGGTATTGGCTTAGGGATTGTGGCTACAGCACTGAAAGTGATTCTTGGTATAGAGCGCGGCTATATGGGTAAAGGATAATAGGGAAGATTATGAATTTTTTTAGTAAGCTAATGCAACTTGATCGTCGCTGGGTTTATTTGCTGCTGGTTATTGTTTGTCTGTCAGCCTATTATGCCGACTTTACCGTGCCGACTATAGTTGAAAACGAAACCAAAGCAATTTATGATTTTATCGAAGCATTAGAGCCGGGTGAAATTATTTTCGTGGCTGTTGACTACGATCCCTCCAGTCAGGCTGAACTGCATCCCATGACCTATGCTTTAGTGGAACACGCTTTCCGCAAAGATCTAAAAGTTATTTTCACAGCGCTATCGCAGAATGGCCCGGGTATGGTTGACCAGGCCTTACGAGACCTTACCGACTCGCTCAAGCTCCCCAAAACTTATAACGGCATATTCTATGAAGGTAAAGAGATAGTCAACGGAGTTGATTACACGTTTCTGGGATACAAGCCATATTATGCCATCGTCATAACGGCCATGGGTCAGGACTATCGCATTCTTTTCCCAAGTGATTATTATGGCACACCGCTGGATTCTATTCCGATGATGAAAAGGGTCCACAACTATGATGATATTTCGTTGCTCGTAGATATCTCCAGCGGATCTATTACCGATGCCTGGATTTCTTACGGTCAGGGGAAATTCGATTTCCCACTGGCGCTGGGACTGACCGGAGTTATGACGGCTCAGTATTATCCCTTCTTACAATCAAAGCAGATAATGGGTCTGATGGGCGGGCTGCTGGGAGCAGCTCAATATGAACATCTGGCTGATAATCCCGGTCTGGCCAAAGACGGTATGCGGGTGCAGCTGCCGGCTCACCTTTTGATAATTTTGTTTATTATAATTGGTAACGTCGGCTATCTGGTAACTCGATATAGAGAACGGAAAATTTAAGAAATAAATTATGGAATTCACTACTTTTCTCTGGACAACATTTGCAGCTTTTCTGACTCTGGCTGTCTTTTCGTTTCTATATAAAGACAACCCTATGTACAAGTTTGCAGAGCATCTGTTCGTCGGGGTATCGGCCGGATACTTTGTAATAATTCTCTGGCATGGCGCGCTGGTTCCGAATCTTTTCAAGAAACTGGCCGACGGTGACTGGTATCTGCTATGGCTAAACGCCTCAGAATGGTGGTATTTTGTTCCTTTCATTCTGGGCGTGATGATGTTTGCTCGTTTTTTCAAAAAATCCTCGTGGATATCGCGCTGGCCGCTGGCCATGTATATTGGTATCTCGACCGGACTGGCTATCCCTCTGGAAATGGCCAACCGTGTAAACCGGCAGCTCTGGGCCATGATGGAGCCAATCAACTGGAGCAGTTTCTGGGGTGAAAGGTATTTAGATATTGGCTCGGGCTATTCAGAATTGTTAATTTTTGTCGGTACGATTGCAGCTTTAGTCTATTTCTTTTTCTCCAAAGCCCATACCGGAGCTTTTGGAGCGGTTGCAAAATTTGGTATCTGGACGCTAATGCTCGGCTTTGGAGCCTCTTTTGGATTTACTGTTATGGCTCGAATTTCTCTTTTCATAAACCGCATTCAATTTCTCGATATTAACTGGGGGCAGGCGGCTTTCGATGCTTCTGGTACTGCCAATGAAAATTACCACGCCGGATTTCAGGCTCTGTTCTGGGCGGTCTGGTTAATCTTTTTAGTCTACGCTGTCTTTGAGTTCAAAAAATATCTGAACAGCAAAGACAAGCCGTCTCAGCCCGAAAGCACTCAAGCTTAAACTTTAGCACTCTTTTCTAAAAACAAAAAAATTTAATTAGTTTTTTTGTTGATTAGTTTAGCATCAAAACTATTGTAATCGCGTATGACTAAATATACGCTTAACGACAAGCAGATAGCGGTAGCAAAATTTTACTCGTCTTTGCTAAATATAGTAGAAGATTGTAAAGTTATATCTATCAAGGTATTAGTTTGAAAATCTTGAAGTTGAAAGTGCCGCAAGGAATTAGGCGCTATATATGCTTGATGTTCAATTAGTTATGAAAGGAGGAAATTTGAAGTAACATAGTGTGTAGCTACTCTTATAGTTACCACAATTAAATTTGAAATATTTCTAAAAATTACTTGACATATAGGAATAGATTTCCTACAGTCCCTGTTGGAGGAACGAATCAGCGCCTGTGGCTGATACAGAGAAAGAAGTGAAAGAGGGTAGCCAATCCTCAGGGAAAGCGAGGTAGGGAATGACTCGTAAAGATCAAACCGAACCGGTGGGAACGGTAGATAACCAGGAGTCCAGGAAGTCCCCCAAGATTGTAGTGTCTGGAAACCTCTCGAATGCCGAAGCGCGCCGGGAGTATCAACGTCGCTACTATCAGATGCACAAGGAAAAGGCGAAAGAATACCAGCGTCAATATAATTTGACGCACAAGAAAAAGGCGCGGATTGGCCGCGGTAAAGGCTCCGATGCTCCCCGCGAAGTGATTCGTACAACATTTAACACAACGGATTTGATGCATTCACCGGTTGAGAAAACACTGCGGATGCTTGAAAAGATAATCAGCGGCGAGCGCTTCTTTACGATGTAGCTTTAGAGTCTAACTGCTGTAAAATAGGTGAAGGCGACTGTGAGAATTTAGCTCTCAGTCGCCTTTTAGTTTGCTCAAGCCGGATAATTTTGATAACTTCAAGCTTCGATAAAGTGCAAAAAAGCAACTGAGAGGAAAAAAATTATGCCTCAAGTGAGTGCAGGCGCCAAGAATAGAGGAAGGCCGTCAAAAACAGCCTCAGCCTCCAAAACCAGCAATAAAACGCCCAAAAAGGGCACTGTCATAAAATTGAAATTGAAAAAAACCATAACAGAGGTAAAAAAAGTCTTGAAAATCGATAATCCTTCCAGCTACTACTATTTTTTCTCACCCGGCAAAGCCGATGGCAACGCCCAGATGCCGGATGAACTGGGCGGCAAAGGCGCTAATCTGGCCGAAATGGCCTTAGCCAAAATAGCTGTTCCTCCCGGATTCACCATAGCAACCAGTGCCTGCAAACTTTATTACGAAAATGACCTGGTACTTCCAATAGAGATTGATGCCCTGCTTGAAAAATATGTAAGCATGATTGAAAAGGAGACCAAGAAAAAATTTGGCGACAGCACCAATCCACTGCTGCTGTCAGTTCGCTCCGGAGCAAAATTCTCAATGCCAGGCATGATGGACACTATATTGAATCTGGGCATGAATGATGAAACCCTGGAAGGCATTGCCGGCAAGTCAGGCAACATGCGCTTTGCTTTAGACAACTACCGCCGCTTTATCCAGATGTTTGGAGATGTTGTCCTGGGTATAGAAAGAGACGCTTTTGAAGCAGTCATACAGAAGAAGAAAGTTGAAAGACGAGTAAAACATGACAGTTCTCTGCAGGTTAGTGACCTGGGCGATATCATAAAACGATACAAGCAGATTGTAAAACGCAAGACCGGTGAACCATTCCCCGAAGACCCCTGGCAGCAGCTGCGTTTGGCACGCGATGCCGTATTTCGCAGCTGGAATAATCCCCGAGCAATATCATACCGCCGGCTAAATAACATTCCGCCTCTGCCCGGTACGGCCATCAATATCCAGGCGATGGTGTTCGGTAATATGGGCAAAAAGTCCTGTACCGGAGTAGGCTTTACCCGCAATCCCTCGACTGGCGAAAAAGAATTCTTCGGTGAATTTCTGGTAAATGCTCAGGGCGAGGATATCGTTGCCGGAATTCGCACGCCCGAAGATATTAAGAATCTAAAAAAAGTGATGCCTGCCGTTTATAAACAGCTCAGTACAATTGCGAACAGTCTTGAGAAGCACTACCGGGATATGCAGGATTTTGAATTCACCGTAGAAAACGAAAAGTTGTACATGCTGCAGACCCGCTCGGGCAAACGCACTACCCAGGCAGCTATAAAAATTGCGGTGGATATGGTCAAAGAGAAATTGATTTCCAAAGAAGATGCCCTGATGCGTATTAAGCCGATGGATCTTGACCAGCTGCTGCACCCGACCATTGACCCCAATGCCAAGTATGAAGTTATTACTACCGGCCTGGCGGCTTCGCCGGGGGCGGTATCCGGCAAAGTCTATTTCACCTCCGAAGACATAACTGCTCTTGGCGCCAAGGTTAAAGGCATCTTAGTTCGCGAAGAAACCAACCCTGATGATATAGAAGGCATGCATTCCGCAGTCGGAATACTTACTTCTCGCGGCGGTATGACCTCGCATGCGGCAGTAGTAGCCCGTGGCATGGGCAAGTGCTGTGTCTGCGGTGCCGAGGCGGTTCGTGTAAACGCCGCTAAGAAACGTTTTCAGGTAGGCAAGCTGACTATCAGAGAAGGCGAAATTATTACCCTGAACGGTTCGACCGGTGAGGTTATAACAGGTGAAGTAGCTACGGTAGAGCCGGAGCTTTCTGCAGAATATACCGAGTTCATGAGCTGGGCAGACGAAGTGCGCACACTTAAAGTTCGTACCAACGCCGATACTCCGGCCGATGCGGTTAAAGCCCTGAAGTTTGGCGCTGAAGGTATCGGTCTATGCCGGACCGAACATATGTTTTTCGCCGAGGCCCGCATTCCGATAGTGCAGCAGATGATAGTTGCCGAAACTGCCGAGGAACGTCAGGAGGCGCTGGATAAACTTTTGCCAATGCAAAAGAAAGACTTCAAAGCAATTTTTTCAGCAATGAACGGGCTGCCGGTCACAATAAGAACTCTGGATCCGCCGCTGCATGAATTTCTTCCAAAAAAAGAAACGATAGAATTAAAACTGGAAGAACTGGACAAAAAATCAGACCACTACGAAGAGGATTTTGAAGACTTAACCCGGCTGGTTCGCAGGATTGACGAACTTACCGAGTTAAACCCTATGCTCGGCCATCGCGGCTGCCGGCTGGGTATCGTATTTCCGGAAATCACCGAGATGCAGGTCCGGGCTATCTTAGAAGCCGCCTGCGAACTTACCAAAGACAGAAAAAAGATCTTTCCTGAAATTATGGTGCCGCTGGTGGGGCATGTCAACGAATTCAAACACCAAAAAGAAATAATAGACCGAATTGCCATCGAAGTAATAGCCAAATACAAAGTTCGCAATCTGGAATATCTGGTGGGAACTATGATTGAAATTCCCCGCGCCGCCCTGACAGCTGACGAAATTGCAACTGAGGCGCAGTTCTTTAGTTTTGGTACCAATGATTTAACTCAGATGGCCATGGGCTTCTCACGGGATGACGCCGGCAAGTTCCTGCAGTTCTATCTTGAAAATGGTATTTTAGAAACTGATCCGTTTGTTTCGATAGACGAGGCAGGCGTGGGCCAGCTTATTAAGATGGGTTTTGAAAAGGGAAGAGCCACTAATCCTGAGCTCAAAATCGGTATTTGTGGTGAACATGGCGGTGACCCCAGCTCAATAGAGTTTTGTCACAAAATCGGCTTGGATTACGTTTCCTGTTCGCCCTATCGGATTCCGATAGCGCGACTTTCAGCAGCCCAGGCGACACTTAAGTTCAACGGTTCTGGCGGAAAGAAAAAAGCTGTAAAAAAAGCTGTAAAAAAAACAAAAAAAGAAAAGTGATCAAATAGCTTCTTTTTTTGCAAAGGGCAGATAAACTTGTGAAACACAGCGTGGCTATAATTCCCTGCAATTTAAACAGAACTGTGCGGAACAAATGAGACATCAGTTAGAAGGCATCTTCAGGCCCTCGTCAGTAGCCGTCATCGGAGCTTCTGCCCGCAAAGGAACAATAGGCCGGGAGACAATGCATAATATCCTGATGGCCGAATTTTGCGGCAAAGTTTTTCCGGTCAATCCCAAAGCCAGCGTAATTCAATCGATCAAAGCGTATTCAACCGTTCTCGATGTGCCCGACGCCGTCGATCTGGCTATTATCATAGTACCCAAAGATGCTGTTGCCGGAGTAGTCCGGCAATGCGGCGAAAAGGGTGTCAAGGGAGTAGTTATTATCTCGGCAGGGTTTTCTGAGGTTGGTAAAGAAGGCAAGAAGAAAGAATTAGCGGTTCTTAAAGAAGTTCATCGCTATGGCATGCGCATGATAGGGCCGAACTGCTTTGGAGTCGTCAATACCGATCCCAAAATCAGTCTTAACGCTACCTTTGGCAAGATATTCCCCAAAAGGGGCCGAGTAGGTTTTATTACTCAGTCCGGCGCTATGGGTGAAGCCATAATGAATCATGCCAATGAGCTGGGTATCGGATTTTCGATCGTCGCCTCGATTGGCAATAAGGCCGATATTTCTTCGAATGATATTCTTGATTATCTACAAGACGACCCGGACACGGATATAATTTTGATGTATCTCGAAAATTTCGGAAATCCTGGTAATTTTATTCGCATTGCCCACCAGGTATCTCTCACAAAACCTATTGTGGCGGTTAAATCCGGCCGGACAAGTTTAGGCGCCAAAGCGGCTTCTTCGCATACCGGGGCTCTGGCCGGACTCGATGTCGGCGTCGACGCCCTCTTTAACCAGACCGGCGTTATCAGAGTCGATACGGTGCAGGAGTTATTCGATGTGGCAGCGGCGCTCTCTTTACAGCCGATCCCCAAAGGAAACCGGGTAATGGTAGTGACCAATGCCGGCGGCCCGGGCATTCTGGCTACAGATGCTTTGATAAAAAACGGTATGCAGATGCCGGCTATGTCACCGGCGACGGTAAAAAAGCTCAAACAATCAATTTCGGCCGAAGCCTCTTTTTCAAACCCGATGGACATGGTCGCCGGGGCAGGTCCCAGAGAGTTTAAGATTACACTTGATGCCATAAAAAAAGACAAACGCTATGATACCATCGTACCTATCGTAGTGCCACCTGTTACCATCGACCAGATGCAGGTTGCAGAAAGTATTTATGAATCAGTTAAAGATTCAGACAAAAGCATACTGGCCTGTTTCATGGGAGTTGGTGAAAGCTCCAAAGCTACCGAGTACTTAAAAAGCAAAAGCATTCCGGTCTATAAATATCCTGAGTCGATTGCCTTAGCTCTGGCTTCTATCAATAATTACAGCCGCTGGCTTAAAAGACCTAAAGGAAAGTTCAGGAAATTTAAAGTAGATAGCGAAAAAGTGGCGCAGATAATTGCCCAGGCTAAAGAGCAAAAGCAGAAAGCGATAGTTAGCGAAGAGGCCATAGAGATACTAAAAGCTTATGGCATTCCGGCGGCAGGCTACAAGTATGCCTGGACTCCGGAGGAAGCAGTAACGGCCGCAAAAAAGATCGGTTATCCGGTGGTTATGAAAATCAACACACCGCTGCTGCTGCACAAAACCGAAGTAGGTGGAGTACTTGTTGATTTGCGCAACGCCGATGAAATCAAACAATCGTTTGAAAAACTTCGCTCCAAAATAGATAAGCTCAAAAGGGGAGAAAAATTTTCGGTAGCAATTCAAAAAATGGTCAAGCATGGGGTGGAGACAGTAATCGGCATGACCACCGACCCGCAGTTCGGACCATTATTAATGTTCGGGCTGGGCGGTATCTATGTCGAGATTATGAAAGATGTTTCTTTTCGGATAAATCCGCTGTCTACTCAGGATGCCAAAGAGATGATCAGGTCGCTGCGCTCTTATCCTCTTTTGACGGGTTTCAGAGGATCAAAACCGGTGCAAATAGCGACTATTGAAGAAGTTTTGCTCCGTTTGTCACAGCTTGTCAGAGATTTTGACTGCTTCAAAGAAATAGATATAAACCCTTTTATTGCCAGCCCGAACATACACAATTGTAAAGCTGTCGACGCCCGCTTCATACTTAACGTTTAGTACAATTTGCTGTTATATATGTTGACCATGTTCAAGTTACTTCTTAGACTAAATCTATTAGCGATGGCCCAAAGACAGGAGCGTATCTATGCGGTATGAGCTAAAATCAATAAGCAGCTGGTCTTATATAAAGGTCATGTTTTTCGTGAACCTGATAGTAGGCTTCGTACTGGGGATTTTTGCAGGAATTTTCAGCGGAGCTTTCATGTCAATAGCTGCCGGGCTGATGTTTTTTTCAGAAGATGCAATCGATGTCGAGTCAGGATTTCCCATAGTCATTTATATTTTTGCAATGGGCATCATGTTCTCTTTAGGGAATGCCGTATTCGGAACTTTATTCGGAGCAATTATTGTGGGTTTTTATAATCTGATAGTCAGAATGACAGGCGGCTTGGAATTTGTATTACAACCGCTGGGAAATATTCAAGCAGCCGCGCCAGGTCAGCAATCAGTGGTTGCTGAGCCGTTAAAACCGAAATATGTAGTCCCGCCGCCACCTCCTCCGCCCCAATCTTCATCTCCACCTTTGTCCGCATCTCCGGCAGCTCCGGAGCCGCCGCCTGCCCCAAAAGAAACAGAGAAAGACAACGACAGATTCAAACCACCCGATTATATGAGCAACGAGTAATCTATTAGGCGAATTTAATTATGTCCGATTCAAAAGTAAGAGTGCGCATTGCGCCGTCGCCGTCGGGATATCTTCATGTCGGCACCGCCCGTACCGCTATTTTTAATTTTCTATATGCCCGTCATCATGGCGGCAAGTTTTTAGTCCGCATTGAAGACACCGATGTCGAGCGCTCTGACCCGGCTTTAGTTTATAATATTCTTGAAGCGCTTGATAAGTTAGGCATGGTTAGCGACGAAGAGATAATTATGCAATCGCAGCGCAAGGATATCTACAGCGCAGTAGCTCATCAAATTCTTGAAAGCGGGCACGGCTACTGCTGTTTTTGCACTCAGGAACAACTTGAAGCTTCCAGAGAGAAAGCCCGGGCCGAAAAACGTCCGCCCCGATACGACCGCCGCTGCTTGAAACTGTCTGAAGAAGAATGTGCCAGCAAGATAGCGAAGGGCCTGCTGTATACAATCAGGATACGCATACCCGATGGACAAACAACCTACAACGATATGGTCGCGGGTGAGCTGACACGGCAGAACACAGAGATAGAGGATTTTATAATCGCCCGTTCCGATGGCAGCGCTACCTATAATCTGGCAGTAGTGATTGATGACCACCAGATGGAAATCAGTCACGTCATACGCGGCAATGACCATATCACCAATACTTTTAAGCAGATTCATATTTACCAGGCCCTGGGCTACGAGCAGCCGCAATTCGGTCATGTGCCGCTGCTACTCAGGCCTGATAAGAAAAAAATATCAAAGCGACTGGGTGATAAAGATGTCGCCGAATACTTAGACGAGGGCATTCTCCCCGAAGCGATGTTCAACTATCTCTGCACATTGGGCTGGTCATCGAAAACAGAGCGTGAAATTTATACGGTCAAAGA
The DNA here is from genome assembly GCA_022571985.1 of Candidatus Zixiibacteriota bacterium. Classification (GTDB taxonomy): domain Bacteria; phylum Zixibacteria; class MSB-5A5; order GN15; family FEB-12; genus JACZWU01. The sequence goes on along the minus strand of JACZWU010000001.1, from coordinate 551,977 downwards.
ACTCATAGATATTTTTGATTCGGCCAATTTTAATTCTGCCAACGCTATCTTCGATGAAGAAAAACTAATAGCCTTTAACAAACAGCACATAATGATGAAACCAACGGCGGAGTTAGCGCCGGTTGTATCTGAGCTATTTAAAGCCGAGCTGGGCCTGGATAACGGCAGCATGGCAGCGGATTCAGAATATTTCCTGCGCGTTATAGATTCATTAAAAGAGCGGGTCAGAAAGCTGACGGATTTTGTTTCATTAGGCACTTATTTTTTCAAAGACGAATTTGACTACGACGAGAAGGCTGCCGAAAAACAATTCAATTCCGAAAACGCTCTGATTCTGGCCGAACTGGCCGAGCGCTTTGAAAAACTTTCTGATTTCAGCAAAGAAACAGTAGAAGCAGAGTTAAGCAAACTTGCCGATGAAAAAGATGTCAAACGTGGAAAATTAATACACCCCACCAGACTGGCTGTTTCCGGGATGTCGGTCGGCCCGGGGTTGTTCAAACTGCTTGAGCTGGTCGGACAAAAGCGGGTGGTAGCCCGATTACGCAAAGCTGTTGATTTTATAAATTCAAATATGTAGTTTACAGTCAACTCTAAGCTTTTAGTTATGACCAAAACTTCTGAAAATAAGCGCAAGTTGCAAGTAGGCGACGAAGCTCCCGATTTTACCCTGCCGACTCACAACGAAGGCGAACTGAACCTGGGCTGGTATCGTGGCCGCCATAATGTTGTGCTGGTCTTTTACCCAGGCGACTGGACCCCGGCTTGTTCTGTTCAAATTCCCGGCTATCAGAAGAACATCGAATTTTTTAACGACTGCAACTGCCAGCTCTTGTGCGTCTCAGTAGACTCAATTCCCTGTCACATGGCCTGGGCAAGGTCGTGCGGAGATTTTAGTTTTCCTTTGATGTCTGACTATTTTCCACATGGCCAGGTTTCCAAAAGATACGGAGTGCTTTCAGAAAGAGGCTATGCAGAAAGGTCAGTTTTCCTGATTGATATTAACGGCATAATTCGTTTTATTGACCGATATGGCACTGAAGAAATACCTGAAACAATCGACCTATTTGGCCAGATGGCTAAGCTTAACAGCCAGACTAGAGCGGGTCACGACTAAAAAGCTAAATTCCGGCAGACTCCTGCCGGCCTGATTCCACCCAAAATTTAAGCAAGAATTTAAATTGTTAATTTCTGAAATTAGGTGATAAATTGAGCACAATGACAGCAGCAGCAGAAAAAGATCTCTACGATATAACTTTTATAGGCGCCGGGCCGGTCGCACTGTATGGTGCCTATTACGCCGGACTCCGTCTGATGAAATCAAAAGTAATCGATATGCTGGGCGATGTCGGCGGCGGGCTGACTGCGCTTTATCCGGAAAAATATATTTATGATATGGCCGGTTTCCCTAAAATTACGGCCAAAGACTTAGTCAAAGTGATGTACGAGCAGGCCTGTTTATATCCGCAGACGTTTTGCATGGAAGAGAAAGTCACCGGCTTAGAGCATCTCGATGATGGCACCATAAGAATAACTTCCAACAAGGGCGCTCACTGGACCAAAACAGTAGTAATTTGCGCCGGACTTGGTTCGTACACACCGCGCAAATTTGATATTGAGAATCTTGAAAAGTACGAGGGTAACGGCGTCTATTATTTCGTCAATCCGATTGACAATTTCATAAACAAAAACGTGCTGATAGTCGGCGGCGGCGACGCTGCCTTCGATTACTCAATGATGCTTGAGCCGGTGGCAAAATCTGTTACGCACATACACAGAAACAGCATGTTCACCGCCCATGAGCATACCATCGAATTAGTAAAGAACTCCTCGGTCACCATGAAATTCCCGTTCTGGGAGATCAAGGCGATTACGGGCAACGGCGGCGTTGAAAAAGTCACTTTGCACCAGACCAAAACCGACGAAGAACTAACGCTCGATATTGAAGCAATAGTCTTGAGTATCGGCTTTATCACCGATCTGGGACCAATAACCGAGTGGGGCCTGGAACTCGAAAAAGATACCATTGTTGTAGATAGTAGAATGCGCACCAATGTCAAGGGCGTATTTGCGGCCGGGGATATCGTGGCCTATGACGGCAAACTGAAACTTATTTCTTTAGGTTGCGGCGAAGTGGCTATTGCGGTCAATAATGCTAAGCATGATATTGATCCCAAGGCCAAAATCAGCCCGGGGCATTCGACCGATAAACATGTGCTGGCACTCAGGAAAATCGCCAAGCAGAAACAAAAAGAGGATGAAGTCGCTAAGACTTAGTAAGACATGATGGCTCATTTAGTGATGCTGAGCGGACAAAGTTCCGAACTTAATCGCGGGTGTCGAAGCATCGAAGCGCTCTCAACCTGTCATTGCGAGTCCCGATTCCTTCGGGACGAAGCAATCTCAGTCTTGGGTCAACCACCCTTCGACCTGCGTCCGGCGAACCGGACTTGGGACTAAAGCAGGCTCAGGGTGACTAATGCTTAGATTGAGTAGGTCGAAACTCGCTTCCTGAGCGCAGTTTCGACAATAAGAGGAAAATTAGTGTACTTTTCACTACCACAAGAATACCGCCAGGCAACACAGGACGACCTGATAAACCGCATCACGGCCGCCAGAGAAAAACTCGGCAGTAGACTGACCATTTTAGCGCACCACTATCAGCGGCTCGAAGTTGTCCAGTATGCCGACCATATCGGCGATTCTTACGGCCTGTCAAAAATAGCCGCTGAAAATACAGATGTTGAGTCGATAGTTTTCTGCGGTGTGCACTTTATGGCCGAATCGGCCGATATCCTGACTGACCCGGCAAAAATGGTCTATCTGCCCAATCCCTTGGCTGGCTGCCCCATGGCCGACATGGCTGAGATGGCCGATGTCTTAGCCGCCTGGGACTACCTTGAAGAAATCGGCGGCGCTGAAAATATCACGCCTGTCTCGTATATGAATACTGCCGCCGGTCTCAAAGCTTTCACTGGCAAGAATGGCGGGATTATCTGTACTTCCTCAAACGCCGCTGCCGCTATGGAGTGGTCTTTCAAGCAGCGCGAAAAAGTATTCTTTTTCCCCGACCAGCATCTTGGTTACAACACCGGCATCAAGTACGGCATCAAACCAGAAGAAATGGTCATCTGGGATTTCTCCCGTGACGATGGCGGTCTCTCGGCTGAAGAAGTAAAGCGCGCCAAAATTATCCTGTGGAAAGGCCACTGCCACGTCCATACAAATTTCCTCCCCGAACATGTCACCGAAGTGCGCGAAAAATACCCCGATGTCAAAATAATCGTCCATCCCGAAACCCCGCACAATGTCGTCAAACTGGCCGATGGGGTTGGCTCGACCCGTTTCATCGTCGAGTATTGTGAAAGCGCTCCGGCGGGCGCGACAATTGCCATCGGCACCGAGATCAACCTGATAAACCGCATGGCCCACGACCACCCCGACAAAAAGATTTTCGCACTCTCCGGCCAGACCTGCCCGGTCTGCGCCAATATGTACCGCACCACCATAAACGACCTGGCCTATACACTTGAAAACTTAGCCGACATCAAACCGATAGTCGTCACCGAACCCAAACGCTCCGAAGCCCGCTTGGCCCTTGATAAAATGCTTGAGATAACTTGATATTCCGAATTTGAATATCAAGATTTCACAAACGGCCATATTTCTAACAAGCAGAATATCCTTTGAAGCAAAATGTGATATCAACTTGATATTACAATTTGCAATATCAAGATTCTGAGCCTAAATTGAAGAGCAGACAAATTTAGGGATTATATGAAATCGAAATCGCTAGTTTCAAGTGCCAAAGTCGAAAACCTCATTGTTAGGGTTAGAGGTCATAACGTAATGTTGGATAAAGACTTGGCTGACCTGTATAAGGTTGAGACCAAATACCTTAGTCGCCAAGTGACTAGAAATATAGACAGGTTTCCCAGGGATTTTATGTTCGTTCTTACTGAGAAAGAATTTGAAAACTTGAGGTGCCAATTTGGCACCTCAAGATGGGGAGGAAGAAGGTACTTACCAAGAGTCTTTACCGAACAAGGAGTTGCAATGCTCTCGAGCGTATTAAAAAGTAAACGGGCTGTAAAAGTAAATATTGAAATTATGCGAACCTTTGTGAAGCTAAGAGAAATGTTAGCCTCAAATGCTCAGTTGGCACGCAAGCTCAATGCACTCGAAAGAAAATATGATACCCGATTCAAAGTCGTGTTTGATGCTATCAGACAACTAATGGCTCCACCGGCTGCGAAAAAGAAACAGATCGGATTCGATAAATAAATGGGCGAATCGATAGTCGTCCCCGAACCAAAACGCTCCGAAGCCCGCTTAGCCCTTGATAAGATGTTAGAGATTAGTTGACTTCAAGGTATCTTTTACGGATCTTGATATTCCAATTTGGAAGATCAAGTTTGTAGGGTCAGTACTAAAGTGAACCAAATTCAGGGATTATATGAAAACAAAACATAAAGTATATCCACGTTCACAACGCCAAACAGGGTTGCTTCAACTGCACAGTTGAACGGGCATAAAGCTTGATAAAATGCTGGAGATTAGTTGAGGGGACGATTCGCTAGTGGAGTGGAACGGTTTTCACTTTTTGTTCTTTTGCCATTTCTTAATGTACGGTTTTAATTTTTTAAAAGACTTTTCGAGTAATTGCTCTCTCATCTTTAGATTAAACGGTATATAAGCTAATTTAATGTAATCGATCCACGCCTGTGTTGGATAGCTACTCGAATCAACTTTGATGTCACGCGAATCTATAAATGAAAATTCACATACAAAAGGGACGGAGCTATGTGACCCGGCTCTTGTAGTTGCAAATACAAATTTCTCAAAATCAAATGACTTGTATCTAGGATTACCAAATTTCTGTACGACAAATTGATCCATCTCTAATTCTGTCTCTAGTCTTCCGATGAATACTTCACTAATCGCCCTGCTTGATTCAATATTTTCCTTCTCCTTTGAACGAAACAGAATTCGGCCACCTATTACAGTATTACCTAACAAATGCATTGAAAGACACTCCCTTAAAAGGCCATTATAATCTTGAGCACCAGCTACAAAGTCTATAGGATATATCGCATCATGACTAACTAGATCTAAGTCCATAGCACTTTCTAGACCATATGACTCTATCATTAATATATTCCTGAGCTTCAGATGTTTCACATTCCAAGCTGATGCAAGAGATAGCCCTTTATTGGGAACAAAGAAATGTGAAGGTAACCCCCTCCCTTTGGGCATCCAAAGTCCAACATTCGAAAGGCCAGGGTAATTCAGTTTAGAAGGCGTGTCTCGAAATGATTCTAAGGAAGATGGAGCATTTACGAGATAATAGGCTGCGAAATCTTTTTTTATGTCTTCTAAAAGTTCGAACTCGAAGGGAACATTGTCAGCTATAAGTCGATCCCTTATAAGGTTTATGGGTAATTCCCCGTTTGGATCGAATACAGATAATTTAGGTGGTTCAAAGTCAAAGTCAAAGTACCAAGTTCGATCGAAACTCCAGTTGAATCTCTTCTTATTACTGATTACTAATCCATTACAGATCAATGCTGGGATATTATCCAAATAAGTATATTGTATATCTTCAAATTTCGGGTGCCGTATTCGTCTCCAGTTGAAAGGTAGTCTAACCTTGGGTGCTGGAACCAAAGCAACAGAGCCTCTTTTCTTTTTCATTTCACTTGATTTAAATAATACTGATGGCTTATCTAGACAATACCATTTTGATCGAACAAACCAATTGTCATTTTTGCCGTACTCACCAAAGACATCACTCCTTTTCTTAGGTTTTTTTAGCTCGCTCAATGGACCAGGTCCGAGCTTTATCTTAATGGAAGTACCGATAGGTGCAGATACACGCATTAATTCAATTACTGAACTTTCGATAGTCGCATCGAATCGTATTCCATTTTCTCTGGGTTCATCTACATATCTTGTAATGACTTCAATTTCGTTCCCGATCAAAAACGAGGATAGAATTCCAATGCCGAATCGCCCTGCCCGTAGTACACGACTTTTACCGTCGGTCTCAAACATCTTTCTCCAATGGTCGCTTCTTCGAAATGAAGCGCCAGCTTTCAAAAAGTAATTTCGAACAGTGTCAACAGTCATGCCCATACCTCGGTCACTAACCGTAAGAAACCAATCGTCATCAGTTTCCTTTTCCAACGATACAACAACATCGGCTTCTTGATGCTCTAAATCATATGTTTGAGCATTTGGCAATGTTCGTTTGTATTCATTGAGTTCCCTAACGGCATCTATGGCATTTTGCAGCAACTCACGAACGCCGAATTCTGGAGATGCGCCATAGAGTGGGTGTATTAGAAGTTTTAGTAGATCTGCGTCCGCTGCTTGAAAATTTGCGAGGCAAGGTATATAGTCAACACTTTGTGAAAACACTTTGTCATTATCTAGATTTGAGCGGACACGCCTAATAGTCAAACCTAATTGGTCAAGGTTTGGATTTTTCCAACGACCATAAACTTCACCAAGGACTGCCCAGCAGGAATCAAGTTCCTTCTGAAATTCGTCTAAGAGTTTTTTTAATTTTAAGTATGTCTTAACTTGCGTCGGCCTGGCTTCAATGAAAACAGCCTCGGGATCTATGTGAGAGTATCTAACATCCATTACTGCATGATGCAGATTCCATTCTCGCTGTGATAGGGGACTCTTGAGTGTTTGGATTTTTAACATTTGTTTCGGCGCTCTTTCAGACTGAATTTGAAGAAAATCTGCAACTCTAAGTAAAGTCATTAAGAATATTGGATGGGTGCCTTGATATTCCCTAATTTCGTTGTAACGAGCGTCAAGCAAATCTACACTATATCTAAGCGAAATGCCGTGACTGCGAGCAACTAATCCACTCAATTCAAGCATTTCGGTTGATACATTTTCGAATTTTAGCTTCTCCTTTTCAGGTCCAGGCATTCCATTTATGGCTATCTCGTGTGCCAATCGGGCATGGTTTCTCCTTAGAAATTCACCAATAAGCAAATGATCAAGCGCTGTCCATCGTGATGAATCGCTTAAAGGCCTTTGAAATTGTCTTGAGGTTCCAAATAATTCAAGTAACTTTTGGCCATCAAAGCGGCTGGCCTCGGACAAAAAATCTTGCCAAACTTCATACCACGGTTTGTCGCCACACCAGTCCATGAGTTGTATTGTGTTCTCTTCATCAATTAATGCCAAGAAGCCCTCTTTGCCCAAGTGAAGTCCGCAATCATGCAATATGGTTGCAACTATAAGGGTAGCCACGTCTTCTGGAGTAACGATTTCCCACGCCTCGTCTCGGATCAGTGATGATGCGGTTGTTAACACATCCTGTACGTGTTGTGGGCCGTGGTCTGTATATTCTGGGAAGAAAACCGCTTTACTGTGCTGAAAAAGTCGGCCGAAGTCGTTCAAGTTTTTTTCAATAGGTCCTGACAAGTCTGCGTTTTTAGATAAGACATCTTTAAGTCGGGGTGGGATCTGTATTATTGGTTCCTTGTACATTTGTGAAAAAGGCCATCAAGTTCTATTTAATATGTCCTATTTTTACTTTTTTAAACTCACAATCAAATGTTCAAAAAGGAAATAATAGGATATATAGAATAATACAAACTTTCGCTACATAGTCAAGTTTGTTCGCCAATTGGTCCTAAATGACTTCTCACATTCCCTAGAAAATAAAGCTAAAATGCCCAATCCCGCCCCAATATAAACCGACCTCTATTATGCCAAGTATCAAAAAACATACAAGACCACTACACCCGAAAAGTAAAATATAACAAAACGAAGCCATTTACCCTTCGACAGGCTCAGGGTGACGCCTTTTATCGGCATTGACTCTATAACCGCAAGATGTTATCCTGACATATATGAAAAAGGAATACCGTAAAGGCGGAGTGGGCGCTATGATGGATGAATATGAGCGCGCCGCTGAAACACTCAAAAGCGTTATAGAGCATATACCCGAAGATGATTTCAACCGCATCATTGACGCCGAAACAAAAGATGATGACTGCCGCTCGATTCAGACCATAATCTATCATGTGGTGCGGGCCGGCTACGGCTATGCCGACTATTTTCGAGACGCCTTTGGTATGCCGTCGGCAAGGCCGGAAAGTGTACCGGTTGGGTGTCAGGAAGCAGCCGAAAAAATCGAGGCCATGCTTGTCTATACTGCCCAAACTCTGGAAGGTAAGTGGCAGATGTCTGACGAGGAAATTCAGGCCGTTTCGATGAAAGTCAGCTGGGGCGTGACTTATGATCTGGAACAGCTGTTAGAGCACGCCATTGTCCATATTTTGAGACACCGGAGGCAAATCGAAAGATTTCTGCTGAAAATGGCCGAATAATATCCCCCTGGGTAACTCATATTTGGCTTGCTTTCTCCCCAAATCCTCAAGCTTGACTAGATAAATCGATTTTTGTTTATTGTTCCGGCGTAGGGGCTGAATATATTCAGCCCCTACTAATTGAAAATATGAAGGTGGATTCCCGCCTACGCCCCCAAACAGGGACTGAAGCGGGAATGACAAAGCCGAGAGGTTAAAAATATGGCTGTTGAAGTAGTAGTCCCACAAATGGGTGAATCTGTTCTGGAAGGCACGATTCTGGAATGGAAAGTAAAAATAGGCGATAGAATCGAACTAAATCAGCCCTTAGTTGAGTTGATGACTGACAAGGTCAATATCGAAATCCCGTCCGAAGTGAACGGTATTTTAAAAGAGATACTGGTCAAAGAGGGTGAGGTAGTACCGGTAGGGGCCCGCATAGCGATCATAGACGACGGCAGCGGCGATGCTATTAAGGGAGCAAGCAGCACGGCCGAATCTAAAGTTCAGCCGGCCCAAGCTGCCGCAGCGGCACCGGCAGCCGCCGCAGGTTCCGGCGGAGGCGTAGTGGCAGCCACTATCGCTCCGCCTGTTACTGTAAATGCGACCGCCGCTATCGGAAAGGGCAAAATGTCCCCCAAAGTCCGCATGATGATTCGTGAGTATTCGCTCGACCCGCTGGTTATTACTCCGACCGGCAAAGATGGACTGATAGTTGTCGACGATGTCACCCGGGCGGTCGAAACCCGCTCACAGGGGAAAGGCTTTACAGCCGGGCCGATAGCAGCTCCGGCACCTCCGACGCCGTTTTCTGCAGGGGAGGGCAGGATGGCCGCAGCCGCTCCGGCAGCAGAGCCGCAAAAGCCAAAAATCGAAGTGCAGATTCCTGTTTTTCAGCCACTACCTGCTGAGCAGAGAGAAACCCGCACGCCGCTTCAGGGTGCACGCAAAATGATTGCCGACCATATGGTCATGTCCAAACGGACCTCGCCCCATGTGACGACTTTCGAAGATATAGATTTCACTGAACTGGCCACTTACCGCAACTCTATCAAAGCTGATTTCAAAGCGACCTACGGCGCCAACATTACTTTTATGCCGTTTATTATTAAGGCCGCCACCACAGCCATGAAAGAGTTTCCTTTAATGAATGCTTCACTGACCGACAAAGAAATAATCGTCAAAAATTATTACAATGTCGGCATCGCCGTCGCGCGTGAAGATGGCTTGATAGTTCCGGTAATCAAAGACGCCGACAGAAAAACGATTGTTGAGCTAGCGGTTGAGATAAACCAGCTGGGGCACAAGGCGCGCACGAATAAATTGATGCCGGATGATGTCAGCGGCGGCACCTTTACGGTGACCAATGCCGGAATGTTCGGGGCCACCGCCTCGACTCCGATTATCAATCAGCCGCAGGTGGCGATTATGGGTGTGCACGCCATTACCAAAAGACCCTGGGTGGTCAACGGCGAAATAGTTATCAGGGACGTTTCGACATTCGGTGTCTCCTTTGACCATCGACTTATAGACGGCCACATTGCGGTCCAATTTTTGCATCGCGTACATGAATATTTAGCAGACCCCAAAAAATTAGTGCTTCAGCTTCGTTAGGTCCTATGATTGGTTTACAGCACAGCCCTTTCGGTTGGGCTATGAATCTCGGGCGTATAGACTATGACCGGGCCCTTAGCTGGCAGCGGGGTTTAGTCAAAATGCGCCGCGAGGGACTCAGCCGCGACATTATAATGTTGGTGGAACATCCGCCAGTGGTGACTGTCGGCCGCAGCGCTCACAAGGAAAACTTTGAAGGTCTATCTGCACAGCCGGTTTTTATCGAGCGCGGGGGAGACGTCACTTATCACGGGCCGGGGCAGCTGGTGGCCTATTTTATTTTCAATCTCTCAAGACGAGGCAAAAACCTGCGCAAATTTATGACCAATATCCAGACCGGTGTTATTGACACTTTGAAAGAGTACAATATCAGCGCTAAGCGCGGTAATGAACATACCGGAATCTGGGTAGGCGAGCATAAGATCGCTTCAATTGGAATCGCAGTCAAGAACTGGATTACATTTCACGGGGTGGCGATCAATCTGAATACGAATCTTGCAGAATTCGAGCAGATTAACCCTTGCGGCTTGAGCGCGACTATCATGACCTCTGTGCTAAAAGAGACCGGCCAGAAAGTAAGTCTTGATAAATTCGGCGAAAAGCTGCTCAAAAATTACGACCGCTTATTTGACACGACTTTTGAAAACATAAAACTTGATGAATTGGCCGAAGAGATTGAATCTCAAAGAGGCAGCGACGTAATCTAAAAAAGTATTTGTTTGAATATGATGGAAGGATATTAAATGGATTTTAAGGGTAAGACCGCTTTTGTAAGCGGCGGCACGCGAGGTATCGGACTGGCAATAGCAGAAACGCTGGCCAAAGGCGGGGCGAATGTAGTCATTAATTTTTTCCGCAGTCGCAACTCTGCTGATGAAGCTATAGAAAAGATCAAAAGCCACGGTACCGAATGCTATGCGCACCGGGCCAACATGGGCAAGTATGATCAACTGGCGCCAATTTTTGATAAAATAAAAAAGAAATTCGGTAAACTCGATATTCTTATTTCAAACGCCGCGCTCGGTACTTACTCAAGTTTGCTGGAAGTAGATGACAAAGCCTGGCAAATAGCAATGGACACCAATGCTCGCGCTTTTTTGACCTGTATACAACTGGCGGTGCCGATAATGCCCGAAAACAGCCGCATTGTGGCGCTGACATCGATTGGTTCGTCGTCGTACATTCCGGGTTATGCTTCTATTGGCGTTTCCAAAGCTGCCATTGAAAATATCATGATGTATGCAGCGGTGGAACTGGCTCCGAAAAAAATAAATGTCAACTGTGTTTCGGGCGGGTTTATCGCTACCGATTCATTAAAGATATTTCCAAATTTCGAATATATGCTCAAAGAAGCCAGTAAGCGAACGCCGCATAAACGTGTCGGCACACCTCAGGAAATCGCCAATGTCGTGGCCTTTTTGGCCAGTCAGGAGTCGAGCTGGGTTACCGGCCAGACGATTCTCGCCGACGGCGGCTTCAGACTGACGTAGCGGGGTAGCAGTAAGGTAGCTCGAAATATTAAATAGAAGGGGGAGATACAATGATTACTGAAATAGGTGAGTATATCGTAGGAGCTTATCTCAAACTAATTCTGAAATGTGATTTTATTGACTATAACGTTCGGCCGCCAGGCGGTGGTCTGAAGGGTTTGCAAGAACTTGATGTGATTGGGTTGGACTTCAAGGAAAGCACTGCATACTTGTGTGAAGTGACGACTCATATAAGAGGGTTATTGTATGTTACCAATAAAGAAACCTTGATTCGGATAGCAAAGAAACACCGTGTACAAAAGGACTATGCCAAGAAGTACTTGAAGACATTTTCAAATATACAATACTCGTTTTGGTCTCCAGTTGTTCCAGTTGGGATATTAACAGAAGGTCTGCGTAAAATAGATGGACTAGAACTTATTATTAATGGGAAATATAAAAAATGTATTGGTAAGTTGAGAGCCGAAGCTAAATCAATTACCCATGATACTGGAAATCCGTTTTTCAGAATGCTTCAAATTGTCGAGCATATGCGTGATTAGTTCCGTGCACGTCAGATTTCCTCATCTGACGTTTGGCTCGTAGAGCCGATCAGAAATGTTTGATTTTTTGAATCAAGTGGCAGATTCCCCCATCTGCCACACACAAAATTTACTGCTCGTATGACCGGCTGGATCCCGGAACAAGTCCGGGATGACGAACTTTAGGCCGGGTCGCCCACCGCTTGCGGCATAGTCCCGAGTAGTCGCGGGGTGGGATCTAAGCATACAAAAGATGGATTCCAGCCTACGCTGGAAAGGCAGACGGGAAGAGCAATAACTAGAAAAACACAGGGCTTCTACTAGTCATCCTGAGCGGAGTCGAAGGATAGCATGCATAACTAGAATAAGGGGCAGATGGGACACGCCATAGGCCGGCCGCCCACGAAAACACGCTTATGGGTTTAGAAAACCTCCTACCAAATACCAAGTAAGTCTTTGGCGACGTCGGAGGCCATTTCGACCGGGTCCCAGGTCGGTTCCCAGACCAGTACAACTTCAACTTCGGTGACCTCATCCAGATCTTCAGCGGCGCGGTGAACCATGGCCACTAACATTTCGCCATAGGGACAGGCAGGAGTGGTGAGAGTCATTTTAACTGTAACTTTTCCGTTTTCGCTGATATCTGCATCATAGATCAAACCGAGGTCTACGATACCGATTCTAATCTCCGGGTCCTGAACCGGTCTTAGAGCTTCAAAAACTTCTTCTTTAGTTGGTAACGCCATTTGTCAGTCTTCTCCTTGTTCGGTAGATACTACTACGATCTCATCAGCGTGCCCCGACTCATAGTTTCCAATGCCTTCAATGAGAGTTATCCAGGCCAGCAGCGCACATTTTATTCTGACCGGAAAGTTTTTGACGCCTTCGAGGGCGTCTATATCACCCATATCGTCAGGAAGCTCGCAGGGTTCACCTTTTAGCATCTGGCGGACGTTTTGAGCAATATGTTTAACTTCGTCTACCGCTTTTCCTTTTATATATTCGGCCATTATAGAGCCGGAAGCGGTGGAGATAGCACAGCCTTTGCAATCAGCAAAGATTTCACTGATATTTCCATTCTCTAAAGCAATTTGAATGGTGATATCATCGCCGCAGGCAGGGTTGTGTCCTATCGATGAGAAATCCTTTTTCTCGATAGGTTTTCGGCCACGGGGGTAACGGTAGTGGTCGAGGATTACATCACGGTACATGTCATCAAGCAGCACGGCTATACTCCAAAATATTTTTTCATTTCAATAATCGCTTGTACGAGCGCATCAACATCGGCCTCGTCGTTATAAATATAAAACGAAGCCCGGGCTGTGGCAACCTTTCCTAAAATTCTGAGTAGCGGCTGGGCGCAATGATGACCGGCACGGATAGCTATGCCTTTGGAGTCCAAAAACGTACTGATGTCATGGGGGTGGACGTTGTGGTCGGTAAAGGAAATTGCTGCGCCTCGGATGTCTGGTTCTGTTGGCCCCTGGATGTCGAGCTTATCTATTTTACTAAGTTTCTCTAAGGCATATCTGGTGATTTCGATTTCGTGCTGCCGAATTTTGTCCATGCCAATATTTTCTAAGTAATCAATAGCCGCTGCGAAGCCAACCACACCGGCGATATTGGGTGTGCCGGGTTCAAACCTGTGGGGGATTTCCGCCCAGGTTACTTTATCAAAATGAACTTCGCGAATCATTTCACCGCCGGTCATAAATGGCTGCATTTTATCAAGCAATTCTTTCTTACCCCAGAGCACACCGACTCCGGTAGGGCCGAGCATCTTGTGGGCTGAAAAGGTATAGAAGTCTACCCCAAGAGTGCTGACATCGACCGGCATATGCGGCACGGCCTGCGCGCCATCAGCAACTACTATTGCACCATGTTTATGCGCGATTTCTGCGATCTCTGTAACCGGGTTGATAGTTCCCAGCACGTTGGACATATGAGAGAGCGCTAAGATTTTAGTTCTGTCAGTAATTATGTTTTCAATGTCGTCAAGGTTAAGCCGGCCGTCTGAGGTTATCGGGATTCTTTTTAGAACAGCTTTTTTACGTTTTGCCAGAATTACCCAGGGTATCAGATTGGCGTGGTGCTCCATTTCGGTGATGACAATTTCATCACCTTCGTTAATATGTTCCTCACCCCAGCTATAGGCAATCAAATTAATGCCAGCCGTTGTGCCGCTGTTTAAGATGACTTCATCGGGGTTCTGGCAGCCGATAAACTTTGCCACCCGTTTGCGCGTGCTCTCATAGGCGTTGGTGGAGCGCTCGGCCAGAGTGTGCAGGCCGCGATGGATATTGGCGTTATCTTCTGAGTAAAACCGGGAAAGTTCGTCTATAACAGATTGTGGTTTCTGGGAACTGGCAGCGTTATCGAGATAAACCAGTTTGTGACCGTTTATATCCTGAGACAAAACAGGGAAGTCGGCTTTGATTGTGCGGGCGCATAATCTTGATGAATTATCTGACGTTATAACAATATCTTCAGGTCTGGTGTGCATATTAATCCAGTTTCACAAAAAGTTCGCCGTTTTCTATTTTAACTTCATAAGTATCAATCTCAACGATGGCAGGCGGATGTGTCACTTCTCCGGTGGTAACGTCAAATCTGGCGCCGTGATGCGGGCAGGTAAGTACGTTGCCTTTTAATCTGCCTTTTGAAAGTGGGAGTGACTCGTGTGAGCATTCATCAATCATGGCATAAAATCCCTGGCCGGTGTTGCAGATGACAATTCTGTCAGGACCAATTTCGAAACCTCTGACTTTACCGACGGGGATATCATCTGTCCGGGCGACTTTCTTAAACTCCGCCATCAAACCTATATATTTTCAAGCCGCTGTTCTACGAAACCAGAAATGCGCTGTTTGAGGTCGTCGGGCAGAAGTTTCAATATGTCAGCTACAAAGCCGCTGACAATAGTGCGGACAGCTTCTGATTTACTGAGTCCTCTTGATGTCAGATAAAAGACCATATCAGGATCTATTGGTCCGATTGTCGCTCCGTGTGAACAGGAAACGTCTTCATTTAGAATCTCAAGCTCCGGTATTGTTTCGGCACGAGTTCCCTTATTCAAAAGCAGGTTTCTATTTTCCTGATAGGCCTCGCAAGTCTTGGCATCGTGTTCTATCCTGATAAGCCCGGTGTAAGCCGAAACTGACTTGTCTCTCAAGACAACTTTGAATTTAATGTCCGATCTGGTCTGACCCGCTGAATGCTGGTGGATTGTATGATTGTCGAAATGCTGGCGGTCTGTCCCAAACAAAAGTCCGTAGATAGTGCTTTCTGCGCCGGGACCGTTAAGCGTTATGCCAAAATTCTGCTTCGTCAAGGCACCGCCAAAAGATAGCGCAATAGTCAGCATGCTGGCACCCCGTTCAATTTGGGAGCGGTAGGTGTAGTACGATTTTATCGCCGAGGCCTGCCTTTGCAAGAATACATAGCGGGTGCGGCTATCCTGCTCACCAAAAATCTCAACTACGCCGTTGGAATAACTGATCCCTTTTTCTGAATCTGTACTGCCTCCTGAATATTCATCTATGACAGTCAGCTCGGAGTTTTTTCCGACTACTATTAAGACACGAGGAAACGAAGATGAATTTTCTCTGCCGGCATCGTGAAGGATGTGCAGCGGTTTTTCCAGCTGTTTGCCGTCCGGGAGATATATAAAGACTCCATCATGCCATAGAGCGCCGTTCATTGCCTCGAATTTACCGGTCTTGTTACCAACCAGCTGGTAGAGGTACTTTTCCACCAATTCCGGGTGCGATGTTACTGCCCGGCTAAGGGAGGACACTACCAGACCATCTTTTTGGAAATTCTCAGCGCCAGAAATCTTGATTTCACGGCCGCTTAAATCTATGGCCAGGCAGGAAGTATTATTTTCCTTGAACTGACTAACGGCTGTTTTTTCAACGCTGGCGTGATTGGCACTGACTTCTGTCTCTGTCATTTTTTCCCGGTTAAACAGAAACTGGTAGGGGTCGGTATATCGCCAGAGGTGCAATCCCCGGCGGGGCACAGGCGTATCGTTAAAAACTTTCTGCGAATTACGGCGCTGGTCTGTCAGCCAGTCGGGACCGTTGGTCAGCTCCTCTGCAAGTTCTTCGATGTTGTAATCCGTTTCGGATTTGTCTTTCAGTTGCTCTACACTCATAGTTATCCTATGGATCCTTCCATCTCAAGTTCAATTAGCCGGTTGAGTTCCACGGCGTATTCCATTGGCAGTTCTTTGGTGAATGGCTCCATGAAGCCATTGACAATCAGCAGTCTGGCTTCGTCTTCAGAAAGCCCCCGGCTGGTCAGATAGAACAACTGCTCTTCCGCTACTTTGGAGACTCTGGCTTCATGCTCAATCTTTACCTGGTCATTGTCGATTTCCATAGTCGGGTAGGTGTCCGAGCGGGCATCTTCGCCAATCAACAGAGCATCGCATTCAACTGATACTTTGCAGTTCTTAGCATTTTTGTGGACTTTGACCAAGCCCCGGTACGAAGCGCGTCCATTATCTTTCGAAATGGATTTTGATGTAATCCTTGAGGATGTATTCGATGCAAAATGAATGACTTTGGCGCCGGCATCCTGATGCTGGTCAATTCCGGCAAATGCGACCGAAAGAATCTCTCCTTTGGCGCCTTCTCCCAAAAGCTGAATGCAGGGGTATTTCATGGTCAGACGCGAGCCAAGGTTGCCGTCGACCCACTCTACCGTTGCATTCTTGTAGACGTTGGCACGTTTGGTGACGAGGTTATAAATATTACGCGACCAGTTTTGAATAGTAGTGTAACGTATGTATGAATCTTCCAGGGCGATCATTTCGACAACTGCTGTGTGGAGCGAGTTGGTTGAATAAACAGGCGCGGTGCAACCCTCTATGTAGTGTACTCGTGAGCCTTTGTCGACTATGATTAGTGTTCTCTCGAACTGTCCCATATTTTCTGCATTTATACGAAAGTATGCCTGAAGAGGAGCTTTGACATCAAGTCCGGGTGGTATATAGATGAAAGTGCCTCCCGACCAGACAGCCGAATTTAGAGCGGCAAACTTGTTATCGTTGGACGGAATTATTGTACCAAAATATTGTTTGACAATATCCTCGTATTCTCTTAAGCCGGAGTCCATATCCAGAAAGATTACACCCATATCTTCGAGATCTTTCTGCAAAGAATGGTAGACTACTTCAGATTCATACTGTGCCGAGACGCCTCCCAGGAATTTCTTCTCAGCTTCGGGAATTCCAAGTCTGTCGAAAGTTTTCTTAATATATTCGGGGACATCGTCCCAGTTGTCTTTCTGATCTTCAATCGGTTTCATGTAGTAGTAGATATTATCGAAATCAATTTCATTCAATAATTTGGTGTTGCCCCAGCGCGGCATTGGTTTTTCGAAAAAGATGTCAAGCGCCTCGTGACGGCGTTCGGTCATCCAGCGAGGTTCTTTCTTCATTTTAGAAATCATCTCGACAACTTCGTGATTAATACCTTTGGCGCCCTTATGGAAATACTCTACCGGGTCATGGAATCCATAACGGGATTCATAATCCTGACCGATAAGGTTCAGTTCTTCATTTTGGGTTCTTACTTGTTCGGACATTATTTAAACCTCGACTTTCTGGGCTGTTTCTTGTTCAACCCATTCGTAGCCTTTTTCTTCAAGTTCCATCGCCAGACCCGGGCCGCCTTCTTTAACAAACTTGCCGCGCATCATAACGTGTACAAAATCCGGCTTAACATAGTTCAGCATCCGCTGATAGTGAGTTATCAAAAGTATGCCGTTTTTGTCCGAGTGGAAACGGTTAATACCCTGGGCCACAATCTTGAGAGCATCAATATCAAGACCGGAATCGGTTTCATCAAGCAGCGCCATTTTTGGTTTCAGCATGGCCAGCTGCAGGATTTCAATTCGTTTCTTTTCACCGCCGGAGAAGCCGTCGTTTAAATAACGAGCGGCAAAAGGATGGTCAATCGACAGTCCATCCATCTCGGCTTTGAGTGTTTTTCTAAAATCGGACATGTCGTCATCTTTGGCGCGGCGGGCTTTAACTGCCGAGCGCAGGAAGTTGGCCACGGTCACACCCGGTATTGGCAGGGGATACTGAAAGGCCAGGAACAATCCAGCTAAAGAGCGTTTGTCCGGTTCCATCTCAAGCATGTTTTCGCCGTCAAGGTATACTTCGCCCTTGGTAATGGTATAGCTGGGGTTGCCCATTAGCGCATTTGCCAGCGATGATTTCCCGGAACCGTTTGGTCCCATTATTGCATGGGTTTCGCCGGGATATATTTTTAGAGAGACCCCGTTGACAACTTCGGTCTCATCCACTTTTACATGGACATTCTTAAATTCAAATAGCGGTTTTCTTTCGGTCATTCCTGAATAGTTCCTTTCAGCTATCAAAGATGCTTATATTTTAAATACAGTTTGTTTTGCACGTTTTTTCTCAGGCAGCAAATTGTTGGTTCTGGAAATACCTTCCTGCCAATCTTTATTGTTTAAGTCATCAGCTTCGATTATGTCCTTCAGGGTTGTCTGTGACAAAAACTCAGCAACTGACTCAGCCAGGCCACCAAGTATATATCGAACCGAACAACATTCAAAATGCACACACTTTTCCAGAAGGCCAGTATAACGGTTGCAGTGATCGGTGTCCAGCAACGGGCCGCCAAGTGTGGTTACCGCCTCAAGCAATGTGATATCTTCTGGAAAGCGGGCGAGGCTGAAGCCCCCCGCTCGGCCACGCACAGCGCTAATCAGCTTGCCCTTCTTTAGTAGTGACAATAGCTTACCTACATAAGACTCTGATATGCCTTCCAACTCCGCTATTTCCGGAATGGAAAGCTGAGCCCCAGGTCCCTTGACGGCTATTGCCAAAAGGCAGCGCAGTCCATATTCATCCAGAGCAGTAATTCTCATAACTTGGTTCTCAAATATCTTTTTCTTTCATCATTCTCATAAAATATAAAAAAACAACACTTTCTTGTAAAGTATAATCTTTAAACATATCGTGATTAATCAAAGTTCCTGTACTTTGTGAAGAAAAGCACTTAAATTCATCAAATTAGACTAATAATAATCAGGCTAAGCTTATGTTGGTTACTTGTTTGAGCCTAAGCGGCTTTGGTGTAAGGGGTTAAGGATTGTCGGCTAAGTACAGTAAAGAAGCAGCTGCCGGGTTTTGGTCGAGAAGGCTTAAATCTACTGATCCCCTGGCGGCTGTATTGACATATAATGCACCTAAAATTCTAAATGAATCCTATGACAAATGGGAACGAGAAAGCCTCAAAAAGGCACTTTCGCCTGGTTTAGTTGGCAAAAAAGCGCTGGATATCGGCTGCGGAACAGGCAGAATCAGCCTGACACTGGCCAAACTCGGAGCTAATGTCACCTGCGTAGACCTGTCTGCAGCAATGCTTAAGCATCTGAATTTTGAAGCTCGAAAGAGAAAGGTAGCTTCAAAAATAATCACTATCGAATCATCGGCCGATAAGCTGCCTTTTAACGACAATTTGTTCGACATGGTTACCTGTTTTGGCTTACTGGAGCATTTGCCTGCTGCTGTCCGCAGAAAAACCATATTAGAAGCCTTCCGTCTGTTAAAACCGACAGGTAAGATGCTGGCAGTAATTAACAATTCCGGCAGTATTTTTCTCAAAAATTCCTACCCTATGAAAGAGCAGCAGCGAAATGGCTATTTCGTTAGTCTGGTCGGACTCGACTGGTTAGAGAAGATTTGCGAAAAACAGAGAATGAAAGTTAAAGTTTTGTCGGCAAATCCAAATTATGCAGCCATGCATTATATACTAAGCAATAGTGTTGATTCGTTAACCACCAAAAGTCAGGAAGGAATAAAAGATATTTTGCGCCAGAGCTTGAAGCAGGATCTGGAAGCAGCGTCCATCTCAAAATTCTCAAGATTTCTGGCCAGCCATTTTCTGGTAGAGCTAAGAAAAGCCAATTAAATTGGTCTTTTTCTTGACTGTATGCTATAACCCGGCTATTATCCCTGAATAACAAGGACTTACGGAGATTTTATGAGTTCAGTTTACGGTGTTGTTCTGGCAGGCGGTAAAGGAGAAAGGTTCTGGCCGCTTTCTACCAGCAAACGACCAAAGCAATTTTTAAGACTTATTTCTGACAAAATGATGCTGGAAGAAACCATCGATCGGGTGCTGCCAATTATCCCCAGAGAAAACTTTCGTATTGTAACATCGGATTCGATGGCAGACTTGATAGTCAATTCAATCGAGGGCATAGGACCAGAGCATGTGCTTGGTGAACCTGCCGGGCGTAACACCTGTCTGGCGATTGGCCTGGCGGCAATACATCTTCAAAAAGAAGACGCTGACTCAGTTTTGGTGGTACTGTCAGCGGACCATTTGATCCGTCCGCCCGAAAGACTCAGGGAGCTGTTGCAGACCGGAATAGACATAGCCTCCAAAGAAGACAAGCTGATTACGATGGGAATAGTGCCTACCCGGCCCGAAACAGCTTACGGCTACGTTCGGCTGGGTGAAATGTATAAGAACGGGGAGAGTAAGTCTGTTTTTGAAGTTTTGGCCTTTACTGAAAAGCCCAGAGCCGAGGTGGCGCACGAGTATTATTTTAGCGGCGGCTATCTTTGGAACAGTGGCATGTTTATCTGGTCGTCCAAATCAATATTGAAAGCGATCAAGGGCTGTCAGCCGGACTTGTCTGAACTGCTGACAGAATATGAGCGCTCCATCGGTACAAAAGATGAAAAAAAGGCGCGAGAGAAATTATACAAGGAAGCTGTATCAATTTCTATTGATGTGGCTGTTTTAGAAAATGCTAAAAATGTGCTGTCAATAAAGGCAGATATTGTCTGGGATGACATCGGCAGCTGGAATTCTCTTGACCGCTACAAAGAGCACGACTCTGACAACAATATTGCAGTAGGCAACACCATTAGCATGGGCAGTTACGAAACCACTATGTATAATACAACAGCTGGTCTGATAGCCTGTCTGGGTGTCTCTGATTTGGTTGTGGTCAGGACCGATGAGGTTACATTGGTGGTTCATAAAACCCAGACAGATCAAATCAAAGAACTTCTTTCAATGTTAGAGCAGGATGAAAAAAACAAAAATCTTCTTTAGTGAAATTGCCGTGGTGTTATTGGTGGTTGTTTTTACGGCGGGCTGCTCCGGCAAGGCCGGTCCGGCTGAAGAAGTGCGTCAGATTGAAACAGAACCAACAGAGCAAACTGCGCGTTTTAATCCTTTTGACCTGCCTCAGGATAAAGAAATAATCCCCAGGCTTCACCCCAAAACAGCACCGATTTTTTCAACAAACTCAGCGGATACTGCCAACGCCGACAGTATCACTTTGACCGCAGATAAACCCGCAATTGTAGAGCGTCCTTTGAATTTGGGCATAGACAGACTTAACAATCAGACTTTCCGCATTCAGATAGGCGCTACTGAACTATTCGGCGACGCCCGTAGAGAAAAACAAATTGCCGAGGAAGTTTTTGATCAGCCGGTCTATCTTGATTACGAAGTTCCTTACTATAAGTTAAGAGTAGGTTCGTTTGCAGACAGGAGAAGCGCCGAACAATATTTAAGGAAAGCTAAAATGGCCGGCTATAAGACTGCCTGGGTAGTAACGGTTCGTGTTGCCGTTAAAGAGATTGCACCCCTTTATGATGAAACGCGCTTGCTCGACTTTGATGAATCTTCAGAGGCCGAAAATGACTGAAGTTACTATGATGTCAGACTCACCCTTGCTGAAAATTGAATCATCCGCCCCGGACCCTAAAGCTGTGGACTTAGCCTGCCAGGCACTAAATAACGGGGAGTTAGTGGTGGCGCCAACTGAAACACAGTACGGAATTCTGGCCAGCTCAGATAATTCGGCCGCTTTAGAAAAGCTTTTTGCACTAAAGGGACGTGACAAAAATAAACCGGTGTCAGTTTTCATTAATAAAATCAGCCAGCTGAATGATTATGCAGAAATGTGTCCGCTGTCTGAAGCAATCGCCGGTAAATTTCTGCCCGGTCCTCTGACATTGGTCCTCAGATCGAAAAAAGACTTTGGGAAGCTGATTACCAGGAAAGGTAAAACCGGATTTCGCCTGTCAGCGAACCTTTTAATTCAGATGATTCTGGACAAAATAGAAATTCCGGTTACTGCCACTTCGGCGAATTTCTCGGGTGCACCGTCCGAGGAATCGGCCATGAGTATCAAAGAGGAATTTGGCAGTGAAATAGCGGTTTATCTGGATGGTGGACGGTTGAACAACCCAGCCTCAACAGTGGTTGAAGTTATTGATGATAAAATCAACTTCCTCCGAGAGGGAGCCATAAGCAAGAAAGATATTCTGGCGGCAATCAGATGAAAAAAGACGGTAAATATGTCATAATGTTTGTTTGCACCGGCAATACCTGCCGTTCTCCAATGGCCGAAGGGGCATTGCGAGTTTTGCTGGAAAAAGAATGTCCGGGAAAGTTTGAAGTAATTTCTTCAGGTACTTCGGCGTCTGCCGGATTCTCTGCCACAGAATATGCTGTTGAAGCCAGCAAACAGTGGAAATCAGATATTTCTCAGCACGCATCTCAAGCTTTGACAGAAGAACTGATTGACAGGTCGGATTTGATACTGGCCATGACGCCAAACCATTACCGCCAGCTGATGACTATAAATCCTGATGCGCAAAGCAAATATTTTTTGTTAAGAAATTTCCCCGACCCGGATCCTTTTGGCGCTATCATTGAGGATCCGATAGGTCAGCCTCTGGATTATTACAATAATACATTTCTGGAGATTGCAGAAGAAGCTGGTCGGATTTTGTCTGAGATTGTAAAAAGAATTGATGAGACTGTTGATGCCCCCGCAAAGTAATTTATTTAGGTTCTTTGTTTTATTTCTAGCCTTGGTTGGGCTGACACCAATTGCTTATTTTGTAGCGATTGAAGTTGTACCGGTTGAAGCTGCCTCTCAAAGCAATGACGCTGCAGAATCAACCAACTCATCCGGATTCGACAGATATGTAGACAACGTTGCCTTTGGCTTAGGGGAACATCTGGAGTTCGACATTACCTATGGTTTTATTACTGCCGGATATGCCACCATGAGCGTCGATAAATTGATAGAATTTGAAAATCGTCCCTGTTACAGAATAGTGACTACCGCCAATTCCAATTCATTCTTCTCTTCTTTTTATAATGTAGATGACCGGGTTGAATCTATTATAGATGCCATCGGGCTGTTCAGCTGGCGCTTTGAAAAAAATCTAAAAGAAGGAAAATACCGCGCCATCAGGAAATTCAGCTTTGACCAGAGAAACCATAGAGCAGAATACAACAATGATACTACGACAGTGCCTCCCTATGTGCAGGACGCCCTGTCAGTATTCTACTATGTGCGAACGCAGGACCTTAAGGTCGGTGAGTCAGTCTTTGTGGATCATTACAACGACGGCAAGCTCTATCCGATGGAAATAAAAGTTTTAAAAAAAGAAACTATTACTGTTCCGGCAGGGACGTTTGAGTGCCTGGTGATAGAACCGCTGATACAGTCGGTCGGTGTCTTTAAGCACGAGGGCAAGTTGAAAGTCTGGCTGACCAATGACCGCCTGAGACTTCCGGTACTTATGAAATCCAAGGTTCTGGTAGGCTCAATAGCTGCCGAACTTACCAGTTACAAATTAGGCGAGATAGAATCTTTTTAGAGAAACAAGCTCCCCTTGATGGACAAACTTGTAGAGTGCATTCCCAATTTTTCCGAAGGACGCCGTCCTGAAATTATCAGAACGATTGCCGAAGCGATATCTTCTGTGGAATCGGCTGTCATCCTTGATATACATGCTGACAAAGACCACAACCGTTCTGTTATTACTTTCGTCTGCGACAGCCAGCGGGCGGTAGAGGCAGCCTATCAGGCTTACAAAGTTTCGGAGCGGCATATAGATTTGAATCAGCATGAAGGAGTACATCCGAGGATAGGGGCGATCGATGTCTGCCCGTTTGTACCGCTCAACGAAACGACGATGTCCGAGGCGGTGGAGCTCTCAGAAGCTCTGGGTCAGAGAGTGGCGGACGAGCTTCATATTCCCGTCTATCTTTATGAACAGGCCGCCAGGATTCCTGAACGAAAAAATCTGGCAAATATCAGAAGAGGGCAGTTTGAAGAGTTAAGAGATTCTGTCAAATATGATACAAGTAAAACGCCGGACTTTGGTGACAATGCCTTGCACCCCACTGCCGGCGCCACCGCCATCGGCGCCCGAATACCGCTTATCGCATTCAATGTTTTTCTGAATACAATCGATAAAAGTATCGGCAGAAAAATTGCCGGTGCAGTTAGTGGCTCCAAAGGAGGCTACCGCTATGTCAAAGCTCTGGCCTTTGAAATAAAATCATGTTCTCAAATTCAGATCTCGATGAACCTTACTAATTATCAGAAAACTCCGATATACCGAGTTTTTGAAACAATCAAGTCAGAGGCATCGCGCTACGGTGTTGAAGTTATATCATCAGAAATAGTCGGACTGGCACCGGCGGAAGCATTATTGGATTCCGGAGCATTTTATCTGAGACTTAAACAGGATGTCCGGGACATTCTTTTAGAAGAGAGGCTGAAATTTGCCGGTTTAGAAGGAGTCACCATCTCAACCAGATGAAAATGTAAAAATTATGAATAAATATGTGGATTTACATATGCATACTACTCGCTCCGACGGCATGCTCACTCCTGAGGAACTTCTTGAGTCCGTGAGAAGTTCAGGTATTGCAGCTTTTTCGGTGACCGACCATGATACTTTTCAGGGCTATCTTGATATCAAAGAGATGCTAAGCGAAACAGACCCGCAATTAATTTCCGGCGCAGAACTTAGCGCCAACTATCAGGAGCAGGATTTACATATACTTGCATATGCCTTCGACCCGGACTATTTTGTGTTTAAGAATACTTTGCTGGAGTTTCAGCAGGCACGAGGCCGCCGAGGAGAAGAAATGGTAAGAAAACTCATTAGATTAGGGGTCAATATCAGCTACGATGATGTCAAAGAGTGCGCGGGTAATGCTGTCATTGGCCGTCCGCATGTGGCCGAGGCCATCTTAAAATCTGGTGCGATCAGCAGGTACGAAGAAGCTTTTTACAAGTATATCGGCACAGGCGGTCCGGCTTATGTTCCGAAAGAAAATTTTGAACCGGCCGCCGCCTTTGATCTGGTACATCAGGCTGGCGGTATTGCAGTACTCGCTCATCCCGGATTAAATGATGCTCATCTGGTGATCGATGATCTGGCAGAGATGGGGCTTGACGGTGTCGAGGTGTTACATCCTGAGCATTCGCTGGCACTCAGAGACAAGCTCAGAGACAAAGCTAAAGAGCTGAACCTGTGCATTACCGGTGGCTCAGATTTTCACGGACGTTCAGGCAGAAATCAGGTGGTCGGTTCTCAGAAAGTTCCTTACGAATTTTTTGCCGAACTTTTATCACGTACCAAAAGAATCGGAACGGAAAATTGAAAACAACAATTGCTGCTTTATTTATATTACTGGTGCTGTCGCTCAACATTGTTTCCGCAAAAGAGAAGACCGAACTGGAAAAACAGTTAGAATTAATTGGTTACTATCAGCTTATTACGCAAGGCAGGGACAATGTTTCTGCTGAAGCGCTGTCGCAAATGGATTTAAGCGAAGAAAAGCTGCCGCTAAAGTGCGGCACGCCAACCGTTGCTGCCGTAGCCATGGGATTTGACCAGTTTGACAAAGAGCTGATTTCACGCCATAGTTTGACGTTGTATGACCGTCCGACCGAGACCGACGATAGCTATGACAGCCCGGGCGGATTTTTCAAAATTCACTTTACCCGGTCAGGTTTGCATGCTGTCTATCAAGCAAATATTACTACCGGTGGCGTTCCCAACTATGTCATTGGCGTAGGCAGGATTTTTGATTCGGTCTATAGCCATATCATTATGACGCTGGGCTATCCTCTGCCGCCATCGGACGGTGGTTATGCACAGGGAGTTGACAGTTTATACGATGTTTATTTGACAAATCTGGGAGGGGTGCTTTTCGGTCTGAACTATCCCGACTCTTTGCAATTCGACGGTATAGGTTCTTTAAGAGCAACGTCATTTATTGGAATAGATAATGATTATCAGGAGTCCAGTTTCTCAACTTATAACAGCCGGCCGCTTGATGCTGTCAGGGTTACCGCGGCGCACGAATATTTTCATGCGGTGCATTTTGGAATTGACTTTACTGAAATGGAAGAATGGTTCAGTCCCACAGAGCAGAGAAGATACTGGTACGAGATGTCTGCAACCTGGATGGAAGAAGAAATCTATGACGATATAAACGACTATTACTCGGTATTGCCTTTCTTTTTCAGAAGGCCGCGCGAATCAATTCAGCAGTTTAATGGTCCGGCTGATTTTCATCCTTACGGTTCCTGTGTTTTTCCAATCTTTCTAACGGAAAAGTATGGTGTGGATATAGTGAAATCTATCTGGCTAAAATGCGGCACAATGGGAGTCGGCCCCAACTTTTTAGTAGCAACACAAATTGCGATAGATTCAGCCAGCGGCGGCACCGAAAATTTCCGCTCTGTCTTTGGTGAGTTCGCCATTTGGAATTTCTTTACAGGCTCCAGAGCTGCCAGCGCACCTCCTGGTGTGGGCTATTCGGAACGAGCGTTTTACCCGGAAATTCCTGAAACTTCATTTACCATTGTAAGCAGTTACCCAGCTTCCTTACTTGCAAATGCCAACCCCAAAAATCCTGTCCCAAATTCAGCAGCCTATTTTAAACTGGAGAACATGAGAGCTATCGATTACACAGCCGACTCAAACTTCCGTATTTTCGTTTCTTTAGGTGATGCTATCGATTCCACACTGCCCCAGGGCTGGGCTGTGGGGACTGCTCTTCAATCTGATACAATATCGTCTGAATATTTTAGCGAACTTGCGTTCGCCAATGACGATGCGACAGCATTTATTCAAATTCCTCAGCCAAGGCAGTACCGTTCGGTTACTTTGATTTTGGCTCCAGCCTCATGGAAACGTGAGCCTTTTAGCTCCTTGGACTGGGAAACTGGTTTTGGATACTTCACCGATGAATTATTAATAGACTCACTAATTGATACGTTACTAACTATTGACACTAACGCTATTAATATTTCTGCAGCCATTCTCACGGCCTACCCCAATCCGGCAGTCCTGAGCAATATGAACGACCCGACTCTCACCTTCCGTTTTCAGATTCCGACAGATTCAATCTCTGTTCCGATTTACAGCTCGCCATACTGCGTAGTCGATATTTATACGGCAGCGGGAGAATTCATCAGCAGCCGTGAAGCTATCGCTGATCCCTATATCAACCCTGACCCGTTTATTCGCACAGTTGGATTTGAGATTGACTGGAATATGCGGAGTCAATCCGGCCAGCTCGCTTCATCGGGTGTTTATCTCTGTCTGATGCGACTGTACACGTCGATTAAACGAGATGAACTAATAGCTGAAGACAGAGCCAAGGTTCTAATAGTAAGATGACGGGCAGTCCACGGCTGGTGGCCAGGGTTGCACTTTTTACTGCTCTTATTTATGTCCTGTCCTGGGGGACGACTTTTCTGCCAAATATAAACCCGATTTTCTTTTTGGTTTTTTCCGCGGGCTACTGCTGGGGCATGATGCCCGGTATTCTGACAGGTATAATCGGTATGGGCTTGTGGACTTTTTTTAATCCCTTCGGACCGGCGCCGCTGCCGGTGGCTATGGCTCAAATTGCCGGTACAGCTCTTTGTGGTATCTTTGGATCTTTTTTTACAAATGTTATCAAAGCAGATAAACTGAATCTGCGCTCATATTTGATTCTCGCAGCCTGCGGACTTTTGTGCAGCACACTATTTTTTACGGGTGTCAGCGCAGTTGATGCAGTCATGTTTCAGCCTTTCAAGCCACGATTTGTATCTGGTATGTTGTTTGCGGCCTACGCTATTTTGGCCAACGGCATAATTTTCCCGTTGCTTTTTAGTTTGCTTCGACCCTTCTATTTACGGGAAAACCTGATCAAATGAATTTAACCAGATTCACATTGTTTGTTATAGTTCTGTTCACTCCGTATTTTCTGGCGGCGCAGGAAAGTGACAGTGACAGTTCCCGGGCAGATTCACTTAAAGATTCTATTGTTGTCGTTGATAGTCTGAAGCCGGGGGATGAAATACTTGATGAGCTTACGGAATCTCAGCGCAAAGTAGTGGATATGGGCCGACGTCTCGAAGAATTTAAGGCCGCCCGGCAGCTGCTTCCGCGACTTTCATTTTATGACAGCCTGGTAGCCTATTTTGCATCCGAAAGGTTTAATCGCCGTAAGCAAATCGACCGCTCGGTTTATTTTGATGCCGGAGATTATTTTAAATTCGACCCTTCCTTTATGATCTGGGATTATCAGACAGTACCGCTCCGAAAAACTGTGCAGCCCTTTGGTCTGTCTGGCAATCGCCTTAATATTTTTTCAAACGGTTATCAGCATCAGCCGTTTGAACATATCATCGAACCGGACGGCATGACAGATATGAACGATATTCCGACAGCGCTTGACGGAAATATTTATATTATACCGGGCGCGCTGGGACAATTTTTGGGCGGGCGACAGCCGGCAGCGACACTGCTGACAACTCCCCTTAAAACTGAAGACGACCAGCCTGCTACTATATTACTGGCAGATAAGGGTTGGTATGGCTACGACTATGTCCGCGGAGGCTATAGCCGGAAATTCGCCAGTGGCCGCGAGATCTCTTTCTTTTTAGGAAGCCGCGATACGGACGGCGT
This sequence comes from Candidatus Zixiibacteriota bacterium, assembly GCA_022571985.1. Taxonomy (GTDB): domain Bacteria; phylum Zixibacteria; class MSB-5A5; order GN15; family FEB-12; genus JACZWU01. Next base: position 523,218 of record JACZWU010000001.1, on the reverse strand, counting down.
CATTTTCGGAAGGGGCGACAATAACTCACATTACAAGGCTTCGGTTTATCTGCCTCTGAGTGATAATACAGCGATAATTTCGGCGGGGCAGATGTATGAGCGAGATGCAGCATTTGTAGTTCGTCCCGGACTCAGCACTCTGCCGTTTACAAGAAAACGCTTTGACCGCAGTTTCAGGGCTGCCCTTGAATTCCAAAACGACAGCCGCACTTCGCGGGCAGAAATCGGCTATGAGCACTTGCGCCAGGGTTCCTATCTTGACTTCGCCTACAAAGGCCGGTTTAACCGTACCGGCCATGGCAGTTTTTTCAAATATGAAAAAGCTGACGGCTCAAAACTGTGGCAGCTGGAATCAAAGGCAAACATTTTAGAATATGATAACGGCTTTGGTCAGTTCGACCGCTTTAGCGCCTCACTTTTCGTCAATGTGGTAAAACTAAACGAGTCCGGGAAGTTTGGCATCAGAGCCGGCTCATACTACTCGGACGACTATAATCTCTTGCCGTCGGTAGCGGCTCTTTACCAGTTTGAGAGCGATAAATTTTTTATGCAGTTGTCGGCTTCATATACCGAAAACGAACCGTCACTGCACCAGTTGAATCTGCCATTCCAGCAGGTCAATATTTACGGATCGCTGGGCAAAGATTATTCCGAGACCGGTAACCCGAACTTAAAAAAAGAAAAACAGTTGATAGGCAGCATTGTTATCGAACCGGGTACAGTCAATAACAAGTTGACGCTAAGTATAACAGGGGGCAAAATATTCGATGCAATCGAGTGGACAAACTGGGAAGTGAGAGCGGACCCAAGCTCGGCGGATTTTTCACCTGTGAATGATAATCTCATCTTTTTCTCCGCTTCTGTCTTACCAAGTTTAGAGCTTTCAGATTTCCTGAAATTTAATGCAGGCGGTGCCTATATATATCTCGAAGATGAATCTTTGGGGAAGCGTACCTACAGTCCGAAATACAATTTATTTTCAGGCTTGGAGCTTCATTATTTCTGGAAGAGCCGCTTAGTAAATTTGTATGCCTATGGTGAGTTAAGATACGTTGGTCCTTACGACGGCTATGACAAGCAAGGCTTAGGCGAAGAACTGGTAGCCAATACAAAATTTACAATCGGCCTGCATAATTTCAGTTTCCATCTGGTTTTCCAGAACCATTTCGATAATCAATATGAACTGCGTGAAAATCTGACCGTACCCGGCCGTGTATTCTATTACGGCCTGGTCTGGAAATTTTACGATTAGGGGTTTGGATGCGCTCTGTTCTTTTTAGAAAAGATGTAATGGGCTGGTCGCTTTACGACTTTGCCAACACCATCTTCTCTATGAATATTATATCGCTTTATCTGAAACGTTATATCGTTGAAGATCTGGGCAAAGACGACCGCTGGTTTGATATCCCTTATTCGATTTCGATGGTGATAGCGGCCTTAGTTCTGCCGGCCATGGGAGCGATTTCCGACCATTCGACCAAGAAAAAAACGTTTGTCGTACTGTTTACAATTACTTGCTGCTTCGCGACCGGTCTGATGTCACTGGTGCCGGCTTCGTCGGTAATGCTGATAGTTCTGCTGCTGATAATTTCGAACTTCACCTATGAGGCCTCGATGCCTTTTTACAACGCTTTGCTTTATTCGGTAGCTTATGGAAAAGAAGCCAGGTTTGTTTCCGGGTTTGGGGTAGCCTTTGGCTATATGGGTGCGATTTTAGGAGTCCTGGCGGTCGGTCCCTTTGTCGATATGTATGGCAAGCAAGGCGCGTTTCTGCCGACAGCAATAATGTTCTTACTGCTGAGTATTCCTTTTGTTTTATGGGTCCGTGAGAAACCGGTAAAATTTCCCGGCAAAACGACTATTTTAAAAGGCTATCGGGATGTCTGGGACGGCATTCGCATGACCAAAAAGTATCCGGGTGTAGCACGCTTTTTGGTGGCTGACTATTTTTTCGAAGACGCCGTAACAACTGTCATAATAAATATCAGTCTTTACTGTTCAATCGTGTTGGGTTTCTCTGAATCAGGTATCAGATATTTTTTAATTATAACACCTATCTCTGCCGTAATCGGCTCTTATATAATAGGCCATCTTTCCCGCACATACTGTCTCAAAAAAATGTTGAACATAATAATCTGGGGCTGGGTCATTTCATTGATTGCTTTCGTATTTGTGGAAAATGTTATTTTGATATACATCCTGGGTTCGATCGTAGGCGTTCTTTTGGGGGGACTCTGGACAACTTCACGGCCGCTTCTGGCTGAACTGGTTCCCCAGGAGGAGCTTGGCCGGTTTTTCGGGCTGTTTTCTCTCTCGGGCAGAGCAGCAGCTATTGTCGGGCCGCTCTTGTGGACTACGGTTGTCTATTTCTTTAATCCAGAACGACCGATGGGGCTGTTTGTGATTGATGCTCTGGCAATTGAAGAGGCCAACCAGGCGGCGCTCCCTTATAAAATCGGCATATTAACTCTGGTTGCAATGATGCTGGTTGGGTTATATATATTCAGGAAAGTTCCAACAACGGAGTCAAAAGTTAGTGGCTAGAAAAGTCGGTGACTGGTACAACTATTCCGGTGCCATACATATGCATACTACCGAGTCGGACGGCACCAAGCCGCTTGAGGAAGTCGCCGAGATAGGGCAGAAGTGCGGTCTGGATTTTATGCTCTTTTCTGATCATATGAGTTTGGAGCTTAAGAAATCCGGAAAAGAAGGATTTTACGGCAAGACTCTGGTCTTGATCGGCTATGAACACAACGACCCGGATGACAAGAATCACTTTCTCATATTTGAATCTCCGGAGGTCTATCCCGAAAAAATGTCGGTCAAAGAATATGTCAGCGCTGCTGTTTCTGATAAGAGTATAAATTTTCTGGCACATCCTGATGAGATCCGCCAAACCCTCGAAGAATATCCGCCATATCCCTGGACAGACTGGTCCGTTGAGGGTTTTACCGGAATTGAACTCTGGAATCATATGTCAGAATGGATGGAGAAGCTGACAAAGTATAATAAACTGCTGATGACTTTTTCACCCAGAAAGTCGATGGTTGGCCCGACAGCACGAATATTAAAGAAATGGGACGAATTAAATCAAAAGCGCAAAGTAGTCGGCATTGCCGGAGTGGACGCCCATGCCTTTCCCGTCAAAGCCGGGCCGTTTACAGTTGAAATCTTTCCCTACAAAGTACATTTCCGGGCTCTTCGCAGCCATGTTCTCTTGCCGCATCCTCTTTCGGAAGAACTCGAACAAGCCAAATGGCAAATCTATGATGCCTTGAGAGATTGCCGGGTATTCATTTCAAATATGCGCTGGGGAGAGGCAGACAGCTTCGAATTCTATGGAATTCAGGGCTCGTCCCGGGTTGTCTGCGGCGGCAGCCTTGAGTCTACGGAGAATGCTAAGCTTCAAATAAAACTTCCGGAAAAAGCCTCAATAAAGTTAGTGCATAATGGTAACATAGTTCTGACTGCGGAAACCGACAATCTTGAATACTCCGTGAAAGAGAAGGGAATTTACCGGGTTGAAGCCTGGAAAGGCTCGCGGGGCTGGATTTTTTCCAATCATATTCGAATTGGCACCTCCTGAGACGGACTATTTTGAATGAAATATCAAGTTTGCAGCTTTTTTGGAGAATCAAGGCAGAGCCTGCCTGAAGGGGATACTGCCTGCAAGTTTGTGCTGGTCAGAAATCAGAAGACTACCTGGCTTGTTTTTGGGCCCATTGACAAATATCGCTATCACGCCCACTTAGTTGAAGGACTGTCTGACCATCTGGGATTAGCGTCAGTTTGGGTCAAGAAACCGGATTTGGTTAATATTCCTGATAAAGATGTCGAAATTATGGGTGGTGGTATCATGACTTTTGTCTCGGATGAAAACCTGATTAAATTTGGCGGGACATCAAGAGCATATGGGAAATTTGACAGCGATGACCTACGGCAATTATCGGCAAACTGCGAATTGTTTCAAGACCTTTCAGTGATTGTAGAAGCTTAGATTTTGATTCCTTGGCGTATCACATTAGAAACGACGACATTACCTGATCAAATAATTAATAAACTAGCTGAAATTACAGATACAACCATCGATCCAATTTCTTTCTCTAGCGATCTCAAGGATGAGGCTAAGAAAAAGATCAAGTTCGGCGGTAAAGTAAGCCTTATAAAGAAGTCATTTCGATTGTTTTTGTATCCATACGAAATAAGAACATATAAATATGGTAAAACAATTTACCAAGGCAGGGTGGTTGAAAGCGGCGGCAAAGCCAAGATAATTCTTTGGATTCGACCTTCTCTAATTGGACTGTTCGTCTTTTCTGTTTTTTCATTCATAACAGTTTCGAGTATTTGGCTAATTTTCACAGGTGAATGGAATGAAGATTTGGGAGAAGGAGTTGCACTGCTGTTGGCGGTTTGGGCATTTTTCATATATTTGACTTTAGGCGATGTCAGAGACGCTAGAAAAGTGTTTGATTCCATTTGTACTAATAAGCCATTTTCCTTTTAACAAATTAGGACTATTAATCCACTAATTAGGATACTAGGTAAAAAGTCAAGTTTATTGCCGTAGTTGAAACGTAAAGTACCGATAATTGTTATATATAATATGGGATTTGGCTTGTAGCTTGAGAACAGGTGAAAAACCTTGACTTTGAAACCCGGTCGGGCTACTGTGATGGCCTTATAAAATTGTAATTATGTTTGAACAGTTATTTCCGATACTGCTGCTTTTTGTAGTCTCCGCCGTTCTGGCCGGGGTGCTGGTATCCTTGTCTCTGTTTATTGGCAGAAGGACAAGATTAGGCAAAAAAGGACAGCCCTATGAGTGCGGGATTGATCCGGAAGGGTCAACCCGTGAGCCGTTTCCTGTAAAATTCTACATGGTTGCTATCCTTTTTATTCTTTTTGATATCGAGGTCATCTTTCTATATCCCTGGGCAGTAATCTCCAAGCAATTAGGCCTGTTTGGTTTTATAGAAATGCTCGTATTTATTGGAATTCTTTTGGTTGGTTATTTTTATATTCTCGGAAGGGGCGCCCTAAAATGGGACTAGAAGAAAAAATTCCTGACTCTATCATATTGACGTCGCTGGACAAGATGGTCAACTGGGCCAGAAAGCGGTCAATGTGGCCGCTGGGATTTGGTCTGGCCTGCTGTGCAATTGAAATGATTTCCACTTTCGCGGCTCACTTTGATCTGGCCCGTTACGGCATGGAAGTAATGCGGGCATCACCCCGGCAGGCTGACCTTATGATAGTTGCCGGACGCGTTTCTATGAAAATGGTGCCGGTAATAAAAACTTTGTACGAGCAAATGCCGAACCCTAAATGGGTTATTTCGATGGGAGCCTGCGCCTCATGCGGCGGGGTGTTCAATAATTACGCCATTCTGCAGGGTGTGGACAGAATCATTCCGGTGGATATATATGTTCCGGGCTGTCCTCCAAGACCAGAGCAGCTGATGGACGGCATTTTGAAACTGCAGGAAATAGTAGAAAAAGATTCCCTGAAAAAAGTTCATGAAGAGTGGGGACGTAAGGTCGTTTAGTTAAACTATGACGTCTTATAGTAAGAGGAAAGTTTTGCCAAGGATTGTGAAATTAGGAACAAGCGTTAACTGATGAGAACAGAACTTTCTAAGTTTCTAAAAAGTAAGTTCGCTGGTCAACTGACGGAACAAGAACTGTTTCGTGATCAGCAGTCTTTTGTCGTCAAGCCGGATGCCATCGTGTCCGTATGTGAAGCTCTTTTGAATGATGAGAATCTGGAAGTCAAGTTTCTGGCCGACATTACCTGTGTCGACTGGCTGGGACATGAGCAGGAAAAGCAGGGGCGCTTCGAAGTAGTCTACAATCTATATTCATATAAGCATTCATACAGATTTTTTCTGAAAGTTCGCCTTGACGGCGAGAACCTAAGTGTCGGTACTTTGACCGGCTTATGGAAAGGCGCCAACTGGCTGGAGCGCGAAGTTTTTGACCTGTTTGGAATAAAATTTGAAGGTCACCCCAATCTGACCAAGATTGTTACTCCCGATGAACTCGAAGGCCACCCATTGCGCAAAGACTTTCCTTTGACCTGGGAGCAGCCGGTATTTTCATGGAACAAAGATGACCCGCCTGAGGTGAGAAATGAGCGCTGAGAAAAAGACAATCACGCTCAATATGGGTCCGCAGCATCCGTCGACTCATGGCGTGCTGCGCGTAAAATTAGAGCTTGATGGCGAGCGGGTAGTTACTGCCGAGCCTATAATCGGTTATCTGCATACCGGTATAGAAAAGACGATGGAGTCAATGCTTTATTACAAAGTAATTCCTGCAACAGACCGCATAGATTATCTGGCGCCGATGTCTAACAATCTTGGCTACTGTCTGGCGGTTGAAAAGCTGATGGATATCGAAGTTCCTGAAAAAGTGAAATGGGCACGGGTTTGTCTGGTGGAGCTTACCAGGGTTGCCTCGCATCTGGTCTGGCTGGGGACGCACTCAATTGATCTGGGCGCTATGTCGATGCTGATGTACGCTTTCAGGGAGAGAGAGCTGATAATTGATCTTTATGAAGCCTGTGGCGGCCAGCGGATGATGACCAGTTATATCCGAATCGGAGGATTGGCCAGTGATTTACCGGCAGACTTTGAAAAGAAAGTGCGCAATATCATCAAGACTATCCGGGAGAAAATGAAAGATTATGATAAGCTTTTAACCGAGAACCCGATTTTCATAATGCGTACCAAAGGTGTAGCAGTAATATCTGCCGAAGAAGCTATCAACTATTCTCTGAGTGGTCCGATGCTGCGCGGTTCGGGTGTTGACTACGATGTCCGTAAGGCGAATCCGTACAGCGGTTACGAAAATTTTGACTTTGATGTTCCGTTAGGTAAAAACGGCGATGCCTATGACAGATATTTAATCAGAATGGAAGAAATGAGGCAGTCGCTAAATATAGCCGAGCAGGCTATTGACGGTATGCCCGAGGGACCCTACCGGGCGCATGTGCCGGGAGTGGTCCTGCCTCCCAAAGAAGACGTTCTCTATAAAATGGAATCAATGATTTTCCATTTCAAAATTATAACCGATGGTTTCGATGCTCCGGTAGGCAGCGTCTATCAGGCGATAGAATCACCTAAAGGAGAACTCGGTTTTTACATTACTGGTGACGGCACCAATATACCGAGAAGAGTGAGAGTCCGGCCGCCATCATTCGTTAATCTTGGCTCGCTGCCAGTTCTGACCGAAGGAAAACTGTTGGCAGATGTCGTCTGTGCCATTGGTTCGATTGATATCGTACTGGGAGAAGTTGACAGATGATACTGTCTGAAAAAACAGTCAAGAAAATCAATGATAAACTTTCGAAGTATCCGAAAGCCAAAGGCATGATCTTGCCTGCTTTAACGCTGGCTTACAAACAGCTGGGCTATGTTGACAATGAAATTTATATAGAGATTTCTGAAATTATAAATGTTCCGCAGCTGGAAATTGCCGAGGCCGCCTCGTTTTATACGATGTTTCCCAAAAAACCAAGAGGCAAATACCTGCTTCAGGTCTGCAATAATATCTCATGTGCTCTTTTGGGTGCCGATGCCATGGTGGATCGTCTTGAAGAAAAGCTGGCAATCAAACGAGGCGAGACTACAGACGACGGCCTGTTTACCCTGATTTCGGTTGAATGCCTGGGGTCTTGCTGTACGGCACCTATGATTCAAATAAATGATGACTTTCATGAGAATCTGACGCGCCAAAAACTTGATGAATTACTGGAAGGTCTAAAAAACGGAAAATGACATTTTATTCACCCGTCGTAACTAACGCCAAAGAGATTGCCGGACACGAGAAGCTGCACCTGTTTGAGTACGTCGAAGATGAAAAACAATATCAGCTTAAGCGCTATCTGGAACATGGCGGCTATGCTGCCTGGAAAACCGTTTTGGGCAAAATGAAACCGGAAGAGGTCATCGAAGAAGTTAAAAAGTCGGGACTGCGCGGCCGCGGCGGCGCTGGTTTTCCAACCGGTATGAAATGGAGTTTTGTCCCTAAAGATTCTCCCAAAGTGCGCTATCTTTTATGCAACGCTGATGAATCAGAACCCGGCACCTGCAAAGACAGAGTGCTGATGGAGCGCGATCCTCACGTCGTAATAGAGGGCATGGCTATCGGAGCCTATGCCATCGGTTGTCATCTGATGTTCTGCTACATCCGCGGCGAGTTTCACCATAGTATCGAACGGATTGAAAAAGCAATGGAAGAGGCCTACTCCAAAGGTCATCTCGGGAAAAATATCTATGGCAGCGGTTATGATCTGGAGATGATTGTTCACACCGGCGCCGGGGCTTACATGTGCGGAGAAGAGACCGGACTTATCAACTCTATCGAAGGTGAAAAAGGGATGGCCCGGATTCGTCCGCCGTTTCCTGCCATCGAAGGGCTCTGGGAATGTCCTACTATCGTTAACAATGTAGAAAGTCTGGCGGCGGTTCCACACATAATTAACAGAGGCGCCGACTGGTACCGTTCTATGGGTACTGAGAAATCTGCCGGCACAAAATTATTTTCTCTTTCCGGTCACATTAATCGTCCCGGTAACTACGAAGTTGAGCTGGGCTTTTCACTGCAGAAGCTCATATATGATGCAAACTATGGCAACGGCATTTCGGACGGCAAGAAACTCAAAGCAGTCATTCCGGGAGGAGTTTCAACACCGTTTCTGACGCCTGATAAAGTTGATGTTCCTCTTGACTACGAATCATTGACAGAGGCAGGTTCAATGCTTGGCTCCGGTGGCGTGATTGTACTCCACGAAGATACCTGTATTGTCTGGACGATTTTGAAGCTTATAAAGTTCTTCCGTCATGAATCCTGCGGTAAATGCACTCCCTGCCGCGAGGGAACGGGATGGCTGGAGCAAATTATTCAAAAAATCGAAGATGGCCGGGGTGGGCCGGATGATCTGGAAAAACTTGATTCTATTTGCGGTAATATCCTTGGCCGTACTATCTGCCCGCTGGGAGATGCGGCGGTGATGCCGATTCAATCGACTTTGAAACATTGGCGCGACGAATGGCAGTATCATATTGAACATAAAAAATGTCTGGTAAATCAGAATTTTGGATTCTAAATGGCCGAAGCAGTAAAAGAAAAAATATTGGCAGTTGCTACTATTACCTGTACGATAGACGGACAGCAGATAACTGTCCCCAAAGGTACCAGCGTATTTTATGCCGCCAGGCAAATCGGCATTGTCATACCGGCGTTTTGCAATCATGACAAATTGAAACCTGTCGGTGCCTGCCGTATGTGCTACGTTGAAATTGAAAAGATGCCCAAGCTTCAGGTATCATGCGCGACTACGGCCACCGACGGCATGGTAGTCAGCACTAACTCTCAGCAGGTCAGAGAAGGGCGCAAAGCAGTAATCGAGTTTACGCTGATTAACCATCCGCTCGACTGTCCCACCTGCGACAAAGGCGGCGAGTGCGATTTGCAGGATTTGACTTTTTCTCACGGTTACGACGATTCCCGTTTCGGTTTTAACAAAATGCGATTTATCGAAGAAGAGAAGCGCGATACTTTTGATGATCTGAAGATTGGCCCGGAGATAGTCCTCAACAGAAATCGCTGCATTTTATGTTACAAGTGCGTCAGGGCTAACAAAGAAGCCTTTGGCGAATACGATATTGGTGCTTTTGAGAGGGGAGACCTTACCGAGATAAATGCCACGCCCGGCGGCGAAGTCAGCAATCCTTTCTCCGGTAACCTGGTAGAAATTTGTCCGGTCGGGGCACTGACAAATTCTGACTGGCGCTATAAAATTCGTGTCTGGCTGACCAAGACAGTGCCATCAATCTGCAATTTTTCCGGTTCGGGTACGAATATTACCTTCTATAAAGAAGACCACAAAAATTTTGTATATCGGGTAACTGCCAGATGCAACGATGCTATCGATGACGGCTGGCTGAGCGATATTACCCGTTATGGTTACCAGATAGTAAATTCCGAAAGTCGTCTCAAAACGCCGTTGATTAAAAAAGGCGGTAAGCAGGTTAAAGCCAGCTGGGATCAAGCGCTGGCGGTTATAAAAAAACATATGGGTGAAATCAAAGACCAGAGCGGCGGCGTCTGCATTGGGGGTCTGATTAGTCCCAGTCTCGATAACGCCAGCCTCTATAGTTTTTCCAAACTCTTCAGGACGATTTTCAAATCAAACAATATTGATTTCAGGGGTGACTACCGCTATCTGCCGTCAGTTACCGACAGTCCTTTTACGATAGCTGCCTCGCAGCCTTTTTCCATTGCTGATATCGAAAAATCTGATGTGATAATAACATTTGGCACTGACCTGATACGTGAACACCATAACGAATATCTGAAGATCCGCCGCGCCGTTAATTTCTTTGAGGCAACTGCCTATTCGGTGAACCCATATGCGGTCAAAACGGCCGATATCGCCAAATCCGAAATGGTTTACAGCCCGGGGACGGATGAACTTGTCATAAACGGCATCTGTCTGGCGGCGATAGAAAAGAAACTGGTAGACTCATCGGCCGCTGCTAAGCTAAAACCGAAAATTTCAAAGCTTAGTTTGAGCGAACTAACAAAGCAGACCGGCCTTGGCAAAGAGCAATTTAAAGAACTGGCCGAAGCTATCTCCAGTGCTAAAAAAATTACGTTTATAGTTGGAGAAATTGTAGCCCGCTCTTTAGAAAGAGATAAAATTTGTGCAGCCTTGTCGAATTTGAACAAGCTCTTTGGTGTTCAGGACAAAGGCCAGCTGGCCGTTTTATCGCGATATGCTAACTCCAAAGGAGCTCAGAAACTGGGTCTTTCTGCAACTCCCTACGAAATTGTCAAAGCTGAGCTTAAGAAGATCTGGGGAGAGTATCCCGATTGCCAGCCGCGTAATACGGACTCCATGATAAATCTGATGAAAAAAGAAGAAATCAAAGGTTTCATAACAGTTGGCACTAACCCTATGAGACTATATCCCGACCGGGGCTTTGCCTCCGAAGGACTTGAGCATGTGGATTTTCTGGTAGCCTGCGATATGTTTGAAACAGAGACCACCGAACTGGCCGATGTTGTCCTGCCTCTTTGCAGCTGGGCCGAATATGACGGTGACTACATTAATCTCGAAGGAAAAGTTCAAACAGGAAAACAGGCCATAAAACCAAAGTATGAAGCCAAAGCGGCCTTTGAAATAATGGAGTTAATCGCCAGCCAGTCAGGTGTTAAGCTGTTTGAAAATGAACAGAGCAGAAACGAAGAGATAGAGCAGCTGCTAAGCCTTAATTCTGTTTTACCCTGGCCGGATGATTTTCTTGAAATTGATTACGACAAGAAAAGTTCCCGGGACGATTATCCCGTGCCTCTGTTTATCTGCGATGATCCTCATCACAGCGGACATCTGACCGAAAAATCACCGTCGCTGCTGAATTTTTCGGACTCTGCCTATGTGGAACTGTCAAAAGGTATGGCAGCAAAAATTGGAGTAGCAGACGGTGAGCCTGTGAGGGTGGAATCTCCGGTAGGGAAGATAGTAGTGCCGGCAAAAATTTCGCGTGTGTTAAATAGTGATGTTGCTATTATCCCCAGAAATTTCAGTTCGACACAGACTACTTCGCTTTTAATGAGAAAGAAAAGAGTAGACAGCGTCAAACTAACGAGAGTGGAAGAATAAGCTTATGTCGCTTGAGTTTTTCATAGTAACTTTTGTAAAAATCGCCCTGCTTCTTGCTGTACTTTTGACTGCCTGTGCCTACTCTACCTATATGGAGCGAAAAATTCTGGCTTATTTACAGCACCGGGTCGGACCATCTTATGCCGGACCATATGGCTTACTTCAACCTCTGGCGGACGGGCTCAAATTGATTTTCAAAGAGGACTTAGTACCCGACAGAGTTGAGCGAATTACATTTGCCCTGGCGCCGATTGTATCATTTATACCGGCGATGCTGGTCTTTGCAGTAATTCCCTTTAGTTCGGAATTTGATCTATTCGGTCTTTTCCCTTCAGCCACCGAGGGCGTTATCTCAGATTTGTCAATCGGGGTCTTGTTCATCTTTGCCGTGACATCGCTCGGCGTGTACGGCCTGGTATTGGCTGGCTGGTCATCTGGTTCAAAATATTCGCTGCTAGGCGGCATCCGCTCATCGGCACAAATGATATCATACGAAGTCGGCTATGGTCTTTCGATTGTAGGTGTGGTATTAGTGTCCAACACTCTTTCATTGACAGAAATAGTATCTTTACAATCAGGGTCATTATTTAACTGGTTTATATTTAAGCAGCCCTTAGGATTTATGATTTACATTGTCTGTGGGATTGCCGAAACAAACCGGGCGCCGTTTGATCTGGCCGAAGCCGAATCTGAACTTGTCGCCGGCTATCACACCGAATATTCTTCAATGCGTTTTTCGATGTTCTTTATCAGCGAATACGCCAACATGTTGGCAGTATCGGCTGTGGCCGTGACGCTATTTTTCGGAGGCTGGGCCGGGCCGCTTCTACCGCCAATTATTTGGTTCTTAATAAAGATTGTAGCCTTTATGTTTTTTTATATTTGGCTCAGGGCAACTTTTCCGCGCTTCAGGTATGACCAGCTTATGGATTTTGGCTGGAAAGTTCTGTTCCCCTTAGCGCTTTTTAACATAATGCTGACAGCAGCTCTTGAGATATTATAATATTGAGAAGTTTGAAAAGATAAGATGAAAGAAATAATTACAGCTTTAGGCAGAACATTTATCAGGATGCCAATAGGCATGCTGGTGGTTTTGAAACATCTTTTCAAAAAACCTGTCACGCTTGATTATCCCCGTAAGAAAAAGCCCATGGCCCCGCGCTTTATGGGACGGCAATATCTGGAACGCTATGACGACGGCAGCGAACGCTGTGTTTCTTGCGGTCTTTGTGCGGCTGCTTGTCCGGCGGACTGTATCTATATGGAGCCGGCCGAGAATGAGAAAGGCGAGCGCTACGCCAAAGTGTTTGAGATAAATCTGCTTCGTTGTATTTTCTGCGGATTTTGTGAAGAAGCCTGTCCCGAAGAAGCGATTTTCATGGGTCATCATTATGAATTTAGTGCCGACAATCGCGATTCCTTCATCTGGACCAAAGAGGATATGCTGGTAAAGCACCCGCGCAAAGATAACCCGTTCAAAACATTGTTTAGAAGAGTCAGAAAAGTTTACGGAGTAGTTGAGAAATCAAAATGAATCTTGACGGCCTGATATTCATAATTTCAGCAGCGGTGACTATATTTGGCGCAGTCATGATGATTATGCAGCGCAACCCGGTGGCGGCGGTTTTGTATTTCATACTTTCCCTGGTCGCTCAAGCCGTGCTGTATGTTCAATTAGGAGCGCTCTTTGTCGGCGCTGTTCTAATCATTGTTTATTCCGGAGCAATCCTGGTACTTTTCTTGTTCGTGATTATGCTGCTTAATCTGAGAGGGGATGAAGACCTCGGTGCGCCATCGGCGCCGGTATCGCAACTCACCAAGTTTATAGTCTCTATAGGTATAGTAGCTGAGTTTGCTTTTATCATGTGGTCGACAGTCTTTTCAAATTCTATTCCTACCGGAATTATTGCAGGAGCCTCAGACAATTTTGGCTCAACGGAGCAGGTGGCAAAGTTGCTCTTTGGTCGTTACCTCTATCCTTTTGAGCTGACCTCGATACTGCTGCTGTCCGCGATTGTCGGTGCGGTGGTTATTGCCAGAAAAGAAGATAAAGATGAAATTGAATCTGAAGCAGAAGCGTCAACTGACAAGGTAACAGATTAAGATATGTTTGGAATAACACATTTTCTGTTTATTGCAGCCTTACTTTTTGGCATTGGTGTGACTGGTGTTCTTATTTCGCGGAACATAATTGTTCTGCTTATGTCGGTGGAGTTAATGCTGAACGCTGCCAACCTGGCGATTATCGCATTTTCAAGAGCCTTAAATGTTATGGACGGACACGCTTTTGTGTTTTTAGTGTTAACTGTAGCAGCTGCCGAAGCTGCTGTCGGACTGGCCATGGTAATTACGATTTTTAATAACCGCCGCTCTATAAATATTGACAAGTATAGTATGCTTAAGTGGTAGAAATAAAATAGAGATGACAGAAAATATTTATTGGATACCGCTGCTGCCGCTATTGGGCTTTCTGGTCAACGGCCTGCTATTGGGAAAACTTCCCCAGCGGGTAGTTTCGCTGGTGGCCTGTGGTACGGTTGGTGCATCGTTTCTGTTGTCGCTGATGTCGTTCTTAGAGCTTAAAGCACTACCGCCTGAATTACGTATAATCGAACAAACATTGTTTACCTGGATTTCATCAGGTGATTTCCAGGTCAACTTCGGATTTTTGTTAGACCCGCTTTCATCCATCATGATTCTGGTTGTGACCGGCGTCGGCTTCTTGATTCATCTTTACTCAGTCGGATATATGAGTCACGATTCCGGATACGGGCGCTATTTCGCTTATCTTAATCTGTTTACATTTTCGATGTTAGTATTGGTACTGGCTGACAATTTCCTGTTTATGTTTGTGGGCTGGGAAGGTGTCGGACTTTGCTCGTATCTTTTGATAGGTTTCTGGTTTGAGAAAAAATCGGCCTCCGATGCCGGCAAGAAAGCTTTCATAGTAAATCGCATCGGAGATTTTGGATTTTTAATCGGTATGTTCATAATTTTCTGGCAGGTCGGTTCGCTTGACTTCGTGACTGTGGCAGCCAGAGCACCTGAAGTTTTTGTAGCCGGAGGCACGCTGGTTACAGCGGCCTGTATTCTTTTGTTTGTCGGGGCAGCAGGAAAATCCGCTCAGATTCCGCTATATGTCTGGCTTCCGGACGCGATGGAAGGTCCCACCCCCGTTTCAGCTTTGATTCATGCTGCTACCATGGTAACCGCCGGCGTCTACATGATTGTTCGAGCCAATGCCCTGTTTATAATGTCGCCTGATGCACTTTTAGTCGTAGCCATTGTAGGTGGTGTGACAGCTCTGTTTGCAGCGACTATCGGACTGGTTCAAAATGATATTAAGCGAGTACTGGCTTACTCGACAATCAGTCAGCTGGGCTATATGTTTTTGGCCTGCGGTGTGGCGGCATTTTCTGCCGGAATTTTTCATCTGATGACTCACGCTTTTTTCAAGGCATTGCTGTTTCTTGGAGCCGGCTCTGTTATCCACGCTATGTCTGACGAGCAGGACATGCGCTATATGGGTGGACTAAAGAAATATTTGCCGATTACATTCGGGACGTTTTTTATCGCAACTCTGGCAATATCCGGCATTCCCCTGATGTCGGGTTTTTTCTCCAAGGATGAAATTTTGTGGCAAGCCTTTTCGTCAGACTACGGTCACCCGATCTTCTGGGTGATGGGTTTTATTACAGCCGGTCTGACGGCTTTCTATATGTTCCGATTGTTGTTCATGACTTTTTATGGCAAAGAGCGAATGGACGAAAAAACGAAAAGTCATATACATGAGTCACCAAAGTTTATGACCGTCCCGCTGATGGTCCTGGCTGTTTTAGCTGTCATTGGAGGCTGGATTGGCATGCCTCACATTTTTGGAGTAACGAATTATTTTGAAGAGTGGCTCGAACCGGTAATAAGCTCAGCTAAGCCGGCGGTAGAGGCACATATGCTGGCCTCGGCCGGTGGCGACTCCGGTATGGAAATTATGCTGATGTTCGCTACCATTATTCTGGTTGGTCTGGCTATTTTTGCTGCTTTCAAAATTTACAGTAAAAACCCGAAGGTGGCTGACTCCCTGGCTGATAAATTCAAAACTCCTCACAATATTCTTTTAAACAAATATTATATTGATGAATTCTATGGGGCGGTCATTGTACGTCCGCTAATATATTTCTCTCTGTTCTTGTGGAAGATCATGGATGTCTTGTTTATTGACGGTCTGCTAAACGGTCTGGCAAATTTATATGAAGGTATCTCTGAGACGATGCGTTCTCTGCAGACAGGCAGGATAAGGTCGTATGCGACAGCTTTCGTCATTGGAGTTTTCATCCTGATAGCTTATGCGGTGATTGAATAATGGAACTTTCTCTTTTAACATTTTTTCCGGCTATTGGCGCTCTGCTTCTGCTCTTAGTGCCGTCGAAGCAGCATGATACTATCAAAATGGTCAGCCTGCTAGTAGCCTTTATTACTTTTTTGATTTCACTTTGGCTTTATTTCGCCTTTGACCCGATTGCACATCCGATGCAGTTTCAGTTTTCTGTGCCCTGGATTCCATCTATGGGCATAAGTTATCATATGGGCATCGATGGCATATCGCTGCTGCTGATTGTAATGACGGCGCTGCTGATGATTCCTGCCATACTCTGTTCCTGGAAATCTATCACAAAGTCTGTCAAAGGTTTCTACATCTCAATGCTGCTGCTGGCGACCGGAATGCTTGGAGTTTTCTGCTCGCTTGACCTGTTTTTGTTCTATGTTTTCTGGGAAGTCATGCTGATACCGATGTATTTCATAATCGGACTCTGGGGAGGCCAGAGACGACTCTATGCAGCTATAAAATTTGTGCTTTTCACCATGTTCGGCTCTCTTTTGATGCTGGTTGCTATTATTTACATGGCCTTTGAATTCAAATCTCAAACTGGCGTCTATTCATTTGATATGATAGCATTGACCGGCATGCCGATAGATACGCAGGTACAAATGTGGTTGTTCGGAGCCTTTGCGCTGGCCTTTGCAATCAAGGTGCCGCTGTTCCCGTTTCATACCTGGCTTCCTGACGCTCATGTAGAGGCGCCGACTGCCGGCTCAGTAATTCTGGCCGGTGTGCTCTTAAAACTCGGCACTTACGGCTTTATCAGAATTTGTATGCCAATGTTTCCGGAAGCTACTGTTGCCTTCACGCCCTATATTTCGGTCTTAGCTATTATCGCCATTATCTACGGTGCCCTGGTAGCCATGGTTCAAAAAGATATTAAATCGCTGGTGGCCTTTTCATCGGTCTCGCATATGGGATTTGTGATGCTTGGTCTGTTTGCCTTGAATACACAGGCGCTCGAAGGCAGCGTTATTCAGATGATAAACCACGGCATTTCCACCGGCGCTCTGTTTTTATTAGTGGGCATGATTTACGAACGACGACATACCAGACTGATTAGTGAGTTTGGCGGACTGGCCAAAGTAATGCCGGTTTTTTCAACGATTTTTCTGATTGTTACCCTGTCATCAATCGGTCTGCCCCTGACCAATGGCTTTGTCGGCGAATTTTTGATTCTGCTGGGCCTGTTTAAGGTAAACACAACCTACGCCATATTAGCCGCAACAGGTGTCATACTGTCGGCCTGTTATATGTTATGGATGTACCAGAGAGTTATATTCGGCAAACTTACCAATCCCAAAAATGAAAAGCTGCTGGATCTGTCATTGAGAGAAAAAGTTATTTTGATACCGCTGGTCGTGCTTATATTTTGGATCGGCATTTATCCCAAGCCGCTCTTTGACAGGCTAAGCCCGTCTATCAGACTAGTTCAGGAGCAGATGCAGAGTCGGGCTTCGGCAGCTAAGACCAGCAAATTTGAATTAGTTGAAAGTGTTAAAGAAAGCGATTATAACTATGACGCTACAATTGAAGATAGATTGGAGAAAGTAAAATGAGTAATTCCGGCGAAGTGACAATCTATACCAAGCAAGGTTGTCCTTATTGTGCGGCGGCGTTGAAACATTACACCGAGCAAGGGACAAAATTTAAGCAGATTGATATTCACGATACTCCCGGTGCAAAAGAAGAAGTTCTGAAACTGACAAAAGGTCAGGAAATAGTGCCGGTGATAATCGAAGACGGCCAGGTGACGGCCGGATTTGGAGGAGGCTGAGGTTTCTAAATTAGCTGCGGCGGTCGCCGCACAAAGAAATTAAAACTGATATGTTTGATACTACTGCGGCATCGATAGATTTTAGCATCATAGCGCCTGAAATCGCTCTTCTGGTGGCGGCGTTTATAATCCTGGTCTCTGTCTATAACGAGAGCATGAGAAATCTGGCGCCCATCATTGCGACTTTGGGGCTATTAGCCTCATTGATTATAGCTATAGAGCAGATGGGCAATCCCAAGACCGGATTTTTCGGAATGGTCAGCTGCGATGATTTCACGGTAGTTTTCAAAATTTTATTCGTAGTTTCATCTTTGCTGGTTCTCTTGATTGGTCGCCGCTATTTTGCGGCCAAAAATATTGACCGTCCGGAGTTCTATGCTCTTTTGTGTATCTCCACTATGGGCATGATGGTCATGGCTTCGACAACCGACTTAGTCGTAATATTTTTGGGCTTGGAAATTATGTCGGTGCCGTTGTATGTAATGGCCGGTATGGACAAGCGCTCTCTGGAGTCTAACGAAGCCGGCATCAAATACCTGATAATGGGGGCGTTCGCTAGCGGCTTTTTGCTGATGGGTATTGCTTTTATATTTGGATCGTCGGGCACTACCGATTTGCGCCTTATAGCTGCCGACTTTCAATTCATAGGTGAAAACTATCAGCTCTACTTTAATGCCGGTGCAGTGCTGACCTTAGTAGGTTTTGCTTTTAAAGTTGCGGCAGTCCCATTTCACTCCTGGGTGCCCGATGTCTATCAGGGTGCACCCACACCTGTTACAGCCCTTTTTTCTGTGGGACCAAAAGCTGCCGGATTTGCGGCACTGCTGCGCATATTTAATTTTGGGTTTGAAGGTCTGGAATTCATTTCTGATATTTTCTGGATGCTGGCGGTCCTGACCATGACAGTCGGCAACATTCTGGCGCTAAGACAGGGGAATATTAAGAGAATGCTGGCTTATTCCTCAATTGCACACGCCGGATATATTCTGGTAGCTTTTGCTGTCGGCGGCTCGGCGGCAATGTCTGCGGCTATTTTTTATCTGTTTGCTTACGGGCTTTTTAACCTGGGTAGTTTTGCAATCATCACTCAGCTTGAAATACGGAGCGGCTGCAAATCCGAACTCTCGGAGCTTTCGGGTCTTTCAAAAGCCCATCCGTATTTGTCTGCGGCGCTGACTGTCTTCATGCTGGCGCTGGCAGGTTTCCCACCGACAGTAGGCTTTATCGGCAAGTTCTATCTTTTTACAGCTGCCATTGATGGCGGCTTTATCTGGCTGACTGTCATTGGTGTTTTGAATTCTTTTATATCAGTCTACTATTACCTGCGCGTGGTAAAAGTCAGCTTTCTTGAAAAGTTCGAGGGTACTTTCGCACCTGTCAAATATACGCCTGCTATGATGGCAGTGCTGCTGATTACACTGGCCGGGACCCTGGGGCTGGGGATTTTCCCGGAGAAGCTCCTTGAATTTTCTAAAGCGGCGATTTTTGCTTTTCTTTAATTGTGGCGCAGGATAAAATTGCAGGTCTTTGGTCCGCCTCTGAAAATAAAATCTACCAGATAAGTAAGATCTAAAATCTGCAAAGATGCTCCGTCGCAGTTGGCGTCGCCCAATATAAAGGGGTCAGAGGGGTCGCCGCCTCTGAATATGAAATCGACCATGAAAGTAAGATCGAGTATATTGGTGGCGCCGTCAGGTTGAACGTCGCCTGCCAGAGCATAATCCCAAAGATTACTGACGAACTGAACTGCATCACCCGGATTAACAATGTTTTCAGGCGGCACATTTTTATCGATATAGTTCAAAGCGGCGCACTCTACTGCGGAAATCCCTATTACGGCAGTCTGATTCAAATTACTGCTGTCAGCATGAAGATACTGCATGGTTATCCTGCCGTCGGCCGTGAGAACAATTTCAAAATTAGCATTAGAATCAAACGGCACTACGAAATTTCCCGGTTTGTACCATTCTATTACCAGTGTGTCGAGAGTCGGGCTGCGGTAAAGAAACAGCCCTGATGCCGGAGTCAAATCGGTGTCGAAGATCAAATCATTCCAAAAAACAGAGATTAGCGTAGAGAAATCCGAATTCGGTATAGAAAGTGACCCAAAAAAGCCGTTGAAATTCACGTCGGTATTTGTAAATGACAGCGCACCATTGACCCCGATATAGATTGAATTATAGTCAGCATCGTAAAATGGAAAAGTAAAGCCTATCGCCCAGGGCCCGGTGGTGCCATCGTCGAGAGGATCAGAACCCGTTCCGTAGTACGAAGTATTACTTACTTTTAAGCCCAGGTCTCTGGCTGAGACCCAGTTAAAGTCCAGCCCGCTTGAATCTTTGGATGATATGAAATAGTAACTGGTGTCAAAGCAGGGGACTTCCAGAAAGACCGGCAGCAAAATCAATGAGTCTTTGGCTCCGGCCGAAATACCCCAGTTGATTTTCAGCAGACCTTTATACTTGGCTATTCTGTCACCAGCCAAAGTAGCGTCGATGGTGACCTTGATTTCCACCGAATCGAGCGGAAAAATCACGCCAATGGCCGGTGAAACTTGCAGCCAGTCGGCGGTCGATTGTTTGGTGAGTGTATCATTGCTGGTTATTTCAAAATCAAAGACATCGGTATTTGATCTGTTGTACAGCCAGACTTGTGTTATAGCAGTTGAATCTTCGCTCAGGCTGGTGTCGATAAAGATTGGTTCAGCATAGATTGAAGCCGGAGGATTTAATGCTGCAAAAGCTGCAGCCAGATTCGGGCGTGGACCAATAAGCTCAGTCAGGTTGCCTTTTTGAAGAGTTCCGGTAGCTACTATTATATCTCTTATCTGGTCGGAGGTCATATAAGTTCCATAAAGTTCCTGGTAGCGTCCCTGAAGACAGGCGGCGGCTCCGGCTACTATCGGTGAAGCGCCTGATGTTCCCCCAAAGGTAGCAGTATAGAAGGAATCTTCGACACCGCCGCCATTGTAAAGCCCACCGTAGCCGGTAGTGTAAATACCAGAGCCATAGCCTTGAATATTTACACGCTCACCATAGTTCGAAAATGATTCTTCTTCGAGATCATTGATATCAACCGGAGGGTGGCCGGCACCGGCAATAATAGCGTGAGAGTTACGATAGCTGGTATCAAACAGCTGAGCGTACAGGCCGGCATCGTCAAAGTTTTCGGCGCCGTTACCTGCTGCTTCAATTACCACAATTCCGGCTGCCCAGGCGTATTGAATAGCGTCAAATATATCCTGCCAGTATTCCATACAGACATAGCCCAGTTGGTCGAATCTGGTAACAAAATTGAAATGAGGGCCGGGAGCGTGAAGTTCAATCAAAATCATGTCGCCGGCGTTCAAATTATCTATGGCAGTCAGTATTGCAGCCGATGTTGACATACTGCCGATTGAAATTGTGCCGATTTCGGCTCCCGGGCAGATACCGATTATACCCAGGCTGTCATCATCAGCTATTAATTCGCCAATAACAGCCGTACCGTGATTTCTCCAATCAGGATTAATTATCAGGTCTCCGGCTATGTGTACTCCGGCTGCTTTGCTCAAATCAATGTGCGAGAAATTCCAGCTGCCTTCTATATCAATAATCTTAACTCCTGTGCCATCTCCGCCGGCAAGCGTATTGGCAAAATCAGCGTCTATTCCGTCTGGGGCAGCTTCGCGATAATCCTGATTGGGCTGGTAGTCGGGCAGAGCAGATGAGCCGAAAATTCCTGCGGGTTCAGGCTTAGGCTGAAAATAAGCTATCTCTACGATGTCCAGTTTATTCAGCGAATTTATCAGGTTTTCAGCTTCGACAGGCGATTGAACCTCTATTTTATAGTATGAATTAAAATCAGCCAGCTGCTGCTTCGCCCTATATGACAAATATCTGAACTTAGTCTCAAGTTTATCCAGAGAACTGTTTTCTATCAATGGCAGCAGCTGTGAATTAAGATATGTCCGCAGGATTCTGTTGGTAGAGATAGTGCTTGTGCCAGCTCTGGAATATAGCGAGCCGCCATTAAAACGAACCTGATGTTCATCTTTGAATTTAACAATCAGATAATCTATCTGCACCTTGCTGCCTATCGAAACCACGCCGGGTTTTTCAGGCAGAGCTCTTTTCTTTATGGCAGTATCAAGAGGTGCCTGGGCAGGCAGAATTCCAGAGGTAGCGGCCTTGGTATTGCCGGTCAGCAAAAACGACAAACAGATGATTAATCTTACAATTTTCATTTCAAAAACTACTGTCCTATATTTCTGGCGGGTCAGCAATTCTAAGTAAGCAAGAAACAGGCGAAGTATTACTTAACTACCCATTAATATAACATCGGACTGAAATTTGTCAATTTAGAGCTTAAGCAACAGCTTAGCTGATAGAGTCAACGGCGATAGGCTTAAGGCGCAGCTTATTACCGTTTATTTTGGGGACTTTGATAGGATATTTCCCCGAAAAACAGCTGGAGCAAAAAGAAGCATTGGGCAGCGAAGACATAGAAAGCATCCCATCCAGTGAGAGGTACCTGAGGGAATCAACCCCAATGTATTTTTCTATCTGCTTGATCGATTTGTTGGCGCCTATCAGCTCTTTTTTGGTGGGCATATCTATCCCAAAAAAACAAGGCGAAATAATCGGGGGAGAGCTGACCCTGAAATGGATCTCTTTAGCGCCGGCATCCCGGAGCATCTTGACAAGCTTTTTGGAAGTAGTTCCGCGGACAATTGAATCGTCAACTACAACTATTCGACGTCCCTCAATAACTCCTTTGACGGCATTAAATTTTACTCTGACATCAAGGTCTCTGATTTTTTGGTCAGGAGCAATAAAAGTCCGTCCAACATAATGGTTTCTTATCAGACCGATTTCAAACGGAATCCCGCTTTCTTCGGCGTAGCCCAGAGTAGCTGTATTAGCCGAATCAGGAATGCCGATTACAATATCAGCATCTGCCGGGTGCTCTCTGGCCAGCGCTCGACCCAGACGGCGCCGGACTTTATCTACGTTAGCCCCGTACACTTTCGAATCGGGTCTGGCAAAATAGACATATTCAAAAATACAGAAAGCAGTTTTGGTAGACTTGACCGGGTAGTATGAACTAAGTCCTTTGTTTGTAATCTCAAGCACTTCGCCCGGTTCAACATCACGCACATACTTGGCTCCGATTATATCAAAGGCACAGGTTTCCGAGGCTACCACCCACGATTTGCCGAGTTTCCCCAGAGCCAGAGGCCTGAAACCATACTCATCCCTGGCCGCTATAATAGAATCTTCGGTCATAAAAATCAGAGAGTAGGCGCCCTTAATTTTAGTCAGCGAGTCACATATACGACCAATACTTGTTTTCTTTTTCGAAAGAGCAGCCAGATGCAGAATTATTTCCGTATCGGAAGTTGTCTGAAATATTGAGCCTTTGGCGTCGAGGCTGGTGCGAAGTTCCAGGGCGTTGGTCAGGTTGCCGTTATGCCCCACTGCCAGTACTTTGCCCCGGTTGGTTATCAGAAATGGCTGAATGTTTATCAATGATGAGGCGCCGGTAGTAGAGTAGCGGGTATGCCCGATGGCAATATTACCTTTTAATTTTTTAAGATTTGCCTTGTCCGAAAATACTTCTGATACCTGACCCATGCCCTTGTGCAGGTAGATTTTGCCTTTGTCTGAACTGATTATACCGGCAGATTCATGCCCCCGGTGCTGCAGCGAATAGAGGCCGAAAAAGGTTAATTCGGCGGCAGCGGTATGGCGGAAAATCCCAAAAACTCCGCACTTATCGTTTATTACCGGTTCGAGCATTTTCTCCTTTATTTCGCCCGTCTTTTAGAAAAAAGAGCATAACTGCCTGGCTGCCATAAGTCAAACCGTTTAGCTTCTATTTCCTGCAAACTTTTGCCAATTGGTTATTTGCAAAAGTTCTGATTTGTCTGAACTGGTCGGGCTCAAACTCAGAAGTCACAAAAAAGGCTGGAAAACGCCCTGCTTACAAGGTATTATAGAGGTTCAGGAAATTACTGCCGCTCAGTAGCCGCCTTTAGAATCAAGGGCACTGCTTTTGCTAATTTGGCTATATGGGCCAAACCAGAGAATAATATTGAAATCGAACGAACAGGAAAAACTCTTACTCATCAACCGACTGGCTATTGCTTCAGCAGACCGGGAAGACCTAAACCAGTATGCTCAGTGGCTATTGGAAAACTCTGCCCGGTTGGTCGGGTTGACAGCCGCTTCCATGTTTCTCTGGGATGATAAAATGAAGCCGACTGTTAACGTTTCGTTTGCTGCCGGAGAGACCAGCCAGAAAAAACTGCTGACAGCTGAGTCTGACCTCTTTCAGTCGCTGCGGCTGGAAAAAAATCTGATGTCTGCTTTTATGTCTTTTGGTGGGAAAAATCCGTACCACCTGTTTACAATTCCGCTTCGACACGGCGACAAACTTTTCGGGGCGCTTATCGGAATTCAGGAAGGGAAACTCCGCTCAGATATCGACGGTTCGTTTTTAGAAACTCTGACATCGATTTTGTCTTTATCTTTAGCGGCCGATCAGACTGAGCTTGCCCCGACATCTTCTAAGGCGGCAATAGAAAAAGCCAGGCTTAGTGCTATCACCGATACGGCTGTAACAGTTAACCACGAAGTCAACAATCCCCTAACTGCAATTTTGGGTAACGTGCAACTGCTTCTGGCTAAGCAGGAAAATTTGAACCCTGATACTATCAGCAAACTAAAAGTTGTCGAAGCATCTGCTCTAAAGATTAAAGAAGTTACTCAGAAACTTTTGAAACTGACTCATTCGCGTACAGTTGATTACACCGACGGTGCCAAGATGCTTGATTTGTCTGATGAGGGTGAGCCTTAGATGTTTATTTGCTACTCAGATAAGAGTAGCCAATTCACCATGCGTTTCATAGCAGTTGAATCATTATTGATGATATTCGTGCCGTGGTTTTTCGTATCAAATACTTCTAATTCTATTCTGGCAGTATCAATTTCTGCGAACTTCTGCGAAGAATGGTAAGAGTAGCTATCTTCTTTGCCCGCAAATATCAATACTTCTCCATCAAACTGTTTCAGCGCCCTGGTTGGTTCGAGTCCTATATATTTTTCTCCGGGTGAGAGCATAACTACTTTTGAAATAATAGGTAAATGTTCTGTAAGCATTATTGCAGCATTTGCGCCGACAGAAGCCCCAATAACATAAATCTTATTAGTATCAATATTCAAGGAAGTGTCCGAGAGAATTTCATTAACTGCGTACGCGATATCTGAGGGAATTTTTTGATATTCGTTCTCATCTCTGTCTTTGTAAGTAGTTGTATTCTGTCCTCTTGTTGTAGAACGTCCATGGCCCCTAAGGTCAAAGGCAACGATATAGGGGCAATAGAATACTTTTGCTGGATTTCCGCCGCAAAAATTATCATCAACAAATGAAATGAAATCATCATAGCTTCGTGAGTTGCTTCGATTCATATGCAGGGCTATTACCAACGGCCTGTTTTCCAAAACTGGCGGGACTTGTAAGTCACCATACAGCCTTAGAGAGTCACTTTTTATGGTAAAATTTAGCTCTTTTGTCTCATACTGATTGAAAGTACCTGAATATGAGTTTTGATAAAAGGTTCCAAGAACAATCAATATTGCTACCGAGAGCAAATGTCTGACTTTCTTATTCATTTTTCATTTCTCAAAATTAAATCACATTTGATTCTACGACAAATACCCCTTTAGCGAATCGCTCGGGCGCATAAGAAGAAATATCAATTGTGGGCTCTTTGCCCGAGAGAATTTCGGCAGTAATAAGTCCCGCCGCCGGTGCATGCATTATGCCATGACCCGAAAAGCCACAGCAGTGAAACATTCCATCAACTTTTGGCTCCCAGCCGATTATTGCCTGATGGTCAGGCGTGCTTTCGTAAAGCCCGGCCCACTGGTTGGCAATCTTTGCTGTTTCCAGCTGGGGAATTCTGTCAAGCGCCCTTTCTAAAATCGCATCGGTATAGTCCGGTTCAACTGAGATATCAAACGATGGCGCTCTCTCTTTATCCGCCCAGCCCAATAAGAGGCCGCTGCCTTCTTTGTGGCAGTACAGCCCGGATTTTACATCGACCACCATCGGGATACCTGCTTTTATGAAGTTAAGTTCAGCAGTATTGACTATCTGCCTTTTATACGGCTCAACTTTAACCTCGGCGCCAACCATTTCACCAATTTTCTTAGCGAAAGGTCCGGCGCAGTTGACCACTAGCGGAGTTTTGATATTACCTCGTTTGGTTCGAACTCCAGAAATTTTGCCGGATTCGACATCAATCGACTCCACCCCAGCCTCCAGCTCGACCACCACACCCATCTGCTTGGAAGCCTTTTCAAAGCCGCTCAAAAATTCCCACGGGTCAGAGATGCCATCTTTTTTGCAGAATGTGCCTAACTTGATGTCGTCGAGTCTGACATGGGGTACAATTTTGGCAATATCGTCAGGTTTTAATAGTTCGACCGGCAGACCGAGTGATTTCTGAAGCTCCCAGCTTTTTTTGAATAAGTTTACTTCGTCATCATCTGAAAGCAGAAAGAGGTAGCCGACCTGCTCAAACAGAGCCTCATGGCCGGTCTCTTCTTCGAAATTCTCAAAGAAGTTTTCAGAAATAATCGACATTTCAATATTAGCTTTTTGGGCAAACTGTGCCCTGATGCCGCCGGCCGCCTGTGAAGTGGAACCATCGCCAATTACTGAACCTTTATCGACCACAACAATCTGGCCGAATTTGGCTCTGGCTAAATGAAAGGCAACGGAAAATCCGATAATACCGCCGCCGATAATGACAACATCAGCGCTTGAGCGCAATCTTTTCCTCACTTAATCTGCAAAATTTTGGAATCAGCATTGGGCAAAAAATCGGGCATTTGGCCGGACAAGTCAAGCAACTGCTTAAATTCAAGATTTAATTCTTGAAGAGGCAGGTGATTCTCGATAGCTTAACAATCTATATGACAATTGAGAAAATACTAAATAAGTTCAAGTTCACTACCACCAACCTGTTGATTGTGCTGTCGATTGTGGTCGGTCTGGCTACCAGCCTTGGCGCTCTGGGTTTTATTGCGCTGATTGAATATTTCAACAGCATCTTTTTTGGTCTGACCGATCAGGTGCTGACCGGGGTAATGGGTGAAGGCAGCATAAAATTCTGGCTGCCGCTTATTCCCTTATTGGGCGGCTTGTTAGTTGGTCCTATAGTTTATAATTTTGCGCGTGAGGCCAAAGGACACGGAGTGCCTGAAGTAATGAACGCGGTAGCGCGTCTGGGTGGTATCATTCGTCCGAGGGTAGCGGTGGCCAAGACAATTGCTTCGGCTATCTGTATCGGTTCGGGTGGTTCGGCCGGCAGAGAAGGGCCAATTGTGCAAATTGGTTCAGCTATCGGTTCAACTATCGGGCAGCTTTTCAGAATGTCCGGCGACCGTGTCAAAATTTTAGTCGGCTGCGGCGCTGCGGCCGGGATTGCTTCGGTCTTTAATGCACCGATAGCAGGTGTCATATTTTCGCTCGAAATTATCTTAGGTGATTTTACTATAAAAACTTTTTCGCCGGTGATTCTTTCATCGGTAGTTGCTTCGGTGGTGACCAGATCAATTCTTGGTGACCATCCGGCCTTTGATGTGCCCGAATACTCGCTGGTTTCGGCCTGGGAGATTCCGCTCTACATGGCTATGGGGGGAGTTATGGGCTCGTTAGGGGTAGGCTTTACCCGCACCCTGGACTGGTTTGAAACTATATTTGAGAAAATTAAATTCCTGCCCGGCTGGGCCAAACCCGCTCTGGGCGGGCTGCTGCTGGGCATTATTGCTCTGGCTTACCCGCAAGTTTTAGCTGATGGCTACGAGACAATCCGTTTGACACTCTATGGAGAAATGGGAGTGGCGATTCTGTTGATTTTGGTAGTTATGAAAATTTTAGCTACGAGTCTGACACTTGGCTCCGGTAACTCCGGGGGTATTTTTGCACCATCGCTCTTTATGGGCGCAGTAGCCGGAGGAGCCTTTGGCTTCTTAGTGAATTATCTGTTTCCGGAAACTACTGCCTCTCCGGGGGCTTATGCTCTGGTAGGTATGGCCGGAATGGTGGCGGCTACCACTCATGCACCGATGACAGCTCTCCTGATAATATTTGAAATGACCTCCGACTATCGGATAATTCTGCCGCTGATGGTGACGGTTGTCTTTGCGGCCTTAGTAGCCGGAAGGCTTTTCCCCCATTCTATCTACACCGTAAAATTGTTCAAGAGAGGCATTGATATCCGCGGCGGTAAAGATGTAAACATTCTTCGCGCTCATAAAGTTTCAGAAATTATGGACGCGAATTTTGAAACGATAACTTCGGCAACACCTCTGGCCGGTATTTTTCAAAAATTAGAGCAGACCAACGAATCATATTTTGTGGTAATTGATAATAATCAGTATCTAAAAGGTGTTATTTCATTTCAGGATATAAGAGCGCATTTGAGTCAGCACTCGCTTGACTATCTGATCATAGCCCAGGATTTGGTTCGGCCGGATACTTTAGTGGTGGCAGGTGATGACACCCTGGAAAAAGCCTATCAACTGTTTGGCGTCAAAGATTTACGGATGCTGCCGGTTGTAACCGGAGAAGCAGGTAAAGAGAAAGTTGTAGCTGTTGTCAGACGTGAGACTTTGCTTGATTATTACAACAGACAGCTGATAGAGACGCTTAGAAAGTAATTGGTTCTTCTATTGGTATTCCTTAAATAGTTCGACGATATTGCCATCAATATCATTCAAAAACTCATTATGTCCCTTGCCAGGGATTTCTGTCGGAGGTATTCGGGCTCACCGCCAAGTTCTCAGGCTTTATCAAGGCAGGCCTGAATATCATTTACCCGCACGAAAATAGTAAGAAATGGCACTTCTTTGGGTGCGGTCAGAATGACACCGTCGGTTTTAGTATCAGGTTTCAATCAATTGGTTCTAATCTAATCTTGTCGTCTGATATCAACTCAAAGAATCTTTTATCGGGTTTGCTGAATATTACATCTAACTCATCCACTTCACCAGCCTTGTTCAAGCCTCTTATTATTATATCATATGTACTGTAGGAAAACTTTGAACCGATTTCGGGTCTGACATGATAAATCGCGATCTCAACCTGGTCGGGAAATATGAAAAATGACGGTGAATCTTTAAGCGAGAGTCTGAAAGCAGCATTCCTATGTTCCACTAATTGATCAAAAGAAGCGTCCTGATCACTTCGAACTGAAATCAATGTTGCAGATAGAATCTTAGCAGGTAACGTATAACCAAAATCCGATCGAAGACGGAGGTTAACCAGAGATTCCAGACCGTGAATCAATGTAAGTGTTTCCTTGTATTCTGCTGGGACACTTAATAGAAAGCAACTATACAGGTTTTCAGTGGCCATCTTTTCGGCTATCAAATAGGTTACGTGCTTTGAAATCTGACCGGATTTTAGCCAGCGGCTTTGTTCGACGATCAGAAAGGTAGAATATGTAAGAAGTATTACTGTGAGGGCAAGAAAAGCGATTTTTCTCCGGTTGCCCTTCTGGCTCTGGAGCTTCCAAATCGAATAAGCTACTAACAGGCAGAATCCGACTGAAGGCAAGTACAAATACCAGCGCATTGCTAACCTAATTACCGGCAAGAGAGTGAGTAGAACGAAAAGAGTCAAAAACAATGTTTCTTTTCGCTTTAGTAGCACCCTGATTAAAAACAGCAAGATAAAAAGACATGCGAAGGTTAAGACCGTGAATACTTGTTGGTTGGATTTGAGAAAGTTGCTGATTTCAATATGTCCACCGGGAATTACCAAGAGCCCAATAAATACTGACAGGTTCCTTATCAAATTTGTAATCTCAAGGTTTGTGTGTACTTTTCCAGTCAGAACATCTGGTCCTGCAATGATCAACCTGAACACGGCATATAAGACTATAAGAGCCCAGAAAGGCCACGTTGAGCGAATTGAGTGTTTAAGCATTTGCCGTTTATCAGAAGTAAATGCCATCACATAAGCGGTAATGACTAAAGGAAATGATATTGCCATTTCTTTCGAAAGTAGAGCAAGCAGAAAACTCCCTATCGAGAACAGTAACGTCATTAACTTACAGGACTTGTAGTAATTAATGAAGAAAACCAGTCCGGTTAGATAAAAGAGAGTGCACAAAATATCAGTGCGGCCTGTAATCCAGTAAACGGAAGTGCTGTGAATAGGATGCAATAGGAAGAGGAGCGCTGCGATAAACGCTGCTGAACGCTCAAAATGGATTCGTGTAGCCAGAACGAATACTAACAGCGTGTTGGCAGTGTGAAGAATTAGATTAGTCATGTGATAACCAGCGTGATTGTAACCCCAGAAAAACCTGTCGATGATAAGTGTGAGTTCTTTCACCGGACGAAAGTAATGATGCGTTAAATCGGTCAAACCCTCCCAGGCGGATTCGATATGGTTAATTTCATCTCCGACGAAGTAGATGTCCATCGAGCGAAAAAAGGCTAAAATTGAAATTAAAACGAGAATAAGCTGGCTCTGAGAGGTGAATATGAAAGAGTTAACGCGATTTTTCAGTGATGGCATGGATTATTATAACCTTGAAGTTCTTCTCAGTCAATAAGTCAGAAATCCTCTTTCCCGAATCGTTTTTCAACTCTTGCACTTATTTAAGTTAACAATTAAATTTTAGTATGTCTCGTCTCCATAAATTACGCTCAGATTTGATTATTTCTACAGCCGATATCGACGGGCAGACTGTATACAATATCAAAGACCCTATCACTAATAATTTTTTCAGGCTGCGTGAGCCGGAATACTGGCTGGCTGAGCAGCTTGATGGTGCCAGTTCGCTTGAGTCAATAGCATCAGGCTTTCAATCCAAGTTTCAGCTTAATATTCAAACGAAAGATGTAGCAGCTTTTGTGGAGCAGCTTGATAAACTTTTCTTTTTGGAAACCAACCGTTCCGAGCAGGAGATTTCCCGCGCCAGCTATCAGACCCACAAAGAAGAATCACTTTTCTCCAGACTTCTCTTTATAAAGCTAAAAGCGTTCGACCCAACCGAACTGCTAAATGTCCTGGTAAAACTCTACCGTCCGTTTCACTCTCTTTTCTGGTTCGTTCTGGCCACGCTGGTAATAATTGCCGGTGTAGTTTTATTTGCAGCCAACCAGAGCCAGTTTAGTTTCAGCTTATCTGCTATTTTCAATTTTGGCTCAATTATAGCAATCGTAATATCACTGTTTATAATTGTCACCCTGCACGAATTTTCGCACGCTATTATCTGCCGCTATTTTGGGGGAGAGGTCAAAGAAATTGGATTTCTGCTGATGTACTTTCAGCCCTGTTTTTATTCTAACCTTTCCGATGCCTGGCTGTTTGAGAAAAAATCGCACCGCTTAGCAGTTACAGCCGCCGGGCCGTACTTTCAAATGATTCTGTTTGCTTTAGCAGTCGGCGTCTGGCGGGTGACAATGATTGGAAGTTTTGTCAACGATATCGCCTACCTGATAATTCTGGTCACTTTTATAACTTTTCTGTTCAATTTTAATCCGCTGATTAAACTCGATGGCTACTATCTTTTGTCCGACTGGCTGGATATCCCGAATCTCAGGTCAAAAGCATTTGCTTATATCGGCAATCTTTTTAAGAGAAAATTTCTGGGCTGGCCGATTGAAAAAATAGAAACAGCAACCAGAGAGCGCAGAATCTTCTTCTGGTACGCTTTTTTGGCGCTTATATACTCTGGAGCCTTGATCGGGTTTATTCTATATCTGGTCGGATCTTTTCTGATAGCCCGATATGGCGGGGCAGGATTCCTGTTGCTGACGGCTTTGTTATTTTTTAGCTTAAGAAAGAATATCGGCAGTCTCTTAAGCGGAACTGTCCAACACTTGATTTATATGAAAAATATTTTCAAACAACCTGTGCGACTGCTAAAGTACGTAACCGGTCTGGCCATTTTTGTAGTCGCCTTCTTCATAATAGAGTTTCCCCATAGAGTCTCAGGCGAAGTCAGCATTAGACCGATCGTAGAGTTTAATCTAAAGCTCAATGAATTTGGGCTCTTGGAAAGCAAGCTCCACCGCGGTGGTGGCGACCCCGAAAGCAAGTCCAGCTATCTGCAGATGGCCTCAACGGATATGGCTATATTGGAACTGGTGCCAAGAGTCAAAGACGGGCAGTTTGTCATACCGGGAGATACGCTGGCCACGCTGACCTCAAATCAGGTCTCAAACGATATCCTGGGTGCGAATTCGGAGTTAGAGCGCCTGGAAGGCCTGCTGGCGCTTCTAAGAGCACCTCCCAAGAAAGAACAGGTTGAAGAAGCAACTGCCCAGGTGGAGGCGGCTAAAACCAAAGTAGAGCAGTTTCAGCGCAATTATGACCGCGTAAACGAGCTTCTATCTAGAAAACTTGAAACCACAGCCAAGTTAGAATCTGCAGAATCTTCGCTTGAAATATCCAAATCGGAGCTATCCAATAAAAAAGCAGCGCTGGCGCTGCTCAAATCCCCTCCCAGACCTGAAGAGGAAGTAGTTGTTCTGGCCGATATCAGCAAGCAGCAAGCCCGTCTGCAGTTCTTAAAAGAGCAGCTGGCAGCCCAGGTAATTATTGCCCCTATTGAAGGGATGATTTCTGCTATTCCCGGAAGTTCTAATCTGATGTCTATTGTGGACAATCGGCAGATAGAAGTTCTGGTTCCTGTCTCTGATTTTGATATCCACCTGATCGAACTTGATATGTCGGTAACGCTAAAAGTACGTTCCTGCCCAAATAAAGTCTTTATCGGGAAAGTGGTTCACATTCCAAGAGAGGCTATTGAGCTTGATAACCGGGCTTTTTTTATGGTTTCAGTTGTAGCCGAAAACGAGGCTGATTTGCTTTATAACGGCATGACCGGCTATGCCAAGATCGCAATTGGCCGCAGAACTTTGTATAATCTCACATTGCGCAAGGTCACATCGTTTATCAGAGTCGAGTTTTGGTCATGGTGGTGAGTTGCAATGCGGAAAAGTTTTCCGGTTGAAACATTCCAACTATTTTCGCATCACATCGTAATTAAAATAAAGGTTAAAAAATTCTCTTGACGAAATTTATTTGAGAATTATATTTACCGCAGATTGTAATTGGATGTCGAAAACTTATTCTTCGGCTGAAAGACTAGCGGAGAATGAACTAATAAGGAGGTGGTTTGCAATGATTGATTACAAATTGACCGTCGAAGTTCTAGAAGCTCGTATTGCCCCCATTGGCTGGAGCATTGACTGAGAACTAGTTCGGTTTTGAACGATTAGTTCACTTGAAAGGCAGGCGTGGTTCATACGCCTGCCTTTTCTTTTTTGGCAATCTTTTGCCCCAATAATTTTATGCCATCTGTCATGCTTTTGATCTTGGGCTTGTTCATCAGCTTTTTAATATCATCAGAGTTTTTCAGGTTTTTTGCCAGCTCCTTGCAAAGCGATAAGGCTTCTTTGAAATGCTGGTAAGATTTTTCATAGTCGGCCTGCCCAAAAGCTATGCCGCCAAGTATTGAGAGAATACTGACCTGTTCGTCAAGCAGTCCGGAAGAACGTGCGATATTCCCGGCAGTATTTAAAATTGCTTCGGCTTTGCTCTGTTCATCAATTTTAAGATAAATTTCAGCAGCCGTAGCCATCAGCCCCGGCAGCTCGATATCTTCCCGCAGCTTTTCAATATTTTGCAACTGTTCTCGTATCAAGCTGACAGATTTTTCAGGTTCATTGTAATCAAGGAGAAATTGCGCATGGTAGAATTCAAGCAGCAGGTTTTCCCTGTCCAGATTCAATTCGCTGGCTAAGACACGTGCCTGACTCAAATGTTCTGACTCGCCTGTTGTTTTTAATAAAACCAACAAGGCCGAGAGCTCCTCGGATTTTGCTTTTACTTGCCGGGCATCATTTAGAGCTTTGCTGGCGAGTTTTGCTGCCGCTTTACTGTCGCCAACCTGACAGCGCAGCTCCGCACGGTAAATCATTAACCGGATTTCCAGGACTTTGTCGTCTATCTCTTCGACCAGCTCTTCTGTCTGCTTATAACACTCTTTGGCTCGGTGGTAGCATCCTAATCTTGACAAAATATTTCCCATACTGCTCTTAAAATGTGCCGTATGTGGTTTCATGTTAAGCTCAGATGCTAATTCAAGGCCTTCTTTTACGAACTCGACCGACTCTGATAAGCGGCCGGTTCTTACCATGACTTCCGACAAATTCCATAAATTTGAAAGCAATTCTTTCTTACTGCCTATCCGGCGATTTATCTCAACTGCTTCTTTTAGATAATTTACTGACTGCGAGAAATTGCCGCTCAGCTGATGAGCGTAGCCAAGATTGTTCAAAGTCCTGGCGATATCTCCCAGCTCTCCAAGTTCCCTTTTAATCTTAAGAGAGATGTTTAACAGCCAGACAGTTCGGCTTAGTCTGCCCATCATGCCGTAAATAGAGCCGATATTGTGGAGTGTCGTGGAAGCGTCAGAAACAGCGTTTAATTTTCTTTGTATGCGCAGAGCCTGGCGGTAGTACTTGATTGACTCCGGAAGTCTTGAAGCTACACAATACAGACTTCCCATATCTTTGGTAGTTATCGAAATTTCCAGTTCGTCGTTTTCACGGCTGTAGATGGCCATCGCTTTATTAAGAAATTCAATGCCTGAATCAAATTCTTGTCGGGATTTTTGTATTCTTCCGAGATTACGGTAAACTTCGGCCAGGAGCTTGTCCTCGGGCTCGTCCCGGTAAAGTTCCACGATATTTTGATATGCCTCGGTTGCTTCGTCTGCCAGACCGCTGTTTCTCAAAAAGTCACCTTTGATCATTTGCAGTCTGATGGTGTCAAATTCGGTTTTTCTTGAGTGAGCGAAATCAACCAGGCGGTCGATAAGCTGCAGGCTTCTTTCTATTTCATAAGCGTCGACTGCACTTTCGGCGAATATCTGAGCATAGTAGCAAGCCTTGTCAAGTTTGCCGGCTTTCAGATACAGCTTTGCTGTGCGTTCCGGCCATCCTTCAGACTCTGAATCAAGTGCTGCTCTTAGCGACATTAGTCTGATAAAGGCATTGCTTAACAGACTTTGAAAGAGGGCAGAAGTCCCCGGGGGGATATTATTTCCGGATTCTCTGTCGCCGGCTATGGCTGAGGCTACTATCTCTTTTTTCAGTGAGAATTTTGAATTGGAAAAAAAATTGAATGTCTGCCGACGGAGTCTGGCCGGCCAATAGATTCTTGAAGTGAAAGAAAACCGGCCTCTTTTATATTTGAGATTATTTCTGTCAAAGTTTGCTCTGAGTATCAGCCTTAGTCTGTTCTTATTTTTTCCTGTTACATTTTCGAGAAATTCGGTCTGTCTGATATTTAAATCCAGAAACGATAAGGCTTGCTGGTAGCTGTCGCTATTTTTTACAAAGAGAGAGGGAGGCAAAGCTTTTCTAAAGGGATACGGACATCCGATCTTTTCGAGTTCCTGACAGACAGACCAGGCAGTTTCCGGGCGTTCTGAAAATTCTTTTGACAACAACCTATCTATTAAATTTGAGAACTGAGCCGGTAGCTCACTTCTGTAATTTGAAACGGGTGGAGGGATTTCTTCGCGCACCCGGCTTTCGATTCTGACCGGGTCTGATTCTCCATTAATAAATGGATGAAAGCCTGTGGTCAGCTGGTAAGCAATAACGCCCAGCGAAAACAAGTCGGACCTATGAGAGATGGTCGAGCCGGCCAGAGTTTCCGGTGAGGCATAGCCGATAGTGCCGTGGCCAACCCTGGCAGATTCCGGTTCGGACTCATTTTTGCTTAAGCCAAAATCTGACAACTTTAGAAAGAATAATCTGTCACCGCTAATTAGCGACCTGTCTGCCGGGAGAAAGATATTATTTGGTTTGAGGTCACAATGAATTAATCCAACCACCCGCATGAATTCCAGATCAATTGAAATTGCAGAAATCAAATTGAGCAGAGTTTTGAAATTATCTACTTTGGCGATTTTGTCCAGCGTCTCTCCGTGGCAGAGTTCCAGCAGCAGATAGGGAGGAGTTTTTGAAAACGAATGAATCTGTACAATCCCCGGGAAACGGATTTCTCTGATGAGATCATTCTCCCGACTGGCGGTTTTCTGAAACTCGGCAAGAGAATGTTCCTGCTCATCCAGAGGGTATTTGAGGGCCACATCCCGGTTCAGCTGTTTTGAGAATGCTCTTGCTACTAAAGCGGTTCCGCCTTCTCCCAACTGACTTCCAACTGTCAGCCCGGGTATTTTTATCATAGAGAGGTTTCCGTTAATTTATTTGCGCTGATGCCGGGGCAGGCTAATTGCAAATGTTGTACCTTCGCCTTGTTTTGACTCGGGGACAATCTTACCCTGATGCTGCTCAATTATCTTCCGGCAATTCACCAGGCCCAGTCCGTGACCGTTTTTCTTGGTAGTGAAGTGCAGCGAGAAAAGCTTCTTCATTGTTTCTTCTGACATACCAATGCCGTTATCAGAAATTTCCAAAGTTATTTTTTCGCTGGCCTTGATATAGTTGGCTTTAATTGTCAGTTCACGTTTATAGGTATTGCCGGCTTTCTGTTCTGCCAGCGCCCGTTCTTCGGTTGCATCGGCGCCGTTATTTAAGAGATTCATCAAGACCTGCTGTATTTGTCCTACATCCATTTCAATATTGGGAATGTCGTGAGCTATATCCAGTGAGAAGTTGATACTCTTAAATCTTGGCTGTACACGAAGAGAAAACAGGAGATCTTCAATCAAGTGCTTGATGTTATAACTGACATACTCTGTTTCTGGCTTTGAGAAATCCATCATGCTGTCTACGAACCGCTTAATCTTAAAGACATTGTCGACAATCGAACTGGCGTTAAATTTTGCTTTGTCATAACTTTTCTTTTCAACATTCATTGACAATAGCTCGGCATTGTTGGAGGCGATAGCCAGGTAGTTATTAAGTTCATGTGCTATCGAGGCTGCCATTTCTCCTTTGGCGACCAGCTTTTCAGACAGGATAACGTATTTTTCCATTATAACTTTTTCTGTGGTATCTTCAATAGTCATGACTATGCCATCCCCGCCGCCGGGCAGGTGCGAGATAGGGGATATCTTGATAGACAGGGCTTTTTCATCGTAGCCGGTATTATGGAAATATCTGGGCTCTGAGAAATCTTCGTTGCTCGACAAAACGGTTTCAATCATGAACTGCCAGCGAGGTTTCTCTTTTTCGGGCAGTATGTCAAGGAAAGCTGTGCCTTTAGAGTCGTCTCCTCCGAATTTAATCTGGCTTTTATTCAGTTCTAAAATCTCCAGCGCTACTGAGTTTATTTTGGAAATACAACCACTGCTGTCTAAAACAACCAGACCGATAGGTGATTTTTCGATTACTGATTCGTTATAGCGCTGCATCACCAGCAACGACTCATAGATTTCTGCATTGTGAAGCGCGTTTGAGACCATTTGACCATAAAGTTCAAAGATGTAAAGGTCGGATTTGAGAAACATCCGGGTCTCTATGGAATTATCGAGATAGATAATGCCGATAACTTTTTCTTTAATAATTACCGGAACGCACATAATTGAATGCAAATGCATCTCTATGATTGATTTTTGCTGAGCGTATTTCTTGTCAGAAAGGGCATCGGAAATGTATTTTGATTTTCCTGTCCGGGCAACTTCGTATGCAATAGAGTTCGATATCTGAAAGTCATCCTGATTCATTTCTTCTTTACAAAGATTGAAAGCGCAGCGAGTCTGAAGTTCACCTTTTTCATCCAGCAGCATAATCAAGCCGCGTTCTGCTTTCATCAGTTCGATGGCTTTGTGCATTACGATCTGAAGAACGTCGTCTAAAACGAGAGATGAATTTGTTG
This sequence comes from Candidatus Zixiibacteriota bacterium, assembly GCA_022571985.1. GTDB lineage: Bacteria > Zixibacteria > MSB-5A5 > GN15 > FEB-12 > JACZWU01. Next base: position 485,521 of record JACZWU010000001.1, on the reverse strand, counting down.
CCAGAGATACCTCAAGCAGCGCCCTGAGGTCATGCATGTTTTTACCGGGCTCTGTCGGTTCGTCACTGATACGCGGATTGGTTTCGGCGACCTGTTCTAACGTAGCCTCTAAATCCGCGAAAATCTCTGTCGGACCTGTGTCAAGTTCTGTTCTATCTTTGGTTTTCATCCGCCGTTTCTCTAAAGATGTCAGAGGATAACTTTGCCCAAAAAGGCAGGCTTATCCCTATGAATTCATTCTGTTAAATTATCGGCGTATTGCCCCCTTTTTCTTAGTTTTATGGGGCTGCTGGGAATAAAGGAAAGAAACAGGGTCAAACTGTTTCATTTTGTTACAGCGACTATGGTCAGCCAGTTAACTTGTTGCAGAACACTCACATAGGCGCCGCTAAAACGAAGACGAAAATCTTACATGAATTTTGATATTTCGGTCTGCCTGGCCATCTAAGCGCTTGCTAAAATTCACTCTCAAGCCGCTGAAATCCAAACCTAAACCGACGCTGTGTTTGATCTCCGACTGGTCGTCCAATTTGCTGTCATTGGCAATCTGTCCGACATCCCACATAAAGAGCAGATACGAAAAATGCTGCTTGGTGGGCCCTACCCGGTACTCAGAATTGAGCATCCAGAAGCGACTGCCAATCATTTCTTTATGGTTATAGCCCGGCAGGGAGCCCAGTCCTCCCAGGAAATACCGCTTGTACATAGGCAGATTGCCATTGCTATTGCCATGAACTGCTCTCAGGCGGACTGAAGAAATTCTGTTAACTTTCTGATATCGAATGACCTGAAGAGCATATCTGCGGTAGTCAAAGTCAGATGAAAAGCGATCGGCTGACCATTGGAAATTCCCTAAAAATTTCCAGCCCGACAAGATATTGTCGTCGTCCTTAAGCCGGTTATCGTACGAAATTTCAAGTGCAACTTCAGCGTTATGGTTAGAATCTATCTCGGCAATTCCCACGGCCCTATAGGACGGTTCAATACTGCTGAAGTTTTCTCTGAAAAGTTTGCTGCCACCAAACAACGACCACAGGTTCTTCTGTGATTTAAACCAGCGGCTGTCATAGCTATCGTAGCTAATTGTTAATAAAAGGTTTTTGGCCGGCGACATTTTAATCCAGCCGCCGGCTCCTTCTGATTCGTAATAGTCTTTGAAATCCTCCACGGCTATCAGCGCAAAAACAGTATTTTCAACATTGCCCAAAAGCCAGTTATCCTCTGAAGAAAGTTTTCTGTAAAAGCGGCCACCGATTTTCAAGAGCTGCTTTTTCCAGATATATTGTTCGGCTTCAAAAAAGTATCTCATCCTTTTAGATTCAAAAGCGTAACCAAGACCGGTTTTGACAGCAGGAGTCAGCGAGTCTTTGTGCTCAAAGCCGAACTTGCCGCCCAATAACAAGCCGTCTACTCTGTTATAGTTAAGCATTAATCCCTGGCTGAATTCATGTCCGCGATAGAATTTAAACCGGCGCGAATCAATTTCTTCGGTACCAGAGTAAACTTCGCCATAGATAGAAGCCTGTTCTTCTATTTCAATTATGCCTGTGACCGAGGCAATATCACCTCTGGCAACGGCGCCTTTGGTCAGATGAATATTTCCAAAAAGGGAGATAATATCTTTATTTACTTCGCCGTTAATATTTATGTCTCCTAAAATAGAAAGTACCGCGCCTCTTACGAAAGCATCATGTTCGACCGTTATAGTCTTTGAGAATGAAAATATATTGCCTCTTCTTGTTCTGGAAAGTTTTGAATTAGCACCGGAAAGTTTATAGAACATTATTGTTACAGAATCTGTACTCTCTCTAATATCAGTTGCGGAAATCTCATCATATTTATAAATGACACCCTGGTACGCAAGACCTTCGCGTTCAAAGCTAATATCAGCAGCCAGCTCTACCCGTTCAGCTGATATCTTGATATTTGTTATAGGTGCTTTGAAACTGCTGGTTTTTTCTCCGTAGACAGTCAAAAGAAGCCAGCCGGTCTGATTGTTAATCGAGACAGAGAAATACGCAGCTTTCGCATTCTGTTTCTGATAATCTTGGTACTGCGCCAAAGAATCGGCCGGAAAGATTGAAAGCACCAGCACGGCCAGTATTAGTATTAGAAATGTTTTCATAAGTTTTTCAGTCATTATAAGCACCCTGCCATAAAACAGGCGAGGGCTCAACAAGTCAAGTTTGTGTTTTATACAAGCAGCTATGAGAGTGGACGAACTAAAAATACTAACGGTTGGAAAAATAATCAGAAACGGCCTGGTTATGCGAAGCGAAAGCCAGCTCTTTCGGCATTTCGTCAGGAGCAAAGTAGCGCACTTCGCTGGCATCATCAGAGGCTTGTAGTCTGCCGCCGATCTCTTGGGCCAAGTACAATACCAGGATTGCGTTGGTGCGCGGGTCGTCATCTCCGGAATAGAGGTCAAAGAGAGAATTAAGTTTGATTATCAGCCCTGTCTCTTCTTTCACTTCCCTGACAGCAGTATCCCGCGGGTGTTCCTTCCATTCCATGAAGCCGGCCGGGATGCACCACCAGTCAAGGCGGGGCGGATGTGCTCTTTTAACCAGTAAAATATTACCGTTTTTTATAACAATGGCGCCGGCAGCAGGTACCGGATTATGATAATGGACAAAATCACAGTCTGGGTTGCTGCAGGTAAGTCTGTCATGTCCGTCCAGATGTTCTTTTACGAGTTCAGCTGCGCAGAAAGGGCAGAAGTTGTATCCGCCAAATTGTTTTTTTCTGGCGAAAAGTTTGGCTGCGTCAAATTCTTTGATTGTCTTTGAATTATTCATCGGTTCAGATGATTCATTTTCAAGGCGATTATGGTAGTATCGTCACGGGGCGGGCTGGTTGGATCAAAAGCGCGTACATCTTTTATTAAGTTGCCTATCAGATTTTCGGGGTCATGATGCAATTGTTCGCAAAGCATATTTTTGATACGCTCCTCGCCATACTCTACTTCGTTTTCATCCTGGGCTTCTGAAAGGCCATCTGTAAATAAGAACAGCAAATCGTTCGGACCCAGCCTGACTGAAGCCGATTGGAATTCCAGATCAGGGATCGCCCCTATGACAGTTCCGCCTGTTTTTAGATGCTCAATTTGTTTGTCAGCTCTGACGATGACCGGATAATTGTGTCCGGCATTGGAATATATAAATTCGCCTGTCTTGGGATTAAGCTCACCATAAAATAAAGTAACGAACTTTTCAGGTGAAGTGGAGGCCGTCATCTGCTCGTTAATATTCTTGAGCATCTGCGCTATGGGGATATTATTATTAACTTCGCTTCTTATCATCGCTTGTATCTGTGCAATCATTAATGCCGCCGGCATTCCCTTTCCGGAGGCGTCAGCGATGACAATACCCAGCCGGCTGTCTTTCAAGTGTATAAAATCATAGAAATCTCCTCCGATAGTCCGCGATGGCTCCGAGTGAACGGAAATCTTGAAGTTGTCAAATATCGGCGGCGCGGAGGGAAGCAGTTCCAGCTGAATCTGCCGCGCCATCGAGACTTCTTCCTGAAGTTTTAATCTCTCGATTGATTCTACGTAAAGCCTGGCGTTAATGAGTGCGGTTACCATTTGATTAGAAAGGACTCTCAGGAGATTAAAATCTTCGGAGGTATATCTGTAGCCGGCGGCTTTATCGGTCAGTCCCAGAAATCCAAGCAGATGCTCGCCTTCTTTCATCGGTAGAATCAAGCGGACATTTCTTTCGTCCAACTCCCTTGAAAGCTGTACATCGTAGCCGTAATTGCCAAGAGTGTGAAGGTATTCGGGGCCAGTAAGAGTATTTACGGCCGAAAGCATATGGTCGTCACGGGCGAGAATCACCTTCTTAGAAAATCTTTCATTTGGCAGCAGTACGTACTCTTCTACACTATCATCGAACATAACAAAATAAACAGTATCTACCAGCAGGGCGGTCTGCATTGTTTCGCGTATGATTTCCCGGAGCTGTTTGGGGTCCAGAACAGAAATAATTTGCCTTGAAAATCTTTCCAGTACATTGCGATAATCAGTACGATTTCTTATAAAAATTGATTGTATCAGATTATCAATCCAGTTGCCCAGCGGTAAAAAAAGAAGAAGCAGGACAACAATAAATATGTAACCGAAGATTTCGGTCTGCTGGCCAAACAGAGGTTCGACTATCTCGCGCGATTTTATGATAAGGACGACAAAAGTACCGACCAGAATAGAATATGATATAGTATAAACAAACGACTGCCTCAATACTAATCGCACGTTTAAGAACTGATAACGTATAATGGTATAGGCGACAGTTACGGAGCCAACCAGGGTGGACAATATTATTCCGACTGTAAACAGACTGTCAGCATAATCTGCAGTAAGAAACTCAAACCCGATTAGAGTCAGGGCAAGTATACTCAATGACAACATCAAGCCGCGTAATACTACGCTAGCCTGAGTTCGCAAACTGGCGCTTGTTAAATGCTCAAGGCTGGTTTTCAGGTTGTAAACGGCCAGTCCGACATAGAAAATATATGCAAAGTAAAATATTTCGGCATGATATGTTCTGACTATGCTGAACAAAATGAGAAGCCATGAAAAGATCGTCGCCAATGGCTTCAAAATCAAACTGCTGAGGCCTTCGCTGGTGCCCGCTGCTTCAAAGAATTTAAGAAACAGCACGATCGAATCGTAATAGATTAAAACTAAAATATGAATGAACGGGGGAATGAAAATGGCATACTTGATCCAGCGATAGCGGAAATATCTGAGCTTGTCTTCCGGGTATGTCCAGGCAAAAAGCAACAGCAGTGGGAAGAAAACTTCCCAAATTCTGTTTAAGTTGTATACCGGAATATCTTCGAAATTCAGATAAACCGGCGTCGAAAGATTTATTACCTGTCCAAGCGCCAAGAACAGAGGCCCAAGTCCGGCAAAAAACAGCATTGCACCTGTTACCTGGTTTAGTCTGCTGCGTAGATTGTCACGTATTACCGTTAGTGAAAGAAATATAAGAAATCCGCTTGAGACGAACAAGAGGATGGTATTAAAAAGGTTAAAGCTCATTAGTCAGGTCCGATAGTGCGGCCTTTATTTAAGAGCTCTGGTGAAGGTTACTTTGGTGCCGTTTTCAGAAGGCGCTATATCGACGTTATCCATCAGCGAACGTACGATAAAAATTCCGCGTCCTACTTCTTTAAGCAGATTCTCCTCGGCCAGAGGGTCAGCAAGCTCGTTAGGATTAAATCCTCCTCCTTCATCGGTTACTATTAATGATACCGCTTCAGAATTTTTTTCTATGGTTACTGTCACTCGTTTTTCTTCATTCTTCTTGTTGCCGTGGTCTATGGCATTATTTACGAGTTCTGATACAGAGATAGCTATGTCAGCGATGATTGATTCATTGATACCGTAACCGCGTAGTATTCCCTCAATGAAAATATCAACATCCGGCAGGTATTCCTGAGTCGATGGAATTGAAATACGGTTACCGTTTATAACAGGTTTTTGCATGCAAAGAGGTCTCCCGAAAGCAGAATTTGTGGATTCTGCAGTTTATGTCAGGGTTGAGGTGAGTTATCTTATTTATAAAGCTAATTCGAAAATGATGCTATAGCATCTTCAACTGAGTCATAGGTGTCAAAAACCGTTATAAGTTTTGTGATAGTCAAAAGAGACTGGATCTTATCAGTCACATTGGCCAGCTTGAGGGCGCCGTTGTGATTTTTAAGTGAGGTGTAACCGGAAATGAGAATCCCCAGTCCGGTAGAATTCATCCATTCTACTTTTGAGAGATCAATGACTATCTGACGATGTTCGTTTTCAAGATACTCATGCAATTTGTCATGAAGCAATGTTGCATCAGGGCCGCCCATTATCTTCCCCTTCGGCTCCATTATGACTATGCCATTTTCAATACGGTCGCTAAGTTTCATCGCTATTTTCCTCCAAAACTGTTTAGAGTTATTTACGGAATTAGTCCTAACTTGTTTCTATCCAATTCGTTAATCAGCCCAAATTCACCAATCAAGTCAAGGCATTTTTCCCAGCCAGACGAGCTCCCAGTTTGACTCTCTTTAGCGGTTCGGTTATATTCGGTCAAAATGAGCTCTGTCCAAAAAATATCCCGCAACTATTTTGCAATAGCAGAGCAGTATAAGCTGGCTAGTATGTTAATAGTTTTGATTCTGGCGGGATGCTCTGATAAGAAAAGTGAAGGCAATTCTGACGTTATTATACCAGCAAGTACTGCTTCGGCCCATATCTATCAGAACCTTACTGCTTACAAAGGCTGGCAGAAATTCCGGCAGAACAATGTAGTTATTATTCACCCGCCCAATCATTTGCATCAGGCAAGATTTCCGGAGCTGACTAAAGTTTTTTCAGCGCTGAGCAGGAGGACTTGTGAATTTCTCAATATGACTCCGCCTGACAGCTTAATCTTTTATTTTTATACCGGTACAGGGCACGCTCTCGATGTCACCGGGCAGGCTGTTCCATATTCCGACGGCACAGTTATTCACTTCTGGCTGCCGTCTTTTTATGGCCCGCCGCTGGTTAAGCATTTGCTGTATAAATGGGAAAGCAAATTTCCAAAGCACAAATTTCTCTGGCACGGGATTGTGGCTCTGCTGGATGGCTCCCAGCAGAATTATCATCAGTTCACTCTTGAACATATCGATTCCGGGATTTTTATTCCCTTGAGAGAGTTGGTAGTTGATACAACTATCAATGTAGACAGCGAACGGCTGCAAAGCGCCGAGGCGGCCTCTCTGGTTGATTACTTAGTTTATATTTATGGTATTGAAAAAGTGCGAGAGCTGTATCTCTCAGACGGCGATATATATGCTGATTTTGAAAAAGTATTCAAACTTCCCGTTGATAATATTGAAAAACGCTGGCTTGAATTTATTGATACGTTTGTGGCGGACGGCGCCAGGAAAGAGGGAAGCTAATCATCCCTATTAATTTACAAAAAATGCCGGTCGCCTTTAAAAAAAAGACAACCGGCAATCGAATTTGATCAACCTATCGTTAATAGCTTAATCTAAATTTTATCCAACAGGCTGATGTGGCTGCTGTTGTTCCGGCGCAGTTGAATAAGCAGGTGGAGCAGCGGCACCGCCATGGCCTTTACCCCAGGCCAGCATACCGAAAGCGATAAAATTGATGAAAGGGATAATAGCCAAAAATCCCCAGATGGCGCCATGGCCGCATTTCTTGGCAACTTCGATCCACATCATGGTATAGATTACTATGTTGACCAGCGGTACAAAGAGCAGTAAACACCACCACATAGGTTTTCCGGCCATTTGGCAAAGTAGAACAACATTGACTATCGGAATGAATGCCAAATAGGCGTTGCTATCATTGCCACATTTTTTGGCGCATACAAACAGGGTGTATGAAAGATAAACGTAGATAGCAACTGTAAAGATCCAGAAAAACATTCCCAGAGCTTCAATCATACCGGCATCGACACCCATTGGAAATTCACTTTCGTACATTTGAGTACCTCCCGCAGTTAAAAAAATGAAATTTTGATCAAATTAAACAACAGCTTTATTATCGGCGGATTGAACCACTTTCTTTATGATTTATTTAGCCACGTAAGGGACTGCCAGACAAGAACTTCGTTGGACAAGTGAGGCGCTAAAGTCAATTTTTCCTCCATTATCTCTGTTGTTGCAGTTTATAAACTTCTGACTTAGTTTGTCCGCTATGAATTTGCAAAAATTAAAAATTAATCAGGCTAAAGAACTGCTCAAGGAGTTGGATATCGATATCTGGGTTGTTTTTGTTCGGGAGACCCCGATGATGGCAGACCCGGTATTATCGCTGGTGGTTGGTCACGGTGTTACCTGGCAATCGTTTTTTGTTTATACCTCAGGTGGTCAAAGCCTTGCTCTTGTCGGAAATTTCGATAAAGACAATTTTATCCGTTCGGGCTGTTTCGACAAAGTTCTGACTTATACTCAAAGTGTCAAAGAACAGTTTGTTGATTTAATAACCGAGCAAGATCCACAAAAGATTGCCTTGAACTATTCGACCAGCGATTCTGCTGCTGACGGACTGACCCACGGCATGTTCATGCTCGTTAGCGAATATCTTGAGGGAACGCCCTATCATAACAGAATTATCTCCGCAGAAGAAATAGTTTCAAAACTCCGCAGCCGTAAACTTCCCGAAGAAATAAATCTGCTCAAGAAAGCAGCGGAAATTGCAGCGGAAGTCTGGGAAGAAATATGTCACGAAATAAAAATAGGTATGACTGAAAAAGAAGTAGCAGCAATTATCGACAATAAAATTAAAGAGAGAGGCTGCACGAATTCATTCGATACTTTAGTTAATGCCGGTGACAAAACCGAGCCGGGTCATGGCCTGCCGACAGCTGCTAAAATCGATAAGGGTGATCTGGTGCATATAGATTTTGGCGTGCTTTATCAGGGGTTTTGTTCTGATATCCAAAGGCTGCTCTATTTCAATCGCCCAGATGAAAGTTCGCCGCCAGCAGAGTTATTAGACGCTTTCAACACAGTTCGGGATATCATCACTGAGACAGGTCAAGAATGTCGTCCTGGTAAGAAGGGTTATGAAATAGACAATATTGCCAGAAAAATATTGACTGACCATGGCTACCCGGAATACCAGCATGCTCTGGGGCATCAGTTGGGACGAAGCGTCCACGATGGCGGCGCCATACTCGGTCCCAAATGGGCACGTTATGGCATAACTCCGGCGATGCCGCTTGAGGAAAATAACGTGTTCACTCTGGAGCTTGAAATAATGCTGCCGGGAATCGGTTGCGTCGGCTTGGAAGAAGATATGTGTATAACAAATGAAGGTGCAGAATTTTTATGCAACCGTCAGAAGGAGTTAGTTGTCAGATGATGAAGTTCTTGTTGCCCGCCCTGCTCGCACTGTTATTACTTTCATGCCAAAGCGCCAGGTATGGCGATGAATTTCCCAAGGGCTGCTATCCGCATGATTTGATTGTTGAAGTTGATTCAAAGTCAATGGTTCTGAAGTGGCAGAAAAAATGCAGCCGAGCCATAAGCGGCTATAATATCTATATATCAGAGACGCCGCTGGCAGCAAAATATGCTAAAATGCAGCTGCCGGATCATATTAAACCTCTTAATTTTGAGCCATTTCCCGGAGATATAAATCCTGATGATGGCATCGAGGTTTACCAGGCAGAAGGTCTCAAAGACGGACTGAAATATTATGTAACAGTACGGATTTTGATGCCGGACGGAAGAGAATCTCGTCCTTCAAACGAAATCATGGCAGTCTGCGGCGGCAGGGGAGAGATTGAACTTTCGGTGAGATATAAAAGCGACCAGGATGGTTTTTCATTTATAAAAAATAGTTTTGTCCGGGCAGATGACGAACAGAATGACTTCTATTATTATTTCAAAAATGGTAAAGATTATATTGCTTCACCCCACAATCTAAACGGGTTTTTGAAAAAGAATTCGCTGCAACTGCTGTCTTTTAAAGGTGAGCCATCGGAGATCAAAGCCAGAATTAAAGAGATTAAGCCGAATTCCGACACCGACAGGCTGTCCGTATCAGCCGGCAACTGGATTCGACTTTATACGGCAGAAGGCGCTTCAGCTTTGATCAAAGTTTTGGGCTTTTCCGGTGACGGAAATAACCGGAAGATACGGATTTACTACGCCTACTTGCCATTGAAAGATGAAATGTGGTTTTAGGCTCAAACCGGCAACGATATAATTTTAAGCGCTGCTATTTTGGAAATATCAGGCTGTTATATTCTTGTTACGTTCAAGTTCGGGGTGAATATTTTCATTAACCCCGATTGGTTTAGAATCGCGAATACTGTGCACCAATTCAATTGACGGCCGGGCAACATCCAGCCCAAATCCGTTGCCCTCAAGTATGTTCTGGTAAACAACTGTATGCAAATCCGTAAATCCGGTCGAAAACTCAATTTCAGTTCCATCAATAGAGACCGAACGAAAGGTCTTCTGTCCTTCTTTGACTGAATCCGGTGGAAGATCATTTTTGTCAATAGACAGATACCACTTTACCGTTGCGTTCTGAAGTTCCATAAACCCCGATGATTTGGTCGGTTGGTTAAGATGAACTTCACTGTGTTGAACGTCGCCGAACAACCACAGCAGCAAATCAAAAAAGTGCACCCCGATGTTGGTAGACAAGCCGCCGGACCTTTCAGTTTGTCCCTTCCAGGACATCAGATACCAGGGGCCGCGCGAAGTTATGTAGGTCAGGTTAACTTCCTTTTTCTTTCCTGATTTATCCTGGCCGAGCTGCTGTTTCAGTTCTATTAAAGCCGGGTGAACTCTCAACTGCAAAATAGTATATATTTTTTTGCCGCTTTCCTGTTCGAGTTCCTGCAGAGCATCTATATTCCAGGGATTTAAAACGACAGGTTTTTCACAGATTGCGTCTGCTCCGATTCTAAGAGCCAGACGGCAGTGAGCGTCGTGAAGGTAATTGGGAGAGCAGATGGAAATAAAGTCTATAGCTTTTCCCTCGCCTTCTCTTCTTAATTTGTCCAGATGTCTGTCAAACCGTTCAAATTCTGTGAAAAAACGAACATTTTCAAAGTATTTATCGAGGATTCCCGCAGAATCATTGGGGTCAACCGCAGCTACCAGATTATTGCCGGTATCTTTAATCGCTTTCAAATGACGGGGGGCCACATAGCCCGATGAGCCTGTTAACGCAAAATTCTTAGGCATGAAATATCTCTTTATAATTCCCTGGAATCTTTTTGTTATACAACATTTCGGCTAATTAAGCACAAAATCCTGCAACATCAACAGAGAATCTTATGAAATTTACGGAAAAAGCCTGTTACTCATAAAGGACATGGGCCGGGCTGGGGGCCGCCTCTGAAGATTACATCCACTACGAATGTCAAATCCAGGATATTTCCAGCCGTTCCGTCTCCATTTATATCCCCTTCTTCCGCACAAGAGATATCGGAGCCACCCCTGAATATCAGGTCTACAATGTAAGTTAAATCAAGAATGTCAGAGCTGCTGCTATTGTCACCGTTCATATCTCCACGGTTGCCCTGGCAGCAGCCGGCAGGAGGAGGCAAAAGAGACGACTCTAACACAAACAAACCGTTAATCATATCAGATATTATAAATCTTCCGGACGGATAATAAGGGTAAACACTCCAGACGCTTCCGCCCGGTGGGTCAAAATAGCCTTCTTCAAAGGGAGTGGTAGGATCAGAAATATTCCAGATTCTAACACCTTCTCCATAGTGAGCTATTAAGAGCTTATCTCCTCTGACATAGCAATTATGGGCTACAGCGCCTATTATTATGTCGGCAACTTTGAAAATGTTATTGTAGTCAGAAATATTAAATACGCGTGTGTGACGTCCTGACCCGCCGATTTCGTCTCCAATAAATATGTAATTGCCGTCTTCGCTGAATGCGGCATTGTGTGCACCAGAGGCGGCATAATTAAAATGCCCAACTACCTGAATGGAAGCCTTGTTACTGACATCCAGCAAATCTATTCCTTGGCCGTTTATCGCGCAGGCCGCCAGAATGTTATTTCGAATTGCGTAATCGTGGTAGTAATAGGGCAGATGCTGACCAGCGAGCTGTGGGGAGCCTGGATTCGAAAGATCATAAATGACAACGCCATTTGATCCGCCGCCAAAATAGACATAGTCGCCGTCTACCATACAATTATGTCTGCCTCCTGGAATTATTGCTATCTGCTGGGGATTACTAGGATCGCTTAAATCCACAATCTTTGTAGAAGCGCCCTCTGACACAATAATAGCATAATTTTTATATATCTTTACATCTTTTAAATCAGCGGTACCCGGCACAAAGCCGACTTCAACTTGCGGAAAAGTATCTATATCGATAATACTCAGACCATCAAATCGGGCGCAGATAAGTGCGTATTCTCTGCCGGTTGCCTGATCAACATACCCCCAGCAATCACCGTAGTTAGAGTACTTGTTCCAGTAGCCGACAAGGTTTACTTGATTGCTCATCTCCTGAGTGAAAACAGCCGCTTCTACACTTAGGTTGATTTCAACGCCTAAGTCATCATAAGCCCTGACCTGGTAAAAGTATGACATATTTTTGGTCAGACCTGAATGCCAATAATCGTTGACGGTTCCGCCAAGCACGATTAAAGTATCAGTCGGGGGCGAAGAATTTCCCCAATAGATCACAAAGTGATCAGGGGGGGCGCCGCTCAAAAACCAATTCAGAATAACATCATTTTCAAAAGCAATTGCGTTTAAGCTCATTAAAGCTAATATCTCAATAGATGCCGGCTCGGTTTCAAAATAAGAATGCCCGGTCGCCAGGCGCGGCCACCACTGATAAAGAATGTCCGGGTCACCTGTCAAAATATTAATCCCGGCATAAGCTGTGCCGGTAGAATCATAAGACGAATTCATAATAAACAGATATTCAAAATTTCCCTGAGTGCTGCTATCGGGGTCCCAGTGGAAATTGACGGGTGGAGTAGAGGTATGCTCAAATTCTGTTATACAAAGATTCAGCCTGCGGGGATTTGTCGAGTCAGATATGTCCCAGGCAGAACCCGGAAAAGTACCTACTCCCGCCGAGTTGTAAGAATTATCTCGTCTGAAAACCTGAATGTTTGACCAGTTAGCGGTATCACTGTCAAATTTCAATTCAACCGGTATATATTCCGTACTTAAAATACTGCTGCCAAAGAAATCCACTCCCTTGGCCATACTTCCGCCAAAGGCTTCATAACCGTTATTTACACCGCTCATCCATTGCGTTGCACCAATCCAGGTAGCCTGAATAGCAGGCCCCTCATCTTCTGGAAGCACAACGGAGGTGGCTTGCTGTTCCGCCCAGTTGTTTGCCTTGAGAAAAAGTTTTTCATATTCGGTCAATTCGTAACCAGAATTAAGAACGGGTGGGTCTGCCTGTACCATCGAAAAAAGGCCAAGAAAAGCTGCTGCTAATAAAATCAGGAATCGTTTCGACATTGTTTCTTTCCTCAAAACTAAAGAGGTTGCTTAGGGTTGTAACTCAATGGCGGTATTTATCTCTCTAAAATAGAGACATTTCAAATAAATGCAACCACAAATTTCTATACGGCTATATTTATAGATTGTTCGGTAGCAAGAACCGCAGAATTTAGCATATACAAAAAGCTTCTCAGTAATTGATTATGGGCAATTGACGGGAGGTCCGCCGCCCCTGAATATGAAATCGACGACATAGGTTAAGTCCAGTATATCTAACGTCTTGCCGTCGCCGTTAATATCACTTTCAAGCTGGCACTTACCGTTGTCGCCGCTGCCCCTGAAAATAAAATCGACAATAAAAGTAAGGTCGAGAATGTTTGCATTTATGCCGTCTGAATTAAAATCGCCTCTTAATCCGGCACAGCAGCTGCTTGTAAACAGGAAGACCAGGTCAGCAATTTCATCTATTCCGGTAAAATCAAGGATTCCATCGTTGTTGCGGTCGTGAAGAATAGCGCAGGAAGCTGTAGAACTGGCCGGATAGTCCGCCGGATTAATAAAATTGCCGCTGCCGTCATTCTCAAAAATCCTGAAGCTGTTGCCCGTATAGGAACTGGTTACCATATCCAGGTCGCCGTCGCCATCCAGATCACCGAGATCAATAGCTATTGCAAATTGAGGAGTATTATACGTGACAGCAGGAGACATTCCTCCCAGTCCGTCCCCAAAAATTACTACTGCATTGTCATCGGTAGAATTTGCACAGACCACATCAACATTTCCGTCACCATTGACGTCCCCGACAGCTAACATCCAGGGATTCCCTTTGGCGTCAACTTTAGACGCCAGCTGGAGTCCGCCCTGGCCGTCGCCAAGCAGCAGCACTATTTCCCGGCTGCCTTGCGCCCCCACAAACAGATCCGGTATGCCGTCATTATTGGCATCGGCTGCAGCGCAGGCAAACTCGCCCGATGAGCCGCTTTCAACTGAGACTACTGTAGAAAAGACTCCGTTGCCGTCATTAAAGAAAATTGTTATATTGTTACCAATATTATTTGCAGTACAGATATCATCATCACCATCGCCGTCAATATCCATTACAGTCACGCCCCGCATTCTGAGACCTCCGGAATATTCGACCACGGAGGTAAATCCGCCCGAACCGTCACCAAGCAAAATCCTCAATTTGTCGGTAGCGGTTGCCCCTATGGCCAGGTCTATGAAACCATCGCCGTTAAAGTCGCCACCTTCGTTAGGACTGGCCACGCCGTTTCCGGAAAACGGATAAGTTGTAAAATCCGAAAATGATCCGGTGCCGTCATTTAAGGCTACGCGGACATCGTCTGATATTTCGTTTATGATAGTAAGGTCACTGTAGCCGTCATCGTTTAAGTCTCCGGCATAAGCTCCGTAACACTGAATATGTCCTTCGCCGCTGTCTCTTACCGTGAAAACAGTATCGAGCGACTGGACAATAGACGAAAAATCGGATTTCGCCCAGAAATTCCAGCTATAACCGGCCGCCATCGGAGTGGCATTAGATGTAGTAATTCCTTTTGACAACGAAACAACAACCCATTCACCTGCAAAAAACGGTTCATCGGGAGTGAACCGCACCTGTCTGTTTCCATCTTCGAATTGAAACAGACCCGTAGCCGGACCTGACCACCTGCCGAAGACTCTGAAAGTCGAATTGTTGATAGTTGCCGGGTCCATAATCGAGTCGAACTTTACTACGATGTCGGTCAACCTCTCGGCAGCAAGTTCCTGCGAGGCCGGAAATATAGAATCAACAGGCGCCAGTACAGGAATATATATACTTACTTCGAAACTGCTCAGAATCTGGTTATCAAGAGAGTCGAAAGACTTAATTTGATAAAAGTAAGTTGCCCCTTGAATCAGTCCGGTATCTGAAAAAGAAGTGTCGACACCCGCTATTTCTGCAATCAACGAATCAGCCGCGGAGTCTCCCCATAACAATTTGTAATTATCAGGATCGGGACCGGGGGAAAGCCACTGTAGCTGTGCGCCAAATTTTGCCGCCAGGGCCTGCAACCTGATTTTCGGATAAATAGTCAACGATGCCGGCAGGCTTTCGAAAAAAGTGCGGCCGTCGGCTACTCTCGGCCACCAGGCATAAAGCACATCGGGGTCGCCTGTCAAAATATTGATTCCGGCATAGGTAGTACCAGAAGAGTCATAGGAAGAACTCATCACGAACAAATATTCGAATTTTCCGAAAGGAGAATCATCCGGATCCCATTTGAAGTTTGGGTCGGGCAGACCGCCAAAGCCGTCATCGTATTCCACTATGCAAAGATTCAGTCTGCGAGGATTAGCCGGGTCACTGATATCCCAGGCCCTGCCCGGAAATGTGCCGACCCCGGCAGAACTGTACGGCCCCCTTCGGAAAGTTTGTACCAAAGTCCACAGAGTAGTATCTGTTTCAAACTCTATTTCGACCGGCACATAGTCATCTGTGACAACACTGCTTCCAAAAAAATCTATGCCCTTAGCAATAGATCCACCAAAAGTTTCATAGTTATTGTCTCTGCCGCTCATCCATTGAGGGGTACCTGACCAGACCGCTTCAATAGGAAAATTTTCGGCTGACTGCACTACTTGAATAAACATAAGTAATAACCAAGTAGTTAGTGTCAGTGCTTTGTAATTAAAAAACTTCTTCATAATTACTTTCTTTTGGAGGTAAGAAATTTGTCCGAAGAGTGAGTTGCATACTATCCGTTATGGGCAATCGGTCGCCGGATTGCCTCCCCTGAAAATAAAGTCTACGAGATATGTTAAGTCTAAAATATTGGATATGTTACCATCGCTGTTTATGTCACTTTCAAGATCACACTTGCCGCTACTACCGCTGCCTCTGAAAATATAATCGACAATAAAAGTAAGGTCTAATATATTTGCGTTTGAGCCATCTGAATCAAAATCGCCTCGTTGACCTACGCAACAAGTACTTGTAAACAGTAATATCAGATCATCTTTTTCGTCAATTCCAGTAAAATCCAAAATTCCATCGTTGTTGCGGTCGTGCATAATACAGCAGGAAGCAGCTGAAACGGATGGATAGTCTTCGTAACTACTATAATTTCCCTTGCCATCGTTTTCGAAAACCCTGAAGATATTTCCAACGAGGGAACTGACAACCATATCCAGATCACCGTCACCGTCCAGATCGCCCAAATCAACGGCGATTGCATAAGGGGGAGTATCATACACTACTGCCGGTAACAATCCGCCCAACCCGTCTCCCAGTACAATGCTTACGTTATCGTCGGTGGTATTTGCTGAAACAACATCAATATTGCCATCGCCATTAACATCTCCTACAGCTATCACCCAGGAGTTTCCCTTTGCATCGACTTTGGCAGAGAGTTCTAACCCGCCGGTTCCATCGCCAAGTAGCAGTACAATTTCGCGGCTGCCATTTGCCCCAACAAAAAGGTCTGGTAGTCCGTCATTGTTGGCATCAGCTGCAACACAAGCAATCTCCCATTTTGAGCCAGTTTCGACGGTATATATAGTGGGGAAATCCCCGCTGCCGTCATTTAGGAAAACAGTAATATTATCTCCTTGAAACGTTGCTGCGCAAATATCGTCATCACCATCTCCGTCGATATCTGTTACAGTTAAGCCGCGGATAGAAAGGCCCGCGGAATACTCTACGGCCGGAGTGATATAACCACCGGCGGCGTCACCCATGAGTATCCTGAGATTGCTTGTTCCTGTTGCCCCTATGGCCAGGTCAATAAATCCATCATTATTAAAGTCTGCGCCCTCGTTCGGGCTGGCCAGTCCGCTTCCCGCGAATTCATAAGTTGTAAATGGCAAAAATGCTCCGGTGCCGTCATTTAGAAACAAGCGGACATCATCAGAAAATTCGTTTATAACAGACAAATCACTAAAGCCATCATTGTTTATGTCTCCAGCGTATCCTCCATAAGTTAAGATAGGTCCTTCACCGCCGTTTCTTATTTCTAAAATTGTGTCAAGCGTCTGGTGTATCGATGAATAATCTGACTTTGCCCAGAAACTCCAGCTGTAACCAGTAGCCATTGGAGTAGCGCCAGAGGTCGTAATTCCTTTTGACAACGAAACAGTGACCCATTCACCCGCAAAAAACGGTTCATCGGGCGTGAACCGCACCTGCCTGTTTCCATCTTCAAATTGAAATAGCCCTGTAGCAGGCCCCGACCATCTTCCGAAGATTCTGAATGTTGAGTTGTTGATAGTTACCGGGTCCATAATGGAATCAAATCTTACTACGATGTCGGTAATGCGCTCGGCGGCAAGTTCCTGTGAAGCAGGGAAGATAGAATCGACAGGCGCCAAATTCGAAATAGTGACACTATGCTCAAAGCTGCTAAATATAAGATTATCCAGCGAATCATAAGATTTTACTTGGTAAAAATAATTCTCTCCTATCGTAATCTCTGAGTGCAAAAATGCGGCATCTGTCCCGGGCAAAACTGCTACTAACGAATCTGCTGCAGAGTCACCGAGAAAAACTCTGTATTTGTCAGGTGTTGAACCGGGGGAAAACCACGCAAGTTTGACAGTATTCTTCACTTGGCCAGCAGCGAGATTGATTCTTGGATATATAAACAGCGAGGCCGGTAGACTTTCCAAAAAGGTGTGACTGTCGGCTACCCTTGGCCACCAGGCATAAAGTACATCGGGGTTACTGCTAAATATGTTAATGGTTTCATAAACAGTAGAGGAAGTATCATACGATGAATTCATCACAAACAAAAACTCCGATTTACCAGATGGGGAATCATCAGGGTCCCACCTCTCGTTAGGAGGTGGAACTCCATCCGGACCGTCATCGTATTCTACATAGCAAAGATTCAACCTGCGAGGATTAGCCGGGTCACTGATATCCCAGGCTCTGCCGGGGAAGCTGCCGATTCCGGTAGCATTGTACGCGCCCCAACGAAAAGTTCGTGCCAGGCTCCACAGAGTAGTATCTGTTTCAAACTCTATTTTGATTGGCACATATTCATTTGTGACAACACTGCTTCCAAAAAAATCAACACCCTTGGCAATGCTGCCGCCAAATGTCTCATAGCCATTGTCAACTCCGCTCATCCATTGGGGGGTACCTGACCAGACAGCTTCAATAGGGAAATGTTCAGTAGCGTGTATTGGGGTAGAATTTGCAAGCAACAGAACAATAGCAAGGGACTTACACATGTAATTAAAATTTCTTTTCATAATGCTTCCTATTGCCAGAAAACAGATTGCTCAAATGCGAGCTGATTCATAGCTGTTAAGGACAGGAGCTGGGCAACTGGCCTCCCCTGAATATCCTGTCAATTATGAATGTCAAATCAACGACATCGGCCAAATCATTGTCAGCGTTGACATCGCTGGCTGCATCGCAGGAGGGTTTCGGACCGCCCCTGAAAATAAAGTCAATCAGATAAGTCATGTCTAATACAGTTATGATAGAATTACCATCGCCGTTTATGTCGCCCCGGTTGCCAATACAGCAGCTTTCACCCGGTACGGAAGTATTGAATACAAAAAGCCCGTTTTGCATATCAGAGACAATTACTTTCCCCGATGCAAAATAGGGGTAGACACCCCAGGCACCTTCATAGGGCCCGAGCGGAGTTTGCGAGTGAGTATCGTAAAAGGCAGTTTCGTAGGGGTCAGCCGGGTCTTCTACATTCCAGACCCGTAAGCCGTCTACATAGTGCGCGATAAAGAGATGCCCGTCTTTTACATAACTGTTATGAGTAACAGTATTGGGGTTGACTATTATATCTGCCACTTTGTTAATACTGTTTAAGTTGGAAATATCAAAGACTCTGGTGTGTCTTCCTCCGCCGATTTCATCACCTATAAATAGAAAGTTACCATCTTCGCTGAAGGCCGCATTATGCGCTCCCGAACTCGTGTAATTGAACTGGCCGATCAATTGTATATTGCTCTTGTCTGTCAAATCCAAAATATCTACACCACCGCCGTTTATGATGCAGGCGGCCAGGGTGTCATTTCTGATAGCGGCGTCATGGTAGCTGTAGATGCTATAATTGTTAACAGAATCAGGATTGGCCGGGTCTAAAATAGAAAATATTACAAGCCCTGAGGGATTTCCGCCCATCTGATAAACATAATGCCCGTCAATCAGTCCATTGTGACAACCACTGGACATTGTTGAAACAACTTGGGGGTTGGTAACATCGGCAATGTCCACGATCATGGTAGGGCAGTTCTCTTGAAAAATTACTGCATAATGACTATATGTTTTGACATCTTTGGTGTCGCCGCAGCCTTCGACAAAGCTAACTTCGACAAAGGGCGTGTCGTTTATGTCAATAATGTACAGCCCTTCACTTCTGGCACATATTAAGGCATATTCTTTACCATTGGTGCTGTCAGTATAGCCCCAGATGTCGCCGTAGCCGGAACGTTCGTTCCATTGTCCAAAAAGGGAAAGATCCAGTGTATTATATCTGGTTCGGGCACGTTTAACGCGGCTTGCCAGCACTTCGTTATCAAGAGAGTCATACGACCTGACTTGATAGTAATAATCTATTTCTGTCAGCAAATTAGTATGAGCAAAGTCCCGCATATCCCCCGCCAGTTCTGTCAGCAACTGGTCTGGTATTGAATCTGTACCCCAGAAGATTTTGAAATTGTCAGGATTTTGACCCGGGTAAACCCAGTTGAGATAAACCAGGTCTTCAAAAGGAGTAGCCAGCAGGCCAATGTAAGTGCCGATTATTAATTTGGCGGTATCGGTTTCAAAAAAAGTATGACCGTCGGCAAGTCTTGGCCACCAGGCATAAAGATTATCCATGTCATTTAGCAGGACATTACTGTCGGCATAGGTTAGGCCGGTGCTGTCATAATCGCTGCCCATGATAAAAAGATATTCGTATTTCCCCTGAGCGCTGTTGTCGGGGTCCCATTTAAAATTTGCCGGTGGCAGAGTGTCACTACCGTCATAAAATTCGGCAATACAGACATTAATTCGGCGCGGATTTTCAGGCTCGCTTACATCCCAGACCGATCCGGGAAAAGTACCCACACCGACAGACTTGTATAATTTATCTCTTCTGAAAAACTGTGCATTTGACCAATTGTTACTATCTATATCAAATATAATTTCAACCGGAAAGTAGTCAGCAGCTCCTAAATTACTGCCAAAAAAGTCAGACCCCTTGGCAATAGAGCCCCCGAATGCTTCCCTGCCGTTATCAACGCCACTCATCCATTGAGGTGTGCCTATCCATTCGGCATATATCTCGATGAGGCTGTCGCTGTGAGGAAGGTTCAAACTACTTCTGTTTTCAGAATTAAAAGCGCTATTTTTTTCAGAAAGAGGTAATAAAGATGAATTTGAAATTACTGAGAACACCAATATTATCAAGATGCAGAATAGAAAAGAGTTCAGTTTTATCGAAATTTTCATAGCGGCCTTTTTGAGTATCAATTATTTGAAACTTAAATTATCCTTTAATAAAGCGAATATTTGAAAATTCGCCAATCAATTTTATAACGCTAATACGATGAATAGTGTTTAACGCAAAATCTGCCCTGCGAATCATATCGGTAGACTTTTCGAAATATTTGGCGTACCAATTGATATGCTTTCTTAAGACCCTGTTACTTAGACAAAAACAAGACGAGGCAGAATATGTCCAGACATTACCTGATTATGTACTGCCCGCCCAGGGACGGATTTGCTGAAAATGCAACGCCTGAAGAGTCCGCAGAAGTTATGAAACACTTCGAATATCTAAAGCAACTTCACGCAGAAAAGGTTGTACTATTTGCCGGTAGAATCGAAGATGCCCGTTTTGGAATTGCTCTACTGGAAACTGAGGCCGAACAGGAAGCTCAACAAATTATGAATGACGATCCGGCTGTTAAAGCCAAAATCTTTACTGCCGAGTTGCTACCGTTTAGTCTGGCTCTCAGCTAACCTATTTGTTAGTTAAGTTTCCCTGTACAGCTATCTGTAAGTACAACATTATCATTGACCTCTGGACGAATCTAATTATATTTATCTTATATCAACGGATGTAGGATGATATGGGTATATGGGCAGCTAACTGTCGGTATTCCCGTTACCGAAAAAAGAAATCAATAATATCACTTAGCCGAAAGTCGGCAGAATCAAATTCCGACTTTCACAGCAGGAGGTACTGCCATGCGTTTAAAATCACAAATTGCCGTCATTTTTGTTGGTATTCTTATTTTTCTGGCAGCAACGGCCTCGGCCGACGTTCCCCGGTTAATAACTTATCAGGGTGTCCTAAAGAGCAGCGTTGGTGCACCCTACTCGGGCACCAAGTCGGTAAAATTTACGATTTATGACAATACCGGTACTGACATCTGGAATTCCGGCTTCATCACTATCACTTTTACCGCCGGATCGTTTTCCGTCGCTCTGGGTGAACCACCACAGCCACCCTTGCCGACAGCTGAATGGGCAACTGATACATTACTGAGTCTGGGCATTCAAGTAGATACCGACCCGGAGATTTTGCCCCGGATTCGATTTACCACTACCAGCTTTGCTTTCCACGCTCTTACAGCAGATAAGGCAAGTTATTCAGATAGTGCAGGATATGCAGACTCAGCCGGGTATGCTGACACCTCGGGGTTTTCGGTCTTGTCCTTAGTTGCTGAATTCGCCATTTTGGCAGATTCTGCCGCCTATGCGGACAATGCCGGCCTTTTGGACGGCGTAAATTCAACCGGTTTTGCGCCATCAAGCCATAATCACGGCTGGGAGGATGTCGGCTCACTAGTCAGAACAGTAGATGTCAATGATAGAGTGATAGTCGGTGGCACCTCTGGGTTGCTGTCAAATACAACGTTCGAAGCACATAATAATGGTACAGGTCCGCTTGATATTGCAATCTTCGGAGTGAACACTGATACATCGGCTACCAGTGGCTTAGGAGGTTTGTTTTACAAGGGTCAAACCTCCGGCGTTTGGTTAAGACCGAGCGCCCTCGCTGCAACTACTGTTTATAGTAGTGGAACTGCTTTTCAAACATTTTCCGCAGGAACGGCAACGGGTATTTTTGCCGGTCACCAACTAGATGGAGGTAATGCAATTATAGCTCACACCGCCGGAAACAACTCTACCGCAATCAGGTCCGAAGCGGGCAGCGGCTTTTCCGGCTACTATACCGGAGGCAAAGGGCTGTATGTCGAGTCGGACAGTCTTTACGGCGGTGAGTTTACGACCGACAAGCTAAATATCAATGCAGCTGCTGTTTATGGGCATTACGATGGAACAGGCACTAACGATGCGACCGGTGTACTCGGCTACTCTGTCCCGAAGGAATGGTATGGGATCGGTGGAGAATTTAAAGGTGGTTTTAGAGGTGTATGGGGCAGGGTCTCTTCAGATTCAAGCTATTCCTATTATGGTGTTACTGGAAATGTGTCAGGAACCGGAGGAGGCTCTCGTTTCGGCGTCATCGGCTTTGCTACAGGAGAGTCCGGCTCTAAATTCGGTGTTGTAGGGTCTGCCTCAGGTGCGGGAATTAACTATGGAGTCTACTCAATTGGCAATTGTCACATTCAGGGTACATTAACTAAATCTGCCGGTGCTTTCCGAATCGACCACCCGCTTGACCCGGAGAACAAATACTTGCAGCATTCGTTCGTCGAATCGGATGAAATGAAAAACGTTTATGACGGCGTGGTAGTTCTCAACGCCAATGGATCTGCTACAGTAACACTTCCCGACTGGTTCGATGCGCTTAACGAAAATTTCCGTTATCAGCTTACCTGTATTGGCGGCTATGCTCCGGTTTATATTGAATCAAAAGTAAGAAATAATGTTTTTTCAATTGCCGGTGGAAAGCCGGGGATGGAAGTAAGCTGGCAGCTGACAGGCGTCCGCAAAGATGCTTACGCGCTTGCTAATCCAATTTTAACAGAAGTGCCAAAAGATGAAGAAGATATTGGTCTATATTCACATCCCGAAGTTTACGGCATGCCGAAAGAATTGGGAATCGACTACGTCCGGCAAAACAAGCATCTTGATGCACACCCTGAGAAAAAAGCTGCTCTGGATCAAATGCAGTATTCCGCACCAGCCAAGCAGGGCAAGTTAAAGCCACTGCCGATACCTGAAGCAATTACGATAGAAGCAGCATCGAATAACTAATCGACATCAAGCAGTCACTTAAATAAAAAGCCCTCTTACCAAAGAGGGCTTTTTTCTTTATTCATATCGCAGCGCTTGCACCGGATCGATTTTTGCGGCACGTGCTGCCGGCAGATAACCTGCTATCAGACTGACTGCCAAGCCCAGCGCAATTGAGGCTCCTATCAGCCAGAGCGGCAGTGAAAAAAGTTCAATCGGGTCGGCACCCTGCTCCTTCATATAAGCCTGAACCACCATTGATATTACCCGGCTAACAGTCCAGCCCAATAAAATACCCAGCAAGGAACCAATCGTTCCAATTATGCCGGATTCGACCAGAAATAAGACTTTGATTTCTGATTCATCGGCGCCGAGAGATTTCATTATACCTATTTCACGACGACGCTCGGTAATAGACATCAGCATCGTATTTACAATGCCGAGGGACGAAACGAACAGAGCGATCATGCCCATCACCGCCAGACCCATATTAAAATAAGTGAAGACCGTTTGTATTTCTTCAAATTCTTCGGCGTATGAAAACGATCTGAATCCCATAGCTTTAATTGAATCCCGAATCGGTCCGTGCACAACTCCGGGCTCTATGTTCAGAGTAACTTTAGAGTATTCCAAAGTTATCCGGTCAGAGGACGCTTGAAACAAAGAGCCGCTGGAGATTCCGCCCAGTATGCTTGTCATATCTCCTGAAAATCCGGCAGCGCTGAATTTTCTGCCAGTGGCCAGGGGCACTATAATTGAACTGGTCCTTGATCGTCCCCTGGAATTGTGCAGGACCCCCGTAATTACCAGAGTGTCGGATACAGGAATTCGGGCGTTCATATAACCATCAATAAATCTACCGGCTGCCCCACCCAATTCGCGGGTTAATACTCTACTTCGATATTCTGAGTTTGCCAAAGAATCAAATTTGATATTCTTAAATCTGTCCCAGATTAATTTGCCATCGCTCTTAAATACATGCACCAAGCCACTGTCAAAAGAAGCTACTTCGATAGAAACTACAATGCTGGTTCCTAAAATTGAATCTGCATTTTCGATATCAAGCATGTCAAGAAATTCCTTGTTGACTATCACTTCTTTGGCGCTGTCTGAATCAAAAACACGACCTGTTTCTATTCTCGAAAACAGCTTAGTGTGAAGTGCACTAACCGAAAGAGGCTGAGCTTTGACATCAATAGTTGTGTCATTTATGGTGGTTTTCGTTTGGTATTCATCGAAAGGGTAAGCAAGCTGCACTCCGGGAAGTTGCGAGAGCCTGACAAGAGCGCTGTCATTCAAAAGCGATTTAGGTTTGTCTTCTGAAACTTCTTCGTCAACATCCCGTTCAGGATATACTTGAATAGTAAAGAACAAGCCGAGTTTTTCAAATTGCTGGGAAACCTGCTCCTGCATCCCGGCGCCAAGAGATAGCATAGAAACAAACGCCCCGATAGCGATGATAACGCCGAGCAGCGTAAGCAATGTGCGCAGCTTCATCCTCCATAAATTGCCCAGGCTAATGTCTATGACATCTTGATATCTCATTCTCTAATCCTGCCGCCGTTTGCGGCCAGCAATCCGAAGTCCATACGATAAATGTTGTCCGCATATTTGACAGCCAGATTTTCATCATGTGTAACCAGGACTATCGTTAAATTGTTACGATTGAGTTCTGCCAGTAATTCGACAATCTGATGGGCATTATCTTTGTCTAAGTTGCCGGTTGGTTCATCGGCAAAAATTATCTCCGGCTCTTTTACCACGGCTCTGGCCACAGCAACTCTTTGCTGCTCACCACCTGACAAACTATTGGGAAGATGGTCAAGCCTATCTTCTAATCCTAACCTCTCCAACGCCGATATTGATTTCTTTCGACGTTCTGCTTTGCTTATACCGGTAAAGTATAAAGCCATCTCAACATTTTCTAAGGCTGTTCTATGTGGTAACAAATTGAATGTCTGAAAAATCATCCCAATCTGATTGGCACGATAAGAAGACAACTCCTTTCGTGTCAGGCTGTCCAGGGAAGTTCCGTTTACTTTGATTTCTCCGGAAGTAGGGCTGTCAAGCCCGGCCAGCAAATTCAGCAAAGTAGATTTCCCTGACCCTGAGGCACCCACCAGGCCTGCGAATTCTCCTTTTGCTATCTCGAGGTTAACATCTTTAACTGCCTGAATAACCTGTGGGCCGCGCTGAAAAGTACGACAGAGATCAGTTGCTTTTAAGACAGGGGACGGCATAAATTTACATACTCAATTTTTTTGAAATAGTTGCACTTAGTTAAAGAAATCAAGAGTCTGGAGTCATTATAAAAAATTAGACATTGACTAAGTTCAATTTTTCACTATTTTAATTATTAAGAAATAACTCAGATCAAGAGGTGAATTCTTGAAAACAATACTGCTTTTATTTTCTCTGATGGCTCTGCTGGTTGTGGCCGGCTGCAGTCAAAAGGGGGAAGATGTTCTCACCAGCAATAATACTTCGCAACCCACAGACCCCTCAGATGGTACGCTTGACCCTGATAACTTTATTCTCTACGCCACTACTGCCAGCTTTGGGGAGGGTGTTTTCACACCACCCGAAGGCATTGAACCGGAGAATATCTATCTGACAGTGGTTTCCGTTGAACTAAGAAAAGCTGATGATTCACTCGGCTGGATTACTGTTGCAGAGCCGAACGCAACCTATGACTTTTTACAATTAGTAGACGGCGTTACTGTCGAGCTAACCTCCGTAGCTATAGAGCCCGGCCGTTACACCATGTTGCGTCTAATTCTGGCTGAGGTAAACGAAATAGTCTTTGACGGCACCAGTGAATCCCTGACTGTTCCCAGTGGAACAGAGACAGGTGTTAAGCTGAGTTTCGATGTGGTAATTGAAGGTGGCGAAACTTTGACAGCAACAATTGAATTTGACGCTGCCACTTCGGTTATCAGCACCGACCAAAATTATTTGCTGCGTCCGGCCTTCAGACTTCTGATTGACAGTGAGTAATAAAACTTAGTACTACTGAATAATAAAAAGGCCACCAATATGGTGGCCTTTTTTATTTCCATTAATTCGTGGGCGGCAGCCTATAGAGTGTTCTCATCTGCCCCTTTTCGGGGCGGCCGCCTATGGCGTGTCCCCGTCTGCCCCTTCATGAACAATTTGTCTTTATTTGTTCCCTTTACCTTTACCTTTTTTCTTGTCTTTGTCTTTAGACTTATTTTTCGCGGGTGCAGTTTTACCCGATTTTTTTGAGTTCGCCTGAAGTTTGGCTTTTTTCTGTTTGTCGTGTTTATGTTTTTTCACTTTAGCGTTCAAGTTTACGAAGCCCTGCTTTTTGCCGCGCATCTTGACGATTTCATCAGGAGTATAGCCATAGCGCTCACTCATAAACTTAATATTCACAAAATTGACAACATCGCCGTCGCTCAAGTGAATCTTATGCCAGTCTTTCCGTTTTTTGTCTTTATAATGCCCCCAGGCCTTACCGTAGGGGGGACCCGGGTCCCTGTCAAAAGAAACGTAGTAGACTTCGGGGGAGAGTCCAAAATGAGCTGAGATTTCAAACCATGATTTGCCTTCAGAGCGAAGTTTCACCACTAATTTGGCGTCAACATCACCATGGCGGGAGATAAAAAAGACCACCGGCATTTCGTCGTCAGGAATGTTATGTTTACGGACAATCATTATCTCTGTTTCGGGAGCTTTATAATGCTCACCGATTGACAGATAAAAACTTTTTAGTCCGTCCTGATCGGCAGACAGACCAAAGCTAACTTCGGCTGTTTTGCCAGCCGCAGCGGTCATAATTAATGTCAGCAATAGTGCTGACAGGACTTTTGAAAATTTCATATAATCCTCCAGATCTGATACTTCTTCTACATTATCCAGAAAAGTTCACTTAATTATTATCGGATTTCAAACTAAAAATAATACTCTTATGTTTGTCGAATTACCTGGGTGGCCCGCCATGGCGGGTCTCATCTCTTTAGTGGGCGGCCGCCTATGGCGTGTCCTTATCTGCCCCCTTAGTAATGCCGATAATTATAGAATGAACATCTTGCTTACTATTCTTGGCTTAGCTCTGCTGGCCTTCGGTTCATTCGTAATAGTCTGCAGCTATATAGGACAGGTGCAGAACTACAAAAATCGGGACGACCCCAAAGCACATCACAGCTCACCCATCCCGTTTTTTGGGCCCATATTAGCGATAGTTGGTTTAGCTTTGCTATCGGCCGAATTGTCACCCTGGATGCTGCTGTTTTTCCTGCTCCACCCGGATACGGTAATAGTAGTGATTGGCCTGATTTGGCTATTGTTTAATCGCCAGAAACAGTCGTGAGCTCAAATTTGTTCCCGGGTCAGCTAAGCCTCTGGTTAATCTTGCGGCCGGCATAAATACCTAAGTCGGTGCCTGTCATGCTCAAGACCAGCGCTGTGAAAGCTCATAATCCATCTCCTTTTTTTGATAAAATGACTGAAATCTCGCTAACTTTGAGTGTCAAGCGCTAGTTTCTACGACGTCTGGGAAGAAGGGGACATTCAAAATAATCGTTGGTGGATTCGAAATCACTTAAATCAAGGTCTTCAACAGTACAAGCGTTAGCATATTTATCTGGAGACACACCTGACTTTAGTACATTCTTATGCCATCTGCCGCCATTGTAATCAGCATCGCCGGGCTTGGACTCGGATATGAGCGGAGCGCCGTCTTTGAAACCACTGCCACCCGCGTAGAGTTCGTCAAACGTTTCGGATTTCAGATCAAATGTAGCCGGAGTAACCACACCGTTAAAAAGTTCACAATCGACCCAAGTCTGTGGTCTTCCGTTAAGTCCTGGAAAGCTCACGTTCAAAATGACGGTTATGTCATCTGAACCCGTATTAGCTACAACAATATCAATAGCGCCGTTATTGTCTAAGTCTGCGGCTGAAACAGCAATAGGGATATGACCAACTGCAAAACTGCCACCTGAAATAAAGTCCCTTCTGCCCGAATTCAATAATACCGTCACGCTGTCCGAGAAACCGGTGGCCACAACTAAGTCTAAGATACCGTTATTACTGAAATCGGCCGCAAAGAGTGAAGATGGTCCGGATCCAACCTCAACACTTTTTGCTGCGCAAAATGTACCATCGCCAGAACTGAACAGCACTGAAATATCGTTGGTGAAGACGTTTGCCGTAGCAAGGTCACAGTATCCGTCAGTGTCGAAGTCAGCGGCGATGACAGAATGTGGTCCCTCACCGACGTCATAATTGCCGACAAGCTCAAAAATTCCATTTCCATCGTTCAGCAAAATAGAAACGTTGTCTGAGATTATATTGGCCACGCCGATATCAACATCACCGTCACCATCAAAGTCCCCGGCAGCAAGTGATAACGCTCCACTCTGCGCATCGTACTCTACTGCGCTAATAAAAGTACTATCAAAACTATTCAACAAAACTGTTACATTCTTAGTGGAGGTGTTAGCAGTTGCCAGGTCATTGTAGCCATCACCATTTAGATCGGCGGCAATAACCGAATGAGGGAAGCCTCCTACGGCAAATAAAGCCCCACTGGGAAAAACCCCACTGCCATCATTAAACAGGACGTAAATACTGTCTGTCAACACATTCACCACGACCAAATCATCGAATTTGTCTCCATTTAGTTCGGTCGAAATAACTGACAATGAAGCGTCCCCTGCTGCATAGTCGGCGGCAATGTCGAAAGTCCCGTTACCATTATTTAGCAGTATCCATATACCGCTGGCAGATTCGTGGGCCACTACTAAATCAACGAATCCATCGCCGTTCAAATCTACCGGGTAAACGGATGACGGCAAATGTCCAACCTGATAGTCGACCCGCCTGATAAACGCTAACTCAGATGAAAAAGCCAAATTGTAAACAGCCATAGCTATTAAGATGTGAATTATTAACTTATGCATCATTTGAATACACCAATAAAATATTTCGATTTACCTTACCAATATATACGAAATGACATTTAAAGCAATTTATCATTTTACGCTGCTTCATTTGTGAAATACTTCAGCTATACAACTGATTAATTTTTCTGCCGGCATAGATACCTAACCCGGTGCCTATCATGCTTAATACGAGCGCCGCGAATATTCCCAGATGATACCCTATCCACCAGCCGACCCAGCCACAAATAGAAGTTAATATGATGATGATCATGGTTTTCATTGGTAATACTCTATCGGAAGTAATTATAAATGATTAAAGATAAAAAAACTAAAACGGTTGACAACTTAAGCTATATGGTTAAGCTAATTTAGCACGGGCCGGGTGGTGGTCCGCCGCGAAAGATTCGGTCTACCAGGTAAGTTAAATCGAGAATATTGCCAGAAGTTCCGTCACTATTTAAATCGGCTTCATTTGGGCAGCCGGGATCACTACCGCCTCGAAATATGATATCTATAATGTTGGTTAAGTCGAGAATATTGGCGTTGTTTCCATCACCATTCAGATCACCCCTGCTGCCGACACAGCAGCAAGCGTCACCTATGCCATCGCCATCAGTATCTGTTTGAGTCGGATTCGGGCTGTTCGGGCAGTTGTCAAGCGGATCCACCACGCCGTCACCATCTGAATCAATTCGCACAATCGTTAAATCTGCATTACTAGTATCCTCGTAATCATATACACTATTATCTTGTCTCACACGGACTCGAATTTGACTAGATGGGTCATCAGGGACTGTCCAATTATACGTATGAATACTACTAACGGTGTTATCGCCTCCAGGTATATCCATGGCAATTACTATCCAGGGACCTCCAGCACCAGTAGTAGAATACCATAAATCCCAGTTTTGTAAAATGTGTGGAATCGCATTTGTCCATCGGATTGTATAAACGGTACCAACTTCGAGGGTTTCTCCACCTTTGGGGTCAGACAAGTACACGTGTCCATTGGCATTGCCGGCCAGTTGGAGTATGATTATAATAGCTGCCAGAAGGTAGAAAGAGCGCCTGAGATTGTGTGATTTGCCCATAACCTTTTTTCCCAGAAATTTGTCGTTAATTCTATAAGACTACAATAATCTACTAACCGGATCAAAAAGTGTCAATAATCTTATTGTGAGATTGAAAATACCCCCGACAGGATTCGAACCTGTTACCCTCTGCTTAGAAGGCAGATGCTCTATCCAAATGAGCTACGGGGGCATAAACGTATATTGTTTCTTTCCCTGGTAAAATACTGAACCATAGCCCTATAGGCAATTAAAAGTTAAGTCCCCAGCCGGGTTTTGAGGGCATCAAGTTCACAGATTAAGAGAATCTGCATTAACGCCGATAAATAAAAGACTTATGGGCTGTCAGTGAATGAAGCCCTAAATAGACATTTTGGAGAGAGCAGACCGCGGTGAAATTATCAACTGATTCCAAAAACCGCGCTGCTGTAGAAAATGGAAAACGAAGTAAACATTGAAAAGCCGGAAGTCGGCTCGGAATTTCAACCGAATGTTAACGATGAAAAGCCGGAAGTCGGTTCGGAATTTCAACTGAATGTTGACGATGACAAGCTGGAAGTTGTTCTTTCAATCGACGCCTTAACTGCCGCTGTTTCTGACACCGCCGATAAAATTCTCGAAAAATTGACCGAGATGGGTATCGACAATCTACCCGAATTAGAATTAATTCAAACCAGACTTGAAGAAACCAAATATGACGGCGATCAAATGCAGGAAATTGTATTAGTCAGAGGTAAAGCGCTGGTTATGCCTGTCGACGGCCGCTTAGTATGGTCAAAAGACTATTTTGCCAAAGGCTACAAGATTGACATCACCACAAATATAATAGATTTTCGCGAAAAGGTCGCCAGCCCTGTGGTCCTGGAAGATGACCTGATTATAAAAATCATCCCCCCAACGCCAGGTGAGGACGGTATTGATGTATATGGCCAGCTGATCAAAGTGAATCCTCCGGTTAAAGCAGAAATGAAAGTTGGTCCCAACCTCCGCTGGGACGAAGAAGTAAGCGGATACCTCGCCGCCGTCTCAGGTCGTTTAAGGATGCCTGGTGCCAGCCTTGAGATTCAGGAAGTCTTCAGCATTGAGGGTGATGTAGGCCGCAAGACCGGCAATATCAAACACGAGGGTGATATAATTATCCGGGGTGATATTGATTCAGAGTATAACGTCGAGGCCACCAAATCTATACTTGTAACCGGAGTAATCGGGGCCTGTAACATTACCAGCGGCGGGGATTTAATAGTCAACGGTGGAATTAGCGGCCGTGAAGACAAAAAGATAAGCGCCAAAGGTGGCATAAAAGCAAAGTATATTATGAACGCTGTTCTTGAAGCCGGCGGCAACGTAGCATCTGAAGTTGAAATTGTAAAGTCAAGGATTCTGGCGGGCGGCGAAGTTTACTGTAGAGGCCGGATCGTCGGTGGTGAAATAATAGCAGGTACAAATATTATTGCTGATATTGCCGGAAATGACAAAAACGTTTTAACTCTACTTGAGATAAGAAAAACAGATAAATCAGATGACTCAGAGACAGAAGATTCAGCAGAATCACCGACGTCAGAAAATCAGGCCAAGTCCGAGCAGACCGACAGCATACGTATCGAAGAACAGGTTTATGTCGGCACCAAATTCACAGTATTAGGACAGCGCCACCAGGTGAAAACGCGGATGAAAGGTCCTATTGTGGTTCTAATTGATGACAAAGCCAAACAGTTAGTTCTTTCTCACTATGACGAAAGAGAAGAACCGGAGAGCTGAGAGTCTGGAAATCTAACAATTTCGCAAATTGTTCTCATATCTTAAAATTTGATAAATATCTCAAATCGGGGTGAGAGGATTCGAACCTCCGACATCTTGCTCCCAAAGCAAGCGCGCTACCGGACTGCGCCACACCCCGAATTCTGGCAGACATAATATCTCTTTCGGTCTAAACAGTCAATAAAGTAGTTTGAGATGGCGTAACTGTCGGACGGGGGCGTCCGACAGCACAGCTAGGGAGTTGTCCGATAAAACAGCAAGCGGTAATCCTTCGTCTCCCTCGGCTACTCGGGACTTCGTCCGCTCAAAGTGACGCAACTTTGGTCCTAATCAAGTGAAAATAATCCTCCTTGCCAAATCCGCGATATTTGATAAATTCAAGGGCGATGTCAAAGCTAAATCTAATAGGCCTTTCCAGATCAGAGCTCGAAACCAGACTACAGAAGATGGGGGAGAAGCGGTTTCATGGCCGGCAGCTGTTCAAATGGCTCTACAGCGTCAGACAGTATGATTTCGAACTGATGACTGACCTTTCCAAGGAACTTAGAGATAAACTTGCTGAAAATTTCGAGATTAAGGAACTTAATCCCGAAGATCATAAAATATCTGTAGACGGTACCGAAAAGTTTCTTTTCAGACTCGATGATAACAAGCCTATCGAAACTGTAGTTATCCCCAGCGAGGAAGAAGACCGGCGTCCTTCGACAAGCTCAGGACAGAGCCCTTCGACGAATTCAGGAAGAAATACTGCCTGTATATCGTCTCAGGCAGGCTGCGCAGTCGGTTGTTTCTTTTGTGCTACCGGGACGATGGGGCTTTTGCGTGATTTGACAGCCGGAGAAATTGTCGGACAGCTCATGTTCCTGCGCGACAAGTACGGTCCCACGGCTTTTTCCAATGTTGTCATGATGGGCATGGGTGAGCCGCTCTTAAATTTTAAGAACGTAATAGACGCTATCAGAATTATGACAGATGAGATTGGCTTAAACATCAGCCCCAAAAAAATCGTACTTTCAACATCCGGCATAACTCCAAAAATCATAAAACTGGCCGAAGAAAAGGTTGGAGTTCGTCTGGCTCTTTCTTTGCATGCTGCAACTCAGCAGAAACGTCAGGTCATAATGCCTATTGCTAAGACATTCAAGCTTGATAATCTTATGAAAGCCGTCCGGCTGTACGCCGACAGTTCTAATCTTCCGGTTACCTTTGAGTATATCTTATTCGCTGGATTTAACGACACCAGGCAGGATGTTGAAGATTTGAGTCGTCTGGTAAGGGGGCTGCGGTGTAAAATAAACGTGATAGCCTACAACCCGGTGCCGGGACTTGATTTTAAACGTCCCTCTGATGACAAAATCAACTGGTTCGGCAAAGAATTAAATCAAAAAGTCAGGGCAGTGACTGTCCGCAAGAGCAGAGGCATGGATATTGATGCCGCCTGTGGACAGCTGGCTGCCAGGAAATTTGAAAAGGATAGAGTAAGTGCACAAATTTAGATTAATGACACTCTTGCTATTGCTCGTTTTCGCAAATGCCAGCTCCGGATTTGCTCAAGAGTCAGAAGTCCTGAAATATGATGTTTCTGATTATGACCTGGAGAGTCTTGGCTGGGGCAGGCACTACGTGCCGCTGGAAATAATAAATACTGAAGAATATATTCAGTTCGTAACAGTAGTTACCAATGTTTTATGTAAGGGCGAAAGATACTCACCGGAAAGAAAACTGGTTGGTAATTATCCGCTGTACGGAAACGATACTATCTCAATTCAGGCGCTTTTCTGGGTGCCCGGCAATTATGGTGAATTTAATTATAAGCTCTCGCTTTATCATGTGATAGATACACTGGACGAACTTCTCGACTACCAAATGTTCTATAGTGATTCCGGCTCTTATTCTATAGAGCCGCCGGCTGGCATTAAGCCGTATCTGCAGAAAAACGTGACATTGCCGCCCATGGTCGGCAGGCATATGGACCTCGACTATGATTTTGCCAGAGTAATGCCATTTTTGGTTTCGGAAAACAAAAGCGCCGGAGAAATTGCTGAGATGGCCGGTTGTGACAGCTCTTTTGTAATTGACCATCTTGAGTATATGTCTACCAGAGGCTATTATCGGAAAGATGGCAGCAGATTCAGGTCCAGGGTTCCGACAATAAGCCAATCTGAAGCGGCAGAAAGCAAAAAGCTTGCTGTAGAAATCGCTGATAAAATCAGCGGTAAATTATCTGTTAACATTGACTCTTATTGGGACGTGCTTGATACGCTGGTAGCCGCAGGAAAAATCGTTAATGACAGCAATGCCTTTATGGATGGAGGTTCGGTCTTGTATCGACCTTACCCGGTGGTAACTGCCTTGTCTCTCTGGTATGATATGGGCAGAAGCTTCATTACCGGAACTGCCCCCTTTAATATCTTTGACCGCACAGACTTTTGCAATGCTCATATTCCCTACTATATGTATATGATAGAAGGAGACGAAGAAATCAGCGGTAATTGTTTCTATGCCATGGTCACCAGCGGCAACAGTTATCAAATTATCTTTGGCGATACGATACCTCAAATAACTTGTCCCCTTGGTTTTATGTTCGCTTCTATGGCAGGAGTAGAGGTGCAATGGGAATATGAGAAAGAGTATTTCCCTGAATCATTTATGATGGATTCTGCAACAGTCCGCCCCATGCTGGTCCATTTGAGAACTGGAATTGACCCGATTATGGCTGAGGCTTTTCACAAACTGACAGTGATAGCTCAATCTTATAATAAAACTTTCTTACTCTTCGGCCACCGCTGGTGGTTCTGGAATTTGGTGGCCACAAGAGTCATAGAAAACCTGACTGAAAGCGGCAAGCTGACACGTCGGGGCAACGGACAATATAGATTTGACGGATTTGATTTTTAGATGACTAAAACCTGCACCAAATTCCTGATATTACTTACTGCTGCAATGTCAGCTTGTTTACTTGGCTGTGCTGAACAAAGCACTCCCTCAAGAGATCATATACCTCTTATCAAAGAAAAGCTGTCGTATTTGCAACATGGTGTGCTGACTAAGAACCGGGCTGCAATAGACTCGGTATTGTCTGTGAAAATTCTTGATATTGGACAGAGCTCAGATTCGCTTTTAAATTATATTTATGGTGCGGACAACAGTTTTGTTTTTGAATTGTTTGGTGAGCCGTTGATAATCTATACAGAAAAAGTTGCCATGATTGAGTGTTATCTGATGGACAGCACCAGAACTAAAAATCGTCCCATGACTCTTTTGTTTTCATACGACAATGAAATCTGGCTATTGAGCAGATTCGAAGAGCGGGGCGCCGGAGAAACGATAGCAGATTAGCAGCCGGCAAAATATTGTAACAAAAAAAGCGCCCGACTGTAAAGTAGGGAGCTTTTTTGTAAACTAAACTTAAGTCTGTTACAGCTCAGCTTTCTTTTTCCCTTCTGTCAATAGTCTGCTGTACTCTTTGGGGTTTTGCAAGAGCTCGACTGCTTTGCGCACGCCGTCATCTGTCTTGAGAACTATTTCTTCATAGACACCGCGTTCGCTGGCGATCGATGAAACTATTTCACGTTTGATTGCTCTCTTGATATATTTCAGGGATTTATCAAAGTCTTTTCCTTTTTCAAATTCAATAAGAGATGCCAGAGAATCAATTGCCGGCTGCAGAAAATCCCGCTGGTTGTCGTCAGTAATAGATTCTTCAAGGTCCTCTAACGATATTTGAAGTTTCGTTTTATAGCTGAATTCTTTTTCTTCTGTAAAGATTCTGAAGTCCTCAACCATAACGTCTGTGACCTCAAAATTTGGTTTTACGTCAGGATGCTCAGAAACATATTTGATAGCATAGTCAAAAAACATAGACTGTCTGACCATATTGATTTCTATCGGCTTGTAGGTGTCACGATCGACTGTTACGTCAGGAATTATGCCGCCGCCGCCATAAACAACCCGGCCGCCATTAGTATAAAAAATTTCTTTGTTAGAGACTTTCATGGAATCGCTGTCTTCATCTTCGTCATCATCGTTACTGGACTTGTGACTCGCTTTATGTTGTCGGTCCGGCCTCTGGATAGATCTTCCGGAGGGTACATAATACTTGGCAGTTGTCAGCTTTAGTCGCAGGTCGCGGTCGTTTGATACTGGAAAAATCTGCTGAACCAGCCCTTTGCCGTAAGTGTCACTGCCAATTATAAGACCGCGGTCCCAGTCCTGAATGGCGCCGGCAACAATTTCC
Organism: Candidatus Zixiibacteriota bacterium; assembly: GCA_022571985.1. Classification (GTDB taxonomy): domain Bacteria; phylum Zixibacteria; class MSB-5A5; order GN15; family FEB-12; genus JACZWU01. The sequence continues at coordinate 449,441 of JACZWU010000001.1, read as the reverse complement.
GAGGCCGAAGCTGTACCTTCGTCTACCAGAACTATTATTGGTTTGTCAGGGAAAATAGGTTCTCGCTTGGAATAAAAATGGCGCTCGGTATCGGCATATTTGCCTTTGGTGTAGACAACTTCGCGGCCTTTTTCAAGAAACAGTTCGGCTGTTTCGATGGCCTGGTCAAGTAAGCCGCCGCCGTTGGAGCGAAGGTCGAATATAAGTGCTGATACATTTTGATCGTTGAGTTCGCTGATTGCTTCCCGAAGTTCATGGCTTGTCTCTTCGGCGAATTTGGACAGCCTGACATAGCCGATATCGGTGCCGGGTACGATACCTGAGTAATTGACAGACTTGAGTTCAATTACTGCCCGATTGACTTCAAACTCCATTAGTTCATCTATGCCAGTTCTTTTGATAGTTAAATTGATAGAAGTTCCGGCTGTGCCTCGCATCAGTTTGGAAGCCTCCGAAGTACGCATGCCCTTGGTATCAGTATCTTCAATTTTCCAGATTATATCGCCGGCCCGCAGCCCGCGTCTGTCAGCCGGAGAACCCTCAATAGGAGAAATAATTACAATCCTGTCATCGCGGGAATCTATAACCATCCCCAGACCTTCATACTTGCCCTGAGTAGATTCCATCAGCGCATCATACGAGCGCGGCTCCATCAATACCGAAAACCTGTCTAAGTCAGAAAGCATGCCTCTGATACCGGCTTTGATTATTTCTTCGGTGTCAACTTCTTCCATATAGTGATTGCGGATATTAAAAGCTACCTGGCTGAGTTTTTTGATATCTCTGAAAAATGAATCTCTTTTGGCCTTAGGCGATTTTATTTCATCGGATTTATTCTTCTCTCCGGTCAGGTCAATCTGAATTGTGTCCGCCCAAAAAACAGGCTCAGATGATGCATTAGATTGCACAGCTTCGCCGGAACCGACTACCCAGATCATTGCTATTGCAAATACCGTAATGCCAAATAATTGTATAGAAAAGCGGACCATTAACGCCTCCGATGTTATTTAATGCCCCTTAGGCAGCTATTTTCACTTTTTAAACCAACTAAATCAGGTAACTGGGCCAGTCTAAAACTAACCCGAATAACTGTTTTACGCTCAATCAAGCTGTTTTGTTCCTTCTTAAGCTTCAAACGACCTTCTCCTGGCTTAACCTGATGTCAGGTTAGCTGTTAAGCTGTTACCCAATTCTCTCACATCTAACCAGATGCAATATTTGTACCACTATTAGATTGTACTCATTTAACTGATCAGTCAAGCAGATCTTTTAGGGCGTAACGGTTTTATAGTCGTATCATTGACTAAAGCTTTTTAGTAAATAAGGAGACTTATGAAATCTGCCGGCTCTTTATGGTTTGGATTGCTGCTGAATGTTCTGTTTCCTGGTCTGGGACATTTCTATTTTCGTGATTATCTATTCGGAATCTTTATTCTGCTGGTCTGGATAATCGCTTCGGTTCTTTTCTATGTTTCATTTCTGTTAGAGCTTCCCTTTCTGGTAAAGACAGTTTTGCTTGGGCTGCCACTGGTTTTTTACCTTTTCACTTTTTTTGACCTTTCACAAAGCTTTGCTAAAAACTTAAAAGTGAAACCAAAGTCAAAACCCAGAGTGAAACCAAACAGCAGAACTTATGCTGGTATAGTTTTAGCAGTTGCACTCGTCTATCAGTTGTTTTCACCAACGGCGCCAGGCAATTTTTGGATTCACAACGGCCCGCGCGTTTTTGAACTTGAAAACAACCGGCTCAGCCCATTGTATCAGCGAGGAACTCTTATGAAATTAAGTTCACTTGAATACAGCATAAATATTGTCGGCTTCGACATGCCCCGATTTCATCACCTGCCGGAGAGATACGATATCGTGCGTTGTAAGCTGCCGTCAAGCCGCATAACCAACGTCGTTGTTCTGGGGCTGCCGGGGGAGGGGATTGAAGTTGTTGAAGGCAGAGTAATAATCGATGGCAGCCCTGAGTTCGCAGGCTGGATTGGGGGCCTGACCCTTACCGGAGAAGTATCTCCTCTGTTAGTTGGCCAGTTTTCAATCTTAGTGGCTGAGCTAAGTCTTGGAGCTATTGACAAGGTTTACGAAATTCCATTATCTGATGTAAAAGGAAAAGTTGAGAAACTATTTAACTAATGCAAAAGACGATTATTTTTGATTTGGACGGCACCCTGATAGACTCAGCCGATGGCATAGTTGAAGCCTTCAATTATGCCATGACCAAAAACGGTCTGCCGAGCCAGCCCAGAGATGAAATAGTTAAACATATCGGTTTTTCGTTAGACCACATGTTTGGGATGTTCACTGACGGGAATTTCGACTCTCTAAAGAATGACTTTACACTAAAAGCTAGGCATACTGTTGTTGACTCAAGCAACCCACTCGATGGTGCCAATGAAACTGTTGTATCACTTTTTGAAAGTGGCTACGATTTGGGAATTGCGACTACTAAATGGCGAAGGAATATTGATAGCATATTAAACAAGCTCGGCTGGAACGAATATTTTTCTGAAATAATTGGTGGAGACGAAGTAACTAAAATTAAACCGGACCCGGAGATGTTTTCCTCACTAATGGCTCTGATGAAGGCTGACCCCGAAAATACAGTAATTGTCGGAGATACCATAAACGATATTCTGCCGGCCAAAGAACTGTCTGTCAGGAACGTGGCGGTGAAATCCCCCTATGGCGATTCAAAAGATGTGATGAACTTAAACCCTGATTTTTTTATTGAAGAGATAGCTCACTTGCCGCTGACATTAAGCAGGATGTTTGAAAATGAAAACCGAATCAAATAAAAGACTATTTGTTCATAATTTCATGACAGAGTGGGGGGAGTTTCGAACCGCTGCCACCGAAAGCAAGCTGGTATTAATCTCTATGCCGGGCGAATCTGTTTCATGCTTTGATGACAAGATTGCCGAAAAGTTCGGCGGGCTGATAGTCGAGCAAGGGGGCAAGTTAAACAGGCAGGCCGAAAGAGAGCTTAAAGCTTATCTGGCAGGAAATCTCAAAAAATTTACGATTGATTTTGAAATCGATGCTTCGCCGTTTCAGAAAAAAGTATTAAAATTTGTCTCAAAAATTCCCTACGGTAAGACATTATCATACGGAGAGATTGCTTTGAAACTCGGCAATCCCCGTGCCTCAAGGGCTGTTGGTACTGCCAACGCCCGCAATAATTTGCCTTTGATAATACCCTGTCACAGAGTTGTCGCTGCTAACGGTTTAGGTGGCTACGGGGGAGGACTACCGCTCAAAATAAAGCTCTTGCGCCATGAAGGAGTTCAGGTCTCTTCAGCTGCTATGGTGTCGGCGGAGCGGGGCCGCCTCTGAACATGAAATCTACCAGATAAGTAATATCTTTGAAGTCTAATTTATAATCAAAATTGACATCCCAGGACTGCACGGTTACTGAGTTGGGTCCCCCTCGATAAATGTAGTTAATTATAAAAGTCAGATCCAAAACGGATATCCTGTTGTCGTAATTGGCATCCCCTCTGATAATAACTTTAGAACTCATCGAGCCGGCAAATACTATTGGAGTATAGTTGGTCGAAGCTGTATATAGCTGCAGTTTGTTGCTCAAGAAAGAAGTAGTATCGATAGTTGCGCCAATTCCTCCAAGAGAGAGGCTGTCTATTGAAAGGTGAATTTTGAGAATTTCACCATTTCCCGGAGCGAGAGGCGGCGAACCTCCGCCATCGTCAGCTGTCAATCTGAAACCATAGCGGTTTTTGTTTATATCTGTTCCGATGGAACTAATTTTTTCGAAGTAATTAGTACGGCTGCCAAGGCTGACTGAATCAAATTTGAAATCAGAAGAACTGCCATACTTAAATGGTATTGTCAGAGAAGTAAGCGACTGGGTGTTGATCAGTTCAACGCTGATTTCTAACTTCTCGCCGGCAAAAGCCGAGTCGGTTCCAATTGTCATGGTGTCACCATACAGTGTAATTAGTCCCAATTGTTGATTGTCGATGTTTCCGTAGTTTGTCAAAGTAGTCAAGGTTACGTCATAAGTTCCGGGGTCTTTATATTCATAGCTTGGGTTTTCCAATGCTGAACTGCCGCCATCACCAAAATCCCACTTGTACTTAAATACCGGCAGGGAAGAGTTTGACGTAAACTGAACTGTCAGAGGAGCGTTTCCTACCGAGGTATCAACAGAAAATTCTGCTCCCCAGGTAAAAGCTTCAAGGAGATCAATTACACCCCAGCCGTAAGTGTTGTTGATTGAATCAGCGTTATCTGCAGTTTCCAGCAGAGCTTGCCTGATAATTTCAGGTGGCATATCCGGCCTGGCCTGAACCAATAGACAAGCTGCGCCTGCTATCAGCGGCGTCGAAAGGGATGTTCCGCTGACACTGGCGTAGCTGCTGTCAGAATCTGCCGAGCTTGACCAGACACTCCTGCCTCTGGCACAAACCTCGGGCTTGATTCGTCCGTCAAAAGTCGGTCCTCTTGAGGAAAAACTTTCAATTAGACCGGCGCCGTTTACTGCTCCCACTGATAGGATGTCGTGAGCATCGGCAGGCGCTATCAGTGTTGAGTCTCCAGGTCCCATATTCCCCATCGCGTTACAGACCACAATACCCATAGAAGTAGCAATATTTGCAGCTACTGTGGTAACAGCGGTCTCACCGTTTAAATCCGAATAATCGTACCACTTAATATATCCTAAAGAAGAAGTTAAAACATCGGCGCCGAGCGAGTCAGCCCACTCGGCAGCGGCTACCCAGTTGTCTTCTTCGACCTGATTCTCAAACCTGATATCTTCAGTTTTTGCCAAAAGAAAATTTGCCTTAAAAGCAGGACCGTATATAACTCCATTCAATAGCCCGCCGGCAGCAGACCAGATGTAAGTGCCGTGGTCCCACTGATGCGTCGTGTCTATTGCCTCGTTAGCTGTATTACTATCTCTAAAGACAAAATCATACTCGGCCAGCACGCGGCCATCAGCAAAATGAGCCGCAAACGCTTCGTGGGACTTTCTAAAACCTGTGTCAAGTATTGCAAGCGTCACACCTTCGCCGTGATAGCCTCTTTGATGTACAGCTATCACGTTTATCTGCTCTAATTGAAAGGCTGAGTTGCCATAGTTAATTGCATCCGCACTTTGGGTTTGAAGGAAATATTTGTTGGGTTTTATTTCCTCAACTGTGACGGGTGTTCTTTTATAAATTGCAACCGGCTTAATTGAAGATACAAACGGCAGCTGCATAATTTGATTGAGTGTCTCGACAGAAACTTCAAAACTGGCGGCGTTTAGCCATCTGGAACTTCGTCTATGCTTGGCACCAAGTCTCTCGACTTGTTCTATATAATTCCTAAAAACCGGCAAATCGGCAAAGACAATTTCTTCAAGCCCGGTTTTCTTACGTCTCTTTAACTGTTTTTCGCTCAAAATTGTTGAGCTGGCAGCTCTCTCAAAATCTTTGGAGTCAAATAAGCCTTTGTCTGTAAAAAAGAGCCAGATTTTCAGTTTTTCACCGTCTCTATCCAGGAGGAAACTTCTGGCTGACTCAGAAATCCGCGGATTCTTTACACCGATTTGCACTACATCCGATTTTAAGTATTTGGTCAGGAAAACTGTCGCGGATTTATAATTTGGATTGGCGATAGAAACAGAGAAAAAAAGTAAAATGAACAAAAGGATCTTTAATACGGCTCTGAAATACATTTACGATCCTTTATTTTACCATCACGTATAACATCTTTACCAGGCTGACAACAGCCATAGAAACCAAAGTTACTGCTGATTTTTTATTTGTCAACACAAGTAGCCCCCCTCCCATCAGTATTGGACATTTCCTATAGTCTGCAGCCAGCTAAGCGCAGTTATTGTTTCAGTGGAACCTGCTTCCTACCATTCAGTTATACGGTTTTTGCCTGGTTCGGCAGCTTATTTGATTCTACTTAAAAAGGAAGAATTATTTTCGGTCTTAAAGACAAAGCCGAATCAAGAACGGATGGATTAAGATGATGTTATCCCAGAGAATTAAGTCAAAAAAAGGTATGACCATAATGGAACTGCTGATAGCAGTTGTCATAGTAGGTATTGTTGCAGCCATGGCGGTTCCCAGGTTCCAGATAGCTTACGAAAGAATAAAATTCCGAGCGGCCAACAGGGAGATTACTTCCAAAATAAGACTGGCCCGGTCATTTGCTGTAAGCACCAAGAGCCAGCACGGAGTATATTTCGACCAGGCTGCACTTTCTTATATTCTCTTCAAAGACGTAGTAAATACCGGAGCTATGCAATTCGATGCGGGAGATTCAATCATCAGCCTGGATACACTGCCCGCAGTATTTAGTTTTTTAGCAACCGACGAAATAAATAATTCGATAGTATTCAGATCCAACGGTTCAACTCCGGGTACTGTAAATGTGGTTACGCTGGCTGTTACACCGGATATCATAGCCGTTCATCAGCATACTATTCTGGCCGCTACCGGAAGAATAGAAACTATGTCAGCATATTACTAACTGTGCAGATTTTGAACAAGAGTTTCAAATAGAAACAGATTTACTGACCCCTGCCTGAAACCGGGGGTTTTCGATAATATTTGACAAAAAAATTCATTTTATGATAAATAGAGTAAAGACGCATTCAGGCATATCCGATAATTAGTCTATCAGTAGGAATAATTAGCAGCAGAAAATACAAATGAGATGGAGCAATTATTTGTGAAATTGGCAAAAGAGTTAACTAACAAGGCATTTTGTCGATAAGATAAAAGTCTGTACACCAGAAAATAACTAATAAGGGAAGCGAAAAACAATATATGTTTTCAAGTGGAAGTAAATCAACTGTAGGCTTGGACGTTGGAGCTAATTCAGTTAAGCTGGTCAAACTTGACCATACCAAAGACGGCTATGCTGTCGCCGCTATTGGAATCAGAGAGTTTCCCCCTGAGGCGATAGTTGCCGATGAAATTAGAGACCGGGAAGCTGTTATATTCAATATTCAGTCACTTATAGATCAAACTGACCCCAAAATTAAAAATGTAGTAGTTTCGATCTCTGGTCACGGCGTAATTACTGACCGGTTTACCATTGATAAGAAAACCGGAGCAGAAGCCGAGCAGGCGATTTTGTTCGAGACTGAACAACGGGCGCCATTTGATATAGAAGATGTTTCTTTGGATTACCACATCATAAGCACCAACGACGAAGAAAATAAAATGGATGTCTTATTGGTAGCTGCCAGACGCGAGTATCTGGAAATGTTTCTGGAATTGATTCAGGATTGCGGGTTGAATCCTGTTATCGTCGATGATGACTCCCTGGCTATCTATAATTCATATATCAACAATTATGATGTAGACCCGACCAGAACTACGGCTCTGGTCAATATTGGCCATGACGTTACCAATATTACTTATATAGTAGACGGACAATATCAGTCAACCCGCGACGTTTCCTCGGGAACCCGTGATGTTTATGACGCGATTCAAAAAGAATTCCGGCTCAATCCAGAGCTTACTAATAAAGCTATTAAGGGCGAAATGCAGGATTCAGTTGACCAGGACATGCTCAAAGCCACTATTATAGCAGCTACCGACGAACTGATTTCAGGAATCGAACTGGCCTTTTCGTACTTTAAGTCTCAAGCCAAAATTGATAATGTGGAATGGCTGGTTTTGTCCGGTGGTGGAGCGCTGATACCATATCTGCCTGAGTTTCTGCAGTCCAAATTAGGTGTCCCTTTAGAAATTGCCAATCCTCTGAGAAATGTAGACTACGACCCTGAACTGTTTCAGTACCTGCAGCCGGAAAAAATTGCGCCGCTTCTTTCAGTTCCAGTGGGTCTGGCCATGAGGAAGACAAAGTAGGCGTATATATGAAAATGATAGAAATAAATTTACTGCCAAAAGAATATCAAAAGAAAAGGTTTAACCTTTCTTTAGGAAAAGCCGGAGCATACGCAGCTTTTGGTGTCATTGGAATTCTGGTGATGCTGGCCGGTGTGACATTCTATCAGATGCAGCAGCTAACAAGTCTTGATGCCAGAATCAAGATCGCCAACAAGCGTGCTGCCATGCTTCAAAAAGATATCAAAGTTGTCGATGCCCTGATTGATGTTAAGAATAAAGTAAAACAGCGTATGGCGGCAGTAGAAAAATTAGACAGCCATCGTTCAACCTGGGTTAGAATCTTAAACGATTTTGCGAAGATCGTACCGGATTTTGTCTGGCTCGGACAAATTGAAGAAGTAAAAGATAAGAAAGATAATAAGAACAAGGGAGCAAGGGCACCTCAAAATAACGCGAAAGCAGAGCCCGCAGTAGCCAAAGGCGACCTGCCGACAGTAAGACCCGTCAAAATTGAAGGATACGCCTTTACCTTGAACGCTCTGGCTTCATTTATGATTAAGATGATGCGCTCCGATTACTTTGATGAAGTGGAATTAACTTCTACCACCGAAGTGACGTTTGAAAATCACAAAGCTCACAACTTCGTAATCAATGCAAATTTACATTATTTGTCAGACGATGAGATGCGTCAGCAGATTGCCAGTGCTTTAGGAAGAAAAAAGGGAAGTTCGCAAAAAACCAGCCATAAAAAGCTGAATTAAGAAGAGATTATATAATGGACTTCAAAGACCCAAAAAGTCAAAAGTTAATTCTCGGGGCGGTTGCGTTCCTGGTGATCGTTTATTTCTGGTATATCAAGGTTTATGAAAATTATGATGCCCAGATAACCAGCAAGACTCAGCAATTCGAAACAATTACCACGAATCTTCGCAATGTCGAGATGAAAGCAAAATCTCTGGATGCTTTGCAGCTTGAGTACGAAGATTTAGTTAAACGCTACGACCAGATCGAATCTCTTTTGCCGGAAGTGAAGCAGATTCCTTCACTACTGGTGCAGTTGCATACCGCTTCCTCTATAACCGGCACCACCATTAAAAAGATTAAGCCAATTCCGATTGAGCCCGAAGAATTCTACAACGTCACTGCTTTTGAAATCGAAATGGTCGGTGGATTCCATGAGTTTGCCGTATTTATGAGCTATGTGGCCAACTTTCCTTTTATTGCCAACGTTTCAGGCGTCAAGATTACTGCCAAAAACGTGGCGATATCTAAAAAGGCACAAAAAGACGGGCTGCAAAATCTTTCGAAGAAAAAAGAAACAATAACCGCAGTGTTTACACTGTCAACATATTTTGTGCAGGAATCAGAACGACTTCACGAATTGGAAATATAGTCTGAGGGAACTGAACTAATGAGGAGCTTTTTTACAATATTGTGTGCTGTCATATTAGTGGCGGCGACTCCGGCTTATTCTTCGAAAGTGAAGAGCATTGAGCTGGACAAAGCAAACGGATTTACGGTGGCAAAGATAAATGTCAAAGGAAAGGTCCGTTTTACGCATCAGACAGAAATTGCCAAAGATGGCAGACCGTTCAGAATAATTGTAGATATCCTTTCTGCCACTCACGATCTGAGCGCCAAGACCTATGAGCAGCTACCCGACTGTCGCATAACCAGCATTCGTACCAGTCAATACGCCGTGAAACCGGAGAAAATTGTGCGCATAGTTCTGGACATGAAAGGCGAATCAACTTATAGAATAGAGTCTCAAAATAATTCTGTCTTTCTGTTTATTCACGATAAAGACAGTAAGTCCTTCGCAACCTGGTCTTCAGATTCTTACAAAGAGCCTGCTCCTGCCAAAAAGCCGGCCGTCGCAGCAAAGCCTTCGTCTGCGAAAGATGAGCCAGACAATAGTTCATATGCAAAAATAGCTTCTATTAATAAAGCTCTTGATGAAGACCGTAAATCAAGCTTGGAATCAGCGGAGTCAAAACCGTTTATTTATCCCAGCAGAGAACAGAGTACTTCTAAGAAACCTAGTTCCGGAGTTTCTGTTCCCAAAGTAAAGAAGCCTTCTGCTACCAAGAAAATGTATTCTTCTGTAATTGATGACGCACCGCTTAAAGATAGTAAGTCAAAAATAATTACGAAACCGGAGGCTAAAACTTCTACCTCAAAATTGGCTGCTGCTGACAAGAAGCCTGTGACCAAGAAAGTAGCAGTTAAGCCATCTTCGTTAACAAAGTCGACTGGCAGTTCAGTTCCTTCCACCAAAAAGGAAGCGATCAAAACAGCCAAAGTTACCAAAAAACCGTCTACGGCTGTTTCCAAACCAGTCCCGTCCAAACCGACTCAGGCAAAGCAGATTAAGTCCAAATATAAAGGTAAATCGGCGACCGAATCAAAACTGAAAAAAACCGGCCCGCCGGCCAGCCCAAATAATGCAAAATCCAGTAAGCTGGCAAAATCAAGCAGCCGCAAAAGCACGCCCAAAGCTACTCTTGCCAAAAACAGTAACGCCAAGAAATCATCTGTTAGTAAAAAGAAAAGCAGGAAGCCAACTACAGTTGCCAAGACTGACAAGAAAGCAGAAAAGAGTTCCACTGCCAGATTCCGCCGCAGCCCGGCCCAGTCAAGGAAAATCAAAGGGACCATGGTTGCAGAATTTCCAAAGCGTCTGGTAATCAAATACAAAGGTAAGCGCTATCGTGATCCGTTTGAGACTCTAATTAATGAGACCAGGATCAGCAACAGTCTGGTAGAAAAGCGCGTGCCGAATGTCGAAGGTCTGAAACTGGTCGGTGTGCTGGAGACGGCCGGCGAAAGTAACAGGGCCTTGTTTGAAGATAAAGATGGCTTCGGATATATCCTTAGCGCCGGTGATAAAGTACAAAAAGGTTATGTTCTGAGAGTGGATATGGAAAAAGTATATTTCCAGATATTTGAGTATGGTTGGAGCCGTACCGTTGCACTGAATATGGATTCTTATTAGGTAAGGAAGGGATAGACTAATGTTTAGCAAAAAATATAACAAACTGATTATAGTTTCAGTATTACTGGCTTTTTCGATGGGACTGCTGGTAGCTGTCTCAGCTCAGGAAGAGGCTCCCGAAAAAGCTCCGGTAATTGCCCAGAAGGAGCCGATCAAAAACTTGCAGTTTCAGTCTGCCGATATCCGTTCGGTGCTCAGCTTTTTAGCCGATTATGGAAATGTTAACATAGTTGTTGCTCCTGATGTAAAGGGCGCCGTAACAATCAAGCTGTCAAATGTCCTTTGGCGTGATGCCTTGGACATCATTGGACGCACATATGGCCTGGCCATTGTTGATGAAAGAAGCGGCTACATAAGAGTGTTATCGGAAGCAGACTATCGCAAAGAGACATCGGAGCAGGAAAAGCACAAGAAAGAACAGCGCGAACTGGTGGAACTTGAAACAAAAATCATCAAAATCGCTAACTCTACCTCTGATGATATTGCCAAGACAGCCAAGTCTCTATTAACTGAGAGAGGCGAAGTAATCAGCGACTCTCGCTCAAATTCAATAATCCTGCGTGAAGTTCCTGCAAACATGGAAAAAGTTATAAGCCTCATTGCAGAACTTGACAAACCTGCCAGGCAGATAAGAATATCAACTCAGTTATTGGAAGTATTCACCACTGATCTGCAAGAGCTTGGCATTTCCTGGACCGTAGCGGGTACCTATACAACCTTGACCGGCCGCTCATATCCTCAAAAAGGTGAAGTGCTTACTGCGCGCAACACCGACGTAGCCGGCCGTTATACCGTGAGCGCCCTTCAAAGTGGCTGGTCTGTGAATGCTATCATAGAGGCGCTGGTAACCTCCGGTAAAGGGAAAATTATTGCACACCCGGAAATCACCACCCTGGAAAACAAAACTGCCAGGATTCAAGTGGGTCAAAAAATACCAATAAAGCAGTTTGATGCATCAGGAAACGTAGTCATAAAATTTGAAGAAATAGGCACCATTCTGGAAGTTACGCCACACATAACTGCCAAAAATCGGATTCTCATGCATCTCAAACCTGAAAGATCAACTTTCCAGTTTGACCCCAACGGAATTATTATTAATACCAGCAACGCCGAAACCAACGTAATCGTTGATAACGGCCAGACAGCTGTAATAGCTGGTTTGACAACTCAGGACGAAATAGAGTCCGAAGTTGGTATTCCGATCCTAAAAGATATTCCGATTATAGGTGTGCTTTTCAGATATCGTACGACTAAAACAGAAAGCCGCGACCTGGTAATCTTTGTAACTCCTACCATAATTGAAGAAGAGCTGGCCTTAGGCGACTGAATTTAAGCCGAAATTATCTCTAAAAAGCCCGTTTCTTACTAAGAAACGGGCTTTTTATGTCTAAACCGATTCATAAATCTACCGATAAATATCTATAAGCAATTCTTAAGATTTAAAAAGTTGAATAATTCAAATAAGGGGAGAGAACATGTTTAAGTTCTATCAAGGAAAATCAATGGTCAAATCAGTATTGACCATGTCTCTGGCGGTAATGTTACTGGCCGGATGCAGCTCCAAGAATGTAGTAGATGACACTCCAGCCGGGAGTACATTATCACTAATAGTGAGTCCAGCTACTATTGAAACAAATACTACCGCGATTGTTACGGCTACAGTTACTTCCTCAGGTACGCCTCTTGCTAATCGCGTGGTTAACTTTACTGTGTCTCCTTCGACTTCCGGTTACTTTACTCCCACAGCTGACACAACCGATGCCAGCGGTGTAGCCGCAGTTGTATTTAACGCCACCGTATCCGGTTCCGTTAACATTAGCGCTGCAGTGGAAAATACTTCCATCAGCAGTGTAAGCGCTGCTACTATAACAGATGCTCCTCAACAGGGCAGCGGCAACATAACTATTTCTGTTACCCCAAGTCTGCTTTTGGCCAATGGCGCTGATACTTCGATAGTCACCATTACAGTCCGTGATGCACTGGGACAGCCGGTTGCAGACGGAGTAAACATCTGGATTACCGCCGGTGAAAAGTTTGAAGACAGAGACAGCAATGGCTACTGGACCTCAAACGTAGATTCTCTGATTTTTGATGCCAACGCCAACGGTCAGTGGGACGCTCTCGGTTTTATTCCGGCTACCGCCGTAACAGCCGGTGGAACGGGTTCTGCTACTGTCAACTATGTTTCCGGCAACGAAGCCTTGACAGTTTATCTTGTAGCTACTGTTAATGATGCCGGGATTACAGGCAGCGCCGAAGTACAGCTGCAGGTAACGCCGGACGCAACAGTAGCTTCAATTTACTTGGCCTCAGATTCAATGCATTTGTCAGTTAAAACGACGGGAGGGATTGAATCGGGAATCCTTCGTGCTACTTGTTATGATATCAGCGGCAATAGGGTTCCACAGGGTATTCCGGTAAGCTTCATAATTATCAATGGTCCCGGTGGCGGCGAGCATCTTAGCAATGTCGGCGGCGGACCATTAGATGCAGTAACCAATTCTCAAGGAGAAGCTCAGGCGAGTTTCCATTCAGGTACAGTCTCAGGTACAGTCAATATACGGGCAATCTCTGATACGATTCTTTCCAACGCAACCCAGGTACTTATTTCTGCCGGACCGCCTGCAAAAATTTCGATAGGGTCCGAAGATTGCAACGTGCCTTTCTGGGATAACATAGTCGAAGAAAACAAAATATCAGCTATAGTATCAGATATGTATAACAATCCGGTAAATGATTCTACAGTTGTGTATTTCACCACCGACGAAGGTACTATGAAATCACACGAACTAAGAACCCGGGACCATGAAGGTATTGCTACCTCTGTCTGGTTTTCAGGATATGACGATCCTTCAGCCGACGGCATAGTCATGATAATGGCTGAGACTGCCGGCGGCACAGTAGCCGATACAAGCTTCTTTATTAATAGTCATGTGCCGGTAAATATTTTTTCGAACAACATGCCAGCATCTATGCCCGCAGATAATGACTCCAAGGTTTTCGTCGACGTCATCGGACTGGACTTAAACGGAAACTTTGTTATTGGTGGGATTGAGTTAAATGGCAGAGCCGGAATACTCGGTGTTTCCAGCGGTGTTCTTGAAAATGGATGTACTTCTTCAGAAGTAGAAATAACAATTTTTTCGAATACCCTTAGCAAAGACAAATCATTGACAGGTGCCAACGATGATGGCATTGGCGCCATTGACGTGGTCACTTTCTCGTCACCCGGCGGGGGTTCTGTTTCATATAATGTAACAATTACAACTGATGATGCTTATCTTCAAAACTGTATATTAACTGCACCGGCGACAGCATTTCCGGGCGAAATTGTAAATATTTCTGTCCTGATAAAGGACCGTTTCAATAATCCTCTTGGTGACCACACTCTGATTATGACTGCTACCGCTGGAACCGTAGCAAATGGTACTCAGGAAACTAATGCCTACGGTGAAGCCAGTGGATTCCTCTGGACTGCACCGGGCGCAGCCGAAAAGGTGACAATCACCATTCAGGATACAGATCCCCGTGGTGGATTTACGTTTACGCAAGGTGTAGATGTACAGTAACTCAATTTAATATACCTATCATAAAGGCCGCCGATTATTCGGTGGCCTTTTTATTGATGCTTTTCTCAGATACTGTCATTATCTAAATTGATTCAAAATAATGAGGAAATTATGGTAAGAACTGCCGAAATAAAATTGAATACAAAAGGGGCTGGAGATTTGATAGATATTACCGACTCAATCAATAATGCTGTCACAGAGTCGGGAATCAGCTCAGGTATAGTTACTGTATTTGTAGCCGGTTCAACAGCCGGACTGACAACTATAGAATATGAACCGGGACTTCTGAAAGATTTCCCAAAGCTAATGGAAAAATTGATACCCTCAGATAAGACATATCACCACGACGAAACCTGGCACGACGGCAACGGCTTTTCTCATCTCCGCTCTGCTGTAATCGGAACAGATATTACCGTTCCTTTCGTAAATGGCCAGCTGACTCTGGGCACCTGGCAGCAGGTTACTTTCTGTGAATTTGATAACAGAGCACGTTCGAGAACCATAATCTGCCAGATAATGGGTGATTGAGAAGCCTATGAAAGTCAAAGCAATTGAGCGGCAGAACAGCACTATAAAAATCATAGATCAGACCAAACTTCCTTCTGAACTGAACTACCTGGTACTCGATGACTATCAGCAGGTAGTCGAAGCAATAAATACGCTCAAAATCAGAGGAGCTCCTGCTATTGGCATCGCAGCAGGCTATGGCATGGCTATGGCTGTCGGTAAATTCGAGAAGTATGACAAGAGATTCATAGATGAAGTTGCTGAAGAATTTTACTCCTCACGTCCGACAGCAGTAAATCTTTTCCGGGCTGTAGACAGAATGAAAAGCAAGCTATTTACCGAAACTCCTCAAAACACAGAATCAGCCGCTAAGCTGCTGTGGCAGGAAGCATCGTCGATTCATAGCGAAGACCAGCAAATGTGTGAATCGATCGGTAAAAACGGCGCAGAGCTGATAGGTGTTGGTGACACTATCCTGACCCACTGCAATACCGGAGCCCTGGCCACCGGAGGCATAGGCACCGCTCTGGGAGTTATCTATACCTGCCGTGACCAGGGTAAGAAAAACAGGATTTTTGCAGATGAGACCCGTCCGGTTTTACAAGGCGCCAGACTTACTGCCTGGGAACTGAAACAGGAAGGAATCCCGGTTACTTTAATTTGTGACAATATGGCCGGTATGATAATGAAACAGGGCAGAATAAATCATGTCATCGTAGGTGCCGACAGAATTGCAGCTAATGGCGATACTGCCAATAAAATCGGCACTTATCCTCTGGCAGTACTTGCCCTGCATCATAACATTCCCTTTTACGTGGCCGCACCTTCGACTTCTTTTGATGACTCAATTAAAACAGGCGCTGAAATTAAAATAGAGGAACGATCTCCTTTAGAAATCACTAACGGTTTCGGAGATGTCATAGCGCCTGCAGATATCGAGGTTTACTCACCTGCCTTTGATATTACCCCCAATGAATTGGTTACTTTCTTTATTACCGAATACGGCATTCGCCCCGGCGGACGCAGTTAGCTGCTTTGCTATTTGTTTGTAGTTGACTAACCTGCTGGTTCTCTGCTTTTAAAACAGCTACAAATGTTAACTTCAAGAAAACAACAGCTGGCAGTCAGGGCATTAAACTACGACCTTTTTGAAAATGCTCAGATTGGGATATCTAAACAAGCTATCCTCCCAAAAGAGCAGGCCGGTGCACTGCCTTCAACAGAAACACTAGAGCATCTTTTTAACCGCTTCAACTTTCTATATTTTGATGGAAAACTTTCCCATCCTGTTATCGAATATTCCAACAGAATGACCTGTGCCGGCAGCTATACACCAGTCAAAAACCTGATCAAGATTAGCCGAAAATATCATAATATATTCCCCGATGAAATCGAGGACACTCTCAAACATGAAATGATTCATATAATTCACTTTAACCATAACGCTGCTTTTAAGGCCGAAGCCAATAGAATTGGGGCCTCACTAAAAGCCAAAACGCACCCATCACTTAGAAGACAGCCTAAATATCTTTATGTCTGCCCCAGCTGTGGTCTTGAGTACCCCAGAAAGAAAAAAGTGAGAATGTCATCCTGTGGTGACTGCTCCAGAAGAGGTCGGTTTGACCCTGATTTCAAGCTGAAACTTGCTAAATCGTTCGCAGCCGGCAGAGAGATTAGTTACGCTTGACTTGGTAATAATGTTCTGATTACCTTTTTGGAGATATTTTAACATAAATTGAGAAATAAGAGATTGGCAAAGTAGAAAAGGGAGGAGCCGATGAATTTTAAGCCATTAATTGCAGAATTCGTAGCCACGTTTACTCTGGTCTTCATAGGGGTGGGGGCTATCGCAATGGACTTTATTACCAATGGTTCGGTTGGCTTGACAGGTATTGCCATTGCGCATGGCCTGGCTATCGCAGTAATGGTTGGGGCTGTTGGAGGTATAAGCGGCGCACACATCAATCCTGCCGTAACAATTGGCTTTTTGACGATAGGCAAAATTGATCTCAAAACGGCTGCCGGCTACATAGTGTCTCAATGCCTTGGAGCTATTTTCGCAGCTTTCCTGATAAAGCAATGTATTCCAGCTGAAGCACTTACGGCAGTAAAGATGGGAATACCGGCGGTAAGTGACCTTGCCAGCGTTTCTGTTTCTATGGCCCTGGTTACAGAGATAATTCTGACATTTCTATTGATGTTTGTGATTTACGGAGTCGCTGTAGACAAGAGGGCGCCCAAGTTTGGAGCTCTTCTAATCGGAATGACTGTTACTCTTGATATATTTATGGGCGGGCCAATTTCAGGGGCTGCCATGAACCCGGCCAGACATTTAGGCCCGGCGCTGCTGGGTGGAGGGTTCGAAAACACTTGGATTTACTGGGTTGGGCCGATAATTGGCTCGGTATTGGCAGCAATGCTGTATCATCACATTTTGGCTGAGAAAAATGCCTGAAGCAACTTTCATATAAACTCTGTGGCAAAAATCAAATGTGAGAAAGTTTAAAGCCAGTATTGACTTTTTCCGACAACTTATTATACTGGGTGGCTCTGTAACTATAATTGAGCTAAAGGAATATGAAGACATACATACCAAAAATTGATTCGAGCAACCGCAAATGGCATCTGGTTGACCTAAACGGGGTAGTGCTGGGTCGTACTGCTGTCAAAGTCGCCAATATTTTGAGAGGCAAAGACAAGCCAATTTTCACTCCGCATATGGATACCGGCGACCATGTCATTGCAGTTAACGCCAGCGGTCTAAAAGTTTCTGGCAAGAAACTAGAACAGAACATGTATTATAGATATTCTGGTTATCCGGGTGGATTAAAAGAGACATCATTTAAGAAAAAAATGCAGTCAACACCCGAATTTGTTTTTATCCATGCCGTAAGAGGAATGCTGCCAAAAAACAAACTTGGCCGGAAAATGCTGAAAAAATTGCATGTCTATGCCGGAGCCAAACATGAGCATGCTGCCCAGAAACCAGAATCACTGGCGATTAACAAATAGGATTGATTGTAAATGACCGATAATAAATTCGCAGCAACCGGAAGACGTAAAGAATCAACTGCCAGAGTAATAATATCTCAGGGTAAAGGCTCTTTTATAATTAATAAGAAGAAGGCCAGAGATTACCTGCTCAGAGATACCGTACTGCAGTATGCCAGCGAGCCGATGGAAGCTTT
Organism: Candidatus Zixiibacteriota bacterium; assembly: GCA_022571985.1. Taxonomy (GTDB): domain Bacteria; phylum Zixibacteria; class MSB-5A5; order GN15; family FEB-12; genus JACZWU01. The sequence continues at coordinate 431,359 of JACZWU010000001.1, read as the reverse complement.
AGAAATGGCTGGTCAGCTTGATATTGTTTGCACCACCTCCGGTGGGGGTCTTTCCGGTCAGGCCGGAGCAATCAGACTGGGCATAGCCAGAGCGCTTATTCTGCTAGACCCGGAATTACGACCGGCCCTAAAAAAAGAAGGCTTTTTGACCCGTGACCCCAGAGCTGTTGAACGTAAAAAATATGGTCAGCCGAAAGCCCGTAAGAAATTCCAGTATTCGAAACGTTAAGTTTTTTTAGATAAATAAGTTAAGTAAGCAGCCGCAGCTGACCTGTCTTAGGGTCCCTTAATACAGGGTTTTTGACAGGGTAGAAGCAGCGGTCAAGATTAACCCAAGCCTCAGGAGATGTATGCTTTCACCAAAAATTAAAGACTTTTTAGAAGCCGGGGTGCATTTCGGCCATCAGACACGTCGCTGGAACCCCAAAATGAAGCCGTTTATTTTTGCCGCTCGCAACGGCATCTATATTATCGACCTCAAAAAAACTCTTAACTCGCTCGAAGTTGCCAAAACCAAAGTTCGTGAAGTAGTCAGCCGCGGACGTTCTATTCTGTTTGTCGGTACCAAAAAACAGGCCAAAGCCGTAATAGTCGAAGAAGCCAAACGCTGCGGCGGCTTCTATGTTACCGAACGCTGGCTGGGTGGTATGCTGACCAACTTTGACACCATCAAGCAGTCGATTAAAAAGCTTAAAAATATTGAGAAGATGAAAGAAACCGGCGAGATTGAACAGTTCACCAAGAAAGAACGGATCAAGTTTGACAAACAGGCTGAGCGTCTCGAAAAAGTGCTGGGCGGTATAAAAGATATGAATGTCAAACCCGGTCTGGTAATTGTTGTCGATGCCAGACGTGAAAATATTGCAGTAGCAGAAGCTTCGAAGCTTGGAATACCCATTATAGGAATCCTCGATACCAATGCCGATCCTGATTTGATTGATTTTCCCATTGCTGCCAATGATGACGCTATTAAATCTATCAAGATTTTAATCAGAGAGCTGGTTGATGCCGCTTTAGATACCAGAAGCGGCCTTACACAGGGTATGATTGAATCTGCTGTCGATGAAGAAAGAGGAACTCCTCAGACCGTTTATACTTCTTCGGATGAAGAAAAATCTGCCGATACCAAGAACGATAAAACATAATTGAAATAGCACGAACAACTAAACGAGTATTATTTAGGAATCAGATAATGGATATAACTGCAAGCATGGTCAAAGAGTTACGCACAAAAACCGGAGCTGGCATGATGGACTGCAAAAAAGCGCTGTCCGAAGCAAACGGCGATGTGGAAAAAGCCATAACAGTCTTACGTGAGAAAGGCATTGCCAAAGCTGCCTCAAAAGAAGGGCGTCAGACCGCCGAAGGTGTGGTAGCCTCATATATTCATGCCGGTGACAAGCTTGGCGTTATGGTCGAAATCAACTGCGAAACAGATTTTGTGGCGCGCACCGACCAGTTCAAAGGCTTTGCCCGGGACGTGGCCATGCATATAGCTGCCACCAGTCCCAGCTGTGTCTCACGCGATGAACTTGACCCGACTTTGCTGGAAAAAGAGCGCGAAATTTTCAAACAGCAGGCGCTTAAAGAAGGCAAACCTGAAAAAATTATTGAAAAAATAGTTACCGGCAAAATTGAAAAATATTACGCCGAAACAGTTCTTTTAGAGCAGCCGTTTGTAAAAGACAACGACAAGACTATAGAAGAACTGGTCAATGAAACGATTGCTGCATTGGGAGAGAATATGAAAATCTGCAGATTCTCCCGCTTCCGTCTGGGTGAAAATTAATGTCTGAAGAGGATAGCCCCAAGTACAAAAGAATTCTTCTCAAACTTTCCGGTGAAGCTTTGATGGGCAGCGAATCGTTCGGACTTGACCCTTTAGCAATTCAGCGTATCTGCGAACAAATTCTTGAAATAAAAAAGTTGAATCTGGAAATCGGCTTAGTTGTTGGCGGCGGAAATATCTGCCGCGGCCAGGAAATGGTCAAACGCGGTATGGACCGTGTCACCGCTGATAATATGGGTATGATGGCCACGGTCATAAACAGTCTGGCTCTGATGGACTGCTTGGAAAGTCTGGGTGTTTATACCAGAGTGATGTCGGCAGTAAAAATGGAAACTTTCGCTGAACCATATATCAGAAGACGCGCTATCCGCCATATGGAAAAAGGCCGTCTGGTAATTCTTGCTGCCGGTACGGGTAATCCTTACTTCACTACGGATACTGCGGCCTCGCTGCGGGCGATGGAAATCGGCGCCGAAGTATTTATAAAAGCGACCAACGTTGACGGCGTCTATTCGGCTGACCCTAAACAAGATAGTGAAGCAGAATTTTACCGCGAGCTGAATTATATGGATGTGCTGGTCAAAGAGCTGAAAGTTATCGATTCAACCGCCATATCGCTTTTAAAAGACAACCAGATTCCTATCCGTGTTATAGATTTAAATGTGCCCGGCAATCTCAAACGGGTTGTCATGGGAGAAGAGGTCGGGACGCTGATTTCATAGAAAATCGGAGCAGATTCAGGAGGCAATAATGCAGGAAGCCTATAAAGAAGAGATAGACCAGAAAATGGATAAGACCGTGGAGGTCGTGGCCAGTGAGTTCCGGGCAGTCCGCACCGGCAAAGCCAGCGCACATCTGCTTGATACTGTTAAAGTCGAGGCTTACGGTACTTCTATGCCCTTAAATCAAGTAGCCACAGTTAATGCTCCGGAGCCGCGCCTTTTGGTAGTGCAGGCCTTTGACAAAAGCACGGTCGGTGACATTATCAAAGGAATTCAGTCGGCAGATCTGGGACTAAATCCGATAGCCGATGGTACCACTATTCGTGTTCCCATACCTGCCCTAAACGAAGAACGCCGCAAAGAAATGGCCAGGCAATGTAAACATCTGGCCGAAGAAGGCCGGGTGGCTATCCGTAATATCCGCCGTGACGCCAACGAACACGTCAAAAAGCTGCAGAAAGATAAAGAAGTTTCCGAAGACCAGGAGCATGATTTGCACGACGAGATTCAGGAATTAACCGACAACCACACCAAAAAAATCGATGTCCTCCTTGCTGCAAAAGAAAAAGAGGTAATGGAGGTTTAGCCGACGTTGTCGGATTCGCTCTATTGATTCTGTTTGTAATTTCTGCTTTTTCTGTTCTTGCCGCTTATCTCTCATTTCTGTCTTTTCTGTCTTTCCAGCGAAGGCTGGAATCCATCTTCATATGATTTCGTACTCAGCGCCGGGGCAGACGAGACCCGCCGCGGCGGGCCGCCCACATACTGGAAATACAGGCTCCTTTCGGTTTCTTATGACAAGGAGTTCAAATACTTGACAATTTCTTTTGCTTTCTCCTTGCCTTTTTCTGCGTGATGAAGAAGTGAAAGTCCGTGTGGCCCTTTGCAGTTTTTCAAATTCGGATCCAATTCTAAAAAACCCTTTACTATGTCAAGTCGTCCCAGCATTGTAGCTGCAAACAAGTTCGGGCGTGCTCCGTTGGCAATCAAGAATTCTGCAATCTCACGATTTCCCGTATGCGAAGCTGCCCCTAAAGGAGTTTCGAAATCGCCCCCACCCCAGTCCCAGGATGCATTTACAAGTGATGGTTCTTTTGCTTGTAGTTCTTTCACTATTTGAATGTTGAAATGGGCTTTGTGAACCATTTCAAAAACCATTTCTTCGTCGGCAGCGGGTCCCTTGTCGGACAGATTTTTACTTGTTTGCCGTGCCTTTAAATATGCAGATTCTTCTGCTTGAGAAAAGGCTAAAACAGGAACGGCCGCAATGCCAATGCCTCCGATTAAACTTTTTTTGAGAAACTTTCTTCTCTTCTCATTAATAAGCTCAGACATCCGGGTTGTCCCTTCGTTTTAAAGAGTTGATGATATTTTCGATATTCTTATAACGTACGTATTGTGAATGTGTTCAATCTTAAGAGGATTGAACATCTGCTGGTGTCTTTCCTGCGTTTTAATCCCGAGAGTACAAAGTCCCTAGCGTAGACTTGGGAGCCGAGGGGCAGGCAGGAATCCATCTTAAAATTATTGCATACTAAACACTGGGGCAGACGAGACGTCTGCCGCCCACAAGTTTTGGTCTCGTCATTCTCGCGCATGCGAGAATCCAGCCAATAATACAAACACTTATTCACATCACATTTGGGTTCGTTTTGTTATATTTTACTTTTCGGCTATCAGGACTTGTAGTGATTTTGTAATCAGCGGACACAGAAAAAGATAAGACAAGTGCTTGTATGCGATGTTCGGAATAGAATTGTTTCTTAGTCATGGTATTCAAGAGCTGCCGTTTTATATAGTGGTGGGGCGGCGTATTTTGCAGTGATTAGCAAGTGAATTTGCGATGGACAATAGTCCCACCGAGTACAACTGGGCACACAGCTATTTGAGCAAAAGCATTTTCTTAGATTCTCGGTAGTTTTCAGTTACTAGTTGATAAAAGTAGACTCCTGTTGCAGAAACCTTGCCATTTCTATCCATACCGTTCCATGTCACTGTATAACTACCAGCTGATTTTACTTGATCAACGAGCTTTATAACTTCTTCACCTAATATATTATAGACAACAATTTGTGTATGAGATCTCTCAGGCAAGGAATACGAGATAGTAGTAGATGGATTAAACGGATTAGGATAATTGTTACTAATCACAAATTTCGCAGGCAATGTTGAACCAGCAGAATCATCAATCGAAGTTGCCACCGGACTAAATTTTGCAATTACAACGTCCCAATGACCTCCAAGTTCTGCCTGATATGGATCAATTGTAGGGTAATTTAGAGATTGGGTTCTACCTGCCAAATACACATTATTTGAAGCATCAATTACCATGCCAAAGAAACCATCCCATTCGTTTCCACCCAAATAAGTACTATAAAGTAATTCTGAGCCAGACGCCGAAAGACAAGCCACAAAGGCATCAATCCTCCCGTTAAACGTATTGTCAAAAGCATCAACAGTAGGGAAATTGTCTTCCCATGTATCACCTGCAATCCAGACCCTATGCTCATTGTCAACACCAATACAATAGCTGTCATCCCAACTTCTACTTCCCATATAAGTTGAAAAAAGCAGATTGCCTGTGCTTTTCTGGAATTTACTCACAAACAAGTCTCCACCTCCATTGGGAGTTGAATCATAGGCATTCATTAGGGGGAAACCCCTGCCGAAAGCCCTACCGGTGACATATGCGTCGCCTGACTTATCGAGTTTAATATCCAGTCCTTCATCGTCGCCGGTACTGCCAAAACGAACAGAATATACAAGGCTACTATCATTAGTAGAAATTTGCTGCACGAAAGCATCATAGCCAGCATTCCACATAATCGTATCCGAAGGGTCAGTGCTTGGGAAGTCATTAGAAGTAGTATATCCAGTGACAAAAGCGTTTCCAGAGTCATCCACTGCAATTCCGAAGGGGAAATCACTATTATCATACCCCCCCAAATATGTACCAAATACAGGGCTCTGCCCATCGGGCGAAACTTTTACCAAAAATCCGTCTCCTCTATTCATATATTCTCTTATGTATGAATACTCAAAAACAAGATCGGTTGAAGTAGTCAGTCCTGTCACATATGCAAAGCCGTCATTATCCACATCCAATCCCACCAGGAAATCAAAATCTGAACCTCCTACAAATGTTGAGTATATCATAGAATCGCATCCTGGCGTGAACTTGCACAGGAAACCGGTTTCCTTAATTCCATCAAAAGTAGTGTCGTAGCCAATTAAGGCAGGAAAGTTTGGAGACAATGTTATTCCTGCAACATAAATGTTATCGAAGGTGTCTGTTTTTGCGTTACTAAAGAGCTCCCATTCATCTCCACCCAGATACGTACTAAAAATTAGTTCGTGTCCGGACGCAGAAATCTTGCTAATAAACGCATCTTGACCACCTGAGCCAACGCTGTCAAACGCTTTGAATGTTGGAAAAGACGGCCCTGTTAACCCACTTATGAGCATATTCCCCTGGCTGTCCAGGTCAATGCTAAGTGCAATTTGCCCCGAAACTGTACCAAAGTATGTGCTATAGCTAAGCACTGGATCTATTATCAGTTTTTTGCTTTTGTCATACTCTTTTGATACCTTGAATCCGATCATGTTTTCCGATAGCATGTTGAAAGAAGCATCAATTACTTTTCGTCGGCCACCTTTCATCTGATAGACTTTGGGTTTACTTTCTATAATTTCTCCCCAATCGGCGCCGACTATCAGTTTCCCCTTTTTGCTGATTTGGACAGATTTTGCTCCCTGGTATGCGATTCTTATTTGAGAAGGGTCGGCAGTGGGAGAGACCATAAAATCGTATTCTATCTTATTCCCATTGCTGTAGTACGACAGATTTATGCCTGGGTAGATATCTTCATAGATTATTGACTCAAAACAGGGGACATGTGACTTCCATTTTGAGCGGTCCCTGCCTTTATAAAAATTATAATATTGTTTCTGTTTGGACGCCCCTAATACTTTGACGTTGGGGTTAGTGCCTTCAAATTTGGCAGAAACAGTCATAAATTCAAGCTGTGGCAGAGTTGCACCAAATTTGCCCAATACTGGGTGTTTGGCACCAAGTTTCGATCTCAGGCTGCTTGTTCGGGTAGCAGAAGTATCTATTCTTGCCAACCTATGATGTACGCCATTATATGTAAACCAAAGAGCCTGTGATCCTGTATTGCAGACGAATAAAACACTATCCGGCCACTGGCCTATGTTTTCAATGAAAACGGGAGTATTTCTTCCAGTAGCTGAAGCACTCGAATTTGACCATAGTACAAAGAAGACACAACTTAGACAAATCGGAGAACACAAGAATTTTATGATACTATATTTTTTCATATGCAGTTAACTCATTAGTATACTAATATAGCAACATATGTCAAAGTAGGCAAATCTAGTTTTCTTTATTTACCCAGACCAAATAGCCTCTGCCCGTGATTTTTGTCTTATACATTTTGTGCGAGCTTCTTTCGTAAATGTGTAGCTCGAATGTATTTGAAAGATCATTCGTACCGTGCATGCATGCTATATATGAGTCGTCCGGTGAAAAGCAAAAGCCTGCAGAATTAATTGGAGGTAATTTGACATCAGGACCTCCTTTAAGGTCTACTAGAAGATTTATCTGTTGAAGTCCATAACCAACAGACAAAACTACTTTTGTTCTGTCATGACTGATTGCCTCCAGAGAGCCATGCGCAATTATCTTCGAGGTGCTGTCTTTTAGTGAATACAAACGAACTTCCCGATAAAAATAGTTAAACAAAAGCGTAGTTGAATCAAGAAGGTAATAGTTCTCTACCGAACCAGGACGCTCAAGAGAATTAACAATGAATGAAAGATCTTCTATAATGTTGAATCCTGTATCAAGAATATACAAACCATCTTCATCGCTGTTTAGTTGACCATTAAAGAGAAACAAGTCTAATTGTTCGTTGTAGTCAAGAGACTGTTTCAAATATCTACGTTCTCTTAGCTTTACGATTCTTGTAACCGTTTTTCCAAATGGGGTAACCTTGTAAAATCCGAATAGTCCTTTGGAGCTATCTAAGGGATTAAGTGACGAAACAATGAAAGAATCAAGTGACAGTTTACATTGAAATGCGGGCTGCAAATGCTTTCCAAGCTCAGGTATTTCAGTTCTTATATCTTTAGAAGGGTTGTAAGCATAAGCGTCATCACCAATAACGAATATTGTACCCCGTGCATCTTCCGGTACACTATAGTGTTCATAGCACAGCAGAAAGAAAAGCGTGAACAATACGACTAAGCCAATCGCTATTTTATATAATTTCCTCACCCCGGGTAGTCGCCGCTGATATAATTCATCAAATACCGGTTTTCGACTTCGATTGAATCAATATGGGATTTTACAACATCGCCCACCGAGACCAGGCCAACCAACTGGTCGTTCTCGACAATAGGAATATGCCGGATATGATTTTTAGTCATGACACTGCCGATATAACCCAGGTCATCATCGGGAACGCCAATTATTAAATGAGTAGTCATCAGGTCGCTGACCGAAAGATTTTTGAAAGCGTTATTATCTACCGTGATAGAGCGGAAAATATCGCGGTCGCTGACAATTCCTTTCAGCTTTTTGTCTTCGTCCAAAACTGGCAGGGAGCTGATGCGGTTGGAGACGAGCAGCTGCATGGCCTCAAGGATGGACATTGACGGTTTACCGGTGATTACAGCCCGATTTCTGTTTTTAAGAAAATCCTTTACTAACATGGCATGCCCTCCTATGGTTGGCAGGCAGGGTTTATTGGATTGAGAGAAGTATCACAAAAGACGCTGTCAGCTGAGACTGTAAAATAAACCCCTGTTGTGAATATGAAATATCTGCTTTAGTATGTATAATTATTGAATAATGACCAAACGATTTTTTCAGATAACGGCTGTCCTGATACTGGCTGCGATTCTCTTTATTTCAGCTCTGGCGCAGGAGCAGGCCGATGCGGTACTCGGTTTTTATGTAACCCAGGCCAAAAAAACGTTTGAAAAGTCAGAGCTGCGTTCAGAAAGTATGCGCTATACTTTTTTGGCCTCTAGCCATTATAAACAGATAGGCCGGGGTGGTGTTGTCGAAAGGCTGGATACGGCGATTACCAGATACTTTATGAGCGGCAGCCGGATTGACTCCACTCAGGTGGTCGCCGAGCCGACTTCGGAGATGCCCGCTCCGACTTTTGTGTTTCCAAACATCTTTGCAGAGTCCTATTTATTTAATTTCTTCCCCAACGACATTGGGGAGGAAAACATTGCCATTGGTTTTGACACTCCCGGCAGCGAGGACAGCCTGCCGGCAGGTCTGGCTGTGATAGATAGAGAAGAGTATAAGCTGAAACGACTGCATCTTTATTATCAAAACCCTGACGGTTTCAAACGCTTAACCCGTTCGTACCTGCTAAAAGAGCAGCATGGTTTTATCTTTGCTGATTCGATTTCGGAGCTCAATGCTCAACACGGGGTTTTTTCAACCGAATACTACCGGCTGGATACGGATATCGGGCAGCTGCAGCTGATTAGGTAGAAAAAGAATTGGCCGGTTGCAGCGGCCTTTTCTGGTTGACTAAGAGACACGATTGCCTTGTTATTGCAGTTAAATTATGAAGAATATCGAAGAAAATCTCAAAGCCCGGATTTTGGAAACCCCTGAGCGGATTCCTGTCCATGTAGCCATCATAATGGACGGCAACGGCCGCTGGGCTGCTCAGCGTAATCGTCCCAGAACTTTCGGGCATAAAGCCGGAGTTGACGCTGTCAAGAAAGTTGTCCGGACGGCCAGTGAGATTGGCATCAAATATTTGACGCTCTATACTTTTTCAAGTGAAAACTGGAGTCGGCCGGCTACTGAGGTTGCCGCATTAATGCAGCTGCTGACGCGGACTACCAAGAATGCCATCAATGAATTAATCGAAAACGATGTCAAGCTTATCACAATCGGCCGCATTAATGGTCTGCCGCAAAAGAAGCGGGAAGTTATTCTGGAAGCGATCGAACGCACCCGCGATAATAAAGGTCTGGTTCTTAATTTAGCTCTTAACTACGGCGGACGTTCTGAGATTCTTGACGCAGTCAAAGCGATAGCTAATTCGTCACGGGCAGGCATGCTTGACATCAAAGATATTACCGAAGAGCTTTTCTCCAGATTTCTATACACGGTAGATTTGCCCGACCCTGATATGCTGATCAGAACCTCGGGTGTAAGAAGAATTTCAAATTTTCTGTTGTGGCAGACAAGCTACACTGAGCTTTTTATCACCGACGAACTCTGGCCGGATTTCGGCCGCAAAGAATTGTTCGAAGCCATACTCGACTACCAAAAACGCGAACGTCGATTCGGAAAACTAACTGCCCGCAACAGCGCATGAGTAAAAATATGCTGACCAGAATACTGGTGGCGGCCGTGGCCATACCGGCAATCCTCTGGATTGTCTACCAGGGCGGGAATTGGTTTCTGGGCATGATATTTATTTTTGCTGCTATTGCTTTCGGAGAATTTCTATATCAGGAAAAAATTAAACCAGGCAGCGTTATATTCTGGCTGGCAATTACAACTTTTGTGCTGCTGTTTATTACAGTTGCCGGTGTCATAAACGGCGACGATTCCGGCCGGAATGTTTCATGGGTAATTGTCGAAATTATCAGCTTCTTTTTAGTATCGGGCATGCTGCTTAGTATGGGCAAAGATTCACCGGCCGAATTATTCGCCCGACACAGCCGGCTGGTCTGGGGGCTGCTTTATATCAGCCTGCTCTATCCGACTGTTTATCTGGTGGGTAAGGGAGTGGGTCAGTTTCACGGCGGTGACAGCATGCTGCTTTTGTTCGGTATTTTATGGGTGGGGGATACAGCCGCCATGCAAATTGGGAGAATTTTTGGCAAGACAAAACTAGCGCCTTCGGTCTCACCGAATAAGACTGTCGAAGGATTCTTTGGTGGCTTAGTCGGTGCAGCTGTTGTCTCTGTGATTTTATATTACTGGAAATTTTCGTTCATGAACGTCTCTGATATGTTTGTAATAGCTATTGGCTGTTCGATTTTCGGTCAGCTGGGGGATTTGGTGGAGTCAATGTGGAAACGATCGCTCAATATTAAAGACTCATCGGGGATTATTCCCGGTCATGGGGGAGTGCTGGACCGCTTTGATTCGCTCTTGTTTGCGGCGCCGTTTATGTATGCTTATCTGACTTTAATTTCGAAATGAAACTGCTGGATTATATATTTGCTGCCCGTCCGATGCTGCTTTTGCCGGTCTGGTCAATCTTCTTAGTGGCGCTGCACTACCATCATGAGCTGGCGGAAAAGACGTTCAGCTGGCTTGATCTTTTAATTTTAGCATGTCTCACTATTTTAACTGCCGCTGCCTATTATATAAACCAGGTATATGATATTGAATCAGACAAGTTAAACAGCAAGCTTGGTTTTCTACAAAGGCGGCTGGTCAGCGCCGGAACTCTGATGGCAATGTATATAATCTTTTCAGTGCTGGCTTTGTCAGCTGCTGTTTTTATTTCGACGGCTTTGTTCATTATCTTTTTGCAACTGCTCCTGCTCTCTTTCATATATTCAGCGCCGCCGCTTAGACTAAAAGACAGGCCGATCTCCGGACTTTTTGCCAATGCTTATTCGTTTGGCTTTTTGATTCCGATGACGGTTATGCCTTTTTTTACTCAGCACAATGCCGGCCTCTTAGGCTGGGATAATCCGCTCTATTTTTTCCTGTCAGTATTGGGCGTGCATATTCTGACTACGATTCCAGATAAAACGGGAGACAGGGCGACAGGCAAGAAAACAATTGGCGTGATTCTTCCGCTGTGGGCAGCTCTGTCGGCAGCTCTGATTTCATTCGCAGGGGCAGCGCTTGTCGCACATTACTCCAGTTTCCTGCCGCTTATGATAATTGCCATAATTTCGGCAGCTTTGACTCTGACTGCGCTCTTAACCTCGAATCTTCAGATAATACTGGCAGCTGCAAAAATCCCGATTCTGCTTTTGACACTTCTGGCCGGATATTTTTACCCGATTTACTTTTTGTTTGTTGTTGCCTTGCTCTTTTTGACGCGGGCATATTATAAAAAGAGGTTTAATATGGTTTATCCCGGGTTAACTTGATGAGACTAAGTAAAGCAATTTTATTATTTATGATTTTTGTGGTTGGCTGTTCGCCTTATCCTCGTTACCGGACAGATGGCGCCACCCAGCCGCATAAGCCGGCGGTGAAATCGAGCAAGCAATCGATAAATCCAAAAATAAAATTCGGGCAGATTCTGCAGTCATATCTCGGCCGCCCGTACAAAGGCCGCTCAAAAACAGACCCCGGGCTGGACTGCTCACTTTTCACCAGCGAAGCCTACAAAAAGTACAACAAAACCCGGCTGCCCCGAACTGCCGCTGATCAGTTCAAAACCGGTAAGCCGGTAAACAGACACAAGCTCAAGTTCGGCGATCTGGTGTTTTTCAAAACCGACCGTAAAAAAGTGTCCCATGTCGGTATCTATATGGACTACGATGAATTTATGCACGCTTCGTCTTCAAACGGTATCATAATTTCCAGCATGCATAACAAGTACTGGTCAAAAAGATATATTGGCGCCCGCAGAGTTGTTGAATAGTTAAACTTTTTTTGGTTACTTTAGGTCTGATGCCAAAAACTGAATCGCCGCTTCAAAAGAAACTGCAGACACTGCCCAATGCCACGGGAGTCTATATGTTCAAGGACTCCGCAGGTAAATATATTTATATCGGGAAAGCCAAAGTTTTAAAAAGCAGAGTGCGCAGCTATTTTGGTGCCAACAAACTGGCTGACCCAAAATCTGCCCGGATAGTCGCCAGGACAACAGATATTGAACTATTGGTTACCGACACAGAAGTAGAGGCATTGATTCTCGAAGCGAATCTGGTCCGTCAGCATAAACCGCGTTACAATGTTGACTTGAAAGATGACAAGCACTTTCCATATATCAAAGTCACCACCTACGAACCATTCCCTCGCATCTTAGTTGTACGCAGAATCGAAAAAGATAACGCCCGTTATTTCGGGCCGTTTACATCGGCCAAGGGGATGCGCAAAACTATCGAGTTCCTGAGACGCCTTTTTAAAATACGAAGCTGCAATCTTGTCATCCCTCCCCCCAAAGGACGCCAGTATAAAGTCTGCCTCGATTACCATATCAAACTCTGCAAAGGTCCCTGCGAAGCTCTGCAGACAGTCGAAGATTACAAAGAAAATATACATGCCGTGTTGATGATTCTTTCCGGCAAGTCCAAAAAAGTAATTGAAAATTTACATAGTAAAATGGACCAAGCCTCAGAGCAGATGGAATACGAAGAAGCCGCACTATTGCGCGACCAGATAGAAGCAATTGAGTCGGTCATGGTCAAGCAGAAAGTCGATGTCGGCAGCGGTGTCGACCGCGACATCATCGCATTAGCCCGTGAAGGCCGTTTAGCCGTAGCAGCAGTTTTGCAACTCCGCGAAGGAATATTGATAGGGCGGCAGGATTTTCAGTTGACTGCTGAAGCCGACGAAACAGACGAAGCGATAGTCGATACATTTTTGACACAGTACTACAGCCACCAGCCGAATTTGCCCAAAGAAATTTATCTGCCAATCAAAGTCGAAAATCTTAAACTGATAAACGACTGGCTGAATCAGCAAAAGGGCAGCAAAATAAATATCGTCATCCCTCAAAAAGGGGAGAAAGTTCGGCTGGTAGAACTTGCCGCTCAGAACGCAAGGCTCTTGCTTGATGATTTGCTTATCCAAAAAAGGCAGCAATCAGAGCGCACCAGTAAAATGGTGACCAGCTTAAAGAAAGAACTGAGTCTGTCTGAGTCTCCGCGGCGTATTGCCTGTTTTGATATTTCCAACACCGGCGAGACGGATGCTGTCGGTTCCTGCGTCTATTTTGAAAACGGCAGACCGAAAAAGAAAGAGTACCGGCATTTCAAAATCAAAGGCGTCAAAGGGCAGGATGATTATAGGATGATGCGCGAAGTGGTCGGCAGGTATTTCTATCGTATAAAGAAAGAAGCCACGCTGCCGCCTGATTTGTTAGTTATCGATGGCGGTAAAGGGCAGCTGTCATCCGTCATCAAAGAACTGGCCTCTCTCGGTTTTGATAAGCAGCCGGTTGTATCTCTGGCCAAGCGTCTCGAAGAAGTCTTTGTGCCGGGGGCCTCGGACTCGATAACAATCAGCCGTTCATCACCGGCGTTGATGCTCTTAAAGCAGCTACGTGACGAAGCCCACCGCTTTGCTGTCTCTTACAACCGCAAAGTTCGCAGCAAACGCACGATAAAATCCGAACTGGACAAAATCCCCGGCGTCGGCCCGTCGAAAAAACATGCACTGCTAAAACAATTCGGCTCGGTCAAAAGAATCAAAGCATCTACCCCCGAACAGATAGCCGAACTAAACGGCATAAACATTAAACTGGCCAATGCGATATTGAGTAGTTTGAATGGGGGATGAAATGTTACAACTCAGCCAAAGTGAGTAAGAGAATAAACATATGACTGAATTCAATCAAGACAAATCCCTTAAATGAAAATGAACGAAAAATTGCTTTACTTACTTTTATCGAAAGGGAATATCTATAGTGATAAAAACTATATTATCATAGCATGTGATATTTAGAATAAACCCAGAGAGGAGTTTTTATCGAGGACCTATTAATATATTGTAATATCGTCTTTTTCTTAGTAATCTTATTTTCGAAAACGAAATCACAATTGACAGTTAAGACGATAGTCCTTCTTTGGGTCGTAATAAATGTACTGACTTTATACTACTCATTTGCGACGCTAGGCGGATCAAACCCATCCATTACGATTTACAGTTATAAGTTGCCGCTTTATTGGACAATTGTTCTTTCCCTTATCGTTATGATTTTGTTTGAGCCAAAGGGTCCTTTACTGGCACTTCGATACTTAATAGCATTTGCAATAGTTGTAGGAATAGCTCTGCTTATCTACCCTCCGGTATTTCCTGCTATCGTTTATAAATCTGAAACACAGATTACAAGAATGTTATACGTAAGTGTTCTTGTTGTTCCATTTCAGGTAGGTGTATTGGCACCGTTAACGGCATTTACAGGTGGACAAGAAAGTGCGTTCAATAGATTATTCCAATTTTCAAACGCACGAATTGAGAAGGAAGGAAAGTCTATCATAATTGGTGTCATTTTGTGGGCACTAATTCTTTTATTAGGGAATATTCCAATTCATGGCAAGATCTTTGAACTAAGTATCATCACACCTTTTGAAGCATTTGCAAGGTGGTCGGCTATACACGTGTTTTTCTTCGTGCTGATAGACCACTTCATATTCATTGGATTAGCCAAGTTTATTCTCGATAGTATGTTCAAAGAAGAAGAGACAAGCATGCTTGAAATTATTCTCTATGCTAGTCTCTTAGCGGGCTTTCACTACAATTATCAAGTTGGAGAGATTATTCGGACGTTTCTTTTTGGTTTAACTTTTGCTTACTTGTATATTAGAACGAGGACATTGATCTACGGAATTGCTTTGGCCACTTTTATGTTCGTTTTTACGTAAGTATTTTGGAGGCTGGTCGCCCACCGCTTGCGGTGGGATCTAATCATACAAAGCTACAAGATCGACTTTACTGCTCGTATCACCGACTGGATTCCACGTCAGGCGTGGAATGACGACAAGATGGATTCCCGCCTACGCTGGAAAGTCAGAAGTTAGTGGGGGGCAGACGCCCTCGTCTGCCCCATCTTGAAACCAAGTGCTCGTATCACCGGCTGGATTCCGGAACTAGTCCGGAATGACGACAAGATGGATTCCAGCCTTCGCCCCGTGAATACACGGGACTAAAGCGGCAATGACAGGAAGCGGAGGGAATGACAGCACAAGAGTGCCTATAATAAAGTACCCCCTGCGACAGTCACCCTGAGCCTGCGCAGTCCTGAGCGAAGCCGAAGGGTCGAAGGGTTTTTGATTTTGCTTAGTGGGCGGCAGGCGCCCTCGTCTGCCCCTTCTTGAAAGTATGTGCCCTTATCACCGGCTGGATTCCCGCATACGCGGGAATGACGGAGCACATATGAGTCATCCTGAGCGGAGTCGAAGGGTGCTTTAAGAGAAAGATGGATTCCCGACAACGGCTTTCGGGAATGACAAGAGGGGCTGTCGCTGTTTGAAAGATGGATTCCAGCCTACGCCCCGTGACTACACGGGACTAAAGCTGGAAAGTCAGAAGCGGGCAATGACTAATGTGAAAATCTATTTTAGTGGGCGGCAGACGCCCTCGCGCCGTCCTGAGCCTGCCGAAGGGTCGGCCCCATAATCACATCCCAAATCTATTAGTTGCGCAAGCCCCGTAATTCCATTTATTGCCATTTATGCAAGAACAGCCGCAAACACTCACTGTCTCAGCCCTTACTAAAAGGATCAAGACCACCCTTGAGGGTTCTTTCTCCGGGCTCTGTATCGAAGGCGAAATCTCAAACTTTCATCATCACGGTTCTTCGGGACATCGGTATTTCAGCCTCAAAGATGACAAAGCAGTATTGCGGGTGGCCATGTGGCGGCCGTTCGGGCAGCAGCTGCAGTTTGAACCGAAAGACGGCCAGCAGGTATTAGCATTCGGCGATATTTCGTTATACGAAAAACGGGGAGAGTACCAGCTAATCTGCCGCAAACTGGTGCCGGTAGGAATTGGCCCGCTGGAATTAGCCTATCGTCAATTGTATGAAAAACTTTCGGCTGAAGGTTTATTCGACGAAGAGCACAAGCAGCCGATACCAGAATACGCTACACGCATCGGCATAGTAACTTCGCCAACCGGCGCCGCTATCCGCGATATAATTCAAATCGCACAGCGTAGAAACCCGGCCGTAGAGTTAGTCATTTATCCGACAGCTGTGCAGGGAGACGGGGCCGAGGAGACAATAGCTGAGGGGATAAAATATTTCAACGAGCAAAAAAATGTCGATTTGATAATCACCGGTCGCGGCGGCGGTTCGCTCGAAGACCTCTGGTGTTTTAACACTGAAATAGTTGTCAGAGCGATATTTGATTCAACAATTCCACTGATATCAGCAGTCGGCCATGAAATAGATATCACGCTTTCGGATTTAGTCGCCGACCTGCGGGCGCCTACTCCCTCTGCGGCAGCGGAACTGGCGGTCTGGTCAAAAGAAGAATACATCTCAAAGATTCAAGGACTCATAGCGCAGGGGACAACTTATCTGGAAAGACAGGTCGGTTCGGCCAGAGATTTTCTGTCAGCGCTGCTCAGCCGTCCGGTATTGTCGCGACCGCTCGAACTTATTTATGAACGACAGCAGAATATCGACAGTATGCTCAGGCTCTTAAACAGTTCAGGGAAAAATCGGTTTGAATTGTTTAAAAACCGCCTATCTTTGGGGCTTTCAAGGCTGGAGGCTTTGTCGCCAATAAAAGTTCTGGCCAGGGGGTATTCGGTAAGTTCGTTATTACCCTCAAACGAAGTGATAAAGTCAGTCAAAGATGTCAAAGCCGGAGACAGCCTGCAGACCAGACTGAAAGACGGGCTAATAATTTCAAATATCGAAAAAATTAACAGGAATTAGCAACATGCCGCCCAAAAAGAAGTATAAAGATTTTGAGACTGCTCTGGAAAGACTCGAAGAGATTACCGAATCAATGGAGTCTGGCGACACTACGCTGGAAGTATCCATAGACCTTTATACCGAAGGTCTCGAGATTGCCAAATATTGTAACAGCAAACTGGCCGAAGCAGAAAAGAAGATAAAGATCATTAAGGAAAAAGGCGGCGCGCTGGTTGAACAAAATTTTGAATCTTCCGGGGACGACAGTGAAATCGACTGAACTGGTTAATATTAAAGATTACCTGGGCGAAAAGCGTAAGTTAGTCGACGAATTGCTCAGCCGGTATATTCCTGCGGCTTCTGAAGAACCGAAAACACTGCACGCCGCTATGCGCTATTCGGTCATGGCCGGCGGCAAAAGAATCAGGCCGATACTGGCTCTGGCAACATACGAACTGTGTCGGACAGACAGTTCTGAGATAGACAGCTCGATTGGCTATGTTATGGCCGGGCTTGAAATGATTCACACTTATTCGCTTATCCACGATGACCTGCCCTGCATGGATGATGATGACCTCCGCCGCGGCCAACCCACCTGCCACAAGAAATTCGGAGTCGCCACTGCCGTATTGGCCGGAGATGCCCTGCACGATATAGCTTTTGACCTGATGGCCCGCTCTGGCCACACAGAAATCGTCAGAGAATTAGCACAGGCTATCGGCACCATGGGTATGATAGGCGGGCAGATAGCAGATGTTGAGGCCGAAGGTCGTGAAGTCACTAAAGCTGAAATAATCAAAATTCACAGCTGCAAGACCGGCAGCCTGATTCGCTGTTCGGTGCGGGTCGGTGCGATTCTGGCTGGCGCTGAAAGGTCGACTTTTGAAGCACTGTCTCAATATGGCGAAAAAATCGGCCTTGCTTTTCAAATAATAGATGACATTCTTGACGTCGAAGGCAGCCAGGAACTGCTGGGGAAAAAAGTGGGCGCTGATAATATCAAAGGAAAAGCTACCTATCCGGGAGTTGTCGGCCTCAAGCAGGCCAAAAAAGATGCTGACCTTTTAATTGACGAAGCGATTGAATTGTTAGATGATTACGATGATAATATGCTTAAACATATCGCGCTGTTTATAGGCCAGAGGGAAAGCTGAAATTTATGGAAGAGGCCCAGATGAAATATTTGTCCAAAATCGACTCTCCGCTTGATCTAAAAAAGCTGTCAATTGCAGAATTAGGCGAACTGGCTACCGAAATCAGACAGGAATTGCTTTCGGCCTTGTGTGAAACCGGGGGCCACTTAGCTTCGAATCTTGGGGCGGTCGAGCTTACTCTGGCTCTGCACTATGTCTTTGAGGCTCCGACTGATAAAATAATCTGGGATGTCAGCCATCAGACCTACACCCATAAAATGATTACCGGCAGACGCGACAGAATAAGAACCCTGCGTCAGTACCATGGTTTGGCCGGATATGCACGTCAGATAGAATCTGAGTACGACCCCTACGGCGCGGCCCATGCTTCGACCTCGATTTCAGCGGCACTCGGCTTTGCAGTCTCCAGAGATATGGCTGGTCAGAACCACAGCGTAATAGCTGTAATCGGCGATGGGGCCATGACAGGCGGCTTGGCTTTTGAGGGACTTAATAATGCCGGCAGCTTGAAGAAAAACCTGCTGGTGATTCTCAACGATAATACCTGGTCGATTTCCAAGAACGTCGGCGCTATTTCGAAATATCTGACGAATATTACCTCAGATGAAAGATTTAATAAACTCCGAGATGAAATCTGGGAACTGACCGGAAAATTCAAGCGCCGCGACAAAATCCGTAAAGCTATTTCTAATATAGAAGATTCTATCAAAGGATTTTTGGTGCCCGGAATGTTATTTCAGAAACTCGGCTTTAATTATTTTGGGCCGATAGACGGTCACGATCTGCCGACTTTGATAAAAACTCTGGAGCAGCTTAAAAATCTGCGAGGTCCGGTAATGCTGCATATTGCTACTGTCAAAGGCAAAGGTTTTGCTCCTGCCGAGGGGGACGCTCACTCATTCCACGGGATAGGCAAGTTTGATAAAATTACCGGTAAAGCAGCCTCAAAATCCGGCCTGCCGGCCTATACCAAAGTTTTCGGCAGTACTATGATAGAACTGGGGCACAAGGATGAAAAAGTTGTGGCAATCACCGCCGCTATGCCAGCGGGAACAGGCTTAGTTGGCTTTGCCAAAGAGTTTCCTGAGCGGTTTTTCGATGTCGGCATTGCCGAATGCCATGCCGGTTGCTTCGCGGCCGGACTCGCCAGCGACGGCCAAAAACCTTACCTGACCATATATTCAACATTCCTGCAAAGAGCCTACGATCCGCTTATTCATGATATTACTCTTCAAGGTCAGAAAGTTGTTATTTGCATGGATAGAGCCGGACTTGTCGGCAATGACGGCCCCACCCACCATGGCGTCTTTGATATCGCCTATCTTTCGGTAATACCAAATATAACTTTTGCCGTTCCCAAAGACGGCAACGAGCTGAGGTCAATGCTTCACTGGACTGTTGATAATAAACTCGAAACATCAGTGGCCATAAGATATCCCAGAGACAGCGTCCCGACTGAAATGACCACAGATATCAAGCAAATTGAATGGGGCACCTGGGAAACGCTTACTCCGGCAAGTGATATTACTGTTCTGGCTTGCGGCACAATGGTAACTGAAGCTTTGAGAGCTGCTGATATTCTCTCTGAACAAGGCCATAATGTGGCAGTGGTCAATGCCCGCTTTATTAAGCCGTTAGATTACAAGATTCTTGACAGAGTCCGTGATAATTCCCGGACTATCTTTACGATCGAAGAAGCTCAGCTTCGCGGAGGATTTGGCGAAGCAGTGGGAAGTTATCTGCTGCGCTCGGGCTGGAACGGCACTTTTAAAAACATTGGACTTTCTGACCGCTATGTTACCCACGGAAGTCGCGCAGAATTACTTGATGAAGTTGGCCTTGATGCCAAGGGATTGGCTCAGACTATTGCTGCTGTGATTGAAGCCAGTGAAACCGGCAAAAAATCTCAAGGCCTGTTCCAAAAACTCCGATTTCGCAGGTCACCGGAACTAAAGCAAAAAGTCGCCGGGGCAGAGGCCTCCCGCAGCTTTTATACTTCCAAAGAGGGATAGCGAATAGTTATGCGGTTCGGGCTGGTAGCCAACTTACAGCGGGAAGGCACTAAGCAGGCTGTCGCTGATTTTCTTGACTGGTCTAAGCAGTCCAAATCAGAGATTTTCGTATGGGACGGTCTTAAAGAAATCGCGGTTGGTCAATCTTACTGTACATTTGAAGAACTCCCGGATAAGTGTGATGTGCTGGTTTCAATGGGCGGTGACGGCACTCTGATTCATTCTGCCCGCATTGTGGGGGACAGAAAAACCAAACTGCTGGGTGTCAATGTCGGCTCGCTGGGGTTTCTGACACAAATTACGCCGCTATCAATGATTCTCTGCTTAGACCGAATTATCAAAGGAGATTACAACGTAGAAGAGCGCATGGCCCTGACAGTTAAAATAGATAGAACGGGCGAGACGTTTCATGCTCTCAATGAAGCGGTCGTGGATAACGGGGCTATCAGCCGTATGATAGATATCCGGCTGCAGGTCAACGGCGAAGATATCGTTAACTACCGCTGTGACGGCCTGATTATCGCCACTCCTACCGGCTCGACAGCTTATTCGCTGGCGTCTGGAGGACCGATTTTGCATCCGACTATGCAGGCGATTATCGCTTCGCCTATTTCAGCATTTTCTCTGACAACGCGGCCGATGATTTTCCGGGCCGACGACGCTCTGGTTTTAAAAGTAAGGTCACAGCATAAAGTCGCCTCTTTGACAGTAGACGGCCAGGTGATGAGAGAACTTTCGGACGGTGATATTGTTTCTATTAAGCGGGCAGATTTTGCTTACCAGTTTATTGCCTTTGAGGAAAATTCATTTTATCGTGTCTGCCGCTCAAAGCTGCACTGGGGGCTTTTGCCTTCGGGAGACTCGAATTAAATTCAAATTGCAGTTTGTGCCAAAAAGCTCTAAATTGAGTGTTGTTTGGTTGGTGGCTTTCGGTCGCCCACCGCTTGCGGTGGGATCATTTAGAAATTAGTTGTTCGGCCAGACGATATGACTGTTGAAAAAGGTAGTTTTTACTGTGAGTGTCACCCTTCGACAGGCTCAGGATGACTATTTTGTGGGTGGCAGACGTCTCGTCTGCCCCACTTAAGAGATTTAGACAGATGTTATGCGGGAGTAACTCAGTTGGTAGAGTCACAGCCTTCCAAGCTGTTGGTCGCGAGTTCGAACCTCGTCTCCCGCTTTTTTTTGGGACGCCCCTCGCTTTTTTAGGCTTTATGTAGTATCTCTATCATAGCCAAGTAGAGGCGGTGCCAGAATGCGACATTACTGTTTTTTGTAAAATCATATGGGTTCGCATGCGCCAGATAGAGCGAAAAGCGTGTCGGCCTCATTGAGGGTTATTGGGTTACGGGGAAATGGGTTCGTTTCGCCTTTTTTCATTGCATCAGTAGAGGTTTTGTAGTTTTTTGTATTGTTCATGGGCTGGGCGCTCGGAACATACATTCAATTAAGAGAGTGGCGACGTGGGTTGCGCTAAAGCGACGTGGAATCTGGAGGTGGAAATAGTTGTATCTGCGATAAGAGGAGGGCCGCACAGCGGTAACCCGAGTAGTATTTATAACAGCAAGCGACTAATCTGTGTGTTGATCATCGTTACATTGGTGTGCACATGTTCCCGGGCCGGGACCGAGGATTATCCAGTAGCAATGTTTGCTAGTGAAGCGATTGATTCTGTTGCAGAGGAACGAGTTCGATGCTATAAGCAGGAATTGATTCGTTATGGGGAATCGTCAGACGATTTTGAGATGTGTGTGTTAATCGTAGTTCTTGCTAGATGTGATGCTGGAGATTTGGCACTGTCAAACTTCAAAACATTGCGTGCCTTGGAACGACAAAGGGCATTGGAGCTTGCTTTTCTAGGCGACGATACATTAGTAAATTTAGGAGATGATGAACTTCTGACCATAGTGTACGCGATGTTAGACAATTTTCATGCCATTGACAGGAAGACAATAGGGAAGTCTGAAAGTTTGATTGCCTCGATTAAGCGCCCAGCCGTGTCTCAAGCTGCACGCGATCTGATTGCGGCCTGGAAAGATATCAGGCAGGCAATGCTACAGAAGTCACCCTTTTTACCAGTTCTTTTGGAATCAGGTGTTTGGAAGAAAGATTGGAAGAAATGAAACTTACTAAGTGGCGGGTGGTCCTTCCCAAGAATCGTAGGGCAGAACCCTTTAGCGGTTCTGCCATCATTTGAGATTAGTAAATCATGTCGAAACTCATTAGACATTATTCGCCAGGGCAAATCTATTTTATAACCTCTGTCACTCATGATCGACATAGAATTCTCGTGGAAAATAGTGATATCTTTTGGGAAGCAGTAGAAAAGGTAAAAAAAGACATATATTTTGAGTTGAGTGCCTGGGTGATTATGCCAGATCACTTTCACATCATCATTGACCCGCTGGAATCTGACCTGTCATCTATAATCAAGAGAATCAAGCTATCTTTCGCTTACCAATTCAGGAATAGCCAAAATATGTATCGAGGTAAAGTTTGGCAGAGCCGGTTTTGGGACCACATCATTCGAGACGAAAATGACCTCAACAGGCATTTGGATTATATCCATTTTAATCCGGTAAAGCATGGCTTGGTAATAAATCCGTATGAATGGGAGCATTCTTCGATTCATGCATATTTGAAGAGAGGACAGTATGAATCCGATTGGGGTACTCGTAAAGCTCCAATTTTTGAAGGAGATTTTGGTGAGTAGGTTTTAGCCGTTATTTATGGCAGAACCACTAAAGGGTTCTGCCCTACGTTTTCTTGAATACAGGGGACCTTGTTCGCTCAGGGTGACGAAGCCATGGTGGTTAGCACGGTCCTGGCGGCGGGCCACCGCGGAATATTCTGTCTACCAGGAAAGTCAAATCCAGGACGTTGGATGAGTCACCATCTCCGTTAACATCGGCTTCTTCGGGACAAGCACCGGGGTTTCCACTGCCACGGTATATAAAGTCAACCAGAAAAATCAAATCAAGAATATTGGCATCATTATCATCGCTATTTAAATTGCCACGAATTCCTAAACAGCATTCGGCGGTTTGAGCTAGTTTGACCACAAAAATATCCCCGCTTTCCTGATAAATTTGGAATTCTCCCTCGGCAGGAAAATTAGCGGACCGAGTTTCGCCGGTAATGTAAGCATTGTCGAAAAAGTCGAGCGCGATGGCAACGCCCTCGTCATGACTACTACCTCCTAAGTAGGTACTGTAAACCAAAGCAGCGCCGGCTGGATTTAGTTTGCTCACAAAGGCATCGCCGTTAGCCTGATAGGCTTGGAGAGCTTCCACAAGAGGGAAATCTGCCGAACGAGTATAGCCGGTAATATAAGCGTTATTAAAACGGTCGAGTGTGATACCATGGCCAACATCTCTATCATTTCCCCCCAGGTAAGTGCTGTAATCCAAAGCAGTGCCGGAAGAATTTAGTTTGGTCACAAAGGCATCATAGTCACCCTGATAGGTTTGGTATTCGCCTTCGGTTGGGAAATCGGTGGAATTAGTAAGGCCAGTGACATAAGCATTACCAGAACTGTCCAGCGCGATGCTAAAGATCACCTCAGTTGCAGTTCCCCCCAAATAAGTACTATATACTAAGGCGTTGCCGGAATCATTTAGTTTGGTTACGAAAGCATCCAGGTCACCCTGATTGGATTGATATTCTCCCTGGGTTGGGAAATCGGTGGAATAAGTACGGCCTGCAACATAAGCATTACCGGAACCGTCCACAGCGATGCCAAAGCCTATTTCTGAGTCACTTCCGCCCAGATATGTGCTGTAAACCAAAGAGTCGCCGGTAGAATTTAGTTTGGTTACAAAGGCATCGGTGCCACCCTGATAGGTGGCTTGATACGCTCCTTTGGTGGGAAAATCGTTGGAAGTAGTATGGCCTGTGATATAGGCATTTCCGGCAGAGTCCAGTGCTATATCCCAGCACATATCAGCGTTTCTACCCCCCAGGTAGGTGCTGTAAACCAAAGCATTACCGGCTGAATTGAGTTTGGTCACGAAACCCTCTTCATTACCACTTTTATATCTTTGATAAGCATTCTTGACAGGGAAATCGGAGGAATAAGTAATGCCGGCAATATAAACATTGCCAAACTTGTCCAGTGCGATGCTCTTGCCATGTTCATAAATACTGCCTCCTAAATAAGTACTGTATACCAATGCGTTGCCGGAAGAATTTAGTTTGGTCACAAAGGCATCTCTATCTCCACCCTGAAGGGTGCTTTGATATGCTCCTTCGGTTGGGAAATCGGTTGAATAAGTCTGGCCGGTGATATAGGCATTGCCAAAACCGTCCACTGCAATGTCAACTCCGTAATCATATGCATCGCCTCCCAGATAAGTGCTGTAAGATAACAGAGGGTCAATTACCAGTGGCAACACCGGGTTATAGCTGCTGCTGAGCTCAAACCCGAAAGAATTGTCACTCATCATTCGGTATTCACCGGCAATTGCAATACGGGAGTCATTTTCTAACTGATAAATCAGAGGGCGTTGTTCGACTACTTCACCCCATTTAGTTTCAACTACGAGATCACCATTATCATTTATTGAGATTGATTCTGCCCCCTCATACTGTATCATTATTTGGGAATAGTCAGCGCCGGGGGAGACGATAAAATCATACTCCATCTGCCTGCCGTTGCCGTAGTACTTCAAGTTTATACCGTCATATATTTCTTCGTACAATACGGCAGAGTAGTTGGGAACATCGGTATGCCATTCGTTCGGATCATTGCCGATGAAGTAGTTACATTTGTACTCCATCATATCAACGCCGGTCATTTGTGGATTTGGATTGGCTCCCACAAATGTGGCTTTGATCATCATAGTTTCAACAGCTTTCGGCCTTCTATCTAAAATATCGTCCGGTACCATGCCGAAACGCTTATCTACAATAGAAATGGGATCACCATCTTCTGATTCAATTGTTCTAATAAATTGGTAGTAGGCGCCGTCGGATGCAAACCACATTGTGGCTCCGCCGGCATTAGCCCGAAACAGAACCTTATCGTCCCATTGACCCTGATTGGCAGTAAAAGCCAGCGGCAGTGAAGCAATACTTCTGTTTATCTGGACGTTTGACAAATTATCTTTTACGATTGATTCTTTTGAAGAAGCTGTTTGAACTGCTGAAGAGACAAGAAGAATGACAAAGATAATGATTAGATTGATTTTTTTGAAAAATCCGCGATAGGACGAATTACCTTTAAGCATAAATCTTCCTTTCTGCTAAGAAAGTTTAGAGCGAACTTAAAGCCTATAAATTGACATATTAAGATAGATATTACGACAGATTATGCAAGATTTTTCTTTTTAAATCCTTTTGAGAATGGACCATATAAACCCAATTGGGCACCCGTCAGCATGATCCCGGTGGCGGGCCGCCGCGGAATATTCTGTCTACCAGAAACGTCAAGTCCAGGATGTTGGTTGGGTCGCTATCTCCGTTAGCATCTCCTTCTTCCGGGCAGAGAGACGCCGACCCGCCTCGGAAAATTCTGTCAACTGCGAATGTCAGGTCGAGAATATTGGCGTCATCTCCATCGCCGTTTAAGTCACCACGATTGCCGACACAGCAATTGGTAGTAAATTTGGACACAAAAACATCAGAGCTACCCTGAAAGGTCTGGAATTCTCCCTCGGTTGGAAAATCGGTGGACCAAGTCTTTCCTACTAAATAAGCATTGCCGGAACCATCCACTGCGATGTCCCAGGCATTGTCTCTACCACCCCCCCCTAGGTATGTGCTGTAAGCCAAAGCACTACCGGAAGAATCTAGTTTGGTCACGAAGGCATCTTGTTCACCTTGATAAGTTTGGTTTGTACCCTCGGTTGGAAAATCGGTTGAACGAGTATAGCCGGTAATATAAGCATTGCCGGAACCATCGACTGTAATACCGAAGCTTTCGTCATTACCACCTCCCCCCAGGTAGGTGCTATAAACTAAAGCATTGCCGGAAGAATTCAGTTTTGTTACGAAGGCATCCTGACCACCCGGAGTGGCCTGAAATGCTCCTTCGATTGGGAAATCGGTGGAAAGAGTAAGACCAGTTATATAAACATTACCTGTACTGTCCACGGCGATGTCTTGGCCAACATCACTACTGCTTCCCCCAAGGTAGGTGCTGAACACTAAGGAATCGCCGGAATTGTTTAGTTTCGTAACAAAGGCATCCCAGTCACCCTGATAGGTTTGGTATGCTCCTTCGATTGGAAAATCGGTGGAAAAAGTGACGCCTGTAATATAGGCATTGCCGGATACGTCCAAAGCAATGCCACCGCTAAAATCAAGACCACTTCCCCCCAGGTAGGTGCTGTATACTAGAGCACTACCGGCAGGATTCAGTTTGGTTACAAAAGCATCCCAGTCACCCTGATAGGTTTGGTATGCTCCTTCGATTGGAAAATCGGTGGAAAAAGTGACGCCTGTAATATAGGCATTGCCGGAACCGTCCACTGCAATGCCCGAGACATATTCGTCACTAGTTCCCCCCAGGTAAGTGCTGTAGACTAAAGAATCACCGGTACTATTTAGTTTTGTTACAAAGCCATCAACAGCACCCTGATAGGTTTGGTATTCTTCCTTGGTTGGAAAATCCGAGGAAATCGTCGCGCCGGTAATATAGACGTTGCCGGAATGGTCTACGGCGATTCTATAGCCATATTCGTCACTAGTTCCCCCCAGGTAGGTGCTGTAAACCAATGCATTGCCAGAAGGATTTAATTTGGTCACGAAGGCGTCCTGACCGCTCTGATCTGCTTGATATTCTCCTTCGCTTGGGAAATCCGCGGAAACTGTCGAGCCGGTAATATAGGCGTTGCCGGAACCATCCACCGCAATGCCATAACCAGCATCAGTGTCGCTCCCCCCTAGGTATGTACTGTAAGATAACAGAGGGTCAATTACCAGTGGCAACGCCGGGTTATAGCTGCTACTGAGCTCAAACCCGAATGAATTATCATCCATCATTTTATATTCACCGGTGACAGCAATACGGGAGTTGTTTTCTATCTGATAAATAACAGGGCGTTGCTCAATCACTTTACCCCATTTTGTTGTAACTACCAGCTCTCCACTTGTATTAATCGAGATGGATTCAGCGCCTTCATACTGTATCATTATCTGCGAATAGTCAGCGCCGGGGGAGACGATAAAATCATACTCCATCTGCCTGCCGTTGCCGTAGTACTTCAAGTTTATACCGTCATATATTTCTTCGTACAATACGGCAGAGTAGTTGGGAACATCGGTATGCCATTCGTTCGGATCATTGCCGATGAAGTAGTTACATTTGTACTCCATCATATCAACGCCGGTCATTTGTGGATTTGGATTGGCTCCCACAAATGTGGCTTTGATCATCATAGTTTCTACAGAGTACGATTGTCTATCCATCATTTCATCTGGCATCAAACCATACCGTTTTTCCGCAATAGAGTATGGAGCTTTATCCTCAGTTTCGATTCTGCGACTGAATTGGTAGTAGGCACCGTCGGGACCGAACCACATGGTAGCTCCACCGGCATTGGCCCTAAACTTAACCTTATCGTCCCATTGACCCTGATTGGCAGTAAAAGCCAAGGGCATTGAGGTGATATTTTTAGTTATCCGGACATTTGACAGATTATCATTCAAATCCATTGATTTGATTGGTTTTTGTGAATATGCTGTTTGTGCTGTTAGAGAAACTAAAACAACGAGAAGAATAGTAAGCTGTTGCAATGCAAATGGATTACCTCTAGGCATAAATCAACCTTTCAATTAGGAAAGTTTAGAGTGTACTTAATGCCTGTAAATATCATAATAAGATAGAAAATCCGTCAAATTATACAAGTATGATTTCTTGCTCTTTACCAGGGGCGAGATTATGAAAAAAAAGAGAAAATTAGCGAATTGCCTAAAATTTCTGTTCAGCAGCATCTGTTCTAGTTTAAACTGTTGTGTCTCAAATGTTTAACGGGTCGGGTGGCGTTCTGCCTGTGCGGAAAAACCACAAATTGTGCTAAATTTGAACAGTTTTTTGCCGAAATAAGCAAATGGCAAAGAATGTCCGGTTTTTTGATATTAAATTTGTGATTCGATAGAAAATGCGCTTGACAAAATCTTGTAAATACTTATACATTGCCATCTTGCCTATAAAAAGGCATTTTTTTTGGCTGAAGAAATTTCGGCCCAGATAGCTCAGTTGGTAGAGCACATCCTTGGTAAGGATGAGGTCACCAGTTCAATCCTGGTTCTGGGCTTGTTTAAATTTTGAAGTTAAGTAGGTAAACGAAAGGAATATAGCTGTTATGGCCAAGGCGAAATTTGAGCGCACGAAACCACATGTAAATGTAGGTACTATCGGTCATGTTGATCACGGAAAGACAACTCTGACCGCGGCGATGACCATGTATTTGGCACGCAAGAGCGGTAACACCGAGGTCCGTTCGTTCGACTCGATAGATAACGCTCCCGAAGAGCGTGAAAGAGGCATCACCATTGCCACCTCTCACGTAGAATACGAATCAGAGAATCGTCACTATGCCCACGTTGACTGTCCCGGTCACGCGGACTATGTCAAGAACATGATAACCGGCGCAGCTCAGATGGATGGAGCCATTCTGGTGGTATCAGCATCTGACGGCCCTATGCCTCAGACCCGTGAGCATATTCTTTTAGCCCGTCAGGTTGGCGTTCCTTTTATCATAGTTTATATGAATAAAGTCGACCAGGTCGATGACCCGGAGCTATTGGACTTAGTAGAGCTTGAAGTCAGAGAGCTTTTAAGCGTCTATGAGTTTCCGGGTGATGATATACCTGTAATCCGTGGTTCAGCCTTGCAGGCCATGACAGCCGGCTTGGATGAATCGAAGAGTCTTGATGATGCGGCTTTCAAATCGATAGTTGAGTTGATAACGGCTTTAGATGAATATATCCCGGAGCCTAAGCGTGAGATAGACAAGCCCTTTTTGATGCCGATTGAAGATGTCTTTTCGATAACGGGTCGCGGCACAGTGGGCACCGGCCGTATAGATCGCGGCATAGTCAAGGTCGGCGAAGAAGTCGAAGTGGTTGGTATCAAAGACACCACTAAGACGGTCGTAACCGGCGTAGAGATGTTTCGTAAGCTTCTTGATGAGGGTCGTGCCGGCGATAATGTTGGTCTTCTTTTAAGAGGCGTCAATCGTGAAGATATCGAGCGCGGCATGGTACTGGCCAAGCCGGGATCGATCAAGCCTCACACCAAGTTTAAGGCAGAAGTATATATATTGACCAAAGAAGAGGGTGGTCGCCACACCCCGTTTTTCACAGGTTATCGTCCACAGTTTTATTTCAGGACAACGGATGTAACCGGCATAGCCCAGCTTCCCAGTGGAGTTGAGATGGTCATGCCCGGCGATAATGTAACCATGGATGTTGAGTTGATAATGCCCATAGCAATTGAGAAAGAGCTTCGTTTTGCCATCCGCGAGGGTGGCAAGACAGTCGGCGCCGGCGTTGTCAGTGAAGTGATTGAAGGATAAGTAGAACAGAGAGAATAATTTATGACGAGGGATATAATAATTTTAGCGTGCGAACAGTGTAAGCGCCGCAACTATAATTCGACCAAAAATAAGCGGACACATCCTGACCGCGTTGAAAATAGAAAGTATTGCTCGTTTTGCAATAAGCATACGAAGCACAAGGAGACGAGATAATAAAGATGCTGAATAGGCCAGTAGCTCCAATTGGTAGAGCGCCGGTCTCCAAAACCGGATGTTGCGGGTTCGAGTCCCCCCTGGCCTGAAATCTATAGATTGAGTTGAAATGAATAAATTCAAACGTTTTCTAAAAGAAGTTTCTGTGGAGCTGAAGAAGGTCAGTTGGCCTTCCAAGGACGAGCTTACTGGTTCGACTATAGTCGTAATCATAGTCTCATTTATCGTGGCTATCTTTATTGGAATTGTGGACAAGGTTTTAACACTGATAGTCACAACTATTTTTGGCGGTGGCAGTGGAGGCTGAGAAAACTACAACGACTCTGCGCTGGTACGCCATACACACCTATTCCGGCCACGAGCAGAAAGCTAAGAGGTATCTGGAGTCAAACGTGGAAAACGCCGGACTTCAGGAAAAATTCGGCCAGATTCTGGTTCCGACTGAAGAAGTTACTGAAATGAAGCATGGCAAAAGGACGACTTCCAATAAGAAGTTTCTGCCAAGTTATATTTTGATTGAAGTAGCTCTGGACAAGCGTACCCAGGACCTGGTAATTAATACACCCGGAATAACCAATTTTGTCGGTGGCGGCGGCAAGCCGGTGCCGTTAAAAGAGGTTGAAGTCGAGCGAATTGTCGGTCAGATTGACCGCAGTCGCACCGAAGAGCCGACCAATGTGCCCTATCAGGCGGGTGATGCAGTAAAGGTCATCGACGGACCTTTTAATGATTTTTCAGGTACGGTCAGCGAAGTAAATTTGGAACGCAAGAAGATAAAAGTAATGGTCTCAATTTTTGGCAGACCTACTCCTGTAGAACTTGATTTTCTGCAGGTAGAGGCAGCCAAAGGAAAAAATTAGTGGTTATAGGAAAATGGGTAAAAAAGTAACAGGATATATTAAGCTTCAAATTCCGGCCGGCCAGGCAACTCCGGCTCCTCCGGTGGGTCCGGCTTTGGGTCAGCGTGGCGTTAACATTATGGAATTTTGCAAAGCATTTAACGCCAGAACCAAGGACGGAGAGGGGATACTGACCCCGGTCATAATTTCGGTCTATACGGATAAGTCGTTTTCGTTTATAACCAAAACACCGCCGGCGTCAACGTTGTTAAAGAGAGCAGCAAAAATTCAAAAAGGTTCCGGGGTGCCCAACAAGGATAAAGTTGGCAAAGTAACCAAAGAGCAGGTAGAAGAAATTGCCAAGACAAAGATGGTCGACTTAAACGCCTCTTCAATAAGTCAGGCTATGCTCATAATAGAAGGAACGGCCCGCTCCATGGGGATCGTAGTTGGCAACTAGAGCCGAATAAATATTCGTTTGCACCTGATTGCATTTTGACTTTCAGGGAGAAAGAGATATGAAAAGATCAAAAAGATACAAAGCTTATCGTGAAAAGATTGACCCTCTGAAGTCATTCACTTTGGAAGAAGCACTGGATATTCTCAAAGAGGGTAATAAAGGCAAATTTGATGAGTCCCTGGAGGTGGCATTCAGGTTGGGTGTAAATCCCAAGCATGCTGACCAGATGGTTCGCGGCACAGTTGCTTTACCTCACGGAACCGGTAAAACAATTCGCATAGCGGTTTTTGCCCAGGGCGAAAAAGCTGCCGAGGCCACCGAAGCAGGTGCTGATGTTGTCGGAGCTGAAGATTTGGGGGATAGAATAAAAGGCGGCTGGGCAGAATTTGATGTTTGTGTGGCAACGCCGGATATGATGAAAGTTGTCGGTAAGCTCGGAAAAGTACTCGGCCCCAAGGGACTGATGCCAAATCCCAAAGCAGGCACGGTTACAATGGACATAGGCCGGACGGTCAAGGAGCTCAAGGGCGGACGTATCGAGTTTAGAGTTGATAAGCAGGCCAATATTGCAGCCGCAGTTGGCAAAATGTCTTTCGAAAAAGAAAAGTTAATTGAAAATGTGCGGACTCTGGCAGAGGCTATCATAAAAGCCAAGCCTACAACTTCAAAGGGCACCTATATGCTAAATGCTTCTATTTGCTCGACAATGAGTCCGGGAATAAAATTAGACCAAAGTTCACTTACGTCATAAAATTGGTTATTGAACGGAGCTATTAGAAAATGCCGAATGCACAAAAATTAGAAGAAGTTGCCCGCATCAAAGAGTTGTTTGTTGGCAATAATGCTTACTTCGTAACTGATTATCAGGGTTTGAATGTGGCTGAAATGACAATCCTGCGCAAAAAACTGCGTGAGCAGGATATTAAATTTATTATAGCCAAGAACACTCTGGTCAAGGTTGCCTCAGAGCAGGCCGGAGTTAGCGGTATTGCCGAGCATCTGATCGGTCCCACGGCGATAGCTTTCACCAAAGAAGATGCTGCTGTGGCGGCCAAGATTCTGCACGATTCATTTAAGGAGCGCGAGCTGCCGAGAATGAAGGTTTTTGTTGTCGAAGAAGAAGTATTTTCCGGCGGCGATATTCAGAAACTCGCAGATCTGCCTTCTAAAGACGAGCTACTGGGCATGATTGCTTCGGTAGTCGAAGCTCCTGTCAAGAATGTGGCAATGTTGGTTGATGCTTTCTTCCAGGGTCTTTTGGGCGTGATTGAGGCGCTTGCAGAAAAGAAAAAGAGCGAAAATTAAACTTAGAAAATTGAAACATTAATTGAATAAAGTGTGAGGTGAAACAAGTGGCTACTGCTGTTGAAGAAATTGTTGATAAGATTGGTACATTGAATGCCATGGAGCTGTCTGATTTAAAGACGGCTATCGAAGACAAGTTTAACGTAACTGCTGCTGCTCCGGTAGCGATTGCGGCCGGACCGGCTGCTGGTGCTGCTGTTGTTGAAGAGCAAACTGAATTTGCAGTTCAGCTGCTGGCTGCAGGTGACAAGAAAATTCAGGTTATTAAAGTTGTCCGAGAGCTGACTTCGCTGGGGCTTAAAGAAGCCAAAGACTTAGTCGAAAGCGCTCCGGTGGCGGTCAAAGAAGGCGTATCTAAAGAAGAAGCTGAAAAGGCCAAAGCCAAGCTCGAAGAGGTTGGTGCCAGCGTAGACTTAAAGTAATTGAGTTGGTTTTCAGATAATCGGGAACCAATTTTATTTGTACTGGTTGGAGAAATAAATATTAATCCCCTTTTTTGTTTTGAAGGTTGATTAACTGCATGTAAGGCTCCCCGCATAGAAAAAATGGGGAGAAAATTGAAATAGGTGGCAGAATCAGCTTGTGTGATGAAAATTATTATTAATACGCTCAACGGGAGCAGTGGCTTCCGCTGGGTATGCTCTGTTATATAAGGAGGGATTTCCCTTGGTGCAGACGAACGGAAATTTGAGAAAAAGTTACGGTAAAATTGCTGATGCAACAGAAATGCCGAACCTTCTGGACATACAGTTAGTTTCGTATGACAGCTTTCTTCAGGCGGATATTGCGCCCGACAAGCGAGAGATGAAAGGCCTGCATCAGATATTTACCGATATCTTCCCGATAAACGATGTAAAAGAGATGTATCAGCTGGAATACGTAAACTATTACCTTGGCCAGCCGCGCTATACTATTGATGAATGCCGCGAAAGAAATATGAGCCATGCCGCGCCCCTGAAAGTTACCATGCGTTTGATATCTTATGCAGGAGAGGGCGACAAAAAAGAAGTTAAAGACATCATTGAGCAGGATGTATATCTGGGTGAGCTGCCAATAATCACACAATGGGGAACTTTCATAATAAATGGCGCTGAGAGAGTCATTGTCAGCCAGTTGCACCGCAGCCCGGGCGTTTTCTTCAGCAACAGCATTCATCCCAACGGTACCCAATTACACTCGGCCAGAATTATCCCTTACCGGGGCAGCTGGGTAGAATTTTCTACAGACATAAATAGTGTAATGAATGTCTATCTCGACTCTCGCCGTAAAATGCCGGTCACCATTTTGCTGCGTGCACTGGGTTATTCCACAACCGAAGAACTCATAGACCTTTTTTATAAAACCACCAAGTTTTCGCTCAAAGGCAAGCAGGCCGTCGACCATGAAAACGAATTTTTGGCAGAGACTGTGGTTAATAAAGAGACAGGCGAAGTTCTTTTCCCCGCCGGTGAGCAACTTTCTGGGGAAGTAATAGAATCACTTCGTGCAAACGGGCAGACCTCGGTGAAAATTATTCCCAAAGAGGAAAAACGCGAAGTTTATGTAATTCTTAACACTATTCGCAAAGATCCTACGACTTCGAAAGAAGAAGCGCTGGTAAAGATATATAACTTGCTGCGTCCGGGCGAACCGCCGACAATGGAAATGGCTGAAGCCTTACTTGACCGCTATTTCTTTAATTCCAAGCGCTATGATTTGGGTGCGGTAGGACGTTATATGATTAACGAGCGTCTTGACCTGAAAACCCCGCTCGATACTACTACTTTGGTCAAAGATGACTTCATTGCGATTATAAAGTATCTGGTCGGCCTGGTAAACGGCAAGGGTTTCACCGACGATATTGATCATCTGGGCAATCGCCGCGCCAGAACTGTCGGAGAGCTGCTGTCGAATCTGTTTTCAGTCGGTCTTTCCAGGGTTGGCAGGACGATACGTGAACGTCTGTCGCTGAAAGACCAGGAGAACGTGACGCCGCAGCTGTTGATTAATGCCAGAACGGTTTCATCGGTAATTGATACTTTCTTTGGTTCTTCACAGCTTTCACAGTTTATGGACCAAACTAATCCGCTTTCGGATCTGACTCATAAGCGCCGGTTAAGTGCTCTGGGACCCGGCGGCCTTACCCGCGAAAGAGCCGGCTTTGAAGTTCGTGACGTTCATCACACTCACTACGGCCGGATGTGTCCTATCGAAACACCTGAAGGACCAAACATCGGACTGATAACCTCGATGGCAACTTTCGCCAAAATAAATAAATACGGTTTTCTTGAAACACCCTATCGCAAAGTCAAGAAAGGCAAAGTGACAGATGAAATAGTCTATCTGTCAGCTGACCAGGAAGACCGCTGCTTTATCGCTCAAAGCAACGAACCCCGGGACAAAAACGGCAAGCTAACAAATGAACATATCATGGCCCGTAAGCGCTCGGATTACCCGATGGTCAGCCGCGACGAGGTTGAGTACATGGACGTTTCCCAGCGCCAGATTATCTCTGTAGCAGCTTCGATGATTCCCTTTTTGGAACACGATGACGCCAACCGCGCCTTAATGGGTTCAAACATGCAGCGGCAGGCGCTGCCTCTTCTGAGGACTCAGGCTCCTATTGTTGGTACCGGTATGGAAGTCAAAGTCGCCAGGGATTCAGGTGCTGTTTTAGTTGCCAATGAAGATGGCGAAGTTGTTAAAGTAGATTCTACCAGAATTGTAATCAAGCCCGATATAAAGTCAAGGGCTGGACATCTGGGCTATGTGGAAAACATTGAATACAAGCTGACAAAATTTCGCCGCTCGAATCAGGATACCTGTATTAACTTTTCCCCGGTTGTCCGTATCGGCGACAAGATCAACAAAGGTGACATAATAGCCAGCGGACCGGCAGTCGACCAAGGTGAACTTGCTCTGGGATACAATGTTCTGGTAGCGTTTATGCCCTGGAGGGGATACAA
This sequence comes from Candidatus Zixiibacteriota bacterium, assembly GCA_022571985.1. Taxonomy (GTDB): domain Bacteria; phylum Zixibacteria; class MSB-5A5; order GN15; family FEB-12; genus JACZWU01. Next base: position 395,871 of record JACZWU010000001.1, on the reverse strand, counting down.
CTTTGAGGATGCAATAATTCTCTCCGAGAGACTGGTCAAGGACGATATCTATACTTCTGTTCACATTGAACAATATGAACTTCAGGTTCGCGATACAAAGCGCGGCTCAGAAGAGATTACCCGCGAAATTCCCAATGTTTCCGAAGAAGCTCTGCTTAATCTTGATGAACGGGGAATTGTCAGAGTTGGTGCCGAGGTGGAAGCCGGTGACGTATTGGTTGGTAAAGTTACTCCAAAAGGAGAGACAGAGCTTTCTCCTGAGGAGCGTCTGCTTCGCGCGATTTTCGGCGAAAAAGCAGGTGATGTCAGAGATGCCAGCCTGAAAGCTCCTCCGGGAATGAGGGGTATAGTTATCAAGACCTCGGTCTTTTCACGTAAAGAGCGCACCGAAGAGGCCAAGAAGCAGGAGAAGACAGATATTGCTGAACTCAGAAAAGATTTTGGCAAGAAGATTTTTGATATCGGTAAACTTCGCAGCCAGGCAGTAGCCAAATTATTGGAAGGCAAAACTTCCCAGACGGTACGCTCTGCCATAGATAATACAATCCTGATTCGTTCCGGTCATAAATATAGCGTTGAATTATTTGAAGACTTCGATTTCGATAACGCTGTTGCCTCACAGGGCTACTGCAAAGACCCAGCGACTAACAAGCATGTGGAAAGCATCATAAATGAAGCGGCGGCGCTCTTAAAAGAAAAGAACCAGATGCTGGAATTGCAGATTGACAAAGTCATCCGCGGTGCCGAGTTGTCTCCGGGAGTTAAGCAGCTGGTCAAACTTTCGGTGGCGATACGCCGCAAGATTTCGGTCGGCGACAAAATGGCCGGACGTCATGGCAACAAAGGTGTTGTTTCAAAAATAGTACCTGTTGAAGATATGCCGTATCTGGCCGACGGGACTCCGGTTGATATTGTTTTAAATCCGCTGGGTGTGCCTTCTCGTATGAATATCGGACAAATTCTCGAAACTCATCTTGGCTGGGCGGCCTCAAAGCTAAATGAAAAGGTGGCCGTGCCTGCTTTCGAGGCTCCTTCAATGGACCAGATAAGAGAAAAACTAAAAGAGGCCGGACTGCCAGAAAGCGGAAAAGTTACAGTCTATGACGGCCTGACCGGCCGAGCCATGGATAATCCGGTAACTGTCGGCTATATCTATATGATGAAGCTGTCGCATTTGGTAGATGACAAAATTCACGCCCGATCGATCGGGCCATATTCCCTGGTAACTCAGCAGCCTTTGGGCGGTAAAGCACAGTTTGGTGGACAGCGTTTTGGAGAAATGGAAGTCTGGGCGCTGGAAGCATACGGTGCGGCCTATACTCTACAGGAGATGCTGACTGTAAAATCAGACGATGTGCAGGGCAGAAGTCGTGTTTACGAAGCTATTGTAAAGGGAGAGAATCCACCGGAGCCGGGTTACCCCGAAGCTTTTAATGTATTGATAAAAGAGCTTCAGGCTTTGGGTCTGGACGTCAGGCTGTTGAAGAGTTAGCTGATATTCTTGAAAAAAGTTTCCTGCGGTTTATTTAATTGAACCGCGGCTAATGATATAATAAGGAGTGGAAATAGATGGAAGCGATTGAGACCAAATTAGGACAGAAAAGAGGCGGACCGGAATTTGATGCTATTCAGATTCAGATTGCATCGCCGGATGTTATCCTGTCCTGGTCCTATGGTGAGGTAACCAAGCCTGAGACCATAAATTATCGTTCTTTCAAACCGGAACGCGATGGACTTTTCTGTGAACGAATCTTTGGCCCGGTCAAAGACTGGGAATGTAACTGTGGAAAGTACAAGAGAATTCGTTTCAGAGGGATTGTCTGCGATCGCTGCGGAGTAGAAGTGACTCAGTCAAAAGTCCGGCGTGAGCGTATGGGCCATATAGAACTGGCAGTACCTGTCTCACACATCTGGTATTTCAAATCACTTCCTTCCCGTATTGGCCACCTGCTTGATCTGTCTATCAGAGAACTGGAAAAGATTCTTTATTACGAATCTTATTTAGTAATCGACCCGGGCAACACTCATTACCAAAGGGGTGATGTTCTTCCCGAAGATGAGTTCCTGGAGCTCGAAGAGGCCGGCAAAACCTTCGAGGCCGGCATGGGCGGTGCGGCCGTCAGTAAACTTTTAAGCGAGATAGATCTCGAAGATTTGTCCGCTGAACTTCGGGCTAAAGTCAAAAATGAAACTTCTGTCCAGCGCAAGAAAGATATGCTCAAACGCTTGAGAATTATTGAATCTTTCAGGCAGTCAAACAACCGGCCGGAGTGGATGATTATGAGCATCGTGCCGGTCTTACCTCCGGACCTGCGTCCGCTGGTGCCTCTCGAAGGCGGCCGCTTTGCAACATCCGATCTTAACGACCTCTACCGCAGAGTCATAAATCGTAACAACCGGCTTAAAAAGTTAAAAGATATCCAGGCTCCCGAAGTTATTCTGCGAAACGAAAAACGGATGTTACAAGAATCTGTCGATGCTCTGTTTGATAACGGACGCAGAACACACTCCGTACGTGGAGACTCAAAACGTCCTCTAAAATCTCTGTCCGATCTGCTCAAGGGAAAGCAGGGACGGTTCCGCCAGAATCTGCTGGGTAAACGTGTCGATTATTCCGGCCGTTCGGTGATTGTAGTGGGTCCCGAGCTTAAACTCCACCAGTGTGGACTTCCCAAAAATATGGCTCTGGAGCTGTTTAAGCCATTTATCATTATGAAGCTTGAAGAAAAAGGGTACGTTCAAACTGTCAAATCGGCCAAGAAACTGGTGGAAAGAGAGCGCCCCGAAGTTTGGGATATTCTCGAAGAAATTATTTCAGAACACCCGGTCATGCTCAACCGCGCTCCCACGCTTCACCGACTGGGAATTCAGGCGTTCTATCCCGTTTTGGTAGAGGGCAAAGCCATTCGTCTTCATCCGCTGGTCTGTGCCGCTTTTAACGCTGATTTTGATGGTGACCAGATGGCTGTTCACGTGCCACTTTCATTTGAGGCGCAACTTGAAGCCAAGCTGCTTATGCTGGCAACTCATAATATTTTGCTGCCATCTTCGGGACGGCCGGTTGCCGTTCCTTCGCAGGATATTGTCCTGGGTTGTTATTATCTGACCAAATCCCGAAACGGGGCACGTGGTGAGAATATGAATTTCTGCTCGCCCGATGAAGTAATGATCGCCTATGATCAAGATGTGTTAACTCTGCACACCTGGATCAATGTTCGCATCAATCACGAAATGGTCAGGACTACTGCCGGACGGATTATATTCAATGATGTTCTGCCCGACGGACTGCCATTCTACAACGACCTGGCCGGCAAGGCACAGCTCGAGGAGTTAGTGCTGCAGTCTTACTGGCTGCTTGGCCAGGATATCACTATAGATTTTCTGGACAGATTAAAAGAGGCTGGTTTTAAGTTTGCAACTCTCTCCGGTGTCACCGTCTCGATTGATGACCTGGTAGTGCCGAAAGATAAAGAGAAATTATTGAATGTTGCCCATAAAGAGATTGCAAAGATTCAAAAACGATATGAACGCGGCGTTATTACCAATGGTGAGCGCTATAATCAAGTTATTGATACCTGGACCAGGACAACCTCAGAAATTTCGACAATAATGTTTGAAAATCTGGCCGCACAGGATCAGGGTTTTAATCCGATATACATGATGGCAGACTCCGGTGCCAGAGGCTCAAAAGAACAGATCCGACAGCTGGCCGGTATGCGTGGTCTGATGGCCAAACCGCAGAAGAAGATTACCGGCGGCGTTGGCGAAATTATTGAAAGCCCGATTACTGCAAATTTCCGTGAAGGTCTGACGGTGCAGGAATACTTTATCTCCACCCACGGTGCCCGCAAAGGTCTGGCTGATACAGCCCTGAAAACAGCCGACGCCGGATATTTGACCCGTCGACTGGTAGACGTTGCCCAGGATGTAATTATTCGTGAATATGACTGCGGTACTATTCTTGGTCTCGATGTTGCAGCTATCAAAGAGGGTGAAGAACTTATCGAGTCTCTCCGTGACCGTATTCTTGGGCGGGTAGCGCTCGAAGATGTCTATGACCCGATTACCGATGAACTTCTGCTTAAAGGCGGAGATGAAATTAGAGAATCAGAAGCGGCCAAAATTGAAGAGGCTGGTATAGAGTCAGTTGTTATTCGTTCGGTGCTAACCTGTGAAGCAAAATTCGGCGTCTGTGCCTTTTGCTACGGCCGTAACTTAGCTGAAATGAGAATGGTTCATATTGGCGAGGCCGTAGGCGTAATTGCTGCCCAGTCAATCGGTGAGCCGGGAACCCAGCTTACTCTGCGAACATTCCATATTGGTGGAACCGCTGCTCGTATTGCGGAACAGTCGCAGGTCGAATCCAAGTACGATGGCACCATCAAATTTCTGGATATCAAGTCTGTCAAACGCAAAGATGGCACTGAGATGGTTGTCAGCCGCGAGGGCATAGGCCAGGCTCATATTGTTGACGAAGAAGGTCGTGTCAGAGCCAGGCTTGATGTGCCGTATGGTGCTCACTTCCTGGTCAAAGATGAACAGAAAATTAAAAAAGGCGATCTCATCTTTGAATGGGACCCCTATATCAGAACGATTCTTTCCGAAAAATCCGGCAAGGCTGTCTTTGAGCATATCGAGCGGGATGTTTCATATCGTGAGCAAATAGATGACCAGACCGGTTTGATTCAAAAGATTATTATCGACACCAAAGATAAAACTTTGTTCCCGTCAATAAATATTATGAGCGCTTCCGGTAAAAAACTGGCCTCATATCGCATTCCAACCGACGCCCAGCTGCAGGCAACAGATGGTCAGGAAATAGAGGCCGGAGATATTCTGGTCAAGATTCCCCGCGTAATTTCCAAATCACGGGATATTACCGGTGGTCTGCCTCGGGTAGCTGAGTTGTTTGAAGCCAGGCGACCTCATGACCCGGCCGTTATTGCTGAAGTTGATGGATTGGTCGAATTTGGTAAAATTGTCAGAGGTCAACAGCAGATTATTGTCCTGGGTGAACATGACGAAACCAGAGAATATCTGATTCCCCACGGAAAGCACCTGATGGTCCATGATGGCGACAGAGTTAAAGCCGGAGACAGGCTTTGCGAGGGTGCTATTGATCCTCACGATATCCTTGATATTCTCGGTGTTTATGAATGCCAGTCATATCTGGTGAACGAAATTCAGGAAGTCTACCGTCTTCAGGGCGTGAAAATAAATGACAAACATATCGAGACCATTGTCCGCCAGATGATGCAGAAAGTGCTGCTTGAGACTGTCGGTGACACCAATTTCCTTGAGGGAGAAAAGGCTGACAAGATCAAATTCTCCGATGAAAATGCCAGAGTGATTGCCGAAGGCGGCGATCCGGCAACTTCGCGCCCGCTGCTTCTGGGAATAACCAGGGCTTCACTGTCAACAGAAAGCTTTATCTCAGCGGCCTCTTTCCAGGAAACGACCAAAGTTCTGACCGAAGCTGCTATTTGTGGCAAAATTGACCACCTATTTGGCCTCAAGGAGAATGTAATTATCGGTCATTTGATTCCTGCCGGAACCGGCATTGAAGAATATAACCGTTTGAAGCCAATCGAAGAGGAAGAAGAGACTGATATTGAAGCAGATTCAGAGGCTTCAGAAAAACCGGCAGAAGCTGCCCCGGTAACTGATATTTTCAAGGAAAACGTATAGTAAAAGCCTTGACAGGGCATTATTATTAGATATAATGCAAGTCTGTATTTGAAAACGACTAAGAGGAATTTGAAAGAAAAGTGCCAACAATAAACCAGCTGATTAGAAAAGGGCGTAAGCTCAAGAAGCAAAAAGGGAATACTCCGGCATTGAACTCATGTCCCCAAAAACGTGGGGTATGTACCAGGGTATACACTTCAACCCCCAAAAAGCCGAACTCGGCTCTTAGAAAAGTAGCCCGTGTCAGGCTTACTAATCAGATGGAAGTAACGGCTTATATTCCGGGAGAAGGTCACAATCTACAGGAACACTCGATTGTTCTTATTCGTGGTGGTCGTATCAAGGATTTACCGGGTGTGAGATATCACATCATAAGAGGAACCATGGATACCGCCGGAGTTGCCGACAGAAAAAGAGGCCGTTCAAAGTACGGCACCAGAAAACCTAAAGAATAGAAAATTGTAACTGATACAATATGTCAAGAAGAAGTAAAGCACAGAGAAAACGGCTAATGCCGGACCCCAAGTTTAATGACAAGCTGGTTTCGCAGTTTGTCAATTATCTCATGAAGCGGGGAAAGAAATCTATCTCTGAGAGTATTTTGTATGATGCCATTGAGACGCTGAGCAAGAAAGCCGGTGAAGAGGGACTGGACCTTTTCCATAAGGCTGTCAGCAACGTCAAGCCGGTACTGGAAGTTCGTTCCCGTCGAGTGGGCGGCGCTACTTATCAGGTGCCGATAGAGGTTCGTCCAGAGCGTCGCACGGCTCTGTCAATCAGATGGATTATTCATTATGCCGGAACAAGAAATGATAAAACGATGGCCGATAAATTGGCCTCTGAATTTTTGGCCGCAGCCAATAGTGAAGGCTCGGCAATTAAGAAAAAAGAAGACACCCACAAAATGGCAGAAGCTAATAAGGCTTTTGCACATTTCAGATGGTAGTCTACGAAATGAGGTTGTTGTATTACAAAATGGGAGTTAATAATCTGGCTTAGGTGATTTTGATCAGCTTTTCCCCCTTGGTAGAACCCTACTGATTTATTGACCGGGTGTGGAGCTTTTCTAAAAGCCGTTGCTTAGAGTTGCTACAATCAGTCAGGGCTTTTTTATGCCCAAAAAGAGTGAAATGGACCTTAAGAAAGTAAGAAATATCGGCATTATGGCTCATATTGATGCCGGCAAAACCACCACCACGGAGCGTATTCTGTTTTACACAGGCAAGACGCACCGACTCGGTGAGGTGCATGAAGGTGCCGCCACTATGGACTGGATGGAGCAAGAAAAAGAGCGTGGTATTACTATCACTTCGGCCTCAACCACCTGTTTTTGGCGCGATCACACTATCAATATAATTGATACTCCCGGTCACGTAGATTTTACAGTCGAGGTAGAACGTTCGCTACGGGTTCTTGATGGTGCAGTAGCTCTTTTCTGTGCAGTTGGCGGGGTTGAGCCGCAATCTGAGACTGTCTGGAGGCAGGCAGATAAATATGGCGTTCCCAGAATCGCTTATATCAATAAAATGGATAGAACCGGTGCCAGCTTTGACCGCACTATAAACGCCATGAATGAACGCTTCGGGTCGAACTGTGTGGCGGTCAGCATTCCGGCCGGTGAAGGGGAGATGTTTGCCGGGATTATCGACCTGCTCTCTATGAAATTCCGGGTGTTCCATGAAGACTCCCATGGGATGACATACGAAGACCTGGAAGTCCCGGATGACATGCTCGAAAGCACCAAGCATTATCGTGAAAAATTACTCGAAGCAGTCGCCGAATATGATGACCACCTGTTGGAGCAGTTCTTAAACGAAGAAGAGCTCGACCTTGTTGAGGTACAGGCCGCGGTTCGCAAGGCCACTATCAGCGGTCACATGATTCCCGTGCTCTGCGGTTCCTCTTTTAAGAACAAAGGTATTCAAAAACTTCTTGACTCGGTTATCGATTTCCTGCCCTCACCTCTGGATAAACCAGCAATCGAAGGCCACGACCCTGACGATACCACTAAGATTTTGACCAGAAAAGCAAGCATAGATGAGGCAACCTCGGCACTTGCTTTCAAGATTATGACCGACCCTTATGTTGGCAAGCTGACTTTTGTCCGGGTCTATTCCGGCGAAATTAAAGCAGGCTCTTATCTTTTGAATCCGAATTCGAATATAAAAGAAAGAATCTCCAGGATTTTGAGGATGCACTCAAACAAGCGCGAAGATATAAAATCAGCAGCCGCCGGTGACATTGTGGCTATTATCGGAATGCGAAAAACCACTACCGGTGACACTCTCTGTGACGTCAAGCATCCGATAGTTTTAGAAAAGATGACTTTCCCCAAACCGGTTGTTTCAGTCTCCATCGAACCAAAAACTCAGTCTGATCAGGAAAAACTTACTGAAGCTTTGATTAAGTTGGCCGAAGAAGATCCCACTTTTATAGTTAAATATGATGAAGAAACAGGTCAGACCATTATAAGTGGTATGGGAGAACTTCATCTCGAAATACTGGTAGAACGGATGATGAGAGAGTTTAATGTAGAAGCTACTGTCGGACGTCCGTCGGTGGCCTATAAAGAGACAATCTCCAGAGAGGTCGAGGCCGAGGGCCGATTCATACGCCAGTCTGGTGGACGCGGTCAGTTTGGCCATGTCGTCTTAAAAGTCAGACCGGCCGAAGATGGCACCGAATTTGAATTTGTCAATAAGATTGTTGGCGGTGCAATTCCCAGAGAATATATTCCGGCTGTGGAAAAAGGCATCAAGGAAGCTATGCAAAATGGTATTTTGGCCGGATATGATATGACCGGAATTTATTGCGAATTACTGGACGGCTCATTTCACGAAGTTGACTCCAGCGAAATTGCGTTTAAAATTGCAGGTTCTATGGCTTTTCAGTCGGCCGCCAGAAAGGCCGGCCCTAAACTCCTGGAGCCAATGATGGATGTTGAAGTTGTGGTCCCTGAGACTTATATGGGAGCCGTTGTGGGAGACTTAAATTCAAGACGTGGAAAAATCATTGGCATGGTGCCGCGTGATTCGGCTACTGTCATCGCTGTAGCCGTGCCGCTCTCGGAGATGTTCGGTTATGCGAATACACTGAGAAATATTTCACAGGGGCGTGCTGCTTTTACAATGCAGTTTTCCAAGTATGCCCCGGTGCCGACAGAAGTTTCACAAAAAATGCTGGAAAAAGTTAAGGTTTAGCGGAGGTAATAAGGAAAATGGCCAAGGCGAAATTTGAGCGCACGAAACCACATGTAAATGTAGGTACTATCGGTCATGTTGATCACGGAAAGACAACTCTGACCGCGGCGATGACCATGTATTTGTCACGCAAGAGCGGTAACACAGAGGTCCGTTCGTTCGACTCGATAGATAACGCTCCCGAAGAACGTGAACGGGGCATCACCATTGCCACCTCTCACGTAGAATACGAATCAGAGAATCGTCACTATGCCCACGTCGACTGTCCCGGTCACGCGGACTATGTCAAGAATATGATAACCGGCGCGGCTCAGATGGATGGAGCCATTCTGGTGGTATCGGCTTCCGATGGTCCAATGCCTCAGACCCGCGAGCATATTCTTCTGGCTCGTCAGGTAGGCGTTCCTTATATCATAGTTTATATGAATAAAGTCGACCAGGTCGATGACCCGGAGCTGCTGGACTTAGTCGAGCTTGAAGTCAGAGAGCTTTTAAGCGTCTATGAGTTTCCTGGTGATGATATACCTGTAATCCGTGGTTCAGCCTTGCAGGCCATGACAGCCGGCTTGGATGAATCGAAGAGTCTTGATGATCCGGCTTTCAAATCGATAGTTGAGTTGATAGACTCTTTAGATAATTATATCCCGGATCCCAAGCGTGAGATAGACAAGCCCTTTTTGATGCCGATTGAAGATGTCTTTTCGATAACGGGTCGCGGCACAGTGGGCACCGGCCGCATAGATCGCGGCATTATCAAGGTAGGTGAAGAAGTCGAAGTGGTTGGTATCAAAGACACCACCAAGACGGTAGTAACCGGAGTTGAGATGTTTCGTAAGCTTCTTGATGAGGGTCGTGCCGGCGATAATGTCGGGCTTCTTTTAAGGGGAGTAGATCGCGATGATATCGAGCGCGGTATGGTGTTAGCCAAGCCGGGATCTATCAAGCCTCACACCAAGTTTAAGGCAGAAGTATATATATTGACCAAAGAAGAGGGTGGTCGTCACACCCCGTTTTTCACGGGATATCGTCCCCAGTTTTATTTCAGGACAACGGATGTAACCGGCATAGCTCAGCTTCCCAGCGGAGTCGAGATGGTCATGCCCGGCGATAATGTAACCATGGATGTAGAGTTGATAATGCCCATAGCAATTGAGAAAGAGCTTCGATTTGCCATCCGCGAGGGCGGCAAGACAGTCGGCGCCGGCGTTGTCAGTGAAGTGATTGAAGGATAAGTAGAAAGAACAATGGAAGCACAAAAAATAAGAATCAGGCTGAAAGCATACGATCATTACGCTTTAGACCGTTCGACAAAAGAGATAACTGACACGGTGCTGCGTACTGGTGCGCGTATTATCGGACCTGTGCCGCTTCCGACCAAGCGCACGGTTTATACTGTGTTGCGCTCTCCGCACGTAGACAAGAAGTCGCGCGAACAATTTGAAACCAGAATACATAAAAGATTAATTGATATTTACGAATCGACCCCGGCCACAGTTGACGCTTTGATGAAGCTCGATTTACCGGCTGGTGTGGATGTCGAAATAAAAACCTGATAGATGATTTGATGAAAGAAATTCTCGGAAAAAAACTTGGAATGACACGAATCTTTCGCGAAGACGGCGAAGTTGTGCCGGTCACCGTCATAGAAGCGGGGCCATGCTATGTCGTTCAGGTCAAGACAATAGAAAAAGATGGCTACAGCGCCATTCAGGTAGGCTTCGGAGCGCAAAAAGAAAGTCGCTTCAACAAGCCCTCGAAAAAAAGATTTGAAAATGCCAACGTAAAGCCGACACGCTACCTTCGGGAAATCAAGTTCGACGAAAGTGAGCTTGAGGCCGGAGCTGAAATCAAGGCTGATATTTTCAAAGAAGGCGAGAGGGTTGATGTTACCGGTATTTCGCGTGGGCTCGGTTTTTCAGGTACGATGAAGCGTCACCATTTTTCCGGCGGAGATAAGACACACGGTCAGTCGGACCGCTGGCGGGCGCCTGGTTCTATCGGCCAGTCATCAGATCCTTCGAGAGTGTTCAAGGGCATGAAGATGTCCGGCAGGATGGGAAAAGATAAAGTAACCGTTCTGAACTTAGAAGTTGTGCGGGTTATACCGGATGAAAATCTGATTCTTGTTAAAGGCCCTGTACCCGGTTTTAATGGTTCGCTGCTAAAAATTAGAAACTCGAACAGAAGATAAATTTAGATGAACGTTACGGTATACAATCAGGATGGCAAAGAAGTCGGCAAGGTAACACTCAAGCCGGAAGTTTTCGGTGTCGAGCCAAGCGAGTCCCTGGTGCATCAGTATGTAGTCAATTATCTGGCTCGCCAGAGACAGGGTACTGCCAAGACCAAACAGCGCGGCGAAGTTCGCGGTGGCGGCAGAAAGCCTTATCGTCAGAAAGGCACAGGACGTGCCCGGGCAGGTACTATTCGTTCGCCTCTCTGGAGGGGCGGCGGTACCGTTTTCGGACCTCAGCCAAGGTCCTATGGCTCTAAACTGCCTAAGAAAATGAAGAGAAAAGTTTTTCAGTCAATTTTTTCAGATAAGGCTCAGAGTAAGTCAATTAAAGTGCTGGATAAGATTTCATTCGATGAGCCTAAAACCAAGGCGATGGTGAATATGCTGGCAAATCTGGGATTGGAAAATAAGAAGTGTCTGGTGCTCGATGAAGGCAAAAACGAAAACCTGGTCATGTCCTGCAGGAATCTGCAGCGCACCAAATATACGCGCGCTTCACTGGCCAATGGCTACGACTTGATCAATGCTGATGTACTGGTGATGACCAAAGCCGGCCTTGACAAGGTTCAGGAGGTGTTCGTATGAGCCACGATTCACGCCAGCTGATTTATTCTCATATTGCTACAGAGCGCACAACCGATCTGCGTGCCAAAAATAATGAATATGTTTTCAGGGTTGATAAAAAGGCTAATAAGCACGTTATCAAAAAAGCCGTAGAAAATGCTTTCAAGGTAAAAGTTGTAGATGTCCGCACACTGGTCGTCCCCGGGAAAACTCGCCGAGTAGGACGGCATCCAGAGGGCAGAACCTTAAGCTGGAAAAAAGCATTTGTCAGGCTTAAAGAAGGCGAAGTAATTTCGATATTTGAAGGTTAATGATTAGGGCAGATATATAAGATGGCTATTAAAAAGTTTAGACCGGTTACACCGTCGCTCAGGTTCAGAACTGTGCCTGTGTTTGATGAAGAAATTACGTCGAGCGTACCGGAAAAATCATTAATCAGACCGCTGAAAAAATCAGGTGGCCGCAATAACAAAGGTCGCATTACAGCCTATTGCAGAGGCGGCGGACACAAGCGCCGCTACCGCTTAATCGACTTTAAGCGGAACAAGTTTGATGTACCGGCCAGGGTAGCTTCCATAGAATACGACCCGAATCGCTCGGCTCGAATCGCCCTGCTTCATTATCTTGACGGTGAAAAAAGATATATTGTAGCTCCGGCTAATCTCAAAGTCGACACTATGATTGTCTCGGGTGAAAATGTTGACAACAAAATTGGCAATGCCACCAGGTTGCAGCATATGCCGCTGGGAACAATCTGTCACAATATCGAATTGCGTCCGGGCAAAGGCGCTCAGATGGCTCGTTCGGCAGGCGCGTTTGTTCAGCTGGTGGCTCGCGAAGGAAACAAAACGACATTGAAAATGCCTTCCGGTGAAGTTCGCATAGTGCCGACCTCATGCTTTGCGACTTATGGTCAGGTTTCCAACCTGTTTCATAAAAACGTTACCTGGGGCAAAGCCGGTGCCTCGCGCTGGAGAGGCAGAAGACCGTCGGTCAGGGGTGTGGCTATGAACCCGGTTGACCATCCTATGGGTGGTGGTGAAGGCCGCAGCTCGGGTGGACGTCATCCCTGTACACCCTGGGGTAAGCCGACTAAAGGCTATAAAACAAGAAGTAAAAGAAAATCACTGGCCCACTTAGTGGAAGATCGCAGAGCGAAAAAATAGGGAGTAGATTGAACTTATGCCACGCTCATTAAAAAAAGGACCGTTTGTAGACGAGAAGCTTCAGAAAAAAGTTGAGGCTCTTAACGAATCGAATGAAAAGAAAGTCATCAAGACCTGGTCGCGGCGCTCAACCGTCCTGCCGGAATTTGTGGGGCATACTTTTGCGGTTCACAACGGCAAGAAATTTGTGCCTATTTTCGTAACTGAAAATATGGTCGGACATAAACTCGGTGAATTTTCTCCAACCAGAACGTTTCGCGGTCATGCCGGCAAATTAACCGAACGTGGATCTTCTATAAAAAGAAGTACAGGATAAGAAAAGCTATGATTGTGCGCTCAACAGCAAGATTAAGATATGTCAGCATCCCGCCGCGCAAAATGCGCTTAGTAGGTGATATGGTAAAAGGTATGCCGGTTGAAAAAGCACTTAACGTGCTTAACTTCACTCCCCGTATCGCAGCCAGGCATATCGCTAAAACTGTTAAGTCTGCCGCAGCCAATGCTCTGTCTATTCAAGGGACCGACCACCTGAAACCGGAAGACTTAGTGGTAACAAATGTAATAGTTGACGCGGCCCCTACTGCCAAGAGGTTGAGATTTCAATCAATGGGACGTGTTTTCAGAATCAGAAAACGTTTCTGCCACCTGACCATACATCTCGAAGGTGAAGCAGACATAGTCCAGCCGGCAGTCAAGGCAGGCAAGTCCTCCGAAGGCAGCACGAAGACTGCTGCAGTAAAGAAGAAGAAAAAAATTAGTACTAAGAAGACAGCCAAGGCGAAAAGTGGAAAATCCAAAGCTACGGCAGCTAAGGCTAAAACTACCACAGCCAAAAAAACGACAACAAAGACTGTTAAAAAAGATGATAAGTAAGAGGTTAGGAATTTAGTTTTGGGTCAAAAGACACATCCAATAGGGTTTAGACTGGGCATAATTCGCACCTGGAACAGCCGCTGGTTTGCGCCGGGGTACAAAGTTGCAGATCTGCTGTACGAAGATATTCAGATAAAAAAATATGTAAAACGCCGTCTGGAAAATGCCGGCATTTCAAGCGTTCAGATTGCACGTGTCCCCAAAAGAGTATCGGTAGATATTCATACTTCGCGCCCTGGAATCGTCATTGGTCGAAAAGGAGCCGAGGTAGATAAACTGCGCGATGAACTTAAACTTTTGACCGGCAAAGATATTGTTTTGAACATTGTGGAAGTAAGAAAGCCGGAACTGGATGCTGCTTTAGTGGCAGATTCAATCGCCAGACAGCTTGAAGGCCGGGTGTCGTTCCGGAGAGCTATGAAAAAATCTCTGGCTGCTACTATGAAAATGGGAGCAGTTGGCATAAAAATTCAATGTGGTGGGCGTCTGGGAGGTGCCGAGATTGCACGTTCGGAAAAATATCACGCCGGCAGAGTTCCTCTACATACTCTGCGTGCTGACATCGATTATTCTATCGCGACCGCTCACACCACTTATGGCTGCATAGGAGTCAAAGTCTGGATTTGCCGTGGCGAAATTATGGGAAAAGGAAACTTTGTCGGTCAGCCAGAACAGCAGCGTGATACTGAGCGATCAGACGAGCAGCAGGCCTCGCGACGCCGTCCTGACCAGCGCAGGCCCAGAGGCGGTGGTGACGGCAAACGTCCTCGCGGTCGTGTTCGTAAAGCCGGAGCAGGTGACCAGGCTCCTAAAGGTCGCCGTCCTGATGCGCCCTCAAGACCGACCGGACAAAAGACAACTATGCCGAAGAAAATCGAATCTAAGCCGGCAGCCGGTGAAGCTCCAAAAGGGCATCGACCTGACGCGCCTGCAAAAGCGACCGGGCCAAAGACAGCAATGCCGAAGAAAACCGATTCAAAGCCGGCAGCTGACAAACCGGCTGTAAAAGCTAAGGATGACTCTAAGGAGAAATAAGGAAAACTTTAAGATTTCCGGATAGATAAACTTATGTTAATGCCAAAGAAAACAAAGTTTCGTAAACAGCAGCGCGGCCGCAGAGGCGGCAAAGCCAAAGGCGGATTTAATATCGATTTTGGTGAATATGGACTGAAAGCCCTTGAGCCTTGCTGGATGACAAACCGTCAGATTGAAGCAGCTCGGGTGGCTATGACGCGCTATATCAAACGTGGCGGTAAAATCTGGATCAGGGTATTTCCGGATAAACCGGTGACTAAAAAACCGGCAGAAACCAGAATGGGAAAAGGTAAAGGCGCCCCGGAATATTGGGTGGCAGTTGTTAAGCCCGGCAGAATTATGTTTGAAGTTGAAGGAGTCTCTGAAGAACTGGCCAGAGAAGCCATGCGTCTGGCCTCCAGAAAGCTGCCTATTAAGACAAGGTTTGTCCGCAGAGAAGATACAGAAGGTGTATAGAAGTGAATAAAGTTCCGCAATTTAGAGAGTTGACCAGGGCAGAGCTTGAGCAGAAAAGAGCTGAGCTGATGGATGAAAAATTTAATCTGCGGATGCAGCAGTCTATCAGGGCGCTGGATAATCCACTTCGCTTAAGACAAATCAGAAGAGAAGTGGCGCAGGTCATGACCATATTGCGAGAGGACGAATCCAACATAAGAAAACTTGCTGTAACAACTACTACGGTCTTAGCTGATGTCAAGGCCAAGGATAAAAAGAAATAGCGAATAGAGAAGATTAAGATGCCAGAAAACAGCGCACAAAGAAATTATAGAAAAGCCAGAGTTGGCCGGGTTATTTCCGACAAGGCCGACAAGAGTATTGTTGTCAGAGTGGACAGAAGAATGAAACATCCTCTGTATGCAAAAACTGTGGGAACATTCTCGAAGTATTATGCTCATGACGAAAAAAATGAAGCAAATATCGGCGACGTCGTAAAAATTATGGAAACCAGACCATTGTCGGCCACCAAACGCTGGCGGCTGGTCGAAATTGTTGAGAAAGCTAAGTAAAGACTGGAATATTACTGATGATTCAAGAATATACAATGTTGTTAGTGGCGGATAATTCCGGAGCACGCAAAGCCATGTGCTTCAGAATACTTGGAGGCAGAAAGAAAACTGCCCGGATTGGCGACATAGTCGTGGTAGCCATTAAAGAAGCCATACCCGGCGGCACCGTAAAAAAGTCAGAAGTCTGCAAAGCTGTAATTGTCAGAACCAAAGCGCCGGTTCGCAGAAAAGACGGTTCTTTGATAAGATTTTCAGACAACGCCGCCGTAATTATCAATGACCAGCGTGAACCGCTGGGGACGCGCATTTTTGGACCGGTAGCCAGAGAACTTAGAGAAAAACAATTTATGAAAATCATATCTCTGGCCCCAGAGGTTATATAAATGCGAATCAGAAGAGGCGACACCGTTTATATCCGCTCCGGAGCTGATAAAGGAAAAACAGGGAAAGTTCTTAATCTGAATTTTAAGAAGAAGGCTATTTTGGTTGAAGGCATCAACATGCGTAAAAAGCACCAGCGCCCGACTCAGAAAAGTCAAAAGGGTGGAATTATCACTATTGAAGGACCAATAAATATCAGCAATGTCGGCTTATATAATCCTGCACTAAACGGACCGACAAAGATTTCTTCAAGAGAAATTACAGAAGGCGGCAAGACCAAAAGAATCAGGATTTGCAAGAAAACCGGTGAAGAAATATAAAAGCAATGACAAGTATATTTAAAAAATACAAAGAAGAAGTTGTGCCCAAAATGATGGAAGAGTTCAAGTATTCTTCTGCAATGGAGGTGCCCAAATTGACCAAAATTACGGTCAATATCGGCGTCGGCGAAGCAACTCAGACTCCCAAATCTCTGGATGCGGCAGTTGATGATCTTTCCCGGATAACCGGACGTAAACCGCTGATAAGGCGCGCCAAGAAGAGTATCTCAAACTTTAAGCTCAGGCAGGGCATGCCCATCGGTTGCGCAGTCACACTTCGCCGTGATACCATGTACGAATTCTTCGACAGACTGGTGAACGTGGCCATTCCCAGAATTCGTGATTTTAGAGGACTTAAGCCGACTTCCTTTGACGGCCGGGGAAACTATAATTTCGGACTGACAGAGCAACTCATCTTTCCTGAAATCGATATTGATAAAATCGATAAGGTGAGAGGAATGAGTATAACATTTACTACGACGGCAAATACAGACGAAGAAGCCAAAAAGCTTTTGACGGAACTGGGCGTGCCGTTCAGGAAATAAAAGATATGGCCAAAACTTGCTTAATTGAAAAACAAAAGCGCAAGCCCAAATTTGGTGTTCGTGCTTATAGCCGCTGCCGCAGATGCGGCAGATCCAGAGCCTTTATGCGCCGCTTTGGACTCTGCCGAATTTGCTTTAGAGAAATGGCGCTGCTCGGAGAAATCCCCGGCGTTACAAAAGCCAGCTGGTAATGAAAGACGGAGATAGTTTGATATGACAATGACTGACCCGGTAGCGGATTTACTTACCAGAATCAGAAATGGCGCCAAAGCAAATAAAAACGCGATTGATGTGCCGGCTTCCAATCTCAAGAAAGAGATTATAAAAATTCTCATGAATGAGAGATATTTAAAAGACTTAGTAGAGCTCGAAGATAATAAACAGGGTATCTTGCGCGTTTATCTGCGCTATAGCGCCGGCGATGTGCCCATTATCAGAGGCATCCAGCGGGTGTCACGCCCCGGACTGCGCTCTTATTTTGATTCGAAAAAAGTTAAACAGACTATACATAACTCCCGTGGCATGATGGTTATTTCCACTTCACAGGGGTTGATGACAAATTTTGATGCTGCCAGAAAAGGGATAGGCGGCGAAGTACTCTTAAAGTGCTGGTAGATGGGAATTTTTTGAATGTCGAGAATTGGTAAACAGCCTATAAAACTTTCGGATAAGACAAAGGTCGATTTGAAAGACAGATTGGTGACGGTAACAGGTCCCAAAGGTACTTTGTCTTATGAGACTTTACCCGGTATCTCTGTCGCCATAGACGGCGATCAGCTGCTGGTGACTCGCTCAAGCGACGAAAAATCTCAGCGGGCTTTGCACGGCCTAACCCGGGCTCTGATAAATAATATGGTGGTGGGTGTTAACAGCAGCTTCCAAAAAGAATTGAAGATCATAGGCGTCGGTTATAAAGCAGAGCTAAGAGGCAAAACTTTGATACTCAACCTGGGCTTTTCACACCCCATAATCTTTAATCCGCCCGAAGGTGTAGATTTAGTAGTAGATGGCAAAGCAAACAAAATAACAATTAGCGGAATAAGCAAAGAAATGGTCGGTCAGGCAGCTGCCAAGATTCGCTCATTTAGAAAGCCGGAGCCATACAAAGGCAAGGGTATCCGCTACTCAGATGAATATGTACGGACCAAAGCCGGTAAGACTGCCGGAAGCGGTGCCGCCTAATCGAGATAAAAAATGGCAGATAGAAACATAGTAAAAAACAAAAAAGCAGAGCGACGTCGCCGCCGGGTACGTTCCAAAATTAAAGGCAGTGCCGCCATTCCGCGTTTGACTGTCTCCAAATCGGCACAAAACACTTTTGCCCAGCTCATTGATGACCAGAAATGTGCTACAATTGCCTCGGCAGCAACCAACGCCGGCACTGTTAAAGACAATTTGAAAAAGGATCTGTCAAAAGTCGAGGCTGCTAAAATAGTCGGAGAAGTAATAGCTAAAATTGCCAGAGAAAAAGGCATTGAAAAAATAGTGTTCGACAGAAATAAATATATATATCACGGACGGATTAAAGCCGTAGCCGAAGGCGCCCGCAGTGGCGGTCTTAAATTTTAGTTTTAGAATATAGAGTATTAAGAGGTAGAATTTGGCCAGAAGATATGACGCAGCAGATAGTGAATTCGTCGAAAAAGTAATTCACATAAATCGAGTTGCAAAAGTAGTTAAAGGCGGACGTCGTTTTAGTTTCGCAGCCCTGGTAACTGTCGGTGATAAAAAAGGTAAAGTCGGGGTCGGACATGGTAAAGCGCCCGAAGTTGCCGAGTCTATCCGCAAAGCTACCGAAGCGGCCAAGAAAGCTATGAAAGCCGTCAGTCTGGTAGACGGTACTATACCTCATCGCATAAACGGTGAATTCGGCGCAACTACTATCGTAATGAGACCAGCCTCACCGGGTACAGGTGTTATCGCAGGCGGTGCGGTCAGGGCGATTCTGGAAGCAGTCGGTATAAGTGATATTCTGGCAAAAGCGCTGGGGAGTCGCAATCCGTTTAACGTAGTCAAGGCTACTATGGACGGTCTCCTTAGATTGCGCACCCGTGAAGAAGAACTGAAATTTAGAGAATAAGAACAGAATAAAGCAATGATAAAGCTAAAAATAACTCAGGTTCGCAGCACAATAAAGCGGCCTAAAGAACAGAAAAGAACTATAGTTGCCCTCGGCCTGGGTAAGATTCGCAAAACGGTCATACATAACGCCACACCTCAGATTAGAGGCATGGTTCAGGCAGTAATTCACCTGGTCACAGTTGAAGAGGTTAAGTAATATAATGGAACTACACAATTTACGACCGCCCAAAGGCTCCAAGAGAAACCGACGCAGAGTCGGACGCGGTACCGGCAGCGGCATTGGCAAGACCTCGGGCAGAGGAGAAAATGGCGCCGGTTCCAGAAGCGGCTGGTCCAGCCGTCCGGGTCGTGAAGGCGGACAGATGCCTCTTTACAGAAGAATTCCCAAGCGGGGATTTTTTAATATCTTCAGGGTCTCCTATCAGGTTGTGAATCTGACCGATTTGTCCAGATGCGATACCAGCGAAATAACCAGGGAAAGCTTAAGAGCAGCAGGTCTGATAAAAAAAATTAAAGAACCAGTCAAAATTCTGGGTAACGGCAAAATAGAAAAAGCCTTAACCATAAAAGTACAGGCCTTTTCCAAATCAGCCAAAGAGAAAATCGAAAAGGCCGGCGGTAAGGCCGAGGTAGTTTAGTGTTCGACAAATTCGCGTCAGTTTTTAAGGTCGAAGAGCTTCGCAAGAGAATTTTTTATACTCTGATGATTCTGGTTGTTTACCGTATTGGCGGGCACATCCCTACTCCCGGAATCGACGGTTCAATTCTTACAGCCGCCCTGTCAGGAAACACTATTTTTGGACTGCTTGACCTTTTTGCCGGTGGAGCTTTTGCCAAAGCCACTATTTTTGCGCTGGGCATAATGCCCTACATCTCAGCTTCGATTATGATGCAGCTCATGGGCGCTGTTGTGCCGTATCTGCAAAGACTACAACGCGAAGGCGAAGATGGACGACGTAAAATTACCCAGTACACCCGCTATTTGACAGTAATGATTGCCTCCATGCAGGCTTGGGCTACCGCTATATTTCTGACCTCAATCAATATCAACGGTGTCTCGGCGGTGTTCATGGAACACATCAGCTTTATTCCCTTAACCGTGCTGACATTTACTTCCGGCTGCATTCTGATAATGTGGCTGGGCGAAAAAATTACTGAGAATGGAATCGGCAATGGAATTTCCCTTATAATATTCATTGGCATTATCGCAAGATTCCCTGAGGCGATTGTCGAAGAAGCACAGCTCGTGTATTACGGAGTGCGGCCAATCTGGCTGGAGATGGTAATGGTCGTTATGATGGTGCTCGTTATTGCCGCGGTAATTTTGGTAACCAGAGCGCAGAGAAAAATTCCGGTTCAATACCCTAAAAAGATTGTCGGCCGAAAAGTTTTCGGCGGAACCTCGACGCACCTGCCGTTATCAGTTAACTCGGCCGGCGTAATACCAATTATCTTTGCTCAATCGATAATGTTTTTGCCGGCGACTGTGGCACAGCTCTTTCCCGAAACAGACTGGATACAAAACCTGGTTGGTGTCTGGCTGGCTCCGGGCAGTGGCGTCTATTCTCTGGTCTACGGCTTGATTATTGTATTTTTTGCCTTTTTCTATACGGCAATTGTGTTTAACCCGATGGAAATCGCCGACAACATGCGTCGCAATGGCGGTTATATACCGGGCATAAGACCCGGCAGAAATACTTCTGAATATATAGAAAGAATTTTGACAAGAATCACACTTCCTGGTGCCATATTCTTTGCAGCCATAGCTGTTTTACCCTGGCTTTTGATATCGCGGGCGAACGTAAACTTCTTCTTTGGCGGTACCAGTGTGCTCATCGTGGTCGGTGTTGCCTTAGATACCCTGCAGCAGATAGAATCACATCTGATGATGCGCCACTACGAAGGATTTATGAAAAAGGGTAAGATTCGCGGGAGGTCGATGTAATCGTGAATCTCGTTTTTTTAGGTCCTCCGGGATCAGGCAAAGGGACACAAGCACTAAGAGTGGCCAAAGAATTGAACCTGACTCATATCTCCACCGGAGATTTGCTTCGTGAGGCTGTCAAAAATAAGGCTGAACTCGGCCGGCAGGCAGAAGAGTTCATGAAAAGTGGTAATCTTGTTCCCGATGAATTGATTGTGAAATTGATAGAAGAGAAAATTTCGAATGGAAATAAAGGCAACGGCGTTATTCTTGATGGATTCCCCAGAACAATTCCTCAAGCCGAAAGCCTCAAAAAAATGTTTGAGCAAAATCAGGAACATCTTGATAGTGCTGTCCTGTTAGAAGTCAGCGATGAAGAAGTTGTTAAAAGATTATCGGGACGCTGGTTTTGCCCGAAGTGCAACGCCGGCTATAACTATCCCAGTAACAGGCCAAAGCAAGAGGGGCTGTGTGACAGTGATGGCGAGGAGCTTTTACGACGACCCGACGATGAAGAAGCAGTCGTAAAAAACAGATTGGACGTTTACAAAAAGCAGACTCAGCCAATTGAAGAATTTTACCGTCAGGAGTCTATCCTGAAAGAAATTAAAGGTGAGCAACAGCCAGATTCGGTCTTTGAAGACATTCTGGCTGCGGTGAAAAATTGAAAAACTTGAAAACCAAAGAAGATATAGCAATAATGCGCAAAGCGGGACGGGTGGTAGCACGTACTCTTGATATGGTCGGTGATAATATCAAGCCGGGTATTACCACCAAGCAACTGGATAAGCTGGTGGAAGAATTTATTCTGTCCTGCGGGGCCGTTCCTGCTTTCAAGGATTACCACGGTTTTCCGGCTTCGGCTTGTATCTCTATAGACGAGGAAGTCGTTCACGGCATTCCGGGAGACAGGGTTCTCAAAGAAGGGGAGATAGTTTCGGTTGATATTGGCGCTATTGTCGATGGCTTCTATGGCGATGCTGCCCGGACTTATGCCGTCGGAGAAGTATCAGAATCTAAAAAGACTCTGATGGAATACACCCAAAAGTGCCTCAAAGCAGGCATTGACAAAGCCCGCGCCGGCAATAAATTGGGCGAGATATCTGCAGCGGTGCAGGGCACCGCCGAATCAAACGGCTATGGCGTTGTCCGCTCATTAGTCGGTCACGGAATCGGACGCAGCATGCACGAAGAGCCGCAAGTTCCGAATTTCGGTTCGCCTGATGATGGACCGGAGCTTCAGGCAGGCATGGTTCTGGCTATTGAGCCGATGATAAACGCCGGCGGATTTGATGTAAAAACAATGCCCGATGGCTGGACGGTGGTAACTTCCGACGGTCAACCTTCGGCGCATTTTGAACATACGGTAGCGATAACTTCGGGTGACCCCGATATTTTGACGTTGAGCTGAGAAGGAGTATATGGCCAAAGAAGAAACTATAACGGTTGAAGGAAAAGTTATAGAAACAATGGCAAATGCTATGTTTAAGGTGGAACTCGACAACGGCCATGTTGTTCTGGCTCATATATCTGGTAAGATGCGTATGCATTTTATCAAGATACTGCCGGGAGATAAAGTCACTATGGAGCTCTCTCCCTATGACTTGTCACGCGGCAGAATCACCTACAGGTACAAATAGGTTTTTGGAGATAGATTGTTATGAAAGTACGTTCAGCACTAAAAAAACGCTGTGACCACTGCAAGATTATAAAGAGGCACGGAATTTTGAGAGTTATCTGTTCAAAAAATCCGAGCCATAAGCAGCGTCAGGGTTAAGATGAAGCAGTTTTTGGGAGATAAATAGTGGCAAGAATTTCAGGTGTAGATTTACCAAATGCTAAGCGTGTAATAATTGCGCTTACTTATATTTTTGGTATCGGTCCTTTTCGGGCTCAGGAGATTATAAATAAGACAAAAATAAATCCGGACGTACGGGTGAATAAACTGACTGATGAAGATGTTGCCAAACTTCGTTCTGTAATCGAAAATGATTACGACGTCGAGGGCGCTCTTCGCAGTCAGACCACGATGAACATAAAGAGACTTATTGACATTGGCTCCTATCGGGGACTGCGTCACCGCAGAGGTTTGCCGTGCCGGGGGCAACGTACCAAAACAAATGCTCGTACCCGCAAGGGACCGAGTCGTCCGATTGGCGGCATGAAAAAGAAACCCCTCAAGGGTTAAAATTAAAATTTAATGGAGTAGAGATTTGGCGGATCCCAAGAAAAAATCAAGGTCTAAAAAGAAATCGCGTGTCAGCGACCCCAACGGAGTGGCTCATATTAAAGCTACTTTTAATAACACGATTATCAGTATAACTGATACTAAAGGTCAGGTGCTATCATGGGCCAGCGCCGGTCGTGCCGGATTTAAGGGTTCAAAAAAATCCACTCCCTTTGCTGCCCAGCAGGCTGCTGCCACTGCGGCCAAGGAAGCTATGGATATGGGACTGCGCAAGGTTGAAGTATGGGTCAAAGGACCGGGTTCCGGACGCGAGGCAGCCATTCGCTCGCTTTCTGCGGCCGGGTTAGAAGTGACCATGATCAGAGATGTGACCCCAATTCCACATAACGGCTGTCGTCCTCCAAAGCGGCGCCGGGTGTGATAAAATATAGTAAACGAGGGTATTAAGATTATTAATGAGTCAATATCAGTTTCAGGAGGCTTTGTAAAGATGAAATTAAAGCCGCTGTCAATTCCGAAAGAGGTTGTCAACGACCAGTCGTCTGCGGGCGAAAACTATTCACGCTTCATTATTGAACCGCTTGAAAGAGGGTTTGGTACTACCCTGGGAAGCAGTTTGCGCAGAGTTCTTCTCTCATCTATTCAGGGCTCGGCCCCGATAGCTATGAGAATAGCCGGAACCCTGCATGAGTTCTCTGCTTTAGAAGGCGTCTTTGAAGATTCCACCCAGATAGTCTTAAACGTAAAAGGCATTATTACCAGGTCTCACTCTGACGAAGTCAAAACACTCAGACTTAAAAAGAGCAGCAAAGGGAAAATAACTGCCGGTATGTTTGAAGCAGATGCGAACGTAGAAATTCTAAACCCGGATCATCTTGTTTGTGAGCTGACGGAAGATATAGACTTTGAAATGGAAATAGATGTCGCCAGCGGCCGTGGTTATGCGGTTGCTGAATCTAATAAATACCCCGATGCCCCCACCGGCACGGTATTTATTGACGCGCTCTATTCTCCGGTTACCAAAGTCGCCTTCTCTACGCAGGATACGCGTGTCGGACAAAAGACAGATTTTGACAAGCTGGTTCTGGAAATTACAACCGATGGTTCTATATCCCCCGAAGATGCTCTCAGCGGGGCTGCCAAAATTATCAAGAACCACCTGCATCTGTTTATTCAGGTTGATGAAGAAGTTGTAGTAGAGGAAGTACCTGAAGAAGATGAAGCTACCCAGCGTGTGAGAAATCTGCTGAACACACGGGTAGATGAACTTGAGCTGTCTGTAAGGTCGTCAAACTGTCTTAGAGCAGCCAATATTCAGACTATTCAGGAATTGGTAACGAAATCAGAGTCAGAAATGCTTAAGTTCAGAAACTTCGGCAGAAAATCACTTAACGAGATAAGCTCTATCTTAGAAGAAATGGGACTCCATTTTGGAATGGATATTGGTCAATATCTTGAATCAGAAAAAAACGGTAACGGATAGAGATAATAAGCTACTATGGGACATAGAGATAAAACGGCAAAATTAGGCCGCACAAAACCACACCGCGAAGCAATGCTCTCAAATATGGCCATGTCGCTGCTTATGCATCGCATCATTCGCACTACTGATGCCAAGGCCAAGGCCTTAAAGCCGGTCATTGACAGAATCATTTCGACTGCCAAGAAAAATGACCTGTCGGCCATGCGTCAGGTGGCCAAAAAGGTAAAAGACAAGAAAGTTTTTAAGAAACTTTTTGATGAAATAGTGCCTCAGTTTGAGGGACGCACCAGCGGCTTTTCACGGATTTTAAAACTTGGCGTGCGACGAGGCGACGGAGCACCGATGTCTATAGTTGAGCTATTAATAGAAGCTCCTGAGACTAAAGACAAGAAAGATGAAAAAGGCAAGAAAAGTAAAAAGGCTGAGGCGACTTCAAAGAGCAAACTTGCTAAGACTAAAAAAGCAGCCAAAGCTAAATAAGATAACGACTAAGCCGAGTTCAAATCAAAAGCCCGCCGACAAAGCGGGTTTTTTTTATTATCAAAGATGGCAAGCCTTCTAAATTTTTCGTAGAAAACCGTTGACTGGTTGTGTGATAAGACTATATAATAAACCATTCCATTAGCTGTTTAACTGACCTAAAATATGACTGAACAAATTCAAGAAAAAGGATTATCAAAAGGCTGCACCATCGCTCTCATAGTCGGCGGTGTAATTTTTGTTTTGGTAGTCGCATTGGTCATCTTGTTCATAGCTAGACAAAATGAAGTTGCAGCTTGGATTCATAGTAAGGCAGCCATAAATGAAATGAGACTAATAACCGAGGCTGACTTACCGGGAATTGATACGACCCTGCTTAACCGCATAACAGGTGAATTTCTTGCCAAAGTCGATACTGCAAGATATTCTCAGGGAGAATTATTTCCTTTTATAGGATTTGTTCAGCAGAGTGGACTGGATGAAAAAGTAGATTCGGCCGAAGCAGTTGCTTTTCTGAATGCCATGGTAGAAAGTTTCCCGGATCTTGACCAGTACAAAAATAGTGAAGGAACGGATAATATGACAGAGGAGACTGACAGTTCAGCTGCCTCTCAGTAGTCATATTGACAATCGTTTAAGTTGGTTTTTCTGAAAATGAATTTGAGTAGCAGCGTTAGATGCTGATTTCGTTGACAATTTTAATGGCCTATTTGGTAGGTGCGGTTCCTTTCGGTATTATCATAAGCCGGATTTTTGGAATCAAGGATATAAGGAATGAAGGTTCTGGAAACATTGGCGCTGCCAATGTCTGGCGTGTTGCCGGATATAAAGCTGCTGTCTGGGTCTTTATCGCAGATATCGGAAAAGGTGCGGTGGCAATCTTGATGGCAGAAGCTGCCTATAACAATTTTAACTTGTCCTTTTATTCGCTGGATTTGTTTCTGGCAACTTGCGGAGCAGCAGTCGTGATTGGTCATATCTTTCCGGTCTTTTTGAAATTTAAAGGCGGCAAAGGTGCCAACACTACTTTAGGCGTGGCGGCGGCCTTGCTTCCGATACATTCTTTGATCTGTTTGTCAGTATTCCTGGCAGTTCTGATGGTGACTAAATACGTATCTCTCGGTTCGATTATAGGTGCTACGGTGCTTTCATTGGGTCTTGCCTTTGAAAAATATATTTTAGGACACGCTGTCAGCAATGTTTATTTAGTTATGACCTCAATCCTGACAGTCTTGGTAATTTTTGCCCATCGTAAAAATATCTCAAGAATAATTTCCGGCAACGAGAAAGTGTTTTCGTTCTCGACAAAGACAGAGAATATCAGGTAGCATGCAAAAAGGCGTAACCATACTCGGCGCCGGTTCCTGGGGGATGGCTGTGTCTCAGATTCTCAGTGATAATGATTGCCAGACAACTCTCTGGGAATACAATCCTAAAGAGGCCCGCAGGCTTGAATCCGAAAGAACCAGGGTCGAGAAACTTGTTTCATTTAAGCTGTCCGATTCAGTAACAGTTACGAGCTCATTAGAAAATGCCTTGAGCAATACCGGTCTGGTCATCTTGGCTATTCCGTCTCAAAACCTGCGGGTTGTACTGAATCAGGCTAAAAGTTATTTTGGAGAGAAGCCCAGGCTTCTTAATCTGGCCAAAGGCATAGAGAATAAGACACTGAAACGAATGTCTGAAGTAGTCGAAGATGTTTTAGGGGACTCGAAATTTTCGTTTGCAACTCTGTCGGGACCTTCGCATGCCGAAGAGGTAGCCAAGCGCATGCCAACTACCATCACAGTAGCCGGTCATGATGACCGTCTTAACAGAAATCTTCAGGAGCTTTTCAGCAATAGCTATTTTCGGGTTTATAAATCCGACGATCTCGTCGGAGTAGAAATGGGCGGAGCCTTAAAAAACATTATCGCCATAGCCGCCGGTATAATTTTCGGACTGGGTATGGGAGATAATACTACCGGCGCCTTAGTTACCAGAGGTCTGGCAGAAATATCCCGGCTGGGTATTTCAATGGGCGCCAGCGCCGAAACCTTTGCGGGACTTTCAGGGGTCGGCGATTTGATTACCACCTGCGTCTCCAAACACAGCCGTAATCGTTATGTCGGAGTAGAAATCGGCAAAGGCAGAAATCTCGAAGAAATCTTAGAGGGCATGACCATGGTTGCAGAAGGTGTGGAAACAACCAGGGCCGGCTATGAACTTTCACGGCTAAAATCCGTAGAAATGCCTATAACAAAAGAAGTTTACAAAGTTTTATTTGAAAATAAACCTCCCGGAGAGGCGATCTGGGAATTAATGGGGCGCGAACTAAAATCAGAAATCTGGAGTTGATTATAGCAAGAGGGATAACATTATGACTACCGCTACCAAAAACGAAAAACTTTATTATTCTATCAGCGAAGTATCCGAAATGACCGGACTGGCTCCTTATGTCCTGAGGTTTTGGGAAAAAGAATTCCCCATTCTTCAGCCCCGCAAAAACAGAGGGGGCAACCGGACTTATACTGTCAAAGATATCGAAGTCGTAAACCGCATAAAACACCTGCGTACCAAAGAAAAACTGACTATCCCGGGTGCACGGTCAAAGCTGATGATGAAACGTCAGGGAGAAGAAAAAACAGGAATGGTCGCCTTTGCCAAAGCCAAAACACTGATAGGCAACATCAGAAAAGACGTTTTGGACCTTCTTGAACTTTTCTCTTGAGTTCAGATTTATTTAGAGTAGATTTTCACCATAAGTCGGAGCGTGGCGCAGCTAGGTAGCGCACTCGCCTGGGGTGCGAGAGGTCGGCCGTTCAAATCGGCTCGCTCCGACCATTTTAATACTAAGGCAGAACGGCAACAATTGTGACAGTTCCAAAAGATTCCTTACTTAGAATAAATGCGGTGCTCGTTTTAGTCCCGGCTTATAACGCGGCGCCATATCTAAGAGACCTGATTCCCAGACTTCGCCAGTACGTCTGCGATGAAAATTTATTATTTGTAAACGATGGCTCCGCAGATAACACTCTGGAAATATTAAAAGAACTGGGCGTGAAATATCTGAGCTTTAAGCAAAACGGAGGCAAAGGCGCTGCCCTGATAGCTGGTTTTAACTATGCCAAAGAAAACGGCTATCGCTCGGTGCTGACCATAGACTCCGACCTGCAGCATCTGCCCGAAGAGATTCCTGCTTTTTTTGCCAAAGACAACGGCCAAAAATTAATTATGGGTACCCGCAATATCGATTCAAAAATTATGCCCTGGGACCGCTGGCTGACCAACAACCTGACATCAATTATCATTTCTATTTTTTCCTGCTGCAGAATACGAGACAGCCAGTCAGGCTTCAGGCTGCTGCCGGTAAGTCTGTTAAAATCAATCGAGCTAAAGACCATCAACTACGATTTAGAATCCGAAATGCTTTTTAAGGCTGGCGCCGCTGGTTATAGAATTGATGAAGTTTCCATTTCGACTGTCTACGATGGCTCCCATTCCTATATTAATCCGCTGGTCGATTCAGGGAGATTTATAAGACAAATTTGGAAACGAATCTGGTGTTGATTCTTTCAGATAACTTTGGTAAGATGGCAGAGTGAAAAAAGCAGCGGGGCAGAAGAAGAAACTCAATATTTTAGTCACCAATGACGACGGCTATTTTTCCGACGGCATAAAAGTGTTAGCCAGGGAACTTGGCAAGACCGCCAATGTCTATATAGTAGCACCCGACCGGGAACAATCAGCCAGTTCGCACTCTCTTACGCTTAATAGACCGCTTAGAGCACAAAAGATTTCTGATAACTGCTTCGCCATAGACGGTACCCCCACCGACTGTGTCATGCTGGCGATTCATCTTTTCTTCAAGTCCGTCAAACTGGATTTGATCGTATCAGGAATAAATCACGGCCCCAATATGGGTGATGATATTACTTACTCCGGAACTGTGGCTGCTGCCATTGAAGGATCCATATTACAGATTCCATCAATTGCTGTCTCCATGTCTGACTATGAGCCTGATATGCCCATGACAAGAGCTGCCAAGTTTGTATCTAAGCTAATCAAGGCCTATCCAAAGTTTGAACTGAAGCCATCAGTATTCTTGAATGTGAATCTGCCGCCGGACAACGGCCGGCCTTATAAAAATTTTCTGTTCACAAAACCAGGTGTCAGAAAATACAAAGATATCGTGATTCATAAGACAGACCCCAGAGGCAAGTCCTACTATTGGATTGGTGGTAAGCCAAAGTGGCAAAAAACTTCGGGTACGGATTTTGCCGTAGTAAAGAGTGGAAAAGTATCAATTTCCCCTATGAAGCCTGATTTTTTAGACACAGAGTCACTTAAAAAGCTGAGTGAAACCGATTTAAAATTATAGGTCATGTTGATAAAGTTCCATATCAGTCATTGCGAGCGCAGCGCGGCAATCTCAATTGTTGCGGCACCAGGAGATTGCTTCGTCACTTCGCTCCTCGCAATTACGTAACGGGAGTTTTCAACAGTTCCTATAGTACAGGTTGAGCTTTATTCTTGACTTAACAGCCAGCAAATTTGATTCGAAAATAGTTGACTTAATTTCCGAATTTTGTATTATAAACTACTGGCGTAAGCGTTTACTCGGGGCGTGGCGCAGATTGGTAGCGCGCTTGGTTCGGGACTAAGAGGTCGCTGGTTCGATTCCAGTCGCCCCGATATTTTTTCAAATTTTTTTACATTGAATTGACAGTAACATTTGCGGATTGTAGCCGCAAAAAAACACTTTATTAGGTAGGACAGCATGAGTGACAACACTGACAGAAAACCTGTAATAGCCGTTATAGGCGCAGGAAAATGCTCCAAAAAACTGCGCGACATGGCAGCCGAAATTGGCAAATATGTAGCGGAAAACGGTGGAGTTCTCCTTTGCGGAGGATTGGGAGGAGTAATGGAAGGGGCAGCCAGAGGTGCCAAAGAAGCCGGAGGGACGACCATTGGAATTATTCCCTCAGAAAACAAGACTGATGCCAACGAATTCATCGACTATGTCATCCCGACTGGATTCGGCCAGGCCCGAAACGTACTGGTAGTACGTGCTGCTGATGCCATCGTGGCTTTGCCTGGGAAATACGGCACCTTGTCTGAAATGGCCTTTGCGCTGGTATCGGGCAAACCGATTATTTCAGTTCAGGCTTGGAAACTTGGCGAGGAAATACAGCAGGTCGAAGATCCCTTAGAGGCAGCTAAAATTGCGATGGAGCTTGCCAGAAAACAAAATTGAGTAATGTCGCCGCTGAAATTAAACTGACTGGGCTCGTCCAGGGAGTCGGATTCAGGCATTTCTGCTATCGCACAGCCAAAGACTTGAACCTGACCGGCTTTGTCAGAAACGAGCCGGACCGCTCTGTCCTGGTCATTGCCGAGGGTGACAAAAGTCAGATCGAATCGTTTATTAAATCCTTGAATGTTGGACCATCATTCTCTAATGTACAGAATGTCAGAGTCCGCTGGACCGAATTTAACGGACAGTATGAATCGTTCAGGGTAGAGAGATGACTTCAACAGAATCGAGGCAGCTATGTCAGATTTAACATCGTATATCCGCGAAGTGCCGGATTTTCCCAAACCGGGAGTCCGCTTTTATGACATTACCACACTAATGCAGGATCCCAAGGGTTTTAAACAGGCGCTTGACGGCATGGAAAAGTATGTCCGCAGCTGCAAACCTGATGTTTTAGTAGCTATAGAATCTCGCGGCTTCATTTTTGGTGCCGCCTTAGCCGACAGGCTAAATCTCGGATTAGTGCCGGCCAGAAAAATTGGTAAACTGCCTTCAGACAAAATTTCGCAGGAGTACACGCTTGAGTACGGCACTGACCATGTCGAAATGCACTCTGATGCCATCAGTTCCGGCCAGCGGGTTGTCATAGTCGATGATCTGATAGCAACCGGAGGAACCGCCGCCGCCACCTGCAAATTGATTGAAAGGCTGGGCGGGGAAGTGGTCGGGATTTCGACTATTATCGGGTTGACATTTCTGCCCTGGCAAGACCTGCTAAAAGATTACGATGTCAACTATCTGATAACATACGACTCCGAATAGATAATTGCCTTTCCAGCTTTAGTCCCGTGCGAAGACTGGAATCCATCTTGCCTTAACTTAGAGCAGACGTCTCGCACAGTCCTGAGCATGCCGCAAGGTATGCCCTTATTTTACTTCCAATCGAACTTCTGCGGCCGTATCAATGGCTGGATTCTCGCATGTGCGAGAATGACGAAATCTAAAGATTTCGTTTATCCGAGAGCCAGAGGGGGTCAAAGAGTGACGCTCAATACCACTTAATCCCACTTGTCTTTTGTTCCGATTCTGATTTCATTTAGCATATCAAAAATGAATGCCCTCGTAGCTCAGTTGGATAGAGCAGTGGTTTCCTAAACCAAAGGTCGCAGGTTCGATTCCTGCCGGGGGTATATCTAAATCTTTGCTTTTGTAGGTCAGGAGTTTACAATCCTAAGCGGAGCCGAAGGGCTTGTACTCCTGACTTTTGTGTCTGATTCGTCAGGACCACGAGCCCTTCGACTTCGCTCAGGACAGGGGTCCTGACCTACAGGAACTGTCCTGAAACTTCCGAAAACGCCCCCTAACGACTTGACAAAAACCCCTTTTTTTGTAAATTGGAGAGTAAATTCTTGTATTACAAATCTATTAGGCTGCTGAAATTACATCAAGAAATACACTTTTGCAGTCTGATATTAGGATATCAGTATATTAGGTCAATCTTGTAAATTAGAACAAAATATGAAATTCTTTAATCTTATTTTCCCACTATTCATAATTATTTTTATTGTAGCTGTTTCTACTGCCCAATCTGCCACAATCCACATTCCGGCAGACCAGCCGACTATTCAAGCCGGTATTGATGCCACGATTGCTGGAGACACAGTTCTGGTTGCGGATGGAATCTACACCGGCTTGGGAAACAGAGATATTGACTTTGGCGGCAAGGGAGTATTGCTGAAGTCTGAAAATGGAGCGGACTTCACGATTATCGACTGTCAGGGAACTGAATCAGAACCTCATCGCGGATTCCACTTTCACAGCGGGGAAGATTCTACAGCTGTTGTTGATGGGTTTACGATTCAGGGCGGAAATACAGCTGGCGACGGCGGTGGGATTTATTGCAATTTCTCAAGTCCCACTATCAGCAACAACACCATCAGCAGTAATTCAAGTTCCCGAGGCGGCGGGATTTTTTGTCGCAACAATTCTAATCCCACCATCAGCAACAATATTATCAGCAACAATACAGCCTTGGGACCCGGTGGGGGGATTAACTGCTTCTTTAACTCCAATCCCATAATAAACAACAACACTATCAGCAACAATTCAGCCTTAGGCTCAGGTGGAGGGATTTATTGCAAAGACATTTCTAATCCTACTATCAGCAATAACACGATTAGCAACAATTCAGCCTTTGGCGTCGGCGGCGGGATTTATTGCAAAGAAAATCCCACAATTTACAACAACGTCATCAGCAACAATTCAGCCGAGTCAGGTGGTGGAATTTACTGCCTTGATTTCTCAAGCCCAAGTATTAGCAACAACAGTATCACAGGGAATTCCGCTAACATCTCGGGCGGCGGGATTTATTGCGGTGATTCCTCGAGTCCATCAATAAGCAGCAACACTATTTCAGAAAACTCAGCTGACAGCTCCGGCGCTGGAGTTTATTGCGGATCATTCTCATCTCCTAATATCAGCAACTCCATCATCTGGGCAAACATCGGACCTGAGATTTCTCCGGAGAGAGTAAATTCGCTGATAATTACGTACTCTGACATCGAGGGTGGCTGGCCAGGTGAGGGAAATATCAATGCCAACCCTCTTTTTGCTTTTGTTGGTCCGAATAGCAACAACTATAACATATGTTCTCAATCTCCCTGCATCGACTCCGGCAACCCTTCTATACTGGATCCCGATAGCACCCGCTCGGATATGGGAGTGTTTTATCCTGCTCACCCGGTGTGTTCATCTGGAAATATTTGGTATGTATCTGTTGGCGGCAGTGACGGCGCTGGAGACGGTTCAACCGGCAATCCTTTTAGAACAATTCAGCACACTATTAACGTTTCCTATCACCTTGATACTGTTATTGTTGAAAATGGCACGTATATAGAAAACATCAACTTCGGTGGTAAAAGCATTCTGGTAACTTCAGAGTATATATTTACTGGAGACAGTCTTGATATCCATAGTACCATTATTGATGGCGATTCTGTTTCAACAGTAGTAACCATTGATGGCAGCGAAGATAGCCCGACAGGGATAATGGGCTTTACTATCAGGAATGGGAATGCTTTAGAAGGCGGCGGAATTTATTGCATAAATTCCAATCCCACTATCAGAAACAATATTATCACATTAAATTCAGCCAGTTTACGTGGCGCTGGCATTTTTTGTGTTCAATCAGGTCCTACTATTAGCAGCAACACTATCACTGAAAATTCATCCAACAACTCCGGCGGCGGGATATATAGCGGCTCTTCCAATCCCATCATCAGTAACAACACCATCAGTGGAAACTCAGCTGGTGGCTTCACTGGCAACGGCGGCGGGATTTATTGTACTTCTTCTAATGCCACCATCAGTAACAACTATATCAGCAGGAATTCAGCTAGCAACGGCGGCGGAATATTTTGCGCTTCTTCAATTGCCGACATCAGCAACAACACAATTACTGCTAATTTTGGTAGCGGGGTCTACTTAACTAATTCCAGTCCTGCTATCGTAAACACAATAATCTGGTCAAACGCCGGTATTCAAGTTGATACCAATAACTCGTCATTACCAATGATCACTTATTGTTGTATTCAGGATGGCTGGACAGGCGAGGGAAACATTGACACTGACCCTCTTTTCGTAGGTCCCTTTAACGGCAATGTATGCTTTCAATCTCCCTGCATCGATGCAGGCGACCCTTCTATACTCGATCCCGATGGAAGCCGTTCCGATATTGGCCTGTTCTTCCCGGATCATCCGGGATGTTCGTTTGGAAATATCTGGTATGTATCTGTTGGTGGCAGTAATGGCGCCGGCGACGGCACTCCGGGGAACCCTTTCAGAACGATACAATACGCTGTTGACCTGTCCTTTTCAGGTGATACGGTCGTTGTGGATAATGGGACATATGTTGAGAATATAATTGTCTCGGGCAAAAGTATTCTGTTGACTTCAAATTACCTGTATTCTGACGACTCTCTTGATATCAAGAATACTGTAATCGACGGGGACTCAGCTTTTACCGTGATAACTCTTATTGGTTGTGACAGTCTAACAGTAGTATCAGGGTTTACAATTACGAATGGAAATATGGGCGGCATTACTTGTACCGATAATTCCAATCCCACCATTAGCTACAACATTATCAGCAGAAATACATCGACTTCCCTCTCAAGTGGGGCCGGGATTTCTTGTGTCACAAATTCCAACCCCACTATTAGCAACAACATAATCAGTGAAAACACATCAACTTCAGCCTCAAGTGGTGGTGGGATTTCTTGTGTCAATAATTCCAACCCCAAAATCATTAACAACTCCATCATAAAAAATTCAGCCTCTCGGGCTGGCGGCGGAATCTATTGTCTTAATTCCAGTCCCTCCATTATCAACAATATTATCAGCGGAAATTCTGTCAGTGGCATTAGCTTTGGCGGCGGGATTTATTGCCAGGCTTCCAGTCCCACAATCAGCGACAACGCCATCAGCGGAAATTCAGCCGACGATGGCTTTGGCGGCGGGATTGTTTGTGGGTCTAATTCTAATCCAGTAATCAGCAACAACACCATCACAGGAAATTCAGCCTTCCGCGGCGGCGGGATTTCTTGCATTAGTTCCAATCCTTCTATTATCAACAGCACTATCACAGATAATACAGCCATCTTAGGCTGCGGCCTGTCCTTGCGAACAAATTCGTCCCCATCTGTCGAAAATACTGTTTTTGCTTTCAACAGAGGCAGTGAACTAATCTGGTGCAATGACGAGACCTCTGTTCCCACTCTCACCTGCTGCGATGTTTATGGCAATGAAGATGGTGACTGGGTAGGTTGCATAGCTGACCAAGCAGATATCAACGACAACTTCTCAGCCGACCCACTTTTCTGCGATACTGCGGCTGGTGACTTTCATCTCAGTAACTTTTCTCAATGTCTGGCACAGTACAGCACTTGTGGGACATTGATCGGAGCGCTTGACTTGAGTTGTGACCTCGGATTTCTCTGTGCCGACGCTAATGGCGACTCGCTGGTAAATGTTGACGATGTTGAATTTCTTTTGAACTTCTATTTCTATGGCGGTGCTACGCCTTTCCCTTACCTGGCGAGTGACTTAAATTGTGATGGTTCAGTAAATATAGCTGACATCACCTATCTGGCCGCCTATATAAACGGCACCGGCGCCCCGCCGTGTTGTGCGGAGTAATCGACAGTATTGCTTGTTGGTCTAGATAGGGACCCGCCTGAGGCGGGCCGCCCACGAAATTACCATCAAAACCAGCCTCCTTGCCAGTAATCGCTCATACCTCAACAGCTTATAATCCCGGAAAAGCTCCTCCAAAACGTTTGACACGGCCAAAAAAGGGGTATATATTCATTGCTTATTTTGAGCAGCTACTGCGTCTAAGGGCTGTAACAAATTAAGAATTTGGCTATAGGAGTTTTGGGAATGAAATTATCGATTCAGAGAATCTTACTGGTTTTGGGAGTACTTTTAATTCCGTTTTTCAGCACAAACGCACAGGTAGAATTTCTAGATGAGATTATTCGGTTTGAACCATTCGACTTTAAGTTTACTGGCAATGGCGCCCGCGCCCGGGGAATGGGCAACGCCTACTTGGGAGTATCTGACGACATAACTGCAATCGGCTGGAATCCTGCCGGACTGTACAAAATGGAATCGCCTGTGCTGGGACTCAGTTTTAGTTCATTGAGGCCGCGTGGAAATTTCAGCAGCGACAAATTTAATCTGCTTAGTGCCGACGAAAGAATTTCAAGTGATCATACCGGAACTTTCGGAGCGCTTAGTTCGGCAAACTTTGTAGCCCCTATAAGAATCAAGGGACATCCGTTTGTTGCATCCGCATCTTATACCAGAGTATCCGATGAGTACCAGTTCTCTAACGTAGAATTTGACCTGATTGAAATATTCCCGATATTTAACGAAGTCGGCGTTCTGATAGATCAGGATACGGTAATTGCATTGGTTGGTGTTACGAGTGAGCTTGAAGGAGGCATTGATGCTGTCAACTTCGGTTTTGGAACAAGATTAAGCGGCAATCTTGCCTTTGGCTTCAGCCTGAATATCTATGGCGGAGCCGTTCAGAGACATACCAATTTTTTAATCACAGGTGACAATATTCCTGTAAATAATTTCCAGAACGGATCTTTGAATTTGACTACATTATCTGCAGACAGCAGTAGTTTTGGCGGATTTAATTTTACCATCGGACTTAAACATGATGGCGAAAGATTCGATGCCGGGCTTGTTTTGAGAACACCTTTTTCTTTGAACCAAAAGAGCCTGAATTATAATGCCTTTATATTTAAGATAAATGGCGTTGTGGCTGAAACTGATACCACTATTACTATTGACCTTCTGACAAAGTATGAGATTCCTCTAATGGTCGGATTTGGAATTGGCTATAACGTTTCTGAAAGCTTGCTTTTGGCATTTGATGCCGAATATCGCCATTTTAGTGCGCAGCAGATTAAGATTCGCCAGAGTATTACGCTTGTTCCCGGCGCAGATAATATAGAAGAATTTCTGATTCTTTCAGAAGAACAGTGGCAGTGGAGCAATGTCTTTATTGTTCGGGCTGGTACCGAATATCTCAATGAAACGGGTATCGGGACAATCCCCTTTAGAGCAGGTATCGGATACGTGCCGGTGCCTACTCCGGATACAGATATAAATGGCGTCCGTA
The DNA here is from genome assembly GCA_022571985.1 of Candidatus Zixiibacteriota bacterium. Lineage (GTDB taxonomy): Bacteria > Zixibacteria > MSB-5A5 > GN15 > FEB-12 > JACZWU01. The sequence continues at coordinate 358,763 of JACZWU010000001.1, read as the reverse complement.
CTACTGCTGTCAGCTATGAGTTTTCGCTCGGCACCGGAATTCACTGGGAGCTGATCAAACTGGACCTGGCCTATAATTACTCTACTTTGAGCCTTGAGAGCCTCGGATTTGCAGCACAGTCGAACAACAGAAATCATTTTCTGACAGCCAGCTTTACGGGATACTTCTAATTATTGGTATAGTTAAAAAACTTTAAGATAATTCAGAGAAAACCTAAAAAAGCATACCAGGCAGCTCTAATTCAGGGGATAATTGTCCGATATAATTGAAATAGCCTTTAACTGGAAAAGATATGTACGGAAAAGTAAAACTAACAAAGCGTCAGATTAAAGAAGATAAGTTTACTACCTTTATGCTTAGCTCCAAGCAGCAGGTTGAGGAGAACTGGCAGTATCTGGCTATTGCCGTAATCGTAGTCATACTGGGAGTTGTTGGTTCTGTTTATTATCTGGATTCTGTTAAAGAGACTTCCCGTCAGGCTGCAGCCAATCTATCGAAGGGAAATCTGGAATATCGCGGCGGCAACAGCCAGGTGGCACTGCTGACCTTTAACGACATAATCAACAATTATGGCGGCACCAAGTCAGCCGAACAGGCTACTTTTATGCTCGGCAAAGTTTATCTTCAGACCAGAAACTATTCCGAAGCAATAAGATTATTTGAAATGTATTTGCAGAAGTATTCAAGAAATCTGCTTAATCGGGCTTCCTCATATACCGGACTCGGAACGGCCATGGAGAATCAGGGCAATTTTCTCGAAGCTGCCGAAGCCTTTGAAAAGGGAACTATGGAATTGCCTGAGAGCCCGCTTCAGCAGAGTCTTCGCTTTGGCGCCATGCGTAACTATCTGAAAGTCGATAACGTAGAAAAAGCACGTCCGCATTTCGAATATATAACGGAAAATTTCGAGGGGTCAGAGACCGCCAACAGGGCGGCCAGACTGTTCTACGAAAAATCTACAGCCTCATCTTAATAATTTAAGCCGCATGAGACATGTCTTTCTGTCTGTTGCTGCACTTCTCTTTCAGACAGATTCTACCAGACATCTGAATTCAAAGTACTATTAGGTATTGCGTAAATTCAAAGTTATATCTTTATTCTTGTTAGTACAGTTACTGCTGGCCAGCTGATTTAGCGGAGTTGTTGGTAAGTTAGCAAATAGCTAATTCTAAGGATAAGCTTATAGTGCAGTGTACTAGATTTTTAAAGTATTCAATAATTTTTTCAATCTTCTTAGCTTTAAGCCAAATTGCCGGTTCGGTCAAAAGCCAGAACAGTGAAATCTATGTCAGTTTTCCCTTGGTTGACACCGTCTATACAGATTCGCCAATTATTTGGAGAATCGCACTTAGAAACAATAGCGGAGGTACTTTGCTCGGCCATACCAACGGTTTTCGAATTTATTCAAACTCCGGAATAGAGTGGCCGCTGCCGACTATTGATACACTTGATTTCTCTTTTGAGCCGGGAGGTGGCTGGAAAAAAAGAATGGACGGTATAGTCTCTATGTATAGCGCAGTTACCGGCTCGGGCTCTGACACATTAGGAATTGGGAGCTTCAACTTGAATGGAATTGGGTTTGAAGATGGCTTTGATAGAGACGTACTGGAGATTAGAATTCCTTTTCCGGGTATTCACCACAAGTATCACGGTGCCTTGATTTGTCTCGATTCTTCCTATTATTGGGTAAACGAGTGGCTGTGGTCAACAACTGTTGGCGAAGTACGACCTGATTGGAGTGGCCCTCATTGCTATACAATTGTTTATCCTGGACCACACCCACCCCCGCTATGTCCCGCCAGCCTGAACTTTGACCACTGCTCTGATGTTGCATATCAATTTCAAATAAGCTCTCAAGTTGATACGCCGGCGGTCTTTTTCCAGCTTATAAGTGGTCCCGGTGAAATAGATTCATTGACAGGACTGTGGACATACTCTCCTACTATTAATGATGTTGGAACGGCTCTATCCATAGAAGTTGCCGCCATTGATACTACCGGGGCTAACTTTAGTTGGTATCCTTGTACTATAAGCCTTAACTTTACTAATATTGCACCTCAGTTTTCTTCCGGATGTGACACTCTGGTAGTGCTCGAGTATTCTGAGTCAGCCGTAGTTGATTTTGATGTTGGTGCCGGTGACTGTGACACAAATATATTTTACATAGGGGGCGTGAACACGACACCGGCCGGCAGCTACGGAATTGATAGTGCCACAGGACTGTTTACCTTCAGTTCAACCTATGCCGATAGTGGGATTGATTACACCTTCTTGATATTCGTCACTGATGGGTCTGATGCTGACAGCTGTGAAATAATTGTTCGTGTAAACTGTTGCGATGGCATTAGAGGCGATTATAATGGAGATAGTGATGATGCAAATATTCTGGATCTGACTTTTCTCGTAGACTACATTTTCAGAGGCAGCGGAATTTCAGGATTTTGCCCAACAGAGAACGATATTAACTCTGACGGAAATAGTTCAAATATATTGGACCTGACCTACCTGGTAGACTGGATATTCAGAGCCGGCCCCGCACCAGGACCCTGTTAATTTAGATTGGCAAGGTTGAGCACTCCAGCAATTTAACTAGCTTCAAAAAAAACTTTATTGAGTTTCAGTTTTGTTCACGACTGCATGGTGAATTCTATCGACAGTTCTTGCTGCCGCTATCAAAAATAGCAATTCTTTGTCGCAGGAAGAAGAAGCAGACCACTTTCTGAGAATAGATAATCGACGGAAAGTTCTTGTAGACTAAAGGCTTTAGTCCTATTGTATTACAATACAAAGAATTATGCTGATATAAGAGCAGAAACAATAAGTGACAGGTGACACAATGACTGAACCATTTTTCAGCGATAAATCAAAACAAGAGCATAAGGCCGAGCCAGGCCAGACAGAGTCCGGTTCAGATAAGAATTCTGATAATATCGACCTGTCTGAGGAAATGCCTGCTGAAGATATAAAAATGGCCTCAATCATGGCCTACATTCCATTCTTGTGCTTTGTGCCGCTGTTGAATGTCAGCAGCAGCAAAGATGTCCGTTTCCATGCCCGACAGGGAGTGATTCTCTTTATAATAGAACTGGTAGCTGCGCTTTTCCTTATAGACCAGGTCTCGGATTTTTTCTTTAAAGTTATCCTGATTTTTGCAGTCGCGCTGTCCGTGGCGGGGTTGATTTTCGCTGCCCAGGGGAAAAACTACAAGCTGCCTGTCATCGGGGATTTGATAGACAAAACCAAATTGTAGCAGACGAAAACAGATGCGCGCTTTATCTAAACATATTCTGCTTTTTATTATCATTTCGCTCTCTTTCTGTGCCTGTGCCACCACCGGTCCCGGCGGTAAAACATCGTTGATAATTATTCCTACTTCGCAGGAAGTTGCTATCGGCTCAGGCATGGCCGAAGAGGTAGCAAAGACAGAAAAGACCCTGGCTGACAGCGTCTGGCAAAACTATCTGAACGAAGTAGGCCAGAGGATAGTCAGAGTTTCTGACCGCAAAGATATTAAATATCACTTTACAGTTATTGAGTCTGATCAGATAAATGCTTTTGCAGCGCCAGGTGGCTTCATCTACTTTTATACGGGACTGCTCAGAGAAATGAATTCAGAGGCAGAAATGGCAGCAGTTATGGCTCATGAAATTTCCCATGTTGTAGCCAGACACGGCATAAAAAGAGTGCAGCAGGCTTTGGGTATTCAGTTAGCCTACGCTCTGGTCTTTGGCGGCGACGATGCCGGTGCGGCCGTGAATGCCGGAATCGGTCTGGGGATGGGTTTACTATTTGCGGGCTATTCCCGCGGCGCCGAAAGGGAAGCCGACCAGTATGGTATTCATTATATGATAAAGGCTGGCTATGACCCGGCCGGGGCAGTAGACATGTTTGAAACTCTGGGCAGACTGGGCGGCGAAAGATCAGGAAATGTTTTTGAAAAACTGGTCAGCTCTCACCCTGAAACGCAGGAAAGAATTGCCAATGCCAGAAGTCAGATCAGTGAGCAGCAGCCGCTGCCAAAACATCTCAGTTTAGGTAAAGATAAATATCAGCTCATGCTGAAACGACTGCCTCAAAAAAATGACGGCAGCTGACTAATACTGATTTCTCGAACTTTTCGTTTGAATACCGGTGGCAGCCACCTGCCGGTTGTTAACCTGTAAATTTTAAGAAGCTCTGCAACCGGCAGCTTCTTTTTACTGGCAAAGTAAGCCGCTTTTTCGATGCCCCGGAATCTACTTTTGTGAAATGACAAGCCCTTATAATTGAACGAAATATCAGCATATTTGTAAATCATTTCAAATAATTTGGCAGACTCCCGGCAGTTACCGACAGAGCAGCTATCATAAGTTTCTTTGACTTTATAAAAAGGTGAGAGACCGAGGCTGACAACTTTTACGCCCTCGGATTCAAATTGTCTGATAGCGCCAAGCAGAACGCCCACCCTGGTTCCTTTGGGAGAAGCCGGATTTCGTTTAGGCACAACTTCGCTATAGCCGAAAACTTTTTCATTGTCATACATAGGGAAAAACAATGATGTTCCGACCAGTCTGTTATTATCAAATCCGGCAAAAATTCTGGACCCTGGTATTTGCTCATTGAGACTGCTGACAGCCAAGAATTTTAGTTCTCCGGAAAATCTGACAGCTCCGTTGGTCAGTCCTGCAAAAGTAGAACAGAGCCAGTCGCCTCTCAGCTGAGATATTTGGAGCTCCCGGATTTTAAGCCCCGCTCTTTTTGCGCAGTTTGCCAGATGTCTGATATCGCAGCGGCCGGCGCCTTCGAGCCGGTAGGGCAGCTCCAGGAATGTTTCGATTCCCAGTGGAGTCAGATAACAGCCTAGTGATTTCAAAATAAGAGCAGTCTTTTTTGAACATTGCACAAAACTGCTGAGCGGATATCTGGACAAAAACGCGCTTAAGATTTCTTCAAACCTGTCACCGGCAATAACAGGATCACCGATGATAAATCTGTCTTTGCCAAGTTTTTGATAAGCGATATAACCTGAATCGTCCAGCCGGAAATGGGTCATATTTTTTTGCAGGGTTTGTCCGGCACAGGGGAAATTGCCAAATTTCTTAAAATTGACTACATCCGGCTGCGGTCTCTCAATCGGAATGTCTTTAAAAGCCGCATTTGTAAATTCACTAAGCATCTCTCAATTAAACATCACCGCGGAAATTGTCCAGTTAGATTTACTGATTCAGCAACCAAATAAGCAGCCACAGATATGCAGCTATATTGCAAGAAAGCAGTCATTTTAGTGACAAATTATTGCAGAATGCTTTTGGTCCTAAACTTGCCGTTGTCGCGCATAGAGTTACAAAGGCAAAATAGCCGGATAGCTGGCAGTTTTCTTGCTCGCTATGATTAAGCGTAAAAACTATGAGAATACACTTATGAAGTTAGTTAGAGAAGAAAACACCTTGCTTGATGAACTGGAAAGAATCAGTTCAAGACAGGTTATTCCTGCCTGCAGGGAATCTGTTACCTTGACATTTAAAAACAGAAAAGATTACTTTGGTCATGGGAATTCTCTTAATATGGTAACGGGTGAAGAAATAGCTGACTCAGCTAAGCCGGATATTCGAGTGGACAGTATTATTACACCATTGGACAGATTGGGTTTTAGAATTGTAAAAAGACTGTTCGATGTAGTTGGTGCTATTTTGGGCATCGTACTGACTTTGCCACTGTGTCTGATTATCACAATTTTAATAAAGATGGATTCTCAGGGACCTGTTTTTTATTGTCAGACCAGAGTAGGCAAAAACCAAAGAAGAGACAGGAGACGGACCAGCTCCGAAGACAGCGTGGGTAACAGCCGCAGCAGAGAGCGTCGTCGTGAAAATTGTTATGGCAGGACATTCACTTTATTCAAATTTCGGACTATGATTCATGACGCCGAAAGAGAATCGGGTCCGGTCTGGGCTAAGCCGGACGACAAAAGAGTCACCAGGTTCGGAGCTGTTTTAAGAAAGATGCGTCTTGATGAACTTCCGCAATTTCTAAACGTCCTGTCTGGCGAAATGTCTCTGGTCGGTCCGAGACCTGAGAGGCCTAAATTTGTGACTGACCTGACTGACAGAATAGACGGCTATTCTCTGAGACTGCTTGTTAAGCCGGGCATTACCGGACTGGCTCAGATAGAAGGCGGCTATGATTCCTCTGAAGCAACAGTTACCAGGAAACTGGGCTACGACTTAAACTATATTAAGACCTGGTCGATTTGGCTGGATATTGTAATACTTTTTAAGACCGTCAAGGTTGTTCTTACCGGAAAAGGTGCGCACTAATTTTCAACTTTTTTCTTCTTTCGACTTAAATTCTAACAGTACAAAAATGCCAGTCATCCGCTATGGGCGGAACTCGATTTGTTCATTTCATTTTGAAACATTTGCTGAAGTTTTTTCTTTTACTGTTTCGTTTTTTTGTTTTACAACTGCAAAAGAATTCAACTTTGCGCAGCCGCGTTTCATAGCTGAAATAACTCATTTATTATGCGCTTCGGCTCTTAACAAACTGCCATTTTCACCGACATAAATCAATACGTAATATAATTAAAAATCGGTAATATGAAAAAGATACTATTAGTAGACGACGACAAAAATCTTTCTCGTTCTTTGGCTAATCTGTTCGATGCTCAGGATTTCAATTTTGATTTTCTTGAAGATGGCAGCGAAGTCAAAAAAATCGTAGCTGGCAATTCAAAGTATGACCTGATCATGCTTGATGTGAATTTGCCAACGATGTCCGGTCTGGAAGTCTTAAAGGAAATTAAGAAAGTAAACAAAACTGTCCCGGTCATAGTTATCAGCGGTTTCGTTTCTACTGAAAATGCCATACAGGCAATTCGCGAAGGCGCCTTTGAATATCTGACTAAGCCTTTCGAATTAGAGAAGCTGGTGGCCACAGTCAACAGAGCCTGCGGCCTGAGCGCACAGCCGGCCGAAGCCCCGCCAGTTTCCCACGCTAATCAGATTTCTTCTGGTGAAGTTGGGGAAATGATTGGTAAAGCTCCTGAAATCGTGGAAATTGCCAAGATGGTCGGCCAGCTTTCCAGAAGCAATGTCCCGGTACTTATAGTAGGGGAGCAGGGCACAGGCAAAGAGCTGGTAGCCAGAGCGATCCACCGAAATTCTCTGCTGAGTTCGAATCAGTTCCTGGCTATTAACTGTGCTGCGATGCCGGAATCTCTTCTGGAATCTGAGCTTTTTGGTCATGAAAAGGGAGCTTTTACCGGCGCCTATTATAAGAGAATTGGTAAAATTGAACAGGCCAATCAAGGCACTCTCTTCTTGGCAGATATAGGCAAGGCTTCGATGCTGACACAGTCAAAACTTTTGCGCGTTCTTCAGGAAGGCAAGTTTGAACGTGTCGGAGGAGAAGAAAGTATTGACGTCGATACCCGTCTGATTGTTTCCTCAACCGGTTCGCTGGTGGAAGCCATGAAAGAAGGGTCGTTTAGAGTAGATCTATTTTACAAGCTCAAAGTAGCTTCTATTTACATTCCGCCTCTGCGCGACAGGCGCAACGATATTCCGCTTTTAGTTGATTATTTTTTAGGTAAGTATTCGGTCAAAGAATCAGATAATCCCAAAAGGATTTCTAAAGAAGCAATGCAGTATCTATCGGGCTATGACTGGCCGGGCAACGTCCGCGAACTGGAAAACAATATACAGAGTGCAGTCATGATGGCTCGCAGCGATATACTGACTCTTGATGATTTCCCTGCTTATACTGAGAGGAATGTCACCAACGGCAAGAAAAATTCTGAAATAAAAAGTGATTACACCGATTCATTCAAGAATATTATCGAGCCGGTCATGCCCAAGTTAATCTTAAATTCGCCGGGACAGATATATCAGTTTCTTGAATCAGCTTTCGAACGCGCTATCATATCGTCATGCCTCAAGCTTTTTAACGGCAATCAGGTTAAGACATCTGAGTCGCTCGGTATTTCCCGCAATACACTCAGAGACAGAATCTCCCGTTACGATCTTTACTAATTCCCTGTCATTTCATTAGTAGCTGACAAACGGCAATAGCTCTAAGCCGTGAAGCAATACCAGCAGTACTGCCACCGGTGTTACATAACCGAGCAAAATTCTCATTCCTTTGTAAGCGATTCCCGCTGAACCAAATTCTTCCTGTACTTCCTTTTCTTTCATGACCCAGGCGACGAACAGACAGGTCAGGACACCACCTATGGGCAGCATGTAATTGGTAGTCAGATAGTCAAAAATGTCCAGAAAACCTTGCTGCTCTCCTCTGAAAGAAACCTGCCATGAAACTACAGCCGAAAGAATTCCTATCAGGTAAGTCACAGTTCCCATGATGATTGTAGCTTTAATTCTTCTCCAGCCTAACTGGTCGACGAAATAGGAAACAACCACCTCAAGCAAGCTAATCGCCGAAGTTAAAGCGGCAAAAGTAAGCAGTACAAAAAACGGTACTGATATCAAGCGCCCGGTTTCTTTAAATAAAACTGGCAGAGTTTTGAAAATCAAACCGACCGACTGCCCCGGTTCCATGCCATAATGAAAGACCAGCGAAAAAATTGCAATGCCGGCCATGAGAGCAATGACAGTATCCAGAATAGAAATAGTAATAGCGTCTCTTACTATATTGGCTCCGCGTCCCATATAACTGCCGTAGGTAATCATGGCGCCCATGCCCAGCGAAAGCGTGAAAAAGGCATGCCCCAATGCTGAGAGAAAACCAGTAGCGGTTAGTTTTGAAAAATCCGGGTTGAACAAAAATGAAACCGCCTGCCAGCCGCCGCTGGTTCCGAAGAGACCGTAAAACATCAAGCCTGTCAAAAGGACAAACAGAGTTGGCATCAGAATTTTCGACCAGCGCTCAATTCCATTTTTTATACCGCCGGCTACAATAGCAATGGTCAAACCCATAAACAGGGTGTGCCAGAAAATCGATTGTACCGGATCGGTAACCAGCGCTACAAACTGACCCTGTATTTGTTCAGCTGTGCCGGAAAATCCTGCCAGAGACTTAAAAACGTAGGCTATGGCCCAGCCGGCTATTACGCTGTAAAATGAGAGGATTAGAAAGCCGGAGGCTACTCCCAGCCAGCCAGCTGTCTGCCAGAGACTTCCTTGCCTGTGTAAAACCTGAAAGGCTCCTACGGGGTTTGTCTGAGCCCTGCGTCCGATCATAAGCTCGGCCACCATCAAAGGCAGCCCCAGCAGCAAAACGCAGCCAAGATAGACTAGTACAAAAGCTCCGCCGCCGAATTCTCCGGTGATATAAGGGAATTTCCAGATATTTCCTAATCCGATGGCAGAACCGGCCGCAGCCAGCACAAATCCTATTCTTGATGACCAATGTGCTCTACCCCTGGAGCTTCCCTGGCTGCTTTCAATAATCTCATTACTGCTCATAAACCGACCTCTCCGTGCTTGAAATGCTCAAATATACTTTAAACTCTAAGATACCTGTAGTTTGAGCCGATAATTACTTAGTATCAAAGGTGGCTTCTTTTGCTAATTATTAGGGCACAACGGGCTAAAACAATCGATAATTATCCCTATAAGTCAAGAAGAAATAGCCAGAATAGGTTTTTAGTTGATTGCTGTTTATAAAGAGAAGTTGTTAACTTAGCAATTTAGAAGAAGAAAGAAGGGATTTTGAAATGAAAAAAATTATGTTAACAGTAGCAATGCTGGCTCTGGCACTTTCAGCCCAGCCAGTAGCGGCCGCTGGCGGCTCTGTCTTTGGCACCCAGAGCACAGCTGTTGCTTTAGGCCAGGGGAATGCCAATGGCGCCATTACTCTGGGATTGGCTGACATCACTTCGTTTGTCGGAACATTTGACTACGGTATGTCAAAATTCACTACCGTCCGTATGAAACTTGGTTTTGCCGATGCCAACAATTCGGATATGGCCATTTCACTTGGCGGTGAAATCCGCTGGCAAGTCTGGTCAGTAGCCAGTTCCATGGCTGGTAGAGGCAATAAGAACAGAAAAGCTGATTTGACCAGGAAGGCCAACCAGAAACCTTTCGACCTTTCTATCGGAATCATGACCGAATATCTGTCATTCGATAATGATTTCATATTGGGAGGTGTCCAGAACAAATCCAGCGTATCAATTTTTCAATTTGGCGGATTTTTGCTGGGCTCTCATTCGTTCGTGACCAGTGGCGGCAAAATGATTACGCCTTATGCTCGTTTTAATGTAAGAATGGAAAACACGAATTTTTCTGTCAACAGCGTCAAAAATTCCAGTTCAGATATTGAGATTGGTTTTAATAGCGGAGTTTCTTACCAGTTTACCAATACTATGAATATTTATGGCGAATTCCAGATGGACGGCAACGACGGCCTGTTTATCGGAGTAGATTTTAAGGTAATGTAATTTTGACAATAATTTTTGCACCAAGGCCCCGCCGCTAAGCGGGGCTTTTTTATGTCATATCTTGACGCTATAATACTGGGGCTACTACAGGGGCTGACAGAGTTTCTGCCGATATCTTCGTCCGGACACTTAGTCCTGGCTCAGGAACTTCTCGGTGTTAATTCCGAAGGAGTAACTTTCGAAATTTTAGTACACTTAGGCTCACTGCTGGCTATTTTCATTTATTTTCGGAGTAAACTCTGGTCACTGACCTTGTCACTTTTTTCGAAAGATAAAGTCAGCCACAAAAAAGAGATTCTTTTTCTGGCAATGGCCACTGTGCCGGCTGCTATGGCAGGAGTTTTTTTTGAGAGTTTTATCGATTCTGTTTTTTCGTCGGCTCTCTTTACTTCGTCAATGCTGATTGTAACAGGCTTTATTCTTCTTTCGACAAGGCTGACCAATACCGGCAGTCAAGAGGTCGACGGCAAACGAGCCATTTTGATAGGCCTGGCACAGTCGCTGGCTATTTTGCCGGGAATCTCTCGTTCAGGTTCAACTATTGCAATTGGCATGCTGCTTAAAATCGAGCCATCCAAAGCGGCAGAATTTTCTTTTCTGCTGGCGATTCCGGCAATTATCGGAGCGACTATCTTTAAGTTTGACGATATACTGGCCAGTGACTCTGATATGATGCTGGCTTATCTGGCCGGCGCTATGGTGGCTTTTGTTTCTTCTCTGGCAGCTATTCGTCTGCTGCTGTCAATTATCAGAAAAGGACGATTCCAATATTTTGCCTATTATTGCTTTGCTGCCGGTGCCTCAGGCTGGTATCTTTTCTCCTAAATGAACCGAAAAATTTTAGTAATTCGTTTCAGTTCGCTGGGCGACATCATTCTATCCTCCCCGACAGTCCTCAATCTGAAAATCGGATATCCGCAGAGTCATATAACTTTTCTGACCAAACCTAAGTACCGGCAGATAGTAAAAATGTTTGGCACCGTCGATGAAATTGCGCTGCTGCCGGAATCAGGAAAGTTTACAGAACAATTATTGCTCCTGAAATATCTGGAGCAGCAGAACTTCGATATCATAGTAGATTTGCACGGCAATTTCAGGTCATCACTGGCCAGAACAGTTCTGACTGCCGGACAAAAAGTTGTTTACCCCAGAAATCGCAGCGCCAGACAGCGTATTGTACGGTTCAAAGATTTCACCGCAACAAACGGCAATACCCATACCCATTCAATAGACAAGTATAACGATTGCCTGCTAGAGCTCGGTCTGGCAGCGCCTGCCCGCCGGCCGGTTTTTCAAGAAATCAAGGGAATAATCGCAGCCGAGCATCCCACGGTTGTAATTGCTGCCGGTGCCGCTTTTAAAAACAAACAATGGCCGGTTGAGAAATTCGCCGAGGTTGCCGTTAAACTTCACCATTCCCATCAGGCAAAAATCATCTGGGCTGCCACCGAGAAAGACGAAACTCCGGCCAGTCTCAAAGAACAAATCCCCGAAGACAAGCTTAGCTTGTTAAGCAATCATCCGATAGCAGAGCTGGCTTCAATAATTTCCGAAGCGACTATTACAATCGCCAATGATTCAGGCATCGCTCATCTTTCTTCGGCAGTCGGAACGCCGGTGATTTCAATTTTTGGTCCGACCCATCCGGCGCTGGGCTTCGAGCCAAGGGGGCTGCTTGATGAAATTATTCAAGCTGATGTTTCCTGCCGTCCCTGTTCTTTGCATGGCGATAAGGCCTGCTTCCAAAAAGAACAATACTGTTTTACTCAGATTGAACCGCCGGAGGTCATTAAAAAAGCAGGCAGGCTGATTGCAATGCGTTTGAAGATGACCAAAGCTCTGTTCGTTGACCGCGACGGTACTGTTATAGTAGATAAGCCCTTTGATTCGGACCCGGCCAACATTGAATTTGAAAACGGCTCGATTGAAGCTCTTAAAAAGGCTCAGGAGTTAGGATTTAAATTAATAATCGTCACCAACCAGTCAGGTGTGGCCCGGGGATACTTTGGCATTGATAAGATGAAAAAATTCAATGCTGCTTTAGAGCAAAAACTGGCAGAGCAAAATATCAAAATCGATGCCATCGAATATTGCCCACACTATCCCGGCGGAGCGGTAGCAGAATACTCGTTTAGCTGTGATTGTAGAAAACCGGCCGGTGGCATGGCAGAGAAGGCCGCTCTGGAGCATAATATTGACCTGCGCAAATCTTACGTTATTGGTGATAAACTGGACGATCTCAATCTTGGCCGGGTAATCGGAGCGGGTCATTTTCTGGTCTTGACAGGTCAGGGCCGGGAGAATAGCAGGAAACTGCCGCAGGACCAGGAAGGGCTTGGTAACTTACTATGCGACAACCTCTTGGCGGCTGTGGCCAGGGTTGAAACTCTGGAAAATAAGTATGTTCATAAATGATTTTTTGGTAAGTTATAGCTATCAGCATGGGCTGGTTTAATCTGTTAGAAAAAGGTCGATTATAAATTATATGCAGTCCGGCAAAGGCTTCTGGCGGTTGCTAATGTCGAAACCTATAGCTATAAGAGAGCGTTATAGCATTATCTTTACCGCCGCCGGATAAATAACGATATGTGCAAATTAAAACTCAAATTTCTGACTCTGATTCTGGCTCTGATCACAGCTATATCATTTTGTCCTTCCGCTGTCTTAGCACAATTCTACTTCGGCAAAAACAAGGTCCAGTATACTGATTTTGACTGGCAAATAATGACTACCGAGCATTTCAGGATTTACTTTTATACAGACGAACACGAAATCGCCCAGATTGCCGCTCAGATTGCAGAAGACTCCTACCGCGAATTAGCAATCAGATTCAATCATGAACTGAAGCATAAGACGCCGTTTATTATTTATTCGTCACCCAACTATTTTTCGCAGACAAACATAGTGCCCGGAATTCTCCCCGAAGGTGTAGCCGGATTTACGGAATTTATCAAAGGCAGGGTAGTGCTGCCTTTCCACGGTTCTTACCACGATTTTGACCATGTCATCAGACACGAGTTAGTGCATGTCTTTACGCTGGACCTGCTTGATGCCGCCTACAACCGGCAGACATCGAGACGCGTAGCCAGGCCGCCGCTCTGGTTCACCGAAGGCTTAGCCGAGTTCTGGTCGAAAAAATGGGATACCGAGGCTGACATGATAGTCAAAGATATGGTGGTAGGCGGCAGACTGTTTTCTATTCCCCAGTTGTGGCGGGTGCAAGGCACATTCTTTATGTATAAGCTGGGTGAATCTATCTGCCAGTTTATAGACTCCGCCTACGGCGAAGATAAACTTGCTCGTATTTTTGATAACTGGTACAAAGGCAAAACTTTTGATCAGGTAGTTCAGATAACACTCGGGGATAATCTGGCCACGCTCTCGAAGAAGTGGGAGTATTCCCTGAAGAAAAAATATTTTCCGCAGATAGCAGAGCTGGGGCTGCCCAAGATGGACTCCAGGCGAGTTGTCAGAGATGGCTTCGCAGTCAAAGGTGTTCCCATCCGGCTGACTAGAGATGATACAGAAAAAGATTATCTTGTTTTCAAAGCCAACAAGCTCGGCTATTCGGGGCTTTATCTGTTGTCGCTTGACGGACCAAAGCGAAAGATCAAGACCCTCATCAAAGGAGAGCGCTCTTCGGATTTTGAATCATTGCATCTGCTTCGTTCGGGAATCGACGCCAATAATTCAGGGCTGATAGTTTTTTCATCAAAATCAAAAGAAAAAGATGTCATTTACCTTTATGATATTCACAAAAGTAAAGTTGTCCGCCGCTTTGAATTTGATTCTCTGGCGGCCGCTCGTTCTCCCAGATTCTCACCCGACGGCACGAGAATAGTATTTACAGGCATGGGCACCGACGGCATCTCAGATATTTATCTGCTCGAGTTGGAAACAGGCGCCTACGACAGACTGATAGCGGACATATACTATGACATCGACCCGGCTTTTTCGTTCGATGGCAGTTCAATTTTATTTTCTTCAGACAGAGCTATTGATGGCCCGGCGGGTGCGCTCAATATTTTTGAATACGATCTGGCGACATCGACTATCAGGCAGCTGACCTTCGGTCCTTTTCGCGACCAGTCGCCGGAAGCGGCCGAGGACGGTCTCTATTTTTCATCGGATCGCGGCGGTACTTTTAACCTGTTCAAGCTGTCAAACGACGGCACCCTGACACAGCAGTCAACCTATGTAACGGGAGCATTCGACCCGCGCCTTTCGCCCGATAAAAGCAAACTATTCTACACCGGCTACCAGGATATGTCATTTCAAATTTACCAGATGGAAATAGCGCCTGAGCCAATAGAAATATCCCAGCCGCTGGCATCAAAAGAAAACAGCTGGCAGCCCAAAAAAATATCGAGGGCAGTCTCAAATACTTCGATAAAATACGATACCGACTTCTCCTTTGATATCGCCCAGTCCGCTATCGGATTTGACCCGGTCTATGGTTCCCAGGGAGGGATGCAGGTGGCTATATCCGATATGCTGGGAAATCATGCTTATCATTTTCTGCTGAGTAACACTGCCCGAACCAAAGATCAGCTGCTGCAATCATTTAATGTCGGTGTAACTTATATCAACCGCAAAAATCAGTTAAACTGGGGCGTCGGCTTTTTTCATCTCTACAACGAATATTATAACGACTTCGACCTTTTCTTTTTTGAAAGGCAGGTCGGCGCACTTTCGCTCTTCAGCTATCCGATGTCGAAATTTCACCGGGTCGATTTTACCACCACCGCCAGATATTCCAAGCGCGACTTCCGCTTCGGAATCAAAAGCCGCGAAACTTTTCTGCTGACAAACTACGTCAGCTGGGTCTATGATAACTCTCTGTGGGATATTTCAGGTCCGATCGACGGCCGCAGATATAATTTCACTCTCGGAATATCTAATTCTCTTAGTGAAGGTCGGGCTTATAACAAACTGGCCATGGCCGATGTCCGGCACTATTACCGGCTGGGCAGGAATTCCGCGCTGGCCAACAGATTGTTTGCTTTTACTTCCTCAGGCGTAGAGCCGCAGCGGATTTACTTCGGAGGCAGCTGGTCTTTCCGGGGCTACAGCAGGAGAGCTTTCTATACCAAAAATGTTTTGTTCGCCTCAACCGAACTGAGATTTCCCCTGATAGACAATCTCTTAATAGGTCTGCCGATTGGAAATTTGGGATTCAGGGGAATAAGAGGTGTCTTGTTTTTCGATGTCGCTTCGGCCTGGGAAAATCAGTTTGATCAGTTTATCGGCTCATTCGGGAGCGGCATAAGGTTCGCCCTGGGCTACTTAGTAGTACTCCGTTTTGATTTCACCCGCACCACAGATTTCAAGTCAATCTCAGCTAAAACCGATTTTGATTTTTTCTTCGGATGGAATTTCTGATGCAGCGAACTGCACAACACTTTCTATTGTTCATATTGCTTTTCGCCTTGAGCAGCTGCTCAAATAAGTTCAAGATGCCGCGTGAATCTATCGGGGAGTCGTCGGAGTGGGCATTTTACAAATACAATACAGCCAGCGGCGGCTCGAGGCCCGGAACTTTTTCAGGGAAGCTGGATGTAATCTGGGAGAATTCGTTTCGAAACAAACCGTCCGGTCCGCTGACAATTTCAAAGGGCTTTCTGATATATCCTGGCAGCAAACGCAAAATTGAGATATTCGAAACTGCCACCGGTTTATCAAAAGGCTATGTCCGTTCCAAAAGGCATCCCCAGTCAGGCATGATTATAGAGGACAGTCTCGGTTTCTTTTTCGAAGCTCCCCGCTTTAGTAGGCTTCGGTGCGTGAATCTTTTAAACAAGAAGAAAATCTGGGACAGGAAAATCAAAGATGCCACCGCCGGTTTGATAGTAGTTGATTCATTTTTGATAGTCAGCTCCAGCGAAGGCACAATCTATGCTCTCAATATCAACACAGGCGAGTCCGGCTGGGAATACCACTCAGAGACGCGTCTGGCGGCGCCTCCGAGCAGTAACGGGGATTTGATAGTGCAGACCACAGACGGCGGCAAATTGCTGGCGCTAAGTGCCTCTGACGGCGAGGAAGTTTTCGTAACTGAACTTGAGGCGCCGGTTTTAGGTGCTGCTGCCATTGATGACAAAATTTATCTGGCCGATTACAGCGGTAATGTTTATGCCCTGGAGCTCGATAGCGGAGAGGTTGTCTGGAAAAATAAACTTGAAGCCAAATTTTGGGCGGGTCCGGCGCTTTCGGACGGTATGCTGTATCTTGGCAGTACCGACGGCAAATTTTACGCCCTGAACACTGACAATGGGGAAATTGTCTGGGAGTTTTCTCCCGGCGATGTTATCCGCTCTTCACCAATTGTTGTCGGTGACTACGTTTTGTTCGGGACTATGTCGGGAATCTTATACAGCCTGAGAGCTGAAGACGGCCTGATTTCCTCACGTCGCGAACTGGCTGGGGCAATTTCATTTTCGCCTGTTTCCGATGGCCGGCATATCTTTGTGGCCACTGGCAAAGGGGAGCTGCTTTGCCTGGGCTCGACCCTTGAAACTGCCTCGATCGAATAAGAATACAGTCCAATTTTAACTTTTAGTGGCTACAGCCACCCTGCCATTTTGGCCGATAGCCTGACATATATGCATTTGATATATGTCATAATAGCAGGTCGTTCTGCCGTATTGTCTGTAAAATTTGAACTGAGATTTGGCAAAAAACTTAAATAGTTACAAGGTAGTGGCTTAGCCACTTGGCACGAAATTTGATTATAAATTAGATAGAAATGGAAACTAACAAACAATATAATAGTCCAACATGGAGGATTACAAAATGAGAAGTTTAATGATTTCACCAAGCCGCAATGTTTTCCCGTTTGAAAAGATTTTCGATGATTTCTTTTCAAATTCACCGTTTCTCGGAGATGCCGGCAATATCTGCAATGTCGCAAATGCCGAAAGCGGCTTTTCACCCCGGGTAAATATCACCGAAACCGATGACCAGCTTAAGCTGAACTTTGAGATGCCCGGAATCGACAAGTCCAGAATCAAAGTTACCGTGAAAAACGGTCTGCTGACTGTCAACGGTGAGCGCAATGTTGAGCAAAAGACAGAGACCGAAGATTTCGTGAGAAGCGAAATTTTCTCCGGACAGTTTTCGCGCTCGTTTACGCTGCCCAAAAACGTCCGGACAGACAAAATCAAAGCAGACTACAAAAACGGTATGCTGCTTATATCTCTGCCTAAGACCGAAGAGTCCAAGCCCAAAGAAATCGATATCAACATCAACTGAGAAATCTCAAATAAGAATTTCTTACAGTCGTTGCAGTTAATGAGAGCAAGGCCGGTTGTTTTAAACGACAACCGGTCTTTATTTTTGCTGGTTTTACCATGTCATTCCCGCCGCATTCTGTCATTCCCGCGTTTTAATCCCGAGCGAGCTTCGGGGCAGGCGGGAATCCATCTTTCGCCCACGAATATGAAAAAGTGATTGTATTATAGACAGCGGCAACCTTATAATTACAGTACAAATCATGACGAACCAAAAATTCCAGCGCCAGGGCAATGACATATACACCTCGGTAACAATTCCTTTCACCGAGGCGATACTCGGCACCAAAGTGACTGTCAAAACACTCAGCAAGACCGTCTCGCTCTCCGTACCCGCCGGCACCCAGCCGGGGGCGATACTTCGCTTAAACGGCCAGGGCCTGGCAGTCACCGGCACATCGGGCGATCTCTTTGTCGAAATAAAAGTAACCCTGCCCAAAACCCTGACTGATCAGCAGAGGAAAAAAATAGCGGGGTGGGAATGACATTTCCTAATTCTCGACAAGAAAAAGTAATTCAGCATACTGGCAAGCCTTTAGTTGTTGTTGCTGGACCAGGTACTGGAAAGACCAGCACAATAGTAGAGCGAATGGCCAGACTATTGAAGGAAGATTCACAACGAGAAGTCTCTTTCATTACATTTACGAGGGCAAGCCGTCGAGATACCGAAGGCAAGATAATTTCAAGAGTTGCAAAAAAAGATTTTGAAGGTAGTGATTATGATTTTCCTCGGGTGAGCACGTTGCACACTTATGCAAAAAGTGTTGTTCACAAATATGCCCAAACTATCGACAGGAGTAATGCATTTTCTGTATTAGTTTCTGAAAAAGGCGAATTAGATCTTATTCTTACTGAACTGATATTAGACCTAGATCTTGATGTAAAATTGAGTGATTTAAGAGTTGCATTAAATGCTTATAGATGTACGGAACTATGGCCAGAATCGTTTGAAATAGATGTTGATACTAAACAGCAGATATTGGATCACTACGAAACCATGTTAAGTTTTTACAATACTTTTGACATAGAAGGATTGGTAAACGCTGCAATCAAAATTCTGTCTTCGGGTGATATGAAATTTCCAGCAATACTTCTACAAGTTGATGAATTTCAAGACTTAAATCCTTTAGATCAAAGATTTATAAAACTAATTAGCTCAAATGAAACAAGTCAGGTAGTTGTTGTTGGTGACGACGCACAAAGTATCTATGGAATGAGGCATGCCAACCCTCAAGGATTAAATGATCTTTGGACATCATCCGAATGGGAAAACGTGGTATTCAAAGATTGTCATCGATTGCCTCCACAAATATTGAGAGCTACCCAAGCACTTATTCGTGACTGTAATTATTTAGGTGGGAAAATTAATCTCCCAGAAGACAATGGCGACAAGATAACTGCGCTTAGCTGCACAACCCGCAAAATTCAAATCGAAATAGTTGCAAAAATCATAATTGATACGATGAATACTGAAGAAAACATAGCCTACAACGACTTTCTTGTCCTTTGTCCTACAAGAAATCATGTAAGTTCTGTGGCCAGAGTTTTCGAAGAATATGAAATCCCAGTTAGAATTAAAGAAAAGAAGACGATTCCTGACGACCATTGGAGACTTCTTTTACTTTTAAGAATATTGTGCTTTGAGGACAGTTTAGCTCTTCGCCAATGGTTACCAATTCTTGGTTTAACTGCAAATATAATACTCAAGATTCGATTGGAAGCAATGGAATCAGATGTTTCACTCTACGAACATTGTGAGAGCTCATGTAACGACAAAATCGGTGGTTTTTTCGGAGAGCTCGAAAAATTAAGGAAGAGTGTTAAGGAAGCTGAAAACTTCAAGAGAAATCTTTTAAACTTTCCAAATTTACAAATTGATTTAAAACTCTTTCCTGATATTGGAGTTACTTTCGAAATGGTGGAAGGAGAGTCATTTAATCCAAAGTCGATAGTAGAAGCTATATTTGAGAGATTTGGTATTTATGAAACTGAAGAAACAACTTCTGATGAAAAAAAAGTGCTTGTTACCACATTTCATTCTGCAAAAGGATTAGAGAGCAAATGTGTCTTTGTTATGTGGGTAAATAAAACTTTTATGCCCGGTAAAAGTGAAAATCCGGAAGAACAGAGAAGAGTACTCTATGTTGCTCTTACAAGAGCTAAGGAAGATTTAATAATTACCTTCCATGACGAATTTGATTCAAATTTAAATAAGAGAACATCAGGTATGTCTCCATTCTTAAATGTCATATATGGCCATTTAAATATAAGAAGAGTAAACAAGGAAAGCTTAAAACACTATAAATCTAAATAGATTCACACAACGGTCAATTTTCAATGGCTATTCACCCCTCTTCTTCTCCCGCATTCTCTTGTTGCGCTCGGTGATATCGCCGCTTTTTAGGGTGCGAAACTTACCCAGGCATTCGGTAAATTTCTGCTCGGCCACAAATTTTGGCTGAAGCCTTTTAATTGTCAGTTCAAAAATCAAAACTTCGTTGGCGCCGTCAAAATAGGACATCATCACAGTCGGAATAAAGCGGCTGCTGTCATTAAAATAAAAAGTCGGCAGCAACTTGCCGTCTTTATTGAAAACCGAATCAACCGGCCGTATAACCAGAGTTTTGCCGTAATGTTTTCGTATCTGCAGGGTGTCGTCTTTGATGAGCTCGCTGAAAAAATCAACTTTGCTTCTTTTCTGTTTAAAGCGGAAGATGTTGATATCAATGGTAATATCAGCCGAGTCGTAGAGCTGTCCTTCGGGCACAAAAGCCAGCGAATAGCCGGCGCTTTTGACTTCATCGGTAATCAGCTGAAAGCCGTCCGGGGGATACATAATATAGTTAAATTTTTCGCCTTCAAAAAAAGCGACGTTGCTGTCGAGCGCGACTTCGTCCGCCTGCGAGCTTGAGGCTATAAGCAGGGCTGCAAATAGAAATATTCTGTTCAACTTTGGCACAGTCAGATTATCGGCAGAAGCAGCAGAGTTTACAGCATAAAAATTGTTGGTAATTGGTTCTTCTTATTTTCAGTTTGTTTTACATCGGGCAATAGGGATATCTGCCGCACACGAGAATCGTCAGGACCGTCACGAGTACGTGAGTACACGAGGTACTGACCTACAAGAGTTCACTTTCGAGTAGGTCGAAACCCGCCCCCTGGGTGTGGTTTCGACAAGTGACCTTTATTCTTACCAGCCGCAGGTCGGTTTGTCACCGCTGCGGAAGATGTAATCGACCAGATCGGTCAGGTCCAGAATATTCGCGAAGCCGCCGCCGCCATCAAGATCAGCCGCATCTTTTTTCGGAGGAAGGGGGCCGCTGCGAAAGATGTAATCTACCAAATATGTTAAGTCGAGAATATTAAGACCGGCTAAATCAAAATTAACATCACCGCAGGGGTAATAGATAACAACAGGTCTGCTGTTTAATTGAACCAGCTCCCCGCCAGATTCTACGAATACTGTTATTGTGTCAGATTGTGAGACGGTACCAGACGTAAGCGTAGCAGAAAAGGTTTTGTCGCCGTTATCAACCACCGCAGACATAGTTCCGCCGCCGCTGTTGACTATCACTACACTGTCGAGATACCTGAGCGAGTCGCCGTCCAGATTCAAGGGAACAACAGTAATGCTAATCAGAGTGGCGCCGTCTGCTCTTACCGTATCAGGTGCGTTAATAACTATTGAACTGTCCGGGTCTGCTTTTTGCTGGAGCTTCCAGCTGTCAAATTTAACCCGCAGCAGATCGATGGGGTCGGTTGATCCGGTAGTATTGCCGATTATTTCTCTTATGTAAGGAATTCCACCATCACCTATACGGACCACTTTGATAAAGGCAGAAATGGACGATTTGCCGGAGGAGGTGCAGCGTGTATCCGCGCCGACAACTTTGGCGGCTTCAAGCGCGGCCATCAGGCGTTCTTCGAGCGGCCCGGAGGTGTTAAGAAAAACAAACTCCATAGAGTCCAATATATGGGGTCCTAAAAGAATATTTCCCTGAATTGAATAAGTTGGTCCGGTGATATGGCCTTTCCAGTCGTTAGTAAGTACTCCGGTAAAGGCAGCCGAGGCCCCCTGTCCGGCTAGAGTTACGGCGCCGTATTGTCTCCGCCCCGAATCATTTTGAACATCGTTGGCAGCAAGCCAACTCATAATTGAATCGGGCGCAATACCGGCAATTAACAGAGCATGAGCATTGGCTTGATTGCCCGACAAATAAAAGGCTTGAGTATTAATTGCCCCGATTCCCTCGACAACATCTTCAATTATATTTGACCCGGCAATGCAGGAAGCTCCGGCAGATCCAACTTCGCCGGTAATGGTGTCCACCGCCACAATTGAAAAAGTAGCTTCAACTCGCGGAGCCAGAAAAAAGCAAACTAAAGCGGCAGTCAGAAAGATTTGATAACATTTAGAAATTTTCATAGCAACACCTGTAGTAATGGCGGCCTCGTATGAAAAACTTGGTAGCACCCCGTTTGTGAGGCCGGCCAGGTTATAAAATCAAATATAGGATATTTTGACGTTTTTGCAAGGCTTTACATTAGTCAAAATGAACGCAGCCCAAAGAGGTATTTTGGTGGTTGCACGAAAAAAGAGTCAGGACCATCGCGAGTACACGAGGTACTGACCTACAAGAGAAGATTAAGTCATACTGAGCCTTTCAGCAAAGTCCCGTGGGAATCGAAGTATGAAAACCGAGTTGCTTTACAATCTCGCTCAACATCTTTATATTCTTGTTCACTAACGATTAACAGACAAGAGCTTACGGAATAATTACAGATTTGAAAAAGAAAATCAGAATAGGCAACGCCGGGGGTTACTGGGGAGATGACCTTACGGCGTTGAAGAGGCAGCTTTCGGGCGGCCCGCTGGATTATATTACTATGGATTTTTTAGCCGAAATCACCATGTCAATTCTGCAGCGTCAGCAGCAGAAAAACCCGGAACTTGGCTATGCCGGCGATTTTTTGGATCAGATCAGAGAATGTCTGCCGCTTATAGTTAAGAAAAAAGTGACTGTTATTTCAAGCGCAGGAGGGATAAATCCGGTCGGATTGGGCAAAAAGATTATCGAAATTGCCAGAGAGCAGGGGATAAAAATAAAAGTCGGGGTGGTGCATGGCGATAACATCATGGACGATATCGACAGTCTGCTGGCCAAAGGTGAAAAGTTTACCAATATGGACAGTGGTGAAAAATTCCTAAAAGTTCGCGACAAGGTAACCTCGGCAAATGTCTATCTTGGCGCCGAGCCGGTGGTCAAAGCTCTGCAAGAGGGCTGCCAGATAATCGTCACCGGACGGGTGACAGATACCGGCATAACTCTGGCGCCGATGATTTTTGAGTTTGGCTGGAAGAGCGACGACTGGAATAAGATTGCGGCGGGGATAGTTGCCGGGCATATCATAGAGTGCGGCACGCAGTCGAGCGGTGGCAATATTACTGACTGGACCGACGTCAAAACTTATGACAATATCGGCTACCCTATTGTTGAAATGGAAACGAGCGGCGAGTTTACAGTCACCAAGCACAAAAACACCGGCGGTTTGGTATCGGAGAAGACCGTCAAAGAGCAGCTCGTTTACGAAATGGGTGATCCCTCAAATTATATTACACCCGATGGCGTTGCCCGTTTTGATTCGATAGAGCTAAAAGATCAAGGCAAAAACCGGGTGCGTATCTCTGGTATTAAAGGAGAGCCGCTGACTGAACTGTTTAAGATATCAATGTCTTACAACGACGGCTGGAAAGCCAGCGGCGGAATTTTAATATCAGGCCCCGACACTTACCACAAAGCCAAAGTCGCGGCGGCAGCATTCTGGAAAAGACTGGGTTTGAAATTCGAACAGACTCGCACTGATATGATTGGCTCAGGTTCTATCTGGCCGAAATCTCTGGAGTCGCCCGAAACTAATGAAATAATTCTACAGTTCGGAGTGCGTGACCAGAATAAAAATAAAATCACCGAGTTCGGAAAATTATTATCATCGCTGATATTGTCAGGGCCTTCCGGAATGGCGGTTATAAGCGGACGTCCTCGTCCGTCGCAGGTAGTAGCTTACTGGCCGGCACTGATGAAACGTGATAACGCAACATGTAAAGTTTTGACACTGGATAGCGATGGCAAGCAAAATTCGTTCAGCATTTCATTTACGTCTGAAACAAAATCTTCCAAATCTCCAGTGCCACTACTCAAAAAAGCCAAAGGCAAAAACGCCGCAGGAAAACTCAAAACAGGAATACTGCAAGACCTCTGCTACGCCCGTTCCGGGGATAAAGGCGATACCTGTAATGTCGGCGTGCTGGCGCGTTCACCCCAGATCTATGATTGGTTAACCGGATATTTGACTGCTGCCAAAGTTAAAGCCTTTTTCAAAGGCATTACGCTGGGTAAAGTCGTCAGATTTGAGCTTGATAATTTAGAAGGCTTGAATTTTCTTTTGGGAGAATCTCTGGGCGGCGGCGGCACTCGTTCGCTGATGGTCGACCCGCAAGGGAAGACCCTGGCGCAGGCGCTGCTTCAGATGCCGATAAAGGCGCCGTCATCGCTGTGGAAAAAAACCAAGAAAGCCAAACGATAGAATGTTTAGAATAGAATCAAAAATAGATACTAAGTCAGCGGATTTCAAAGAAAACGCAAAGAGCAATAAGTCGGTGCACGCTGTTTTCAAAGAACGTCTGGAGCAGGTTAAACTTGGCGGCCCCGAAAAATCGCGTCAGCGTCATTTAGACCGCGGTAAATTATTGACCCGTGACCGAGTCAAAAAACTGCTCGACAAAAATACGCCATTTCTGGAATTGAGTTCACTTGCTGCCTGGGATATGTATGATAACAATGCCCCCTCGGCCGGAATCATAACCGGCGTGGGAGTAGTGCATGGCCGCGAAGTGATGGTAATCGCCAATGACGCCACAGTCAAGGGCGGCACCTACTATCCGATGACGATTCTCAAGCATGCCCGGGCACAGGAAGTCGCCGAGACCAATCATCTGCCCTGTGTTTATCTGGTAGATTCCGGCGGTATTTATCTGCCGCTGCAGTCGGGTACTTTTCCAGACAAAGATCACTTCGGACGTATTTTCTATAACGAAGCCCGCATGTCGGCCAAGGGCATTTCCCAAATTTCAGTCGTGATGGGTTCGTGTACTGCCGGCGGCGCCTATCTGCCGGCTATGTCCGATGAATCTATTATTGTCAAAAATCAGGGAACGATATTTATCGGCGGGCCGCCTCTGGTAAAAGCCGCCACCGGCGAGGAAGTAACAGCCGAAGAACTGGGCGGGGCCGAAGTTCACTGCCGGACATCAGGCGTCACCGACCATTATGCACAGAACGATGAACACGCTTTACAAATTTGCCGCAACGTTATTGAAAACTTAAATCGTAAGAGACCTGCCTCATTAAATTGTGCCGCCTCTGAAGACCCCTACTATGACCCCGAAGAATTATACGGGGTGGTTAATGCTGACTTACGCAAGCCGTATGATATTCGTGAAGTGATAGCGCGCATAGTCGATGGCTCCTATTTTCACGAATTTAAGCAGCTATATGGGGCTACTTTAGTAACCGGCTTTGCCCATATAATGGGCTACCCGGTTGGTATAATCGGCAACAATGGCGTTCTGTTTTCGGAGTCATCTCTTAAGGGCGCTCACTTTATTGAATTATGCTGTGAAAGAAAAATCCCGTTAATCTTTCTACAGAATATTTCCGGTTTTATTGTCGGGCGTCAGTATGAAGCAGGCGGTATAGCCCGCGATGGTGCCAAGCTGGTCCACGCCGTGGCCAACGCTAACGTGCCCAAATTTACGTTAGTCGTTGGCGGCTCTTACGGTGCCGGCAACTACGCCATGTGCGGCCGCGGATATTTCCCGCGCCTGATGTGGATGTGGCCGAACTCACGAATCTGTGTTATGGGGGGTGAGCAGGCAGCCGATGTTTTAGCGTCAGTCAAGATTAATCAGTTTGAAAAGAAGGGGCAGAAGCTGACGCAAAAAGATATTGATGAAATCAGAAAGCCAATCATAGAAAAATACGAAGAGGAATCAACACCATACTTTTCGGGAGCACGTCTCTGGGATGACGGCATTATCGGTATGACCGACACTCGGCAGGCGCTGGCGCTCGGAATCTCTATGTCATTAAACGCCCCCATAGCCGATACTAAATTCGGTATTTTCAGAATGTAAGGAAATATGAGTTACACTACTTTGATATATGAAAAAAGCGGCAAAGTCGCCAATATTACTTTCAACCGGCCGGAAATTCACAACGCCTTTAACTCAACTGTCATTCGTGAAATGGCGGCAGTATTTTCAGACATAGATAAAGATAACGAACTTCGGGTAGTGGTTCTGACCGGTAAGGGCAAGTCGTTTTGTGCCGGCGCTGATATGAACTGGATGAAAGACGTCGTCGAGCAGCCCTATGAAAAAAACCTGTCTGAGTCCAACGAACTGTCTGATCTCTTTGACCAGATTTATTCTTTCAGACTGCCGGTAATCGGCAAAATCAACGGCGCCGCAGTCGGCGGCGGCACCGGTTTTGTGGCTGTCTGTGATATTGCTATCGCAGTACGCTCGGCTAAGTTTTCATTTTCAGAAGTTAAAATTGGTCTTGTCCCGGCTTGTATCGGTCCCTATGTCATCAAGAAAATGGGGGAAGGCAAAGCACGCGAGTTGTTTATTACAGGCGAAAGAATGCCGGCAGAAAGAGCCTGTGCAGTAGGTCTGATTAATAAAGTCGTGGATGACGATCAGCTTGACGCTGCCGTAAACGAACTGGTCGAATCCTTGCTTTCATCAGGACCAAACGCCGTAACCAATGCCAAGAAACTTATCAGCGCCCTGCCGCTGATGTCAAAAGAAGAATACAAACCGTATACTGCTAGGTTGATTGCGGAACTTCGAAAATCAGACGAAGGTCAGGAAGGAATGAACGCCTTCTTAAACAAGCGCAAACCCAAATGGTCACAGTAAGTGACGTTGTCACCCTGTCCCTGACGGTTGTATGAACAGTCTGCCAACAAAAATACTTATTGCTAATCGCTCAGAAATTGCCGTGCGAATTATTCGTGGCTGCCAGGCTCTCGGTATTGCGACTGTCGCGGTTTATTCCGAGGCTGACAATAATAGCAAGCATAAGCTCTTAGCCGACGAGTCGGTTCATATTGGCAACTCACCGCCGCTTGAATCATATCTCAATTTTGATAAAATAATTGATGCCGCCAAATTTACCGGCGCCGATGCCATTCATCCGGGCTACGGCTTTTTGTCAGAGAACGCTTTATTTGCTGAGCGCTGCCAGAAAGAAAATATCAAATTCATAGGACCATCGCCTGAGGCTATACGGCTGATGGGTGATAAAATAGAATCCAGAAAAGTTGCAGCCGAAGCAGGAGTACCGGTCACGCCCGGTATGGCAGGCTGTGCTGCGGATATTGACTCGTTTCGAGCGGAAGCTGCCAGGGTCGGTTATCCGGTACTGATAAAAGCCTCAGCTGGCGGCGGCGGCAAAGGCATGCGTGCGGTCGAAAACGAAAGTGAACTTGAAGCGGCTATTGAAGCTGCTCAAAGAGAGGCGCAAAATGCTTTTGGCGATGATCGCGTCTACTTAGAAAAAATGATTGTCAATCCACGTCATATAGAATTTCAGATACTGGCTGACGAACATGGCAATTGTATGCACCTCTTTGAAAGGGAATGCTCTATTCAGAGACGGCACCAGAAAATTATCGAAGAAACACCCTCAGTCGCTCTTGATGAAAACTTACGCCAGAAGATGGGTGACGATGCTGTCAAAGTTGCCAAAGCAGCTAATTATGCAAACGCCGGTACAATAGAGTTTCTTTTAGATGAAAACGGAGACTACTACTTTTTAGAAATGAACACGCGCCTGCAAGTTGAGCATCCTATTACTGAGATGGTCACCGGAATTGATTTAGTCGCCGAGCAGATAAAAATAGCAGCAGGTGAAAAATTGGGTAAACATCTATACGATATTTCACAAAACGGCCACGCCATAGAATGCCGCATTTATGCCGAAGATGCTGACAACAATTTCATGCCGTCAATCGGCAAGCTGCTGTTTTATCAGGAGCCTGTCGGCGACGGTGTCCGGGTAGATTCGGGCGTTGCCACCGGCAGTAAAATAACAATAGACTACGACCCCATAATGTCAAAGCTGATTGTCCACGCCTCCGACCGCCAAACAGCCATCACTAATATGATAGAAGCCCTGAAGAGTTACAAAATATTGGGCGTCAAGACCTGCCGTCACTTTATCACAAAAATTTTACAGCATGAAAACTTTGCCAATGGCCAGACATTCACCAATTTCATTGAAACAAATATGACAAACAAGCCAAAATCTTCGAATGGTATAGAAACATACAATGAACTGGCCGTCGCTGCGGCTGCAATGTTATCATCAAAGAGTTCGAGTTTACTGTACTCAGATACAGACGACCTGCCTCCCTCCCCCTGGCAAATGCTGGGAGACTGGTCAATAGGGAGTTCCATTAGTGGCTGAATTCGAATTTATCATCGGTGACAAAACCTATCTTGCTGAGCTGAAACAGGAAGCCGGGACTACAGTTATAAAAGTCGGTGACTTAAAATTTTCTTTCAAAGAGTTATCCCCCGGACATTTTGAAGCAACTAATAATGGAAAAGCATACAGCATAGCAGCCGCAAAATATCAAGGAAAGTTTCTGATAGATATCGACGCTATGCTGTTTGAGGTTTCTGAATCCGGTCAGGAAGATTTTGGTGTAGATGCTTCTGCTCATGCCGGTGAGAAAGATAGAATCTATGCGCCGATGCCGGGTAAAATCGTAAAGCTCTTAGTCAAAGTCGGTGACAGAGTTTCAGAGAAGCAGCCGCTAATGATAGTCGAAGCTATGAAAATGGAAAATCAGGTTAACAGTCCTGCTGCGGGAATTGTAAAAGCGGTTAATGCTTTAGTCGGTGATCAGGTTGATACGGTATCGGCAGTCATTGAACTGGACTTAGACGATTAGCTGCTACAAAAAAACCGGCTCTGCAAGTGCAGAACCGGTCTTAAAGAGATTATTATTCTTCTGATAATATCTTAAAATATTTTAAGACCTACAGAAATAGGCAGGAAAGATGTTGAGCCACCGTCACCGGAAATACTGGCATATCGCGCCTGCACAAACAGACTTGCAGCCGGTCCAACTGAAAATTCTAAGCCGCCACCAATGCTGTAGTAGAAATTGGTAGACGAAGCGCCGTTGTTGGCAGTGTTCATAGCAGCTACCAACGGGTCGGTTCCGGTAAAATCATCGAAGGTCACGCTGGCCATGCCGATACCACCCGACAAAAACGGTTTAATCGGGACCATCGGAGCGCCAAGAGAAAGATGGGCTTCCGGACCAAACATCCAGACTTTGTAGTTGCCGCCATTAATGTCGGCAAGACCAAAATCTGAACCAAAATTGTGGCGCTCGATTTTCGCCACAACTTTTACTTTCGGTGCTACGTCAAAGCCGACTCCAACAAAACCATGATAACCGGTTTTCCAGCTATCTGAAAATGTTGAAGGTGAGCTGGGTACTGATAAAGCGCCGCCACCATAGAAGCTAATCGGCGAGGAAGGAACCTGTGCCAGCGCCATTGAACTAAAGACAAAAACTATCGTAATTGTCAAAAGTACTTTTTTCATTTTATTCTCCTCTTTAGGTTTGAATACTGCAGTTCAAGTTTTATTTCGGCTTTATTCCCAATCACTTAACTAAATCTGTTGAAATTTTTAACAGCTTTTGGCTGTCGAAAAATCTATTTAGATGTCATTAAACGCTATTGTGAATCGATTCACTTGATATTGGCCGGATTATTTGATATATACTTGTCTGATTGAATGAAATTGATTTAGGGAGTCTTAAATGCCTGATAATAAAGCATATATAGTGTCTGCCTGCCGGACCGCCATCGGGGTTCTTCATGGCGGCTTAGGCAGTAAAACAGCCCCGGAACTGGGCGCGCTGGCTATCAAAGAGGCGGTTTCCCGCTCAGGAGTAAAAGCAGACGCTGTTGACGAAGTAATAATGGGGCATGTCCTTCAGGGAGGCTGCGGTCAGGCTCCGGCCAGACAGGCTGCCATTCATGCCGGGCTTTCTTACGAAATACCTGCCCTGACCATAAACAAAGTCTGCGGCTCAGGACTAAAGGCGGTTATGCTGGCGGCTCAGTCTATCAAAGCCGGTGACAACGAGGTAGTCGTAGCCGGTGGCATGGAGTCGATGTCCAATGCGCCTATGATTTTACATGGTGCCAAGACAGGCTTAAAATTTGGTCACAAGAAAATTCTCGACCTCATGATTACCGACGGTCTCTGGGACAGTTTTAACAATTTCCATATGGGCATCGCCGCCGAACAGACTGCCAGCAAAGCTGGTATTAGCAGAGAAGAGCAGGATAAATTTGCTTATGATTCACAGCAGAAAGCTGCCAGAGCTCAAGCTGAGGGAAAGTTTGACCAGGAAATATTTGATGTAGAAATTCCTCAGCGCAAAGCTGACCCGATTATTTTTAACAAAGATGAAAACGTACGCGGCCAGGTTACGGTCGAAAAACTGGCTAAACTTCGTCCGGTATTCGACAAAGAGGGAACAGTCACTGCCGGTAATGCTTCAAGTCTCAACGACGGTGCCTCGTGCACAGTTGTAGTCTCAGAAAAATATCTTAAAGATAACAATCTGACGCCAATGGCGCGCATAGTCGACTATGCCGTATCAGGCACCAAGCCGGAAGATCTTTTTTTCGCCCCGATTTTTGCAGTGCAGAAACTAATGGCTAAGATGAACGTCGATATTGATCACTGGGACCTGTTTGAAGCCAATGAAGCTTTTGCCTCGCAGATGCTGGCTGACTCTAAAGAGTTAAAATGGGATAGTGCTAAGGTTAATGTCAACGGCGGCGCTATTGCGCTGGGTCATCCCATCGGAGCCTCAGGCGCGCGGGTTTTGACAACTTTGATTTACGCCCTTAAAGACCGCAATTTGAAAAGAGGTTTAGCCACGCTCTGTCTTGGTGGCGGTAACGCGGTAGCTATGGCAATAGAAAGAGAATAGTCTGTTATGCAAGTAGATAATATTAAGAAGGTGACAGTCGTAGGCAGCGGTACCATGGGCAATGGTATTGCCCAGATTTTTGCTGTCAAGGGTTTTGATGTCAACTTAGTCGATATGAATCAGGAGATTCTGGATGCGGCCAAAAGCGCGATCGACAAGAGTCTCTCGCGTCTGGTCAAGAAAGAAATCATCAGCGGCGATGACAAAAGTGCTGCATTAGCGAAAATTAATACTTCAACAAATCTTGGCGTCGCCAAAGACTCACAGCTGGTGATTGAAGCGGTTACCGAAAAACTCGAAGTGAAGGTCGAAATCTTCAAAAAACTCGACCAGGACTGCCCGCCTGATACCATACTGGCCTCGAACACTTCATCGCTGCCGATTACCCAGCTGGCCTCGGCTACTAACCGTCCCGACAAGTTCATTGGTATGCATTTTATGAACCCGGTACCGATTATGAAACTGGTTGAACTGATTCGCGGTATGGCGACTTCGGATGAAACATTCGCCGTAACCCGCGACCTCTCAGAAAAACTCGGCAAGACGGCTGTTGAAGTAAACGACTTTCCCGGTTTCGTGGCCAACCGGATTTTACTGCCGATGATTAACGAAGCAATTTATGCCCACATGGAGGGCGTAGCCGAAGTCAAAGCTATCGATGAGGTCATGAAATTAGGCATGAATCATCCCATGGGTCCCTTGGCATTGGCAGATTTTATCGGTCTTGATGTATGTCTGGCTATTTTAGAAGTGCTGCACGAAGGGCTGGGTGACCCTAAGTATCGACCCTGTCCGTTACTTAAGAAAATGGTACATGCCGGATATCTGGGGCGCAAAACTAAAAAAGGCTTTTACGACTACGCCTCTTAGCTTATAAGATTTATGAATTTTCATTTAAGCGAAGAAGAACTCGAACTTAAGCAGATGGCTCGGGATTTTGCCGAGAAACGGCTCTATCCAAACGCTGAAAAGTTTGACGAACAGGAAAAACTGCCCGCTGATCTGATAAAAGAGGCGGCCGGGGTTGGCTATTTTGGCTTATCAATAGCTGAAAAACATAACGGACTTGGCGCCAGCTGCTCGGCCTGCATGGGAGCGATTGAAGAGCTAAGCGGAGGCTCGGCCGCATTTGCAATTATGCTCTCGGCCCACTTGTCGCTTTGCTGCGAAGCCATTGCAAAATTTGGCAGCGACTCTGTCAAAGAAAAGTATTTGCCGCAGTTGGCAGCAGGTGAAAAAATAGGCGCCTGTTCTGTAACAGAAGCGAACGCAGGAACAGATATTTCCGCAATAGAAACTACTGCCGTTCTCAATGATAACAATTATATCCTGAATGGAACAAAAGCCTATGTTACCAACGGCAGCATCGCCGATATTATAGTTGTCCTGGCCAAAACAGGAGAGCAGCTTAGTTGCTTTGTAATTGATAAGACAGTTGCAGGTATAACAGCCGGCAAGTCTGAGATAAAGTGCGGCGTCAAAGCGGCCGATGTCTGCAGTCTTACTTTCAATGATGTCAAAGTCCCCAAAGAAAACTTGCTTGGTCAGGAAAATGAAGGCGCAAAAATCGCAGCCGCGCTGTTGGATTCTGGCCGTATCGCCGTTGCCTTTCAGGCAATCGGCATCGCCCAGGCGGCGTTTGTTGAAGCCACAAAATATTCTAAAGTCCGCGTGCAGTTTAACCAGCCGATTGCCAATTTTCAGGCGATTCAGTTTAAGCTCTCAGAGATGGCTACCCGTATAGACGCCGGCCGGCTGCTGGCCTACCGTGCTGCCTTAATGATAGACGAAAACAAATCATGCGCGAGCGAAATATCAATGGCAAAATTGTTTTGCTCCGAAACTGCCAATTACGTCTGTGACCAGGCGGTACAAATCCATGGCGGCTACGGTTATATCAAAGACTATGCGGTAGAACGATATTTCCGTGATGCCCGCGCCACAGAAATAAACAGCGGCACACCGGAGGCCCAGAGAATTCAAATTGCCTCTGATATCTTAAAGGACAAAACAAGTGCTTGAGAAAAAGCATCTGGAATTCCGGGACAAAGTTCGCTCGTTTGCATTAGAACAGATTGAACCAAAGGCAGCAGAGCTGGACCTGGCTCAAAGATTTCCGGAAGAACACCTGGAGCCACTAACCCGCATGGGCTATCTGGGTATGCTCATTCCTGAAAAATACGGCGGTGCCAAAATTGATTCGCTCTCGTATAGCATCGCAGTCGAAGAATTATCACGCGTCTGCGGTTCGACCGGAATAATAGTAGCGGCTCATAATTCGCTCGGCTGTGGACCAATCATAAATTTCGGCACTGAAGAGCAAAAAGAAAAATATCTGCCGCGTGCAGCCAAAGGGGAACTGGTTGCCTTCGGTCTCAGTGAACCGGACGCCGGCTCCGACGCCGGTGGCACCCGTACAGTCGCCATTAAAAAAGATGACCACTGGCTGGTCAACGGCAGTAAATGCTGGATTACCTCGGCGCCTCAGGCCTTCGCTGCCATTGCTACTGCCAAAACTTCAGATGACCCGACCGACAGACGGATAACAACCTTTGTCTTCGAGCGTGATTGGGAAGGCTACTCGGTCGGCAAAAAAGAAAACAAACTGGGACTGCGCGGCTCTGACACCTCCTTTTTGCATTTTGATGATATGAAAGTGCCGCTGGAAAACCAGCTGGGCGAAATCGGCGACGGTTTCAAGCAGATGCTGAAAACGCTCAATGGCGGGCGTATTTCTATTGCCGCTATGGCGCTGGGCATGGGGCAGGGTGCGCTGGATGTTGCACTCAGATATTCTGCCGACCGCAAACAATTTGGCCAGCCAATCTCGAGTAATCAGGCCATTCAGCACAAACTTGCCGATATGGCCACCGAACTTCAGGCAGCCCGTTTAATGATATACGAAGCCTCGCTGATGAAAGATGCCGGAGTGGATTTCGTCGAACAGTCGGCTATGTGCAAACTGTTTGCCTCCGAGGTTGCCACCCGCGCCGCCACAACCGCCATGTCGATCCTTGGCGCTGTTGGCTATATGACGGGGCCCTATCCGGTAGAGCGCATCTGGCGCGACGTTAAACTGTGCGAAATAGGCGAGGGAACCTCGGAAATCCAGCGTCTGGTAATCGCCCGCAGCCTTTTAAAAAAACTTGAAAACGTTTAAATTTTATCGTAACATTAGAAAATGTTCAAAATCTTTTAATTAGGGCTTGTTGATAAAGGTCCATATCAGTCATTGCGAGCGCAGCGCGGCAATCTCAGCCGTTGAGGCACATGGAGATTGCTTCGTCACTTCGCTCCGCGCAATGACGTAGCAAGTTTTTTCAACAGGCACATTAGCTTAGGAAAGACAGGAAAGCTCTAATGATAGAAAATAAAATGATAGAAAATAACAGGTCGACCGCCTACGCCCTTATCAAACCGGACAGCATTTTCAAAGAAGTGCCGCTTTTGATCGGTTTCAATTTGATTCTGGTGCTTTGCTCATATATTTCAATCAATCTCTCATTTTCACCGGTTCCGATAACAGGCCAGACATTCGGAGTTCTGCTTATTGCAATGGCACTTGGCAAAACCCGCTCGGTGGCAGTTGTCACAGCTTACCTTCTGGAGGGGATAGCAGGCCTGCCCGTATTTGCCGGCGGCACGGCCGGATTTGGCGTTTTAATTGGACCAACCGGTGGCTATCTGCTTGGATTTTTAGCGGCGGCCTATATTGTCGGAACGTTAGCCGATAAAGGCTGGGACAAAAACTTTCTCAAAAGCACAATCGCCATGACAATCGGCACCGCTGTTATTTTTATATTCGGCCTCTTCTGGCTGGTCAGATTCGTTCCGCTCGAAGCGGTTTTTATTACAGGTTTTTACCCGTTTATTCCCGGGGCAATTCTGAAACTGGCTGTCGCCGGGCTGATTTTACCGTCGCTTTGGAGTTATTTAGCCCCAAAAAAACCACCTGCAATCCGGCAGTAATTATTTGTCTGTCAAACGTTTAAGGCGCACAGTTAAACTGTTGAGTTATAAAAAAGCGCTGTTCACAGCACTCTAACAGCGAATTTATTTTCATTGAAATCAATCCGGCTTTTTTGTATAATATATGACTATTAGTTAACTAATTCTTTAATTCGGGGTAATACATGACACTTCCAAAGTCGGACTACATATGGATGAACGGGCAGCTGGTCAAATGGGACGATGCCAATATCCACGTACTGTCGCATGTTATCCACTACGGCTCTGCCGTATTTGAAGGAATGCGCGTCTATAAAACGAACGACGGCCCTAAATGCTTCCGCCTGCCCGAACATATCGAGCGTCTGTTCAACTCCGCCAAAATTTACCAGATGGAAATTCCTTTTACGGTTGATGAAATTGAAAATGCTATCTTAAATCTTGTCAGCACCAACAATCTGGAAGAGTGCTATGTCCGGCCGATCGTTTATCGCGGCTATGGTACGCTAGGGGTTGACCCGACCGGTATACCGATTGATGTTGCTATCGGCGTCTGGCCCTGGGGCAAATATCTGGGCGAGGGTGCGCTGGAAAAAGGTGTCGATGTTGGCGTTTCCTCATGGAACAGAATTGCCCCCAACACTATGCCGGCTATGGCCAAATGCGCTGCCAACTATATGAACAGCCAGTTGATTAAACTTGAAGCCCTCAGGCACGGCTACGCCGAAGGCATCGCGCTTGATGTTTACGGCAACGTCTCCGAAGGCTCCGGTGAAAACATATTTATGGTCCGGCGTGGGGCGTTGGTTACTCCGACATTTACAGCTTCTATCTTACCCGGCATCACCCGTCGCACAGTTATCCAGCTTGCCACAGATATGGGGCTGAAAGTTATCGAGCAGAACATCCCGCGAGAGGCGCTCTATCTGGCAGACGAGGTTTTCTTCACCGGTTCGGCGGCAGAAATCACTCCGATTTCAAGTATCGACGGTATCAAAGTCGGCAGCGGCAGTTGCGGTGAAATCACCAAGAGAATTCAGGATGCTTTCTTTGACGTTATACGCGGCAAGGTCGAAGACCGTTACGGCTGGATGACGCCGATACCAAAAAAATCACAAGTAACGGTTTAGCAATATGAAAATCGCCATAGCAGCCGACCACGCCGGTTTTGAATTCAAAGAAAAAATCAAACAAATCCTGATTAAACTCGGGCACGAGTACATCGACCTCGGCACCGACTCCAAGGAATCAGTCGACTATCCGGATTTCGGCTTAGCGGCCGCCCGCATGGTCGCCGGGGGCGAGGTAGACTACGGCATTACCGTCTGCTGGACCGGCAACGGCATGAACATGGTGGCTAATAAAATTAATGGTATTCGCGCGGGGACGGCAATTAACGTTGAGATGGCACAACTTACCAGACAACACAACGACGCCAACATGCTGACACTATCGCAGAAATTCACACCCGAGGACGACCTCAAGAAGATTGTCAAAGCGTTCCTCGAGACCGATTTCGAGGGCGGCCGGCACGTCAAACGCATCAAAAAAATCCACGCCGCCGAAAAGGCGTAGGGGGAGTACCTTTAAGAAGGCCAGATGATGGCATCTGTTGACCACAACAAATCGATTGGTCCATACTTCGATTCAACTGGAAAACCTGTATTACGGGATTCTGTGATTGTAGTAGCAGATATTCTAGGATATAGTCGAGAGATCAAGCTTGCATCTCAATTAGGCCAGAGCAGTCCTTTCCTCAATTTTGTTTATAGCGCGTTGAAAGACTCTTTTCGAAACGTAGATGATCCGAGCGGAAAGAAATGGATCGCGAAGATGATGACTGATAATCTGGTAATTGCTTATCCAGTTTTGGGTAAAGGCGTAGGCAGTTTTGAGTTTTCTCAAGCATGCTACGAGATCGGACATTTTCAACGTGAAATGATGAAGTATGGTCTTCCTATAAGGGGTGGGATAAGTGTTGGGAATATTCATGTAAGCGATCTTCTCGTCCTTCCAAGTGAGAATATACTAGCAGAAATGGTTGAGGCGGAGGCGATTGCCAGCATGCCGCGAATTGTCTTGTTAGATTCATCTAAGAAATTTTTATCCCTGCATCGAGAGATATTTGAAGAAGAGG
Organism: Candidatus Zixiibacteriota bacterium; assembly: GCA_022571985.1. Classification (GTDB taxonomy): domain Bacteria; phylum Zixibacteria; class MSB-5A5; order GN15; family FEB-12; genus JACZWU01. The sequence goes on along the minus strand of JACZWU010000001.1, from coordinate 321,913 downwards.
AAATTAGCCACTTACTCTGGGAGGATAGTGATTCTGCTCAGTTTGTTAATTACTTGAGGCCGTTATCACGCCCCTTCTTAAAGGAGGGAAGAGATCTACTCCTTGCGCATAAACAGTTCATTGAAGGTAGATTAAAGGAATTTAGTCAAAGACAAAGAATATATTTCAAATATGTCTGGACAGCCAATTATCACAATAAATTCTGCAGCTCTGAGCCCGAATTTAGTACTCCGGAATTCCTGATTGAATCAAGAAGTACATAATGTAGCTAGAACGAAAAGATCCAAACAAATACATGATTAAGTCATTCTCTAATAGTATCAAAAGTTTACTAAATAATCCCAAGAAATCTAGAAAGTGGGGACAAATTCTTTTAGTTTTCGCAGTAGTACTTAATGGCGTGGTTCTTTGGGTTAACCTGCACTTGAATAATCTGCAAGGTGAGCTACAAGATAAGAGGTATGAAGAGAATTACTTTATCATAAATGAAAAAACTAAGAGATCAGAAAGTGCCAAATACACACTGCTTAATGCAAATTCTAACCAATTGGTAATACTGAGGAGGCTGGCAGAAGATCACTTATCATCTGAAGAAGATGAAACAATAAGAGGAGTAATTAAGGAGCTGAATTATCAGAGCAATAGAAGTAAAGTAGGTGTAGTTGCATTAGCATTCTTATTAGCAAACGACCCGCCCGAAGGAACAAACCCCTTCGAGATGTTTATATTAAAGAGCGACAGCGAGCTAGTTAGATTACAGAAAAAATATGAAATACAAGCAGGAGACTACGCATTAGAGCTGAAAAGCGAAATGGTTCAATTGATGGACGATATTTCGTACTGGGAAATTGGAAACGCAGTTTCATTGGTGATGAGCAATATAATTCTAATTTTGGGAAGTATCTTAATATTCGCATCAAATCGCATCGATACAGTTGAATAACAAGGCAGGAGTATGGGGTGGCCTACTTCTCGGCTCCCGAGACTCCAACGGGACTTCGCCCCCTCGGGGGACTTCGTACGCTTCGGGACTAAAGCTCGGGAATGACAAGTTGCCCCTCTTATTGATCCCATACTGCCTATCCAGTAATTTGCTGCAATGCTGTTACTCTTAAGTATAAGTTATTTTATAAGCATCATCCTTTTTGACTCCACAAAATTGCCGGCAATTAGTCGGTAGAAATAAACACCGGATGATACGACCTTGCCTGCTTTGTCGGTGCCGTCCCAGAAGACGATATGGCTGCCGGCACTTTTGGATCCTTCAACTATGGTATTGACCTTCTGACCCGTGACATTGTAGATGGCAATAGTTACGTTTGACCTGATTGGGAGCGTATATTTGATGGCGGTCGATAAATTGAACGGATTGGGATAGTTCTGACTTATAGAATAACTATTTGGCAATTCTTGCGGGAGCTCATCATTGATATCTGTTGGAACCGTTACGAAGATGGTATCAACCATAAGGCCAAGGTGATTTAGACATTGATATGGGAACGGTCCGAGGCCATCACCCGAAGTAAACTGGAGTAAAAATTCGAATCCACTAGAACTAGTGGTTCCAGAATTCCACTGTTTAGGCGAGGAAAGGTCCGCAGCAATAGTATGATTAATTCCTCCATTCCATGTCCATCGGACAGAATCACCAAACTCAACGGTTGTACCCAACGGCGAAAAAAAATTGTTACCAACAGTGATATTGTGAACGGTGGCGTGGACAGGGACACTACATATTAAGAGCAAGCCTGCCCAAAGCTGAAACTTTAATAGTTTAGTCATAGTATTTTACTTCCTTCCAAAAATTTGCAATTATTTTTATACCAATTCGATCATGCCATGTAAAGCATATGCTTATAGCTATGATGATTGCAGAGAAAATCCGGTGTTGGCTTCTTTACTGCTTCAAATGATTTACTGACGAAAACAATCTTCGCTAGCCACAAACATTTTTCATAAATAAACTATAACAGTCTTAATTGTCTGTCAATTAAAATTCTTGATAGGTCATTAACTACTTTAAGTCAATCTTGCCGTTGGAATTTTTTTAGAAGATCAAGCTCAAGTACCTGCAAGAAATACACTTAAGCTTTACTTTATTGTGGTGATTTAAAAACATACTACGGCCACGGACTACTTAGAACTCCTCTCCTAGACCCAACACCCACTATCCAATAGTTTGTTACCACGCCGCTGCTCTTTTCGAATCTACTGCTCATAGGTCCGTATCTGATTTTGACGCTTTACGAACCCATTTTTTGACCCCAAATCCTTTTTGTTGCCCCGACAATCCCTTTATCGTAATGTAGTCAGGGATATTCGCAGTGAACATCAAATCGGATTGACAAATAGTAAACGATGCCCGCAAATAAATTTTTTCTTTTAGTAAGAGCCGTAACTGCTCTGGCACTTTTTGTTGGATTCTATATATTTTCACTTTTGATAGTCGCGCTATTGCTCTATTTACCATATCTCAGCATAGTTCAAGGCAGAGGCCGATCAGGAATAATTGTTATATTCGGCATAATAGGAGCAGGCGTAATTCTCTGGTCCATATTCCCTCGAATCGACAAATACGACCCGCCCGGACCTGCCATCAACCTGCAGAAAAACCCCAAGCTTGCAGCTATGATCAGGTCTGTTGCCAGAAAGCTAAAGGAGCCTATTCCGAAAGAAATCTATTTCACCGGAGAATGTAATGCCTTCGTTGCCGAGCGAGGCGGTCTGATGGGCTTCGGTTCACGTCGTGTGATGGGCATAGGATTGCCGCTCATGCAACTGCTGAGTGTCAACGAACTAAACGCAATATTGGCTCATGAATTTGGCCATTTTAGTAACCGCGATACGGTACTCGGTTCCTGGGTTTACACTACCCACGATTTGATTTTCAGAACTTTAGATAATCTGGAACAAGCCAGTTCGTTATTGCAGTATCCGTTTATTTTTTACGCAAAGCTGTTTTTGCGTGTCTCTCATGGAATTTCGAGACATCAGGAATTTGTTGCCGACAAATGCGCAGTCGAAGTTTTCGGGCGAGAGGTCGTGTCTTCAGCACTAAAAAAAATTCACGCAGCAACCGGTGCCTTTGAGGCTTACTGGGACAGCGATGTTACACCGGTGCTCGTAAAGGGTTACCTGCCAAAAGTTACTGAAGGTTTCAGCATGTTCATAAGCTCGAAGAATTTTGACAAAGATTACAGAGTAAACCTGCGGGCGTCTCTTCGGGAAGAGAGAATCTCTCCCTATGATACTCATCCAACTTTGTCCGAACGGCTTCTGGCCATAAATGAAATATCAGATAGTTCTGCGACTGTCGAAGAGGTAGAAAGAGAGACTGCGATTTCATTAGTTTCGGATATTCAGGAAATTGAGCGAAAACTTTTCGTGCTTGTTCAGGGCGAGGAATTCGTATCCGGGCTCAAAGAAATAGCTTGGAACAAAATACCTGAGATAGTCAGTTATCCGTATTGGGAATCATTCGTAAAAGAGAATGCGAAATTCTTGAACCAGTTTAAGTGGCGCAATGTTCCAGAATTTGGAACGAAAGTAACAGAAATTGCATCCAATATAAAGCTTGAAGAACCAGTCTCGGATTTCCCGGACTTAGAATTGTGGAAAGTGACTTCATTAATTGGCTCTGCGCTTTGTGTCTGGTTATATAATAGCGGCTGGTCACTCAATTTTTTACCGGGGTCGAATATTAAGCTGGAAAAAGAGTCAATGGAAATTGAGCCGTTTGAACTGGTTGCTGACCTGATAAAAGGGGAGATAAGCGCTGAACAATGGCAAGAAAAGTGTATTGAAATAGGAATTTTCGACCAGCAATTGTGCGATCCCGTTAAAGACAGCGAAAAAGAGTAAGTTGACTTTTCCCGGCGCTTAAGACCGACACTGCTTTTGTTGACCTCGTATTTCGTTTTCCGTATCATTCTTAAATGGGGCAGACGTGGACTCGCCGGGGCAGACTGCCCACGATAATTGTCAGGACTACAAGAGTCCTGACCTACAAGAGAAGAAAGCTATGTCATACTTAAGAGATTCGGACCCAGAAATATTTCAGGCCATATTAGATGAAACCGGGCGGCAATCTAACCAGCTTGAGCTGATAGCCTCGGAGAATTTCGTTTCCGAAGCGGTCTTAGAAGCTGTCGGCTCTGTCATGACCAACAAATACGCCGAGGGCTACCCGGGCAGACGCTACTACGGCGGCTGTGAGTTTGTCGATGCGGCCGAAAACTTGGCCCGCGACCGTTTGAAAGAATTGTTTGGCTGTGAGCATGCTAATGTACAGCCGCATTCCGGCTCGCAGGCCAATATGGCAGTTTATTTTGCGGCATTAAAACCGGGCGACAAAGTGATGGGGCTCGACCTCTCTCACGGCGGGCATCTGACTCACGGCCACCCCATAAATTTTTCGGGCTTTCTATACGATTTTACCGCCTATCAAGTTGAAATGGTTTCTGAAGTTATCGACTACGACAAATTGATAGAAACCGCCAGAAAAGAAAAACCAAAAATGATAATGGTCGGCGCCTCGGCCTATCCGCGCATTTTAGATTTCGCCAAATTCCGTGAAGCCTGCGATGCCTGCGGTGCTTTGATGGTGGTTGACATCGCCCACATAGCCGGACTGGTGGCGGCCGGGATTCATCCTTCGCCGGTGCCCTACGCCGATTTTGTAACTTCGACAACGCATAAAACTTTGCGCGGTCCTCGAGGCGGAATAATAATGTGCAAAGAAAAATATGCCGCCGATATCGACAGAATGGTCATGCCGGGCATACAGGGCGGACCGCTGATGCATGTCATAGCCGGTAAAGCAGTAGCCTTCCGCGAAGCTCTCAGCGAAGAGTTCAAAACTTATCAAAGAAAAATAGTCGATAACGCCCGTCGTCTGGCACAAGCACTCAAAGACCGCACTTACAAAATAGTGTCCGGTGGTACTGACACCCATCTGCTGCTGGTTTCGTTTTTACATGTCGACAAGCTGACCGGTAAAATAGCCGAGAAGGCTCTGGACAAAGCCGGCCTGACGGTGAACAAAAACACAGTGCCGTTTGATACCGAAAAGCCGTTTGTAACTTCAGGCATCAGAATCGGCACACCGGCAATTACAACCCGGGGGATGGGCAGCGACGAGATGATAAAGATAGCCGATTTTATCGACCGGGCAGTCAAAAACCGCAAAAATGACGAAGCGCTGGCAGAGATAAAAGCCGAGGTGGCCGAATTCTGCCTGAAATTTCCGCTTTATCAGAAACGATTGCAGGAAGTGTAAATCATGATATTTCAATTAACCATTTTCCCCACAGATAAGGGTAAATCAGGCGTTTCAGCCGATATTGCCGCTGTTATAGATATAATCGATAGTTCAGGGCTGCCGTACAAAACCAGCGCTATGTCCACTATTATAGAGGGGGACTGGGACGATGTAATGGCCGTTATTAATAAAGCCAGGCTTAAACTAAAAGAGACCTGCAGCCGACTATATATAGTAATCGCGGTTGATGATAGAGAGGGCGCCGGAAACAGACTCGAGGGCAAGGTTGAGTCACTTGAAAAAAAGTTAGGCAGAAAGGTCAGGAAATAATGGAAAATATGAGAGTAGTATTCGTGACTGTCCCCATGGACATAGCCGATAAAATGGCTAAAGCGATTGTCGAAAACCGTCTGGCTGCCTGCAGCTCTGTTGTCTCTACTGTAAAATCATATTATTACTGGGAAGGTCAGCTCAAAAGCGACCACGAAAGCCTGCTGATACTAAAAACAACTATGTCAAAAATTGACGACCTGATTTCTTTTATCAAATCTGAACACCCCTACGATATCCCTGAAATCATTGCCATGCCTGTTGCTGAGGGGTTGCCGGACTATGTCAACTGGGTTATCGAAGAAACGGGTAAAACTGCCGAGACGGTCTAATCAGCGGTTGATTTTCCAGCCATAGTCCGATATTTTCCGCAAGTGCTTTTGATAGCACTTGACTATGACTGACACACAAAAAAATAACTTTTCAGTGCCTTTTTTAGATCATCTGGAAGATCTCAGGTGGCGTTTACTTAAAGCCGTTATTTCGTTAATTGTTGCTGCCGGCGGCTGCTTTTATTTTGCTGATCAGATATTAGCCTTTATTATCAAACCATTAGGGGACACCCAGCTTTTTGTCACCGAAGTTACCGGTTCTTTTTACGCCTATCTGAAGATTTCTCTCATTGCCGGGGTGATGGCCGCCCTGCCGCTTATTTTTTATCAGCTCTGGTCGTTTATTTCTCCCGGTCTATATAGAGAGGAAAAAATATATGTACTGCCTTTGGTGGCTGCCTCAACCTTGCTTTTTATAGGCGGGGCCGCTTTCTGCTATTATCTGATTCTGCCTATTGCACTGAGCTTTTTGATCGGCTACTCAGGCGACATACTCAGCCCGATAATAACTGTGGGAAGTTATATCTCTTTTACCGGAATGCTTCTTTTGGCTTTTGGGTTTGGATTCGAAATTCCGGTAATAGCTTATTTTCTGGGGAAAATCGGCATAATAACCACCCGGACTCTTATTAAAGGACGCCGATATGCGGTTGTTTTTATCATAATTTTAGCCGCTATTCTTACCCCGCCGGATTTTACCACTCAAATTCTACTGGCTGTGCCGCTTTATATTCTATATGAAATTTCAATCATAATTGTTCATTTTACTGGTTACAAGCCTGAAAAGCCGGATTAATACTTAGCCTTGACAAAGATGACTTAAGGGATAAATTAGACCTGTTTGGCACCAAGGCCGGCGGGTGTAATTCAGCGGTAGAATGCAAGCTTCCCAAGCTTGACGTCGTGGGTTCGACTCCCATCACCCGCTTAGAATTGGATTTTTATAATACCTAACTATCAAATTTAAATTACTCATTTAGTACTACATTAGCGAATGAATTCTGGACATCATGCTGTCTCCGTATTGCGTCAAGACCCAAAAAACTAATCCATCATTATTTTTATCTTTATAGCTGCTTTTAGTTATAAGGCCAAATAATCTGAATTTAATAAGAATACCGTTTACTTCGTGACGTTCAATTCTAAACGACTGTACTGTTTTTGCAAGTGTCATTTCTCGAATTCCATCATAAACTTGATGTAATACGTAATCTTCTAACTGACTCTTAATGTCTTCACTTGAAATCGCGTTCATCATAAAAGGCGACAGAATAGCAAACACTTTATTCCAACTAAATCGGTATGAAGATTTGTGCTGTTGATACCTATATATTCCGTTTACCACAATCCCCAAACTGCAACTGAAATCGATATCAAATTCAGTTTCGCCCTCATTCAATTTCTCTGGATCCTTGTTTGAATCGTTTGTTACCGGGAACTCTTTATCTATTCTTTCGATTAAGTCTGTAATTGGAACTTTTAGCTCTTCTTCATCTCTCTTGGGGATTTGGTCTGCCCTAACCCAACCAACGCGCGGATTACTTTTCATAAGTTGAATTAAGTCAGTCATGACAATTCTAGCTAATTGATCTCTTGTTCTCCAGAAGTTACACATTCGTTCCTCGCAAAGAGCTCTAAAGGCCTCTAGTTTCAATCGACTTTCCTCAGACGTTTCCGACTTTTTTAACGGAATATCTCCGGGATTTTGGTGTAAGAATGCCATTACAGGAACCTGTTCTTTAATAGCAAACTCGTATTCTTTTTGAGTGTAGCTAATACCTTCAGGCGAAAGGGAACCGTAGCGACCAGCGACTATGACCACATAGTAATCGCTTTGACGGATAACTTTTCTTATAACTTCCCATTGTGAATCATCAGCGGCCGGGAAAAATTCCATTCCTACTGGGATGCAATCAAAATTGAGAAGCGCCTTTATGACTTCCTGCCGCTCTTCCTTTAGGTCCTCATATGTGGAGCTTACAAAAACCTGATAGCGTTTATCCATATTCACAATTTGTAAGTAGATAACAGCTTAGTCAATCACATTATTGCGTTTAGAGGCTATGCAAGCCTAAATTAGGCTGGACAAATGAGCCAAAATTGATGATACTTGGGCTGAAAATTAATTGATAGAAATAGTCAATTTTTAGAAAATAAGAGAGAAGATGCAGATAGCAAATGTAGACCCGGATTCACCACTGTTTGGATATGTCCGTCCGGGTTATAAGGTCGTATCCATAAACGGCGAAGCGGTTTTAGACGAAATAGATTTTCGGTACAAGACTACCGATGAGCAAATAGATATTCTGTTTGCGGATAATAACGGAAAAGAGCTGAGCTTTCAGTTCGAAGAATACCTGCCGGGTGATCTGGGGCTGACTTTCGTAAGCTCTAAAATCCGTACCTGCAAGAACGACTGTATTTTCTGTTTTATCGTCCAGCAGCCGCAGGGGATGAGACGTGCCTTATATGTCAAAGATGAAGATTACCGGCTTTCTTTTACCCATGGCAATTTTATAACTCTGTCAAATACGAATGATGAAGATATCGACCGTATAATTGAGCAGCGCCTGTCGCCGCTGTATGTCTCGGTGCACGCTACTGACGACACCCTCCGCCGCTGTATGCTCAAAAATGAAAAACTGGCGCCGATAGTGCCCTCGCTGAAAAAACTGGGGGACAACGGTATTATCGTGCATACTCAAGTGGTTCTCTGTCCGGGTATCAATGACGGCGACCAGTTAGAGCGAACCATCAGAGAATTAGTGGAGCTCTATCCGAGCGTGGAAACTTTAGCGGTGGTGCCGGTAGGCCTGACAAAATATCGCGACAACCTGCCCAACTTGCGTACTTATAATAAAGAAGAAGCCAGCCAGATTATTAAACTGGTCGAACAAACGCAGAAGAAACTCTTAAAAAAGATTGGCACCAGGTTTGTCTGGCCGGCCGATGAGTTTTTCGTAGTTGCCGAAAAGAAATTCCCGGCTCTTTCTTACTACGAAGAGATGAATCAGTTTGAGAACGGTATTGGCATGGTTCGTGAATTTATGACGATGTTTAACCGTCGCCGCTCTCGCTTAAAAGAGATAAAATCCGACAAGCGGGCTTTGTTTCTGACAGGTGCCTCAGCCTTTCCGTTTTTCAACAAAGAAATTATGCCGTATGTCACCGGCGAACTTGGACTCAAAGTTAAAATTGATCTGGTCAAAAACCGTTTCTGGGGAGAGGGTGTGACAATCTCAGGTCTCTTGACCGGCCAGGATTTGCTGCGCCACGCCAGAATAAACAGCGATCGTTTTGACTGTCTGGTACTGCCGCCCAATTGCCTCAATATGGACAATCTTTTTCTGGATAATCTTTCTTTGAAACAATTTCAATCGGCCCTGCAAAAACCTGTTTACATTGGTCAGTATGATCTGGCAGCTACCTTAAAAGATTTATATCAATGAGCCTGCCGATAGTTGCGATTATTGGGCGCCCCAATGTCGGTAAGTCATCTCTTTTTAATCGGTTCCTGAAACGAAAAATAGCGGTGGTTGATAAAACTCCCGGTGTTACCAGAGACAGAAACTATGCTGTCTGCGACTGGTCAGGAGTTACTTTCAGACTGGTTGATACCGGAGGCCTTGATCTTGGTGAGACTGACGGATTTAAAAAACATATTCACGACCAGGCCAATTTTGCAATTAACGAAGCTGATCTTATTTTGTTTGTGGTTGATGCCCGCACCGGCCCGACTGACCTCGATGTCTCAATCGCCAGAAGTCTGAAAAAAGCTATTTCAAAAACGATTCTGGTAGCCAACAAGTGTGACGATGAAAAGTTGACAGCAGAGCTTTATGAATTTATGGGTCTGGGCATCGGTGAGCCTCTGCCGGTCTCGGCTACTCTGGGTCTTTATGTCGGAGACCTGCTGGACGGGCTGGTCGATAAGCTTCCGGAAGAGAAAATCAAAAGTGATGATGAAGAGGATGTAACCAGAATTGCAATAGTCGGACGACCCAATGTTGGCAAGTCATCATTTATAAACAAACTTATAGGTGAGGAAAGACTGATCGTTACGCCCATAGCGGGTACCACCAGAGATGCAGTTGATACACCATTTGAGTTTGACGGTAAGAGTTATGTACTGGTTGATACTGCGGGATTGCGCCGACAATATAAAGTTCACGATGACATCGAATTTTATACCAGTATCAGAACTACCCGGGCAATAGAAAACTGCAATGTGGCTATAGTGCTGATTGATGCAGTTGAAGGGGTGACAACTCAGGATTTGAGAATTCTCGACCAGGTCCTGACTAATCGGCGCTCGGTTGTTATTGCTGTCAATAAGTGGGATTTGATAGAAAAGGATTCCAAGACCGCTGATGAATTTACGGTTGAAATTAAAGACGTTCTGGCTAATCATGCCTATGCCCCTTTAATTTATATTTCAGCTTTAACCGGACAGCGGCTGGAAAAAACTATTAAGATTGCCAGCGAAGTATACCAGAACTCATGCCAGAGAGTGCCGACTTCACAATTAAATGAGTTCTTAGAAGATGTCGTCAGGCGAAAACACCCGCCGGCCAGACATGGCAAGTATATCAAACTTCTATATGCTACCCAGACCGAATCTCAACCGCCCACTTTTGTCTTTTTCTCAAATCTCCCAAAACTGATAGACAAATCTTACATCAGCTATATTTCAAATCAGCTGCGCAAGAAATTCTCTTTTGAAGGTGTGCCGATACGCCTCAAGTTTAGAAAAAAATAACAGCTGCGGTCTCAAATAACCATTTCCTAACAATTTCCAGTCTCAAACCGATAATCAAGGCAGTTATGCCATTAGCAGTTACAAATCTCAGTAAGCTGGAAAGTCTCGAAAAAAAGCTGGAATCCCAAAAGGCCGAACTTCGTGACCTGGCCACTATGGGCACAGTTATTACTTCGATTCATGATATCGATGCTATCCTGTCAGTTGTAATGGATATGGCTGTCGGGATGGTCAACGGTGAAGTGGGTATGATTTTGCTGGAGGAAAATTCCCAACTGGTTGCCCGCATTTCATGGGGAATAGACGAAGACTTTGTGAGAGCTTTGGATTATAAAAACGATCTTGACCTGGCCACTTACTGTTTCAAGAACCGGGAAACAGCCATCTTAAACGAACTCTGTTTGATAAACAACCACAAATTGCGGGTTGAATCTGTCATTTGTGTTCCCATCAAAACATCATCTAAATGTTTCGGGGTTAACATCATCATTAACAAACAGAAAGGTGGCAGCTTTGATCGGGAAGATATCGAAATTTTGCAGATGCTTATGAATTTCGTGGCGGTGTCCATTGATAATTCTACTCTGCTGAAAGAAAAGCTCGAAAAACAAAAAATAGAGCAGGAGATTGCCGTAGCCCGTCAGGTGCAAAAAACTATTTTACCGGAAAACATTGATTGCATAGAGGGAGTAGAAATAGGAGCCGAATATATACCGGCCAAAGAAGTAGGCGGTGACTTCTATGATGTCATCAGGGCGAATAATGACCAGTTTGTAGTTGTCCTGGGAGATGTTTCAAACAAAGGCATACCGGCAGCTTTGGTTATGTCCGCAGCCAGCGGAATTATTAAATCTGTTTTGGATTCTGAGCCAGACGTTGAAATGTCATTGCTGGCCGAAAAGGTTAATAATATCCTGGCCAGGGGAATTATTAAAGACAGGGAGACGTTTGTGACTCTGTTTTTTGCCAGATTTGACATGAAGGCCAAAGAACTCAGCTATTGTAACGCCGGTCATTTGCCAGGGCTGTTTTCAACTTCAGATGGCAAAGAAATCATTAAGCTCTCAAAAGGAGGAACTCTAATCGGTCAATTTCCAGAGACGAAATATATTATGGGTAAAGTGCCGCTGGCAGCTGGCAGCAGACTTTTTCTTTTCACGGATGGTCTGACGGAGTCAGTCGATTCAAGTATGAATTTGTTCGGAATGGATAGAACTGAAGAGTTGTTCAAAAAGGAATTAGAACTAGAGCCGCAGCAATTTTGCCGGATAGTCAAAAAGAGAATAGATGAGTATTCTATCGGCTCAGAGATAGAGTACATGGATGATTTTACTCTGCTGCAAATAAAGGTGAAATAGTGTTTTTCAACAGAACTTTCGAATATCCGTCAATTCCAGAGTCAAGCGTGCAGATGCTTGACGACTTAAACGATCTCCTGGATATAAGGAAAATTTCTCCACAGGAGAAATACTCGTTTCTGCTGGCCATCTCAGAGGCATTTACTAACGCCATAATACACGGCAACCATTGTAATCCGGAAAAATCAGTAAAATTAACGGTTTCAGTAAATGAAAATGAGTTGTCTGCCGATATTGAAGACGAGGGTCAGGGAGGTCTGAAAAATATAAATAAAAGGCAGCCCTCACAGCCGTTTGATGAAGGCGGCCGTGGTATTGACCTGATTGAGCATTATGCCACAGCAGTGGGTTACTCAGAATCGCCGGCAGGAGGCTTGAAAGTAAGCATAAAGGTACTTCGCCCAAAAGGAGTGCTAAAATAAAAACCGGGGCTGGAGGGAAAAATGAATATTAATGTGAGAGAAGAAAGCGATGCCAGAATATTTGCTCTGGATGGGCGGCTTGAGTTGACAACTGGAAAAGAACTTAAGGAAAAAATAAAAGTGTATTGCGATTCAGGAATAACCAGAATCCATCTCAATTTGGAGCAGGTAGAATTCATAAATAGCTCAGGGCTGGGAGCTTTAATATCTGCCATGAAAGAGATACGACTTGTAAAGGGGAGGTTGACTTTGTCCAATTTAGCTCCGTATGTTCAGGAGATTTTTGATATTACTCAATTAGCACACATTTTTGAAATTTATGAAACTGAACAAGACGCCTTTGCCTCTTCGGAGTCTGTCACAGTCAGCCAAAGATAGCCAGCAGCAGTGACAATAAATCAAATGGAGCAGCCATCGATTCTTGTAGTAGATGACGAATTATTGATTCGTGATCTGTTGTATGATTTTTTTCATCAGCAGGGCTGGACTATATCCGTTGCCGAAAACGGTGAAAGAGCTCTCGAAATTCTGAGAGCAAGAAAAATTGACATCGTATTAACCGATATAAAAATGCCGCAGATTGACGGCCTTACTTTAACCTCGCAGGTCCGGGCCAAATATCCCGAAATGCCAGTCGTTCTGATGACCGGATATCCGTCGGTTGAGACCGCTGTTGAAGGGATCAGGGCCAAAGTTTCTGATTACATAATCAAGCCGTTCAATATTAACAAGCTGTTTAAAACGCTAAAATCGCAGCTTGATGACAGCAATTCTTCAACAGACGAAGAATAAAGCAACGCTAAAGCAGTAAGTATCTCTCAAAGAAAGTTTTAGTTGAAAAGCATTGCCTGCCGGTCTAAAATCAGCAGACTGGTAGCAAAGCTATATGGAAGAGAGAACAACAACAGCAAATAAGAAGATGACCGGGCAAACTGGTTTAACAGATGTCTCGAAATTTGCAGAATCCTATGCTTCTTTTAACCGCATAGTAAATAACCTTCAGCGGCAGTATATCGAACTCAAGGAAGAATTTACTGCTCAGAATTTAGAACTGGCCAGAACCAACCTTAAGTTAGTCAGGCTAACCAAGAGCAATTTGGCGGCCACAGAATTTTTGAACGGAGTGCTCAACTCAGTTCCGATAGGAGTTATTACTGTAAACCAAAACTCTGTAATTAGCCACTGCAACCCGACAGCTATGGCGATTTTTGGCATAGAAGATAAAAGCGTAATCGGCCGGAAATATGCAGAAGTAATCAAAACCAAGGCCGGCCAGTCAGCCATTTCAGCGGTCAAGACATTTTCGACAGGGGAAGAGTTCTCGGCGACTGAGCAGAAAATAACTATGGCTGATAACAGAGAGCTGAATCTGTCAATCTCTACGGCAAGAATTGAAGATGAAAGCGGCAAATTTGTGGGCGCCGTTGAGGTGATTCAGGATATGACAAAGGTGCGGCGTTTAGAGCAGGAAATAGCCAGGCTGAACACTCTGGCGGCGCTGGGGGAGATGGCCGCAGTCATTGCTCATGAAGTTCGCAATCCTTTGTCGGGCATAAGCGGTTTTGCATCACTGCTTGAGAGAGACTTAGAAGATGACGACCCCAAAATGAAACTGGTTTTAAAAATTAAACGCGGAGCTGAAATTCTTAACGAGACAGTCAGCAAGCTTCTGAACTATACCCGATTCAGCGAATTAAACAGAACAGACTGTTCTTATCCGGCCTATCTCGCATCAATAATCGAGGAATTCAACACCCAGTCAGAGGAAGCACACAAGAAGACCAAAGTAAATTTTAAAGCTCCTGAATTTCTGGCGAGAAGAAACGTAATTATTTCGCTGGACCAGATACTTTTTCGGCAGTCGCTCTACAATATTCTGACAAACGCGGTGGAAGCGATGGAGGATAGCGGCAAATTGGCAGTTGAAATAGTTGCTTATGAAGCAAACGAGACACCGGAGTTATTTAAGAACAAACTGCCGCTGGAATTTGGAGAGCAGCTTCTGGTAACGACGATAAGCGACAACGGACCCGGTATAAAAGCTGAGCATCGCGAAAAGATATTCGCTCCCTTTTTTACAACAAAACAAAGTGGCAGCGGTTTGGGTCTGGCTGTCGCCTGGAAATTGATAAAGGCACATGGAGGAGAAATTCTTCTTGCAGAAAAGCAGCAGGAAGGAGCAACTTTCCACATTTTACTGCCGGCTAAAATTGACGCCGTGCAAGCGGGGAATCAACAATGAAGTTTTCTGTTTTAGTAGTCGACGATGACAAACTTGTCAATGATTTTGTGGTAGAATCATTGAGCCGGGCAGGTTATAGCTGTCAGACTGTTATGTCCGGGGAAGAGGCTATAATCGAATTAGAAGAGGCGCCGTTTGATGTCATCCTGCTTGATTTGAAAATGAAAGGGATGGACGGTATTGAGACCTTAAAGCAGATAAAAAAACTCAGACCAGATACAAACGTGGTCATGATGACTGCTTTCGGAACCGTTGAAACCGCAGTCAGGGCTATGAAATTTGGAGCCGCAGATTTTCTGCTTAAGCCGGTTTCACCGGAAACTCTGGAATTCAAATTGTCTCAACTCACCGAACTGATTCAGTTAAAAGCAGACAACGAACAGATGCGGCAGGACCTTTTCAGCAAATTCCATAACATGATTGGCAAATCAAAAGTAATGCATAACGTATTCGATCTGATTAAGTCAATAGCCAATGCCCGCTCGACTGTAATGATAACGGGACCATCGGGGACCGGTAAGGAACTGGTCGCGCGCTCAATCCACTTACTTTCGCAGAGAAGAAATAAGCCGTTTATCAAGCTGAACTGTGCTGCCTTACCAGAGAATCTGGTTGAAGCAGAGCTTTTTGGTTATGAAAAAGGCGCTTTTACGGATGCCAAGAAAACTTCACGCGGTAGATTTGAACTGGCCGATGGCGGCAGTCTGCTGCTTGATGAAATTTCTGAAATGCCCATGAATCTGCAATCGAAGCTCTTAAGGGTAATTCAGGAAAGAGAATTCGAACGGGTTGGTTCCAGCGAGACGATATCAGTCGATGTTCGCCTGATAGCGACTTCCAACAGGAACTTAAAAGAATGCATTGCTCAAGGCAGATTCCGGGAGGATCTCTTTTTCCGCCTGAACGTCATACCAGTAGTTTTGCCTCCGCTAAATGAGCGGCTTGAAGATATTCCTCTTTTGGTCAAGCATTTTTTTGAAAAATACAATGCAGAAAACAACAAGAATGTCAAATCGATTGATCAGGACGCCATGAGACTCTTGGTAAACTATCACTGGCCTGGAAATATCAGGGAACTTGAAAATCTGATAGAAAGAGCAATCGTCACTTCTACCCGGGAGAATCTGACAGAGGATGATTTCCCTTCGGAACTCTCCTTAGGGACTCTTGCAGATGAAACGCCCAATATTAAGATTCCTATGACCTTAGAGGAAGGCAATAAATTCTTGATTTTACGGACTCTGGAAAAATATGGCGGTAACAAGACCAAAGCCGCCGAAGCTTTGGGCTGTACTGCCAGAACTATCAGGAATAAACTGGCCGAATACCGGGTAGACCAGAATATCAATTAGCCTCTTTTTTCGAACAGTAAAATCCACTTTAGCCGGCTTGAAAGAGCCGGCTTTCTGCCGATATACAAGCAGACAGAAATTGCCGGCATTTTGAACAGTTAAACCACAGATTTAGAACGGTAAACAGATGGATTTTGCAACAGTTCTGGGCCTCATTATAGCTGTGGGGGCTATCCTGGGAGCATTCACTATTGAAGGCGGAAACATAGCTGCCATTTTTATGGCCGGTCCAATTCTGATTGTAGTAGGCGGGACTTTCGGGGCTACCATGATTACCACCTCCATGAAAACAGTTTTCAGTCTGCCCACTTATCTGCGGCTTGCTTTCACAGGAATATCGCTGTCTACGCATTCAACTATCGAGCTAATTGTTAAGCTGGCTGAAAAGGCCAGACGCGAGGGGATTTTGGGCCTTGAATCGGACATGAGGGAAGTAAAAGACAGATTCTTGAAAAAAGCGGTCCAGTTAGTTATTGACGGTACCGAAGTATCCACTCTCAAAGAAATTCTCGACAGTGAAATGACATATCTTGAAGAGCGTCACAAAAAGGGGATAGACTTTTTCCAGAAAGCCGGCGGTTTTGCACCGACTATGGGAATTTTAGGCACTGTCTTAGGTCTGGTGCATACTCTTGGTAACACAGATGATGCCGGCAAAATGGCGGCTGCAATTGCGGCAGCTTTTATAGCAACTCTTTGGGGTGTTGCTTTGGCAAATGTTTTTTTGCTGCCAATCGCTGACAAACTGAGATTAAGGCATGAAGAAGAGATGTCGCACTGGGAGCTTATCACCGAAGGGGTGGTGGCTATTCAATCCGGTGACAACCCGCGTAATATCAAAACAAGACTTCACTGTTTTATTCCTCCTCACACCCGCGATGAATAGATAAAATGCGGCGTAAGAAAAGAAAAATTTTTCATCACGATAACACCGATCGATGGCTGCTGACCTACGCTGATCTGATAACACTGCTGCTGGCATTCTTTATCGTGATGTATTCAATGTCGCGCCTTGATGCCAAAAAGTTTGGTGAGGTTACTGCAGAGCTGCAGGCTGTACTAAAAGGCGGTAACAACGCTGTCCTGAGATTTAAGGACAAGCAATCATCAAAAGGGCATGGTGTTCTCAAAATAGGCAAGCTGAAAATGCTGCAGCAACTGATAGATAAGAAGTTTGAACAAGTTGATAAACAGAAAAAAATTAAAACTGAAATCACCGAGCGGGGTCTGGTTGTTCATATTATGGAGACTGCTCTATTTGATGAAGGCTCGGAAAAGCTGCGCAATGCGGCTCTGAATGTTCTTGACCTGATCTATGCAGAGATTAAAGATACCAAAAATCATATCCGCATTGAAGGGCATACCGATGACCGGCCCATTAAGAATGTTAACTTTACTTCAAACTGGGAGCTTTCGGTAGCTCGGGCGACTTCGGTTGTTGAATACTTTGTCGAAAGTCACAACTTTCCGGCTGAGAGGATATCAGCGCTCGGTTATGGCGAGTTTCGCCCAATGGTGCCCAATACCTCAATAGAAAATCGAGCCCAAAACCGCCGGGTTGATGTAGTCATTCTTACAGATGTACTTTCCATAAAAGAGCCATCGTCGTCACTATATGACTTTAATGGTTAGGTAAGATTTTACCGCCTTGTTCAGAAATTATTTCCATTACAGTCTCAGAACTTAGCTCAATACGTACTAGCTTTGAAGTCTAACATAATGGACAGCAAGGCGTTAATGCGACAGCGCTATTTTGGCACAATCGTTGCAATACGTCTGACCGAGAAACTTTGGATTAGAAATATAATGATTAGTAAGTTACAAAATTTTCTATTTATAAAGAGCGGCGTTCCCAAGCTGGAAAACTATCTGAATCTGGCCTCGCTGCGCCATAAGCTAAAAGCAGGCAATGTGGCTAATGTCGGCACTCCTGGTTACAAAAGCCGTGATATTAATTTTGAAGAAGAATTCAAAAAGCTTAATGGTAATACTCAAAAACTCAAAGGAGAGCTGACCAACCCGGCTCATATAGCTCTGGGGCAGCACAAGAATCGTCCTCCTAAGGTAGAAGAGACGGCGATTGTCAAGGGCGAGCTTAATTCAGTAGATATTGATATAGAAATTTCAGATATGGCCCAGAACGAACTTCTTTTTACAATCGGAGCCAGACTTCTGCAAAGTAAGTTTGATGGCATAAGAAAGGCTATTACCAGCAGGTAGGATAAGATATGTCAGGAATTCTAAACGCCATAAAAGTTTCAGCGGCAGGTTTATCAGTACAGCGTGCGAAGATGAATGCTGTGGCAGAAAATATCGCCAATGCTGAAACAACCAAGACCAAAGAAGGCGGTCCGTACCGCCGTCAGTCCGTAGTAGTCATTGAGAACCGCGAAAAATTAAAATTCAGCACGCTGATGCAAAAAGCAGGCAGCAAACTTCGGCGTACAAACTCAAAGCATATGACAGGTGCCGGACAAACGGCCAGCGGATCAATGGAAATCTCTAAAGCACAGTGGAAGACAGAACGAGCTGCCAAAGATGCTTTCAAATTGATTTATGAGCCCAGTCATCCACACGCCGACGAAGAGGGATATGTCAAAATGCCGGATGTAGAAATTATTACTGAAATGGTAGATATGATGGCTGCTTCCCGAGCATACGAAGCAAACACAGTTGCCATCTCAGCCGCCAAGAATATGGCCAGCGAGGCGCTGGACATATAAACTTTTAGAGGACAAAGATGAAGATTAGCCCCATAGGAATTAGTGCTTATCAACACGTTCAAAGCGTTAACAACTTAGATCGCGCCGGCAAACAGCAGGAGGCAGCGGATAAAGTCAATTCAAAACTGACAATCAGCCCTCAGCAGGAAAACGCGATTTCTGCAGTATCTATCAAGCCGTCTACGGTAATTACCGAAAACGTCTTGAACGGTTCTGAAAAGGCAGCCCTGGACCAGCTGATAAAAGTCATAAGTGAAAACTCTGTCTCGAAACTCGGCTATTCCAGAAATGATAGAAGTATTGAATCGCCAGAAGCGGTCGGCAAGATTATTGACGTTAAGGTATAAAACATGTCTGTAGGTTCAATAAACAGCATGAAGTTGATTCCCGGATTAGCTGACCAGATTAAGGTAGTTAAGCCCGGCATTGAAGCCGTCAGTCCGGAATCAAAAGCAGAATTTGGAAATCTCTTAACAGATTTGATAAATTCGGTCAACCAGTTGCATACTGAATCCGGCAAGGCGCAGGAGGCGCTGATGAACGGCGACCCGGTGGAACTACATCAGGTCATGATAAAGGCTGAGGAGGCCGGACTGGCAACCGATCTGTTATTGGAAATTAGAAACAGACTGATCAGTGCCTATAATGAACTGATCAGAATGCCCATCTAAATAGGATTTTAAGATGGGCTGATGTGACAATAGGATGTCGCATCAATACATATAGATAGGAACTTAAATGGAACAGCTTAAGGCGTTCTGGGAAAATTTAATGGCCTATGTTGGCCAGATGACTGCCAGTCAGGTGATGCTGCTGTTTGGTATTACAGCAGGATCAATTGTCGGTATAGTCTTTATGGTCGGCTGGCTGAGCAGCGTTACTTACGCACGTCTCTATTCTAATCTCAGCGAACAAGCATCGGGCGAGATAATTACTTATCTAAATGACAACAAAATTCCTTTCACAATATCTCAAAGCGGTCACGCTATAGACGTTCCTTCCGACAAAGTCTACCAGACCAGAATTAGTCTGGCCTCAGAAGGACTGCCCAACGCAGGGTATTTGGGGTATTCAATTTTTGACCAGAATCAGCTGGGTATGACGGATTTTCTGCAAAACTTAAATTTCCGCCGCGCCCTTGAGGGAGAGCTGACTCGTACGATTATACAGTTAGATGAAGTATCTGCTGCCAGAGTGCACCTGGTTATGCCCAAAGACAGATTGTTTAAAAAAGACCAAAATCAAACCACGGCCTCGGTTGTACTCAAACTAAAAGGAAACAGTGGCCTGTCGGGTATGCAGATTAATGGTATAACTCACTTGGTGGCTTCATCTGTTGAAGGCTTAACTCCTGATAAAATCACAATTGTTGACTACAACGGCAATCTATTATCGTCGGGGCAGCAACATGACCCTCTGGCCGGTCTGTCGTCATCACAGCTTCAGGTTCGCAAGAACGTAGAACAGTACCTTGAAGATAAGGCAGAATCTATGCTGGCCACTGTGCTGGGTGCTGGCAAAGCGGTTGTTCGCATAACTGTAGACCTTAATTTTCAGCAGGTTGAACGAACCGTCGAGACTTATGATCCCAATACGCCTTCAGTCAGGAGCGAAGAAAAAACACGTGCCACCAATAGTTCAGTAGATAAGCAGGAAGAAGCTGCCGAAAACGAAGAAGAGTCGTCCACAGAAACAACCATAACCAACTATGAACTTAACAAAACCGTCGAGCATATAGTCAACGCGGTGGGTACAGTCGACCGGCTTTCTATAGCGGTAATGATTGACGGCATTTACACTCCTGCCGAAGAAGAAGGCGGCGAACCGATATATCAGCCTCGTGGTCAGGAAGAACTCGACAGACTTTCTTCGATAGTCAGAAATGCAGTAGGCTTTGATCAGCAGAGAAGCGACCAGATAGAAATGTTCAACATTTCCTTTGACCACGGGTCGATGCAAGTCGACCAGACAGCTTTAGACTCAATGTACATGAGAGAATTCATCATGGAGATTGCTCAAAAAGTTGGCACGGTGCTCTTGTTTGTATTCCTGTTTTTCTTCGTAAAGAAACGAGTCAGAAAATTCTTTGAAGTGCTGGGCAAATTGGCTATTCCTTCACAACCGCTAAGAGTTGCCAGTTCTCCGTCAGCGCAGGTATCGCCTATCAGTCAAGCGCCAGAAGTTCAGCCGATTGTAGCAGAAAAACGCGAACCAACTCTGATTGACCAGATGCAGGAAACTGCCAAGGGGCAACCGGAAGAAATAGCCAAAGTAATTAAAACAATAATGGTTGATTAATTATGCCAGAAATGGAATATGACAAATTAAGTTCGATGCAAAAAGCGGCAGTGGCTCTAATCGCATTTGGCGCAGAAGTATCAGCCCTGGTTCTCAAGGGAATGAACGAAAAAGACCTGGAACGGATCACCATAGAAATAGCAAATATGCGTGATGTTCCGGCCGATATAGAAAAAAGAGTTATTGAAGACTGTCACGATATCTTTAAAGCCAGACAATACATTTCTCAGGGAGGTGTGGATTTTGCTAAAATCATCCTGGAAAAGGCCGTAGGTCCAACCAGGGCCAAAGATATTCTTAGCAGACTGGAATCATCGCTCTATTCAAAAGGTTTTTCGCTGCTGAAAGATATTGACCCCAAGCAACTTTCACAATTTTTGCAAAGTGAACATCCGCAGACAATCTCATTAATTCTGACTCAGTTGGCGCCGTCACATTCCGCTTCTGTACTGAGTGAATTTGCCGGGGAACTTCAGGCCGAAGTAGCTTTGCGAATTGCGACAATGGAAAAAATTGCTCCGGAAATTCTAGGTGAAATAGAGCAAACACTCGAAGGTCACTTCGAAAAGGGAGGCTCGTCCCACATGTCAGCGACCGGCGGAGCCAAAGCTATGGCAGAATTGCTCAATCTGATGGATACAACCGCCGAAAAAAATATTATGCTCTCACTGGAGGCAGATGATGCGGATTTGGCTGCGGAAATTAAAAATATGATGTTTGTCTTTGATGATATTATCCTGCTTGATGACCGTTCCGTTCAAAAAGTTCTCAAAGAGGTTGAGACAAAAGACCTATCGATTGCTCTTAAAGCCACCAGCGATGAAGTCAAAAATAAAATCTTCAGCAATGTTTCAGAGCGCGTATCTAAGATGGTCGAAGAAGAGATGGAATACATGGGGCCCACCAGACTCAGCGATGTTGAAACAGCACAATCCCGTATTGTGGAGGTAATCAGAAGACTCGAAGAAGAAGGTCAGATCATTATTTCCGGCCGCGGCGGCAAAGAGGATATCATTGTCTAAAGTTGTCAGGATTACAAAGGAAGCTCCTGTGGTTTATATCGGTGAGCAGAGGCTGGACCTGGAAAAAGACGCCGAATCTGTGACGATTCTGACTCAAGTGTTTCCTGAGGTTCGTGTTGAAACTGCTGCCGACGGAATCAAATTGATACCCGCCCGTGAAATAATTAAAATTAATCAGGTACTGACACATGAAAAAGAGCTCTCCGAAAAATCAGGCCGGGAGCAAGGTTACCAGCAGGGGCTCAAAGAAGGACTTGCTGAGGCAGAAAAAGTGCTGAAGGATTTTGAAAGTGCGATTGCTATAGCCATTAACGAAAGACAGCGGCTTTTCGAAGATGCCAAAACGAACATTCTTTCACTGGTAATGCAAATCAGCCGCAAAGTGACTTTCGATGCCGTCTCGGTTGACCCGGACGCGACTCTGCATATCATCAGCAAAGTTGTTGATAGTCTGGTAGACAAAAGTTTTATCAAAATCAAAGTTAATCCGGACCATCTGCCCATTGTAGAGCAGAACATTGACAAATTTTTAAAGAATAATTCTACAATTAAAGAAATAAAAATAGAACCTGACAGCAGAGTAAGTTTCGGGGGCTGCCTGATAGAAACACCCACCGGAGATATTGACGCCAGAATTGATTCTCAGCTTAGTTCAATCGAACAGACACTAATTTCCGGGGAATAAAACTTTTGGCACAAATCGCCTATAAGATGTATGCCGAAAGAATTGACCAGCTTAATCCTATTAAGCATTACGGCAAAGTTACCAAAGTGATCGGACTGGTTGTAGAATCAGCCGGGCCGGCAGTTTCAATCGGCAGGCTTTGTACCATAGAAAGCAAAGAAAACGGCACCAAAATAAAAGCCGAAGTAGTCGGCTTCAGAGACGATCGAATCGTACTCATGCCACTTGGACCTATTACCGGTATAACTCCCGGTTCTATTGTGACTTCAAATTATGAGGAGCTCAGAGTTCCTGTTGGCAGAGAGTTGATTGGTCGTGTACTGGGAGGACTGGGACAGCCGATTGACGACCTCGGACCGATCGAAAGTTCGACGACAGTTTCTGTCAACAATAAGCCGATTCCTGCGCTCAAACGACGTAAAATCACCGAAAGATTATTAACCGGAATTAAGTCAATTGATTTAACTATGAGCACAGCTCAGGGCCAGCGTTTGGGGATTTTTGCCGGCTCCGGGGTTGGAAAATCGGTAATGCTGGGCATGATGGCCAGAGGAACATCGGCAGACATTAATGTAATCGCTTTAATTGGTGAACGTGGCCGGGAAGTACGGGAGTTTATCGAAAACGACCTGGGTCCGGAGGGAATGAAAAACTCAATAGTAGTGGCGGTGACCTCAGATGAGCCGCCCTTGATTAGAATCAAGGGGGCCATGGTGGCAACAGCCATAGCAGAATATTTCAGAGACCAGGGCAAACACGTTTTACTGCTGTTCGATTCTCTGACCAGAGTTTCAATGGCGCAGCGAGAAATCGGCATTGCTGCAGGTGAACCGCCGACGACAAAGGGATATACACCTTCGGTATTTGCCATGCTGCCGGCTTTGCTTGAGCGGGCCGGGCTGTCGGAGAAAGGCTCCATCACCGGATTTTATGCGGTATTGGTCGAAGGCGACGATTTTAATGAGCCAATCGCCGACGCAGTACGCTCTATTTTAGATGGTCACGTAACGCTTTCGCGAAAAATGGCCTCACTCAATCAATATCCGGCCATTGACATTCTGGATTCAGTCAGCCGCTTGATGAAAAATGTAGCGACAGATGAAGAGATAGAACTTGCGGCACAGACCAGAAAGGTCATTGCCATTTATCGAGAAGCAGAAGACTTGATAAATATAGGAGCTTATGTCAAGGGTTCAAATCCTGAAATTGACGATGCCATCATAAAGTATAGAAAACTTCTGGACTTTTTCCGCCAGGGCATCAACGAAGTAGATGACTACCAGACGTCATTTCAGAGCCTCAAAGAAATATTTGAGCCCACAGAATCAGAGACCAATGAAAAAGTTTAAATATCGATTCGAGCCTCTGCTGAAAGTCAAATCTGAAATAGAAAAGCAAAGACAAAAAGAATTTGCCTTGGTTAAACAAAAAGTAAATGGTCAGACTCAGAAAATTCAACAGACAAATAAAAGCTTCAGTAATTCTCTTGACAGACAAAGGCAAGAGCAGCTTAGTAAAATATCAGTTGCAGAAATGCTTGTTTACGGGCGCTACTATGTTAAGCTGAAAAAAGAGAACTTAAGTAACAATGAAATGTTAAAAGCGCTCAATGTGGAACTGGAAAAAACACGTAAATCTCTGGTAGAATCTACAACAGAAAAGAAAAAATATGAAAAGCTAAAAGAAAATCTATTGATCAGGTATAAAAGTGATTTCACCAAAGCAGAAACGAAAGATAACGACGAGATAGCTTCTAATAACTACAGCTTAAAAGGCAGCATCTTAAAATAAGCAAATCTCCAAAACTACGGACAGTCCGGAGGCGGCGGACCTCCGCGGAAAATAAAATCAACCAGATAAGTAAGATCAAGGATGTTGACATTGGCTTCTACGTCCTGATCTAAATTGCCTTCTTCGGCGCAGTTTAAGTCTGGTCCGCCACGAAAGATTCTGTCAATTAAGTAAGTTAAGTCAAGAATATTGGCGTCAGCTCCATCATTGTTAAAGTCACCTCTCTGGCCAATACAACAGAGATCTCTGTTAATGTAGAGGTAACCAAATTCAAACTGGGGTGTAAACTGGTTTGCCAAAGAATCTGAAAAAGAAGTACTCCATTGAATCTCCAGAGTCTGAACACTTACAGAATCAATTGTAACCAGGATGGAATCCAGGGAGTCGGGATAGGAGAAGTGTAAGTGTCCCAATAATCCGCTTCCCGGAGGTATCAAGGGTTCACTTAGAGGAAAACCCCATATACTATAAGCAGAGTCTAAAAAATGGCGGGTCATCCCTTTGGTAGGAATATATTCAACCCTGCCGCCGACAAACGAAAATGAATCAAGAAATATCAAGGCGGGGTCATAGTCATATGTGAAGGTAATCTCAAAGCCTGCTAGTGGTTGATCATTTACAAAGTTGATAGCAACTGCCCACTCCGACAGGGGAGACTGAGTAGAATCAATATAGACAGTGTCAGGTAAATTGGGGTCCTGGGCATAGGCGGAGCTTTTTGCCGAATAGGCCGCAAACAGAAGTAGCGCAATTATAATTGACAGTATTTTAATTCTAAAACGCATAGATAGACTTTGCCTTTCATTCAAGATTTCAGCAAAATTGGTGCTCGTTACAATCTCAAAATTAACAAGTCTGGGTCGAAATTTAATTGCCTCTCAAGACGGTGTAAGTAGTTGTAATCACGGCAGATTGCTGCCCGGTAGAAATATAGTAGTTATCCACAAAAATCGCAATAGAAATCTGCCAAATCACGAGTATGCAATTTATTGAACATAATAGGGAATAACTGGCAATATTGTCCAAAAATTGAGGTTTTCCGGCAGCCTTTTGGAGTATTTCTATAACGCGAAAATTATTTCTGCCAGCTCAAGAAAATTATTCCAAAATCCCCCTTAAAAACCAGTAATCCGGCTCGCCTTAAGTCGCACAAGAGCATATAGGACAATGGCTTGAGCTCTAAATGACAGTTCTGGCACAGCGGCTGCTTAACAGTTGGCGGAGGAAAATGTGATTAAAGGAATATATACATCAGCCTCGGGCATGTTGCCGCAGGTCAAAAAGCAGGAGATAACTGCCAATAACGTTGCTAACGCTGCAGCTACTGGTTTTAAGAAAGACCGCCTCTTCATCAAGGAGCTTTCTGAGGCAGAGAAGAAGGGCCTTAAGACAAATGCTGACTGGATCAAACCCATGGTTTCAAAAGTCTTTGTAGACTATTCGGCGGGTGTTTTTGACAGAACAGGTAATTCGCTGAATCTGGCCATTAACGGTGACGGTTTCTTCACTATTCAGCTTTCTGACGGGCAAGTGGCCTTGACCAGGGCTGGCGCCTTTGAAGTTAATTCCGACGGTGTAATTGCTTTTCCCGGGGGAGCTGTCTTGATGGGAGACGGTGGACCTATTCAAGTAGGCTCAGGTAAAGTTACCATCACGGCTACAGGCGAAGTATCAGTTAATGACTTTCCGGTAGCGAAAATTACTCCGGTAACAGTAGACGACTTAACCCAGCTTAAGAAACTGGGTAATTCTTTATTCTTGTTATCAGAAAACACGGAAGTAAAACCTGTGAAAACTTCAACGATAATGCAGGGCTATCTGGAAGCATCAAATGTCGATGTCGTCCATGAGATGGTAGAAATGATAATTTCCTATAGAAATTACGAGGCTAATGCCAATTCTCTCCGCAGCCAGGACGACACTTTAGACAAGCTATTTAGCCGGGTTGGTTCGCGGTAATAATTGAGTTTTAGGAGGAAATAATGATAAAAGCAATGAGAACAGCAGCATCTGGAATGTCAGCCCAGCAGATGAACGTAGATACTATTGCTAACAATCTGGCAAACGTAAATACAACCGGATTTAAACGCACCAAGGTGGAATTTCAGGATGTGCTCTATCAAAACATCAAGACCGCTGGATCGGCAACGGCAGTTGGAACACGGCGGCCGGTTGGTCTTTCAGTCGGTTACGGTACCAGAGCCTCAGCCACACACCGGCATTTTACAAACGGCGACCTGGTACTTACCAATAACCCGCTTGATCTGGCAATATCCGGAGACGGTTTTTTTCAGATCCAGCATCCTGATGGCACTACGGTCTATACCCGTGACGGCGCTTTCAAGATTTCAGGCGATGGACGCCTGGTAAGTTCCGACGGTTTCTTCTTGCTGCCGGAAATTACTGTTCCCACTGACGCTATGTCAATTTCTATAGGCTCAGACGGAATTATCGAAATTGCCCAGTTTGGCCAGGACGAACCTGTGCAGATTGGACAGCTGGAATTGGCGCGTTTCGTAAACCCTTCCGGCTTGAATGCTCTGGGAAGTAATCTTTATCAGAGAACCTCAGCATCGGGTGATGCGCTGATTGACGTTCCTACCCAGAGTGGGTTGGGGCAGATAGACCAGGGTTATCTGGAAGGCTCCAACGTCAAAGTCGTAGATGAAATGGTCAACATGATTATCGCCCAGCGGGCTTATGAAATGAATGCCAAAGCTATCCAAACGGCAGATGATATGTTTTCAATTGCTAACAGCCTCAAGAGATAAATATGAAACAGCTTATTAAAATGCTCCTGCTCATTGGTCTGCTATTGCTTTCTTTTGGTTCGGCAGTACTTGCTGAATCTACTCGTGATATTATTGTCAATAAGGTTTATGAGTCGTTTGAGCTGGACAAAAACAGCTATACAATCGAAATTTTGACTGATGAAATCAAATCAAAGAATCTTTCTTACTCAACAATTTCAGTCAAACCACTCTATCAGACCACACCGATTGGACGCTTTGCAATTGTCCTAAAAGTAACTCGAGCTGATACAAAAGTCCAAAAAGAAACGATTAGACTTTATATCCGCAAATACGCCGATGTGCTGGTAGCAGGAGAGAGAATCAAGAGATTTGATAACATCAGTCCGGCTCTAGTCTCAATTGAGCGCAAAGAGATTACAACCCTTCGTGAAGACCCGCTTGTCTCACTAAAATCAGTTACGAATATGCGCGCTCGACGTAATATCGCCAAGAATCGCGTATTAACGAAGGCTGATATTGAAAAAAAGCCGGTAGTAAAATCATATAGCAATGTCCACATCATATATGTCAGCGGTTTATGCCGGATAACCGCCGAAGGTAAAGCTCTCGAGGATGGTCAGACAGGAGAGTTAATCAGAGTAAAAAATAAATCTTCCGGCAAAATTGTATTCGCCAGAGTAGTTAGTAAAAATTTGGTACAAGTTGACCCGTAAAAACAGGACAGAGGTGTCAGAATGAGAATGAGAAGAATTTTAATCTATCTGGGCTTGATGTTGCTTTTGCCCTTTGCTTTGAAAGTAAAAGGAGGCGATTTCGGCCAGAGTCAGTCATTGTTTACCGACATAAAAGCTAATCAGGTTGGCGATGTACTTACGGTTATAATAAGTGAGCAGAGCCGGGGCAGTAACCAGATTCAAACCAAGACAACCAAGAGTTCAAAGCATGATGTTAAGGGCGGTCCGGGAATCGGAACGCTGAATTTTCTGCCGCTATTTGGCGTAAATGGTGAAACCAAGAGTACTCATGACGGCAAAGGACAAAATATCCGCAACGGAAGCCTTAGTGCCAAAATGTCTGTGACGGTAATTGCCATAAGAGATAACGGCGACTTAGTAATCCAGGGAAGCCGCATTATTGTCATTTCGGGAGACAAGGAAACGATAAGTTTATCCGGGGTAGTGCGTCAGCGCGATGTCTCGCCGGGCAACACTATTGATTCATATCTGATCGCAGATGCAGAGATAAGCTACACCGGCAAGGGGGCAGCCAGTGCAGGTTCCAGACCCGGGTTTATTACAAGATTTTTCAACTGGCTATTTTAGGAGGAAATATTGCATATCTTCACTTATAACAATTTTCTGATTCCAATCGGAATGTCGCTCATAATTTCACTAATGAGCGCTTTATATAGTCCGGCCGAAGCAGCCTCAGTCAGAGTTAAAGACATCTGTTCTTTTCAGAACGAGCAGGAAGAGGACCTTATAGGTTATGGCCTGGTCATAGGACTTGATGGCAGCGGTGACGGCAACAATACCCGTTTCACTGTACAGTCACTGGCCAATATGATGGAAAGGCTCGGCATCACAATTGATGCAAAGCGCGTTAAAGTCAAAAACGTGGCGGCTGTAATGGTGACTGCCAAAATAAGCAGCAATCAGCCGGAAGGCTCTCATATAGACGTAACGGTTTCATCGCTGGGCGATGCTTCGTCCCTTCAGGGAGGCACCCTGCTTCTTACTCCTCTGGCAAATTTTCAAGGTACAGTCAGAGCTACTGCTCAGGGGCCGGTTTCAATCGGCGGTTTTAACGTACAGGTCGATGAAGGCAACAGGATTTTTAACAACTATACGCTGGTGGGAAGAATTCCCAACGGAGCCAGAATTACCAATGCAGTTGAAAAAGGAAATAATGCCAATAAAGAAATAATTTTGTCGCTGCATAACCCGGATAATACCACCGCTCACCGCATTGCCAGAAAGATTAATATTAAATACGGTCTGACTGCTGTCGCTACCGATGGTGGAACTGTCAAAGTTTATGTACCGGATTCTCTGGCATATCAGCAGACCAGAATGAAATTCATTTCTGACATCGGTCAGTTGAGAATTGTACCCGACCATGTAGCCAGGGTTGTCATAAATGAAAAAACCGGTACAATTGTAGCCGGTCAGCACGTTACCATAGAACCTGTTATAATTGCCCACGGTACCATTACAGTTGATATTCAGTCAACGCCAATTATCTCACAGCCGGCGCCATATAGTCTGGGACAAACGGTACAGACCAGTGAATCAAGAATTTCTATTCAGGACGAACCGATTCGGGTGGTACATCTTGAGCGATCGGTAAGCCTGGCTGATATAGCCAAAGCCTTAAACAGAATCGGCGCCACACCGCGCGATGTCATAGCTATTTTCCAGGCACTCAAGCAGGCTGGTGCTCTCAGAGCGGAACTGGTTATTCTATAATGAATGAAATGGCCATAAATAGTCTCACGGCAGATATTCAGGCTAAAACCATAGACCGTAATCAAGGCACTAAAGCGGCCACTGTCGACGGTGAAAAAGCGCGGCTAAAGAAAGCTGCCAAGGATTTTGAAGCCTTCTTTATGTATCAGATGCTTAAAACCATGAGAGAAACCGTTCCGGAAAACCCGCTGGTTAAAGATTCACCGTTTTCCAATGGTCATGGCAAAGATACTTTTACACAGATTTTTGATATGGAAATATCGAAAAAGATGGTTGGCAGCGGGAAAGAGTCGATTTCGGAAGTTCTTTACAGATCACTCGAAAAAGTTATAGAAGCCCAGTTCAAAGGCAAAAACAGGGAAGAACAGATTGAACTCAAACCGCTCGAGTCTGAAGATTCTGGTTTCAGGCCTCTCTTACAGGAAAAGTTGGAGTTAAAAGAAGACAAGCCATTTGAACTTAGAAGAAAAGATACCAGAAATTTGTTCCCTTTGGTGAGCAAAATTCAAACAGAGAATGCTCAAATTTTGAGCAAAAACCCTAAAGCACGGTAGGCTAGTACCGATAAGGAAGACACGTGACAACCAATAGTTTGTCAGAGATGGTCGAAAAGCTAATCGAAACGCTTAGTTCTGAGGCTGTCGTGTTTGAAGATTTTCTAAAACTACTTTCACAGCAACAGGAGATGCTGGTGAATAACGACATTGACGGTCTTAATAGAGTAACCGAGCTTCAGCGCCAGAAGGTTGCAGAGAGTCAGCTTTTAAGTCAGCGCCGGGATAAACTGGTTGCTGAGATTCAGTCTGCTAATGCAATCGAAGGTGACTTAAATGTCTCAATGTTGCTTGAGCATGTAGACGAGCATCAGGGCGGACGTCTTATTCAGTTAAGAGAAATTATCCAGAGCCTTACTCAGAAGATTGGCGAAGTCCGCAATCAAAACGCCATGCTTTTAAACAGGTCTAAAGAATACATTTCGCGGACAATGGAACTGCTTTCGAAAATTAACAACCCGGATTCAGGATATGCTGCCAATGGAGAGACTGTAGAAAACGGTTCCTCTGTGGCAGTTGACAGGAGAGCTTAGTGGCCGGCTTAATGCAATCGATAGAAATCGGGCGCCGTGCTCTTTTGACTCATCAGGCGGCTCTGCAGACAATTGGACATAATATCGCCAATGTCAATACTCCCGGTTATAGTCGTCAGAGAGTTAATATCACCTCAACTTTCCCGGAAGACAGCCGCTTTGGAAAAATAGGCTCCGGTGTAACTGTCGCCGATATCCGCCATATCAGAGATTTGTTTTTGGGCGAGCAATTTCGTCAGGAAAGTAAAAATCTCGGACAATGGACTTACAAAGAAAAAATCATGATTCAGATTGAATCAGTATTTTCCGAACCGGGCGAAAACGGCCTGTCAGATTTACTGAACCGTTTTTGGGACTCCTGGGGAGAATTATCAACCAATCCTAATTCTGTCAGTAATCGCGTTGCAATCTTAGAAGAAGCCAAACTCCTGACCAGTGCCTTTCAGCAGCTGGCCAGCCAGTTAAACGAACTGAGAGAGTCTATCGACAAAGAGATTGTGAACACAACCGACGAAATCAACACACTGACCCTCTCTATCGCCCGCTTGAACGATAAAATAAAACTTCAAGAAGCAGGCGGAGATCATGCCAATGATATGCGTGACCGCAGAGACCTGCTGATAGACAGACTGGCTACGATTATTGACGTCAATACAATCGCCAGAGATGATGGTACTACCACAGTATATATAGGCGCTATGACAATTGTCGATGGTGCCGACAGCCTGAAAATTGAAACCAAACAACTCAACGTTGATGGTATACTAAAGCATGAACTTTTTTGGGAAAATACTACCGTCCCGGTAAGAAATCTAAGCGGCCGGCTGACTGCAATGTATGAAGCCCGCGATAACATTATTCCCAAGTACAGACAGCGGCTTGATAAACTTGCCGGCTCAATGATAGATCAGGTCAACCAGCTGCATTCTGCAGGTTTTGGCTTAAACGGTTCTACCGGATTAAACTTTTTCAATTCTGTTTATACTGATGCCGCAAATATTTCAGTCAACAGCGTTCTGATCCTTGACCCTGCCAAAGTTGCGGCTTCAGCATCCGGTGAGCAGGGAGACAACGTAATTGCCCTGGATATTCAGGACCTGAGGAATATAAAGGTTCTTGATAATAATACGAGATCAATAAACGATTTCTATAATGGTATTGTAGGTGAACTGGGTATCGAAACGAATACAGCTATTTCATTTACCAATAATTTTGAACTCCTGGTTCATCAGATAGAAAATGCCAAAGAATCAGTGCAGGGTGTGTCTCTGGATGAAGAGATGACAAATTTGATCAGGTACCAGCATGCATACGATGCGGCCGCCAGAGTGATAACAGCCATGGACCAGGCCCTTGATACGGTTATTAACAAAATGGGCATAGTTGGCAGATAAGAAAATTATGATATTACAGGGAACGTAAGGTTTAGGGGAATAATTTGCTGATACTAACAAGGAAGTTAGGCGAGTCGATAGCGATCGGCGACAACATCAAAATATGTGTACTTGGTATCCACGGACGCCAGGTGCGTATCGGCATTGATGCTCCGCCGGATGTTATTGTACATCGCGAAGAGATTTACCTGAAAGTTCAGGAAGAGAATCGCAAGGCATCAAAGTCGATAAAGGATGATTTGATCAGTGTGGTCAAAATGTTAAAAGGGAAATTACAGGGCAAAGCAGCTTTGGATAAAAAACCATTTATCGGATACAAAGAGAACAGGCCAAGAAAAACACGTAACAATTTCAAAAATAAACCGAGAAATAACAGGTAGCCTTAAGATAATTCAGAAATGCGAGTAACCAATAGTGTCATAGCCGGAAATGTTGCTTTTAATACGCAGAGGGCAATTGCCAGATTTCTGGAGTTGCAAAAGCAGATGTCTTCCGGACGCAGGATAAACAGGCCGTCCGATGACCCGATCGGTACTATCCGTGATCTGGACTACCGCAAAGAACTCTCAAAAATTCAGCAATATCGCGGCGCCATAACACAGGCACAAAACTGGATGGGCATTTACGATAACGACCTGGCCGATATCACCACTATGCTGTCGTCTGCCCGTGAATTGGCCGTTGCCATGGCAAATGAAACTTTTGACAAAGATGCCAGGCTGGCTTCGGCCAGTGAAGTCAAATCAATGCTCGAAAGAATCATGCAGATTGCTAACGATGAGCTTGAAGGCAAGTCAATCTTTGCCGGATTTAAGACAAATATCAAACCGATGATAATGTCTGCAACTGGCGCCCGCTACGTGGGCGATACGGGGAATATTCAATTTCAGATAGGTTCATCTTCGAGATTTGATGTAAACTTAATTGGCAGCAATGTCTTCTTAAAGCAAGTCACCATACTGGGACAGACATCAGATTACAATACTTCCATAACCGCCACAACTCTGCTGACAGACCTAAAGGGTGGGACAGGAATAACAATGCCCCCGGGCACAATTACGATCTCAGATTATAATCTGGGAATTAATTCGATTATCAATCTTGGAGCCGCAATTGATATTAATGACGTCCTTAATATTATTAATACCCGCCTGACAGCTGACGGTGTAACAAACCTGACAGCCGAACTCAGTGATGAAGGCAACAATATCAAATTTGTAACAACTCAGAATGGATTAATTTCGAACCAGACTTCACTTAGTGTTTTAAATAACGGTACCGGCGTAAATATGATTCCCGGCAGGTTTAGAGTGACAGATGGCGCTGGCATAGATTTTGAAGTTGATATCTCAGGAAATTCTACTATCGGCGATGTAATCAACAGTTTTAACACTCAGGTCGCGTCGGCAGGTATCATTAATGTTACAATGCAAGTAAATGCTGCCGGTACAGGACTTGAAATAAACGATATGAATGGCGTACCATTGAATCTTAAGATTGAAGAAATTAGTGCAGAATCAACAACGGCGGCCAATCTTGGAATTACCGGATCGGTAGGTGCGCAGCTTGTCGGACAGGATCTGAATCCTGCGGTGAATTTTGAAATTTTCGATACTGTTGGAACAACTGCTGAGGAGCTGGGTATTCTTCGAAAATTTACTACCGACCTGATTGGTGATGACTTAAACCCGATTCTATTAGCCACTGCAACTGTAACCGAATTCAACAACGGCTTTGGCTTTTCTCTCGGTGAAATAATTATAAAAAACGGTGAAATGAGCCGAGTTATTGATTTGGGTGATTCCTTAATTGTTACTGTCCAGGATATGCTGGATGCCATAAATAATTCGGGTCTGAATGTCACCGCTTCAATCAATGGTGCAGGATCGGGGATAGAAATAATCAATAATGACCCAACCCGCTCATTGGCTATTGAAGAAGTATCAGGCGGCAGAACCGCAAAAAAACTGGGACTGTTTGGCGCCAGCGATCTGATAGGCACTATGATGGTGCTTCAAAACGCTCTGGAAAACAATGACCAGGAAGGCACCGGGTTGCTGCTGGAACACATAGACAATGCCTTACAGCACCTGCTGAATCAAAGAGCTACAGTCGGCGCCAGGGGTTTGCGGCTGGAATCTACTGACATACGATTGATCAACAGAGATTTGGGTTTTATAAAACTGCTATCTGACGTAGAAGACGCCGACCTGGCAAAACTCGTAATGCAACTGGCAACTTATGAAAACAATTATCAGGCCGCATTGATGGCTTCGGCAAGAATTATTCAGCCGACCTTGCTGCAATTTTTAAGATAGATATTAGGAGAATGCATAAAAAATGCTAATAAACACATTGAAATTTGGACCGCTTGAGATTCCGGAAAACAAAATTATTACCATGAGCAAGCCGGTACTTGGATTCGAAGAGTTGACCAAATACTGTTTGGTTGAACTTGAAGAATTTAAGCCGTTCATGTGGCTGCAATCGGTCAATGACCCGGCTGTGGCTTTTATTGTAGTTAACCCGGCAATCTTTTACAACGGCTATAGAATTGATATCAATCCTAACGAAATTGCTGAATTGGAAACCGAAGATCCGGCTCATATT
The DNA here is from genome assembly GCA_022571985.1 of Candidatus Zixiibacteriota bacterium. Taxonomy (GTDB): domain Bacteria; phylum Zixibacteria; class MSB-5A5; order GN15; family FEB-12; genus JACZWU01. Next base: position 287,027 of record JACZWU010000001.1, on the reverse strand, counting down.
GAAACTTACGTGATAGCCTCTGTTCCCAATGACTGGGCTGATATGACAATTAATTTGCAGGGACCTATTTTGATTAACACCGAAAACAACAAGGCTAAGCAGCTGGTGCTGGTTAATTCAGGCTATCGAATTAAGCATCGGGTATTTGATGAAGAAGAAAAAGCTGCCATGACTGCCGAAGAATCGCCGGAAAAAGTTCTGGAAGAACCAGTAGGAGCTTGACCGCTGACAGCAGTAAAAATAATTCGACAGATAAAGAGATTAGTACAATAGAATGACCGGAGCAACAACCTTGAAAAAGCATGATAAAGCGCCAGGAAGGCAGCTTGAGACAGACAACAAGTCCCACGGAAAATTTATAAAAAACCTCAATAATTTACTTGAGAATAATCAGCTGGCAGAGGCACTACCGATTTTAAATACCCTGGCTGGTCAAAGCCCCGATGATCCGGAGCTTTGGGTAACTGCCGGATTGGTAGCCTTGAGCCTGGACAAACAGGATGAAGCCAGCCGCTCGTTTGAACTGGCGCTAAAGGCAGACCCAAAGAATATCGACGCCCTTTATAATAGTGCACTTCTGGCGATGTCCCAGGGCCTGTCGGACAAAGCTATTGAATATTTTGAAACGATTGCCGCTGTCAATCCGGAAGATGCCAATGTCTACAACGACCTGGCTGTAACCTGGATTGATAAGAGTAACATTAACAAAGTAAAAGAATGTTTCGCCAGAGCGATTGAGCTCAACCCCAATTACACACAGGCCAGAAAAAACGCCATGGAGTTCGCTGCTGATCACAATCAGCAGGAATGGGGCAGGCAGTTGCTTGATCGAAATAGAGCCTTACCCGGGGTCTCAGATGAAACTGTAAAGGATATTAAATCCTGGGAAGACAAAATTGCTCCTGAATCTTCTGACATTTCAGTCGTAGCAGTCAGGTCTGACAAAGCAGTTACAAGCGACCGCATTACCGGTAAAAAAATCGCTTTTTTTGCTAATCATAAAGAGTTTGTAAAAGATATCATAAAACGTCTCGAAAATGACAATAACCAAATTGTAGAATACTCGGCCGACTCTGGACAGAGTATGAGCGAACTTCTTAACTCTGTAGATTTAGCCTGGTTTGAATGGTGCGACAATCTTGTCATAGAAGCTTCCAGACTTCCCAAAACCTGTCCGATGATTTGCCGCTTACACAGCTATGAAGCTTTTACAGAAATGCCGTCGCAGGTTAACTGGGAAAATGTTGACCACTTGATTTTTGTAAATAAATCTGTCATGGAATTAGTTGGCGAGCCTTCGGCCAGCATAGTACCCAAGACCGTAATACACAACGGGGTGGACATAGACCGCTTTACGATTCCGAAGAGTAAAACTTATGGCAAAAAGATAGCCTCGGTAGGTTACATCAATTATAAGAAGAACCCCGGGCTGCTTCTTTACTGCTTCAAAAAGATTTATGAATATGACCCGGAATTTACATTTCATATTGCAGGCCTGCATCAGGACCCGCGCATAAAGTTATACTTTGATAACTTTCTAAAAGAAAGTCCCCTTCCCATAGAATTTTGCGGCTGGGTAAAGAATATGCCGGCATGGTACCAAGACAAAGATTATGTTATCTCTACCTCTTTGTTTGAATCGTTTCATTATTCTATTGCCGAAGGCATGGCCAGTGGTCTCATGCCGCTCATACATAACTGGTATGGCGCCAAACATCTATATCCCGAAGAGCATTTGTTTGCCGACCCGGATGCCTGCCTTGAACTCGTCAAGAATTTTGAAAACAACGACAGCTGCAAACAGGCTCTGTTAAATCGAAAATTTATAAGTAACAGATACAATTTGGATGACAAGTTCAGCCAGATATCCCGCTTAATGAACAAAGTCGTCAGTGAACACAGCAGAAAGGTAGTCGCTGTATAGTATAGGATAAGGCATGTCTAAGAAGAAATCAGAAAAAAGGAAAAAGAGTCCCAAAAGAGACAACTACCCCTCTCAGCACTTCGCCGAAAAAGCAGCTATTTCTGTAAATCCAAAAATGCTCGAAAAAGCACTGCTGGACAATCCTGACGACTTGACTGCCGCCCTTTCACTGGCTGAGCACTATTATAACGTAAATCAGGAAACACGCATTCCGGCAGTTCTTAAGTCAATCGCGGTCAAAGATATAAAACCTAAAACAAACGACAGGCTTAGATACTACGTTTTAATGTCAATCGGCTATTCAAACAGTGGAGAGATAATAGAAGCTGAAAGAATAATCGAAAAGGGACTGGAAGAATTCCCTGATTCAATAGATTTTCAGTATATGCTTAGCTTTATCAAATTGTCACTGCGGGAATATGACAAGTCGATTGCAGCCGGCAACAGATTCATTTCGCTATTATCTACGCAGCCTAAGTATCGGCCTTATTGCGGCATGACCTCGCATTTGTCTCAATTGTACAATATAATTGGCAGCGCCTTCTTTGAGAAAAAAGAGTTCGACAATGCCATAAAGCAGTTCAAACAAGCGATCAAAACGGATCATGGCAACCATCTGCCATATTTAAATATGGCCAAGTTGCATTACCACCAGAAAGAAAACGAAGCGGCAATCGCAGCAATTAAAGAAGGTCTCACTTTCTGCCGCCAGATTGATGAACTCAAAATGCTGAAGCAAACAGTAGAAAATTATCGAACTGTCTCGGCCTGCATGATTGTCAAGAACGAGGAAGAGCTGCTGGAGGATTGCCTTAAGTCTATCCGCAGTTGGGTTGACGAAATTATCATAGTAGATACCGGTTCCACCGATAAGACAATCGAAATCGCCGAATCTTACGGAGCAAAAATATATCATCAACAGTGGGAAGGCAACTTCTCAAAACATCGCAACTATTCTCTGGAGCAGGCCACGTCGGACTGGATTTTTATCATAGATGCCGATGAACGTTTGTGCGAAGAAGATATTCCAAAACTTCAAGGGTTGATAAACTCAGACGAGCATTCGATAGTTTCAATTAATGTTTATAGCATCTACGGTGACAATGAGGAAATGACAACATTTCTGCCATCCATTAGATTATTCAAAAGAGATATGGAACTTCGCTACCAGGGCATCGTACACAATCGCTTAGAATTTCCGGAGGACGCCTCTATCGTGCGTGCCGACGTTAAGCTTATGCATCTCGGTTACGACTTGAGCCCAAAGAGGATGAAAGCTAAATTCGAAAGGTCCAAAGCGCTGCTTGAAAAACAACTAGAAGAAGACCCCCGCAATGCTTTTGCATTATATAATCTGGCTCAGCTTTATCGCGGTCGCTCTAAAGACAATCCAGCCAAATTCAGCGATGAAATTATAAAATTTGCACAAAGAGCTTTAAAAATTACTGATCCCGATGACTTACATACTCGAAATCTTCACCTGATGAGTCTGGACCAATTGGGCTGGGCATATTTCTACAAGAAAGACTTTGTGTCAGCACTGGAATATACAGAGAAAGCGCTTGGCCATAAGAAAGACTACCTGGACCCATTGCTATTGCTCGGCCATATATACACGCATACTCAGGAAATTGATAAAGCCATAGATTCATACAAAACATATCTGGACAGACAGGCCAAATACAAGCCGACTTCAGAAACTGATAATATCATTCTTCTCAACCCGGACAGCCGGGCAGCGGCATTCTACGGGCTGGCGCTGATTTATGAACTAACTGAAAAATTCGAAACTGCTCTGGAGTATTATCGTAAAACCGCAGATGTCAACAGCAGCCATCTTGACGTTCAAAAAAGAATAGAAACATTGATGGAGGCCCTAAGTACAAAACCGTCCGAACATCAAAAAGAACTTATGGACGAGCTGCCTGGTCTTATAAGCGGCAATCAGCTCGAAAGCGCTGTTAAGCTTATCGAAGATGCTGCCGGTCGCTCAGACTCACCAAAGGAGATCTTTGCTTCTGCTGCAAATCTGTTTTTGTCCAATGGCAATCAAGAGCAGGCTATTAAGTGCTACCGAAAGGCGATAGAAATAGATAATAGTGACCCTGCCATCCTAAATGACCTGGCCAACTGCTATTTCAAAATGAAACAGTATGAAGAAGCCGAACGATTTTATCTCAAAGCAGCAAAACTTGAAAACGCCCCTGACATTGTATACAGAAATCTTGGACTAACTCTTATTGGCGCAGGTCAGCTTTCAGAATCAGTCACCTATTTAGACAAATATCTTGAGACCAACCGACAAGACCAGCAGATTGCTCGCATGGCAGCAAATCTTCACGCCAACGCTGGTCAATATTCCTCAGCAGTGTCTCATTATGAAACAGTACTCGCATCAGATCCCTCAGATCATGAATCTCTTTACAATTTGTCCGAATGCTACCTGCAAATGGGTCACATAGACTCAGCCAGGCTTGGTTTTGAGCGCGTTTTGAGACTTGCTCCAGATTTTAAACAGGCCCAAAAACGGCTGTTCGAAATCACCGAGGTGGCGGTCGAAGTATAGCCCAAGACATCGCAACTTTTCTCATTTTTCTTGACCATTTTCATAAAGATACGGGCATATCTGCCGATTAAATTCTTGTAATAGCAAGAAGTCTCTCAAGTTAGACTTCACACGAATAGGAAAGGGCACCAAAGCTCGAGAGGGGTACACAGGATTTCTACTCCGACAGGATAGTCAAAAACATTGGAAGTGACATATACAAGGAAGAAACGAAAGAACATTAAACGGACGGGATAGGGTAATCCCGCAAATCTCCAAGGAGGAGAAGAATGTCACTAGCAATTAACCACAACATTGCGGCTCTGAATGCGCATCGTAATTTGTTGAACACAACAAATTCGTTGCAGCAGTCAATGCAGAGATTGTCGTCCGGTTTTCGGATCAACAAAGCTTCAGATGATCCTGCCGGTCTGGTGATTTCAGAACAGTTCCGTGCTCAGATTGCCGGTCTTAACCGTGCCATCCAGAACTCGGAAGGTTCTATCAGCATGATCCAGACCGCTGAAGGCGCTCTGACCGAAATCAGCAGTCTGTTGATTTCGATGAGAGAACTGGCCATTCATGCGGCCAACGAGGGTTTCAACTCAGCCGACCAGCTTGCTGCTGACCAGGCGGAAATTGACAATGCTGTCAAAACAATCGATCGTATCGCTGCCAATACGCAGTTCGGTTCGAAGAAATTGATTGACGGTTCAAATGCCAATACCGCTACCATCACCAGCTCAAACAGCTCCGGTATCACTATCAAAGAATCATTCTTGACTGACGGTCAGCATTCCATCACCGCCACCAAGACAGCAAGCTCAACTGCTTCGCTGAACACCACCTCACTCGGACTCAGCCTGCTCAATACTACAGGCGATCCGGTCAACCTGACTGAAGCAATCCACAACGTTGACGTTGTGCAGGCCTCCGATGTAGCCCGCAAGCGTTCAGGCACCGTTACATTGGCCGACGCCTTCGGTAACAACCTGACACTTGCTGCCGCCGCTACCGTAGGCATGATTTCTTCGGGTGCAGTCGCCACAGCTACCGCCTCTCATGCCGGTAATTACACAATCACCATTAATTATCAGGAAAATGGTGAATCACCAAGCGGCAACCAGACCTTCGTAGTCGCGGTTGTCTCAGGTGATACAACATCTACAATCGCAGCTAAACTCCAGACAGAAATCAATCTCAACGCTGGTCTGGCTGGTAAAGTTGTTGTAACCGGTACTACTGCCGGTGCTTTGAGAATTAAATCCGCCAGCCTTGGCGCCCAGTTCTCTGTCCAGACTCAGGCTTCAAGCACTACCGCTTCAGTGAGCTTGTTCTCGTTTAGCGCCACATCATCCCGTGGTTCTTCAGCTAACGTATTGAACTATACTGTAACATCGGCTACACAGTCCAACACTACCGCCGACATTACTATTGCTGCGGCTACATATACCTCAATGACAGCTCTGGCCACAGCGATTGATACCGCTATGGACACGGCTTTTGGTAAAGTTGCCGGCGATGCAGCAGTCTCTGACTTTGATGTTGCCGTATACAATAACAATCAGCTGGAATTCCATTCAAATGACGAAGGTTCAGCATACTCAATTAAGCTGAACGCTGGTCTTGCAGGTTCTGGTAACCTTCGTAACGCTTTGAACATGACCGAAGACCCGATTGCCAGTACTGGTCTCGATGCTTTGGTTTCATTCGATAATTTTACCAATACCATTACCAAAGTTAACTATGGTACAACCGGTATCGTTACTTTGAAGAACAAAGTTGACGGTGATGTCGGACAGGGTACTGTTGACATGATTGTCAGCACCGCTCTTAACGGTATCAACCTGGGTAACTTGCTGCTTGATGTTAAAGCTGCCAAATTTGACGTTCGTCTGAATGGTGGTCCGGCTACTTCTGTAACTGCCGGTAAAGAATTCACAATCTTTAACGCCGACCGCTCTGAGTCGCTGAAGGTTGTCTATTCTCTTACGTCACAGGGTGGAACAGAGACAATCAATAACTTTGATCGTTCGCTGGTCTTCCAGATCGGCGCCAACGTTGGCCAGACAGCCAGTATCGGTATGAGAAATATGTCCGCTTCCACACTTGGTACAGGACTCCAGGGCAATTCGTTCCGGTCGCTGTCGCAAATCGACGTGACCACAGCAGATGGCGCTCAGGACTCGCAGTCTGTTATTGATGCAGCCATTAACGAAGTATCTACTGCACGTGGTACTTTGGGTAGTTTCCAGAAGAATACTCTGGAATCCAACCTGAGAAACCTGAGAGTTGCGGCTCAGAACTTGACAGCCGCCGAGTCTCAGATTCGTGATACTGATATGGCTAAAGAAATGTCAGAATTCACCAAGCACCAGATTCTGCTTCAGGCCGGTACTGCTATGCTGGCTCAGGCTAATCAGGTGCCGCAGGTTATTCTGTCGCTCTTTGGTTAATATATATAAAGAGAAATCCGGAGGAGGAGCACTCCTCCTCCGGTATTTTTGAGACAACGATGAAAGACATTGAAGTCATTTGATATGATACAGGAGTTAAAATGAGTCACGTTGTAGGTTCCATTGACGGAATAAATTCAGGCCTCAACACCACCGAAATTATCGATGCAATTATCCAGTCCCAGCGCAGTAACGCTTTTCTGCTGGAATTTCAAGTTCAAGACAAAACTAACGAAGTTTCCACACTCAAAGCGCTGCAGGCAAAATTCTTAGCATTAAGCACTCAAATAGCAAATCTAAAGAGAGTCAGCACCTTTGAAGCTTCATCGGTAAAAGTGTCCGATGACACTATATTATCAGCGACGTCTACCGGAAGACTCGGCAGCGGCTCTTACAGCCTGCAGGTCCTGGAACTGGCCCGTAATCATCAGATGGCCAGCCAGGGAATTTCCGATGCTTCAGTAGCGTCATTCGGAACTGGCACAATTTCAATACAGGTCGGCGACGGCACTTCTGCAATCGTTACAATTGATTCTACCAACAACTCTCTAACAGGAATAAAAAGCGCCATTAACGACGCCGGACTCGGAGTTACTGCCTCTATTATAAACGACGGCTCATCTGAAAATGAATACAGATTGCTGCTCACTTCTAACAAAACCGGCCTGCAAAGCAAAGTCACTATCTCGACATCATTAACAGGCGGCACCAACCTCGACTTCACAAATTCCTCGTTTGATGTGCCGGAAACCATTTCATTTGCCAGCGGCTCCGATTCAATCGTAACCCTGGGAGCTACCGCTTCATATTCCGGAAGTGAAAACAAAATTTATACTTTTACAGTTCAGGGAACCGGCGAGCAGACAGTCGGTACGGATACTATTACTATTGACTGGACCGATGGTACAAATTCCGGAACAATCACAGTCTCTGCAGCTGCGACTGAAGTTACTCTGACAGGAACCGGCTCAGACGGGCTGAAACTAAGTTTTTCCGCCGGAAAACTCAATGCCGGTGATACTTTTCAAGTACAGACATTTTCGCCGCTGCTGCAGGAAGGTTCCGATGCAAAAATCGCCTTAGGTTCTACAGGAGGCAGTGGTTCTGCCATTACTGTTACCTCAAGTAACAATACTTTTAAAGATGTATTAGCCGGACTGGAGTTTACTGTTTTAGAAAAAACATCAGCCGGAAGCAGCGTTACTATAACTACATCCATCAACACCTCGGCGATTCGTAATAGCATTAATGAATTCATAAGAACATATAATGATATTAACGAGTTTATCGATGACCAGAACTCTTTCAACCAGGATACTGGCGTATCCGGAACACTATTTGGCGACTTGACTGTCCAGACTGTTCAAAACACACTGCGAAGGACTCTCGGGGCCAGAATCAAGGGCATTGAGACTAATTTCAATCAACTGTTTTCTATTGGAATTCGTACTCTGGGCGCGGGAGTCTTAGCAATTGCAGATTCCAGCAGACTTAATGATGCCCTCGAAAATAATCTTGATGATGTCATTACTCTCTTTACAGATGGCGCTTCGTCGAGTTCGTCATTTGTGACGTTTTTTTCGGCTCAGCCTGAAACTGTTACAGGTGAATCATTTGAAGTGGATATAACCCAGGTTGCCACCCACGGCCGCTTTCAGGGAGCAGTAATTACCGACCCGGCCTCTACTCCGATTGTCATCGACAGCAGCAATAGCCGCATTAAAATCAAAGTCAATAAACTTGAATCAAATGAAATTATCCTGACCCAAGCCACCTATGATACAAGTGCAGAATTGATTAATGAAATCAATGAAAAGATACAGGCCGATGCGAAAATTGGGAAGCAGGGAATTGAAGTAGAATGGGTCTCTACTGGTGGCAGTACCGGTTATGTCCAGTTCACAAGCAGCACCTATGGAACGACTTCCAAAATTGAAATCGTAGCTTCGCAGTCTAACTCAGCCCACAGTATTTTAGGTCTGATCGCTGGAACTTCTTATGCCGGCGTTGATGTCGAAGGGACTATCAATGGTGAAAAGGCCGAAGGTTCGGGGCAGTTTCTTACCGGCGAAGAAGGCAATCTCAAGACAGACGGGCTGAAGCTCATAATTGACCTGGACTCTACGCAGCTAACAGCCGGTGCCGAAGCAATAGTTACCGTTACCCGCGGCATTGCCTCACAGCTTGATGAATTCGTCGATTCAGTTATAGCTGTCGGTGAAGGAACATTTGACCGCAGAATCAAGGCGACAGAAAACCAGATCGCGGATCTTAACAAAAGAATTGGTGAAATAGACGAAAGACTGGAACTCAGGAGGCATTCCTTAATAGAGCAATTCATTGAACTGGAAACTTCACTGGGACAACTAAACAGCATTGGCCAATTTCTTACTACCCAACTTGCTTCACTAAACGCAAACTGGGTTATTGGCAGAAGTAGAAATTAGAAACCACAGCCTATGAACAAAAACTTAAAAGCCTACGAGTCTACCAGTACCCTGGGACTGTCGCAGGTAGATTTAATCTTAAAAGTATATGATGGAGCAATCGCAGCTTTCACAGAGGCCGCCGAGTTGTATAAAAAAAACGACCTGAACGCCGGTTACGAAAAGATGGAAAAAGCCAAGAAATTTGTAACTCATCTATATACTACTTTGGACCCCAAAAACGGCGGAGAAATTGCCGAGAGATTAGGTAAGATTTATGCCTTCGTGCTGAATCAGACCGATATTGCTCAGGCTACAAAAGATTTGAAAATTATTGACGATAACATAAGTGTGCTCAAGAATGTCAGGGAAGGCTGGCAGGGGCTAAAAGATCAGCAAAAGAACGGCGCCGGTAACAAAGCCGAATCAGGCAATAACGGTGCAAAACCAGAATTTGTAACGTCGGCTTAAATTATATGGGATCAATGGACTACAAGGCGCTCAATCAGTTGGAACAGGAACTTTTGTCCGTTTTAAAGAAAGAATATACGTTTTATCAGTCACTCTATATTATGCTTGATAAACAAAGAGATCAGATAAAATTTAACAAAGATGACCGTTTGCTTGATCTTTTCGCTGAGATTCAAAGGTTTCACGCTCGAATCAAGCAATCAGACGAAAAGGTAGCGCTCTTAAAAGCCCGTAACCCGGATATCTTTGATATGGCCTCAACTTTGCCTGAAGTCAAAAAGCTGACTAATAGTATTGCCACTCTGATTAAGAGGAGCATAGGAATTGTCAGCGAATGTGAAGAATATTTGCAGGGAAGATACGACAGAATCAGAGAGGAGCTAAACAAGCTCAAGAATAGTCATAAAATTATAAACTATATGGGTGAGCCGGACAGTTCTCCATATTTTGTGGATGGGAATAATTGACCGGCTGAAAAGGTAAGTGGAATAAAAGCGGGAAGCACTGCCGCATGGGAAGAAGGAGGTGCAGATATGCTTATGGGAAGCCAACATCAGGATGAAAATCTGAAGAAAATGAGTAGGCGGGAAAAGTCAGCTCAATCCAGAAATGCAGATAGAAACGAAAAAATTGAGATGCTAAAAAGACGGGTTCAGTCAGGCTTTTACAATAGTGATGATGTTATTGAAAAGGTTGTCAAGAGGCTGACAGAGGAATTCTAAAACAACAGATGGTAAACATATGGAAGCAGTAGCTATAGACAACAAAGTCAAACAGGTTATTTCAAATATTAATAACTTGCCGACTCCTCCTCTTGTTTTTCAACAAATTCAAAAAGCTTTGAACGAAGATGATGCCAGCGCCGCAACGGTTGCTGCAATTCTTATGGAAGACCCGGCCATCTCTGCCAAAGTGCTCAAACTTACCAACTCTGCTTTCTACGGTTTACCCCGTGAAATTGAGACTGTAAAACAGGCCGTAGTAATTATTGGTATGGAAGCCGTGCGTAATCTTGTCCTGTCAGCTTCAGTCCTCGACATGTTCCATGGCGATGCTCTCGACCGCCAGTACCAGGACCATTTTTGGCGGCACTCGCTGGCGGTGGCTTCGGCCAGCCGACTGGTTGCCGCTAAGTCCGATACAAATGAACCGATTGATATTGATTCTTCATTTTCAGCAGGCCTTCTTCACGATATAGGTAAAATCGTAATTGCCTGCTATCTGCCTGACGAGTTTAAGCAATTAATTGAACGTCGACAAACCGATACTACAACTTCGGATTACGATCTCGAAGAAATGGTCTTCGGATACAATCATGCCCAGATTGGCGGGTTTTTGGGTAGCCAATGGAAACTGCCTAGAAAACTTCAGCACGCCATTGTCTATCACCACCATCCGAGCACATGCCCGGTTGAACTGCTGGCCCCATTCGTAGTTCACGTCGGTAACTTCATCGCCAAGAAGTCTTTCTTTGATGATGATGCAAAATTGTTTAACGACAGACTTGAAGACGGAGCCTTAGAAAAGCTCGGAATCACCGAAGACATGATACCTGACCTGTGTGAACGGCTTAAAGAAGAGTACCTGAAAGCCGAAACATTTGTTCAGATAGCCGGTGTCTAAAGCTCTCGGCTCTGCCGGTGCACGGAACTTCCTTATCGGATGAGGCGAATGTCATGAATCTTTTCAAGAACCATCTGATAATCAGAAAATCTTGCTAACTTTGGTCATAACTTTATCTTAGGCTAAACTTAGCCTTGACATTATCGATATAAAATTATATGAATTAGCCCTGGCGGCCATAGGCCGTTTGTTAGTTTCGACCATAAACAGCATATGGGCGATTAGCTCAGTTGGTTAGAGTACTTGCTTGACATGCAAGGGGTCAGTGGTTCAAATCCACTATCGCCCACCATTATGCTGGTGTGTTGTTAAGGAAACCGTAATTGAAAGGAATTTTGAGTATTTGCTTTCCTGTTTTAGGAACTGAAAAAAAATGTCAAATGTGCAGATAAAATTTCCGGACGGCTCGGTAAGAGATTTCGAATCCGGCGTTACCGGTTTTGATGTGGCCAAGTCAATTTCGCCCCGACTGGCCAAAGAAGCGGTGGCTATAAAAGTTGACGGCATAGTTACAGACCTAAGCCGGCCGGTAGCAGACAGCGCACCGATTCAAATACTTACTTTTAATGATCCCGAAGGCCGTGAAGTTTTCTGGCATTCCAGTTCGCACATAATGGCACAGGCGGTACAGGAACTTTTCCCGGAGGTAAAGCTGGCCATAGGCCCGCCAATTGATACCGGCTGGTACTACGACTTCGAAGTCGATAAGCCTTTTACTCCCGAAGACCTCGAGCGTATAGAAAAGCGAATGAAAGAAATCGTTGCCGAAAAGGCCGCATTCAGCTGCCAGGTAAAAAACCGGTTAGAGTCAATTGAATATTTCAAGTCAAAAGACGCGCCTTATAAAGTAGAGCTATTAGAAGGAATTGAAGGCGAAACTGTTACTTTCTATTATCAGTCAAAATTTGAAGACCTCTGCCGCGGGCCGCATATTCCCAACACCGGCATCGTCAAGGCTTTCAAGCTGACTTCAACTTCCGGAGCTTACTGGCGCGGAGATGAAAAAAGACAGATGCTCCAGAGAATTTACGGAGTATCTTTTCCCAAGAAATCTCTTTTGGACGAACACCTTGAACTTTTAGAAGAAGCCAAAAAGCGCGACCATCGGCTGCTCGGCAAACAACTGGAGCTGTTTCATTTTTCAGAGGAGGTAGGCGCCGGTTTAGTACTTTGGATGCCCAAGGGCGCCCGTATCCGAAATGAAATCGAAAACTTCTGGCGGCAGGAACACTTAAAATATGGCTATGAGCTGCTCTATTCTCCTCATATAGCCCATCGTTCTCTATGGGAGCGAAGCGGCCATACTGATTTCTACAGTGAGAGTATGTTTGGTCCGATGGATGTCGACCAGCACCAGTATCAGCTCAAGCCGATGAACTGTCCTTTCCATATTATTATGTATAAGTCCCGTCTCTGGTCATATCGGGATTTGCCGCTGCGCTGGGCGGAGCTGGGTACTGTCTATCGCTACGAGCGCCCCGGAGTCCTGCACGGTTTGATGAGAGTACGCGGCTTTACCCAGGATGATGCCCACCACTTTGTGGCGCAGGACAAGATGGAAGAAGAATTAGACTGGACACTTAATTTTTGCATTCACATTCTGGCTGCCTTCGGCTTTAAGAACTATGATATAATGTTATCGACCAGACCGGAAAAAGCGATAGGCGACCCGGCCGACTGGTTGCGAGCCGAAGCCGGACTCAAGATGGCTCTCGACAAGGCCGGCTTAAAATATGAAATAGACGAAGGCGGCGGTGCTTTCTATGGCCCCAAAATTGACATTTTGATTAAAGATTCCTTAAATCGCTCCTGGCAATGTTCTACCATACAGTTCGATTTCTCGCTGCCGGAGCGATTTGATATGAATTATATCGATTCAGACGGCAAGCAGAAGCGCCCGTATATGATTCACCGGGCTCTCTTGGGCTCAATCGAGAGATTTTTCGGGGTGTTGCTGGAGCACTATGGTGGCAATTTCCCGCTCTGGCTGGCGCCGGTTCAGGTCAAGATTCTGCCGATAACAGATAATTTCATAGAGTATGCTGAAGAAATTTCGAAAAAGCTCAAATCCGCCGATATTAGAGCAGAAGTAGACGACCGCTCTGAAAAGATTGGGGCAAAAATTCGCAATGCGGAGTTGATGAAAGTGCCATATATGTTTATAGTGGGGGGCAAGGAAGTAGAGTCCAAAACGGTGTCGGTCAGAAAACATGGCCATGGCGACCAGGGACCTATGACAATTGATAAAGCAATCGAAAAATTTGCCACAGAAATAGCTGGAAAAGGCTTACAGGAAAATGTTGACTAGGAGGAACTTATAACAAGCAAAAAGAAACTGCGCGTAAATGAAACTATTAGAATCTCTCCCATAAGGCTTATCGGCCTTGAAGGAGAGCAGGTAGGAATAATTCCAACCAACGAGGCCATTCAAAGAGCCAAAGATGCCGGACTTGATTTAGTCGAAGTTGCGCCAACCAGCCGTCCTCCTGTCTGCCGGATTCTCGACTACGGAAAATACAAGTATGAGCAATCCAAAAAAGAGCGTATTTCAAAAAAGAAACAGCACTCTTTCCAGATGAAAGAGATGCGCTATCGGCCAAAAATTGACGAGCATGACTATCAGTTTAAAACCAAGCATGTCAAAGAGTTTCTAAGCTCAGGCAGCAAAGTCCGGGCTTTTGTCATGTTTCGCGGCCGCGAAATGGCTTATACCGAAATGGGCAGGAAACTCCTGCAAAGGCTGGTTGAAGATATATCGGAAATTGCCGATGTTGAGTCAGCCCCCAAGATGGAAGGCCGCACCATGAGCATGGTTGTTTCCCCTAACTCTCAGATAATGAACGAGTTGAAGAAAGCCCATGCCGATAAGCCGGACGGCAAAAGGACCGAACAGGCTGATTCCGAAAAAGTTGAAAAAACATCAAGCGAAGAGTGAAAAAATTTACTATATTAGGCAGCTAGGAAGGAAATTTTAGATATGCCAAAGATGAAAACACGCCGAGCGGCTGCCAAAAGATTTAAGAGAACGGCCTCCGGTAAAATAAAGAGAAATCGTGCCTACAAAGGGCATATACTGACTAAGAAATCACCAAAGCGCAAACGCAAGCTGCGTAAGTCAACTCTGGTGTCCAAAGCTGATTACAAGAGAGTAGATAGATTAATTCAATAGCTTATTGGAATTGATTCAGGAGTAAAATTTAATGCCAAGATCCAGAAATACGGTTGCCGGTCAGAAGAGACATAAGAAAGTTCTCAAACATGCCCGGGGCAACTATGGCGCTCGCAGCCGCCTGTATAGAACAGCTGTAGAAACAGTTAACAAAGGCTTAAAATACGCCTATCGTGACAGAAGAAATAAAAAACGGGAATTCCGTGCTTTATGGATTATCCGTATTTCAGCCGCCGCAAAAATCTGCGGTACGAATTATTCTAAGCTCATGTTCGGACTAAAACAGGCCGGCGTTAACTTAAATAGAAAGATGCTGGCAGATATCGCCGCCCGCGATATGACTACCTTCAAAAATCTGGCAGAGATGGCTACAGTCAAATAAACGAAAACTCGAATATATAAATGCCGCTTCTTGAACAGATTATTCAGTTAGAAAAAGAAGCTCTTGAGCGAATCGGAAACTCCGATTCGCTCGATTTACTTAATGCCATTCAGGTTGAATATCTGGGACGAAAAGGAAAAGTAACGGCTGTACTAAAACAGCTAAAAGATGTCCCCCCCGAAAAACGCCAGCAGATAGGCGCTGCCGCTAACAAACTCAGAGTAAAACTCGAAAGTTTACTCAAAGAAAAACAGACATCATTTGCTGATTTGGGGCCAAAGACAATCTTTGACCCGACCTTGCCCGGCACAGCCTCCAGAGCAGGCGCTCCTCATATTATAAATCAGGTCATGGGGGAAATCTGCCAGATCTTTTACGGCATGGGTTTTGAAATTGCCCACGGACCTCATGTTGAAACCGACTATTTTAATTTTGCAGCATTGAACTTTCCGCCCGACCATCCCGCCCGGGATATGCAGGATACTTTTTTTGTCGAAGGCGGACGGCTTCTTCGTACTCATACCACCCCGGTGCAGTCAAGAATACTGGCTGAGAGAAAACCTCCCATAAAAATAATTACTCCCGGCCTCTGTTTCCGTTATGAAACAATCACTACCCGCTCCCATGTAGCCTTTCATCAGGTAGACGGTTTCATGGTCGACGAGGGAGTGACCATGGCTGATCTCAAAGGCGCTCTGGTGGCTTTTTGCAGAGAGTATTTTGGAGAGGGTCTGAAATACAAGTTCCGGCCTTCGTATTTTCCCTTTACCGAACCATCGGCAGAGCTTGATATCTCCTGTTTCCTCTGTAATGGAAAAGGCTGCCAGCTTTGTAAGTATTCGGGCTGGCTGGAAATACTTGGTTGCGGTATGATTGACCCCAGTGTTTTAGAGCACGCCGGCATAGACAGCGAAAAATACACGGGGTATGCTTTTGGCACCGGCGTCGAGCGGCCGGCCATGCTAAAACATAAAATAACCGACATCCGTATGTTCTTTAATAACGACATCAGATTTTTAAGGCAGTTTACCTAATATGAAACTTCCTTATAGCTGGCTGGTCGAACTCAGCGGCTCCAAGTGGCCCGCCGAAGAGATGGGCGACCGTTTGACTCTGTGCGGTACCGCCTGCGAAGACATAGAACCGACTGCCAGGTATTTTGATAAAATTGTAGTCGGCAAAGTTCTGGATATCAAACCGATTTCCGGCGCCGACAAAATAAGACAGGCAACTGTCGATATCGGCAAAGAAAAGCTCAATCTGGTCTGTGGCGCCCCCAATCTTGAAGTAGGTCAAAAAGTAGCGGTCGCTGTAATTGGCGCCAGACTAGCCGGGGGCATAGAAATAAAAAAAGCCCGCATCAGGGGGATAGAATCATCGGGAATGATCTGCTCCGAATCCGAACTCGGTATTTCACAGGACCACGCCGGAATTTTAGTTCTTGATGACAGCTGTAGAGTCGGCAAGTCTCTGGTCAAAGCCCTGGATTACGACGACTATATAATGACTTTTGAACTGACTCCCAACCGCGGTGATTCTATGTCCGCCATCGGCGTGGCCCGCGATATTGCAGCGCTGTCTTCATCAAAAATCAGCCGTCCTAAATTCAAAATCAAACCGTCCAAAGAAAAAGCCGGCAAATATCTGAAAGTTGAAATCGAAGACAAGTCTGCCTGCCCGAGATACGCCGCCCGTATTATCAAAGATATCAAGATAGCTGAGTCCCCCTGGTGGCTTAAGAAAAAGCTGCTGATGTGCGGTATCAGACCGATTAACAATGTTGTCGATATCAGTAACTTTGTAATGCTGGAATGCGGCCAGCCGCTCCATGCTTTTGATTTAAATCGTTTCGGCTCAAATAAAGTAGTCGTGCGCCGTGCCAGAAAAAATGAAATGTTCAAGACCCTCGACGAAAAAGAACATAAGCTCAGCCCCGAAGTTCTGCTGATCACCAACGGTAAAAACGGAGTAGCCGCCGCCGGAGTAATGGGCGGATTCGATTCTGAAGTCAGGCCAGACACTACTGATATATTGTTAGAGGCTGCTTATTTTAATCCTGCGGTTATTCGCAGAAGCCGCAAGTTTTTGAATATGACTTCGGAATCACAGGCTCGATTTGAAAAGGGAATCGACCCCAACGGCCTTGAATACGCCATCGACAGAGCCGCTTATCTATTTCAGGAACTTTGTGGCGGGAGTGTCTTGAGCGGCATGGTTGATTGCTACCCCAAAAAGATTGCGCCCCGCAAAGTTGCGTTCCGGCCTCAAAGATGTAACGACCTGCTGGGCACCGACTACAAAACCTCACTTATGAAAAAAGTCTTTAAAGATTTAGGCTTCACAATTGCAGGCTCAAATGCAGGCACAAATGACAAAAAGCTAATGGTAGTTGTGCCGACATTCCGCCCCGACATTGAAAGGGAAGTTGACCTGATAGAAGAAATCGTTCGTATCCGGGGATACGCAGAAATACCTGACCAAGTCGGCAATATCGGGCCGCTTTTTACACCCATTCATCCCCAGGACAAATTCAAAGAAGATATTCGCAGATTAATGACCGGGCAGGGGTTTGATGAAATAATGGGGCATGGTTTTGATGACAGCCGTCTGGCCGCACTTGTAAACCCCGGCCAGCCGCTTCTTAAAATATCCAATCCAAATTCTGTTGAACTAAATGTCATGCGCAATTCGTTGATTCCTTTCGCTCTGACAGTTATGAAAAATAACATAGCCCAGAGAAACCTTGACCTCTGTCTGTTTGAGTACGGCAAAGTTTATTTCCCCCCGGATGCCAGAGGTAACTGGCGCGAAGAATACAGGCTGCTAATTCTTGTCACCGGTCAGACCCAGCAGACCTGGCGAGACAAATCTCGCAGATATGATTACTATGACCTGACGGGTGTTCTTGAAAATTTAAGTTCCCGTTTTAAGATGCCAAAATTAGAATTTACTGGCAGCAGTATCAAATGCTTTGACAGCGAGCTATCCTTTGAAGTCAAGTGCGACCAAAAGGTCATTGGCAAAATTGGAAAGATAGACAAGGCCATTGCCGCCAGGTTCGACATAAAGCAAGCGGTGTATATAGCGGAGCTGCCAATTCCAGACTTGCTTAAACTATGCGACAATAGCAGGCTCTTTGAAGCTTTGCCTATTTATCCGGCCTCTTCAAGAGATTTGGCCATAGTGGTTGACGAAACGGTAAAAGCAGGCGATATTGTAAGCACGGTAAGAGAGGCTGCAGGCAAGCTGGCAGAGCATGTCTCAATCTTTGACCTTTATCAAGGCAAGCAGATAGCCAAAGGGAAAAAGTCTTTGGCCATATCAATCAGCTACCGCTCGTCAGAGTCGAGCTTGGAGAGTAATCAAGTGGATGAAAGACAGCGGCTTGTGGTGGGCAGCCTAAAGAAAGAGTTTAACGCTGAGATACGGGACAAGTGACTATGAAAGAAAAGCTGAACCTAATTAGTGAAAAAGTTGACGACGTAGTAGCTCTTGTAGAGCGGCTTAGAACCGAAATCGTTGAGCTGTCCAGGGATAACCAAACACTCAAAACTCAGATAAACCGCCTCCTGAAAGAATCCAAAGCAGCCGGTCTGGACAACGTAGACCGCAAAGATGCCGTCAAAACCAAGCTGAATTTGGTCTTAAATCGCCTCGACGAGCTGGAATCTCTGGCAGGCTGACTTTTTTTCTTGACTGCAACGCAGTTATACCGATACTTATTATAAGTAAAAATCGGAATAAGAATTTTAATAAGAATTTGTATTCGTTTATTTTTTAGAGATGTCATTAGATAAAGATAATAAGGTGATTGTGAAAATTTTTGGGGAAGATTATCCCATTACAGGAGTGTCTGACACGGCCCATATTTCAAAAGTCGCCGATTACGTTGACATGAAGATGAATGACATAGCCAAAACCAGTCGCATTCAGTCAAGAGACAAACTGGCTATACTAACGTCATTATCCATAGCTTCGGAACTTCATGAGAAGGCCGATATCGTTAGCCAGGGTGACCAGCAGTATAATGAACAGCTGGATTCTGTCATTGCCCGGTTGGATAATGCGCTGAGGACTTAAGTCCTCTTGCTTAGCCTGGCTCGAATACTCTTTTATTAATTTTTAATCCGTTTCAATAAAAACATCCTTGCTGAATTCGGTCAGAATGACCGGAGCGGAGGCTGAAATGGAAAATCCTGTCCTGTATATAGTTGTCGCCTTAATAATCGGGGTGGCCTCGTTTTTTGTAGCCAGAATGCTGGCGCTCAAAAGTATTTCTCATAAACTCAATGATGCCGAAAGCCAGTCCAAACGGCTGATAGAGCAGGGGGAAAAAGACGCTGAAATCAAAAAGAAAGAAGCGATTTTAGAGGCCCGTGAAGAATGGATGAAGGTCAAACTCGATTTCGAAAAAGAGATCGAAACCAGAAGACGCGAAGTAGAATCTTCTGAAAAAAGAAGCAGCGACAAAGAAGCTGATGTCAACAAGCGCCTTGAATTTCTTGATCTAAGAGATAACGAAATGTCCGGCCGCGAGTCTACCATTCAGGGCAAAGAAAAGGGGCTGGAAATAAGGCAAGAAGAGCTGGAGAAAATTATCTCGCAGCAGAACGAACGTTTGCAAAAAATTGCTCAGATGACCCCCGAAGAAGCCAAGAAGCAGCTGATGGAAAATATGGTCAGCGCCGCCAAAATGGAGGCTGCTTCGCATATAAAAGAGATAAAAGAAAAAGCTGAAAAAGATGCTGAAAAAGAAGCCAAGGAAATAATTTTAGGCTCCATCTACCGCTGCGCTGCCGACCATACTGCCGAGACTACTGTCTCGGTAGTCAACCTGCCCAGCGAAGAAATGAAAGGCCGGATTATCGGCCGCGAAGGACGCAATATCCGTTCGTTTGAAACCCTGACCGGTATCGATGTCATTGTTGATGATACTCCTGAAGCTGTAATTTTGTCAGGCTACGACCCGGTTCGTCGCGAGATTGCCCGGATGTCTCTGGAAAAACTTGTTTCTGACGGCCGCATCCACCCGACCAGAATCGAAGAAGTCGTCGAAAAATCAAAGCAGGAGATGGAAGTAAAAGTCCGCGAGGCCGGCGAGCAGGCTTGTTTCGAACTCTCTATCCATGGCCTTCACGAGGAAATAGTCTATCAACTGGGCAAACTTCACTATCGAACTTCCTATGGTCAAAACGTGCTGGCCCACTCCAAAGAAGTCTCGATGCTTTGCGGACTGATGGCAGCTGAACTCGGGCTTGACGCCGTCATGGCCAAACGCTGCGGACTGCTTCACGATTTAGGCAAGGCCATAGACCGCGAGACAGAAGGAACGCATACCCAGATTGGCGCCGAGTATTTACGCCGCTATAAAGAGCATGAGTTTGTAGTAAACGCGGCCGAGTCGCACCACGACGATGTACCCATGATTTCTCCTTATCCGGTGCTGGTGCAGGCGGCAGATGCTATCTCTGGCTCCAGACCGGGCGCCCGCCGAGAGCCGCTGGAAGCTTATATCAAGCGGCTGAAACAGCTTGAAGAACTGGCCGACAGTTTCAAAGGCGTGGCCAAAGCCTATGCTATTCAGGCCGGCCGCGAAATTCGTGTGATAGTCGAAAATCACGAGCTTGATGATCTGGCTGCAGAAATTCTGGCCAGCGATATTGCCGAAAAAATCGAAGGTGAGATGCAATACCCGGGACAGATAAAAGTCACGGTCATCCGCGAAACCCGCGCCACGGAGTATGCGAGGTAGGGGGCCGGGCGGTGATGCCCCACAGGAGCTGAAGCTCCGTGGGATGGCTTCGCTACGCTTGCACAGTATCCGGGGCAGATAAAAGTTACAGTTATAAGAGAGACCCGCGCCACCGAGTACGCGAGATAGAGCTGCCTCGGGTCTTTGGGGCAGACGAGGACATCTGCTGCCCACGTAAATATTAAGTGCGAACCCGGAAGAAATTCATCTTTTGTTTGTAAAACTGTTATGAAACGCTTTCTCCAATTCACATTCTTTATCGTTTGGATTAGTCTAATTCAAATTTCGTGTAGTGAAATCCATCAAAACATCCGTAATGAGAACATTAACCTTACACCTTATCATTCCAAATTGGCAGGTATTTGGACCTGGGCGAACTCACCTCCTCACCCTCAATTACGTAATTTTCCAGAATTGACTTTAACTATTGATGATTCAGGGAGAATCTCAGCCAGGGCTGACTGTAACACTTACTCTGCGGCCATTACGAGCTTAACAGAGAACCTGATGACGATTAGTTTAGGTAGCACGACTATGATGGGATGCAAATTCATGGATATTGTGGATGGCTTTGCGTTGAAATTGAAAGACGTATATGCCTACGAATTAGATAGCAAAAGGTTATCTCTATTCTGGAAAAACATCCATAGAAGCGGAGAGCTGGTGCTCTTCCGATAAGACAAACACAAATGAAACAGGGCTTCGTGCTGTCGGGTGTCGCGTTTCTGCAAAATGCCCCGCGGGGCCAAAGCCCGCGGGACGGCGACGCTTCGCGCGAATGGGTTCGTTTTGTCATATTTGCTTGTGGTTGTAGTGGTTTTGTGGTGAATCCGATTCGATCGGCCCTTCGTCCCCCATCCGACAAGTCAGATTTGGGACTAAAGCTTCGCTCAGGACAGGCTCGGTTTGGGATAAGACGGTGAGGGCGTTTTCTGATTTCGCTTCGGCTTTTTCCATTATTTTGAGCAAACGCAATAGGGTGTAAGCGTGGTGGAGTTCACGATTCAGGCGCCATTCGTAGCGGAGGAAACGATTTGCGGTCTCTCCAGTTGGGATTGTTCTCGAATTGAGCAGGTCTTCGAGTTCACCGGAGTTTTCAAAATGCTCGAAGTAATTTTCTTTGTCGATTAAAAATGTGTCGTGGGGCTGGAGCTGTCTGTTGATTTCGGCGGTTTCGGCAGAGATGAGGCGGCGGTAGCGCCACATACAGTTGGCGATTTTGTAAACTAAGTGTTCCTGCAGGGGAGAGCGGGGCTGGTGTTCATCGAATAAGGATGCCACGAGAATTTCGTATTCAGTGGCGTCTTCTTTCAGGCGAGGGGAATTGATGGCGATTTGGCAGCTGTGGAGGCCATGCTTGACGGCATTTTGGCTTGAGGCCTTTTTGCCGGTTTCGGTAATGGGACCGGTTGACTTTTGGGCATTTTGCCGGTTGGCGTTTAATTGTTTCTCTGACGTGGACATAGTAATAGACCTCTTTACTTATCAAGGGCCAACGAGTATTTTGGGGTGATTTGGTAGGGAATTTGACTTTCGCGGGAACTATCTTTGAGACTATACAATAGAACGACCAAAGTAGAATTATGAGTAAAAAAGTACAACATGAAATAAGAGATGTAATTCATACGTTTGTATACTTCAACAATGATGAAAAAAAAGTTATTGGGTCTCGCTATTTTCAACGACTTCGACATATTAAGCAGCTGTCGATGACAAACTTCGTTTATCCAGGCGCCGTACACACGAGATTTGAACACAGCATTGGAACAATGGAACTGGCAGGACGTGCTTTCGATGTTCTATTTGACCACAAAAATCGCCACTCTAAATCTGTGGAGCAGCTCAAGGAACAACTAGATGACAATATTCTGGTTAACTGGAGATGTCATTTAAGGATGGCTGCATTACTTCATGATGTAGGTCACCCTCCCTTTTCACATGCGACTGAATCGTTATTTCCTGTGGGTGAAAATCATGAGACTATGACCAAGAGAATTATTATGAAATCCGAATTAACAGACATGTTGCAAAATGGTTGCGATATTCCTTATAACCCTTCATTGATTGCTAAATTGGCTGTTGGTCCTAAGTATTTTCAGTCGGAGCCATTCAAAAATTGGCAACTATTATTGAATGAAATTATTGTTGGGGATGCATTCGGTGTTGACCGTATGGATTATTTATTGCGAGATGCTCATCATTGCGGAGCGGTCGCGGGAAAATTTGACCATGATCGTTTGATACAAACATTGAGAATACTCCTGCCTCCGAGAAAAATTGGTGAGAGAAGCGAGATTTCGATTGGGATCGAGCATGGTGGGATTCATCCTACAGAAGCCCTTTTGGTGGCAAGATACTTTATGTATATGCAAGTGTATTTTCACCGGGTTTCAACTGCGTACAACACTCATTGCGAGAGATTTGTGAAAGCATTTCTCAATGTGCAGAATGGCGGATTCTGGCCAATAGACCCGGATAATTTCATAAAGTTTACAGATAACGAAATATTTTCCGAAATCTATAAAGCCTCTCAAAATAGTTTAGCTGTTGGTTATTTGGAGGCTAAGAGGATTCAAGATAGAAACCACTTTCAATTGGCATATGAATTTAGGCCTAAAGAAATTCACATGTTTGCGGTAGATAGTGTTAAAGCTGAGCTTGAGGATAAACTTGCCAACGATTTTGCCGAAACTGACTACTCTGTTCGATTGAGTAGGAATCAGGGTGGTAAAAGAACTCCTGCATTAAAAGACGATTTTTCTGTATGGAATCGAAGAGTCGAACCTGACAAAATAGAATTTGGTAAGACTTATAGTAAGATTCTTGACGAACTTGTGAGTCCAAGCCAAGACTTTGTGATTGCCGACCGCCAAAAGAAAAATGATATTAAAACTTGTATTGAGGAATTCATAATTACTAAAATGGGGAAAGAGTTTTTGGAGGAAGATAATGAATAACGATGAGAGACGGGTTTTGCTGCTAGATTTAGTTGAAAAACTGAATCGGGCTGGCTCTTGGACTGGTGAAACACATATTCAAAAAGCAATATATTTTCTGTCAATTTTGCGCAATCTTGACCTCGGTTATTCATTTGTCTTATATAAATATGGTCCCTATTCATTCGATTTGAAAAGTGAACTGACGTTTCTTGAAGCAACAGGAATTCTCGAGAGGAAAGAATCTCCACCATATGGCTCCCACTTTTCAAATGGGAAGCATGCGTCATCATTCAGAAGTCTTGTTTCAGCGCATGCTCAGGGGTATGAAAGAGATATTGCCTGGACGATAGATACTTTTTTCAGAGATCATGATAATGTTTCGGAGCTCGAAAGGTATGCAACAGCTCTTTATGCTTTGAAAAATTTTGAAGGTACTCATGTTGAATTAGCAGACAGAATTCACCAAATTAAACCTCACATAAGCAAAGATGAAGCATTAAGCGCAATTAACCGAATTTCTAAAGAGTTAGTATAATAGAGACTTTTCTTAGTAAAAAAGAATTTGAGGCAACTTTTAGATAGATTCTATACTTCATGAATTCTCGCCTTTCCCTCGACTACGTTGGGGACCGTGTCTTTTCAGCATGGCGGATTCCTCGCCGATGATCACATCCAACTCTTGATTCAATCAATTCTATTGCGTTGAAAGTAGGGATATATTAGACTCCTCACTGAGTTATATTAAGCTAATGGTTTGGTGTATGGCGAGGCACCGAATTAGGGGCAGACGAGACGTCTGCCGCCCACAAGATGGATTCCCGCCTCCGCGGGAATGACAAATATTCGCCTTAGAAAGTACGGGTAATGTCCGTATTCACAATTCTCTTTATTGCTGACATTTGCGGCAAGGCCGGCAGGCAGGCGACCGCACATCTGACAATCCCTATCAAAGAAAAATTCGGCGCCGATTATGTTATCGCCAATGTCGAAAACTCTGCCGGCGGTTTCGGGATTACGCCTGAGATGTCTCAGAAGATTTTCACCTATGGAGTCGACCTGCAAACTTCGGGCAACCATATCTGGGACAGGGTAGATATACTCGAATATATTGCCCAGGAGCCGAGACTTCTGAGACCGGATAATTACCCCCACGGGGTGCCCGGTTCGGGTGTGTTTGTTGATCATGTAAATGGCGTCAAAATCGGTGTCTTAAACCTGATGGGCCGGACTTATATGGCCAACATCGACTGTCCATTCAAGAAAGCCAGCCGTCAGCTGACAGCCATGAGTGAGCAGGCGAAAATCATCTTTGTCGATTTCCACGCCGAAGCTACTTCTGAAAAACAGGCTATGATGTATCACCTAAACGGCAAAGTTTCGGCGCTTGTCGGCACTCATACTCATGTACCGACCGCCGACGAAAAGGTGACCTCCAAAGGCACCGCTTATATCAGTGACGCCGGTATGACCGGTCCTTATGATTCGGTGATCGGTATGGAAGTCGGCCCCAGTCTCGGTCGTTTTGTGACCGGCATGCCCAAGCGCTTTACCACTGCCAAAGATGATGTTAAAATTACCGGCGTGATTGTCAGAGTAGAAACAGAGACGGGCAGGGCGATTAGCATCGAACGTTACCAGTATAGTTTTGATATTGAAGATGCCGAAGCCAGCAGAGACGCGATTTTCAAAAGAGACAAAACAGAAACGCAGGATCTCGAAGACGACCCGAAAAATGGCGGTGACAATGGGAATGATAAGACCGAAGAGGCGACACACCCCACACCTGAACAAGAGGATGGGGTGTAATGTCGGCCAAAATTATAGACGGCAAAGAAGTTGCCAAATCAATCAAGCTTAGCTTGAAACCCCGCATTGCAGCCTTGAAAGAAAAAGGCATCGTTCCGGGTCTGGCGGCGGTTTTAGTAGGTGACAACCCGGCCTCGCAGACTTATGTAAATTCTAAAGCCAAAGCCTGCGATAGACTGGGCATGTATTCTGAAGTCATCAGACAGCCGGCTTCGCTCTCGCAAGAGGAGCTTGTTGAAATAATAGAAAGTCTCAACGCCAACCCGAAAATTCACGGCTTTTTAGTACAGTCGCCGCTGCCTGAGCAGATAGATGAGCCTGAAATCACAGTTCATATCAGCCCTGAAAAAGATGTCGATGGCTTTCATCCGTTTAATGTCGGTCAGATGCTTATCGGCCGGGGGAAACTGCTGCCCTGTACGCCGCACGGCATCATAAAACTTTTAGAATATTATGACATCAGCACCGAGGGGAAAGAGGCAGTCGTGGTCGGCCGCTCAAATATTGTGGGAAAGCCGGTAGCTGCGCTTTTGATGCAAAAAGGGAAGATGGCCAATGCTACGGTTACTATCGCTCATTCCCGGACAAGTAATTTAAGCGAGGTCTGCAAGCGGGCTGATATTCTAATTGCGGCTATCGGCCGGCCTAATTTCATCAGCGCGGATATGGTCAAAGAGGGGGCGGTTGTTATCGATGTCGGCATCAATCGCGTTGACGACCCTGATACAGAAAAGGGCTACAGGCTGGTGGGCGATGTCGATTTTGAGGCGGTCAAAGAAAAAGCCTCGTATATCACGCCGGTTCCGGGTGGGGTGGGGCCGATGACTATCGCTATGCTGCTGTCCAATACCGTCACCGCCGCTGAAAATATCGGTTCTTAAAAGCTCAAACTGGGTTGCCAAAACAGCAAGCCTTGCTTAACTTTACTCTAAGTAGTTGCAAATATACTTTAAGTACAAATCAGAACCCCCCGGCTCAAAAACAAAGGCAGGGAATATATGAATCTAAAGAATAAATTGGTATGGAATCGTTCAGGCTTAAGTTGTTATTTTTCAATCTATTGTCTTGTATTAGCTTTGCTGCTGTCAGTTCAAGTGTCAATTAAGGCGGGGGAGCTTTTAATTGATAAAGTGGAAAAGGATAAGTCGGCAGAAAAAGAGAAACCAGAAACTAAATTCAAGACCAGCGAACAGAAAATTTTGATAGATGCCTATATTTTGCAGGCCGACTCGTTTATTAAAAAGAAATATTATGTAGCGGCTTTGTCGCTGCTGGACTTTGTCAAGAATCTCGACAGCTCCAACAAGAAAGCCTTCGCTCTGGAACAGCGCATCAAAAGCGAGCGTGAAATAGATATCAAAAAGTATATCCAGTCAGCAACATTTGCCGAGCATAAATTCGATTATGCGGCTGCGCTCGATTCATATTACAAAGTCTTAGAGCTCAACCCTTTCAATAAAGCAGCTATCGACTACCGCCGGAAACTTTTCAAAAAACTAAGCCGTAACGAGCAGCTTAATCTGGCAATTAAAAGCTATCAGCAGGGCAAAAAGAGCAGAGCCAGAACGCTTTTTGAGAGCGCTGTGGCAATTGAACCGGACAACCAGTTAGCTCTTGGTTATCTCCGGCGCTTAGACAGGAGCAGTTCTCAGGTAAGAGCCCAGGTTAATACAGAGCCGGCAACTCTGGAAACTCTTCAGGCCGACAAAGAAATCTGGCCGCTTTATCTTGAAGGATTAAAGCATATGCGCGATAAGAAATACGGTGATGCCATCGCTGCCTGGCAAAGGGTTCTCACGGCCTATCCTGACAACCCTAATACGCTAAACAATATCAATCAGGCCAGTCTCAGGCTTAAGGCCGAAGAAAAGAATTGACATAGCTTTAGCTGTAATTTTTAGTAGACTCAAGGTTTCCTCATAGGCTTCTTTTTGGCATGTTTTGGGGTGCCATAAAAGAGATCAATGCCGCCTATCCGGCCGATTTATCGCAGCTTGATGAAATGAAGCGGGTGGTCAAAGAGAACTGTCTGGCTGCCGATTATTCCAGCCGCGATATTCATGCGCTGCAGCTGGTTGTCGAAGAAGTAGCCACCAATATTATCAGACATTCATATAAGTATGAAAAAGGGAAAATCGCCCTCAAACTGGTAATATATAAAAACAAGTTAGTGCTCTCTCTGACAGATTTTGGCCGTTCATTCCAGCCGGATTTTGCCGGTTCAATTGACTTAAAAAAACTTATCGAGACCGGCCGTAAAGGCGGACTCGGCTTTTACATGGTTCAGAAAATTATGGACTCGGTTGAGTATATCTCAACTCCCAGCAAGAACGAGATGCGCATGGTCAAGCGTCTCAAGCCGGAGCCGGAAAGAAGCGGCGCCCTGGGCAGAATGATGCCTCTCAGGGTAAAATTCTCGGTTTCTACATTTATCATACTGGCGGCCATAATAGGGGTCTCGTATTACTTTATAAATCATCAGACTACCCGTCAGGTATACTCAAATCTCAACGACAAAGTGGTCGCCTTAGGTACTACCATCGCCGACCAGACAGCCGGCTATATGCTAAACAGCCGCTCGGATGTAGAATTTGATGAGCTGATAGTTAGCTACCTGCGGGCCAACCCCGAACTAAAACTAATTGTAATCACCGACACCAACAGTATTGTTTTAGCTCACTCCGAAGATATCAGAAATATTCGCAAGAGTTTCCAGCCGCCTGAGTCCATGACCACCAGCGCCATTGTCACAGAAAGCAAACCTCTCAAGCATTCGGCCGACTTAAACTATATGAGCATGCCGGTTATGGCCGGACAGAACAGATTAGGAACGGTGCACGTTACTTTCAGTACCGCGGCTGTCGCCGAACAGCTGTTAAACGCCAGGGTAGCCATTGTCAGACTGACGATGGTTCTGCTTTTGTTCGGAATGCTGGGCATATACTTACTGTCAAATTACTTTGTAGACCCTATCGCCCGAATCACCCGCCGGGTGAAACGGTTTACATCGGGCGAATCCGAATCAGAGCTGCCACTGGAAGGCGCCGAGGAATTTTTTGAAATCTCCAGAGCTTTTAATCAGATGATAACCCGTATCAACCGGGACCGCAAAACCGCCATAGAGCAGGAGAGAGTGGCCAAAGAAATAGAGGTTGCCTCGCAGATTCAAAAGGCACTGCTGCCCAAAAGACTTCCAGAGCTGCCCTGGCTGGAACTTGATGCCTACTACAAATCAGCCTCGCAGGTAGGCGGCGACCTTTATGATGTTATGGAAGTAGGCAATAACAAGTACTGCCTGGTCATAGCCGATGTCTCCGGAAAAGGGGTGCCGGCTTCCATGGTCATGTCGATGCTCCGTACGGTTCTTCGCATATATGCTCAAGGGCAGTCTTCAGCCAAAAAAGTTCTGCTTAAAACCAATGCTTACTTAAGGGACAACATCCCTCCGGGGATTTTCATTACGGCCTTTGTCATACTTTATGAAGCCGATAAAAAAGTCATGACTGCAGTTTCTGCCGGTCATAACCCGATGCTCTACCGCAGCGGCAAAAGCGGAAAAATTGAGCGAATCAATCCGGGAGGAATGCCGCTGGGGATGCCGGGCAAATCCGAAGATGATTTTGCCGGAAGTCTCAAAGAAGTAAAACTTGAAATCGGCAAAGGCGACACCTTCCTGTTATACACCGACGGAGTCACCGAAACTTCCGATAGCGAAGGGGTTCAGTTCGGCATAGAGCGGCTGCTGGAAACTTTTGACGGTATAACGGTGGGTATCAACGGCAACTCGGTCAGTAAGCTGTCATCGAAGATTATACGGAAGCTCAAGAAATATTCGGGTGACAAACCGTTTTCTGATGATATAACAATGCTGCTGGGCCGTTTTGGAAATATTCCTAGAAAGAAAATTGACTCAAAGAAGATTATCTTAAGAGCGCTGGCAGAAAATCGTGCCTGAGCAGTTTCTGGAGACAGATAGACATTTTTGTGTTTCAAATTTATGGGTTTTGGGATATATTCATAGGTAGTTATGGCAAATCTTTCAATATCATTGTCAGAGTCTGACAAGAATAAAGTTTCTGAGATACGGGTTGATGGCGTTATTGACACGACCACCTCAACGGAGCTCGAAGAAACCATAGAGTCGCTCTTAAATCGCGGGCGTTATCAGATTATTCTGGATCTGGCTGGTGTCGATTATATTTCTTCGGCAGGCTGGGGAGTGTTAATCTCAAAGATTGGGGATATACGCGACAATGACGGCGACATTCTGCTGGCCGGAATGGTAACTAATGTCTTAGAGGTCTACGAGCTTCTGGAATTTGACAGTGTCCTGAAGCATTTCGAAACTGTTGAAAGCGCCCGCAGCTCTCTGGGAGTTATAAGCGAGAGAGAGACGTCAAAAAAAAAAGAGCCGCAAGTAAACCGTCTGAAGGTTATAGAAAGCTTAAGTAATAATGGAAACAGAGCTGAGTTTCTTGGCATTGGAGAAGTTAAACAAGATTCTGAAGACAAACTTTTAGTCAGCGCTATTTTGCGTGACCCCTTTCAGACGATAGGCGAGCTGGCCGAGCAGATAAATATTGATTCTAATACGAGCCAGGTAAGTTGGTGGAGGGTCTTCAAACTCTTGAGGAAAAACAAGCTGTTATCGAAGCGCTCCCGCTTCAGGCTGACCAGGCAGAAGCAATATCTCAGCTAGGCCGGACACAATTTTATAAACCTATCCCCGAGAGGGATAGGCGGGGCATTTATGAGAATAGAAATTATCCTGATTATAGCTTTAGCTGTTGCAGTTATGCTGCTTTCAGTTTTTCTGCTTAGGCGCATAAAAAGAGAGAGAAGGCAGCTGGGTCTGCTGGGTAAAATGAACCTGCCGGAGTTTTCTGATTTCCTGCGCAGCAATAGTTCAGTCGGCAATATTCAGGCGGTGGCCGGCAAAGTATCCACACTTTTGACTACTCTCTTTGGCTGCAGCAAGATAATTTTCTTAAGAAAGAAAAGGGGAATTTTAGAACTCAACTATTATCACGGCCTCAAGAATTTTAACCGTTCAGATTTTCGTATTCATTTCAACAGTAAATTGGGCGAACTTTTCAGCGAAGATTTTCTGCCGCGAAACATCAACAAGCTGAAAACAATTGTTTCTAAAGAGTTTCTGATGATGCTTGACGATTTAGGGCTGGACACCTATTTCCCTGTTTACTGGCGCAGCAACCTCTACGGCGTATATTTTGTCAGCAGTAATTTTGAAACCAAATCGCCCTCGTTTACTTTACTGGTGGCCAGTCTGGCGCATTCTCTGTCTGCCGCTTACCATATCAAATGGCACGAATCAAGATATTTGAATCTCGAAAAGAAATTGGAAACAAACACTCTCATAAAAGTAAAAACGAGCCCGATAGAAAGAAGCCCGGGCTTAGTTACCGAAGATTTGTTGTTACTGGCGAAAATCAGAAATTCTGATAAACTGTTAAAGGCGGTCATGGAGCCGCTCAGTAAAAGACTCGGTACCAGCAAAGTTCTGCTGGCGCATATTTCCGGCAAGAACAATAGTTCAACATTGCAGCGTCCCCCTAAAACGAAGAATTCAATTTCCACACCGACAGATTCTGTTCTCGAAAATTTGATCAAGCTGGTCAAAGGTAAAAGCCCGCAGCCTCTGAATGAAATTAATAGTCAAAGCGAAACATTGGCCGGCTGGCTTGAGGAAGTACAAAGCAGCGGCTTTACTCATGCTCTTGAGTTCAATCTGGATCCAGGCCGGAAATCTGTTTTGTTATGGGAATGCCGGGGACAGTCCAGTCAGGCCGAAACTCAGCTGATTCAGTTTAAGGCTTATGCCTCAGATCTGATGACCAACGCCAAGGCCTACGAAACGGCAGAGGAGCTTTCTTTTACAGATGCTCTGACAGGTCTGGCTAATCAAAGATATTTGTACAAGCGCCTGAGAGAAGAGATAAGCCGCGCCAAACGATTCAAGAGACATCTGGCTTTCGTTCTTTTTGATCTGGATGAACTAAAAACGGTCAACGATACCTTTGGTCATCAGGCCGGTGATGCGGTTTTAAGACAGGTCGGAAAGTCACTCAAAAAGTCAATAAGAGAAATCGATATCATAGCCCGTTACGGCGGCGATGAATTTTGTGTGATTATGCCCGAAGCCGATAGCCAGACCTGCGCCAAATTCATGGACAGAATCCTTAAAACTATCGCCAAGACCAAAATTCTGCTGGAGAATTCATCTGAGCCTCTTTATTGTACTGTTTCCCTGGGAGGAGCAGTATTTCCGATGCATGCCTCAGGTGGGAAAAGCCTTGTTTTTAAGGCTGATATGGCCCTTTTGAAGGCCAAAAACAGCGGTCGTAACCGCTATATCATGTATACTGCCGAATTCTCCGAAAACATCTCCTGAAAAATCTTTGCCATTGATTAGCCTGCTTCGTTAAACTCTTTGCTGCGAATTGCCGATTTTATAAAGGAGAATGAGCTTTAAGCAAATATCCCCAAACAGGGATCAGAATATAGGCAGGCAAAATGGAAACCTTTAGAATCAATAGTAAGCTGATCGAAAACGAAAAAGAGATTCTTATCCAGACATCAAATAATCCTGCCGAAGGTACCATATCTTCGACCATCTATATCAATGGTGTCTTAACTGAGCTTTTTAAGTTGCCTCACCCCATAGAGGAAAACCCCGACAAGATCATGTCATTAGTCAGGTCTACTCACAGCGAAAGAAAAGAAGAACTTGAGGCTCTGCTGGCGGCCTATCGGGGAGCGCTCTCCAGCAGCGAAGCCAAGGAGATAAGTGAACTGGGACTGGCACTTTATTTCAAGAGATTTTATGTGGAAGCCAAAGACCTGCTTCGTTCGGCAGTTACCCTTGATCCGGAATTCCACTCTGCCCGGCAGACTCTGGCATTAGTTGAAATGGAGCTGGGCAATTTAGAGAGCGCTGAAAAAAATGCCGCCGAGTCGGTTTTGCAGTGTCCCACTTACGCCGATTATCAAAACACTTTAGGGGAGATTCATCTGGTCCAGGAAGACTATAAAAAGGCAGTTGCGGCTTTCAGCGAAGCAATAAAAATCAATCTCTATTACTCCCGAGCCTATTTTAATCTGGGGCTCAGCATGCTGCATAGAATAGTTTCAGACTCCAAATCTGAAACTGCTTCAAATGAAACGAGTCGCTGCCTGGACGCTTTCCGCAAATCAGCCATGATAGACAGCGAGTATGCCATCTCTCCTTATGGACAGGCTTTTAAAGCTCTCGAAGATTCCCAGTATTCCAGTGCTTTAGAGCAGTTTCTGGCAGTAGGGCAGAAGGTAAAAGAGAAAATCAGAGCTGACCAGGCTTCATATTACATGCACTTTATTGTCTTAAGAGATGCGGCCGCAGATGCTTCGGTTGAATCCCGCATCCGATATCTCGAATCTGAGATTAATAAGAATCCATCCTACGTTGATTTGTATGCCGAACTTGCCAAATCATATCTGGAGCAGTCGAAGAAAAACTGGCAGAGAGGCATATCTATGTACCGTAAAACGCTGAAACTGAACCCGGGCTATGGCAGTGCCAGGCGTTGTCTGGAAGAGGCGGAAAAGAAATACGGAGAGATTTGCAATTCTCTGGATATTATTGCAGCGCGCTCCTGAGTACTCCCTTAAAGTAACACTTTCAGTTATTACCCTTAGTCAGAAATTGGCTGAACCTTAGTCTGACGAATCTCACTCCATTAATCGTCATAGAATATTCTTGACTCTCCGATGTATAAGTGTAGACTGAAGCGATAGGAAATTCATCAAATCGGGAGCTTAACATGAAGCGAATAGTCATCGCTTGCTTTCTTCTAATTTTTGCGGCTAGTATCGCCGAGGCCGGCCGCCGTAGACCGCGATCAGGTAAAGTTAAAGATAATGTCTATGTAGACAGTAAATACGGCTTCAAGATTACCTTAAATAAAGGCTGGAAGCATTCGCTTCGTAAAGAAAATGACAATTACCGTCTTCTTTTGACCAAGAGGAAATACGAGATTCCGTCTGATTATACCAACGCTCCTGATTATACCCAGATTCCGAGAATCATTATCTGGACAGACACCACTTCTCTGCCCACATTCGCTTTCCTTGATTCGCTGGTCAGCGAGACCTGGAATACCAAGCAGAAAAAAGAGCTGCTTAAAGAGTGTGAAATTATTGCTTCGGATATTTCATCCGGGTCCCGGCGGGAAAGATTTATTCCCAGAGGCCGCAAGCCGGTAGTGCTCAGCGGAGAGCAGGCCATCTTGTGGCAGGCAAAATCTACTTATGTTAAGGAAGTGGCCGTTTCCTCTTCGGGCCTGGCCAGTAAGAGAGTTTATGGAGCATATGGCGGGGCAATTGTTGTGGTCAAAAAAGGAAACAGGGTCTTTGTCTTTCACCTGATGACTGAGTGGTCCTATTTTGAAAACAATTTAAAAGAAACCCTGAACATAATTTCCACCTTTGAATTTACAAGCGAAAGCGACAAAGAAAAGTCTGATAAAAGCGAGGGTTAACCGCCTGAAATTGTGATTGTCTACTGGTGATTTTCTTTTTAATTGACCCTCAGGCAGGGTCGCCGTATCCTAAAACTCTGTCATATACTTAAGGAATTTCCGGAGGAATCATGTGGGCACTTAGAGCGATTCTAATAGTTTTTGTAATAGTTTGTGTTGTCGCATTCGCGTTTTATAATTCAAGTCCGGCTGAAACAGTCAACGTCGACCTGGTTTTTGCCAAATACATTGAAGTACCGCTGGTTATAGTTGTCTTCTGGTCGTTTATGTCAGGGCTTTTGGTATCACTATTGATATTCATTTTAGTTTATTTACGGCAGTCTGTTCAGATTCACGGCCTTCATAAAAATGTCAGGGGGCTTGAGTCTGAAGTTACCGCTTTGCGTAACAGGCCCATTGAAGAGTCTGCTGAGCTTCTTAAAGGGGAAGATGAAAAAGCCTCGGGAGTCAGCTCAAATCTGGTAGAGTCGGAAGATCAATGATAGAATATACCCTCATTTTTGTACTTCTTTTTGTAGTTACAGTCGGTCTCTATGCTTTGTACAGCAAATATGTTGACAAGAAATCTAGTAATGAGTCCGGAGTTTATGTTAAAGCTTTGCAGGATCTGCTTGATGGCCGCATAGAGTCGGCCTTCTCAAATCTCCGCCAGGCGGTAAGCGAAGATTCGGGAAATATCGATGCCTACCTCCGTCTGGGTAAAATACTGCGTGAACATGGCAAGCCGGAGAGGGCGCTTCAGGTTCATAAAGACCTGACCCTGAGAGAGGGTTTAACAGCTACTCAAAAAGCTACAGTCTTAAAAGAACTTTTTTTAGATTACAGTTCGTTAAAAGATGCAGATATGGCCGAAGCTGCCTTGAAAGAACTTCTTTCTTATGACTCCGGTAATCGCTGGGGACATACTAAACTCATGGAACTTCAGAAGGAAGAATCAAAATGGGAAGATGCCTACGACAGCGCCGTGACGATTTTAAAACTTGAATCAGATAAATCAAAAAAGCCTCTGGCTGTCTTTAAGTATAATATCGGTATGGAACTTACCAAGAAACGTGATTACCACAAAGCACGGATTCTTTTCAAAGAAGCGCTGGGGCTTGACCCCAAATACAGCGACGCCTTTATAGCGATCGGAGATTCTTATGCTCAGGAAGAACGTTATGAAGACGCGGTAAATTTTTGGGAAAAACTCATAGAAGCGGTTCCGTCCGATGGCGGCCGGGTAATTGACAGACTGAAAAGGTCTCTGTTTGATCTTGGCAGATTTGGTGATATAGAATCTATCTGCGAAAAGATACTGGAGCAGGTGCCCGCCGACAGAAAAGCAAAATTAACTCTGGCGGAACTTCATAAGAAAAAAGGTGAATTGGATTCTGCCGAACGACTGTTATTTGATTTGGTCGAAGAGTCCCCCAAAGATGTTAAAATTGTAATGCAGCTGGTGCGCCTTTACTTAGAAAAAGACGAAAACGAAAAATTGGACCGTCTCTTTAGAAACATAGAGAAGCAGACAAAAGCAGCAGCCGGTCAATCTGCTCAGGACAATAATCTTAAGGCTGCTTCTACCTCAGGGTAGAACTTTTTAATTTATCTGAGACTCGAATATGAGAAAATTCTTTTTAAGCTGCGCAGTAATACTTATTTCCGCAGCGCCTGTAAGCTCCGGTGACATTTACACTATGATAGTAAGCGGGGACATTGATGCTGCTCGCGACTCCCTTTCAAAACTTTCCACAGCGGCACAACGTGACGGTAATTATCTTTTCTATTTGTCTTTGGTTGAGCGCCGGGCTCTGAAGTCAGTCGAACTGATGGAAGCAGCCCAAAAAGCAGGTGTCTCGGCCATTTATCGTGAAGAAATCAAATACCGGCTGGTTCAGTTCATGATACTAAGCGGCAATACCAGGCAGGCTTCAAAAATCACCACAGACTATTTGACTCAGCATGAGGGAGGCAAGCGCCGCCCGCAGTTCATGAGATATTCGGCATTGATAGATGAGCAGGATAAGCGCTACGATGCGGCCGTCAGACAAATTGACAGATTCTTATTACAGTATGATTCTGACAATCTGCAGACGCTGGGGCAAATCGACAAAGCCCGCATAATGATGTCGCACCGGAAAACAATTGCAGCCCGTGCTTTGCTTCGCAAATTATCCAGCCAGAAATCAGGCGAGGGAGTAGCCCCGGCCCTGTATTATCTTACTCTTGATGCAACCAGCAGAAAGCGCACCGATGACGCTGTCTTTTTCTATAACTTACTCAAAGAAGGCTACCCGGCCTCAATCGGTCTCGATGCTCTTTTAGATAATATGTCCGGTCTGAGCAGCTACTCCAAAAGAGAAAGGATTGCAGACCAGAGAACCGGCACCTATTATTCGGTTCAGCTTGGTGTTTTTGCTGATAAGAAAAATGCTGCGCGCTTTTCCAAGAAATTTGAAAAGTATGGACATAAAGTAGAAATTAAATCAAAGTATATTTCAGGCAGAACTTACCGCGTTGTATTTGTCGGCCGCTTCAGTTCCTATGAAGAGGCGGCCAGATTCGAACAAAAATTAGAAACTGAGCATAAGGAAGTATTTCAGGTCGTTGCTCGATGAGACCAACTGCAGACAGTTCAAACTCTAAAGATTCTCCGATGATGAGGCAGTTTCAGGCCATCAAAGAGAAACATCCGGATAAAATTCTTTTTTTCAGAATGGGGGATTTTTATGAGATGTTTGGTGAGGACGCCATCAAAGCTGCGCCTATTCTGGGTATAGCGCTGACATCGAGGTCAAAAGGAAATTCAGAAAAAATTCCGCTGGCAGGCGTGCCTTACCATTCCTATGAAAAATATCTGGCGAAGCTGCTTGAGCATGGGGAAAAAGTCGTAATAGTCGAGCAGGTCGAAGACCCCAAAGAGGCCAAAGGCCTGGTCAAAAGAGAGATTGTTGAAATTCTGACTCCCGGCACAGCCGCAGTCGGGATATCAGAAACTACCGCTTCACTCTGTCTGGTGGCCTTGTGCAAGAGTGACAGAAATAAAATAGGCCTGGCGGCGCTGGACATTTCGACCGGCACGTTTTTTGTGGACGAAGGAAACATCGGCGATCTTTCCGAGAGGCTCAAAGTTCTGGAACCCTCCGAGATTCTTTATCCAGACGACTACGATCTGGAGCAGTTCAAGCGGGAGTTTGGTTTAACCGACGGTTCAGCTAATTTCACCAAACTGGCCAGCTGGAATTTTGAAAACAAAACTGCCATGAGAGAATTGACCGAGCATTTTGGAACCAGTTCGCTCGATGGCTTTGGGCTGGAAAACGCCCGGCTGGCTGTCGGCGCGGCCGGAGCGATATTCCGCTATTTAAAAGAAAATCACAGGCAGCAGCTTTCGCATATCAACAAAATCACGCGCTTCGATAATAACCAGCTGA
Organism: Candidatus Zixiibacteriota bacterium; assembly: GCA_022571985.1. Taxonomy (GTDB): domain Bacteria; phylum Zixibacteria; class MSB-5A5; order GN15; family FEB-12; genus JACZWU01. The sequence goes on along the minus strand of JACZWU010000001.1, from coordinate 249,581 downwards.
TGGCTCTTGATTATTCTACCGTAAGAAATCTTGAACTGATTAAAAATATTTCTGACTCCACCGAAGAAAACACTCTCTTTGCGGTGATGAACCGCTGCTATACTGCGGCAGGCGCGCGCAGGCTGCAGTCGGCGCTGCTGCGTCCGTTTATAGTAAAGGCAAAAATAGAACGTCGCCTGTCAGGCGTTGCCGAACTTTTAAAAAACAATAAGCTCCAGACAGAAATCAGAAATCTTACCAAAGGACTTCCGGACCTTGAAAAACTTGGCGGAAAACTTGGCATTGGCAAACTCAATCCCCGCCAGATGTCGGCCATTAAAGACGCCCTTGAAATAGCGCTTGAACTAAAGAGCACACTGGAAAAGGCATCAAGCCCGCATCTTATCATGATTGGTCCTTCGCTGCCGGATTGTACTGAGCTTATCAGGAAAGTCAGCGCAGCTCTAACTGATGAACCGCCGCTTTTATCTTCCGGCGGCAAAATCATAAGGCGCGGATTTTCGAGCGAGCTTGACGACTTAAACGATTCGATCAAAGAAGCCAGGCTGTATATTGCTTCACTTCAGAAAATCGAAAGAGTAAAAACCGGCATCAATACGTTGAGAGTAGGTTTTAATAAAGTCTTTGGATATTATCTGGAAGTCACCCGCTTAAATTCGCATCTGGTGCCTGACGATTATATCAGAAAACAAACGCTGGTTAATGCCGAGCGCTATATAACTCCTGAGCTAAAAGAAAAAGAGAGCCTGATATTTTCCGCAGAAGAAAAAATCTTTGCGCTCGAATCCAGACTTTATCAGGAGCTTTTAGATTATGCCGAGACTCACATGGCCGATATCATGCTCAGCGCAGAACTGTTAGCAGAGATTGATTTGGTTTCAGCTCTGGCAGATTTGGCGGTTTCCAATAACTACTGTCGCCCGGAGATTTTTGAAGACACTAGGCTGGAAATAAAAAACGGACGGCATCCGGTAATCGAAGCCGTCATGCCCTCAGGCTCGTTTGTGGCCAATGACCTTTTTCTAAACAGCTCCAGCAGGAGACAGATAATTCTTACCGGTCCCAATATGTCCGGCAAATCAACTTACTTACGGCAAATCGGGCATATAATCATTATGGCTCAGATCGGATCATTCGTACCAGCCGATTCGGCAGAAATTGGTCTGGTAGACCGGGTTTTCACCAGAGTCGGTACAATGGATAATCTTGCCAGAGGGCAGTCGACTTTCTTGGTCGAAATGATAGAAGCCGCTAATATTTTAAACAATGCGACAGACAAGTCGGTTGTTCTTTTAGACGAAGTTGGCCGGGGAACTTCGACTTTCGATGGTCTCTCGGTCGCCTGGGCAGTGGCCGAATTCATAAATGACGAACTTAATTCGCGGACAATTTTTGCCACCCATTATCATGAACTGACCGGCCTGGCTCAGATTTATAAAAAGATTCACAATTATCAGGTGGCGGTAAAAAAGTGGGAAGATAAAGTCATCTTTTTGCACAAGATTATCGAAGGGGGCTGTGACGACTCGTATGGTATCGAAGTCGCCAGGCTGGCCGGTCTGCCCCGAAAAGCTCTCAGCCGGGCCAGACAAATTTTGAAACTGTTAGAGTCAGGCAAATTTATCAAGAGCGAACTTGGCCGCGAAATATATCAGGCAAAAATGCAGACATCGCTTTTTGACAGACCCAGCTCCAGAGTGGAATCAAGACTGAAAGATACGGAAATTGAGACCATGACACCTGTTGAGGCTTTTAATCTGTTGCAGGAATTAAAAGAAGAGTTAAACTAAAAATTATGGCCGAAGTTAAAACGTTAAAAAAACGCTGGATAAAGCCGCTTCCTAAAAACGTAATCAATAAGATCGCGGCCGGCGAAGTAGTCGAACGGCCGGCCTCGGTCTTAAAAGAGCTGGTCGAAAACGCAGTCGATGCCGGCTCGGATCGAATTGACATTGTCATTGAAAAATCCGGCTCTACTTTGATACGGGTAGTTGACAACGGCTGCGGCATAGACGAAGAGCAGTTAGAGATCGCTTTTTCGCGCCACGCCACTTCGAAAATAACCAATTTCGCAGATTTGGACCGTCTTTCAAGTTACGGCTTTCGCGGCGAAGCGCTGCCGTCTATTGCATCAGTCTCAAGACTGCGCATGGTATCCCGTACGCCTGAATCTGATTCAGGTACCGAGATAATTATCGAAGGAGGCATTCTGCAGTCGAAAAAACCGATTGCCGCTCAGGTGGGGACAACAATCGAAGTCGAAGACTTATTTTTTAATACGCCCGCCCGCCGGAAATTTCTTAAGTCACAATCAACCGAAACTAGGCATTTGGCCCGTATCGCTACGGCTATGGCTATCAGCAGTTACCGCATTGCTTTTTCAGCAACAATTAATGGCAAAAAGATTTTCACTCTCAGGCCGGATAATTCTCTAAGCGACCGGGCCACAGTTCTATTGGGGAAAAATGACAATTTTATTGCAGTCAAGGGACAGCTGGGAGCGGTGCGCCTTGAAGGCGCTCTATGTGTTCCGGAAAACGCGCGTAACAATCGCTACGGTCAGTATCTTTTTATTAATGGCCGCTTTATTTCATCGCCTACGATATCACACGCCTGGGTTTCCGGTTATGGCGAATTGATTCCGCGTGGTCTTTTTCCTGTAGGGGCGCTGCTCTTGACTATCGACCCTGCGCAGGTTGATGTCAACGTGCACCCTTCAAAAACCGAAGTTCGCCTAGCGCAAGAACGGGAAGTTTATGACGCGGTCAAAAAACTTGTGGCGGAATCTTTAAGACAGGACGGCATTATTCCTAATTTTAGACCGCCAGCACAACCACGTGGTTTTTCAAACTTAAGCTCAGACTTAATTCAGAAAGATCATAGTCCGATTCCCGGAATCGCCAACAATGCTGCTGCCACACCCGGCTTGATATCGCAGCTATATAAAACTATCTCAGTCGCTGATGAAAATTCAGTTGTTGATTCAAATCGACAGGTAGAAATTGACAAAAATACCGGTGAGGTCATCACTCCCTCAATTGCTGCTCAAGCCGACTTCGGTCCTGCTTCCGGATTTAGATTTATAGGCAGATTTGACAATCTCTATTTGTTAATTGCAACAGGCGATGCGCTATTTATAATAGACCAGCATACTGCCCACGAGCGAGTCTTGTACGAAGAGATGCTTGAGAAAGTTGATAAACAAGCGGTCAATGCCCAGAATCTGTTATTCCCGGTACAGGTAGAACTTGACCCGGAGCAGTACGCTGTTTTTGAAGATTCGCTCGGACTGTTAAACGGCAGCGGTTTCAGCGTATCCCCTTTCGGTGGCCGCATGGTAAATATCGAAGCGGTGCCGGCCATAATGTCAAAAAAATCTCCGGAGAAAATGTTCGGCAAAGTAATCGACGACATCATGTCGCTTCGTAAAACCGGCTACGATATCAAAAAAGCGATGGCGCAGTCAATCGCCTGTCGCTCGGCAGTCATGGCCGGCGACTTTCTAACCGAAGCTGAATCTCTCGGACTGATGGAACAGCTCTTAAAATGCAAAGACCCTTACAGCTGTCCGCACGGCCGGCCTACTTTTTTGCGTTTCAGTCGCAAAGATTTAGACAGACAATTCGGCCGTACATAGAGGCCGCTTCGTTTTCATGTCAAAATCCAGCGGCATAATAATTCCGATAATCTGCGGGCCGACCGGCTCCGGCAAGACGGCGATAGCGCTGAAGTTAGCCGGAAAATTTCCTGTTGAAATCGTTTCAGCAGATTCACGGCAGGTTTTTCGTAATCTTGATATCGGCACTGCCAAACCAACCAAAGAAGAACAAGAGTTCGTTCCTTTTCATTTAATTGATATAATCGATCCTGGAGAAAAATATACGGCCTTTAAATTTATAGAAGACGCCGAAAAAGCAATCTCTGATATTCTGAGCAGAAACAAATTGCCTGTTTTAGTAGGCGGCAGCGGATTGTATCTAAAAGCGCTGACAGTCGGGATCTTGAAGATAGAAAACGAGAATTCTGAAATCAGAGCCGAACTTGAAAAGGAGCTTACAGAAAAAGGGACCGAAGAGATGTACCGCCAGCTTTGTGAAATTGATGCGCCCGAAGCAGAAAAATTTCATCCCCATAACAAAGTCCGCATTTTGAGAGCTTTGGAAATATACAGACTTACCGGGCGGCCGAAGTCGGAGCTTGTCAAAAGTTCGGACTATAAAAAGAGTTCATATGATTTTAAGCATTACTGTCTGTTGCCTGACAGAGAAGAGCTCTACAAAAAGATTGAAAAAAGAGTAGAGAAGATGATAACAGACGGCCTTTTAGATGAGATAAAGAGTTTAGCAGCCAAAAATTTTATAGAACCTGTCAGAAATATGAACGTAATAGGTTATGATGAGCTCATAAAGTATCAGGATGGTGTGTTCTCATTAGAAGAAGCTCTGGAAATGATAAAACAAAACAGCCGCAGATACGCCAAGCGACAGTTCACCTGGTTTAAAAACCAATTGGAGGGAGAGTTTTTTGTGGATAGCAAGAGCCTGATAGCACAGTTTAATAGCGACTATGCAAATTTTGAACAATAGCAGCCCAAAACCAGCCTATCCCAATAACCATTATGTGGTGTATCGTAACGGCTTAGCTAAAAGACGTCAAGGTCTGAGCCGGCCGCACCGATAAATACTTTAACTGATTACAGGATGTAACTTTAATAATTAAAGGTGTTTATGAGAATTTTCCAAAGACTCTTGATATATTTTGCAGCCTCAATATTGGCAGCAGCTCTGATTTCAGGCTGTGGCGGGGCCAAGTCCAAATCGTCACCAACTCTTTACGCCAAGCCCAAGACAGAGAACAAGAGCTCAGTAGATAAAGAGAAATCTGCCGGGCAGGAGCAGGTTAATAAGAAAACCGTAGTAGTGCCCAGAGGGGATAGCCGCCAGACTGCTGCAGCGGATTCGCAGACAATCGCTGACACTTCCGGTTTAGATAAATTGACTGCCTCGGCGAAACTACGAACTCACCAGCAGCAGCCCCCGACAGTCCCTTATCAGGAGTTCGATCTGGCCGATAGCGAAGATTTGGCCTCGGCTGTAGATGATGACATCTGGCGTCAGCTTGATCTGGCCGATGAGTACCATGCTCTGGGAGTAATTGCCAATCGTGAAGGCAGCTGGGAAGAAGCTCAGTACTATTTTGAAAAAGGCTTTAAAATTCTGGCAACTTTAGATATTGAAGCTGACCGGGAGCCATCACCGGAAGCAACCAAGTACACTGAGATTCTGAATAATACTGTTGCCGATTACCGGGTGGCTTTGCGTTCACTGGGACGCTTAGAAGAAAACGTTTCAGCCTCGGTATTAGTTGAACGTTTCGGAGATTTGGGGGCCAATCTTAAAGATACCATCGCTGTTTACAGTACAGAAACTCATAGAGTAAAGTATGACATACCGGTAGTACTTAATGACAGAGTCAGGAAATCTATTGTTTACTTTCAGACTGTGGCCCACGATGCTTTCGTGAAATATCTGAAGCGCTCTAAAAAATATACGCCGATGATGAAGAGAATACTGAGAGAGCACGGACTTCCCGATGATTTGATTTACCTGTCACTGGTTGAATCGGGTTATAATCCCAATGCTTATTCCTGGGCCAGAGCGATGGGGCTGTGGCAGTTTATATCTTCAACCGGCAGGATGTATGGTCTTAAAAGAAGCTGGTGGATTGATGAGCGCAAAGACCCGATTAAGTCAACTCATGCGGCCTGCGTATTCTTAAAAGAATTGTATACCAAATACGGCAGCTGGGAGCTGGCTATGGCCGCTTACAACGGCGGACCGGGACGGGTCAGCAGAACCATTAAAAAACAAAAGACCAGAGATTTCTGGAAATTGAAACTGCGCCGCCAGACGATGGATTATGTGCCGCTGATAATGGCCGCGACGATAATCGCCAAGAACCCCGAAAAATACGGCTTCTATGTCAGCGATTTTGAAGCGGAGATTGTCTGGGAAGAAGTTAAAATCGACCGCTGCCTTGATCTCAAAACCGTCGCCAAAGGGGTAGGCTGTTCGCTCGGCGAAATGAAAACGCTCAATCCGGAACTGCTCAGAAATTATACGCCGCCCAGTGCCAAGCATTACACTTTGAAAATCCCTGTCGGAAAGTCAGCTAAATTCTGGAAAGCCTATCCCACGATGAAGTCGCCCAAAGAGACCAGCTGGGTCAGGCACAAAATTAGAAGAGGCGAAACAGTCTCGACTATCGCCTCCCGCTACGGCGTCTCGCAGTATGCTATACTTGAAGCTAACAACTTGCGCAGCTCAAGAATTTATTCCGGGAAAACTCTTATCGTACCTGTGCCGCTCGGCCGCAGCTATAGATCCTCTAAAAAACGAAGCTATACGGAATACTCTTCGAACAATTCTATTTACGTCGTCCGTTCCGGGGATACTATGTGGGATATTGCCAGGGCATTCGGAACAACTGTCTCGGCGCTTCGCAGATCCAACTCTATCGGCCGCGGTTCAAGAATTTATGTCGGGCAGAAATTAAGAATTCCGTCCAATGCCACAAAGCTCAGGAAGAAAAACTCAATTTCGTCGCAGCCGCAAATAGCAGCCAAACAGCGATCCACATCCAGCAAAAAAACTGCCAGCTACAAAGTTCGCCGGGGGGACACTCTCTGGGATATAGCCAGAAAGTATGGCACCACTACTGCCACCATCAGAGCCTTAAACGGGCTGGGTCGCTCGAGCAGAATTTATCCCGGACAAATACTTGAAATTCGAGGAAGTTCTGATTATATATCCCACAGGATAAAACGGGGTGAAACCTTGAGTACTATAGCCCGAAAGTATTCAACCTCAATAGCCAAAATTATGGCACACAATAATATTGATAACCCCAATCAAATTTCTATCGGGTCGAGACTAAGGATTTATACCAGATAGATGGCCAAAAAAAGAGATATAATAATAGGCGTCATCATCGCCGGCTCATTCATAGCAGCTTTCGGCTTTTTTGCTCTGATGATGGTCGGTTTCATGGGTGGCTCCGGAGATTTTGCTTTTGCCGGACTTGGTGAGAGTATAGGTGTTATTGAAGTCTATGGAACTATCACCGATGCCAGCAGCCGACCGGTCATAAAACAGCTCAAAAAATGGACTGACAACAGCTCAATAAAGGCAATAGTCATTCATATTAATTCCCCCGGTGGGGGAGTGTCAGCTTCACAGGAATTGTACGATGCTATCTTGCGAACCCGTGAAGAAAAGATTGTAGTTGCTTCGATGGCTTCTGTCGCTGCTTCAGGCGGCTATTATATTGCCTGTGCGGCCGATAAAATCATAGCCAACAAAGGCACCCTGACAGGCTCAATAGGGGTCATTCTCCAGTTTCATACAGCTGAAGTTCTCCTGAAAAAAATTGGTCTGGAAACTGAGACTATCAAATCAGGCAAGCTCAAAGATGTTGGCAACTACTCCAGAGAGATGACTGAAGACGAAGGGCTGATGCTTCAGGCAGTAGTAATGGATACCTATGAGCAATTTGTTGAAGCCGTGGCAGAAGGACGTTCTAAGTCCAAAGAAGAGATTTATCCCTTAGCCGATGGCTCAATTTATACCGGTCTTCAGGCCTATAATCTGGGCCTGATTGACACGCTGGGCGGCTTATATGAAGCAATCGAGCTGGCCGCTGATCTTGCTGAAATTGAAGGAGACCCGCACGTGGTAAGGCCATTGAAGCGCAAAAAAGGCGGTTTTTGGGATGTTTTGAGCAAATTTTCGGAAAAACTAAATATCGCGGTTGAACAGGAATTGTCAGGTCCCAGACTGCTCTATCTTTATAAGTGACTTAATCCTAATAATTTAAATGCTAAGGTTTCATTTTTTTGCTTTTCAATCGCTTGCTTATATTGTATCTTCCCCACCTACAAGAAGTTATCTTCTCAAATCACTAAGTGAATTGAAGTGGAAGGATATAACGAAAGTGGAAAAATTGAAAAATAACATGAATATAGATAGTGACAAAGCCGAGGGAGGTTGTTGTGACTAAAGCTGATTTAGTTGAAAGGGTGGCGGAGAAAACAGGTTTGACAAGAACCGATGTGGCAGTCGTAGTTGATTCTTTTCTGGACACAGTCAAGAAATCACTGGAAAACGGCCACAACATTGAAATCAGAGGATTTGGTACTTTTAAGGTGAAACTTCGTAAAGCCCGCAAAGCGCGCAACCCCCGTACAGGCGAAGTTGTCCCGGTACCGGACCGCAAAGTCCCTGTTTTTAAGCCGTCGAATGAATTCAAAAATATGATAACGAAACTCGCGATATGATAAATGGAGATTAATGGAGGATGAATGCCCTGCGGAAAAAAGCGTAAACGTCATAAAATCAATACTCACAAGCGAAAAAAGCGCAGGCGCGCTAATCGTCACAAAAAGAAGAAATAATTAATCTCTGTTTTTAGCCGATTAGAGTTTCAATTTTCTTAATTTTCCGGCCAGTTTTCCCCTGTTTTAATGATTAGGAGCTATTACTAAAATAGCAGCCTGATGGTGACTTCTGCCCGTCCCACTCTGGTCACAGAATTAACGATATACGATTGATTTAGAGCAAATTTTAGGGGTAAAATCGCAACCTAAATCCTCAAGCTGCGTAACTATTAGGGTCAGTAAAAGTGAATGACAACTGGAGGAATAATGGATTTCTTGAAAATAGTTTTAATTATCTTGGTAATTATAGCAGTGGCGCTAATAGCCAACGCCGACACTGGCCGCATTTACGGCAAAATTTATACTTTAGATGATGAAGTATACGAAGGACTCATACGCTGGGACAGAAACGAAGTCAGCTGGGTCGATGTGCTCGATGGCAGTAAAGATATTTCCAGGAAAAATCTGAGAGAGTCTCGCAGGGCAAAGCGGGGCAGAGGCCGGGAGACTTCTTTTGAGATATTTGGTCTAAAGTTTAAAAGCAAGGGCGTTAGCTTCTGGTCATCAAGCGCCCAGTCCGGAATTCGCTTCGGACATATTAAAACCATGGAAGTAATAGATGACGACCGGGTCTTGTTGATTCTTAAATCCGGCGAAGAACTGGAGCTTGAAGGCGGCTCAACTGATATCGGTGATGATATCAGGGAGATTATCATAGAAGACAGAAGCGAAGGTGAAATTGAATTTGTCTGGGATGATATAGAAAGAATTGAGTTTTCGGCCACAAAGAAGAACCTGAAATCAAAGCTCGGCTACAGACTTTATGGAACCCTGACTACCAGGCGCGGAGATGAATATAAAGGATTTGTCTGCTGGGACATTGATGAAACTTTGTCAAAAGACATCCTTGATGGTGATTCTCGCAAGCGGCGCCGGAAAATTGAATTCAAAGATATAAAGGCTATTGAAAGATACAGTTCCAGCGCGGCCACGGTTATTTTTCATGACAACGAAGAAATTGTCCTGCGGGGAACCAACGATGTCGACGACGACAACCGTGGAATTATAATCAGTGACCCGGGTTTCGGACAAGTTCGAGTCAGCTGGGATGAATTTGAACGACTCGATTTTTCTCCGATGGGAAAAGCAGTAGACTATAATCAATTCGACGGCGGCAGGAAACTGCAGGGAACGGTTTTTACCGACGATGATGAATCATACACCGGCGATATCCGCTGGGACAATGACGAAGAGTACACCTGGGAATTTTTAAACGGCAACTATCGCGGTGCCGACTTTTATATTGAAATGGGACTGATTAAATCGATTGAAAAAAGATCCCGACGCAGTGCAATGGTGACAGTCAAAGATGGCCGGACATTTCGCCTGCGAGGTTCCAACGATGTTGATCAGGACAATAAGGGCATATTTATTACGCTTGTAAACGGCGATGTTGAACTAGTTGAATGGGACGAGTTCGACAGGGTTGAGTTTAAGTAAATTGCTGTGTCCGGGTGCCTCACCCCATGGGACTTTTCCATTTATTGTGGGTTGCAGTTCCTGTAAGTCAGTGACCCTTTAGTGGTCCTGACGCTTCTAGGAAAACAGTCAGGAGTACAAGCCCTTCGACTTCGCTCAGGACAGGCCTTCTGACCTACAAGAGCCACACCTATCAACCTGAGCCTTGCAGCAAAGTCCCAAAGCGTACGAAGTCCCGTGGGAGCCGAGGGAGTCGAAGGGTCAGTCTATCATCGGGCTGAATATATTCAGCTCCTACATAATTATCACTAACTTGCCCATCTCGGTGCGGCTGTCGGACTCGACCACCCAGTAGTACAAGCCGGAGACTACTCTCAGTCCGTTGCGGCTGATAAGCCCCCACTCGGCATGTCTTGCTGTCGGGTCGCCAGGGTCTTTGTCGTGACGAATCTCTCTGATCAAGTCGCCATCAAGTGAAAATATGCTGATAGTGCACTTGGGCGGTATATTGGCAAAATGAATTCTTCTTACCCTCTCGCTCCAGCGGTCATCCTGATTTAAACCTTCGAAGCCGCGTGAACGATAGTTGGCATCGATACGATACGGATTAGGGTAGACGACTATCCGTAAACTGTCGGCGCCGACTGCCGGGTCAACTATTTTGGCATAAACTTGTTGAGCGTTCTCTGTTATCGAGGTCTCCAGTGGCTCGAGTCCTGATTTCGGCCAGCCAAAATCCATGGCAGTCACGCTGACATAATAGGCCACAGTCGGAATGATATTTTCGATGGTAAACTCATACTCAAAAAATTTAAGATAACCGTCAGCGGTGTAGAAGTCTGCCGTGATTGAATCTGTCGGAAGTCCGCGCGGGTCGGGGGCATTGGGGAATCGTTTGGTGATTGGAGTGGTAACGCCGAATTCAGAGACATTGTATTCATGCTTCACAAAGTAAAAGAGTGATTCGGGGAAGTTCGGCGGAGAATAGGGGAAGCTCGGGCGGAATCTCAAGAAATCAAAGAGACTATCGTCGCAGGCTGTGGCACCTGTGGTGAGCGAAGTCGAACCATAAGCACAGCGGATTTCTTCAAGGGTCATGGGAAAGTTAAGCAGCTCCCAGCCGGGCTCTGGCTGCTTCTCGTAGTTCCAGATATACTTGTCATAGTTTTCAATATCATACGATGCCAGCAAAGAATAACTTGTCTCGCGGTCATCACGGGCGATATATATTCTGTACCCTTCAAAATCCAATAACCTGGTAAATATATCAGGAGTATTTTCTGACTCCTGCCCGTTAAATCTGATATTTATGCCTTTAAATGTCGGCGTCACCCACATTTTTGGCGCCGGCGGTGGCAGGGCCGGCCGCCAGTCGGGCACGCCGTCACCTTTGTACCAGGTAGTCTCAGCTACAGTCGCAATCCAGTTAGAGTTTGCATCAAGCACAGAATCAAAAACACAAACCCGGAACTCCCCGGCGTAGCCATCGTTGTCGGTATCAATGCCGGGATTATCATAAATCCATCTGGCCCATTGGGCGTTCTTGATTAAATCAGAAAAATCGAGATTAGCATAGTAGGCATCAACATCGCCCCTATAAATATTCGCCAAATTTCGGGGGTTGGTATGAAAGTTCTCTCCCATAACGAAGGCGAGTACGATTGGCAATTCGCTTCCCGGTGCCAGGTCAAATGGACCGACAGATAAGAGTTGGGTCAAGATTGTACCGGCAGAAATATCGGGCACTATATCCTGCGGAGGATAAATCCAATTGAGATCGTACTGTCTGATAGTTGAAATATAAGCGAGGTCATAGTCAATCTCACGGTTTTGCATTACGTAATACTTATTCACATCTCCCCATGGTACCCCAAGTCCGCCAGTATGGAACTCTCTGAAATTACCCTTCTTTCGCGGCCCGAAGTTATAGACGGGCAAGAAGTAGCCATCCCACCAATTATAGGAGACGGTATTGCCGGCAATTAAATCTATAGGTGCCGAAATTAGTTCAAGTGCACTCACGTGGCGACAAGATGCAACTAAATTACCAGTATTGGGATCAACAGTAGGCCTTTCCACAAAATTACCCTGTACGGGATCACCATCATTATCAGCGCCCCAAACGACGAATACTGTGTCCAAAAAACCACATCCTTGTGGAGAGTTAACCACAGATAGAAATCCCCCAAATTCGTCATAATACCGGAAATTCTCTTCAAAGGGATCCGCAACATAAAGGTCCCCCACAGCGACTTTGAGTTCGATGCCTACATAAACATCATTGATAACATCCTTACCAATGTTTCTTATAAGCCAGTCAAACATGACGATGTCCTCGGTGTGACTAAGCGACCAGGCATAAGACCGGTTAACAAACTCCAGACCCATTGGCTTGTGCGCTCGGGATTTGAAATAGTCCGGAATAATATTGACACCTCTGGTAATTGTGTCAGTTGAAACTGAAATAAAATCCTGCTCGGAAATTGAACCTTCAAATTCATCCGATGAGGGGTCTACATTAGAGCGGGTTTCAATGTGGCCGAGGGGGTAGTCGTGTGAATGGAACTCCAAGCCGTCACCATTTGGATAGACATAAAATGACGGCCACATAGAGCGCGCAGAAACCAGCGTATCGCCTTTCACAATTCCACCCACCCAGGCAAAACCGAAGTCAAGATATGTTACCAGAGAATTTTTGGGGTATAAACAGCTTCCCAGGGGTATTTGAAAACCGGTTAGACAATCAATTGACGGAAAATCAGCGTTATTGCTGCCTCCGAAGTACGGATAATTGCTGCGAACCAGGGCGATCTTACCGATATCGTGACGAACAAAGCATAAATCCGGGTGCCGTGAATAGCACCAACTGTAAGAGCAAAATGTCATAATTAGTGCTAAATAGAAGCTATATTTTATTTTGTACATACGAATCAAACGCCGCGTAATATTTAATTATCTATAATGACGAATAAGAAGTCCAGATTGTCCAATGATATTTTTGGCCGGGTTGCCCACCCGCCTAAGCGGGCTGTGGGATCATAACAGATAAGAGAAAATCACTCGATTATTTGTGCTCGTATTACCGACTGGATTCCGGAACAAGTCCGGAATGACGGCAAGATGGATTCCCGACAACGGCACTCCCCGTGAATACACGGGACTAAAGCGGGAATGACAAATAGGCAGTTCCTGTAGGTCAGGACCCGCCTCCTTGGCGTGGTCCTGACGCTTCAACCGCGAATGTCAGGAGTGCAATACAAAAAAAACCCGCTTGTGGCGGGCTTTTAATTTTGTCAGCGAACAAAACTGCTACTGTAAGTCGGCCTGTCGTTTGGCTTCTTTTAATTCTTTGAGATGTCCTTCGGCGCTGGACATTTCTTTGCGCGCTCTGGGGTTTTTCCTGGCAATCTTAATAAATCTTTCCCAGGCCGAAATGTTCTTTACATAATTGTCCGGGTCATTAGACTCTACTGCCACCGCATAGTTATAGGCTGCTCTATGTTTTTTAGGATTGGCTTTGAGTGCTTTGTTGAAAGCTCCTGCTGCCGACTGAAATTTCTGCTGGCTTAAGTAAATCTGCCCCATGGCAAACTGGGCATTGTAGTTCTTTTTCTTAAGTGTAACTGATTTCTTGAAAGCTTTGATAGCCTGGCCACTTTTATCGGTTTTCTGGTAGCCTTTGCCGAGCATATAGTGGGTCAGATGACTGCCGCCGCCAAGAGCGTGGCATTTATTCAAGGTCTTGACAAGCTCTTTGTAATCACGTTTGGCATAATAGACTTTGCCCAGATCTTTAAATAATTTAGCATCAACAGGAGTAATAGAGATGGCAGCCTTAAAATTTATTTCGGCTTCGGCATATTTTTTCAGTTTATATTCGACATTGCCTAAGTTAGAGAGGGCGGTAACATTCTTTTTATCTTTTTCGACGGCAGTGCGGTACATGTCGAGAGCATTCTTGTAATCTTTTTGCTTAAAATAAATAGCGCCCAGATTAATATAGGCATCAATGAAATCAGCATTCTCGGAAATAGCTGCTTTATAGGATAAAATCGCTTCATCGGAATTACTGTTCTGTTCAGCCGTCAGGCCGGTGTTAAAATGTTCTTTGGCCTTTTCCGTATCAGCCATAACAGCCGAGACAGCAAAGCCTAAAATGAAAATTAGAATAATCGAAAAGTATGTTTTGTTCTCTTTCTGCATAATCATATCCTTTTTGTGTTTTACTCTATCTTGTTACAAAATTTAAGGCTGAATTGTTCCCGGATTATTTAAGGGACTCTCGGTGGGCAATCAACTTTTTCTTTACATCATTATGTTTTAAGGCCAGAATCCGCGCAGCCAGAACAGCCGCATTTTTGGCGCCGGGAGAGCCGATAGCCACAGCGGCCACCGGAATTCCGGGAGGCATCTGTACAGTTGCCAGCAGAGCATCCATGCCGTTTAAGGCGGCCGGGAGAGGGACTCCTATAACAGGCAGGTTTGAATGGGCGGCTGCTACGCCCGGCAGGGCGGCTGCTAAGCCGGCCATGGCTATGATAACTTCAAAGCCGCCGGCTTCGGCGCCGGCAGTCAGCTTTTCAGTTTTCTGCGGATCTCTGTGGGCCGAAGAAACTTCAATTATTGACTCAATGTCAAAAACATCCAGCTGAGCTTTGCATTTGTCTGCATATTCCATGTCTGACTTTGAACCGATTATAATTATTACTTTTGCCATACTTACTTACTGCTTTTAAGCCTGCAGGCTTCTGAAGCCAATATCCTTTCTATACATGGCGCCATCAAACTTAATATTTTTAACCATCCGGTAAGCTTTATCCAAAGAAAGCTTTAAATCGCTTTCAAGTCCAACAACATTTAAGACTCTGCCTCCGGCAGTTACCCAGTTATTGCCTTTTTTAACAGTACCGGCGTGGAAAATATAATTGCCATTACCGAGTTTAATATCCAGACCCCGTATTGTTAAGCCTGTCGGATATTTTCCGGGATAACCCTTGGAGGCCATAACAACGCAAGCCGATGTCTGCTCCCGCCAGCTGAGTTTGCCTATAGACTGAAGCTTGCCGGTGGCAGTAGCCATCAATATATCAAAAAAGTCAGTGCGCAAGAGGGGCAGCACCACCTGCGTCTCCGGGTCGCCGAAACGGCAGTTGAATTCGAGAACTTTCAGACCTGAGGAAGTCAGCATTATGCCGGCGTATATGACGCCCCTAAATACCAAGCCCTCTTTTTCGAGACCCTTCAAGAATGGGTTTAAGACATGGGCCTCAATTTGTTCCATAATTTCCGGAGTTACAAAAGATGTCGGACAATAAGCACCCATGCCGCCGGTATTGGGTCCTTTATCTCCTTCGTAGGCCTGCTTATGGTCCTGACTGGGCAGCATTGGGATTATAGTCTTGCCGTCGCAAAAGGCCATAATAGAAACTTCCTGCCCGCGCAAATATGATTCAACTATTATATTTTTGCCGGCGTCACCAAATGTCTTAGTCTCCATAAGTTTCGTAATTGTATCTGAGGCTTGGTCAAAACTATCGACCACAAAGACACCTTTGCCGGCCGCCAGACCATCTACTTTTATAACAACCGGATATTCCACCGATTTACAGAAGCCAATGGCGGCTCCCGAGGCTGAAAATTTCTTAAAGGGTGCTGTCGGAATGTGATATTTACGCATGAACTCTTTGGCGTAAACTTTGCTGCTTTCAAGTCTGGCGGCATTTTTGTTCGGACCGAATATTTTTATACGATGTTTCTGAAACTCGTCAACGATGCCCGCCTCTAATGCGACTTCGGGCCCTACCACGGCCAGATCTATTCTGTTCTTGACAGCCAGATCGGCTAAGTTTCTGGTTTTGAGCGGATTTATATCGACGCAGCGGGCAATCTTGGCAATGCCGGCGTTGCCGGGGGCACAAATTAAACGGTCGACTTTGCGTGACTGTTTAAGTTTCCAGGCAATTACATGCTCTCTGCCGCCGCTGCCTATAATGAGGACTCGGGCACCTTTTGGTCTGGGTCTGGGCTTATTCATATTGGAAGCGTAATTATGGCTTTTCGGATGGAAAATTCAAGATGTTTTTTATAAAAGCGGAAATTTAAGGTTCAATAATTGTAGTTGCTCAAAACGAAAAAATGATTACTTTCAAGCAAGATGTAATACTCACCCAGCTTTCTGAATATCTAAAATTTACCGCCGTAAGTTTAAAGCCAGGAGAAGGACTTGAAATTTAGTAAGCCATTTATTGCGATTGCCCTGATATTGATTATTTCGACAGCTTTCGCTGGTGCCGAGCAGCTTTCTCAGGTCACAGTGCTCAAATTAGACAAGAGCGATTTTCTGGAAATACACCGTTTGGGCCTGGATGTTCTGGGCTATAAAGGCGACAGCATTGAAATGATTGCCAGTCAGGCTGATCTGGAATGGTTTGACAGCCGCGGCATAACTTATCGAGTAGATATCCCTGACCTCAAAGCTCACTATCGCTCAAAGAACAAGAGCAATATGACAATGGGTGGCTTTAAGACTTTTTCTGAGATAGAATCATTTTTGGACTCTCTGGCTGCTGCCTATCCGAGTATTATTACTGCAAAATTTTCAATAGGCACAACATTTGAAGGCCGGGATATCTGGGCTATGAAAATATCAGATAATCCAAACGTCGATGAAGGCGAGCCGGCAGTTCTTTACGTGGGTTTAACTCATGCCCGCGAGCCTGCTGCCAGCGAAGTATTGATGAACTTCATGAATCACTTGCTATTAAACTACAATTTAGATACTGACATTGCTCATATTGTAGACAACCGTGAATTATATTTCGTTCCGGTCTTTAATGCTGATGGCTACGTTTGGAATGAAATTACTGACCCGCTGGGCGGCGGCTTGTGGCGTAAGAATCGCCGGCCAAACGGCGACAGCACAAGCTTTGGGGTTGACATGAATCGCAACTGGGGCTTTAAGTGGGGCTATGATGACTTAGGTTCATCGCCAGTAATGGATGGCCAGACATATCGCGGCACCGGACCGTTCTCTGAGCCAGAAAATCAAGCCATGCGGGACTTTATTATTTCAAAAGATATAAAAATCATTCATAACAGCCACAGCTATTCAAATCTCGAGCTTTGGCCTCCGGGCTACGACCGGGTTTTCAGTACGTATGACGATATGTTTCGCACTATTGGAGATTCATTGACCAAGTATAACGGCTATGCACCACAGATCGGCTGGGAATTGTATCCTACCAATGGCGAAGCAGATGGCTGGGCCTGGGGGGATACAATTTTAAAGCCCAGAATCATTTCATATACTGCCGAAGTCGGCAGTTTCTCAGATGGATTCTGGCCCGACCCGTTCAGGATTCCGGCTTTAAATGCTGAAAATATCTGGCCAAATCTTTTTCTGGCTAAGATTGCCGACAATCCTTATAAATTCAGCCCGCCGATTCCGCCCACTGTCAGCACTCCCGAAACGACAGTTGTACTTGATTATACTGTTGAGTGGAATCTGGAAGATTCAATCAACCCGGCTGTTTTATACAAACTTTATGAACTGACCGGTAAGCAAACTATAACAGACAGCGCCGAAGCAGACAACGGTCATTGGAGGCCGGAAAAATTCTCTTTAACAACCGCCAGACAGCACACAGGTCTTTCTTCATGGCATACCTTTAATTGGAACCGTGCCAACCACTGGCTTTTAGCTCAGACGCCATATCTGGTTCAGCCGGATGACACCTTGAAATTCTGGATCTGGTACGCTATTGAAACTGATTGGGACTATTTTTATGTCCAAATTTCCACCGATGGTGGCTACGACTATTTTAATCTGCCCAATAATATGACTACCAATACAAATCCTCATGGGACCAATTTGGGCAACGGCATAACCGGTTCGTCCGGCGACTGGGTCCAGGCCAAGTTCGATCTATCGGCTTATGCCGGACAGCAGATTATTTTCAGGTTAACCTATTTTACCGACTTTTCAGTCACTTTTGAAGGTGTTTATTTAGATGATATTGAAAACGTTGATTTTTTCTCAAGCGAAATACTGGTAGATTCCGGCATCACAGATACTTTGTACAGTTTTGACAGCATTCCGGGAGGAGACTACTGGTATCGCTTGACGGCCACAGATGCTGAAGCTCAGGAGAGCCGCCTGTCAGAATTGGCCCTGGTTTCAGTAGCAGACGCCTTCGTAAAAGGGGATGCCAACAATGACGGGGATATTAACATTCTGGATTTGACATATATGGTTGACTATATTTTCAGGTCCGGTCCGGCTCCGGAACCCTTTTTGGCTGGTGATGCCAATTGCGATGATAGCAGCAATATTCTCGACCTGACCTATCTGGTGGACTATATTTTCAGGGGAGGTCTCATACCAGACTGTACTTAGAAAGAATGCTAATTGGCTGCTGATAAGGTTTTTTGTCCCGAAAGGGAATCGAATTGAACATAATCGGTTGACAAATCGTCTTTCTGGCGCTTAACTTAATGCTTTCCAATTTGGGAATATAGGTTTTGATTAGTTAAATTTTTAGGCAATAGAGGTTTTGATGAAGAATTTGTTTGTAATCGGATTGTCGCTGCTTCTGATAAGTGGTACTGCTCTGGCGCAGGACGAAGATTTTTTCGTTAAGGATGTTCTTGAAGTCAATTTCTATGGCGGCGCTGGTATTCCGAGCGGCAGCCTGAGCGATTTTAGTGACACCCTGGGCGCTGAAACCGGTCTTAACTACGGTTTGGACATCGGCTATTTTTTGACAAATGACCTGGTTTTTGGTTTTAACTTTTCACACACACAATTTTCCATAAAAGACAGTGACGGAACCGGCAGCCTGAACCATAAGCTCTATAGTCCGAATTTTTATCTGAAATATTATTTTACCGGAGAATCAGATTTTATCCCTTATTTGAAAACCTCAGCAGGTCTCGAGTTTGCCAAATTTACTACTTTTGTAGATAATTCTGCAGGTCGTCGCTATCGCGAAATTTCTTATGACCCGGTCTTTGCTTACGGAGCCGGAGCGGGAATTTTCTACTTCGTCTCAGATTTTAGCGGACTGTTTCTGGAAGCGAATTACCGCGCTGCGGTTTCTGCCGCCGATACTGAAGCCACCTATCAGGACGACATTTACAAGTTTGGCTCTGACCTTGGTCGTATAGATATTCATGTGGGCGTAAGAATTTTGATCGCTCCCAATGAGTAATAACTAAAACTATGAATTTGGATTGAGTCCGTCGTTTTTCGGCGGACTTTTTTTATGTTTGCGCTCATAAGTCAGCTTATTTGTTTAATAATTAACTATGAAAAAAATCCTAATTGTAGACGACGAACAAAGTCAGCGTGAACTGCTGAGTGGTTATTTGAGCAAAAACGGCTACGAAGTAACTCTGGCCGGTGACGGCGAAGAGGCATTGGCAGTTTATCGCAATATATTTGCTCCGGTTGCTCTGGTCGATTTGAAAATGCCCAAAATGAACGGGCTGGAGCTGCTCACCGAGCTAAAACAGATAAATCCCTTTATCCAGGTAATCATGTTAACTGCTTTTGGTTCGGTTGAAACAGCAGTAGCGGCTATGAAGGCGGGCGCTTCGGACTATCTCACCAAGCCGATAAATGATTTAGAAGAACTGCTGCTGAAATTGAATCGCGCTTCACAGCAAAACGAACTTATCGTAGAAGCTGAAGTGATGCGTGAAAGTCTGTCTGATGCCTTTCCGAAAACGGATATAATCGGCGAATCAAAAGTTATTAAAGAAGTCGGACGGATGATTGCTGCAGTCGGCCCCAAAGACACCACTGTTTTGATTACGGGTGCTTCAGGCACCGGTAAGGAGTTAGTCGCGCGCGGTATTCATGCCTTGTCTGGACGGGCTGATAAAAAACTGGTTTCGTTAAACTGCGCCGCCCTGCCTGAGACATTACTGGAGTCAGAACTTTTTGGATATGAAAAAGGAGCCTTTACCGGCGCCGACAAAATTAAACTGGGCAGGTTTGAACTGGCGGAAGGCGGCACTATCTTTCTTGATGAAATCGGTGAGATGTCGCTTGCCATGCAGGTTAAGCTGCTTCGTGTCATTGAAGACCACACTATCGAGCGGCTGGGTTCTACCAAATCGATATCGCTGGACATAAGAATAATTGCGGCCACCAACAGAGATCTTCCTGAAATGATTGCTGAAAAAACTTTCAGGGAAGACCTGTATTACAGGCTCAACGTCGTAGAAATAAAACTACCTTCTCTAAAAGAAAGAGGCGGAGACATACTTCTAATTGCCCGATATGTTCTGGAGAAGTTTGCAAAAAAACACAGCAAGAAGATGGAAGGTATTGACAGCGACGCTGCTAAAATTCTTTCGAAATATCATTGGCCGGGAAATGTCAGAGAACTTGAAAACGTGCTTGAAAGAGCTGTCATACTTTCGACCACTACCAATATTAACGCTTCGGACCTTTCTGGTTTGAGTGACATATCTGGCAGTCAGACTTTTTCTCATTCAGAAATTCCTCTGGCTGAAGTTGAAAAGAAACATATCGAGTTTTGCTTAATGGCTAATAACTGGAATATAGGCCAGACCGCCGAAATTCTTAAAATCCATAGAAATACTCTCAGCGCCAAAATCAAAGAATACAGCCTCTCAGAAAATTCACAATAATCGGGCGTCATAGTCTTGAAATGCACAATAATTGTGCATTTCTTTGAGCTGTAAAACGCTCATTATCAACATAATCACTTGTATAACAATAACTTAATGTCTTTGGCACAGCTTTTGATACTATATAGATTGAAATTAACTTTTAGGGATGAGGATAATTGAAATGAAACTGAAGAAATTGATTGTATTACCAATTCTTTTAATTTTGGCAATAGCTTTAAGCGGCTGCTCAGACGATGAAATTCTGATCATTAACGAAATTCCGGCCGCGCCGCAGGGAGTTTTTTCGATCACTGGTGATAATGCCGTATACATATTTTGGAACGCTCCTTATGAAGCCGATATAAATGAATTCTTCGTTTACAGGTCGAATGACCCGGTTAATAATTATGCGGTTATTGGAACGGTTATTGCCGACGAAAACCCCAATCTTGACCTGGTACTTCATCAATATACTGACAGTTCAGTCGTCAACGGCCAGACTTATTACTATGCCGTTGCCAGTGTAGATTTTTCCGGGCAGGTTTCGGAACTGTCGGCAGAAAATGTATTCGACACTCCTCGTCCGGAAGGTTCAATAATATTAGTCGAAATGGCTACGCAGCCAGGACTGGCCGGACTTGACCTGTCTGCCCAGAGTCGCGTCAGCTGGAATGATCCCAACGCCGATGTCTATCTCGATACGGTAGCGGGGATTTTCTATATCAACGCAACTGATACTTTGACAGACTTACAAGATATGGGCTACACCGAATTTTTCGATGACATCGGTTATGCTCCTACTACCGGCTGGTCGGCAAATGGCTGGTCAGAAATCATACTCGGACATACTTATGTCATCTGGACCCGTGATTTGCATTATGCCAAGCTGCGGGTGAGTACTATCGGCGCAGACTTTGTAGATTTTGAGTGGGCTTATCAGTTAGATCAGGATAACCCTGAATTGGTAGGCGGTAGTGATATAGTTCAGAAGCCTGTTCACGGCTCTGATTATTTAAGAAGACCCAACGGGGACAATGTCTCTATTAAAAGTAATAGTGGAAAGTGAGGTAACCAATTATGTTACACAAATTACTAAAACCGATTATGCTGATGCTGCTTTTTAGTCTGGCATCAACGGCAACCATATGGTCACAAAACTTGCAGCAGCAACCCCGTGACCATCATAACAACGCCGATAACTCTTATGACCGCATCAGAATCGACCGCTATCTTGATGTCGAAATCTGGTCGGATCACAGCGACGGCGAGTATTACGAGGGAGACAGAGTTACTTTGTTTTACCGTGTCAACCGCGATGCCTTTGTTGTTATCTACAGCATCGACTCTCGCGGCCGGGTGAACATGCTCTTTCCGTCGAACCCAGGTCAGGACAATTTTGTTTCCGGCGGTGAAACACACCGGCTGCCGGGCGGCCATGATGATTACGATCTGGTGGTAAGCGGTCCTGAAGGTGTCGAGAATATTCAGATTATTGCTTCCCGCGAGAGATTCACTATTCCCGACTGGTATCCGAATTCGGGCTTGATTGCTGAAACAGATGACGTGCATGACTACATGGACTGGCTCAATGACCGTTATTTTGTCAAGTACGAAGGCCAGCGCTTTGCCTTTGACAGGACTGCCTTGTATATCAATGAATGGGAAAGGACTTATTTCCGTCCCATTTATCGGCCGTACTACCCCAGCTGGACTGTCAGCGGCAACATTTACTTTGACTACTGGTATGGTTCTTCGATATATATCGACGGCATTTACTGGGGTTGTGCACCTCTGTATATTCCCAGAATTTATGTCGGCTGGCATACTTTTACTGTCTATGACAGACACGGACACGTCTGGGAATATGACCATCACGTCTCACGCTATAGTACGGTAGTGTTTGACTATACGATTATTAACACTTCGCCGCAGGTGAGATCGAAGTACAAAAAAGTAAGAGCGGCCGGGTACAGAGTGCCAACATCTGCCGGTTACCCGAATTATAAGAAAGAGGTCAAAGCGATTAAGTCTTCCGGTGCCTGGAAAACAAAATCTTACACGCAGTCAGGCTCTCAAACAACTGTCAGTAAAAAATCGCAGTTTGTTTATAGCGGCACCAAGAAGTTTGTCAGAGGCTCCGGTTCGGAAGCGGCCATAGGAAAATCTAAGGTTTACAAAAGAAGTTATGAATCTTATCGCAAAAGCTCAGGTGATTCGAAAACCACAGCCGACAAAAGAGCTTCATCATACCGGAGCTATGATAAGAAGAGCAGCAATGAATCGTCGGGCTACAAAAAGCGCAGCTCTTCGTATAAAAAGAGAGAGGCCAGATCCGGCAGCAAGAAGAGCAGTTATAAAAGCAGCCAGCGCTCAGGAGCGTATCACTCAGGCAGCCGCGGCTCAAATAAGAAAGGCTCTTCCGGCAGTGGTACCTTAAAGAGTAGTCCCCGCAAGTCCTCTGGCTCAAAAGCAGCTTCGAAGCAGGGTTCTGTCCAGAAAGGGAGCAGCGGCAGTAAGAAATCTGGCGGGAAAGCTCAGAAAGTAAGTGACTCCAAGCCAAAATCTTCCGGCTCTAAAAGCAGCAGTTCCGGTGGTAAAAAATCCTCATCGGGTGGCAAGACCAAAAAAGGAGGCAGGCGATAATTGGTCTTGCTTAAATCAGTTTAATATGCCTATTTTAAGGGTGTGGTACTTATGATTAAGAGATTATTGACATTTCTGATAGCTGTGGTTGTTTCCTTCTCTCTAGCTGTCCCGGTTTTGGCAGTTGACAAGAAAGAGAAAAAAGAGAAGAAAAAGACCAGTATCGAGAAAAAGAAAGAAAGCAAGAAGAAGGCTGTAACCAAGAAAAAGCCTCCCAAAAAGCTGAAAGCCGGCTCGAAAAAGAAATATGACAGTTTTATCGACCGTAATAAGAACGGAATCGATGACCGGGTTGAGAAAAAGAAGCTGAAAAAGCCACCACCCAAAAAGACTGTCAAAAAGATCAAGACGCCCAAAAAGAGTACTAAGAAGAAAAAGAAGGGCTCATAGCAGATTAGCCGTTGCGCCTTATATAATATTTCAAGCTTCAGACCCAATATTAGGGTCAGATACAAATCTGACCTTATTTGATATTAATCATAGTAATACCAGACAAACCTGAAACCATTTATCTTGACTATTGTTATAAATAAGGTAAATTATTAACACTATGGCACCTATGCTGCCAAAATGGCAGTTATATTGCAGGTAGATATTATGGCGAAATTATTTGAAAAACTATCAGAGCGAGAAAAAGAAGTCCTGGCAAGTTTGATTACTCAGTATATCGCTTCGGCTGACCCGGTCGGTTCGCGACTGATAGCCAATAAATTTATGACCGACCTTTCGTCGGCGACAATCAGAAATACCCTGCAGGATCTGGAAGAGCAGGGACTTCTTAAGCAGCCGCATACCTCGGCCGGCAGGGTACCCACAGATTTAGGTTACAGGTTCTACGTTGATTTTTTACTTCAGCCTGAAGAACTGTCTCAGGAAATTAAAGATGAAATTAAAAGTAAAATCTTAAAAGAGGGGCAGGGGATAAACGAAATTCTGGGACAGACCTGCCGCGTTTTAAGTGATATCACCAAGCAGCTGGGAGTTACCATGGCTCCAAGATTTGATGCCGGAATTCTGAAACGATTTGAGCTGATCCCCATAGCCGAAGACAGGCTGATGGCGGTGGTGGTTGTCCGTTCGGGACTGGCCAGGTCTGTGATAATAGAAATCGAAGCGGCTGTCTCAGACAGCATTCTTGGTGAGCTGGAACAGGTATTAAACGAAAGACTGACAGGACTGACACTGGGCGAAATAAGAAAAACGGTCGTTCAAAGAATGGCCGATGTTTCCGGTCATGGCAAGCTGCTTAACCTGCTCATAGATTCAAAAGATAATATCTGGACCGAGTCCGAGGAATCGGGCCTGCACCTCTCTGGCGCTGATCAATTGGTTGCCAAACCGGAGTTTGCCAGCCGGGAGAAGTTATCGGAGCTATTTAAAGTTTTGGAAAATGGTAAAATCCTGTCGGACTTTTTAAATCAGCAGGAAGAGGAAGGGCTGCTGATTACAATCGGCAATGAGAGCAAGTTTTCAGAAGTGCTCAACTGTTCGCTGGTAACATCATCGTACCGGGTGGGTAACATCAAAGGAACAGTAGGTATAATCGGGCCGACCCGGATGCCTTATAGTCAACTGGTTTCGGTGGTCGAGTACACCGCCCGAACTATTTCAGAAACATTAAGCGGCATGGATAAGAACGATCGGCCCAGAAATTAATAGCAGAGGTAAAAGGAATTGCCAGAAAACAAAGCAGACAAACTAAACGAGCAATCAGTTTCTCAGGAGATAGATGTTGAAGAATCCGTTTCAGACGAGAAGCCCGAAGAGACGGACGCATCTGAAATAACAGATGGCTCTGACATAAAAGAGCTGTTAGCCCAAAAGGAAGATATGTATCTCCGGCTGGCAGCTGAATTCGAAAATTATAAGAAGCGGATGTTCCGTCAGAGTGAAGAACTGGTTCATCATGCCGAAGCCGGGGTTCTAATAGATTTGCTGGAAGTACTGGACAATTTTGAAAGGGCGCTGGGGTCGGCAGCTGACAAAAAAGATTTTAAAGCCTTCAAAAAGGGCGTCAAGATGATATTAGAGCAGATGAAAAAGATTCTGGATGACCATAACGTTTCGCAAATAGCCACGGTCGGCAAGACTTTTGATCCGGAACTGCATGAAGCAGTCATGCAAATAGAAACCGATGAACAGCCTGAGGGAGTCATCGCTCAGGAACTTTCAGGAGGCTATAAAAAGGGGAAAAGAGTTATCCGCCATGCCAAAGTTGGTGTCAGCAGCGGCAAGAAAAGTGACAATAAAAAAGACGATGGTAAATAGTTTATAAATTTTGCAATATAATCTGAGGAGATAAAGCATGAGTAAAATAATAGGTATAGATTTAGGCACAACCAATTCCTGCGTGGCAGTAATTGAAGGTCAGGAACCTACGGTAATTCCAAATTTGGAAGGAGCCCGGACGTCGCCATCGGTGGTAGCTTTTGCCAAAGACGGCGAAAGATTAGTCGGAGCATCGGCTAAAAGGCAGGCGGTAACTAATCCGGAGAATACAATTTCTTCGATAAAGCGATTTATGGGGCGTCGCTTTGACGAAGTAACGCATGAAATCGGAATGGTGCCGTATAAAATAGCAACTTCCGAAAGCGCCGGAGTGGTTGTAAAAATAGATGACAAAAAATACAGCCCGCCCGAAATATCTGCTATGATTCTTGGCTATCTTAAAAAGTCAGCCGAAAGACATCTGGGACAGGAAGTAACCCAGGCTGTCATAACCGTACCGGCTTATTTCAACGATGCTCAGAGACAGGCCACCAAAGATGCCGGGAAAATTGCCGGGCTGGAAGTACTCAGAATAATCAATGAACCGACCGCAGCTTCACTGGCCTATGGTCTGGACAAAAAGACAAACGAGAAAATAGCTGTCTATGATTTGGGCGGCGGTACTTTTGATGTTTCTATTTTAGAAATTGGCGATGGCGTTTTCGAAGTCCGCTCCACCAATGGTGACACCCATCTCGGAGGAGATGATTTCGACCAGGCAATTATTGAGTGGATGGCTGATGAATTCCAAAAAACCCAGGCTATAGATCTTCGCAAAGACCGCATGGCTCTGCAGAGACTTAAAGAAGCTGCAGAAAAAGCAAAGATTGAACTTTCTTCAACCATGCAGACCAATATTAATCTGCCTTTTGTGACGGCTGACCAGTCCGGCCCCAAGCATCTCGATCTGACCTTAACCAGAGCCAAGCTGGAGCAGCTGACCGATGACTTGATTGAAAGAACTATCGGTCCCTGCAAAACTGCGCTGGCAGACGCCAAATTGTCAGCCTCGGATATTGACGAAGTCGTACTTGTCGGCGGCATGACCCGAATGCCCAAAGTTATCGAGACTGTCAAGGAAATATTCGGTAAAGAGCCGCACAAAGGAGTCAACCCGGATGAAGTAGTGGCTATTGGCGCTGCCATTCAGGGAGGCATACTGGCCGGTGATATGAAAGATGTGGTTCTGCTTGACGTCACGCCGCTATCGTTGGGTATCGAAACACTGGGCGGTGTTATGTCACAGCTTATCGAGCGCAACTCGACCATACCTACCAAAAAGTCACAGGTTTTTTCAACGGCCTCAGATAATCAACCTTCGGTTTCGATTCATGTGCTTCAAGGGGAGCGCAAAGTAGCAATTGATAACCGTACCCTGGGACGGTTCGATCTGGTTGGCATTCCGCCAGCAGCCAGAGGCATTCCGCAGATAGAAGTTACTTTCGATATCGATGCCAACGGCATCGTCCATGTCGGCGCCAAAGATATGGCCACCGGCAAAGAACAGTCGATTCGAATCGAGTCTTCGTCGGGATTGTCGGATGAAGAGATTGATAAGATGGTACAGGATGCTGAAAAGCATTCCGATGAGGACAAAAAGAAAGCGGAATTGATTGCCGCCCGAAACGAAGCCGACCAGCTGGTGTACTCAACCGAAAAGACACTTAAAGAAGCCGGCGACAAAATATCTGAAGAAGAGAAGACAAAAATTGAAGAAGCCAGTAAGAAACTTCAGGAGGCGCTCTCAGGCGATAGCCTTGAGACTATCAACAAAGCTAAAGAAGAGTTGATGGCGGCGTCACACAAGCTGGCAGAAGAGATGTATAAGCAGGCTCAGCAGCAGCAGGATGGCGCTCAGGAAGGGACGGCACAGCCCGAAGCTGAGCCGGAGGCCGGCGGCAGCGCCAAGACCGACGGTGCGGTAGACGCTGATTTTGAAGTCGTCGACGCTGAAGACGACAAGAAATAATATAGGTAGATGACGACACCCAGAGATTACTATGAAATTCTCGGTATCGGCCGGGAGTCAGGTGAAGCCGAAATAAAGTCAGCTTATCGCAAGCTGGCTTTAAAATATCACCCGGACCGCAACCCCAATGACAAATCGGCCGAAGATAAATTCAAAGAGGCTACTCAAGCCTACGAAATCTTAAAAAATCCTGAGAAGCGTTCAACTTATGACCAGTTTGGTTATGCCGGTCTTGGACAGGGCGGCGGTTTTGGAACGGGTGGCTTTGGCGGCTTCGGTGGAGGCTTTGATGTCAGCGATGCCCTGAGAGCTTTCATGCGTGATTTTGGTGGAGGTTCGGTATTTGATGACCTCTTCGGCATGGGTGGCGGCGCCGGCAGCCGTCGCGGCAATCGCGGTGAAGACCTGCGGGTTACGCTCAAACTGACGCTTGAAGAAATTTCAAGCGGTGTTGAAAAGTCAATCAAAGTTAAGCGACTGGTGAAATGCGATGACTGCTCCGGCTCGGGAGTGGCGGCCGGTTCATCAAAAAAGACCTGCGGCCAATGCCGGGGAGCCGGACAGGTCAGAAGAATTTCCAAAACCTTTCTGGGCACTGTTCAGCAGATTGCTACCTGCGAGGTCTGCCGCGGCGCGGGTGAAATTATTGCTGACCCCTGCAGACGCTGTCGCGGTGAGGGACGCATCCGTGGTGAAAGTAATGTCAAAGTGAACATTCCGGCCGGAGTTTCCAGCGGCAACTATATGACGATTGACGGCATGGGCAATATGGCTGCGCACGGCGGAGAACCGGGCGATTTGCTGGCTGTATTTAATGAAAAAGAACATGACTACTTTGTTCGTAACGGTGACCATCTTGTTTGTGAACTTTCGATATCATTTACAACCGCAGCCTTAGGCGGCACGGTCAGCGTGCGTACGATCGACGGGGAGCAGCAGCTGAAAATTCCATCAGGTACGCAGCCGGGCAAAGTGCTAAAGCTCAAAGGCAAAGGCGTTCCGCACTTAAACCGGCACGGCCGCGGCGATCAACTGGTGCACTTAGTCGTCTGGGTGCCAACCCGGCTTAGCTCGGACGAAAAAGAGCTGCTGTCCAGGTTATCTGAACAGGAAAATATGACTCCACCGAAAGGCAGTAAATCGTTCTTTGAAAAACTCCGCCAGTCTCTCGGTGTATGAACAAGGAAAAATCCAAGACCGGCAGCTATCTCGAAATTCTTATCTACATTGCAGAAACTTTAGCTGACCCGGTATGCGATTACATCGCTGAAAACATAGCGGTCGGCGTAGTCCTTGAGGAAACAGAAAACTCGAATGTTACAGCCGTAAAGTTTTACATCGAAGAGACGGCAGATATAAATCGGATGAACGCCCTGCGCCATTACCTGGCTCAGATAGCAGAGATAAATAGCATCGCTATTCCAGAAATTCATGAAAGAGTGGTTGAAGTTGTTGACTGGGAAGAAAAGTATCGGAAGTCGGTCAAGCCGGTAGAAATAAGCCCGGAACTTTTGATTCGTCCTCCCTGGGCAGAGAGTGAAACTCGTTACAAGTATGAAATCATTATAGAACCGAAAATGGCTTTTGGTACCGGTAATGATGAATCTACCAGTAACTGTCTGAAGCTTATCCAAAAATATTTTGTCAGTGGCCAAAGATTTCTTGATTTTGGCTGCGGCTCCGGAATTCTATCGGTTTTTGCGGACAGATTAGGGGCCTCATATATCAAAGCGATAGATAACAATCACGATGCGATAGATTGCTGCTTCGAAAATTTTGAGTTGAATTCGGTCGCTGTTAAGCATGATATTCAACACGGTTCTATAGCAGAAATTAAGCCGGAAGAAAAGTATGATATGATATGTGCCAATATCGCCACAAAACCGATCTTGCAGTATCTAAAGCCATTGATAGAACATACTATTGAAAGTGGTTATTTGGTTTTATCGGGAATACTTGTTAATGAATTCGAAGAAATCGATAATGCATTAATGCTGGCCAATGTTGAGACGGTTGATTTTATTCAAGGTAAGATGTGGCTGACTTATGGTATCAGAAAGTAATTTATGGAAATCCCAGTTTTTTATGCACCGCCAGGTGCAGTTCAAGGCAAAATTATAATACTTCCTGCGGCAGAAGCCCATCACGCCAGAACTGTTCTCAGGATAAAAAAGAATTCTCAGGTGATAGTAGTCGACGGACTTGGCAAAGCCTTCCGCGGTACAGTCACCAGACTGAGCAGTCGCACAGTCACCATTGTTGAGATTCAAAATGAGATACGAGGCTTTGGTGAACCGTTTGCCAAGGTAACGCTGGCAGCAGGCCTGTCTGAAGGTTTCAAATTTGATGAGGTTGTTCAAAAATGTACCGAACTGGGAATAAAGAAATTTGTACCACTGGTTACTGAAAAATCCAGGATTAAAATTAGAGCGTCAGCAAAATTTGATAACAAGCTTAAAAGACTTAAGAGGGTGGCGCTTGGCGCCATGAAGCAGAGCCGGCGTTCATATTGTCCTGTTATTTCACCGGTTATGAAATTAAGCGATTTTCTGAATTTAGAATCAAAAGATGAAGATTCTCGTAAAGTTATTTTCCATCCGGTAAAACAGCGCAGACTTATTGACCCTGTAAAACTCCTGAAAAATTGTAAAAACGTTACGATTCTGATAGGTCCGGAGTCTGGATTTTCTGATTCAGAAGTAGAGACGGCTCTCGCAAATGACTTCTCGCCAATATCCCTGGGAGAAAGAATACTTAGAACAGAGAACGCCTCTCCGGTCGCCTGCGCCCTGGTCATGTACTGGTTAGGGGAGTTGAGCTAATAGAACAATTGTCGATATTAACTTTATTATGCCCGATGTTATTCAAATTTTAATAGCTGTGCTTGGGCTTACTATCGGGTCGTTTTTAAACGTTCTGATTTACCGGCTTCCCCGTAAAATTCCCTTTATTGCTGACCGTTCCAGATGTCCCGGCTGTGACAGCCAGATAAAGTGGTATCAGAACATTCCCCTGATTAGCTATATTTTCTTGGCTGGCAAGTGCGCGAATTGTAAGAAGAGGATTTCTGTCAGATACCCCCTGGTAGAAGCTCTTACTGCAATATCTTACCTCTATTTCTACTGGCAGTTTGGGCTGTCATATGAGTTTGCTGTATTTTCATTTCTGCTGACTATGCTGCTGGTTATCTTTTTCATTGACCTTGATTTTCAAATCATTCCCGATGTCATAACTCTGCCTGGTATTCTCTTTGGTCTGGGCGTTTCTTTTCTGCCCGGAGGGATTGGTATTTACTCAGCCTCAATAGGCCTGTTAGCAGGCGGCGGCTCGCTGTTTCTGATAGCAATTTTAGGTGACTGGCTGTTTAAGAAAGAGTCAATGGGTGGCGGCGATATCAAAATGGCCGCTATGCTGGGCGCCTTTCTGGGCTGGGAAAAGATACTTCTCATATTTATCAGTTCTTCAGTGATAGGACTGGTAGTTTCTTTGATTATCATGTGCTTTTCGGCCAAACTCCGCAAGGAACGGATGATACCTTTTGGGCCGTTTTTGGCGGTAGCGGCGGTACTGGCAATTTCCTATGGTGACCAGATAATCGATTTTTACATCAATAATTTTCTGACAGTTCAATAATTTCCGCTGAATCAGATGCAGACTATTCCGATAATCTACAATAGATTATGACTGCTATTAAATCATCCAGATTTGAGCTACAGGTCCATTCCGGGCTGCTGCTGCTTATTACGTTGCTGATAGGGCTGAGTATTACCTCTAACTTTGTAATTTTTAACGCCCGAACCAGCAGGAAATCCACTCTGGTGATTAAACTTGAGTCAACCGCCTTCGCAATCTCCCGATCTCTTTCATACTTTTCGCCCTTAAATTCAAAGAAAGAGATTGATCATTTCAAAAACAAATATCAGCTGAGCGGTCTAATGGTTTTGCCGTCGATTCCGGCTGATCCCTCTGAAGCGGCCAGGCGGAAATGGCTTTTGGAATTTGCCAGTGAACTGCCCATAACGCAGCTGCCGGAACTGGCCCGTAAAATATTAAGTGCGGATTTTAGGACTCTGGCCCGGGGAGAAAAAGAAGAATATTTCTATGTCTATCCGGTTTCATCTGCAAATAAAAATCATCTGTTGATTCTTTCGGTTAATTCGCCGGATCTGGCTTATCTTGATGACGCCAGCAAGACTGTAATGGTCGCAACTGTTGTTTCTACCTTGCTGATTATTTTAGTTTATCTGTTTTTGGTTCGTTATATTTTTGCGCCCTATCGAAAACTCAGGCAGCAGGCACTTGCATCGGGCAGGGCTGTGGCTGAAGGTGATAACGAAGCAGAGGAAGTAGTCGAAGATTACCGCCGGGTAATAGACGAGCTCAAAGAAAAAGAACAGAAACTGATAGAACTTAACCGGCAGATAACATCACGGGCCGACTCCCTGGAACAGTTTAACGACCATCTGCTGGAATCTTCTGATTCCGGAATCGTGACTCTTGACAGGGAGGGCAGAATTTTGTCCATCAATGATTCCTGTTGCGAGATGTTTGGATTTAATAAAGAAGATTTTATTGCTTCGACATACCGGGAACTTTTTACAAAGCAGCAGCAGTTTACTGAAGCTATCGAGAAAGTTGTTTTTGAAAAAGAGAATCTGCCTTACAGTGAAATGGTACTGACACTGAATGATGGCAGCAAAATAACAGTCGGCTATGCTATTTCTACTGTTTCTGACAGCCATCAGCAGCCTATCGGAGCCTCGATAATTTTTAGTAATATAAATGAAATAACCCGGCTGAGAAACGAACTTGAAATAAAAAAACAACTGGCTGCTCTGGGTGAAATGTCGGGGGGACTGGCGCACCAGCTTCGTAATTCAATGGGAGCTATATCAGGATTTTGCAGACTCTTAAAAAATCAGGTCTCAGAAAAATCTGCGGAAAATGAGTATTTGACTGATTTGCTGAATGAAACAAAGGAAACCGAAGAACTGGTTGAGAGGTTCCTGAATTTTGCCCGGCCGCTGGAATACCGACCTGAGAGCAGTTTACTTTCTGAGCTGTTTAAAGATGTCGAGTCAACTCTCCGGCCGCAGCTTGAGCAGAAAAAAATCAGCCTGCATTTTGTAGCAGTTGCCA
Source organism: Candidatus Zixiibacteriota bacterium (assembly GCA_022571985.1). Taxonomy (GTDB): domain Bacteria; phylum Zixibacteria; class MSB-5A5; order GN15; family FEB-12; genus JACZWU01. The sequence goes on along the minus strand of JACZWU010000001.1, from coordinate 217,008 downwards.
AAAACATAGGGGAAGCCAGAATTGAAATTGACACTCTCTTGATTAAGCAGGCGTTAATTAACATTATCGAAAACGCCATAAATGCCTGTGATGAAACAATCGGAATCGTATCAGTAGAAGTAAAGTTATCGGACAACGAGGCTTTGATTATAGTGACCGACAATGGTTCGGGAATATCAAGCGAACATCTGCAGAGTATCTTTACCCCGTTTTTTTCATTGAAGCCATCAGGCACGGGTCTCGGTTTACCACTGGCTGCCAAGATTGTGAATCTTCATGGCGGTCAGATCAAAGTGAGTTCTACCACAGGCCGCGGGTCAAGATTCGAAATCTACCTGCCGCTGAATAAAAGCCCCGAATCAAAGCCGGTTGGCTAAAATTAATTTACTCATAAAATATTGTTGGCAGGCCGCCGCTATTGTATATATTGAGCGACTTAGATTAGAGTAGATTAAGGAGACAGAAACTAAATGCATTCACCATCAGATTTTCGCAAAGGCCTGAGAATAATGGTCGATGGTCAGCCATATTACGTAGTAGAATTTCAGCACTTCAAAATGGGTCGCGGTAAAGCTAATATCCGCACCAAGCTAAAACATATTAAAACCGGGGCAATTATAGAGAAAGTATTCGGTAGTAACGATTCTTTTAAACCTCCGGATGTCCAGAACAGAGAAATGCAGTATCTATATGAGAATTCCGGCGAGTTTGCCTTTATGGATTCAAATACATTTGACCAGATCAATGTACCGATCGACAGCCTGGGTAACGCCAAATGGTATCTGATCGAAAATCAGGAGTACCGGGTTTTGTTTTTAGATAACGAGGCGATATCTATAGAGTTTCCGGCGTCGGTAATATTGGAAGTAATAGAAACAGAGCCCTCCGCCAAGGGAGATACGGTTACAAACATTACCAAACCTGCCAAGCTTGAAACCGGTCTGGTTGTTAAAGTTCCCTCTTTTGTTAAAGAAGGAAACAAGGTCAAGGTCGATACCCGTACCGGAGAGTATCTGGAGCGGGCCAAATAGCCGATGGCCAGAGGCAGGAAGATTATTGGTGTCGACGAGGCAGGCAAGGGGGATTTTCTCGGACCGCTTGTAGTCGCCGGCTTTTTGTGTAGTGAGTCGGATTTCGAGCAGCTGAGAGAACTTGGCGTACGCGACTCGAAGGCAATTGCAGAAAAAAAACTGCTCGGCATAAGCGACCGGCTGCGGGCGCTTTATTCTCATTATATTCTGATAATATCTCCCGCCGAGTACAATGCTCTGTACAAAAAGATAAAAAACCTCAACAAACTTTTGGCAAACTGCCACGCCGATGTCATAGCCGAAATAGCCTCGTCAAACCAGGCTGACAGAGCCTTGATTGATAAATTTGGCAAGGCTGAGCTTGTTGAAAGAGCTCTGGTAAAAAGGAATCTGGATATTGAACTAATTCAGGAAGAGAAGGGGGAAAGGCATCTGCCGGTTGCGGCCGCTTCTATTTTAGCCAGAGCATCGTTTGTCGATGAGATGAAAAAGCTTGAAACAAAGTACGGTATGCCGGTACCAAAAGGGGCCTCATCAATTGTTGATGAGGCCGCCCGCAGACTTATCGATAAACATGGAGAAAAAACTTTAGGCAAAGTTGCCAAACTTCATTTCAAAAACAGACAGAGAGTAACTGTTACCAACTTGTTTGCCTGAACTGCCCAGGCTAATATGCAAAGCCGTGGCTGATTAGTTCAGCTTCTATATTTCCCTTTGGCTCATTTGCATCCAGAGAACCGATTACATATTTCACCAGACCAACTCCGGGAGCGAACCAGTAGTAATTTCTGGTGCCGCCGCTGCCGTCATTGGAAATCCTGACAGTATTGCTGTAATAGTCGCCGTTGCTCAATTGAATTGACTCATATTTATCAACGGTCATGACTGCCGAACCATCAGTCGGGAATGTCTTGTTAGTTACGCCGCTGTCGCTGGTATTGCCTGAATCATTGGTGAGTTTATTATCAGTTATGATAATTGTAAAGTCGTCTTCGGTTCCGGCACTGATAGATGAAAATCTGGACCAGCTTTTGCCAACCGTGAGAGGAATATCCAGGACCTTCTCTCCACCGGAACTACTGCTTTCATATATTATTAATGAGCTTGATGAAACTACAATAAAGCCGGTATCAACTGAACTTCCAATTATGGAAATCCACTGAACAGCAGAATCTTCAAGGAAAGGAATCTTTTTACCAACCTTGAAAACTATAAATTCAGAGGCCCGGTTTATCTGTGTGAGTTCAAATGTTGATTGATACGATTCGTCTAAAGGGAAATATTCAACAACTTCATTATTTGAAAAGCTTACCGGATCTGAAGCCGTTACGAAATGTCCCGAACAACCCCAGGCAAAAGCTGAGACAATCAGGATTATTGCTGCTATTTTGCTGCTCTTATTAATCATCGCTTTCTCCCTCCGAACTAGATAAGTGCTCTTATATGCTCCATTTGCATTTAGTTATTGCAAGAGGGGTGCCCGAAAAGCTTCTTTGATGTAACCCTATTGATAGTTAATGATTAGGGATGAATGCTAAAGTGGCAAGTTAAATATTCGGTGAGTATGGTATGGGGATTAAGCCATATTCTGAGGATAAATATCAAGTCGTCTCCTGGCTCAACAGGGCTACAGAACTGCCGATAAATAAACAAACTATAAGGAGTTAGAAACACAGGTTAAATTTATGGAATTAATAAGTTTAGACCAGCTGATGTTGATATTTTTTCTGGCCGGGCTGGTCATGTTGTCCAGAGCAAGAAAATGGATAGTTGCTAAAAACCCCAAAGGGTATAATCAAATTTCTGCCGGAATTTCTCTAATATCATTCTGGGGAGTTATTTCTGTTTTACAAAACAGTTTTTTCGCAAACGAGATTATATCTGCAGAGACAGCGCTGATGACAGAAATTCTGATGCTGATGGTCGCATTGTCCGGGATTGTCCTGTTGAGTTCGGGAATGTCGTACTGGCTGCCGGTTTCAAAAAAGCAAATCAGAAAAACAGATGCCGTACGCAGGCATGATAAAGATGAACTGGCTTTGACCAAACTATTATTGGCTGGCGGTTCAACTGAAAAGTTTTTTACAGAGATAGCCGACTGGCTGGTAAAGAGACTTGAGCTTGAACAGGTTGATGTTATTTCAGTTTTCAATAAGACCTCTCGTTCAAGTTTGGTGGCATCGGCAGGAAGTCTTGATAATTTGCACCTGCTGCCAGAGGCAAATCTGGATAAGAGCACCTGGCATTTGGATATCAATTCAAAACAAGTGACAAGACTTGAGGAATTAGATCTATCAGACTTTACCGAGCAGAACGAATTTGGATATGTCTTAAAGTTTACTATAACGGCAAGCCGTTCGCTACTTTTTGTTATGTGGTCGAAACACAGCACTTTAGTTGAAATGATAACGCCTGAAACCATAGATATTTTAGAAAGCGGCATTGTTACCAATCTTGAGCAGCAAACTTTGATATTAACCAGCGACTTCAGTCGAAACTGCGATAAGAAAGCCAGGCGAATTCTTAGTAGAATCAACAACCTGACGAACACCAACGAAATTATTTCTCTGACTTGCAGGCAAATTTCTGAATTAATGCCGCTTGATTTATTGACATTGGTCTCGTTTAACAATAACACCGAAAGCTGCCGTCTGACTGTCGGAGCAACAGCCACTGTGCTGATTGAGACTGGTGTAAATATTTTTGAGAGTACACAGACCTATCTGACCAGAATTTCCAGAACGGCTCTTCCGGTAATTGAATCCGACCTGACAGCAAAACCGCTGGGCTACGGCACCAGAATGATGGCGGTATCGGACATAAAGTCAATGATTGCAGTTCCGGTTTTTGCTCAAGGGAGAATGCAGGGGATAGTTACTGTTGGTTCCACCAGAAAACAAGCATATACCAGACGAAATTTACAAATGCTGACAGCGGCAGTTCCTGTTTTTGAGTTTATTCTCAGCATGATTTACGGCGATCAGATTACTCAGCTCGTCCTCAAACGGGAAAAGGCGATATGTCAGTTCGCGCTCGACATGACCGGTAATCGAAAAATGTCGGCGGAGCCTTTTGCAGATGCTGCAAAGCTTCTTTACGAATACTCTAATTGCGACTTTATACGTATTTCAATGATTGATAACGACGATTCGTTTCTGACTTCACGGGTGCTTTTAAACCGTGATAGCCAGAAAACAGTAGTTCCTGAAAGGGGGCATATGATTCTTGCGTTGATGCCCAACCATCGCAGCGTAATCGAAACAGGTGAAAGCTTAAACTGCGGCTTTGTTAACAGTTTCAACGAGGCGGAACTTTCTCAGTGCTTCACAGAAAAAGCTAAAAGTGCACTTTTGATTCCAATCAAGTCCAGCGGTCAGGTAGTTGGAGTAATTAGCCTGGCGGAATTTAAAGCTGAAGCTGCTGCCAGCTTTGATGAACTGACGATACAATTTGGTGAAATGGTGGCAGCACTACTCGCGAGACGAATTGAGCAGACGGTTTTGGTTTCTGCCGATCCGGGTCGCGCAGGAGTAGATAATTTAACTATCAAGGGTCGTCTACAGCAGAGTATTCCGTTGAGCAGGGATTCATTGAAAACCGAAATGAACGACAGGCTCTTGGCCACGACTGTGGAGCCGGCCGGTAAAATAAATTTGATCTTAACCGATTAAATATTAGTTGCTCTAAATAGAGCAGGAGCAGCAATTGATTACTAGCAGCAAAGAGCCAGATACAAAAAACGATCTGGCTTCGGTTAACTTAACCGAAGAATTATCAGCAATAGAGCTTCCCAGAAGCTCACGCCTGTTCTTAAGAACCGGACTGCCTAATATTTTCGGAGAGTTGCCTGCTGATCCGGCAGAGGACCCCTGGCTTTTTGTACCGGACGATATTCTGTCCACAATTGAACAACAGTCTGAAATTAGTTCTGATATTATTACCGCCGAAACTTACGAACTATATCCCGTAGTTTTTGAAAATAAAGTTCTGGCAATAGTAGCTATTGTCAGCCACACTTCTTCGGGTCTAAGCGGACAGACGATAAACAGGTTGAAGCAGGCAGTGCTTAAGTCAAATACTCTTGATAAGAAAGCTGTCAGGCAGATATCAGAGCAGTTTGTTTCAGAACTTTTCGATTTCCGAAGGAGTTACTCTGAGTTGGTAAATAAGCTTCTTGGTTTAATGACTGACCAGGCAGCTCGCAGTCACGCAGCCATGTACTGGGTTGAGGACAACAATCTTTACAGGCGATGGTCAAAAGGGGATTTACTTCTTAGCGACAAGCTTGCTCTCACTCTTCATGGCGAACACGTCGTCCGCTGGACTAATGCCTTGCAAACAGGCAGAGCAATTATTCCTGCGGAGATAGTTGAGACCGAGCCGGTATTCATGCAGAAGCCGCCAAATTTCATCGCTCTGTTTGAGGCTCCAACCTATGCCGGCCGCCGGCAGATTCTGGCGATTGCCATCACTGGTGAAACTGAATTTGGAGAAATCGAAAAGATAAAACAGATCAGTCAACTGTTCGCCGTTTGCAGCGGCAGTAAAATGACTAATTATACACAGCTGGCAAAGTTGTTCGGAGAATTACCTCGCAGCCATGCCCAGAGCGGCGGCTATGAGCAGGCGCTTATTGAAGCTTTCAAGATTTTGGATGACAAAGTAAAAATAGAATCAGTATGTATTTTGGAATCTGACAATGTCGCGGCGGTTTGTATAAAGAATTCTCAAAACGAGCATGAAGTAACACGTAAAACCGTAACCGAGATTACCGACGACCTTTCTGAAATTATAAGCGGTGAAAAATCAATGCTGGTAATTCGGGATAATGACAGCGCCGAGACAGAGAATAATGGCTCAAATAAAGATGTCTGCAGAGTCTTTATAAAAGTTCCCGTCAGGGGCGGCACAGACTCGATTATGCGGATTGAATATTTTGGAGAGAGTAAGCGCGCTCTGGAACTTGAAGAACTATTCGTGATGATTGCTTCATATCTGGGCATAAGTGTATCACTTCAGCTCTCAGAAAGCAAAGGCGCCAGATACATCAGCAACGACATTAAATCAGACCAGGATATGGACTCCGTTAAGAGACTCAGAACAATGGAAAAAATAACCGGTGGTTATTTTCATGAGTTCGTAGAGTGCCTCTCGGTAATTCTCGGGCAGGTCCAGATAATGCAGTACGAAATGGGAAACAGCAGCCCGGCAGTAACAACAGAACACCTGTTATCTTCTGCCGACAGAATAAATCAGGCGGCTCTGACTCTGGCTTCGGGAATCAATAGAGTTCGGGAGATGAGTATTTTCAGTTCCAATGATACCGGTAAATTTGTTAGCGCTGATAAGTTTTTAAAAGTGTTGCCGTCATTGACATATGGATATTCAGCGGCTGTCAAAGAATCGAAAAATCTGGAGCTGATTGTACAGTCGCAGTCTGATGCCAGAATATCGCTGCCGCTTCCGGTGTTGCACATTTACGATTATATTTTGCCGTTAATTTTGATTTTGATGGACGAAGCTATTTGTTCCGGCAGAATTCTAGTGAGTCTGACAGAGTATTTTGGAAGACCGGCACTGAGAATATCGTTCGACCGAAACATAATCGGTAAACTTGATTTTGAAAAACTGACACAGCAGCTGTTTGTAAAATTCGTTACTGCCTCCGGCGATAACGAATTTCTAGAGTTCAGCTACGACGGTGCGGAATTTGTATATAAAGAAGAAAAAAGCGGTCAGTGTCAGTTGATTTACAAGTTGTCTTCAAAAGCTTTTCCGGTTGAAGAAGCAGTTTATTAACTTTAAGCCGGGACTCTAAGAAAATTAAATGGATAGTGCCAACTCAAAAAGTGACAGCCTGATGTCTGCCGACAAATCACCGGGAGAATTACTGCCTCTGCTGGCGGACACTATTATCGGAGTTTCACATGAACTCAACAATTGCATCGGCATAGTGCTGGGTAATGTGCAGCTGCTTCGTTTAAAAGATAACAACACCGAATCTGAAGAAAATTACAACCGTATAGAAAAATCACTCTACAGCGGCGCCTCACTTATAAGACACCTTCAAAAGTTTGCTGAAAAGTCAGGAAAAACACCGGCGACTTCAATTGAAATGTCGAAGTTAGTAAGCCAGGCTGTTGACACTGATGAGTCTGACTGGAAAACTCTGGCAAGTGAAAAAAATCTTACTCTCCTGACAGACCTGCCGGAGTGCAAGCTGTTTGTGCAGGCAGACAAAAGAGATTTAATTACTGCTATTTCTCAGCTTATAAAAAACGCAGTCGAGCATGCCCCAGCTGAGAGTGAAGTTCTGATTATTTTAAGAGTAGAAGGCGAACGTTGCAAAGTAATTGTAGCCGACTCAGGGCAGGGAATACCGGCGGCTTTCAGGCACAAGATTTATGAACCGTTCTTTTCGTCAAAGCAGGAGGCCGGTGCCGGATTGGGGCTGACAGTTGTTCAAAGCATAGCCTTAAGACATGGCGGCAGGGTTAATTTCAGTTCAAATGAAGAAAACGAAACAAAGTTCACGCTCTCATTTCCATTGGAACGAATAGACGATGAAAGAATTTTTACTGCTGACAGCTACAAAGGTCGCATATCCAATGTTCTGGTCGTTGACGATGATAATGAAATCTGCCGGGTACTTTGCGAGATTTTATCACTTGAAGGTATTGAGACTACCGCCTGTAATAATGCCTACGCGGCGCTGGAAGCCATGCAAAAAGAAACATATCAATTAGTCATTACTGACTGGGCCATGCCGGGCATGTCCGGCTGTGAGCTGATTGCTGAGATTCAAGGAAACTATCCCGATGTTCAGGTGGCTTTGATTACCGGCTGGGGTAATGAACTGATTGAAAAGCAAAACCAGTTAACGGGGCTGAAAGCCGTTATTGCCAAGCCTTTTGCTCTGAATGACATTCTGGAGCTCGTGAGTCCGGATGAATAATCCCGGATTCGCGACTGTCAAAAATAATTCTTACTTGTTACTCAGTTTATCTATCATCTTTTCAAGTTTTTCCAAGCGTTCGTTTAGCTCTTTGTTCTTGCTATACAGGGCTTTTATGGCTGCCAACGAGACTCCATCGGGATCGAGGGTTGAAATTCCTTTTTCATCTTCACCCAGGCCAAAAGCTGCGTAGAAATCCTGAGACATCGGTCCAATGTGTTCAATGTCCGGAGATTGCGTCTCATAGCTCCAGCGGCTAATCGGAAGATTCGCTATTTTTTCAAGGATATCGAATTCATCTACCGGTCTGATGTTTCGTTTTATAGTACTGTCCGAAACCATCACCCAGGCACCGCCACCAGCGCTGAGAGTCACACCGGTTGTCAAGCCGGAACTTGAATAAATCCGTGTTCCTCCAGTTGCACGAACGCTGAATTGATTGATAGCACTGGAAGCAAAATCTGCACCAGTCTGGTCGCCCCAAACGAACGAGCCGTTGTGATTTGCCTTTGCCCGGAGGCCTGCTGCAAAAGAGGATTCACCGGCGGCGTGGTTTAGGTAGCCTCCGGGTACCGTGGCACTTACACCGCTGGCAATATTCTTGGAGCCACCACCTATTGAGGAGAAATTTCCAATAGCGGAGTTGGAATCAACAGTTGAGGTGCCACCACCACCGGCAACTACTGAAAACAGACCACGGGCTTTGTTTTGTCCTCCGCCACCGACCGTGGCCCGCTCGCCGCTGGCGATATTTCTTTCGCCGCCGCCGACCGTGGACCAGTGGCCGCTGGCGGTATCATTTAGTCCACCGCCGACCGTGGAATTAAAGCCGCTGGCGGTATTGGCATTGCCGCCGCCGACCGTGGTATATTCGTTGCTGGCGGTATTGCCAACGCCGCCGCCGACTGTGGCATGGCCGGCGCTGGCGGTGTTATCTTGGCCGCCGCCGACCGTGGACCAAAAGTAGCTGGAGACGTTACCTTGGCCGCCGCCGACCGTGGACCAACGGTCGCTGGAGACGTTACCTTGGCCGCCGCCGACTGTGGAGTAATCCCCGGAAGCTGAGTTTGATGTCCCTGTAACAAAAGCGTTTAATCCTGCATTTGCATTTCCAGGTCCAATGTTAGCTTTGCCGCTGACGATAAGATTGCCGACCACGTCAAGTTTCTCCGATGGGGTAGTGGTGCCGATACCGACTGAATCAGCTGAAGCATCAAGACGAACGACTGTGCCGTCATCGGTCCAGCCGCCGCCGCCGCCGCCAACAGTGGTCCAGCTCAGCTGGCCGCTGCCATCGGTTGTCATTGCCTGACCGCTGGCGCCGTCGGATGTAGGGAATTCAAAGCCGGTAGCTTCATCACCAAATCGCACATGGGGCATATCAACCATGAAAGTTGAATCAGCGGTTAAATTGCTATTAATTCCGAAAAGGTAAGAATAGTCGGCGGTTGCAGTAATAGTGTCAGCGAAACCTCCAAGGATTGCTGAAAACCTACCTGCAACTAAATTTCGAGTACCGCCTAAAATAGAAGCACTGCGATCGCTGGCGGTATTGTTATCCCCGCCGCCTATTGTAGCGTAGGCGCTGCTCGCGGAATTGGCTTCTCCGCCGGCTATCGTGCTATATCCGCCGCTGGCGGTATTGACAGCACCGCCGCCTACCACACTATAATGGCCGCTGACGGTATTGAGTACCCCGCCACTGACCGTTGCGTAAATTGTGTCCGCGCTGTTGGCTTGGCCACCACCGACTGTGGCGTATTGGCCACCGGCACTGTTGCCAGATCCGCCGCCTATTGTAGCTGCCATAGCACTGGCACTATTAGCAAATCCTCCGCCTACGGTAGCATCGTGATCGCTGGCGGTGTTACTATGGCCACCACTGACTGTAGATTCCAGGCCGCTGGCAGTGTTATCATGACCTCCTGTGATTGTAGCTGAAACTCCTGTAAGTGTATGTCCCGGTCCGATCGACACTTTGCTGGTTATGTTACCACCAGAAGCACCGTCCACGGTATTCACCCGATAGGAAAAAGGATTAGATACAAGTCGAGTACGGGGAGAGATTTCGGGGTCACCGCCGACCTGGATTCCAAGGTATCGGGTGGTCTCGTTGAAGACTGTATCAATCAGCTCCGTTGCGGAACCAAGCAGAACGATAAACGAGCCGGCTGTAACAGTCACAGCCGGTTGGTTTTCGGTCCAGATAGTGCTGCCTGCTACAGGGTCATCATAAATCGTAAACGCGATTTGAAATGTTCCTGACAGCGGTATACCACCGCCATCTGTCAAGAACCCCTGGTAGCTAATTAGCTGCGGAACAGCAGCCTTTGATTGATTTGACAGCGCGAATACAAGAATGACAGCGCCCGTCAGGAATAGTGTTACTTTTCGCATGAGATTTCTCCTGTTTAAGTTGTATCAGCTTAGCTAAGATGGCCTGCAGGCCTTTATAAATGCGTGTTACTTAAAGCTTCTGAAGGCTATCAATCCACGTCAGGAATATAAGAAAAAGGGCCAATTTAGCAATACTTATAGTCAAAAGGGCAGATAGATAGACAGAGTCGCCGGTTATATGAATCACCGGGGCTTTGCTTATTCGAGAATCAGAAATAATGCTTATTTTTTGCTTAATTCATCTATCATCTTTTCGAGTTTTTCAAGGCGTTCGTTTAGCTCTCTGTTATTCTGCTCAAGTGCGTCAACGCGTTTGCTTTTCTTAATAAGTTCCTTAATCGCGGCCAGGGCGATTCCGGCCGGGTCGATAGTCGAAATTGAAATATCGTCAGCGCCGACACCGAACAGCGCGTAGAAATCCTGTGCGACTGGGCCGATGTGCGTCACTGTCTCATCTTCATCTTTGTAATTCCAGCGTGATATAGGCAGAGCAGATATTTTTTCAAGCAGTTGTTCAGAGTCAATATCTGTGAAATTCTCTTTTTGGTTCTTATCTGAGGCGTTAGTCCAGGTTGTGCCATTACCGCTCAAGTAAGCGCCGCCACGGGTTGTGATGATTTTGGTGGGGTCATACGGTGCAGGAGCCTCCCCGACATTAGTCAGATATAACCCGCCATCGGCGCGAATGACTAACTGTTGGTTACCACCTGAAGCGATAGAGTCGGTACCATTTCCCGATGAATTTGCAGCGATCACAATCGAGCCATTATACTGTGCCTTTGCGACATTGCCAATAGCAACGGAATAGTGGCCGCTGGCGGTGTTGAACCGTCCACCTGCGACTGTGGAATAATTACCGCTGGCGGTGTTGTTCCCGCCGCCGCTAACCGTGGCATCAATGCCGCTGACGGAGTTTTGGAAGCCACCGCTGACTGTGGACCGAAAGTTGCTGGCGGTGTTGGCTTGGCCGCCGGCGACTGTGGATTTATCCCCGCTGGCGGTGTTGCCCGAGCCGCCGCCGACCGTGGAGTTACTGCCGCTGGCGGTGTTTGATCGGCCGCCGGCGACTGTGGACCAAAGGCCGCTGGCGGTATCAGTTTGTCCGCCGCCGACCGTAGAGTAATCCCCAGAAGCTGAGTTTGATGTCCCTGTAACAAAAGCGTTTAATCCTGCATTTGCGTTGTTAGGTCCAATGTTAGCCTTGCCGCTGACGATAAAATTGCCTACCACGTCAAGTTTCTCCGATGGGGTAGTCGTGCCTATGCCTACAGAATCAGCGGCAGCATCTAATCTGACCACTGTGCCGTCATCAGTCCAGCCCGACGCGCTTCCGGCATCATCAGCCGCCGGTGCCCAGGCCGAACCATTCCATTTAAGAACCTGCCCACTTACGGCTCCTGCCTGACCAATGTCCGCCATATCAACGGCGCCATCGGTAATCGCCTCAGTCGAATCTGAAAAAGCAGCGCTTGCTGCGTTATCTGCATTATCGGCGTGGTTAGCGCTATCTGCAAACAGTACGGAGTCCGGGCCGTGTGATGAACTATCCGACCAGTTCCAATCTGATCCGGCATCATCAGCCGCCGGTGCCCAGGCCGAACCATTCCATTTAAGAACCTGCCCACTTACGGCTCCCGCCTGACCAATGTCCGCCATATCAACGGCGCCATCGGTTATGGCATCCGTGGAATCGGCAAAAAACGCTAAATCGGTGACATCGGCTTTTTGTGAGCGGAGAGAGTAGGGCACTGAAACCAGTTGAATTCTTGGCGATATTTCCGGATCAGCTCCGACTGTAATCCCAAGATAACGTATGGTGCCGTCAAAAATTGAAACATCGAGGGGTGAAAGCGAACCGAGCAAAACAGTAAACAGTCCTGCCGTTACTGTCACAGTGGGTAGGGGTTCGGACCAGATAAGTGTTCCTCCAACAGCAGCATCATAAATGCTGAATGTCATATTTACGTTTGTATCAAGACCGGCGCCGGTTGAATCTGTCAGGACTCCCTGGTAATTGATTAGCTGCGGAACAGCTGCCTTTGATTGAGCTAAAGGCAGCGACGATCAAGACGATTGCGAGCGTTAGGAATGTGCGCATAGGATTACCCTCCGGAACATAGCTGTTATGTTTTTATTACTTTATGGTGTACAGGGACTTTATTTGTCCATTATATAGCTATATATAGCACAAAAGCAGCTTTGGTCAAGATGTATTGGTCTTCGATTCTGAGCCGATATGAGCTGATAGGGTCCTGAGAAATCAGTTGTTTTTTGATTAAAGACTGCTTTTATTATAAAAAATCTTCGGGGTGAGGCGTAATTCCTCAACCGGCGGTTAAAGCCCGCGAGTCCGGTAAAAACAACCGGATTGAGCCTGTGAAATTCAGGCGCCGACGGTATAGTCCGGATGGGAGAAGACCAGATAGTACAGTTATAGCTGACTGTAGATTTCTACCCCGAAGAATAATTTGGGGTTTTTTTGTGACTGCAAATAACGACCGAGAATTTATGGAATTAGCTCTCCGCCTGGCTGAGAAAGCACGAGGGAAAACTCTGCCAAATCCGATGGTCGGGGCAGTGATCGTCAAAAATGGCAAAGTTGTCGGCAGAGGCTACCACAAGGGCCCCGGGTCCGCCCATGCCGAAGTTGCTGCTATAAAAAGTGCCGGAGTTAAAACAAAAGGCGCAACGATTTACGTGACTTTAGAGCCCTGTTGTCACAGCGGCCGGACAGGTCCCTGTACCGAAGCAATAAAAGCTGCAGGGATCAAAAAAATCGTCTACGCCTGCAAAGACTTTAATCCAATGGTAAACGGCCGAGGCGCCGGAGCTTTACGTCGGTCGGGATTGAAAGTTGAAAACGGCTTGATGAAAAAAGAAGCCGTCAGACTAAACGAAGTTTATTTTAATAGCATTCAAAATAAGCTTCCGTTCGTCACACTCAAAATTGCCCAGACGATAGATGGTCGGATCGCTACATTGAGCGGTGACTCAAAATGGATAACCGGCAAAGACGCCAGAGTGTTCGCCCATAAACTTCGCTCAGAAAACGAAGCTGTCTTAGTCGGCCTGGGCACTGTCAGAGCTGACAACCCCTCACTTACTACCAGACATGTCAAGGGATGTGATCCCTACAGGATTGTAGTTTCAGACAGCCTCAAATTTCCTGCAGGCTGTAAGCTGATAGCAAATAATAAAGATTACAAAACCATAATTGCTACTACCAAAAAAAGCCTTAGTAATTATTCCAAAAACAAAAAGACAAACGGTCTGATATTCTGGGAAATAAAAAAGTCCGCCAAAAACAGGCTGGACTTAGCTGACATACTTCAGAAAGCTTATGCCTTTGGTATTTATTCGATATTAGTTGAAGGCGGCTCACAGATTGCAACTTCGTTCTTAAAAGCAAAGTTAGTAGATAAACTGGTAGTCATCACGGCACCTCTGTTTTTGGGAAGCGGACTTAATTCTATAGGTAATCTCGAAATAGGCGCTATTAAAAACGCCATAAAACTCAAAAACCATGCTCGTTTTCAGTGCGGTCAGGATGAGGTCTTTGTCGGGTATCCGGATTGGAAAAACTAAAGATGTTCACGGGACTTATAGAAACAACCGGAAAGATTAAGAAAATTTCAGATAAGAACAACTATCTGGTTTTTGATATTGAAGCAATGTTTGATGATGAGAAACATAAAATCGGCGACTCCGTGGCCTGTGATGGCATCTGTTTAACTATCGTTTCGTCTGACAGGCAAAAGTTCACTGTCGAAGTGTCTCAGGAAACTATAAACAAAACGATAGCAGCTAATTACAAAGTTGGTTCGAAAATAAATCTTGAACGTCCCTTAAAAATTGGCAGCCGTCTGGGCGGGCATTTTGTCAGCGGTCATGTCGATGATACCGGTCTGATATTAGTTGCCAAAGCTGTCGGTGACTCGGTAGAGCTATCAGTTACTTTCGACAAAAAGTTCGAACTGTTAGTTGTAGAGAAAGGTTCAATCACTATAAACGGTGTCTCATTGACGGTCAATTCTGTCATTGAAAACAGACTCACGGTTAATCTGATACCTCATACTCTTGAAACGACGAACCTGCAAAATTTAAAAGCAAATGACAAAGTAAATCTTGAATTTGATATAATCGGCAAGTATGCGGTCAAAGCTCAAGAGAGCAGTAACCCTGACAAGCAAGCGCTTGCTAAATTATCCGAAGGAGGCTGGTGAAAAATGGCCACCCACTATAAATTCAGTACAATTGAAGAAGCAGTTAAAGATATAAAGAGCGGCCGATTCGTAATTGTAGTTGATGACGAAGACCGTGAGAACGAGGGAGATTTGATAATGGCCGCTGAAAAAGTTACGGCAGCTGATATCAACTTCTTTGTGACGCATGGCAGAGGCCTGATTTGTGTGCCTATGCCTCAAGATAGATTGAATGAACTGGAGCTGCAGCCGATGGTACAGAAAAACAGCGCCTTGCTGGGCACGCGTTTTTCTGTTTCGGTTGATGTTGTCAAAGGGACCACAACAGGAATCTCAGCAGAGGACAGAGCTAAGACCATTAAGGCACTGGTCGATTCCAAAACTAAACCTGATGATCTGGCCCGACCGGGTCATGTTTTTCCGATTCAAGCAGTCGATGGAGGCGTTTTAGCCAGAGCCGGACATACTGAAGCAACAGTAGATCTCTGCCGGCTGGCCGGATTAGCACCGCTCGGCATATTGTGCGAGATAATGGACGATGATGGCAGCATGGCCAGGGTCCCCAGGCTTATGGAATTGGCAGAGAAATTCAATTTAAAAATCATTACGATTCAGGATTTGATAGCCTACCGCAACGCCAACCAAAAACTGGTACATAGAATGAACACGGTAAATCTCCCGACCAAACTAGGGGATTTTCAGCTTTATCTCTATCGTTCAGAAGTTGCTGACGAACATCATCTGGCTCTGGTAAAAGGTGATGTAAGAAATACCGAAAATGTTCTGGTCAGGCTGCATTCGAGCTGTCTTACCGGGGATGTTTTTGGATCGGTGCGCTGTGACTGCGGTGAACAGCTCGACCAGGCCATGAAACTGATTGAAGCAGAAGGCTGCGGCGTGGTGCTTTATATGGGACAGGAAGGCCGGGGTATAGGATTAGTAAACAAGCTTAAAGCATACGAACTTCAGGAGCATGGCCGTGACACTGTTGAGGCTAACGAAGAACTTGGTTTTGCAGCAGACTTGAGGGACTACGGCATCGGTGCCCAGATTCTCAGAGATCTGGGGCTGTCCTCAATAAGACTGTTGACCAACAATCCCAGCAAAGTTATCGGGCTAAAAGGACACGGTCTTGATATAGTAGAGCGCGTGCCGCTTCAGACCGTGCCAACTAGTTCCAATCGAGCCTATCTTGAAACCAAGCGCGATAAGATGGGTCATATTCTAAAATTAACCGGTCACAATCAGGAAATCAGACGTGGCGCCGAAAAACATTAAAGGGAAGCTTGATGCATCGGGCCAGAAATTTGGCATAGTAGTCAGCAGGTTCAATCACTTTTTGACTGATAAACTGGTGGAAGGCGCCATAGACTGCCTCGAAAGGCACGGCGCCAGTGAGTCTGACATTACAGTCTGTCATGTACCGGGTGCTTTTGAAATACCGCATACCGCCGCCAAGCTGGCAGACTCGAAGAACTTTGACGCTATTGTTTGTCTGGGGGTAATTATCAGAGGAGAGACGCCGCATTTTGATTATGTCGCCGGTGAGTCTGCTGCCGGGATAGCGAAACTTTCACTTGAATCAGATATACCAGTACTGTATGGTATAGTGACAACAGAGAATCTTGAACAGGCAATCGACCGCTGCGGCGCCAAAGCCGGTAACAAAGGCTGGGACGCAGCACTTGCCGCTATAGAAATGATAAGTTTGGATAAACAGACATGACGGAAGTTCGCAGACCGCCCCGCCACAAGGCCAGAGTGCTGGTGCTTCAGGCACTTTATGCTGTCGACTGCGGCAGCATTGAGCCGGAAATATCAATCGAGAAGCTGGCCAACGAACAATCTCTTCCTGAAAGACATCAGAATTTTGCCTCCGAGCTTTTTGAGTTAACCAGAGAAAATATTAGCTGGGCCGACAGCGAGATTTCAGCTTTGCTCAAGAACTGGAAAATAGAAAGAATAAATAATATTGACCGAAATATTTTGCGAATGGCCATGGTAGAATTAAGACATCTGCCTGACGTGCCGGTTAAAGTTGTTATCAATGAAGCGATCGAACTGGCCAAGACTTATTCGACAGAAAAATCCTCGTCATTTGTAAACGGCATTCTCGATGGCTTTTGCAAGACTATCAATACATGATAGCCGCGAGAAGGCGAGGAATCGACAGGGTCAATCGGTAAAAATTGAAATTGATTGTTGTCTGTAATCTTATATATTCCCCCGAAATTTAGAAAACCATAATTTGCTTCGCCGAAGGAGAATTTCCGGCGGTATAACAGACTGACTATGCTGAAGAACTATTTACAAAAGATTGACAGGCTTCAATTATTCAGCGGCGCTTTCGTGTTACTTGCTACGCTTTTGATTTATGTCAAGACGATGGCGCCAACTTTGTCGTTCTGGGATTGCGGCGAGTTTATCGCCTGCAGTTATATTCTGGGCATCCCGCATCCGCCGGGGACACCTCTCTACATTTTGATAGGGAGGATTTTTTCGATCATTCCCATTTTTGAAGACATCTCAGTCAGGCTGAACTTTCTATCGGCGCTAAGCTCGGCTTTTACCGCTTTATTCTGCTACCTTTGTGCCGCCAAGATACTTGGCTACTGGTTTGATAACAAAGCAGATTTTGGTAACAGGCTGATTATTCACGCCGGTTCTGTAAGCGGCGCCTTAATTGCCGCCTTTGGAATTACTAACTGGAATAATTCTGTTGAGACCGAAGTTTACGGACTTTCGATGATGCTCTTTATGGGAATCCTCTGGCTGACCCTGCTGTATCTTGACAACAGAGATGAGCCGGGAAGTATCAAGTTAGTAGCACTAATTTTCTATCTGGCCTTTTTGGGAATAGGCGTACACATGACGACTTTCTTAGTTTTACCAGTCGTGTCACTTGCTTTTGTCTTGAAAGGTAATGCGCCTGCCAAAGTATGGTATGCCGTGGGCGGCTTTATTTTCTTTGAACTGTATCTGATTTTTATTCTTTCATCCAGGCCGACCGAGATTCCGTTATACCTGCCAGTCTTGATAGTGAGTCTGATATTTTTGTTTTTTGTCTTTTCGTTTGATAAGATAAAAGGCATATATCTGATTGCTCTGGCCGGGTTCACGCTTTCTGTCGCTCCGCTGTTTGGCAAACTATACGAATCAATGATGATTGCCGCCGGAGCCTCGGGGAATTTATCTTCTGCGGCTGCAGGCACGCTTAATACTATCGGGGGAATTTCCTTTGCTGCTTTAATAGCGTTCGGATTTTATGCATTGATAAAGAGAGTATCGTTAAGAAGAAGCGGAGTGGACAGTGACCATTACTTCAACGTGGCTCTGTTTATCGGCGTAGCTGCCGTCATGTCAGGATTCGTATTTCTGGATGCACTGAAAGGTCACAGGAGTTTTCTCGCTATCTCAGCCGTTATGGCCGTTGTCTTAGTCTTGCTGATCTATCGTTACATTAATTGGTCAATGCTCATTGCGACTGCTGGTACCATGTTGATAGTGCTCGGCGTCACTCAATATTTTTACGGTACCATGGTAGTACTGGCTATTCTAACTCTGGCCGGTTTAATCTTTAAGTTGAGCGGCTGGAAGAATGCTATTCTGATCGTTCTCGTGGCTGCTATCGGTTTTTCCTGCCATCTGTTTATTCCGATTCGCTCATCGCTTCATCCGGCCATTAATGAAAATAACCCGTCGTCGAGTGTTCAGGCGACCATAAATTACTTTGAAAGAAAGCAATATGGCTCGCAATCAATGGTTGATAGAATGTTTAAGCGTCGAGGAGAATGGCAAAACCAATTTGGTGATTTTCGTCGCATGGGTTTCTGGAAAGCCTTCAAAGAGCAGTTCGGTTTTCCCGGGCCGTTCTTGATCATTCCGCTGCTGCTGGGATTGTTCGGATTCTGGGAGGTGATCCGAAAAAAGCCGGCCAGGGGCGTGATACTTCTTTCGCTGCTGTTGATTGGTTCGGCAGGGCTGGTTTTGTATATGAACTTTGCAGACGGCACCCGTATCAATCCGCAGACCGGTGGTGATTATCTGGAAGTCCGCAACCGGGATTATTTTTTCACGCCGGCTTTTGTTGTCTTCGGCATGGCTATAGGTCTGGGTATTGCCGCGACAGTATATTATATCCGTGATGCGGTCAGCAGCCTGGCGCCGATTGCAAGAAAAACAGCCGTAACAGCTGCTTCGTTATTATTCTTTTTACCTGTTGTTACTGTTGCCGGCAATTATCACTTTGCCGACAGAACCGACAATTATCTGCCCTTCGACTACGCCTACAACTTGTTAACCTCCGCCGATGAAAATGCAATTTTCTTTACCAGCGGCGATAACGACACTTTCCCTTTATGGTGTCTGCAGCAGGTTTACGGAGTACGAACTGACGTCAAAAATGTTAATCTCTCTTTGTCCAATACCAGGTGGTACATTAAACAATTACAATCAAATCTTGGTGTTAATTTCAGCTTAACTGACCAGGAAATTGATCAGATGAGACCATTCCGGACAAGGGACGGTACTGTATTCAAATTACAGGATCAGGTCATTGATATCATAATGAAAGAGAATTTTGGTAAGACGCCAATAAATTTCTCAGTTACCGTAGGATCAAGCGCCAGAAAATATAAAGGACGCTCATTAGATTCGCTGTTGTCACTAAAAGGCATGGCCTGGCGAGTTAACAACACAGTCAGGAATCTGGGTGTAGATATAGAAGAATCGTATGAGCTGTTTACGAGTCCGGACAAATTCCAGTATCGGCACTTAAATGATCCGGATGTATATTTAAACGAAACCTCGGCCAGACTTGCCAAAAATCTGGCCAACGGCTTCTTAGTGCTGGGTGATGCCTTAAGAGTGCAAAAAGACTTCGAACGCTCCGAATCTCTGGTTCTCAGAGCCAGACAATTAATTCCGTCTGCAAAGGCTCCTCTGAAATTTCTATCCAGATTGTATTACGATCAGAGAAAAAGTGCGGAGCTCAAAGCTCTGATAGATAGCGTAAATCTTGACGATAAAACATATATGTATGTTTTGCTGGCTCAGACTTACAGCGCCAAAGGAGATAATGTCAGGGCAGAGGCGACACTCAAATTACAATTGTCCCTGCAGCCAACCAACAGGGCTTTATTCGATGAACTGATGCGGATTTATTTGCGTGACAGGCGGCTTAATGCCATGCGTGCTGAAATCAGCAAGTGGCTGCAGCATAATCCCCATGATGAACAGGTCAGAGAGATATACCGGGACCTTGAGCGAGCCGTCAATAGTGGCGACAGTCCGGGGAAGCTGCCAGATAAATGAAAATACTTGCTCTTAACTGGAATGACCTGAAAAATCCCTATGGAGGAGGCGCCGAAGTACATCTTGAGGAACTGCTCAGACGGCTGGTTAAGTACGGACACCAGGTCACGCTTTTTTGCTCCGGTTTCAAAGATTGTGCCGCTGAAGAGATTGTCGAGGGAATTCAAATAATTCGCCGCGGCAACCGCTACAATTTCAACCTGATAGCTCCGTTTTATCTTCGAAAAATAATCAAAGAAAATAACTTTGATATGCTAATTGAAGACATCAACAAGATTCCGTTTTATACACCGCTGTACTTGAATATTAATACTTTAGTGGTGGTGCCTCATCTTTTTGCAACAACAGTCTTTCATGAGCTTAATTTTATCCTGGCCAGTTATATTTATTTCTCTGAAATACCGTTTACCTGGGTATATGGGCGCAACAAATTCAATGTCATTTCTGAATCAACAGCTGACGACCTGGCCAAACGCGGAATTCCCGAAAAAAACATTGCCGTGACTTACTGCGGTATTGACAGGGAAGTTTATAAATATGACTCAAGTGTCAGTAAATATGAGCAGCCGACTATTCTGTATCTGGGACGAATCAAAAAATATAAATCGATTCAGCATCTTATTTTGGCATTTAAGAAAGTAAAAGACAAAATTTCCGATGCCCGGTTGATGATTGTGGGCGCCGGCGATTATACTGAGGCTCTAAAAAAATTAGCCGATTCGCTCAGACTCTCTGATGCGATAGATTTTGCAGGCTTTGTTTCGCAGGATGAAAAAGTAGAACGGATGCGCCGTTGTCATCTGGCGGTGCTGCCTTCAATTCGAGAGGGCTGGGGGCTTACAAATATAGAATGCAACTCAGTTGGTACGACAGTGGTGGCTGCCGACTCACCGGGGCTGCGTGATTCGGTCAAAGACGGGGAGACTGGTTTACTATACCCTTATGGCGATGTCGAGGCAATGGTTGAGTCCATTATGAAAATTTTGAACAATTCTGATTACAGGCAGAAGCTGGAGAAGTCTGCTCTGGAGTGGGCCGAGAAATTTAATTGGGACAGCGCTGCCAAAGAATTTGAAAAACAACTGATAGAACTTGAGCGGTCCGCAATTGACAAATAAAGCGAAAAAGAGAGTTTACCTGGCCACAGGTCTGCTGATATCGGCTGTGCTGGTCTGGTTTTTGTTTCGGGAAATAGATTTCATCAAACTCAAAGCGGCACTGCAGCAGGCTAACTACTGGTGGTTTGTGCCGACCATCATTCTGATATTTATTACGATGTACCAGCGCGCTTTTCGCTGGAGAGAGATGCTGGCGCCGATAAAGAAGGTACCGTTTTCGAAGCTGCTGGCCGCGACCTGCGTCGGATTTATGGCTAATAACGTGCTGCCTCTCAGAATGGGGGAGTTTGTCAGAGCTTACTCTCTTTCAACTCAGGACAAAGAAATTACAAAATCCGCCTCAATGGCCACTATTTTTGTGGAGCGAATGGTTTTCGACCTGGTCGCTTTGCTGATAATATTTGTAGGAGTGCTGACTTTTTCTGAAAGCTTAAGCGAGCAAATCAACGACCAAATTACTGTCGGCATTTATTTAGCTATGGGCATAGCACTGACCGGTTTGATCTCTATGATAATCCTTTCTTTACATCCCGAAAAGACAGGTATTTACCTAACCAGATATCTCTTTTTTCTGCCCGGGCGGGCTAAAGAGTTTATCCGGTCCATTGTCCTGAAATTTGCCCGCGGAGTGGAATTCTTAAGAAATGTGAAAAGAGTAATTTCAGTTACCCTGCAGACGCTCTTAATCTGGGTTCTGATGGGTGTCTCAAATTACTTTGTCTTTGAAGCTTTCGGCTTCCAGCTGCCGCTCGATGCTGCCTTTGTGCTGCTGGTCATCGTATCAATTTCGATACTCGTGCCATCATCACCCGGATTTGTAGGCGTCTACCACGCCGGAGTGGTTTGGTCGCTGGCAATTTATGGAATAGAGAAAGAAGTTGCTCTTTCCTGTGCCATCGCGCTGCATGCTGTACAATATCTGGTTATTACTGGTATGGGCTTTTATTTCCTAAAAAAAGAGCATTTATCCCTTAAGGAACTTGAAGAAGAAGCTTCTGTCAGTCTTGCCGAGTAAAATTGGCGATATTGAAATCTCTGCCAGATAGTTCAAACTTGACTTGAACAAAGTAAATCAAATATCATTTGTTTTGAGGATAAGAAATAAGATGAAAAAGTTTTTCTTGGCGATATTATTACTGGTTTTGATAGTGGCAGTAAGCTACTTCAAAGCAGTCAGAGACCGGGACAAAACCGCAGATTCCTTTGAGAGCGGCCGCATATCCAGCGAAATGAAAGCATTGACCCTTGCCGGCGATATTGATTCGCTCAAGCAATACATAGGTCAGCAGAATGTGACTTTAGCTGAATCTCTGACAATTCAGCAAAAAACATATCTGATAGAGCTGGATTCTATGGCTGATGTAGTGGATAGCAAAGATCTCAGAATAACTGAACTGAATAAAAAGCTGAAACAGGCCTCCCAAAAGAAAAGTTCTGCCCTTAGCTCCAAACCCAAGTCTGACAAACATCAGGAGCTTTTGGCCTATTACAAAAAGCAATTTGAGTCCCTGCCCGGCGATTTGACCAGCTATGAGCGAAAAGTTGCCCTGACAGAAATCAGGCTGGAAACAGCTCGAAAATACTCAATGAGCATAACTGACCTGAACAAAATTCGAGAAAAAAATAATATAGATTATTGACAATGTCACCGCGCAAGGCATCAAGATTTGCAGAAATCTTAGTGGACAGGCTTTATTTGGAGTCTTTTTCCAACGAGCAAGCTGTTTTCTCCAAAGAGAACGAACAAAAAATTGAACCCAAGCTAAAGACCAGGCTCTTGCGAAAGCTTAAGTGGCATATCAACAATTCACTCTCCGCTCGTCAGGAAGAAGTCATCAAGTATTATCTGAGGGGTCTGAAAGAGAGAGAAATTGCTGATATCATTGGCATTACCCAGCAAGTCGTAAATATATATAAACACAGGGCTATCAAGAAGTTAATCAACGTAATCACCGACTAAGGTGTATGTCAAACTACCTATTAATAAGAGGGGCGATGTGAATAGCGTGGGACCTTGTCCATTAATGGCAATTGGGGGCTGTCGCTGCGCTGTTCTAATATGTAAAAGGAGGTGATACTCAACAAAATTTGAATCCCTATTTTTCACCGCCAACCTGGCTTTATTTAATTTGTCGTTAACCTTTGGGAGGGGATTGGCAATAGGGAGGCAATTATGCCTAAGAGAAAAGAAAAAGAGCAATTTGCTCTGTTGGGAAGAAAGGACTGTTGGCACGCCTACGGCCTGCAAGTTCTGTCAACTCAGAAATTTGCAAGAGTGGTGACATCCATATTAAGCGGTCGTTACACTCTAATAACAGCGAAGTTTTTGAATCGTAACTCGGCTACGATCAACTAGTGTAAGTAGGTAGATAAGTAGGGAATCTTCTGACAAAAGATTCTATTAAATTCAATAAGCGGAATCTGCTTAGAGCAGGTTCCGCTTTTATGTTTTCCTGAACTCCGGCGAATCTCCTTGACTCAAACTCAATCATTCTCTTTTTTCAACAATCTAATGGGCAGCACTTTTTTAGTTTATTGCAGTATTATTTTTGCAGCCACTTTTGGAGTCGGCCTGCTTACACTTATCAGGAAATGGGAAGATGAGCCGCTTCATCTCTTTGTTTCGTTTGGGGCCGGTATATTTATGGGCGTCGTATTTTTTCACATGCTTCCCGAGGCATTTAATTCTCAGGCAGCCGGAGCCACACCTGTTATGCTCTTGTCCGGTTTCCTCTTAGTTTTCTTTGTTGAAAAATTTCTGCTGACTACCGGCGACGGGGGAGTTGTGCACGAGCATAAAGCTATCGCCGTAACAGCTTTGATCGGGCTGACCGTACATTCTGTTATTGAAGGCTTCGGGCTGACCATAGCCAGTTCCGACAGTCACTTTATCGACCTCTTTTTCTATTCGATATTATCCCACAAAATTCCGGCGGCCATATCTTTAGCGTCGTTGTTCCTATTGGCCAGATTGACCAAGAAGCAAGTAGTGCTGCTTCTTTTGGTCTTCAGTCTGGCTACCCCCGCAGGAGCGCTATTTTCGTTTCCTTTCTTTGCACAAAGCGGCTCAGTTTATATAGGCTATCTGACGGCCCTGACTGCCGGTTCGCTGCTGTATATTGCCACAGGTGAACTCTTACCCGAGGTATTTCATACTCGCTCCAATAAGTGGCTGAAACTTGGGCTTTTTCTGGCCGGACTACTGCTTATTACGATTTTGGGACCGTCTCACAGCCATTAGATTTATCATCATCCAAATGCAAACAAATTTGTTGAAATCTGGTATAAAAGCTCATAGATAGGAATCTGAAATGAATATGCTCAGACAAGCTTTTGTATTATTGTTTTTTGCTTCAATTTTGGCCTTTGGAGTGAATTCTTTCCACCCCAATGCCATACCTCTGATTGGCGAATACCGGGAATTAACCGAAGGTTCTGAGCCGGTTATTCCTCCCTCAGCCGCTGAAGGAGACCCGCCGTTTATAGCCATAAATGAAGCGCGGTCAGATTATCAAGCCGGTAGTTCTCTTTTTATTGATGCCAGAGACCCCTCGGAGTTTGACTGCGGAACAATTCCAGGGTCAATTAATATGCCTTTCGAATATCTCCCCGAAGACAGCCTTGAGCAGTATATGGATTCAGTTCTTGCCGGCGCCGCTAAAGAACAGACCCTGATAGTTTTTTGCTCCGGTGAAGAGTGCGACGTATCGCTGCATTTGGCCAGGAACCTTCAGGCTTACGGTTATATCGGCGTAAAAATATTTTTTGGCGGGGCGCGTGAGTGGGAGAATTTCAAGCTGGAAATCGAGAGGAGAGTTGATTGCGCAGAATAATTGACAGTGATATTATCGCTCTTATGGCTCGGATTATACTCGCCGGTATTTTTATCTTAGCTGCCTATTACAAAATTGTCGATCCGACTGCTTTCGGTACCGCAATCTGGAATTATCATATTTTACCGACTCAGACTATTAATATTATTGCCTTAGTATTACCCTGGCTCGAAATCTTAGCTGGTATCGCTTTGCTTGTTGGTGCATATTACCGGGGCGCAATTTTATGGATCAATATCATGCTGTTGGTTTTCATTGCCGCTCTGGCATCAACAATCTATCGCGGACTTGATATTGATTGCGGATGTTTTAAGGCGGCTTCTTCGGCAGTGGGTCCGGCCTGGGATCAAATGAATCTTGATATCGGGCTGTTAGTGCTGGCTCTGTTATTACTGGTCAGCCGGGCGCGCAAATGGCAGCTTGCTAATTTGTTCTAATCTACGATTGTAGGTGTGATCAGAATAAGCAGATCAGTCTTGGTGCGCTCTATGGATTTGTGAGTAAAGAGCCACTTACCAAGCAGCGGAATAGAGCTTAAAAATGGCACTTTTCTTACGACCTCTGACTCGTTTTCACTGAGTAAACCACCCAATGCCAGCGTCTCACCGCTTTTTACAGTTACCCTGGTGCGGATTGAACGTGAACTCTTAATCGGTTTTTGATTTTCAGCCGTGCCCACAAAACTTAATATGTTCTGTACTGTGGGGAAGACATCCATGGTAATTTCTCCGTCGCCATTAATGCGCGGGGTTACTTTCAGGGTTATGCCGACTTTAATATCTTCAAAAGTGACAATGTCCGAAGTTGCCGAGCCTTGCGTGAATCTGTTGATAGTCTGAACCGGTATAATAATTTCGCTTCTGATCTCTGCCTCATAGTTTTCGGTGACTGTCAGATGAGGGTCCGAGATAAGCTTAGTATTGCCGTTTTGATTCAGCAGATCGAGCACTAAAGTAAGCTGCTCAACATTGAGTTTACCCCAGGTCCAGCTGCCGCTGTTGGGATTGAGCTCGCCTACTCCCTGGACAAAGCCGGTTGAGGACAGCCCGGAATCGCTTTTCCCGAAATTAGCAGTCAATGAAGTTGGCCAGAGCAGACCAAGTTTCGAGTTCTTGTCTATCTGGCTTTCAATGATTTTTACGGATATCGAAATCAATCTTTCAGGAATATCTATTTCTTTTATCAGTTTCAGTTGTTCAGCTAATACATTCGGATAATCTGTAATCAAGATTCGGTTGGCTGTGTAGTGTTTCGAGGCATCGTCCTGATCATCAGATTTCTTATCAAGGATGACAATTATTCCTTTTTCTGATTTTCTTGAATCAAGCGCTTTTTTGGCCGTTACCGCATCGGCATAGAGAAGTGTTACAAGTTTTGAAGAAAGTTCACCTACAGCATCTTTCTCAATCTTCTTTACGACAATTATGTCGTCGCTGAAATAGTAGTTTAGTCCGTTCGAGGTCAAGAGAGCATCCAGAGCAGAGGCCAAATTGACGTTGTTAAGTCTGATGGTTACCCTGTCATCAATGTCACCCGGAATGACAATGTTAAGTCCGTACTGCCGGGCTATCATATTCAGGGCTGTATTAATCGGTACTTTTTCAAGTTCCATACTTATTTTCTGGTTGCTGTTTAGTCCCTGTGCGCCGGCAGCTGCACTAAAAATCGCAACAATGAGTATTACCAAAATATGTTTATAAATCTTTAACATTACTATCCCTTTGATACTGAGAGGCTGATACTGTTTCCGGCGTATTCAATGACGACTTTCTTGCGTTCTATTTTCACTACCTTTGCACCATCTATCATATCCCCGACACCTATTGATTTTCCGTTTATTATGGCCAACGGATTGAAATCATTAAAAACTATGCCGGAGAGCTTCCATACTTTCTTGGGCGCCTTCTTATCAGCTGTTTTTTTATTACGAGCTCTGAAGGGGTCTGATCCCCACCCTTTGAGTTTCATATCGGCAACATTAATGGTTTTGTCAATCGTGGCAAAAGAGGCGCTAGTGGCTGACGTCGGAGTCTGCCGGCTGACCACAGGTTTTGTGGTCGCAGCTGTGTTTATTTGCGACTCTGGCACAAAGTTATAGACACCCCATATCATGGCTACTGTCAGGGCTGCATAAAGTATTTTCTTGCGGGTGCCTTCGCTCATACCTTATCTTTCAGGCTGCCCAGAAGAGATCTAAAGCCGAAATCGTAGAGAACTGGACTTTTCAGGTTTAAAGTACTGATAATGCTGCAGTAGTTGGAGCCTCTGAAAAAGAGAGCTTTTTCCATGGAGCTGACAAACTTACCAAAATTAATGTATGACCCGTTGACCTTAATGCTCACGTTCAAAATCATTAACTTGGAAGAGTCAGGGTTAATCCGGTTTATTCTCAGCAGTTCTTCAACCGGAGGTGTAATCTCCACAATTTTCATTTTATTTTGGCCGGCAATCGAGTAGAATTGGTCAAAAAGATTTAGGATGTTCTCTTTAGTGTAGAGGCTGGAATTCAGGCTTTCTATTTTTTTAGTCAGGTCCTCATGAGTTCTGACATAGGAGGGAAGAAGTAAGACTGTTCTTTCAAAATCTGCCAGGCTTTCCTCGGCCTGAACAATCTTAGAAGACGTCTCCAGATAAAGAGTATGCTGAGGCACAAATATTAAGAAAGTCCATAGAATAAGCATGGCCACAGCAAAGAGAATATAGCCTATCAATCTTGATTTCAAATCAGCCCCCGGCATTTCAAGGTGAAATCAATCTCGAATCCTTTGTACTTGTCCCTTTTTACATATCTGTCAATCTTAACCTGGTCATAAAATGAGGAAGCTGTCATGTTCTCAACAAATTCTGCAAGAATAACTTCCGGTGGTATCTTTTCCGAGTAGACCAGTCCTTGTATCAGCAGGTTATCTCCATTTTCAAGAGGGTGAAACTGAAAATGCAGCAGTCGTACGTTTGCAGGAGTGAGATGAGACAGCTCCTTTAAGTTTAGTGACAAGAAATTCGGATTTTCCTTAGCAGTTGCCAGATAGGCCTGGTCAACAGCGATTTGCTGTTTAAGTATATTGTATGTTCTATAGGCCTCAGACTGCACGAAGTCGTTAACTTGGTTGTTTAAGGTGGCAACTCTATCTTGTTTAATATCAATAGTTTTACCTATCAGCCACGAGCTGGAGATCAGGACGACCATAAGAAAAATTACCGCTATTTTGGCGTATTCGACCAGCCGCAGATCCTGGCGCGCTTTCTTGTTTTCAGAAGGCAGCAGGTCTGCCATACCTTCGGGGCAGGAGGCTGCGGCAAAAGCGGGCAGACAGGCCGGAATCTGTTCTGCAAAGTTTTCAATACTTGCAGATGTCAGAAAATTGATTTTCTCAACCGGGAATATTTGAAATTCATATCCCGACGTACCTTTTAAGCTGTTTACTATTTCTTCGCTGTAGGCCAAATCACCATAGACCAGAATTCTATTTGAGACCGGCCGGCTATATCTTCCGGCATAAAAATCGATAGAAGTTTGTATTTCTGAGGCTAAAGATTCAGCCAGAAAATCGTAGCCAATTTTATCCGGAGTTCTACCCAGCATAGAGGAACCGACAGAGAGCACGCTATAGAATTCCAGTGCGCTGCCCTTGTAAAAGGATATCTCCGACTGGCTCATACCGATATTTATAGCCGTATAACTTTCCTCAGGCTTAAAATCGTTAAGATATGGCAGGAGTTTGCCTACTACATCAGGCGCATGGTATATGTGTTCGATTAGTTCTCTTCTGTCATCAAGCGGCTCCATTTTTTCTTGAATCAGACGACGGGTTGCTCCCAGCAGCGATATGTTATAGAGCTGTCTGTTGCCGCTTACAATACGTGATATCGGCCGGTAGTCATAGGTGCAGTCTTCAATTGGAAAGGGGAGCTGAGTGCTGGCCTCTAACTTAATAGCTGAGTCCAGATCGGACTTTTTTATAACCGGCATAAGAAAACTTCTAAGGGCAGTTTCTCGTCCGGAGATAACAATAGACATTACTGAAAAGTATCGGTGGTGCTTTACCAGGAAGTCATTGATTGCTTTGGTAATGAGGGTCAGTCGTTCGTGTGATTTTGCTTGCTCGGTAGTCAGGTAATATTTGCTTAATTCAATTATATGGCGGCGTCTGCCAAAATGAGAGACTGCTGCCATTTGGACTGCCGCTTCTTCAATTCGAAATGAAATATGTCTTCCAAACCGCAATTGCTTGGTATGCCTGATAGGTGTTTCTGTGACAGCAGGGCGATCTGGTTCCGGTGAATCGTCGACCTGAGAATCAAGGCCGAGTGCATCATAAGCAGTATGTTTATTGTTGTCCATCTTAAATCCAATTTTAGAAAGAAACAGTGATAGTGTCAGCTCCTCCGACAGATGTTATTGTTCTGCTTCCTGCGCTATAAATGTAAGCGACCCCCCAGGCATCGGTCAGATAAGAATTATTGTCCGAGTCGATGTAGGGGCCGTTCCAACCGAGCCGGATCAACTTATTGTAGACCGCTAATGAACCCGGTTTTATGGCCAGGTCACTCAACTGAGCAGGGGCAAAGCCAACATCACCCATAAAGCCGCGGTCAATCAGTTGCCCGCCTGCTACTACTTTGGGGTTGCCGATGACAGCTCTTTTTAAGTTCTGCATTTCCTCAGTAGTGGCAGTAATTCTCGAACTCTCAGCTATATCTCCAAACTTGGGAATAGCAACTGCTGCCAGTATGCCCAGTGTTACGATAATAATAACAAGCTCCACCAGAGTGAATCCAGACTGGCGGAGCTCTTTGGTGAATTTAGGTTTGTTTAAGTTCACTTCTATAATCGATAACCAGTTTGCTACCAGAGATTTTCAACGATGTCAACCGTGCTGGTGTTGAGCCAAAGTTCACCGGTTAGTTCGTTATATGCCCAGCCGCCTCTGGAACCAACAATGGTACCTTTGGTAACGCCGGTTACGATTGAATCCGGAGCATTAGTCAATAGCTGATACGGATTTGGTGGGTACGTCTGTTCCATAACAACACCAGAGGTCTCAAGCTGTATTTGAGTCGGCCAGATGGCGTATCCAGTCTTCACTGCCTGATTGGCATAAAAGATGGTGATTCCTGAGCGTACATTTCCCAGTGATGCACGGGCCGCTGCCGCTCTGGCTTCAGCTGAAATATCCTGATATTTCGGGATCGCTACGGCGGCCAAAATGCCCAGAATGACAATAATTATTACGAGTTCAATTAAGGTAAAACCTTTTTCCTGACGTAGCTTAGCAAGCATAATTGCCTCCTGATACTATTAAATTGCTATTATAAATCTTTCTATCAATATCGGCATTTTGACTGTCACACTTTAACAAAGTGCTAGCCTTTAAAGACTTTAATCAGGTTCCACATAGGCAAAAGGATAGCCAGCGACATCAGCAGCACAAATCCGCCCAAAACAAAGGTCAAAATCGGCTCTAAAATGGAGGTCAGCTGTCTCGATGTATATTGTACTTCTTTGGTAAAGTGGTTGCCTATTTCTTTGAGCATCTTTTCTAAGGAGCCGGATTCCATCCCGATGGCTATCATCTGAAGGCTGATTTCAGGGAAATAATCAAATTCTTTGTGCATTTGCCCCATATCCCTGCCTTCTTTCATAAAGGCACCAAGATGATTTATTTCTTTAGCTATCTGACTGTTTTTGACAGAATTAGTGAGAATGTCAAGTGTCTTTACAATGGGTAGACCGGCCTTAAAGAGAATTCGAAACATCAGACAAAATCGGGCGACATTTCCCTTGATAATCAGGTCTCCCATTATTGGTATTTTTAGAATTTTCTCATCGACCCAAAGCTTTCCTTCAGGATTGCTAACGAGTTTTTTGAAAACAGCAATTGCAATGGCTACAAAAGCCAGCAGAACATACCAGTATCCGGTTATAATTTTGCTCGTCAGAAGCATAATTCGGGTTGGCAGCGGCAGTTCAGCCCCGAAGGAACTATAGAAAGTCACAAAATTTGGAATTACAAAGCCCATGAGCACTATGAAAGCAATACCGATTGCTCCGACAACCATCAGAGGATAACGGATACCTGCCTTTAGCTGACGGGTTAATTCCATCTCTTCTTCAAGCATTCGGGCAAGTTCTTCGAGAATATTTTCGAGCTGACCGGATTCTTCGCCGGCCGCGACGCAAGAGATATAAACTTTACCAAAGATAGGTTCGAACTCAGACATTGATTCTGACAGAGACTTTCCTGATTGTAAACTAAATCTAATCTGGTGAATGGCCTTGTTAAACTTTCCGTTACGCGGTCCTACTCTTATCAGCCGTAGCGCCCGCAGCAGCGGAATGCCGGCGTGAATCATAGTGTTAAGGCTGTTGGTAAAAAGAATCAGAGTATCGTAGTCAACTTTTTCAAAAACACTAAAGAAAGAATGAGTTTTCTTTTTGGGCAGCTGAGTTACTTTGACCGGGGTTAGTTCCTGCTCGGACAGATAATCGAGTACTTGTGCGCTGCTTTCGGCACTCATTGTGCCTGTCTCTATTTTGCCGTCGCTTCCGACAGCGCGGTATTTAAAGTGTTCGGGCATACCGGGTCTCTACAGAATTTTCTATTTCTGCAGGTGAGATATCTTCTATATTTGAAGTTTCAGAGATTAGTTCTTCAAGGTTGATCTGACCTTCGGTAAGTTTTTCCATGCCCATTTCAAACAGAGGCAGGAAACCGTGCTTGCGTGATTCTTCTCGCAGGCGGTTTACAGAAACTCCTTTCATTATCAGCTCTGAAATGAACGGGGTGATTTCTATGAATTCGTAAATACCGACCTGTCCTTTGTAGCCGGTATCTTTGCATTTGGGGCAGCCGCTGCCGCGTTTAAATTCCAGCCTTTTGGAGATATCGGTTAATCCTGCCCGATGGAGAATAGCTTCGGAAGGACGGTAAGATTCCAGGCAGTCGGGACAGTTTGTTCTGACTAAGCGCTGCGCCAATACCGCTTTCAGGGCAGTAGCTACCAGATAGCTTTCAATGCCCATATCAATAAGGCGCGCAATTGCCGAGGGAGCGTCATTGGTATGAATAGTAGAAAATACTAAATGTCCGGTTAGAGCCGAGCGAACTGTAATCTGTGCTGTCTCCAGATCGCGGATTTCACCAATCATTATTATGTCCGGGTTTTGTCTCAAGATTGAGCGCAGCGTGGAGGGAAAAGAAAGGCCGGCTTTTTCATTTATCTGAACCTGATTGATCAGCGGCAGAGAATATTCGACCGGGTCTTCAACTGTGATAATGTTTTTTTCAATTGTATTAATGTCGTGCAGGGTGGCATACATCGTTGTTGTTTTTCCGCTTGAAGTCGGACCTGAAAGAAGTATCAGTCCTTCAGGCTGATGAATAATATCCAGCCATCTGTCTTTGATTTTGGAGCTAAAACCGAGATCTTTAAAATCGACAATCAGATTTCGGGAATCCAATATTCTTATTACTACTTTTTCTCCATGAATGGTCGGCAGGGTCGAGACACGTAAATCGATATTCGTACCGTCAACAGCCATCATGAACCTGCCGTCTTGCGGCAATCTTTTTTCTGAGACGTCAAGGTTGGCAGCGATTTTAATTCTTGAGACCAGTTCGTTCTGCATAGATTTTGGAGGAGCGGCTTCTTCGCGCATAACGCCGTTGGAGCGGTAGCGAATGCGCGTGCGTGTTTCTCCGGGTTCTATATGAATATCAGAGGCTTTTTCTTTGACTGCCTTGGTAATCATCAAATGTACCAGTTTTGCAATAGCTCCGGACTGTTCAGCATCGCCGGTGATTGTTTCATCTATGCCCGCGATGATTTGCTCTTCAGTATGCTTACCGATAATATGGCTGAGTGAATCTGCCACTGAGTAATGCATGTCTATTGCTTCTCTGATTTCTGAATCAAAGGCAACGGCTCGTTTTATGTTTAAGCCGGTGCGGTATTTTATTTCATCGATAGCCAGAATGTTGAGAGGATCGGCCATGGCAATCGTAAGAGTTTTGCCAATATGAAAAATAGGAATGAGAGAATATCTTCTGGCTAAGTCTACGCTTACTTTATGTACGGTGGCAGGGTCGATGACCATTGATTTTAGGGAGACCCGGGGAATCAGCAGTCTCTCTGAAATTGTCTCCAGTAGCTGCTCTTCAGAAATATAGCCGAGATCAGTTAAAATTTCACCCAAGCGTCTGCCGGTAGAGGATTGTACTTTGAGACCTTCCTGAAGCTGCGCTTTGGTCAGAAAACCGCGTTCTACAAGGAGGTCGCCAATCTTTTTCTTTGCCATAGCCTCTCTTTATTGTTGAAATATCCTATGTCTTGTTTATTATCGACCGTAAATAATAAACGTTAATTTTTTAGGTACGCTCTGCCGACTTTTTCCAAGTTGCAGAATGGTTTTATATCAGAAGATGCAATGCATTTCATACTCAATAAGAATAGCAGTATTTGCTGTGTTTTTGATGCCGGCTCCGGAGATTAGAGCAGAATCGGCAAATTTGGCACAATCTGGGACAGAGATCTATCAGCTAAGGATTACCAAACTTGAGAAATATAATGGCCGCATAATAGATAGCGTTGATATTGATAACCGGGAAATTTTTGACACTCAGATTGAGCCATATAACAATTTTATATTCAGGACCGCCAATAAGCTGCACATCCGGACCAGAACTTTTGTGATTGCCAGAGAATTACTATTGAAAAAAGGGGACGCCTTTGAATCAGAACTGGCTGAAGAAATTACACGCAACCTCAGAAATCGTTATGTAATCTATGATGCCTGGATCGAGATAGAAGAGCTGGTATCAGGAAACCTGCTGATGCGCCTGGTAACAATTGATGAATGGAGTTTTTCAGGGGGACTTGGTATCAGCCGGGAAGGCAACGAATATTCTTACGAAATAGGCTTTTTGGAGAAGAATTTTCTGGGGTTGAACCAGTCGTTTTCCTTTGATTATGTAATTAAGGAAAAAGACGACAACTATATTGAGTCGTCATTTAAGGATATACGATTCGCAGGTCAACCTTTCAGAATAACCGTAAATTACAGCAATAATCCGTTTTCGTCGAACCAGGCAGTCTCGCTGAGCCATCCTTTTTATAATTTGGAGCAGGCATTTTCTTTTGGTATAGTCGCCGCCAAAGGTCAAAACAGAAATGAAGTATTTAAAGATAATCTCATGATTGGAAGATCGAATACAGCTGATGATTTTCTGCGAGGTTTCATCAATTACCGATATGGTCCCAGAAAAAAGAAGATAAATACAGGACTCAATTACACTTACACTTTCGAAAGAACAGACGAGAAAGAATACTTCAGCGGCTTGGCTGATGACATCGATTTTGTTAACGAATCGTTTCCACAGGATTCCCTTTATCATCAGGTAGACTTAAGCCTGAGAGGATCATTGCTGGATTTTAAAACCTTCAGGAAAATCGATGGATTTGGCTATACCGAAGATTTTACTCTGGGGCATACTGCTGCTATAGGTTACGGCAGGGCCTTTAATCCTCGTTTTAATGACCACTTATATGACCAGGCACTGTTCAATTATTCTTTCGGATTTAATATAGCCAGCGAACTATTCTACTTTTCTTATACCAGAATTAATAAATTCAAAGGAAGCAGAGATCTTCAGCGGCTTAATATAATTGGAGTAAATTACTACCACCGCGGACCCGAATTCTTAACTATCGCATTAAATGCAGATTACATCAATGACTGGAGACCTGAAAGAACAGAAAATTTAATTTTGGGGGGAAGGTCAGGTTTGAGGGGCTATCCCTCTGAATTCAAAACAGGGGACAGGTTGGCCATTTTTAACCTGGAAGGGAGACTTCACCCTGAAATCAGAATTTTTACCACCATTTTGGGCTTTGCCGTATTTGTGGATGCAGGCAGGACCTGGAAACCCAACGAGCTATTGACCACAAAGGACTTTTACTTCAGCGGAGGAGTTGGCCTGCGCTTTGCACTTGATAGATCTTCAAGAAGCCGTTTTTTTAGGGCGGATTTAGCTTATTCTGAAGCAAACAAGCTGGAAATTTCTATCGGAACCGGACAGTTTTTCAGCCTCAGCAATCACAGTTTATTCTTGACAAGTCGTTGAAATTCAATAGATTGTATGTTGTTACGTATGTGTTTAGAATAGATGCGGCTGGTTTAATTCTTTTGATCTGTTCTGATGCCAAATTACATGTCCCTTACCGCCGATTAATAGCTGTGAGTGTTACAACTATAGTAGAAGTAAAGAGTTGAAAATTTAACTTATGAAATTGGCAGTAAAACAGTTTATACAAAAGATTTGCTTTCTGGCTTTGGTTCTGGCGGCGGTTTTAGCCTTTGGGATAAATTCTATTTCAGCTGCCAGCCGTGGTCAATCGGCTGCTGCCTTAGCAGAAATTTTTGCTGATTACAGCATTGGTCTGATTTCATTGGACGATAAAGTTCTGCTTGAAGTTATGGCTATCCGCTCTCCCCATAATCTCCCTGCAAAATATAAGATAGACCGGCAGTTATTTCCCGGTGAACTTCGGGGAGCAACTATGAAACTGGTTGAAATTAAAATAATTTGGAATGAACTGCTAGCGTCAACTCAGCAGGCGCTGAGTGATGCTTTGGCCAGGCCGACAGCCTCTTTCAGCTATGATTCTCCCTCTGGATTTTTCAAATTACATTATGATACCAGCGGAACGAATGCAGTATCAGCCGAGGACCTTGATACCGACGGCATACCCGATTATGTAGAAAGATGTGCCGCCTATTGTGATTCTTCTTATATAAAGCACTTTCTGCTGGGATATCTGGCAGCTCCCTCAGACGGTTCCCTGGGAGGTGACAGCAGGTACGACATATATTTTGAAAATAGTGGATTTTATGGTTACGCAGTTCCCGAAGGGGATGGCGGCGAATCATGGAACGATCGTTACAGCTATATAGTTATGAACAATGATTTTATTGGTTTTCCGCCGAATAATGATCCCGAAGGTCAGGTCCCGGGAGCGGCTAAAGCGACCGCCGCGCACGAGTATCATCATGCGGTCCAATTTGCTTACGATATCAGCGAGCCCACCTGGTTTATGGAATTCGATGCAACCTATATGGAAGATATCGTTTTTGATTTAACCGACGACAATTATAATTATTTACCGAGTTTTATGACGGCTCCGGAAATATCTTTGATGGAAAACTCCAGCCATTTCTATTCATGTTTTATCTGGGGATTGTACCTGGCCCAAAAATTTGACACTTCGCTAATGACGGCAATCTGGGAGGGAGCCAGATTTGAGGGTATTTTTAACACTCTCTCAGATACGCTTTTGAGTCGCTATGGCTGGACTCAGGATTCCGCCTTTGCCGACTTCGTCACCTGGAACTACATTACCGCATTTCGTAATGACAATCTGCACCATCAGGAAGGGGGAGAATATCCCTTGATCGACATTGGTAACACACATTCGTTTTACCCCGTTCCCATCCAGAAGGTGGTGAACAATCCTGAAGGATACGGCTCTGGCTACGTTCAGTTCTTCCCAAACGGAAATGTCGGCAGGCTGACAATAGAATTTGACGGCAGCAACTCTCGGGACTGGGCCGCCTATATTGTTAAGTCGATTTCTGTAAACGATCATGTTATTGAAAAGCTTGAAGTTGATGCCGTCTCGCAAACAGCCAGCACTATCGTTTACGAATTTGAAAATTATCATTCGGTAGCTCTGATAGGCATAAACATTTCGGAGTTTTCACCGGCGACGACATTCAAATATTCGGCTGATGTTTCAATTCGGCGAGCCGTCGCAACATCAATAGTTAATCCTGATACTGTAATTTATTCCGGCGATAATAAACCTTACCTGTTTCAGGTTTTCAATCCGACAGCCTTCGACGACCTGTACCAGATTTCCTATTGGGACGATTCCGGCTGGATAGCTGCTGATTCGATTGTTCGAGCAATAGGTCTGAACTCAGACACCATCTTTTCGGTGAATGTTCACCCGCCTCAAGGCACGCCTCTTGCGAATTCTTCTCAGTTGCATTTTAAAGCTCTGTCAATTAGCGACACAACAGTATCGAATGAAGAAACACTTGAAGTAACTACTGTGCTTTACAAAGGCGATGCGAATTTTGACGGCTCAATATCAATACTAGATTTAACCTACCTTGTCGATTTCGTTTTCAGAGGCGGGGGAGAGCCGATGCCCATAAAAGAAGCCGGTGATTTCAACTGCGACACTTCCACGAATATCCTTGACTTGACTAAAATCGTCGACTATATTTTTCGCGGTGGTTCGCTGCCAACGTGCAATCCATACTGAAGTAAAGAGAAGTTTTTTTTAGTTGACTAAAAACCGGGTTGTCCTTATCAGATAACTCAAGTTAACCATTACAATCCAGCGCTGGCGTCTGATGGCATGGAAGCGGATGACGCTGCATTGGAGGGGGAAAAATGGAAAGTGGATTTGAACCGCGGATACTAATCTGCACGGAATGCAATCAGGAATTTGTTTTTACTGTTGCGGCTCAGGAATATTTCGCAGAACGAGGTTACTCCGAAGATCCGAAAAGGTGCAAGACCTGCCATACCCATTACAAAAAGGATCAAAGAAAGTCTACGTTTAAGCGAGGGATTGCTAACGACAAGTCCCGCTATCCCGACCAGCCCTGACTTTGGAGCTGTGCTTAGATTCTAAGCGTTTTGATTTTAATCGTAATTGAAGCTGCTATTTGAGCAGCATCATTTTCATTGATTTTGTTTCACCGTTTGAAGTTAAACGATAGAAATAAATTCCGCTGGCAACATTGTTGCCGCTGTTATTTGTGCCGTTCCATTCTACTGAATAGTTGCCGGCACTAAGCGGTCCGTCTATCAAGCTGCCGGTGAGTTCACCAATGACGTTATAGATTTCAAGTTTTACATCGGAGCTGTATGAGAGCTCAAAGTCGATAGTGGTGCTCGGATTAAAAGGATTTGGATAGTTTTGTTCAAGCGCTATTGAGCCTGGCAAGTTGCCGTTTTGGTCATCATCTATACCAGCCGCAAAGCCAACTATCAAATCCGCATTGATAATATTTCCAACCGCTTGAATGTTTTCAAGCGCTATAAACGAAGTACCGTCCGTATAAGAATCAGAATTTGGTGAGGATACGGCATTAAAAGAGGTTACGCTGCCATTTCCGGGGAAAACATCCCAGCCGTCGCCATTGTCAATATTTTTATCCATTTCGAAGAGGCCGTCGGCCTGCTCCAGCGCAACTTTGAAGTGATTTGCATTGGTCTGACCCGGATACCATTCCTGAGTATTACCGGCTTTGCTGTCATCAATATGCCAGATCATTAATCCCGATTTTTGAATGTATGAGTCATAGCCGATTTTTTGTCTGTTTTCTACCAGAAAATATTCATTACCGATATTTCCCGATGTCCACATTCTGTAAATGGTTCCGTTTTCATTGACGTTGTTGATAGCTACGCCGTTGGTATTAGAGGTAACATTGGTGGCTGTTGCAAAGCCCAGCTGAATTCTTGACCAGGCACAGGGATGAGCCGGTGAGCCGCCACCGGGAGACGGACCGTTCCAGCTGCCTAATGACATCAGAGCCCAGTTACCGATTCCGTTAGAGCTGTAGTCAGTATCGTACAGGTCAGGCAAACCAAGCACATGTGACAGTTCGTGGGCATAAACGCCAATAGTCATGTCGCCGGGAGAAATCCAGAACTCAGGCTGGATAGTATAACTTGAAATCCAGACTCCATCTTTGGCCCTGGCAGTAATGTTCCACTTATGCGACCAGATATCGTCATTGCTGCTGGAAAATTCGGCGCCAGTTCCGCTATGAATAACCAGCACAACGTCAACATAGCCGTCTAAGTCATTATCATATAGAGAGAAATCTACCACGGGGTCGATGGCGTCAACCAGGTCTTCAACCAGCTTCTGTGTATTTTGAGGATAGGCACCGGTTCCGTTTTGTCCGTTTACATAATAGGCATATGTCTGAGGCGCAGTCTGCCAGCCAAGCGAAGATGGCAAATTTACAGTTACCAGATCAAACTGACTGTAAGAAATTTCATCGAAATAATCTCTTACTGTATTAGCAGTACTGCCGAAAACCAGCGAATCAAAGAATGTGGCAGATACCGAACTGGCTTGACCCGAATCCGTAAATTGTACGAGTATCGCTAAAACTCTGAAAGTTGTAATTGCTCCGGGCGAAAGTTTTGAAGCATTTATGAAGTCTTTTTTGCTTAAGAATTCATCTGCCGAACAGATTCCTCTGGCATGCAGCTCATCAAGATGCTCCATAAAGTAAGACTGCACAGACTTGGCCGCTGCTTCTCTTTCCAGTAACTGTGGATGAGGAGGCACAGAATTCGCAGGTGCTGCGTATATTCCAAAGATGAAAACAATTAAAGCCAATAATCTTATTAATTTACCAAAGAAAGTCATTTTTACACCTCTTTTAGAATCTGATTCCTGTTGAAAGTGCCAGTTTCAGTCCTTTGGCGGAGTACATCGAGAATCCAGTGCCTGTTACAGCAGCGAAATCGAGATAAACCGGTGACAGGTCAATCCCTGAGCCGAATGAGAAACTGCTGCCTTTATTGCCGCCTGAGGACATGCCGAATCGCAGAGGCATCATGCCCAGTTTGAGCCATTCAATTCCTAATGAGAGCCGTGGTTTGGTGGAAGATCCGGGAGAGCTATGGAAGCCCTGCTGCCAGTCAACCGCCCAGCGTAATTTGCCCGAAGTATTGGCAATGCCCACGTTCATAACTGCCGGCAGTCTGGTGCTAAATGAAGCAAGAGATATGGTAGTATCTGTCGAATAGATGAGATCGCCTGAGTTGCTAAGAGTCAGGGTATCAAGGTTGAATTCATAAATATGTTCTTCGGCGTTTTTGTTCCAGGAAATTTTGCTCAGAGTATTTTCGATACGCAGACCGAGAGTATAGTGCTGATTTAGTTTAAGAGCGACGCCAATATCAAGGCCGTAGCCCTTGCCTCCTGAAGCGGTACGAGCGACCATGCGTCCCTGTCCCTCAAGACCGGTCATAAGAATAACAGCACTGCCGCTAAGTTCGACCATCTCTTCGAGAGCCAGACCGCGTATATATTTTACGGTAGTACCTATTGAAAACTCGCGTTGACCTGCCTGATAGATTCGATGACCATAAGACAGTCCGGCCTGAACGTAAGCCACGCCGTCGGAGTAAGAGCCGTCAACAGATATTGAATCAGAAAAGGTAACGCCGTTGAAAACCAGTTCCAGTATATCTCTGTTAAGATTTATGTCGGCGGCACCAATGGCAGACGTACTGAACACAAACTTACCAAAAGACAGTGACATGGCGGTAACTTCGGAACTGGCTCTTAAATTAAAGCCTTCTTTGGGTATTTTGCTCATTATGTCGTTTTTGTCAGCAGTACTCAGCGTTGCGCCGGTATAGTTGTTGTAATCGCTAAGCGTGAAAGAATTATTAGATATGTTAATACCGGCAGAAATCAGCTCCAGTCCTGTAATCTGGTAGCCGCTGAGGCCGAGGTTGGCCGGATTGAATTTGGCGGCATCGACGCCGTCGGCTAAAGCTGTCAGAGCTCCGCCCATGGCCACAGACCGGGCTGAAGTCAGCTCACCGGCATTAATGGGTGAGCTTGCGGTCAGTCCAAAGAAAGCTGTCAGAACTATTGCTGCGAAATTTCTTAAATTCTTTTTCATAATGCCCCGCCTTAAAAGTCACCGTTGAATTTGTAGAGGACTTCCACTCTGCCTGTAATTGAGATATAATCATTGGCCGTGATTTTGACCGACTGTCCGCCCGTACCGCTCAGGTTCAGCCGGGAGCCAATGAAGAGTGTATCGTTCTCAAGTATTTTGATATCAGTCGAATCCAGAAAAATTTCCTGATAGTCAGATGAAACTGTGTCTATTACCAGTCCCGAAATATCAACCGGTGCAGCCGGCAGATTGATGGCGTTTATCATAAGCTGTGGACTGGCGAATAGAGTGGCAGAATCCGCGCCAAAATAGACATCTATCTGTGCTCCCAGAGGCAGATGACTTATGATATTATAGATGAAGCGTGCTTCCAGAACATGCTCTGTAATAACACTTATGCTTGATGTATCTATTTCAGTCCGTTCAATGTC
Organism: Candidatus Zixiibacteriota bacterium; assembly: GCA_022571985.1. Lineage (GTDB taxonomy): Bacteria > Zixibacteria > MSB-5A5 > GN15 > FEB-12 > JACZWU01. Next base: position 175,995 of record JACZWU010000001.1, on the reverse strand, counting down.
TGTTTCAATAGTCGAAGGTGCTATGATTACTTCAAGAGGTGCCACAAAAGTGACAGTGGCTGATATAAAGTCATTAGCTTCAATGCGTCCCTGATAGCCTCCCCGGGCAAAGACAATCGAGCCGCTGACGACTATTTGCGAGGGAGTAGGGGAAAGGAAGCTTCCGGCCGCAGGCTCAATTATAGTGCTTATGGCTGATGACAGAGCGCCGCTGGGTGAGATTGAACCGCTAAGGTTCAGGCTGTTACCGTTATCGCCATCAATCTGAATATTCAATTCGCCCGGCAAATCGATCCCGTTTTCAATCTCCAGAGTCAATACAGCCGCGGAGAACTGAATCGAATCAAACCCGGTTGGCACATCTATTTGCGAAGTTAGTCCGGCGAATGAAACTTCGACGCTGTCGAAAAATCCAACAACATAGTTAAACGAAAGACCCGAAATGTCAGCCGTAATTGAAAAGCTGTCGTTTTTGGTGACCGTAACTTTTGTCGGAGCCGTAGGCTGTATCGTTGCCGTAGCATTTATATTTAACTGCTGCGGAACCGTATTGTCTGTCGGAACAATATTATAACCTGATAAATCTATAACAATATTACTTGTCGTAAGGGGAAGTATTGCAGGCGAAAGTGCCAGAGGACTGCTACCTGAAAGAATGTCCGGAAAAGTAATATCGATAGTGATGTCAAGTGGTGTAGAGTTGGTTATCGTCAACGAAAGGGTACCGCCGGCAATATTGGCAGTATCTATTCTGTCCGATTCCAGCAAATCTACCTGGCTGGATATGCTTCGAGTAAAAGATGGAATTTCGGCAGTGGCGCCTGAGACTACTAACGAGCCTACAAAGTCGAGTTCTGTGGAAATTCCTCTGGTAGAAGCTGAATCGACAAAACCGCCGACAGTGTGGCACTGAGCCTTAATTCTAAAGCGGTTAGTAATTATTTTCCCCGCTAAGTCAATCGGAATCGATGCAGAACTTCCGGTAGGAATACCGCTAAAGACAGAATCAATGCCCAGGAGAGAATTGCTGCCGACGTCCCAAAATTCGAAAATCACAGTGTCAAGATCAGCGCCCAAATTGTTGTGGACATATATATTAATCAAACCGGCAGCGACTGTAGCTGAACTGTAGCTGGTTATCAGCGGAAGATCGTTAGTAATATTGAAGCCCTGGGCGCCAATTGTAAATGTGTCTTCGGTCGTGACAGCGGAAATGCCGGTGATAGTAGCCAGGGTAACAAAGACAGGGGCCATATCCGGAGTAGCTATACTGAATGTATCCAATGTCTTGCTAAATGAATAAGATATCGTAGGTGTGTTTAAATAATCAGCGCTGATTGTTACTGTATCTAGTTTCTCAGTAATCGTATAAGAGATGTTACCCGATGAGTCCATCTCTATACCGTCCTGATTCAGTTTCTGAATCAGTTCAGCCATTTCATAGGTTCTGTTGATAACCGGTATCACCAGACTGGTCTCCCAGGTAGGGGCCTCCGGCTTTTTTATCGAACACTGAACTAAAGTCAAAAATAAGATTATAACGATTGTGCTTAAGAAAAACTTCGAGCCCGCCTTAAACAGAAAAGAGTCTGTCGCTCTTCTATCTTCATCTTCCTGCTGTCGTTGTCGTATTCCAGACATACTGTATTCCCCGGTTATGCTATTTCATTCTTTGTCTCGAGCTCTGAAATGCAAAGCTGGTGCCAGTCTGTTAGTTGAGTCCTAAGGCATTGTGTTACAATAGTATAGGTGATGTGTCCGGGGTCCTGGAAGCAGCCAAAAGCAGGGTAGAGATTCGCCTCTATGTGTGGGGAGATTCCAATAGTAGACATTGCAGGCAGCAGACTGTATATTTTCCCATCATCAATATAGGAGACGATTTATGGGCATGTCCAAATATGACAGAATGCTCTTTATTCTTAATATTCTGCGCAGCAGACGTAATTTAACTGCCGGGAATCTGGCCAGCGAATGCGGCGTAACAGAAAGGTCGATATATCGTGATATTATTTCACTTTCCGAGGCTAATGTACCAATCTATTATGACCACGGTTACAAGCTGGCCTCGAACAATTTCCTGCCGCCATTAAACTTTAGTTTCGATGAATACAACTGCCTCAAATTGGCCCTGGACTCAACTCCGCTGGGCAATACTGAAAAATATCAGCCGGTAATAAAAAAGATTCGCGCCAAAGTAGATGCCGGACTGTCCGACGTTGTTAAAAAGAGGCATAAATTTTCTCCGCAGACAACCCATATCGAGATACCGCTGACCGAGGCGCCGGAAAATCAGCCGGAATTATTCAGCAACATAGAAAACGCCATTACAAATGACTTAAAAATTAAAATTGAATACAATTCAATCCAATCGGGCTTAAGTACCCGAATAGCAGACCCCTATTTTATTATGTTCAGAGGCAGAGCATTCTATTACGTAGCCTACTGTAATAAGACTAAAGAGCTGCGGACGTTCCGCATCGACCGCACCAAATCCGTTAAGGTCACCGACATCAGATTCAAGCGCCGTCAGGGTGTCGATGCCAAAACCTATTTCGATGGCAGCTGGTCAGTTTTCCTCGGAGAAAAAGTTGAAGTCACTATTATGTTTACAGGAACAGCTGCTAAATTGATTGCTTCATCCAGCCATCATCCCAAAGAAACCAAAAAACGCTACAGAGACGGACGGCTCAAATACAGTGTCACCACCAGAGGAATTGAAGAGATAAGACGCTGGATTCTCAGTTATGGCAACGAAGCAGAGGTAATTAAGCCGCTCAGTCTCCGAAATGAGCTCTGCCAGTTAGGCAAACAGCTTTCGGCCAAGTACAAGAACTAATTTTCTTCCTGCCAATATAATTCTTAGTGACAGTCTTTGTCAGCACGCCCACTTATAAAACAGTACGGGTAACATTTTTCTATAAAAATCAGGGTTATCCGAAAGGTTTATAACGGTTGTAAGGTGAACAGGTCAGAACGGCTGACTCATATTCTAGAATTTCTAAAAAGAGGCCTGTCTTTTTCCATTGATGGCATAGCAAAAAAGTATACAGTCTCAGGCAGAACGGTCTTCCGTGATATAAAAACTCTGAAAAAACTCGGCTATAAAATTGATTTTGACTTTGATAAATGCTATAAATTGTTAGATTCGACTCAGAGATACGCTCTAAATCAACTTAGCGATTTACAGCTGGAGTTAGTAAGTTTTGTTCTTAAGACGCATCCCCTGAAACAAATTCTTCCGCTAATCGAATTATCTGATAAGATTTGTGACAGTATAATAAATCACAGCCGAAACAGCTTTTTTAAGACGCTTGATCAAAAGAAAATCAATTTCGGGCAGAGTTTCTCTGCTAAGACCAGAAAAGATGAAGTAAAGCTCAGCAGTTTCATAAATGCTGTAGAGCAGAACAAATCTGTTTTTTTCAAGACTAAATCCGGCAAATTTAAGGGAAAGTTCAGACCGGCAGGAATTCTTTTCGAATCGCGCAGCATTCAATTGCTGGTTCGTGAAGACATTCACTCAGGTCAGGTCAAAGTTCCCTTAAATGATATTCAGAGTATCAAAATTATTGCAAAGTCCTTCTCCAAAGCTGCCAATTCGACTTAAAACCAGCTGAAAATCTTGTCTCTGGCGTCTTTATCAATTAGTATAGAGGGTGTCAGTTGATTTGAAAAAAGAAGGTATTCTTAAACAAAGATTTACGACCACCTCTATTCTGATATTTCTTGTTTTGTTTTTGTCGGGAACTGTCATCACTGTTTATTCAAGCAGCCAATTGATAGCAGCTAATAAACGTAAGACCTGGGATATAGCAAACGCCAAAGTTCTGGAGTCGAGCATAGTGGAAACCGGCAGTATGAGACCGATGGTCAAATACAGTTATGAAGTCGGCGATAAAACTTATACAGGCAGCTCAGACTTGCAGGCACCCGGCTTTGGCAACAAAGCCAGACAGTACGACGTTGCCAGGAAACTGTCCCGGAAATATCCGATAGGCAAACTGATTTCGGTTTATTACAACCCCCTGAATAATTCTGAGTCGGTTATAATCATAACTCCTCTCTGGGATACTTATACCAGAATAGCTGCCGGCGTTGTACTATTAATTGCCTCTTTGTTTTATCTGTTCTATTCTGTTGCTAGAAGAAGAAAAAATACTAATCGGCAGAGTTTAGTTCAGTAATGATTTGCTGATAGGCCAGGCGGGCAACTTCATTTGCAGGATTTAATCTCAGGCTTTCTTCAATTGCAAGTTTAGCTTCATCAATCCGTCCTAACTGATACAACGTTGAACCAATTTTCAAATATACAAAATCATTTAATGGCTGGCGCCGCCGTGCCTGATATAATATCTCCAGAGCCTGCTGGAACTGCTGTTTTTCAATCTGCTGGGTGGCCAGATTGAAGTAAGGCTCCAGAGTCTGTGGATCAGCTTGAATTGCTTTTAGAAAATATTGAGAGGCGCCGCCGGCATCTCCGCGGCGAAGAGCTATCAGCCCAAGATTGTTATATGACTGGGCAAAGCCCGGATAAAATTTGACAGATTTTGAAAACTCAATTTTGGCAGATTCCAGCCGCCCTTGGTCAAGATAAGCAGTTCCCAGCAGCATATGGTCCTCGGCTTTTAAGTAATTTCTGTCAATGCCGGCTATGTCATGGTTGCTTTCTATCAAGAGTAAAGCAAAAACCAGAAGAGTCAGCGACAGATTTTTGATATCCCGTTTCTTGATAAACTTTAGCAGCTGCATTATCCCGAAAACCGCCAGCATGATTAGCAGAGGAATCAGCGGCTGGCGAAATCGGGCGCAGACAAAAAACAGCATAAGTGTGACCACATACGATGACAGCAACAGGTAAACAAGCAGGTATTTCCGCCATTCTCTGACAGAGAAAGCCAGACCCAAAAGCGCCAGTGGCAAGAGCAGTCCATAAGGAAAAAACAAAAAGCCGTCAAACATCAGCAGAGATATAAGTGGAGAAAACTCACGGGCCAGATATATATTTTGATTATTGGGTAATTCAAAACCGTTAGCAAAAAGCCGCAGCTTTTTTATTTGCAGTGATAAAAAATTACCCGGGTCCTGTCTGATTTCTTCAAAGGTCAGTCCGAACCAGAAATCAGAAACTTCAGAACGTTTCAGTCGTTTACCCAGGCTCTTTTCTGCAATCGCTATTGACTGCTTATAACCGCCGCCCCAGGTAGCATCGATGCCGGGTACGGTGGCTGACCAGCCCGTAGCCTGCCGGTTATTGCCAATATAGAAATTGTAGCCGCCCTGCCAGGCAATAAAGACGGCATCGTTACCGACCGTGTAATTGCGAACAGTGACGGGTAAGACGACAACCAGCGCTGCCAGTGCAATCAGACCATAGCTGAGAAGAGCTTTCTTCCAGCCAAGCTGAGGTTTGATTATCAGTATTATCCATATAATGAGAAAGGGACCGAGCAGCAAAATATTCGGACGTGCCAGTCCGGCCAGTCCAAGCAGCAGTCCTGCCAGTATAAATTGCAGCGGCAGCGGGTTTTTTTGACATCTGTAAAGCTGCAAAATCAATAAAGTAGTCAGCAGGACCATCAGCGAAGTAATAAGCAGGGCAGAGTCGTAGTATAAAAAAGTTGGATAAAAAGCGGCAATGGCAGCCGACCAGAAAGCCAGCGACCTGTTAAAAAGCCTCAATCCCAGAAAATAAAGTAGTAGCGGCAAAAGCGCGCCGAGCAAAATTTGTATCATTCTCGTCCAATAAACCGATTCAGCTGTCAAATCAAATACAACAGCCAGAAAGTATGGGTACAGAGGAGCGCGGTAATACGGTTCATCCGGCAGGCCCTTTTCTGAGTTTATCTGTTGGGCCAAGGCCAGATGATACTGCTCGTCCATTACCGGCTTTTCAAAAGTTGGGATTTCCGAAATCTGATTTAGATAAACAACCCTCAATGTTAAAGCAGCTAAGAATATCAGCAGCGGCGTTAGCCAACGCGAATGTCTGGAAAGATTTTCAAAAAAGCGAGAAGTCTGCATGCCGGATTATAACGGCAATTTGGATTATCTCAAAATATAAATATGAGATTGGCCAGAGCCAATATCTTGACTATATTTTGGTTATGTGCGGCAGATATGTCCTGGCTCAGGATTATGAAGAGTTAAAGAAGCGGTTTGGCCTGGATTTCAAAGATTTTGAAATGAAACCGAGCTACAATATCGCTCCCGGACAGGCAAATCCGGTAATCACCAATGGCAGCGGCCGCAGAATAAAAGCAATGAACTGGGGACTTATTCCGCACTGGGCCAAAGATCCAAAGATTGCCTACAAGATGATTAACGCCCGCTCAGAAACTGTGGCAGAAAAACCGAGCTACCGCGATGCTTTTAAGAATAAGCGATGCCTCATTCCTGCGACCGGCTTTTATGAATGGCAAAAATCTGCACTCGACCCTAAGAAAAAGACGCCTATTCATATTCGCTTAAAAAAAAGTGAACTGTTTGCCTTTGCCGGTCTCTGGTCGCTCTGGAAAGATAACGAGAGCGAGATATTCAGTTATACTATCATTACTACCGAAGCCAACGATTACTTAAAAGAGTATCATGACAGAATGCCGGTAATTCTGAATAAATCCGATGAATCAAAATGGCTCGACCATAATACATCTGCCGAAGACCTCCAGAACATTATGCTCCCCAAAGACGACAGCCGCATTGAGGCCTACGAAGTCTCTAAATTAGTTAACGCCCCGAGAAATAATAGTGTTGCATGCCTCCAAAAAGTTTAGAAGGACAGAATAATGAAACTTACTAAAGTTATACTAATCTTGCTGCTTCCTCTATACCTCTGCATGGAAAGTTGCGGGCAAAGAGGTAGCAGAAACATTGCTTTTTTCAAAGATACTCCTGCCTATGAGTTAGCTAAAGCAGTCGGAAGTGGTGATTTGGAGAAAATCGAAAGGCTGGTGAGAGAAGATTCTACATTATTAGAAGTAACGAATCCGGAATACGGTTCCAATGTATTGGTTCTATGTCTATACGTAGAAGAGTTTGATTCTTTCAAGAAGCTGTTAGAGTTGGGGGCTGACCACAATTTCATCAATCCCTTTGATAAACATAGCGTTTTGATAGAAGCCATCGCGTCTTTCGGAAGTAGCTTTGAGTGGATCGAAGACAATCGATATGCTGAACTGTTACTCGAATATGGAGCAGATCCCAATTATGCGATTGAAAGCGATTTCACAAATGAAAAAGGGCGTTACGTGGATGTTAAATCTCCAATTATGAGAGCTGCGGCCCTAAATTTGAGTATCGTCAAAACTCTGATTAAATTTGGTGCCGACCCTTATAGAAAGTTGGGAGAAAATATGATGTCTCCATTTGGGGAAGCTTTGCGAGCAACAAAAGTTGACATTGTCTATTATTTTATTGACACTTTAGAAGTGGACATCCACCAACCTTTGTTTATTCGAAGTAAGGATAGTTTGTTTATTCAGGACTTTATTGTTACAAAAAAGACATTAAGAAAGATAAGAGCAGGCGAAGTCGCTGGGAAAGACATTGAAATAACGAAAGAGCGCTGGGACCTCATAAAATACTTGGAGACCAAGGGCGTTGATTTTGTGAACTATAAATACAAGCGACTAAAGTGAATCAAAGCTCTTGCAAGGCAGGATCACGGGGATCCTGCCCTACGAGGATCATAATGTGACCTGCCTGTGATTGCCATTGCTAGCGTATCATGCAATATGAAGCATGATATTCGAATATAAACGTCCGCCCAAAAAATATGTGCTGGTTGACTGCGACAATTTTTATGTCTCCTGCGAAAGAGTCTTTCAGCCTCATCTGTCAAACAAACCCGTTATCATCCTGTCAAACAATGATGGCTGTGTGGTGGCGCGTTCGCAGGAAGCCAAAGCGCTAGGAATCGGCATGGGGGAGCCGTTTCATCATGTCAAAGAGATAGTCAAAAAAGATAACATCAAAGTCTTTTCATCGAATTACGTTTTATACGGCGACCTCTCCAGACGGGTGATGGATACGCTCAAAGAGGTCACGCCTGACATCGAAATTTACTCTATCGATGAAGCTTTTTTAGTGCTGCCTGAAACATTCAATACCACACAGGCTGAACAGGTCAGAAGAAAAGTGCTGCATAATACCGGTGTGCCGGTAACAATTGGCATCGGTGAAACCAAAACGCTTTCAAAAATTGCCGCCGAGTATATCAAAATAAACCGCGAACTGGGCAGAGTTTTTGATATCACCAGTCACCCCGAAACCGAATTAATTCTGTCACGAATTTTAGTGCAGGATATCTGGGGGATAGGCAGACGTTACGCCGAATGGCTCTACACTCGTGGAATCAATACCGCCGCGCAGCTTCGTAATATAAGCGACCAACTTATCAGAAAAACAGCCGGAGTAGTGGGACTGCGGCTGGTCAACGAATTAAGAGGCATTCCTTGTCTCCCGCTTGAAAATAAAACACCGGCCAGAAAGAATATAACTTCGTCGCGTTCGTTTGGCAGATATGTGACGAAGCTGACAGAGCTGGAAGAATCTATTGCTACCCACGCCGCTATGGCCACCAGAAAACTACGTGAGGACGGCTCAGTAGCAGGGGAGATAACAGTTTTTATCACTACTAATGTCTATGCCAAAAATCCGCAGTATGGCAAAGCCGCCTCACGCTCGCTTATTCCATCTACCGATTGCGACCACCACTTGATAGCAGCCGGGAAAAAAGTTTTGCACTCTATCTTCAAACCGGGCTACAAATATATCAAAGCCGGGGTAGTGCTGAATAAAATTAACCCAAACGACTTCAGACAGACCGATATTTTCAAATCAATAGACTACTAAAAATTAGGGAAGCTATATCAAGCGATAGATTTGGTGAATGCCAACAACGGCGGCGGCACGGTTAGATATCTCTCCACCGGCCTGAACAAAAGCTGGTCAATGAAAATGGATTACCGCTCCCCCGGATATACAACCAACTGGCAGGAGTTACCGTTGGGGCTGGCGAAGTAGGACGAAATATAAATCTGACGGATGCTACTCAGCTACAGCTTCATCTCTGCCGAAACGTTTTCTTACGAAGTACCATCCAAACACCACCAGTAAATACAGCGATGTCACAAAAGTAATAAGTTTGCCCCTGGCATATCTCTCAGAATGGTATCTAAATGTTACCTGCTTCGTCCCTTCGGGAACAGCTACGGCTCGAAATGTTCCATAAGCACGCATCAAGTCTGCCGGCTTACCGTCTACAAAAGCGTGCCAGCTTTCGTAATAGTTTTCGGTAAGTACCAGCAATCTATTCGCCGTACATTCAACTCCAACCACGACTGAATCAAATGCATGACTGATGACCCAAGCAGAATCCGTACCAATACTGTCAGGCGGAATATCAATAGTGGGTTCCTTTTCCAAATACACAATCCGGCTCAAGTCATCCTCACCATTAAGAATTTTCGGATAAATATCCTGCCGGTCAGGGAATATCTTGTATTTGTTGACGAGATATGATCTTTCTAGTGCGTTATTGTTTTGAATAATTTTAAAATAGTGGATTCTCGCTACTGTTTGAATAGGGAAATCACCAAAATCATCAGACGGTACCTCCGCATTGGGCGGTGTTAAAAAATATCTCGCACCAACTAAATTAATGAAATGCGGATTAGTCCAATTTGTGAACTGCCTTCCCCCGAGCAAATCATCGTACCAGCGAAGTTGGTTGCCGTGGTAACCCGTCACAACATCTATGCCAAACTGGGGCAGAAAGGACTTGGGAACTGCAGCACTCACCATGTTTAATACTCTAAAGTTACCTGGCTGTTCTAAGAAAAAATCTGATAAATCGTTACGTGTAAAATAATTATTCAGGTCAACTACATCCACAAAGCGCTGATTGAATCTGACGCCATCAACAACGGGCACCAAGATCAATAGTGACATCAGCCCTATCTTAGCCTTGCCTGACAAATAAACCCAAATAAGTAGCGCTGCCAGAGCAGTAAACAAAAAGGCAAACCAGGCGCCGCTTTGTATTGAGGGTAGATTCAGTAGAGCTGCATCATATTTGGTAACGCCTTCCCGAAAAATATCTGTGGCCGCATTTTCATAAAACAGCGAAGTCCACAAGGAAATCATTCTGCGTCCGGTAAAATTGAACAAAAGCGCCAAGATAAATAACAGTAAAGGCATACCCACCAATATATAATAAAACCTATTGCGCCGGAATGGTTGATTATCGTATTTCCAATTGATAATTGCCTGAATGCCCAGCCCTCCCAGTAACGAAATAGAAAACAAGTATATAAACATTATCATGCTTGGGGCGCGTAATGAACTAACTTTGGGAATGATGTGGTAAAACAATTTGAAAATCGGAGTGGTTGCACCTAGTGCATATATTATTGCAAGAAGAGCTAATCCACCGAAGAACCATCGTTCCCTCCGGCGGGCAAAAAACAAACCGATCAACGCCACAAACAAAGGCACAACACCAGTGGTTTCCGAGTTGTACTTGAATGCGTTTTTCCCCCAATAATAAGTATATCCAGTCCTTGATGTGGTACCGGAAAATTCAGGGATCAGCTGTGACATCAGATCTTCTTCGTGCAAAGACCACGAGGTCGCCCATTTCCAGCCACTTTGTGCTTCGGCACGAGGAGAAAACTCGGTAGTGTAGACATAGCCTGGGTAAAACTGAATCGCAGAGAGCAAAAGCGCGACCACAACTGCATACAGAGCCAGCAGAGCGGGCTTAGGAATTAATCTAATTGTCTTTTTGCTTCTATAAAGAACGAACAGTTTATACAGGGTATACAATCCAGCAGCCCATAATGTGAAGTAGGCCATTTGCGGATGCGGCGACAGGATAATTATGCCAAGTATTAATCCCAGCAGAGTAAAATTAAAAAATGGTTTTTGCTGGAAAGCTCGCTCTATTAACAGGATAACCAGCGGAAAGAGAGCCGTGACATAAATCTTTCCTTCGTGCCCCGAAGCTACCATAGAAATTAAATAGGCTGCAAACATATAACTGGCAGCAGAAAACAGCGCTGCAGTTTTCCCCAGCCTGAATTGTCGCGCTGCCAGATACATAAATACACCGGCAAAAAATATGTGCAGGATTAAATTAAAGCCTAAGTGAAAATGCAGCGGGATGAAAAACTTCAGAACTGAAAAAGGATAAAATATGTCCCCGTGAAAAGCCTCAACGTATGGCATGCCTCCAAAGACATGGGGATTCCACTGCGGGATTTCACCAAACTCATTGAAATAATCCACCAGCATCGCCCGATGATAGACGCCGGCGGCAAGCATATCAGAGCCGTAGAGCATTTTGTCTGAAAAGAGGAAACTCTTAAATAAGAATATCAGCGCCAGCAGCATAATACCAAAGGCGACTGGTGCGTAAAATCGTGAACGTTCAATACCGATAACTGGCATGTCTGCTACAGAATTAGATTCTTTTGATATTTTCTTATTGTCCAAATAACACCCGTATCAATTTTATATTTGAACTGAAGTATAATTGACAGGCGAAATGAGTGCAATGAATTTAACTTAGTCGGTAATCCCGCTGAGGCGGCACGGTCAGATATCTCTCCACCGGCCTGAACAAAAGCTGGTCAATGAAAATGGATTATCGTTCCCCCGGATATACCACCAACTGGACCGAACTGCCGTTGGGGCTGGCGAAGTAGGACGAAATATAAATCTGACGGATGCTACTCAGCTACAGTTTCATCTCTGCCGAAACGCCCTCTTACAAAATACGTTCCGAAGACCAGTAGAAGATACAGTGATGTCACAAAGGTGATAAGTTTGCCCCTGGCATATCTCTCAGATTGGTATCTAAATGTTACCTGCTTCGTCCCTTTCGGTACCGCTACGGCTCGGAATGTTCCATAAGCACGCATCAAGTCTGCCGGCTTACCATCAATGAAAGCGTGCCAACTTTCGTAATAGTTTTCGGTAAGTACCAGCAATCTATTCGCCGTACATTCAACTCCTACCACGACTGAATCAAATGCATGACTGATGATCCAGGCAGAATCCGTACCAATACTGTCAGGCGGAATATCAATAGTGGGTTCTTTTTCCAAATACACAATCCGGCTCAAGTCATCCTCACCATTAAGAATCTTCGGATAAATGTCCTGCCGGTCAGGGAATATCTTGTATTTGTTGACGAGATATGATCTTTTTAATGCGTTATTGTTCTGAATAATATTGAAAAATTTGAATCTCGCCACCGTTTGAACAGGGAATTCACCAAAATAATCAGGCGGTATCTCCGCATTGACCCCTACTAAGATGTATCTCGTACCGACTAAATTGTTGAAACGCGGATTTGACATATATGGGGCCGGCTTTCCCCCGAGCAAGTCATCGTACCAGCGAAGCTGGTTGCCGTGGTAACCTGTCACAACATCTATACCGAACAGAGGTAGAAATGACATGGGAACTACTTCTTCCATGTTTAATACTCTAAAATTGCCTGGCTGTTCCAAGAAAAAATCTGAGAGACGATTACTTGTAAAATAAATATTCGGGTCAACTACTTCCACGAAGCGCTCATTGAATCTGACACCATCAACAACTGGCAGCAAGATTAATAGTGACAACAGCCAAATCTTAACCCTGCCCGACATATAAGCCCAAATAAATAGTGATGCCAGAGCAGTAAACATAAAGGCAAACCAAGCCCCGCTTTGTATAGAAGGAAGATTTGAGATAGCCACATCAAATCTGCTAGCCCTTCCTACAGAGTAAACTTCGGTTGCTCCCTCGTAAAACAGCCAAGTCCACAATGTAATCATTTGATGGCCGGCAAATGTGAACAACAGGGCTAAGGAAAATAACATAAGAGGAATTCCCGCCAATATGTAATAGAGTCTTTTGCGCCGGATAGGTACTTCATCATGTTTCCAGTTGATGATTGCCTGAATACCCAGGCCTCCCAGCAACGCCACAGAAAACGAGTACATAAACATTATCATACTCGGGGCGCGCAATGATTCAACTTTAGGAATCAGGTAGTAAAACAATTTAAAAATCGGAGTAGTAGCTCCTAACGCATACACTATTGCGAAAAGTGCCAGTCCGCCGAAAAACCATCGTTCACGGCGACGCGCAAAAAACATACCGATCAAAGCCAAAAACAAAGAAACGACTCCGACAGCTTCCGAGTTATACTTAAATGGGTTCTTTCCCCAGTAAGTGCCCTCATTGGTCATCGCTGTATTGCCGGAAAATTCGGGAATCAGCTGTGACATGATATCTTCTTCGTGCAAAGACCACGAGGTCGCCCATTTCCAGCCACTTTGTGCTTCGGCACGAGGAGAAAACTCGGTAGTGTAGACATAACCCGGATAAAATTGAATGGCCGAAAGCAGAAGCGCGACTACTACTGCATACAAAGCCAGAAGTGCGGGCTTAGGAATTAAGCTAATTGTTTTTTCTCTCTTATAAAGAACGACTAATTTGAACAGAGTATATAAACCAGCGGCCCATAACGTGAAGTAAGACATCTGTGGATGCGGCGACAGGATAATTATGCCAAGTATTAATCCAAGCAGAGTGAAATTAAGAAATGGTTTTTGCTGGAAAGCTCGCTCTATTAACAGAATAACCAGCGGAAAAAGCGCCGTTACATAAATCTTTCCTTCGTGTCCCGAAGCTACCATAGAAATTAAATAGGCTGCAAACATGTAACTGGCGGCAGAAAAAAGCGCTGCCGTTTTCCCGAGCCTGAATTGCCGGGCTGCCAGATACATAAATACACCGGCAAAAAATATGTGCAGGATTAAGTTGAATCCTAAGTGAAAATAGAGCGGCACGAAAAACTTCATTACCGAAAAAGGATAAAAAATGTCTCCATGAAAAGCCTCAACGTATGGCATGCCTCCAAAGGCATGAGGATTCCACTGCGGGATTGTACCGTAGGCATTGAAGTAATCGACCAGCATTGCCCGATGATAAACGCCGGCGGCAAGCATATCAGAGCCGTAGAGCATTTTGTCTGAAAAGAGGAAACTCTTAAATAAAATTATCAGTGCCAGCAGCATAATACCAAAAGCGACAGGCGTATAATATGGTGAACGCTCAATACCGATAACTGTTATGTTCTCTACTGAGACAGATTGTTTTGATTTCTTCTTTATCGCCAAATTTAACCCGTATCAATTTTATATTTGAACTGAAGTATAATCAACAGGCAGTACGAGTGCAAAGATATTAAAGCTTAGTTACCCATCCCGCGGCGGCGGCACGGTCAGATATCTCTCAACTGGTATGAACAAAAGCTGGCCCGGTCGCCCACAGCTTGCTGTGGGACTAAAGCATCCTTGCTCTTGCCATCGAGTCATCGCCTGCCTATAATTACTTTCTACATGATTTAACAATATTTCCGTGGGCGGCAGATTCCTTAATCTGCCCCACTTGTAAAGGAGAAAAATTATGACAAATTTTATGATTGCTTATTACGGGGGAAACCAGCCAAGCTCAAAAGAAGAGGGCATGGCCCAGATGAATAAATGGAAAGCATGGGTAAAAGGTCTTGGTGAAACTATTGTTAATCCGGGTACACCGTTACCAGTTTCAAAAATTGTAACATCAAGTTCTGTCGAAGATGATAATGATCCAAATTCGATGAAGGGATTTGCAGTTGTTAAGGCAGAAAGCATTGAGGCTGCCATTGAAATAGCTAAATCAGATCCATTTTTGGAAAATGGCGGCACAATACGAGTCTCTCAGATGATGGAGATGAAATAGATAAAAACTCCGTGGGCGGTAGATGTTCTCATCTGCCCCTATAAAACATAATTTCAGGAGTTCTTGACTTAGTAGACTAATTTATAGAACTTTATCAAATGGTTGACAGAAAACACTTGGATTTAACAGGAACCCACCTAAGAGGTGGGCCACCCAGCCAAAGGAGACGAAAGCGATGATGTGTGCCAGTTGTAGTGGAACAGGGACCGTTCGATGTTCCTCGTGCAATGGGCGAGGGCAAACACAAAGGCTGACGATAAGTGGTGACATGGACATAAGCCCGTGCCTGGCTTGCGCGGGACGTGGACAAGTTCCATGTCAGTTTTGCGGCGGCCGAGGGGTAATTGGGTCTTCTCA
Source organism: Candidatus Zixiibacteriota bacterium (assembly GCA_022571985.1). Lineage (GTDB taxonomy): Bacteria > Zixibacteria > MSB-5A5 > GN15 > FEB-12 > JACZWU01. Next base: position 160,860 of record JACZWU010000001.1, on the reverse strand, counting down.
ACCGTCAGCACCGCCAGCGCGAAAGCGAGGTTTAGCCAGCGATAAGCTGGAAGGTCGTTGGAACGGACCCAGCGGTAATTGGTATGAATTTGTACGAGAAGGGGAAAATTATGGTGTTAAGGAGGGCAGTCCGCTTGGCCAAACTGGCCATGGCTCGGCCAAACTTAAGGCGGATTTAGTTAAATTAAATATTGAGAACTCCTCTCTTGGCAAGTACAGTTTCGAACTCCGGTTAATTGGAGACCGGCTAGAAGGGCAGTTGCAGATCATGGGTATGGTGATGCCAATAAGTTTAAACCGAGGATGACTTCTGAACCCTGGTGCCCCATCCGCTTGCGGTAGGTTTACTTCGATTATGAGCATTGTCCAAAATTAACCCACTTTAAAGCCAACCCCCCCCAAAACTCCCTAAAGAATTCCCATCCAGAGCCGATAAAACAAGGTCTGTTGAACTTTTGAACAGCGAAGAGCGTTCTGGATTGAAACAGATAGAGGATTTTAGGCCACCCTTCGACAAGCTCAGGGTGACTGGATAGGGAAATAAGGCAGTTTTATTGAAATAAGTCCAAATTCTTGTAAAAAACTCCTTGACAGGAGCTTAGAAGCTGGTTATAATCATCTTCTGCCAGCAATAAGAGGCAGATATTTTTTTGATATTTCGGTTCTTTGAAAACTTAATAGTCACTCCACAACGATAAATAGCCAGTTTATTCTGGTCGCGGGTTTTCATGTTCTAGAAGTAGAATTTTTGAGATCCATGATTTTAAGATATATAGACAAGATCATTATTCGTTAATGAAGTTTTTATAATAATTGACGGAGAGTTTGATCCTGGCTCAGAACGAACGCTGGCGGCGTGCTTAATACATGCAAGTCGAACGATAACGTCCGCTTCGGCGGATTATTAAAGTGGCGAACGGGTGAGGAACACGTGGACAATCTTCCCCTATACCTGGGATAATCCTTCGAAAGGAGGTCTAATACCGGATAATACTTTTTGGTGGCATCACCAGATAGTCAAAGGCGGGGTAACCTGCCGTTTAGGGATGAGTCCGCGCCCCATTAGCTTGTTGGTAGGGTAACGGCCTACCAAGGCTCCGATGGGTAGCCGGCCTGAGAGGGCGACCGGCCACACTGGGACTGAGATACGGCCCAGACTCCTACGGGAGGCAGCAGTAAGGAATATTGCGCAATGGACGAAAGTCTGACGCAGCAACGCCGCGTGGGTGATGAAGCATCTTGGTGTGTAAAACCCTTTCAGTGGGGAAGAACCGTGCGATGAGTAACTGCGTTGCACCTGACGGTACCCACAGAAGAAGTCCCGGCTAACTCCGTGCCAGCAGCCGCGGTAATACGGGGGGGACGAGCGTTGTTCGGATTTACTGGGCGTAAAGGGCGCGTAGGCGGACCTTCAAGTCGGAAGTGAAAACCGTTGGCTTAACCAGCGGCCTGCTTTCGATACTGTCGGTCTTGAGTTCAGGAGAGGAAAGCGGAATTCCAGGTGTAGCGGTGAAATGCGTAGATATCTGGAAGAACACCGGTAGCGAAGGCGGCTTTCTGGCCTGCCACTGACGCTAAAGCGCGAAGGCTAGGGTAGCAAACAGGATTAGATACCCTGGTAGTCCTAGCAGTAAACGATGGGTACTAGGTGTCGGGGGTATCGACCCCCTCGGTGCCGCAGCTAACGCATTAAGTACCCCGCCTGGGGAGTACGATCGCAAGATTGAAACTCAAAGGAATTGACGGGGGCCCGCACAAGCGGTGGAGTATGTGGTTTAATTCGAGGCAACGCGAAGAACCTTACCTGGGTTTGACATGCTTGAGACCGCCGGTGAAAGCCGGCTTTCCCTTCGGGGACTCTTGCACAGGTGCTGCATGGCTGTCGTCAGCTCGTGCCGTGAGGTGTTGGGTTAAGTCCCGCAACGAGCGCAACCCTTGTCCATAGTTGCCATCAGGTAATGCTGGGGACTCTATGGAGACTGCCGGTGATAAGCTGGAGGAAGGTAGGGATGACGTCAAGTCATCATGGCCCTTATATCCAGGGCTACACACGTACTACAATGGCCGGTACAATAGGATGCAAGACCGCGAGGTGGAGCAAAACCTCAAAACCGGCCTCAGTTCAGATTGGAGTCTGCAACTCGACTCCATGAAGTTGGAATCGCTAGTAATCGCTGATCAGCAGGCAGCGGTGAATACGTTCCCGGGCCTTGTACACACCGCCCGTCAAGCCACGGAAGTTGGGAGCGCCCGAAGTCGTTTACCTAACCGCAAGGAGGGTGACGCCGAAGGTGAAACTGATGACTGGGGCTAAGTCGTAACAAGGTAGCCGTAGCGGAAGCTGTGGCTGGATCACCTCCTTTCTAAGGAGCACGGTGTGACAGGATGATTTAATCATCCTCTTTCATACGAGGTCGAGCGACCAAATTTCTTGGCGATTTATCGCCGGAGTGACTATTATTATAAATTATCCCGCCTACGGGCGGCACTCAGATACCCCGGGCCTGTAGCTCAGTTGGTTAGAGCGCACGCCTGATAAGCGTGAGGTCGGTGGTTCAATTCCACCTAGGCCCAGTTTTGATTTTTATTAGGGGATGTAGCTCAGTTGGGAGAGCGATGGCTTTGCAAGCCATAGGTCGCCGGTTCGATCCCGGCCATCTCCAGATAACATAAATTATAGTCCGGCTTGTGTTAGCGGACGCGGATCTTTGACAACTTAATAGCAGTCATATTTTAACAATGTGACTGGGTATCTTCCAATAGGCTCTGCAGTTTGTATTGCAGATAAGGATGTTCTTTAGTATCAAAACGTTCGGTTAAGCTACTAAGGGCATGCGGTGGATGCCTTGGCACAGAGAGGCGATGAAGGACGTGACAAGCTGCGATAAGCTTCGCTTAGCTGCACATAAGCATTGAAGCGGAGATTTCCGAATGGGGCAACCCGGTTCGTCGAAAGACGGATCATTCTGTACTGAATACATAGGTATAGGAAGCGAACGCGGAGAACTGAAACATCTAAGTATCCGTAGGAAAATAAAACAATAGTGATTCCCTCAGTAGCGGCGAGCGAACGGGGAACAGCCTAAACCGGTCCGTACGTTAAAGCCAGTCGGCGTTGTGCGGTCGGTGTCGTGGGAGCGACAGGTTCGGCGACTGACGAACCAGAGAGTTACAAATCATATGTATAGGTGAACATTCTGGAAAGTTTGACCATAGAGGGTGAAAGTCCTGTAATCGAAATGCATATGACTCTCGTCGATTTCCCAAGTATGGCGGGACACGAGAAATCCCGTTTGAATCTGCCAGGACCATCTGGTAAGGCTAAATACTACTCTGTGACCGATAGTGAACTAGTACCGT
>JACZWU010000001.1:0-155000 GCA_022571985.1 Candidatus Zixiibacteriota bacterium | reverse complement strand
TATTCAACGGAACACCGATCACACTAAAGTTCTATCCATACTTGCATAGAACAGCAGAGCCGATTGGGTGATATTCAAAACATTGTTAGTTTCTGCCTTTCCAGCGTAGGCTGGAATCCATCCTCATAATAAACTTGACTGCTATTTCAAGTATATAAATGTTCTCGGTGGCAATAGCGGCGGGGCCACACCTGTTCCCATTCCGAACACAGAAGTTAAGCCTGCCTGCGTCGATGGTACTGCACCTTGGCGGGTGTGGGAGAGTAGAACGCTGCCGGGTTAAATTAAGAAACCCCCAATCTAGAAATATGTTGGGGGTTATTTATATCATATTAGACATATTCACAGAAAAGTGCTACACATCTCTACTTATAGTATAATAGATTGTTCTTTCATATCTGGGTATTTTCATTTAACAAATAGGAAAAGTAGAAAGTAGCTAGTGAAGAAAAGAGTCTTAAGCCCGACTGAAATAACGGAGCAAGTTAATGAGTTTTGGGATTTTATTGGGAACAGCTATATCATTCCCGGTCATTACCTTAAACCCTTATGTGATAAGTACCTAAAGTGGAAAGAAGAAGGGCGATTAGGCCCATTCCCTCCTTTGGCACAAAGATTAGTTGGACATGCAACCAATTTCTTGAAATTCAAGAAGGATTGGGACAAAGATCCTATAAAAAAACATGTGCGAAGCAAACTTAGAGATAATAATCTGGTGAGACCATTACTCTTTGAGTTCAGGGCAGCAACTCACTTTCTCCTAGCAAACAAAGATGCGATCTGGTTAGCTAATATTGGCAACAAACCTGAACCCGATATAAAAGTGATTACACAATCAAATAAAGTTGTATATGTAGAGTGCATCAGAAAAAACGAAAAGGAAGTTAGAATTGTAAACGACAAAGTATTGAGACTTGATATAATAAAAGGGTTGAGAGATAAGAACAAACAGAGAATGGACTTTGACAATGCTCTTCAAATAGCCGTGTATATACCCGAAGAGTACTCTTGGAATCAAGAGTCTTTTAATTCAGAGATTGGAGAAGAAATACAAAGTCGATTTGATCGAAGTGAGTACAACTCAATTTCGGGGTTGACAGTCGTGTCCTATGAAAGTCCAATTCCAAAGTTAAGGTCTGATGGTCAATATTCTTATTCTCTGTCTTCTCCAGCCATCACCTTTCTTAATAGAAATGCAAGATTCCCTTTGCCTTATGACTTTCACCCATAAGCTTGTTCAAATTTTTGCCAAATGTAGGCATTTGTCTTTGCCTTTCCAGAGTAGGCTGGAATCCATCTTTGATTTAGCCTATATTATAATTGTATGGCTTACGCTTTTGTCTACATACTGGCCAGCCAGAGAAACGGCACACTTTACACCGGGGTAACCAGCGATTTAATAAAGCGTGTCAATGAACACAAGAATGATGTCATTGCTGGCTTCACGAAGAAATACAAGGTGCATAGTTTGGTTTACTATGAGTCGCACGATGACATCAATTCTGCTCGCACCAGAGAAAAGCAGATTAAGGCTTGGAAGCGGCAGTGGAAAATTGATTTGATTGAGAAAGATAATCCGGAGTGGCGGGATTTATTTCCGGATTTGATTGAATAAGATGGACCCCAGTCTTCACTGGGGAGGCAAGAGAAGATGGATCCCAGCCTCCGCTGGGAAGGCAAGAGAAGATGGACCCCAGTCTTCACTGGGGAGGCAACAGAAGATGGATCCCAGCCTCCGCTGGGAAGGCAGAAAGAGAAAGTGCTATTTTGTAGCGGTAGTTGCTTCCACTTTCTCAAACAACTCCGAAATCACTTCTGTAAGTGTAGTAATGCTTACGCCGTCTAAAATCTGACTGTTAGATAAAAAAACCAAGTCTTCACAAGTCAATTGCTTGCTGTCGCGGAACAGATAATCCGCAAGTATGGTCAAGTCCTGAATGGTTGGTTCTGCCGATTGACCGTCTCTACGATCATTTAAGCAGCCCAGATAAGTGTAATTTAATTCTAATGGAGCCAATAATTCGGTGCAGATATCGCCGGAGAAATCACATAACGATTTATCGAAATTCTCATCACAACTTCCGCATAGTTCATACTGTAATTCGACTGACGCGGTTTTCGATACATCTACAGCAGTTACAGTCGGGGCTTCTTTGGCTGTGCTAATAACAGCTAGAAGCAGACAAACCAGAAAAACGATTGAAATATATCTCATACAATAATCTTTCATTCCTAGTGTCCGCTTTCACCCGTTGGTCTTGTGGCGGCTCGGTAGGCATGGCCATAATTTGCATAAGCAACTTTGTAATGGCCGGCCATGTATTCCACTTCAGCTTTTTGGTAAAAATTATCGGCGTTGCCTACGCTTTCTCCGGCTAGAATCATTGTCAGGATTGTTTCTTTGGTAATGGCACCAGCTAACTCAAGATAACCGCCATGGATTGCCGGTAACTGAAAAACTGCAATCGGATGAGGGTGGTTGCCATGCCCGCCCAGATTGATTTCGATTCTGGTGCGAAGATCAAAAATCATATATTCGTTAAAAACGCTGTCAGAGTAAATATGATCTCCTCTCAAAGCCGCCAATCGAAGATATGACGCTGCAATCTCTGAACCCTGGATATTGTCATCACAGGACTGAATATTATCTGCAACTAATCGCGCAAATGCTACAACGACACTTATTGGCGCTGTTATTAGCGATACGTTGCCGCCACCTACTGCAACAATTGTCTGCTTGGCGCCTTTATCAACGGTGTTTTCCACTAATCTCCCCAGAGCTACCAAATTTACCCATACTCTGGTAAGCACATATGGCATCCTGCATTCCCTCCAGCAACCATATTGTGCGTTGGGAAAGCTATCAACCGGGTTTCTTTGTTCGCAAGTATTAGTTATCGCAATGCTGACTTCACATGCGACCGATCCCCAGGCAGTTATTTGACCTTCTATATTTTTGATAATATCTTTAATTACCGGAATTCCTCCGATGGTTACTGTATCGTCTCCAACTTCAAAATCAAATCCACCAAAAATGGCTTCAATTATGCCGAATTTATTGTCAAAAAAACTAAGAGCATTTATGGCAAGATCAAGGGACTGCCCAATTCCAGCTACGGTATCAATGCCAAGGTCTTCGGTAATTTGCCGATAGCATTCAAGAATATCTGTCAATTCGTTATGGATAGCAGTAATACTGGTCGCAAGTTCCTGACGGTGTACTTCTTTTTGAGTTTGAAATTTCTGTAATTGTTCAGCGCTATTTTTGACTACATTGTCAGCATCAACTTCTTGAATGGCTTCAGCAAAGGCCGGTGCGTTAATGCTCAATACCAACATTGCAGAAAATACGATATACAGAGATTTTCCTATCAGAGAATTTTTATAGAGTTTCATTCTTACACTCCCTTAGTTGATCAAATTATTATTTCAGATATGTACAGCCGTACGATCAGTACCAGTCCACGGCAGACTAAATGTAAGCTAAAAGAGACATTTTGTCCAGCTTTTGGCGCCTCTAAATCAATATTTGCGTAAGCTTTAGTCAGATTTCCCAAATATTCCCTGCAAAAAGCGTTTCCAACTGCTTATTACTATGAAACATGCCAAAAACAAATTCACTACAAATTCTATTAGTCGAAAAGCAAAATATGACAAAACGAAGCCATATCTACAATTGATTCTGCCCCTGTCTTCCCCTACATTCCTCCAAATGAATCGAGAAAGTAAACACACCGACCTCTCAACTTCTTTAAGCGAAAAGACTGAAAACGATCTGTTTGAAATACTCGCCAAGCTCAACCACCCGCCGTTTATTCTGATTCTCGATTGTGTGCAGGACCCCCATAATTTAGGTGCCTGTCTACGCTCCGCCGACGCTGCCGGAGTTGATGCTGTCATTGCCCCCAAGGACAGAGCGGTGGGGCTGACCGATACAGTCCGTCGCATTGCCAGCGGCGGGGCCGAGCACGTGCCGTTTGTCAGAGTAACCAACCTGGCCAGGACAATGGAAAACTTAAAGAAAGAGACTAGTCTCTGGTTTGTGGGAACTTCTGATAAAGCTGAGCAGACAATTCATGAAATAGACTTAACCGGACCAATCGCTATTGTCATGGGAGCCGAAGGACAGGGGCTCAGGCGATTGACCGCCCAAAAGTGTGATTTTTTGGCCAGGATTCCGATGGTTGGTTCGGTCGAATGCCTTAATGTTTCTGTTGCTGCCGGCGTCTGTCTGTTTGAGGCTGTCAGGCAGCGGGGAGCAGCAATTTAAAGCGTTACTTTAAGTTTAGAAGGGTTTGTAACGTTTGGCCGTTCTAGACGACTCATCATATGAAACTGTTAGAGATTCAAAAAGGAGTATAAAATGTCTTTTGTAACAGCTAAGGAACAGGTATATTCAGTTCTTATAAGAACAGAAAAAATCTACAAGCATAATATATCTAAAAAAGGAGCACATCTTATGCGCAAACTCACAGTATCTATTTTGGCGGTGGCTTTCATGTTTGGAATGTCTACTCAGGCAGCCGACTGGAACCTTGACCCGGTTCACTCAGCGATTGAATTCAGCGTCCGGCATCTGGCCATCTCAAAAATCAAAGGCAAGTTCAAGGAATTCGAGGCTAAAATGGTGTTCGACGGCAAGGCAGTTGAAAACGGCAGCGCCGAATTTACTATTCAGGTTGCCTCGATTGATACAGAGAACGAGAAAAGGGATAACCATCTCAAAAGCTCTGATTTTTTTGCGGCCGAAGAAAACCCTACCATAACTTTCAAATCGAAAAAAATCAGTGCTGTCAAAGACGGCAAGTTTCAGATTACCGGCGATATGACTATGCGTGGTGTCACCAAGGAAGTTACTTTTGACTGTGAACTTCACGGAGTTGTCCAGGGTCCAGGGGGCAATACCCGTGCCGGATTCAGCGCCGAAACCACCATCAACCGGCATGATTTTGGTGTTTCATGGAGCAAGACGCTCGATGCCGGCGGATTAATAGTCGGTAACGATGTCAAATTGTCTCTTGAACTGGAATTTATCGAAGCGAAAGCGGAAAAGGCTGAAACAGAAAAAGGTTAGAACTGATTTTATAGATATAAAAAGCCCGCTTTTCCCAGCGGGTTTTTTTTAAGCAAATCTTCGCATCAAGCCGACCACGCGACCGGCGATTCGAAATTCCCCGGATTCCGGTGTAACTGATATCGGCTCAAATTCGTTATTTTCCGGTTGAAGTATAATCAACCCATTTCCAGGCATGTAGCGCTTGATGGTTGCTTCGCCGTCGACTATGGCCACGACAATATCGCCTTTGTTAGCCTCTGATTGCTTTTTGACAATGACCAAATCGCCATTGTGAATGCCGGCATCTTTCATAGAATCACCCATAACAGTTAAAGTAAAACTTTCACCGCTTGGCAGAAATGATTCATCGACAGCAATATCACCATCAACATTTTCGGGCGCATCAATCGGGTATCCGGCCGGAACAGAGCCAACCAGGGGGATTCTGGCGACTCCGACGCTTAATTTTTTTACCAGAGAAAGTCCTCGTGAAATTAAACCGGTCTTGTTCAGGTAGCCTTTTTTGATCAGGGCTTCGAGGTGACTCCTGACTCCGTTGGTGGAGGAAATGCCCAGATCAGAACCTATTTCTCTTATGGTAGGGGAATTGCCGTTCTTGAGCATAAACTTTTCTATAAACTCAAGAACGGTTCTTTGTCTTGGTGTCAGCGGCTTTTTTAAAGTCATTTGTTTCCTTATTAGAAAGTCGGACACTAAATACTGCTCAAACGTGCAATCGTCAATAGTTATTTTACTATTGCTGCTAAAATGTGATATTAATCTTTGTAGGCTTTTCTGCGTCGGTTATCTTAGAAGTGAAACCTGACGGGAATAACCAGAGACTTCCAGAAGTCTCTCTGTAATTATTATGTTTAGGGGTTTAAGAGGGAATAATGATTAAAAGGATTCCGGCATCAGATCGCCACTTTCAAGACTTCGGCTGGTTGAAAACATACTGGCTGTTTTCTTTTGATAATTACTTTGACCCTGAAAATAAACAGTTTGGCTCTTTACGGGTTTTTAACGATGACATAGTATCGGCCGCTAAAGGTTTTAACATGCACCGCCACAAAGAGATGGAGATAGTTTCGATTATCCTGTCCGGCGCTATCACCCACGAAGACAGTATCGGTACCAGGGAACGTATCAAAGCCGGCGAAGTGCAGGTGATGTCGGCCGGCACGGGGATATCGCATTCTGAGTATAATCGGGAAGACGAAGATTTGCATCTGTATCAAATTTGGTTTATGCCTAACAAGAAAGAATTAAAACCGTCATATCAGCAAAAAGATTATTCGAAAGTCGACAGAGCCAATAGATTGTTAGCCGTAGCTTCAGGCGGAGCAGTTGATGGCGCCCTGAATATTAATTCAGATGCAACCTTGTTTTTGGGAAATCTTGAACCGGGCCGGCAGCTGGAGCATAACTTTGACTTTGACTCTGACATCAAAAAGAAATATTTCATCTATGTCGAATCTGGGAAATTGCAAGTTAACGATACAGAGTTATCCCCCGGCGACCAGGCCCGCATCAAAGACGAAGCCTCGCTGGCTATTACCGCATCAGAGACTGCCGAGTTTGTAATGGCAGAGATGTGGTAGGGGGGAATGTGATAGGAAGAATTGTTTCTTAACGTAACTTTTAAGTTACGTCATTCCCGCGCATGCGGGAATCCAGTCGCAATTGAATTTTGGGAGCTCAATTCGTTTCTTATTATCAGTAGGCAGAGTTAGCACGATAATCAACATTATTGACAGTTTTCGATTGACTTTCTATAGAGTATTTATCTATCCTTATGATTGGGGATTTTTAGGGAAGTTTTTTTATTAAATAATTTATCGGAGGACTCTATTTTGAATCAGAAAAAAGGGAAATCAGTGGAAGTTATAGAACCCCCAAGTTTTCCGAAATGGCTAAAACAAAAGGGGGCTACAGGCGGTAAACGGTATCTATTTGTAATTCCATTCGTTGCAGCATTTCAAATTCTGAATGTGATTGCGAATTTCTTACCAAGTCTTTTCCAAATAGATTTCCTTATAGAGAAAATGGAGCTGGCAGCAAATTTACCTAAATTTGGACATGTGCCGGGAGCATTTTTCTTAGTAACTCATTTTGCTCTTGTGGCTTTTCTCCTCTACATGATGCCTAGGAGTCCTTCAAGGAATTGGGATACAGGTGAAAGAGAAGAAGTGGCATTTAGGCAGTTTTTTACATGGTGGCATATCTTATGGGCTACCTGGTTCTTGATGTATTTTGCTTTTGCTTTTATGGAAGTATTTTCGATGATAGATGCTTTGTCTTTAACGCAATCTGCGACTGAAAGTTGTTCTAATGAAACTAAACACTTGTGGTATCTTGAAGCCCCTTATAATTTCCTAAACAATATTCAGACTGGAGTATTCATTTCATGTTTCTGGATTCTCTCAGAGGATTCCTTTCTTGACAATGATCTTGCTAAACCTTTAATACCAGTAATTAACTGGTCTTTAGTCCTGATTATTTTACTTGTTTTTGAGATAGTTTTTGGTCTTTTTGTTTTTGATGGGGGTCCAGCTTATAGCAGAGAAGTATTTGGTTGGATTAGTGGTTTTGCTGCGGGTACTTTTCTAGCGATGTTGGTAGGTCGGCTTGAAAGCAAGTTTATCAATCCACCACTTTGGATAATAGCACTTCTTTTCTTTTATGCAGCAATTCAATCAGCATACGCTGGCTTTATCTCTAGTTATGGATTGGAAATAACTATGCTAACAATAGCACTTGTATTGAAGTACGTATTATTCCTCTATGTTACTTTTCTAATTGTCACAGGTCGATTGGTCTTTTATTTGAAGAAAGTACATGAACTTGACCAAAGCGTAGAGAACGATTTCAATAAATACTTTAAGAACAATATTTGTAACTCATAGTCGGCCGGTTGCCTACCCCTCGACTCCCACGGGACTTCGTACGCTCGGGACGCCGTCGCTTGCAGTGGGATCCGGTCGACTCTGCCACTAGACTCAATGTCAGACCCTGACTGCATGACCATCCCGAAGTGAAACCAATGGGCGGGTTCCAGCACATATTCGCTACTAATCTGATATACAATGCTCTTCAGAGCAGCTATGTACAGTAATTATTATTATGACCACGAAGAAAATTTAAAAAAGATGTTAAATATAACAAAACGAACCCATTTGTGCGGAGCGTCAAGGGACCGTGGTCCATTTACCTGCTCGGGCCAAACGGGGTGGTTCCCCTCTTAAGCGGGTTCTTGTGTCACCCTTCGACCCTTCGGCTTCGCTCAGGACAAGTGCAGGCTCAGGATGACTTTTGAAGAAGCGGTGTATAGAACTCTAAGCCGCGGCTTCTTTTTCGGCTTTGGACATTTCGATTACTTTTTTGGCGGCGTCATGCGGGACTTCTTCATAATGCGAAAACTCCAGCGCATAGATTCCCTGACCCTGTGTCATTGAACGCAGGTCCACCGAGTACTGATACAATTCAGCCTGCGGCACCGAGGCTCTGATAATCTGGTTTCGGCCGTCGGGGTCCATACCGGCAATTTTACCGCGCCGGGAAGACAAATCACCCATGACATCGCCGGTGTTGTCATCGGGGACAGTCACAGTCAGATTATAAATCGGCTCAAGCAGCACCGGTTTACATTCCATAAAGCCCTGTTTGAAAGCCATCATACCGGCAATCTTAAAAGCCAAATCGGATGAATCAACATCGTGGAACGAGCCATAGTATAAAGCAACCTTTACATCGACCACCTGTGAGCCGGCCAGTCCGCCATGCTGCATGGATTCGACCACGCCTTTTTCCACAGCCGGAACATACTTGGATGGTATAACGCCGCCTTTGAGTTCGTTGAAGAACTCGAAACCGGTGCCGCGGACGTTCGGTTCAATGCGAAGATGAACATCACCGTATTGACCGCGTCCGCCGGACTGCTTTTTGTGCTTGTACTGTGTTTCAGTTTTGCTTCGGATGGTTTCTCTATAAGGAATTTTGGGGCGCACTAACTGAACTTCGACGCCATAACGGGCTTTCAGCTTTTCCATGAGGACATCAATATGGGTAGAACCCTGGGCGTACAAGACCTGCTGCTGCAGGGCCGGGTCGGAGACAATTTTGAAAGTGGGGTCTTCTTCGTGCAGTTTGTGAAGTCCGGTAGCGATTTTTTCTTCGTCACCTTTTGTTTTTGATTTTATGGCAGTATCCATGACCGGGTTGGGGAATTCAACTTCCGGGAAAGTGACGGAGAAACTTGAATCTGCCAGAGTATTACCGGTGTGCGTGTTTTTGAGTTTCACCAAAACGCCGATATCACCGGCCACTATAGATTGAACATCAATTCTGTTTTTTCCCTGAAAGGTGTAAGTCTGTGAGGCTCTTTCGCCGGAATTCTTCTGCTGATTTTTCATATCCAGACCCGATTTAATAGTACCTGAGTAGGCGCGGAAAAATGACAGTTCACCAAGGTGCCCTTCTGAGAACGTTTTGAAAATGAATGCTGAAGCTTTGGCCGATGCATCAGGGGCAACTTCAATTTCATCTTCTGAGCCGGTTTTGACAGCTTTGGCTGGCGGCAGCTGTGCCGGTGACGGCAGAAACTCGTTAGCGAAATCGAGTAAAACTTTTACGCCGATATTTTTAGTGGCCGAACCGAATAAAACGGGGAAGACTTTCATGCGGGCGATTCCCAATAGCAGGCCTTTTTGAACGTCGTCATTATCGAGAGTGCCCTGTTCAAAGAATTTTTCCAGAAGTGCGTCATCAGCCTCTGCAGCAACTTCAATTAAGTTTTCGCGCTCTTTATCGGCGGTAGCTTTCAGGTCGGCCGGGATATCTACTTCAGTACGGTTGCCATTGTCATCAAAAGTGTAGGCTTTCATATGCAGCAGGTCGACCAATCCTTTGAAACTGGTGCCTTCACCTATCGGGAGTTGCACTGCCACGGCCTGCTTTCCAAAGGCTTCTTTGATTGATTCAAGTGCACTTTTCCAGTTGACACCTTCGGATTCCATCTTATTAATGAAAAAAAAGCGGGCAATATGAAACGGCTCAATAGCTTTCCATTGCAAGCTGGTACCTACTTCGACTCCGGCAGCAGCATTTATCAAAATGCCGACCGCGTCGGAAACTCTGGCGCCGGACATCAGCTCGCCGGTGAAATCCAGATGACCGGGGCAGTCTATCAGATTGATTTTGCAGTCGTTCCATTCTACAGCCAGAAGTTTGAGAGTGATTGTAGTTTTTCTTTCAATTTCGCTGTCAGTGAAATCCAAAATTGAGGTGCCTCCGTCGACCGAGCCGATGCGGTTATTGATTCCGGCGTTAAATGCGATAGCATCGCCCAGACTGGTCTTGCCGGTGCCTCTTTGGCCGGCCAGGCATATATTTCGAATTTTGTCAGTGGTGTATTGCTTCACTTAAGGTTACCTCCGCATATCCGCTCATATTGCAGCAAAATCTAAATGGTTATATTCTCAAATAGATTTATAAAATATCAAGAAATAAGAGGCTTGTCAATCTGCTGAAAGGCAAATTGATGGCAGAAAACCTGAAACTTTGGTGGAAATTGATGTCGTAATGGGCTCAGGGACAAGCCACCGGGGAGTCTCCACCCCGAAAGATAAAATCTATCATGACTGTCATATCATTGACTCTCAGGGGAGCGCCGTTGCCGTCGAGGTCGCCCTCGAACACGCAGACAGGGTCCGAACCGCCTCGGAAAATTTTATCAATTATGAAGGTCAAATCGAGGATGGTGTTGGGCTTGCCATCTGCATTAAGGTCGCCGGTAGTTCCAAGACAGCAGCTACTTGAAAATGGCCCGGACCAGAATCCGGAGCCCAGTTTGTAGAGCGAAGTATTCGCTTTGCCGGTAGAGGCTTGCCCAATAGTGCCGCTCGATCTATAGATCGAAGTAGTGCTTTTGCTGCCACCACCGGCGATTACATTTCGGCCTACTCTGACAGAATTCTGTGCCAATGATTCGCTTTGCAGCGTAAGCATGAAAAAAGTTATCAGAATGAAAACGAATCGAGCTGGACTATTCATCAGCGCCCAGGGATTTTCCATTTGCTGAGCTGTTTGTCTGAGGTTTGTCGTTTGGGTCAGCTGCTACCGGAGTAACTGTCCCATAGGAAGTAGGGAAGAAGATTGCAGTCAGAACCGGATAAATTGCCTTGGCTTCGGCGTTTCCCGAAGGGGAAAGATATTTGGCTTCTAACCTGAATGTTTGTGGGCCGCCGGTCAGAAAGAATGTTCTTTGGGCCGTGCAGTTAAAACTGTATTGGCCGCTGCTGGGATAATTACTGGCGCCAACTTTAGAGTACATACCTGAAACTGTATCACCTGTTGAGTTCACTACTATCTGCATATAGGCGAAATTTGAGCCAGTAGTGCTATCCAGGCTGATTGTAACGCGGCCCTGAACAAAAACGAATCCAGAGGTAGGAGTTAACATTGAAACTGTCGTCAGCTCAGTCATGGTAGACTTGCTCAAAGGGATTATGGTAGCTGACCGACCCTGAGCTAGTCCCGGTTCATTTAATATATCAATTTCAGTAATTGAATTATCAATAATTTGTGGACTACCTACGGCATTGTTATCCATCTCAGAGAGACCGACGGCATTGGCGGCTATTTGGATGGAACCAACAGCATTGAGGGAAATGTGACCTGAAATAATTCCGCTCGATTTAATCGCAATCAAAATATCACCGGAGCTTCCGCCGCCTGTGAGACCGCTTCCGGCGATAACCGAGGTTATATCACCATCGCTAGTTTCATCCGGTGCCGCTACCCAGGCCGAACCGCTCCACTTTATAACCTGACCGCTGTCTGCCGAGCTCTTTGTTAAAGATTGTAGTGATATAGAATTAGGGGGTACACTTAAAGCTACAGTCGCAGTATCTGAGAGGGCAGCTTTGAAGGCAAACGGGGCAGAGGCCAGTTTTATCCGCGGCCTCAGTTCAGGCTCTGTGCCGACGGTTATTCCTAAAAAAAGTGAACCTGTTCCAAAGAATATATCGCTGCTTATTGTCGGGGTAGGA
Organism: Candidatus Zixiibacteriota bacterium; assembly: GCA_022571985.1. Classification (GTDB taxonomy): domain Bacteria; phylum Zixibacteria; class MSB-5A5; order GN15; family FEB-12; genus JACZWU01. The sequence continues at coordinate 142,895 of JACZWU010000001.1, read as the reverse complement.
GATTCACCCAAAGTAGACTCCAAAAGGCCACCTAAAACCAGATAGGTCTGGATATTACTATTCCAGAGTTCATTGGCCGGGTCTGTGCTCAGGGAATCATTCCAGATAATGAAGCGAACGAAATAAGTGCCGTCTGTTATTGGCTCTCCCAGAGTATCAGTAAGGGTGCCCTGATATTTGAGAATACCGGGAACGTCGGCTTTGCCTATGGTTATGAAAATAACAGATATAGCAACAGCCAAAATCAATATGTGTCTGAAATTCTTCATCTTTTGCAAATCAGTTCATTGTACTCAATACACAGATAATGAGATATCATAGATAATGAATCGGCAGTAATGAGTCGTTACTTGAAATATGCCAGATTTTTCGAATTCGTCAAGAGAGAAAAGGCAGAACTTTTCTGAATTCTGCCTTATTGAACAGCAATTTTACAATTATAAGCAAGCGCCCGGAGGGCCGCCGCCCCGGAAGATTCTATCGACCAAGAAAGTCAAATCAAGGACATTATGAGGATTGCCGTCTCCGTTTACATCTGCTTCTGCCGGGCATCCTGATGGTCCGCCGCCTCGGAAAATCCTATCGACTGCGAATGTAAGATCAAGGATATTGGCGTCTGCACCATCGCCATTTAGGTCGCCGCGATTTCCAATACAGCAGCAAGCATCACCTTCGCCATCGTTATTAGCATCTGCCTGATCGGGGTTCGGAGTATCTATACAGTTGTCACAAGAGTCTATCACCCCATCATTGTCAATATCTGTGCCAAAGGCATAAGCGTTGTGCTTTACGTATTGCCAGTGAGATTCGCCAAATGAAACACCACTGATATCTCCCCAGAACAGTCCGCGGCCACCCAAACTCCATGAGCCTTCTACAAGGGAATGAGTAATGACTAATGAGTCATCCCAATAAACCCTAAACTTCCCTGCACTATCTATTTCGATTCGGTAAGTATGGAATTTGTCGTCAGTATCAACAAATGCTTCCGGACCGCGTGCTCCCACAGCGGAGCGGACAAAGATTGTGTCCTTGGAAATTTCCAAAACATTTGCAGTGTCCGCGGAAACTGCAAAACCAATTGAAACGGGAGCTGACCAGTCAAACAAAGTCACCTCGCCCGAAATATACTGCATTCTTGCCTCGATTACCCAGACGTCCGGTCTGATTAATTCAGTCAATAGCTGGTCGTAAAAGTAAGCTTGGCTCGCGGGGGGACCGGTGTTGAGTCTCAAATACGAATCAATAAATACTGGAGTATCAGGAATTGCCCCAGCGAAAACGTTCCACGAAGGACAAGAGAATATCGGGAATTTACCCGAAGATGCCTCCCAAACGGAGTTGTAGCAATCTTCACCAACCAGCTCGATACACCCATCGCAAGAATCACCGATGCCGTCGCCATCTATGTCTTCCTGCAGGGGGTTGAATGCATTGAAGCAGTTGTCGCAAGAGTCAATTATCCCATCGCCATCGAAGTCGGTATCAAAGGCGTAGGCGTTGTGTTTGAAATAGAGCCAGCGGGACTCACCAGAAGCCTGACTCGTACCTTGTCCCCATGGAATGTAAACAAAGTTAGCAAATGCAATATCGTGAAAAGTAGATCCAGTCAAAGTAAGGGCATCGTCATAATAAACTTCTATAGCTCCCAGGCTGTCAATTTCTATCCTATAAGTATGGAACTCATCATCAGTATCAACAGCCGCTTCATCTCCAACCACATCCCGCTGTGACCAAAGGAAAATTTTATCTTTCCCTATATGAAGGATATTGCCTGAATCAGGATGGACAACAAATGCTATTCTTGCCGCGGAATATTGTGGCAAGATGGGGGTATCCGACACGACTTTCATACGCGCTTCAAGCACAAGCTTATTAGGTATATCGATAACGGAATTACGCTGAGAGAAAAACATGAATTCGGAAGCATCTGAAGTGTTGATAACCAACGTGTCGCCCATAAAGACTGGTGATTCACTATCTGTGCTAATTTCTAGGTCCCATTGCGGACAAATTAAATCAGGAAACTCACCCGAAGATGCTTCCCAGATGGAGTTGTATTCAACCGGAGCAGCGGCCACAAATATAGTATCTTTCATCGTAGCAGAGTGGACGGAGCAATGGTAGGGGAAAGGGCCGGGACCGTCAGCGACTGAAAACACCAGGTCAAAAGTATTCCCGCCCGTATTTGAAGTACCCGAGTCCCAGACTTTGGGGGAAGAGATATCGGAGGTAATTGAATGTTGGGGGCCACCGCCAACCCAGGTCCAGCGGACGGTATCACCGGGAACTACAATAGTTCCAAGCGGTGAAAAGAAATTGTTGCCTATCGTGATATTGTGAACAGTAGCAAAGCCGGTGATCGGAAGAGAAAAAATAGCAAGCATAGCGAAAAAAGCTAAAGGGTATTGTTTTAGTTTCATGACAGCTCCTACGATAAATGAAACTATATTAATTTTAGTATTTTTAACGAATGGAAAGGCTGATAGCCTTGCTATCACTCTTGAATCAAAAAATAGTTCTAACAGCCGACAGCCGGGGGCCCGCCACGGAAGATAAAGTCGACTATATAAGTCAAGTCCAGGATATTTGAAGGAGTACCATCGCCATTTAAGTCTGCTTCACCGTCGCAAACCGAGGGGTCGCCGCCGCGGAAAATAAAGTCAACAATATAGGTCAGGTCCAGGATATTGGAATTGGTGCCATCACCATTTAAGTCGCCACTTCCGCCAACGCAACAGCCCCCGACACCAGGCCAAAAGCCGGAGTTGAGGGTATAGTTTGTGGAGCTGCCTCCTCCTACAGAGGTCTGGCCGGCTGTTCCGCCCAGATTGTAATTGGTAGAAGAACCTGATCCGCCGCCGGCAGCAATTACGAACCAGCTGATGTTGAAAGCTGCTACTGTTGATGCAGATGTTTGGGGGGTCGATTGAGGCTGAACCAAAATCTGTTCCGGAATTAGCGTAGAACCGGTGTTATCTCTGGTAGAAGTTTGAGGCTCTTTTTTTGTATTTTGCTTTGCTGATGCAGCTGAAGCTGTGGTTTGCTTCTGACTGACAACTGTTTTTGTCTCAACGCTTTCTGAGGTTTTCTTGGCCGCCCCAAAACTGGTTGAAGCAAAAAGCAAGAAAACGGAAATTAGAACTGTTACTTTCAAAATGGATGACCGCATGTATAACCTCCTGGGAATTATTATAATTTGCTCAAAAATCAGCGATATGTCAATATATTTATGGAACAGAAAAGAAAGAAAGAAAGTCTTACTCTTAGTTTTTTTCAACGAAGTCATGACAATCTAATCCCTTTCTTACCGTTTATTCAAGAACTCTCATTTGAGCAAATCAATGAGAGAATATTATGCCTCAATATCCTATAGCAGGACTTGGGCGCTTTTCCCTGTTTAAGGCAATGGCTTAGTTATAGTATACCATACCCTGACACCATAGAGTTTCATTGCCGAGGGAGACACCGTAGTCGTCCAATCGGCTTGCAGGTAATAAAATTTATTTACATTATCAACTGTAGCAGCAAATATGGTGTTATCGACAAATTTTCTCACAGCAGTGGAGGCGCCGCTTGTTTGCATATTTGCAACGGTTGAAGATCCTCCTGATGTATTACCAATTCTCAATCTAAATGTGGCATTATTTGCAGTATTATCCATAAAATATCCCTCAAACTTGGTAATCGTTGCTCCATGAGGCAAATTGATGGGAGCCATAAACTTTACATTAGACGATGCTGTACTGCTGTGTATGTAGTAACGCAGAGACGATTTGGTGTAAGTATCTGTGGATTTTTCGGGACTAAAAGCTGTTCCAGGTACTACTATGTAACGCGTTGTAGTTGATATATTTAGATTATTAAATGTCTTTGAACCGGAAATGGTTTGAGAAGACGACAGATTAACAGCAGTACCACTGATTTTTGAGACGGCAATTGCGGCGCCAGCGTTGACATCTACGTTAAATACAGCCCCGCTGGCAAGTTCTGATGTGCCGACCGAGCCAGAGGCAAGATCTGAAGCGGTCAATGAATTGTCGGCTACTTCAGACGATCCGACTGAGCCAGCAGCAAGATCGTTGGCGGTCAATGAATTGTCGGCTACTTCAGAAGTACCGACTGAGCCAGCAGCAAGATCGTTGGCGGTCAAAGAATTGTCGGCTACTTCAGAAGTTCCGACTGAGCCAGCAGCCAGATCGTTAGCGGTCAATGAATTGTCTGCTACTTCAGAAGTTCCGACTGAGCCAGCAGCCAGATCGGAAGCAGTCAGTGAATTGTCAATTACTTCGGCTGAGCCGATTGAATTAGCAAAAACCGAGGCTGATACGCCGGCAGTGTCCGCCCTTAATGCCTCATAGGAATAGCTTTGCGAATTCAGTTTGGTTCTTGGAGAAATTTCCGAGTCGGTACCAACAGTTATTCCGAGCCAGCGGCTGGTATCGGTGGCAAACAGGTCATCGGGCAGAGCTACATTGGAACCGAGGTCATAGCTGAAAAGCCCTCCCACAGGGTTGACCGTTTGAAAACCGCTATTCCACTTTTCGTTGCCCGCTCCGGTAGCAGTTGGGTCATCCCAGATAATGAACTTCAACAGATAGGGTGCATCCGGCACAGCCGCGCCGGTCGAGTCACTAAGAACGCCCTGATAAGTTATTTGCCGGGGCACATCAGCGTTGACATTTGCTGACAACATAAATGCAACAGCCAACAGAACAATTGTTATTGCTCCAAAGCCTTTCATTTCAAACCTCCCAGAAATGAGTTATGATTTTTTAGAAATTACAGTCAGCTGTAATTTAAATTTTTTTGATATGAGACTGGTACGAAGAAAAGACTAAGATTCAAAAATCGAATACCTATGCCCATATCGCCCAATTTGTCTATAACATAACACTCTGAATTCGAGTGTCAAGCCGTATATAAGGCAGAATCAGGCCAAACTTATAGAAAGAGTCCACTTTCATTCGTTAGTTGGTATAATGTCAGGTGGTCAGACTTCTTACTATTTTCGATAGCAATAATATAATTATGTTTTCTTTACTTTGTGTCTAATATCTCCCTCAATATTTTCTCAAGCTTCCTTATTTCTTCTCTGGATTCATCCTGAACGCTCTGAATCTGTTTTTTAAGCTTTTTGTTTTCTTTATATAAGGCCTTGATTGCTGCCAGTGATACGCCATCGGGGTCGAGGGTAGAAATACCCATTTCGTCCTCACCCAAACCAAAAGCAGCGTAGAAATCCTGAGCCATCGGGCCGATATGCTCAATGTTCGGAGATTGCGTCTCATAGCTCCAGCGACTGATGGGTAAACTTGCTACCTTCTCAAGAATGTCAAATTCATCTACCGGTCGAATGTTTCGTTTTACAGAACTATCAGAGACGGATACCCAGCCACCGCCGCCGGGAAAAAGCTTGACACCGAGTGTGAGAGCTGTGTTGCTGTAGAAACGTACGCCACCGGAAGCACGGACAGTGAATTGATCTGTTGCTGAGGATGTGACATCTCCTGCAAAAGAGTCACCCCAGACAAAGGCTCCGGCGTGATTTGCCTTTGCTCGCCGCCCGGCGGCAAAACTATAATGTCCAAGGGCACTGTTGTTTATCCCACCGGGTATAGTGGAACTAGTTCCTTGAGCGATGTTGTCCTGGCCGCCGGCTACTGTTGCTCTAGTACCTCGAGCCTGGTTGGACAGACCACCGCCGATGGTTGAGTAACTCATATCAGCAATATTCCTGGAACCACCGCAGACAGTGGAATAGGAACCGGACGCTGTGTCAGCTTCACCACCGCCAATGAATGACCAATTCCCTAGAGCCCGGTTCACCCAACCTCCGACTACAGCAGAATAGGTGCCTCGAGCTTGGTTAGACCGGCCACCGGCTATAGTCGAGTAATTCGTATCAGCAATATTATCGTTTCCGCCGGAAATGGTTGACCAATCTCCCAGAGCATTGTTGTCCCGCCCGCCCGCTACAGTAGAACTTACTCCTCGAGATTCGTTCGACCTGCCCCCGCCTACAGTCGATGAATTTGTATCAGCAATATTAGATTGTCCACCGGCGACAGTGGAGAATATGCCGGATGCCGTGTTAGTTTCTCCACCGCCCACGGTTGATGAAGTTGCAAGTGCGGAATTGCCAGCGCCACCGGCTACTGTTGCTTTACTACCTTGAGACTTGTTGTTGAAACCGCCGCCTATGGTTGAGTAAAGTAAATCAGCTACATTTCCTCGTCCACCTCCGATCGCGGATTGGTTGCCGCTGGCGGTGTTGTCTCTGCCGCCGCCGATTGAGGAATGGAAGCCGCTGGCGATGTTTTCTTCGCCGCCGCTGACCGTGGATCCGTACGCGCTGGCAGTGTTAAAAAGCCCACCGCTGACCACGCTGCTATTCTCACTGGCGGTGTTTTCTTGGCCGCCGCCGACAGTGGAAAGGAGACCGCTGGCGATGTTATCAAGCCCACCGCTGATCGTGGACCAATCGCCATTTGCAGTATCGCCAGAGCCGCCGCCTACTGTTGAATGGGCGCCATTAGCTGCATTATTTTGTCCGCCTCCAATATTGGAGTAGTCACCGCTGGCAGCGTTGTTAAATCCGCCGCCAACAGTAGCTGCTATACCGCTTACTGTGTTGTTATCACCAGCAACAAATGCGTTCGCACCTGTATTCGTATGTCCCGGACCAATGGTAGCCTTACCACTGACAATAACATTGCCAACTACATCAAGCTTTTCAGAGGGGGCAGAGGTGCCGATGCCTACTGAGTCAGCTGAAGCATCAAGTCTCACGACTGTGCCATCATCGGTCCAGCCGCTTGCGCCTCCGCCGTGAGAGTGGCCGGTAAGAGAAAAATCTTCAGAGCTAAAGCCGTCAAGAGAGTCAGCTACGCGTGTAGAATCTGCATAAATCGCAATTTCAGCAATGGCCGCTAATACTGAAAAGGCAGCCGTATCCGCAAAGTCGGCTGTGTCGGCATGCAGGGCCAGAGTGGCGAGGTCAGCTTCACTTGCGTGTTCAGAGTTGAAGGAATAGGGCACCGACACCAGTTGAGTCCTTGGCGAAATTTCTGGATCTGCCCCGACCTTGATTCCGAGATAGCGTAGTGGACTTGAGAAAATAGTAGATCCCAACGGGTTGAATGAGTCTTCGCCCAGTAGAGTGCTAAAAAGTCCATCAACAACTGTAATGTTCTGTACTTCCGTCCAGATGACACTTCCGGTAGATGAGTCGTCATAAATAGTGAAAGTAATGTTCACGGTTGTATCGAGTCCGGCACCAGTTGAGTCTGTCAGAACTCCCTGGTAGTTTATGAGCTGCGGAACAGCTGCGTTTGTTTGATTTGTTAGCGCTAACGAAAAAATGACAGCGCTTGCCAAAAATAGTGTTACTTTTCGCATTAGATTTCTCCTGATTAAATTGTTTTAGCTTAACTGAAACAGCCCGCAGACGCTATTAAACGCGTATTACTCAAAGCCTCTGAAGACTACCCGTCCACAAAAGTAATATATGTAAAAAATATAAGTTTACAGGTCTATTTGTCAATAGCTTTGATCAAAAGGGCAGATAGGCGCTAAAGCAGTTTTAGTCACCCTTCGATCCCCATCCGCCAAGGCGGACTTGGGACTAGCGCAGGCTCAGGATAACTATTCTAGTACGTTTCTTCCTGTTTGATGAGGTTTTTCAAAAAGCCCATAGATATGCCCCTTCCATTAATTTGTGATCAGACCGGCTTTTGCACGTCGCTCTATTTTCTGGTCGTACTTGCGATAAAGCTCTTTTTGCTTGGTGTCTAAGTCTACCTCACGGCCCTCGATATACATACGAGTAACATGATTAGTAAGTTGGTCAAGTATGTCACCTGATGAGACTATCAGTGTGGCTTTTTTGCCGATTTCAAGTGAGCCGATTTCTTTTTCAACTCCCAGAATTTCTGCAGTTGACAATGTTAACGAGCGCAGAGCTTCTTCATAGTCCAGCCCAAAGGCAACAGCTTGTCCGGCCAGAAAGGGGAGATTACGAGTTCCCCACGATGACCATGAACCGCCGTTTAGACCGATGCAATACTTGACACCGGCATCTCTAAGCAAAACAGGCAGACGGTATGACAAATCGTAATCATCATCCGAGCGCATCGGCATCCGCTGTGTTGAACCAAGCATAACAGGAATGTCATTTTCCTTTAATAACTCAGCTGCTTTCCAGGCTTCGCGTCCCCCGACGATTATTAATCGAAGGTCGTATTTATTGGCAAAATCCACAGCCTGTTCAATCTGTCTTAAGTCGTCGGCGTGAACGAAGACTGGCAACGTTTTGTCGAAAACAGGCAGCATAGCTTCCCAGCGCGAATCAATTTTTATATTTGGGTCAGCTTGGCGGGCAATGTAATAGGAACTGGCGTTGTCAAAATGTTTTTCAATTTTACGCCGGTTTTCTTCGTTTTTCTTTTTTTGCTCTTCAGCTGTTTCATCCATCCACCAGGCAGTAATTATTGAACTTCTCGGCCAACTGATATGAATGCCAATAGTTTCTTTTTCCATGGCATCTTCTTTGGTCCAGCCATCTAAATTAATCAAACTTGAACGGCCGCGTATCAGTCCGCCACCCGGTACAATCAAGGCGGTGGTAATTCCGTTTGAACGAACGGTCGGGATAATTTCGGAATCCGGATTATAAGCGATATGCGTTTGCACATCGGGATTGTTTCTGCCGCGTTCACTTATATCGTTGGTAGCTCTTACTTGACCGATTTCGATTATTCCGACTGTTGAATTTGGCGCTATTAGTCCGGGGTAAACCTGATGGCCGGTAATGTCAATTATTTTACCGCCAGTTGGCAGGGGCAGGTCTTTGCCTATGGCTGTAATTCTGCCGTTTTCAAAGAGAATGTCAGTATTAAACATGACGCCGTCGGAAACAGTGTGGAGGTCACCTCCTGCCAGAAGAATCGGATTTGTTTGTTGGTCACCCGGGATATAATCATGTGCAAGCGATTGTCCAGCGAGAATTAAGCTAAAACAAAGGCAGAGCATTATTTGTAAAGTTGTATTCTTTTTCATTTATTCACCTTCTCCCAATAATCAAAATTGTCATCGCATTGCCATTGGTAATCTTCGAAGTTATTTCGTTCACCCCAGTGATGCTTAGGCTTGTCTTCGCCATTCTTTTTTTTGCCGTCAGATTTGGCCAGTACTTTTTGGATCAGCGCCTGTTTTTCTTTTTTTATGGCAGCACGCATAGCCAGGTCTGATTCCAAGTCAAAATATTTCTTGCCGTCAACCCAGGTCTGTTCCGCTTTGGCATATACCGAAAGCGGATTGTTGTTCCAGATGACGAAGTCTGCGTCTTTGCCTACTTTGATGGAACCGACTCTGTCATCAATTTGGAGTTGAATGGCAGGATTCAGAGTTGCCAGTTTGATTGCTTCCTCTTGGCTCATGCCGCCGTACATAACTGCCTTGGCGGCCTCTTGATTTAAACGTCTTCCGATATCGCTGTTGTCTGAATTTATCGAGGTAACAACTCCAGCTTTATTCAAGAGTACCATGTTGTAGGGGATAGCATCGTAAACTTCGAACTTGTAAGCCCACCAATCGGCAAAAGTCGAAGCCATAGCTCCGTGTTTTGCCATTTCCGGTGCGACTTTGTAGCCTTCGAGGATATGTGTAAAAGTCTGGATATGGAAGTTGTACTCTTCAGCGACGCGCATGAGCATTAGGATTTCTGATTGATGATAGGAATGACAATGGATGAACATTCTGGAATTGACGATATCCGACATTGCCTCCAGTTCCAGATCGCGACGCGGAGGGATAGTACGTTTTTTTGCACCGCTGCTCAGTTTGTTATAAGCAGCCCAATCGGCGTCGTACTCTTTGGCTGCCTGACATTCATCTTTGATTAATGTTTCCACGCCCATTCTGGTCTGAGGATAGCGGACAGTGAATTTGTCTCCAAAATTGCTGTGTTTAACATTTTCTCCAAGCGCAAACTTTACAGTGGGTGGAGCGTTTTTGAATTTCATTTCTTCAGTGCTCGAACCCCAGCGATGCTTAATAATTTGCGCCTGACCGCCTATGGGATTGCAGGAGCCATGTAACAGTTGCGCGGTGGTGGTACCGCCGGCAAGCTGACGATAGATACTCAAGTCATCCGAATTTATAACGTCACCAATGCGGACTTCGCAAGTGACAGCGTCGGTGCATTCGTTGACGCCGCCAGATATCGCAATATGCGAATGTTCATCGATAATTCCGGCAGTAACATGTTTTCCGGTGGCATCTATTACTCGCACACCGGCTGGCACTTTTAAATTCTGTCCGAGCGCAACAAACTTTCCGTCTTTTATCAGCAGATCGTAGTTTTCGAGGATGCCGGCATCTTCCGAAGTCCATATCGTCGCGTTTTTTATTAAGACATTCTCTCGCTGAGGCAATGTTTCCAAGCCGTAGGCGCGGTTAGGGAAAGTGAGCTTGGCGACCAGCTCTCCTTGATCGTCATCTACGTCATCAGCGTCATTTTCTTCATCACTTTTCTTTTTGTGCTGTTTGTCTTTTTCTATGTCTTCAGTGTCATTTTTAGAGTCAGTACTGTCAGCTTCGTCTTCTGCAGACTTTTCAGTCGGAGCGGCTGCGAATTCCTGACGTGTGCCGTCAGGACGGGTGAATTTACCCACATAGGAGCTGTCCTCAATTCTTCCTGAGAAACGGAAGGTGCCGATCAATTCCAGAGTGTCCAGTTTAACCGAAAACATTAGTTTGGGACCCTGCACTTCGAGACTTTTTAGTTTGTACTCTTTTTCTTTACCAAGTTCAAGCATTCCCTTTAGTTTTTCCGGTTTACCGCTGATTTCCAGTGTGAAGTCTACGCCGTCAATATCCAGCGCATATTCACCTTTGAACTCATGTTCCGGAATTGGTTTTAGTTCGTGCTTTTGTCCCGCAACCCAGACAGAGAATATTTTGGCCTTCTTATCAAAAATTTCTTTGTCCCAGATTGAAAAATTGGCAAGTTTCCCTCTTTCCAGTGTACCGCTAATCTGTTCAATACCGCACATTTCGGCGGGTACGGTAGTCAGCGAAGCCAGGGCAGTGCTTTTGGAAAGGCCGCGTTTGATTGCTTTGCGAAGATTGGACAGGAAAGCTTTCTTTTTCTTAAGGCCATAGGTCGTCAGAGCAAAAGTTATGTTTTGACTTTCGAGAATATGGGGATTTGATGGGGCTGTTTCCCAGTGACGAAGCGAAGCCAGGCTGACGTCAAGTTCGTCTTCAAACGAACCGACTTCGGGCGTCTTGGGATAATTAATGGGTAGAATAATTTTAGCGCCGGTAGCAGCAATATCATCTATTCTTTCATATTCTTTGCCGCTGCCGATATAAACAAATGACCTGCCGAATTCTGCGGCGATGCGGTCAGCCCGCAGCAGCGACAACCTGCTACTGGTCTCGAAAACAAAAGTTTCGTTATTGCGAATAAGTTCCGCTACTACTTTGCATTCCCGGTTGAATTCCGGCATTTTTTGATTATGGTTTTTCTTGATGGCCGCCTGCGCTTTGCTGTACCAGTCGGCGTCAAGAAAAGTTTGTCGTATGAGTGCAATGCTGCCCATCAGCGATGATGGGTTCCATTGTTTGGAACTGCCCTTATTAAATGAAAGAAAGTGGTGAGAGTAGGCACGCAAGACCATTTCATTTGAAAGGCCTTCGCCTAAGAGCGCCACAAACGATCGTCCTCGGAAAATTCCGTCAAGTTTGGCTGACTGCACGGTGGTAAAGCCGATTTCGTGAAAAGCTTTGGCCTGTTTTGAGTCCGGCTTGAACGATTCCACATGGTTTACCGAGGCATGAATAGCATCGTTCCAGGCGTCACCGCCTTTTCGGTCGGCCTGATATTTCGGACCGTCGGACCGATTTCTGCTCTTTTTCTTTTCTTTCTTGCCCAGACCATATTCGGTGAAGGCATCTATGAAGCCCGGGAATATAAATTTGCCATTCAGATCAATAACAGTTGCATCAGCAGGTATTGTTAAATTTGTGCCGACAGCTTCGATGAGACCATCACGTATGACCATGCTGGCGTTTTCCAGCAGCAGCTCGGGAGTAACCTGGATGTTGGCATTTCGGAAGGCTGTAATTTCACTATTTTTTACTCTGATACCATAATTTGGAGTAGTTTGTGCGAATGTTGAGCTACTAAGCAGGAATGCTGCCAGAAACAAATATAGTTTTTTCATATAGCGGACACCTCTTTGAGTTATATCAAATCATAAAATGTATAGTATTGGCACATAGGGCGGGGCCAATGAAGCCAAAACAAAGCGTTAAATTTATAACGGATATTACGATAGATATCAAGCAGAAACAAGAGTTTGTTAGCTAAGCAAATTTAATTCGGGCAAATCGGCGCCGGACCACTCCGAAATATGAAGTCGACCAGATAAGTCAGTTCCAGGATTCCCTCAAACTCACCGTTGCCATCAAAATCTGCGTTATATATGAGCGGAGGTGCAGGTCCACTTCGGAATATATAATCAACCAGATATGTCAGTTCAATAATTCCTTCAAAAATACCGTCATCATTTACGTCACCACATACAAAGGTCGGGCCAATGTAAATGTTATCTATAAACCAGTCATCAAACTGCCCGGGCTGTCCATATGTGCCTGTTGTAAAAATCCTCATTCTGAATGATTTGTGATAATACCCTCTTTCAAAAGGAATATAATTTATTTGTGCAAATTCATTCATATCCGGGCCTGAACCGGGGTAAGCTTTCGGAAACGTCCATCTTCCGGATGCATCAAGAAATTCAATGTACAAATTATCACCCGCTTCAGGTGACTCGCCTCCACCGGTTTGTTGATAATAGAATCGAATTCTAATCGGATATTTCCCTTCTAAATTGATAGGTCTGGACACAATGGTGTCGGCACCTGTCGGATACCCATTCAGATTCAAAGCATATGGAGGAGAGGGCATATTTAATCCCATACTGTTAATATCAGCACTAACATTTTTGATCCATTTTGTAGTATCCAAAGTAGTAGTCGTAAACCTGTCCAAAAATGGAATAGTGAGAGCGATTCCATACGAATTTGTAACCAATGCCGCTGTCTCAAAGACACCAGGACTTTCTGTGGAGGCTACTTTAATGATCGTAGTGTCGGCATCACCAAAAGAGGTGTTTGGTATTATTACGCTGACTTGAAAAGCAAAGCTCGAATCCTTTAATATTTCCGCGGTGGAATTTATAACGAAGATATCATTCTCATCCCAGATTGTTGAATTCCAGGAGCTCTGATAAATAGTTAGTATGTACTTATCAGTAAAAAGACCGCTGTTGGTAATCGTAAGTTGAAACCAGACAGTATCATCGACGACAGAGCTTATCGAATCCAATGACGGCCTGATAGTCGGTTCATAGTTAGTTACGATAAAAGTAAATATTTCTGTTGTATCGGCTAAACCTCCGGCGTCAACCGCAGACATATAATAATCAATAATAGTGCCCAGAGATTGGGGGGGGATGAAAGCCTGAAATTCATCCGGTCGTCCGGTCGGTATCAGAGTATCAATATACCAGCTATTACTTAATCTATAATGCAGCAATTGTTCGTCAGAGGGCAGAGAAGAGTCGGCAGTTATTTCGCATAAGATTTCATAAGGATTTATGGTGTCTCTTGTGTTTTCCAGCGGGCTGTGAGTGATTGTTGTCTTGCATCTCAACTTGACCATCTCATTCAAGGAATTAAAAATATTTAGTCTGCCTCCGGTGACTGTGATACCGTCGAGTGAGGCATTTGGATCTACTCCGTCAAGTATTGCCTGCCTGACGTCAAGAGCGTATTTTGCGGGATCATTCTTGTAGGCATGTAGAAAACCGCTGCAGGCATTTGAAAACATAAGAGCTATCGCTCCTGCAACATGGGGAGAAGCCATTGAAGTGCCAGTCAGGTTTCCGTATCCACTTTTAGTCATTGTGGAATAAATATTGGTACCCGGGGCACCAAGGTCTACGGAAATTGGACCATAAGCCGCCCAGGGATGTTTTGTGTCAGTTCTGCTTATATTTGTAGTAGCCAATATATAATCACTTCCACAGGAGGAAGGCACTCCTCCGACTGAATCTATATTGACATGACGATTTGAAGTGGCAGTAGCACTGATTATGCCAACTGCTCCCATTGCGTCGTACATTGAGCACCAGGTCGGATGGAATTCGGGATCGGCAAAATCTATTCCAAAAGATGAGTTCGTCGCGACAATAAAAGCTCCCTCGGCTCCGTTAGTTTCATTGTACCTGGCTCGCATTTCCAAAACATAACCATATGCTTTAATAACATCTGCTACCCCGCTTTGTAAGGCTGCAATGGGCAGAACTTTAACGTTCCAATTTACTCCACTTACACCTTGCCCATTGTTCCCTTTTGCAGCGCATATACCGGAAACATGAGTTCCATGCCTTCTAACAGGCATCGAGTCGTTTGGAGCATGTGCGTCAAATCCCTGGTAGTCATCGACATAGCCGTTGCTGTCGTCATCTATTCCGTTATCTGGAATCTCACCGTGGTTTATCCAAAAATCGAGATCAGGATGGTCAAGCTGAAAACCGTTATCTATCACTGCAATCACTATTTCATCGCCCTGTATTGTGGTGCCACCTGTTGTAATGTCCCAGGCTTCGGGAGCGTCAATATCGGCATCGGCAATGCCACCGTACAGCCCGGTATTATGAAGTCCCCATTGGAGTGAAAAAAAGGTGTCATCTGGAAATTCTTGTCTTAATTTAACTTCATAATTAAACTGGGCGGAAGCCACTTCGTTGTGCTTAGAGACCGAAGTAAGCAGAGCTTCATCTCCAATCGATTTTGCAGCTACCGGATCAAACTCATATAGCCAGATATTGAGTCTTTTTGAAAGAAGACGTTTTGGTTTAAGATTAAATGATTGAAATTCTTCTGATATCAAATCTTTGTCTGAATCCTGGAAGAGCTGAATAATTAGTTCACCAGAGAAATGAACAGATTTATCCTGGGAATCTACAGGTTTTGAAAACAGAACAAAAACTAAGAGTAGAAATACTACAAGTGTTGATGTATTACTTGTTCGGGTAGTGCTTCCAGAAACATGCATAGTCTAACTCCAATTGCATTATGTGACTTTACTGAAGACAGTTTAAACTGATGTGATGTTTCAAGCTCAAACTGCAATAATTAAAATATATACGTATAGTATGGATAGGTCAACATATAATTTTTATTCAAAGTGTGAACTTTGTTACAGAGTCGGAACTCTTCAGAGGTGCAGAGCTAGAACACTTTTAGTTTTTTGAATTCAATTCGAGCAATTCGGAGCCGGACCGCCGCGGTAGGCATAATCTATCAGGTAAGTTAGCTCCAATATTCCCTGGAATTCTCCGTTACCATCTACATCTGACGCAAGTTCATTTGAGGGCGCGGGACCGTTTCTGAAAATGTAATCTATAAGAAATATCAACTCAAAAATATATTGAAAGACCCCGTCAGAGTTTATATCACCGCATATATAGGAAAGAGGTCCGGTAGAAACTGTAATGAGATGTGAAAGCGACGACATACCTTTATCGGACAGAGATAGAACTGCTACAGCAAGAGAGTCGTAGTCACTTTCTATTAAATCCGGAATGATGATTCTTGCTTGAAAAGCAAAGGTGGAATCAGGAAGCAACCGAGGGATAGCATTTATTATCGAATCGGCAGAAGCATTCCAGATAGAACTATTCCAAATGTTTCCACTTGTTGAAAAAGCAAAGCTGTCTAAATATACACCATCATTTTTAACCGTTAGTTGGTACCAGAGAGTATCGTTTACTTCTCCAGAGTCTTGCGCAAACGCTGGTTCAATAATTACTGAGTAATCTATGACTTTAAATGAAAAAGTGTCGCTCGTTACTGCTGACCCGGACATGCCGGTGGCACTTAAATAGTAATCAATTTTAGTTCCAGGCCGCTGCGCAGAAATGAAACTATGATACTCGTCAGGCAGTCCCGTTGGAGAAAGCATGTCAATATTCCAAAAGCCGTCAATACTGTAGTGCAAAATTAGACTGTCCGCGTTTAGTACGGTATCTGAAACTATTTCACAAATTACTTCGTATGAACTAACTGAGTCTTTGGTGTCTGTCAAAGGAGTGTGCGAAATACTGGTTCCACAAGGCAGCTGTTGCATTTCAATTAATGAATTATAGATGTTCAGTCTACCTCCAGATACAGTAATTCCGATGAGATCAGGAATTGGATCAGTACCATTAAGAATAATTTGTTTAACTTGCAGAGCGAATGATGCGGGATCATTTTCATATTTATTCATTAAGTTTTGGCAGGCGGCTGAATACATTAGAGCCACAGCTCCGGCAACATGTGGAGTAGCCATTGATGTTCCGGATAAATACCCGTAAGAACTACCCGACTTAGTAGAATAAACAGACGTTCCCGGGGCACCCAAATCTATTGTAGTAGCGCCATAGGCAGCAACATACTTTGTGTCAAGATTAGTTGTATTCGTAACCGAAAGCAGAAAATCGCTGCCGCAAGCTGTTGGCATATCGCCAACGGCATCTATGTCAATATTTTTGTTGGCAGTCGCAGCAGCGCTGATAATTCCGATTGATCCCATTGCATCATACATGGAACACCAAATCGGGAAATTATCCGGATCAGCGAAATCTATTCCGAATGAAGAATTCGTAGAAACAATAAAGGCTCCCTCATCACCACCAGTTTCGTTATATTTTGAGCGCATTTCAAAAACATAACCATAGGCTTCAACTACTGTTGCTTCGCTGGAGCTTTGTCCGGTTATGGGCATTACCTTGACGTTCCAATTAACGCCGCTTACTCCAAGACCGTTATTGCCTCTGGCTGCACATATACCGCTAACGTGTGTACCATGATTTCTAATACGAATTGCACCGTTACTCTCGTAAGCGTTCCAGCCATCATAATCATCTACGTAGCCGTTGTTGTCGTCATCTATGCCGTTATTAGGAATCTCAAGAGTGTTTTTCCAAAAATTAAGGTCGGGGTGGTCCAGCTGAAAGCCATTATCTATTACAGCGATTACAATTTCGTCACCTAAGACAGTTGTGTCACCTGTGAAAATATCCCATGCCTCGGATGCATCAATATCTGCGTCAGCAAGTCCTCCTGACTGGGCAGTGTTATGGAGCCCCCATTGAAGTCCGAAATTTGTATCATCAGGAAAAGTAGAACGAAGAGATACTTTATGATTAAACTGTGCGATTGCTACTTCGTTGTGCTTAGAAACAGAAGCAAGCAGAGCTTCGTCTCCTGTCGATTTTGCAACCAGGGTGTCATATTCATAAAGCCAAATATTGAGCCTTTTAGAAAGCAGTTTTTTGGGTACAAGATTAAGTGTCTGAAAATCTTTTGACAGCAGTTCTGGCTGGGAATCATCAAACAGCTGAATGATAAGTTCGCCGGAAAAGTAGGGAGAATTATCATTGGCCTTAGAACTTGAAGAAATAGTCCAAGTGCTCAATATGCCAGCAAAAAGCAAGACAATATACCTGGTCTTAAACTCAGAGTTTCTAAAAGTGTACATCAATTGAGACCGTTATTGGTAACCAACTTGTTGGCGGTAAGTAATTATGTGAAGAGCTCATGAGATTCCTCAATTATGAGTTATTTAAATATATGAACTTGTAGATATTTGTCAATCAACAATATGCTCTTTCATGATTGTTATTATTAAAATACTCATAAATGAAACTGAACCCCTTAATAGCCGTTAGGACAGACATTGATTGGATTGCCCACAAAATTCGTAGGGAAGTATCAATAATAGGTCAGAATTAGTGTTTTTTGTTACAAAGATTCAAATTCTCTTAAATTGTGATTGAGTCTAAGCGACTGAAGGATTAGATTTCTGTCATGTCTTCACAAAATTCTCAGATTGATCTGACATTTTACCCGGTCACAGCCAGACGCTGGAAAGATTTTGAATCGCTTTTTGGCAAAAACGGCGCCTGTGGCGGCTGTTGGTGCATGCATTGGCGCTTAAAACAATCCGAATATGATAAGCATAAGGGAACAGGGAACAAGCTGGCTATGAAAAAGCTGATTAAATCCGGCAAGCCTCCCGGAATTATCGGCTATTTTGAAAAAGAACCTGTTGCCTGGTGTTGTGTAGGGCCGCGAGAAGATTTCTCCAAGTTAGAACGGTCGAGAACACTCAAACCAATCGATGATAAACTGGTCTGGTCGATTCTGTGTCTGTTTGTTTCTAAATCTTTTCGTAATGCCGGGCTTTCTTCCCAAGTCGTAGAAGCCGCCGCTGATTATGCCTTTTCAAAAGGAGCCGTAATAGTCGAGGGCTATCCTTACGATACGGGCAAAAAGAAATGGGCCGACCCGTTCGTGTTTACCGGGCTGGCGTCATCGTTTAAGAAAGCGGGATTTAAAGTTGTAGCCAGACCATCTAAAAGCAGGTTGATTGTAAGACGATTTGAATGAGTTAGCAACTTTCTTGTGGAATCGCATTTAACATAGTGGATTCAATGCTATTTTAGCACGGATCAGGCGGTTGGCCGCCTCTGAAATTGAAATCTACCAGATAAGTGAGATCTAAGATATTAGGGGGGCTTTCATCAAAGTTGACATCTGCTTCTGCCGGGCACGACGGTGCAGGGCCGCCTCTAAAAATATAATCAACAAGATAAGTTAGATCTAGGATATTAGCATCAAAGCCGTCCATGTTCACATCACCACGATTGCCAGTACAACAGATTTCGCCCGGAATCATGACATTGTTCAATACTTCTCTTAAATGAGTAATTGAAGTTAACTGATTGTCCCCTTGGCCCACCGCCAGTTTTACAATGATCTGTTGCGTATCATTAGGAGCAAAGTCAATTGGACCAAATGTACCTATCATTCTTCTGTCTGAAGAATTAAAATCTAAATCGCCAGTAGAGGTTACCGGGTCACCGGGATGCATAAACCTTGTTCCGTTTGCCAGTGGAGTACCCCCAGACGCAGCATCAAGCCCATTCATATATTGATATGTCCATCGAAAGCTTTGAGGATCAGCTCCGTTCAAATATTTTATAAACGAATAGAATGGGGGGCCGCTTACCAGTTTTACTCCGAAGGCAGGCGGAGCAGAACCATAATCATTATCTTGACCATCATTATAACAAAAAAAGATGTCATTCAGTGTATCACAGCCAACAAAATCGTCTCCGGCATTACCGAGATCCGGGTCAAACCAGAGACTTATGAAGAAATCTTTGTAGTATTTATTACTCTTGTTTATCAGTTTATATTTGGAATATATGGAGACAGACTCGGTGCCTATTAAGATAGTCGGCGGGGGAGTCGCCGTGAAATCAAAAGTATCTACTGGGATCGTATCGATCATTCTGATTCTGAAAACAGTCCCCAGTTCAGGTAAATCCTGGTTGAATGGCGGCTGCTCACCACCATTCCAATTAATCAGGACAGTGCGAGCCATCAATTCTGTACCGGGGCCTGAATAATTAACAGCGTCATTTAGAATTGAATCCTCAAATTCCTGATAACCGGCGTCTCCCGGAGATGTATTTAGAGGCATATACCAATAGACCCAGTCAGTAAAGGGATCATTGAAACGACCAGAAGCTGAGTGTTCTGTGGCAGGATCACCGACTACGAATCCCCGCGGCGCCGTTGCAGGATCACCCCACGATTCAAGATTAAATGTTCCGCTCCGGGAATTGTCAATCATCCAGGGAATTAGCCTTACATCGTCACTGGGATCATCCGGAGTACTTCTTCCGATGTTCCATAGTTCAAATGGCACCCAAATGGCGAGCCCTTGGTCAAAGGGTTCCCAAGCATAGCCGCCGCCAATGCCAGGATTACTGTTGGAACCTGTGAACCGCCATTCAAGATCGTTTCTGCCGAGATTCGCTCCGTAGTTGTTCTGAATTCGAAATACACGACTGAGAAAAGATGCAAAGCTGCCCCTTGAACCGACTGGTTGTGTATCACCTGTGTGAATTGCCCAATGACCAGCGCCCACCTGCTGTGCATCATCCGGATTATCGATTGATGGAAAGTTCTGAAAGTTAAGAGCAGCACCCGAAGGAGGGATAAGGGGACCGTTTCCATTAGCAACAGCTTCAAATGCTTCAATAGGAAAATTCGCATATGAGACTAACGCCAGAAAACCGTCTGTCACTGTTGAATTCTCATTTCTAAACGTTGTCTGGTTTGCAAGAAGGGTGTCTCCAGTGGTCAATCTTAGCAAATGCCATACAGGTCCAAGAATCGAATCTTGCCCGGTTATGACTGCATAATCAAAGTTAGTAAGTAAAGAACGGTCAACTATTTCAATTTGCACAACAAGTTCAGATGTTCCTCGTTGCTGTACTGGTATTCCGATCGGATAAGGTAGTGTATCAGAACCGAAATCATTACTAGCCCATAAAGTATGCTGTATCTCTATGCCGAGGCCCAAAGATGTACTTGCATCATTAGTATGGGTTGCACTATTGGCGTCGTTAAATACTGTCCAGAGTGTTTGTTCACCCAATAATAGGGGGTTCCCTGAAGTATCAAGAGGAGCACCCTGAGATACTGGCCATTGCGAATAATCCAGGTTTGGATTTAATGATTGGCTGTCGCTATAAATCTTGTAAACCCGGTAAACTGGGTCAGTATCTGCACCGGTTATAAATGTGCCACCGCTCATTGGTCCGGGAAAGTAATCGTCCGAATATTCGGCCACAGTCACGAAAGTATCACCAGTCATTGAATCAATCCCTGCTATCCAGATTCCTGCCGCAAAGACCACCGTTCGATTCTCTGGCCCAGTTAGAATGAAATTTGCATCGAAATAAGGATAATAGAAACCATCGTTTTTCCCAAGAATCCCTGGCTGGTCATAGGCAAACGATCCTTTATTGGTAACAAACATGAGGACATGATTGGCATCTATCCAAGTATCAGTATCTCGTATTTTTTGGGCATCAGTTGCTTTAGATTCATTTTCAATTTCAGACGGAGGAAGAGCATAAACAGTTATTGTTAAAATAGTCAGAATTGCCAAAATATATTTCGTGTAATTTGAGCGCACTTTATAAATCCTACATCTATTGGCCGTGAAGTAGCTGTAACTAATAATTACAATTTAGTTTATTTTTAAATTTAAGCAAGATTCCATTTCAACCATTTCGAATTGCAGTAAACCAATTAATAACATCCACCCGGTGATGGGCCGCCACGGTAAAGGTCATCTATAATAAATGTAAGGTCGAGGATTGTGGCAAATTGTCCATCAAAGTTCAAATCAGCTTCTATGGGGCATGGAGGCGCCGGGCCGCCTCTGAACATAAAATCGACCAGATAATTTAAGTCAATGACGCTGTTGTCATCGCTGTCGCCATCGATATCACCGCGATTACCTATGCAACAGTTATCGAAGTTCAAAACTTCTTTCAGACTGGTGAGGGAAGACAGCGGGTCATCTCCCTGACCAACTCCAATTTTGATAATTATCTGCTGAGTGTCATTTGGGGCAAAATCGAACGGACCGAATGTTGCAAACATTCTTCTGTCTGAAGAATTACGATCTAAGTCCCCGGTTCCTGTTACCGGGTCGCCGGGGTACATATATTTAGAACCGTTACTAAGTGTGTCGCCACCTCCCGCCGCGTAAAGTCCGTTCATGTATTGATAGGTCCAGCGAGCGTTTTGAGGATCTTCACCACCTATGAATCTCATGAACGAATACAATGGCGGTCCTTCAATCAGTTTTCCTCCAAATGCCGGGACACGTGTGCCGTAATCAGAATCTGTACCATCATTGTAGCAGAAGAAAATATCATTAAGTGTATCGCAGCCAACAAAATCGTCACCGGCGTTGCCCAGGTCAGGGTCGAACCATAGACTTATAAAGAAGCCATTGTAAGTGTTGCCGCTTTTATTGATGAGTTTGTATTTGGAATATACTGATAAATCTTCAGCGCCGGCAGTAATAGTAGGCGGGGGAGTAGCAGTGAAAGTAAATGTGTCGATATCTACCTGATTAATTGTAGTTATCCTGAATATTGTGCCCTGCTCAGGCAAGTCTTGAGTAAACGGCGGGGCAATGCCACCGTTCCAATTGATCAAAACAGTTCGTGCCATCAACTCTGTACCGGGCCCTGAATAACTCACAGCGTCAATTAAAATTGAATCTTCAAATTCCTGATATCCGGCCTCTCCCGGAGAGCTGTCTACAGGCATAAACCAATAGACCCAGTCAGTAAACGGATCATTGAAACCACCAGAAGCTGAGTGTTCTGTGGCAGGATCACCGACCACAAATCCCTGCGGCGCCGTTGAAGAATCACCCCACGATTCTAGATTAAATGTTCCGCTGCGTGAATTGTCAATCATCCAGGGAATCAATCGTACATCATCGCTGGTGTCATCGGGGGTGCTGACGCCGATGCTCCAGATTTCGAATGGAACCCAAATAGCAAGACCCTGATCAAAGGGTTCCCAGGCATAACCGCCACCAACTCCGGGATTACTGTTTGACCCGGTAAATCGCCATTCTAAATCCAATCTGCCAAGATTCGCTCCATTGTTGTTCTGACCTCTCAGAACACGACTGAGAAAAGACTCATAACTACTTCTGCTTCCATTCGGTTGGGTGTCTCCTGTATGAATTGCCCATAGACCGGCTCCGACCTGTTGAGTGTTGTCGGGTCTAATAGAAGGGAAACCTTGAAAATCAAGAGCACCACCAGCAGGCGGGTTAAGCGGACCGCTTGAATTTGCTACAACTTCAAAAGACTCAAAAGGCGAACTAACGCCTAAGACTTGAATCAGGAAGCCGTCAGTTACGGTTACATTTTGATTTCCAAATCTAGTTTGATAGGCCAAGACAGTGTCATTTATGGTAGCATCAAAAAGATGCCAGACCGGGCCGAGGGTCGAATCATTATTAGTGCTAACTTCATAATCGTGTCCGGTAAGCAGAGTTTCATCGATAATCTTAACTGTTACATTAGCATCACTTGCTCCTATTTGGCTGACTACAAAATGAGTCGGACTTGGCAATACATAGCTGCCACTTCCGCCAGTATTCGCCCAGACTGTATGCTGAACTTCAATCCCGAGTCCAATAGCAGAACTAGGATCGTAGTCGCGATTGACACTCTTAGCATCGTTATACACAGACCATAATGTTTGCTTACCTAATGACAGCGGATTTCCGGAGCTATCTACAGGAGCTCCCATTGAAGCCGGCCATTCAAGATAGTCCTGATTAGGGTTAGAAGCCAGGCTGTCGCTGTAGATTTTGTAGACTCGGTATAGTGAATCAGTATCAGCATCAGCTATAAATGTGCCGCCAACCATTGGCCCGGGCCAAAAGTTACTCGCGTATTCCGCTACTGAGACTAATGTGTCTCCTGTAGAAGAATTTACTCCTGCGAACCAGAGTCCTGCCGCAAAACAAAGAGTATTAGTGGCAGTTCCATTTTGAATATCTTCGGTTCCAAAATAGGGATAGTATAAGCCATCGTTCTTGCCAAATACTGGGTTCCTGTCATAGGAAAAAAAGCCAATGTTGCTGACAATCATGAGAACGTTGTTAGCGTCAATATATTTATCTTGTTGAATGATTTGCTGCGATGAAGAGGCTAAAGGGACATCATATTTATCAGGAGAAGGCAGAGCATAGGCAACAACCGATAATACAGTCAGAACTAACAAAACGTATTTTTGATAATTTGAAAAGGTTTTCATAAGTTCCACGTCTTTCGGTTTTGCATCCAGTCAATGATTTATCAATAACATCCACCCGGTGATGGGCCGCCACGGTAAAGATCATCAATAATAAAAGTAAGATCGAGGATTGTGGCAAATTGTCCATCAAAGTTCAAATCAGCTTCTACTCGGCATAGAGGTGCCGGCCCGCCTCTGAACATATAGTCAACCAGATAATTCAAGTCAATGACACTATTATCATCTCCGTCACCATCAATGTCACCGCGAATACCTATGCAACAGGGATCGAAGTTTAATACTTCTCTTAATTTTGTAACAGAAGAGATGGCATCGTCACCCTGGCCAACACCTAACTTGATAATTATCTGCTGAGTGTCGTTTGGGGCAAAATCGAACGGACCGAATGAGACAAGCATGCTCCTGTTAGAGGAATGTGTATCCAAGTCACCGGTTCCAGCTACAGGGTCGCCCGGCGCGGAATATCTGGTGCCGTTTTCCAATGGCCCTCCGCTATAGGCATCAAGCCCGTTCATGAATTGATAAGTCCAGCGCGGGGAAATCGGAGAGGCTGGATTGAACAATCTGAAAAAAGAATACATACCGAGGTTTTTGAAGTCAGGTATGGCTTGACCATTTATATATGCGATATCCCCTACCGATGCCACGATCGGCCCTTCAAGAAGTTTACCGCCAAAAGCCGGGACGCGTGTGCCATATTCACTATCTGTGCCATCATTGTAGCAAAAGAAAATATCATTCAGCGTATCACAGCCAACGAAATCATCTCCGGCATTACCAAGGTCAGGGTCAAGCCAAAGACTTATAAAACATCCTTCATAAGAATTACTGCTCTTGTTAATTATTCTATATTTCGAATAAATAGATAAATCCTCAGCACCTGCTGTTATCGTAGGTGGAACTGCTGCTGTGAAAGTGAATGTATCTGGAGTTAGCTGCTTGGGTGTTCTCAGCCTGAAAATTGTGCCGGGTTCGGGCAGGCTCTGATTAAACGGGGGGGCAGCTCCTCCATTCCAGTTAATAAGTACGGTACGAGCCATCGTTTCTTCGTCGCCAAAATCATAAGTACCTGCCAGAATCTCTGCTGCTCTGGTTTGATAACCGACATCACCGGGAGTAGAATCAACAGGATAGAGCCAGTAAATCCAGTCTGTGAATGGGTCATTGTCGCCACCTGAAGCTGAGTGATCTCCGCCAGCAGGACCGAACAATGGATCTAACTCGCAACCCCAGGACTCCAGGTTATAGGTATAATCATCTCCAAAATCAAGATGCCAGACAACCATTCTGACGTCATCGCTGGCATCATCTGGAGTGCTTTTCCCAGTGTTCCAGAGTTCAAAGGGCACCCCCAGGTTGCACTTTCATCCTGAAAAGCTCTTATTGCGATACTTCCGCCCCCAAGCGAGCTATCGTAAATGCCGGATGAATTGGTGTCGCCGGTAAAGCGCATTTCGTAGTCGAATAGGCCAACATCCTCGGCGTTGTCATTTCTTAGACATCTTGAGAGAAATGCAGCATAGCTGCCTCGATTACCGCCATTGCAGGAACCCCCGTTATCGCCGGTGTGAAGAGCCCAAATTGCTGGTCCAACTTGTTGGGTGCTGTCAGGGGTAATAGAAGGGAAACCTTGTGAGGGAAGAGCCCCGCCAGCAGGCGGGTCAAGCGGACCGCTTGAATTGGCTACAACTTCGAACGATTCAAAGGGAGCGGCAAAGCCCGATACTTGTACAAGGAAGCCATCGCTGACTGTGGTATGGAGTTTCCCAAAGTTAGTTTGATTGGCCAAAACAGTATCGTTTAATGTGGCATCTATTAGATGCCAGACCGGGCCGAGAGTCGAATCATTTTCAGTGCTAACCTCATAATCGTTCCCTGTAAGCAGGTTTTCATCGATTATCTTAACTGTTACTTTAGCATCACTTACACCTATTTGGTTAACTACGAAATGAGTTGGACTTGGTAATACATAGATGCCATCAGCAGTATCCGCCCAAACTGTGTGTTGAATTTCTACACCGAGTCCGACAGCTGAGCTGGCATCGTTTATGTGAACAGCGCTATTAGCATCGTTATATACGCTCCATAGAGTCTGTTTGCCTGTCAGTAGCGGATTACCCAGGCTGTCTACCGGTGCACCCATAGAGGAAGGCCATTCCAGATAATCTTTGTTCGGGTTTG
This sequence comes from Candidatus Zixiibacteriota bacterium, assembly GCA_022571985.1. Classification (GTDB taxonomy): domain Bacteria; phylum Zixibacteria; class MSB-5A5; order GN15; family FEB-12; genus JACZWU01. The sequence goes on along the minus strand of JACZWU010000001.1, from coordinate 116,933 downwards.
AGGCAAGGCTGTCGCTGTAAATTTTGTAGACCCGGTACAGAGAATCTGTGTCTGCCCCAGGAATAAAAGTCCCGCCGCTCATTGGTCCCGGCCAGTAGTCATCTGAGAAAATTGAAACCGACACCAGCGTATCTCCTGTAGAAGAATTTACTCCAGCTATACAGATTCCAGCTGCATAGCAAAGGGCTCGATTAGCTGTCCCATTTTGAATATTGTCAAAGCCATAGTAGGGATAGTAGAAGCCGTCGTTCCTGCCAAAAGTTCCGCCCTGGTCATAAGCGAATGAACCTTTGTTTGTAACAAACATGAGGACATTATTGGCATCAATCCACTGGTCTATATGAAGAATTTGCTGGCCCGAAGAGGCTAAAGGGACCTCATATTTATCAGGAGGAGGCAGAGAATATGCAGCAACCGATAAAATAGTCAGGACTGACAAAACGTATTTGGTATAATTTAAGAGCGTTTTCATAAGTTCCACATCTATCGGCTTTGCATGCAGCCGATGACCAATTAATTACATCCTCCCGGTGAGGGGCCGCCGCGATAAATATCATCAATTATAAATGTAAGGTCGAGGATAGTGGCAGACAGTCCGTCGTTGTTTAAATCAGCCTCTCTGGGACATGGAGACGCCGGTCCACCACGGAACATATTGTCAATCAGGTAAGTCATGTCAATTACACTGTTGTCATCTCCGTTACCATCAATATCACCGCGAATTCCTATGCAACAGGGATCGAAGTTCAATACTTCCTTCAGTTTAGTAATAGATGATAAAGGGTCATCTCCCTGACCTACGCCAATCTTAATTAGAATTTCCTGGGTATCTCCCGGTGCAAATGTCAGAGGACCAAATGTTGCCATCATACGTCTGTCAGATGAGTTAAAATCTATATCTCCGATGCCGGACACAGGATCACCAGGAACTGCGTATCGGGTTCCATTGGCCAGCGGAACGCCACCCTGTGAAGCGTCAAGTCCATTCATATATTGATAAGTCCATCTGTAACTTAGCGGGTCGGTCCCGTTTCTGTATTTCATAAAAGAATACATAGGAGGGCCGCTTATTAATTTTCCTCCGAAGGCAGGTGGAGCAGAACCATAGTCTGAATCGGCACCATCATTGTAGCAGAAAAAGATATTATCCAAAGTATCACAGCCGATCAAATCGTCACCGGCATTGCCGAGGTCCGGGTCAAACCAGAGACTAATAAAGAAATCGTTATAAGTATTGCCGCTCTTATTAATCAGCTTGTACTTGGAATATATTGAGACTGCTTCCGGACCGATCAATACAGTCGGCGGGGGAGTGGCTCTAAATTCAAAAGTATCTATTGGTGCTTCGTTCGGTGTTCTTAATCTGAATATTGTTCCGGGTTCGGGAAGTTTTTGATTGAAAGGAGGCGAAAATCCGCCATTCCAGTTAATGAGTACTGTCCGTGCCATGACTTCCTCATCAATAGAGCCATCATAGGTGCCTGCCAGCATTTCTGCTGCACTTTGCTGATAGCCTTGATCGCCCCAGGTGGTATCAAATGGAAGAACCCAGTATATCCAGTCGGTATAAGGGTCGTTGTTGGCACCTGAACCGGAGTGTTCGCCCAATCCACCAAAAGAGACATCATTTACGCAGCCCCAGGATTCCAAATTATAAACTGAATCCTCGCCAAGATCGAGCTGCCATACTACCATCCTGACATCGTCGGTAGGGTCATCGGGAGTACCAATTCCTATTCTCCATAGTTCAAATGGAACCCAGGTCGCTAACCCGTCCTGAAATCTCCTGAAAGCAATACTCCCGCCGCCAATGCTGCTATCGTAAACGCCAAATAAGATAGTATCGCCGGTGAACCTCATTTCGTAATCCCAAAAGCCGAGGTCTTGAGCGTTGTCGTTTCTCAATACGCGTGAAAGGAACGCATCATAGCTGCCACGATTACCGCCGTCGCAGGATCCACCATTGTCGCCGGTATGAAAGGCCCAGTGCCCGGCGCCGACCTGCTGAGCGTCGTCCGGCCGCAAGGACGGAAAGCCTCGGAAATCAAGCGCCCCGCCAGACGGAGGTACAATTGGGCCTGCTCCGTTGGCAACAACTTCAAATGACACAAAATTAGCATTGGGGTTGGAGACAATTACCAGAAAGCCATCGGTAACGATCGTGTTCTGGCCGTTAAAAGTAGTCTGGTTAAATAGAACCGTGTCACCTGTTGAAGTATTAAAGAGGTGCCAAACTGCTCCCAGGCTTGAGTCTCGGGCAGTAGTTACTCTATAGTCAAAATCTGTCATGGCCGAAGGATTTATTATTCTAACTTCTATGAAAATCGAAGTAGTACCCAGCTGATGAACAGAAATACCAATCGGGTGCGGGAGGGTATCACTGCCAGCCTGGTCGCTGGCCCAGACAGTATGCTGTATTTCTACACCAAGTCCAAGTACGGAACTGGCATCATTGGTATGAGATAAATTATTGGCATCGTTAAAAACTGTCCAGAGTGTCTGGTCACCCAGGATTTCCGGATTCCCCAGTGAATTTTGAGGAGCACCCTGAGAAACCGGCCACTCCAGATAATCTTGATTGGGATTTGCTGATAGGCTGTCCGAATAAATTTTATAGACTCTATAGACGGGATCGCTTTCTGCACCTGACGTATATGTTCCTCCACTCATGGGACCCGGAAAGTAGTCATCGGAATATTCAGCCACAGAAACCAAGGTGTCTCCGGTTGAAGCATTGACTCCGGCAATCCAAATTCCGGCAGCAAAGCAGACAGTATTTGTGGCTATACCATTATTTATATCGCTGAGGGTGTAATAGGGATAATATAAGCCATCGTTTTTGCCAAAAATACCCGGCTGGTCATAGGCAAACGAACCTTTATTTGTGACAAACATCAGTAAGCGATTTCCATCTATCCAGGTATGTGTGTCACGAATTTCTACACTCGTTGCATTTTGCTCAGAAACTGTTTCTCCAGAAGGAGGAACCGAATTGGTTGAAAATGGAAAAACTATTAAAAGAGCGAAAACATTGACCAAGCATTTTATATTCATTTGTACACCTGCAGGGTTTAGTGTTGGTACATTATGAATAAGTTAAGTGCATTGTAGCAAACTGTCAATATGTTTTGAGCAAAACAAGAATAGCAGGTCGCCTTATTGACGACCTGCTATTCATATTTCTCTCTTGAAGTCTCTAACTTAACCCTGCTGGTTGTTGTCCTCAAATTTGTCCAGGTGACTCTTTGATATAAAGTAGTAGATTACAAAAGCAATACCTGCCAATATCAGCGCCATACCGATAACGCTTTCGCCTGAGACACGGTAAGGGGCCATCTCGTGCCATAGAAAAGGAATGCCAATTGCTACCAGAATCATGCCCCATTTGACATTATTCAGATTATTGCTCTTACCGTAGCCCTTGAAGAGGAATTTGACTTTTTCGTCTACCAGTCCGGCGTCTATCAGTCTCTTGCGGGTCAGGTACTCAGTAAACAGTTTTATTATCATTACGAAGGCTGAGAACACTATCGCTACTACAAAAATTTCAGTATCCATTGATGGCTTCCTTTCGGTTTAAGTTCAATTTACTGTTTCTGTCATATTTGACCGCTCTCAGAGTAGATTGTTGCAAGAATGAAAAAACTTTTAAATTGTAACATCTTTTTGACTGAACTGTCGTATAGAGTGTCAGAATGACTGAAGACAAAAACCTAATATACAGCATTTTGAGCGGAGAGATAAATGCCTTTGCTGAGCTTATTGAGCAGTATAAAAAGCTCGTTTTTCATATTGTCTTTAGAATAGTCAAATCTGAAGAGGAAAGAGAAGATATCTGTCAGGATGTATTTATCAAGGTTTATCAGGGTTTGAAAGGGTTTAAAGGAGATTGCAAGTTGTCCAGCTGGATTGGAAAAATCGCCTATAATACGTCACTAAATCATATTGGAAAGAGGCATGATGACCTTTGGGAAGATATGGGCAGCCGGGAAGGATTTCTTGAGTCTGTAAATGGCAACGGTCACCAACCAGACCATTTTGCAACTCAAAATAATTATGGTGATATTTTGCGCTCAGAAATCCGCCAGCTTCCTGAGCAGCAGAAAATAATTATCAGCCTCTATCATTTTGATGATCTGTCTTACAAGGAAATAAGTGAGATAACAGGTCTTCCGGACGGCACAGTTAAGAGTTATCTTTTCAGGGCCAGGCAGTCTTTAAAAGAGAGATTAGAAAAGAAGTATCAGAGCGAGGAATGGCTGAATTGAAACATCTGACCGATTATCAAATACAGGAATTATTATCAGAAGAGAACAGACTTCGCAGATCTTTCTATGACGACCATCTTTCATCTTGCTCTGTTTGTCGGGAAAAACTGACAGAATATAAGAAGTTATTTTCGAAGATAGAATTTGCGGATGATATCAGGATAAGCTCGGACTTCACCACAAATGTTTTGCTAAGAGTGCAAGAATTAAGGTCCGGAGAGATCAATTACCCAATGTTAGTATTCTTGCTGCCTTTTATTCTTGGCCTGTCAACCCTTGCTGCGCTTGAACTGTCAGGTGTTATCAGTCTTTTGAGTATCACGCAAAGCAGCGGCTTTTTTATCAGCAATTTCGTTTCTATCGTTTCAACAAATCTATTTTCCTGGCTGCCGTCTCTCAATGTGAGTTTTGAACTGGTAGCAATGGGAGTATTAACGGCGGCCCTTTATCACTTGCTTGATTTGCTTCTGATTAAGCCCCGTTTCAGGTAGTTCTCGCAGCTATTCAGTAAAATCTCGCGCAAAGTTGCCTAAGTCAGATTCGAATCGCTTTTATTTCAATCTGTTATTTTCTATATTCGTTTAGTAGAGCATTCTCAAAATGAAAGATAAAGCAAAAAATAGAGATTCAAATTTGGATCAGATGATGTCCAATCTGCCTGATATTGTCTATTCACTAAATCCTAAAGGCGAATTTATCAGCGTCAGTTCTGCAATAGAAAAGATCCTGGGTTACAAACCTGCTGAACTGATAGGTAAGTCGGTTTTTGATTTTATCGACCCCGAAGAAAAAGAAATGCGCATAAGACGTTACAAGAAAGATATAGAAGATTTGTATACTGGTTCGATCAGGTTTATTTCCAGGATGATTAGCAAGTCCGGTGAGGCAAAACAGCTGGAAACCAGCCGTAGAATGGTAGTTGAAAATGGCCGTGTAGTAAGAAGCGACGGCATAGCTCGCGATATAACTTCCGAATTTGCACTGCGCCAGCAGTTTCAGCGCAGAACTGATGAACTTGAACAGCAGGCCAGAGAGCTTGAGCATAAAACTATCGAGCTGGCCAGAGCAAATATTGAGATGCTTTCTATACGTGAAGAGTTAGAAAAGAACCGACGCGAACAAGACAGCCACTTTGAAGAGCTGACCAAGAGCCGGGAAGGATTGGAAGCGATTCTTAATGCTTCGCCTTCCGCCATTATTATGGTCAACAGCTACGGAAAAATAGCCACTGCTAACGGCAGAGTTAAAGATTTCTTTCATATAGAAAGGGATTCTATTATTGGCAAGCAATTTCAAGAATTCAGCCAGTCTATTCAGCACTGTTTTACTGATAAAAACCAGTTTTATAAAGAACTCCAGAGTATCTGGAAAAATCCGGCTGCTCCAAAATTTGAGAGACTGTCCAAGCATACAAAGTTTAAGGGCGCTTTGAACATATGCAAGAATGAACCTAGTGAACGATTTATTCTGATTGATTCGCTGCCGGTATTAAACAACAAAGGCCAGGAACTGGGCAAAGTCTGGATATTTGATGACATTACAGAGATTCGCGATCTCGTCATCAACCTTGAAAAAACCAACCGGGAATTAAAAGAAATGCAGGCTCAGCTTTTGCAATCTGCGAAAATGGCTTCTCTTGGTCTGCTTGTGGCAGGAATCGCGCATGAGATAAATACTCCTATCGGGGCGGTAAACAGTATGCACGATACTTCGGTCAGGGCCATTCAAAAGCTTAAAGAGTTAGTAGCAGAATTGAATCTTGATAAGGCTGCTCAAATTCGCGCTGCAAAAGTATTTGAGGCGATTGATAGCTCTAACAAAGTCATTAAATCAGGCACAGAGAGAGTAGGCGGGATTGTTCGCAGGCTCAGAAGTTTTGCCAGACTTGATGAAGCAGATTTGAAAAGAGTTGATATCCACGAAGGGCTTGAAGATACTCTGTCTCTCATAAATCATCAGATTAAAAACAGAATTGAAGTAATCAAAAATTATGGGCAGCTTCCCCAAATTTCCTGCTATCCCGGCAAACTCAATCAGGTCTTTCTTAATCTGTTAAACAATGCCCATCAGGCTATAACAGGAAAAGGAACTATCAGCATAACAACTTCAAACGATGAGACTAATGTGTATATCGAAATCGCAGATACAGGCAGCGGTATCCCCGAAGAAAATTTATCGCAGATATTTGACCCCGGCTTTACTACTAAAGGAGTCGGCGTGGGCACCGGCCTGGGGCTTTCTATCTGTTATCAAATTATAAATGATCACAAAGGAGAGATAAAAGTAAAGAGCGCTGCAGGTAAAGGGACAACTTTTACGATTGTCCTGCCAAATAATCTTGATAAACTTGTTGGGAAGCAGACGGAGAGATAGTTACATACAGTCTCCGGAAAATTTCAGTCTAAATTTATGAAAAGATTTTTAAAGAAAATAGTCGGGGGCAGTTTTGAAGTTCGTAAGGGTGAATGGACATTAACGCTCTTAATGTTCGCTAACTACTACCTGATATTGGTAACTTATTACTTGCTAAAACCTGCCAGAGATTCGCTGTTTTTGGTCAAGGTCAGCCCGCAGGAGCTTCCTATAGTATTTATTATCATTGCCATAGTAACCGTTCCGGTTATTACTCTCTATTCGAAAGCGGGACGTACTCTTAAACTTCATAAGCTGATAAATATAACTACTGTAATACTAATCATAAATATTCTGATACTGCGCTGGCTGATCGAAAGAGATGACCCCTGGATATACTATTTATTCTACATCTGGGTCAGTATTTACGGTGTCTTGATAACCTCTCAGTTCTGGCTATTTGCCAATTCAATATTTGACGCTGCCCAGGCAAAACGAATTTTTGTTCTTCTGGCGTTGGGCGGAATAATCGGGGCAATTACGGGCGGACAGGTTACCAAACTTATTGTCACCTACTTTGGCATCTCAACCGAAAACCTACTTTTCTTCTGTATTGGTTTTCTGGCTATTACAATTGTACTTGTTTCAGTTATCTGGAAAATTAGAATTAAGCAGGGGCATGAGCCACCACCCAGCAGGAAGAAAGTGGGAGTAGAAACTAAAGAAAGCTTTTCGATGATGGTCGGAACTCTTAAGGGTTCCAAGCATTTGAAGCTTATCGTCGGCATAATAGCTACCACTGTAATGGTGGCAGCAATTGTGGATTATCAGTTTAAGTTTATCGTTTTTGAATCTATTCCTGAAAAAGATAAACTGACACCGTTTTTCGGTGATTTCTATACCTGGTTAAGCGTTGCATCGCTTGGTATGCAGGGATTATTCACAAACAGGTTCTTGAGAAAATTGGGAGTCGGCGGAGCTATTCTGTTTCTGCCGATAGGTCTGCTACTCGGCGGAGCGACAATGGTTATAATGCCCGGTCTAGCCGCGGCAGTCTTTTTTCGTGGATCCGACGGGGCAATGCGGTATTCAATTGATAAAACAGGAAAAGAACTTCTGTTCATGCCTGTGCCGCTCGAAATAAAGAAACGTCTTAAAGTCTTCATTGATATATTTGTGGACCGATTGTTTCGCGGTATTGCCGGCGGACTGCTGTTGCTCTGTATTTTTCTTAACTTATCAATGGTACAGATTACTTATCTTGTAATGGCTTTTATTGCAGTATGGATTGTTATAGCACTCATTATGCGCAAGGAGTATGTCAATACTTTTCGGCGGGCGCTGGAAGAACGAAGAATTGACCCGGCAGAACTTCGCTTCAATGTCGACGACGCTCAATCTTTAAACGCTTTGATTGCAGCACTGGGCAGCACCAATGAAAAACATATTAACTATGCGCTGACAATGCTGACTGCAGTCACAGAAAAAGGTCTGAAGTGGCCGATTAAACCGTTACTGCAGCATAAATCCGATGAAGTAAAACTGAATGCCTTAATAGTCTTGCAGAACCTGGGGGATGAATCTGATATTGCCGATGTTGAGCCGCTGCTTAAAGATGAAAACATAGATATCCGCTCACGAGCTATCAATTTTATCGCACGTCATTCCGATCGTGATGACAAAGAAGTTTTAAAAGAATATCTTGAAAGCACAGACAAGAACATATCTGAAGCTGCTCTCGCCTGCATTGTAGAATTTGGCTCTCCAGGGGAAATAGAACTCATAACCGATGCTGTGATAGCAGAAATGATAGGGCAGCATGGTCAAGAAGCACTATCAGGCAGGCTGGAAGTTGCCAGGGCGCTGGGAGTGATTGAATCAGCCGATTTGAGTAAGTACCTCAAAACTCTTTTGAGCGATTCATCCGCTGCTGTGGTTGCCGAAACTATTAACAGTATAGGCAGGCAGCAGGTCAGAGAGTATGTGCCCTGGCTAATCAACAAACTTTCAGACCGGGATTTGCGCCTTCACTGCCGCAACTCTCTGGCAGCTTTCGGAACTAAAGTACTCGGTACACTTAACGATTACTTAAATGACGAAAAACTTTCGACCACCATGCGAAAACATATTCCCCGCGTTATGGCAGAAATACCTCATCAGGACACGATTGATCTTTTGTCAAATAGCTTAGAAGCCCAAAGCTCATGGCTGGCTTATGATATTATCAAGGCTCTAAACAGACTGCGCGTAAATAATCCCAATTTAAAATTTAACGACAGGGAAATTGATGACACAGTTATAAACGAGACTCGTTCATTTTACGAAGTCCTGCAGATATTACAGCTGCAAAACGGACACGATAAACCTGAGTGTCTGCTGCTTAGAAATTCATTAGAAGAAAGACTGGACGCCAACCTTGAGCAGATTTTCCGCCTGATGGGTCTGCGCTATCCGCCAGACGATATTTACAGCGCTTATCTGGGAGTAGTCAGCAAACATCGTAAGGTTCGTGCTAACGCCATAGAGTTTCTGGATAACCTGCTCAATGCGGATATGAAGCGGTTTATACTGCCTATCATAGACGAAGTGTCTCCAGATTTCAGGGCTCAAAAAGGGCGTGACCTGTTTAAATTCGAATTAGATTCTGAAGAAGAGGGTTTGTGCTGCTTGATTAAAGGTTCTAATGTCTGGCTGAAAGTCTGCGCTATTTACAATGTTCCGCGCTTGACAACTGATAAGTTAGTTGAACTGGTCAAAGACATGCAGAATGATAAAGACCCTATGGTCAGGGAAACAGTTAAATTGGTCTTAGAAAAGATTGAATCATAGAAGGGTAATTTAATGTTAACTGTAGTAGAAAAAGTCGTATTGTTGCAAAATGTGGATGTGTTTTCCGAGGTTCCCTCAGAACAGCTGACTTATCTGGCCTCCATAGCAGAAGAAATAGACTGTCTTGCAGGGGATGTGATTTTTAAGGAAGACGACCCCGCTGATGCTCTCTATCTGGTGCTGGATGGAATGGTCGGGCTAAAAAGAAACGGAAAAGAAATTAAACAGGCGGGTTCTCAAAGTTCCTTCGGGACCTGGGCGCTTTTTGAAGATGAAACAAGAGTGGTAACTGCTACCGTAATAGAAAATGCCCGTCTCTTAAAAATTGACAGAGGAGAATTTGTTGACCTCTTAGCTGATAATGTCCAGGTAACACAGGGTGTTTTAAAAATGCTGGTCAAGAGAGTTCGGGGCATAATGGACAAGCTCGGTACACAGCCGGCGGATGCGGCCTCTTAAATAGCGTTGACTTTAGCGCCGGCAAGGCCATATAATGAACTATACAATACATAGAACATATTAGAATAGTTGTAAACTGAGGAGAGAAAAGTGACATTCGATAATAATAAAGGAACCGTTCTGATCGTAGATGATGAAGAAATGGTTCTGACCAGTCTCAGTACACTTTTGTCCCTCGAGACCGACTACGATGTAAAGACCTTTGTCTCTGCCCAAAAAGCAGTAGAACATTTACAATCTAACTCTGTCGATCTGATTATTTCAGATTTCCTGATGCCCGAAATGAACGGCTTGGAGTTTTTGACCAAAGCGAAGTCTTTTAGACCGGAAGTTCCTCGAATAATTTTGACAGGCTTTGCTGACAAAGAGAATGCCATAAAGCTGATTAACGAAGTAGGTTTGTATCAATATATAGAGAAACCCTGGGATAATGCCGATTTGCTGTTGATAGTCCGCAATGCCCTTGAAAAGCGTCAACTGCTTGCCAATTTGCTGGATAAAGTCAAAGAGATAGAAGGAATCCGGCAGGCAGTCCTGGAAGCATTTATTTAATTCACAGAAAATCCGCCGCTGACAACGTCAATTCGACCATTCACAGAATAGTTTTCGTCAGACCTGTTTTTATTGAAACAAATCTTCAGTGCCGGCGTATTAGCCAATAATAGAAAACAAGTACAATCTTGTGTATAATTGAAGTTTGTCAGATACAGAATCGGAGTGAGATGGAGGATTATGAACATTCAGTTAAATAGAAAGCATCCAGTAGCATTATTCTTAATCATTTGTTTCTTGTTTTCATCACAGTTAAATGCGAATACTCTTGATGAACCGCCAAGAAAGCACACTAAAGCTGTTAAATTTAATTCTCATGAATTAAAATTGGACGGTAAGTTAGATGATGCTGTCTGGAAGAATGCCATATTTGTGTCTGATTTTCTGCAAAAAGAACCAAATCAAGGGGCCAGTCCGACTGTAAAGACAGAAGTTGCAATTATCTATGATGAAAAGGCAATCTATATAGGTGCCCGGATGTACTGTGATGATCCCGGAGCACTGCGAATGCATCTGGACAGGCACGATGTTCAAAATCAATCAGAGCAATTAATCGTGGCGCTTGATACATATCTTGACCGCCGAACAGCCTATGTATTCGGCGTAAATACTGCCGGAGTCAGGTTCGATCGCTATCATTACGAAGATTCTGAAGGCAGCCGAGATTTTTCATACGACCCTGTCTGGGATGCCAAGACAGCGGTAGACGAAAAGGGCTGGACAGCTGAGATGCGTATCCCGTTTTCGCAGCTTCGTTTTAACTCCATCGATAAGCAAATCTGGGGCGTTAATTTTAATCGCTGGATTCCGGCCAAAAATGAAGACATTTACTGGATATACACTCCGCGCGACGAAACCGGCTATGCCTCACGATTCGGAAACCTTGAGGGTATAGAAACGATTAAGCCTTCGAGAAGAATTGAAGTGCTGCCTTATGCCGCCAGCGACGGCAAAATGTTTGACGGTGTTAATCCGAGTAATCCCTTTAGTGACGGCAGTGACTTAGGTTATCGCCTTGGCGCTGATGCAAAAATGGGCTTAGGTCCGAACTTGACGCTGAACGCTACCTTCAATCCGGATTTTGGTCAGGTCGAAGCCGACCCGGCCGAAGTCAATCTTAGCGCTTTCGAAACTTTTTTTAGCGAACGCAGGCCGTTTTTCACCGAGGGCAGACAGCTTTTTTCTGCTAACGGTCCCAGATACTTTTATTCCAGAAGAATCGGCGGTTCTCCCCATGGTAGTGCCTCGGGTGATTTCGTTGACAGACCGAATAACACTTCGATATTGAATGCTACCAAAGTAACCGGCAGGTTAAAATCGGGACTTTCTATAGGAGCTTTAGGAGCCATTACCGAGCGCGAATATGCTACCAGTTATGATACAATTACCGGTTTAAATACTTCCACCGAAATAGAACCGATGACTCTCTGGGGAGTGACCAGAATCATGCAGGAGATAGGCAAAAATGGATCTACTGCCGGAATCATTTTGACAGGTGTTAAAAGAGACCTTGATGACAGTGATCCGATGGCACAATCGTTACATAAGCAAGCATTTTCAGGCGGGGGAGACTTCCTCTGGCGGTTTGGCGATGGTGGTATGTATCAGTTAGATGGTTACACCGGGTTCAGTCATGTTCGTGGCAGTAAAGAATCTATATTGAGCACTCAGCAAAAATCAGCCAGATATTTTCAAAGACCGGGTCAGGATTATGTCTCGATTGATTCAAATCGTACAAGCCTGACAGGTTTTGTCGGTAGTACTACATTTAAAAAACGAAGCGGAAAAAACTGGCTGTGGGGATTTGGAGGCGGGGCAGAATCTCCCGATTTTGAGTTAAATGATATGGGCACACTTTCAAGTGCAGATGACATTGACAGCTGGAGTTGGTTGACATATCGTGAAACAACTCCGGGTAAGTTATTTAGAAGAACTTATTTTCAAGCTGGCCTCTACAATGGTTGGAATTTCGGCGGAACAAGAACATATACAAATATAGACCTCTATTCTGAAGTAACCTGGCATAACTTCATGAATACCTGGCTCAGTCTCAATTTTCAACTGGGTGGAATGAACGACAGCCGCACTCGGGGCGGACCGCTAATGCAGATGGAAAAAGGCTGGTCCCTAAACGGCGGAATAAATTCCAATTGGGCTTCAACGACCAGATATAATGTAGGTGGCACCTATGCTGTCGATGAATTAGACGGTTACTATTATTCAATCAATGGAAGTCTCACAACTCGAGTTGGAACGCGCTGGGAATTTTCTCTTTCGCCTCGGTACCAAAATGAAGACCAGCCGCGCCAATGGGTGACGCTCAGTGACCAGAGCGGCGGACCGGCTGAGACATTTGGAAAACGATATGCTTTCTCAAAAATCAAAAAGAGCAGGCTTAGTATGCAGATACGTGCGAATTATTTCTTTACGCCGGATTTGAGCCTGGAAGTTTACGCCGAGCCGTTTGCCGCATCAGGACATTATTATGACCATGGTGAGCTGACTGCTGCCAGAACTACTGACATCAGATTATATGATAACATCGGATACAACTCCAATGATGAACTTGAAGTGACCGATGGCGGGCAGACTTTTTTAATACTGGATGATGATTTTGGATTTCGTTCATTTCGAAGTAACACTGTACTGCGCTGGAGATTTAACCCGGGCAGTACCATCTATCTGGTCTGGCAGAGGAACTTAAGCGGCAGCAGAGACCCCGGTCAGACTGTTAAAGCCGGTTCGTTGTTTGACTCGTTCGGTTCCGAAGGAACAGATTTTCTGGCACTGAAGATTGGCTACTGGATTCCGATTTCCTGATCGTTGCCGTCCGACTCAGATTTCTTTTGCTCCCTCATCTCACGGAGTTTTACTTCGCCCAGAGGTGTGTTATCTTTTACTTTTAAGGAAGCAGCAAACTCTCGACCAAAATCACGCTGGTAATATCTATTGAATCCGGCTACAATGATCATTCCCAACACAGCGCCAAAAGTAGCCAGTCCCATATCTTTGTGAGCGTCCCAAATATCTCCCTGCGTGCCAAGATAGGCCATGCCTAATTCACCACCGACGACTTCAGCTGCTCCCCATTCTATCAGCTCGTATAACATAGATAATGACATTACCAACTCTACCGGCAGATAATAACTCCAGGCGCCTTTGGCTCCGGCGACTCTCATAAATATTTCACGCATAGGATAGGCTATCAGAAAGCCAAACAAAAAGTGCACCAGCCGGTCAAAGTGATTTCGGGTAAACCCAAAAATATCATTGATTGAAAAACCAAGCGACCCTGTCCAGTTTTCATAGGGAACATCGGCATAGGTATAATGCGAGCCGATGGTGTGCAGACACAAAAACACAAATATAAGAGTATATGAGAGATTGCTTAGCCGGAAAGTGTGACGACAGGAAATAAAATAGAATATAGACAGGACTGTCAGTATATTTTCCAGCACCCAATCTGAAAAATGCCAGGGTTGATAGGCCCAGGCCAGCCACCAGAGAGTAAAGAAAATCAATAATTTTGTTCTGTATTCAATTTTAATCGAAGAGGTCGACATATACGCTCCTTTTCTTTTCAAGAAGCTCTCGCAAATCAGCCTTAGTGACAACAAAAAGTTGATTTTCCAGTGAAAAAAAGTAATTTACAGTTATGACGCTTAACAAAGTTATAGTATTGCTCAGCGGAGGACTTGACTCGGCCACAACTGCGGCAATTGTTAAAGACGAAGGCTGCCATGTGATTGCACTTAGTTTCAACTATGACCAGCGCCATGGAATCGAACTTGAAGCTGCCAAAAAAGTTGCCAGGCATTTGAATTTAGATAAGCATATGATTTTGAATATCGACTTAAGCCAGATCGGCGGCTCGGCCCTGACAGCTGCGATCGACGTCCCCAAACAAAGAAGCGCTGAACAAATAAAAGAGGGCATTCCCGTAACTTATGTCCCCGCCAGAAACACAATATTCTTGTCATACGCTCTGGCAGTGGCAGAAGTTGAAAAGGTCGCAGATATTTATATTGGCGCCAATTCTCTCGATTACTCCGGCTACCCTGATTGCCGTCCGGAATTTATCGAAGCGTTTGAAAAGCTGGCCAACCTGGCCACTAAGACTGCGATTGAAGGCTCAAAAATTCAGATTAAAGCGCCGCTAATAAATTTAACAAAAGCCGAAATTATAAAGAGAGGCAACGCGCTTGGTCTGGACTATTCTCTCACATTCAGCTGTTATGACCCGGACAAAGAGGGACTCGCTTGCGGACAATGTGACAGCTGTATCTTGCGAAAAAAAGGCTTTGCAGAAGCCGGTCTGACAGACCCAACTCAGTATGCTTCGATGGTGATAGAATGAATAAAATTTCAACCATGAAATATGAGCCAAAAATTAAGAGCTGGCCCAAAGAGTTTGCAGATAAGCTGCCGCTTAACGAGGCCTTTCTGTCGTTTCAGGGGGAGGGGCGTTTTATAGGCCATCCGGCTCTGTTTTTAAGGTTCAATTTCTGCAATCTGGGCTGCTCCTGGTGCGATACCCGCTTTACCTGGGATTCTGATTTGATCGAAGAAGGCCAGTTGTTATCTGTAAATGAGATTACGGCGCTTTCAACGAAGCTTCTAAAGAGCCACCACTTGGAACCAGCCAATGTCCATGTCGTACTGACCGGTGGAGAGCCGATGCTGCATCAGGAGAGGCTGCCTGCTTTGATGGTCCAAATGCGAAAGCTCGGCTTTATGTTTTTTGAAATTGAGACCAATGGTATGTACAAGCCGTCTCAGGCTATGATTGAATCAATCGACTGGTGGAACTGCTCTCCCAAGCTGTCTAACAATGGCTTAACGCAGTCAGTTAATGTGGTGCCTGATGCCATAAGGTCAATTTTTGCCACAGGCAAAGCAGATTTTAAGTTTGTGGTCGACTCACCTGAGGACATAGCAGAAATCAAAGAATATTATCTGCCTTTGATTGCTGCAGAGTCGATTATTTTGATGCCGGAAGGATTCACCCGCAAAAAGCAGATAAGTAACATGGCCACCGTAAATCAACTGGCCTTGCAAAACGGCTACAGATTCACTCCGCGGCTGCAAATCCTGATCTGGGGCAATGAACGTAAGAAATAGAAATGCTAAGAATTCTTCTTACTGCGGGAATATTTTCTGACAACTGTCGTCTTTATGCCACCACGAGCATTGAATTTTCCTTCGAGCATTAAGCTTCTCGGCTTAATCGCTTTGACAATGTCTTCTGCTACTTTATTGACAACATTTTCGTGAAAGATGCCTTTGTTACGATAAGCCAGGAGATACTCTTTGAAGCTTTTTAGTTCCAGACAGACTTTATTGGGAATATAGGTTAGAGTAAGAACCGCAAAATCGGGCAGGCCTGTTTTGGGGCAGATGCAGGTAAACTCCGGAATGCTCATGACTATCTCAATCTCCTTGTCAGAATAGATGTTTTCAAACGATTCGATCAGGGGAGTTTTCCAACTGCGAATTTCTCCCTGAAGACCACTATATGTTTTTTTGGCCATATTCTTATACTATCCTTTTGAGAAAGTCATTATATATAAAGTGCTGTTGATTGAAAACCTATAATGCAAGTATACGATGCCAAAAGAGAAAAGATAACAAATGAATTATAAAGAATTAGCCGGGGACACTCGTGTCTGGATTTATCAGTGTGACCGCAAATTATCAGACAGCGAAATTAATACTATAAAAGAACAAGGCGACAACTTCATAGACGGTTGGGCAGCCCACGGGGAAAAGTTACAGGCCGCCTTTGAAGTTCTGCATAGCCAGTTTCTGATTATTTTCGCCAATGAAGATGAGGCTAAAGCCTCCGGCTGTTCGATAGACCGCTCGGTACACTTTATTAAGAATCTTGAACAGGAGTATTCTGTCTCGCTCTTAAACCGCACTCTAATCGCCTACAAAGTTGACGATGAGATTGTCACCCTACCACAGGAAGAATTCGTTGAACTGGTAGCACAGGGAACACTTAACAAAGATACTATCGTATTCAATAACTTAGTGACGACCAAACAAGACCTTGAGACTAAATGGGAAGTGCCGTTAAGAGAGAGCTGGCATAAGGATTTGATGGGGAAATAGTAAGAAAGCGTTAGCTGAGGAATAACTATGGGATTTGGTGGATTTTCATGGAAAAGAGCAATAGGCTTAACAAGAGTTAAGTCGAAGATTTCACGCAAAATCGGAATTCCACTGACAAAAAGTGGACGACAAAGAAAAATTGGAAAGGCACTCACTGGTGGATCCTGTGGATGTACGTTAGTTATCGCTGGTACAGGAATGGCGATTTCTATTTTTCTACTACTGGTTTTAACTGGGTAGCCTAAAGACTCAATGACATTCATTGCCTTTATGAGTTCTCTCACTTCCTTAACGAGTGATTTAAGTTTATGGCCGATGCAAAAAGTATGGCTGCTACGGCCTGATGGGCGATGGCAAGTCCCAGCGGCATAACATATATCAGAGTCAAAACTCCGAGCATGAACTTAAACTGTTAGTTCAAAAACTGGCAGCGATGCAGTCCGATAATGGAGGAGTTGAATTAGCTAAGACGGAGTAAGTTTAAAGCAACAAAGGATATTTGATAGTGGAAGTTTTAACTTGACACCCAAGCCCAATCTGTCTACATTTATTATTATGAAACGATAAGTCTTTTTGGCTATTTTCGTTATTTTAGCTATATCAGTAATCAGTTCAAATCAATCGGCATACGGGCAGAGTAGCGCTATTTATCTTAGCAAAGTCGAAACCGGCTATGGTACCTCTACCGATACGATAGGCTCCGGCAGAAAAATCGTCTGGACGATGGCCATGCGAAATAACAGCAGCGAAACCTTGTTTGCTCACACCAACGGCTTTCGCATATATTCCCCTTCAGGCGCATCCTGGACTCCTCCGGTTATTGATACGCTTGATATTGCCTCAAGTACAGGTTTTGGCTGGGGTGACAGGTTGGATGGCGGTATTTTCTTTGAACATTTCACCACCGGCTCGGCAGCTGATACAGTTGGAATTGGTGGATTTCAAATTCATGGAGTAGGTTTCGAGGATGGCTTTGACGCTGATGCATTTACGATTACTATTCCAATACCGGGAATAGACTCCATATATGATGGCGGTACGATTTGTCTCGACTCGTCTTTTTATCTTATCAATAATTGGCTTTGGGCCACCGGATTCGGCGAGGCAGTATTTCCAGATTGGAGCGGCCCGCACTGCTACACAATAGTTTCTACCGGAAATAATGCACCCACGATAACGCCATGTGTGGCAAGTCTTGACTATGATCATTGTCCACTCGCTGAGTACCAGTTTTTTGCCATTGACCCTGAAAACGACACGCCAATCGTATATTCTTTGGTCAGTGGTCCGGGTACGATTGATTCAGTGACTGGTTACTGGAGTTATCAGCCTTCAATCACCGATGTGGGAGCAGCCATGTCCATCGAAGCAGTAGCCAATGACCCGACCGGATCGAATCTAAGCGCATACCCTTGTAACGTTGCACTTATTTTTACCAATATTGCACCAACTGTTAGAGTTGGTTGCAACAGCACCGTGTCAATTTCAAACGGCGGGACTGCCAACATAGATTTTGATGCTGATGGCGGAGACTGTAAATGACAGTGGTAAAACATACTCCTTTACAATCGGTGTAACAGATAATATTGTAATTGCCTATTGCAGTGCCCAGATAATTGTATCCTGTTGTACAGGCAATTCTGGCGACTTAAATAATGACGGTGATGATGCTAATATATTGGATTTAACTTATCTGGTTGATTTTATTTTTCGTGGCGGAGCACAGGCATTTTGTGATGATGAGGCTGACTTAAACAGTGACGGCTCAAGCTCTAATATCCTGGACTTAACTTATTTGGTCGATTTCATTTTCAGAGGTGGCCCGGCGCCAAATCCGTGTTAATTTCACTTTTTCAATGAATGATTGAAGTTTATGGCCGATGCAAAAAGTATCGCTGCTACGGCCTGATGGGCGATGGCAAGTCCCAGTGGCATAACATATATCAGAGTCAAAACTCCAAGCACGAACTGAATAGCTACCAGACCAGCGATGATTTTAACAGAATGTGATTGTCTTGAACTTAGCGGCAGCTTTCTGGCATAAAGCCATATTCCCGCCGCGCTGAATAAAATGAGCCAGCCAAAAGTCCGGTGTAAAAACTGGACCAAAATATGATTATCCAAGAAATTTATCCAGAAAGGTTCCAGCATAAACAATCTGGGTGGAACCAGATGACCGGCCATCAGGGGAAAGGTGTTATAACCTAATCCGGCGTTAGATCCGGCTACAATAGCACCGTAGAAAATCTGCAATGAGATTAGAGCAGTGAAGCCAAGAGCGAGCTGACGCAATCGCGGCTGCGCTTGTCCAGCTTCTGTAGATTCAGCTCGAATCAAATTCAAAGCCTGCCATAGCGTCGCTCCCAGTAATGCCAAAGCCAATAACAGATGTGCTGCCAGACGGTAGTGGCTGACCTGTGGTTTGTCTATCAAGCCGCTTTGCACCATATACCAACCAAGAACACCCTGAGCCACCAGCAGAATAAACAGCCCAAGCATTTTGTAATTGAATTGACGATCTATTCGCTTTTTGATGGAAAAATATAGCCAGGGCAGAAGCATAATTAATCCTATCATGCGGCCAAACATCCGATGAGCATATTCCCAGAAGAAAATCGACTTGAATTCCGAAAGCGTCATATTGTAATTGAGCTTTTGATACTCAGGGTAGGCTTTGTACATATCAAAGACTTTTTCCCAGTCAGCACTGTTTGTAGGAGGAAATATCCCCATCAGGGGCCGCCAGTCTACCATCGACAGCCCGGAGTCGGTCAAACGGGTAATACCACCTATCATAATAGTGCCGAATATCATTAGAATAATAGCCAGCAGCCAGAAGATTATAGGTCTGTCGTTATTTTGCATAGTTTATATTACGAAAGTAATTGCTCGTACGAAACCAGGACTTTGATTGATAACATGCCGGAGATAGTCACAGCCACTTACAATATCCCCGTTTAGTCAAACATAAAATGGCCACCCCGATTGCCCGGGATGGCCATTGTCTTTATAACTTACCAGTACATGACTGGTGATATGTTATTCGTCGACTTACTTACTTTACTATAGAGGCGTTCCGCAGCTATTAGGTGCAGCTCCACCACGGAAGATACGGTCTACCAAAAATGTCAAGTCAAGTACATCAAGAATAGACTTGTCACTGTTGGCATCTGCCTCACCAGAACAAACGGCAGGACCACCGCCACGGAAGATTCTGTCTACCGAGAAAGTCAGATCAAGCACGTTTGCATCTTTATTGTCATTGTTCAAATCACCACGAAGGCCACGACAACAACCAAAATAGTGAGTAAAGTTACGACCCTTATCGGCCAGGTCCTCTATACGACCAGGACCGCTAAGATCTTCAAGCACCGTGGCCAATACCGTGTAAACTACCAAAGTATCGCCGGCAAGAAGATTATACTCAAACTCATAAGTCAAGACTCCATGCAGGTCTGTTTCGGTTGAGTCAGGATTAGGATGAGACCACGGAATTAAACCTGATGCAAATGACATGTTGGCATAAAGCTCGTTGTCATCCCAGCCGGTATAGACATCTGAGCATGGTTGCGATTGCGTCACTGGCCAAAATCATGCAAAGATTCGGGATTGGATAGAAAAAGGGACAGGCATTGATTACCTGTCCCTATTTTTGCTACTGCTTGTAGATTATCTTAGCAGCAGCATCTTTTTCGTTTCTGTATAATCTCCGGCGATTAGTTTGTATAGATAAACTCCGCTGGAAACATTACTCGCGTTCCAGTACAAAGAAACTCGTCCGGGCTCGCCATGACCCGTAAAGGTCTTGACACTCTGTCCAAGAATATTGTAAATGACTAATTCATAATCCGTCGAAACGGGTAAATCAAACGAGATTGTTGTCGTCGGGTTAAACGGATTCGGGAAATTCTGATAAAGTGCGAACTCTGTCGGAAGATTGCCATCATCAGCCACTTTAAGATCTGGGTCCCCTCCCCCAGGGCCGCTGCAAGCAAAGCAACCAGTACCGAAACCGCTGCATCTGGCTGAGCCGTTGCCACCATTTGCGTCAACAAAGTGCTCGTCTCCACTGTCGTCCCACATTTTCGCATTGGAAAGTGACACGTAGATGGAATAGGGTTTGTTTTGCAGGCAGCTTCCGCTTATGCCGGTATGTATTCTACAAATCTTGATTAAGGTATCCGCAGCGCTAAGTGTTACCCAGAAGGTATTCGTCTTAATTGTGGTACCCGACACCTGTACACCTGTCATCTTATCAGTTATAGAATAAATGCAAGCTCCGCTGCCAACAGAAATTGTAACAGTAAACGAGTCCAGATCAAATGTATTCCGGACATATAAGTCATGATAAGTACAAGGAGTCGATGAAGTGTGTCCAATTATTTGGAATTGACCCATTTCAACTTCAACCGAATCAAAAGTATCCGAACCCCAGAATCGAAGCAGTCCATTAAGTGAGTCTGCCTCTATGCAATTGCCAGTATCAGGCACGATTGCGCTCCCTCTGCTCCCAGTAAAATCGTCTACAAATTTTGGATGCAGGTATCGATCGTTCCAGTCTGCCACGAACCCAGCTGAATCAAATTCAATATCGAGCCTCATTATTGTATCAAGGCTGCTGCTTATTCCAATATAATTGGACTCGGCAGCATCGTATACCTGGTATATGGCAACCAAAGTGTCATCTACTACTGTATTTGAAAACTTGACAGACTCATACGTAGAATCAACTCCATCGAAATTCAAGTTTGTTCCAAAATCTACATTCACTATCATGGCAGTATCGTTCGTTTCTCCGTCGGCAAAACCCACATTGAACGAATTCTTCATCAGCATGTGGAAAGTGAGCATTCCATCGTGATCAGACCTTGATATACTGCCTCCAGAGTAAGCCATTTTGTAAACAGCCGAATCAGCCAATGAAATAACTGCCGTGTCTGGGTACGTATCGGGAGACATCGAATTACAATTATATACTTCAAGCCAAGAATTGGGGGTGTCAAATCTTAGGAGTGCAGTATCCTCCTTTAGGTCTTCTAAGAGCTTGAACTTAATTGAGTATGCCGGTTCATTACTAAATTCGCCCATTCCGGGGGCGTTCTGTATAAGATTAATTCTAATAACGCTATTTGCGGTATCTACGCTATAAAAAAAGAAATCCCAGTTCGGGTTATCAACAACACCTGCGAATTCCAGTTTACTCAGATTAAATTTAATCCAATGCTGCAAACTATAGGTTATGAAATTTGTTGTCGCGTAAATAGGTATCGTGACTGTTTGACCACAGCCGCCGCTAAAAGCGGAATCGTGTATTACAAAAGTACCAATATAATCTGCGCTCTTTATTGTTCCGTTGTCAAAGTTCGCAGGAATGGGGCTAAAATCTGCTGAGGTGACTCCAGTATCAACTGTTATTTCAGCGTCGGCAGCGGTTTGGCTGATGTCTAAGTCGTTAGTATTGAGCTCAGCCTGGCAGATCAGCTTGAATCGAATATTGGCATAATCCGTGTATTGAGTCGTATCAAACGTAGTAATTGTTCCTGATGAAAATTCCAAAATCATTGTTCCAGAAATTGAAGAGGTATCAACACTAAAAGTACCGTCCCAATTAACGGAGTCGGCACTTACGTATATCAGCTTTGTGTTATCGAATGTAAAACGAACGTCAATACCAGTTAGGGTTCCACTCCAATCTCCTTCATACTTTGCGCTAAAAGATACCTGTGCGAGAGTGTCAGAGCCGGAGATTGTGCCTTTGATGAAAACACTATCATCCGATAGCTTGAAAAAAAGGCTGTCCACTGCCTGCCCTAGTGCCATAGCATTTAAGGGCAATAGCAAGAATAGCAATACAATTAACCCCCCAAGTTTTGTGATGAAATTCTTTTTCATAGCTCAACCTCCTGTGTCGTGTGATTAAAAAGTTCCGGGACTTTCCGGCATTATTGACATGCCTGGAAAACTAATTCATTCAAAAAACCTGCTTTCAAATTAAGCATTGCTTCCCAAATTCAAATTTTGGCGAATTGGTAGCTGTTCGCTTGGCCGGTGTTAAAGCTTAGGATGATTTATCGTGCAAGCGCACAATTGTCCACGCCCTACGTGACTAAGAAAGGTATACAAAAATTTTCTTTGTATGTCAACAGATATATCATCAAAAATTCCAGTTAATGATCCCCTTTAACGTATGGAGATTGACGTTTACCCATAAGTTTCTGTTACAGAACAACTTTATGCCAGCAGCTCAAATTCAAAAAAGTGGCAGGAAACAATTCTAAAGACCGTTGAGAAGTCAACTGACCAGGATTTTGACCCGCATGTAGAAACATTAAATATAATGCAAATTGATAATGACTTAAATGTCTACTTGGATTCAACAAACAACGGTATGAATAAAGACATGCTCAAACATTTCATTCAAAGAATTTAAGTTACCGGTAATAACATAATGCTGCTTGTCGGTAATAACATGCCGGAGGTCGGGGTTACTACAAAACCGACACGAACAAGGCTATATATGTTGGTATTATAGATTTTAGGCAATAGCTTTTTTCTTTTCCTATAACTGACCATTTCTGTGCTAGCTGTCAGCCGTCGATTTAAGCGCAAAAAAACATTTGATAACCTAAAAGCCTACATGAAATATAATTGTTGTGCAGACGGCCATAATATTACTATTACCATAATAATTGTCTGCCGGATAGGTGAATTGGTTGACGAAGGGGACTTAAAATGCGGCCCAAACGATTCCACAAACGATTAAACTACAACATAATACAGGACGGGACAAAAGCTTACGCATATATTCTTCTAGTATCACTTTGCATTAACTTGGACCAGTTTAGTTTGTGAGTGGTCACAAGTGAAACGTTGATTATCTATTTATCTCAGATCGCCCCGGTTGGAATTGTACCAACGACCTGTTGATTAACAGTCAGAAAAGCGGCAAGACCACTAAAAGGACACACAGAAGACCTTATTACTCCAATTTAGCTTCTTGACAGCAGCATGAAACCGGTGTATTGTCGGATATATTTACTCCGCACGTACCGACTTGTACAGGTGTCGTGCCGAGATATCATACTTAATTTTAAGCTTAAGGAGGCAATTCCATGTTAAGAAACTGGAGTAAGAAAGCTTCTATTCTGCTGGCTCTGATGTCATTATTGGCGGCATCGTTGGTGGCACTCCCCGATCCCGGTATGGAGATCGATCCTGAACGCACCGCGCTGGTCATCACCGACCCGCAAAACGACTTTTTATCTCCGAACGGTGTGGCCTGGGGAGTCGTGGCCGAGAGTGTCACGGCAAACAACACGGTCGAGAACCTTGAGTCCCTTCTCAAAGTAGCCAAGGAAAATGGTATGCCGGTGTTTATTTCACCCCACTACTACTATCCCACTGATCACAGCTGGCAGTTTGAAGGCGCTCTTGAGGTGCTCATGCACAATATCGGCATGTTTGATCGCAAGGACCCGCTAAGCCTTGAGGATTTCGAAGGCTCAGGACCCGACTGGCTGGAACGCTACAAGCCGTACATCGAGGATGGTAAAACAGTAGTGACGAGTCCTCACAAAGTATATGGACCTCAGCAGAACGACCTTGCTCTTCAGCTGCGCAAGCGTGGTATCGATAAGGTGATCTTGGCCGGCATGTCCGGAAATCTCTGCGTCGAATCGCACATGCGTGACCTGCTGGAAGAAGGATTTGAAGTTGCTGTAGTATGGGATGCGACAGCCTCTGCCATCGTCCCCGAAGGCAACGGATTTGAAGCCTCAATGACCAACTATCGTTTCATAGCCAACGCGGTATGGAATACCAAAAAAGCTGTCGAGCTTATCAAAGCCACTAAAGGATATGCGGAAACCGAGTAAAGCGGATTTAACTTGAAAATTCATACCTAAAATACGACAATCGGTCGTAAAAAGATGAAAGGAAACATCATGAAGACGAAACTGACGTACCTTGGCGGAGCGACCTATCTGCTGGAGATAGGTAACTTTAGACTCTTGACGGACCCAGGTTTCGACCCGAAAGGAACTGAACGCAGTGAGGGACCGGGACACGACCTTAAGAAGATCATGTCGCCCCCCGTACCTGCGGATCAAATCGGACGGATTGATGCTGTTCTTCTAAGCCACCAGCAGCACTACGACAACCTCGACAAAATCGGCCGGACGCTGCTTCCAAAAGCGGGTCGAGTGCTCACCACTAAGGAGAGCGCTAAAGTGCTGGGTGATAACGCCGAAGGCATGGCGCCATGGGATACCACTGAACTGAAGAACAATTCGGGTGAAACTATCCGTGTAACTGCCATGCCGGCCGAGCATGGTCCCAGTCCGGAAGTTCGTGCTGCTACAGGCGATACAATGGGCTTTTTGCTAGAGTGGGACGGGCAAGAAAACGGCGCGCTTTACATTACCGGTGATACGGTGTACTTCCCGGCGATCGAAGAGATTGGAAAGCGCTTTAAAATCGGAACGGCTATCCTGCACATGGGCGCCGCCAAGATCCCTGCCGCCGGTGACAACCGCCTTACTATGAATGCTGAGGAAGGCGTGAAGGTTCTGAAAATCATCGGAGCCAAGCAGGCCCTCGCTGCCCACTACGAAGGCTGGGAGCATTACACCGAAAAACGAGACGGCATCGAGGCTACATTTGCAGCAGCAAACATGAGTGATAGGCTGTTGTGGCCGGAATTGGGCAAGGCTATGAAGGTTAATATTTGACGCGTTTCCCTCTACTCTGTCGGAGAAACCTGAAATGAGCTTCGAATATTGGTTTTTGCTGCCCATTTCCATCCTAATTTCCACGGTTGCGATGGCAGCAGGAGTTGAGGGTGCGACGTTTTTTGCACCCATGTTTATTCTGGCTCTGGGATTGCCCGCAGATATTGCCATAGGCACGGGACTGATTACAGAAATATTTGGCTTTGCCAGCGGCGTTTCGGCCTACGCACGAAGACGACTTATTGACTACCGCTTCGGTAAACAATTGTTGTGGGTCACTCTTCCACTGGCTTTGGTTGGGGCCTGACTCACAGGGATCGTTCCACCTGAGGCTCTTAAGGTTTTACTCGGACTGGGCCTCCTGGCTATTGCTGTTACGTTTCTTCTTCCGGACAAGCTGGAGGAGCGAGCAAGGAGCGATTCGGACACTGTTCAGGAACATGTTACGATTCTCAAAACCGCAGACGGCGATGAGATCCGGTACCGGGTTTGTAATATCCGGACTGGCAGATTCTTTGCAGGTGTTGGCGCCCTGTTCATCGGTATGATTTCAACGGGTCAAGGAGAGCTCAACGGTTATTTCTTTCTGAAGCGTTGCAGGTTACCGGCTCCCGTAGCTATCGCTACCAGTGTTTTCGTTGTGGCCATTACGGCGTTGGTTGCTTCCGTGGGTCACGTCGTGAAATTTGTAAACGCCGGCGGTAACACTCTTACGACCGTGCTAAACCTCGTCATGTTCACAGTGCCTGGTGTACTAATCGGTGGGCAGATCGGACCATGGGTCGCTTCTCGTATCTCTCAATCTCAGCTAGAACGCGGTTTGGCACTTCTCTTTATCGCCGTCGCACTCCTCACGCTTTGGGAAGTAATTTTCAGGTAGGTACATGTTATGGCAGCTCTCAATTTGACTAAACCGGAACCCACTGTGTCAGCAGACGTGCTTTCGTCGTTTCGCAAGGTTGACCCGGCGCAATATCCCGAGTTGGCGAATTATATGTGGGACGACGTGTATGGCAAGGGCGATAAGATGGCACCAGGGGCTTTGTATCTCGCGATGGAGATGACAAATAGGATGAATATGAAACCGGGTTCGGAAGTATTGGATTTGGCCTGTGGAAAGGGAGTTACTTCTGAATTCCTGGCCCGAACATTTGACGTCAACGTGTCAGCAGTGGATCTTTGGATAACCGAAGAGTTTTTGCGATCAAAGTTCGAGTCCGCCGGGTTGGGTCACAAGATTAGGGCCTATAATCTCGACGTGACAGAACCACTCCCATTCGCTGACGAACAGTTCGATAGCATTTTTTGTATGCAGGCCTTTCACTCGTTCGGCGGCAGTGTCACCTTCGTGCATCAACTCTTGCGGCATCTCAAATCGGGTGGTCAAATTTGTATTGCTGGAACATGCTTTAATGAAGAATTTCCGAATGTTCAACAGTCGCAGATCTTCAGCATTACAAACGGATGGGATGCTGAGTATGACAAGTATCATTCTCCTATCTGGTGGCGGTCGTTGTTTGAATCAACTGAGCTGGTCGATGTATTTTATTGTCAAGAACTTGATAACGGTCTTGAGATGTGGGAAGATGTTATATTATATGAATGGCAGAGATCTGAATTCTCACTGGACTGGCTACGTGAGAGCCAATGGTTAATTAACCACGTTGCTCACTCCAGGCATCACAAACCGTACTTGACCCACTTTGTGATTTCCGCGGCAAAACGATATCGCCATGGGGCAATAGATCAGTGCCAGCGCTAAAGGAAGAAGTAGGAGATTTGAACGTTTACGGCACATTTAATGAAAAATGCTAGAAAGTAAGAAAGCAACTAACAAGAAAAACAAGGAGAGACAAAATGGAAAAGTCGTTTCTTAAAGAAGTGATTATTGGGCTGTTTATCGCTTTGATGTTATTGTTACCCGTCACTACTGTTGCGGCGGCGCAAACACTACATCGAACGGTAGATGTCGAGGGTCTTGAAATTTTCTACCGCGAAGCCGGTCCTCAAGACGCCCCGACGATTTTGTTGTTACACGGGTATCCTACATCATCCCACATGTTTCGTAATCTTATCAGAGATCTATCCGAGAAATACCATGTTCTGGCTCCGGATTATCCCGGTTATGGGAGAAGTGAGCAGCCGCCTATGTCTGATTTTCAATATACATTCGACAATATGTCGAAGGTTGTTGAAAGTTTTTTGAAGGCAAAGAACGTTAATAAATTCAGTATCTATTTAATGGACTACGGGGCTCCGATAGGATTCCGAATTGCGGCAAAATATCCGGAGCGTATTGAGTCTCTGATTATTCAAAACGGGTGTGCCTATGATGAGGGACTTAAAGAATTTTGGGACCCGATTAAGAAATACTGGAAAGAATATACTCTTGAGAATGGGAAGGCCTTGGAAGGATTTCATACTATTGACGGTCTCAAATGGCAATACACTCACGGTGTCCAGAACATTGAGACAATCAGCCCTGACAATTGGCAAGTGGACCTACAGCATTTGTCCCGACCTGAAAATAATGACATTCAATTAGCGATGTTCTATGACTACCGCACGAATGTGACAAAGTATCCCGAATGGCAGGCCTATTTTCGGGAACATCAGCCGCCCACGCTCATCGTTTGGGGTAAAAATGACCATATCTTTCCGCCGGATGGGGCACATCCCTACAAGAGGGATTTGAAGAATGTCGAATTTCATTTACTGGATACCGGTCACTTTGCACTCGAAGAAAAAGGTGATGTGATTGCAGACTTGATTCTCGGATTCATGAAAAAAAATGTACAATAATGGCTACTGCAGTAACAAAAAAGTGTGTGAATCTCAGAATGTTGATCAAATACTTAGATAGAAAGGGTGCAGGCGAATGACAGTAAAATTAACACCACCGTTCACTAGTGTAACCGCCCCGTTGAAAGTCAAAGCAGCCGAACGCGCCTGGAATGCGCGTAACCCCGAACAGATTGCGCAGGCCTATTCCGAGAACTCGCAATGGAGGAATCGAGATGAGTTCATTGTTGGCCGCACGGCGATTATCGAGTTCCTCAAACGTAAATGGGAAAAGGAACTGGATTACAGGCTCATGAAAGAGTTGTGGGCCTATACTGACAATCGTATCTCTGTGCGCTTTGAGTATGAATGGCGCGACGCAGATACTGGCCAGTGGTATCGCACTCACGGTAATGAACATTGGGAATTCGATGACGATGGACTAATGCGACGACGCGACATGAGCGCCAACGATATTCCCATTAACAAGAATGAGCGTAGATTATAAAATAGAAATTTGATCTTGAGACAAAACAACAGATTTCGAGGCACTTCAATTATGGTCAACATCACGGCTAGGAAGCAAGAGTGGAAGGAAAGTGTATTGTGAAGTTCTCTGGCTCTGGGTCGCCATGGTCTGCCACTGGTGGACTTCTGGTCACGACGTTGGCACACGAGATGGCCCGGCGATACGTCAGCTATTGACTGGCCCGTATCGGCGCCGGCGGCGACATAGCTTTGTGTATTTTTGCCCGAACAGGATTGAGCCGTTGTAAATTGAAATGAGCCTTGAATAACAGAAGGAGACAGACATGAGTCCTCAAGTAGTAGTTCGATCCGTTCCGGGAGAACGATTCACGCAGGAAATAATTGCAGGAAAGCACAAACTATTGGCTGACGAGCCGGAATCGGTCGGCGGGTCCGACCGTGGTCCGGGGCCATATGACTATTTGCTCGCCGCGCTTGGGACGTGAACTTCCATTACACTCCGCATGTATGCGGAACGGAAAGGTCTTGCGTTGACAGGTGTTGAGATTCGGCTGAGTCACGGGCGGATTCACGCTGATGACTGCAAAGACTGTGAGACAAAAAAAGGCATGATCCATGAAATCCAGATGGAGATAGATTTGCACGGTGACCTAGATGACGCTCAACACCACCGGCTCTTAGAAATTTCAACACTCTGCCCGGTGCACCGCACTCTTACTCGGGAAATAAAGATTCGAACCGCGGGGCTTTGAGACACTTGAATAATTGATTTTGGCGTTTTCAAGCTGAGGAATGTGAACAACCGGCAGTTTACAGATTGGCTATAGCTCAGTTGAGCGAACTACCATCATTTTTTCAATCTGAATATCCCGCATTGTATATGGAATACCGCCGATTCCGTGCCCAGAGACTCCCAAGCCCGCGAACGGCATCCAGTCAACTCTGAAAGCCGTATGGTCGTTGACCATGACGGCTGATGCATTCAAGTGTTTGTAGGCTCTCAAGGCCAGATTAATATCCTGAGTGAAAACTGCTGCCTGGAAAGCAAACGGTACTGAGTTCGCCTGTGAGATAGCCTCGTCAATATCCGTATATTGATAGATGCAGACAACAGGACCAAAAATTTCCAGACAACTCACTTTCGCTTCTGAGGGTGGGTTGAACAATACTGTGCATTGAAACATTGAATCGCTGATACGTTTTCCACCTGCAAGCAACTCAGCGCCGCCTGCGACCGCTTCATTCACCCACTCTTCCACCCGGTCAACTTCGCGGTGTCTGATAAGCGGACCTACCTCAGTTTCCGGTAGTGTCGGATCACCCAGCCGGAGTGCGTTCGCACTTTTTGCCATTCTTTCGGCAAGTTCACGGGCAATAGAGTTGTGAGCAAAAACTCGCTGGACTGAAACACAGATCTGCCCAGCATGATAAAATCCTCCCTTGACCAAAAGCGGAAGAGCCATATCAAGATCTGCATCGGAAGCAATGATAGCAGGTGCTGCACCTCCGTGCTCTAGTGCACATCTTGTTCCCGGAGCTAGTTTGGATCGAAGCATCCAGCCGATCTTGGCGCTCCCGATAAATGAGAAGAATCTGACCCGCTCATCAACAACGAGCTTGGTTGCATTATTGTCTTCTGTTATGGCGACCTGACACCATTCCTCAGGTAAACCGGCATCTCGTAGAATCTTCAAAAAACGTAAACAGGAAAGTGGAGTGTCCATAGATGGCTTAACGATAACAGGACAACCTGTAGCTACAGCGGGGCCAACTTGATGTACTATCAGATTTAGTGGGTGATTAAAAGCTGAGACAGCTACAATGAGTCCAATAGGTTCTAAACGGGTAAATGCAAGCCTACCCTCAGAAGATGCATTTAGTCTCATGGGAATCTCAGTACCTGATTGAGTTCTCAGCGTTTCGACGCATAGTCGTACACCGTCAATGGCGCGCGCTACTTCAACTTGTGAGTCTATGAGAGGTTTGCCACCTTCACGAGCGGCTTCGGTAGCCAGCATATCAGCCTGCTGTTCCATAAGAGTAGCCGCTTTGTCAAGTATCTCCAGTCGCTTCGGTATGGAAAGCCATAGGTCTCTGTTTTCGAATAGCCGGTGTCCGTTTTCCAGCGCTTTTTCAACGCCCTTAGAATCTACACAACTCACGGTGGCAATCTTTTTACCATCAAACGGAGCAGTCACTATTAATTCGCCGCTGGAGTCGGCGCCGGGAATCATGACAGGGAAGTGATCATTCATTTATTGCCTCCAACATCGAGTAATATTATTATGTGTCTTATTAGTCATCTGAATTTCATTTCAGTCTGAGTTAGAATAATTGATGTTTTGGATTATATCAATTGGAACAATTTGACTAGAAATTTGAAGTGAGCAGATATTCACCGATTAGACTCAAAGTCAAGGATGCAAGGAACTGTCTGTCTGTAAAAGAATAAGAATAAATTCAACGGAAATTGCTTAGCATTCGAAACTGTTTAAGATGATACTCTAACATATCACTTTAAGCAACGCAGTGACAGCATGTTACAGATTGCCGGAGGTCGGAATCGAACCGACATGATGTTGCCATCGGGGGATTTTGAGTCCCCTGCGTCTACCAATTTCACCACTCCGGCATAGCTGACTAAATAAGCCAATCCCAAAAAAGAATCGGCTCATAAGTTCACTAAGTAATCAGAGCAGAGGAGTGCAGTCAAGCTCAAATTGCCTCTGCCAGACAATTCAAACCATTAATGTGATTACTACCGGGCAGTGATCAGAAGCTTTTAAGTTTCCGCCAATATCTTTAAAAAATTCACTCTTTTTTACTTTCGCTGGTTCACCTTTTTTGTTAACCCGTAGCGGCATACCGCCTCTGATTATACTTGGCATAGCCGTTGGGTTGCTATCTGCAAGTTTTTTACTTAGAAGTATATAATCTAACTGCCTGTATGCCTTTTCCCATTTTGCACGCTTGTAATAGTGGGTCCATTGTTCTCCTGCTGAAAGCCGATTGACAACGTTTACAATTGCGTTATTAGTCAACAATGGACGCAGACCGGACTCTTTTTCTTTGCCAGATTCAATGTAATCATTAAGATCTCCCATGATAATGAAGTATTCGCTCTTATAATTGCTTCCGAAACGAGCCTTAAGGATGTCAATTATTCTTTCGCATTGCTCCAGACGACGCCTCTTTGTTTTTGCTCGCCCTCCCATCATAGACTTAAGATGATTAACAAAAATAGGAAGTGTCGTCTGTCCGATTTTTAAATGGACCTCCAAGCAATCACGGGAAAATATTTTGACACTGCTTTTCTTTCTCTTATCATATTGATGTGTTCTTATAAAATCAAATTCGAGCCTCGATAAAAAGCCTACATCAATAAATCGAGGATCATTTCCGTCGATTACAAAAGGATAATTGTACCGTTTTTTACCTTTGAGGTTATTACTATTAAAATATTTTAGAGTATCAAGGTTTTCAATCTCCTGGAGCGCAACAAAGTCAGCCCTTGTAGCTCTTATTGCCTGCGCAGTTAGTTTCCTGCTAACTGGCAGGTAGCGCTTGAACTTTTTGTTGTCGATAATGAAACCGTCTGCCACCGCTGCCTGTAGCTGCGCAGGTGTATAAGACTTATAATAGTATTTAGTTTTACCCCCGACTTTTCTTTTATATCTCTTGCCTCTAAACTTGAAACGAGAAAATAGGTTCTCAACATTAAATGTTGCTACTGTGATTTTCTTTTTGGCCATAATAACCCCCGTTCTAAAGTGTTTTTCCGATAACATTAGATGCAGCCCCTAGCGGTAATATTAAGATTTAGAAAAACATTTGTACTTGTCAAGCAGAAAAACAGACTATTTTCTCGATTACATCTGGAAATAATCGCATTTTATCAAAAATGTGTTCGCTCGTCAGAAGTGTCTTTGGGAATCCTGCGGGTTTTACTGACACCTTTAGGGACATACAGACCTGAAGAGGGATGGACATGGCAGGTAGCAGCGGGTTCGGTTCCTTCGATAAATACTTCGTTTCGGACATTAATACAGCGATCGGTAGCGATTTCTCCGGACTCAAGACAGACATCTATTCGAATGACTCCATCGGGAGCCTCAAAATCCATCAGGGGTAAAGAGTCATGAGCGGCCATCATGAATTCTGTCCAGATAGGCACCCCGTTTTTGGCGCCGTCCTGATTTTTCCCGAGCGAAGTCTTGTCATCAAAGCCTATCCAGGTGCCGGCCGTAATTTGAGGAGTGTAGCCGACAAACCAGTTATCGCAAAAATTATCCGATGTTCCTGTTTTTCCGCCGGCTGGTCGGGTGAAACCCCTCCAGCGCACACTTCGTCCGGTGCCATTATCGATAACCGAGCGCATCAGGTCTACCATTATATAAGCTGTTTCCTCTGACAGGACTTCCTCTTTGTTCAGAGAAGAATTATCTTCTAAAACTGTCCCGTAACGGTCTACTATTTTATGAACATAGCGATAAGGAACATGAATCCCTTTGTTAGGGAAGACAGAAAAGGCCGACACAAGTTCTATCAGCTTAACCTCGCTGACCCCAATCGCCAGAGAGGGCACCGCACTTAGGGGAGTGGTAATACCAAATCTCCGTGCATAAAATATGGCTTGTTCCGGGCCTATTTTCAAAAGGAGCCGAATGGCAACTAAGTTTCTTGACAAACGAATTCCGTCACGGATAGTTATCGGTCCCATAAACTTGTCATCAAAATTATGTGGACGCCATTGTTTGGCTCCGGGGATATCCAGTACAATCGGGTTGTCATCTATGATGTCTGTGGTGCGAAAGCCGTTATCGATGCAGGCAGTATAAATAAATGGCTTAAAGGATGAGCCCGGCTGTCGTAATGCCTGAATCGCCCGGTTAAACTTTGTTTCTTCAAAAGAACGACCACCGACCATAGCCAGCACATCGCCATTGGCATTGTCTATAGCAATAAAAGCTCCCTGAATTTTCTTAAATACAGGAATAGGCTGGCCAAACTGATCCAAAGTGTCGAGCAGGTAGGTAATGTAATTTGAGCTCTTTAGTGTATATTTTCTTTCTATCCGGGCACGCAGAGAATCAATTTTCTTAAAGACTGCTTTTTCGGCAGCCTTTTGCAAATTCACCTCCAGAGAAGTATAAACTTTGAGCCCGCCCCGATAGAGAACGTTCTCACCATATTTATTTTTTATGTATTGTCGCACTGTTTCTGTAAAGTACGGTGCATAACCAATCTTTTCTTCAGGAGGAGATATTTCAAGTTCCTGCACTCGCAGCGAGTCATACAGCTCTCTGCTGAGGCCGCCAACATCGTAATACGAAAATAGTACTCGGTTACGAGCCTGAATCGATTTGTCCGGATTATTCAGCGGAGAATTTATATTCGGACCTTTGAGCATACCGATAAGAATAGCGCAGTCATTTATGTTCAACTCATGGGCTTCTTTGGAGAAAAAGAGTCTGGCTGCTGCAGCTACTCCATAGGCTCCCCGGCTGAAGTAATACTGATTTAAGTACATCTCCAGGATTTCTTCTTTGGAGTAAGTTCGCTCCAGCTTGATGGCTGTTAAAGCCTCTTTGATCTTGCGCTCAAAAGTCTGCTTACGCGTTAAAAAAATCATGCGAGAAAGTTGCTGCGTTATTGTCGAAGCGCCTCCTTCGATTCGCCACTTCACAATATTGGTAACGGCTACTGTTGCCAATCGTCTGAGATTAATTCCCCAATGGTCAAAGAACTGGCGGTCTTCGACTGCCATCAGCATTTTCACCATATGGGGAGGAATATTTTTGTAAGGAGTTAAAATGCGATTCTCGCTGTAAAATTCCTGAATCAGGATACCATTTCTATCATACAATTTAGTCTTAAGATTTGGTTCTATGTTATGAAGCTGTTTAAAAGAAGGCAGTTCGGACTTGTAAATATTATAAGTCCGATAGCCAAGAAAAGTCAGCAGTACCAACAGGATTAGCCCTCCAATGGTCAGATATTTTCTGACTTTCTGCTGTTGTCTTCTTCTGGTGTTTGATTCATACATAGTTTGCTCAGTTTCCTTTTAGAGAGCATTTAAGTCAACTTAAAACCGGATATGCATTTAACTGTTTGATTTTTGTCCTTATATAGTCTATTCTTTCGTTCAAATCGGTACAATTCTCCGGCAATTGAACTGCATAGAATTATATGCCGATAGAGTGACTAAAGTTGCCATAAAAATGAGAAGTTATGTCTAAGATATTGTCAGATAAAGAGATTGCGCAGGAAGTTGAGCGCCAATGGACGCTTATTTCCAGGGGTACTGTGGACCTTCTCCCGGAAATAGAATGGAAAGAGCTGCTCAAAAAGTCTATAGCAGAAAACAAGCCTCTGCGAGTGAAGCAGGGCTTTGACCCTACCGCACCGGATATTCATCTGGGACATACTGTCGGCATTAGAAAGCTCAAACAATTTCAGGAGCTGGGACACCAGATAGTTCTTATCATAGGAGATTACACTTCGCTGGTGGGCGACCCCTCGGGACAGTCTTCAACCCGGCCGCCTTTAACTTACGACGAAGTAATGAAAAACTCTGAGACTTATCAGGTACAGTTTTTTAAGATTCTTGACAAATCCAAAACTGAGATTGTTTTTAACGGCGACTGGTTTAAGAAGATGAATTTTCTTGAGATCATGCAGCTGGCCTCCAAGTACACGGTAGCCCGGTTATTAGAAAGAGATGATTTCACCAAAAGGTTAGAAAAACAGACTCCGATTTCTATTCATGAACTATTCTATCCCTTGATGCAGGGTTATGACTCGGTGGCTATAAAGGCCGATGTTGAAATAGGCGCTACCGAACAGAAATTTAATCTTCTGGCAGGCAGGACAATTCAGGAAGCCTACGGCGTCAAGCCTCAGGTTATTTT
Source organism: Candidatus Zixiibacteriota bacterium (assembly GCA_022571985.1). Taxonomy (GTDB): domain Bacteria; phylum Zixibacteria; class MSB-5A5; order GN15; family FEB-12; genus JACZWU01. The sequence goes on along the minus strand of JACZWU010000001.1, from coordinate 81,449 downwards.
GACAATGCCAATACTGGTTGGACTGGACGGTCACAAGAAGATGTCAAAATCGCTCAACAATTATATCGGTATCGACGAAAGTCCGGGGGAAATCTTCGGCAAAGTGATGTCAATAGCCGATGAGCAGATTTACAGTTATTTTGAACTGGCCAGCGATGTCACACTTGAAGAGCTTGCTGAAATAAAACAAAAATTAAATAAACCGGATGTCAATCCGATGGTTATAAAGAAGGAACTGGGACAGAGACTGGTAGACATGTATCATCCTGCCGGTTCGGGCCAAAGTGCCAGAGCAGAGTTTGAGCGGGTATTTTCCGATAAACAACTGCCGCAGGATATGCCCGAACTTACCCTGGGGGAATTGAACAAGTTAGGACTTAAAGAGGATAAAGTTTACTTGGTACACCTGATGTCAAAAACTGAAATGGTTAAGTCAAACAACGAAGCCAGAAAACTTATACTGGCCGGCGCCGTTACAATAGATGGAGAGAAGATTAATAGCCCGGACTTCGAATTCTCTGTCAATAAAGAGATGATTCTCAAAGTCGGCAAACGGCGCTACTTAAAGTTGCTTGTGTAGATTTCCCGGACGTTCGCAAGAAGTGCAAATGAATACTCTGTTAAAAAATGGATGGCTCAAAGTTTTACTTATACTGGGGGTATTCTCTTTTTCGATCAGCGCCGGTTGCTCCTCCAAAACTCTCAAAGACAGAACCATTGCGGCCAGACCGGACAAAATTGAACTTAAGACAGCAATAATTGAATCTGAATCTGTACTTGAGAATATTGATGAACAGGCCTTTCACCATTTCACCAACGGCGTTATTGCTGAGCAGACAGGTGATAACTACGCCGCCTCAAAAGAATACAGGAAAGCCTTAATTCGCTATCCGGATTCGTATGAAATCCGCTTTTCGCTGGCCAATGTCCAGTACCGCATGCAGCAATTTGATATTGCCCTGAAAACGCTCGAAACAATAACAGAAAACAGAGTTCAACTTAATAACTTAAGAGGTATCTGCTACCGCTCAATAGGCGATAACGATAACGCCAGAAAGTCTTACGTTGAAACAGTCAAGCTTGATGCGACCGACCGGATTTCTATTTCATTTCTTGCCAGCGAATACCGCCGGCTGAATGATGTTGATTCTCTGGTCTGGATATATTCCAAACTCTCTAAAGTTAATCCTAATAATTACAGGACGTTTGTTGAACTGGGACGTTTTCAAATTCAGACAGGCCAGCTTGATGATGCCCTGATATCTTTCCACAGTGCACTGGAGCTATCGGAGGGCAGACAAAGGATAAGCTCGTATCTGGGACTTGGCGACATTTTCAAAAACAAAAATCAGCAGGATTCGTCCATCTATTATTTCAAAATGGCCGGCGAACTTGATCCCAATAACTCTTATGTGGTCAGGGAACTGGCAAGTTATTATTCACAAAAAGATTCTCTTAGCCAGGCAATTTATTTTGCGGAAAAGCTGGTCAGGCTGGAGCCGAATAATTCTGCTGCGAAAAGATTTTTGTCTCAACTTTATGTCTCCACTGATTCTCTGCCGAAAGCCGAAATGCTGCTTGAGGACTTGCTGGCCGCCGGCGATAATGACCCCAGTAATTACTTTTATCTGGGGCGTATTGCCATAGTCAAACAGGATTTTGAATCAGCTAAAGAATATCTGACTATCTTGACGCAATTGTCACCCAGCGTGCCCGACTCCTGGCTTGACCTCGGTTTTGTTTACAGGAGAACCGATAATCTGGAAAAGGCCATCAATGTTTATAGTTCGGGCCTGCAATTTGTTCATCAGCGTGCAGATTCTGTCAGATTATTATTTGCCATCGGTGCCTCTCAGGAAAGTTCAAAAAACATCGAAGAGGCAGTGGAGACTTTTGAAAAGATCATATTGCTTAACCCGAATCACAGCCAGACATTAAATTATCTGGGCTACATGCTGGCAGACAATGGTGATAGGCTTGAATACGCCAAAGACTTAATAGGCAAAGCGCTTGAATTATCTCCTGAAAACGCCGCCTATATAGATAGCTATGGCTGGGTAATGTTCAGGCTTGGCAAATATAACGATGCTGTAGAATATCTTTCCAAAGCGGTCTCTCTTCAGAGTGACCCGGTTATATACGACCATCTTGGCGATGCCTATAATGCCAGCGGTAATTCTGACGACGCCCGCATTTGGTGGCAAAAAGCGCTTGAGCTGGAACCCGATAATGACGTAATCAGAGAAAAGCTAAACGAGTGAAGGCTAAGCGGCCTTTCAGAATTTGGAAAGTTTCTTTATCACTTACAATATTAATGTTTCTGGTAACAGGCTGCGCTGAGGTTTCGACACCTCCTGGTGGTGAGGTAGACCGCCAGGCACCGCGCGTGTTTAAAACTTATCCGGAGACTGCTTCAACCGGTGTCGCTCCATCGAACGAAATTATATTTTGGTTTTCAGAAGGGGTTACTCCTCCAAGATCAGAAAAAGCAGTATTTATTACTCCCCGCCCGGAAATAGAACCTAAATTGAAGTGGAAGACAGACAGGCTGACAATCGAACTCTCAGAACCGTTTGAACCGAATCAAACTTATGTAGTAACATTGTCGGCAAACATTAAAGACTGGCGCAACAACAGGATGGACAGTTCTGTAACACTTGCTTTTTCGACCGGAGAAATAATTGACTCCGGCTCGGTCGGTGGTATTGTCTTTCATAATGAAAATCCACGCCGGGGACTGCTTGTTGGTCTCTATGAAAGCAAAAACTCGGGCGAAAGTATAAACTTTGACTCTGTCTACGCCAGCTACCTGACCAGCACAGCCAAAGACGGTTCTTTCAGGTTCAGGTATCTGCCGAATCGAAACTTTCAGTTAGTAGCCTTTGAAGATATTAATCGTAACGAGAAATTTAATCCTGAGCGTGAACCTTATGGTCTGCCAGACAGAGAAATTGATTTTGGGTCCGGGCAAGCTTTGGATAATCTTTTTCTTGAACTGACAGAAGATGTTTCTGATTCTGTTGCCATTATATCTGCTTCTAATACAAGCGACGGACTTATAAAAGTCAGGCTGAACAAGGCTGTGCGGACTTCAGGGGTTGCAGCTGTCAGCCTGACGTCAGTCGCAGATTCCATAGAAATTATGTCCGGGTCATTCATGGAAAGTTCACTCGAACTTTCGGCTGTCTATACTTTTTTTGTCAGGGATGTTGACACCGGCAGTTATGATCTGAATTTTATTTATAATAACGGAAATGACACTTTGTCTTTTCAAAGTTTACATTTTTCTGCTACAGCCGACAAGTCGGCTCCGTCGTTGTTCTTTTTTGAACCTGAAGATAAGATTCATTTTTTAAAAGATTTATCAATTTCTGCAACATTTTCAGAGCCTGTCGACCGCTCCAGACTAACAGACGAGACATTTGTCTTAATTAATTCGAAAGACTCTCTGACCGGTCTGAACTATGAATGGAATAACGATTTTACGTTAAAACTCATTCCTGAAAATAGCCTGAGTGAAGGAGAATCGTACCGTCTTCTCATTGCTGAATTTGAATTGTCAGATCTGGCTGGTAATCTGATGGGCGACAGCATAACCGAAATGAAGTTCAGGCTGATCGACAGAGATTCGCTTGGTTCTGTTTCTGGCAGCGTTGTCAGTGATTTTGCTAAAATAGACTCAGGCTCTCTGAGAATCAGCTTTAAGAAGCTGAAGGGCAAACAGTCCTATCATTTGCGACTGCTGAATAAGACTTTCAGAATAGACCTGCCGGCAGGGAAGTATCTACTGTCGGGCTATATTGACGAAGATGACAACGACGGGCGGGGCAAAGGCTCGGTATTGCCTTATGCGCTGGCGGAAACTTATTTCAAATATGACGACACTATTTCGGTTCGGGCTCGCTTCGAAACCGCCGGAATAAAATTGGAAGTAAAGTAATGTTATAAAAAAAGGCGGGTAGCAATTACCCGCCTTAAGAAAACATTTAAATATCAGCTTATTTCAACTCGCCCCAGATTCTTACAGTAACCCGACGGTTTCTTGAGGCGGAATTTGGCTCATCAGACAATGCAGCCGCCTTGTTTTCACCGTAAGAAAGTGTAAACATCCTGTAGAGCGATATTCCAAAACGGTCAGCCAAAAAGCGCCTGACAGATTCTGAACGTCTTTCACCAAGTTTCAGGTTATAGGCGTTGGAGCCGGTATTGTCAGTATGTCCGACAAGTTCAACAAGAGACTCAAGGCTTGATTCCATTTTCTGACCGGCATCAATGAGAGTCTGCTCGGCTGCCGAAGTGATTTCATCGCTGTCAAAATCGAAGTTTACTTCACCTTCCCAGATGATATCGTAGTTTTCAAATCCTTTGGCCTGATTAAGGGCCATCTCCGCTTTTGATTCGAGTTCACTTTGAAGAGCCTGTAGCTTCTGAAGGTCAAGGCTGGTGGCGCTGGCTTTTCCTTCGACATCGCCAAGCTGGGCTGATGTTCTGGCTTCAGAACTTCTGATTTGTTCATCAACATAATTTTTACTGGCACCGCAGCCGGCCACCAGAGCAATGACCGAAAGAAGTATAATTAGTCGTTTGATAGGCATATCCTCACCCTTTCTTATATAGTTAATACAACTTCAATCTGTATTTATTATACAACGGCAATATAAAACAGCATCAGCCTTTTTAAAGCAAGGAAAAACAGCAAAAACCTGGTCCAGTACAGCTATTGCTTTATTGCGCCGGCGGTTATGCCGGAGACAATCTGTTTTTGCATAATTAGAAAAAGAATCAAAACCGGCAGGACGGCGACAGCTGAGCCGGCCATCAGTTGCTGCCAGTCAATAGCCTGAAATCCCTGCAAATGGGCCAGGCCGACCGGTAGAGTTTTCAGGCTGTCACTATTGGTCAGTATATAGGGAAAGAGGAACGAGTTCCAATTGGTGAAAAAGACCTGAATCGCCAAAACAGCCAGAGCCGGTTTGCACATTGGCATGACTACCTGAAAGAGTATTCTGAACTCACCGGCACCGTCAATTCTGGCGGCCTCTTCCATTGACGGCGGAATATTTTCTATATACTGCTTGACCAGAAAAATGCCGATGGGCTGGACCATCCATGGCAAAATAAGCGACCAGTAAGTGTCATATATACCAACTTTTAGAGTAAATAGATAAAGCGGTACTATAAGTATGTGGGCCGGTATCATGAGTACGATGACAACTGAGGCAAAGAGAAGTTTGTTTGTCAGATTTTTATAGCGGGCCAAAGCGTAGGCTACCATGAAACAGAAAAGAATATTGCCAATTGTTACGGTTATGCCAACGAAAGCTGAGTTAAAGAAATACATTAAAGTGTTGGTGCCGGCAAAAAGCTGAGCATAAGCCTCGAACGTAATACCGCTGGCAAGTAAATTTTCAATCGAAATCGACGAGCCCATTTTCATCAGGGATACCCGAAACATCCAGGCCAGAGGAAATATCATTATGAATAAAACCAGCGACAATAAAACGTATTTTGATAATTTTAATATGCTCTTTACCATAACGGCTGCCTTCTCCTGAGCAGAGCAAATTGAACTAACGAGAATAAAGTAATAATACCGAACAGAATATAAGCGGCGGCGGAAGCATAGCCTGACTGTAGAGTAGTGGTCAGGCCAATTTCGTAAATGAAATAGACCATTGTTGAAGTATCAAACTTGCCTTGGGTCATCACAAATATTTCAACAAAGACCTGAAAAGATTTTATAGTGTTTATGACCAGAATAAATAGAGCTACAGGTTTGAGAAGCGGCAGTGTTATTGAGAATAATTTTCTAAAAAAACCGGCGCCGTTGACATCGGCCGCTTCGTACAGTTCATCCGGTATAGATTTCAGACCTGCCAGAAAAATTAGCATATAGTAGCCGACCGACATCCAGACATCCATAGCCATGATAGAATACAAGGCAGTGGCCCTGTCAAACAGAAAGCCGTGCAGCGGAGGCGTCAGACCAATCAGGCTGCAGAGTCCGGCTATATAGCCGCCGCGTTGATAGAGATTGGTGAAAATTAAGGCTATCACCACCATTGATGTGATTGATGGCAGAAAGCAAGCTGATCGAAAAAGGGCGCGTCCTTTGAAGGTTCTGTTAACAAAAAGTGCCAGCGCCAGAGCGATTACAGTGGTAATCGGAATAGTACCGATGACAAAGATAAAAGTATTCTTCAGTGATTTAATGAAGTCTTCATCAGAAAATAAGGCACGATAGTTTTCGAAGCCTACCCAGTTGGTTTCGTCGGGCCGCAGAAGGTTGAAATCGGTAAGGCCCATCACAAAAGCATAGCCTAATGGAAAAAGCCAGATAAAGAGAAATGTCAGTGACCAGGGAAGTGTGAAGCCGAAGGATTTCGCCAATGAGCGATTCATTTTTTATTTAAGGCTTCAATTTTGTATTTCGCTTTTAAGAGCGGCTCGGCAATCAGTTCAGAATCGCCAAACAAAACCTCTTCAATCACGTTTTCTATTATGCTTTCAATCACAACCCAATTCGGGTCTACCGGTGAATGGCGGGAGTGCAGAATCTGCCGGCTGAAGACCTGCAGATGTTCATTAGATTCAAAGTACTCGTCTTTTCGTGCGGATTTATTGGAGGGCGTCGCAGAGAGGTTAGCTTTGCAAAATTTGAGTTGATTATCTGCTGATGTGAGAAAGCGGATAAATTTGAGTGCCGCTTCTTTTACTGTAGAAGATTTTGGAATGACCAGAATCTCACCACCGAGAAATGATTTCCCCGGAAGTCTTAGCCCGGGCATCAGAGTGGTGCTGAAGTTGATTTTGAGTTTTCCCAGCTCGATACGTTTTAAGAGCCAATCGCCGGACAAAATAAAGCCAATTTTCCCTTCAAGGAACCTGTCTTCGATTCCCCTTTGATTAGAAACGAATCCACATGAATCATGTATTTCTTTATAAAATTTGAGAGCATTTACCATGTAGTCAGAGGCTACTAATGAAAATCTGCCATCATCAGAAAATAACTGACCGCCGTAGGACCAGAGAAAGGGCAGGAACTTCTTATACAGTCTGTGTTTTTCGGCGGTGTTGGAGCCCCAGCCATTAATATCAGAGCCCAGCGAATCTACTTTATAAGCTGCCTTTAAAAATTCGGTCAACTTAATCGGGATAAACGAAGAATCATAGCCTGCTTTATTTAAGAGGTCGCGGTTAAAAAACATTACTCTGGTTCCGAGAATCCAGGGCCAGCCGTAGACTTTGGAGTCGTAGGTGGCCATGCCCCAGCCATGAAAATCGTTTTTGTAGTCTTGAGTTTCTTCAGTTAAGTCGGACAATTGACCGGCATCGGCAAACTGTGCCAGCCAGTCTGAGCCAAGTTCTATGATATCGGGCGCGTTCTTTGAGGCGAAAGCAATTACTATTTTTTCATGACCGTTTGACCAGGTCAGGTCTGTCAGATTGACTTTGATCTCCGGATTTTGCTTTTCAAAATCCGTTACTATATTTTGCATAACAGGTTTTATTTTTGAATCTGTCCAGAACTGCCAGAATTCTATAGTTGTTGATGCGGCAATTGTGCCGGAGGTCAAAATCAGAAAACTGCAGATTACTGCTAAAAATCTTGAGCTTCTTCGTCTCATATCTACCAGCTTACTTTCATAAAAAATTAACATTTCATATTCTTTGGCGGCCAATATATGGCCGGCACTCCAACGGTCAAACAAAAAATCTTTTTGTTGTTTTGATTGCTTATGAGTTCAAAATTCTAACCGTGTTAGACCACCCCGCCTTATTGACTATAGCTATTAACGAATGGCTTGATCTAGCTCAGCTGCCGACTTTTTTGGCGGCGGTCATAGCTATCCTGACGGTTTTGTACACTACATTTCACCGGAAGGGAAGAGAGGGTTTTAAGATTCGTGAGATTGCCGGGCTTAAAGCAGTCGAAGAGGCGATTGGCCGGGCGACTGAAATGGCCCGCCCCATATTGTTTACACCGGGCTGGGGCGGAGATATTCAACGACCGACTACAATTGCTGCATTAAATATTCTGAGCAGTGTGGCAGAAAAAACTGCCGAGTATAACAGCCAGCTCCTTTTTCCTACCCATGATCCGGTCATTATGTCGGTGGCGCAGGAAGTAATAGCCGAAAGCTACAACCGGGCGGGATATCCCGAGAGATTTAACATAGATGACACCACTTACGTCTCGCCGTCGCAGTTCGGCTATGCCGCTGCTGTCGAAGGTATGATAACGCGGCTGAAGCCGGCCTCGATTTTCCTGCTGGGTACCTTTGAAGCAGAATCTTTGATACTGGCCGAAACCGGAAACATAGCCGGCTCCATTCAAATCGCCGGTACCGATTCGACAATTCAGTTAGCGTTTTTTATTGTTGCCTGCGACTATACTTTGATTGGAGAAGAACTTTTTGCGGCATCCGGTTATCTATCTAAGGACAAATCAATCATGGCCTCAATACGCGCTCAGGATATTATGAAAGTTATCATTGCAGCTGTCATTATACTTGCCATTATTTCAGCGTTGGTGGTTCCGTTAAGTGACTGGTGGAAATTTTAATGGCGCGTTTGTTCCCTCAAATTATATGCGGATTTTTTGGCGTGGTCCTATTCGTTTTGTATTTTCTCAAAGCTCCCTCGGCCAAATCGTTATATCTGACAATAACCAGCGACTACTGGCAGATTATTTTTGCATTTGCTCTTCTTGTCGGAGTTGCCAGCTTTATCAGAGTTAATATTAAAAAACTCAGCATTTTATCAGAGAGCCCTTATGTCATCACAGGACTCCTGGGGCTGTTCGCCATGCCGGTCATGGCGCTGGTGTGGGGTATAAAGGGAGACTCTCCATTTATGTGGGTGTTTGAAAATGTTCAGGTGCCGCTGCAGGCTACTGTCTTTGCCCTGCTGGCCTTTTTTGTAGCATCGGCCTCGCTTAGAGGGTTTAAGGCGCGCTCCTTGCCGGCAACGATTTTGTTGATCTCTGCTTTAATTGCACTACTCAGTCGCTCAGACATTTTTGGCTGGCTTGGAAATAGTGCGCTGGAGTTTTCTGAATGGATCAGATCGTATCCGTCAATGTCGGCTCGTCGCGGGATTTTGATTGGTATCGGCTTAGGCTCCGTGACTACCTCGCTTCGAATAATTTTAGGGATTGAAAGAACCTGGCTGGGGAAAGACAGATGAACAGTACCCAGAGTCGACATCTTGCTTTCGCCGGTCTGTTTATAGTAGTGACCGTTACCATGCTTCTCGATATCAGTATTGTTGCAACTGTCAGTAACGAAACTAAACGGATGTTTGATTACCTTGATAATCTGCCGGATAGTTCAGTTATCATTGTTTCATTTGACCACGAGGCATCATCATTGCCTGAGATGAAACCATTGGGACTGGTAATGCTCAGACACCTTTTTGCAAAAGACCACAAACTAATCGGAGTGGCGCTGCTGGCGGAAGGGACAGGGGTCGGCTACCGTTTGATGCAGGAAACAGCCAAAGAATATAATAAAGAATATGGCCGTGATTACGTTTTCCTGGGGTTTAAACCACAGTTCATTGCCGCAATTTTATCTATGGGAGAATCTATTAAAGGTACCTTTCCTGAGGATTACTTAGGGAATGCAACTTCGCAGATAGAACTGTTAAGCGATGTCAATAACTATGATGATGTTGCCGCGGTCGTATCTCTGGCCGACGGCTCACTAACCACTCATTGGATAGAATATGGCAATGAAAAATACGGTGTACAGATTTCTGCCGCGGTGGCGGCAGCTATGCTGACAACCTATGACCCCTATATTTCATCCGGACAGCTTAAGGCGATGGTGGGAGGACTCAGAGGTGCCGCGGAGTATGAAAATCTTTTAGGAATTGGCGGCAGCGGCGCACGAAGCATGCTGGCTCAATCGAGCGCCCACCTCTATATTATTTTGTTAATTATAATCGGCAACTTTACTTATTTCCGCTCCAGAAAAAAAGGATAGGCAGCTTATGGACCCGGGTACAATTGTAGCAGGAATTTTGACTATAGCGATTTTGTCATTTTTATATGGTGATAACCCTGTCTATAAAATGGCCGAAACATTATTGGTCGGAGTATCAATGGGCTATGTGCTGGTCATAACCTGGACAAACACGCTGATGGCGGTTTTGTTTAAGCCGTTATTTCTAGAAAGCCAGTTCTGGCTGGTCATACCGTTTATATTCGGGCTTTTTATGTTCGGAAGATTTCATAAGTCTACCTCGTTTCTGTCGCGCTACTCAATGGCCGTGCTGATTGGCTCAGGTGCCGGGGTAGCGATTCCAGCCATGCTCGGTGCCAGAACGCTCCGGCAGATGACGGCTACGGTTGAAATGGTTCAGGGTGATTCCTTTCTAACAATTTTCTCGGGACTTGTTGTAGTTGTTGGGCTTTTTTCAACTCTGTCATATTTCTATTTCAGCCGCGAACATGAAGGAATTATGGGACGCTCGGCCAAAGTAGGCACTTACTTTCTGATGATTTTCTTTGGAACGACTTTCGGTTATACCGTCATGTCCAGAGTCTCCACTTTTATTGGCAGAATGGACTTTTTGCTAAGCGATTTTTTGCATCTGACCAACTAAAACACTGAATCATTTTCATTTTCTTTTATAGATTCAAGGTTGACCGCTTCGCGGTCAGTTCTTTTATTGTCATACAATGGCACTGACCATCTCACTTGCATTAGCTGCCGGACTTTTTGCTACTGTCTTAGCACAGCACCTAAGAATTCCCGGCATAGTTTTACTTCTGGCCACAGGGGCAATCCTGGGTCCGGACCTGCTTGGCGTCATACGTCCGGACACTCTGGGCGATATAATGCCGGTACTTGTTGGCTATGCGGTGGCCATCATACTTTTCGAAGGAGGCATGAATCTTAATCTCAAGAGACTGCTTAAAGAGTCTGCCTCTATAAAGAGACTAATCACCTTTGGGTCGATTATTACCGCAGCCGGAGGAGCAACTGCTGCGACTCTTTTTATGGGCTGGTCCTGGCAGCTTTCTGTTTTGTTTGGGGCCCTAGTCATTGTCACCGGACCGACAGTAATAACACCGCTGCTACGTCGCATAAAAATTAACCATAAACTTGAAACAATACTTGAAGCTGAAGGGGTACTGATTGATCCCATCGGCGCTATTATCGCCATCGTAGCTCTGGAAATCGTAATACATCCGTCCGGAGGTGCCTTTACTTCCGGCCTGATTGATGTCTTCTTAATGCTGGGTATTGGAGTTCTACTGGGGTTAGGCGGCGGCTTCTTTATAGCTTATTTATTGAAACCTAAGAATTTGATTCCTGAGGGATTAGAAAACATTTTTGTGCTGGCCTCGGTGCTGGCACTTTTTCACATCTGTAATGAAATACAGCCCGAAAGCGGCATAGCTTCGGTGACTGTGGCCGGACTGGTGGTTGGCAATTTCAAAACAAGAGCGCTTCGCGATCTAATGGAATTCAAAGAACAGCTGACAGTCATGCTGATAGCTATGCTTTTTGTTCTTTTGGCTGCCGATATTCGCTTCACAGACATTACCGACCTGGGCTGGCCGGGAGTTATGACGGTTCTGACGCTTATGTTTATTGTGCGGCCACTGAATGTGGCGGCATGTACCATAAATTCAGGCTTGAAAACTGCTGAAAAATCTTTTTTAGCCTGGCTTTCACCACGTGGTATCGTTGCGGCAGCGGTTGCTTCTTTTGTAGCCGTCGCTTTAGACAAGGCCGGCATAGCCGGGAGTGAAAGTTTGCGAGCTTTAGTATTTTTAGTGATTGCCAGCACGGTATTGGTTCAGGGATTGTCGGGCGGCCTGGTTGCCCGGATCTTGAAAGTGAAGAGAATTACGAATAAGGGGTATGCCATTCTTGGCGCGCACGACCTTGCCCGCATTCTTGGCCGGATACTGCGAAGCGGGGGACACGAAATAGTTCTGCTGGACTCAAATCCGGACTCAGTCACAATCGCCAAGCAGGAAGATTTCAAGGTTATTTTTGGCAACGCCCTCGAAGAACGTACCATTCTGAGAGCCAATTTAGGTGATTATATCGGCTGTATCGGACTTACCACCAACGAAGAAGTAAACCTTATGTTTGTCAACCGAGTCAGGCGGGAGTTTAAGACTTCCAAACGTCTGGTGGCGCTGCACCTTCGGGATGGCAGCGTTTCTCCTGCTATGGTAAAAAACTCAGGTGCCACGATTCTATTTGGAGCCCATTGCGACTTAGACCTCTGGAGCGTACGTATAAGACGCGGTCTGACAACTGTTAATACCTGGCAATTGACCGCTAATAATGATAATTCTGTGGCATCAGACAATAATAGTGCTGAATTTGAGACTCAGGGCCATTTTTTGATGGCACTCAGTCTTACTCGTGCTGATAAGATTATGCCATTTGATAATTCAATTACTTTGCGAAAAGATGATATATTACATTTCCTTATGTTTTCAGAAAAGAAAGAAGAAGCTGCCAACTGGCTCATACATAATGGCTGGGAGCCATTTGAAACTGACACGGCTTTAAAAATTTTTATAGATAAGAACAAATAATAACTTGTCATGATTGGGAGAAAACAAATGAACAAATCACTAAGATACTTGTCAATTATGGTATTGGCAGTTATGTCTGTTGCAGCGGCGAATCTTTTAGGTCAGCAGGCTGATAAAAGTATGGCCGATAAAACGGTGTCCAGTATTACAAGTGCCATTGCAGTTCTGCACGCCACAGAGGGAAACAATGTATCCGGTACTATCATTTTTTTTAAAGTAGATGCTGGTATCAAAGTCATTGCAACTGTCAGCGGACTAACCGAGGGCAAGCATGGCTTTCATATTCATCAATTTGGAGACTGCAGAGGAGCAGATGGCAAAACTGCCGGAGGTCATTTTAATCCGGGTGAAATGGATCATGGTGCTCCTTATGATAGCATGAGACATGTCGGAGATATTGGTAATCTTGTAGCCAACTCTGAAGGCATAGCAAATCTTGAATGGATAGACAGCCATATGACATTCAAAGGAGCAAATTCCATAATTGGGCGCGGAGTTATTATTCATGTCGGTGAAGATGACCTGACTACGCAGCCCACCGGTGCTGCCGGCGCCAGAGTGGCCTGCGGTGTTATTGGCATCGCTAAAGCAGTATCAATGTATTGACCCATGTTTGCCGATTTACAAAGACCTTCCTCTGAACTGTTCAAAAAATCACATGACCCTGATGACAGAAAGATGGGGGAGATGGTCGGCGGTGAAGCGTCAGACTATGATGACGCTGAAATAATAATCATCGGTTGTCCGCAAGATGAAGGGGTCAGACGTAATAATGGCAGAGTCGGGGCTGCGGCAGCTCCTGATAAAATCAGGCAGGTACTCTACCAACTTACATCTCCTGCTGAGCTGACAACAGGCAGGGTAGTTGACCTCGGCAATATCAAGATAGCTGACACACTCGAAGAAACTCATGAAATTCATTCAAAAGTTGTAGCTAAGATACTTGCAGCTAATAAGCGCCTGATTGTACTCGGGGGCGGTAACGATATATCGTATCCCGATTGCTTGGGACTTTCTAAAGTTCACAAAAATATTCTGGCTATAAACATAGACAGCCACTTTGATGTCAGGGAAAACGAAGTTCGCAACAGCGGCACACCATACCGACAACTGCTTGAGGAAAATATTATTCAGCCGGAGAACTTTTTTGAATTAGCTATTCAGCCATTCGCCAATTCGGATATCTATTGGAAGTATCTCAAGTCAAAAAAAGTGTCAATTTATACTTTAGAACAACTGCGCGAACATGGCATTGAAAAAACTCTGTGTGCAATTCTTGATAAAAACAAATCCGAAGCAATCTTCTGGGGATTTGACATTGATTCGGTTCGTTCGGCTGACGCTCCCGGCGTAAGTGCCTCTTATTCCACCGGCCTGACTTCTGAAGAAATCCTGTCTATTGCTGCCATTGCCGGTCGGGACGCACGGAGCAAAATCTTAGAAATCTCCGAAGTCAACCCGACTTACGATATTGATAATAAAACAGCCAGACTGGCGGCGCGAATTGTTATCTGCTACCTCTGTTCACTTGCGCAGCAAAAAAGAGCATAGGATCAATTGTCCATAACATTGTTATATAATTCCTATTATAATGATGGCCGGACTAACAGCAGCTTACCATACCTGCAACAGAATTGTAGAATATGGAGCCGAAAATGACAGAAGTGCGGCTTTAGGTGTTGAGACCGAACTTGGCTCGGCCAATTTCCACCTCACTGTAAGGGAATACTATGTTCCTTTTTGTAAATTCCTTTATAACAACAACTTAAGTTTTCCCTTGACATGATTTGTGAAATGCTTATGTTCTTATTGGATAAAAGTTGACAACTTTAGTTGCTTTTATTTGTAATTCTAATAGTTAGCTTTCAATAGGGTAAATTGAGTTCATTTAACCTTTGGGTTTTTTGTCGATACGAATATTATCAGAACCTTATGTAATAAATATTATTTTTCTTAGAAAATGAATTGGAGACAATTATGAAGAAGAGTTCATTGTTAATTTTTGCAGCTTTTATGCTATTATCGGGCGGCCTGCTGGCAGCTGACGCTGTTATCAAGGTTGACCGAAATCTCGATGTGCCATCGTTCTTGGGGTATGTTGACGATGAATTCATAATCGTTGTCAAGGCAGGAGTTGTAAGCAATTTTGATTCCAAACTACTCTCATCCAATATGGTTTTTGAAAGTGTACCTGAGTTTGAGTTGCTCTCCGGAAGATTTGCCGTTATTCAGGAGCGCCAGCAGTTTCAGGGAAGAAAAGTTTCTCCTGCAGCTTCAGCAATAGAAAATGTCATGGCAAGACATTTTAAGATAAAGATTACTTTCGGTACTGTCGACGATGCGATGAAGGCCTACTCTGAACTTGATGCCGTAGAGAGTGTCCAGCCAATTGGAATTCATTCGCTTTACGCGACACCTAACGACACCTACTACGACAATCCACCTGCTTCATTTTCATTTGACCAATGGCATTACTGGGATACTCACAGTATTGATGCCGATTTAGCCTGGGATACGCAAACCGGTGATGCTACCGTAGTTGTCGGTATACTCGATACAGGCACCCGTTATTTCCACACTGACCTCGGAGGCAATAACGCCCCCTGGGGACCAGATAATCCACAGATTAACGGAAACATCTGGATAAACGGAGGAGAAACTGCTGGTGACGGCATTGATAATGACGGCAACGGTTATATTGATGATATAGTAGGTTACGATTTTGTGTCATCGACAAATGCTATCGCTTGCAACTGTATAGATCAGGACTGTGGCACGGCAGATAACGACCCAGACGATGGCGACGGACACGGAACCCACGTATCTGGAACAGTTGCTGCTATTACCAACAATGGTCGCGCAGTAGCCGGTATAGCCGGTGGCTTTAGCGACGGCACTACCTCTGGTGCCGGCAACGGCTCCAAAATAATGGCTCTAAGAATCGGCTGGCATGCCCGGTGTATGGGCTTTATTACCGGTGTTGTTCGAATGGATTATGCCGCCGAGGCCATGAATTATGTGGCTGACCAGGTTGATGCCGGTGTTAATGTTGCCGCAATAAACTGCTCCTGGGGTTCATCAAATTCGGGAGGTCTCAGCGCTGCAGTAACAAATCTAATAGCCCATGATGTGGTTGTGGTGGTAGCTGCAGGTAACAGCAACTCCACCAACACCAGCTATCTGAGCAGCAGAGGTGATTGTCTCGACGTGGCAGCTACTGACCGCAATGGCAATGGCGCCAGTTTTACCAATCATGGCCCCTGGGTCGATGTGGCTGCACCGGGTGTAAATATTATAAGCACCTATGCTAACCCTGATGACGCGGATTTGACTCATAACTACGTTGCTGTCCTGAGTGGAACGTCAATGTCAGCTCCGCATATCTGCGGAATTTTGGCGCTATTAGAGTCCTGCAACCCGGCCCTGACCGGCCCTCAGAAATTCAACCTGATTGTAAATAATACCGACCCGTACACAGACTCACGCGACCTCGGCTCAGGCATAGCCAATGCAAATAATGCATTAATAGCCGCAAGTTGCGCTACCTGTGCTGAAACCACTCCAGTCGCTAATTTTAGCGGTACACCGACAAGCGGTGCTACACCTCTCACAGTCAGCTTTACTGATGCTTCTTCCAATAATCCAGCTTCCTGGTCATGGGATTTTGGTGATGGTACAAATTCAAGTGCACAAAACCCGTCTCACGAATACACGTCTGTCGGTACTTTTACGGTGACACTTACTGCCAGCAATTGCGCCGGTTTAGGTGTTGAAACGAAAGTTGACTATATCACAGTAAATGAGCCGCCCTGTACGGCGACTACTCCTGTTGCAAATTTCAGTGGTTCGCCGACAAGTGGTGATGCTCCGCTAACGGTTAGTTTCAGCGATGCGTCTACTAACGCTCCGGCTACCTGGTCATGGGACTTTGGTGATGGTACAAATTCAAGTGCGCAGAACCCCTCGCATGAATATACGACTGCCGGTAGTTTTACGGTCAGTCTGACGGCCAGCAACTGCGCTGGTTCTGGTGTTGAAACGAAAGTTGATTATATCACCGTAAGTGACTCGTCCTGCATGGAGACAACTCCTGTTGCGAATTTCAGTGGTACTCCTACAAATGGCGATTCACCTCTAACGGTAAGCTTCAGCGACCTTTCAACAAACAACCCGAATACCTGGTCATGGGACTTTGGCGATGGCGGCAATTCAAGTGCGCAGAACCCCGCCCACGAATACACGTCTGTTGGTACTTTTACAGTGACACTTACTGCCGGTAATTGCGCCGGATCCGACGGCGAAACAAAGGTTGACTATATCACAGTAAATGAGCCGCCCTGTTTGGCGACTATTCCTGTTGCAAATTTCAGTGGTTCTTCTACAAGTGGCGACGCACCTCTTACTGTAAACTTCAGTGACCTTTCAACAAACAGCCCGGCTACCTGGTCATGGGATTTTGGTGATGGTGCAAATTCAAGTGCGCAAAACCCGTCTCACGAATATGCGACTGCCGGTACTTTTACGGTGGCACTTACTGCCAGCAACTGTGCCGGATCAGGTGTGGAAACTAAGATTGACTATATAACTGTAACAACGCCGCCAGCCGCGACCGAGATGCTAGTCTTTGACATAGTTGTCTCACGGATTAAAATGAGCAAGGGCTTTAAGACGGGAACAGCTGATATCACAATCTTTGATGGCGACAGCCAGCCTGTGGAAAATGCAACCGTTACCGGTAACTTCAGCGGCAAGACATCAGAGACAGGACTGACCGCCCTGACAAATGCCAGTGGCGTCGCGTCATTCCAATCAGCCAGTGTCAAGGGTGGCGGAGAGTGGTGCTTTGAAGTTACAAATGTTACTCATGCTACTCTAACTTATAATTCGTTTCTCAATAACGTCACTCAGTCCTGTGAGAGTGGTGATCTGTTTTCGGTCGGAGAGCCGATAATATCGGAGCTTCCAGATGATTATGTGCTTTTGCAGAACCATCCTAATCCGTTTAACCCGAGCACAAACATTTCGTTTACGTTGCCGCAGTCAATGTATATAACGCTCGAAGTGTTTAATGTAGCCGGCCAGCGTATTGCTACGGTTGCGGAGGGTACATTTAGTTCAGGCGAACACACGATCACCTGGAATGCTAATCGTTATTCATCCGGTGTTTATTTTTATCGTTTGACAAGACCAGATTTAGTTCAGACGAAAAAGATGTTGCTTTTGAAATAGAGGCATAGTTAAGGTTAATTTTAAGCAAGTTGTGATAATATTTAGAAAGCCGCTCGACTTGAAAAAGTCAGGCGGCTTTTTTATTAATGAAGTCGGCTATGTATTTCTTAAGATTTTATCCAAACTACAAGCATAGCGATCCCGGCCAGAGTCATAGCACCGCCGGCAATTCGCCCGCCGAGATTGCCGAAGGGGATTACTTTCTCCAAAAGAACGAATAATGTGATACCTGCTATCCAGTACAAACTCATGACACCTCCAAAGAACAGCAGCCCCATCAAAATCCAACAGCAGCCGATGCAATAGGCGCCATGCTCTAAGCCCATTCTAAAAGCACCCCACGATCCCGGCCTCCAGCTTTGTGAAATAAAACGGGCAGGCTCCCGGCAATGCTTCAGACAGGCGTCCTTGTATGGCGTCAGCTGATAAAGTCCGGCTACTATGAGTAAGGATGCACCAAAAAGCGGGCTGTTTGAAACCATCATAGGGGAGAGCAGAGCCGCTGTATCCAGGCCCCATTGAGCCAATGTCGCGCCCAGACTGAACAAGCTCCACATGACGACATAGCCTGAGACAAAAGTAGAAGTAGGCACTAATGTTATTCCCTGCTTAGCGGCTTTGCGGGAGATAGCGGCGTATATCAGCGCCATCGGGACTGCGGTGGGTACCATCATCCCAATCATCATAATTACCCACATTAGAAGCATGGCGATGAAATAGGAGGAGTCCCACACTCTCATTTTCATCATGCCGCCGGAATCGCCCGACATCATAGTGCCCATATTCATTCCCATAGCCATATCAACGAGATATAGCCAGGCAAGAATAGTCACAACTCCGAGAAGTGACAGAATGGCAACCTTGTCTCGCCAGGGCAGAGACCGAATCAGTATAGCATTTTCAGAATCAGGCATTGTTTCTGATATTAGCGGATTACGCCGTCCTGATTCATATGCAGAATATTGAATTGTCCGTAGCTGCCATCCAAATCAAGTTCCAGACCTTTGACAGTACATTTGGTCTTTCCCGAACCCATTTCAGCAATAGTATATTCAAAACCATTGGGTAGATTTATTCGTGCTCTGGATGGTTCACCGGTGAACGGACTAATTATCGGTGTGCCTGTTGATTCTACAATTCCGGGTATATTGAGTTTACCCTGACGTGCATCAACATCAATAGAAACTTCGATAGGGGCAAAAATCGGATCGCGAACTTCGGACATTGTGCTATTGTACACAAAAAAGTGAGTTGCTCCCGGAGCCGTTGATTCACCGTATAAAATTTTGGCCAGTGCGCTGCGCTGTTCCTCGCTGGCGCTTTCGTCAATGATGGCTTGCTCCTTGCCGTTACCGGCGGCGATTTCTCCGGGCCATTTTACCAGCAAGGCCCATTTAAGGCCATCCAGCTTGGTGTCATTGAAATAGCCCTCGTCAATAGTGCCGCACAGCACTGCCTCGCAGCTTCCATGTGTCGTTGGTGAACTAAACTGACAGGGACAGCCGTAAGCGCAGTTGCAGTTGCCGTATTCAAAGCCTTTAATCATCCATTTGTCTGCCATAGCAAATACCTCCGTTACGCATTTAAAATTTCATTAAGCTGTTGGTCTGATTTTTCTCTTATTCGTTAAAGTAATTATTCAAGTTCGGCCCTGTCAACCAGTTTTGACATTTTTTGGCCTAATCTTCTTTGGGGTATTGGTAAGAGTATTGCTTTTTTAGCTCTATCATACGGGGATGGTTTGCTAGCGGCTCAAGTAACGGGTCCAGAGTAAAGAAGGGCAGGGTGTGGTATAATCGACGGCCGACTACTCGCTCAATTATGTCCAGTGCATCGTCGTTCCTGCCTGCGAGCGTCATTACTTGTGTAAATTGATATTCTATTACAGGGCCAACGATGGTATCCTTGTAGACGGGAAATAATTTGAGAGCGGTCTGCCCATGCTCAATCGCTTTTCCGTACTCGCCCAAAAGCGCCAGAGTCAGAGACAATCCAATATGCACTCGAAAATCTTCGCTTCTCCCTGTCATTTCAGACTCAAAGTGTATTTTGGCCTTATTGAGGTATAACTTACTTTTGTCAGTTTCATTTAGGAGAAAGTAGATGACACCTCGATATGTATCTATAGGCATGTACTCAAAGGCGCTGCTCTCGACTTCGCCAGGGTATGCTTCCAAAAAAGCCAGGGCTGCACTATAATTCTTACTATACAAGTGTACATAAAAGATCTCTACCAATTCAAAAGTATTTAGTCTCTTAGGGATCATGCCCAATTGATCTATAGCTCCTTGAATATCTCCGCGTCCGAATTCAAGTATCATGAGTTGAGCATGGGCATTAAGAGATTCAGGATTTTGCGATATCGATTGCTCCATCCATTTTCTTGCCATTTCATAATTTTGCATTAGTCCATAAGTAATCCCAACTTCAAGGGTAGTTCGTGGGTCGCCCGGGTTGGATTCCTGGGCCTTAAGTATTAGCTGAAGAGCATCAGCTACCAGGCCCTTCCGGCGAAGTATTGCCATGCGAAGCTCGTTGGCCTGGTGGGGAATAGTTTCTGCCGCCCGGTCTACTTGTTCAAGTGCCCGGTCGAGGTCCCATTTATGATGGTAATAAATTTCTCCGATAGCTAAATGTGCTTCGGGTAGTTCACTATTGATTTTAAGCGCCTTGTCTATGGCCTGACGCGCTAATGTCATCCGTTTCTCCGAGCGGTCGTGACCTTGAAAGAACAAAGCCGAATGACATCTGCCAAGAAAAACATGAGCCAGCGCAAAATCTGGCTGAATTTTGACTGCTTTCTCAAAGAAACTTGCGGCTGTTTCGAAATCCTTTTTGGTGTAATTCGGAGAATTATAGTGCTCTTTGCCCTTTAAATAGAAATCATAAGCTTTGACATTATCGGTTGGCCTGGCCTGGATAGCTTCCTTTTCGGTTTGAAGCAGAGTAATATTGAGTTGTTCAATAACTTTTTCGGCGATATCGGACTGCACCTCAAAAATATCATCTATTTCACGGTCGTAGCGCTCCGCCCAAAGGTGGGTGTCATCGGAGACATGAATCAACTGCGGAGTAATCCGAACCCGGCTGGCTCCGTCTTTGCCTCTGGCCCAGCGGACAGTGCCTTCGAGGATATAATCGACATGCAGTTCCTGACCAATTTCAGCAATGCTCTTTTGTGTGCCTTTATAGCGCATAGCGCTGGTACGGGAAATTACGCCGAGTCCACTGACTACCGCCAACCGGCTGGTGATTTCTTCGGTGATTCCGTCGGCAAAATATTCATCGTCGGCGGCGCCCAGATTTTCAAAAGGCAGCACTGCCACCATTTTACGATCGTTCGAACGCCCGCCTGATTTGGCAGATGAGGACAGATTGCGCAAATCAGCCAGAAAATCATCAATATGTTGATATCGCAATTTGACATCTTTACGAAGCGCCTTGGCCACGATTCGCTCCAAATCTTCAGACACGCCGGTTTTGTAACGCGCCATTGGCTCGGCCTCGTCATTGGCTCGGCCTCGTCATTGGCAATAGCAGACATAGTGGCACTGCTGTTGTCTCTTTTAAATGGAGTTCTGCCGGTAACTAATTCATATAAAACTACTCCGAGTGAAAATATATCAGAGCGGGCATCAATCTCTTTACCGGCAATCTGCTCTGGCGACATATATGCTATAGTTCCGATTGTAGAGCCGGTGCGGGTTAGTTTTTCTTCACCCTTGACAGTGGCCAACCCAAAATCAAGCAGCCGGGGGCGGCCTTTGTCATCGACTACGATATTGGCAGATTTGATATCCCGATGCACGATTCCTTTAGAATGCGCCTCTGAAAGACCTCCGCAGATTTGAATCACCAGATCAATAACTTTGTCGAGCGGCTGCGGATTATCGCAAGCGAAGTGATGCAGAGATTCACCCTTAACGTGTTCCATTGCAAAATAGGGCCGGCCGTTAAATTCAGAAACTTCATGGACAACTACGATATTGGGGTGGTTTAGTTTGGCAGCCGCTTTAGCTTCACGAGTGAAGCGGGTGCGGACATCTTTTTCTGAGACTAAATGAGAAGGCAGAAATTTTAGAGCGACTTCACGGTCAAGCTTGGTGTCTTGAGCCAAAAATACTTCGCCCATGCCACCGGCGCCGATTTTCTTGATTATGCGATAGTGCCCTACTTCGGTATCTACGGCCAACGGCACGAAATTCTGGGTTTTGTCGTCGTTATCTTCCGGACTCATAATTCGATAATTTTCCGCTCTAATTGTTAATGTCCAATAGGTAGATTGTTAAATATAATGCTGTTTATTACGGATGGCAATTAAGATATGAGGTCAAACGAATGCTGCCGACTTCCGGGATTTGCCCCGCGCTTGCCTTTTCCGTTGTAGAATCTTCAAATACCTATTAAGAATCTTTCGACCGGCTCTTGAGCCAATTGTCGATAGAAAATCGGTCCATTGCCTCCGGTAGTATCAAGACAAACAACACCAGAACTAACCGGGGGATAACGTGCGCATGAAATGCAAATAGAGGCTCCTTGAGCAGATGACCAAATGTCACTACTACCAGCACAATGCCGAGAGAGACTGCAGCCCAGCGCACCATCCAACCGATGATCAGCAGCGCTCCTGCGAGCAATTCTACAATGGGAATTGAAACACCGACTACCCAAAGTGACCAGACCGGCAAAAAGGTGTCCTGGTATGGCAGAAAGAAACGTTCAGCATGACCCATCGGACCAAGCTCGAATACTTTGAAGATTCCGGCCATAAAAAAAATCAGACCCAGAATAAGTCGTACAAATAGATAGGAATAGGCCTGCCAGATAGTGTGTTGGTTCGATTCTGTCATCATTGAGGTCATCTCACATTTTTTATGTGTATGTTACTCTAACTAATCACATTTCCAGATTCAACCAAAATTTCAGTTAATAGAATTAACGTGAGTCACATAAACACCCTTGCGCTTTTTCTCCAGAAACTCTAATATAGAAGCAGCTTTGATGTTTGCCGGGGGGGGTGGATTTATTGGACACCCGCGGCCCAAAAATTGAACAATATGGTACAAGACAATTGTTGACATGTGGATTACGCAGGTCTATCGTTGGTCTATATGGTTTAACCCATTCAAAATCCGATTTGTCTGACGAAGGAGACAAATGAAACTTGATATAGATTTTATAGTCAGGACTTCAAACAACAAATATGCAGGCGTTATTCGGATATTGCTCGGCGGCCTGTTTGTGATGACCGGCATTATGAAGCTGGTTGTACCATCATTGGGTTTTGCATTTGCAGGACAACTGCAAGCGGCGAATGTTCCATTTCATGCCTTCAATTTGTGGTTTGTTCCCTCCCTTGAGATTGTCGTCGGAGCGCTTTTATTAGTAGGGTTGATGTCACGCCTCGGAGCACTTTTAGTTATTGGCTTGATGGCTGTAGCAACGTACGTTCATTTGCTTGTTGATGACCCCACCCTTTTCCCACTGCAGCCAGAACTGCCGACCATTCCAATAGTGGTAATCGTCCTAAGCGTCTACTTATTGAAAACCGGCGGCGGCTCCTGGAGCTGGGATTTGAAAAAATCAAGGATTTAGCAAGCGAACAGGAATGTCTCGCTAGTTATTGATTCCTATAATCATACTCAGAGTTCGCACAGAACAGGACCGGGATAAATTGAAGCCGGCTTAGTCATTCCGAGCCTGTGCCGGGATTGATGATTAGAGTGTCCTCAATTGTGAATCCGTGTACTGAAGGAGTGTCGGACGGAATGATTATTTTGAGAATGCGCCCCGGCACCAAAGTAATTTCTTTGGTATATGTGGATTCATATCGAATTTGAGGATTCGCCACACTTCGACTGTAATGCAGGGTATCAATAGCGTACCTGCGGATAAAGTTCAGAGTAGTTGTTATTGAACTATCGATGTCTGTAAAAGCTGGCAGGAAGCTGATTTCCGCCTCATATTTAAGATATTGACTGGCAGCATCATCTACCGGAAGACTGAACGATGTGCTAATGGGTATAATCATATTCGTCAGACTCCTGCCAGCTCCGTGCTTGCTGCGCATCTTGCCTTCAAAATAACTCAGGCTGATCAACCTAAACTGACCAGGAGCACATATTGCCTCTCTGATTGGCTGGGTGTCACTAATAGTCATTTGAATAACTATCTCACGGCCATCAGGTAGTAACCCAATGTCAAGATCAATAGCTTCGTTTAACTTGATTGGCTGATCAAGTATAGTTCTCTTGCCGAAAATAATATTATCGCTGTCTTTGACCCGAATTGTCAGCACTGTTCCGATGAGCTTTAGTTGCGAGGGGGAACCACCAAGCGTAAAATTATAATAAAATTCTAAAGCAGCAGTTGGGGCTGTGAATGGCCAAATTGAGTTACCGAATGTCCCGTGTCCTCCGGCATCAGACCAATAGAACACACCTGAAGCAACATCTCTAAATGAAATCATATTGCCGCTCCAGACTCCTGCGTCAATCAAACTGTCATCCGTTCTATTCATTGCCTGAATTTCGAGATAATACGAATTGGCCTGAATAGAAGCAGATAGTGACAATATTATAATAACTGCTTGCATCAAATGTTTCATGAATCACTCTCCTTGCTTATAGCTTAATTTTCATTGGTCAATTTTACGGCACTGACCGATTCCAGTTTAATAATATCGATCTGCTCAATAATGATGAATGGCTCAATGTTGGAATCAACTCTTTCGAATTGCGTCGGGCTCAGATGGGTCAGCCAGCTGATAGCAAGCAGAAGTATCCCTGCTGCTACTGCCGGAAAAGGCAAGGCTATCTTTCGTCGCCACCACGGTGACGGTCTTCTTAGAGGGGGTGCCATTGATTGAAAGGGGAGTGAGCGAATTAATCCCCTTAGGTTTAACGCGGATTCCTGAAATGTGCGGCAGTCGACGCAACGTGTGAGATGTTCATCAAGCTTGTTTTGCTGCTCTGTGGTCAGCGGTTCATCCAGACAGACTGAAATCAGTTTCTGGAATTCTTCACAGCTATTCATTTTAAGGTCCTTTCTTTCTCTTGAATTCGCTTGCGGATGCGGTAGAGACGGATTCTGACATTTTCCTTTGTAATATCGAGCATCTCTGCAATATCGCTTACGCTAAACCCCTGATGTTCTCGAAGAAGTAACAGTTCTCTTTCGTCAGGCGGCAAACTGGAAAAGATTCTGTCTATTATTAAGTTAATGTCGGGATTACTGTTCGTGGCCAGGTGGTCCTCAGACAGACTGTCGAGTGACTGATGTGATACACGCCGCGACAGGTTGTAAACCAGATTGCGGGCAGTCACAAATAACCAGCTCCGTACAGACCGCGAGATTTTGTTACCTTCCCTTTGAGCTATTAGACTCATGAAAGAATCCTGGACAATATCTTCACTTTTGGTCCGGTCACCGCACAGATACAGACAAAATGAAAAGAGGGCCGGACTGTGCCGATCATATAACCGCTCCATTGCAGAATTGTCTCCATGGCAAAAGTCTTGCCAATCTTGAAGGTCAACAATTTCCATCAAACATCCTCATACATCAAAGAAACATATAAATGGGAAATGTTACAGAAAAATTTGAATTGTAAAATAGGTTCAGGACAGGCTATTCAGCCCTTTTACAAAAGGCCCTAATTTAGTGCCGTTTTGAGTCTTGCCTCAAGTGGTGTAACTGGTAAATACCAACGACTTGAAATGCAACCAGGAATATTCGCTAAATAATTAACATCCCACACATTGCGACATGGGACAACCGCTTAGCCTGTTTTTTCAAATATTATTTTGGGCCAATTTGAATTGATTTGAACATAGAGTGGTCACAAATTGCTTACGTATGAAATGGGCACTCCAAAATGGCAAACAACTGGACAGTGTTGTCATGCCGTTTGTCTGTGACCTTTTATTAACATCAATCCTATGCCTATGTGAGACAAGAATCCTGCTAACAGCATGGCCTCATACGGCAGGTTCACAATCGCACCCAGCATTATTGCAAAGATTCGCACGTCCCTCTTAATTAGCCTGGCGAATAGACCACCTGGCGGATTCGACTGATAGCGAATCACAAACTCCTTCTTGGTATAACTTGCCATGATGAAGCCCGTCAGTGCGAATATCGCACCCAGCCAAACGGCTGCATGCGGGTGAGCAAGCCAGTATCCAAAAGAGACACCGACCACTATTGCTGTGTCGGCATACCTGTCCAGAATTGTATCAAACCATCCACCGAACTTACTCGACTGGAATTTGAGCCTGGCAACTTCACCATCGCAGCCGTCAACGATTGAGGATAGCTGGATCACCAGACCGGCCAGGATCGTCCAGATATATCCGCCCAGACAGAACATAATCGCTCCAATGATGGTGACCGCAAAGCTCAGCAGAGAGATTCCGTTGGGGCTGATCGGAGTACGAACAAGTATCTCAGAGATTCTGCGCGACACGGGACGGTTCAGATAACGGGAAACGAAACCGTCTTCGTCAGGTTTTGACAAACTCTGCAGCAAGGCACTTTTGGCGCTACCCAGACTTTTCGGTGTATCGACGTCGAACCAGAACCGATTGCCAATTGTGACGGCTCGGAATTCACGGCCCTTTATCAACTCAACGATCCCGGCAGAAAGGGAGTGTCGACCCATATCTTTGGCAACCTCCAGAGCATCAAACAGAGAGGGTTGACAGAGGAAGATTCCGGTATCTACGGCATCGAAGGACGTCTTTTCTTTGCCAATTCCGATAATAACATCTCGATTCAATATTACTTTGGTGGCGTCATCCAGATCAAACACACGCTCGGTGTGACGATCGACAGCTAGCCAGCAGTCCGTTGTATTTGTTCCTGCCGTAAGCAATAGTCGTAGAATGGAGGGATCGAAAAGATGATCACACATCAAAAGAAAAAAGGAACTACTTATGTAAGGAGCTGCTGATAGAGCGGAGGATCCATTCCCCTTTCTCCAATTGGGGTTTTCTACCGGTTGGATCAAGACGGATAATCTCTGTTCAAGTGCACTCAAATAAGGGACTATTATGTGCGAGCGATATCCAATCACCACGTAGAACTCCATGACCCCAACTTCTTTGCACGACAAAATGGCTCTTTCCAGAAGAGTCAGACCGAGCACCGGGGTAAGAGGCTTTGGGCTACCTCCATTCACTCCATTCAGGCGATGCCCCTCACCAGCAGCCAATATCACAGCAGGTGGTACAGTCCCCGCCAAGGTTGGGACTACTGTTTTAACTGCTATATGCATACGGTATCGCCTTTCAACTGTTGAATAAGATCTGCGTGTAGTTCAGGTGAGCCACTGGCAATAATCGAAAACCGCTGCGTCAGATCTGTGATATCAGGAATCGGTTCTCCTTCTGGTCCGGAAATGGTTCCTCCTGCCTCGGTAAGAATAAGAGAGGGGGCCAGGAAGTTCTCAGGTGTAAGACGACCGCGTAGATCCAAATGCGCGTCGAGGGAACCCGAAGCGACTAATGTTATTGCTTCAGTAGCGCATCCTAAGGTGCGAACCCCACGGGCACTGGAAAGGACATTGGTCAGGGGCTCTTTCACAGCAAAATGATTCATTTCGCAACTGATCATAGCACTGGTCAGAACGTTACATGTTCCGGCACGGATCTGCTTGCCATCGCAGAACGCGCCGTTTTCGCGCGCAGCAGTATATATCTGCCCGGTAACCAGGTTGCCTACCAATGCGTATTGGACTGTTTCAACTGAGATTGGGCATGAATACGGAATTAATGCTACAGCCGCGTTAGCGGGCGCTATTCCACGCTCGAAGTTGTCCGAACCGTCTACGGGATCCAATACTACCGTGAATTCCGGCTGCCCGTTGCCAAACTCACGAGGTGAACCCTCTTCTGACAACAGCACGACCGGACAAGGAAAATGCTCCTTGAGGTAATTGCAGGCCGCCTCATCGGCTGCGAGGTCGAACCACTTGACGGAATCCCCCTTGGCGTTACGTGCAGCTTTCACTGTAGAACCAACATCTCCAGAGGCGATAGCCCGCTGAATACTCCGAAAGATGGATTCAAGATGAGTCATAATTGAAATCGACGTATTCATAGCTATTATCTTTTCAGCTGTTTGACAGAGAAACAACTGCTTTCATCTCTCGGGTTTCCGTCTGTCCGGATTAAGATTTATTAAGGGCCGGTCACGCGCGGATGGTTCAGGAATAAAGGGACGTCCGAGTCTCTGTCCCTTATCCTTTCCAGTAGCAATCAATTAACAACAATCGATCGTTCCTGTCAAGCAACACTCCCAAAAGAAAACGTATCGACAAGTACAAGCACAACAAAGACTTGAGTGTCCGACCGGCGAGAAAGGCCAATGAAATGCCCTAGACCGCAGTGGCCTGGTATAAATGAACGTCTCTTTGAGGAAAGGGAATTGATATGCCTTCATCATCAAACGTTAGTTTAACCTTTTCGAGCAGGTCGCACTTAACTGGCCAATAGTCAGCCGCCTTTACCCAGGGACGGACGAAGAAATCCACAGAACTCTCGCCAAGCTTCAGGACGCCGATTTCGGGGGCAGGATCTTCGAGAATCCTTACATCGGCTTTCACAATTTTCTCAAGAATAGTTCTGGTCAGTTTCAGATCATCACCGTAGCCTATGCTAAATTCGAGGTCTATGCGTCGAGTTTCCTTGGCGGAGTAGTTCGTTATATTGTCGGCGGTGACCCGGCTATTGGGGACTATAATTTTGCGGTTGTCAAATGTTCTGAGAATAGTGTTGAAGATGCGTATTTCTTCAACCACCCCGCTGGTTCCGCCGGCATTGATGTAGTTTCCCACCTTGAAAGGCTGAAACACTACCAGCATGATTCCTGAGGCTATGTTAGACAAGGAACTCTGCAGAGCAAAACCAACTGCCAGCCCGGCGGCACCAATCACAGCAATCAACGAGGTCGTCTCCACCCCCAGAGCTCCCAAAGCGGCTATGACTGTGAAAACCAGAAGAGATATCCGCGTCAGGTTTTTCACAAAACCGGTCAAAGTGTAATCGGCTCTGCTTTTATCCATTACGCGTCCCACTAAATTTGCAAAAAAGCCTGCCAGCAGTCGTCCCAAAACGAAAATAGCAACTGCACCTAAAATCTTCCAGCTGACCAAAGTGCCATAAACGGATCCCCAGTTC
Organism: Candidatus Zixiibacteriota bacterium; assembly: GCA_022571985.1. Lineage (GTDB taxonomy): Bacteria > Zixibacteria > MSB-5A5 > GN15 > FEB-12 > JACZWU01. The sequence goes on along the minus strand of JACZWU010000001.1, from coordinate 52,469 downwards.
ATAAATTTCTCAAGAATGTTTTCCATTACTCACTCCTTTATCGATTTAATAATTTATAATTCACATTTATTGTTCTCTTGAGCATGCTCAAGAGCTCTTTTCGAAACCATTGGTAAGTATAGCCACAGTTTTATCAGTAGAAAAGGAGTATTGAAGCTTAGTAGTTGCTCATGTGGATTTGTATGGACTCAGAATTATGTGCTTCTCTACAGATCCCCACGCTTCTTTTCCCTACTTGCGCAGATCGTTGTAACTATTTATCCTAGAACGATTACCGGAGTTGCGGAATTGATAAGTACCTGTCAAAAAAACGTGTTTTCTGACAACAGTCTCGTGGGTCCAATCATATTTCTAACAAATCAGGAAATCGACCCGCTCCATAGCTATTCACTGCGCTTTCCGTTTGCCTAATAGTGAATTCGTGAAAATCTTGAAGACGATTCCTATACAAAATCAGTAATTGTTTCTTATCACCAGTCTCACACCACGATTCTATCAACGAAGCAATATAGCTTATATGAACAACTTCGTCGTGCGAGAGTCCGTTCAATATAGCTTTAACTTTAGACTTAGAATTCTCGGGACTGAATGCGTGAATTGCCGGCCCGAGTAATTCCATATGAAGCCGAGTCCGAATTTCACCCATATTCATTTGGACTAAGTTATCTATAAGAGTTAACTCGTTTACGATAAATTCAGATTTGATAAGCATATCCTTCGTAATTCGAACAAGTGAATCTTTCTTAGCATTTTCTTCTTTTTTTCCAATCAGCGAGGGAAAAGCCATTCTGGTCAGTTTAACAAACAGACGAGAATGCCTGGCTTCGTCTTTGGCATGAAATAAGACTTTTTCTTCAATAAACTCATTGTAATTCACACTTTGCCAAAGCTTTAAGAGTTTATTCGAACCATCACTTTCTGCATCGGCGTTGGCAAGTACTACCTGAGCCATCCATCCCGGAACGCTTCCGGCACAGTGCCAAAAAAACTTGTCATATCTTGGCCGCAAGAATACCGGGTCCACATCAGTAAAGGCCGTTCTAACAATATCTGTAAAGTGCTTCAGATCATTGTTTGCGTAATCTCTCACTAGTTCTAGCGTTAGTTCGAGTTTGTTAGAATTCATTTACTATCCTTTTACGCATCATGATATAAAAATCTAATAGACTCGGGGCAAAAACGAAAAACGATTCGAGTAAAATGCTTCGTTTACTTTTACCAACTACTCTTGTTACTTAATGGGAATCAGCTTAAATGGTGCATTGCAAGCAAGGAAAGCCGCATTACAAGCAATAAAGGAAATGTTGAGCTTTCCTTTTACAATTTCTCCGGCAATTTTAATCTTGCCAGTTTGCTCGATTATGGGCCTTAGAGCCTTCAATTGATCATTGCTTAATGTGATTGACAATTTCGATTTTGCTTTCGACATGTATAGCCTCCTAATTGTTCGAAAGTGAATGAATATTTGCCCCATAAACTAATTTCTAATCATGACAGGAAGTGTCAGTAAATAAAATCTATTCAAAAGACTTTTTAGCGACGCTAAACGTGTTGTAGAATCGTTATCTAGAAATAATAAATATTTAGTAATTTGCTTTTGATTGGCTATTATGTTAGATAATCCCTCATTGCGCGAATTTTACAAAATCGCCAATTTGAGGCCGCTTAGTTGTTTGCCTCAGTTGTGGAATTAGTAGACGCCAAAGGCTTAAAAAGCGATTCAAATGAAAAAACATCTGCTTGAGCTTAATGCATTCTTTGACTCTACAAATAGATAGGACGTAATAGTACAAGTATCACTTTGGATGGTCTCGTATCGAATTGGACAGACAATGTTCAAAAATCGGCTGGACGTTAGTCGGTAATTGAATCGGTCGCGGTAGCTTTTCTTTCATCGAGCCACTTTCTGACATCTTTAATGGCCGGTGCGTATCCCCACGGTCCACGGTCGGCAGCGAAAGCGATTTTCCCGTCGACATCGACCACAAAGATGCGATCCGGGAAGGCACGATAGGCTTCGTTAACACTGTTATCCATGTCATCGACGATTGTAGGAATAGACAGGTTCTTATCATCAAGCAACTCTAAGGCTATGGCGCAGCGTTCTCCAAAGGTGGTGGCCTCGCTTATACCTTTTTCCTCGGCGTAGGGCGCCGGGCGACGGCTGTCAATCGGGTGCGCTTCACGAATATACACCAGTCGGAACTCGGCGATGTCGCCAAAATCCTTGTGCAGCTGTTCCATTTCGCCAACCTGGCGAAGAAAGGGAGGTCAGGTGTAGCTTCCAAAAAAGAGAACTACCGGTTTCTCTCCTTTGAAGGAGGCCAGAGATGTTTCGGACTTGCCGTCGTGAGATTTCAAAGTGAATGTTGGGGCAGTGTCGCCAACTTTGGGGGCGTTGTCCTTTCGTTGTTTCATCAGGCTGTCTCCACGTCCACGCCGTCGCTGAGCTTCAGTATCAGTCACGAATACTGTCGCCAATGCCAAAAGGATAGCAAGCAGGGCAATTTTGTGATTCATACGTCAAATTCTCCATCTGCTAGTTTCGTTTCTAATCTTATACGTTAGCACTAGTAAAATAGTTGGAGGGTTAAACTTGGCAAGATTTACAATATCTGTTTTGGCTCTTGCGCAAAACGTTGTAACTCTTTATCCTGCATCGTTTGCCGGAGTGGTGGAATTGGTAGACACCAGGGACTTAAAATCCCTTGCTTCCGAAAGGGGCGTGCCGGTTCAAGTCCGGCCTCCGGCATATTATTAAAAGCGTTTTAATCGGCAGGGCAGGACCCGGGAAGAGGCCCGCCTCGGTGCATATAATCTACTATATAAGTCAAATCTGTAATACGGCTGGGTAAGCCGTCGCCGTTTACGTCAGATTCTAACTTGCAATCAGGGGCGGGCGAGCCCCGGAAAATATAATCCACAAGCCGGGTCAGGTCGAGAATGTTGGGTCCTTTTCCATCTCTGTTTATATCACCTCTGATCCCAACACAGCAATCGACTATTTCAAAGCAGTGTAGTCCATCCCAGGAAGGTATAACTTGCTCGATATTGCTGTTGACCCATGAAAATGGGTCCACATCCTTCCTCGAAGTGGTATCCAGGCAAACAGTTTTACCAATTTGATCTTCTGAAAATTTAGTTTCTATAAAAAATAAATTACTATCGAATCCTGAAGGCAGGCCCGAAGTATTGATAATAAAGGCCCAAAGGTCCAAAGTGTCTGCTCCGGAACCAGTTATGCCGAATTCCAAAAAAATGAAGCTATCAAAATAGTTTGAGACCATAACAGTAGGTTGGGCAAATATAGGCTGCCACATAGCGCCATTTGTTGAATAGAAATGATATGCATTAGTTATGCCCCAGATGTCTTTTGCACCAACCTCATAATTAATATAGAATCGGATTGGAGTATTGGCCATCAGGCCACCGGAAGTCGAGTCAAATCCATCAATCTTGCTTACTGATACAGCATTAGCGGCAAAGATTTGCCCAGAGAGAAAAAGTAATGAGACTGTTACGATAATTATTGTAATTCGCCTGACCATCATTGTCCTCCTGATGCGGGTTTCTGGAGATGGCGTATATGGTTTGAAGATAAAATATAGACATTATTATGCAAGATTTATTTTTGGGTTGTAAGTTGCTGTATGAGAAGTATATTGGGATTCAATATAGACGAAATCAGGCCACCGTAGCTCAGTTGGTAGAGCAACTGATTCGTAATCAGTAGGTCAGCGGTTCGACTCCGCTCGGTGGCTTCTATTTATTCACGGAAAGCGGGATTTATGGTTTCTCTGGAATTAATTAGTATTAATAGTGAAAACTACTGCCAGTGAAGCATCGGACATTACTTCCGCACTAACTCTTGATACTCCCAGCGAATCCCCGCCATAATTAAGAAACTGAGCTGAAGCCTTTCCTTCAAAATCAGTAAATGTGACAAGGTCAAAATAATCACCGCCTGCAACTGGTTTTTGGACAGTGCCGTTTCCGTATATCAATGAGAATCTAATGTTTTTATCTGGCAGGGGAGTTCCGTTTAGTTTTGCAAGTTTGACAATCATCGGCTGGGGTAAAATACCGAGCCTGACGGTCGATTGATTATCACCAGATACTTTTGCAAAAACCCAGGTGTCACCCGCTCCGGAACTGTTTATTTCTCTTTCGGCGGATTCACACCCACAAAGGCTGAATGCCAAAGCTAATGTGGCGAGCATTAGTTTATATTTGTATAGTTGAATCATGACTACTGCAAAATATGCCATTATTGTCAATCAGCAAGGCCGATATTAGCAAATTTAGTGCGATAATTGATTTTTGTTCTAAAATTCGCTATCTTGGAAGCATATATTATTGTGATATAGAAACTTATGACTACTGATGAAAAAATAGGGGCCGCCACCCCAAAGTGGAGCTATCCTGAGCATATTCTTTCTCTACAGCCGTCGGTTATTCGAGAAATTCTCAAGTTAACCTCAAAGCCGGAGATAATATCATTTGCAGGAGGTCTGCCGGATCCATCGCTGTTTCCGCTGGATGAAATAGCCGAATCTGCCAGAAACGCTCTGCGAGAATATAAAGGGGCTGCTGTTCAGTACACCCTGACGCGGGGAATAACGCCTCTTCGGGAACTACTTGCCAAAAGGATAAGCGATAGAGGAGCGGCTACCGAAGTCTCCAATCTGCTGGTAACCTCGGGCGCACAGCAGGCTGTAGATATGGTCACCCGGGTGCTGACCGAACCGGGGGACACGGTGCTGACAGAAAACCCTACCTATGTAGGAGCACTTCAGATTTTTGACTACAGGCAAGTTAAGGTAGTCTCAGCCGAAATGGATGATAGCGGTGTGATAACTGACCAGGTCGAAGAACAGATCATCAAGCACCATCCGAAACTGATTTATACCGTGTCCACTTTTCAGAACCCGACCGGCATTTCCATGTCCGAAAAAAGACGTCTAAAGTTAATCGAACTGGCACGGAAATATGGCATTCCTATTGTTGATGACACGCCCTACAACGAGCTCCGATTCACCGGCCAAAACATCCCCACACTGAAAGCTCTGGGCGGGGACGACGTTATAACAATTCATACGGTGGCCAAGATACTTGCTCCCGGTCTCAGGCTCGGCTGGATTAATGCCAGGAAAGAGTTCATTAACGTAATTGAAAAGATAAAACAGTCCGACGATCTGCATGCCGGTACTTTAAATCAGTATATCTGCCATGATTTTTGCAAGAGGGGATTGCTTGAACCGCATATTGAAAAAATAAAAAGACATTATGGCGCTAAGAGAAATCTGATGCTCTCTGAGATAGAAAAGCAGTTTCCGTCCGGTATTAAATGGACCAAACCTGATGGCGGACTTTTCCTCTGGGTAGAACTACCAGAGCATTTATCAGCCAAGGAGCTGCTTGAAAGAGCTCTCAAAAAGAATGTAGCCTTCGTTTATGGCCAGCCGTTTTATCCGGATGGCTCGGTCACCAACACTTTCAGGCTGAATTTTGCCACCGCTACCCATGAAAGAATTGTTGAAGGAATTTCTCGCCTGGGCAGTCTCTTAAATGAGGTTATTTAATATGAATGTTTATTGGTACAGCTGGTGGCTAAGAGATAGAGAAGATGGTTATCCGGTATAATGACCCTGCTGATACGCACAATTTTTGGTCTGCCGGATGGCAGACCTTTTTTATTGAAGTAAAGTGTATGAAAAGTTAACTAAAGAAATATATGCAGCTTAAATTTTATAAATACCACGCCCTGTCCAATGATTTTATTCTGATAGATAGCGCCCGGAACAAAATCTCCAGAAAGTTGCTGCCTGAAATGGTCAGACAAATCTGTGAACGCCACAAAGGTGTAGGGGCCGATGGCCTGTTATACCTAAGTAAAACAAAAAACGGCAAGGTCACGATTGATGTATATAATGCGGATGGCGGCTGGGCCGAAAAATCGGGCAATGGGCTTCGCATAGCAGGACTGCACCTGCACCGACAGAATTCCCAAAAAAGAAACTTTGTAATAAGTATGAGCGAAGCAGAAAGCAAAGTAACTCTTGTCAGTAAAACAAAACTCGGAGCAATGCTGACTACCGAAATAGGCACGCCAAGCTTTGATACATCGAAAGTTCCGGTCAAATCCAAATCTCAATTTATGATAAACTCACCATTAGACCTTGGTGGTACAAAATTTCCGGTGACCTGCTTGTCGCTTGGTAATCCGCACACGGTTTTGTTTACAGATAATTTCGAATTCGACTGGCAGCAAATAGGGTCCGATATAGAAAATCATAAGATGTTTCCGAACGGCACTAATGTGGAGTTTGTCAAAGTTGTCTCTTCAAAGAAACTGCAGGTAGCTGACTGGGAAAGAGGGGTCGGCCCGACTGCTTCATCTGGTACGGGTGCGGCAGCGGCGGTAGCAGCTTCAGTTATGCTGGGAGTAGCAGAACGCAAGTGTACAGTAGTATTTGAAACAGGAGAAATAGAGGTGAACTGGAGAGAATCTGACGATATCATTGAAATAAGCGGACCTGCCGAATTTATTTGTGAAGGAACATTTGAGTCACGATGATTAATTTTAAGAAAGCCCGGGAATTAAGCAGTCGAGGCAATGTTGTGCCGGTATTTGAAAAAATTCCGGCCGACTTAGATACTCCTGTTTCAGCTTTTATGAAACTTGCTGCTGATAAAAAAGAAAGTTTCCTTTTGGAATCTATCGAAGGCGGCGAGAAACTTGCCCGTTATTCGTTCTTAGGCTTCGATCCATACCTTGTAGTAGAAAGTTCCGGCGACAACCTCACAGTTCGCAGGGGCAGAAATATTCGAAACGTAAGCGAAAAACCAATACCGTTTATCAGAAATCTTTTCAAAAAGTATCGACCGGTAAAAGTACCGGGTCTGCCGCGTTTCACCGGTGGGGGAGTCGGCTATTTCGCCTATGACACTATCCGCTGGGTTGAGAAGATACCTGATAATAATAATGACACAATCGGCCTGCCCGATATGAGACTATCTCTTTACAGCCACATAATCGCCTTTGACCACCTCAAGCAGGAAATACTTGTCATCGCAAATTTAGTAACAGGCGATTCCCAAAAAACGCTCAGACAGCAATATGACGAGGCCACCAGATGGATCAGACAATCTGTCAGGAAACTAACCATGCCGCTGCCTCTTAGCGCCAGAAAAAACGACAATAAAAAGGCCGGCAAAGTTATCGCTCATACATCTAAGCAGACATTTGTAAACAATGTCCGTAAAGCCAAGCGCTATATTAAAGAGGGCGACATCTATCAGGTTGTTTTGTCGCAAAGATGGGAAATAAAATCAAACAGTTCGGCACTAAATGTTTATCGCCGCCTGAGACGAATAAATCCTTCTCCTTATATGTTCCTTTTGAATTTTGGTAACAACGCGGTAGTTGGTTCTTCGCCGGAGATGATGGTCCGCATTGAAAAAGATATCATTGAAACGCGTCCCATTGCCGGTACCAGACCCAGAGGCAAAAACGAAGCGGAAGACGCCAGGTTGATTGCAGACTTACTGGCTGACAAAAAGGAATTGTCCGAGCATACCATGCTGCTCGATCTTGGCAGAAATGATGTTGGCCGGGTGAGTAAAACTGCGACTGTTAAAGTAAAAGATAATATGATTATTGAGAAATATTCGCACGTTATTCATATTGTCAGCTCAGTAGTAGGAGAAATAAACAGAAAACATAAACCTATAGACGGACACTTCGCCTGTTTTCCGGCCGGTACGGTTTCCGGAGCGCCGAAAATACGCGCTATGGAAATAATCGATGAGCTCGAAACCGAGCGCCGCGGAATTTATGCCGGTTCAATCGCCTATCTGGATTTTTGGGGAAATCTGGATTCCTGCATAGCTATCCGCACTTTAGTTAAAAAGGGTAACAAGTATTACATACAGGCCGGCGCCGGTATTGTTGCTGATTCCAAACCGTCCCGTGAGTTCAGTGAAACTGAGTCCAAAGCTCGCGCGGCGATACAGGCCGTGACAGGGGAGAATTAAGTTTTGCTGCTGCTCTTAGATAATTATGATTCATTCACCTATAATCTGGTTCAGTATCTCAGCGAACTGGGGGCAGATATCAGAGTATTTCGAAACGATAAGATAACTGTTTCAAAAATTAAAAAGCTTGAACCAAAATCGATCGTACTCTCTCCCGGCCCGGGCAGGCCCGAGAACGCCGGTATCATGAATGAATTGGTAGAACAAATGGCCGGCTCCGTTCCAATTCTTGGAGTATGCCTGGGGCATCAGTCAATTGCTCAGGTTAACGGGGCGACTATCGGCTATGCCCCGGTTCTCATGCATGGAAAGACATCCGAAATTTCGCATGATAATTCTACTTTGTTCAAGCAGGTGCCGTCACCGTTTACTGCTACCCGCTATCATTCACTAATAGTTGAACGTGACACTATTCCCAAAAGTTTTACGATTACAGCCTGGGCTGACAAAACAGTCATGGCTGTTGAAAATAAAGAGAAGAAGCTTTATGGAGTGCAGTTTCATCCGGAATCGATACTGACTTCACAAGGCAAAAACATATTAAACAATTTTTTGAAAAGCGTGTAGCTATGCAAGAGTTTATAAAAAGAGTAGTTTCAAAAGAAAACCTCTTCCAGGAAGAAGCTTCCAGAGTAATGGAAATCATGATGCAGAATGAAGCGACTCCGGCACAGATAGCAGGTTTTTTGGTGGCGCTGAAATTAAAAGGGGAGACCGCCGAAGAAGTAGCCGGTTTTGCCCAAGCGATGCGTAAGCATTCGGTTAAGATTGAAATAGATGACAAGAACGCTGTCGATGGCTGCGGCACAGGCGGTGACGGCTCAAACAGTTTCAATATTTCAACTGCGGCGGCTATAGTAGCTTCGGCTGCCAGTGTCACCGTCGCCAAGCACGGCAACCGTTCGGTAAGTTCGGCTTGCGGCTCGGCAGATATTTTAGAAGCCAGCGGCGCCAAAATTGATCCCGGCATAAACGTGGTAGAGAAAAACATAAACGAGCTGCAGTTTGGTTTCATGTTTGCACCTCGTTTTCATCCGGCCATGAAATATGCCGCTGCACCTCGAAAAGAACTGGGCATCAGAACCGTATTTAATATCCTGGGACCAATGACAAATCCGGCCGGAGTTAAAAGACAGGTCATAGGTGTTTACGATCAATTTCTGATGAAGCTGGTAGCCGAAGTAATGAAACTCTTAGAATCAGAACACGTACTGGTCGTCCACTCGCGTGACGGCATGGACGAATTTTCTGTTTGCGCGCCGACAGATTTCCTGGAACTAAAAGACGGCGAAATAAACAGCAGAACTATAACCCCGCTTGAAGTAGGACTTACTACTTATCCCTCGGAATCCTTAGCAGGCGGAGATGCCAATCACAATCTTAAAATATTAAACGATATTCTTGAGGGTGAGGATACCAGTTATCGCGAAGCTGTTTTATTTAATGCCGGGGCGCTGATTTATGTGGCGGGCAAAGCTGATACAATCTGGGATGGTGTTTCAGCAGCCCGGGACGCTATCGACTGGGGAGCAGCTAAACAGAAATTCCAAAGCTGGATAAAGGCCACCAAACAAATTTAATGAATCATACAACAGAAGAAATAAAAGTTGCAGAAAAACAGCAAAATTTCTGGCAGCGCAGCCGTGGCGGAATCGTTTCATATCTGAACATTCTCCGGATGTTTTCCCGCAACGCCAGACTCTATTTAATTGGCTCGTTCTTGATGGGGGTAAATTTTCATGTTTTTCAGCTGCTCTTAAATCTCTATCTGAAAGAGTTAGGTTTTGCTGAAAGTCAGATAGGTCTGGTTATCTCAGCCAGAGCTCTTGGTGCAACATTACTGGCTATTCCGGTGGCAATAATTCTGAGCCGGGTAAAGCTCAAACCGCTTTTGTTAACAGGCTGTATTATGATGGCTGGCTTCAGTTATTTTATTACAACCATGGATGAACTCGTTTTGCTTATGGGTTTTTCCCTTTTGACCGGCATGTCCTTTGCCTTCTTTCGTGTAGCCAGCGGACCTTTCTATATGAGAAATTCTACTTCAGTTGAGAGAACCCACCTGTTTTCACTTTCGTTCGGGATGATGCTGCTGGCAGGAATGGTCGGCTCCCTGTTCTCAGGAACACTTGTTATTATGCTGACAGATTTTACCGGAGACATCATATCTGGCTATCGCTATACCTTGTATCTGGGAGTAGTGGCCAGCATCCTGGCTTTGATTCCGTTTTCGATGGTCAAAGCAAATCCGCCTTCGGCTGAGGAAAGCAAAATCTCGTTCGATCTGAATCAATTCAGAAAAAGAGGTGGCTTTTATTTTAAAATTACCATTGCAAATTTTATAGTGGGACTTGGCGCCGGACTTATTATTCCCTTTTTAAATCTCTATTTCAGAGATAGATTCAGTCAGCCGCCTGACCGCATTACATTCTTTTATTTCCTGGCACATCTGGTAATGTTAGTCGGCATTATGATCGGACCTGTTATGGCTAAAAAAATAGGGCTGGTCAGAGCGGTTGTAACAGCCCAGCTCTCTTCAATTCCGTTTATGTTAATTCTTTCTTACAGCGATTTTCTGCCGCTGGTGCTGCTGGCCTTTGTGTTAAGAGCCGGCCTTATGAATATCGGTGTGCCGATAATAACAAACCTGGCCATGGAACTGTCTGAGAAGTCTGAACAGGGGCTGGTCAGCGCTCTGTTAATCGTGGCCTGGACCTCGGCTATGATGATATCGTCGGCATTTGGGGGAGTGCTCATTGAAAATTTCGGATATACTGTGACTATCAATATTACAATTGTGATTTACTTACTGTCGACCCTGATATTCTACTCACTATTTAAAAATGTAGAGACCAGGCAGAATGGAAAACAACGCTGGACTCTGGTGCGCGAGGCAATCAGTTGACAAATATCCTAGAGGAAATAGCAGCCCACAAAAGAATTGAAGTGGCACAGCTCAAAGCAGAACTTACTATGAGTGAGATTGAGGAAGAAATAATGTCAAACGTCAGACTTGATTTCAAAGCCTCCATAGCAAACAATGACAAAGTCAATATTATTGCTGAACTTAAGAAAGCGTCCCCATCCAAAGGCGTCTTGATTAAAAACTTTGATGTTGAAAAGATTGCGGTTTCTTATCGCGAAGGAGGGGCGGCCGCACTTTCGGTACTGGTTGACAAAAAATATTTTCAGGGTTCACCCGAATATGTGAGAAAAGCAAAAACTGTAACGGGGCTTCCAGTATTGTATAAGGAATTCATAATTGATCCGTTCCAGATACGATTCGCCAGACTCAAACAAGCAGACGCGGTCCTGCTAATTGTGAGCCTTCTTAAAGCAGATGAAATTGAGAGCATGATAAGGCTCGCAGAAAATTGCGGCCTTGACGTCATAGTAGAGGTTCATACAAGCGATGAAGCCAAAATTGCGATTGACTGCGGCGCCCAAATAATCGGAGTCAACAACCGCAACCTGAAAGATTTTTCAGTTTCGTTAGAAACCGCCGAAACAATGAGCGCTGTAATTCCTGATGATATCATAAAAATTGCAGAATCAGGAATTTTTGAACCGGCCGATATCAGATGCTTAAAAGAGTTCGGCTACAACTGCTTCTTAATCGGTGAAGCCCTGATAAAATCAACCGACCCGGTAAACCTTTTAAAGTCCCTGAAATCAGCATGAAGCACTTTCAAATAAAAGTCTGCGGCATAACCCGCGAAAGAGATGCTCTACTGGCGGCCAGACTCGGAGCCGATATGCTCGGCTTTATATTTTATAATAAATCACCAAGGTATATTTCTGCTACTGCTGCCGGAAAAATCATTGAGAAGATTCCTGCTACGATAGACCGAGTGGGCGTTTTTGTAGATGCAGATTTGGAAACGCTGCTTAAAACTGCCGACCGTCTCAAACTCGACTACCTTCAGCTCCATGGAAAAACCAGCAATTCTACAATTAAAAAACTCCAGAAGTCAGGTCATAGAGTTATTACCGCTTATCATATTGACAGCAAATCGGACTACAAGAAAATACGGGCTTGCTCCGCAGATATTGTCCAGTTAGATAACAGCACGATTAGTAAGCCCGGAGGAACCGGCCAGAGATTTGACTGGAATATCAGACCAAAACCTGCAATTCCAAATCTTATGCTGTCCGGCGGTATCTCTGCCGACAATGTTTTAGAGGGATTGAGAATTTTCAGCCCCATTATAGTAGATGTTAACTCGGGGGTTGAAATTTCTCCTGGTAATAAATCAGCAAAGAAGCTAAAGCAGTTCTTTAGTATATGCAATAGAATCAGATATGGCACAAAGAGTTAAAAGAGGCCCTGATAGAAAAGGCCGCTTCGGCCCCTATGGCGGACAGTATGTTCCTGAGACAGTAATGCAGGCTCTGGCCGAACTTGAGATATCATACCGAAAGCTCAAGAAAGACGAGTCGTTTCTGACTGAACTGCGAGGCTACCTCTCGGATTTTGTCGGCCGCCCCAGCCCGCTCTATTTTGCTGAGAGATTTACGGCATTTCTGAGTGGCCCCAAAATTTATTTCAAACGTGAGGACTTAAACCATACCGGCGCTCACAAAATTAATAATACGATCGGACAGATTCTTCTGGCCCAGCATATGGGTAAAAAACGGATAATTGCCGAAACCGGCGCCGGACAACACGGCCTGGCTACTGCCACAGTTTGTGCCCGTTTCGGAATGGAGTGCATCATCTATATGGGAGCCGTGGATATAAAGAGGCAGGCGCCCAATGTCGAGAAAATAAAACTCCTGGGAGCTCAAGTTATCACAGTAGAATCGGGCTCGAAAACTCTAAAAGATGCTACCAGCCAGGCGATGCGCGACTGGGTGACAAACATCCGCTCGACCTTTTATATTATAGGCTCGGTAGTCGGGCCACATCCCTATCCGATGTTAGTACGCGATTTTCAGTCAATAATCGGCAAAGAAACCAAGCGACAGTGTAAGGAAAAATTTAGCAGACTCCCCGATGTTATAATAGCCTGCGTGGGCGGAGGCTCCAACGCTATTGGCATCTTTGACACATTCATAAGCGAAAAATCGGTCCAACTGATAGGAGTCGAAGCAGCCGGGCATGGACTAAATTCCGGCCGGCATGCCGCCACTCTGTCTAAAGGAAAACCGGGCGTTCTCCACGGCTCTTACAGCTACCTGGTATATGACGACGACGGCCAGATAATTCTGCCGCATTCCATATCCGCCGGACTGGATTACCCCGGAGTCGGACCGGAACATTCAGCCTTGAGCGATTCGGGACGGGTGAAATATGTCAGCGCGACCGATAAACAGGCACTGGCGGCCTTTGAGTTAGTTTCAAAACTCGAAGGGATAATTCCGGCGTTAGAGACAGCACATGCTCTGGCCTATTTGATTGCTAATAAGAAAAAGTTCAAAGTCAGACAAAAGGTAGTAGTCTGCCTTTCAGGACGCGGTGACAAAGATATGGCAAACTTTTCTGAGAATGACAAGGACTGAAAGTTGAACCGCATTCGCTCATATATAAAGCAGAATAAAAAGCAGAAGCTTCTGATTCCGTTTATTACGGCCGGATTCCCTGATACGAAAACGACAGTAGAACTTATCATAGCGGCGGTAGATTCTGGTTGCGATATGATAGAGATAGGCTTTCCGTTTTCTGATCCGCTGGCCGACGGAGCAGAAGTTCAGTTTTCATCGTATCATGCTCTCAAAAAAGGAATGACGCTGCACAAGACTCTGAAAATCGTAGAGCAAATCAGAAAAACCAGCGAAATACCGCTTATTTTAATGGGCTACTACAATCCTGTTTTAAGCTACGGCGAAAAGCAATTTATGAAAGATGCTACTGCTGCAGGTGTTGACGGCTTGATAATCCCGGACCTGCCTGTATCTGAAGCTTCAGATTTTAAACGATATGCGGCTAAGCATAACATCTCTACAATTTTCTTAGTCGCCCCGACCACAGACAAAGCTCGCCTGAAGAAGATAGAAAAATCCTGCTCGGATTTTGTCTACGCTGTCACCGTAACCGGTGTAACCGGGACCGGCAAGGTTTTCGGCAGAGATACCGATAACTACTTGAAAGGACTGGGAGAGGTTCTAAAAAAGAAATTTGTGGCAGGATTTGGCGTTTCTTCGCCAGAAACAGCCAGACGGTTTTGCAAATATAGTGACGGCGTGGTAATCGGTTCAAAATTGATTTCGCTGATACGAAATGCCAGCAGCAAATCGCGAGGCGTAAAAGATGCGGCCAGATTTTTGAGTTCGGTTCGCAGGGCAATTTAATGGCTAAAAAAGATTTAAAAGAATTCAGAGAAGAAATTAATTCGATAGATATCGAACTGTTGTTTCTTTTTAACAGAAGGGCCAATCTTGTCATAGATCTTGCTCGAATCAAAAAGGATCAGGGAAAGAAACTGTTCGACCCGGAACGTGAAAGAGATATATTTGTCTCGCTGACTGAAAAAAATCCCGGACCGTTGACGCCGGACGCCGTTGTACGCTTATTTGAGCGGATTATAGATGAATCGCGCCGGCTGGAGCGAACTCAAGTCTATAACAAGAAAGAGAAGTAAAGAGCTGCTATGGTTATCGTAATGCAAAGCACCGCCACCAAAGAACAGATCGAACTGGTCTGCCAGAAACTGATTGATCGCGGTTTTGATATCCATCGCTCGACCGGCAGCAACCGCACCCTACTTGGAGTAGTGGGGGACACTCAGCAAGCCGACACCAGAGATTACGAAGTTATGGACGGCGTTCACGAAGTTCTGCGAGTCACCGAGCCATATAAACTTGTCGGTCGCACATTTGGTCCGGAAGACTCCATAGTTAAAGTAAAAGATGCTGAATTTGGCGGCAGTAAAATCGTCCTGATGGCCGGTCCCTGTTCAATCGAATCGCGGGACCAGATTAAAAAAATCGGCGGCCTGTTGAAGCCGTTTTCCACAAATGTTCTCAGAGGCGGAGCCTACAAGCCCCGCTCCTCTCCGTATTCCTTTCAGGGTCTGGGAGAAGAAGGCCTAAAATACCTGCGCGAAGCCGGTGATACCCACAATATGGCGGTAGTTTCAGAAGTAATGGACTCGGCGGATATTCTGCCGGCCTTAAAATACGTCGACATGATACAAGTCGGCGCCCGCAATATGCAAAATTTCGCATTGTTAAAAGAACTTGGCAAAGTAAACAAACCAATTCTTCTCAAACGCGGTATGTCGGCCACATTGCAGGAACTTCTAATGGCCGCCGAATATATTCTGGCAGGCGGCAACCATCAAGTAATCCTCTGTGAAAGAGGTATCCGTACCTTCGAAAATTATACCCGTAACACAATGGACATTTCGGCTATTCCGATATTGAAAACTTTGACCCATCTGCCGGTTGTGGCCGATCCTTCACATGGCACCGGCATTCGCAAACATGTTGCGCCCATGGCCAGAGCCGCAGTTGCTGCCGGAGCCGACGGCCTTTTGATTGAGGCCCACTATGACCCCGAAATTGCCTTCTCAGACGGCGCCCAGACACTTTATATTGAGCAGTATGAAAAACTGGTCGAAGAGCTGAAAATTGTGGCCTCGGCTGTCGGACGCTCTATCTGATTCATTTAGATCTGCTCCGAGCTTATCCTTAAGCCTTAAAACTTGTAGATTCGACCAAAGCTCAGTTATATTATAGTCTTAAGGAATTTTAGAATTAAATGGCAAAAGATAAGTTCAAAATTAGTTTCTCTGAGGCGACAGCAGCGGCTTTCAAGTCTCTGTATGCAGACAAGTATGAAACTACAGGCGACAATCAGGTCTTCAGCTCAGACTTTATATATGAGAACCTGGAAAAACCAAAAGACCCGTCAATGGGCAGGTTCGCTCTGCCGGTATTTCGTTTTGGGAAACTTTTAGAAGATAAGCCGCCCAGCATTGCCGCCAAAGTAGCGCCTGAGTCAAACAAGTTCCTGAGCAGTTCGCTAAACGGCCCGGTTATCGTTACGGTCGAAGCTGCCGGTGGATTTTTAAACGCCAGACCGAACGCAGAATTAGCTGCCAGTTCAACGATTGTGGCAGTACTTGATTCCGGCAGAGATTACGGCAACAGCACAGTCGGACAGCAGCGCAAGATTCTGATAGAATATTCATCGCCCAATATTGCCAAGCCGTTCGGAGTGGGGCACCTGCGCTCGACCATGATAGGCAATTCGCTGCGAAAAATTTTTAAAGCGCTCGACTACGATACCATGGGTATCAATTTTCTGGGCGACTGGGGCACACAGTTCGGTAAAATGATCGTCGCTTACCGCAGATGGGGCAGTGAAGATACTTTGAAGAATAATTCGGTTCAGAACCTGCTTGATCTTTACGTAAAGTTTCATGAAACTGCCAAAAAAAACAGCTCTCTTGAAGATGACGCCCGCGAGGCTTTTAAAAAACTTGAGCAGGGCGAGAAATCCGAAACAGAGTTATGGGAAAAACTTAAAAACATATCACTGACAGAATTCGACCGCATTTATAAAATACTGGGAGTAGAATTCGACTGGATAACCAGCGAGTCATTCTTAAACGACAAAATGGCTGCCGCCATAGCACGTCTTGAAAGAGCAGGACTTACTTCGGTATCCGAAGGCGCCCTGATTGTGGATATTGATGACCCGCAGCTGCCGCCGGTACTGCTGCGCAAAGCCGATGGCGCCACATTGTACGCTACCCGTGATATTACCGGGCTATTCTATCGCTGGCAGGAACATAAATTCCATCAATCTCTTTATATAGTCGGCTCGGCTCAGTCTGACTATTTCAAGCAGCTGTTCAAAGTCATAGAGCTGATGGAAAAATCAGAGAATTCAGATGCCAGTAATGCTATGAGCGGCAAGACGAAACATATTGAATTTGGCTGGGTGAAGTTTGGCGATAAAGCGATGTCAACCAGACAGGGAAACATTGTCATCCTTGAGGATGTCATAGACAAAGCTGCTGAACTGGCCAGAAAACGAATTGAAGAAAAGAACCCCGGTCTCAAAACTATCGAGGAAACATCACGGATTATAGGCACCGGTGCCGTAATATTTTCGCAGCTGTCAGTACGCCGTCATAAAGATATCCGTTTTGACTGGGACCAGGTACTAAACTTTGAGGGAGAGACCGGACCCTACCTTCAATACACACATGCCCGGCTCTGTTCGCTTTTGAGAAATTATAAAGGCACAGTTTCATCTGATATTGACTATACTCTTCTGGCCGGCAGCGAAGAATCCCGTGTAATAGATTTGCTGGCAGATTTTCCGGATACAATAGAAGACGCTGCCCGTGATTATGACCCCTTTTATATTGCAGCAATGCTATTAAAACTTGCCGGCGCCTTTAATAAATTTTACCAGAGAAAAAATAAACAAGGCAAGAGTGACAAAATCTTATCAGACGACAAAGAATTGTCGGCCGCACGAATTGCTTTAGTTAAATCTACTCAACTCGTAATAAACAAAGGTCTCTACCTGTTAGGCTTAGAGGCACCCCAAGAGATGTAGCATGCCAACTAAACTTGTAAAGAAGATAACATTTTGTGGCTTTGGCTTAATCGGCGGCTGCATGGCGCTCGATTTTCTAAAAGGAGCGGACAAGGTTCACCTAACCGCCTTTGATAAACCGGCAGTTCTGAAGCGGCTTAAAAAGAACCGCAACTACCCGGTCACAACAGAGCCGAACTTGCCAAAAGCAATAGCAGGCTCAGATATTATTATTCTTGCAGCTCCCCATAAGGCCAATGAAATTAATCTGAAGCGCCTCTCAAAAATAATAACGCTGACAGACACGTTAATAATCGATACCGGCGCCGTAAAACTGCCGATCCTAAAACTGTCGTCGCAGTTAAACTTCGCCAAAGAAACTCAGTTTCTGCCGACCCATCCCATGGCCGGCCGTGAAAAAGCAGGGTTTGAGAATTCCGCCCTGCGCCTGTTTGAGAGTCATTGCTGGTTTATTGATGAATCGATCAAACTAAGCAAAAATAATAAAGCAAAGCTCGGCTGGATGGTCAAAAAACTACGCATAAAACCCACTATTATAAAGGCCGCAGTTCATGACCAGCTGATGGCTGAAATTTCGCACCTGCCGCAGCTTATTTCTACTATTTTGGGGGGACAGGTGGCAACTGAGCTGGTACAGTTGGCCGGTCCCGGACTTCGCTCAATGCTAAGGCTTTCCGGCTCACCATATTCTGTCTGGTCGGAAATTATAGACCAGAACAGGCCGGAAATAATTAAATCACTTGAAAATTTCAGAAATAACCTTAATAAGGTAATAGGAATAGTTAGATCAAAAGATTCGCTCGCTAAAATATTTAAGGCATCTGCCAGGAGCTATAAATGCTTATAGTAATGGAGGCAAACGCCACCAAACAGATGGTGGAAAAAGTTTGTGCTGAAATAGAAAAAATGGGGCTCAAAGCCCATTCCATGCCAGGCGCTCAGCGTACGGCCATCGGAGTCACCGGCAATAAGGCTCAGGTAGATTCCGACCGCATCCTGGCTCAGGCTGGCGTTAAAGAGATAATTCATGTAACCAAGCCTTACAAGTTAGTTAGCAGGGAGTTCTACCCCGAGGACTCTGTGATCGAACTATCCAGTGATGTCAAAATTGGCGGTGATAAAATAATTATAATGGCGGGGCCCTGCTCTGTCGAAAGCCGTGACCAGTGTCTGCGCATAGCCGAACGAGTGGCCAAAGCCGGTGCCAAAGTTTTTCGTGCCGGCGCTTATAAACCGAGAACTTCTCCTTATTCATTTCAGGGTCTAAAAGAAGAGGGCCTGAAGATTCTTGCTGAAGTAAAAAAGCAGCACGATCTCCTGATTGTAACCGAAGCCATAGATACTGAAACTCTCGGACTGGTTGCTGAATATACGGATATTATTCAGATTGGCGCCCGCAACATGCAGAACTATTCGCTTTTGAAAAAAGCCGGCCAGCAGCCCAAGCCGGTGCTGCTCAAGCGGGGCATGTCGGCCACATTGGATGAACTTTTGATGGCTGCCGAATATATTTTAAATGAAGGCAACAGAAAAGTAATACTGTGCGAAAGAGGAGTGCGGACTTTTGCCGACCATACCCGCAACACCCTTGACCTTTCGGCCATTCCGTTTGTTAAGAGAATGAGTCACCTGCCAATCATCGCCGATCCCAGCCACGGCACAGGCAGACGAGACAAAGTCTTGCCGCTGTCCAGGGCCTCATTGGCAGTAGGCGCCGATGGCCTGCTGATAGAGGTCCACCATGACCCGTCCAATGCCTTATCCGATGGTCAGCAGTCCATAACTCCAGACACTTTTGACAAACTTACTAAAGAGATGCAGGCCATTGCCACTGTCATGGGGCGTAGCTGCTGATGAAGCGCCAGCTAAAACGTTCCAGAAAAGTGAAAGGAACTATCACCGTACCGGGTGATAAGTCTATTGCCCAGAGAGCGGCTCTGTTTTCAATTTTATCGAGCGGCCCAATAACTATTATAAATTTCCCAGATGGAGCAGACTGTCGTAGTGCACTCGAAGCTGCAAAGCAGCTCGGCGTCAAAGTAGAACAGATTGACGACAGACTCAGACTCAGCCCGCCTGAAAATAACACTCTGCCCGAGCAAGTGACAGTCGACTGCGGCAACTCCGGCACAACCGCCAGACTTTTATCAGGTATTGCGGCGGGCTCAAATATAGAACTGACTCTTATCGGTGATGAATCACTCAGCCAGAGACCGATGAAAAGAGTTATCGAACCTCTTACAGAAATGGGAGCCGAGTTTTTTTGTGAAAACGGAAGTTTACCCTTAAAGATCAGAGGCAAAAAATTGCTGCCCTTTGAGTATAAACTGCCGGTTGCCTCGGCGCAGCTTAAATCGGCGCTGCTTCTGGCCGGCCTGGCTTCACACTGCTCGGTCGTTATACGCGAAGACAATTTTACCCGCGACCATACCGAAAGAATGCTGGCCGAAATTGGAGAGGGGATAGAAACCAGAAAGATCAAAGCGGTTCCTGTAGAAAACCCGGATGACCCGCGCAAGAAGAAAATGGTAATGCCTGAACCGTTCAAATATGAGGCCAAACTTTCAGCGCAAGCATCAGTCAAAGGCGGTGAAATAAATATTCCGGGAGATATTTCAACAGCCTCGTTTTTTATGACGGCGGCTGCTATAACACAGGGAACGGTGACTATTTTAAACGTCGGACTTAATCCTACCCGGACTGCCTTTATAGACCACCTGAAAGCGATTGGCTGCGAAGTCAATATTTCTGACAAACAAACCATATCGGGCGAGCCAAGAGGAACGGTTACAGTCTCCGGTTCTAAGCTGAAGCCCAGAAAAATCTCCGGTGATACTACTGTCGGCCTAATAGATGAAATCCCGCTGGTAGCAATTCTGGCTGCTTTTACCGAGGGTACAACAGTTATTCGCGATGCCGCCGAGTTGAAAGTTAAAGAATCCAACAGGCTGGAAGCTATCCACCAAAACCTGAATCTAATGGGTGCTAAGTGCGGGCTGCTCGATGACGGACTGGCTATTGAAGGTGGTCGTGAATTATCCGGGGCAGACTTTGTTGGTTTGGGGGACCATCGCATCGTCATGGCCTTTTCTATAGCAGCTTTGTCTCTGGCCGGACCTTCATCAATCGATGACGATTCCCCGGCAGCTGTTTCCTGCCCCGACTTTTATGACATTCTGGAGTCGATTATCAAATGAGTGAGTTCTATAAGTTTGGCCTGATCGGTCAAAATATAGCGTACTCGAAATCTGCCGATATTTTCAAAGCAATTTTTGAATTAAAAGGTATAGACGGTTCCTTTGAGAATTTCGATCTGGACTCAGAAAACAGCTTTGATGAAAAATTCAAGTATCTGATGACAAAAGAACTTTGCGGGCTGTCCGTTACCATACCTCATAAGAAGCGCGTGATTCCGCTCTTAAATGATATTTCAGCCGTTGCTGAAGCTCTCGAAGCTGTAAACTCAATTTCAGTGGAAAACGACCAGCTTCATGGTCATAACACCGACGTCTTTGGCTTTTCACTGCCCTTGAACCCGTTTGCTGAAAAGCTCAAGCATGGCCGGGCAATGATACTTGGCTGTGGCGGAAGTGCCCGGGCGGTTGTCTATAGTCTCTACATAGATTACGAAATTTCTGAGTTCAGCGTTATCAGCCGCTCAATTGATAAGCTGCAGCAATTTAAAACATCTATGAAAGAAATTCTCAAGAACTCTCATATAGAAACTTCTTCTGTATCAAATTGTGCTGATGTGCTATCTAAAGATTTTAGTATTGTTGTCAATTGTACACCGCTGGGCGGCTGGAATCATCGAGATACTCTACCATTTCCGGAAAACTTTAATTGGGACAACAGCCGCATCTATTATGACTTAAACTATAATCAAGGCAATCTCGCACTCAAGCTGGCGCTGGAACATAATGTCATGGCATTTGATGGTTCACAAATGTTAGTAGGTCAGGCGGTGCGTTCGTTTGATATCTGGACGGGACAGACTGTAGAAATCGAAGCGGTATATAACAAAGTTTTTGACAGAGCTAAACAGTCTGTCTGATTGTAGCAGCGGTTTAGATGAAACTCGAATCCAACATATTTTTGATAGGTTTTTCAGGCAGCGGCAAATCTACCGTCGGTAAATTACTTGCTAAGAAACTTAGCTGCAGTTTTGTTGACATTGACAAACTTATCGAAACCAAGGCCCGTAAAACAATTTTGGATATCTTTAAGAGTGATGGAGAAAACGCGTTTCGCAAACTGGAGTTTGCTGTTATTAAGAACCTCTTTGCCAAAAAAACGCGAGCGAAACCAAAGGTGATAGCTTTGGGGGGAGGAGCTTTTGAAAACAGAGCCACACGCCTGTTACTTGCAGAAAACGGCATTTCGGTCTGGCTTAAGTGCTCAATTTCAAAAATATATGAGAGACTAAGAAAACATAGCGACCGACCGAAATTAACAGGTAAGAAAGAATCTTTGTCGGCCAGAAGGCAAAAGCAAACAATCCGGAAACTATTGCTCAAAAGAAAAGACAACTACGCCAGAGCGGATGTGCGAGTCATAACCTCTGACAAAACAGCCAATCGGGCTGCGCTTGAAATTATTTCGAAATTGAGAATGATCAATGCCTCAGATTAATTTAAAGTTGAAAGCCGGTTCCTATCCGGTAATCATAGGCAGCAGAACAGACAGCAAATTCCTGAGCCTGCTTAAGACTAAGGCGCAAAATAAACAGCTCTTTGTTTTTTTTGATACCCGCTTTTATGTTCTTCACGGAAAAAAGATTGAATCGCTTCTAAAGCGTAACAAGTTCATCATCAAATCTTTTCTGATTCCCTCCGGAGAGAAATCGAAATCAGCTTCAACATTAAAATCGATTTATAACTTTCTCTTACATAACAAAATCAGCCGTGATGATTTTATACTTGCCTGCGGCGGCGGGGTCACAACTGATCTGATCGGCTATGCCGCGGCCAGTACTCTGCGAGGTATACCCTGGGGAGCGGTCAGTACCACTTTATTGGGCATGGTCGATGCGGCTATTGGAGGCAAAACCGGAATCAATCATGCTTCAGGTAAAAATCTAATCGGAGCCTTCTGGCAGCCATCTTTTGTGATTTGCAATACTCAACATCTTCAGACTCTGCCAGAAAGAGAGATGATTGCAGGACTTGGCGAAGTTATCAAATACGGCGGGCTAATCGGCCATAAGTTTATGGATGAGATTGAAAGATTTTTAAAAACTGGCGACCTCTATAATAGCAGGGTTTTAGAAAAGCTGATTACTGTAAGCGTCAGGTACAAAGCCCTTATAGTTTCTGAAGATGAGCGTGAAAAGAATATCAGGATGCTCTTAAATCTGGGGCACACTTTCGGACATGCCATAGAAAAAACTCTGGGTTATGGTAAGCTCTTGCACGGTGAAGCTATTATTATCGGGCTTTTGGCAGCAGTCATTTTGAGCCGGAAAGTAAACAAAACTGCCGCAAAGGCACTTGCCGGCTACGAAAGTCTTTTGAAAAAATGCCTGAGGTTATTACCATATTTCCTTATTAAACCGGCAGAAACAGTCAAAAATATGCAGATTGACAAGAAACGTTCAGGACAGAAACTAAGATTCGTCTTGCTTAAGAGCCCCGGAAAGCCCTTTATTGCCTCCGGCTTAAAGCCGAAACTAATAATAGATTCGGTCAAAGAGTGCCTGGCGCTCTATAAAGCCGAGGGAAGATAAGATGTCACTTATTTTAGTCATAAACGGCCCAAATTTGAATCTGCTGGGGACACGCCAGACGGATATATATGGAGATAAGGGCTTAAAAGAGCTGAATGAGGAACTTACAAAGCTGGCCGGGCAGCTCGAAGTTTCACTCAATTTTTTTCAGTCAAATTCCGAGGGTGAAATAATAGACTATCTGCATAAAGAAGGCCCAGCCGCAGACGGCATAATTATCAATCCCGCGGCATTTACACATTATAGTTATGCTATCCGGGATGCAATTTCTGCTATTGAGACTGAAACCGTAGAAGTTCATATTTCTAATATTTTCTCAAGAGAAGAATTCAGGCACAAATCAGTAATAAGTCCCGTCTGCTCCGGGCAGCTATGTGGCTTTGGATTCTATGGTTACGCCATGGCCCTGTCATATTTTGCTGATATCTCCAGGGGAAAGTAGCATGAAGTTTTTGTCACTAAACATCAAAGCCATTATAATCGCTCTTCTGGTAATCTGTACCGTCAGCAGAGCTGACTCTCCAGTCACAAACATAGACAGACAGCTGGATTCAATAGAAAAGAAACTTGAGTGGATAAACTACCGCCTGACTCTGGAGCAATGGGAATACCATGTCAACGGAGTTTCGGATTCTCTCGATTTCTACCAGGACCTATACCGCTATTTATTGTCTAATTCTGATATATTTGATAATACTCCGGCTGCATTGGCGCAGCTCAAAGACCAGGAGCAAAAGCATCAACTGCAACTTTTCCTGGCCAGACTGCTGCCGGACCGCGTCCGCTTTAAACCTGAGATATTAAATTTAAGTGACTCATTGAATAGACTGTTTACTGATTTCAGCTCTGACTTACAGGGAAAAATGCTGTCGCTGGTAAAACTCAATAAGACCTATCGCACCAGCAGCAACCGATCTGAAAGAGAAAATGCCTTTCGGGCTGCCAACGCGGTAGGAGACACAGTTTCATACGGCATGTCAATAATTTTTCAACTTCGCAATAAGGAAGCAGCCAGGCTTGGCTATCAGAATTATTTCGACATGATTGCATCCCAGACTCCACTGGGCACAAAATCCGTTCTGCAGCTTATTTATAAACTTGATTCACTTACGCAGAAACATTTTACCACAATCTCTACTAACGCCCTGAAAACTATCGGCGTTAAAGAACTTGAACTTTGGGATTTGGATTACATTCATACAGAGATAACCCAAAAAGCAGATGATTACTTTAATTTCGATCAAGAGCTGAGGCTGCTCGATAATGTCCTGGAAAGAATGGGCTTCGAGGTCGAGCAGCTGCCTATTTATTACGCTCAGAATTCAGGCGCCAATTACCTGCTCACAGACAACGTATTTGAAATAAGAGCGCCCTATGATGTCAGAATCATCCTGTCTGAGACTGACCGGGAGTTACGAATTAGGCAGCTTTTAAAAACAACCGGCCAGGCCCTTTATTCGGTTCACATTGCAGAAAATAAGCGAGTATACAATTTTATGCCTCAGAAGACCTGGCAGATGGCAATGTCCGAAATCATGGCGCTGCTGGCAATTGATAGTCTCTGGCTAAATGATTTTGCCAACATGCCGGTCAACTTTATCCGGCAATATCGAAACGCACGTTTTGAACAGGAGCTGATAGAAGTAAGAATTCTCCTTTTGAATCTGCATTTTGAATACGAAGCCTATTTTAATCCCGACCAGGACTTAAACAGACTTTACTGGAACATGCTCCAAAAATATACCGGCCTGCCAAGACATGAAGATATTACAGTCTGGGCCAGCAACAGGAAATTTCTTAATTCGCCGCTGAATTCCATAAATCAATTATTGGCCAAGATTATCGCGGCTCAGTCGGTCAATTATATGAATGATTACCTTGGTCAGCCGGTTGATGATTTGAGAACCTCGGCATTTCTTATTCAAAACTACTATCGCTTTGGCTCAAGATACAGCTGGACAGAATTACTCGAACGGGGAACCGGCGAAAAACTCAACCCCGAACATCTGATCAGCCATTTTCAGTTATCGAACTAATATTTCGCATTTGCCATTTTCATAATATCTAAACTTGAACCAGCCCTGATTCAGGGATATCTTAGCCAGAACAAATGGATAGCTCTTTAATTAATTTACAGAATAAAAGTATCACCGAAGGACCCATCTTAAAATCGGTTATTTCATTAGCGGCTCCTGTGGCTATGGGCATGTTCATGGAGTTTGCTCTGTCGACTACAGATTACTTTTGGGTCGGTAAACTTGGTCCGACTGCACAGGATTCAATTACCTCTTCGCTGATAGTCATCTGGACTATACTGGCAATTACCGCAATTATATCTGTCGGACTTACTGCCTTGATATCGCGTAATATCGGCTCAGGGAATATTGAAAAAGTAATATATTTTATCAAGCAGGGCTTCGCGCTGGCCATAATCTTAGGCATTTCTGCGGCCGTAACAGGAACTTTTCTGGCCGGCGACATCCTGGAATTCATGAAAGCCGGAGCTGAAACCATCAGGCACGGTACTCCCTATCTGCGAATATTTTTCGCATCGGTTATTTTACTTTTTCTGATGGAAACCAGTTACGCTATTTTCAGGGCTTCCGGGGATACCAGAACCCCCATGAAAGTTGGCGTCGTTGTAGTAGTTATAAACATGATATTAGATCCGCTTTTCATTTTTGGAGCAGGCCCGATTCCTGCCCTGGGAGTTGCCGGGGCAAGCCTGGCTACTGCCATAGCGTTTCTTACCGGAACCGTATTACTTTTTACACTTATTTACAAAGGTAAACTTGGTTATAAACTTCCGCACTGGAGAACTGTGGCAACTTCTTTGAGCGGCATGCTGAAAATCGTAAAGATAGGCCTGCCGATGGCTGGTCATCAGCTGGTTTTCATGATGGTCTACTGGTTTTTAATTATGATAGTTCACAGCTACGGCGAAAACGCCGGTGCTGCCATGGGTATCGGCAATCGCATGGAATCTTTCTGTTATCTCATCGGCTACGGCATATCACTTGCCGCGGCAACCATGGTGGGGCAGAATCTTGGCGCCGGAAAACCGGACAGAGCGGCCAAGTGCGCCTGGTATGCAGTCGGACTCGGCATCGCTGTCTCGGCTTTTGTCTCCATCTTCTTTTTTGTCATCCCGCGCCAGATTGTGGGGATTTTTTCAAACGACCCCTATGTAGTGCCGATGGCAACTGACTATCTTATAATTCTGGGACTGTCCCAAATTACAATGACAATCGAACTCGTTCTCGAAGGTTCCTTTACAGGCGCCGGCGACACTATTCCGCCAATGCTGGTCATGGTGCCCGGGCATCTGCTCAGAATTCCACTGGCTTATTACCTCTGCTTTACTCTGGACCTCGGCATCAACGGAGTCTGGTGGACATTAACCATTACAACAACTATCAAGGCTATCATCCTGGCGTTCTGGTTCAGGCGGGGGAAATGGAAAGAAAAAATCATTTGATTTAGGTTGCTGCCAGACTATTTAGCCAGTTATTCTAAGAATGACAAATTTTTGAGAAAACAAGTTTAAGGGAATTAAACTTATGACATCAGGACAGATTAGAAAAACTGCCCGTTTTAAAACGGCCGCTGACTCCAGTCCGAAATATGGGTTTATCATAAACGATGAGATAAACATTATCACAAGCGCGCCCTGGCTGGATGATACGGCCACAGGAGAGACTGTAAAGCTGTCAGAAGTCACTCTTTTGGCTCCGGTCGAACCGAGTAAAATAATCTGTGTCGGACTTAATTATCATGCCCATGTCGATGCCTCAATGTCAGCCAATAAAGCCCCCGAACAACCGATGTTGTTTTTAAAACCTCCCTCGGCCGTGACAGGACCAAATCAAAATATCGTACATCCCGATCAATCTAAACGAGTTGATTTCGAGGCAGAACTCGCGATTGTAATAGGGCGGAGGGCGGTCAAAGTTTCCAAGAGTGATGCTCTGAGCTATATATTTGGATACACCTGTGCCAACGATGTAACCGCCCGCGATTTGCAAAAGACTGACGGACAATGGGGGAGAGCTAAAGGATTTGATACTTTCTGTCCAATAGGCCCCTTGATAGTCTCAGGAATTGATTGCAGCAATTTAAAAATAGAAGGCATACTAAACGACGACATAAAACAATCCGGCAATACCAAAAATATGATTTTTGATGTCCCTTTTATTATTAGTTATATCTCCGGGGTCATGACGCTTGAAGCGGGGGATCTGATTTTGACCGGCACTCCGGCCGGTATTGAAGCGATGAAACCCGGTGATAAAATCGCAGTCAAAATAGAACAGATTGGCAGTCTGATAAATCAGGTAATCTCAGCATGACAGAACGGCTCTATTATAAAGACCCAGGTCTGTTAAGTTTCCAAGGCACTATAATTGAAACGGTAGAATCTGGTGGTAAACATCTGACTGTTCTTGATAAAACTGCTTTCTATCCGACCTCCGGCGGCCAGCCTCATGATACGGGTTTGTTAAATTCTGTGGCAATTTTTGATGTCACCGAAAGCGACGGCAACATTCAGCATATTTCAAATGCTCCGGTGGGCTCAAGAGGGGAAACTGTCAGAGGTGAAGTTGACATAGGCCGCAGAAGATATTTCCGGCAGCTGCACACTGCCCAGCATATTCTGAGCAGCGTTTTTATTGAGCTCTATGAATTTGAAACCGTTTCGGTTCACCTTGGTGAAGACTACGGCGCTATCGAACTAAAGCAGCCGAGCTTAGAAGAAGACCAGCTGCTCAAAGCTGAACAACTTAGCAACGAATATATCCTGCAGTCTCTGCCTGTTGAAATAATTTTTGCAGATGCACAAGAAGCTCAAAAGCTGCCGTTAAGAAAAAAGCCGGCTCGACAGGGTACAATCCGCATTATCAAAATTGGTGAGATAGACTATTCAGCCTGCGGCGGTACGCACTGTTATAACAGTTCCGAAGTTGGCCTCATTAAAATAATAAGTTCCGAAAAACAAAGAAGCAATATTCTGATTAACTTTTTGGCCGGTACCAGAGCTAAAGAGGATTATGACAAAAGATTTGAGGTAACAGACAGACTTTCAAAACAGCTTACCTGCGCGGTTGATGAGCTGAAACTCCGTTTTGACAAAATCATTGACGAAAATAAACAGTACCGCCGACAACTGGGCCAACTGCAAAACGAACTGCTGCCTATAAAAATCGAAGAAGCTGCCGCCCGGGCAGAAAACTTAAACGGAACGAACTTTGTTTGTATGGAAGTAGATGGCATGGATTCTAAGCTGGCTGCAAACTTCACCACTTCTTTGGCAGACAAAATCTCAGGAATTGCTTTGATTCAATTGGAAGAGCGTATAATAATCGGGGTGTGCGATACTATTAATATAGAAGCTAAGGAAATAGCTCAAAGGTTTTCGTCTGAGTCAAATCTAAAAGGAGGCGGAGGAAAAACAATGGCGCAGCTTGGAGGCGCTCTGAAAGGACAGCTAAATAAATACAGGGAAGTTTTGGTTAATATCTTAAATGAATTATAAGTGTAATCATATTATTTTCGCTGTAATTATTGTTTTGCTGGTTGGCTCTGTAACCTTTTCTCAGCAAAGCGGCGAAATTTTCTTAAAGCATTCCAACGAACTCGAAGTTGTCCTCGAAAACGGTCGCTATATTACTTATGTAATCGGCGATGTCCTTTTTGAAACAGAGACCGGCACAATCAGGTGCGACTCCGCCATCTGGGACAAGGGAAAAACAATCCGTCTGCGCGGCAACATATTTTATGAAGATGAAAAATTCAGCGTCAGGGCAGACTCGCTGGTGTACAATTTGAAAGACAAAACGGCCGACGCCTTTGGACAAAGAGTCGAACTCTGGTCGTTTGCGGATTCCCTGCTGGCAGTTGGCACACAGGCAATGCTGGACCGCGAAAATGATTCAATGTATATGGAAAACCGGCCGACACTTTATTTCAATTACCCCGACACCGCCTCGATAATAGAAGTTACCGCCGACAGAATAGATTTCAGTTCCTCAAGCAAGAAGGCCGTGGCCGTTGGAAAAGTTGAGATACTCTCTGATGACTTTAGAGCTTTTGCCGGCTCTGCTGTCTTTGATACCGACAATGACAGCCTTGAGCTGATAAAACAAGCAGTAGCGTTTAAAAGAAATTCAAGAGTGTCCGGAAAGTTGATTGCTGTAACATTTGTAAACAATGAGATTAACCGTATCAGCGTTATCGATTCAGCTCGAGCCGAGTTCCGGGAACCGCTGAAAAGTGATACAACGCTGTCGGACAATTCTATTCTAAGGGGCAGAGAGATTCACCTATATTTCACTGACGGCCAGATGAGTAATGTCATCTGTTTCGACCAGGCTTTCTCCTGGTATTATCCGGCTATTACTACTGACAGCCTTTTTCAGGAGAACAGCATTTCCGGCGATACTATTCGCTTCATTACTGAAAATGACGAATTATCTCAGGTGCAGGTTACCGGTGGTGCCATCGGCAAATATATTTACGGCCCGCCGGAGGCACGCGAATCTAACGAAGCTGGTAAAATCGATACTGTAGATTACAAAGGCGACTACATAGAATATAATCTTGATGACTCACTCATCACGCTTTACGGATCGG
This sequence comes from Candidatus Zixiibacteriota bacterium, assembly GCA_022571985.1. Taxonomy (GTDB): domain Bacteria; phylum Zixibacteria; class MSB-5A5; order GN15; family FEB-12; genus JACZWU01. Next base: position 22,560 of record JACZWU010000001.1, on the reverse strand, counting down.
CCGATGTCAAATCCGGAGCAGTTGCCCTGACCGCTTTTCAAATTCTGTTTAATACCGGCGATCGTTTGATAGAGGCTTATTCTGCTCAGACCGCGCAGGACTCAGGATTATATCACGAATCGAAGTTCGATTTTCAACCCAATCCGGTACCGGTCATACTCGCTGATGGCGACCAGGACGTATTCGGAGATTATCTGGTTTATTCAATTGATACCGAAAAAGGGAGAATCTATCAGTCGAAAACGAGCTACGACGAAGGAGTCTACTACGGTAAAAAACTTTATCGTGAACAGACAGATATTTTCTACATCGATGACGGCAAATATACTACCTGCAGCGCCGAGGAACCGCACTTCCATTTTCGTTCGAGCAACCTCAAGCTGATAGAAAATAACAAACTTATTGCCAGGCCAGTCGTGTTTTATCTGGGTCGGCTGCCGATATTTGCTTTGCCCTTTTACGTGCTGCCCTTAAAAAAGGGCAGACACTCAGGGATGCTGCCGTTTGATTTCGGAAGTTTCCAGCAAGGTGACCGCTATGTCAGAAATATTGGCTACTACTGGGCGGCCTCAGAATACTGGGACTGGCAGGGTTCATTTGACTATATAGAGAGACAGCGCACCTTTACGTTAAACAGCAGAGTCAATTTCCGTAACAGGTATGTCTTTGATGGCTACGTCTCCGGAAGTTACACCAAAGTAACTTCCTTTGATGCCTTTACAGCTACCGAAAATGACAGAACCCGCTGGATTACCAGTGGCGCTTACAGCCATACCTTTTCGCCGAGTTTTTCAATCAGAGGCAATGCCGACTTCCGCTCCGATGCTACCTACTTTGATGACTATTCGCTAAACCGTGCTGAAATTCTTAACAGGTCGGCCAAGTCTCAAATGAGTTTCTCGAAAAAGTTCGGCAGCGGTACCTCAATAAGCGGCTCTGTTTCGCACATCGAAAATTTAGACCTGGGCAGCCGCACAAATGATCTGCCCAGACTAACAGTCTCTTTGCCAACGCTCTGGCCGTTTGGCAGCGGCAGCAAAGACGAAAGCGGAAAAATAAGACAAAGCTGGTATAATAATTTCACTTTTAGATACAGCCCGTCACTCTTGAACTTTTCCAGCCGGATTGAGATAGCCGATACCCTGATTCAGAACAGCGGACTTGATACAACTATCACTATCAGCCGCAGCAGAAAAAAATATACCCGAATCTCGCATAATCCTTCAATCGGCCTGCCAACTTTAAAGCCGTTTAAATATCTGGTTCTGACTCCTTTTATTGGATACAGCGAGACCTGGTTTAAGATAAACAGTACCGACCAGTCTGATACTGCAAATATCGAACCAACAACTTACCGTACTTACTCCTATAGCGCCGGTATTTCTGCCCGAACTGATTTGTACGGGACGTTTTATCCCAACATCCTTGGCTTGACGGGATTGAGACACACTATCACACCATCTTTAAGCTATAGCTACAAACCTGATATCGACCGCCACCCGGAAGTTCGCAGCTATGCCGGAGGCGGAGCCGGCAGCGTAAAAAGCCAGTCGATATCTGTTTCTGTCAGACAGCTGTTTCAGGCAAAATATGGCAGAGGAGATGTCCAAAAAAATATCGACTTGATTTCATTCAACTCGGGCTTCAGCTACAACTTTGAAGCGGCCACCAGACCGTACTCTAACCTGAACACAAGTTTTCAGTCAAGCGCTATACCTAAGATAAACTTTAACGGCAGCATGGTGCATTCGCTATATAAGCCGGGAACTGATGAAGCTGATTTTTGGTCGCCAAGATTGGAAAGCTTCCGTATCGACGCCAGATTTACCCTCTCCGGCAAAACATTCATATTTGATGAACGCTCTGAGCAGAATTTTAAGACCGGTGTCACCTCGCCCGGGCAGCTTGAATCAGCTGTAGCCCCCCGGCAGTCCGGGTCGCGGGGCTGGCAATTTAGCGCTGCTTATGGCTATTCACAGTCCGGCCGCGATGCTACATTCAGAAAATTTAGCTTTTTTAGATTTAATTTAAATTTCAACCTGACTCCGACCACCCGGGTAAGATACACCCACGACTATGATATTGACGACAGCAAGACAATCTACAACTCGGTTAATATAGTTAAACAAATACATTGCTGGACTGGCTCACTGTATTGGGTGCCAATAGGTTCCAATAAGGGCTTTGGGTTTAAGTTGTTTGTGACGGCCATCCCGGACATTAAAATTGATAACAATCACAGCTCTTATTTGAATGCCCTCCAGCGGTAAAACTACCCGAAACCATTGAATTTCTTAATTTTTATTGTCTTATCTACAAATTGTTTTAGTTGACGCTAACCCCCATAATAAGACTTTCTTAGCAAGAAATCAGACCCAAATAATGTTCAAGGAGAGGACGCCATGACAAAAGATCAAATGATTGCCTTAATTGCTGAGAATTCCAAGATTACCAAGAGGCAGGCAACTGACGCGGTGCAGACTTTTATGAGCACAGTCACCAAACAGCTCAAAAAGGGCGAAAAAGTTTCATTCGCAGGTTTTGGAACATTTTCTACTTCCAAAAGAAAAGCGAGGATCGGCCGTAATCCGCAGACAGGTGCCAAAATTAACATACCGGCCAGACGTGTCCCGGTATTTAAAGCCGGTAAGCACTTGAAAGAGGCCGTCAGAAAATAGGCAATTCATAAGTTTTTTTGATTCAAAGGCAGGACTAATTGTCCTGCCTTTTTTATTGATTTGAAAAGGTTTTAGACGGAGTTTCTTTAGCTATATGGCACGTTCAAAATCAAAGAGAAAAGAGAATAAAAAGCAGAGAATATTCGCGGTCCTGCTGCTGTTAGTGGCTCTGCTTTGCCTGATTTCTCTGATAAGCACTGATTATATCGATGCCCAGAGAATAACGGGCGAGCTTGACTCTCATTTGAGCCCTTTTGAGATAAGCTACCGCAATCAAGGCGGTCTGGTGGGTGCCTATCTCGCTTATTTCTTGACCACGCTATTGGGCTGGCTGGCCTATTTTCTGCCGCTGGGACTCTTAGCAACTTCGATTCGGTTGTTCACCTCAAGAAAACTATCGATTTTTCGCATAAATACGCTGCTGCTGTTCTCGATATCAATTTCAGCAACTCTAATATATAACGTCAACCTCTTTTCCACTCCGACCATAAGCAACAGAACTGACAGCGCCGGAGGCTTTGTATCAGAGCAGCTGACCCGACTTTGCTTATATCTGGTTGGCGAATTTGGCTCCTACGTGCTGTTGACGGGTGCGATTTTAATCATTCTGATTGGATTCAGTTCTTTTAGCTGGAGCCTCCCCAGCATCAAATGGAATATGACTTTATTTAGCAAAATCTTTCGAATGCTCATTTCGATTTTTAGTTTCAGGTGGCTTATATCTCTTATTTCAGCTTACAAAAGCAGACAGGCTGACGGAGATTTGGACGAAGACGAATATGGAGAGGAAAATCAAGAAGATCGCTTTTCAGATTCTGGCAATATTAGAAGTGAAAATTTTGCAAATGATGAAAGAAAACCTGCTCCTGAACGGCGCCTGACCAAATTAGTGCGCTCTGCAGAGCAGCTGCAGCTGAAGTCAGTCCAGTACGAGTACCCGCCTCTGGCCTTGCTCGATGACACCATAGAAACCGCTGAGACCACAGTAAATGCCGAAGAAATGGATCTCTCGGCTGACCTGTTACGAGATGCTCTTGAGTCGTTCGGGATATCCATAGAAGGCGCCATCAGCAAACAGCCCGGACCGGTAATCACCCGTTATGAATTTAAGCCGGGCTCCGGCATAAAAGTCAGCCAGATTAATAATTTAGCGGATGATTTAGCGCTGGCACTTCGCGCCCGGCAAATTCGCCTGATAGCGCCAATCCCCGGCAAAGCGGCAGTTGGAGTTGAGATTCCAAATCGAAATCCACAGATGGTCCGACTAAAAGAAATTTTGAATTCACCCGAATTTGCTGATTCTTCCAAGAAGCTGCCATTGGCTCTGGGAAAAACGACTTCAGGCAAACCGTATGTAGCCGATCTTGCCAAGCTTCCGCATCTGCTGGTAGCCGGCGCAACCGGCGCGGGCAAGTCGGTCTGCTTAAATACAATAATTTCTTCGCTGATATACCGGCTGCATCCGCACCAGATAAGATTCATAATGATTGACCCAAAAATGCTGGAGCTGACCGTTTACTCAGGTATTCCACATTTGGGACGACCGGTAGTTACCGATCCTAAGCGCGCCGAAAGGGTCTTGTCTGACGCTGTCAAAGAAATGGAGTCCCGCTACCGGAAACTGGCAGCGGCCGGAGTTCGAAGTATCGATGACTTTAATAAAAAGCAGGACAGCGCCGACCAGAGAATGCCCTATATAGTTATAATTGTGGATGAACTGGCAGATTTGATGATGTCTTCAGGTTCTAATAAAATCGAATTGCAGATTACAAGGCTGGCTCAAATGGCTCGTGCGGTCGGCATTCATCTGATACTGGCCACCCAGAGACCATCAGTCGATGTCATCACCGGTATTATAAAGGCTAATTTCCCTTCAAGGATAGCTTTTCAGGTATCTTCAAAAGTTGATTCCCGGACGATTATAGATGCCAACGGCGCTGAGAAACTTCTCGGTTTAGGCGACATGCTATTTTTACCTTCGGGGCAGCCACAGCCAACCAGAATTCACGGTGCTTATACCAGTAACGATGAAACCGATAAGATTGTCGAGTTTATCAATAGTCAGGGACTGGAGATGATGGCGCTGGAAGGGATCACTCAGGCAACCGGTGAGGCCACCGAAGCAGAAATAGACTTAGGCGACCCCTTATTCAAAGAAGCCTGTGATGTTGTAATCAGACAAAAACAGGGCTCGGTATCGCTTCTTCAGAGAAGACTTGGCATAGGCTACCAGCGGGCGGCCAGGCTGATAGATAAACTTGAGCAGGCCGGAATCGTTTCGGCTTTTGACGGCTCCAAGGCCAGAGAGGTGCTGGTTGACAAAGCCTACATTGACAATATATTTAATCAGCAAATATCTTCGGCCACAACAACTTCCGAATTGAACCAATAATAGAGCCATTCCGTATAATTCATATGAAAACCTTTCTTTACAGCTTAGTCTTACTACTGGCACATAGCAGTCTGGCTCGGCCGGAAACAGACGCTCTTGAGGCAGTCAAATCAAAAATCTCAAATGGAGATTGTACTTACTTCGAATTCGCAAATATCATTGAGTCGAAAATATTTGGAGTCGTTGATACAATCCATGGCTCGGCCTATATAGCCAAAGACGGGCGCTACAAGATAGAAATTGGTAGCGACGTTTTTCTTTACGACGGCTTGCTTCTTTATACTTATTTTTTAGAAACCAATCAGCTCATCATAGAAAAACCGGACTCAGGCAAGCTGGTTTCTGATGAGATTTCGTTTGTCATCAAGCTCGATGAATGGTATGATTCCAAGGCTAATTCGAAGAATAGCTATGCTTTAAAGAAAAAGGAAGGAGTCGAGGGCGATATTCCGGATTCACTTGAACTCATTACGAATATCGCAGATTCGACCATAGTGGAAATCCGGTATATTGACATAAACGAAGATCTCAACAGAGTAGAATTTTTAAAACAGAAAACCGACTCAAGCTGCTCTGCCAGAGGCTTTGAGCCGGATTTTCCGGATTCAGTTGAGAAAGTCAAACTTTATTAGAAGATGAATTTTTATATTCATAAATTGGGCTGTCCCAAAAACGATGTCGATGCCGACTACATAGCCGCCAGACTGATCGCCGAGGGACACACTCCGGTCAGCTCACCCGACCGGGCCGAGTCTATTATTGTTAATACCTGCGGCTTTATACAAGAAGCTAAAGAAGAATCTATAAATGCAATTTTGAATCTATCTGAATTCAAAAAAAACGGAATATTAAAATCTCTTTATGCTGCCGGATGTCTCACCCAGCGCAGCGGCGACGAACTTCTGGAGGGCATACCTGAACTTGACGGCGCTTTCGGTCACGGTGCGCTCGACTCCATAGCCAGAGCTGTCAGCGGTTCTGTTAGATTTGATAAGACCATAAAACTTGAGACACGCAAACTGGGCTATTTGAATTTCAGAAATCGCTTTATCTCTGACGACTGGCCTTATTCGTATCTGAAAATTTCCGATGGCTGCGATCGTCCCTGCACTTACTGCGCCATTCCTAAAATGCGGGGGAGATATCGGAGTCGGCCGCTTGATTCAATTATCAAAGAAGCCCGGTTCTTGGCGGAAAACGGTAAAAAGGAATTGATACTGGTATCTCAGGAAGCCACACTCTGGGGCTATGACTTAAAAGACCGCCCCGATATAATTACTCTTTTGAAAGCACTGGAGCAGGTCGACGGCATAGACTGGGTACGACTTTTATATTTATATCCGGGGCAGGTCAAAGATAGTCTCGTTGAGTATATGGCTGCCGATAACAAAACCTTAAACTACTATGATTTGCCGCTGCAGCATGTCAACAGCGATATCCTGTCAAAAATGAAGCGGCTGGTAGATAGACCCCGAATCGACAAACTTTTAGACAAAATAAGAAGAACCAGCAGCGACGCGATCATTCGTACTACTTTTATTGTCGGCTTCCCCGGAGAAACCAAAAAGCAATTCAACGAACTTTATGATTTCGTATCTGAAAACAGGCTCGACCGTATGGGCGTTTTCCGTTACTCCCCCGAAGACGGCACACCGGCAGAAAAACTAAGCTGCCAGATTTCTGAAAAAGTTAAGATAAAAAGAATGGACGCACTGATGAACCTGCAGCGCGAAATTGCTTTTGAAAACAATAACGATCTGATCGGAACTGTTCAGAAAGTTCTGGTTGATGAAATTGACTCAGAAGGGATTGCCAGCGGCCGGACTTATGCCGATTGTCCCGAAATTGATCAGGAAGTAAAAATATATGGTAACAGCTGCCGTGTCGGCGGCTTTTATGACGTATTGATTGACGAATCAGATGGATATGATTTGAGAGGAACCGTAACCGGAGCATAGTTATGATTCAATACGATAAACTGGGGATATTTCTTTCCAAACCGATTTCCTTGCTGTTGATGCTGATATACCTGCTGCAATCGGCACTCTTGATTTATCTTATAAAAGATAAATTTGATCTGGAGCAGCAAATTAATTTTCAGCAGAAACGAATTTCTGAACTTGAAGAGAAGCTGCAGATTTTCAAAGCTATCGATGACTTTCAAATTGGTTTCAGCGATGAAGAGGTTCAGCAGCTGGCAGAAGTAATCTATAGCGAAAGCAAAAAATACCAGTATGATCCGCTGTTCATAATGGCGGTTATCCTGACAGAGTCATCGTTTAAGAAAGGCCAGCGTTCGTCATACGGCGCCAGAGGACTTATGCAGGTGGTGCCGTTTGTCGGCAAAGATGTTGCCACCCGGGCCGGTGTTGACTGGACAGGCAAGGGAACTTTATTTGAGCCCAGAAGTAATATAAAACTGGGAACACATCATCTGTTTGAGCAGATACTGAAATTTGGAGATGTCAAAAAGGCAATAGTGGCCTACAATGTTGGAGAGGGAACTCTACGAAAATTAATGCGCAAGCAAAAACCCCTGCCTCAAAATTACCTGAATAAAGTGCTGAAAAATTACGATATGCTGAAGGAGACCTACCGAACTTGACAATTACTACCCCGACTTATTTAATCAGGTTTCTTTTTACATTATTAATAATATCGGTGATGGCATTGGGCTGCGGCGGCAGACCGAGCCTGACAAAGATGACTGCCAAAGAACTACTCGATCTGGGACTTAAAGAATACGCCGACAAAAAGTACCTTAACGCCATAGAGATATTTCAGACCGTGGTATACAATCATCCGGGCAATTCCGTTGTCGATACCGCCCAATATCACCTGGCTCTGGCCTATCTTGGCAACAAAGATTATGAGGTAGCAGCTGTTGAGTTTAACCGACTGGCGCTCAATTATCCTTCGAGCGCTTATTTTGAAAACGCTATCTTTATGAGAGCCGTCTCTTATTTTGAGGGAACCCCGAAGCATTATGGGCTCGACCAGTCTGAACTTGTGGTAGCAATCAAGCAGCTCGAAGATTTTTTAATAGATTTCCCGGAATCTCATCTGATAGCTGATGCCCAGACCTACTTGAAAGCTGCCAATGATCGCCTGGCCTATAAATATTATAAGAGCGCTGTTGTCTATCGTCATAGCGGCGCCTATAGAGCTGCCAAAAAGTACTATCAGATAGTCATAGACGACTATACCAATTCTGAGTATGTCGCCAATGCTGTTTTTGAATATGCAGAAATGGACTTTAACATTGGAAACTATGCCGAGGCGCACACGACCTTTGAAAACTTCCTGATTATCTTTCCTGAACACGAATTGGCTCAGGAGGCAAAAAAAAGAGCTGCTGAGGCCTCGTTTAAAAGCGGTATTTCCGCATTTGACAAAGGGAAGATGGACAGCGCCAAAGAAAGATTCGAATCGTTTATCAAAGAGTATCCGAATGATGACCGTGTGAGCAGCGCCAAAAAATACCTGAGTCTTATAGCAGACAAGCAGAGTATGCTCTCGCAGGATCAGCATGCCGAATCCTGAAAACGGCGGCAAATGGGGAATTCTTGGGGGCAGTTTTGACCCTATTCATAATGGTCACATCAATCTGGCCAACTCAATTTGCAGCAAGAAGAAACTCGACGGTGTTCTGGTCGTTCCGGCAGTAAGACACCCTAACAAGAGTCGCTTAAGCGAAGCAAATTATTCAGACCGGCTGGCTATGTTAAAAGCTGTCCTTGTGGACTTGTCTAACTTTTTTATATGTGAAATCGAAGCAGAAGAAAATCTCTCCGGTTACACAATTGACACTATTCGTGCACTTAAAAAGCGATTCCCGAAAGTTAGCTTTTATTTTATTATTGGCTCGGATAATATCAACATAATTGACAACTGGTATATGGCTGAAGAATTAAAAGCGGAAGTTGAATTTATTGCCGGAACCCGCCCCGGTTCTGACAAGACTGATAAGTCTAAAGTGCCGGTTGAGATGATTGAAATACCAGAGCTTGATATTTCATCGAGTGAAATTCGTAAAATGATAAAAAACGGCTGTTCTTTTGAAGAACTAACAGATTATGTTCCGTCAGGTGCAGCTGAATATATTTTTAAAAAAGGTATTTACAACAAGTGAGCGCCCAGAAAAAAAAGCTCTATCTCATAGACGGCTACGCTTTAATCTACAGAGCTTATTTCGCATTTATCCGGAACCCTCTGTTTAACTCCAAAGGCGAAAACACATCGGCCATCTTTGGCTTTGTAAATTCACTTCTTAAAATTATTCGAGACGAACAGCCTGATTACATAGCAGTAGTGCTTGACACCAAAGCGCCTACTTTCCGTCATGAAAAATATGCCGAGTACAAATCTACCCGTGCCAAAATGCCGGATGATTTAGTGACCCAGATCCCAAAAATCCGTCAGGCGATTGAAGCCTTTCGCATTCCTATTATAGAAAAAGACGGCTTTGAGGCAGACGACATTATCGGAACCTTCGCAGTAAAAGCCGCTAAGCAGGGCTTTCAAGTCTGGTGTGTTACAGGTGATAAAGATTTTTTCCAGTTAGTAGGTGATAATGTCGGCATCTTATATCCCGGTAAAAAAGCGGGTATATATAACAAAATGGGACCTGAAGAAGTTAAAGAAAAGTTTGGCGTCTATCCTGAAAGAGTAATCGACAAACTGGCTCTTATGGGGGATAGCTCCGACAATATTCCCGGGGTACCCGGCATAGGCCCCAAGACGGCGGACAGTCTGCTGGCGCAATTTGACACACTCGAAGATGTTCTTAAATCTTATGAACAGATAACAGCCAAAGGCGTGCGCGAAAAGATTGCAAATAATATAGAAAGCGCCAGACTGTCCAAGAAACTGGTGACAATTCATCTTGAAGTTCCTATTCCGTTTGAACTGGAAAAATTAAAAAAACAAGAACCTGATAAAGCCGCTGCCGGAAAACTGTTTAAAGAGCTGGAGTTCAACCGGCTGGCCAGAGAATTCTTACCAGATTCAGATAAAGAACAAAAAGAAGCGGCCGAGCAGGTCAGGTTGAAACAAAATTATATCCTGATAACAAATATTGAAGAACTTAAAACACTGATAAAGAAACTCAGAACCTGCAAAGAAGTTGCGGTCGATACAGAAACGTCGTCGCTTAATACCCGTGAAGCTGTCTTAGTTGGTGTTTCTTTGTCAAGCGCTGCCGGTACTGCTTATTATATTCCGATCGCGCATGAAGATACAAAACAGAATCTGCCTTATGACCAGACAATTGCAGAACTAAAAAAGCTGCTGGAAGACAAAACAGTCCAGAAGTTCGGTCAGAACCTTAAATATGATCTCGAGATATTCCATCACAACAATTTGAACATTGATCCCATAAGTTTTGACACGATGATAGCCTCGTATCTGACTGACTCGCTCTCGCGTGAACATTCGCTCACTTTTTTGGCCCGGAAATATTTTGATTACCAGATGCAGCCGATAACTGACTTAATCGGCAGCGGCAAAAGCCAGACAAGTTTTGCAACCGTGTCGGTCAAAGATGCTGTTTTTTACGCCGCCGAAGATGCCGACTACACTTTCAGACTTCGCGGAAAACTTGCGCCATTAATTGAAGAAAACGAAATGCAGAATCTCTATTACAATATAGAGCTGCCGCTGGTGCGCATTCTGGCAGATATGGAAGAAACAGGGATCAAAGTAGACCCCGATTTTTTAAGCAAACTCTCCAAAGAATCTGAAACAGAGCTGGGCAAACTGACCAAGAGCATTTATAAGATTGCCGGGGGAGAGTTCAATATAAATTCTACCCAGCAGCTCTCACACATTTTATTTGATAAATTAGGGCTGCCCACAAAAGGGAAGACTGCCAAAAAAACCGGCTACTCAACCGATGTTCGCGTACTGGAAGAACTGGCCGATTTACATGAACTACCTCAGATAATTCTCGATTACAGGCAGTTAACCAAACTCAAAAATACTTATATTGATGCAATTCCAAAGCTCATCGATAAAAAAACCGGTAGGGTACATACTTCTTTTAATCAGACAATAGCCGCCACCGGCAGACTGTCGTCGACCAACCCAAACCTTCAGAATATTCCTGTGCGCACCGAAGAAGGACGCAGAATCAGAAAAGCGTTTATCCCCAGAGACAAAGACTATGTTTTGCTGATAGCGGACTATTCGCAGATTGAACTGCGTTTATTGGCGCACTACTCAGGAGACAAGGTTTTAGTTAAGGCCTTCCTAAATTCCGAAGATATCCACACCCGCACCGCCGCCGAAGTTTACAATGTAGCCATCGACAAGGTCACTCCCAATATGAGGCGCTCAGCCAAAACCGCAAATTTTGCCATTATTTACGGAGTATCGGCCTTCGGCCTGTCACAGCAGTCCGAGCTAAATCTTGAGCAGTCAAAAGAATTCATTGAGATGTATTTTAAGAGGTATTCGGGTATAAGAAAATATATGGATGAGACTATTGCCTTTGCCAGAGAAAAAGGCTATGTCACCACCATGTTCGGACGCAGGCGAATAATTCCTCAAATTAACGACAAAAATTACGTTGTCAGACAAAACGCCGAGCGAGTAGCCATCAACACGCCTTTACAAGGAACTGCCGCCGAAATAATCAAAATTGCGATGATAAAGATTTACAAAAAAATGGCCGGAATGAAATCAAAGATGGTTCTTCAGGTTCATGACGAACTCATTTTTGATACCCATAAAGACGAGCTTGAAGCATTACAGCCTTTGGTCAAATTAGGGATGGAAAACGCAGTTAAATTAAAAGTTCCGGTGGTAGTAGACACCGGCTTCGGCAACAACTGGCTGGACGCCAAATAACAATGTAGCATCGTCATTCCACGAACTAATCCCGAACGAAGTTGAAGAGACTTGACGTGGATTCAAGACTTACCATATTGGTAATATCTCATATCAAAGCTGTTGTCCGAACTTGGGTCATAAATGAATGAAAATGACAAAATCCAGAAGCTCACTGATTTTCAAGATAATGAAGAATGGCAGAAAGCTATTAGACTTGGAAAATCTCTTCTTAAGAGCTCACCTAAAGATCACTGGCTGTTAACGAATATAAGTACCAGTTACTATGAGGCACGTCAATATGATACTGCTCTTCTGTTTTCGAAAAAAGCATTGAAAATAGCACCTGCTTGTCCATTGGTACTTTGGGACTACGCCGGTAGCTTGGATATGCTTGAAAGGGAAAAAGAGGCTATCAAAATTTGGGAAAAGCTTCTTCGCAAGAGCGTAAAGACTTTAGCATTTGGAGACTGTGGTGAGGGAATTCAATGGACAGAATCCATGCTAAACGATTGCAGATATAGAATTGGAAACAGTTATGCAAATTTGGGGAAGAAGAAGTTGGCAATAAAATACTTAAAAGCTCACTTAGAATTTCGTCGACCAGGTCTTACGAGCCTATATAATCAAAAGGAAATAAAGAAAAAACTTTCCGCTTTATTGGAATAAAGAGGAAATTCTCTGTAATCTTGAGTAGGTCGAAACCCGCCTACTGGGTGCGGTTTCGACATGGTAATTTTAGAATGCAGTTAAACTAAAAGTTCCGGTAGTAGTAGACACCGGCTTTGGTTACAACTGGCTGGACGCCAAATAACAAAGGAACATTTATCCATTATAAATTGTTTCTCTTATGATGACCAGATTCAAATTTATAAGGCACTTTACTGAATTATCTCTGACACTCGTCTTCGGCTTAACAGTTCTCCAGAGCTGCAGCGAAGAAGAAAATGCTGTTATGATGGACGAGCCAGAGAGCACGGCCATACGAGTACCTTCGGACTTACCTACTATCCAGGCGGCCGTAAATGCCGCAGGTAACGGAGATACGATTCTGGTAGCGCCGGGAATTTACAGAGGAGAAGGCAACAGAGATATTATCATTGAGGGAAAATCCGTGGTTATTATCGCCGAGCAAGCCGGCTCTTCAACAGTAATTGATTGTGAGGGAAGTGAAAATGAGCCCCACCGCGCCTTCGTAATAAGAAATCAAGCCAGCTCAAATACAATTATAGAGGGATTCACAATCCAAGGAGGCTATAATACATCTGGCGCTGCCATATATTGCACCTCTGCTTCGCCGACATTCAAGTTTTGTATATTCTACGGTAATCAGTCGACCTTAAGTGGGGGCGCCATCCGCTGTAAGAACTCCTCGCCTTCATTGATCAACTGCACTTTCGTTGCCAACGCTGCCCAGACCGGCGGGGCAATTTTCGGATTGGCTTCGTCATCACCTTATCTCGAAAACTGCATTATTGCTTTTTCAGGAAGCGGTGAATCGATTGCGACTGCCGATGGCAGCAGCCAGCCGTTACTCACCTGCTGTAACATATTCGGCAATGCCGGCGGCGACTGGGAGAGAGCAATATCAGACCAGGCTAATTCCAAAGGTAACCTGTCTGTCGATCCTCGATTTTGTGATCCTGACAATTTAATTTTTTCATTGAAAACCAGTTCCCCTTGTGCACCGGATAACAATAGCTGTGGCAGGCTAATCGGTGCCTTAGCTGTTGAATGCAACTAAACTAACGGAGACGGACACAATTTTCTTGCCTCAAACTATTCAGCCAACTAACTTGGCCTTTCTTGAGACTATGGCAATGCGAAACAGCTACTGAAAGGATATAGGTAAGCATGTTTGATTCTTGGCGCGGATTTAGCGAAGAAAAACTCTCAGACGAATGGCACCAAAAACTGACCGAATTGGGACGAATTGCTCGTGGTCATATTCTCAAAATGACGACTCTGGCGGCTTCCGGACACCCCGGCGGATCAATCTCTTCGATAGAAATTTACTTAATGCTTTACTTCATGTCACGCGTAGACCCCAAACAACCCCATAGAGATGACCGCGACCGCATCTTGATATCACACGGCCACACTTCGCCGGGAGCCTACACAGCTCTGGCAGCAGCCGGATTTTTCCCGATAGAGCCTCTGCTGCACGGCTTCAGACAGGCCGGCTCACCGTATGAAGGTCATGTAGAGCGCTCAGTTCCCGGCATAGAATGGGATACTGGCAATCTGGGGCAGGGACTATCTGCCGGAATCGGTAAAGCTCTCTATTCAAAACTATCCGGTCAGAATTTCCATACTTTTGTATTCATGAGTGACGGCGAGCAGCAGAAAGGTCAGGTCTCCGAAGGCCGCCGCTTTGTGGCCAAATTCAAGCTGCCGCGCCTGACTGTAATAATAGACAGAAACCGGCTTCAGATTTCAGGCGACACCGAAGATATAATGCCTCAGGATATTGCTGCCGAGTGGCGATCAAACCGCTGGGAAGTTATGGAAATCGACGGACATGACTTAGGCCAAATCTATGATGCTCTTAGGAAAGGCTATAACAGCAGCGGCAAGCCTCTGGTCATTATCGCCAAAACTATAATGGGTCAGGGAATTTCGTTTATGGAAAACGAAGAATGCTACCACGGCGCGGCTCTCAAGCCGGACCAGCTAAGCGCTGCCTTAAAAGAACTAAATCTTGATGACTCCGATATGGCAGAGCTAAAGCAAAAACGCCAGAATGGCCCGCCACCTGATTTCCCTCTGCCACCGTCTATGTTCCCTGAAGTCAACCCGGGAGAAACTATCACCTATCCGGTTGATAAAAAGCTCGATAACCGTTCGGCTTTCGGCAATGCCCTTTTGTCTGTCGGCGAGGCCAACCTCGGCGAAACTAAACTTGCCATGGCTGTCTTTGACTGCGATTTGTCGGTCTCTGTTAAGACTAAAGTGTTCGGTGAATCATTCCCGGATAATTTTTTCCAGTGTGGAGTATCCGAGCATAATACAGCAGCCATGGCCGGCTCACTGTCTGCTGAAAAAGCACTTTCGGTCTGGGCAGATTTTGCCGTTTTCGCTGTCGATGAATGCTACAACCAGGCCAGGTTAAGCGACATCAATCATGCCAATATGAAAATGTTCTGTACCCATACCGGCATTAATGTCGGTGAAGACGGCAAGACCCACCAATGCATCGATTACTTTGCACTGCTTAATTCTACCTTTGGCTGGAAAGTCTTTACACCGGCCGACCCCAACCACACTGACAGGATCGTGCGCTATGTGCTGACTCATCCCGGCAATCATGCCGTGATGATGGGGCGCGCTGTCAATCCCATTATTACAGACGAATCCGGTCAGCCGTTCTTCGGCGACAACTATGATTATGAATATGGCCGTATGGATAAAATACGCACAGGAGAAAATCTGGTACTGGTAGCAGCCGGCAACATGCTGGGAATTGCATTTAAGAGCTGCCTGCAGTTAGAGTCAGAGAATATAAATATTTCGCTTTTTAATATTTCTGACTGGTCTGATTTGCATCCTGACGACATCAAAACAATCAGCTCTTATCCGCGGGTTATTGTACTTGAAGACCACAATGTCAAAACAGGACTGGGCACCGCTATTGCCTCGGCAATTTTTGATATTGGTCTTACCCCGAATCTGACCAAAATCGGGGTCTCAGATTATGCCTCGTCGGGCAAGACGGACGAACTTTATAAACTATTGGGATTGGATGCTGAATCTGTGGCCACTACCGTGCGGACATTATTGAAAGCTGACGGTATAGCCGCCAGCTGAAGAAATAGCTAATGCTGATAGGCATCACTGGACAGATTGGCGCCGGTAAAACTACTGCCGCTGATATTCTTAAAGCAATGGGTGCGGTTGTTATTGATGCCGATAAGATCGGCCGCAAAGTCGTTGAGACAAACCCTGAGCTGATTCAAAAACTTGCCCGGGCTTTCGGTCCTCAGATTCTTACTCCAGCGGGGAACTTACGAAGAAAAAAGACAGCCGAGATAGCTTTTTCAAGTAACAAAAACAGAAAATTACTAAACAGCCTGGTTCATCCATTTCTATTAAATGAGCTCAGAAAACAGATCAAAAGAAATCTTGCTAAGAAGAAAGTAATAGTCATAGACGCAGCGCTGCTGCTCGACTGGAAGCTCAATAATGTGGTAGATGTGACCCTCGTTATTGGCTGCTCTCAAGTGAAACGCCTGGCAAGACTGCTAAAAAGAGGTCTCAGTAAATCCGACGCTTTAGCCCGGATGAAAAGCCAGCTGCCGTTTAGAGATTATCAAAGACGTGCCGACAGAGTAATCTTAAACAGCTCGACAGAAGCGGCTTTTAAAAGAAAAGTCCGGAAGTGGGCGGGCAGCTATTTCGACTGAATAATTAATACTGACTTTTAGGCGAACAAGTCGAACGGCTGCATATTATCTTTTTGATTCTTTATCAGCAGCTGATAGACATGCCAGGCTGTGACCAGATCCTGAATAGCTAATCCGGTAGAATCAAAAACAGTTATATCATCATCGGAAGTGCGTATTTTTTTGTGCTCGGCAATAACTTTGCCAAGTTCCCCGGCCAGGTCGCTTTCTTTTAACTGTTTATTAGCCAGCGGCACGTTAATCTCGCCCGAATGCGAGGCCTGCGCCCAGTCGTCAATTACTACTTTACTTACTTTCAGCAGCTCGTGGTCGAGTTCCTGTTTACCTTTGGCATCGGCTCCGATAGCGTTAATATGGGCACCTTTGGGAACGTCATCTTTCATCACAATCGGCTTACGGGTAGAGGTCGTAGTATTTATTATATCAGCATTCTGGCAGGCTTCGCGAATAGAATTTGCTACTGTGCATTCCAGCCCGAATTTGTCGCGGCAGATTTTAGCAAATTCTTGAGCGCGATCTTTATCAATATCAAAAGTTGAGGCTTTACTGAGTTCCGGTCTGGCAATCATAACAGCTTCCAGCTGGGTCTCTGCCTGCATACCGGCTCCTATGAAGACTACCTTGTCACATTTTAACTTGGCCAGATACTTGGCGGCAATACCGCCCGCCGCACCTGTACGCATATTGGTAATGTGAGTGCCGTCCATCACAGCCAGAGGGAAACCGGTCTTGGGGTCGATCAATAAAATAGTTGCCATTACAGTCGGCAGACCGGCGTTGTGATTATCGGGATGAACGTTTACGGCTTTGATTCCGGCGGCGCCCAGATCACGGATATAAGCCGGCATACAGCGCAAATCACCGAAGTAATCCTCGAAATAAAGATATGATTTAGACGGCATCTGTACCTGGCCTTCGCCATAATAGCGAAAGGCGCTTTCGGTCGCTTCCATGCAGTCTTTCATTGTCAAAACTTTAACTATCTCAGATTTTTTTATTAAAAATGTGTCCACTTCAGACTGCCTCCGAAAAATGTTTGTAACCTCAATATTTTAGAATTTGAGGATAATCTCTGACAGCTCGAATGTCAATCTTCCCTTGCCTTTTAGTTGCTTCAGACGGCGCTGCCGCTTAATTTTTAATAGTGAAATATGCCACAGTCAGAACCAATCTATTGGACCTCTGGATGGAGCCGCGCTATAATTGCGAAAGGGCCAGCCAACTGTTATTTTTGGAGCCTTTGAAAACAGGCAAAACAAGTGGCGATTATATCCAGGTCGAGCAGGCCGATGGCTACTCCGGCTGGGCGGATATCAGGTTTCTAAAAGAGCTTTCTGAGGCCGAATACGAAAATCAGATAAAGTCGGCCAATGCTGTTATTTCGACTTTTGATGCCAGGCTAATCGATAATAAAAACAGCACTATTCTGCCGCACTTTCTCTACTACGGCACCAGATTGAAAGTTACGGCAACATTAGCCGGCAGCTACCGCCTCAAGCATCCTTCGGGAAAATCGGTCTATATCAAGCGAAACCAGCTCAGGCCGATAAAGAAGAAAGCAAGCGTCACAGGTAAGAAACTGGTCAAAGAGGCATCCAAATGGCTGGGAGTAGCCTACCTTTGGGGAGGCATGACTCCGGCCGGATTTGATTGTTCTGGCTTTGTGAAACAGATTTTCGGGCAGTTCAATATCGTTCTGCCGCGGGATACCAAAGACCAGATTTTGGCTGGTGATAAAGTAGACAGGCAGAGTATAAAGACTGGAGACTTGCTCTTTTTCAAAAGGCATGTCGGTATGGCCATTACTAAAGATAAATTGATTCACTGCTCAGTTGGTTCAGCCGGGGTGACGATTGAATCAATAGAGTCCGGGCAGCCGGATTACAGACAGGATTTGGACAGAGACTTTGCCGAAGCAAGGAGAATCATATAGTGCAGCTTGATGCCGTAAGAATTTCAGTTCCTTTCAAGAAAACATTCACCGTTTCAAAGGGTTCGGCGACAGTCAAGACAAACGTCCTGGCAGTGATGAATAATCGCTACATCGGCGAAGCCTCCGGTTCGATACACGCCGGACCACCTGTCGAGGAAATTGAAAGAGACTTAAATAAGGGCTTGAAGCTGCTGTCAAAAATAAGCGAAATTTCGTTCGAGACAATGGATGAAATCCAGACCTGGAAAATAAATTCTGCCGCCCGCTCGGCAATTACGGCCATGCTCCTTCATTTTCTCTCAGGTGAATCAAAGAGATACCCCTGGGAACTGTTGTCGATGGCAACACCGGTCGGCATAAAAAGCTCGTTTACCATTGGTATAGAAGATACCGAGAGCATGATTAAGTCTATCAAGGCCTGCGAAAGTCCGATTATCAAAATCAAAATGGGTCACGAGGATGATGTCTTGATTCTTGATGCACTTGATGAATTAGTCGATAAAGAAATTAGAATTGATGCCAATGGCGGCTGGTCCCTGGAAAAAGCTGAAGAAATGATAATGCACCTGTCGCGCAAGGGTGTCACAGTTATCGAACAGCCGACAGTCGCGGAGTATTTCAAAGAATGGCAGCATATAAAAGGCAAAAATGAATCAGTCGAGTTGATAGCAGACGAAGGCCTGAATACTTTGGCTGACTACCGGCAGTACGCAGATTATATTGACGGCGTAAATATAAAGATGGAAAAGTGCGGAGGGGTACTTCAGGGAATAGAACTCGCCCGTGCTGCCCAGGAACAAAACAAAAAAGTCATGCTCGGCTGTATGGTTGAGTCATCGATCGGCATATCCCAGTCGATATATATGTCAAGTGTCGCCGATTACTTCGATCTCGACGGACCATTGCTTTTAGAAGATGATATTGCCGACGGAATTCGTTACGACAGGGAGTCAATTGAGGTCGACCGCGAAATTATCGGCGGCCCCAAACTAAAACGAAATGTCATTGAAAAGTATATTCAGGAATAGCGCCGCTTTTGCGCTTTTTTTCGTTCTAATTTTATCTCTGCATTTTCTGCTGACAGATTTAATTCTTGCCGGAGACGCTTTTGAGTTGCACAATCAACCGAAAATAACCGTTGTATACCCCAAGGCTAATCAGACTGTAACGGCCACTGATTCAACTTTTATTCTTGGAAATGTGTCCGGTCTTGACAAATTCAGAAACGTAACATTCTCCATAAACAATAACATTGTGAGGCTTCATAGCGACGGCAGATTTCTGGCCTATATTCCAATAGAACCGGATAGCTTTCTGTTTAAATTGAAAGTTGATTTCTCTTTTATTGATGATAACGGTACTCTCATTTCGAGAACTTCGAGCCACCAGCTAAAAGTTTACATTCCGCCGCCAATTGCATCAATCTCGCTTGATACAATGATAATAAGCGGTGACTACCAACGACCCCGCGGTAATCTGACACTCGCGGCAGGGGACGAGCTGAGAGTTTCGTTTCACGCCACCCCCGGACATATCTCCTGGTTTTCAATTGACGGCATAGTAGATTCTGTGCCGATGAGTGAATCCGCCCCGCAACCACAAATTTATTGGGGAGAGGCTGTTTTCGGGGCAGGTCAAGTGCCCGAATCTCTGCTTGTAAACGGAATCTATAGCGGTTTCTGGACTGTCCTGTCTGATGCCAGAACAGATACTGCCGCTATCACATATCACCTGGCGGTACCGCATCCTAACGAAATTTTCTACCGACTTTTTACCACCGGAGATAACGTCTATTTTAGAATGCTGGCCAAGTACGCCGAATATGACACAATCCCGACTATTACCAGTCATAGTGCTTATAAAGTAACTCTTAATGATCCCAATTTTCCGTTCACCGTGCGCTATATAGACTCAGTTCAGACTGTTCGTCATGGCCCCCGCCGCGGCTACCAATCGATATTCCAGCCCGAAGGTGTTATGGCACTGGCAATCGGCGCTGTCGGGGACTGGTATAAAGTGCAGCTTTCAAAAACGCAAACAGCCTGGGTCGATAAGCATTCAGTACAGAAACTTGAGCCGGGCATAAGACCACCGCATTCTTATCTGATCGTAGTACGCTCAGAATCACACGGACGAAAACTGACTTTCGAATTTCCTCTCAAAGGGAAGCACCCATTTAAGATAATCGAAGACAACCGCCGAACGATTCGGCTTCAGCTTTTTGGAGTCACTACCGACACCGACTGGATTCGCTACGACTTTGATGACGACTTTATTGACGTCGCCACATGGAATCAACCCGAAGAAGATCTTTATGAATTTAAGATTGCACTCAACAAAGATATCTGGGGATATAACACTTACTACAAAGGCAACACTCTCTTTTTGGAGCTAATTAAACCTCCTGATAATCTGAGAAGGCTTCGCGGCAAAGTTATTGTAGTCGACCCCGGCCATTCGGCAGACCCGGGTTCCATTGGACCGTCGGGATACACCGAGGCCGAAGCCAATTTGGCCATAGCCTTAGAACTCAAAAAGAAACTTGAGTCCAAAGGCGCCAGGGTGGTAATGACCCGAAGCGACACTTCGCACGTTGCCCTGTACGACCGTCCCGCTATCGCAAAATTGAACAGCGCCGACCTGTTTGTTTCTATTCACAATAACGCCCTGCCGGATGGCGTCAATCCCTTCACAAATAACGGCACTTCGATATATTATTATCATCCGCATTCAATCAATCTGGCTCGTGCAATACATTCGGAAATGCTAAAAGCGACTAAGCTGCCCGACCACGGACTCTATCACGGCAACTTAGCCGTCAACCGTCCGACCCAGTACCCGGCGGTACTGATAGAGTGCGCCTTTATGATAATCCCGGAACAGGAAGAGATGCTGAAAACCGAGCGTTTCCGTAAACGAGTAGCTAAGGCTATTACAAAAGGGATAGAGAAGTTTTTCAAAGATTTTGAGAAGAAAAATAAATAGACTTTATTGGTCGCCCACCCCTTGGGGTGGGTTCCATTAATATGTGATGATCCCACAGCAAGCTGTGGTCGACAAAACTCGCCTTTCCCACAGAGGCGGGAATCCATTTAGCGTCACACTGAGCCTGTCGAAGTGCGACAAGAAGCCATAGGAGGCAATCATGTTCAAAATCACACTCACACTTCTTGTACTAGCAGCTGCTATAATTAATGCCGAAGGGAGAAAGACGCTTAGCGTCCGTCCGGTCAACACCTACTCGATAGTCGCCTACGACAGCGCCACCGGCCAGTTTGGGGCGGCAGTGCAGTCGCACTGGTTCAAAGTTGCCAACGTCATCTGGGCCGAACCAAATGTCGGCGCCGTGGCCACGCAGTCACTTGTAGATTTTGCCTACGGTCCGCTTGGAATTGAAATGATGAAACTGGGGAAGACCGCCACTCAGGCGCTCGACGGCCTCAAAGCCAGCGACCCTAACTATCATGTCAGGCAGGTGGCCATGATTGACAATCACGGTAACGTCGCCGCGCACACCGGTGACAAGTGCATTGCCGAAGCCGGACATCAGATCGGTCATAATTATTCGGTACAGGCTAATTTAATGGAAAACCCGACCGTCCCGGCAGCTATGGCTACGGCTTTTGAGAATGCGACAGGGGATCTAGCAGAGCGTCTAATGGTAGCGCTTGAGGCTGCCCAGGGCGAGGGAGGGGATATCCGCGGGATGCAGTCGGCTGCAATTTTAGTTGTAACAGGAGAACCAACCGGCCAAAGCTGGAAAGATCGTCTGGTCGATTTGCGAGTGGACGACGACCCAGAACCATTGGTGGAACTTCGTCGTTTGTTAGACATAAACCGCGCCTACGAATTGATGAACCAGGGTGATGATTTTATCGTAGAAGGGAAACTCGACGAAGCCGGACTTGCCTATGCCAAAGCGGCCGAACTTTCTCCGGGCAATATGGAAATAATCTTCTGGCACGCCGTGACTCTGGTAACTGCCGGTGAGGTAGAGCGCTCCCTGCCGCTTTTTAAGCAATGCTTCGAAGCCAACGAAGGCTGGCGCACTTTGATAAAGCGTCTGGTCACCGCCGATATTTTACCGGATGACAAGAAAGTGATTGATAAAATAGTCGGGCTGTAGCAACCGTTTCCCTGAGTGAAGTCGAATGGTGAGAGGTTGGTTGCCTCCCCAGCGAAGGCTGGGGTCCAGGACGTGGATTCCCTAACTTCACAAACGAAGTGCAACACCTTATTAAGGTGTTGTTATGGGACAAAGATATAAACAAATTACCATTGAAGAGAGATGTGAGATTTCCCGTTTACATTCCTCGGGGTGCTCAA